>CANKZR010000014.1 GCA_947488625.1 uncultured Sphingomonadaceae bacterium | reverse complement strand
GGCGAGATCGGCGTCGAGTGGCATTATATCGCGCCCGGAAGGCCGATGCAGAATGGCTATGTCGAGAGCTTCAACGGCCGGATGCGGGACGAACTGCTCAATGAGACGCTGTTCTTAAGCATGGCCCATGCCCGTGTCGAGATCGCGGCTTGGGTGGATGACTACAATCGGGAGCGACCACACTCATCCCTTGGCTACGCAACACCGGCGGCATTCGCCGGCGAACTGGATAAGCAATGGCCTGCTTCGCTACGCCCTACGGGCTCCGCTACGCAGCCCATTGCTTCAACCGCGCTCATGCGCAACAAAGCGGCTAGGCTCTAATCCCAGCTGGGGGAAAGCTGGGGGTCACGTCAC
>CANKZR010000013.1 GCA_947488625.1 uncultured Sphingomonadaceae bacterium | reverse complement strand
CCGGGGCGATGACGCCGATCTGCGTGAGAAGCTGCGCGAGCTGGCCAACCAGCGACGGCGGTTCGGCTATCGCCGTCTGCACATCCTGCTGCGCCGGGAGGGGATCATGATCAACCGGAAGAAGACACAGAGGCTCTACAAGGAGGAAGGCTTGGCGGTCAGGCGACGACGAAGCCGCAGGCGTGCTGTTGGCACGCGGGCTCCTGCTCCGGTTCTGGCGCTGCCGAACCAGCGCTGGAGCCTGGACTTTGTGCACGATCAGATGGCGTCTGGCAGGCGGTTCCGCGTGCTCAACGTGGTCGATGACGTGACGAGGGAGTGTCTGGCAGCGGTGCCGGATACCTCGATCTCTGGTCGCCGTGTCGTTCGTGAGCTGACCGAACTGATCGCCCAGCGTGGCAAGCCCGGCATGATCGTCAGCGACAACGGAACCGAGCTCACCAGCAACGCCGTGCTGGC
>CANKZR010000012.1 GCA_947488625.1 uncultured Sphingomonadaceae bacterium | reverse complement strand
TGACGTGACCCCCTGATTTTCCTCCAAGTATGATTAGAGTCCGGCCCTGACAGAAGGACGGACGATGAAGCACAAGAGGTTTACGGAGGAACAGATCATTGGCGTGCTGAAGGAAGCGGAGGCGGGTGCGAAGACCGCCGACCTGGCCCGTCGATACGGAGTGTCGGAAGCGACGATCTACAACTGGAAGTCGAAGTATGGTGGGCTGGAGGTGTCTGATGCCCGTCGGCTCAAGGAGCTGGAGAGCGAGAACGCGAAGCTCAAGCGGCTGCTGGCCGATGCGATGCTGGACAAGGCGGCGCTGAAGGATCTCCTGGCAAAAAAGTTCTGACGCCCGCCGCGCAGCGGGAAGCTGTCGCTCATCTCCAGACCCGCCATGGGATGAGCGAACGGCGGGCGTGCCGTGTCATCGATGCTGATCGCAAGAGCGTGCGTTACCGTTCCACCCGGGGCGATGACGCCGATCTGCGTGAGAAGCTGCGCGAGCTGGCCAA
>CANKZR010000011.1 GCA_947488625.1 uncultured Sphingomonadaceae bacterium | reverse complement strand
TGACGTGACCCCCTGATATTCCTCCAAGTATGATTAGAGTCCGGCCCTGACAGAAGGACGGACGAGATGAAGAGAACGAGGTTTTCAGAAGAGAAGATTATCGGGGTGCTGAAGGAAGCGGAGGCGGGTGCGAAGACTGCTGACCTGGCCCGGCGGCACGGAGTGTCGGAAGCGACGATCTACAACTGGAAGTCGAAGTATGGCGGGCTGGAGGTGTCCGAAGCCCGGCGGCTGAGGGAGCTCGAGAGCGAGAACGCCAAGCTTAAGCGGCTGCTGGCCGATGCGATGCTTGATCAGGCTGCGTTGAAGGATCTTCTGGCAAAAAAGTTCTGACGCCCGCCGCGAAGCGGGAAGCTGTGGCTCATCTCCAGGCGTGCCATGGGATGAGCGAGCGGCGGGCGTGCCGTGTCATCGATGCCGATCGCAAGAGCGTGCGTTACCGTTCGAAGCGAGATGACGATGCAGAACTTAGGGAGAAGCTGCGCGAGCTGGCCAACCAGCGTCGCCGGTTCGGCTATCGCCGTCTGCACATCCTGCTGCGCCGGGAGGGGATCATGATCAACCGCAAGAAGACCCAGAGGCTCTACCGTGAGGAAGGGCTGGAAGTGAGGCGACGACGTAGCCGCAGGCGTGCTGTTGGCACAAGGGCACCTGCTCCGGTTCTGGCGCTGCCGAACCAGCGCTGGAGCCTGGACTTTGTGCACGACCAGATGGCTTCGGGAAGACGGTTCCGCGTGCTCAACGTGGTCGATGACGTGACCCGGGAGTGCCTGGCAGCGGTGCCGGACACCTCGATCTCTGGTCGCCGTGTCGTTCGCGAGCTGACCGAGCTGATCGCACAGCGCGGCAAGCCCGGCATGATCGTCAGCGACAATGGCACCGAGCTTACCAGCAACGCTGTGCTGGCATGGTGCGGCGAGGTCGGCGTGGAGTGGCATTACATCGCGCCCGGAAGGCCGA
>CANKZR010000010.1 GCA_947488625.1 uncultured Sphingomonadaceae bacterium | reverse complement strand
AGCCCTGCCGAAGTAGGCATCGGCAGGCGTCACGTTGTCGAGGCTTTCGTGATAGCGCTGGTGGTTGTAATGCTCGACGAACGCCTCGATCTGCTGTTCGAGGTCGCCAGGCAGGAAGTAGTTTTCGAGCAGCACGCGGTTCTTTAGCGTTTGATGCCATCTCTCGATCTTGCCCTGGGTCTGCGGATGGAAGGGTGCACCGCGCACATGGCTCATCCGGTTCGCTTCGATGTATTCGGCCAGTTCCCCGGCGATGTAGCTGGGACCGTTGTCGCTCAGCAGACGTGGTCTGTGCAGCACATTGGCATGGTCGCAGCCTGAGGCTGCCAGAGCCATGTCGAGCGTGTCGGTGACGTCCTCGGCTCGCATGGTGGTGCAGAGCTTCCAGGCGATGATGTAGCGCGAGTAATCGTCGAGCACGGTCGAGAGGTAGACCCAGCCCCACCCGATGATCTTGAAGTAGGTAAAGTCGGTCTGCCACATCTCGTTGGGGCGCGTGGTCTGGGTGTGGAACGCCTCTGCCGCCTTGATCACAGTATAGGCCGGACTGGTGATCAGATCGTGGGCCTTGAGCAGCCGGTAGACGGTGGCTTCCGACACGAAGTAGCGCTTCTCGTCAGTGAAGCGCACCGCCAGTTCCCTTGGGCTGAGGTCAGTCTGCTCCAGCGCCATCTCGACGATCTGATCCTGAACCTCGGGTGCGATCCTGTTCCACACGCGGATCGGCGTCGATGACCTGTCTGCCAGCGCCTCCGGCCCGCCTTCAAGGTAACGGTCATACCAGCGGTAGAAGGTGCGCCGTGCGACGCCGAGCTGGTCCAACGTGCGCTTGGCCGGGAGATGCGATTGCTCAACGATCCTGATGATCTCCAGCTTCTCGGATGCGGGGTATCTCATGCGTCGTCTCCCCCATCCGCGATCATGCTTTTTTTGAGCAAGCGGTTCTCCAGGATGAGGTCGGCCACGCATTCCTTCAGATCGCGGGCCTCACGGCGCAGATCCCTGACTTCGTCCGTAGT
>CANKZR010000009.1 GCA_947488625.1 uncultured Sphingomonadaceae bacterium | reverse complement strand
ATTGCTTCAACCGCGCTTATGCGCAAAACAACCGCCCGGCTCTAATCCCAGCTGGCGGAAAGCATGGGGTCACGTCAGACGGAAAACTCTAACTGCGAACGGTCCAGTTTTCAGGTGGCAGAGCACTTGCCGCGCCAACCATCTTTTCAGTGGGTTAGATAGAACCACTGCTCATCGTATGAAATGAGTATGAAAAATTGTCGTCAGTGGGGAAATCCAAAATTGGCGGATTAGGCATTTAGTCAAAGCGGCTCGCGTCAGTCAGCCGAATCAAGTGACCCTCGCGCGACGACTTGCGTTCTCTTGACCCCACGCGCTTAGGCCTCAGTTAGCGAAACGAATTGCGACTTCGATCGGATGGATCGAGCCCATCGATGATTCGTCTTTAGTTCCAAGGCCTGGACCTCTTTAAGCACCGAACTCAGCACTTGGCAAAAATGACGTACGGCAATGCAATATCCCACCGGGCTGGAACACTATCCGGCATTCCTGATCGACTACCACACGATGAATGCCAGTGATCGCACCAGTAGAAATCAACGTTTCAGTGGGCGCTAGGCGACCCAAGGAGCTCAGCTTGTTGAGTGCAAATGCAATGGCTTCTAGCGGACCGTTGGGCAGGGCTGCTGCGCGATTTGGGCCAGTCTGCTCTGCTCCGATATTCGCAGTACATTCCACCGAATTAATTTCGATTGCGAAGGGAAGCTTCGGCCCCAAAAACAGTCCAAGGTTATTGCCAAAAGCTGCAATCGACACCAAGGGGCCCAATTCCCCTATGTCCGCCAGTGGACTGCCGGCAACTTCTAGGCCGACATGCCAATTACGCACATGTTGTAGAACAGACCTAGCGGTCCAATCACTATTAACTCCGCGTTGCGGCACCTGAACCCTGGCAATCAGTTCCGCTTCCAACGCGGCAGAGCCTTCTGGAATGACCGGGAAAGATGCGAACTCACCTTCAGAAATCGGCCAAATTGTGTCGGCAAAAATGGGGCCTACAAACCGGTTCTCACCGTACTCCTTCTCGTCGTCTCCTGATATACGACCGACCTTCCAGCCAGCTATTGGCTTATCCCAGAGCGAGATTGCTTCGGTCTGGACGGAGTAAGCTTCCGACAGGCTGCCAGGCAAATCACCCGGGTATCCCGAAAAGCCGCGACCTTCTCGCCGGGCTTCAACAATCGTTCGAGCAGCATCGATCATACTAGATGTCAGCATGTGATTGCAGTCCCTTCGCTAGCGCGGGTTGAAGATTGCTTCCAGCTCACTCGCAATTCTTGCGCGGACGCGTCCCGATAGAGAGGGTTGCCTCAACAACAAACGACTAGCTGAAAGCGTCAGCTTCTCAAGAATTGCTCGACCAAATCTTCCAGGGTCGAAATGGCCTCTTTTTTCACTGCCTCAGCCTGCTCAGTGTCAGGACGCATGCTGTGCAGATGGACGATAAGACCATCAACATACACTATAATTCTTAGCGCGAGAGCTCGCAACGATGAATCTGGAAATTCGGAGAGCTCCGAGCTCAACACTTTGGCAATTTCGTCCACATTCCGCTGGTACATTGCTTTCAAGCGTTGGCCGGCCCAATCATTTCGCGTCGATATTGACCAGAACTCAGTGAAAAATCTGACCATCTCCGGACGGTCACTATCTAAAACCAGATAATTGTCCGTCGTCAAAACATTTGGCACAACTCGCGGCGTAGGATTGCGGAGTGCGGGCCTCGTCTGGGTTTGATGTTTA
>CANKZR010000008.1 GCA_947488625.1 uncultured Sphingomonadaceae bacterium | reverse complement strand
ACCGGTCCTTCGACCTCAACATGTCGAAGGAACCACCATGCCAACAAGATCATTTGTGTCGTTTCAGCCTGCACCAAGCAGGGTTGGAGAGCCGCCCAGTACTAACGCCCTATTCAGTGCATTCCTCTCCTCTCTGTCGGTTGAAGAGGGAACCGCCTGTGCGGTCCTGTACAGCGCAGCGATCCGCCATTTTCTGTGTTGGCTGGGACTACGCGGGATTGCGCTCGGGACGGTTGATGATCGCATCGTGCGCCGTTTTGAGCAGCATCGATGCCGGTGCCCAAGGTATTCAGCGCAAGCGACAGCCTACAAGGCCGATCTTGCGGCGCGTGTCAGGCGCTTTGTCCGGTTTCTCGAAGACCAGGGTTACATCGACGTAGCCGATGGGATTTACGATCTCGGGCGTCATCTTGCTGACTATTCGCATATGATCGATGGCCTCCAACTCGCGAAGGGGGTGGCGCAAGCCTACCGTTCAGAGGCGGAGCACTTCGCGGCCTGGCTGCGGGTATCGCGATGTCCATGGACCGATGTCGATGACACGGTCACCAAACAGTATGCCGATCACGATTGTCGGTGCCCGGTTTTCCGCAAGCGCGGCAAGCTGACCACTTCCGGCAGGAAGCGACGGCGGCGTTGCACACGGCACTTCGTTGAGTTTCTTCGTGATCGGCGCGCCATCGCTCCGGTCGCGGTGAAGGTGGTCGAAGATCCGCAGGTCGCGGCATATGTCGGTTGGCTCAGGCAGGATCGAGGCGTGACCGACGAGACGATCCGGCGATACCGGGCAGAGATTGAGCGGCTGATGCCCATGCTCGGCGCGCCGGCACAATGGGATGCTGCCACTCTGCGAGATGCGTTCGAGCGTCGCAGCAAGGAGATCCCGGGATCGGCTTCGCTGCTCGCCACGATCATGAGGAGCTATCTTCGGTTTCTTATTGGCCGAGGCCAATGCCGCCCAGCGCTGCTGCACGCAATGCCTTCCGTACGGAGATACCGGCTTTCGGCATTGCCGCGCTACATCGACCCGGCAACGATCGAGAGGATCATTGCAGCCTGCCCGACAGGTCGGCCGGTGGAAGTTCGGGATAAGGCGATCATTCTCCTGCTTGCCAGACTTGGCCTGCGAGCAGGAGATATTCGGGATATGCGTCTCGACGATATCGATTGGCGATCCGGCCATCTGAAGGTCAAGGGCAAGACGCGTCGACCGGATCGTTTGCCATTGCCACAGGGTGTTGGCGACGCGATCCTGGCATATCTTGCTGCGGCCCGCCCGACGGCCATCGAAGCGCACCTGTTCTTGCGTTCGCAAGCCCCGTTCCGGCCATTCAGTTCGTCAGCCGAGATCGCCGGCATCGTTGCACGCACACTCGAGCGCGGCGGGATCGAAGGTCTGCCGACCGGATCGCACATATTCCGGCATTCGCTTGCAACCAACATGCTGCGCTCTGGTGCAGGCCTGGAGTCCATCGGGACCATCCTGCGCCACAGCTCGCCCGAGACCACCGCCATTTACGCCAAGACCGATCTGCCGATGCTCTTGAAGATCGCACAACCCTGGCCCGGAGACCTGTCATGATAAACGCACAGATTTCGCGGTACGTCGCTTTGCATCGCAGCCTCGGTCGCAAATTTTTCGAGCAGGAGCGCCTGCTTCGCAAGTTCGGCACCTACGCGACTGGCTTCGGAGACAGCCACACCCGTATCGACCGCATCTACGACTGGTGCCGAGCGACGACTTCGCAGAACACCGCGCGGACCGGCTTCACTTTCGTGCGCAACTTCTGCTTGTTTGCCCATGCCGAGGATCCAGCCAACCAGGTTCCGCCCGCCGGTGTGTTTGGCCGGGGGAAGCGTCCGCGACCAACGCCGCACATCATCCAACCGGAACAGGTCCGGGCGATCATGAAGGCGGCGCTCGATCTTCCGCCCAAGGGCATGATCAGTCCCTTCACCTATCATTACCTGTTCGGTCTGCTGGCGGCGACCGGTCTGAGGATTTCCGAAGCTCTAGCACTACAGTGCGACGATCTGGTCGAAGACGGTCTGATCGTCCGCGACGGCAAGTTCGGCAAGCAGCGCCTAATCGCCTTGCAGCCATCAATCCGTCAGGCTCTCGAGGCCTATCTCGCAACCCGGGCAAGGCTCGGTGCCACGGGCAACGATCTGTTCGTGACGATCCGGGGAAGAGCACCCCATAAGGTCCGCGCCCACGTCGTGTTCGTCAGGCTGGCGCGACAGCTCGGATATCGTGGACCAACCGGGACTGCAGGTATGCGGCTTCACGATTTGCGGCATACCTTCGCCGTACGCTCGCTCGAGTCCTGCTCGCCGGACCGGGACGCCGTGACGCATCACATGGCCGCGCTCAGTGTCTATCTCGGTCACACCTCGGTCGCCAACACCTACTGGTATCTCGAAGCCACGCCAGTGCTGCTGCGCGACATCGCTGCCGCGAGCGAGGATCTGTATCTGGGAGAAGCGGCATGACGGCGCTTGCTCCCCATCTCACAGCCTTCCTGCGCGAACATCTGCCGCGGGAACGCGCCGTAAGCCCGCATACGGTGAAGACCTATGCCAACTGCTTCGTCCTGCTGGTCCGGTTCGCATCCGATCGGCTGAAGCGTCGACCGACCGATCTCGAGATCGAGGATTTCGGCACCGACATGATCATGGCCTTTCTCGGCCATGTCGAGGTCGAGCGCGGCAGCTGTGTGCGGACCCGCAATGGCAGGCTCGCTGCGATCAGATCCTTCTTCCGGTACATCGAGTATCGGGTTCCGGCGTGTCTTGACCAGGCGCTTCGGGTTCGATCGATCCCCAGCAAGAAGGCAAACAAGACGCTGATCGATTATCTCGACCGGGCCGAGATCAAGGCATTACTCGACGCGCCCGATCCTCGGACACGGCTCGGTACGCGCGATCGCGCTATGCTGCACTTGACCTATGCAGCGGGGCTTCGGGTATCGGAACTCGTGTCGCTGCAACTGCGCGATTTCCCGGATCGATCGCTCTCGACGGTCCACATCATGGGTAAAGGCCGTCGCGAGCGGGTCTTGCCGCTATGGAAAGAGACCCAGTCCGCACTCCGCGCATGGCTTGTCATCCGTCCTGAGACTGAGGTCGCCGAGGTATTTCTCAACGCGAACGGGCAGCCCATCACCCGCGATGGCTTCGCATTCCGTCTCGCCAAACATGTCAACGCGGCAGCAAAGAAGCAGCCGTCGTTGCTGCGCAAACGAGTCACGCCGCATGTATTGCGTCATTCCTGCGCGATGCACACGCTCGCAGCGACAGGCGATATTCGCAAGGTCGCACTATGGCTTGGACATGCCAGCATCCAGAGCACCGAAACATATCTGCGCGCCGATTCAGAGGAGAAGCTGCGGATTTTGGCTGCGCATGGCGGGCCGGAAATCAGCCCTGGACGCTTCAAGCCGCCGTCAGACACTCTGATCGCCATGCTCAACGACGTCCGCAAGCGGGCATAGCCTTCGGCCACGCTGCCCCAACCGCAC
>CANKZR010000007.1 GCA_947488625.1 uncultured Sphingomonadaceae bacterium | reverse complement strand
TCGAGCATTACAACCACCAGCGCTATCACGAAAGCCTCGACAACGTGACGCCTGCCGATGCCTACTTCGGCAGGGCTGCCGCCATCATCAAACGACGAGAAAGGATCAAGCGAAAGACACTCGAACATCGGCGCTTGCAACACCGCAAGCTCGCCGCCTAAACATCAAACCCAGACGAGGCCCGCACTCCGCAATCCTACGCCGCGAGTTGTGCCAAATGTTTTGACGACGGACAGTCGAGCATCTGCAGCGGCTTGGCGTTCCGGACATCGTGATGGGTGAGCGAGAAATAGCAGCGCGCATGCTTTCGTTCACCGCGCGCCAACTCCAGTCGTCGCCAGGGAAAGGATGAATCGCCTATAATGCAACATTACGTCGTTCATGAGTCCTGGAATTACGATGCCCTAAAGGGCAATCGAAAGTCTTGGGTTAGGCAAGGATGCGAAGTCCATCGCCGAAAACTCTATCCAGAAATGGACCAATTTTCAGGTAGCAGAGCAGATTGACGTGACCCCCTGATTTTCCTCCAAGTTGGATTAGAGTCCGGCCCTGACAGAAGGACGGACGAGATGAAGAGAACGAGGTTTTCAGAAGAGCAGATCATCGGCGTGCTCAAGGAGGCGGAGGCGGGAGCGAAGACCGCCGACCTGGCCCGGCGACACGGGGTTTCGGAAGCGACGATCTACAACTGGAAGTCGAAGTATGGTGGGCTGGAGGTGTCTGATGCCCGGCGGCTCAAGGAGCTCGAGAGCGAGAACGCCAAGCTCAAGCGCCTGCTGGCCGACACGATGCTGGACAAAGCGGCGTTGAAGGATCTTCTGGCAAAAAAGTTCTGACGCCCGCCGCGCAGCGGGAAGCTGTCGCTCATCTTCAGGCATGCCACGGGATGAGCGAGCGGCGGGCGTGCCGTGTCATCGATGCCGATCGCAAGAGCGTGCGTTACCGTTCCACCCGGGGCGATGACGCCGATCTGCGTGAGAAGCTGCGCGAGCTGGCCAACCAGCGACGGCGGTTCGGCTATCGCCGTCCGCACATCCTGCTGCGCCGGGAGGGGATCATGATCAACCGGAAGAAGACCCAGAGGCTCTACAAGGAGGAAGGCTTGGCGGTGAGGCGTCGACGCAGTCGCAGGCGCGCAGTCGGCACGAGGGCACCTGCTCCGGTGCTCGCCTTACCGAACCAGCGCTGGAGCCTGGACTTCGTGCACGACCAGATGGCGTCGGGCAGGAGGTTCCGGGTGCTCAACGTGGTCGATGACGTGACAAGGGAGTGTCTGGCAGCGGTGCCGGACACGTCGATCTCTGGTCGCCGTGTCGTTCGAGAGCTGACCGAGCTGATCGCCCAGCGTGGCAAGCCCGGCATGATCGTCAGCGACAACGGAACCGAGCTCACCAGCAACGCCGTGCTGGCATGGTGCGGCGAGATCGGCGTCGAGTGGCATTATATCGCGCCCGGAAGGCCGATGCAGAATGGCTATGTCGAGAGCTTCAACGGTCGCATGCGGGACGAACTGCTCAACGAGACGCTGTTCATGAGCATGGCCCATGCCCGTGTCGAGATCGCCGCCTGGGTGGATGATTACAACCGGGAGCGACCGCACTCATCGCTTGGCTACGCAACACCGGCGGCGTTCGCCGCCGAACTGGATAAGCAATGGCCTGCTTCGCTACGCCCTACGGGCTCCACTACGCAGCCCATTGCTTCAATCGCGCTTATGCGCAAAACAACCGCCCGGCTCTAATCCCAGCTGGGGGAAAGCTGGGGGTCACGTCACTGGATGTAAAGTTCCGTCTTCTGATTCTGAGCGATCCTTGTTGCAGCCTTGATCGCCTCGGCTTGGGTGTCGTGCACGCTGCTCGCTCTGGATGAGCCAGCCTTCTTCACCGCCCAACCACCAGTTGAACTTCGAACTACGTGCTGACCTTGCTTCGCCATCGCCATTACCTCCACGACGAATATAACAATCCTGCAAACTTGGCGCTAGGTGCTCGAAGCGATCTTTATGGCGACGATGTCCGCAACATCGCCAGAAAACTACGACAATCGACGGTATTCTATCTGTCCGTCCTAGTCGATCCGCCCGAAGGCCGGGCGCTAAGCGCCCGGTTCCTTCTTCTCGTCGTCCAGCGGCGTGCGCAGGACGATCCGGCCATTGATCGGCACCACTTCAAGCTGCAGCGAAAGCCCTTTACGGTCGCGGTGAAACCACGCGGCTCCGATGCGGGTCCAAAAGCCCTTGTCGCCCTTGTTGGCGACATGCCAGGCTAGGAAGTCCGGCGGATTGGTCTCCTGCGAGGGTGCGGTATTGCTGCGTGCCATGATGATTTCCTTTCGTGTCTGGTGGCTCGTTGCACCAAACAGGAAGGCCGCACGGCCAAGGGCAGGATTCATGTCCAACACGGGTGACCCCAGCGAAGGCCGGGGAAACCGGCGCGGGCCGGGCATTGAAGGCTGACCGCGTGCGGCCAATTGGGTGCTTAAGAACGAGCCCGCCTGATCGAAAGGCATGCAAACACATGGCAAACCGCCACACTTGCGCCTGCGATCACTCTCGCCCAAACCTTCGCAATGGCAATCGAGGGCAGTTCCCGGAAACGCTGGAGCGAAGAGGAGACGGTGCTTGCGCTGTATCTCTACTTCCAGCTGCCGTTCGGAAAGCTGCACTCGGGCAATCCGGAAATCCAGGAGCTTGCCGCAGCGCTCGGGCGCACGAATAGCTCGGTCGCGATGAAGCTGTGCAACTTCGCCAGCCTTGATCCAAAGATCACCGACAGCGGACGCAAGGGCCTGGACGGCGCATCCAAGCTGGATCGCGCGGCCTATGCGGAGTTCGGCCAAGATTGGACAGGTCTCGTCTCGCGGGCCGAAGACCTATGGGCTGCACAGATCGGGCAATTCGACCCATCGCCCGCACCATCGCGCCTCAATGAGAAGCGCAGCGAATTCCGGTTCGAGACCTATCAAGGCGAGTCCACCACACAGGCGCTTGTGAACCAGCGTGTCGGCCAAGACTTCTTCCGCCGCGCGGTGCTCGCCAATTACGAAGAGACCTGCTGCATCACCGGCATCGCCGATCCCCGCCTTCTGACCGCAAGCCACATCAAGCCATGGGGCAAGGACAGCGACAACCGGCACAACCCCGCCAATGGCTTGCTGCTTTCAGCGACACTCGACCGCGCCTTTGATCGGGGGCTGATCACGGTCGATCGCCAACGGCGCATTCGCGTCTCGCGGCAATTGCGCGAAAGCCAGAGCCGCGAGACGCGCGACTTTTTCCAGCAATTCGAGGACGCGACTCTGCGCTCAGCAATCCGGTTCGATCCCGAGCCAGCCTTTCTCGATTGGCACAACGAACATTGCTTCGTCGATCAACGCGCCGCCTGACCTGTCAGGCGGCGCGCGGACTGCCGCCCCTCAATATTCACTGGCGAGCATGATGGTGAGCACCCGCCGGGTCACCGCAGGATTGGCCGGGTCATCGCTGCCAAAATGCAAATCGCGGTCGTAGGCATCGATCTTCCAGAACACGGTTTCGGCAGGCCGCGCAGGTCGCGTGGTCGTCCAGCGATCTTCGCCATCCTGATAGATCGCTCCGAAATCGCGCTCACCGTAAGGATCGTTGTCCGGCGTGAAGGCGTCGAAGGTTTCGATCAGCTCGCGCACCCGCGACTGATCTGCCTCTGACAAGGCTCGAAAGCCTTCGGTTGCCACAGCAACGCATGCAACGCCCATCGCCTGCCGCGCCCGGTCATTAAGCCGCGCAATGCGCTCGCTGCGGGAAAGGGCGCCAGTACTCATTGCACCGCCCTCCCGCCAAGTTCGCAGAGTTCGACCAGCTCGCCAAAATCCTCACGCTCGCCCAGTTCCTCGGCCAAGCGCTGCACGGTTCCGAACGGCAGACCGTTCTCATTGGCCAGCATTCGCAACCAGTCCTCGCGGCACTCGGCTCCGCATGCGCGGTAGTTCAAGATCAGGTCACCCATTTTCTGCCCTCCTTCGGCTGAAAGCCGCATCCGACACGCGGCATGCGGCCTGCCTTCCGGCGAGGATGGGAGGGGGAGGGAAAACCGGAATCGATGCCCTGGCGCGGGCCAGCGGGCACAGCCCGCCACACGGGGGCGTCTATTTCCGGTTTCGGGAACGAGAGGGCAAAGCCTTTGGTGTTCCCGCCAGGGATCGCCCGGCGATCCAGAGAACATCGGCACCCTTGCAACGGCGCGAAGCCGACGGAGGCCCTGCGCGCGCGATCAGTGCGCCAGCGGGCGTCGGGCAATGAGAGAGGCAAGAGTGCCTGCGGGTTAGCTCAAAGATGCCGCGCCCTCAGGAGCGCAGAATGCGCGGGACAGAGCGCGTCCATCAGGAATTCCCGCTCCGCTTCCAAATGCTCCTGATCGTCACCCGAATGGGCCGGGACTACCGGCCCGGTCCGCGTCAGCGGATAGAGCGGGTTGCCCGGTAGGGTAGCTCTTTGTGCTCCTTCTCAAAGGATGGCAGTCATTGCCGCATTGAGACCCAATACGAATACTCTATGGATTCCGAATTGTTTAGGCGTATTGGTAGCTTAAGCGAATGGCCGTAGGCCAAATAGGGCGATCCGCGAGGGGGACAAATGGCCGGCGCAGAACCTCATATCAATGCCATGCCTACCAAGGCGTTCTTTGTAAATATGTTGGTGAAGGACATACCTCTCGAGCGAGCGATACTCGATCTTGTCGACAACTGCATCGACGGAGCGAAGCGCCTTCGCCCGGCCGATGAACCGGACTTCACGGGACTACAGGTAGCCCTCAGTCTCAGCGGTGAGGAGTTTGTAATCGAAGATAACTGCGGCGGTTTCGACGTAGCGACTGCCCAAAATTATGCCTTCAGATTCGGCAGGCCATCCGAAGCGAAATCGACTGACTACTCAATCGGTCAGTTTGGCGTTGGAATGAAGCGGGCTCTGTTTAAATTCGGTCGGTATTTCGAAGTCCATTCCACGACACAGAATCAGAAGTGGTCGATGACGGTCAATGTCGATGATTGGGAGGAGGCCCCGGAATGGGTTTTCGACTTCGACGAAATTATCGAAGATCAGGAATTCCCATTGGAGGACTGCGGTACAAGGATCATCGTCCGAGAACTAAGGCCGGAGGTATCGTCGCGGTTTGGCGGAGAGTATTTTAGGCGCCAACTTTCTGAGATGATACGCTCTCATCAAAGGCAGTTTTTAGCCTCCGGTCTCGCCATAGAGTTCGATGGGACCCACCTCACAAATACCGAATTGAAGATTAGGACGGGCGGTAAGTTCAATCCGGCGATAGAGGAGTTTTCCTACGACGAAGAGACCGAGGCCCCGATACTCGTCCGAATTGTTGCCGGACTATCTGAATCGATCCCCTCAGAGGCAGGATGGTACATCGTCTGCAACGGTCGCGTGATCCTATCGGCTGATCGTTCGGACCAGACTGGCTGGGGTTCGGTGGCGGATCAAAAAGTCGGCATTCCAAAATATCACAATCAGTACGCTCGCTTTCGCGGCGTGGTCTTCTTCAACTGTAGATCGTCCAGCAAGCTTCCTTGGAACACAACGAAGACGGGTCTCGATACATCTTCGGCTGTCTGGCAGGCTACATTCCCAAAGATGTTGGATCATACTCGGACAGTCATCAAGTTCCTCAATTCTCTCGACGAGGAAATTGAGGAGTACGGACGATCTGCAGCGCCATTACTTTCAGCATTGAGCCGTGAAACGCAGGCACAGGAAGTTGAGAAATTCAAAGGGTCGCGGTCATTCTCGTGGAACACTTCGCCTCGTGCTCCAGGCCCGAAAATGACAAAAATCCAGTATTCGCGCGAGGCGAGTAAGATTCGCTCCCTTATGACGGCCTTGGGCGTCGGAAGTGCAAAGGCGGTGGGCGAAGCGACCTTCGACATCATCTACAAAGAGCAAGCCGAAGGCGAAGAAGAGTAATGATGGCTAGCTATCAACTCATTGATTATTCAGTGCGGCCGGCGAAGTTCGCCGAGCGTAAGATGCTCAGCGAAATGCTTGGTCGACTGAAGGTATTTGGTTCGCTCGAGACATACCGATATATTGGCTTCGGTTCGATCTGGTTCTCAGATTGCGTGCTTTTCCATCGCGCGCTCGGTATTGAGCATATGGTGTCGATTGAGCGCGAACTCGAGCATGAGGCTCGCTTCGAATTTAATAACCCATACCGTGGAATCGAACTTAGGATGGGCGAGTCCACAGATGTGTTGCCTGGACTCGATTGGAACCAAAGGTCCATCGTCTGGCTCGACTATGACGACCCTCTTTCTCCCGCGATCCTCGACGATGTTCGAACTGTCGCAACAAGGGCAAGTCCGGGAACGGCGTTTATTGTTTCTGTGCAATCCCATAAACTTTTCGACAATCAAGACCCTGACGAGCAACCTATTCACATCGACGACCGCGCCAAGTTTCAGCAGTTTTTCGGCGAAGCGCGCACACCTCCAGAAATGGAGCCGGTCGATCTCCGAGGTTGGACGTTATCAAGCACTTCTCGTCGCATTATCCGCCTGGAAATCGAAGAGGGATTACGGCAAGTGAACGCCGCGCGTGGGCAGGGGCAGAGGCTGCAATTCCGCCAAATTGCGGCCTTCGAATATGCCGACGGCGCAAAAATGACTACCATTGCCGGTGTCTTCACGGATGAAGGGCAGAATGGGTTGTTCGAAGGTGCAGGCTTCCGGGAGCTAGCGTTCTTCCGAGAGGGTGATGAGGCTCTTCGCATCAACGTTCCGATGCTTACACCCCGCGAAATGAGGCATTTGGACCGAAGCCTCCCTTGCCCCGACGATGCCGAAATTGATCGAGGCCCAATTCCTCAAAGGGAGACAAATCACTACGCGAAGCTCTATCGCTATCTCCCGAATTTCGCATCTTATGAACTCTAATGCTGTTGGGGAACTCGGGTGCATGCCTTCAGATTGCAGCCTAGCAACTCAGACTCAGTAATGTCTCTGTGACGTGACCCCATGCTTTCCGCCAGCTGGGATTAGAGCCGGGCGGTTGTTTTGCGCATAAGCGCGGTTGAAGCAATGGGCTGCGTAGCGGAGCCCGTAGGGCGTAGCGAAACAGGCCATTGCTTATCCAGTTCGGCCGCGAACGCCGCCGGTGTTGCGTAACCGAGAGACGAGTGCGGTCGCTCCCGGTTGTAGTCATCCACCCAGGCCGCGATCTCGACACGGGCATGGGCCATGCTCATGAACAGCGTCTCGTTAAGTAGCTCGTCGCGCATGCGACCGTTGAAGCTCTCGACATAACCATTCTGCATCGGCCTTCCGGGCGCGATGTAATGCCACTCCACGCCGACCTCGCCGCACCATGCCAGCACAGCGTTGCTGGTAAGC
>CANKZR010000006.1 GCA_947488625.1 uncultured Sphingomonadaceae bacterium | reverse complement strand
AAATCATGACGAACCGACGCAATCCCGCGCCTCCGGCTGCGACGCTCGACATAAACTGCGACTGCAAAGAATACGTCATCGACTATCTCGCCAAGAGCTTCCCGGTGCGCCTGATGCAGGTCTTTACCGACGAGGACGGCAATCTGCGCTCCGAAGCGATGAGCGATGACGACGGTAATCCGGTTCTTTGCTCGCGTGCCATTGCCGCGCGCGATGCGCTGATCGAACAGCTTTGCGCGCTTCCTCCAATCGCCACAGCGCTCGACGCGATCATCGAGCATTTTGGGACCGGGGCGGTCGCCGAAGTAACCGGGCGCAGCCGCAGGCTCGTTATCGGCAGGGATGGGCAGCAGCGGCTCGAACGGCGAAGCGGCAGTGCCAATGTCGCCGAAGCGCAGAGCTTCATGGAGGGCACGAAGCGCATCCTCATCTTTTCTGATGCTGGCGGGACCGGGCGTTCCTATCATGCCGATCTCGACTGCCAGAACCAGCAGCGCCGCGTCCACTTCCTGCTCGAACCGGGCTGGCGGGCGGACAATGCAATCCAGGGGCTCGGTCGTACCAACCGCACCAACCAGGCCTCGGCCCCGCTGTTCCGACCGGTGACCACCGATGTGAAGGGCGAACGGCGGTTTATCTCGACCATCGCTCGCAGGCTCGACAGCCTTGGTGCCCTGACGCGAGGACAGCGCCAGACCGGCGGTCAGAACCTCTTCGATCCGGCCGATAATCTCGAAAGCGATTATGCTAGGGATGCACTCAGCCGTTGGTTCCACTTGTTGTATGATGGCAAACTGGAGGCGACGAGCTTCGGCGATTTCGTCGAGCGAACCGGCCTTCGGCTCGAGAATCCCGATGGCGGGCTGACCGACAACCTTCCGACTATCCAGCGCTGGCTCAACCGCATCCTTGCTCTGCCGATTGCGCTCCAAAATTCTATCTTCGATGAATATCTGGGGTTGGTCGAAGCGCGAATCGAGGCAGCGCGCGAAGCTGGAACTCTCGATCTGGGCCTTGAGACGGTTCGCGTCGATAGCTTCGAAGTTCTCAGCGACGAGCTTTTGCGAGCCGATCCTGTTACCGGCGCAGAAACCCGCCTGGCCTCGCTTGGGGTGAAACGCCACCTACGCCCGCTCCGACTGAAGCGTCTCGTGCGGATGCACGAGATCGGGTCGCTTCATGCCATCCCGTTACGCAATGCGCGATCGGGCAAGGTTGCTCTCTCGGTCCCGGCCCGGCGGCTCATTGCCGATGATGGCGCGGTGATCGAACGCCGTCGGCTGCTCCGGCCGCTCAAATCGGCTAACTGGACGATCGAGGCACTCGGTGAAAGTTTGTGGGAGGAGATCGGCGTGACCGAGTTCACCAAGGCCTGGTGCACCGAGGAAGTTAAGGCAGCCGCTTCGCCAGTGACCGAGCGCCTCCACCTCGCAACCGGGCTGCTTTTGCCGGTCTGGAAGCGCTTGCCGGGAGATCATGTTTGCGTCACCCGGCTCGTTGCCGAGGACGGCCGGTCGATCATCGGGCGCGAAGTGCTCGATGTCGATCTCGCCAAGATTGCCGAAACGTTCGGACTGGCAGGGGTGGCCGGTCCCTTACCCGACGAACTGGGGAAGCTGGTTTTGGCGAGCGGCACGCCGCAGCCTCTTGCCAGTCATGACGCGCTAATCGTCAAACGCTCGCTGGTCGGAGGCGAGCAACGGCTCGAACTTACGGGATACGCGCCTGATCGGCTCGACTGGTACAAAACCATGGGCTGTTTCACCGAGATCATTCGTTACCGCACGCGACTGTTCGTGCCGGTCTCCAAAGCATCGATCATTCTACCCGCCCTGGCCGTCTGAACAGCGATCAGCCGCATGGCGATGGGTTAGAGGGGAGGGTGCCTTTGGGCTAGTCGGGCCATGCATGCCGCATGGCTCCTTCCCATCAGGAGACTACCCATGATCCAATCAATTTCCTTGAAAAAGCTTGTCCCGAGCCCGCGCAATGTGCGCAAAATCAGCGATCCTGCTGCCGACGAACAATTGAAAACCGATATCGCAGCACGAGGTCTGTTGCAGAACCTTGTTGTGCGCAAGGCGAAGCGCGGCAAATTCGAGGTCGAGGCCGGAGGTCGCCGCCTCGCTGCGCTTCAGGCGCTTGCCGAAGACGGTACGCTGGCCAAAACCCACGAAGTGACTTGCCTGGTCATCGAAGGCGAGGAAAGCGAGGTCCGCGAAGCAAGCCTTGCCGAAAATTTCCAGCGTCTCGCCATGAACCCGGCCGATGAAGCGCAGGCATTCTCGGCCATTATCGAGGCTGGTGGCTGCGTTGAGGACGTCGCGCGTCGGTTTGGCCTGACTGTCCGCTTCGTTGAAGGCCGCTTGCGTCTGGCCACACTTGCCCCCTGCGTGTTCGAAGCGCTTGCGGATGGCACAATCACCCTAGACATGGCCAAGGCCTATGGCGCGATCTCTGATGCCGATCGCCAGGCGCATGTCTATGCCGAACTGCAGGACGCCTGGTACCAAATCACGCCCGAAACGATCCGCCGTATGGTGTTAGATGCCAGCGTGCGCGGCTCAGACCCGCGGGCTGTTCTGGTCGGACGCGACGCTTATCTTGCCGCAGGTGGTCGCATCGAGCGCGAGCTATTTGACGA
This sequence comes from uncultured Sphingomonadaceae bacterium, assembly GCA_947488625.1. Classification (GTDB taxonomy): domain Bacteria; phylum Pseudomonadota; class Alphaproteobacteria; order Sphingomonadales; family Sphingomonadaceae; genus Alteraurantiacibacter. The sequence continues at coordinate 81,183 of CANKZR010000006.1, read as the reverse complement.
TGATGCCAGCGAAAGCTGGATCGATATCGCGCTGCTTGAAGACCTCGCGCACAAGGCCATGGATGAAGCGGCAACGAAAAGCGCCCAAGAGCATGGCCTTGCTTGGGTGAGACCGACGCTTGGAAACTATGTCAGCCATGACCTCGTTGAAGGCCTCAATCGCTTGCAGTGCGAACCTGTGCCGATGACCGAGCAAGAGGCGCAGGAACTCGGTGAACTCGAGGCCGACTACGACCGGGTGGCCGCTATTCTCGAAGACGAAGACAGCGACGAGGACGAGGTCGCCAAGGCCGAAGAAGAACTGGTCGCAATCGATCGTGCAATGCGTGCGCTCAACGATCGGCCACCGGTGCTCGCCGACGATCTCAAGGCAGACGCCGGCGCCTTCCTCGTTCTCTCGCGCAATGGTGAGCCCGCTCTGGTCCCGCAATTCTACACTGAGAGCGAAGTAATTTCGGAAGACGACGGTGTGGTCGAGCCGGTCGCCGTGGGCACCGAGACCAAGGGTAGAGGCAATTCGCTCTCTCAGCGCCTGCTCGATGAGTTGGCCATGCAACGCCGCGACATACTGGCTATCCACGTGGCAAACGATCCTGCGCTCGCGCTCGACTTCATGGTTTTCACGCTTGCCGATGCTGATGGGCAAGACTGGCGTGCGAAGAAGGCTTCGACGATCTCAGGTTCGGCAGAGACTGGCCCCGTTACAGGTTTTGAGGCCAAGGATGCACCCGCTAGCGCCGCGCTCGCCGAGTTCGCCGGCAGTCTCGACGAGAGCTGGCGCTCTGGCGAAAGTGATGTCGAACGGTTCGAAGCTTTCCGGGCACTGTCCCATGAAGCAAGGTCCGCATGGCTCGGCCATGTCGTGTCGCGCACGCTCGTAGCCAGCCTGGCTTGCGAGGGTGAGCGCTCGGCTCCTCTCCACGAGGCAATCGGCGGCTTGCTTGAAATCGAGACCGCACATTGGTGGCGGCCGACTGCGGCAAATTATTTCGACCGCGTGGCGAAAGCAAAGACGCTCGAGGCGCTTGACGCTGCGGGCGGGCCTGAATTGGTCAGCCGCTATTCGGCTTCCAAGAAGGCTGAGCTTGCCAGCGCTGCCGAACGCATCTTCTCGGGCAATTTCATCGGTGAGGCGGGCACCAAGGAGCGTGCGCTCGCCTGGGTTCCTGACATCATGCATTTTCGAGGAACCGCTGAACCCGACGAAACGGTTGATCCTGATGAAAATGACGAAAGCGATGTCGAGATCACCGAGCAGGCCGCCTGATCCCTCCTGACAGGTTGAAGCCGTTCGGTAGGCGGTCCGTCCCTTCGGGGCGGGCCGCCTTTTCTCGTTAAGACCAGCTTGGGTTCCGCCATCGGCAAGGATCAGAGGGGAGGGGGCTTTTGGGCATCTGGCCCGGTGCAATTTCGTCCGGGCAATCAGGAGATTTCTCATGCGTAAGCTCAAACGCCCGCCAGCCTCCCGTTCATCGGCCCAGTCTCCGGCAGCACGGATTACGGCCACCATCATCGAAAAGCTTGAACAGGGCACCAAGCCTTGGATCAAACCCTGGCGCGGAGTTCCAATCTCCCGCCCTTTGCGCAGTTGCGGCACGCCCTACCGGGGCATGAATACCTTCTGGCTGTGGATGATGGCCGAGGCGTCAGGCTTCGCCTCGCCTTACTGGATGACCTACCGCCAGTGCGCAAAACTCGGCGGACAGGTGCGAAAAGGCGAGAAGTCGAGCATCGCCATCTTCTACAAGACCTATGACAAGGAAGTCGAAACGCCCGATGGCGGCGAAGACACCGAGACCCGCCGCGTCCTCAAGTCCTACGCAATCTTCAATGCGGATCAGTGCGATGACCTTCCGGCCATGTACAGTCCCGCGCCACTCGTGGAGCCGGTAGAACCCGCCGGGCGTCAGCATAAGCTCGATACATTCTTTGCGCGGATCGATGCGCAGCTGCGGCACATGGGTAGCGAAGCATATTACGAGCCGGTCCGCGACCGCATCACCATGCCGCCTGCCACCCTGTTCGAGGGATTTGACCATTACTACGCGACACTTGCCCATGAGCTGTCGCACTGGACCGGGCATTCGTCCCGGCTTGACCGCGATCTCAAGAACCGTTTCGGTAGCGAAGCCTATGCCGCTGAAGAACTCGTAGCCGAGCTTTCCTCGGCGATCTTGGGCGCTGAACTGGGACTTCCCGTTACTCACCTCGACAATCATGCCAGCTACATATCGCATTGGTTGAAGCTCTTGAAATCGGACGACAGGGCCATGCTGATGGCAGCGGCTAAGGCTGAGGAAGCATCATCGCTGTTACTCCGTCTTGGCGGCCATGACGAACGCAGCGACTCTGCATTCGGCGATGATCTCGCCGAAGTTGCGTGAGGGGAGCACATCATGGGACGCTCTGTCAGCTACCCGCAAGGGGCCATCGTCGCTTTCCGCCTGATCGAGAGCGGAGCGAGGGGCGACCTCGACTGGCAATATGAATGCCTGGTCGAAGATGTTGTCAGCACTGCGCGCCAAGCCTTCCCCTCACTTTTGCCTCACGATGGCTGGCGTGGACGCGAAGATCGGATACTGCTCCGGAATGCCTATGCCGATTGCGGCATTTCCATTTATTGCGGTCTCGCAGCCGTCTGGCTCGTCGAACGGAATGACAGCTGCTACTGGGAAGCCGATTATGACCGACCCAGAACTGGCCGAGCTCAGCGATGGCTTGACCAAGTGTCCGGCAACTTCTTGCAGATGTTCGGGGAGATTCGTCAGATCGGGAGCTTCTCCAATGGCGAGGGCGTATTCGAGCGGATCCATGTATCACCGCGAAGGCCACGAGATCGGCAGGCAGCCGAAAACTAGTTGTTCGTGCAGGCCCCGCTGATGATGTCGGCAAAGGAACTACGTCATGCCTCGTGCCTGTCCGCCGGGAGAGGCCCTGGACCGGCCGTGGTCTGGCACAACCTGCAAGGCTGCGGCCCGTGTGGCCCGCGCCAGCCTTGCCTTGCAGGTTTCCCGCTTCGCGGTGCGCCAGCCCCCTTATTCCGGCCCTGATCGGGCTCCGGCGGACAAGGAGCGAGACATTCCGGTTTCGTAAGCTTTGCCGCCTGAGCACATCAGGAGGCTTAATCATGTACGATAGTTTTACCCAACAACTCGCCGGGCTCGACCTTGCAGGTCTAACCATCAAGCCTGCACCTTTCGATCCGTCCGATTTCCCAAGCGAGGAAGCAGTCGAGCAAACCCTTGCTGCCGTCTGGTCCGACATGTTTGTCATGTTCTCGGGAACATCGCTCGAAGCGGATGCCGAAGACGTGGCCTGGGGCTTCGTCAATCTGTTCCACCGTGCTGCCAGCCGTAAGTCTACGCAGCTCGACCGGGCGAGCGATGAAGTCCGGGCGCTCCTTGCAGCCGCCGACGGATCCGAAGTCCATTCAAGCAATCTCGAAGAGCAGATCGAACGCGCTCAGGCAGCCGAGGCAAGCATGATAGCGTTTGAACAGATGCGCGAAGTCGCCGCATCGCTTTATCTCGAAGAAACGGGTTCTTCATGGAAGCCATTTGTCGGTTCGCGTTCGAACCATTCGCGGAAAGTGACCTCTGCGGTTGTTGAGGCCCGCGATTTCCTGCGCGCGAGGGCTGAGCGGCGCCGGGATGCCCATAGTCCTGAGGGCACTGCAGTTATATTCGCCGGTGGGCGATCCTCCTTTGCCAGCGCCGACGAGGCCAAGGCCTTCGCTTCGAACGTATGGGCTACGCTCGACAAGGTGCGCGACCGGGTTCCGGATATGTTCATCCTGCACGGCGGCGACAGCAAAGGTGTTGACCGGTTGGCAGCCTCCTGGGCCGAACGCCACAATGTCCAGCAACTGGTATTCAACCTCGATAGGAGGCTCGGAGCCCGTGCCGGCTTCAAGCGCAACGAGCAGATGCTCAAAATGGACCCGCGCTATGTCATCGCCTTTCCCGGCAATGGCGTACTTGAGCGACTCGTGATTGAGGCAAAATCACGCCGGGTCAGCGTAGTTGACCGTCGTGGACCTCTTGGGACAAATCCTCGCGAGAGGTGAAACTCTCTGTCAGCAAATCCATGTACCGGCCACTCCAAACCAAGCGAGTAAATGAGCAATCTTCTCATTCATCTGCAGAAGTCTTGGTCGCTCCGTAGATCGATATCAAGCCAGTGATGGTTTGATATCTCTTGCATTCTGTGATGCTGAGAAATCCAGCTTGTTCCATAAGCGGTACAAGCGCGCCGTCCGCGTTTGGCTGCGTGTCCGAAACACCGTCGAGCTGCTGTATCGTTGCTCTGAACAGGACACGCATGAGGCGTGATTGCTGCTCGCCGTAGTCTGCTATGAACAGGCGTCCACTTGGCTTAAGTGCTTCGTTTATGTCGCACAGCAAGCGGAGCTTCTCATCATAAGGCACTTGATGGAGAACAAGGCAGAGTGTGGCGATGTCCGGCGCTGGCCATTTGGCAACAGTGGCCACCGAGAATAATTCATGGTTGAATTCAGCATCTATTCCAGCTCGCCCCGCTTTCTTTCGTGCGATCTGGATCGCATCTTCGTCTGGATCGATCCCGAAGTACATGGTGGCTGGGTTTTTCGTGGCCAGTAGTGGCGCCAGGCTGCCGGTACCCGCCCCAATGTCGAGCAGGACCTCGTTACACTTGGGCTCAATCAGGTCCACAAGGTCTCTACGCCACCTTTTTTCGCGGGTCGAAAGTCGGACCCCGATATCGTAGAGTGGCGTGAGAATAGGATAACCGGCTGGCGGCGTATAGACTGCATGTTGATCGGTCATGCCTGTCTCTCGCTTTGTGGGCCGAGCTCCGGCAGAGACTGTGCCTGCTTTCTAAATGGTTCGGCCAACTGTGCTAGATAGGCATCCGGATAATCTTCGATGCCAGCGAGGCCAATCGCCCCCGCTCTGATATGCTGGCTCGACCCAAAGCGCGCTGTACCAAGCAGAACATCCCAGAGCGTCAAGAAGAGACCGAAATTGACGTCGCCGTCCGTTTCGGATGCGAGGTGGTGGTGCCGATGGACTGGAGCGACGGCCCAGACATATGCCAACGGCCCGATCCGCATGTCGACGTTCGAGTGCTGTAACTGGAGCTGTATCAGCACCGCAAAGGAAGCCACGGCGGCGACATCGAGAGGAATTCCCAGAAGAAGCCAGGGCAACGCACCGGCGGAAACCTCGATGAACTGGTGAACTGGATGCTTCAGTAGTCCGTTGAAGCCGTACATGCGGCGTACTGAATGATGCACGGCGTGAAAACGCCAGAGAAACGAAACCCTGTGACTGGCGAAATGGGCAAGGGTTATCCCCACGTCGAGGAGCACAATAGCGATTGCGACATCGGCCCATGAGGGCAGCGTCGTTGGCCAGGCTGAGTCCCAAGGGACAAGGCTTGTGATGAGCGGAAGAAGTAGCACCATAGCCACAAGTGATCCTTCGTTTACGACGGCATGCAATATGTCCCGCCCGCCATCCCCATGGCTAGAGTTCCACTGGTTTTCGAAAGGCGCGATTCGCTCGGCGGCAAGCGAGGTCCCGATCGAGGCGATGATCAGAACGAACAGCCAGACCGGCGAACTACCCGAGGACACGAGCGCTGTAGCGCCCCCGACAAAACCGAAAAAATAGAGTGGGGCATAGAGATAACGAAAAACGGCCATTGGAGCCTCCCTCAAACGATGGTTCCGTCTACGCTCTCCTAAGGCCCCGGTATTGAACGTTTCGCTGGTGTCTTAACGCACGATGGTAATCTCGATTTTTGCGAGAGCCTGTGATGGCGTTACGCCGAACCATTCGACCAAACGACGGGTAAAATGCGCTTGATCGGAAAAACCACCTGCGGCCGCAGCGGCAGCAAGGCTATGAGACTGGTGGAAGCCCTCGATAGCACGTTGAACCTGCAACCATTGCAGGAGCTTGGTCGTCGGCACTCCAAAATCTCGAACGGCAATTTCCCGCATTCGCGTGGTGGAAACGCCAACGGCTTTGGCCAATTCCGAAGGTGCTGCCCCGGGTTCGATCCGTTGCAGCGTAGAGCCGAGGCGCGGGTCGATTCGCCTCGAACTCTTCCGGTTCAGAAAGCCCTCTATCCATTTGCGTGCGTCTTTCCCTGATTGAACCAGAGCCAATGCATTCGCCTCAGCCGCCGAAACCCGTTCCAGTCCAACACTCTTGTTGAGGTCACGGGTCCCCATGAAAAACGGATCGACATACAGATTTCGCAGGATGGCGCCGGATGGCATCAGGCGGTGAACCGTGGCGGCAGGGATGAGAACAGCTTCGCCGGGGGACAGGCGAAGATTCCGGTCGGCGCTAATGCTGCAAACGTCGACCAGCGCAAGGCTGATCTGATGCGCTAGATGACTGTGGGGGCGGTTCTCTCCTATTCGGGCGTCGAGGAGTGCCCAGCCAAAACCGAGCATCATGCTGCCCGACCAAGCCGCAAGGTTCGTCTTCAAGGCAAGTTCGAGTTTTGCATTCGAACACTTTTAGCAGTGACGGTCTTAGTCGCAAAATGCCGACCCGGCTCGTCACTCTTTAGACAACCGCAAGAGCCCTTGCAGAATTATTAGCGGCAATCGGCGATCAGCCCTTAGGTTGCGGTGTAACGCGCAAATAAGGCTTCACCGCCTCCCAGCCTTGGGCGAATTTCTCACGCGCTTCTTCATCGCTGAGCGAAGGCACGATGATGACGTCCTCGCCCTGCTGCCAGTTCACAGGTGTGGCCACGCTGTGGTCCGCCGTCAGTTGCAGCGAATCGATAATCCGCAAGATCTCTTCGAAATTTCGTCCCGTGCTCGCGGGATAAGTGAGCGTAAGTTTCACTTTCTTATCGGGTCCGATGACGAACACCGAGCGGACGGTGAATGAATCATCAGCCTGCGGATGGATCATTCCATAGAGATCAGCGATTTCACGATCCGGGTCTGCGACCAGCGGAAAGTTGAGAGCATGACCCTGGGTTTCGGCAATGTCGCCCGCCCAAGCTCGATGATCTTCGAGCGTGTCGACGCTGAGACCGATCACTTTGACGCCGCGTTTGTCGAATTCAGGCTTGAGGCGGGCAACCTCGCCGAGTTCCGTCGTGCAAACAGGTGTGAAATCCGCAGGGTGCGAGAACAGCACCGCCCAGTCGTCACCCATCCATTCATGGAATTTGAGCGTGCCATCGGTTGTATCGGCCTCGAAATCGGGTGCAGTGTCGCCAAGTTGAAGTGCCATTGAAAATCTCCTGTGGTGAGCGCTAATGCAGCGCGAGTTCCATGAGCAGATGGGGCTACAGTTACTGTAGGTGCAAGCGAAATCGCGACGGAGCGGCGTTATGGCGCGATGGACGACATTGGGAGCACGCTGGTGTCCCGACCTTCCGCGCTATGCGGAAGTGTTCGTCTTTTCTCATTGCGTCCCATCTTAATCAGATCGTATTCGCGCTGGTTTCAGGCTGGTCTTCGCCCACCAGGACCAAAAGCCCCAGTCCCGCTACGATCGCGACGTCGGCCAGATTGAATGATGGCCAATGAAAATTGTCCCAGTACAAATCGATAAAGTCCCTGACGGCGCCGAACATGAGCCTGTCTGCAACGTTGCCGAGCGCTCCGCCAATCGCCAGGCTCAAGCCGAGCGCATGGATGGGGGATCGGGTTCGGATTAGCCAAATCCCGAGCAGGCCCGACAGCAGAACGCCTATCGCGATAAGGATCACGGGGCTTGCTCCACCGGCCAGTCCGAAAGCCATGCCGCTATTGGCGATGGCGACTAGATTGAAGCCCGGGAATACTGCGATCACGTTACCCGAACCAACGAAAGAATGCGCCCAGGTTTTCGACAATTGATAGAGGCTGAAGGCGGCCAGTATCAAGAGGGGCGCGAGCCGTTTTACCGCCCTCAAGGTCATAGGACGCTGGATGGTGCATTCACGACCACCATCTTTTCTTCGCTCATATCGGCCATCGTGTAACCTATACCGCCTGTTCCGAGGCCCGACTGCCGACGTCCTGCGAACGGCATCCAGTCGACGCGAAATGCGGTATGATCGTTGACCATTACGGCTGACGCGGCCAGCGTTTCGACGCAGTAATCGGCCCAGGACATTCGGTCGGTAAACACAGCCGCCTGAAAGGCGTAGGGAAGCGCGTTCGCTTGGCCGATCGCAGCATCAACGTCGTCGTATCCGTAAATGCAGACCACAGGGCCGAACACTTCCTTCTGCGATACATCGGCGTCGCACGGCGGATCGACAAGGACCGTGGGCTGGTAAAGGGTGGAACCCATGCGCTTACCCCCTGCGGCGAGCCTGGCGCCGCCCTGAACGGCTGCATCGACCCAGGATGCGACGCGGTCGACTTCGGCAGGACGAATGAGCGGACCGCATTGGGTTTCCGCTTTGGTCGGATCGCCCACAGTCAGTGCCTCTGCTCCCGCAGCGAGCTCGGCAGCGAAGTCCGGCAATTCGGCGCGCGGAACGAACACCCGCTGCACCGAGACGCAGACCTGACCAGAATGATAAAAGCCGCCTTTCAGGAGAGGAGGAATTACCTTGGCGTGCGCAACGCTGTCATCGACGATGACCGGGGCCGCGCCCCCATGTTCAAGCGCCAAGCGCGTGCCAGGGGCCAGTTTGGAGCGGAGCATCCAGCCAACTCTGGCCGAACCGATGAAGGAGAAGAATGCAGTTCGCGGATCGGTGACCATTTTTTCGGCGACCCCGTCCGAGCACGGCACGAAACGGCACCAACTTTCATCGAGTCCGGCTTCATAAAGGATTTCGACGAAGCTCTTGCAGGAAAGCGGCGTGTCCTTGGCCGGTTTCACCAATACAGGGCATCCGCTTGCAACCGCCGGTCCCACCTGATGGGCGATCAGGTTCAGAGGGTGATTGAAAGCGGAGATCGCCACGACCGGCCCGATCGGCTCACGGAAAGTATAAGCTTTGCGTCCTGCCCCCGCCTGCGTCAGGTCCATCGGGATTTCACGCCCGCCGCTGGCAAACAATTCGTGTATGCACAATTCGACGCTCTGAATGGCGCGACTGGTCTCCACGCGCGCGTCGACGATGGGTTTACCGCCCTCGAGCGCAATCTGCATTGCCAGTGTCTCCGCGCGCTCGCGCATCAGCCCGCTGGCGCGCTGCAGGATGGCGATGCGTTCATGCGCGGGGAGCCGCGCTTGTCGGTCTTCGTGCAGCGCGCGCGCCTCGTCGAGCCAACGATCGACTTGCGGCCAGTCGACCAGCTCAACGCTGCCAATGCATTCCTGGTCGTAGGGATTGAGGACCTGCCACGTCATTGGGGACACTCCATCGCCTTGAGTTCATCGATCAGAACTTTGCGGTTCTCGGAGTAATCCACCGGCAAGTCGACGAGGTGAACGCCGCCGCTTTCAAACGCTTCATTCAAGGTCGGTACCAGTGCTTCGCTGCTTTCGATCCGGTGGCCCGTCGCACCATAACTCTTCGCATAGGTAACGAAGTCGGGGTTGGCGAAGCTCAGACCGTAATCGGGAAAGCCAAGTTCTTCCTGCTTCCACCGGATCATACCGTAAGCGGAATCATTGAGGATGAGTACGACGAGGTTGAGGCCGAGCCTGACCGCGGTTTCCACCTCCTGCGAATTCATCATGAACCCGCCATCGCCGCATACGGCGAGCACGCGGCGCTCGGGCGACAGCATCGCTGCCATCATCGCCGAGGGGAGACCCGCTCCCATCGTCGCCAGCGCGTTGTCGAGCAGAATCGTGTTCGGCTCATGCGCGATATAGTTGCGGGCGAACCAGATCTTGTAGATGCCGTTGTCGAGTGCGACGATGTCGTCGCGGCCCATGACCGCCCGTACATCTGCAACGATGCGCTGGGGCACCATCGGAAAGCGGCCATCGTCGCTGCCTTGGCGGATGTGCGCCGCGATGTCCTCATGGACATTAGCATAGGCGGACGGGTCACTAGGGTGTTTGCCGCGCAGCCGGTTTCCCAGTCGCTCGACAGATCCGGCAATATCGCCAATGACTTCCAGCTGCGGGAAATAGACCTGGTCGACCTCTGCGGCCTTGTAATTTATATGGATAACAGTGCGTCCGTCAGGCTCCATGAAAAAGGGCGGTTTCTCGACCACGTCATGGCCGATATTGACGATCAGATCGGCACGATCGATGGCGCAATGAACATAGTCATCCGATGATAGAGCCGCCGTTCCAAGATACAGGGGGCTTGCCTCATCAAGCACTCCCTTGCCCATTTGCGTATTGAAAAACGGAAATTGGGTGTCGTCGACGAACTTTCGGAGAGCCTTACAGGCGCTACGTCGGTTGGCCCCGGCACCAACCAGTAGCAGCGGGCGATCGGCGGCCAGAATACGCTCGGCGGCTTCGTCTAGCGCGGCATCTCCGGCGACCGCATATTGGCGAGGGTGGGGCGCCACGACCGGTTCGGAGGTTTCCTCCTCGGCAATATCTTCAGGCAGCTCCAGCAGAACTGCTCCGGGCCGCTCTTCCTGGGCCCTCCTGAAACCCTCTCGTACGAGCGAGGGAATCCGCTCTCCATTTACGATCTGCTTCGCCATCTTGCACAAGGGGGTAAAAAGCGAGACGACATCGACGATCTGGAACTGTGCTTGCTTCGAGACCTTGATGGGTTTCTGGCCGGTTATCATGACAAGCGGGAAAGCGCCCAGAGCGGCATAAGCCGCGGGCGTCGTGAGGTTTGTCGCCCCTGGCCCCAGCGTGGCAAGGCATACACCGGCGTTACCGGTAAGACGTCCATAGGTTGCCGCCATGAACCCTGCCCCTTGCTCGTGCCGGGTAACGATCAGACGGATCGACGAGGTCCGCAGTGACTCCAGAAGATCGAGGTTTTCTTCGCCCGGAACCGCGAAGATATACTCGACGCCTTCGGCTTCCAACGCGGCGACAAGAAGATCGGATGCTTTCATGAAATGGTTCTCGCATTGGTGAGGGCCTGGAGGCCGTCGGTGGCAGGTCTTCTGCCCGGTTACTGATTCAGGCTGTGACGGTGAATTGCCCCATCATGCCGGCGTCTTCGTGCTCGAGGATGTGGCAGTGATACATGTAAGGCAAATCCGGGTCGGTATAGTCCTCGAACCGCAAAAGGAGCCGCACGGCTTCGCCCGGATAGACGACAACCGTGTCCTTTAGCCCCTGCTCCGCCGCCTCAGGCGCCCGGCCGTTCCGGTCGAGGATACGGAACTGCACATCGTGAATGTGGAACGGATGCGCCATCATCGAGGCATTCTCCACCTGCCAGATTTCGGTGGTATTGACCCGTACTGTCTCATCGATACGCTGCATATCCATCGATTTGCCGTTGATGGTGAAACCACCTCCACGCATCATGCGCATTCCCATGCCCATATCGAGAACGAAACGGCGCGTCCGGACCGAGTCGCCTGGATCGACCTGAGACAAGGTGGCGAGCTGGCGAGGCATAGCGATCGCCCGCCTGCGGCTCGCGGCCGGCTGGATATCCAGCACGATAAAGCGACGCCTTTCATCCATCATGCCGCCCATCATCCCATCGCGACGCTCCTCTTCGCCCATCATACCGCCACGGCCGCCTCGGTCGCCCATCATCCAATTGTCCGTCGGCCGGTCGGAATCGCCCATGGATCCGGACCCTCTCATTCCCCGGCCCATATTTCCCATACCCATGATTTCGAGCCCGTCCGCAAGCAGCGAAACCGGCCTTCCATCGCTGACATCGACGATTACCTGCGCGCGTTCGCCGGGAGCGAGAACAACATTGTCGGTTGGCAGCGGCGCGGCGAGCAAACCGCCGTCGGTTCCGATCTGATGGAAGCTGCGGCCATCGTCGAACCCGAAACGGTAAAAGCGTGCGTTCGACCCATTGACTAGTCGCAGCCGAAGGCGATCGGACTTCGCTTCGAAGACGGGTTCGACGGTGCCATTAACCAGCATCGTATCACCCATCATCCCCATCATGACGTTATGCATGCGTGTGGAGTAAACGAGGCTTCCATCGCGCGCGAAAGTGCGATCCTGTACGACCAGCGGTATATCATCGACGCCATAATCGTTCGGAAGGTCGAGCGCCTCGCTCGCGCTGTCGCGGACGTAGATCATTCCGGCCAGACCCTGATAGACCTGTGGCCCCGAGCGACGGTGCGCATGCGAATGATACCAGAACATCGCTGCGCGCTGTCGGACATCGAAACGCGCGGTCCAGCTGCCTCCTGGCTCGATCGGCTGATGCGGTCCGCCATCGGCTCGCGCCGGCAGATGAAAACCGTGCCAGTGGACGGTCGCCGTTTCGGACAGATCGCTCGTGACATTCATCCGCACCGTGTCGCCGGCGTGCATCTCAAGTGTGGGGCCTAGATAGGGTTGGTTGATGCCAATGGTCGGCGTTTCGATCCCTTCAAAAAAATGTGAGACGCCGTGGCGCAGATTGAGATCGAAAACCCTCTCGCCGCCTTCTCGTTCCCCTGAATAAAGAGGAGGAACGAGAAGTTGCGAGCGCGCTGTTGCCGAAGCAAGCGTCGCTTTCTTGCCTATCAACAGGTCGCGCCCGGTATATGCGGCTATTCCCAATGCACCTGCGCCAAGCACCGCACCGCCAAGAATGGAACGTCTGTCGATCATATCGCTTTCCAGCTCCCGGAACGTCGTCAGCCGGTTTCGGCTTGCGGCCTCCGGACTTGCAGGCCTTTCATTTTGTTGCGCCAATATCCCGAACCGATAATGGCGAGCGTGAGGATTTGCGCCGCTACCGGCTCAAGTGCTGGTGCGATGCCCAGTATCGGTATGCGAGGCAGATTCGGAAGCGGAGTGATGCCCAGCAGTCCGGCTTCCTGGAGGCCCGAAATGCCCTTTCCGGCCAGAACGACGGCAAGAATGCCAATCAGAACCGAACTATACGCGAAGAATGTTCCAATCGGCAGCCGGCGACTGTAGCGCAGCATCGCCCACGCAATCAGCGCTAGCAAGACGATTGCGGCGGCAGCGCCAGCAAGAATCGCGTCGGTATGGCCCTGACTCCAGAGCGCTGCGAAGAACAGGATCGTCTCGAAGACCTCCCGGTAAACCACGAGGAAGGCCAGCCCGAACAGAAACCATGCGGACCTGCGCGAGAGGGCGTGCTGCATGGTTTTCCGGATATAGCGTTGCCATTCGCCGGCCTGCGATTTGCCGTGCATCCATATGCCGACCGACAGCAGGACGAGCGCGGCAAAAAGCGATCCGAACCCCTCCACCAGCTCGCGGCCCGCACCACTCACTCCGATCAGGTAAGTCGCTGCCACCCATGTCAGGGCTCCCGCGCCAAGAGCGGAGAGCCATCCGCCATGGACGAAGGGCAGAACTTCCGTTCTCTCGGCCTTGCGCAGGAACGCGATCATTGCGATCACGATCAGCAATGCCTCTAGCCCTTCGCGCAACAGGATCGCAAAGGCTCCCAAAAATGCCGACGCTTCGCTGGCATTGGCCGGGGCAAGCACCGCCTCGGCCCGGTAGAAAAGAACGTCGAGCGCATCCACCTTCTCGGTGACGGTTGCCACCGGATCCCCGCGACCTATTGCCGCTCGAAGCTCGGCCATGCCGATTTCGACCGATGCGAGGAGATCGGCATCGCGCGTGCTTAAAACGGCCTCCAGCGGTTCGAAGCCATCGAGATAGGCCGAGAGTGCAAGTTCGCGCGCCTCGGTTTTATTACCCGCTTCGTAAGCGGCAAGACTTTGCTGCAATCGTTCGCGCGCCAGAGCGAGTGAGCCGGTCGTATCGCTCGCCACGGCTTCAGGATGAGCCCTCAAATAGGCCATGACGGCATCGGCCCGCTCGGTGCCGATCGCCTCGCCGAGGGCTGCCGGTGTGAGACCGGATAGAGCAGCGAGATCGGGAATGCGTGCCCGGATCGCCGGTTCGTCATTCCAGATACGCCTTCCCCGCTCTACCTCCGGAAATGCAATGGACCCAGAATAATAAGCAAGGCTCCAACGATCTTCCGCCGGGAGATCGGAAAAGCCCGGCATGGCGGTTCCCTCGAGACCTTGTCCAATGACCTGATAGAGCGCGAAAGCGCTCCGCTCGCGGGCTCGGGCGACATCGTCAAAAGCGATTGGTGGGGGATCGAGTCCCTCTGCGGCGGGGCCGGCGCCGTCTCCGCTTACCCCATGACAGCTTGCGCAGCTCTGGGCGTACAGCGCGGCGCCTCGCGCAATGTCGGGTACCGCGTCCGGGGCCAGCGGAACGGGAAAGGCCGCGATCAGCTCGCTTGCCAACCTGCGCGCGTCTCGCGCGACGACAGCAGGCTCCACTTTCGCCGAGATTGCCTCGCCGAGCGCCTCTGCATCCGCAACCAGCTGTGCACGTTGCGCATTTGCGGGTAGCGCCGCCATGCGTTCGACTACCGAAGCAGAAAATTCCTGCATTTCGGCATACTCCAGCTCGTTCGTGACTTCACCGCCGCTAACGGCTTCGGTGTAATCCACGGCGATGTAATCGAGCAGGCGCCAACTCGTTTGGACTTCGTCGTGCGTGCCTGCAGAAGCGGGCATTGCGACTGCGATCGACAAGAAAGCGATCAATTGGACCGCAAAAGCACGTAGCGTCATTTGGAGGCGGCCTTTCCGAGAGCCGGAGCATGTTGCGCGCGAAGTTCTTCGGTCGCGCGTTTTACAATGAGGTAAGCCGAATGCAGGAAGATCAGGGCGATCACCGCTGCGACCAGCAGATCGGGCCAGGCTTGCCCGGTCCAGGCGACCAGGGCAGCAGCGATGATCACTCCGACATTGGCGATCGCGTCATTGCGGCTGAACAGCCAGATCGCGGATACATGTGCGTCGCCTTCGCGAAACCGCATCAGCACAAGCGCCGCCGCGATGTTGACTATCAAGGCTGCGACGGCGATCCCGCCCATCAAGCCGGCTTCCGGCGCGACCGCGTTAAGCGATCGCCAGACCGCCAGACCGATCACTCCGAGGCCCAGTGCGCCCAGAAACAGGCCCTGTGCCAGCGCGACCCGGGCGCGCGTGCGGGCAGTCCACGCAAGAGCAAGGATGCCGATGAGCGTGATCGATCCATCGCCGATGAAGTCGAGAGCGTCGGCCTTGAGCGCTTGGCTGTCCGCCAGAAACCCGCCGAAGGCCTCGAAAACGCCAAAGCCCAGATTGAGCAATACGACGATCCAAAGGGCGCGGCGATAGGCCGGGTCTGTATCTGCTCTTTGCGTATCGCCTGTGCAGCCGCAATCCGATGTTTCGTTATTCGACATGAGGCATTAGGTAACACCTCTAGCAACTGTAGGAGCAAGCCAAAATTGCGAATGGTTCGCGGTTTCGGAGCTGGAGGAGTGAGTTCATGCTTATCGGAGGTCTTTCGAAGGCGACGGGCACCAAGGTCAATACGATAAGGTTTTATGAGGATATCGGACTGATGCCCGAAGCCGCGCGTACGGCAGCGGGGCAGCGAACCTACAAAGAGCAGGACGTCGAGCGCCTTTCCTTTATTCGGCATGCTCGAAAATTGGGGTTTTCGATCGATGAAACACGCTCGCTTTTAAGCGTGAAGGCGAGACCGGATCAGAGCTGTGACGAGGCGGGTGACATCGCTTTGCGGCACCTTCGAGCCGTGGACGAGCGCATCAGTCGGCTACAAGCGCTTCGTTCCGAACTGAGAAGTGTGGTCGCGGCCTGCACGGGCGGCGAGGTTTCCGAATGCAAAATCATCGAAACGCTTTCTCGAAACCCAGCCGCCTCTTCCGCGGGTCGCTGACGCGAAAGCTATAATGGGACTATGGACACCGAACCCAGACAGCAAAAAAAGTGCTTGCACCTCCAGTCGCTGGAAGCGTTATCATCGTGATAATCCAGATTCTGATGTCGTGATCTAGGATTGGATGGCTGATTATGACGGAACTTGGGTAATTTGAATATTAATCAGCTTTCGCCTTATAAGAACGCTGCATTCATTCCATGGAATTTGGTCGAAAAAGAAACTACTCGAACAATATTCATTGTCCGGACGCTTCGTGACAATATCACATTACAGCAACCGAGAAGATTTTTGTTTCAACTTTCGTTTCACCTTGTTAGGGGCCACAGGATGTTCGATCTGAACGCCTTGATTCCCGTCAGGATTGTCGCCGCCCTTTTGGCGGTCGCAGCGCTGATGGCGTCTCCGGCGGTCGAAGCAGCGCAATGTGCGGACGAGCTGTCAGAAATAGCCTATTCGGTCCAGATGTTCGACATTGATGCGGACGAGAGCCCGCAAAACGAAAGCCCGGAGCAGCAGGAATGCGCCCACGGGCATTGCCATCACGTCGCCGCAGCACTGAAATCGAAGCTTTTAAACGACATGCCCGACCGGCTTAACATCACGGTTGGGTCGCATATGGCCGAAGAATTATTCGGCGATGCGAGCAATTTACCCAAACGCCCTCCTCGCGCCTGACGACCGTCACTGCGCTGCTTGACGCAGCGCATTTCGATTTGTCAGCAGAGAGAGTTTTGAAAAATGCCAGCCATCAAATGGCGAGGGGCCCTGATAGCAGGGCTAACCCTCGCCGCAATTGTCACGCCTGTGGCAGCGCAGGAGCGGGAGCTTCTGACGCTCGACGAGGCGTTGGGCCGGACAGGCGTGGTTGCCGAACCCGCTAACACCGAGTTAAACCCGCGCATCGTCGGCCCTCGAGCGGAAGCCGAGGCGGCGCAGGCTCTTGTCGGACAGGCGCGGTTGCGGCCCAACCCTGAAATATCGCTCGAGGTCGAGAACATCGCCGGGAGTGGGGCCTTCTCCGGGCTAAGCGCCACCGAATATACGCTTGCTGTCGGACAGCGGCTCGAACTTGGAGGTAAACGCGGCACACGCGTCGAGGCTGCCCGGGCGCAGGCACAGCTGGCGGATCTGCGGGCTGACCTTGCGGGGGCCGAACTCGGATTTCTTGTCCGTGAACGCTACGTAGCAGCGGCTGCAGCAGCCTCGCGCGTCGAACTGGCCCTCGATGTGGTTGAGCGAAACGAAGAGCTCGCCCGCATTGCCGGTCTCCTCGTAGAAGTCGGGCGCGAGCCCCCGCTCCGTGCTCTTCGGGCCGAAGCGGCCTTGGCGGAAGCGCAAGCCGAACTTCAGGCCGCCGAAGCGACAAGTCTTGCAGCCCGAACGGCCCTCGCCTCGCTATGGGGCGATCAGGGGGCGCCGCCGCTTGTTCCGAGCAGGTTCCCCGGGATCGAACCGCCCGGTGCTGTAATGGCGACAGCAAGCGGTCTGCAATTGCGAGTGGCGCGTGCGGAAAGCACCGCCGCCGCCGCCGAGATCGATCGTGAGCGCAGCCTGCGCATTCCCGATCCCGTCGTTTCCGCCGGTGTTCGACGCTTCGAGGAAAGCAATGACAGTGCCTTTCTTCTCGGTGTCTCGATCCCGCTTCCCTTCTTGAATCGTAATCAGGGCAATATCGCTGCAGCCGAAGCAAGGCTGCGCGCCGCCAATGCTCGCGAGGCTGTAGCGTTGGCCGATTTCGAGCAAGCCGTGACGCGCGCACGATCGCAATATCTTGCTGCCGAAGCGCGCGTCGAGACGCTTTCCACGACATCACTCCCCCAGGCCGAGGAGGCTCTTCGGCTCGTCCGCATCGGTTATCGCAATGGCCGTTTTCCGTTGATCGAAGTGTTGAGCGCAGCCGAAGCGCGCGATGCCATTCGCGAGGCGTTGATTGCTGCGCAAGAAGACCGGGGACAAGCTGCCGCCGAACTGATCAGGCTGGCCGCACAATGAGGAATACCAAAATGAACCGCAAAAGACTGGCGATCATCGCCGGAATTGTCATACTTGTTTCGGCCTTGATGCTGATGTTCTGGCCTGACAGCCAGGTCGACACCCACGCGGACGAAGAGGTCGCAGAGACAGAACTGCCCGAGGGGCTCGTGCTAATCGAGCAAGAGCAGATCCGCACCGCCGAGATCGAGGTCGCAGCGGTGCAAACGGGTGCCGCTGTCGAACTCGTATTTCCTGCAACGGTTGCGGCAAGTCCGACCGCCAGCGCACGCATCGATGCACGGGCTTCCGGTGTCGTGCGCAGCGTTGGCAAGACGCTTGGCGATTATGTCCGGCAGGGCGAGACCGTCGCTCGGATCGAAAGCGCCGATGCGGCTGCACTCGCTTCCCAGCTTAGTGCCGCCCGCGCCCGCGTAACCGAGCTTTCGGCGGCCTATGAACGGGAGCGCCGGCTATTCGAAGCCAACGTGACCGCACGCCAGGATCTCGAAGCGGCGCGCGCCAATCTTGACGTTGCCCGTTCCGAACTGAACCGGTCGCAGGCGGCCGTCGCCGCGGCAGGCGTGAGCGGCGATGGACGCTCGCTCGCTGTCACCAGTCCGCTTTCGGGCCGTGTGACCGCCGCTCCAATCGTGCTCGGCTCGTTCGTCGACGCCGGGGAGGAGCTTTACAGCGTGGTCAATCCCAGCGGCTTGCAGATCGAGGTTGCGCTGCCTTCCGAAGATGCTTCACGCATCCAGCCTGGCGACGAGGCTGCGTTGATCCTCGGCGATGGAAGGGAGATCGGCGCTCGCGTCCGGTCGGTAACGCCTTCGCTCGATGCCGAGAGCCGTAGCGCGACAGCGGTTCTTACCTTGACGCGCGCCGTTCCCGGTCTGCAGCCCGGATCGTTCCTTCAGGCGCGTATTCGCCCCTCGGGCGAATTGGACCAGAGCCGTATCGCGGTACCCGAAGATGCTGTGCAGGTGCTCGAAGGACGCGATGTTGTCTTCGTGCGGACACGACGCGGATTTCAGGCTCGGGAGGTCGAGATCGGCAGCCGGTCTGCCGGAATGGTGACGATCCTCTCCGGGCTCGAGCCCGGTCAGCGGATCGCGACTGCCAATGCCTTCCTGTTGAAGTCCGAGCTCGAAAAGGAGGGCGCAGAACATGGCCATTGATCAAACCACGGCATCTTCTCCTATGTCTTCGGACGAAGGTAGCCACCGTCACGGCCCGATCGGTGTCATCCTGGATATCGCCGTTCGGTTTCGCTGGGCGATCATCGTCCTGACCGTCTTCGCGGCGATCTACGGCGCGTTCAATCTGGTGCGCCTGCCGATCGACGCGGTTCCCGACATCACCAACACGCAGGTCCAGATCAATACCAGCGCTGCTGCGCTCTCACCTTCGCAGGTCGAGACGCAGGTGACCTTCCCCATCGAAACCGGACTTGCCGGGATCGAAGGCCTGGAAATGACCCGCTCGATTTCGCGCAACGGCTTCAGCCAGGTTACCGCGATCTTCGAGGAGGGAACCGACCTCTACTTCGCCCGGCAGCAGGTCAATGAGCGGCTCGCGCCAATCGGTGCGTCGCTGCCCGAGGGCGCAGAGCCCACGATGGGGCCGATCTCCACCGGTCTCGGCGAAGTGCTGATGTATACCATCGAATACGAATATCCCGGAGGTCGAGGCGCTTCGACCGGTGGGCGGACAGGCTGGCAGTCCGATGGCAGCTTCATCACCGAACGCGGCGACCGGCTCGAGAGCGAGGTTGCCAAAGCGGCGTATCTTCGCACCGTGCAGGACTGGGTGGTCGCGCCGCTGATGCGCTCGATCGATGGTGTGGCCGGCGTGGATTCGATCGGCGGGTTCGAAAAGCAGTTCTTGGTCCAGCCCGATCCCGCTCGCTTGACCGGCTATGGCCTGTCGTTCGATTCATTGATCGATGCGCTCGAGGCCGCCAACCTCGCGGCCGGTGCCAACTTCGTGGACCGTGCCGATGAAGCGCTGCTCGTCCGCGTCGATGCGAGGCTGGGCAGCATTGCCGACATCGAAGAAGCTGTCATTGCGACCCGCGAGGGCGTGCCCATCCGCATCGGCGATGTGGCCGATGTCGAGATCGGAGGCGACCTGCGTACCGGGGCCGCTTCGCTCAATGGCGAAGAGGCCGTGGTCGGCACGGTGCTGATGCGGGCAGGCGAGAACAGCCGGACCGTTGCGGCCGGAGCTGCCGAGAGACTTGAAGAGGTTCGTGCGTCGCTTCCGGACGGAGTTGTCGCTGAGATTGTCTACAACCGCTCAGCGCTGGTCGATGCAACGATCTCCACAGTCGAGAAGAATCTGCTCGAAGGCGCTTTGCTGGTCATTGCGGTGTTGTTCCTTTTGCTGGGCAACATTCGTGCGGCAATCATAACCGCGCTGGTCATTCCGGTATCGATGCTCATGGCAGCGATCGGCATGAACAGGCTCGGTGTCTCGGGCAATTTGATGAGCCTCGGCGCCCTCGACTTCGGGCTGATCGTGGATGGCGCTGTGATCATCGTCGAGAACAGCGTTGCCCGGCTTTCAGCACGGCAGCACCGGGAGGGCCGATTGCTCACCTTGGGCGAGCGGCTGACTGAGACGCGGCTTGCCGCTCAGGAAATGATCAAGCCGACCGTATACGGGCAGGCAATCATTTTTCTCGTCTTTGCGCCACTGCTCACCTTTACTGGTGTCGAGGGCAAAACGTTCTCGCCGATGGCGATCACCATGATGCTCGCGCTGGCTTCGGCCTTCGTCCTGTCGCTCACTTTTGTGCCAGCGATGATCGCAGTGCTTCTCAACAAGAAGCTGACCGAGAAGGAAGTGAAACCCATTCGCATGGCGAAGGAGCGCTATGGTCCCGCCGTGCGTAAAGCCATCGCACGGCCCTGGCCGATGATAGGCACCGGTGTCGGCATCTTTGCTGTAGCAGCGGTTATGTTCACCTTTCTCGGTAGCGAGTTCACCCCGCAGCTCGACGAGCGTGATCTCGCTGTGCAGTCGTTGCGGATCCCCTCGACATCGCTGGAACGGTCGGTGGCCATGCAGCGCAAAGTGGAAGACAGGCTCGAGGAATTCCCGCAGGTCGAACTGGTATTCTCGCGGACCGGCACGGCGGAGGTCGCCAGTGACCCGATGCCGCCCAATGCTTCGGATGCCTATGTTATCCTGAAGCCTCGCGACGAATGGCCCGATCCCGATTTGCCCAAGGATGAGCTTGTTGGTGAAATGGAAAGCGCGCTCGGAGGCCTCATCGGCAATCTCTACGAGTTCAGCCAGCCTATCGAGCTGCGCTTCAACGAGCTGATCGCCGGTGTGCGCGGCGATGTAGCGGTCAAGCTCTACGGCGATGATCTCACTGCGCTTACCGAAGCGGCGGGTGAGGTCGCGGGCGTGCTTCGAGGCGTCGAAGGCGCCGCGGACGTGAAGGTGCAGCAGGTGACGGGCTTTCCGACGCTGGACATCGCCTTCGATCGCCCGACCATTGCGCGCTATGGTCTGACTGTCGAGGAGGTGGCACAGTCGGTTGCGATCGCGCTCGGCGGGCGGCCAGCAGGACTAGTGTTCGAGGGCGATCGCCGTTTCGATGTTGTCGTGCGCCTCGAGGATGCGACGCGCGACGATTTCGACCAGCTCGGCGCGCTCCCGATCGTGCTTGAAAACGGCGTCACAGTTCCCTTGCGGACATTGGCCGATTTTCAGGTGGTCGATGGCCTCGCAGAGGTCCGACGTGAACAGGGGCGCCGGCTCGTAATCGTGTCGGCCAATGTCCGTGAACGCGATCTCGGTTCCTTTGTCGAAGAAGCGCAAGAGGGCGTCGCGGCTGGGGTCGATATGCCGCCTGCATCCTTCATCGAATGGGGTGGCCAGTATCAGAACCTCCAAGCGGCCCAGGCACGCCTCGCAATTGTCGTGCCTGTCTGCTTCGCGCTGGTCCTGTTGTTGCTGTTCATGGCGCTCGGCGGATGGGTTCCGGCCCTGGCGGTGTTCAGCGCCATTC
This sequence comes from uncultured Sphingomonadaceae bacterium, assembly GCA_947488625.1. Lineage (GTDB taxonomy): Bacteria > Pseudomonadota > Alphaproteobacteria > Sphingomonadales > Sphingomonadaceae > Alteraurantiacibacter. Next base: position 59,421 of record CANKZR010000006.1, on the reverse strand, counting down.
CGATGGCCTTGGCCGGGGGCGTGTTCGCGCTCGCGCTGCGAGGCTTGCCATTCTCGGTGTCTGCCGCGGTCGGCTTTATCGCGCTTTCCGGCGTGGCGGTGCTCAACGGTCTCGTCATGATGACCGCGATCCGACAGCGACTGGACAGCGGGATGCCGCTCGATGAGGCGATTGCCGATGGCGCGCTGGCGCGACTGCGACCGGTGCTCATGACCGCGTTGGTGGCGTCGCTGGGTTTTGTGCCCATGGCGATCGCCACAGGAACAGGTGCTGAGGTGCAACGTCCCTTGGCTACGGTGGTTATCGGCGGACTGATCACCGCAACGGCGCTGACTCTGTTCGTTCTGCCCGCGATCGCCCGCCTCGTGCTGCACCGCTCTGACGATGAGCGCAGCTGGCGCGAAAAATGGTGGGACCGCCTGCGTCGCAACGTCACGCGCGATGAGCAGCGCGAATTGGGCGAAATAACATGAAGGGAAAACCGATAAGGCTTGCGAGAATGCTTGTCCTGCCGCTGATCGCGTTTGGGCTGGCTGGGCCTGCCTATGCCCAGCAATCCAATCCGATTGCCGCCCTCTGGAGCCTTGGCGATCAGCCCTCGTGTGATGCAGGCCAAGTCTGGGTGTTCTTCGCCGACGGGTTCCATGCGGAAGTCCGGTTGCCCGATGGACAGCCATCCGCAGCCGGCATTTGGCGGGATGAAGGCGAAGCAATTGCCTACACCCATGTGCATATGCCCTTCGAAAGGCATGCGCGTGCGATGCCCGTGCGTCACCTGACTGTCGAGAGACGCCCGGCCGAAAATTGGGCACGTGAAAACGAGGATGTGTCATGAGCGGCGAAAGTAAACTCAAGCTCGATTCCGCTGAGAGGCGCCGCACACTTTGGATTGTCCTGTGGCTCAACGTGACCATCGCTGCGGGCTTCTTCATTACCGGGGCCGTCGGCGATTCCAACGCGTTGATCGCCAATGGGCTCGACAACTCATCCGACGCTGTCGTCTATGGTCTAAGCCTGCTGGCGCTTACCCGTTCGCGGACCTGGAAGCGCGGTGCAGCCCGCTTCTCCGGTGTCATGCTCCTCGTATTCGCGGGCGGCGTCGTGCTCGATGCGATCCGGAGGTTCCTCGATGGGTCAGAGCCAGTGGGAGTTATGATGCTGGCGATGGCTGCGGTTGCCGCAGTGGTCAATCTTATCTGCCTGCGGCTGCTGCAAAAAATGCAGGACAAGGATGTGAACTTGCGTGCAGCTACGACTTTCAGTTTCAATGATTTCGTGGCCAATGGCGGTATCATTATTGCGGGCATCATCGTGCTGGTGACCGAGGCGAACTGGCCCGATCTCGTCGTCGGGATCGGGGTTGCGGGTATCGCTGTCTATGGCGGGATCGAGATCTTGCGCGACGCGCATATGGACAATCACGATGAAAAGAAAACGCAGCACACGGGGTTGCGGAAGTGATGGCAGTACGGGCAGTTTTCCCAGGCGTGGAGCGCCTATTGGCCCCCTTCGTAGGAGCTGCGAAAACAGTGGGGCTTCTCCGTCTCAGTGTTCACCCTTCTTATACGTTCTGCGCTGTTCCTCATGAAGCCGCCAAGTGACCATTGCCGACACCATATTCGCGGCGCAAGGCCGATCGCACGTCCTGCTGCTGACGACGTTCGCAAGTGTCGGCTTGATCGTCGGAGCAGTTTTGGCAGAAAGAGCTGGCTCCGAATTGCGCCGGCTGGACTTGCTGCCTTTGGGCGCTTCTGGCGTCCTGTTTGCGCTCGTAGCTGTGCTATTCACGCCATTTGTGCAGTCAACAGTTGAGCGTTGGCTTGTTCCTCTACTTTTTATGGCGGGTGGATCGACCTATATTCTACTTTGCCGGATCGCTGAGACCTTTGGTCGTCGTGCCGGGGATAGACGAAAGCGGCTGCATGGGAGAAGCGATGATCCCTCACCTGATGCCGCAGTGTCAGCGGTGGCGATCATCGATCTGATCGGATCTGGCATCGCGCTGGGTCTAGTTGCGGCCGCCTCCGTGACGCTTGCAATACTCGTGGCTATCGGTTTGGCCGCGGTGAATATTTCGACCTCCCGTCGGTTTGCCGTTGGATTGATGCCCTTAGAATTGCGGCGAATGGATCGCATCGCGGCCATCGTCATGTACGCTCTGGCCTTTAACGCGGCGGCGCTTCTCGCGTTTTGGGCAATACACAGCGTCGAAAATTACGGTTTGCCGTTGCTCCTCGCATTTTTCGGGGGGCTACTCCTTGTTGCTGCGGCAAGAACCCTGATTTTCACTCCGCAAGTGTCTGCTGCGTCGCAGATGAGTTCATTGATCGCATTTCTCGGTGGGTTCGCCATTTACGCGCTCCTCGCAGCCGGAGCCGGTGAAGTATTCGATGCGCTGGACGTCTCGAGGTCTGGCTTGGAGCACCCCGCAGAGCGACCGTTGGCACCCTCGAACGGTCCACAGCCAGGCACAGGAGACCAATAATGGGGCAATCCCGCAATCATGCTGGGCATAGTCACGGCGAAGAGAATCTCAGCGATCGCCAGCTTATCTTTGCCGTCGCGATCAACGTCCTGCTAACGGCCGCGCAGATCATCGGCGGTATCGTTTCGGGCTCACTGGCGCTCATCGCCGACGCGCTGCATAATTTCAGCGATGCAGCTTCGCTTGGCCTGGCTTGGTTTGCTCGACGGATCGGACGTCGACCCGCCGACAAGCTGATGACCTTCGGATATGCGCAGGGGGAGGTCGTTGCCGCGCTCATCAACCTGACAACATTGCTTATTATTGGTTTCTACCTGCTGGTCGAAGCAATCAATCGCTTTGCCGAACCCCAACCGATCGAAGGGTGGACCGTGATCTGGGTGGCCGGCATCGCGCTCGTGATCGATCTTGTCACCGCTTTCATTGTCTATCGGGGATCGCACGACAGTATCAACATGAAGGCCGCCTTCCTGCACAATGTCTCCGATGCTTTGGCGTCGGTGGGTGTGATCGTCGCTGGCGTTCTCATCCTGCTGTATGGCCTCTTCATCGCCGACCTCGTCATCACCTTGATCATCGCGGGCTATGTAATCTGGCAGGGGCTTACGCTTATGCCCCGAACTGTCCGGCTGCTGATGGGCGCCGTGCCCGACGATGTCGAATTCGACCGGATTGTCAAAGCGCTGGAGGAGCAGGATGGTGTGAGGAGCGTTCATCATCTGCATGTCTGGAATCTGGGTGAACATGCTCGCGCGCTCGAAGCTCATCTCGTTCTTGAAACGGACACTCTGGCTGCATTTGAAGACCTGAAGAGCCGCGTCAAGGAAGACCTAGCCGTCGATTTCCATATTCAGCACGCAACTTTGGAGCCTTGTCAGGAAACCGAATGCGAACCGGCTCTGATTGCAGAGCATAGGGCAAATCGCGGTACTCACGCGGGAGCGCGGCATGAGCATTGAGTTTCTTTTTCCCGCTCAAACATACGAAGCCACCCGCTTAGCTCAGGCTAGCAGCGACAATCATTGGAAACGAAGTTGAACGACAAAACATCAGGCCCACCGAATGGCGCCGCTCACGAACATGCCCATGGCGGAATCTTCGGGGAACGCACCGAGCTCATATTTGCTTTGCTATCCGGTGCTTTTCTCGCGGTTGGCTTCGCCATTGAAAAGCTTGTCGAGAGTGGTCCAGACTGGGCCCCGCTAGCGTGTTACGTAGCTGCCTATTTCTTCGGGGGTTTTTATACCCTCAAGGAAGCGATCGATAACGCGCGGGCGCGCAAGTTCAAGATCGACTCCCTGATGCTGGTTGCCGCGACCGGCGCGGCGATACTCGGCGAGTTTGCCGAAGGCGCTCTGCTACTGTTCCTGTTCAGTATCGGTCATGCGCTCGAAAATTATGCGATGGGCCGCGCCAAGCGTGCCATCGATGCACTGGCGGAGCTTGCTCCCGACACGGCCACGCTGCTGCGCGCGGGCGAACAGGTTGTTGTGCCGGTGGAGGAACTGGTGGTCGGAGATGTGGTGCTTGTGAGGCCGAACGAGCGACTTGCGGCTGACGGTTTCGTTATCGATGGTCAATCCGCGATCAATCAGGCCCCGGTCACCGGTGAAAGCATACCGGTGGACAAGCGACCGGTTTCCGATCGGGCAATAGCTCGACAAAACACCACGGCAATCGCGGCCCAATCACAAGTGTTCGCAGGCACGATCAATGGTAGCGGCGCGCTTGAGATCGAAGTCACGCGCAAAGCGAGCGAGAGCACGCTCAGCAAGGTGGCCGAACTGGTGGCGACGGCGGAGACCGAGCGCTCTCCCACGCAGCGGATGACCGACAAGTTCGAACGCATATTCGTGCCGCTGGTGCTGGCGCTGGCTGTATTGCTGCTTTTCGCCCCGCTCGTGATTGACGAGCCATTCAGTGAGAGTTTCTATCGCTCCATGGCCGTTCTCGTGGCAGCCAGCCCATGCGCATTGGCCATTGCCACACCGAGCGCGGTCCTTTCCGGCGTGGCGCGCGCTGCCCGTGGCGGAGTGCTCATAAAGGGCGGCGCGGCGCTCGAGGATCTCGGCACGCTGAAGGCTATGGCTTTCGACAAGACAGGGACGCTTACCGAAGGCGAGCCCCGCATCACGGATGTGATTCCCATCGGTGCGGCATCTGAAGAGCAATTGCTCTCGGTCGCTGTTGCTGTCGAACGCTTGAGCGATCATCCATTGGCGCAGGCCGTTGTCCGCGACGGCTTGGACCGGCTAGAGGGCCGGGTTTTCGCGAAAGCCTCCGATCTGAAAAGCCTTACGGGTCGGGGTGTGACCGCCCAGCTGAACGGCGAAACTGCGTGGATCGGTAAGGCCGAGATGTTCGGAGCTGGCGGGATCGAGCCACTAGACCTTGCGGCGGCAGATGCAATTGCCCGGCTGCGCGAGCAAGGCCGAACAACCATGGCAGTGCGCCTCGGTGATCGCGACCTAGGCGTTATCGGTTTGATGGATACGGCGCGTGAAGGGGCAAGAGAGGCGCTTGCAGAGCTGCGCTCGTTGGGGATCGAGCGGATGCTGATGATTTCGGGCGATCACACCAAAGTGGCGGAGGCAATCGGCCGAGAGGTTGGTCTCGACGAAGCCCGCGGCGATCTGATGCCGCAGGACAAGGTCGATACGATCGACGCGCTCAGCCGCGAAGCGAAAGTTGCAATGGTCGGCGATGGCGTAAACGATGCGCCAGCGATGGCTAAGGCCACCGTTGGCATCGCAATGGGCGCGGCAGGATCGGACGTCGCGCTTGAAACAGCCGATGTCGCCCTGATGGCGGACGATCTTCGCCACCTTCCGTTTGCTGTCGGGCTCTCGCGCAAATCGCGAGCGATAATCAGGCAGAACGTTTATGTCAGTTTAGGCATCGTGGCGATCCTCGTTCCGGCGACGATCTTCGGCCTGGGTATCGGCCCCGCAGTCATAGCACATGAGGGATCGACTTTGCTGGTCGTGTTCAATGCTCTGCGATTGCTTGGATACAAGGACGGATAGACCCGGTCGATCCGCGTGATGATGGGCAAGCGCAGGAGAACGGCCAATAACTCCACAAAATCCATTTCGCAGATAGCTGACAGCTTACACTGCATCACCGCGAAATAACCTCTACGGAAAACCCCGAAAAGACCTTTTTGCTCTTGCGAGTCATTTGCAACAAAGGTAGGGAGCGATCTCCAAACCGGAGAACAGGAAGTGTTTATGTATCGTGCCGCCGTCTCGTCCTTGGCGATCGCCCTATCCACCCCCGCGTTGGCCCAGGAACATACCGGGCCTGAGAGCGAAGAGAGCGGAGCAGAGCAAATTGCGGACGACCGCGAAGACAATACGAGCGGATCAATCATCGTGATCGGCGGCCGTATTGATCCCTATCGCATCGCGGGCTCGGCCGATCTGATCGACACCGAGGATTTGCGCCGGTTCGATCACGGTGACGTAAACCGCGTCCTGCGACAGGTTCCCGGCGTTAATACGCAGGAAGAAGATGGGTTCGGCCTGTTCCCGAACATCGGTCTGCGCGGTAGTCCGGTCGAACGCTCAAGCAATATTACTCTGATGGAAGACGGCGTTCTGATTGCGCCTGCTCCCTATGCTGCTCCGGCCGCTTACTATTTCCCGGCCATCGGACGCATGCAAGCGGTCGAGGTTACGAAAGGCGCTGCTGCCATTCGCTATGGTCCCCGTACGATTGGCGGAGCGGTCAACCTCCGGTCGAATGATATTCCGACCGAAGAATTGGCAGGCTACGCATCAGGCCAATACGGTTCGCGCGGCTACTATCAGGGGCAGGCCTGGATCGGCGGTGACACCGACTATGTCGGAGCGCTGATCGAAACCTATCAGCAGGGCGGCGACGGCTTCAAAACGATTGATGGGTTTCCAGACGCGGACACTGGCTTCGAGCGAAAGGATTACCGTGGGCGTTTTGCTGTTCACACCGCACCGGACGCGCCTGTCGAAGCGCGACTGGAGTTTGTCTATGGTCGATCGGACCTTGAAGCCAATGAGACCTATCTTGGGCTGGCCGATGCCGACTTCGCGGCAGATCCCTATCGCCGCTACGCCGCTAGCCAGCGCGACGCGTTCACCGGAGAGCATGACCAATATCGCGTCATCGGCACGCTATCTTTTGCCGACGAAACGAGAATAACCGCCACGCTGTATCGCAATGACTTCAGACGCAGCTGGTCAAAACTTCAGGATATCGACTTCGATGGAGACGGTAACTTCGATTCGATTCAATCGGTGTTCGATAGCCCCGATGACAATGCCGAGGCACTCGGCATTCTGCGCGGAGCCGACACTGCGAGCGGTGCAGTCCGCATCCGCAACAACAATCGCGTCTATCGCAGCGAAGGCGCTCAGATCTCACTGGAACGGCCGTTCGGGACTGGCGCATTACGCCACAATCTTGCGGTGTCGGTCCGCTATCACGAGGATGAGGAGGATCGGCTGCAAAACGAGGAATTCTACTCCCAGATCGGTGGCGAGCTGGTCTTTGAGCGTCAGACCGATATCGGCCAGCAGGCCAACCGGGAGGCGAAAGCGACGGCCATCGCCTTCTACATAGAAGACCGGATCGAGATTGGCGCGCTCACGCTGACACCCGGCTTGAGGTATGAAGGGATCGATTTGACCCGATTGGACTACGCCCGATCGGACCCGGATCGATCCACCGGTCCTACCCGCGTTCGCCGGACCAATATCGACCAGTGGCTACCTGCTCTGGGCGTTACTTACGAAATGGGCGATGCAATCCTGCTGGCAGGAGTGTCGCGCGGCTTCTCCCCTCCCGGACCGGGCAACCCCGACGCGCGCGCCGAGAAAAGCTGGAATTACGAGGCGGGGGTGCGTTATCGGACCGACGAAATCCAGGTTTCTGCCATCGGCTTCTACAACGACTATTCCAATCTGCTTGGCAACTGCACCCAATCTGTGGGCTGCACTACAGGAGATATCGGCGATCAATTCAATGGCGGTGCGGTAACGGTTCAGGGCCTGGAATTGTCTATAGCGACCGAGCCACGCGCCTCCGACACAATCTCGTTTCCCGTGTCTATCGCTTATACATTCACCGACGCAGAATTCGACAGCAGTTTCGACAGCGAATTTTTCGGTGATGTGATCGAAGGCGACGATTTACCCTATATAGCTCGGCATCAGGTGTATTTTGAGGCAGGCGTAAACGCCGGACGCGCCACCGCCACCCTTGGCGTTAGCTATGTTTCCGATTTACGCGATGATCCCGGAAGCGGCGCTATTGCTGTAAATGATCGGGTTGATGACCGCATAATCTTTGATCTTGCGGGAAACTACGCGCTTACGGAAAAGTTCTCCCTCTTTGCGCGCGTCGATAACCTTTTCGATGACCAGTACGCAGTCAGTCGGCGCCCATTCGGTTTGCGGCCGGGTGTCCCCCGTCGGTTCGTGAGCGGAGCTCGGGTCAGCTTCTAACCTCCACGGGAGACCTGAGGTGATGTTCCTCGCGGCTGTCAATGATGCCGTGTCGCTTCGGGCTTCAGTGAAACCAAAAGCCGGCATCCGGGGAATGTGCAACGAATTTCCGGGATACAAACCTTGCAGACGGTGATTGACTTGAACTCCGAGGGGTGTCGGACTATTCGGTCACGGTGAAGTTGATCCGCGTCCTGACTTTGATTTGTTTTAGCTTAGGCCTGTTTGTGCAGGTTGCGGCACAGGCTGCTGTTCCTCAAAACGCTGTCGCTGAAATGGTGGATTGCGCCGAAATGGCGCAGGCCATACCCGAGCTTAGCATGGATGCCGATGACCCGTCTTCTGATCGCGAGGGGTGTTGTCCCGACATGACAATCGACTGTCTGGTCGCGATGAATTGCATGCCACCGCTAGCCCTCACGGGTATGGGTTCGTTGGGTGCTGCGCCACTCAATTTCGCTCTCTCGTATCACGTCGCAACTTCTGACGGGCTCGAGAAAGAGCAACCAAGACCAGAATCCCCGCCTCCACAAAACCAACTCACTATCTAGCATTTCCCGGACGGCGCGCTGCGCCGTTTGCGAGCTTGAAGGATAAAGAGGCTCAGCGCTCGGTCTATCGACCGAGCGCGCCGAAGCCTCCCCCGGTCAGCTTGCTTTGAAAGAGTGAGAATTATGGATTGGCGAATTGGCTGGGTGCCGTTAGCGGCCCTGCTCGCCGCGCAGACTGCACAAGCGCAGTCTGTCGGATACGAGGATGCACTTGCCGCGGCGCGTGGCGAACAACCTGTTTTGGAGGCTGGTGCATTGCGCGTGCAATCGCGGCGCGAGGCAGCGGAAGCGGCGGACGAGCTCCCTGATCCGCGCGTTCGGGGAGGGATCATGAACCTTCCTGTGACCGGATCCGCCGCGTTCGAACTTGATCAGCAACTTCCCACGCAAGTCGCGATCGGCGTCGAGCAGGAAATCCCAAATCTTGCCCGCCGCCGGGCGCGGTTTGGCGTTGCCAGTTCGGAGGTGCGCCTCGCCGAAGCGCGCCTTGGCATGGCCGAGCGCGAGGTTCTCGCCGATGCCGGAACGGCGTGGGTCAGGCTCCACTATGCGCAAGCGCGGCTCGACCTTGCTCGCGCAGCACTGGTCGAACTCAGAGCCTTCGTCCCGGTCGCCAACAGTGCCGTCGCTTCGGGATCGGATCGCCCGGCGGAAAGTCTGGCGATCCGGCGTGAGCTGCTCGGTATCGAGGATGCAGCTACGTCCATCGAAGCCGAGCGCGAAACAGCGCAGGCACAGATTTCGCGATACATGCCAATTGAAAATCCTGTTGCGCTGGGCGCACCCCCATCTGTTTCACTAGACCCCGAACAGCTACGCTTTGAACTTACAAGCAATCCCGAACTTCTGCTGGCCGATGCTGAAAGCCGCCGCGCCGAGGCGGGGATTGATCTTGCCCGTGCCGAGAAGCGACCCGATTTCGGCGTGAGCGTCACCTATGGCCGCCGCAACCCCGACTTTGGCGATGCGGTGTCGGTCATGGGCTCGATCACTTTGCCCATCTTTACAGACCGGCGACAGAATCCGCGCATCGCGGCAGCCGAAGCCGACGCTGCAGCAGCGCTTGCCGAGCGCGAAGACCGGCTGCGCGCCCTCAGGGCCCGGTTTGAAGCCGATCTCGCCTCCTGGCGCAGCGCGGCGCGGCAGTGGGAGCGGGCGCGCGACGAACTTCTGCCTTTGGCGCGTGACCGTGCTGATCTCGAGACAGCCAGTTTTGCTGCGGGACGAGCCGATCTTGTCGACGTAATCGCCGCCAAGGCAGCACTCGTTTTGCTCGAACTGGAAATTCTCGGGCGCGAACAGGCAGCGGTCGAGGCTGCGGCCACGCTGCGACTTACCTACGGAGAGGACAGGCCATGAACGCCGCTTTCGAACGTTTTACGCCGCGCCAGCGCACTTATGCGTCCGCCGCAGCCATCGCCATTGTTAGTCTGGCGGCGGGTTTCGGCCTGTCGATGCTCGGCGGGGATAGCAGCGGCGAAGAGCCCGGTGCCGACACCGGATGCGAGGAAGTGCTGTACTGGTACGATCCGATGGTCCCCGACCAGCGCTTCGACGAGCCAGGCAAATCTCCGTTCATGGACATGCAGCTGGTCCCCAAATGCGCTGCTGGCGCAGCGCAGGGCGCCGGGGCAGTCAGCATTGATTCCGCCTTGGTGCAGAACTTCGGTATTCGGACTGCCGAGGCCGAGATTGGCGTGCTTGAACCCGAAACGCGGGTGACTGGAACTCTTGCCTATAATGGCAGTGATATGTCGATCGTCCAGCCGCGCGCCGGCGGATACGTGCAGCGTACATACGGCCATGCGCCCCAAGACCTCATCGCCCGAGGCGCGCCGATCGCCGACATTCTGGTGCCCGAGTGGGGCGGCGCACAGGGCGAATATCTGGCCGTTTCGGCAACGGGAGACGAAGCGCTCATCCGCGCTGCACGCGAGCGTTTGCGGCTGCTTGGCATGCCGGAATCGATCATCTCCTCAGTCGCTCGCAGCGGAAGGCCGCAATCGACTTTCACCGTGACCGCCCCGCAGTCGGGTGCGCTCACCTCGCTCGGCGTGCGACCGGGCATGACCGTGGCTATGGGCCAATCCCTCGCTGAAATCAGCGGGTACAGTCCCATCTGGCTTGAGGCGGCAGTGCCCGAGGCTTTGGCGGGCAGCGCCCGCGTGGGGCAGCCCGTGAGCGCGACGCTCACCGCTTTCCCCGGCGAGCGTTTTGCAGGACGGATCATTGCAATCCTTCCAAGCGCACAGGACGCCAGCCGGACGATTACCGTGCGGGCCGCCATGCCCAATCCAGGGCTTCGGCTCAAACCGGGCATGTTCGCGCAAGTCACATTGGCACCTGAGCGACGTGAGACGTTGCTGGTCCCTTCGGAAGCGGTCATTCGCACTGGCGAGCGGACTCTTGTGATGATTGCACAGGAAAGCGGCGGCTATCGCCCCGCAGAAATTCGCATCGGTCGCGAAGCGAACGGGCGCACCGAAGTGCTTGCCGGCCTTGCTGCGGGCGAGCAGGTCGTTACTTCGGGCCAGTTCCTGCTCGATTCCGAAGCCAGCCTTACCGGTATCGATGTGCGTCCTGTCGATCAGGCTCCATCGGCGGCGACCCGAGACCAGACGTCAAGCGAGGCGGACGAGCCGCAAACCTATCGGGCAACCGGTACAATTGAGCGTATCACCTCGAGCAGTGTGACCCTGCGGCATGGCCCGGTGCCTGCACTCGAATGGCCAGCGATGACCATGCCTTTCGCTACCGAGGGGCCTGAGCAACTGCGCGGTTTCGCGCGCGGTGACCGGGTTTCCTTCACGTTTGCGCAGGCCGGCACTGGGCCCCGCATTGTCTCGATCCGAAAGACCGGCGAATGATTGCGCGCATTATCGATAGCTCGATTGCCAATCGCTTCTTCGTGGTGCTGGCGGCGACCGGGCTGGCATTGGCCGGTTTCTGGGCTGTGCGAACAACGCCGGTCGATGCCTTGCCGGACCTCTCCGACGTACAGGTGGTGATCCGCTCGAACTATCCGGGACAAGCTCCCCGAATTGTCGAGGATCAGGTGACCTACCCGATGGCCACAACCATGCTGTCGGTCCCCGGCGCCGAAACAGTGCGCGGCTATTCCTTCTTCGGCGACAGCTATGTCTATGTCATCTTCGAAGACGGTACCGATCTTTACTGGGCGCGCTCGCGGGTTCTCGAATATCTCAACCAGGTTCAGAATCGCCTGCCGGAAGGGGTTGAGAGCACGCTCGGCCCCGATGCCACCGGGGTCGGCTGGATCTACGAATATGCACTGGTGGACCGTAGCGGCGGACACGACCTTGCCGGGCTGCGCAGCTTGCAGGACTGGTTCCTGCGCTACGAGTTGCAGACCATACCCGGGATCGCCGAGGTCGCCAGCGTTGGCGGCATGGTCAAGCAATACCAGATCGTTCTCGATCCCTACCGTATGGCCTCGCTGGGTGTGACGCATGCGCAGGTTGTCAGGGCAGTTCAGGCGGGCAATCAGGAAACCGGCGGCTCTATCGTCGAGATGGGCGAAGCGGAATATATGGTCCGCGCATCGGGTTATCTCGGAACTCTGGCGGATTTCCGCAGCATTCCGCTGCGCGCCGAAGCGGGCGGCGTGCCGGTCACGCTCGGCGATGTCGCGAATGTCCAGATCGGTCCGGAACTGCGGCGCGGCATCGCCGAGCTGAACGGTGAAGGCGAGGTTGCAGGCGGTATCGTCATCCTGCGGCAGGGAGCCGACGCGCGCAGCGCGATTACGGCAGTGGAAGCCAAGCTCGAACAATTGCAGGCGAGCCTCCCTGAAGGGGTGGAGATTGTCACCACCTATGACCGTTCGCAACTGATCGACGCATCGGTCGAAAACCTGACCACCAAGCTGATCGAGGAATTTATCGTCGTAGCCTTGGTGTGTCTTCTGTTCCTGTGGCACGCGCGCTCGGCTCTGGTCGCGGTCGTGACTCTGCCTATGGGTGTGCTCGCGGCCTTCCTCGTAATGCGCTTCCAGGGAGTGAACGCCAATATCATGTCGCTCGGCGGTATCGCCATCGCGATTGGGGCGATGGTCGATGCGGCGGTGGTCATGATCGAGAACGCCCATAAACACATCGAACGGTGGACTGAGGACAATCCCGATGCGGTTCTGTCCGTCAATGAGCGATGGCGTATCGTCGCCGATGCCTCGAAGGAAGTCGGCCCGGCGTTGTTCTTCAGCCTGCTGATCATCACCTTGTCGTTCCTGCCGGTGTTTACCTTGCAGGCGCAGGAAGGACGGCTCTTCGCGCCGCTCGCCTTCACCAAGACCTACGCCATGGCCGCTGCTGCGATCCTTTCAATCACTCTGGTTCCAGTGCTGATGGGCTGGCTGATCCGGGGAAAGATCCCTGCAGAGGACAGCAATCCGGTCAACCGCGTGCTGACCCGCGCTTACCGACCCGGCCTCGACTGGGTGATGCGCCGCCCCAAGACCACGCTGGCCATCGCCGGTCTGATCTTCTTGACGACGCTTGTTCCTTTTTCCCGGCTCGGCGGTGAGTTTCTCCCACCGCTCGATGAGGGCGACCTGCTCTATATGCCCAGCGCCCTGCCCGGACTGTCCCCCGGCGAGGCGTCGGCGCTGCTCCAGCGCACCGACCGGCTGATCATGACGGTACCGGAAGTCGAAACCGTGTTCGGCAAGGCCGGCCGTGCCGACACCGCCACCGACCCCGCCCCGCTAACCATGTTCGAGACAACTATCCGCTTCAAACCGCGCGAGGAATGGCGCGAGGGCATGACGCCCGACATGCTGGTCGAGGAACTGGATCGCGCCGTGCAGGTGCCCGGCCTCGCCAATGTCTGGGTCCCGCCAATTCGCAACCGGATCGACATGCTCGCTACAGGGATCAAGAGCCCGATAGGGATCAAGGTTTCCGGAGAAGACCTGGGCGAGCTCGAACGAGTTGCGCTCCAGGTCGAACAAGCCGCCAAGAACGTTCCGGGCGTCAGCTCTGCACTGGCCGAACGGCTATCGGGAGGCCGCTATGTCGATGTCGATATCGACCGGCTGGAAGCAGCCCGCTACGGCCTCAACATCGCCGACGTCCAGCAAATCGTATCCGGCGCAATCGGCGGTGCAAACGTGGCCCGCAGCGTGGAGGGGCTGGCCCGGTATCCGATCAACGTGCGGTATCCGCGTGAAATTCGTGACAGCGTGGACGAGCTGCGCAACCTGCCGGTTCTCACCCCGTCGGGTCAGCAGATCACACTCGGCACCGTGGCTGCTGTCAGCGTGACCAGCGGCCCGCCCATGCTCAAGAGCGAGCAGGGCCGACCCACAAGCTATGTCTACATCGATGTGCGCGGACGCGATCTTACCTCGGTGGTTAGCGATTTGCAGGAGGTCATCGCCGCAGAGGTTGATCTGCCAGCGGGTGTCAGCCTGTCCTATGCCGGGCAATTCGAATATCTCACACGTGCCTATGAGCGCCTGCAGATTGTCGTCCCGGCGACGCTCGCGATCATATTCCTGCTGCTCTATCTGATCTTCCGCCGTTTCGACGAGGCGCTGCTCATCATGGGCACGTTGCCATTCGCGCTGACCGGCGGCTTCTGGCTGCTTTACCTCATGGGGTACAACCAGTCCGTCGCGACCGCTGTCGGCTTTATTGCGCTGGCCGGTGTGTCTGCGGAGTTCGGTGTCATCATGCTGATCTATCTGAAAGCTGCGCTGGAGCGGCGCGATGAGGATGCAGATGCAGAGGAAGTCTCTGCCGCCATCCGCGAAGGTGCCTTGCTGCGGGTCCGCCCCAAGGCAATGACCGTAGCGGTTCTTTTGGCCGGCCTGTTCCCGATCCTGATCGGCAGTGGGGCAGGCTCCGAAGTGATGAGCCGGATCGTCGCGCCGATGATCGGCGGAATGATCACAGCCCCGCTTTTGTCCATGTTCGTACTTCCCGCCGCATATCTGTTGTTGCGGCGTCCCCGGCCAGCTCGGCCAAACCACTCCGAAGGAGAAGAAGAATGCGTACCACAACCCTCTTGACCCTGCTGGCCGCCCCGCTGGCGCTGGCAGCCTGTGATTCCGGCCAGGATATGGCTGAGATGAACGATATGCCGATGGCTGAAGATGGCATGATGATGGATGATCAGGACATGTCGGCAATGGACCCCGGTGACATGATGCAGACCGCCAGCGCTGAGGGAACCGTCACCGCAATCGATGGCGAAGCTGGCACGATCACGGTCGAGCATGGCCCGGTCCCCGCAATTGACTGGCCGGCAATGACAATGGCGTTCGAGGCAGACGAGCAACTGCGTAGTGATGTCAGCGTCGGTGAGGGAATTTCCTTCGAGTTTCGTACTGGTTCTGAAGGCAGTGTGATCACGTCGATCACGAAGCAGTGAAACGATGGGGCGGCATCGGACAAATCCGGTGTCGCCCTCGAGGAGCAACGCTATCATGAACCGCAAAGGCCAGATATTCCCCATCGAGCGTCGTGGATTACTGAAGCACGCGGGCCTGGCCGCAGCGGGATTTGCGGTCATGCCGCTTGCAGCGTGCGAGGCATCCGACAAGCTCTTGCAGGGCAGCACTGGCGGTTCCAATCCGCTCGCGATACCTCCGCTCCAGGCGGGCCGGATCGAACAGGGCGAGCGTGTTTTTCGCCTCTCCTTGACCTCGGGCCAGAAGGAATTCGTGGCCGGCGTCGCCTCACCCACGATCGGCATTGACGCACCCTATCTCGGGCCGACACTCGAAATGCGCCGCGGCGAGCGGGTCCGTTTTCACATCGACAATAATCTTGCCGAAGGCGCCACGGTCCATTGGCACGGGTTCGAACTCCCCGCCTCTGCCGATGGCGGGCCGCATCAACTGATCCGCCCAGGCGAGAGGTGGAGCCCGTCTTTTGAAGTGCGCCAGCGCGCCTCGCTCTACTGGTATCATTCGCATCTGCACCGCAGAGCCGGGCCGCAGGTTTATGCCGGACTTGCTGCGCCGATCTATGTCCGTGACGATCAAGAAGAGCGCCTCGGTCTGCCGAGCGAATATGGCGTCGACGACATTCCGCTGATCGTCCAGGACCGGATAATCGATGGGTCCGGTCAACTGATTTACCCAAGCGGAATGCAAGCGCGCATGATGGGCGTTCGTGGCAACCGGATTTACGTCAACGGCACCGAAGACGCTGTCTTTGACGCAGCGACCGGACAGCTCCGTCTGCGCCTTCTCAACGGATCGAACGCACGGTTCTATGATTTCTCGCTTGAGGGCGGTCCACCGATGCAGCTTATTGCGAGCGACGGCGGCTTGCTTGATCGACCCCATCCTGTCCGGTCGCTCAGGCTTGCGCCGGGGGAGCGGGCGCAGATCATCCTTGATCTCGCCGAAGGACGCCCGCTGCGCCTTGTCGCCAGCAGCCCGGACAACATGATGGGCATGATGGGCGGACAGGGCCGCGGCATGATGGGCGGAGGGATGATGGGCCGTGGAAATGACGGTGATCCTTCCGACGGGGTATTTCGCATTCTCGACATCAGGCCCGCAGATACGGCTCGGTCTGTCAGGCTGCCGGCCGAACTTGCTCCGCTTGGTGTGCCCGATCCATCGCTCGCCGTGCGAACCCGCCGGTTTGTGATCGATATGGGTATGATGGGCGGGGGAATGTCGATCAATGGCGCGGCGATGGACATGGATGTCATCAACGAACGCGTGCCGGTCGGACAATGGGAAATATGGGAGATCGCCAACGCTTCGATGATGGCGCACCCCTTCCATATCCATAATACGCAGTTTCGCGTGATCGAGCGCAATGGCCGCGCGCCGCCGCCGCTGGAAACGGGATACAAGGACACCGTGGTGGTGAACCCGCGCGAACAGGTGCGCGTACTGGTCCGCTTCGAGGAAAACACCGACCCGGACCTGCCCTACATGTACCATTGCCACATCCTCGAGCACGAGGATGCAGGTATGATGGGGCAATTCGTCGTCGTGAACAGCTAGGAAGGAAATGTTGTGAGCAAGGATGAAAGCGTAATCGAGGGCACTGCCATCGACCCGGTATGCGGCATGAGCGTTGCGATCGACGGCGCGAAGCACATTGCGCCGTATGAAGGCGCCGAGCACTATTTCTGTTCTTCGCGCTGCCACGACAAGTTCCTTGCTGATCCCGAACTCTACCTGTCGGGCGCGCACCTCAATGCGGTCGAAGAGGTGCCTGAGGGGACGATTTATACTTGCCCAATGCACCCTGAAATCCGGCAGCCCGGCCCCGGTTCGTGCCCGATTTGCGGAATGGCGCTCGAACCGGAGATGGTCTCGCTCGACGATGGACCAGACCCTGAACTGATCGATATGCGTCGCCGCTTTTGGTGGAGCGCGCTCCTGACGCTGCCATTGTTCGTCTATGCAATGGGCGACATGGTTCCCTGGATCAGTTTCGACCAGCTTATCGAATCTGCCTATGCGCAATGGGCGCAGTTCGCTCTCGCTACCCCCGTCGTTCTGTGGGGAGCCTGGCCGTTTTTCACCCGCGCCGTCGAGTCGCTGAAGACGCGCAATCTCAACATGTTCACGCTGATCGGGTTCGGCGTGGCGATCGCCTACATTTTCAGCGTGGTGGCAACGATTGCACCGCATATTTTCCCGCCCGCGTTTCATGACCATTCGGGGCGGGTCGGGGTCTACTTTGAGGCCGCGGCTGTCATCACGACGTTGGTCTTGCTGGGGCAGGTCCTCGAGCTCAAGGCAAGGGGCTCGACCTCCAGCGCATTGCGCGCGCTGCTCGAACTGGCTCCGCCAAGCGCGGTCAAAATCTTCGGGTCCGGCGACGAGCGCGAGGTGCCGCTCGATCAGCTGGCCACCGGTGATCGTCTGCGCGTCCGTCCCGGCGACAAAGTGCCCGTCGATGGCGAGATTGAGGAGGGTTCGAGCGCAATCGATGAATCCATGATCAGTGGTGAACCGCTGCCCGTCGCCAAGAAAACCGGCGACACAGTTATAGGCGGGACAGTCAATCAGACCGGCGGCTTTGTCATGCGCGCCACCGGTGTAGGCAAGGACACGATGCTGTCCAAGATCGTCCAGATGGTAGCCGAAGCGCAGCGCAGCCGCGCACCGATCCAGCGCTTGGCGGATCAGGTGGCGGGCTGGTTCGTGCCCGCCGTGGTGGTGATCGCCATCGTCACGTTCATAGTCTGGGCTATCTGGGGCCCCGCGCCCGCGCTGGCCTATGCGCTGGTCAATGCCATCGCGGTCTTGATCATCGCCTGTCCGTGCGCGCTTGGGCTTGCCACGCCGATGTCGATCATGACCGGTACCGGTAAGGGCGCGCAGCATGGCATTCTGATCCGTAACGCCGAGGCGCTCGAAACATTGGAGAAGATCGATACGCTGGTGGTCGACAAGACAGGCACGCTGACGATGGGCAAACCCGACCTGGTGGCAGTGACACCTGCAAACGGAATTGACGAAACCGAATTCCTGGCCGCGGTCGCGGGTGTCGAGATGGGAAGCGAGCATCCGCTGGCCCATGCGATCGTCGAAGGCGCAAAAGCGCGCGGCGTATCGCCGGCCGAGGCCACAGACCTCGCCTCGACCACCGGCGAAGGTGTCGAGGCCAGCGTGCAGGACCGCCGCGTTGCTATCGGCAATGAGAAGATGATGCGACGTGTCGGCATCGACGATGACGTCTGGCTTGGCTCGGCGGAGGGCGGTCGCAAGCAGGGCCAGACAGTTATGTTCGTCGCGTTCGATGGCCGTCCGGCAGGCCTCATTGCGGTAGCCGATCCGATCAAGCCGACCAGCGCTGCGGCGATTGCGGCGCTCCATTCGCGCGACATCCGGGTGGTGATGCTCACCGGCGATAGCCGTGGCACAGCCGAAGCGGTGGCGCGCGAAATGGGGATCGACGAGGTGCATGCCAATGTCTCTCCGGAAGACAAGCACAGCAAGATTGAGGAGCTGAAGGCACAAGGCCGCCGCGTCGGTATGGCCGGAGACGGCATCAACGATGCCCCCGCGCTGGCCGCTGCAGATGTCGGAATCGCCATGGGTACCGGCACCGATGTGGCGATTGAGAGCGCAGGCGTGACTCTGGTGCGCGGTGATTTGACAGGGGTAGTCCAGGCCATCGTGCTGTCGCGCTCAACGATGCGCAACATCCGGCAGAACCTGTTCTTCGCGTTTGGTTATAACACGCTTGGCATTCCGGTCGCCGCAGGCGTGCTGTTTCCGTTCTTCGGATTGCTGCTGAGTCCCATGATCGCGGCGGCGGCCATGAGCCTCTCTTCTGTATCGGTGATCGCGAATGCGCTGCGGCTGCGGAGCCTGCGCCTGGACACATGACGCCGAATGGCGGCGATCACAACAAAGCCGTCGTTACCCATTCGCCGGTGACGAACACACCGACAAGGATCACGACTGCAGAGAAAATGTATGTTAGCGTCCGCTTGCGCGCCGCGAGGCTGTGCGAGGCCCGGGTTCCCAGCCAGCCCCCCATCGCGCCTCCGCCAATGAAGAACCCGGCGATCGGCCAATTGATCAGCCCGTCCAATGCGTAATTGGCGGCCGTGGTGGCGCCGAAAGCGGTTACGGAGACTAGCGAAGAGTCGATCGCATTGAGGATCGGCATGGCCGTCGCGGCAACCAGGCCCGGCACCACCAGGAACCCGCCGCCGATACCGAAAAAGCCGGACAGTGCGCCGACAACAAACCCACCGGCCGCCAGCCGCGGGGTCAACCGCAATGCGGTCGCTGCGGTAAGGCGGACATCCGGGTCGGACCCACCCGATTTTTCGCGTATCATCGACAGGCCGACAATGATCATCACCAAGCCGAACAGGCCCAGCAGGAGATCGCCCTGTGTCATCTTCCCCATAGTCGATCCCGCCGCTGCACCGATAATACCGAATGCCGCGAAAAGACTTGCGCAACGCCATTTCACACTGCCGCCACGGGCATGTAACAGCAGGTTGGCCAAGGCGCTCGCGGCCACGGCGGCAGCGGATGTGGCGATTGCGACATGTGTGTCGCGAACGCCGACAACATAGATCAATAGCGGCACGGCGAGGATCGATCCCCCGCCGCCGATTAAGCCCAGCGAGAACCCCACGAGGAGCCCTGAGGCTAGCGACAATGACGCCTGAACAAGACCGATATCCATCAGGCGGGCGCAGCCGTCATTAACTTGTCTCGCCGGGTCCGCTGCCGGCTTCGCCGTCCGGACTGCAATAGATGGCGTAAAGCGTTTCCAGCACACGCCGTGTCGCATCGCCGGACAGGGAATAGTGGATTGAGCGACCGTCTCGCCGCGCTGCGACCAAACCGTCCTTGCGCATCAGCGAAAGATGCTGCGAGACGACGGTTTCACCGATCTCCAGCAAATTGGCCAGCTCGCCCACGCTGCGCTCGCCCTCCACAAGCTGGCAGGCGATCATCAGGCGGTTGTGGCTGCCCAATGCCTTGAACAGGGTCACCGCCTTTTCGGCTTGTTTGCGAATATCTTCGGCTTGCATACTTGCATATATGCGAAGGTGTGCATATAAAGTCAATCGTAATCTGCCGCCGCGCTATTGCGGGCCGGGAGCTTTGAACCAGATCCAGGATATTCCTTATGACCCACATCAAGACCCTCAACGACAGTTTCGCCGTCTCGGCTGCTCCGCCTTCCGAGAGCGACCTGCGCGCCTTGGCGGAGGATGGTTACAAAGCCGTCGTCAACCTGCGCTGCCAGGATGAGGCGGATCAGCCAATCGCCCCGGACCGGGAAGGTGAAGTTGTGGCATCGCTTGGCCTCGAATATCGTCACCTGCCGGTGGCGGGCGGCGCCATGTCGGATGAACTCGTCGATGAATTCAGGGCCAGCGTCGAAGCGCTCCCGAAGCCGGTGCTGGTCCATTGCGCTTCGGGCAAGCGCGCAGGGGCCTTCACAATGATGCATCTGGCGGCGCAACAGGGAATGGGCGGCGACGCGACGCTGCAGCAAGCGGCGGATATGGGCTTCGTTTGCGATGAACCGGCGCTGGAAGATTTTGTCCGTAATTACGTCGACCGAGCGCAGGACTGATCACTCCGACCCGCCTTCAACCTGCATACAAAAAGAGCTTTCGATGAAACCTGACGTAGAGGCATTTTTCGACACAAATACCAATACGGTGACCTATGTCGTGTCCGATCCCGCGGCCAAGGTGTGCGCGGTGATCGATCCGGTGCTCGATTTCGATGCCGCAGCGGCACGAACCGCGACAAAGTCCGCCGATAAGGTGATCGATTTCGTCCGGGAGAAGGGTTTCAAATGTGAGTGGATACTGGAAACCCATGTCCATGCCGATCACCTGTCCGCCGCACCTTACATTCGCAGCGCGCTAGGCGGCAGACTCGCTATCGGCAGCCAGATCACCGTCACGCAGAATACCTTCGGTCCGATCTTCAATGCCGGGGTGGACCTGCCGCGCGATGGGCGCCAGTTCGACCATTTGTTTGCCGATAATGACAGCTTCGACCTGGGCACCATATCGGCTCGGGCACTCCATACGCCGGGACATACGCCCGCGTGCATGACTTATGTTATCGGCGATGCCGCCTTTGTCGGCGATACGCTGTTCATGCCCGATTACGGCACGGCGCGCGCCGACTTTCCCGGCGGCGATGCACGTACGCTCTATCGCTCTATTCGCCGGATCTTCGAGCTACCAGGCGAGACGCGGCTGTTTATGTGTCACGACTACCTACCGGAAGGCCGCTCGGAGCATCGGTGGGAAACTACGGTACAAGACCAAAAGCACAGCAACATCCATGTCCACGCCGGGATCGGCGAGGATGCATTTGTGGCCATGCGAGAGGAGCGCGACGAACAGCTGGGTATGCCACGTCTCATCCTGCCATCAATCCAGATCAACATTCGTGGTGGGAACATGCCTGGCGCAGAAGAAAACGGCACGATCTATCTGAAACTGCCGGTCAACGTTTTGGGTGAACCGCAAACACCGCCCGAAGAAACAGGTCCACGCACCCAGTAAGTTTGCCGTCGATGCATCAACCTGAGGGTGGAGGGTACATTATGATCCGGAATGTCGAAAACAACCTAGCGACATGGGCCACAAAAGTGCGATTGATCGATCCGGTCTTCCGCCTCTCTTTGAGCCTCATATTCGTCATCGGCGGAGTGGGGCATTTTCTTGCGCATGAATATATGCTTGACCGGATGGCATTGTCGCCATGGAAAGATCATGTTGTTTTAATTGGTGATGCGTCCATCCTTTTGTGGCTGTCTGGCTTGGTGTTCATCGGTGCAGGCACATCGCTGGCCTTGGGGTGGATGACTCGGCTCTCATGCACCGCGCTATTTCTCACTCTCGTTCCGATAACTTTCGCGATCCATATCGCCCCTGGCCACACAGGCCCTCTACTCAAGAATATCGCTATCCTGGGGGCGCTGGCATTTGTCTTCGTTCGCGGACCAGGAAGTCATTCAATGGATACGGCGCTCGGTCGCGCCGCTAGTTGAGCGACGAGCACGCTGACCCGCCACATACGAGCAAAATCTCGCAAAAGATTTTGACGTGCTTTGCAAGAGTTTCGCGCTTCAAGCTACGCGCTTCAGCCGGACGCGTTCTTCCACGCCCCCATGGAACCAAGATAGATGTCGAGGTGCTCGAAACCCTTGCTGGCCAGCCAGCCCGCAGCAACGCTCGCGCGCATCCCGCTGGCGCACATCAGCGTGTAGTGATGATCCTGCTTTAGCTCTTTCCAGCGGGTATTCAGCTCGCCGACGTAGATATGTTCTGAGCCATCGATACTGGTTTGCTGGCGCTCCTCGAGATCACGCACATCGAGCAAGGTCCATTGGCCGCCGTTCTGGTCGAGTCTTTGCGCGACTTCATCGGTGTTGATCATGGGAACGCTGCGCATCGCCGCGCCCTGTGCAGCTGCAGGAACGACGCCCACGTAACCACCAATGATGTTGTCAAAACCGATGCGCACCAGATGCGCCATCGCCTCGGCAAGCTGGTCTTCTTCGGAGGCGACCAGCGCTATCGTCTCGCCCTCGGTGATGAACCACCCGGCGAAAGCCGGGATCATTCCCACCGGAAGGCACATCGCGCCCGGCAGGTGGCCGCCGGCATAGCCAAGCGGTTCACGAACGTCGATCAGGTGGTCAGCGCCGCTCTTGGTAATTTGCTGGAGCCCCATCCGGCGGGGGCGCATGATGCGCGGCGCAGCATCTGCGCCTTCCAGATTAAGCCGCTCCATCAACCGGAAATACGGCGGCTGGTAATGGTGCTCTGCAATTTTCGCCTGAATGAACTCGTCGCGATCAAAGATGCGCAGGCGCGGATTGTTGCGGCGCTCGTGGCCGACCGTGGAGAATTCCCGGTCCGCCATACCCGATCCGCAGACCGAACCCGCGCCATGCGCCGGGTAAATGATTGCCTGGTCTCCGAGACGGCAAATCTTTTGCAGGGAATCGTACAGCAGCCCGGCAACTTCCTCCTTGCGTTCGGGATAGAAATCGGTTCGCCCGACATCGCCGACAAACAGCGCATCGCCGGTGAAGACGCCAACCGGTCCTTCGGAATATTCGCTGTCATGGATAACAAAGGCGAGATGGTCGTCAGTGTGACCGGGCGTTTCGAGCACTTCGATTCTCAGTTGTCCCAGTTCAAAGCAATCGCCTTCGCGCGCAGTCTCGGCAAACACGACTTCGCCTGCTGGATTGGGCCCGTGATAGACCCTCGCGCCGGTCATTTCGGAAAGGATCGGCGATCCGCTGATGAGGTCCTCATTGCGATGGGTCTCGAAGATATGGGTGATCTCCAGTCCTTCGGCGCGGGCCTTGTCGACATAGACTTCGCAGTCTCGGCGCGGATCTATGACCGCAGCCTGCCCGCCGGCACCGATAATGTAGGAAAGTTGCGAAAGACCCGGGGTCTTGATCGTCTCGAAATACATACGGCTTCCTTGTGTCCTACTCGAAATTTGTGATGTTCAGGCCGATTGAGCCTCAATCGTTGGTACCAGGCTTAATCGATCCCCAGCTCGGCTTTGATGGCGGCAGGGCTCTCCAAGCTCTCGTTTTCGGGCCGACCGATGGCAGGCTTTGCGTTGATCCAGGTGTCTTCGAGTACAAACTCGAGAAGGCTTGCTGCAAGATCCGCATGACGGCATCTAAAGCAACCATCTGCCAGACGTTCGTCGGTAATCACCGCTTCGCCGGTATAGGGTTCGTCAAGCAACCAGCCGGGCCGCGCAGCAGTCCATCTGACATCCGGAGCGTCACTCAGCATCGCCTCCATTGCACGCATCTGTTCCAGGATGTTGAACAGTGCAGGCTTGGCCGTCAGCTCAAACCAGGCAGGAACGCTCGACTGGTGTTCCACGAACGCTGCGGAGATCACGGCAATTCGGTCTATGTCGGTTTGCTTCATCGCTTCGAGCAGATTCCGCGTTCCTTCGGTATAAAGCGGTGGCGGATCGATGGCATTGCTTGGACCAAACCCGACACCGAGAGTGGAAATCACCGCGCGGCATCCATCGAGCTGCTGTGCGAAATCATCCGACAGAACATCGCAGTCGATATATTCGAACTCGCCTATACGCTCGCTCGGCTCGGGCAGATTGTGTTCAAAGGCGCGGATCGGTACGTCACGGCCAAAGGCATGCTTCAAAAGCTCGGTGCCTGCTTTACCGCCGGCACCGAAGACAGCAATCGGCCTGGTATCGGGCATGGGATCGCTCCTTTTCAGAAATGATGTCTGCAAGAAAAATCAGCTTTAGCGGGCGCACGGGTGAGCCATCACTCGACCGTGCGCCCTGCTTCAATCAGGCTCCGCCGCTGGGACAGGTGGTATAGCCCCAGAAGCCGAATTCATCCTTGGCTCTTGGCGCAGCCACGATCATCTCCTGCATCTGCAGGCCCGCATCGCCTTCATCATCCAGCATGCGCGTCTTGATGCGAAGCTCGCCGTTCGAATAACTGTCCGGGCCATCGGCAGTGACCGGAATAAGGGTACCGTTGATCTTGACCGCACCCTGGCCGCTATCGTCGTAGACGAAGGACGGGAAGGCAATTTCGGTCAGACGAAACTGACAGGAATTTTGCGCGCCCAGTGCAGCGATATCTGCGCCATTCATGGTTTCGGGAAGCATCAGGCCGGGGCTGACATTTGCCAGAGCAGTGGCGGCATCCTCAATGGGGGCTGCGGTTGCGGGCGGGTCTAGCTGTGCCTCGCGGTCATTGCCCGGGGCGGTGTTGGAATTGCAGGCGGCGAGCGGCAATGCGATGGCCGCTATAAGCGCGAAGTTTTTCATTGCTGCATCTCCTCTGGCAGGCGTTCTTCGGTTCGCGGTCCGTTCTGCTCGATGTCGTCGATCAAATATTTCATCTCGGCGATTTCGCGGCGCTGGGCGACGATGATAGCCTGTGCGAGCTCGCGCACTCTTGGATCCTTCAGACTTGCGCGTTCGCTGGTCATGATCGCGATCGAGTGATGCGGGATCATCGCGGCCATATATTCGGTATCGTCTACGGTGGTCTGACTGCGCACCAGCCACAGGGCGAGGGCGAACACGACGGCACCGACGCCAAGAATGATAAAGTTCTTGGTCCGGTCCTTGTACATGCCCCACATAAAAAGGAGCATCACGATCATCATCATTCCGCCCATGACGAACATCATCCAGAAGCGGGTTTCGCTCCAGAAGATATCGTCGACGGTGAAGGTGTTGGCATACATCAGGAAGAACATAATCACGGTCGAGGTCGAAACCATGGCCATGAACCGCCAGTAGCTGCCTCCCCCTCCCTTGTCCGAGTGGCGCGTCTTCTCAGTCATGCTTTTTCTCCTTCATGCATCATGGTCCAGAATAGCTGCGCCGAGCAGCTGATGAGTGCGAAGCCTGTCAGGGCTTCGATGCCGGCGAGCACCCTCAGGTGGTCGGTCGGATAGATGTCGCCCAGACCAAGCGTGGTCACGTTGATGAGCGAGAAATAAAAGTAGTCCATCCAGTCCATTGTCGGGGCCTTGTCGAACCCTCCAAGATCCCATTCCGCGCCGAGCCAGAAGCCGACCGCGAAAAGGATTGCGACCAGAAAATGCGAACTGAGGACGAGCAGCGAGACGCCAAGTTTGGCCAGCGTGTCTCGCCTGCGGCCGAGCAGGCGGTGGCCGACACCAAGGATCGCGAGGTGTGAGGCGATAGCCAAGAGGAACAGGAAGACGGAAAGAATGAGCGCAATGATCATAGGAAGGCCTTTGCGCCCATCCACAGACCCATGCCCATCATGAACAGGTTCTCGGTCAATGAGACGAAGCCAAGCGGAACATTACTGCTACCCCCGACGCAGGCGCATTTGAGCTCGCGCTTATCGATGTAGACCGCCTTGAATACGCTGACGGCGCCAATAGTCCCGATGAACAGTGCTAGCGGAGCAGAAAACCAGGTCAGCGCGCCAGCGGTCATGAGAATACCTGCGGCGGCCTCACCGAACGGATATACGAAGCCATAGGGGACCCAGCGTTTGGCCAGCAGATCGTAGTTCAGGAACATTGTCGAGAAGCTGCGCACGTCTTGCAGCTTCTGGACGGCCAGCAAGGTCATCGACAGGCTCACGAACCACTCTGCCGCGCGCACGGTAAAGAGGTTGTCGAAGAACGCCCAGCTCAGCCCGAGCGCGAGCAGCAGAGCTACCGCGAAAATCGCGATGACGGGCTGATAACTGGTTTCGCCCTCCTTGGGCTGCGAGCGGCTTTTGCCGAAGAATTCGCGCACATCGTCATAGCCACCGATGCGCCTGTCTTCGATAAAGGTTTGGGGCGTGGTCTCGACCTCGTGCTTGTCTTTAAACGCGTCGGTCTCTTCCCTGCTTGTCAGGTGATTGTCGTCGATCTCGAATCCCTGTCGCTTGAGGAGATCGATCGTCTTGAGACCATAGGGGCAAACGTGATCCTCCATCACCATGCGGTAAACCGTCGCTGTTCGGGTCGTCATAATTCGCTCCGTTTGTTTTTCGTGATGGCGCTACTGGGCAATGCGCAAGCCGGGCACGGTTGTGCAGTGGAGCCCGCCTCGAGAGCTTCCCACCTGGAAAGGAAGTGCATGGTCAACTCGCCTCTTCCGTTCCATCGTTCTCGGGCGATGCTGGTGCGCCGGGATTGCGCGAGAGGTAGAACCATTGGCCAAGAAAAACGGCGGCGATCCCGATCACGGCGTAGGCCACGACGGCAGGATCGCTGCGCAATTTCGCGACAGTGAAAGCTGCCAGGACCACGCCATCGGCTGCGAGTGCAGCGAGAAGCACCGAGGCGCGCGCGCCGACTTCCCCGCGCAGGTGGCGCAGGACGCCCCAGTGAACCAGCATGTCCATGACGAGATAGAAGAAGGCACCCAGCGATGCGATACGGGAAAGATCGAACAATACGGCCAGCGTTCCGGCAACGACCACAGTGTAGACCAGCATGTGGCTGCGGATCCCGCCGCTCATGCCGAAATGGCTATGCGGGATCATCTTCATATCGGTCAGCATCGTCAGCATCCGCGACACCGCAAAAACACTCGCGATGACGCCTGACGTGGTCGCGGCGATCGCGATCGCGACGGTGAAATAAAAACCCAGATCGCCAAGCGCCGGGCGCGCCGCCGCCGCCAGTGAATAATCGCGTGCTTCGATAATCTCGGAGATGCTGAGGCTTGAGCCCACCGCAACAGCGACGAGCAGATAGACCACGATGCAGATGCCAATCGAGATCATGATCGTGCGGCCTACATTCTTGTGCGGATCGACGATTTCGCCGCCACTATTGGTGATCGTGGTAAAGCCCTTGAAAGCGAGAATCGAAAAGGCAACTGAGGCGACCAGGGCTTCTGCGTTGGTCAGCGCTACAGGCTGCGAGAATGCTCCTGATGAAAAACCGCTCACCCAGATCGCAGCTACTGCAAATAGCGCAATGCCGCCGATCTTGATCGCCGACATGATAAGTGAAAACCCGCTTACCGACTTGTTGCCCGCTGCATTGACGAAATAGGCAAAGATAATGAGAGCGAGCGCTACCAGAGAAACGAGCCATCCGCTGCTCTCGAGATCGAACGGACGCAGCGCATATGTTGCGAAGGTCCTTGCCACGAGACTTTCGTTGATAACCATCGACAGGGCCATCAGCAGCGAGGCTGATGCGGCGATGACGCCGGGCCCGTATGCTTTTTGCAAAATCATCGCGATGCCGCCCGATGAGGGCCATTTGTTCGACATCTTGATGTAGCTGTAGGCCGACAATGAAGTGACCAGCGCCCCGGCGATAAAGGATAGCGGAAAGAGGGGGCCGGCAAGTTCGGCGATCTGCCCGGTGAGTGCGAAGATGCCCGCACCGATCATAACGCCGGTGCCCATGGCGATGCCGCCCAGCAGCGTTATGGAGCCTGCGGTATTGCCCGTTCGATCGTGACCATGGTCTTGCAATACATTCCCCTATGGATGTCCTCCCGTTCGAGAAACATCATTGCCGAACAGTACGTTCGGCAGGGCTTCACCCCTCAAAAAAGATTCTGCGAGACTCCAGGCGCCTGTGTGCGACCGGGTTATAGTTACATCGGCCCGGCTTCTCTTCGTTGAAGGTGCGCCTGAGCTTCGCGAACATCCAGCTCCCGGGTACTGTTTCCGGTGCGCAGCATGAGATGAGCGACACCCCCTTCGGTGTAGTAGACCGGATGCACGCTTTTCTCGACGATCACCCTGCAAACGGTCAGCCCGCCAAGCCCATGGAAACGACTATGGACCAGGGCACAAGCATCCCCGCCCAGGGCGTCTCTTGCAGTGTCCATCAAAAGTCGTTCGAATCCATCCTGGTTCGCGTGCTTGAGCGTTCGCATATCCGCTTCAATGCCCGCAACAGTCCCGTCATCTTCCACGCCGATCAAGAGCGTGCCACCTTCATGGTTGAGAAAACCCGCTATTGTCTTCACGACAACCTGCTGCAGGCGCCGGTTTACGCGCTCTTCGCGTCTGTCCCAACGCATAGACGACTTGAACTCGACATGCTCTCCTTCGCCCCGGGCAATGAGCAAAGGTAGCTCTTCTTCAAGCTCGCGTTCGAGGAAACGAACTTTCGAGCGTTCATCCAAAAGGCGGCTGTGATAAATACCAAACCCCAGCCCAATCGCAGCGCCCAACGCCACATACACAGCGCTCATCGTTAGCATTTCAAACGCGAATGCCGAAGACAGACGGTCAAGCAGAAAAGCGAGCGCGTTGCTTTGGGCGGCAATATTCGAGGCACCGAATTCATACCAGTAGACAAGTGTCGTCACCGGATGAAGGATCGCGAAACCCATGACTGCGCCTATGGCGGTGTGCAGGAGCAGACCCCGTCTATCGTCGCTGGATCGATATCGCGAAATTGTTCGTCTCCTGTCGAGGCGTCATTCTGATTGGTGTCGCCAGCCTTCTTTTGTCGCATCCGACACCCGCGTGGAACCAAGTGCTTGTTCCGATCGATAGAGCGCCGTTTCAAGCCAGTCTGATTTCCTCAAGCGTTATCTGAAGTACCGGTATAACGGCACCACGATCACCGCGATGTACCACCCATATAAGAAGCTGCCGATTGCGCCTGCGAGAAATCCAGGCAGAGTCAGCCATTCGTATCCGGGAAGCAGCGGTTCCCAGGCCTCATGCATATGGAACCGTTCGGGCGCGAGCAGGCCGAAAGCTATGCAGATCAAATAGCTGACGAGCAGAAACAGGCTGAGTGTCCAGCCCCAGGCGATGATCGAGGATTTGAGCGAACGCTCTGACATCATGGTTCTCCTGTTGAATTACCGTCATCTGGGCTGGTCGGCGTTTACGGATAGGATGCGAAGACTTTCTGGCCGTCCGGACCGAAAGCGATGACCTCATAGGGCTGCACTCGATCGCCCATTTCCATGCCGGGGGAGCCTAGCGGCATTCCGGGAACGGCGAGGCCGGTCACGCCCTCGGGCCTTTCGCGCAGGAGCCGCGCGATCGCTTCGGCGGGCACATGACCTTCGATGATGTAGCCCTCGACTTCCATTGTGTGGCACGACCACATATCCTGCGGTACGCCCTTGGCTGCCTTGAGCGCACTCATATCGTCAGTATCGACCGAAGCCACTTCTGCTTCCATGCCGCCCTCGACATGTCCTGCCCAGCTCAGGCAGCAACCACATCCCGGGTCCCTGAACATCGTGTAGGTGGCGGCCTGTGCGGCATTCGAGCAGGCCGCAAGCGTGAGAAGAACCGATGCCGTCAGCGAACGCCGCAGCGGCTTCGATGGATTGTCTTTGATCATGTTACATGCCTTTCTTGGAGCCGCGCCAGAGCGAAATGGTTCCGGTTGCGGTATGGATCTGAGCGAGCAGCTCTGCGCTTGCGAAAATTTCGCCTAGCAATTTCTCGACTGCTCCGTCAGCGCTCGGCTGGGTGTCTGGTAAACCGTCGAGAAGCTGAACGGTCGCGCGGAACATTGCGCGCATGAGCGGATGGTCCTGGCGCATGTAATCAGCGATCAGCACCATGCCGCCAGGAGCTAGCAAGGCCTCCATTTGCTCGAGGATCGCGCGCTTCTGCGACACGGGAACCTGGTGCAAAACAAGCGAGCTGACGATCGTATCGGGTCGCCGATCACCCGAAAGGTCGAGACTGTCGAGAAATCCGTTGTGCCATCGAACGAGGCCCGCAGCAGGACCAAGCTTGCGCCGTGCGATCGCAAGCGCTGCCGGATCGGGTTCTACGCCTAATAAATCTGCTTGGGGGCAGCTGGTCATGAAGGCTCGCAACAACGTCCCCGTGCCGCAACCTACATCCATGACCTTGTCGCCAGGTTTTACTCGAGCCTGTTTGACGATCTCCCGGCGCCATTTCGCCTCGCGCGTGAAAACGCCAATCGCACGATCGTAGAGCGGTGTGAGCCAGCTGTGGCCAAGCAGAGGAGTGAACTCCCGTTCCACTTTTGTGAGGCGTGCATTTTTCACCACATAATTTCCGATCTGTTCAAACAACCTTCGCTATTGTTCGTTGCACGTTCTGATACGCACAGCCGGGCCGCAGCCCTCAAAAAAGAAACTTAAGGGTTCGGGTATTCTATCGCGTATAGGAAGCGGGCAACCGACAGGAGCAATGGATGCGTAACAATCAGACACTCGATGCGATGCTTGGGACGCTGGACACACGGGACTCCTTCAAAGTTCCGGACGATTTCATGACCGGCGTGTGGCAACGGGCAGGCCAGCTTGGCGAAATCGTTGAAAGACGCCGCAGGATGGCCTTGTTCGCGGGCCTGTTCGTCGTCGGCCTGGGAGCCGGTGCAGGCACCAGCGGGTGGCCTGCACAATTTGCTGGTTCCCAACCTGGCATAGCAGATAGCATCATTGTCGGAGAGCGGCTCTCGCCCTCCGAGCTGCTGCATGTGGAGCGCTAGACATTGAAGAAATTGCATATTGCCCTCGCGGTGCTGCTCGCGGCGCTCGCCGGTTGTCTCGGTGCGCTCGCCGCAGATCGCTGGGCCAATCACGATGCTGATACGGGCCTACATGCGTTCGTGCATGATGAACTCACACTAACAAACGAGCAGAAGCAACGCCTTGAGACACTCGAAGCGCGCTTCGCTGTGGAACGGGCCAGGCTCGAGGCCTCTGCGCGCGCTGCCAACGCCCAACTCGCGCAGGCGATGGAAGCCGAACACGAATACGGACCCAGGGTGGGGGCGGCCATCGACAAGGTTCATGCACGCATGGGCGATCTCCAAAAAGCAACGGTCCGCCATGTCTTCGACATGCGTGAAATTCTCGACCCCGATCAGCAAAGACGATTTGACCAGCAAGTGTCCAAAGCTCTCACCGACAGCCCGCGCAGCTGACCCCGCATGCCGGTAAAAAAGGGGGGCAATTCAGAACAAATACTTGTCGCGCAGGTCGTGGCCGGCAGCAGGCAGGCGTTTTCGTCTCTTGTCGAAGCCCACATCGCGCGGCTGATTGCGCTGGCGACGCGCATGCTGGGGTCTTCCTCCTCCGCTCAGGACGTGGTCCAGGATAGCCTCGCATCGGTCTGGCTCACCCGGCATCGTCTCGATGCCTCCAAGCCCGTCGGCCCTTATCTTACAACAATTGTCCTGAACCGGTGTCGCGACCGACTTCGCCGAAGGAAGGTCGTCGGTTTCTTCGGTTTTCCGAGTTCCGACGAGGTACAGGCGGTGGCCGACGACACGCCCGATCCCGAAAACCTTGCAGCGAGCCGTGAGCAACTCAGGCTCGTCGAGGCGGAGATCGGGCGGTTGCCCATACGCCTGCGCGAAGCGCTTGTGCTCGTAAGTGTCGAAGGCCGAAGCCAGGCCGAAGCCGCCGCGTTGCTCGGCACGACCGAGAAGGCGATCGAGACGCGCATATATCGTGCGCGCAACCGGCTGAGAGAACGGGTCAAAAACTTTGAGGGGTACAGCTGACAGGCGCGTAAGGGTGGGTGTATGTCACATCAGGAGCCGCATTCAATGATTTCCGTAAATCGACGCAAATTCCTTGGTACGGGAGCAGGCGGGATGGGCCTGCTTGGCCTTGCCGGAGCAATGCCGGCCTGGGCGCGCGGCGGTGACCTCCTGGCGGGAAATGCCCGTAAGGGACTGGACGAGGTGGCGGGGCCGAATATCGACCTCACCGTAGCCCGGTCCGCCTTCGCAAGCGGCAACAGGCGCGGCGGCGCGATCGCTGTCAATGGCAGTATTCCAGGACCTCTCCTGCGCCTGCAGGAAGGAACGACGGTCCGGCTAAACGTGCATAACCAGCTTGAGGAAGATACGTCCATTCACTGGCACGGGCTTCTCGTACCATTTGAGCTCGATGGCGTTCCGGGAGTGAGCTTCCCCGGCGTCAAGCCGGGTGAGACCTTCACCGCCGAATTTCCCGTGCGGCAATCAGGAACTTACTGGTGGCATTCGCACAGCGGCCTTCAGGAACAGGCGGGCCACTATGGCGCGATCGTGGTCGATCCCGCAGGTCCCGATCCGGTGCAGGCCGACCGCGAATATATCGTGGTGCTGAGCGAATTCAGCGACATGTCGCCGCACGCGATCTTCGACAAGCTCAAGAAGGGCGAAGGCTACTTCAACTACAACCAGAACACCTGGACTGATGATTATCCGCTGTCGGGTGAAGACCGCCGGATGTGGGCGAAGATGCGCATGATGCCGACTGACATCCTCGACGTATCGAGCGCGGCCTATACCTATCTTCTGAATGGCCATGGCCCGCTGGACAATCTGGAGTATCTGTTCCGGCCGGGTGAGCGGGTGCGCCTTCGCTTTGTCAATGCCGGCGCGATGACTTTCTTCAATATACGCATCCCCGGCCTACCCATGACAGTGGTTCAGGCTGATGGACAGAATGTCGAACCGGTCGAGGTCGATGAGCTGCAGATCGGTGTCGCCGAAACCTACGACGTTGTCGTCACCCCGCGCGAGGAACCGGCCTACACGCTGGTGGCGGAGTCGATGGACCGCTCTGGCATGGGCATCGCGACGCTGGCGAGCAGGCCCGGCGCGCGCGCAGCTATACCTCCGCTGCGCGATCCGCCGCTGCTCACCATGGCCGACATGGGCATGAGCGGTATGGACCACGGTGCAGGCACTGGTGGTGACATGTCAGGGATGGATCACGGAACCGATGGTGCCATGGCGGGCATGGATCATGGTTCGAGCGGAGCGCCGAACGGCGACGCAATGGCGGGGATGGCAGGCATGTCTGGCATGCAGATGCGCGATACGTCGCGCCTTCCGCCTGACGTGAAGGTCGGCCCGGGCCTCGACATGGTATCGATGAACCCGGTCGATCGCATGGGCGATCCGGGCATTGGCCTTGCCGATGTGCCCCATCGCACGCTCGATTATCGCAAGCTTCGCGCGCTGAGGCCGCACGAGGAAGGCAGAACTCCGTCCCGGCGGATGGAAATCCATCTGACCGGCAATATGGAGCGCTACATGTGGTCGTTCGACGGCAAGAAGTTTTCCGCCGTCTCCGACGAACCGATCCGCTTTGCCTATGACGAGCGGGTACGGGTCAAGCTCATCAACGACACGATGATGGCGCATCCGATCCATCTCCACGGTCATTTCTTCGAACTGGTCAATGGTGCCCCTGCGGATCGCCAGCCCTTGAAGCACACGGTAATCCTGCAGCCAGGCGGCAGCGCCCAATTCGACCTGACTGCCGACGAGCCGGGTGACTGGGCCTTTCACTGTCATCTTCTTTACCACATGCACGCCGGGATGTTTCAGATCGTCACGGTCGCCAATCCGGACGGGAGCGAAGCATGAAGACTTTTCTAGCAAGCCTGCTTGCCTCGCTCGCTGCCGGAACGATGCTGTCGGCACCGGCTTCGGCACAGCATGCCGGGCATGACACCAGTCAACCCCAGCCCGGGGCTCAGCCGGTCACGGGCCAGGATGCTGCGGACAGGTGTGCGCAGGAAGCGCAGCGCCATCGGGACATGGGCCATGCCGTTGCGGACGGCGCCTGCGAGCCGACCGCCAGCGACCAACCGGCGATGGATCACGGAACCATGGATCATTCGCAGATGAGCCAAGGGGCGATGGCCGAAGGTGAAGAAAGTTCGGGCATGGAGATGCCCATGGCGCAGTCCGGTCAGGAATCCATGGAAATGGATCACAGCCAGATGAATCATGGCGATATGCCTCAAGGCCAGGCGAGCCAGAGCGAGATGGACCACAGCCAGATGGACCACAGTCAGATGGGCCAGGTTTCCGCGCCGTCACCAGCCATGCAGGGAATGGATCATTCCGCAATGCAAGGGTCTGCCGACGATATGATCCCGCTCCTCCCGCCTCCGCCCGAAGCTGGCAGCGGCCCCGCGCGCGCCGGTATTGCAATTTGGGGCGAGGAAGCCATGAACGAAGCCCGGCAGGAGCTGGTCCGCGAAACCGATGGCGGCATGCGGCTATGGATACAGGGCGACCGCGTGGAATACCGGGCGCGCGAAGGCGCGGACGGCTATCTTTGGGACGTTCAGGGTTATTACGGCGGCGATATCAATAAGTTCTGGTTCAAATCGGAAGGCGAGGGCAGCTTCGGCGAACCGATCGAAGGGGCCGAGGTGCAGGCTCTGTGGAGCCGCGCCATCGCACCCTTTTTCGACTTCCAGGCTGGTGTCCGACAAGACTTGACCGGACCTGAACGCACCCATGCGGTGATCGGCATCCAGGGTATTGCCCCTTACAAGTTCGAAGTCGATGCTGCGGCGTTTATTTCCAGCAAGGGCGATGTGACGGCCCGCATCGAGGGCGAACTTGACCAGCGCATCACCCAGCGGTTGATCCTTCAGCCGCGCGCGGAACTTGCACTTTCGGCTCAGGATATTCCGGAGCTGGGAGTTGGCGCGGGGATCGACCGAATCGAAGCAGGCCTTCGCCTGCGCTATGAATTCGCACGCGAATTCGCGCCGTATATCGGCGTCTCTCAGGAATGGCGGATAGGCGATAGTGCCGCCTATGCCCGTGCGGCCGGCGAAGACCCGAGCGTGACGAACTATGTCGTCGGTGTCCGGTTCTGGTTCTAAAAAGAGGGAATAACTAATGAAAAAGTCGATGATCATTCAAGGTTTGATGGCTTCGGCCCTCGCAGTTTCCGCAGTACCGGCGATGGCGCAGACCACGGATCATTCGGCGCATCAGGAACAAGCTGAAGCGATGGAGATGGACCATTCGGCGCAAGGCATGAACCATGCCGATCGCATGGCGGCCATGAACGATGATGTCGCCGGTGCAGAAGCGGCTCTGGTCGCCTACCGTGAGGCATTGGTTGCCCGCGATGCTGACGCAATGGATGCCCTTTTTGCCGACGAATCTTTCGTTTACGAGAACGGCAAGGACGAAGGCAGCTTCACGCATTATATGGAGCATCATCTCGGGCCCGAACTGGATGCAATTACAAGTTTCACCTTCGGTGATCCGACCGTTGCGGTCACCCGCATGGGACATCTCGCTTACGGGCGCGAGACCTATACCTACCGGATCGAACTGACGGATGGGCGGGTGATCGAGCGCGAAGGCGTGGCAACATCCGTACTTGCCCATGACGCCGATGGCTGGAAGATCGTGCAATATCATTCCTCGTCGCGCGCGCCGCGCAACCGCTGATCGGAGTGCGAGTGGCCAACCCGGTGGCGAAGCGCTCGTTCAGACTGCGCCTGCATGTCCTGGGCAGCAAGCTGCACAAATGGCTCGCGGCCTTCGTCGGCCTCCAGGTCCTTCTGTGGATGGCCACCGGAGCTTTGATGTCCTTTCTCGATCTGGAGGAAGTACGATCCGAGCACGTCATCTCGCGTGCAGCGCAAACGCTTCCCGACGAGGCCGCCATCCCGCGATGGCTGTCCGACAGCGATGGCATTACCGCGATCACGACCCGGGCTCTTGATGGCAAGACTGTTACTGAGGTGCGGCGAGCCGATGGCGCGGTGAGCCTGCATGAGCCACTAAGCGGGCGGATACTATCTCCCATTCCAGCAGCCACGGCACGTTCAATTGCGCGCCGCGCCTGGGTCGGCCCGCAAACATCCATCCATGCGGCGCGCCTGGTCGACGAAAGCGTTGGCACCGAATTCAGGGGCCCGTTTCCTGCATGGCAAATCACCTATAATGACGTGGCTAACACGCGCGTCTATGTCGATGCATCGAGCGGTGCGGTCCTCTCCGCGCGAAGCGACACGTGGCGGTTCTTCGATTTCATCTGGGGGCTGCACATCATGGACTGGACGCAGCGCGACCGGATCAACAGCTGGTGGCTTTTGCTGTTCGGCATCGGCGGGACAATTATCGCGATCTCGGGCTTCGTCTTGCTGGCCAACAGGTTCCCGAGGATGAAGCGCCGGGCGAGACGTGGCCAAGTCGCTCGTTGAGACTGCTTTCAGTTCAGTTGCGCTCGGTTTGAGCAAACCGAACCAGAAGGATCGTCAGCGCAGGAACGATCGTCCACATCGCGATCGGGATCAGAGCCATGCCGGTCAATGGATCACGAGGCATCAGAGCGCTATAGCGCCAGCTCAGCAGGCTGTCTGACGGTAGCGACGTCGCGATGATTTCGACAGCGATCGCAACGACAAGACCGAAACCGAAGAATATTGCATAAGGTATCTTGGCGCCTCGGCGAAACCAGGCCCGCCCGCCGTTGATGGCTGCGAGCGAGTAGGCTGCGGGCAGGATAAGTCCATCGCCCAAGCTCGCAATGCCGCAGCGAATGGTCTGTTCATAGGGTTCGAGATTGCCGGAAACGAAAAACGGCATCTGGTAGATTTCCCAGACGAACGCGATCAAGCTGCCGCAAATATAGATTAGCCAATGGGTTCTGGTCACGTTACCAGGATACCGCAGATATGTGCATCACGAAGCCGCGCCCGGCCTGCATTTTCGGTCCTCGATCGCGTTTGCATTGCCGGATTACTCCGCCTCTCCATGATCCGCGTTGTCGGCAAGCCGAGCAGCACGGTCAAGAAATTTGCGCATGTCATTGGCTGCCAGTTCGGTGAGGGGGTGCCTGCTCGCCTCGGGGCGCGGTTCAATCATGTCCGCGCGCTTTCTGATCTGTTCGATCTGCTCACTGCTCGCTCCGGACAGCAGGCCAAGAACGATGTTTTCGAGCGTTATGAGCCGAATGCGCATCTGCACCAGTTCGGCGTGGTCGGGTTCCGGGACTTGCCAGCTGCCATCATCGTTGACCGTGCTCATTGCAGCATTCCTGGCGGCTTTTCTGATACCATGACAGTCTCTTTCTTTTCTCTGGGCTTATGCCGGAAACGTGGCTGAAAATCAGTACTGCTGCAACCGGCTCGGCTGTTGGCCTGCCCTTCGCCGCCACCATCTTTTGCGTGATTGTTTGAGGGGCAGCGACGTTCGCTGCGTAAAGGTGATGAATGCACAAGGCATCCACCACACAGTTACAGAAGGGAACTCGACGATGAAACGCACAGCCCTAGCCCTATTGCTCGCCACCGGCCTGACAGCCTCCCCGGTGATGGCACAGCAGCAGCATGACCATGCAAATCAAGCTGCAGCACAGCAGCAGGATCACAGTGGCCACATGATGCAGGATTCCGAGGCCATGACAGCCCATCGTGAGAAGATGGCTGAGATGCGCGCACTGATGCAGCAGGCCCGCGCCGAAAGCGATCCTGCCGAACGCCAAAGGCTGATGGCCGAGCACCGCGAAAAGATGCAGGAACACATGGCGGGCATGATGCAGGGGGACAACGCTGGCATGATGGCGGCCTGTCACCAGCGCATGACGATGATGCACGATATGATGGAGCAGATAGCTGCCCAGCAGGATATGGCGCAGCAAGACTAGGAACCGGCGACCCGGGTCGGTGCTGACGCTCCCCCGGGCTCCGCTCGCTGCAATGAGTTGCAATTCGGGCAGACGTTTAATTGCCCGACCCCACACATTTCGAATGAATCCTGCGCTAGCCCACCCCCAAAAACTGTTCTGAGGGGTGAGAGCTCCAGATGCGTAACAATCTGCATGGGCAGCGGTAAGCCGCCATGAAAGGGCACCTGTCATTTTGAAACCATTCCAACTGTTGGCGCTTGTTTGTGCAAGTCTTCTTTGGGTCAGCCCGGTCCACGCGCATGGTGACGAAGCGCATGGCGGGGCCGAGAGCGCAGCTGCGCCTGCGACAGGCAGTCCAGCAGACAACTTTGGTGAAGCCCAGGAATTATCGAATGGAGCTTCGGGCGACGCTCATGCTTCCGGCGGGCACGACGAAGCATCGGGTGAGGCCGCCGATGTGAACGAGGAAGGCATCGTCGGTGTG
Organism: uncultured Sphingomonadaceae bacterium; assembly: GCA_947488625.1. Taxonomy (GTDB): domain Bacteria; phylum Pseudomonadota; class Alphaproteobacteria; order Sphingomonadales; family Sphingomonadaceae; genus Alteraurantiacibacter. The sequence goes on along the minus strand of CANKZR010000006.1, from coordinate 21,095 downwards.
CTCAAGAGATTGCATCCCGCCACGATACATTTCCCGATTGCCCTGTTTCTGATGGCAGCGCTGACCGAGCTCTTCGTCGGTAAGCGTAGGGAAGCCGGCTTGGAGCCCGCCGTACGCGTGCTCATTTATGGCGGGGCGGGCGGCGCCGTCATTGCAGCCATATTCGGGTGGATACATACCGGCCTGTGGTTTGGCGGGGATACGGCTATGCAGATTCACCGCTGGAACGGCATGCTGATTGCTGTTCTGGGTGTTGTACTCGCCGCACTAGCGCACCGCCGCCCGGAGAGCAGGACGGTACTGCGCATTGCGCTTGTTTCGATGGCTGTGCTCATTCTCGCCCAAGGATTCCTGGGCGGCGAACTGGCGCATGGCCAGAACCATCTCGGCATTTCCTGGCTGTAAGGGAATCGTATGATGCGCAAAAGCAAATCGAAGATGACAGCCGCCGGTCTCGCTCCAGTCGTGGGTGCTCTGTTTTTCCTCGCCGGGTGTGACGAATCGCGGGTTTCGGCACCTGACGCGCAGACGCCAATTACCATCGGAACTGTGCCATCGGCTGCCACAGCTTCCCTCGATGTTGAGGGTTCCGAAAATTCCTCGGATGCTAACCGCGAGACGCAGTCAGTGACCGCAGGAACTTCCCCTGAGAGCATGGGCGAGGCCTCAACCAGGCCGCGCTCCGGCAACTCGCGCGCGGCACCAGTGACGCCAATTTTACCGGCAGATGCCAGCGCGGTCACGCCGACAGCCGAGCACGCCGACCCGCATGCAGGTCACGATATGCGGACGATGCCGGATCACGACATGAAAGACATGTGACGCGAGCGGGAAAGAACATCGAGCGTCTTTTACATCGCTCACCGAACAGGCGGTCCCGACGTCCCCCCGGAGCCCTGCGGGCCGCAGGTGCAATTGGGCCGCTTTGAAACCCCGCGTATGACACGCTCATGCGCGGGGTTTCTTCTGCGCAAGGCAATTTTCAGGAGAGCCGCGACCTGAAATGAATAATGTGTCGTGCAAGTGCCATCCCTGTCCCGAACAGGCGACCGGAACAGTGCTATCGGCGCTGTGATACTAACGGTTCTGTAGACGCTGGGCCTCTGCTTGATACGATGATTGACTGCTGCGTCGCCGCTTCAATTTGGAGAATTCCATATGGTGATCGAGAAGAAGGATAGAGACCTTTTGCGATGGGAAGAAGAAGGCGGCGCGCTGCCCTGTGGACCGCAAGAAGCTGTGGGAGCTGCATGTGACAAACGCGATAGTCCCGAACGCTCTGATGCAAACAACGTAACGCCTGATGGCGCAGAAATGAAAAAGGCTAGCTTGTCACCGTAACTGCCAGTGATTTCCTTTTACGCCATGTCCTTGCAACCGATGTGTCGCCGGTTAGCCCTGAGATGATGGCCTTGGGTATCGAGCGCTGCTTGGTCAATTTCGGCCTTGAGCAGAACCGGAGGAAGCGTTTCGCTTTGCGGGCAATGCCGCATAGGGGGGGGGTTGCGCCTGACCTTGAGCCGTGTTGGAGTCTCCTGATGATTGCGGCGCTGCCCGCAATTTCATGGACCTTCTTGCTGCAAGCGGAAGCACCGCGGCCTGCGAATAAAGCGTTGGACCATTGCGCTTCCTTCATGCCCACTCCGAACCCAGTCCGGCTTTTCATGCGAACCTGTCTGAACCAGGTCAGCTGAGCCCGGCAACCCGTTTACTTTCCGGCCGTGTTGCCCGCTGCGCGGGCTGCCCGCACCACCCGGCGTAAATGGGTTTCCCTTGGCGCTGCGCGCCTGCGGTGCAGTCCTCCCATGCCCTGTTTCTCATCGACGGTCGCAAGCCGGAAATGGTTTCCGGGTTGAGAGCTGAAGGAGAATTTATCATGACCAATATCGTAATCCTCACCGGCCGCATTGCCCGCGATCCCGAAACACGGGAAACCAAGAGCGGAACCAGCGTCACCGGGATCACCGTCGTCACCGATCGCCCCGCTCGCGACAAGGACGGCAAGACCTACAAGGATGAAAACGGCTACACCGCCAAGGACAGCGAATTTCACCGCGTGACCTGCTTCAACGGCCTCGCCAAGACGGTCGGCCAGTATTGCTCGAAAGGCCAGCTGGTGTCGGTACAGGGCCGCCTGCATTACACCCAGTGGGACGATCAGGACGGCGTGAAGCGGTACGGCTGCGAGATCCTCGCCGACAAGGTCGACTTTCTCTCGCGCGGCAACCCTCAGAGCGGTGAATCTGGCGGCGAGAGCGATAATCGCGACGCTCCCGAAATCGACTGATCTCTCCCAGTCGATCTCTCCCGAAGGGGTCCTGTCCTCACCGGACAGGGCCCCTTCTTGTGTTGTTCAGGAGCGTAAGAGCGGGGAGGGGCTGACCCACGGAAATCTGATCATGACGGGCGTGCAGCCACCGCATCAAGGACGGCGGGGCCCCACCATTTTGCCTCCTTTCGCTGCGCTGCAGTCCGACAAAATCGTTTCCCCCAACGCCACTTCGTGGTCGCCCGTGCGGGCGATCCTGTGACCCGGCACCTGCATGCCCGTCCGCCGGTCCTCCTGCCGTTTCAAGGCAGGCATCAGGAGGATATCATGGCTACACTCACTCAATCTGTACCGAGCTCGGACAGCTATTTCGAAGCTCTGGCTGTTGCTGAACGGCGTGCTTTGCACAGCTTCTTTGACCAGCATGTCGTCGAGGATGACGACCTTGGTCACTTCGCCTTCGATGAGGGCGACTACAATGCGCTGCCGGTGCATCTGGCGAACCGCATAGTGCATACTGTGCCCGGTGCGATGCTCGAGTTCTGACGCGCGATTGGGCAGGAGCCTTCTCCGGTTCCTGCCTTTTTGCGTGTCCGCATGCAGGAGGGATGGCTGCGAAATGCGGAGCGGGGCTGGGGACGCGCTCTGTCCCGCGCTGCCTTCGGCACCGCTCCTGAGGGCGCGGCGTTTTCGTTTTGGGCCCCGCGCGCACTGCGAACCGGCAGCGGGTCGGACCGGCGCAAAGCTGGCGGGACCGACAAGTCCCGGTCCCTGGCTCCGCACGCGATCCTTTGCCACCGTCTTGTTCGCGGTGCGGAATTTTTGCTTGGCATCGCTCATGATCGGGTGGGCGATGGACTTTCGTGGGTCCGCACGGCCAGCGACCCATATTTGGGGGCAGGGCAGCAAGGTACGGGCGACTATTGTTCTCGCGTAGTTCTGTCGCTCCTCCATGGGAACAATTGCCCGCCATCACTCTCTGCAACAAGCGGCAGCTCGCCGCACCATCCATCCCATGTGTTGCGGAGATTACCGATGACTGCCGTTCCTGAACCAGTTCGCCCCCGTTTTCTGCGAACGCCCGATGCTGCCGTTCATCTGGGCCTATCGCCGCGTACACTCGAGAAACACCGCTGCTACGGGACCGGTCCCGTCTACCACAAGCTCGGCGGGCGGATCGTCTACCGGCGCGAAGATCTCGATGCCTGGGCCGAACAAGGGGTGCGCCGCTCGACCAGCGATCCGGGCAAGGGCGTGGTCCATCCGGCCAAAAGGATTGACGGCTACACCGGCCCGGTTCGGCGCTGAGGGCCTGTTCCATGGCGTCCCGCACGACCTTTGCCAGCGCAGCACAGCAGCTCGATCTGTTCGTCGGAACCAGCGCAGCCATCGCGGCGCGCGATGCGCAGGACCTGATGGCATGGCCCTTTTTCAGCCTCGCCAAATCGAAGCGGGTGAAGCCCATCGACTTTCGTATGGGCGACATCTCAATTCTTGTCGAGGCAACTGCCGAACATGGCATGGCAACCATATGGGACGCCGATGTGCTGATCTGGGTGGCCAGCCAGATCGTCGAGGCGCGCGATGCCGGAAAGCCGACGTCGCGGCTCATTGCCGCCACCCCGCATGAAATCCTCGCCTTTACCCGCCGCGGTACCGGCAAGGCCGCCTATGAGCGACTGAAAGCCGCGCTCGACAGGCTGCAATCAACCAGCATCGCGACATCGATCCGCCAGCTGGGCGCACGACGTCGCCACCGCTTTTCCTGGATCAACGAATGGCGCGAATGCCTCGATGGCAATGGCCGCGCGCTCGGCATCGAGATGATCGTGCCGGACTGGCTCTATGAAGCGGTAATCGACCGAGCGCTCGTACTCACGATCGACCCGGCCTATTTCACGCTGACCGGGGGCCTGGAGCGCTGGCTATACCGGATCGTGCGCAAGCATGGCGGCAAACAAAAGGGCGGATGGAGCTTCGACATTGCCCATCTTCACCTCAAATCTGGTGCGCTTTCACCGCTCAAGCGGTTCGCTTTCGAGATGCGCGCAATCGTCCAGCGCCAACCGCTCCCGGGCTACACCCTCTCGCTCGACCACCAGCTGGGCCGCGAGCGGCTCAGCTTCGTGGCAATTCCTGTCGATCCCTTCGATGTCGCCCGGCGGCGCATCGGCATGCCTCCTGTGGACAAGTCGGTGTGATGTTCGGACTATCAGGAACCCCCGCGCACGGACTATCAGGAACCGCAAGTTCGGACTATCGGGAACCGAAACGCTGCGCAAACCCGCAGAAATGCTGGCCTTGCGAGCTCCTTAACTATCCTAACAAGGAATCTTATCGATTCCTGCTAACGTCGCCGCGCCTGTGCACGGCCGGCCGACTGACACCGCCGCGCAGCGGCGCCGGGCGTTGTGACGGCGATCCGCCGCTGACCCATGTCACTCTGGTGTGGCAGGAAGGCCTGCGCGAAGACTGGCTGCGTTTCGGCAAGCCGGTTGGTCAGCGCATCATCGATCGCAGGACACGGGTTGAAAGCTATACGCCGGGGCAGATCTTCGCTTTCGTGCGCTGGGCGTCCAACGAATATGGCACCATCCGTTCGGCTCTCGCAATTGCGCGCGCGGTCGCAGCTGGCGACACCTATTCCACGCTTCCGCAAGTCGATCCGGGCGCAGAGATACTGCTCTCGGTCCGGGGATGGCCAAAGGTGCGCCAGGTCCTAGGCCTGATCGATGCAATCGAGGCAGGCGGCACCGATCCGTGCGATGTCACGCCCGACCACTGGCGGCATATGCACAACCGCCTTGCGGCTGGAATGCAGCCGCGCGTCTATCATCCAGACCGGCACGCCATATGGCTGCGCTACCGGAATCTTCGGCCATGAAGCGCCGCACTCTCATTATCGCGGGCACAGTCTGTGCCGCCGCTTTGGTCAGCGCCGCGCTGCCGCTCTCGCGCGTTCTGATCTGGAACGCGACTGCCAGTGTGCCGACGGGGCTGTATCATATCGGCGGGACGACCGGTCTGCAGGTTGGCGAGCGCGTGGCGATCGATCCGCCGCCTCGGCTGCGCGATTACCTTGCGACACGCGGCTATCTGCCGACGGGAATTCCGCTGCTAAAGGAAGTCGCGGCGCGTCCCGGCGACACTGTCTGCAGGGAGGGTCTGACCATCACCATCAATGGTGCGCGCGCCGGTGTGGCGCGCTCGGCAGACAGTATCGGGCGCGCTCTGCCGGTCTGGCAAGGCTGCCGGACCATCGCAGCAGGCCAGATATTCGTCATGAACCGGCGCGCGTCAGGCAGCTTCGACGGGCGCTATTTCGGACCCATCGCGCGCGACCGCGTGCTTGGCCAGGCCAGCCCCGTCTGGACCGACGAGCACGGTGATGGCGCGCATATCTGGTTCGCGCAGCCAAGCAATGTTGCAGCCACAATCAACAACCAAGGAGACGATCAATGACATATATCGGCACATTCGCAGCGACCCGCGATGGCTTCGAGGGGCATTTGCAGACGCTCACGCTCGATGCCCGGCTCACCCTCCTTCCTGCGGAACCATCCGAAGCCGAAAATGCGCCGGACTACCGGATCATGGTTGGTGACAATGACGCCGTCTACGAAGTTGGTGCGGGCTGGAAGCGCGTTGGCGACAAGGCCGGGGACTATATCGCGGTGGTGATCGACGATCCGGCGTTCGCCCGGTCGATACGCGCGAATCTCTTCGCATCCGATGACGGCTTTCATGTACTGACGTGGTCGCGCCCTGCGCGGCGCGCCAGAAAGGCTTGAACGGTGCGCCTCGGTATCGCGCTAACCGCGGCTCTGGCTGCAATGGCACTTGCGTACCCGCTGCACGCGAGCGGGCAATCGCGCGCAGCGCAAACGCACGCAGATTCGATCGATATTGCAGCGCATGTGCGCGAGGCCTCGCAGCGCTTCGGCATTCCCCAGCACTGGATCTATGCGGTGATCCGCGTTGAAAGTGCGGGCCGGACGCGCGCAGTGTCGTCGGCAGGCGCGATGGGATTGATGCAGCTCATGCCCGGCACCTGGGCGCGCCAGCGCGGCCGGTACTCGCTCGGAAGCGATCCTTTCGACCCGCGCGACAATATCCTGGCGGGCACATCTTACTTGCGAGAAATGTATGACCGCTACGGTGCAGCTGGCTTTCTTGCAGCCTATAATGCGGGGCCGGGACGCTACGAGGCCTGGCTTGCCGGACGGCGCTCGCTTCCCCTCGAGACCCGCCGCTATGTCGCGAAGATCGCACCCCTGCTGCAGCCCGGGCGCATCTTTGTCACGGCGGGTTCGCACTCTGCGGAAGCTCCGGGCGCGCCCGATGAACCTGTTTCCACTTCGGATTATGCACCCGGCGATCTAGGTCTCCCGAAGGCTTCGGGCGAGGTTTTTGCTCGCCCGGTACAGCCCGCGCACGATCTTTTCGCGCCCGTCTCCACGGTCGCCGACCAATGACAGCCAGGCGCGCATCCTTGCGTCTCGCGTCGTCCGCTAGCGAAGACCTGCGGACGAGTGGCGGGCTGGTCAGAAAGGGTAAGGGAGGATGGCAAGATAAAAGCAGCGCCGTCGCCCGGGCTGCATGTGGTTGGTTTTCTTGGCCAATTTGCGCCGTCTGGACGACTACAGTGCCGTCGCCACTACTGATTTTCTGTGTTTTTTCAAAGGCGAAGGCGCCATCGCCTCTTGTTGCGCGGCATGGCTGACGATGATTTCAATATCGAGCCCGGGCGTTCGCGCGACAGCGGCGCTCGCTCCTACAGAAAGGCCAAGACGCTGCTCGGCCGGGTAGCTCAGGTCTCTCACAAGGCTGGATACACACGGTTCAAGGCAAGCGGCGCAGGCGGTCGTGGCACGGGACATTATGGACGCGGCAAGCTCGCTGCGCTGACGCGCAGCAGAAGCGCATTTGGGCGGCGTGTCCTGATCAAGGCCCGCGTTGTTCGCCAATGGCAATCCCAGACCAGGTCCGCGCCGCTCGCGCGTCATATAAATTATATTCAGCGCGAGGGAGCGACGCGCGACGGATCGCAGGGCCGGATGTTCGATGCCACGTCAGACGAGGCCGATGGGGATAGCTTTGCCGAGCGCTGCGAGGACGACCGGCACCACTTCCGCTTCATCGTCTCTCCTGAGGATGCCAACGAGATGGGCGACCTGCGCGCCTTCACGCGTGAATTTATGACCGACATGGCCAACGATCTCGACACCAGCCTTGACTGGGTGGCCGTCGATCACTGGAACACCGACAATCCGCATATCCATGTGCTGGTTCGCGGCGTCGCAACAGGCGGCGAGGACCTTGTGATCGACCGCGCCTATATCAGCGAGGGGATGCGCGCCCGCGCCGAGGAACGCGTGACCATCGAGCTGGGACCGCGCAGCGAACGTGATATCCTCAATGCTCTGGCGCGCGAGGTTGACGCTGAACGCTGGACCAGTCTCGATCGCCGCCTGCACAAGCAACGCGGCGCGTTTGGCGAGATCGACCTGCGGCCCGATGCCGGTTCGGGCGCACCTAGGGATCGCTCGATCTTGATTGGACGCGTCAAGGTGCTCGAACGCATGGGACTGGCTGAGCAGGTGGGACCAGCAAGCTGGACGCTGGCATCCGATATCGAGCCCACGCTTCGGGCACTTGGAAAACGCGGCGACATCATCAAGACGATGCACCGGGCCATGACCGGCAAAGGCTTGAATACGGACCCGGCGCGGCTGGCTTTGCATGAGGATGCGAACGGCGAGCGAGTGATTGGCAGGCTCGTCGAGCGCGGGCTGCATGACGAGCTTACTGGCAAGGCCTATGCCATCGTCGACGGAGCCGATGGGCGCATTCATCACCTGCGTTTTCCGTACCTCGAGCGGACAGGTGATGCCGCGCCCGGTGCCATCGTGGAGACGAGCGCATGGACCGATCGGAAAGGCCGGCAGCAGATGAGCCTGCTTGTTCGCTCCGACTTCACTCTCGAAAGACAGATCGGTGCAGGCGGTGCGACCTGGCTTGATCGGCAACTCGTATCGCCCCGCCTCAAAACCGTGGCAGGCGGGTTCGGGTCGGAGGTGCGCGAGGCATTGGCTAAACGGGCCGATGTCCTCTTGGAGCAAGGCTTAGCCAAGCGTCAGGGGCAACAGATCGTCTATGCTCGCAATCTGCTTGGCACTTTGCGCGAACGGGACCTGGCCAATGCGAGCGATGCGCTCGCCGCGCGTCACGGAGGCACCATGCAGAGCGCGACTACCGGTGATCATGTCGCAGGCGTTTATCGGGAACGCGTGACACTCGCTTCGGGCCGGTTTGCAATGATCGACAACGGTGTGGGTTTCCAACTCGTCCCCTGGCGGCAGGATCTGGAGCGCCATCTGGGCCAGACGGTCGCAGGCAGGGTCAACGAGCGCGGCAGTGTTGACTGGAGCTTCACGCGCTCACGGGGGCCTTCTGTCTGACGGGGCTGTGCAGACAGATCTGTCCTTGACGAAACACCATGTGATGCGTAAATAAGCATCAGGAGATGCGATATGGCAAGTATAGCATTAGAGCAAGCCAAAGCACGACGAGGCGTTCAGACCTTCGCGGGCAGTGATGATCGCAGCCGCCTGACCGGCGCGGCAGTCAAAGCCGTTTTGCGGCTTGTTGGCGCCTGGGGTGGCAGCAATGCCGAGGGTGCGGCGCTGCTCGGTGTCTCTGAAAGCACCTGGGACCGCATGAAGGCCGGAACTTGGGAAGGCGCGCTTAGCCAGGACCAGTTGACGCGCGCTTCGGCGTTGATCGGCTTGTTCAAGGGGCTGCATCTGCTGTTTGCCGACGACATGGCCGATCGCTGGCCCAGGCTCGTCAATACGGCACCTGTGTTCGACCGGCTTTCGCCAGTCCAGGCAATGATCGAAGGCGGTATCCCGCGTATGCTCGAAACCCGCCAGTATATTGACGCGCTTCGTGGCGGGCTCTGAGAGCGATCCCGAACCGCCGTCGACCGATCTGGTTACCAAACGAGAAGCGTTCGAGCGCACCATTCGGCTGGTTTCGAGTGCGCGCCTGCGCGACGCGGCGATGGCGCCGCTCGCTGACGATGACGACGAGCTTGCGCTGCTTGCGGAAATCGAAGGAGCGACTAGCTCGCGCCTGATAGCCGAGGAGCGCGGCCATGGCGGCCTTAGCGCCGAAGAATTGGTGCACGGCGTGCCGCATGCCAAGTTCATCAATGCGAGTTTCGCTTACGCCAAACCACGCGAGCCGGGGCGATTTAACCCCGCGGATCGTGGGGCTTGGTACGCGGCCCTGGCGGTCGAAACCTGCCTCGCCGAGGTCGGACATCACCTGACTCAGGCGTTGGCGGATGCAGCCGATTTCAATGCCGTGGTGGAATATGGCGAGATGATTGCAAGTATGTCCGGCATCTTTGTCGACTTGCGCGGCACGTCCGATCATCCCGGCCTCCATCCAAATGCTGAAAAGGGTTATCCGGTCGGCAACGCGCTGGCGGCGCAGGCTCGTGCCGAGGGTCACAACGGCATCATCTATCCCTCGGTTCGCCATCCGGAAGGGATTTGCATCGCGGCGCTATGGCCCAATGTCGTTCAGTCGGTGACTCAGGGCGCCATGTACCGTCTGACCTGGTCGGGTAGTCCTGAATTTACATGGGAGGCCGCGTAGGTTCTAGACGCTCATTCTGTCTCAGGGGTTGGGTGGGACGAACATCTCATTCTCATTAATCCGCCGATTTCGCATGCTCGACTATCATCAGGACAAGCCCTGCGAAAACCAACCCGAAGCCCAAAAGGTGAGACCAGCGAAAGGATTCGCCAAGTAGGACGTAAGATAGGACAAGCGCGCTAAGGGGCATGACTGCCATCGCACCTGCCGTGAGTACTCCTGGCGCTTTGCGGGCACCATTATACCATAGAACAGGAGCGAGCCCTCCTGTGGCCGCACCCCAAAAGGCGAGCGCAAAATAACCATCCCGACCTATGCCGGAAAAATCAAACGGTCGAGGGTCGAAAACAAAAGCCAGAGCAACGAAGAGCAAAGCGGCAATGAGCGATGCGGCCAGAGTGGCTTCCAGTGAGCTGATCCCGTCGGACAGTTTGCGCGCAAGCAGGGTGTAGGCTGCCTCGAAGCACACAGCCATTGCGACAAGCGCTGCGCCAAGGATCGGCGCTTCGGTGGCTCCGCTTCCCCCGGTTCGCAGCAGATTGATCATCACGATCCCCGCGACCGCAAGGGCCAATGCTCCTGATGTGCGCCAGTTCATTGCGGCACCGAAGAAAACTACGGCCGCGGCGGCAGTCACTGCCGGTGTCGCGCTCATGATCGTGGAGCCAATCACGCCTGTGGTGAGACGCATGCCAAAAAGCATGGCTGCGGTGAAACCGACCATCCCGAATAATGAGATCGCGACAATCACCCACCAGTCCGACCGCTTCGCATGAGCAAACCTTTTCGTCAGCAACCATGTGAATGGAGCAAGGACCAGACAAGCGATCAGCATGCGCATGCATGACGCTGTGAAGACCGAGAACTGCTGCCCGATTAACTTGCTGAGCGGCGTTGCACTGCCAAAGAGTGCCATGCCCAGCAAAAGCTGTACGACAATCGCAGGAGTGGTCGATGGTCTCTCGGATACCATGATACTGGAAAGATTTAACATGTCGGGTTTTATTAGCAAATCATAGCCTTGTGCTCTTATCCGGCACAGGGTCCAGCAAGCGGGTTTCGTGCCAGCCGCGCTGGATTGATCCGTGTTGCAACGACCCCTCCTCCTGCTTCTTTTGCTACGCTGGACCCCGATCACACGCATTCGAACTTGATACCGGCGTTACAACTGCCTCCTGTTATTGGGCGAAAGGAGGCGACCGTGTCGGCAACCAAGATCCTGTGGGGCCAGATCCTGGCTGTATTTGCGCTTGCGCTCGCAGGAGTCTGGGCGGCCACCCAATGGACTGCTGCAACGCTCGGCTACCAGCAAGAGCTCGGTCCAGCATGGTTCACCGCGTTTGGTCACCCGGTCTATCCGCCATATTCGATCTTCTGGTGGTGGTTCAGCTACGAGGCCTATGCTCCGCGAATATTCGAAACCGGCGGGATGATCGCCGCATCGGGCGGTCTGATTGCGGTGGTTGTGGCAATCGCCATGTCGGTCTGGCGTGCCCGCGAGGCCCGGACCAGCGCAACCTATGGCTCCGCGCGCTGGGCAACCCGCTCCGAGATCGCCCGCGAAGGGCTACTCGGCGGCAAAGGCGCAGTGATTGGTCGCCATGCCAATCTCTATTTACGCCATGACGGACCCGAGCACGTGTTGTGTTTCGCCCCGACGCGAAGCGGCAAGGGTGTAGGGCTCGTGGTCCCGACGCTGCTGACCTGGCCGCACTCGGCCATCGTTCACGACATCAAGGGCGAAAACTGGGATCTCACCGCAGGCTTTCGTTCGCGTTTCAGCCGCGTGCTGCTGTTTGATCCGACCAATGAAGCCTCGGCGCCGTACAATCCGCTGATGGAGGTGCGGCGGGGAATTAACGAAGTGCGCGACGTGCAGAACATCGCCGACGTGCTGGTCGATCCCGAAGGCTCGCTCGAACGCCGCAACCATTGGGAAAAGACAAGCCATGCCTTGCTGGTCGGAGCGATCCTCCATGTCCTCTACGCCGAGCCCGACAAGACCCTGGCCGGAGTGGCCTCGTTCCTGTCCGACCCGAAGCGCTCGATCGAGACGACGCTCACCGCAATGATGGCAACGCAGCATCTGGGAGAGGAAGGCGTCCACCCGGTCGTGGCGAGCGCCGCACGCGAACTGCTCAACAAGTCGGAGAATGAGCGTTCGGGCGTGCTCTCAACCGCGATGTCCTTCCTTGGCCTCTACCGCGATCCGGTGATCGCGAAAGTCACGCGGCAATGCGACTGGCGGATCGCCGATCTCGTCGATCCGGCGCGCCCCGTCACACTCTATCTTGTCGTGCCGCCGTCCGACATCAGCCGCACCAAGCCGCTTATCCGGCTCATTCTCAATCAGCTGGGCCGCCGCCTGACCGAAGACCTGAACGAAGGATCGGATCGACGCCGATTGCTGCTGATGCTTGACGAATTTCCGGCGCTCGGTCGTCTCGACTTCTTCGAAAGCGCGCTTGCCTTCATGGCAGGCTACGGCATCAAGGCATTCCTGATCGCGCAATCGCTCAACCAGATCGAGAAGGCTTACGGTCAGAACAACGCGATCCTCGACAATTGTCATGTCCGGGTCTGCTTTGCGACCAATGACGAGCGCACGGCGAAGCGCATTTCTGAATCGCTTGGCACCGCTACCGAACTGCGCGCGATGAAGAATTACGCCGGGCACCGGCTCTCGCCATGGCTTGGTCATCTGATGGTCTCGCGCAGCGAAACCGCCCGGGCCTTGCTCACCCAGGGCGAGATCATGCAGCTGCCCGATACCGATGAGATTGTGATGCTTGCAGGCGCGCATCCGATCCGGGCGAAGAAGGCGCGCTATTATGCCGATCCCAGATTGGCAAAACGGGTCGAGCCGCCGCCGATGGCTGAACAATCGCCCAGTCAGCCCGACGCAGGAGAATGGGAAGGGGTGATTGCGCGCGCACCCAAGCAACCGCTTGTCGCGTCGGATGCCGCTGAGCTGGAAGATCGCGACACGGTCGCTGATGGCGGTGTCCGGCGCGAGCCCGAACTTCCCCAGCACGAGGATATAGCGCCCACGCCATCGCCACCGCGCAATGAATTCGAGTTCGACGACCGGCGCGATGACGAAGAGGCGGGCAGAAACCGCCGGATCGCCGACCAGATGCGCGCCAATGCACAGCGGGCGGCGCTCGACCCCGATGACGGGATCGAATTGTGAGCAAAGGCAACCGCATCAAGCACACTTTCCGCCTGCCGCCCGCTCTCTCGCGGCAACTGGCCGACTTTGCCGGACGCAAGCGGGTATCGCAGGCTTCGGTGGTCGAAGCCGCGATCGCTTCGTTCCTGTCGCCCGATGGTTCGGAGAGACTCGAGGCGGCATTCAGCCGCCGGTTGGACCGGATTTCGCGGCAGATCGACAAGCTCGACTATCACGTCGAGGTCGGAAACGAGGCATTTGCTCTTTACCTGAGACGCTGGCTCGAAGTCACGCCCGCGCTCGGCGGCGATGCCTCTGCGGCAGCACGCGCCGACGCCGAGAAACGCTTCAGCCATCTCGTCGAGGCGCTGGCGCGCAGAATGGAAACGGGAAAGCACCTGTCCGACGAGCTTATTCGTCTGGGGCCAGCACATGATGAAGCGGAAACTGACCGATAGTCCATTGGATGCGCGCTTCGATGGCTTCACGACAACACCGCGCGTGAAGACGCGCAGACCTTAGTTAAATGTTGCGGTTGGGTGAGAGCAGAGGTGCGCTCTGGAGCAGGGCGAAATGCCGCTGCGCCAGTCTATAGGTGCAACTATTCCAACTGCTTGCTAGAGGTTGTGTTATGCGCACCGAACTCGATCATCTGCCACCGCAAAAACAGCGCGAGCTTGAGCGCGTGGTGCAGCTGATCTTCGAAGAATTCGATGACGCCTTCGCGCTCGCGAAGCACGACTGGAAGAAGGCCGGGCGCATCCTCAAGGTCATTCTGTACGGCAGCTATGCACGCGGAACATGGGTCGATGAACCCCATACTGCTAAGGGCTACCAGTCTGACTATGATCTGCTTGTTATCGTCAATGACAAGCGTCTGGTTGACCGCATCAAGTACTGGTCCAAGCTCGATGACCGGCTGATGCGCGAATACGGCGTCACCAAGACCCTCAACACGCCGGTGAATTTTATCGTCCACACATTGCAGGAAGTGAATGATGGGCTGGCCCATGGCCGCTATTTCTTCATGGATGTCGCGAAAGACGGGCTGGCGCTCTACCAGGCAGACGACACCGAACTGCATAAGCCTAAGCCCAAAACGCCCGTGCAAGCACTCGCGATGGCGCAGGAGTATTTCGACGAGTGGATGCCTGCTGCGTCGGGAATGCTGGAGACTGCAAAATTCAGCGTCAACCAGGGCCGGCTGAAGGATGCTGCATTTCTAACTCATCAGGCAGCCGAGCGCTTGTACCACTGTGTCTTGCTAGTCTGCACCTTCTACACGCCGCATGTGCACAATCTCGGCTTTCTCCGCACTCAGGCTGAGCGGATCGACCCTCGATTGACGTATGTCTGGCCGCGCGACACCAAGCGTGATCGTGCCCGCTTCGAGAAGCTCAAGGAAGCTTACGTCAAGGCCCGCTATTCGAAGCATTACCGCATCACCAAGGAAGAACTCGAATGGCTCGGCGAGCGTGTCGAGGAACTTGGCCGCGTTGTCCATGAGATATGCTCGGAACGGCTTGAGAAGCTCAAGAGTGAAGCAGTCGCTTGATCGGGGCTCGCCCGCGGGCCCGATTACATTTCACCGTATGACTGCTTTGCGCCCCAGTTTCGGTCATTGAGCCACTCCAGTGGGAGTCCTGAAAGCGGACCTTCGTCGATCAAAGGGCACACGCTCGAACTGGCATAAACTGGATTATCAACTCTGGGGCCTACCGCTGTCTAGGAATCCCCCGTCCTCCGCCGCACAAGCATTTCCCCATTTGCTCCGCAGCCCCATGGCAATGCCACTTTGCATCTCATTGTCTCAGCCTAGAGCTGTTGAAATTACAAAACCCCGAAACACTGAAATCCATAAATAACGAATAACTTCTTTCATAATTTTCGTGAAATCCCGATTTCTTTCTTTCCGTGCGCAGCTCGCTCTGTTAAAGGGTGGCGGGCAAAGCAGTGGCCTCTTTGAGGGGGAGGGCCTTTTCTATGGCGAGGAAGAGTAGCGGCGGAAAAGAGCCGGAAGAGCTCCAGACGCTCAACTTCAAGGTACCGGAGGCCTTCAAACGGTCCTATAAAGTTTATGCTGCTGAGCGCGGCATATCTATGCTCGACCTGCTGAAGGAAGGCTTTGAGCTGAGCAAGAAAGCGGGGCGGAAATGACGGGCCGACCCCGAGGCACCGAAGGGGATGGAGGGTCACCGCTCGCCGATGTCAACTGGTTGCTCGGCGGCGGAGCCAGCGAGGTGGATAAGGAAGGCCTCGTTTCAGTCGAAGGTTACATACCTCAAGCGCGCCCCGCAAAAGAGGCCGTCATTATGGAGAAAGCCGCCGCCTACGGCGCGCACTCCGTGTTCTTCGAGGTTAGCCCAGATGGCGGCAACGGCAGCCCGCAGGCCTTTATCTTTGAGGGCTCCCAGGGCGCGGAGGCTGACAAGCAGTTCGCTGAGGTACACCAGCGGCTTTGGAGCTGGGGCGGGGTCCCATTAATCTACCGTCGCCTCCCCGATGCGGTTCAAATCTTCCGGTGCGCTCACCGTCCTGACTTCGCGGAGAATGGGCGCCTTGTCTGCAAACCTTACGACACACTGCGTATATCAGCCGACATCGCGAAGGCGGAATCGTGGTGGGACGCCAGCCGCATCCGCACTGGAACTTTGTGGGACGATCCAGAGGCAGCAAAGAGGCTCCTCTCGAGCGACGAGTCCGCACACCGCCGCCTAGTCGGTGCCGTGAGAAGTTTACGCTCGCGGTTGCTGGCAAACAGCAAGCTCGACAGTGACCTACAACGCCGCTTGCTCATTTTGTCGCTTCTCGTCGCCTATCTCGACCAACGCAACGCGCTTCCGGACGGATATTTCGCCAAGTTTCTCGATGGCGCAAGGACATTCCCAGCCGTGCTCGCTGACAGCGCCGCACTCCTCAAGGTGCTCGCCAGCTTGCAAGTTCTCTTCAACGGCGATGTCTTCACGCTCGACGAGACCGAGATAGCTGCAATTGCGACGGCGAAGGAACTCTCTGAGTTTAGCCGGTTGATTGAAGCACGTGAGGATGAATCGGGCCAGATGAATCTCTGGGCACTGTACTCATTCCGAGATCTCCCAGTCGAGGTTATCAGCAATATCTACGAGCTATTTGTCAGCGACCCGACCGATAGCGTCTATACACCCCCGGCCCTCGTCAGGCTGATCCTCGACGAGGTGCTCGACGAAAATCGCATCGACAGCATCATCGACGGTGATGATGTCGCACTCGATCCCGCCTGCGGGTCAGGCATTTTTCTCGTCGAGACGTACAAGCGAATTGTCACGCGTTGGCGCGCACGTAATGACTGGGCGCATCCCGACGTTTCCACTCTGCGCGACTTCCTCAGGCGCGTGCATGGCGTAGACAACGACGAGGGCGCAATTGAACTTGCGACTTTCAGCCTTTGTCTAGCCATGTGCGACAGTCTTACTCCAGAGCAAATTCGGGGGACGACCGAGCTCTTTCCCAAGCTACGCGGTTCGAGTCTCATCCATTCCTGTTTCTTCGAGGCGAAAGACGCCGGACTACTGTCCAGGAAGACCGCCGTGCTCGTTGGAAACCCTCCATTTAAGTCGGCGCTAAAGACCAACGGGGCGAAGATCGCGCATGCAAGATATATTGAGGAAAACGGCAAGCTGCCTGACCTTCAAGTCGCCTACCTTTTTCTACATGAGTCGATGCGGCTGCTGCGGCCGGGTGGCGTCCTGGGCATGCTGCAGCAATACAATCTACTCTACAACGAGAAGCCTGATTTTCGACGGCGTTTTCTGGCCAATTGGAATGTGCGGGAGATTCTCGACTTTGTATCCGTCAGGGGTCTTTTCTCAAAAGACACTAAGGTGATCACGGTCCTGGCAGTGGCCGAGCCACCCCCAAAGGACGGGAGCATTCTCCATGCCGTCTTCCGACGCACCGCGCGCGCAGACGCTGGCCAGCGCTTCGACATCGACGCTTATGATCTACATCGAGTTCCCAGAGCTGCTGTCAAGTCCGACGAAACGCCGGACCTCTGGCGATCCAACCTACTTGGCGGTTCACGTACATATGCCCTCGTAAAGCGGCTGAGAAAGATGCCGTCGCTGCGCGAGCACGCCAAGAAGATGGGTTGGAAATTTGGGGAGGGCTTCATTGAGGGTCGGAAGGGCAAGTCGGGCCACGCCGAGCACCTCTATGGACAGCCTTTGTTGCCCTCGGACGCTTTGACTGTCGATGGTATCGACCGATCCCGCCTCGGGACCGTCGACCGTAAACCGATTGAAGGTCCTCGCACTGCAGCACTCTTCACGCCGCCGATACTTCTAATTCGCGAGCACGGAGACTTACCAAACGAACTCTGGACCGACGGATATCTCACCTTTAAGAATAAAATCGTTGGGTTTGCTGCCGATCAGGTAGAAGAGTTGAAGCCCGTACAGGATTGGCTTCGCAACGAACATGTCGGGTTACGATCTTACGTGGCTGCCATTAGCCTAAGAATGCTGTCGCAGAAGGCGACAACGCTATCATGCCGCGACATCTATGAACTTCCGTTCGATCCGAAGGCAAAAGGGCTCGACCTCAGTGAGAATGAGAGGCTCGTCGCCCACGATATCTTAGAACACTATCTCGACTACGTTCGGTTAGGTAGCTCTTCTAAGCTGGCTCACCGCCAGGCAACAGACGGCATTGACCGGTTTGCCACCGTGTTCACCAAGCAGATAAACGCGCTCTATCGCAAAAACCCTCTCCGGGCGGCTGGATCGCTAAGCCTCGGCGGCACAGTCATACAGGCGTTCGCCTTCGGAGACGCAGAGCTCGATTGGTCGCAGACTGATCTCTTGGCTGGACGGCTCGATACGCTGCTCTGCACGACACGCGGCACTTCGCTAAGAATGACCCGCATCGCACGCATTTACGACTCTTCGTTTGTGTTCCTGCTTAAGCCCGACCGCTTGCGCTACTGGATGCCGTCTATCGCATTGAAAGACGCCGACGACGTGCTCGCCGACTTGCGCGCGCAGGGCTTCTGATGCTGGCGGACGAAATTGGCGACGAACCGTCGGGTAACTTAACGCCAACACTACATAAGCCCTCGGCTTGGCTCGAAACGCTTGTCGATTTTGTTTACTCGCAGCTCGCAATCTGGCGCGATGACCCATCCCGACCAACTGAATACGCAGAGACGCGCCTTACAGCGCAGCTCTGCCAATTCCTAAACAGCGCCACCCGGACAACCGACTTGGACAGTGTGGTATTCCAGGCCGAAGTCCCAGACCCTACGGTTGCGGGCCGAACGCTCGACTTGGTACCTGGGCCAAGTGGCTGCGTCATCTGGATCGGTAGTCGACGTTACTCACTCTATGATCCTATTATCCCAATCGAGTGCAAGCGTCTGCCGACACCATCCGGATCGGCGCGAGAGCGACGAGAATACTTGCATACGCAGAAGCGCACCACGGGCGGCATGCAGCGCTTTAAGTCGGGCGCCCACGGCTCCGGCCATGCGATCGGTGTGATGATCGGCTACGTTCAGGAGCCGACCTTATCCAGCTGGCTCGCGCGCATTAATCGCTGGGCCCTCGTGCTCACTCGAGCGGAAATCCCGGGATGGTCGCGTGCCGACATCCTTGGAGGAGGGACACATGACGTTGCACGGCGTACGGCACGGCACCTTTCTGTCAATTCCCGCAAAGGTGCTTCGCCGATAACGCTGCACCACCTTTGGATTGACATGCGGCTTGGGAATGCGTCAGCCAATTCCGCTTCTGACCTTTGACAACTACATTGCCGATGAAAGCGCAGCCTCGAATTGCGCAAAAGAAGTTGGCGGCCTATCTCATTGAGTGGGAAAGTAAGGATCGCACATGTTCGTTGAGCGGAAGAAGAACGACAAAACAGGACAAATCGAATTCTGGATGGTCAGGTGGGAGCCTGGCCCACCGGCCAAGAAGATTTTCGTCGAGAAGGTTTGCGACGAAACAGACGTACCCGCAGTAGATGATGAAGTGGCAGCGTCGACTTTTGCAGTCTGCTGGGCAGACGACCGTACTATGGGGAACATTGCTGTCTCGTCGCCAGAAATGATGGGTGTCTTCAAAGCTAAAGAAGGCACCGATGCAGTCCTTCCCTGTGACTTCGTATCTGCGGGCAAGTTCCGGAATGGCGCAACTCGCCTTTGGTGCAGGACCCACCAGAAGCATTGGGGAATAAAGGCGGACCAACGATCTCTGGAAACCACCGGTGAGATGCATTGCGCAAATCACATTCAGGGGATGAATTACGTGGTGGATCCTCAGACAATAGACATTGAGAGTTACGCTGAGGTCGGCATCTGGTGTTCGCTGCCTGCCGCGATTGCGTCAAGCCCAATACAGGCAAGAAAGCCGCGTATTCACGTTCATCTTCGAGAGCATTCTGGTGGAACAAAGCATACTGACGGAGACTTTGCAGCCATTTCCTTACTCTACGATCCAAAGATTGACCTATTTAAATCCGCCTCGATTCAAAGGGTGAATATAACACCTCCCGCTGCGCTCGAGTTCATTGCTGGGCTTGAAGAGGGAAAAGACATGGATTGTATTAATTGCTCGAGCTGCGGGTTCCCTCATCTAGACATGGGTAGCTTTGCGGAGACGCCCCATAGAAAGCACTTTTGTGCTGCATGCGGACGCGATAGCACCTGGAGCAAGAAAGCTATCGTCTCGACCCCATTGAAACCCTTACATGACTTTTTTCTCTCAAATTCGGATCAAATCTCGCCTGACCGCCAGCTAAACTTGGACGACTATGCGGCCGATCACGATTTCCGAGTCTGGGCATCCACTCCCGCTATAGTGTGGACGGCGGATCGACCACAAGAAGTTGGAATACATGTCCATGTAGAGAAGGATGGGCAGCGAATTGTCGACGATACGTTTTCAGAGGTGATTTTCGAGGGCAAAACTCTGGCGCGCAAGGACCTCTTCGAAAGGATGCTTGAGAACGCGTCGTAGCCTCAGCCCTTTCTAATCAGAGCCAAAAGTTCAGCCTCGATACTGTGAAGATTCTCATCAGTTTCGTTTCTCATGAAGTAAGCGGGAATACCGGTCGCAGCGGAATAGGAAACGACAAGACTTTCTTGCAGCAAGGCCTGAGTTCGGAGTTGCTCTTCCGTAAGTGGAGGGCGGCCAAGCGCTGCGGCCTTTACTCGCGCTGCCCTGATCCGGGGCTGAGATGTCAGGCAGACCAAGATATCGGGGTTCAATCGCGTCATCTGCGCCACAGATAACGGTGTGATCCGAAACCCTGTTTCTTCAGTCGTCACGGCGTGCGTATCGATAACAACGCTGTTTGTTTCCCTAAATTGTTCGCACGTGGCAATAGCTCGTTCGTTGACCTGATCGACAATGTCTGGCGTCGACACATGTGATGTGGCTTGCCGAAGCCCCTCTTGGGTCACCTGGTGGTTCTGTCGAATAAGTTCGGTGAGGACTTGTCCAAATCGAAAATGCACTAAGCCATGCTCTCGTTCGGCCAGACGCTCCGCAATGGTAGTCTTACCGCTCGCTGGACTTCCCGTCAGGTAAATGATCATGACTTGTATACTGGCTCCAACAATGCCGACCGCTTCGCTGTTTCTTTAGCTCGGATAGAAGGCCCTAGGGTCAGGACTCATTAGAGCCACCATATGACGATGGCCGCGATGATGATTGCGGCCATGAAGACATCGGCGCGTCGGTCGTATCGGGTTGCGACCCTTCGCCAGTCTTTGAGTTTGGCGAACATGTTTTCGACTTTATGGCGCTGTTTGTATTGTGTTTTGCAGAACGCCGCTGGTGAGTTGCGTCCTTTGCGTGGCGGGATACAGGCGCTAATGCCTTTCGCCTTCAAGGCTTGGCGGTATTGATCGGAGTCGTATCCTTTGTCGCCGGTGACGTGACCCCCAGCTTTCCCCCAGCTGGGATTAGAGCCTAGCCGCTTTGTTGCGCATGAGCGCGGTTGAAGCAA
>CANKZR010000005.1 GCA_947488625.1 uncultured Sphingomonadaceae bacterium | reverse complement strand
CGACGGGTCTTGCGGCGGATGTCCTTGACCACCTGCTCGGCAGGCAATTTGGACCTTGAGGATTTGGGCTTCATCTTCGTTCCTTCGTCACTACGACGAAGCCCAAATCCTCCTTAAATCACAACCTCAAATCTGTGCCATAGGTGCTGACGGGGGACAGTCAAAGCTAAGGTTAAATTTTCCGTTCCCGGGATAGTTGCCCTAGTCTCTGTCGTACTCTTCTTTTTCGGTCAGGGAATGATCTGGGCTTTCATGGCTCTCATTGGCCTTTCAGGGGGAGTAGAAGAGTCTACCGTTACGGCGAGCGTCTCGATTTCGCAGTTGGCAGGTATCGCAGGAGCATTCTTCGCTGGAATAGCAATCCGCTGGATGAGTCAAGCTAACCTACTTATACTGGGCTGTCTCGGCTGCATCCTTCCCCTTCTTTTTCTTGCGCACTCGTTCTCCTGGGCCGATTATGCAGTCGCCGTCTTTGTCTTCAACGGCGCAGCAAATATCATCACTCCCCTAGTCGTTTCGATCGCCGTACGAACCGGTTCTGGAGACGTGATGGCGCAGATATGTGCGGCCTTACAGATGGGAGGGCTTGCGATTGGGCCGGCAGTAGCGGGCATCATAATCGCCGAGAAGTCCTATCCGCCACTTCTCTTTTTCTGTGCAATTCTGTTCTCTGCGACATTACTGAGCGGACGTTTCGCGATTTATCGAAGTAAGGCCGCGAGCCCAGGGGGCTGACCCGCAGGCTCACTCGACGTTCTAATAGAGCGCCTAAGAACGATCAGGGCGAATGTTGGCAGCGTTCGCAGTGGCAATGATTACGTTCACTTGGAAGGTTAGAAGTACTGGCTTTCACTTTTCTTCTGGACGATTGCATTCGCCCAACAGCTCTCTTGTCCTCGCCTCGCGAGCGCCCCGTACTCTGGAAAACCATAAAGATAGATACCCGACTATTCAGAACCATCTATTTCTGATTCATTTCTGAACGTCGGCAACCGGCACTTCGGTTTCGCGGCTGTCTAATCTTGTCGCCAAGAAATCGACTAATCGACGTAGTGGGCGGTGGTCTTCCCGGCGACCTCTTCCCTGGTCACGCCCGGAGCCAGTTCAATCAGCTTGAACGGGCTGTCGTGGTCGGGTCGCTGGAACACGGCGAGGTCGGTGATGATCATGTCCACCACGTTGGTGCCGGTTAGCGGCAAAGTGCATTCAGGGATGAACTTGGGTTCGCCATGCTTGGAGGTGTGCTCCATCACCACGATGATCTTCTTGACGCCCGCGACAAGGTCCATCGCTCCGCCCATGCCCTTGATCATCTTGCCCGGGATCATCCAATTGGCGATGTCGCCATTCTGGCTGACTTCCATCGCGCCAAGCACAGTCAGGTCAATATGTCCGCCCCGGATCATGCCGAAGGAAACGGCGCTGTCGAAATAGGCTGAATGCGGCAGCTCGGAAATGGTCTGCTTACCGGCATTGATGAGATCGGCATCGACCTCATCCTCATAAGGAAAGGGCCCAATGCCGAGCATGCCGTTCTCGCTTTGCAGCGTGACCATAATGCCTTCGGGAATGTGGTTGGCGACCAGCGTCGGAATGCCGATGCCGAGATTGACGTGAAATCCGTCTTCCAATTCTTGTGCCGCACGTGCGGCCATTGCTTCACGGGTCCAAGACATTAGTTGCTTCCCTCTTCGCCCAGCGACTTCAATGGCGTCAATGCGTCCGCAAGTCTCGCCAAATCCGGACAGGCTTGCTGTTCAACCAATTTTCGGCCCTGCACGAAATCTTTCATTGCGTTGACACAATCAAGAGCAATGACTTTTCCATTCTTCAGGTAAACCAAGGAAAAACTTCGAGTTTCGGGATCGCCGCGGAGTACGGTTGCATCCGCATCTTGAGATAGCCCGACCGTTTGCAGCTTAATGTCGTATTGGTTTGACCAAAACCAAGGAGTTGCTCGATAAGGATGCTCGTCTCCTAAGATATGGCGGACTGCGGTATTCGCCATATCATTCGCATTCTGAACGGATTCCAAGCGAATTTCAGAGCCTTCAGCGAACTGGTTTTTATGGCTCGCACAGTCCCCAATCGCATAAATGTCATGCAAACTCGTGCGGCAGTAGTCATCGACGCGAACACCGTTTTTGCCCACTGCTCCAGCGCGCAGCAATGGCTCCACGGACGGAACGATGCCGATGCCGACGATTACCAAATCAGCCGCTAACAACGTACCGTCACCAAGACGCAGACCTTCTGTTCGTTCCCGCCCTTCAATCGATTCAACCGTGACGCCCAGCCGTACGTCCACGCCGCGAGCTCGGTGTTCACGTTCAAAAAATCGGGAGATGTCCTCACCGGCTACTCTTGCGAGTACCCGGTCAAGTGCCTCCAGCAAGGTCACCTCGCACTCAAGTTTCCGAAGCACCGCGGCTGCCTCCAGCCCGATATAACCGCCACCGATAATGACAACTTGCCTTGCGCCGTTATCAAGCTCGGCCATGACCCCATCGACATCAGCCTTGTCGCGAACAGAATGCACTCCAGGCAGTCGGGAGCCAGGACAGGAAAGCTGTCGCGGTGAGCCGCCCGCCGACCAAATCAATTTACCGTATCCGATCTGTCGACCGTCTTGGATGCGAATATACTTGGAAACTGCGTCAAGTTCGACAACTTCAGCCCCCAATTCGAGAGTGATGTTCTTGTCACTCCAAAATTGCTTGGGACGAATTAGAATTCGCTCGAAGGCTTTCTCCCTCGCGAGATACTCCTTCGAAAGTGGTGGCCGCTCATAAGGCGCCTCCGGCTCCTTGCCAATCAATGCAATAGAACCGTCAAACCCTTTTTGGCGTAGAGTTACAGCTGCTTGCGCACCGCCATGGCCAGCGCCAACTATAACGACATCAAAGTGCTTCACCGGCGCTAGTCCTCTTTGGCGATTTGCGCACGCAGTCCGGCCAATTCAGCGCTCAAAGCAATTTGGCAGGAAAGCCGCGAGGTTGCATCGCGATCGTCGGAGCTGTCGAGCAGATCGTTTTCGTCCTCACTCATCGAGGGGAGCTTGTCGAAAAACTCTGGATCAACATGAACATGACAAGTTGCGCACGAGCAGCAACCTCCGCACAACGCCATAAGTTCGTCGATTCCGGCCTCGCGGATCGCTTCCATCAAGGTCTGGCCATCTTCAAAGCCGATATCGACACTCTCACCCTCTCGGGTAATTACTGTGACGCTGCTCATTTCGATTCTCTCCGAATTGTTTAATAGATCTAATTTGTGCACCGCCTTGCCGGACCGGGAGAGGAGGCAAAGGCAAGGCGGTGCAGGTCCCGCTAAAGATGCGGAACCGTCTTGTCAGAACACCACCACGGAGCGGATCGACTTGCCTTCGTGCATGAGGTCAAATGCGGTGTTGATCTCTTCCAGACCCATGACGTGGGTGATCATCGGGTCAATCTCGATCTTGCCCTGCATGTACATGTCGACGATCTTGGGCACGTCAGTGCGGCCCTTGGCGCCGCCGAAGGCCGTGCCGCGCCAGTTGCGCCCGGTGACGAGCTGGAACGGTCGCGTGGCGATTTCCTTGCCCGCTTCGGCCACGCCGATGATGATCGAGGTACCCCAGCCGCGGTGGCAGGCTTCGAGCGCGGTGCGCATCACTTCGGTGTTGCCGGTGGCATCGAAGGTATAGTCCGCGCCGCCGTCAGTCATGGCAACGATCTTGGCGACGGTATCCTCGCGGCTCATTCCTCGAGTGTTGAGGAAGTCGGTCATGCCGAACTTGCGGCCCCATTCCTCGCGATCAGGGTTGATGTCGACACCGATGATCTTGTTGGCACCGGCAAGGCGGGCGCCCTGGATCACGTTCAGGCCGATGCCGCCGAGGCCGAACACCACGACATTGTCACCGACCTGCACCTTGGCGGTGTTGGTGACAGCACCCACGCCCGTGGTCACGCCGCAACCGATGTAGCAGCTCGACTGGAACGGCGCGTCCTCACGGATCTTGGCAACGGCGATTTCGGGCAGCACGGTGAAGTTCGAGAAGGTCGAGCAGCCCATGTAGTGGAAGATCGTCTCGCCCTTGTAGGAAAAGCGCGAAGTGCCATCGGGCATCAGGCCCTGGCCCTGCGTGGCGCGGATCGCGGTGCACAGGTTGGTCTTGCCGCTGAGGCAAGACTTACACTGGCGGCATTCGGGCGTGTAGAGCGGGATAACGTGATCGTCTGGCTTCACGCTGGTGACGCCCGGTCCGACCTCGCGCACGATGCCTGCGCCTTCGTGGCCCAGCACGGAGGGGAAGATGCCTTCGCTGTCCAGCCCGTCCAGCGTGTAGGCATCGGTGTGGCAGATGCCGGTGGCCATGATTTCCACCAGCACCTCGCCCTCCTTCGGGCCTTCGAGATCGAGCTCGACGATCTCGAGCGGCTTCTTCGCTTCAAAGGCAACGGCCGCACGGGTCTTCATTTTCAAATTTCCTCAGTGAACATTACTATGGTGCGGAAGCAGATATGAACTCGCCTTCCGAAGTGACTTTGCCTGGCCCAACATCAATCACCTTGCGACGGAGCAAACCAATCAAGCACATCAACTGCTGATGGGCCTTTGCCACGCGAAAACTGAACTACATCGTCAGAGTAATCTAAGATTATCCCCGAGCCTGCAGGCGTTGCTATCGACAGTGAGCATCGCTCATAGCTGCAGGCACGGGGAAATGCGGGCCTTAGTATCCAAACGGAATACGCAGGCTAACGCCGTAGGTCCTGGGCGCACCATAAACCTGCGTTGTTCCCAACCCGCCGAGATCCAGCGAGTAGACAGCATATTCTTCATCAAAGAGATTCTTGACGAAACCGGTGATCACCAAGCCGCCGTCACTTTCCCAACTCAATGATGCGTTGGTCAGATTGTACGCCTCCTGAAGAGACGCAGGAGCATTCGTCACTTCCAGGAATTGGTCATCATAGAAGGCACCGTCAACCTGGATAGCCACATTGCCTGCAAGCGCATCGAAGTTATAGCGCAGCAAGTAGTTCAAGCTGAAGCTCGGAGCGAGAGGCAACTCAACACCAGTCACCGAATCCTGCGGGAAATCACAGAAGAACGAGCCATCATTCTGGTTGGCGCAATACTGATCATCCGGCGCACCCGGGAAAAGTTCAGGCAAAAATGCTTCGCCAGCTGTTCGGATTTCGTCAACGTCGGAGTGCTGGTAGGTCGCGCCGAGAACAGCGTCAAAATTTCTCGATGGGGACCAGAAAACTTCCAGTTCGCCACCATAGGATGTCACATCAGTATTGATAACCTGCGGAGCAAAGTTGATCAGACCGAAGGCCTGATAATCCTTATAGTCATACACAAACGCCGTAGCGTTCACACGAAGCGACTGATCAGACGTACCAGTCTTGATCCCGGCCTCATAAGAATAAAGGACTTCCTCGTTGTGCCTGAAATTGTCGGGGGTGACGTTGGCCGAAAGAGTCCAGTTACCGCCCTTTATGCCGCGATTAGCCGAAACGAAAACGAGCGTCTCTGGACTTACTTCGTAGCTCAAGGCCAGTCGACCTGCCCAATCATCATAATCGATCTCGTTCACGCCCGGGATCGCAGCGGCAAACAATTCATCCGACGCAAGCAATGCATCCATCCCACCTTCAACGACATTCGAGAGGTAGTCGATTGATTTGTCGTCAACGGAATAGCGCGCTCCGACAGTAAGTGTCAGAGAATCGACAACTTCAATATCTGCCTGCGCGAATACAGAGAAATTTGACGAGTTGAGCGCGTAGGTCTCATCCAAGGAAGGATCGATCCCCGGAAGTCCCACGGCCAATGCCGCACCGACCACCGGAGCACCTTGGGTAAGAAGCGAACCACCTACGTCAATATCGAGATAGTAGAGACCCGCCTGCCAATCCACGCGACCACTTGACCCGGCAATGCGGAGTTCCTGGGAAAACTGCTCATATTCTGCGGTAGTTCCAAAGTTTACCAGCGGGATTGGAAGCCCATCAGCATCTTCCTCGTAGAACTTGGACAGATCGGTGTAGTTGGTAATCGATGTGATCTCAGTCCCGCCGTCTGTTTCGTATTGCAGCTGCCCCTGCAAAATCGTGGTCTGTCGGTCAAAGGTACCACGACGCTCACTGAAGTGCTCGAACGGTGAAGCTGGTTCGCCAGTTATACCGTTGAAGACACCATCACGACCGATGCCGCGCCCCGCGCCGTCGGTCTCGCAAAAGCCATTCGGCAACGGAACACAGTTTGCGAGAACATAGCCGCCGGTGGGGACATCATTGTCTTCGCTGTATTTCACCCAAAAGCTGCTGGTGAAATTATCGGTGAAATCGATCTGCAGATTGGCGCGAACGGCAAAGCCATCCTCGCCACCCAACGCGCGACCCGAGCCCGCGAAGACACCAGGGATAGCATCCGCGGATTCGATATACCCATCGGCGTGGACGTATCGACCTGCAACGCGCGCGCGCACGCCTTCAGCCAGCCCTCCGCCCAGTGCACCCTCAACTTCGTATCGGTCGAAGTTACCAACCAGACCATAGACATAACCGTTGAGGTAGTCGTCACTCGCATCGCGTGACACGTAGTGAATCAGACCACCAGTCGCGTTCCGCCCGAACAGGGTTCCCTGCGGACCGCGCAAGACCTCTACGCGCTCGACGTCGAACAGCTGACCTGAAATGCCGTTGATCGAACCCATGTAGGCGTCGTCAAGGTAGACTGCGACAGGAGCCTCGAGATTGTCCGTGAAGTTGTTCTGCGAAATGCCGCGAAGGTTGAAAAAAGTCGCGTTGGGAGAGAAACTCGTGAGATTCAGCCCTGGCACCTGCTCAACAATACCTGTCGTGCTAGTAATGTTGAGCGCCTCGAGCTGGTCCCCACCATAGGCAGAAATCGAAACCGGGACGTCTTGCACGTCTTGCTCGCGCTTTTGAGCGGTAACGATGATAGCATCGCCCAAAATGCCAGTTGAACGTTCAGCCTCCGATGCCTGACCGTCATTGGCTTCCTGCGCATTCGCTACACCTGCGCCGCCCAGAAAGGTACCTGCGAGCAAAAGAGTTGCCGCGAGCCGCGTCTTGTTTGCGAAACTTCCCATTACGTCCTCCACGTTCAATTTCGAGGGTCGATCATGGAACTGAAGGGAATCCACGATGTCACCCACCCCACATGACGCTTTTAATACAAACATCACGTGATATTGCAACTAAATTACGACACTTGTGCGTGACGTGTTTGCATTGAAAATCTCGTCTTGAGTGGCTAGGCTTTAGCTAGCCTGAAAAAGATTGCAGATCGATTTGCGTAACGCCTTGGCAGGTCCAGACAAATCTGCGCCTTTGCGCTCGAGCAAAACAAGATCGATCGGTTCCACGCTTCCTTTAATCGGTCGCGCTTGAACCTTGCCACAGCTTAAATCACCAACGCCCATATTGGGTGTCACAAGGATCGAATAGCCAAGCCCGCCTGCTACCAGTGATCGCACCAGATCAAGCGATCTCACGGACATACCAAAATTGGGTTTGATCCCCGCATTGCTGAAAACAGAAATGAAGTAGTCCCGGCTGGCAGGCGTTTCCAAGAGGATGAGTGGGTCATCAGCAAGATCCTGCAGACTAACCTCTTCCTGCTGCAACAAACTGTGCCCCTCCGGCAAGACGATATAAGGTTCAAACTTCGCTAGTGGTGTCGATAAAAGACTTTCTGGCACATCGCGATCGTAGGCCAGCGCGAGCTCTGCATCCCCGGCGAGCAACGACATCAAGGCTTCGTCTTGGTCACTGTCCCAGATTTCAACCTGCTCAGAAGGAAATTCCTGCTGATGACGCCTGAGAATATCAGGCAAAATGGTCTGAGCAATCGTGTTGAGGCATGCTAGCCGCGATGCGACCCCGTCGGCCTTATCCTTGCCAAAAGGTTTTGGGAGATTTGCAATCGCCCGATAGCTGCGGCTCGCATAGACGAGCGCACGCCCGGCCCGCGCATTGCGAACCTGCTCCACCTCTCCCATGAATATGTGGTGGGTGCCCACGAGCTGATCACTCACCAATCGGCAATCGAAGTTTGACAAGGCATCATCAAGCATCGGCGAACCGGTCTCACCCGCCGACCAATCCGCGCAATCAAATTTTGCCTCTCGGGAATGCCCGTATCGTCCGGCAAAGGTATCTGATACCTTGACCTGGTTGTCCCGGAGGATGTTGACCGTAAAGGTACCGTTCTCAATGATCGGAGCGGCCGCCGCGCTGGATTGGTTTACACAAACCAATAGTGTAGGTTTGCTCGTGTCGGCAGAGACTGAAGACATGGCGGAAACCGTGACGCCGGCCCGGCCTGCCGGCCCGTCAGTTGCAACGATGGATACTGTGGATGCCGCGTGTGACATGCCGTCGATGAACGCTTGGCGAAGACCGGTCATAGTTCCTCCAGGAAATTCGCAAGAGTTGAATTGAAGGCGTCGGCTTGTTCGACGTTACTGAGATGAGCTGCATCAAGCGTGAGAAAAGCCGAGCCAGAAATCCCGCGAGCAAGCTGCTGCGAATGTTCAAGTGGAGTTGCCGGATCACGCTCGCCGCCGATTATCAGCGTCGGGCAGCGAACTAGACTCAGGATCGGGCGCATATCCATGTCTCGGATCGCTGCACTGCACCCTGCGTAGCCTACCGGGTCAGTAGATCTCAAAATTTTCGCAATGCGCCCGACTACGTCAGGAGAGGTTGTTCGAAATTGCGGAGTAAACCAGCGCTCAATCACTGAATCGACAATGGCGTCCATGCCGTTTCCAATCACCGCCTTGATCCGTTCTGACCATCCATCCGGCGGCCCCATATAAGCCGACGTATTAGCCAGCGTCAGGCTCAGGAGACGTTCGGGTGCACGATAGCCGAGCCATTGCCCTGTCATGCCTCCGATCGACACCCCAACGAAATGGGCCCGTTCAACCCCCAAGAAATCTAGCAGGCCAAGGACATCGCGTCCGAGGCGATCAAAGGAATAGGAGCCCGAGGGAGCATCGGACCGGCCATGCCCTCGCAGGTCGTAGCGCAAGACTGAATAGCGCGATCCCAACTCACCCATTTGCGCATCGAATAGCTCCATGCTGGTTCCCAGCGATGGCGAAAACACCAGCGCTTCTCTTCCAGAATTCTCGGTGAACTCGAATGCGATGCCGGACCCGTCGTCCATGGTGGCAAATTGATGCGCGGGCATCACGTTGCTCTTTCCCGCACTGTCAGCTTTTCGATCCTCTTCTCGTTGATTGTGCTTTTGACGATCCGATCAACATATATTCCGGGTATGTGTACCGTATCGGGGTCAATCGTACCTGGCTCGACGATCTCTTCCGCCTCGACGACGGTAATCTTGCCAGCAGTCGCCATCGGTGCATTAAAATTTCGCGCAGTCTTGCGGAACATCAGATTGCCAGTCGTATCTGCGCGCCATGCCTTTACTATCGATAAGTCCGCTCTGAGCCAGCGCTCACGAAGATAGAGTTCGCCCTCAAACTCCTCGACCGGCTTCCCTTCGGCCACGACAGTGCCGACGCCAGTCTTGGTATAAAAGGCTGGGATCCCTGCTCCACCTGCGCGAATACGCTCCGCGAGCGTACCTTGCGGGTTGAGCTCCAGTTCAAGATCGCCGTCGAGATACTGTTGTTCAAACAGCTTGTTCTCGCCAACGTAAGAGCTGATCATTTTCCCTATCTGACGTGTCTGCAGAAGCATCCAGAGACCAAACCCGTCCGCACCGGCATTGTTCGAAATTACGGTCAGATTCTTTACCCCCGCGGCCTTGATCTCGGGGATCAGGCTCTCGGGGTTTCCCGAGAGCCCGAACCCACCTGACATGATCGTCATGCCATCGAACAAGATGCCTTCGAGCGCCGCCGCAGGAGAGGAGTAGACCTTTTGCATTGGCGCTCAGGCCTCTGACCGAGGACGTGCGGAGAAAGTCTCGTCGGTATCCGACCGTGCCTTCTGCAGCCGGAAGTCGAACTCAATATCGGCGGTGTCGCCATCGCGGTTCGGTATCGGCAGCAGACCTTCGCGGGTGCCAAAAGCAAAGTCGTCGTGCGCGTGAGGATCATCGCCAAAGTTGATCTGGGTCGTCAACGTCCGATACCCGGGCGCTTCGATGAAGAAGTGCACGTGAGCTGGTCGATCGCCATGGCGGCCAAGTGCTGCCATCAGTCGGTCGGTCGCGCCACCAGGCGGGCAAGAATAGCCCCTCGGCATCTTGGACCGGAAAGCATAGCGCCCGTCGGCGCCTAGCTTGATACGGCGGCGGTTATTGAACGGGCTTTGCTCGCCAGTCGGGTCGAAGTGTGAATAGAAACCCTTGGAGTTGGCGTGCCAGACGTGCAACACCGCACCCTTGACGGGTTCTCCGTCCGGTCCGGTAATACGGCCTGACATGGTGAGCGTCTCAGTATCGTCGGGATCGGTAGTCAGGTTGACATCGTTCGTCTTCGAAAGATCACCATCGACGATTGGCGCGCCGGCAACATAGAGCGGCCCTTCAATGGTCCGTGGCGTACCTCCAGCCAGGCCTGCTTCCGCATCCTTGGCGTCCATGTGCAGATCGATGAAGTGCTCGATCCCCACACCCGGAGCGATCAGGCCGTATTCGTCCGCACCATCCTGCAGGAAGCGGAGCGCCTGCCAGAATTCGCTTTCGTCGATATCGTGCTTCTCGATGATCTTCATGGTGGCTTCCAGCACATCCCGCACGATCGCCTTCAAGCGCGCATCTCCGCCGCTTTCATTCAAACCACTTGCCCGATCCAACAAGTCTTGCACTTCCTTCGTCTTCACAATGTCAGTCATCTCAAAGCTCCCGTATTCAATTATCTTCGTGGATGTCGGATGGGTGGCGGCAAAGAGCCGTGACCTTGACGGTCATGAAGGGATAGAGCGGCAAGCTCATCATGATGTCATGCAGTTCTGCCGCATCTTCGACATTGAAGATGCTGACATTGGCGTAGCGTCCAGCCACCCGCCAGATATGTGGCCACTTGCCGTCGCGTTGAAGTTCTTGCGAGCGCGCCTTCTCGCGCGCCTTCATGTCCTCGAACAATTCTTTGTCGACATCGTACGGAACGTCGAGATCCATCTCCACCATGAAGAGCATGCGGTGCGTTTCCTTTTCTTAGTGGCGCGCGAAGCGCTTCAACTTGTCGTGGTCGATCTTGATACCAAGCCCTGGTGCAGTAGGTATCACGATCCCGAAATCGCGGTATTGCAATGGATCTTCGAGGATTTCCTCGCTTTGCAGCAGGGGGCCAAAAATCTCCGAGTGCCATTTGAACTTCGGTAGGCAGGCGAAAAGATGCGCCGAAGCGGCTGTACCCACAGCGCCTTCGAGCATCGTGCCTCCATAGAGGGCGATGCCATACTCTTGCGCGATCGCTGCAACTTCAGCGCATCTGGCCAATCCGCCTGACTGCGCAATCTTGAGCGAAAAGACATCACCCGCATGCGCCTTCGCGATAATTTTTGCCGTGTCGGGTCCGTTTAGCGGTTCATCGGCCATGATCGCGATATCAAAATCGCGGGTCAGCATCGCCATCCCTTCAAGGTCCGCTTTCACAAGTGGCTGCTCGATGAGCGACACGCCTGCGTCCTGGAGCAATGCTGCACCTTCATGCGCCTGCTCACGCGTCCACGCTTGGTTGACGTCGACACGAATGCTTGCGCGCCCTTCAAACGCGCGGGCGATCGCGCCAACATGGGCGCAATCGTCGATGACTTCGCGCTTGCCGACCTTGAGCTTGAAATGGCGATGACGCCGCTCGGCAAGCATCTTTTCACCTTCTTCTATGTCCGCCGCTGTATCGCCGCTCGCGAGCACCCACAGCACTTCAAGGTGATCGGTACGCGCACCACCGAAATAGTCGGAAACGGGCTTGGATTCTTTCTGTCCAAGTGCGTCATAAAGCGCCGTCTCGACCGCATTCTTGGCAAAGCGGTTGCCAACGATGTGCTTGTCGAGCTTCGCCATAGCCGCCGCGGGATTATCGGCATCGCAGGCCTTCAGGATTGGCGCGAAATAGGTTTCGATGTTAACCTTGACGCTTTCGGGACTTTCCTCCCCATAGGCCAGCCCGCCAATGGTGGTCGCCTCGCCTACCCCGACAACCCCGTCGCTGCGATGCAAGAAAACCAGTACCACCGCTTGGCTGTGGATCGTTGTCATCGCGAGCACGTGCGGACGGATCGTTGGAACGTCCGCAATCACCACCTCAATGTGCTTAATGGAGGTCATCGCAGGTAGAGCCCACCGTTAATGTCATAGGTTGCGCCAGTTGCAGAGCTTGCCTGAGGATCAGCCAGAAGCGCGACTAGTCGTGCGATGTAGTCTGGATCTCCCAACTCGCCGACGGGTATGGTCTTGACCACAGCCTCCAGCTTGTCGGGAGGCAGGAGCTCCCGCACCGAATCCAAATCCTGCGGGCCGGGAGAAATCGCATTGACAGTCACGCCATGCGTTGCAAGTTCGCGCGCGAAGACTTTAGTTAGAGTAATGATGCCGCCTTTCGATGCAGCATAATGTGCGCCCGTAGCGGAACCGCCATTCTGCCCGGCAAGCGAGGCCATGTTGACGATCCGGCCATAACCATTTTCGCGCATGTGGGCGCCGAAAGCCTGGCAACCAAGAAAAGTGCCTTTGAGCGCGACAGCTGTAACCGCATCGAACTCTTCTGCCGAAATCTCGAACAGGGGCGTCGTTCGGGTTAGCGCAGCATTGTTGACCAATACGCCAACGCCGCCCCAGCGCTTTGTAACCACCTTGAGAACTGCCTCAAAATCAGCGCGTTTGGTTACATCCAGCTCGCAGGTTACCAGATCGTGATGGTCCAGTTCAATCGCCGCCTTGCCAAGCGCCACTTGGTCGATGTCGGCCATCGCAACGCGAAATCCTTCACGCAAGAGACGCTTAGAAATCGTCTTTCCAAGGCCGCCCGAACCGCCAGTGACGACAGCGACGTTATGGTGGTGAGGAATGCTCATGGCAGGAAGGTGAGTCCTGTAAGCGAATCACCGCCGTTGATAAGTCGCACGACCTTTTGGACGATCTGCAAACGGGCGCCATTAGGGCGCAGCACCCATTCGACATTGGCGGCAAAGCTACGATGGCGGTCGAACTTGTATTCGATCAAAGTCTGCGCATTGCGAACACGCAGGTCGCCATTCGCTTCGGTACCGAGAATGCGGAAGCGCGAGACGTTCCGAAGCGTTCGCGCAGAATGCGAGGCCGACATGGACTCGCCACTGGTCAAGCGTCGTACGCGCATGTCCCGCATTGCGGCATTGTCATAGGCGTAGTTGAGCGTGTCCTCGAAATTCTGCTCGTCAGGCTCGACCGGAACCACGTACTTGCCTTCCTCGACCCACAGCGCGAGCCATGACTGATAGTCATACTGGTCAAGCAGATCGGCTTCGAGCGAGATAAACTCGGCGGCATGCGCCAGTCTGCTATCTGCGGTCAGCGTGCTCATTTCGTCATTACCTCTTTCCACATCTGATAGGCAGCGCGCATTCCGGTTTCAGCGGTTACATCGCCGGCATTGCTCTCGGTCTTGTCTTCGCCGCGGTTGAGCATGATCCAGACATCATCTTCTCCAGCTTGCGCACCGCGCTGAACGCGTTCCCAAGCCTCAGCGTCATCGGTAGTGCCAAAACCCATCGGGCCCTGAAAATGCTCATGCAGGCGCAGGCGCATGCGGTTCGCAGCCGCGGGGCCACCGTCCATGCCGATCGCGATGTGCCGAATTTCGGTTTCATCGACTGACAATGGGCGTAGTACGCGGAAGAAGGCCATCGAACAGGCGAGGTTGGGGAACAGATTCACGTTAAAGCCCGATCCCGTTACCGCACGGACAATTCGGCGCACTTCCGCCTCGCTGTGATCCTTGCGCAACTCTTCTGCCAGTTCAGCAAATCGCTCAGGGATCGGCTGGTCGAGATCCTCTTCCAGATCGACCAGCTCGGGGATCATCACCATCACCGAGTGGCCATTGCCGAGATCCTCGACGTAGCCGCCTGCGTCCATGAAGGAGAACAGCTCCTCAGTGTCACCGTCGAGTGAGGAAAGAAAACTCTTGTGAACGACCGGGAAGTGATAGGCGTCTGTCGTGTTCTCGAGTTGGATCTTCCAGTTGCCTGGGAAGTTGAACTTGTGTTCGCCGAGCGTCTTGACGGGGTAGCCACCGCCCTGCTTCATGAAGAGATCGATCCATGGTCGAGCACGGCCGAGGAATTCCTTGAGCGGTGGCGCATCTTCGTTGAAAGTCGCGAAGATCAGCCCGTTGTAGCTTTCGACGCGCAACTGAATGAGGCCATAGTCGCTCTTGTCGAAATCCTTGTAACCCTTGGGAAGCGGCAGGCCTTTCAGGCTCCCGTCAACGCCATAGGTCCACGCGTGATAGGGGCATACAAATCCGGGTGAGTTGCCCTTCTTCTTCTCGCAGATCGTCGCGCCTCGGTGTCGGCAGCGATTTAGCATTACCCGAACCGTGCCGTTCTTGTCCCGGTTTACGATGACAGGTTCTTTCCCGACATGGGTCGAGATCCAGTCATTCTTGTTCGGAATCTCACTATCATGCGCGACCCACACCCAGGTCGACTTAAAAATTCGTTCCATCTCCTGTTCGAAGATGGCGGGGTCGGTGTAGAGTGCGGTATGCACCCGATCTTTCTTCACCAGACTGGCATAGTCCTGATGCTTCATTGCTTGCCTCCGCTAGTTGGCTGGTCTGGAACGGCGATACTTTGCTCATCATTCCATGGCTCGACCTGGCGTGAAAAAATGTTCTGAGTCAGGAAACTAGCGATCGTCCAAAGCCCGTCGGCCCGAGAAAACTTCATCGAAAGACGGGCGCTCCTGAAATCGGCCGTGCCATCGGCGTAATCGCTGGTCTGCAGCATCATCCAATTCCCCCGCGCTCGCGCGCCTTCGACTTCGATCTGCTCGCTCGAAACGAAATGCGCAGTCATGGCGAAATGCGGGGTCGGCACACAGTAGGATCGGATCATTTCCACGATCGCAGAGCGCCCTTCATAGCGACCAAAAGCCTTGGCATAGCGTCCCTTGCCTTCCCATAGCGCATCTTCGGCGAACAGCTCTCCCAGCTCATCGAACGGCGTGCTGGGCCCCAGATCATCACAGATCGCGAAGTACCGCGCGACAAGGCGGCGGATTGCCCCTTCGCTCTCGAGTTCGTCCAACCGGTGGAGGACGTTCTGATCGCTCATTCTGGCATCACCAGCTCGCGACCGAGGCGCGCTTCGACCCGCATGTACTTCCACAGGCGGTACTCACCCACTTCGGTCGTGCGGAAGAGGTTGCAGACCTCGATTGCCTTGTCGCGATTTTCGACATCGGCGAGGATGTAGAAAGTCCAGGGGAAGCCATCGGGCGATGTGCCAACCATCGTTTCGTCGTCATCCATTGTGCCGATCACTTCGACCCCGTCCATCTCGCGGATAGTGCGGATCATCTTGCCCGTCGCATTGAGCACAGTCATGATGTCTGCCGAAGGAAGGTCGAAAAAGCCCTGCAGCACGGCGCCGCAAAACAGGGTTCGAATTGGATTTGTCTTATTCATGGCTTGGCTCCTCACTCCAATTTCACGGGAACCCCGGAAGGGGGTCGAGGCCAAGCATGCAGCGACCTGCGCTCATGTATGTCCCTTCCGAAAGAAACGCGTGTTGCGGCACGATCATGGCGTCCTGCATTTTTCGGCCTATTTCGCTTTCTGTGTAGATGCCGGTTGTCCCGGTAATCCGGTACATGTCGGTGCAAACATCCGCACCCACTCGGGCAGCATTGCTGGAAGCCAGCCGCAGCATAACCTTTTGCTCCTGGGTAAGCTCAGCGCCCGAGAGAAGGGTTTCGTAAGCGTCGGCTGTCACTTCATAGAAAAATGCCTTTGCAGACCGAAAGTTTGCTTCCGCCTTGGCGAGATCTGTCTGAACGAAAGCCCTGTCCGCGAGGTTCGGCGCTCCAGTAATCGAGCTACGGCCGCCAGCGATCTCGATCACGTGATCAAGCGATCCCCTTGCAGCGCCTAGGCCAACGATTGCGAGTACCTGTGCGGCAAGCGCCATCGAGGGATACTTGTATAACGGCGAAGCAAGGTTGGACGCGCCACCGCGAATAAAAGTCCATTCTTCGGGGACAACGACGCCTTCAACCACCATGTCGTGGCTTCCCGTGCCGCGCATGCCATTCACGTTCCAATGGCCTTTGTCGATCGTTACCTTCTCTGCAGGCATCACGGCGATCCGTGGCAGACCGCCATACTGCTTGCCATCATCGACCTTGATGCCGACGCCGATCAGATCGGCCCCGGTGCACCCGCTGCCCCAAGCCCAACGACCGTTGACTTCAAGACCGCCGTCTACCGGTGTTGCCGTCTGCGGAGGAAAAATACCGCCCGCAAATATGACATCCGGCCCATTGGCATACATTTTTTCCAGCGTGGCAACGGGAAGGGCGGAAAGATAAATCGCGGAAAAGCCAAAGCTTGCCACCCAGCCGACACAGGCATCAACCGCGGAAATACGTTCGATCAACTTCAGAAATTCAACTGGTGATGCCTCCATTCCGCCGAACTGCTTCGCGACGAGCGCGCGGTAGACACCTATCTCTCGAAGCCTTTCAACGATGTCCGCAGGTACTTGCTGTGCACTGCGAATTTCGGTGCCTCGCGCTGGCAGACTTTCCAAGAGAGAGGCCAGAACGGGCGACTCCAGGAGCCCCGCCTCTGGGCTGAGCTTTCCTTGAGAGATATTCATGACTTGCCTCCTACTTTCCGATGTTCACTAATTTTCTGCTCGATGTTTCGGGCGATTGCACAAAGCTCGGCATCTTTACCTTTCCCTCCCACAAGCTGCAGGCCGAACGGCGCCCCGTCGCTGGTCTCAAACGGCAGAGAAATTGCCGGATGACCTGACAAATTGAATGGGCGCAGGAGTTGCGTGAGCGGAACGATTGTGGCGGGATCATGCGCCTCCGAAAGAAGTGGTGCAGGCCGCGGCATAGAGGGCAGCAAAAGGGCCACAAATTCATCCAGAAGGCGGTCAACTTCCAGCCGGAACAAATTTCGCGTACGCTCAGCGCCAGCGACATCCTCCGCTGTGATTGCGGAGGCTTGCTGAAGTCGCAGTCGCACATCGGCCTGAAGGTGTTCGTTATCGGCGAGCTGGCCGACTGCCTGGAATGTCTCCGCTGCAATTATCTTGAGGCCAGCTTGATGCGCCTCCTCCATCAGCGGCAGATGGTGGCGCTTGGCATCAGGCAAGAACGCCTCGGCAAAGCGGTCAATTGCTACTTTGACTCGCTGATCGCACGCCACATCAAGCAGGCAAATTCGTCCAAAGGGCGCGTCAACTCGGGAGAAACCCGGCACCATCCAGCCCATTGTCAGCTCAATATCGTCTACACAGCGCGCCAAGGGTCCAAGGCAGTCGAGTGTCGATTTGGCCGGATGAACGCCTGTTCGATCAATCAGGCCGAAAGTTGGCTTCAACCCAACAATGCCACAGCATGACGCAGGCATCCTGACAGACCCACCGGTATCGGTTCCAATGGCAAGCCTTGCTTCGCCCGCCGCGACCGCCGCTGCAGATCCACTTGAGGATCCGCCAGGGATTCGGTCCGGGTAGTTAGAATTGACAGGTGTACCGAGCCAGTCATTAAATCCTGTCACGCCATAGGCGAGCGGATGCATATTGGCCTTACCTATTATCCTTGCTCCACCTTTTAGGAGGCCTTCAACGACGTTGGCATGAGCACTCGCAGGAGGAGAATCAGCCAGCGCCTTCGTTCCCATCGAGGTCACCTTTCCGGCGATATCGATACAATCCTTCACTACGACAGTTTGCTGCCCGCTCCCCAATTCGAAGCGCGCAAAAACCGATCGAGAATCGCTGCTGTGAGTTCCTTCTCCCATGGCGCTAATGGTTGCGATATTACGTGAATTGTCAAGTAAAATAGTTAGGCTGCAAGGCGTACCTCGGTTGGTGGGCGGGATAGAGAAATCACCAAACTCGCATTTGACATAAACTTGATAATTCACGTATTGATACGCCGTATGAGCGAAAAATCCGCGAAGTTGGGCTGAATGAGGATACCGAGATGAACAAGATTTTTGACCGCCATTATCCCATGATCATCGATGGCAAGCCGGTAGATACCGACTCGGTCAGCGAGATTCGCAGCCCGTTCGACGGAGAGTTAGTGGGAACCTGTTCGCTTGGCACAGCTGAAGCGGTCGATGCTGCAGTGGCTGCAGCGCGTGCCGCTTTCCCAGCGTGGAGCGGCCTCGCTGACGAGGAGCGAGCCGAATTCTGCCAAAAGATTGGATCAGTGTTCGAAGCTCATGCTGTCGAACTAGCCAGCTTGATCACTCGTGAGCAGGGAAAACCGCTCGTCGCTGGAGGGTTTGGCTCTCAATTCGAAGTGGGCGGCTGCATCGGATGGTCGATGGCGACATCGCAACTTTCTCTAACCGAGGAGGTATTGCCTGCCGGCGAGGGGTTGAGCGTGGTGCAACGACGCGTACCAAAAGGTGTAGTTGGATCGATAACGCCTTGGAACTGGCCATTGTTAATCGCAGTCTGGCATATTCTGCCCGCCCTTCGGACGGGCAACTGTGTGGTGATAAAGCCTTCTGAACTCACTCCACTTTCTACATTGCGCGCAGTGGAGCTGCTCAACGAGACCCTCCCTGCTGGTGTGCTTAACGTGGTGACGGGTGATGGTTTGGTAGGCGCGGCCCTTAGCGGGCATCCGGACATCGATAAGATAATCTTCACCGGATCGACAGCTACGGGGAAGAAAGTGATGCATGCAGCAGCTGAGAACATTACGGATTGCTCGCTCGAACTCGGAGGCAATGACCCGGCAATCATCCTGCCAGGAACGCCGGTCGAAGCGATCGCGCCGGGTTTGTTCTTTGGCGCATTCATTAACGCGGGACAGACCTGCGGTGCGATCAAGCGGGTGTATGTCCCGGAAGCAGATCATGATGCATTGGTCGCCGCATTGGCAGAATTGGCTCAGGCGACGGTCGTAGGAAACGGCCTTGATGATGGTGTTGCCATGGGTCCGGTGCAGAATGAGGCGCAATACGAGAAGGTGCGCAAGCTGACACAGGACGCCCTCAAGTCAGGCGCTTCGCTGGCTGCAGGCGGCGAACCTGTCGGCAACGGTTTCGCGTTGCGGCCAGCCATCCTCGGAAATTGCCGCCAGGACATGGCAATCGTGACCGAAGAACAGTTCGGCCCAGCCTTGCCTATCGTGCCGTATCCCAACCTTGAGCAAGCGATCGAATGGGCCAACGAAGGAGAGTTCGGATTGTGTGCGTCGGTTTGGGGTGGCGAAAGCGCGGAGCGCGAGAATGTGGCAAACGCGATTAACGCCGGCACCGTCTACATCAACACCCACGCGGAACTTAATCCAATGGTGCCCTTCGGCGGCGTAAAAGCTTCAGGCATTGGGGTACAATTCGGCGTGGAAGGTCTGAAGAGCTTTACCGATAGCAAGGTCTTCTACGAGCGAGCGAATGGATAGCCGCGCCGACTACCCTTCTAGCGATTAGCAAGGTTGCGGTCCAAGCGCTTCAGCAAGCTGACCAACTGTCGCTTCTCGGCGGGCGAAAACCCTTCAAAAGCGCTGTTGGCGATGCGAGATGCTTCGCCCCATGCGGCTTTGCCCGCCAGTTCTCCTTTCTCCGTGATCCGAACCATCGTGATCCGCCGGTCCTCTTCATTTGGGGCACAGATCACCAAGCCATCCTTGCTCATCCGCTGGACAATTCTGGTCATTGTAGAAAGCTTAGTGATTGAATGATCTGCCAGATCTGACACGCTTGCAAGTTGTCGAGCATGGAGGATCATGAGCACGCGCCAGGCTGCGATATCGAGTTCGTGACGCTGCAGCGCAGGCTCAAGATTTGACAGGTAAGACCTGTCTGCACGCGCTAGCCAATAGAAATGCCAATTCCGAAAATCGAAGTCGTAGGTCGCTGCATTGCTTTCAGATGCTGCTTTTGTAACTTGTCCCGCTTTCACCATCTGTTCTCTATCCGTGCACAGTTACGGCCCCGCACCTCAGTGGCGGGTGCCACCTGCATAAATGCCTTCCCGCATTTGGGAATCATGCAAGAGCACTCACACTGAGTGCAATGCGAATTCTAGCCGCTGCTAGAGCAGCATGACCATCGGCACAATAGCCGCCGGCCCAAGCGAGCGGCAGTTGTCACACATCACCCAATCACATTTTACTTGAATACTCACGTAATTCAGGTATCCCTGAAGTTTGTGGCTGCAACGGACTGCTGAGAGTTCGAGGGGCCGGTTTTCGCACGCAAATGTCGGCGAGATGGGGAGGGTTAACGTGATTAATTTTACCACCAACAAGGCGAGAACCTGCAATCACCAACCATTCCGACTGCAGTCTTTCGTACCTTGCGATCCGAACATGGCGAGACAGCGAGCCGGGGGTTCTTGCTCGTGACTATCGAACTGTCCGTGCCCGGAGATTCATCTCGGACCTTCAAGGGCGGCTTGCCTTCTCTGCTCTCCTCTATCTTGCTTGGCACGGTGGGAGTGCTGTCGTTCATCGTCCAACCTGGTCTCGTTCAAGGTTTCGTCACGGAACTCGGCAGGACGGAGCCAGAAGCCGTCAATCTTGCAGGTATAGAAATGCTGGGAACGGCCATTTCGGCAGTTATCCTTGCCTTCGTTACCGCTCGGCTAAACTGGCGATTCGTTGTAGCGGCTGGACTCCTGTTGGCCGCAGTTGGCAACATCCTTAGTGCAGCCTTTGTCGACGATGACCTCCTCTACACCTTCCGTTTCATCGCTGGCGCAGGCCACGGCGCAATCATTTCGATCAGTTTTACCCTAATCAGTGTGACTCGGCATACTGAGCGCAATCTTGCTGTCTACCTGACATCGCTGCTCTCTTATGGCGCCCTCCTGCTTTGGTTTATGCCGGCGTTCTTCGACGCGTTTGGGATCGCGAACCTGTTTTATATGTTCGCCGCGATTTGTCTCCTCGCGCTCCCGACAGCCAGGTTGGTTATCAGGTCTCACCATTCGGAAGAAGCGCATAACCCCAAGAGCCGCCAGCTAAGCAGTTTTCTCATCATTTTAGCGCTGTCCAGTATCCTTGCGTACAATCTCGCCATCGGAATTACCTGGGGCATTCTTGCGCTGGTCGGCCTTTCCGCAGGCTTTACCGAGCAAGGTGTGGCCGACGCATTGTTCTTGTCCCAAGTTGTCGCTGTTGGCGGTGCGTTATCTTCAGTTTTCCTCGCTGGACGCATTTCTGCACACTTGGCCATTTTGATCGGAATGGCGGGAGGTGCATTGAGTATCGCGCTGCTTCTCAATTTGACTGACTATGCGATTTTCATAAGTGCCGTTTGCGGTTTCAATTTCCTCTGGAACTTTGCGCTCCCCTTTATCCTCGCAAAAGTCTGTGAATTTGAGACCAAGGGCAAGATGATGTCCTATGCGATCGCCCTGCAAGTAATTGGAGTGGGCGCGGGACCGATTATAGCTGGCCTTCTTATCGGCGATGGAGATTACACCTCATCGCAGCTACTTTGTATTGCTCTCTTCGTCGCCAGC
Organism: uncultured Sphingomonadaceae bacterium; assembly: GCA_947488625.1. Lineage (GTDB taxonomy): Bacteria > Pseudomonadota > Alphaproteobacteria > Sphingomonadales > Sphingomonadaceae > Alteraurantiacibacter. The sequence continues at coordinate 77,453 of CANKZR010000005.1, read as the reverse complement.
TACTTTCTGCTCGTGAAGCCGATGGTCCGCCATCGGCAGCATTTGGCTGAACCAGCCGATTTGTGAGCACTTGATCGCGATGCCGTTCCAACCCTTCATGAACTAAGAAACTGACTAGGTGAAATGCCATGAGCGAAACTGAACCGAACTCGACCAAGATTGACTTCATCTACCTGTCCGAGCCGGACATGGTTGCTGCCGGCGTGACCGATATGCCCGCTTGCGTTGACGCTATGGATGAGATGTTTGCTCTGTTGCACAGCGGCGATTACCGCATGGCAGGCGCAAACAATGACTCGCACGGAGCGATGATCCTCTTTCCGGAGGATTCGCCCTTCCCCAATATGCCGAAACCCACAGCCGACCGGCGTTTCATGGCTATGCCAGCCTACTTGGGCGGCAGTTTCTGCACTACCGGAATGAAATGGTATGGGTCCAACATTGCAAACCGCGAGAAGGGACTCCCCAGATCAATTCTGATGTTCATTCTGAATGACACCGACACAGGCGCACCGCTAGCGATCATGTCGGCGAATCTTCTGTCTGCATATAGAACGGGTGCAGTGCCGGGTGTGGGTGCGCGTTATTTGGCTCGCAGGGATTCCCGCGTAGTCGGGATCTCGGGCCCCGGGGTCATGGCTCGGACGTCGCTCGCAGCATTCGTTGCCACCTGCCCAGAAATCGACACGGTTAAGGTCAAGGGCCGAGGTCAGAAAAGTCTGAACAGCTTCATCGAATGGGTGAAGAACGAATTCCCGCAGATTACCACCATCCAGACGGTTACTAGTGACGAAGAAGTAGTGCGTAACTGCGACATTGTGGCGTTCTGTCAGTCGACCGATTTGGGAGATGTTTCCCTCTATCCGCGAATCAAGCGGGAATGGATTAGTCCTGGAACGTTCTTCGCGCTGCCTGCAGCTACCGACATGGAAGAGCAGATGGCGGGGTCGGATATTCGCCTCGTGATGGATAATATCGGACTGTACGACGCTTGGTTCGAGGAGCTACCCTCACCCGGACATCCGATTGTTCCACTTATCGGAGTGAAATGGCTCGACCTCGTAGCTGCTGGTCAGCTGCAGAAATCTGCAATCGAGGATCTTGGTGCCATCGTCGCCGGAGCCACACCTGCGCGGAAGAATGATGATGAAATCATTATGCTCTCTGTCGGGGGCATGCCGGTGGAGGACGTTGCTTGGGGAACAATCGTTTACCGCAACGCGGTCGAGAGAAAGATCGGCACAAAACTGCCCTTATGGGACGTACCGGTGCTGCGCTAAGCGGGCGAAACAGGGATTTCAGAGATGGACATCAAGCAGGTCAAGACGGGCAGCGCCTACGAGAAACGGGGCAGTTATTCGCGCGCAGTGCAGGTAGGTGATTTCATATTTGTGTCGAATACGGCTGGTCGTAATCCGGAAACCGGCGACATCGCAGGCGATCCGGTCGAACAGACGAACCAGGCGCTAGACAACATCGATCGAGCATTGAAGGCTCTTGGCGCCTCATTGGCAGATGTCGTGAAATCATGCGTCTATATCCAGCAGCGAGAGGACGTATATCCAGTGATGGATGCCTACGGAGCACGGATGCGCGGAATTGACCCTGCATTGACGATGTACACTCCAGCACTTGCCTCCGATGATTATCGTGTCGAAATCGAAGTGACAGCCCACGTTGGAGCCGCTTCGGCCGCTCGGTCAGAGATTGCAATCTGACATAACGGCAATGAGCAACCCTCCTACAATTGATCCCGTCAGCGGAAATTCAGGACTTCCTGCAGAAACCGGCGTGGTCGTGATCGGCGGCGGCATAGTTGGCCTGAACGCAGCACTGACACTCGCTGAGCGTGGCGAGCGCGTTACGGTCATCGAGAAGGGTACCATTGCCGGCGAGCAGTCTTCCCGGAACTTGGGCTGGGTTCGAAAGACCAACCGCGCAAAGTACGATCTCCCGCTGTCTGTCCGCGCTGATCGGCTGTGGGCGGAGATGCACCAGCGTGTCGGCAAGGATGTGGGCTATCGCCAGTCCGGAATCATGTTTGTAGCGCGAACCGAGAAGGAACTGGCACCGTACGAAAACTGGGTAGAGGAAGTAGGCCGCCACGGCACGGATGCGAGGATCATCGGCCCTGACGAAATCGATCTCCTTGTGCCCGGCGGGACTGTACGCTGGGCGGGGGGCGTCTACACTGCATCGGATGGCATTGCCGAGCCCACAAAGGCCAGCAGCGCGATCGCGGAAGCTCTGCTCGCAAAGGGAGGAAACATCGTGGAAGGGTGCGCAGCAAGACGCCTTTCCCTCGCTGGAGGCCGGATATGCGGCGTGTCGACCGAAAATGGTGAGATCGCCTGCGACCGTGTGATCCTCGCCGGTGGGCTCTGGTCGCGGAGGTTTCTGGGCAATCACGGGATCTCACACGTTACTTTGCCGGTGTTCGTCTCCGTACTCCGGACCAGCCCGGTGGGGGGCCCCACCGATATCGCGGTGGGAGCGGCGAACTTTTCATTCCGGAGGGATTTCACCGGCGGCTACACGATCATGCAGCGCGGCGGCTTTGTAGCACCTCTGGTTCTGGATAACCTGCTCCTTGGCTTAAAGTACACCGATGCCCTTAAGGCGCAGTGGCGGGCGATGAACCTAAGCCTAGGCCGCGAATTCGTCGAGGACCTGAAGCTCGCTCGCCGTTGGTCTGCTGACTCACCGTCGCCCTTCGAGCAGATACGAGCCAAAAATCCTCCAGTTCATCATGGTCTCAACACCGAAGCGATGACGGCGCTGCGCGAGGCATGGCCAGTTTTCCGACATGCATCAGTGGTGCGCGAATGGGCAGGTGCTGTCGACATGACACCGGATTCGATACCGGTAATTTCGGAAATCGACGACATCCCAGGCCTCGTACTGGCTGCAGGCTTTTCTGGCCACGGTTTCGGTTCCGGACCCGCTGCAGGCGAACTTGCTGCGGACCTCATCATGGGACGCCAGCCGAGCGTCGATCCTGCACCCTATCGTTTCGACCGTTTCCGCAAGTAGCGGCTCACTGGACGCCAAACAGGCCAATTGAGGAGTTCTCGATGCCGGACTTAAACGACATTGTAATCTGCAATCCCCTGCGCACTGCTGTCGGCGGGTTCGGCGGTATGTACCGCGCACTGCAAGCCCACGAACTTGGCGCACAGCTTCTGCGCGGCATTATCGACCAGACTGGCCTTCCGGGGGATGTGCTCGATGACGTCATCTTTGCGCAATGCTTCCCTTCCATGGAGGCCCCCGCAATCGGCCGGGTCATCGCCCTTGACGCAGGATTGGCAGCTTCGACACCGGGAATCCAGCTGGACCGGCGTTGCGGTTCTGGATTGCAGGCGATCATCTATGGCATCATGACCGTAGCTAGCGGTGGAGCCGAACTGGTAATCGTCGGGGGCGCCGAATCCATGAGCAACGCCCCATTCTTCACTGACCGAATTCGCTGGGGCCAGCATGGCAATTTTGAGTTCAAGGACTCACTCCAGCAAGGCCGGATCAGAGCAGGCGGCAAAAACTTTCCGGTCCCCGGCGGAATGATCGAAACGGCCGAGAACCTTCGCAGGGATTACAGTATTTCAAGGGAGCGCCAGGACGAATTCGCTTTCAATTCACACCAGAAAGCTGCAGCTGCTCAGAGGGATGGGAGGTTTGAATTTGAGATATTGCCAGTGTCGGTCCACGATCGGAAACGGGGCACCATCTCCTTAGCAAGCGATGAACATATCCGGCCGGACATTTCGCTTGACCGGCTCGCGTCACTCAATCCTATCATGAAATCAAGCGATCCCTCGGCAACTGTGACAGCGGGCAATGCGAGCGGTCAGAACGACGGCGCTGCCGCGGCGATCGTATGTACTCGCTCCAAAGCGAGCGAGTTAGGCCTCGAGATCTACGGTAGCTTACGGGGGTGGGCCGTTGCGGGCGTCGCTCCGGATCGGATGGGTATCGGTCCCGTCGCATCGACCAAGAAGGCTTTGGAGCGTGTGGGTCTCTCCTTGTCGGACATCAATGTGATCGAATTGAATGAAGCCTTCGCCGCTCAGGCTCTCGCCGTGCTCGAAGAATGGGATCTTGCGCCTGTCGATGGACGCTTGAATCCGAACGGCTCTGGCATTTCACTAGGTCACCCGGTCGGCGCGACAGGCGCGCGTTTGACGGTATCCCTGCTTCACCAGCTTAAGCGCAATGGCGGCGGGCTCGGCCTCGTCACCATGTGTATAGGTGGTGGGCAAGGTCTCTCGGCGGTGTTCGAATCCACGGCCTGACGACTACTTGCCGCACCCCCTAGATATTGTTTTCAGCTCGCACTTTAACTGATGCTTAGTTGAGCGTTTTTAGGAAATCGATTATCTCGCCTCTTGCCTGCGCGTCCGCCTCGCCGAGGAATGCCATGCGATTTCCAGGCAGAAATTCCTGCGGCGATTGAAGGTAGGCATTCAGGCTTTCTTCGTCCCAGATCACACCAGACGCTGCCATCACTTCGGAATATTCGAACCCGCTCTTGCTACCAGCCGCCGTTCCGAACACACTATGCAGGTTGGGACCAATTCCATGGTCAGCTCCTTCCTGTACGGCATGGCAAGACTCGCAGATAGCGAAAGACTCCGGCGCAGCGACAGATGCCTGCGCCCCGCTTGCTACCGAGGTCACTGAGGCGGAAGAACCCGTGGCTGCATCCGCTTGAGGATCACTCTCGGTCCCATTATCCGAGCAGGCGGTGATTAGAAGCGAAGCCCCAAAGGCTATCGCCCCCATCACGCCGATAACCAATGATCGTGTCATTCGGCTGATCCGCTTTCCTGGTTGAAGCTGCCTACAACATAGGCGTCGCCTGCGGATACCCAGCGGCCATCGACTTTGGTCCAGAGGAAAAGAATGACAAAGGTGAAAGGCTCACCTTCAGCGGGATCCGTCGGGGTAACATGGAAGTTTGCCCAATCCCAGCCGGCGTCGCCATTTACGTAGGTGTGAATGGATTCCACGCGAACCGTGCTCGTCGGGACCACTGTCTCGTATTCCGCTCTAAGTGCGGCGCGACCTTCCTTTGGGGCACCGTCCGGTCCTACCGAAACGACGTTTTCGGCGTAGAAACGCTGTACGATAGGATCAACTTGATTTTCCGCGAAAGCCTGCTCCTTAAGGTCGTACAATTCCCTCGTTGCCGCCCGGAATGCTTCGATCTCCGCAGGATCAGGATCGGGAATATTTCCCATGACTGCATCAGCATCGGTTGAGTATTCGAAGGTTGGAGTGCCTTGTTGGTTGCTCGCTGTTGCACTGTTGCAAGCAGCGAGACCAAGCGTTGCCGCGATCACCGGCAGCTTCAGAAATTTAGAATTCATGCTGTGTACTCCTTGTCTCTAGCTGAGCAATTCTGCCATCTGGCCTGCCGCTCTGGAGCCTTCCTCGGCTGCACTTTCCCACATCTGGGCGCCAAACAACTCCGAATGCGAAAAGGCTATCCTGTGGAATGGAGCGCGAAGGACCTCCTTCGGCGCCGGATTGCCATCTTTGCCAAAGAAGAAACCTGGAGGAGCGACAACGTATGCATGACCTTGTCGGTTCGCGATGACTTCAGCTACGTCGCGGTCCCAATCAAAACCATATTCTTCGAACATTTCAGTGAACTGCTCGCGCATTCTCGTTTGTATTTCCTCAATCGACATCTCGAACAGTTGTTGTCTTGCCTTCGTGCACTGATCAGGGAACGGCTCACCTGGTAGCGTGAACGGAATATACTGGGTGAGAAACACAGGCTTGTTTGGATCAAGCGGTTGCGGTTCCTCCCCATCGAGCACAAGATTCCTTCTCAAGCCCGTCCACCAACCAAGACCTTCGAACCAGCGCACACATGATACCCCGGCATTCTCCAGGAACTTCCAGTTGCGGAGCGCGATGTTGAGAACAAGAACTGGTGAGTGATGGAAGGCGTTCATTGCCTCACGGACCTCGCTACTCACATCGAGGCAGATCCTCCGGTTCGCGTGCTGCTGTCCGGCGCAAATCACCGACTTTGCGCGGACTGTGGCGGCGCTTCCACCCTTGGAATAGGTTACTAGAACCTGCTGCGCGGTTGCAGGATCGCCATCATGACGAACACCGAATACAGTTGCTCCAAGCCGCAACCTATATCCTTGCTCGGGTTTATCCAGTTCATTCCATTGAACTGTAGCGTTCTGTAGCTCTGCCATGTTGGTCGCCGGGCTCAACGCTTCGGGCTTTGCCAACTGCAGAAAGCGCTTTGCCTGATATGTATTGCCACCTGGGAAGGTGGCTAGGTAGATACCGTCGGTAGGATCAACGCCATCTGTGAGGTAACGCACATACCCACTCACACCTGGCATCATGTAATTGAAGGCCTGGTAGGCCGAGATGATATCCGATCCTTGACCGCAACCCATCGCCGCCATGACCGGATCGAGGAAGGCACAAACATCATCGATGACCGTTTCAGGAACCTCGGCAATGTTTAGCAGATACTCCTTGTAGGTCATGCTATCCAGCCACTGCTCCCAATCATCGCGGCGGGGAGGAGTGCGCTGCAGTTCCAGCGAAAGAAGTGCAGTCCTTAGCTCATCGCTGATCGGCGCATCAGCGAAGCCGTTGCGCCACACATTCTTCACCAAGCCGGTGCCCTTGTAGTAATAACCAACGTCTGCACGCTCCCATGCAATATGCATGGGGGACCACATGTCCTGCGGAATTTCTATGGGTTTGCTGAGATTCTCCGGCTCCTGATACTCGAAGGTATCTGGAAAACGGAGTTCGTCCTTAAAGACAATTGGGAAGCCGGACTCTGCAGCCCTGGTAAAGGGAACGACAATACCCGTTGACCCTTGGGGTGCGGTCAAACGATATCCATCGACCTCAATCTCATTCTGTTTCGCTTCACCACCGAAGATCTCATGCTGGTCTAAGACAAGGACACTTGAACCAGGCTTCAACCGACGAAACTGCCAAGCTGCCGTCAGCCCAGAAATGCCAGCTCCGACGACTACGAGATCATAGACATCGTCAACGATCGGTGCCGCGGAAATCTGGTCAAAGATTGACCCATTTCGTATAATTCCGTGCGCATCATTTACAACAGCCGCCGTATTGCCGTTCTTGCCAGCGTAGTCGCCAATACCGGAAGGACCGTTCCACTCCTCGCCAAGCCCCGTCATCTGCTCGTTCCCCGCCTTGGGAAATATTGCATTGGCCACGGTTGATTCGCCCGAACAGCTTACGAGCGCGGTGGTGGCGTACAACGCCCCCGCACCAGCGAGCGCGTTACCGATAAAGCCGCGCCTAGTAAGCGAATTTTTCCCCAGAAAGTCCGACATGCTCCCTCCGAAACCCGATATTTGTCGATTTATCTTCCGATTGATCTTCGAATTCGTTAGCCTGTCCCCATCAAAAGTCAAATAGATTCGAGTTTATATGCCCAGACCCAAACGCCAGGCGCGCGGAGATGAGCGACGCCACGCGCTTATCTTATCCGCTATTCAGCTCCTCGAGAGTGTCGAAGTATGCGAAATTACCATTCCTCTAGTGGCGCAAAACGCCGACGTTCCCACCAGCTCTGCGTATCATTTCTACGGCGAGCCCAAGCTGGTGCTGATCGAAGCTGCAAAGAAGATTGCAGGTGAGTTTGCGGATGTTAAGTTCGAACCGGAAGAGTCACCGAACTGGAAGGACGTGACGCGTTCATTCATCGCCTTCGGCGCTTCTTATTACAATTCAAACGCGCCTTTCCGTAAGTTGATGCTCAGTGGATCAACAACGGCGGAAATCAGCGAAGCCGGCCGGATCGAGGACGCACGTTTCGCGGAAGCGCTTGAAGCATGTCTCGCCGAAAGATTTGTACTTGAAAGCAGCCCCGAATTATCGCGCGCGTTTCAATTGGCGATCTATCTTTCTGATGCGGTATTTGGATTGTCAGTCAGAGAAGTTGGGAGGATTGACGATGCCCATCTCGCTGAAGCGGCGCAGGCAGCCATCGCTTATCTGAATTTGTTCATTCCTGATTATCTTCCCGATCGGAAGTAGTGTGCCGACAGCCTTCGTCAGGAACGAGCGAGACGGTCTGCGAAGTTAGGGTCAGCGAGTTATAGTAAAAATAGGTCCGCTTATGATCGTTCGCGAGAAACCCACCAAGTTTGACCTTGTATTCGCTCTTCGTGGCTCAATCGTACCGGTAATAGCTGCTGACGTACTGATCCTAACAGGGGTTGCGGCAGGCCTCGTGTGGCTCGATCGGGAACAAAACTTGCTTCCCCATCTGGATGCTACGGCTTTCACCGTTTTTGGTGTCGCTCTCTCCCTATTCCTCGGCTTTCGTAATAATGCGGCTTACGAGCGTTGGTGGGAAGCTCGAAAGCTGTGGGGTGGTCTTCTCGCCGACCTACGAAATTTCGCGCGCGAGGTTGTGATTTTCGTCCAAGACCGTGATCTACGTCTCGATCTCATTCGCAACGGGCTGGCATTCCTGCACCTGCACAGGATCACCCTGCGAAAGCTTCCGCCAGCAGAAGCCAATGTGGAGTTGGTCGCAGAATACAGTGCTGCCCCTGACGCTCCAGGCGCAGCGCTGGACAAAATCGCGGAGATTATCAACTCCGGTATGAGGACCGGCAAGATAGATGGTTTTGGTGCAAGAACGCTATCCGAGCGAATTGCGAGTATGGCCTTGCAGCAGGCTGGCTGTGAGAGGATTGCGGCTACGCCCCTTCCCTACGTCTATTCGCTGCTCATTTACCGGACGACCTACCTCTATTGCTTGACCCTTCCACTGGCGTTGTTCGATTCTAGTGGATGGATGACACCAGTATTCGTTGCAATCGTAGCCTATGTCTTTCTTGGACTTGCTGAGGTGACCGAGGAACTCGCTCATCCCTTTGGCACCACGCCGAATGGACTCCCGCTCGATGCCATTTGCCGAACTGCCGAGCGTTCAGCCGCGGCGCATCTGGGAACAGAGCTTCCTGAGCGATTTGAGGCAAAGCACTATTTTCTGAGTTAAGATGGGGTCGATGCAGTTCAGCGAGAACGCTCAACTGATTCTGCCCGCCAGCCAGCTTTCAAGTTCGGCTTCCACCCAAGCCACGGCGTGACCACCCAAACGGATCGGTTTGGGGAACCGGCCCTGTGCCATCCACCGATAGATTGTAGCGCGCCCAAGCCCAGTGCGATACTGAACCTCCTTGATGCGGATGAAGCGGATAGGCTTCTCAGTGCCAACGCCATCAGTGTCTGGCGCCTCAGGCACGCGCGATTTCCTCCTCACCAGAGAGGAAGGTTTCAAGAAACTGGTCTTTGCGTGCGAGCTCATTGATGTGATCGGCAAGCATCCTTGCGACCCGGTTCGCCGTTCCTTTTGCCCAACGCGATTTCACATCGCTTACGCTGTCACCCAGGGACCGATGCAACGCTTGCGGGAACTCGGCGCTGAATTCCTCGAAGAATTCAGCGAGGTCAGATTGCAGCCAGTCGATTGCCTGGTCTTCGCCGCAAACCAGGAACAGCAGCAGGTGTGCTCGCGGTGCGGCCCGGCTTGCTCCGAGTATGCGCAGAGCTTCACCCAGAGTGGCCGAACGCTCGCCTTGCAAGACACGCCGCAGGGTATCCTTGTGAAGTCGCGCCGCAGCAGCAACATCGCATTTGGCCCGCCCGCTCGCATCCACTGCCGCAGTCAACAGGCGCGCCAATCCCAGGCGCGTATGTTCCTCTGAGTATTCTGTTTCGTCAGCCACCAACGACTCCCTTCCATTTTCTCTCAAGGTTCGACTCAAGAGCTAGGGCGAAGGACGAATGTAGGAAAACGAAAAGAACATATAAGAAACATATAGGAGGGAGCGAATCGCTGTGCGTTGATGATTCGCGCAGAATCCGGCAGCAAAATCGCAAAATCCGGCAGCCTGCGCGCGGAATCCGGCCACCGGTGCGCGAGATCCGTTCCTCAGGGCCCAAAATCTCGCCTCACCCGCGCGAATTGTCGCTTTTTGCTTGGTCAGGCGCCGCGATTGCGCGCCGCCCCATTTCCTACATCACCGCTCCGGTTGAAGGAAAGAACATACAGAGAACGACAAAGCTCGCTGTTGTCGATCAACCAACCGGAGTTTCCCTTCATGACCACCAAGACCCTGACCCATTCGGCCCCTCGGATGCGCGACTACATGGCGCCCGCAGCGCTGGCGCTCGCCATCGCAGGCGCTGCTTATGCCGGCGCCGACACGACCTTCGATCCGGCGCTCACCATGTTCACCGACTTCCTCGAAGGCTCGGGCGGCAAGATCATCACCGTGCTCTCGCTGGCAGGCGGCCTGATTGCGCTTGCCTCGGGACGTTTCGCGCTCGGCCAGGTTGCCGTGCCCGTCGGCGTCGGGATCGGTGTCGGCACCGGCGTTCCGATCGTCACCTCTGTCGTGACCGCGACCATCTGAACCCCTGGTCGCAAGGTCTAACGACGGGAGGGCGGCATGGCCGACAGGTATATTGTTCCACGGCGGCTCGACGATCCGGAGCTTATCGGCTTCTGGACCGTGGACGAGTTCGCAGGGATGCTGATCCCCTTCGCCTGGGGCATCCTCACGCAGCACATCATCATCGGCACTGGCCTCTCGGTCATAGCCTGGTTCGGCCTGCGGAAGGCGAAGTCAGGTAACAAGGGCGCGAAGCTGGTGCATGCTGCCTACTGGTACCTGCCGGGGTCATTCCTCGGACTGAAAGCCACGCCGCCCTCCCATTGCCGCCTGCTTGCAGGCTGAGGGGAGGACACCGATGCAATCCGAATTCGCGCACGAACAGGCCCAGCGCCACCTCGCGCAGCGCAACCGCTTTGCCGCTCTTGCAGGGGTGCTTGGCGTCACCAGCCTCATTGGCATCGGTGCCGCGGTCACCGGTGACGAGGCGGTCGTACTGGTGCCGATCACGGCCGAGACGCTCACCGTCTCGAGCGGCGGGGTGGACGCGCATTATCTCGAGCTCGTTACCCGCGACACCGCGCTGATGCTCCTCAATCGCGCGCCTGAAAGCCTCGACTACTGGATGGAGCAGATCCTCAAAGTCGCCGATCCGGCAGCGCACGGACGCCTCAAGGCCGAATTGGTGGCCATCGTCGAGGAGCAACGCGGCTCGGACATCAGCCAGGCCTTCGTCATCCGCACGATGGAGGTCGACACCAAGGCTCTGATCTCGACGGTCAGCGGCACGCTCAAGACCTTTGTCGGCGCACAGGTGATCGCCAGCCAGGAGCGCAGCTTCACATTCCGCTGGTCAAGACGCGGTCTCAGCCTCGCGCTCACCGGCTTCGAACAGAATTCAACTCCAGAGGACCAGGACCAATGAACCTCCTCAGCAATCCCGCATCGGCCGCGCTTGCCGCAACGGGTTTCGCAATCTTCAGCGTGGGCGCACAGCAGCGCCGCGATGTCGCGCTCAAACTCGCGGGCCTGACCGCGCTCGGCCTTGCGCTCGTTCCCACGCCCGCGCTCGCCGATCAGTTCATCGAGGCGAGCGATGGCTCGACGATCGATTGCGAACTGGCGCGAGGTGAACTCACCCGTATCGCGCTCATCGAGGACGGCTTTGCCAATGTCTCGAAGATCGCCAGCGGCTTTCCCTACAATGATTTCCAGGTGACGCACGAGCCGGTGCGCGGCGATATCTATATCTCGGTCCCGCCGCAATATGCATCGGACCGGATCAATTTCTTCGCCACCAGCCAGGCGGGCCATGTCTACAAGTTCGCCTGTCGGCTGGACGGCAATGAAGCGACCCAGCTGTTCATCACCAACCCCGCGCTTGCACGCAGCGAAGCCGAGGAGTGGCAGGCAGGATCAAGTCCCTCGGACAATGCCATCCGGCTGATCGAGGCCATGGCGAGCGATGCGGTCCTGCCCGGCTTTGCCGCGCGCGCCGAACTGTCGCGTCCGCGCCGCACCGGTTCCATCGAAGTTCAGCAGGTCGCGCAATATGACGGCGCCGAGCTTACCGGCCAGCGCTTCCTCATCCGCAATCTCGGCGGCGAACCGCTCGACCTTGCCGGCGAGCGCGAAGCTCCTGCGGGTGCGCTCGCCTTTGCCTATGGCCGCGAAAGCCTTGCTCCCGGCGAAGCGACCAGCGCCTTCCTTGTCTTTGCCGCGGGAGGGCTCGAATAATGGCCGACGCAGACGACACCAGGGACAAGAGCGAACCCCGCCCCAGCGGACCCAAGGATACTGGGCACAAGGATTCTGGGCGCAAGGATACGCGGCGCAATCTCAACGCCAGTATCGCGCAGCGGCAGAAGCTGCTGCTTGCAGGGATTGGCGGCGTGGCGCTGCTGGCCGGGGCTTGGTTCATCCTCGACGATGACGACAGCACGTCGGCTGACAGCGAGAGCGTTGCCAGCATCGACACCGGCGGGCTCGTCAATCGCAACCTGTCGCAGCGCGAGTTCGTCGCCACCTATGGCAACCGGCTCGATGCGCAGGGCCGCGCGATCAAGGACCTGCAGGACACCCAGCTCCCGCGACCGGAAATCGAGCAGGAATTGGAAGCCCTGCGCGCCGAGAACGCGCGGATGATGAGCGACGGCCAGGTCGCGATCGATGCGATCTCGGCGGAGAACGCAGCGCTGAGGGGCGAACTCGAACGCTCGCGCGAAGCGGTGGCTGCAACACCTGCCATGCCACCACCCGCTTACGGGCCCGGCGTGACAGCGCCCGGCGAAAGCAATGGCAATGCCATTCCTCATGCTGCGCGGCCCGGCGGGCTCGACATGCTGACCTTCGGCGAACGCACGCCGACGAGTGCGCGGCCCACCAATGCCGAGCGCACGCCGGCGCTGATGCTTGAAGCAAGCCGCGACTACCTGCCGCCCAATTCCTATGCGCCCGCTCGCGTGATCGTCGGGGTCGATGCCTCGACCGGCGTAGCCAGCCAGACCGATCCGCTCCCCGTGGTGCTGCGCATCACCGGTCCCGCGCGCTCGGTCATGCGCGGCAACCAGCTCTTGTCGACCGACATCACCGGCTGTCTCGTCAATGGCGCGGCGCGCGGCGATCTCTCGGCGGAGAAGGTCTATGTCCAGCTGGTGCGCATGACCTGCGCCCAGCCCGGCGGCCGCTACGCGGTCTCCGAGGTCAAGGGCTTCATCGCCTTTGCCGGCAAGTCGGGCGTGCGCGGCCGAGTGGTGAGCCGCGAAGGTAGCCTCGTATCGCAAGCGCTGCTCGCCGGGATCGTCGGCGGGTTCGGGCGCGGCTTCTCGGCCAATGCCAACGGCATCTTCACCGGCCAGGTCGGAGCCAATGGCCAGCGGGAGGCGCTTTCGCCGACCGACATTCTTGCAGGCGGCATCGGCCAGGGCGCGGGCGAAGCGGCCGATACGGTCAGCCGCTATCTGATTGAACGCGCCGAACAATACCAACCAGTCGTCGAGATGCCGACCGGCATCGAGGTCGAGATCGTCTTTCTCGACGGCGTCCATGTCAGGAGCACACCCCAATGAACTTTTCCGAGAACCAGCCTGGCCTCAAGGCGCGCTTTGCCCATGTCGCCATTGCAGCCAGCAGCGCAGCCGCTGTCCTGACCGTAGGCGTCAGCGCGGTCACCGCCATGCCGGCAACCGCGCAGGATCTGGCGAGCGAGGTCGCTGAGGCGCTGCAACTGCGCTTGCCCAAGACGCCGATCGACGAGATCGCCTGCGACAGGTTTGGTCCCTGGTGCGAAGTCGTCTCGGGCGAGACGCTGTTCTATATCGACAAGAGCGCGCGCTACCTTCTGGTCGGGCGCCTCTACGACATGGAAGAGCGGCGCGATGTCACCGCCTCGCGGCTGCTCGAACTCAACCCCGACCTGATCGCCGCAGGTGCAGCCCGCGCCAAGCCGTCTGCAAACGAAAATTCCGCAAGCGCGCCTGCGGTCGACACAGTCGATCTTTCTACCCTGCCCGCCGAAGGGGCAATTCACTGGGGGAACAAAAAGGGTCCAAAGCTCATCGTCTTCTCCGATTTCCAGTGCGGCTATTGCCGCCGCCTGGTCGATGAACTCGGCAAGGCGGGTGTTTGGATCGAGGAACGACCGATCTCCATCCTCGGCTCTCAAAGCCGCCGCCTTGCCGAGACCGTGATCTGCGCGAGCGATCCGGGACGCGCGCTTCACCAGGCCTATGAGGGAGCACTCGATCCGAGCGGCGCGAGCTGTGCGGAAACGCGTGGGCTCGATGCCAACGAGGCCTTCGCGCGTGCCAACGGCTTTGGCGGCACCCCGGTCATCGTTCGTGCGAGCGATGGCGCAGTGCTTCACGGCTACCGCGATGCGGCCACGCTGCGCGAGTTTGCGGCCCCTGCGAAGGAGCAACGCAAGTGAGCGCGCTCTCGCACTTGCGCGCACCGGGCTTGGCCTTTCTGATGCTTACGGGCGGCTGCTCGACGCTGGGCGGCAATGTGTCGGGCGACTTCGCCTGCCGCGCGCCCGAAGGGTCATGCGCGCCGACCACGCTGATCGATGCAGCCGCAACAGGGATCGATGCGCAGCCGAGCACCGCGCTGGTGGCCGGAGCATCGACCGCCAGCGGGAATGGCCAGAGCCTGCGGATCGTGCTCGCCCCCTGGCGCGACGAAGCAGGCCGGACGCACGAAGCGCGCGTGGTCCATGTGACCCTGCCCGAACCGGCAAGTGCCAGCTGGCGCGCGCCGCAGCGCACGGGCGAGGTTCTGCGTGCGATTGGCAACTCGATTGCCGATGTCGGAAGGTCAGCCACCGCAAACCATCCTGAAACACCCGAGCAAGCGCCGGAAATGCCACTCCCCCCTTGGCAGCCCGTTCCGGCCTCGCCCGGCGCAGTCGCGCCGGAAACCGGGGCACCCGTCGGTCCCATGACAACCGACCGGGTGCCCCACCCTCCTGAACCCCAAGGAGCCGAGGAATGAATCTCTCCTTTGCCGCCGCGCGCGACGCGCTCATGGCAGGCCTGTTCGCCGATACCGACCGTGCCGAGACAGGTGCGGCGCATTTCGCGCTCGACATGCTCTCGGACTGGCTGCCCTACCGCGTTTACGACGAACGTGCGGGGCTCTACCGCAACCGTGCCTCGAAAGGCTTCGTGCTCGAAGTGACCCCGCTGGTCGGCGCGGACGAGCGTACCGGCGAGATCCTTGGCCAGTTCTTCTCCGAAGGCCTGCCGCCCGGTGCCTGCCTGCAGGTGCTCAACTTCTCCTCACCCAGGATCGGCAATGTCGTCGGACCCTGGTTCGCCCCCCGCTACGAGCAGGGCGGGATCTACGAAGCCATTGCGCGGGCCCGCACGAGCCGGTTCTACGATCTCGTCTGGCAATCGGGGAGCGCGCATGCGCCGTTCCATGCCCGCAGCAGCCGTCTGGTCGTCTCCCTGGGCGTGCCGGTGCCCGGCAGCATCACCGATGCTGAACTCACCGAATGCCGCGAGGGCCTTCTCGGCATGCTTCACTCGCTGGGCCTCCATGCCGCGCCGCTGGAACCGGCAGGCCTCCTCGCGCTGATCGACGAGCTGACCTCGCCTACCACAGCGCGCGAGCCTGATCGGATCGACTGGAACCCCCACGAGACCCTGGATGTCCAGGCGATCCGCCGCGACATCGAATTGGAGGTCGAGGACGACCGGCTGATCTTGCGCACCGAGCGTTTCCGCGAGACCGGACGCGACCGGCAAGGCGTGCCGCAGGTCGGCGCTTGCTATCCCGACCGCTTTGACCTGCGCAACTATGCCTTCCGCACTGCGCCCGAACGCTGGGCGCCGTGGGAATGCGCGCGGCTGATCGGCGACATGTTCACCGACAAGCTGCGCTTCCCCTGCCCTGCAGCGACCATGCTGTGCCTCGTCTATCCCGACCAGGAAGCAGCCGCCGCGCGTGCAGGCTACAAGTTCATGCGCACGACCAGCCTCGCCGATACCAAGAGCGCGCGCTTCCTGCCACGCCTTGGCGAGCAATCGGCTGAATGGAAGCACGTCCAGGCAGAGCTCCAGGAAGGCAAGAAGTTGGTCAAGCTCTTCTACGGGCTCACCACCTATTCGCCGCTCGGCGAAGGCGATGCCCACGAACGCGTGGTGAAGGCGATCTACAAGGCAGCAGGCTGGGATCTGGCCGACGAACGTTTTCTGCAATTGCAGGGGCTGGTAGCCGCTTTCCCCCTGAGCCTTGCCGACGGGCTCGCAGCGGATATGACGCGCCTCAAGCGCCTTCGCACCATGCTGTCGACCACGGCCGCCAATATCGCCCCGATGCAGGGCGAGTACTTGGGCGGCCCCGTCCCGCACCTGCTGCTCGTCGGCAGGCGCGGCCAGCCCTTCTTCTGGTCGCCGTTCGAGAATGGGGCTGGCAACCACAATATTGCCATCTGCGGCAAATCGGGCTCGGGCAAGTCGGTCCTGCTGCAGGAACTCTGCGCAGCCCTGCGCGGTGCGGGCGCCAAGGTCGTCGTCATCGATGACGGGCGCAGTTTCGAGCATTCGGTGAAGCTCCAGGGCGGGCGTTTTGTTGAGTTCACGCTCGCCTCGGGGTTTTCGCTCAATCCCTTCTCGCTGATCGACGATGCCCGCGCGGAAGGAGACGAAGACTACCGCCTCGACTGCTTCGCCATGGTGAAAGCGATTGTCGGGCAGATGGCGCGGCCAAGCACCGCGCCTTCGGACACCGAACGCGGCCTTATCGACAAGGCGATTTCGCAGGTCTGGGCGAGCCTCGGCAGTGGCGGATCGATCGACGATGTCGCCCATGCCTTGCACGAAGGCGAGAACGAGACCGGCAAGGAACTTGCACTCGCCATCGCGCCCTTCTGCCGCGGCGGCAGCTATGCCGGGTTCTTTTCTGGCAAGGCCAGTTTTGCCTTCGACGACGATTTCACCGTCTTCGAGATGAGCGACCTCGCTAGCCGCGAGGAATTGAGGAGCGTGGTCCTCTCGGCGATCATGTTCATGACCGGCCAGGCGATGACGCGCTCATCGCGGTCGACCAGGAAACTGCTGCTGATCGACGAGGCCTGGGCCATGCTCAAGGGCGGCTCGATGGGCGAGTTCGTCGAGACCTATGCCAGGACGGCGCGCAAATATGGCGGCGCGCTCGCCACTGCCACCCAGTCGCTCAACGACTATTACAAGTCCGACGGCGCGCGTGCTGCGCTGGAAAACAGCGACTGGATGCTGGTGCTCCAGCAGAAGCCCGAGACCATCGCCGATTTCCGCAAGGAAGCGCGGCTCGACATGGACGACCGCACCGAGACGCTGATCCGTTCATTGAAGCGCTCGGGGTCCGAATACAGCGAGCTCTACATCAAGGGCCCCGAGGTCGAAGCGGTCGGGCGGCTCGTGCTCGACCCGCTCTCGGCAACGATCTTCTCCTCCGATCCCGACACCTACGCTGCAATCCACACCCATGTCGAAGACGGCATGCCGCTCGACAAGGCCATCGCGCTCGTTGCTGGCGTGGAAGGAGAGGCATGATGTGCTTCGATGTCGAAACCATGCTCGATCGGATCGAGCGCACCGAGATCCCGAAACCCAAGGTTGCCGTCAAACAAATGGTCCAAGGCTCCTGCCTGGTTCTGATCGAGGCGTCCATCTTTGCCGCGAGCGTTTTGCTTACAATACTCGGCCTGCCGCTGTTTGTATTCCTGCTTCTTGCAGGATGGGACCTGAGCTTGCTGTTCGCCCAGCTCGGCAACCTTGCCGACCACTATGCAAGCGCACCGCCATGGGACCGGTTGTCATTTAGCCGTGCCCTGCAACTCGCCTTCATCGGGCTTGTTGGCGGGCTCACATTGGTTCGTCTCCCCACCTTCCTTCGGCGGCTTGCAGCACGCCTCGAAAAGGAGATGCCGCATGACTGATCGTCCGGGCTTTGCCACGCTCGCCATAAGCATTGTTCGCATGCTGGCGATAGTTGGGGTCTTGTTGTGGGCCGGGTGGATCACCCGAACCGTAACACAGGAAAATCCTCCCCAAATCGTCACCGTGCGCCTGGCCGACACGATCAAGGGATTTGTCGATGCCGCAGCACGCGCGGAGGCCGACCCGGTCACCACTGAGGAGGCCGGCCGCGCTTTCGTCGAAGCCTATACCGCGGTGCTCGACGAATACGCCGCAGAAGGCAAGGTTGTCCTGGTGGCAGAAGCCGTGCTCGCGGGTGCCGAAGATGACGTGACGCCCGACCTCGAAGAACGCATCGCTGGCAAGCTCAATGAAGAGGCGCAGCCATGAGGCACTTCTTCAACTGGAAGCGCGTCGGCCTGCTGTGCGGTCTCGTTGCATTGCCGCTCGCCTGGGCGCCAATCGATGCCTTCAGCAAGAGCCATGCCTTCCTCATCAATGCCAGTCCGAGCCTACCCAACTGGGCCTTCTGGCTCGACAAAGCCGCCCCGATCGAGCGCGGCAGCCTCATTTTCTTCAAGCCGCCCGCAAGCGTGCTCGTTGCGAAGCATTTCGGGGAAGACCCGCAAATGTTCGGCAAAAAGGTGATCGGCCTGCCGGGCGATGTGGTGAGCCATCATGGCATGGAGGTCTTCGTGAATGGTGAGAAAGTGGCGACGCGGCTCGCCCGGACCCGGCTCGGCATCACGCTGACGCGCGGCCCCGCAGGACCAGTGCCGGACAACTGCTTCTATGTCGGGACCGATCATCCGCGCGGGTTCGACAGCCGCTACGGCGAGATCGGCTTTGTCTGCCGGGGCCAGATCCTCGGCAGCGGAAAGGCGATCCTGTGATGCGCCGCGCCCTTCTCATTCTCGCCCTTGCGTCCTTCTTTCCCGCGACCGCCCAGGCCCGCGACTACGGTCAGCGCGGCACCGTCTTCCCCGTGGTGGAACGCGACCTCCTCGAACAGATCGAGTCGCGGCTCACAAGCATGGAAGCCTCTGGCGAGACCGCGCGGCTCAACGACGAACTGAAGCGCCGCACGCTCGCGCGCGTCGAACGCCCCGCGCCCGTCGCCGGGATTGCGCGTGCCCGCGAAAGCCGCTCGTGGGTCTTCGATCCGACCATTGCCTTGCAGCAGGATATCAGGGGCGCGCGCGGTGAGCTCATCCATGCCGCGGGAACCCGCGTCAATCCGCTCGACAGCGTTTCTTTGCGTGCCGATCTCTTGTTCCTCGATGGCGACGATGCCGAGCAGCTCGCCTGGGCGCTGCGCCAGCAAGGCCAACCCAAGCTGATCCTCGTAAGCGGCGCGCCGCTGCAGCTGATGCGCGCAAGACAGCGGCGGTTCTATTTCGACCAGCAGGGAATACTGACCAAGCGTTTCGGCATTACCGCCGTACCTGCGCGCGTGCGCCAACAGGGACGCCAGCTCGAGGTCAGCGAAATCGCGCTGCCCGCCAAGGCGGAGGCGGACCAATGAGCACCTTGCGCAAACTCCTTGCCGCAGCTCTCGCGATAGTCTCGCTAGCCCTCGCCACACCTGCCGCTGCAGGCGGCGAGCCGGGCAAATGCACCGGCAGCTTCGTCAATCCGATCACCGATATCTGCTGGTCGTGCCTGTTCCCGATCTCGATCGGTGCGCTCGATATCTGGCCTTCGAACCGCCCCGATCCCGACAATCCCGACCTGCCGCTATGCCTGTGTGGCATCCGCCCCGGCATCGCCATGGGCTTCTGGGAGCCGGTGCGTCTCGCCGATGTCAGCATGAAGCCCTGGTGCTTCGTCAACCTCGGCGGCACCAAGCTCGATCCCGGCTTCGATATCGGCTTCCGCTCGATCTCGGGTCCTTCGGCCATCGGCGGGGCAAGCCAGTATTATTCGAGCTGGCACGTCCACTGGTACGCTTATCCGCTGATCTACTGGATGGAGATCGTCGCCGATTTCCTCTGTCTCGAACCCGGCTCGATCGACATTCTCTACATCTCCGAGATCGATCCGCTGTGGCAGGATTCCGAACTCACCGCGATCATCAACCCCGAAGCCGTGCTCTTCGCCAACCCGCTGGCCTTGGCTGCCTGCGCGGCCGACTGCGCCGCATCGACCGCCAATTTGCCGCTCGACGAGATGTTCTGGTGCGCTGGCTGCCAGGGCTCGATGTACCCGATGAACGGCAATGTCTCGGCCTCGATCGGACACGTGCAGGCTTCGCGCCTGGTGCTCTCGCGCTTTGCCTACAAGCTTCACCGCGAACTCGTCTCCTGGGGGACAATGGGCAGCGCGGGCCTGTGCGGCAAATACCTCATGCCGGTGATGAGGAAGCAGCAATACCGCTTCCAGATGACCAACCCCAATCCGGCGACCTCGGGCCGTTATGCCTGCCCGCCGATTGGTGCCTCCACCACGCTCCAGGAACCCGGACAGGTCATTCCCGCCATTGGCGAGGACATGGGCTACCTCGTCTGGCGCAAGAGGAATTGCTGCGCGCTATGAAACACACCTTCCCCCTTCTCGTCGCCATTGCGCTGGCAACCGCTGCAGGCTTCGCTGCCGTCGCCGCGCAGGATACCGACCCGGAGCTCGATCTCGAAGACATCCGTGCGCGTGCGGGCGAGTTCACCGAAGATGCCGAAGCGCTCGCAACCAGTGTGCGCAATCGCGCCGAGACGCTCGTCGAGGACGCGCGGACAACGCAAGGCGAGGCGCAAGGCAATCGCGCAGCCTATGTCGCGAGCGTCGGAGCAGAAAGCTCGGGCGAGGTACTCGATTTCGATGCCATGGTGCGCGACCAGGCTGCCGCCGAGCGAAGCGCATTGGGAACCAGCCCGCGTTTCATCGCCTTTGCCTCGCTCTCCATGCCAGAAGCGTCGCTCAAGACGCTGGTGCAGGACATGGCGCGCGCGGGCGGTGTCACCGTGCTGCGCGGCTTTCCCGAGGGCAATGCCGATCTCTTCAAGCGCCGCCTCGCAGCGATCTGGAGCGACGGCAGCGATACCGGCGCGCTCGGGATCGACCCGCGGCTGTTCCGTGCCTTCGATATCGAGGCCGCGCCGAGTTTCGTCATGCTCGGCGGGGATTTCAGCCCCTGCGACGGCTTCGATTGCACCAGCCAGGTGCC
The DNA here is from genome assembly GCA_947488625.1 of uncultured Sphingomonadaceae bacterium. GTDB lineage: Bacteria > Pseudomonadota > Alphaproteobacteria > Sphingomonadales > Sphingomonadaceae > Alteraurantiacibacter. The sequence continues at coordinate 56,460 of CANKZR010000005.1, read as the reverse complement.
CCCGCACGACCGCCTCGCGGGCAATGTCAGCGTCGCCTACGTCCTCGAGACCTTTGCCGGAGGCGGTGGTCCGGGGGCCACTGCTGCCCGCCATCACCTCACCCAGCTTGAAGGAGCCCGGCCATGAAATTGGCACCTCTATTCGCTTGCCTGCTGGCCCTCGCCTTGCCGGGAAGCGCCCTGTCGCAATCGACCGATGCCGCGCGCGCCGATGGCAAGGAGACCGCACGCGATCTCCTGGAGACCGCGCGAAGCAGCACTTCCGCCCCGGTCGATGCCAATCGCCTTCCGAACTATGATCCAAATGGCGTGCAGGGGCTTGAGACGCTGGCCGACGATCCCGACCGGATCGAAAGCAGTTCACGAAGCGCAGCACAGGTCCATGAAGGCTACCGGGCGATGGAAGAGAGCCTCGCGCGCCGCGCGCGATTCGATCCCACCGAGATCGAGGCGGTGATCGCGCGCGCGGGCGCCATCAGCGATGCGCCGCTCAACTATACCAGCGGCATGGCGATCGGCGGCAGCCAGGGGCAGTGCGTCGAACTGCCGCCGGGCTCGGCCTCGGCAGGCACCTATATCGCCACCTGTAACAGCGGGACCTCGGGCGAACTTGTCGACGCCAGTTGCACGGCGAGCCTCGTGCCCGAGGTCACTACAACGAGCGAATACGACTATTACTGCCTGCCCAACAATGCGCCCGACAACGGCAAGTGGTCGTGCACGAACTATACCGGCGGCAGCTGCCACCTCTACCAGACCGCTTTGGTGCCCTGTTACCAGCTGCCGCGATTCTCGAGCATTCCCTGCCGCGGGCAGAACATGATCGAAGTCCACCGCTTCCGCTGTGGCGAACAAATTGGTGGCTTCGCGCCCGACGATGTAACAACCACCCGGACGGTCGATGTCCGGCTCGATGACAGCCAGTGCCTGCCGCTTGCCCAGGCCTCTACCTGCTCACAAATGACCGAGACCTGCACCGATGCCAGTCCGCAGACGCGCGTGGTCGATGGTGTTTCGATCACCCGCAACTGCTGGGAGTGGCAGCGCGACTACCAGTGCCTCGACACGGTGTCGGGCAATGATTGCGGCGAAATCGAAGCCAATCCCGAATGCCGCTTCCTGCGCGAGGAATGCCTCACCGACGAGACACCCTGCCAGACCAGCGAGCGGCTCTACGAATGCGCCCTGCCGCCCGATGGCTCGGCGCCTGCGCAATATATCTGCGATGGCGATGTCTATTGCATCGACGGCTCATGCGAGACCATCGAGCGCACCGCCAATGACGAGTTCAAGGATGCAGTCGTTGCCCTAAACGCGATGAACCAGGCGCGCGGCGAGTTCGATCCCGACACGCTCACGCTTTTCAGAGGTACGCGCAATACCTGCTCGTCCAAGGTTTTTGGCATTCTCAATTGCTGCAAGGGCAAGGGCTTCCCGCTTATTCCGGGGATCAGCCTGCTCGTGACACTGGGCTGCGACCGCGAGGAAGTGCTGCTGCATGAGCGCGATGCGCAGGGCCTGTGCGCCTATGTCGGGACCTATTGCTCGGACAAGTTCCTCGGCGTCTGCCTCACCAAGCGCAAGGCCTATTGCTGCTTTGAGTCCAAGCTCTCGCGGATCCTGCAGGAGCAAGGCCGAGCGCAACTGCCCAAGCCCTGGGACGCGCCGAAGGAAGAGCAGTGCGAGGGCTTCACGCTCGACGAGTTCGCGCAACTCGATTTGAGCCAGATGGATTTTTCCGAAGTCTATGCCGAGTTCACCGAGGCAGCGCGCCTGCCCGACGAACTCGAGACCAGCGTGCTCATCCAGCAGAAAATCGAAGACTACTACGCAAGGAGCAACCCGTGATGCGCCGTGCCGCCCAATTCATCGGCCTCGCGCTGGTGCTGTCCATGACCATGCCGGGCGTCGGCCAATCTGCCATGGCGCAGGAGGCCCAGGCCAGTACCAACACTGCCGATACGCTCTACTGCGAGGAGCGGCAGCTCGGTTACTGGTTCTACTGCATCGACCCCGAGCCGGAGCCGCACGAGGACGAGGCAACCTCGATCCCGGCGACAAGCGCCGCCGAAGAACTCGACGCCATCACCGGCGAGCTGCGCGAGCTGAAAGCGCAGGCAATCCTCTATCCCACGCCTGCCAACGTCACCGCCTATATCCGTTTCCAGCGCGAGCAACTCGATCGCGCCTCGCTGTTCTCCGATGTCTGGCAGCGCGCGCTGTGGCAGGATCCCGCACTCGATTACACGCTCGAACGCCCAGTCGGCGCGCTCGCCAAAAGACAATGGCAGGACGCGCGCGCTGCCGAGCGCGACGTTGTCATGGCGCGGCTCTCGCAGCGCTACGGATTATTCTACTTCTTCGCTCAGACCTGCGGCGCCTGCGAGGTCATGAGCCCGATCGTCAAATCGGTCGCCGAGCGCTGGCGCATCACCGTGCGCGCGATCTCGACCGATGGCGGACCCTCGCGGCATTTCCCGAACTACACGGTCGAGAACGGCCAGCGTCCGCGCATGGGCCTCGAGCCCGGTATCACCCCTGCGGTCGTGCTGTGGGACAGCGAGACCCGCCGCCCGATCCCGATCGGCTACGGCGTGCTCTCCGCCGACGAACTGCAGGACCGCATCTACCTCCTCACCACCAGGGAAGCCGGCCATGACTACTAGGATCGGACAACTAGCACTCACGCTGGGCGCGCTCGCCATGATCACGGCACCGATTGCCGCATCGGCACAGGATGTCGGCAACAGCATGGACCGCTTCATGGATGACATGGGCGCGGCCGCCAATGTCACTGGCCCGACTGCCTTCGAAGGCCAGTCGGCAGGCTATTACTCCATGGGCAATGTCTGGACCCGCTTTCCCCAGAAGACCACCAACATCGCCAATCTCCAGCTGCCACGTGCACGCGCTGGCTGCGGCGGGATCGATATCTTTGCCGGCTCCTTTTCCTTTATCAATGCCAGCGAAATGGTCGCGCTCCTCAAAGCCGTCGCCAACAATGCGGTGGGCTTTGCCTTCAGCCTCGCGATCGACACGATCTGCCCCGAGTGCAACAAGATCATGCAGGAGTTTAGCCAGAAGGCGCAGCTCATGAACGAGCTGTCGATCAACTCCTGCGAAATGGCGCAGGGCCTCGTCGGCGGCGTCTGGCCACAGGGCGACCTTGCCGACAAGGCGATCTGCGAAGCGATCGGCAATTCGACCGGCATCTTCACCGACTATGCGGCCGCTAAGCATGGCTGCGGCACGCGCGGCCAGCGTGAAAGCACCAACAATGCCGGCGGCACCGACTTCGAGGACGTCAATCCCGGCGTGCCGCGCAATTACACCTGGCATGTCCTCAAGGAGAGCGCCTTCTTCAATCCCGGCGGCACCTTCGATCGCGACCTCGCCGAATATGCGATGACGCTGATTGGCACGGTGATTTACGTTCCGCCGAGCGACGATGGTTCGGGCAGCTTCGTGCCTTTTGCCGGTGATGCTTCTTCGACGCTGGTGACGGCGCTGCTCGACGGGACGCAGGGTCAGAGTGTCCAGGTCTTCCGCTGCGCCGAGCCCGATCTTTGCCTCAACCCCACCTTCCAGCAGCTGAGCCTTTCATCGGCGAAAGCAATCCGCCCGCGCGTCGCGACCATGATCGGCAACATGGTCGAAGCCATTCGCGAGGACACTGCCATCGGCGCTGCCGAGATCGAACTGCTGCAGGTTGCCTCGCTCCCCCTGTACAAGATTCTCACCGTCCAGGCCGCCTATGGCCGCGGCATGGCGACCGACGATCGTGCGACGCTCGCCGAGGTTACCAGCATCGACCTGCTGCATGCGATCCTCGAGCGGATTTCGTCCGAAGCGAGCCGCTCGATGGCGAGTTTCATCGCTGCGGACGAAGCCAAGCTGACGCTCTGGCGCGCGCAGGTTGCCGAGGTCAGGAACCAGCTCGCCAGTCGGCAGGCGACCGGACAGGCGCGCGTGACCGCCATCGTCCAGATCATCGAGAAGACCGCGATGATCGAGAACATGCTCGCTGCTTCGATGTCGCCCTCGATGGCTGCCGCACTCGACTGGTCGCGCGGCATCCAGTCACGCTCGATCGTTCCTTAAAGGTAGTCCCATGGTCGAAGTCTACACGGTTGGCGGCGGCGAATATCTCGTCAACGTCTTCAACGCGGTCGCCGCCTGGACCGGCGCAGGCGGCTACAAGAGCCTGATCCAGGTTGCGCTGGTCATGGGCATGGGGCTTGGCGTCATCGTGCTCGCCTTCAACCAGGACTGGCGCGCCTGGGTAAACTGGTTTCTCGGCGCAACGCTCATCTACATGTGCCTGATGGTGCCGCGCATGGACGTCCATGTCACCGACCGCGTCAATCCGAGCCTCGCGCCTGCAGAAGTCGCCAATGTCCCGCTGGGCCTTGCGCTGATGGCGAGTTTCACCAGCCAGGCGGGCGACTATCTTACCCGCTCGGCCGAACTGGTCTTCGGCCTGCCCGACGATCTCAACTACTCGAAGAACGGGATGATCTACGGCACACGGCTCCTGGAGGCGACCAGGGGCCTGCGCATTTCCGATCCGGAATTCGCCGCCAATCTCGACGAGCATTTCAAGCAATGCGTCTTCTACGACGTGCTATTGGGCCGCTATTCGATGCAGGAGCTTAGCCAGTCCGCCGATATCTGGGCCACGATCGGCCCGGGTAGCGAAGCGCGCGCGCAGCGCTTCCTCATCCGCGATGTCAACACTGGCGAGGTGACTTCGGTCGTCACCACCTGCCGCGAAGCCTACAACACACTTGGCGCCCAGTGGGCGAGCCTCATCGACGACATGGGGACGGCCTTCGGGCGCCAGCTCTATCCGCGGCAGACCGAGGCCTTGGCGCGCGCCAAGCTCTTTGCCGACCTGCCGATTGCCTACAGCTACCTCTCTGGCGTCTCGAGCAATGCCAGCGATATCTTCCGCCAGGTGCTCTCGATCAACGCCATGAACCAGGCGATGCACGGATTTGCCGGAGCAAGCGGCATGGGCAGCATCGATGTCTTTGCCCAGACCCGCGCCGATATCCAGACCGAGCGCACCTATTCTTCGATCGCGCAGAATTCGATGAAATGGGTGCCCATCCTCAATGTGGTGCTGACGGTCGTCTTCTACGCTCTCTTCCCGGTGCTCTTCCCGCTCTTCCTCATGCCACGGACCGGGCCGATTGCGCTGCGTGGCTATGTGACCGGCTTCTTCTACCTTGCCGCCTGGGGGCCGCTCTTCGTGATCCTCCACATGATCCTCATGTTCAAGGGTGCGAGCGATGTCGCAGCTGCCGGCGGCGATACCGGCCTCAGCCTCGCGACATTCGCCGGCATGTCCGATGTAAATTCCGATATCGGTGTGCTCGCCGGCTATCTCGTTGCGTCAATTCCGTTCCTTGCAGGCGGCGTGGCGCGCGGCGCCATGGCCATCTCGGGCCAGGCGACCTCCTACCTCAATCCGAGCCAGAGCGCTGCCGAGGAAGCCGCGCGCGAGGCGAGCACGGGGAACATCTCGCTCGGCAACACCAACCTTGAGAATTCGTCGGTCTTTTCGCGGCAATTCGCGCAGGGCAATCTGGCGCCCAACATCGCCTATGGCGCGGGCCAGACGCGCAGTTTCGGCGATAGTGGGACGCAGACCACGGGCTTTCCCGATGCCGAATTCGCCCATGTCCCGACCTCGAGCTATCCCTTCTCACCGACACTGGGATCGGACTTCTCGAGCAGGCTCTCGACCATTGCCGGACAAAGCCGCAGCCAGAGCGAGACCTATTCGAACCTTGCGCAGCAATCGACGAGCTCGGCGGTTACCCGGTTCTTCGAGCTGCGCGATGCCTATTCGACCGGCCAGTCGAACGAGACCGTCAGCGGCACCTCCTCGGGAGACAGCATCGGCACAACCTTCAGTGAGATCGACAATGCTTCGCGCACACTGCAGCAGCAGTTCGGGCTGTCGCGGCGGGCCTCGGACGACATCACTGTGTCCTGGTTCCTGAATGGTGAGGCCGGAATCGGTGCGCGCGGGAATCGAGGCAATATTCGCGGCGATGCCGGATTGCGTGGGGGACGCCAGCAAAGCTGGACTGACAGCGATATCGGCATTGCTTCGGAGGATCGGTCACGGCTGCTCTCGACGCTGCGCCAGATTTCCGAGAGCAACAACTGGTCGAGCACGCGCGAGGGTTTCCTCCGGGAGACCAGTTCCAGTTCCGAAAGTCTCGTCTCGACAACCGCCTCGGGTCTCAACACTTCTCTTACCGAGGCTCAAAGCTATACGATCGAAGCCCGGCGCGCCGAGGAACTCGCCAGCCGTCTCGAAGACCAGGCCAGTTGGTACGAAAGCGCCAATGCGGCCGGCACGCTCAATCTGAGCCAGGCCTATCGCGAATGGGGTATGGCGGAGATCGAAGCCAATCGCGACTATTATGGTCCCGTGCGCTTCGACGACATCGCGTTCCAGATGAGCCCAGCCGGACAGCAACTGCAGGCGCGCTTTGTCGCAAGTTACGCCGAGCGGATTCACGACGATATCGAGGGCGACCTTGCCTTGCCTGCAGTCGCACCGATCTCGCGCCCGAGTGTGGGTAGCAGAGGTGACGTCCGCGGGTCTGTCCGTCTGAGTTCGGTGCCGGGAGGACTGTCGGACCCCTCATCCGCGCGGGAGGATATCGGCCGCGCTGTAGACCGTGTGCAAAGCCGTGGCGGCGAACGGGTCGATAGCGTTGGAGAATACCTCCAGAGCCGCACGCGCAATGCTCGCGGGGCCACCGAGGAAGCGGCTGACGAAATCAAGGAATGGTGAGCTAGAGCAGACCGTCGTAGATCACGACATAGATTGCGAAGGCAACCACAAGCACCCCAAACAAAATGGTCGCAGCCCTGCCCCACGGGTCGGCCCAGGTCTTCTTCCAACTGTAGGCGGTCAGCCGGTTTTCGGCGATGGCACGGTCGAACTCGCGAAAGCCCTGCCAGTCTTCCTTGGATGGCGGCGGGGAGTTGTCAGGATTGGTCATCGATTGTCTCCTTCGCCAGATCCGGAGCGACCTCCCCTCTGGGGTGCTTCAGTTTCGAGCCTGTCGACCATAGCCGAATTGGCCCGATATTTGAATTGCTCACTAGCACACCCGTCCATGCTGCGGTCGTTCCCACACTGGCATGCACGCGCGTTGGCGCCACACTCCGCAAAGTAGGCTTCCAACCGCAACACAGTTTTACGGCGCGGATTGCGGCCATTCCTGAGATCAAGCACGAAACGTGGATCGCCGACTGCCTCCCTTCCGAAGGTGGTCGCCGAAATGTCGTTATCTCTCAGATGGTTTTCGATCCGTTCCAGGAGGGTCATTGACAACTCGCATCAGTTCAAGAATCACTTGTGTTCTTGTTATGTTCTTAGTAGGAAGACATCCTCAGGTCTAGGAAGAATCCTACGATCCAGAACGAAGGCGCGAGACGATGGAACATGTCCGACAAGAGCTCGACCGGCTCCTGCGTGAGCGGGGAAGCGGCTATGCCGCGATCTCGCGGATGCTCGGTCGCAACCCCAGCTACATCCAGCAGTTCATCAAGCGCGGTTCGCCAAAGACGCTCGAACCCGAGGATCGCCGTATGCTCGCCTCCTTCCTGGGGGTCGATGAGCACGTGCTCGGTGGCCCGGAAAAGAGCGACAACGACGGAATGGTCGAAATCCCCATCCTCGATGTGCAGGCCTCGGCCGGGTTCGGGGCGATTGCGGCAAGCGAAAACGCTTACACCAGGTTCGGTTTCGACGAACGCTGGCTGCGCGCACTGACCCCCGCCAAGAGCGCCAGCCTATCGATTGTACGCGTGCTGGGGGATTCAATGGAACCTACTCTGAGCGACGGTGACGAGGTCCTCGTTGATGCATCGGACCATGGTTCGCGCTTGCGCGATGGCATCTATGTCTTGCGCACTGACGATGTGCTGGCTGTCAAACGCATCGCCATTAAGCCAGGAGCGAGGCAGATCACCGTCGCCAGCGACAATCCTGCCTATCCGACGTGGAACGACATGGACCGCTCCGAAGTGCACGTGGTCGGGCGGGTCATCTGGTTCGGGCGGGCGCTTTAATTTGTCGGAAGGACCGGGCGAAGAGCAGGCTGAGATCGGTGCCGAGCCGAGTGATCGACAGCGAGTGTGTTTATATGAGTTTAATGGTGGATAGGTCGAGTTCTACACCGCAAAGCCCATCGGTCATAAGAGGTCGAAGCTGGTCGTAAGTTCGTAAATTGCTGTTAGGAATGCACTGATGACAGTCTTTGCCGAAAAACTATCGACGCTGGTCGATACCGTTCGTCTTGGAAACGGCGGACCGCTTCATGCACTCGCTGAAGCGTTGCAAGAGAGTGCTGGCAGGCCTGCAGTCGGTATTGGCTCGGGCGGGTCGGCCATCATGGCAGAGTTCTTCGCCCGTTGCCGCTCAACGCTTGGGCACGGACAGACGATAGTACAGACACCGATGGATTTCGTCGTGTCGGAAGAAGACTTATCCGGAAGCGACGTGTGGATTTTCAGCGCCGGTGCCGACAACCCCGACGCAATCGCAGCGATGACAGCTGCACTCAGATCGGCGGCAACTGGCGTGAAATTGCTCACTGTCAACGCAACAGGGTCCGCAACCATTACTGCGGCGAGCGACAGTCGCTCCCGGATAATCGTCGCACCAGTGGCGGATCGCAAGGACGGGTTTCTTGCTACGCATTCGCTCGTCGCCATGGTAACTTGCATGCTCGGCGCTGCGGACAAGTTATCGACGCGCACCGGCTCGACTAAAACAATAAATGACTTGGCGGATGAGTTCGAGCACATCGCGGCGGCACCCATTGCCATAGAAATCAGTACAGGCGACACTGTTGTTGTCCTGCACGACCCGCAGTGCCGAACAATTGCTACGCTCATCGAGACCTCGTTGTGGGAAACCGCAATCGCGCCGGTGCAGTGCACCGACTTTCGAAACTTTGCTCACGGGCGGCACGTCTGGGCAGCCAGGCACCCAGAGAATATGCTTGTTATCGCTGTGACGGCGTCCACGTCACGCGACATTTGGGCAACCATTCGAGACGCCTTTCCGAGTACAGTCCGCATGGTCGAGATCGACCTCGGACATGCTGGCCGATTCAGGACAGCAACCTCCATTGCAAATGGCCTCGAAATCGTCCGTTCCCTTGGCAGCGCCGTCGGTATCGATCCAGGCAAGCCAGGTCATGGTAACTTCGCCGGTGCAATCTACGACGACACCGGCCTTGCCAAATTGGCCTGCACACTCTGCCCTGCAGTGCGACATAAAATGCAAGCAGTGCAATACCACGACGATCCGACTTGCCCATCAATCATGGCAACCGAAGCACGGAACAATTGGCTGAAACGCCTTTCGAGCGTTCACATTGGCGGCATCCTTCTCGACTATGATGGAACTGTCGTCACCACAGAGTCACGGCTAGATCCGCCCGCAGGGGAAATCATTTCCGAGCTCATCCGGCTGGCCGATTCTGGGATCGCGATCGGCTTCGCTACAGGGCGCGGACATTCCGCAGGCATCGCGCTGAGAAAGGCGCTGCCCGAGCGGCTGCATCACGCCGTTACGGTAGGCTATTACAATGGTGGCCACGTACGCATGCTGGACGTGGACGTCGAAAACGATCGGCCGGAGATCAATCCCGAACTGCTGGCATTCGCCGACTGGATTGAGGGGCAGTCACTGCTCGCCCCAGGCATCCATCTCAAGCGCGGCGAAGTGCAGATAACGATACGACATAGCGAATTGACCGACCCACTGATGTTCGCCGCACTGGTGGCAGAATTCCCAGCCGTGGCGAAGGGTCGAATCAAAGTACTAAGCTCACATCACAGCGTCGACATTCTGCCATCGTCGTCGAGCAAAACGACGGTCACCGATGAAATGCATCGTCGAATTGGCGCTGAGCATGAGGTTTTGGCGATTGGCGATAGCGGCGAGCCGGGTGGCAACGACAACGAGCTTTTAGGTCGACCGCCAAGCGTGAGCGTCGACGGTGTGTGCGGTCACCTCGGCGGGAGCTGGTCGCTATTCGGAAACGTTACGTCGGGCCCCGCCGCGCTAGTGCAGATTCTGCGAGCGCTCCGGACTGAAAACGGGCATGCTCGGTTCGATCTCAATTCCCTCGGCACGAGTCTTTCATGAGCCTCCACAAGCATTCAACATGCGGACCTTATGGCCAAGTGGTCGGGACGGGGCTGGTCGCGCTAGACCGAATCCATGTTGATGAACGGGCACCACTTTTCGAGGAATTGGGTGGATCGTGCGGGAACGTGCTGATCTCGCTGGCAATGCTTGGCTTCTCAGTGACACCTCTGCTCCGCCTTGGGACCGACCCCATAGGGGCGCGGCTAGAGCGTGACCTGCGTCTTGCCGGAGCCGACACGAGGCTCGTCTGGCTCGATCATGAAGTCAGAACACCTGTGATCGTCGAGCTACTTGATATCGCGTCGAAAGATCACAGTTTCTCGTTGGTCTGCCCCCACTCGTTCGAGAGATTTGGCGGTTACGAGCCTATCACACTGCGTGAACTCGAGCCCGCGCGACCGGCGGTATCTGCTTGCACTGTGTTCTACGCAGATCGGGTGTCAGATGCGATCTGCGACGCTATGGAGGCCGCGGCTGCCGGGGGTGCGATCGTTCACTTCGAGCCTTCGGAGGTGTCGGATCTCGACCTCTTCAACCGCGCAATGTCGGTTGCGCACATTTTTAAATACTCGGTGGACCGACTCGAGCCTGAAATGGCCGAGAAGCTAAGGCCCGAGGCATTCAGCATCGTTACCGCTGGAAGATCGGGCTTAGAGGTGCGGCACGATGGTGCGACATATCGGTGTGAAGCGATGGACGTCGACGTTGTACAGGACACTTGCGGCGCGGGCGACATGGTCACACTTGGTCTCATCGACATGATCATTCAAAACGACGTCCGTACTTCCGACTCGCTTTCGCTTCCAATCGTGCTGTCGGGCGTGAAGTCGGGTCAGCGTCTCGCTGCAGCAAATTGCGCTTACATTGGCGCGCGTGGACTCTTTCGGGAGCGCGGTCCAGAATATGTCAGAGCAATCCTAGCCGAATTCTGAGTAAAAAAGTCAGGCCACCTTGCGAGTTAGGCCGTCCACTTCATCACGGAAGCTCGCCCGAAGCTCCATCAGGAGCTCCCCAAGCATGTTCCGTCCCTGGCCGTTAACCTCGCCCCACAGCCTATTGACTTCGTTATCGACGGTGGCGCTTTCAATTAGGCGAGCATCGCCGGTCGACAAGAGAAGATCCTTAAGGTCCTCATGCTGGGTGAACTTTGCGCGAAGAACTCCGCGCATCCGATCGAATTTTGTCCGCGACCAGCCGGGGGCGATATCCCAGTAATAAAGGCCATGTGCGGCCATCGCGACCAGCGCTGGAGACGGCGCGGACAGCAACCAGTTGCGGACTTCCTTCTTTCTCGCCTTGCCGGCTTGATAGGCGTGCTCACTGGTCGGGAAAGTCTCACCCTCAAAATCAACAGAGCGACGATACAGGTTGCTGAACGCGCCGTAGGGCTTCTCGTTCGCCCGGTAAAATCGGATCTCGTCCTCGGCCATCAGCTAACTCCTATTGCATATTTGCATCAAAATGTCATGCTAATATGCATGAAACCGAATCAGGAGGAAAGGGAAAAGTTGGCCGGCCTGATCCGGAAGCGACGGGCGAATTCTCCTCTCTCAAACGCCGAACTCGCTGCGATTGCGGAGGTGGATCCCGGACAAACTTCCCGAATTCTCGATGGCAAGTTCCGCACAGTCAGCGGAAACGTATTGCGAATCTGCAATGTTCTTGGCGTCGATCCGCATAATGCGGATGACTCGGATCCCAGCCCTACGCAGATCAAGAAGCGTGCCGCTTGGGCTAAACTCGAGGCATCTGTTCGGCGCGCTTGGGACCAAACACCGCAAGGGGCAGATTTGCTAGTTGCGGTGATCGACGCCGTCGCCAAGGCAAGGTCAAGCCGTCGCTCAAAAGGAGACAAACCGGATGCACCACCTGTGGGAAAGACCGCCGCTTAAGCAAATCCTGCTGCAATTTTAGGGTCATCGTGTATTGCTGGACCGAAAGGAGCCGGTCGCACTGGACGGCAGCAAGCAAACACCGGGAGCGACTGCGTGAAGAAAGAGTTGGCCGAGGCTCTCTTGGCCAAAATCATGGACTGGACTGATCAGGAAAAGGCGCGCGAGCGAGCGCGACTGGAGACGTTCGCTAGCTATAAGTACGATGAGTATCAACAGTTCTCACCAGGCCGTCGATTCATCGAGAGTCTCGCACTCTGGCTCGCGCAGTTTGACGTCGGAAGCCAGCGCCGAACCGCCTATGACTTCGTCTGCAACCGCCTAATCTTCTTTAGTGCGGCCGAGATAAACCATTTGGTAGAACTGACTTTCCCCACAGTCGTAAGGCCAAGGCTGGTAGAAACCGCGAGTGCACGTGGCGGCTTGCCGCTTGACTGGATCAAGGCGATTACGGAGACTGTTGAATACCGCACTCTCCATCGACGAACGCTTTATCTTGGCATGAGCGACGGCGCGCGCACCGACTGGTTTCGACGCGCCAACCCTGCAATTTCTAACGAGCAGGTATTCCACGCTTACGACGTTTCAGAGGTCAAGAGTTCCGACATGGTCAATAACCTCAAGAAGGATTTGACCGAGATATCGGGGGTCGAGCCTACTGGGGACGAGGCACTATTCGAAACCGTCGTACTACTCGACGACTTCACCGCCAGCGGGACTAGCGCGATACGCTATGATGAGAAGGCCGACAAATGGAAAGGCAAGATCCCAAAGATCATTGAGGACCTTGAGTTGGATGAGCGCTTAGGCGCGAGTGTGATTCAAGGCGTGAAGGTGGTCATTATCGCTTACATAGCGAGCGAACAAGCGATCGAGCACATCGGCAAGCTACTCCCAAAGCTACCGTTCTCCAAAGGCACCGTCGAATTCGAGGTTGTCTGCAAGCTCGGGCAGGAGGTCCCCCTCGATAAGTCGCGGGATGCCGCGTTCTTCACGCTCATGGCCGATGACCGTTACTTCGACGCCGAAGCAGACGACGAGCACGGCGCTGTAGGTGGCAGCACGAAGCGGTATGGCTACGCTGATGGGCGACTGCCGCTTGTGCTCAACCACAATACGCCGAACAACTCAGTCTACATTCTTTGGGCCGAAGACGTACAAACTGTGCGCGGGCTGTTCCCACGTGTCAGTCGTCACCGAAAGCTGCAACAGCCGTGAGGAATCCATTCCGCATAAGTGCGTCGCAGCGTGCTACCTCCGACGAAGAGTTCGTCCGGCTGTTTGGTGCCGGCGCGATTGACCTGGTCCACAACATTGACGATCCATGGGGAAGCGTCTCCTTCCTACGCAGCGCGCCAGGCGGCGGTAAGACCACCTTCCTTCGACTTATGACACCTCGCCCGCTCGGCCTCGCCAATTCGTTGGCGAGCGGCAGCTCGGCTGTGAAAGCAACGCAAGAGGCGTTGCGCGCCGTCGGCGCCATCGGCGCTGACGGGCCCGAACTTCTGGGCTCTATGGTCGAGTTCACCAGTGAGTTCCGCGAGCTTGCCGCGTTCGACCGCGGAAACGCGCTTTTCCGCGAACTCGTCAACTCGCGGATTGTAATCGCGACATTGCGCGCAGTGCTTGAGCGGCTTGGTCGGCCATTCCCGCGAGATCTCGGACAAATCAGCTTCGAGTGGGAACCCGAGTCAGGAAGCACAATCCCTGCCGCTGCGACCGGCGAAGAGTTGTTCGACTGGGCGTCGCAGATCGAAACCGATTTCTACGGGCGGATGGATGTGCTCGGTGAACCCAAACCAGTTCAAGGAGGACATGCCCGGTTGGACGGCCTGAAATGGTTCGCCAACACCCGCATCATCGAACCTCTTGGTATTGTGAATGTCAGGCGAGTCCTACTCTTCGACGAGCTACAGGCACTGTCAGCTGGACAACGGCGATCGCTCCTCGACTTCGTGACATCAGCGCGCCCACAATGCGGCGTTTGGATTGCTGAACGCCTCGAAACCCTCACGCACAAGGATCTACTATCCGAGGGGGCGCTTGAGAACCGCGACTACAACGGCGTAATCCAGCTCGAGCGGCAGTGGAGTGACAAGCGCGGCGTGGCCTATGCCCGGTTCGTTGAAAACATCGCCCAGTTGCGCGCAGCAAAGGCGGACAACTTTGGCGACCGAGATCTATTTACGCTCATATCGGAGAGCGATGACCTGGCAGTGTGGGCGCCCAGGTTCGATGAGGCATGCGCAAATATCGAAGCAAGAATCGTTGCCGCCAAGGGGACATCGCCGCGCTACGATATCTGGCTTGATAGGGCGCGCGCAAAGAAGGGCAGCGCAGTCGAGAGAGCCGTCCAATGGCGGATGGCCGAGATCTTGGTCGCACGCGACATGCGCAAGGAGCAGCAGGCTTTCGATTTTGTCGCTCTTTCCAACGACGAGTTCGAAAAAAGGGGGGGCAGCGGTGCCGCACGGGCGGCCGAACACTTCGTACGGACAGAGATAGGCGCACCAATATACTTCGGCCGCGACGCGATAGCAGATGTCTCTTCATTCAACATCGAACAATACCTCGCCGTCGCTGGCGAGTTGTTCGAGGAAATTTCGGCCAAGATCCAGTTCGTGCGGGACAACCCGATGCCGCTATCTGCCGACCGTCAACACAGCATCATCAAAGCTGTCGCTAAGGCGCGATGGGACGACCTCACCCGCCGACTTCCGCTTGGGCGAGACGCAAAGACACTCCTCGAAGGCATCGGCACGTTTTGCCATTCACAGACATTCAGAGAGACGGCGCCGTACATGCCCGGCGTTACTGGGATTGGGATTACGATGCAGGACCGCGAGGCACTGATCGACGCTCCCGACGACCAGATCAAGCACCTTCGCGGGCTGCGTGACGTGCTCACTTCACTCGTCGCCCACAATCTTCTCGTCCCGCGGCTCGACCACAGCAACAAGAACAAGAAGTTCGTAGTGTTCTACTTGAACCGGTTGCTCTGTGTGCAGTTCGGGTTGCCGCTCGGATATGGCGGCTGGCGTGAGAAGAAGATCAAAGACCTGATCGCTTGGCAAACATTCGGCGGCAAGGAAGAGGAGCCTACATTTGTCTGACGAGGCAGTGATGCGCTGGGATCCTTATTCGTTGACGAATGATGAGGAATTCGACGTCTTCTGGAAGCGCCACTTGGCGGTGAGGGAGCGTCAATTATTGCTGGTCGTCGGTAAGGGGTTTGACGTCCGGGCATTGGAGACCGCGCGTCGCCTACGGGCGCTTGGCGCAAACATCGATGTATGGCTCCTTGCCTTCCACAACGGCCAAGAGGACAGCGATGAACGTCGCAAACGAACGGACGACAACGTCCAGGGGCTCAGCCTACTGTTTCCAGCAGACCGCATTAAGGAGATCCCAATCGACCTCGGCGGTGCGTTCCAAGACCCGATAGCTTCGCTGAAGACATACGAGCAGATTAGGGCAGCGGGCGACGCCATGGCTTATGACGACGTGGTTGTCGATATCAGCGCAATGCCCCGGATGGTCGCCATGACCAGCGTCGCCGTTCTGCTGCATTGGCTCGACAATCCACCCGGTAGCGGAAAATGCGTAAATCTCCACGTTACTACGGCTGAAAGTGTGACTGCGGACTTGGCCGCAGGGCGAGGCTCGCTGCGGGATCAGGTCTCGTTCGTACGTGGCTTCTCTGGCGAACTAACTGCCCTGACGACGAAGGACCTTCCGCACGTCTGGCTCCCAGTACTCGGAGAGAATCAACGCGATCGGCTAGATAGGATTTATCAAAAGCTGACCCCCGACGAGATATGTCCAGTTGTTCCCTTCCCGACTCGGTCGCCACGCCGCGGGGATGAGATCATCTTCGAACATCGCGATCTATTATTCGACACTTTTCAAGTTGAGCCGCGCAACATCCTGCTCGCCTGTGAATACAACCCGTTTGAGGCCTACAAGCAAGTGTTTGAAGCGATGGACCGCTACCGGCGTGCCTTGAACGAGCTCGGTGGTTGCAAGGCGTTCGTGTCGCCGCTCTCGTCCAAACTATTATCCATCGCAGTATTATTGGCCTGCTACGATCATTTATACGGCCAAATACCTGGAAGACGCCTCAAGGTTGGCATCCCGTATGTTGAGACTGCAACCTACGCAGACCCCGCGCAGCAGCAGGACGACCCCTTCGAGTTATATTCGATGTGGATCCGAGGAGAGTGGGAAACTGTAGACAAGGCACAATTGGCGACGGAACAAGCAGGCACCGGCTTGGTTTTCCTCGAGCGCGATGCCGATACTGGCGAAGAGCCAGACTAGGGACATTGCTGCCTGTTAGCGAACTGCGTGGGAGCGATCGAACAGTAGGCATAAAGAAACAACGCCTTCATTCGAGTTCGAGTAGCGCGTCAAATCCCGAAGTCCATCGACCGATTGCGCTCCTTGGCGAGTTCCGGTTCGGGAGACTTGGGGTTCATCTCAGTGGTATCTTTGCCCGCCCCGACCTGCGCAGCGGCCTTCAAACGCTCGGTCACCTCGAGCGCCGATGATTTCTCGCCCTTGTTTTTCGAAACTGCTGCGCCGAGCCTCGCAGCGCTGTCCACCACGAGTGTTAGGTGGTCGCGCAGCCGCGTGATAGTCACGAGGAAAGTCTTCTGGTTGGCGAGGTTGCGCTCGCGGCTGTCCATCACGGCTATGCCGCGGTCCGAAGTCAGACCCTGCGCCATGTGGGCGTTGAGGGCATAGGCGAGGTCGAGGCGTTTCAGCATCGGATCGTTCCTGCCGAGCCTGTGCTCGGCACCCTTGGTGGTCTCGACAGTGATGCGGTCGCCATCGACATGGACAACCCGAGCCTGGTCGGCATTGAACAGCCCGCGACGGTGATCGTTCCTGGTCCATCGAATGCGGTCACCCTGGTGGACTTCAAGCTTACGCCGGTCGAACAACGACAGATTGTCGTCCTTGCCCGTTCTGCCGATCCTTGACGGCTTGAGCTCGTGCAGCCTGCCTTGCCTGTCCTCAAGCTCGACAGTGTCCTTGCGGTCATCGACCTTGCGAACCGCATATTCACCGCGCTTGAGACCAAGCGCGCGTTCGAGTTTTGCGACCTCGAGAACCATGCCGGGCTTGTAAGCGGCAAGGTAGCGCAGTTCCTCGCGCGTGAGATTGACGCGGTCCAGAACTTCGAGCTGAAGTTTCTCCGGGCCGATCACGTCATTGGCAGCAAGGCCGGTCTGGACTGCCTCGTTGACGGCGGCGCGGATCTTGCGGCCCGAAGCATAGATCGCGGTCCTCTCCCGCTCTTCCGGTGAGAGCGCCAACCAGCGCTCAGCCGCAACGATCGCTCCATCGCCCTTGGCTTCGACCGTGTTCTCCTTGAGATGGTCGAGCGCCGTGCGAACCAGTCCCGCTTGCGCTGCCGCCTGTGCCTCGCGCAGGACCAGATCGCGGCCGCGCAAATTGGTGTTCATCTGCGCCTGGGCAATTCCTCCCTGCTGCAGGAGATCGAACGGCTTGCCGGCATCGACCGCACCCAACTGCTTGCGATCGCCCATGAGAACAAGCCGATGGGCACCAACGCGATTGGCGATGCGAATGAGTTGCTCCTTGTCGGCATTGGAGATCATCGAAGCCTCGTCGAGGATAAGGACACTGCCGCCCAGTTCCTTCTTCGCCTCGCGCTCGAGGCCGGAACGGCCCTCCCCCTCGCTGATCGCTCCCCAACGCTTGAGGAAGCTCGCGAGCGTCTGCGCCTCAATGCCCGTGTCGCGTTCAAGCATCTGCACCAGCGTGTTTTGCACGGAGAGTCCGAGCACCTTGCGACCTTCTTCGCGGAGCACATCGGCGACAGGTTTCAAGACACTCGACTTGCCCGCACCGGCAACGCCCTGCACAGCCACGGTCCGATCACGCGAAGTCAGGATAAGCCGCGCAGCGCCAAGTTGCCCCTCGTTCAGCTTGAAGCCCTGATTGACGAGCGCCGATGCCTGGACGCTGGCCTCGGCCCGCCGTTCGGTGAAGATGGGTTCGACTGCACCCTTGCCTTCATTTGCCCAGGCGAGGATGCGCCCCTCGCGCTCGACTTCTTCGCGGCTTGCCAGCCACCCCTTGTGCTCGCCTTTGCCCCGCAGCAGCTGCCCCGAACGCACCAGTGAGCGCACCGCCTTCTCGACATGCGCGATGGTCGTCGGCAATCCAAAATCGAGTGCTGCTTTGTACAGATCTTCGCGCACGAACGCCGCCTCGCGCTGCGACAGGTGACGCACTGCTGAGGCCACGGCCTGAGCCGCCGCAATCTCCTGAGTCCCCCGCTTGAGGACATGATCGGGAACGAGCGGATCGCGTTCCTTGCCCTTGATGCGTGCCGCAAAGTCCTTGAGCATCGCCAAACCGCGCTCGACCAGATTGGGCACTTTCGCACTGGCAGCTTCCCGCTCGCTGGCCCGTGTCTTGGCAGTATCGACCAGTCGCGGGAGGTCGAGGCCGATAGCCTGCGCCGCCGCCTGCCATTGCTCACCCAGCACCGCGCGATCCTCGATCGGCTGCTTGGGCGAACGGGTCGCGAGCGCCGCGATCTTGCCTGCTTCCAGCCCCGAACCACGGCGCGCTTCGAGCACTTCCTTGCGTCGCGAGGAGAAAGCCATCACCTGCTCGCGCGCGATCCCGCGCGCCTCGAAATTGCCGTGTTTACCGACCGGTCCGGTCTCGTAGCCAAACTTCTCGACCGCGATCCGGAAGCGCGCCATAGCCATCGAGTTGAGCAGGGTGCCGAGCGCAAAGAGCTGGTCGTTCTTGAGTGTGCGCCACTTGCCGTCTGCGCCCTTAGTCACATTGGCAACGACCGCGTGGAAGTGCAGGTTGGGCTCCTGGTTGCGGTTGGTGTCATGCTGGAAGAGGCCGATGGCAAGGTTGCCGGTGGCAACGGTCTTTACCTTGCCGCGCTCGACAAGGCGGGTTTCTGCAGCATTTTTCTCGGCCCATTTGAGGGCCTCGGTTACCGCCTCGCGGTAGGCGGCGACGATGCGCTCGTCCTTGCCCACCAGCGCCAGCAGAGACCAGCTCTTGGGCAGCGAGAAGGTAAGATCTGTGCCTGGCCGATGCGCCTGGCCAGGATTGCCGACGCTCGATCCATCGGGGAGCTCACCGCGCAACAAGGCATCGAATTGCCTGGTCTCGACGCGCCCCGATAGACCAAGCGATTTCGCGCCTTCGCCGACCCATTGCCCGGACCGATCGGCATCGGCCCGGGCATAGTAATTGTCGTCGGCAAAGTAGCTGGCGGCAGCAGAGGGCGAACGCACATTGGCGATAGAGAGCATTGCCCTAATCCTCCAACATGCCCGCTGCTGCCGCTCGCCTGCGCATCAGATATCGGGCTCGATATCGCCCACGTCGGGTTCGTCCCGATCAGGCTTGTCGCGGTCCCTTTCGTGTGCCGCACCACCCAACAGGCGCTGCTGTCGGCGCTCCTGGTCGGCAAGATTGCGTCCTTCTCTGCTCGCCTTGTCGCGTTGCGGATCATGATCCTCACCGTCCTTCGCGGACCGACCCTTGGTGGTCTCGTCGCGCGCCCGATCCTTTTCGGTCCCAAGCGGCAGTTCGCTTTGCCGATTGCTTCCCTGCTCGGTGCGCAGCTGCGGCTTGTCGGGGTCTTCGCTGCGACCCGACCTGCCACGCTCGGTAGCCAAATGCTTGTCGCGCGCTTCCTCACTCGACCGGTCTCGTGCGCGCTTGCGCCGTGACCCCCGATTTGGACGCCTCTCCTTATCGCTATCGAGTTGCTTACTGCGGTGCTTCTCGTCACGGCGACGGCGTTCACCGGAATCATCGCTGTCGCCGCCACGATGCCCGGCATCGTCATCATCGTCCGGTTCAACGGTGACGGGCTTGGGAGCAGGTTTCGCGAGCTTCGGTATGTCGCGGGGGATGAACCCCTCGGCAACGCGGGGCCAGTCCTGCGGCTCAAGCGTGATCGGTGCGGTGGGAAGCCCCTCGGGAAACTTGATGTATCCCTCAAGGCTCTTCAATCCCATAAACTCGTCGGGAAGCAGCAGGGGTACAATCTCGCGGCGGGCTGTCAGGCTCACCGCATCGCGGGCACTGTTGTGCCCATAGCTCTGGTTCTCTTCGACCTCGCGCACCTCGCGGTGACCGACAGTGTCGGAACACCAGGTGGCAGTCTCGCGGTCAGCTGTGCCGAGCATGAGCTTGGTCTTGGCGAGCGAAGACAGGGTCATCGCCATGTTCTCTCCATAGACCTCCTTGAGCTTGGCATAGGCATGCACGCCGGTAACGATGGCGCCGCCGTAATTGCGCGCGGTCTGCAAGCCCTTCTCGAGCGAAGGAAGCCGATGCAGCGCGCCCAGCTCGTCGATCAGGAACCACAGTCTGAGGTCAGACGAGGTCCGCCCGGTCATCAGCGTGTTGATGGCCGTGTCGAGCCAGAGCGTGAGCATCTGCGAGAGGACCGTGAGGTCAGCATAGCGTGCCGAGAGGAACAGGAACGATCCCTCCTTGCCACCGCCCTTGACCCAGTCGCGGATCGAGAATGGCTTGCCCTCGGTCGGCAGCAATTGCAGCGCCTTGGCGTTGACGTTGAATACCGCGCGCACCGATTCCGCCATCTTGGCCGCCTGCGGATCGGTCATCGGTCCCGCCATCGTGTCCTCAAGCAGCTGGTGCAGATCAGAGAGATTGGCGTTCATCAGGTCGCTTGCGAGCGCCGCGTTGGTGACCTTGCCCTTCTCGACCAGCTTGAGACAGGTTTCGACAAACAGGGTACGCGCTGCGAGCACCCAGAACTGCTCGGCCCCGCCGCCGTCATGCGGCACGAGGGACTCCGCAGCAGCATGAAACTCCGAACTGGTGGCGCAGTCGTTGAACACGCTCCAGGCCGGACACCGGGCATCGAGCGGATTGAGGATGACGTCGCGCTCGGGCTCGTAGAAGGCCTCGATGAAGGCTCCTGTAAGGTCGAATATGACCGCGCGTTCTCCCCTTTGTCTGATCTCGTCGACGAGTTCGAACAGCGCCACGGTCTTGCCCATGCCGGTCGTGCCGACGAGCATGGCGTGGCCCTGTTCCTGCCGCCACGGGTAGCTGACCCCGGCGAGGTGCGCGGGCGCATAGAGCCCCGCTTCCTGCAATGCGGTGCGACCCGCGAGCCGCCATTTCCAGCCCAGCTCGCGGCCATACTCGAGGGCGCGCTTGCCGCGGTTATGACGGGCGATGTCGGTCTTGAGTTCGGGCAGCGAAACGAGCCGCGCACCGCGCAGATGGCGTTTGGCTTTGGACTTCTCGCCGAAGTGTTCTGCGACCCACCAGAAGAGTGCCATGAGCGGAGCAAGGCAAACCGTGGAGAGCACTACCGCCTGTTTTACTGTGGCGAAGAACAGGTCCCATGCTTCGCGCATCGGGGGGAAGTCCCTGACCACCGCCATGGGGAAGGCCACCATGTCGCCATCGGGCAGGCGCAGGTTCGCGAGCTTGGCCGGATCGAACTCCATGAACATGTAGCTCGAGGCGTAGAGATGCATCCACAGGAGGTAGGCCTGGTAGTCATCAAGTGCGCTGCTGACCTGCCACCAACAGGTACCCAGTACGACCAAAGCAGTGATGATCAGCGGCAGCTTGAAGCCGGCTGCAAACATGAAGCCGAAGTGCCCGAGGAGCTGGGTGCCGCGGGTAAAATTGACGATACTATTCTTCATCGCCGGCCTCCTTCGCACGCGCAGGAATGAAGCCGAGCTGGGCCAGGCGTCGATGGTATGCGGCATGGGTACGCTTGCGCAGAGTGTCGTCGGGATGGCTTGCCAGCAGCGCGTCGAGCGCGGTGGTGAGGAACACCATCTGGCGTGCCGGATCGCTCCCGCCGGGACGATCGGCGCTATCGTTGTCGCGGTTCCACGCGGCGACGAGATGGTCGCGAATGACCACGCTCACGCTGGTATCGCGCGTGTTTGACTGCTCCAGAATCCAGTCCGCAATCAGCGGCGGGACGTAGGTCTGGAGGACCTTGTAACGTTGCATTTTTCCAAGCTCCTTGTTCTCAAGAAGCCTGGTTCGACCTGCGGAAGGCGAGGATCACAGTAAATAGGAATGGCCATGTAGGAAAACGAAAAGTTCCCTAGCTATTCCAGCACTTTAGGCCAAGGTGAATTGCAGCCAATTTGCGAATCCAATTCGCGATTTGCGGTCAAATCTGTCGATGCACATGCCGAATTTGCATTGCAACCGCTTGAGAACATTAGAAGAACAAAGGCGGCAGCGCTGCGTCCGGTGTGCCTGTCAAGTTCCAATGTGTGCGGGGCTTTTCAGGAGGCCCTGAGTTCCGTTCAATGGGTTGAATTCTAATCCTTATTCTTGGAGCGCGAGCAATTGTGTCCTCGTAGGGAAAAGCGAGATTCAGGGCGAAAATGCCGGTGGGCTACCAACTGGCCTTAGTTATGTGAGAATCCCCCTCGGCGGGTCATTCCCCAGGCGGGCCAATTGCCCGGTCGTTTGAGAGGATCATAGGGACCAGATAGCCATCACCGGACTGTCCCAAGATCGAATGGAGATGAGGTGCAGAACGATCGGGAATACCCATCTCTCCTAACCCTGCGAACAAGAAAAAAGGCAGGAACCGTTCCCGGTCCCCGCCCTGATCCTACGGTCAGAACTCATCGAGCATTGCCCCATGAACCGTATGCACCACGCGCGCTGCAAGATGCGCAGGAAGCGCGTTGTAGTCACCCTCATCCAAAGCAAAGTATCCGAGTTCTCGGTCCTCAACGATATGCTGATCGAAGAAGCTGTGCAACGCCCGACGCTCTGCCACAGCCAGCGCGGCAAAGTAGCGTTCCGAGTTCGAATTGATCCGAGCAATTGAAGCCATTGTATCCTCCTGATGTCTGCCGTTGACGGCAGGAGCAGGACGGATGGGCGTGCGGCCGGCGGGTCAGGGATCGCCCACTTGGGCGACCGCGAAGCGGCGGTAGGGGTAACGATTTTGTCGGACCGTAGCGTAGCGAAGGGGAGTCAAAATGGTGGGACCCTGCCGTCCTTGACGCGCCTGTTGCACGGCCATCAGAATGGGAGAACGTGAGCCAGGCCCCTCCCCTCCGGTCCCAAGCTAGATAGCTCCCGAGACCTTCTGCGCGACCTCTGTCAGCGTCGCCTGCAGGCGGTTGATCTCCGATAGGCTGGTCCCGCTGGGCACGTATCGCGTCACAAGAAATTCGCGCGACTGCGACATGGCATGCAGGTGTTCCCGCGTCCGCTTCCGCAGCACCAGCCCAAGCTCGACTGCGAGGTCCGCCCTTGCCGCGAGGTTGTGCTGGAGACCCCGGACCTCGCCCGCGCTGTGACCCGATCGGAGAAGGAATGCGTTGAGGTAAAGCTCGACCGCATGAATCGCGACCATGCGAAACGGCGCCCGCGACCTGGGTTCTCCGGGCCGTCCATTCTGCACGAGAAGCTGGGCCGCGATCCGATACTCATTTGCAAGTGCCACAACCTCGGCTGCAGTCGCGGCCTCACCCGGATAGCAAACGATCGCCTGGTCAGTCATGGCGCTCTTCGTAGCACCGCTTTTGCAAACGATTACTGAAAGTTCTTCGGCGTTCCATACGCGAGGAAGGGGCCCTGTCCGGCTGGGACAGGACCCCTTCGGGAGGCGAGATCGAGGTGAGAGTTCAGTCGATCTCGGGAGCGTCCTGGTTGTCGTGATCGTCACCGCTGCCGTTGCCGCGCGAGAGGAAGTCGACCTTGTCGGCGAGGATCTCGGTGCCGTAGCGCGTGCCCCCGTCCTTGTCCTCCCACTGGGTGTAGTGGATGCGGCCCTGAACACTGACCAGCTGGCCCTTGGAACAGTACTGGCCGACGGTCTTGGCGAGGCCGTTGAAGCAGGTAACCCGGTGGAACTCGCTTTCCTTGGCGGTGTAGCCGTTCTCGTCCTTGTAGGTCTTGCCGTCCTTGTCCCGCGCAGGGCGATCGGTGACGACAGTGATCCCGGTGACATTGGTGCCGCCCTTGGTCTCGCGGGTGTCGGGATCGCGGGCGATGCGGCCGGTAATGATGGCGATATTGGTCATGATGGTAGTCCTTCAGTTCCTTAAACCGGAGACCATCTCCGGCTTGCGAACATCCAGAAGAAGCAGGGCATGGGAGGACTGCACCGCAGGGGCAAAGCTCCAAGGGAAACCTGTTCATGACGGGTGGTGCGGGCAGGCAGCGCAGCTGCCAACACGGCCGGAAAGGAACGGGTTGCCGTCCTCAGCTGACCTGGTTCAGGACTGTTCGCGACTAAAGCCGGATGGGTATCGGGTGTGGGTCTGCAGGCTCACTTGACCTTTCCTGCAATCAGCTAACGCCATCGCCCTCCGATGCCTCCAGGAGATCCATGAAGTTGCAGGCTGCTTCTCGGTCTTGCTCGTTCTCGAACGCCACATCGAGATCGGGGGCTGACCCGAACATGTGCAGGAACGATCACAGGGCAAAGTGCTCAGCGGCAGCGTAATTTGAGGCAGATAAGTCCGTACTGCGCCCTCTAGGTAGCCTTTCGACATGGCTCGCATCGTCCTTAAAAGTGGTCGTCCGTCGGGCCGATGGACCGCAGTGCAGGAGCAGGATCAAAACGCCGTCGCTGCTGGTGAATCGGAAGTCGCGGTTGGCACGCGCATCGCTGCATAGTTGAACGATGACCTGGGGCTCGTACTAGCGGCCTGTCCAACATGCGCTGCCACTTGATCACATGGCTACCGCGCTGGCCCCGAAAAGCGCCTCGATTTTGGCCTGGGCCCCAACCCCGAGGTCAGCCACAATCAGCTTGTCTTTGGCGCGCGAGCAACAAACATAGAAGAGGTGGCGGGTTCTCCGCTCCCGGCTTTCGCTGGTGTCGGTTCCTGCCAGCAGCTTGCCAAACGAGTATTGGTTCCAGTTCGCGCCAGCGTCATCCAAAACCACGATCACGTTCTGAAATTCATCGCCTTTCACGCCGTGTTTGGTTGAGAACGGCATGCTGTTTTCCAGCACGGCGCGGTAACGACTGACTTCCAGATAGGGCACCGCCAGAAGAAGATCCAGAAAGGCCTGATGCGCTGCCTCGGGCGATCCTGCCTCGGCAGCCACCACAGGGCCTGCCACGGCCGCTTCCAAGTCATCAAGGAGTGTGACCAATTGCGCTGCCCGCAGATGCATTAAGATTGCTTCAATCGTTCCTCCGGCATCAATTAGTTTGATGAGGTCATCTAGGGCCGCCTTCACTCGCGCCTTCTCGGCTGCCCCCGCGATCGGGATCGGGCGTTCCTTCAATGAACTGATAGCGCGCCCCACCCGCCCTTCACGCCAAGCAGTAATAAATGGCTCGACTTTTTTAAGGAAGAAGGCTGCAATCGGGTCTTCGCCGCTCTGAAACTTATCTTGCGTAAAGCTTCCCCGACTGGCGAAGGCTGCCAATAGATCGGCATATCCGGCCTTGCGGGCGATAAGGCGGTGAGTGAGGAATAGAACCTTCAACTCGCCCTGTACACTCCAGCCGAAGACATCCTGCGCTTTCTGGACGGCGAGTTCGGCAATGTCCGCGTCCGGAGCCGTGCCGGTGAGACTGACATACACCGCGCCCCCCGGTAAATTGGCACCCGCTGGCTCCTGCTGAATGTCAGTTCGGACCTTGTTGAGAACGTCGATCACCGCCTTGGAGCACCGATAGTTCTCCTCCTTCTTGATTTGAACCAGCTGTGCCTGCTGATCGGCCGACAATTCGCCGACCCCTCCCGAATAGATGTTCTGCATCTTGTCGCCAAAGAAACCGATCAGCGGGGGATGCTCTGTCTTAAGAAGATGATCCAACAGGGCGGAGACAACCAGCGGATCAGTGTCCTGGTATTCGTCTACAAATATGAACGGGAATCGAGCGGCGACCACTTTCGATAAAAGCGGATGGTCGTGGAACATAATGTGAGCCACGCCCAAAAGGTCGTCGTGAAAAATTCGGCCTTCCAAGAAGTTTGCGCCGCGATCGGAGTAGGCGATCGTCGGTACCGTCTTTAAAGCTTCTGCCAATTCCTCCTGATCTTGCTTTCTGCGGCTGCTTGCAGGCAACCGGTCATTGAACGCAAGAAGGGCGGGCCTCAGCTCTTTCTGAAAGTTTTTGATCGAGGCCCATAAGAAGTCGTGGATCGTTGAGACCACAAACAAGGGGTCGTGCTCTGTACGCTCGATGATCTCATTCTTTGCTACATTCGTGAAAGTAATGCAGGCCACACGCTGGCCTTCCCCGATAACGCTCGAACGGTCCGGTCCTCGAATGAAATCAAGAGCGCGAATGAGGGACGATGTTTTGCCCGAGCCCGCCCCGGCGTCGATCAGGAAGCTCTGTCGCGTGTGCAGACAATCCAGGATTTTTTCGTCCGCTTCCGTCATCATTTTGCGGGATGCTCGGCCAGCCATTGGAGGCCTTGTTGAATATAGAGGGGAATCTCCCAGCCTGGTGCGCCCATCAGATCGAGGGCGAAATCGACCTTCCCGAGCTTGCCGCTCAACTCCCACGCTTGTGCTGTCAGGCCTGCGTCTATCGCTTTCTTGACGGCAGCCTTAGTCGTGCTGAGCTTGGCATGATTGTCAGTCAGCCAAGTGATGTTGGCGTAGATGAATGCTTCCTCGAATGAACGACCACAATGCCCGTCCTGGGTGACCTGATAGGCAACCCGAATGCAGCCTTGCGTCTTGGCCGCATTATCGCAGGCTTGCAATTCTTCGACGGTTTCCTTCTCGGGAATCCATTTGCGGAGACAGGCGTTGCTAGTGCTTTTCCCCGTCGCGACCGGGCATTTTTTTCCTCCGTCATCGACCGAGTCCAGGTCGGTAATGATCAGGCTCGGAATGCCAAGAAAGTCGATGATCGGCTTAAACTTATGGGCGTGCCCCCCGCCCACCTCAGAAATGCTGACATACTGACTTCCGAGCGTCTCGCAGCCAGCCACCTTGGCTTGCTCCTCAATCATCATTGGGAGCAGCAGCCGCTCGACCTGGCCTTCCACGAAGATGGCCTTGTCCGCGAAAAACAGATCGCAATGAGTCAGTCGAACATAGCGGCGCAGGAAGTCGAGAAGGTCGGGGTTGTGTGGTGGCAGCGGTAGCTGCGAAAGGTCCTGCATGACGACCTGACGGCCAACCCTGCGGAAATAGCGCACGGGCTCGAACTCAGAATGAGCGATCATGTGGGACGAGTGTGTGGAGAGCAGAACTTGTGCTGTCGTCCCTCCGTCCGTTTCCAAAACCTTCGAAATCTCGCTGATGAAAACCGTCTGCATCTGCGGGTGCAGGTGCGCCTCGGGTTCTTCAATCGCGATTATATGAACGCGCGGCTTGTCGCCCATCGTCGCGTCGATCGCAGCGCGGAAGGACTCCAGCTGCAGGACAATGTAAATCAGGTTTTTGTAGCCGAGCCCGTTATATTTTTCGGGCAGCTCGAACTCCTCCATTACTCCTTCTTTTTCGGCGTGTTCGCTGGCATAATATATTCGCGCATTGTCACGGTAAATTGTTTCTGCGCTCAGTTCAGCACGTACCCTCAGGTCCGGCGCTTTTTGGCCTGGCGGATAGCCAAAACTCTGAAGGCGCTTCGTCAAACGGCCAAAGGCTTTGCCGTACATCCCCGTAAGGTCGCCTGCGCTCGCCGTGAGTGCATCTTCGATCGCTTGATAACCGGCAGCGTCATCGACCCGATAGAAGCGTTCGTAATGATCGTGGAGAAGTTTTGAGAGCTTCGCGGACCGGCTTCCCTCATCGTCATCGACGTGCCGCTGAGCGGGCACGATGTCGATGCGCAGTAGGGATTTCAGCAAATTGCCGTCTTCGAGTTGTTCCACTTCTTTGCCGTCAGGGGACACTTTGAAGAAAACGCGTTTGAAATGATCTCTGAACGTCTCTTTCAGATAGTCGCACAGCGAGACGTCTTTGCGAGGCCTGGCCCCAAACTCGTCGAGAAGCTTTTTCGCGTTCTCCAGTCGATAGTCGATCCGCATGCGCACTCTGCTTGTGCCAGGCGTAAGGTCCATCAAAAGCTTGGTGGCTGCAACGAGGTCGGCGGGATCTTAGCCATAGGAAAAGGTCAGATCGAGCCGCATACGCGGTGTAAGCCGCCTAAGCAGCTCAATCTTCTTTTCTGGATCAGCTTCAGCCGCAACCTTTCGCTCGATCCGCTTCAGGTCCCGGTGGCGAAGCTGAGAGAGGTCGTGGAAGGAGATTTTAGGAGCCTCGGCTCCTTGCCCGATAAACAGCCGGAGAGCCTCCATTACTGAGGTTTTCCCGCTATTGTTCGGCCCCACCAAAATGGTCGTCGTTTTGTCCTGGGCGAGATCGATTGAGAGTCGGCGCAGCAACCTGAAGTTTCGGATCTTAATGTTCTCAAGGCGCATGCGGTCATTATCTCAAATGGCTCGAAGATCTCGAAGGTGACTGTAGGGCCATCCTGACACAAGGGGGAAGTAGTTTGCTATCGAATTGAACCGGAATCGCCTGTCACTCGATCCCGGGTGGCTTGATGAATTCCGTGATCAGCCGGCGAGCGCGGTGCACTGATCGCTAAACGGGTCACCTGGCTACGGTCCGCTTTCGGTCCAAGGCGTGGCATATCCCGCTCGGGCTCCTTTCCTCTGGGCTTCGAGGCAGACCTTGGGCGTGGGACGCGGTCGTTCATTGTGCATGACAATCACAGTTTGGGTGTAAGTCGATGTAAGTTCGGCTACTCCACTCAAGGTATGGAGGGTCTTAGTGTTCCAAGGCGCATTGTTCACTCGTGATTGGCTGAAGCAAGGGGTCACCGAATCCCCTGAGTGGCAGAATCTCGAAATTAGTGAAGTTGAGCAGCTCTACGAAAGCGCCCAGCATTTGCTGCATGAACATTCAGGCCACAAGAAGCCAACCGAAGCAGAAACCGAAGACCAACTTATTTATCCGCTGCTCGAATTGCTGGGCTGGCAACACAAATCCGTTCAACAGAACATGACGACAAAGGGACGCAAGGACGTTCCCGATGCCTTGCTTTTCGCCGATGGCGACGCCGCAGAAAAGGCGAAGACACTCGAGCCATGGCAACGCTTCCGTCATGGCGCTGCTCTTGTCGAAGCGAAGCGCTGGAACCGCCCGCTCGATCGCGAAGGGCAAGGCGACCAGGGTGTTCCGTCGACCCAAATCATGCATTATCTGCGCCGCGCTGCCGTCGTGGCAGATGGAAAGATGCCGTGGGGCATTCTGACTAACGGACGGCACTGGCGGCTCTACTACCAAAACGCTCTTTCTGTCGCTGAGGACTTCTTCGAAATTGACCTGGGCAAGGTCTTTGGTCTGCCCGGATGCGAACCGGATCTACTCGACGAACCGATCGATCCAGATTACGCATTCCGATTGTTCGTGCTGATTTTTGGTCGCGAAGCGTTTCGTCCGAGCGAGCAGGGCCGCAGCTTTCACCTGATCGCGATCGAGGATGCGCGCCGGTGGGAGGAAAGGGTCCGCAAGGATCTGGCAGATACGGTGTTCGAAACCGTCTTTCCCGAACTGATTACTGCCATCTCGTTGGCAGACCCGGATCGCCCCGAGACGCTCGATGATGGCTACGCCGAGCAGGTTCGCCAAGCGGCCATGTTCCTTCTCTATCGTCTATTGTTTGTGCTTTATGCCGAAGATCGGAATCTGCTCCCCGACGAGCGCGGTCCCTACGCGGACTATTGCCTGACCCGTCTTCGAGAGGAGATCAAGGAACGGCATGTGCAAAGGCAAGCACAGCTCGCCCGCAGCACTGCCTACTGGTCGCGCCTCGAGACAATTTTCGGCGCAATTTCCGAAGGCGACGATGATCTTGGCATTCCGCCCTACAACGGCGGCCTGTTCGCAGCGGAAGGCAATTCGCTACTCAGTCGCATCAAGCTGTCGGACGAGACGCTAGCCAAGGCTATATTACCGCTCTCACACCGCGAGGAAGAAGGGCGGCTTCGCTACATCAACTACCGCGACCTTTCGGTTCAGCAGCTCGGCTCGATCTATGAATCGATCCTCGAATACGGTGTCGAGATCGAGGAAACCGGGACCGACCGACCGCGCTCGGACAACGAGGCACGGCACCGCTCGGGTTCGTATTACACACCAGAACCGCTCGTATCGCTGATCATCGAAAAAACGGTCGGCCCGGTCGTCGAAGAGAAGCGCGAGGCATTCGAAGCCGCTCTAGCAAGCGGCGCAAAGGGTGATGACCTTCGCGCACACGATCCGGCCATGGCACTGCTTTCGCTCCGCATCGTCGACCCCGCAATGGGAAGCGGGCATTTCCTCGTCAGCTTGGTCGATTGGCTTTCGGACAAGGTCTTGACCGCAGTCGGCGATGCCGAAAGCATGGCCGAGGGCGATTATACTTCTCCTCTCGTGAAGCTCATTGCCGAGTTGCGAGAGGGGATCGTCGCCAACGCGCGGGAGCATAACTGGCCGATCGTCGAAGACCAGCTGGATGACCGCCATATCGTGCGCCGCATGGTACTCAAGCGCTGCGTCCACGGGGTCGATCTCAACCCGATGGCCGTGGAGCTCGCCAAGGTCGCGCTCTGGTTGCACAGCTTCACCGTAGGTGCGCCGTTGTCGTTCCTCGACCATCATTTGCGGTGCGGTAACAGCGTGCTTGGCGCGTGGGTGCGCCCGACGATGGACTGGATGCAAGAACGCGGTGCCCTTATTTCCAACCGCCACCTCGCCCCGCTCGCCAACATCGTGCGCGAGATGGAAAAGATCGAAGGGCTGACCGACACCGACATTGCTCAGGTTGACCAGTCGAAAAGCCTCTTCACCACCGTCTCCGAAGCCAGCGCTCCGCTCGAAGCGATCCTCGATCTGGCAAAGGCGGATGATCTGATGGGCGTTCTGGAAACGAATGTCCGCCGACCCCGCGAACCGGCTGATGCCATTCGCAAGGATGGTGACAAACGCCTCGCCGACATGCGCAAGGCGCTGGCCGACAGCACCGACGAAGCAAAGGCGGAAAAGGCGCGGGTCGCGCTCGAAAAGGAATCTGCGAAGATTGACCGCGCGGTCGCCAAGGCGCGCGAAGCCGAACGCAAGTTCGACCGGGCTGAAGCGATGAAGCTGGTCCACGAAGGAACCTTCGGCGATCCCAGCCGGATCGCAAGCGGTGAAATCGAAGTGCTCGCAGCCGACGCGCGAACCGAGCTAAGCTTGGATGCACCAGAGCCGGTCCAAGGCAGTCTGATGCCGAGCCATAGGCCCGATGATCGCCGCCGCGCGCTGGCAGACAGCCTTGTTCGCGAGGCGCGCGCAATCGCGGCCGAACAGCGGTTCTTCCACTGGGAAGTGGCCTTCCCCGGCGTATGGCGCGACTTGTCTTCGTCCGGGCGTTCAGGCGGCTTCGACGCGGTCATCGGCAATCCGCCTTACGTCCGGCAGGAAGAAATCGCCCCGATCAAGCCGGCTCTGTCCAAAGCATTCGACACCTACACCGGCACTGCCGATCTCTACGTCTATTTCTACGAACAGGGGATCAAGCTGCTCAGGCCCGGCGGGCGAATGGGTTATGTTGTTACCAACAAGTGGTTGAAGGCTGGCTATGCGCAGAAGCTTCGGCGGATGTTCGCCGAGGATATGTGGGTCGAATTTCTGGCCGATTTCGGCCACGCGCGCCATTTGTTCCCGGACGCCGACGTCTTTCCATGCGTCATTGCAGTGCAGAAGCCCGATGCAGACGCTGTGCCCGAGCAATACGATCTTGCCGTTATACCGCGCGACGATGTTCCGCGTGAGGGTCTGGCGGCAGCAGTTCAGGCTGCTACCTATCGCGCCGAGCGCGCCGACCTGACCGAAGAGGCATGGGTGCTGGAGCCGCCAGACGTCGCCGCACTGCTTAAGAAGATCCGTGCGCGTGGCGTACCGCTTGAGGAATATGCCGGGGCTAGCCCGTTGTATGGGATCAAGACGGGTTTCAACGAGGCGTTTCTGATCGACACCGCTACTCGCGATCAGCTTGTCAGCGACGACCCCAATGCTGCCGATATCATCAAGCCCTACCTGCGAGGTCAGGACATCGGCCGCTGGCTGCCTGAATGGGCAGGGCTTTGGATGATCGTCATGAAGTCCAGCAGCGATCATGCTTGGCCCTGGGCAGGTGCAGCGACCGAGGCCGAAGCTGAAGCGATCTTCGCGGAGTCCTACCCGTCGATCCACCGGCGGTTCAAAGGTCTTGAGAGCTTCAGGAGAGATGGAAAGCTGAAAGGCCTCCGGCACCGTGAAGATCAAGGACGCTTTTGGTGGGAACTGCGCCCTTGCGCCTACTATGATGCATTCGAGAAGCCCAAGATCATTTATCAGGTAATCCAGTATTACCCGCAGTATGCGGTCGACCGATCAGGTGCCCTCAGCAATGATAAGACGTTCTTCTTTTCCTTGGAAAGTCCAGTCACGATCGGGACGCTCAACTCGCCGCTTCTGTGGTGGTTCAACTGGCGTCATCTGCCTCACATGAAGGATGAGGCCCTCTCCCCAATGGCCTACCGAATGGAGAGGGTCCCGATTTGCGAACCGTTGGAAGAAGACCGATTGGCATTTGTAGACGCCACCAATGGTTGTATCGATTTGACCGCCCACATTCGCGAGGCGGATGAGGCTATTTGTGACTGGCTGAGCACAGAGACGGGTGTTCGCTCAATTCCAATGTTACTCAGAGAGGCAAGCAAGCTCGACAGCGACGGCTTTGTCTCAGCGGTCCGCGCCGCCCTGCCTAAACGTGAAGGCTTGACCCCGACCCAACTCCGTCAGCTGCGCGAAGCGTTTGCCGAAACCGCCGAGCCCGCTCGGCAGGCACGGATCGAATTGCTGGCCCATGAGCGCAGCCTCGCTGCCATGGTCGAGCGCGCCTATGGCCTGACCGACGAGGAAGTTGCTCTCATGTGGCGCACGGCCCCGCCCCGCATGCCGCTGGCCCCTCCACCCGGGTTAGATCTAAGCGATGACACTGGTGACTGAACTACTCTAGGTTTTTGCTGTCACTGCTAAAGTCCGCAACCGGCGCACTTCCTGACCTTTCCGCAACCGAACTCCATTGGCTGACTGTGGGCCGGAAGCAGAATGGCGGCTCTAGAGCGGCCAAACCCAAAAAGCGGACTTAGGATGCGCCGACTTACACGCACACTGTTGGAAAAGTTCGTCAGTG
This sequence comes from uncultured Sphingomonadaceae bacterium, assembly GCA_947488625.1. GTDB lineage: Bacteria > Pseudomonadota > Alphaproteobacteria > Sphingomonadales > Sphingomonadaceae > Alteraurantiacibacter. The sequence continues at coordinate 23,186 of CANKZR010000005.1, read as the reverse complement.
CTCGCTATCGGGCTCTATGGCCACGACACCAACAGCAACAAACGCAACGAAGAAGGGGCACTGTCCCACCTGCGATGGCGAGCGCACCTGCGAAATCCACGGCTCGATCTACAAGGCTTGGGACTGGGAGGACAAGCAATATGGCCATTCGGTCAACGGCGGTGTCGACCACTCTCTGCTCGAATATCAAGGGTGCGAGACGGTCTTCTACGAAACTTCCAGCTGGAACAGCGAAGACACCGATCACTACTACGATGCGGCGGGGCAGGAGCAGTATGAGCATCCGAGGGAGATACAAACTTATCCGAAGCCAGAGGCCAAGACGAAGCCGGTATGGTTCGACGCCATGCAAAAGGCTGACCCCCAGCTGCGCAATATCCTGAGCCAGATGTACGTAGCGCACGACAACCAGGCACACATCCTCACGGCGATAGGACTCAGAACGGCACTGGACCGTGCAACCGAAGTCATCGGCATCGACCCGGCCAAGACATTTGATGAGAAACTGAACGAGCTGCGCAACGGAGGGTGGATCGGGCAAACTGAGCGGGACATCCTCGGCGTTGTTACGGATGCGGGTAATGCGGCTGCGCATCGCGGCTGGGAGCCCGACAGTCAGGAGGTTTCCGAACTGCTCTCATCGCTAGAGGTGTTCCTCCATCGCGCTTTTATCGTCGGCCAGAAGGCATTAGGCATCAAGAAAAGTATTCCCGCAAAACCCGAGCGGCTGCTCGCCGTTGGGAAGAAGACTACTCCCTGACCACAATTGGGGCCGGAAGCGGAAAGGCAGCTTTTATATCTTTGAGCGGATTAAGCGGACAGCGACTGCTGACCGAATCGCAAGCCGGTGCATTAGAGAATGGTCTGGAGAAACCCCTCTTGGAATAGACTTTTGCCGTCGTTAAAACGCACTTGCAGGACAGCCAACACGGAGCCGAGAGCCACAAAGTAAATCGGTTTACTATTTAGCGCGCCTTTCCTACCATCCAGTGATGGCGAGAGAAACCTTTACGATTGAGGGCGCAGGCGCAATTTCTCTTACAGCCGAGGCTGAGGGGGATGCCTACGCCATACCCGTCCTTCTTGCGCACGGCGGCGGGCAGACACGGCGCGCGTGGAGAAGGGTGGTCAGCGAGCTGGCTCAAGCCGGCTTTCGCGCAATCGCCTTCGACATGCGCGGTCACGGAGACAGCGATTGGTCGCCATGCGGAGCTTATGAAATGCGCGACTTCGCGGCGGATCTGGTCGCTGCAGCGTCGCGCCTGGACCAGAAGCCAGCGCTGGTCGGCGCTTCACTGGGCGGGCTCGCCGGACTGATTGCCGCAGGGGAGCTTGCTCCAGGTAGCTTTGCTTCACTCACATTGGTCGACATTGCCCCGCGCATGGAGCCTAGCGGTGTGATGCGCGTGGTTGGTTTCATGGAAGAGCATGTCGATAGCGGCTTCGCCTCACCAGAGGAGGCGGCCGACGTGATCGCTCGCTACATGCCGCATCGTCCCAGGCGGGGCGCGAGCGATGGTCTGAAAAACTATCTGAGGCAGAAGCCGGATGGGCGCTTCTATTGGCACTGGGACCCTGTGTTTATCCGTAATATAATGTCAGCCAGACAAGGCGACCCAGACAGCCAAGAACGTCAATCGGCAATGCTGAGCCAAGCTGCGGCGAATCTCACGCTTCCGCTTCACCTCATCCGAGGCGGCTCTAGCGATCTTGTTTCCGAAGAGGCCGTTTTGCATCTGCGACAACTCGTCCCCCATGCAGAATACACCGATATTGCCGATGCCACGCACATGGTCGTGGGCGATGCGAACGATGCCTTTTCCGCCGCTATCGTCGATTTCCTAGGGCGCCATCACTCTCGCGATACGGCTCAGCCACAGGGGACGAGGGAGCTATGATCGATCGAGAGCGCTTGCAGGAAATGCTGCATATAGCGCCGTTTCACCGATGGCTTGGGCTGGAGATTGCAACATGCTCCGACCAGGGAATCGCGATCACCATGCCATGGCGCGAAGAGATCGTGTCGAACCCTATGATTGGGTCGGCGCATGGAGGGATCCTGGCTTCACTGGTCGACCTCACCGGGCTTTATACTCTGCTTGCGGCGGGCGTCGCGGCGAGAGCGACGGCCGATCTGCATGTCAATTACCACCGTTCTGCAACCTCAGGACCTCTCACTGCTCACGGACAGATCGTGAAGCTCGGGCGACAGATTTCGGTGGCGGAAACCCGGGTTCTCGAGCCCGACGGCAAGTTGGTCGCCAGCGGCAGGGGCGCCTACTTCTCGTCAACCGGATCAATTGATCAGCGCGGCGGGACTATTGATCTCGAACAGGCTCTTGCCACCCAAGGCCCAGCGACTTCTGCAGCGCAATCCACGCCAGCGTAAGGGCGCCTTTTGCCCGGACGAGGTCTGCTGAGGCCTGCTGCTGTTCTCGCAGGGCCCGGTTGAGGTCAGCCTTCGAGATCGCTCCTGCAGCAAAACGTTGGCGGTTCAGGTCCGCCGCGACGTCAGCCTGCTTCTTGATTTGCATACTGGCAGCGAGCGCAACACGCTGCTGGCCGAAGCGAGCCAAGGCACGTTCGGCGTCTTGCAGTGCCAGAAGCACCGTCTGCTGGTAATTGGCGACTGCTTCGTTGCGCGCCGCCCCGGTTTGGTCGATCGCAGCGTCTACCCTGCCGAAATCCAGAAAATTCCACTGGAGGCGCGGGATCGCGAGTGCGGAGAATTCGCCGACATCGACAACGTCGTCCAACGAGGATCCGCCGAGGCCCAGGATCCCTGTGAAGGACAATTTCGGGAACCGCGCCGCCTCGGCCACCCCGATCCGCGCCGTCGACGCGGCAAGAGACCGTTCGGCCGCCCTTATGTCAGGCCGACGCGCCACCAGGCTTGCCGGATCGCCAATCGCGACCTGCTCTGGCGGCATGGGAATGGAGCGCACAGTCGTGAGCGCTGCATCAGCTGATCCCGGCACCTGTCCGGTCAGTATAGCGAGCGCATCAGACAGGACTGCGATATCCGCTTCAGCTTCGGCAAGTTGTGACTTGAGCACCTCCAGTTCGGCATTCGCGGTGCCTACCGGGAAAAGCGGCAATGCACCGCGCTGATAGCGTTGGTATGTCAGCGCCAGGATCTCTTCCTGCAACGAAATCTGCGCCTCAAATTGCTCTGCGCGGAATTGGGCCTCCCGCAAATTGACGTAGGTGCTGGCCACTTGGGCAGTCAACTGGACCTTAGCGTCCTCTGCATTGGCCACCGTTGCAGCAGCTTGGGCATTGCTGGCCTCAATGCGCCTGCGCGAGCCACCGGCAAACTCCAGCTCCCAGTTGGCGTTAAGGCCCACATTGTAAAAGCTGAGCGAGTCATCGGTTTCTGCGTCGGAATTGGTTTGCTCTGACGGGGGGGGCGCCCCGCCTTGAAGGTCGAGACCAGGAAGCCGGCCCTGCACGGTGGTGGCCTGTGCCCCAAGCGATGGCATTCGACCCGCACGGTCTTGCCTGATGGATGCCCGTGCCTGAGCAATGCGCGCCTGCGCTGCGGCGAGCGAGGGATTGCCGGACAGCGCAGCCTCCACCAGCCGCGTCAACTCGGGATCGCCGAGCAGCAGCCACCATCGAGCGACAACCGGATCAGATGCGCTCACATCACTGCCAGCGCGCACAAAGCGAGTGCCCGTGTCTGCTGACATAACTTCCGGGGGGCCTGCATAATCGGGCCCTGCCGTGCATCCAGCTAGCAAGGCGATAGTGACAAGCGGAGGTAGCAAGTGGCGCATCGTGTAGGGCTCAGTGCATCGAAAGGGAGACATTTTTTGGAAGCGGCCTCAGGAAGAGGACCAGCGGAACCGTCGCGAGGGTCAGAATCCCCATAACCAGGAACACATCATTGTAGGTCATTATGAACGCCTCGCGTTGGAGGGTGCGGCTCAGGACGGCCATCGCCCCCTCCATGCCGCCGAAGTTTCGCGCCAGCCCTTCGAGATAGGCCTGTAGCGAAACGCTGTTCGCATTCAGGGTCTCTTCCATCCGCCGGCTATGATGCCAGATCCGCTGGTCCTGGAACGATGCCAGAGCCGAAAGAGCGAAAGAGCCACCGAGATTGCGGGCCGCGTTGAAAATGCCCGAGGCATCGCCCGCGTCTTCCTTGGCCACCGACGCAACCGTTGCCTGATTCAGGAACATCATCGCAAGTATCGTTCCGGCCCCGCGGATAAGCTGACTTTCAGTGAAGACTGCGCCGCCGGATTCCGCGGTCAGACTCGTGCTGACAAAGCAGCTGATCGCCATCAGCAGCATTCCGGTGCCGACGGCAATGCGGATGTCCACCTTGCGGATCATCAGGGGCAGAACCGGCATCAGGAGAAAGGCCGGGACACCCATCCAGAAGATGACCAGTCCCGTCTGAAAAGCATTATAGTCAGAGATGATCGCGAGGAACTGGGGGATAACGTAGGTTGAACCATACATCACCATGCCCAGGGCGAGAGCCATGATCGCGACGCTGGCGAACTGTCGATTGAACAGGAGCTGCAACTTCAAGACCGGCTTGCGTGCTTTCACTTGTCCGTAAATCAAACAGGCAAAGCCGATAATGGTCACCACCGTTAGCCAGCGAATGAGTGAGGACTCGAACCATTCTTCACGGTGCCCTTCCTCGAGTACAACAGTCAGACCGCCCAGTCCGAGGATCAGCCCGAGAATGCCAGCCCAATCGGCGTCCGTGAGATATTCCCACTTGGGCTTCTCGTGAGGCAGCCCGATAAACAGCAGGAGCAGCAGGATTGCGCAGACTGGCACATTGACGAAAAAGGCATAGTGCCAGCTCAGGTTCTCGGTCAGCCAGCCGCCGATCAATGGCCCCATCACGGGGCCAAGAACCACAGTCATGCCGAACAGGGCCATTCCGATGGGCTGTTGGTGCGGCGGCAATCGTTTAGCCACAATAGTCATTGCGGTCGGAATGAGGACTCCGCCCATGAAGCCCTGGCCCGTTCGGCCGATGATCATGGTCGTAAGGTCGGTGGCTACACCGCATAGCACCGAAAATGCGGTGAACGCGCTGACAGCGATGATGAGGAGGGTTCGCAGACCGAACAGCCGTTCCAGCCAAGCGCTCAGCGGAATGACGACGATTTCAGCAACGAGAAATGACGTAGCAATCCAGGTGCCTTCGGCGCCTGTGGCACCGATCTCGCCCTGAATGACGGGGAGTGCGGAATTGACGATTGATATGTCCAGCGTCGCGAGCATGGCGCCGAGCGCGCCCGCGGCCACAGCGACCCAGGCAGTCACGTCTGCGTTCTTTCGGCTCCCGGCCGGCCCGATCGAAGTGTCCTGCGCTGCCAGTATCTCGGTCATTGAGTCCGACTCGAGATCTCTTCCAATTCGCCGGCAGCATTCCGGGTGTCGACCGTAGCCACTACCGACATGCCGGGAACGAGCAGACGCCGCACTTCAGGGGGAGCATCGATAGCGATGCGGACGGGTATCCGTTGAACGATCTTGGTAAAGTTGCCGGTGGCATTTTCGGGGGGGAGGATGGAAAATTCCGCGCCCGTTCCCGGCGATATGCTGACCACTCGTCCCGCGATCTCAAGGCCTGGCAGGGCGTCAACTTCGAGCCTGACGCTCTGGCCGGCCCGGATGAGGCCGACCTGCGTTTCTTTGAAGTTCGCGGTCACGTAGATCGCGCTCACCGGAACCACCGTCATCAAACGTTGACCCGGTTGCACGAACTGGCCCACCCTCACCGAGAGATCGCCGACGCGGCCGGCCTTGCTGGCGCGCAGCAAGGTCGATTCAACCGTAAGGTCGGCTGTTTCCAGCTGAGCGCGGGCAGCGTCCGCCTGCGCCTGGGTCTGGCTGATCTGCTCGAACAGGGTCCCCCGGCGAGCGGTCGCGGCAGCCACCGCCGCCTGCGCAGCGGCGAGTTCGGCCCGCGCCTGCCGCGCCTGCGCCTCATACTGGTCTAGCTTTTCCCGCGGTTCGGCTCCTGTCGCGGCAAGGGGCCGATATCGCGCCACCTGGTCGTTCGCGAGGTCCAGTGCTGCGCGCGCGGCGGCGAGTTGGGCCCGCGCCTGGCGAATGGCTGCATCCTGTTCGGCTACCTGAGAACGGATTGTGTCGGCACCGGCCAGGGTCGCAGCGATCTGCGCGCGCGCCTGTTGCGCTTGCGCCTGATAATCCCGCAAATCCAGTTGTACGAGGGCTCCGCCGCGAGCAACCTGCTCGTTCTCCCCCACGAAGACCTCTTCGACGTATCCCGCTACCTTGGAAGAGATAACGACGCTGTCGGCAGCGACATAGGCGTTATCGGTCGACTGCATGTACTGTCCGTAGGTTACGTGCCGGTAGTACCACCAGATCCCGCCAAGCAGGACGGCAAGACCAACGATGATTAGCACGATGCGCAAGCCACGCCGCGATTGCGGTTTCGTTGGGGTTGTGCCCTCCTGCTCCGGTTGGTTGGAGTTATCGGTCATCTGACTCTTTCGGCAGCCTCAGTAATTCGGCAGCCTCAGTAAAAGGTGAACGCGTCTCGCGCCCTATGAGCCGTGAGTCAAATAGTAAAGGCATTTAGCAGTTTGCATTTGGGCATCCGAGGCTATCCGACTACACAGCGCTATGGATGAAAAACCAGATACCATGTCACGGTCTCAGCGTCGGCAGAAGGTCATCACCGATAATGACCGCATTCTCTATCTTATGGACGAGATCAGTCGCGGCGCGCGCAGAGTGTACGATGCGAGGGTCGCCAGGATCGGTCTCAATCAGACACAGTGGAGGATCATCGGACAACTTCTTCGCGATCCTGCCCTTACGCAGGCTGAAATCGCCAAGAAACTGGAACTGGAATCGGCGACCATCGGCCAGGCGGTTGCAGGTCTTTGCGCACGCGGGCTGATGAAAAGGCTTCGAGCTGAGACGGATCGGCGAGCGTGGCAGCTCATCCTCACGGAGCAGCTTGACGATCTGCTGCCCGAACTGAGAGGCTCCGCGGATAGGCTTCATGATCTGCTTTGGCGCGACATTGCCGCCGACGAGAAGCGAACGCTGCAGCAGATTCTTGAAAGGGTATCGGAAAATCTGGACCAACACCGTGCCGAGGCTGAATAAAATCATGGCATCGCCCCCGGAAAAGCCTATCGGCAGCATCGCTCGCGCCGCGGAGATTGGCCGAATCCTAATGAGGCACGGAGCGAAGAATCTCGCCGGAGCCCTCGGGTTTATTCCCTCTTCGAACAATGTCATCGACCCTCGCGAATTTCGCCCGGCCGCAGTTGTCGCGTTCCTCCGTGACATCGGGCCAGTCGGCATAAAACTGGGGCAGCTCCTCGCCACCCGAAGCGATCTGTTCACCGAACACTGGATCACGGCATTCTCAACCCTGCACGATCAGGTGTCGCCAGTGCGCTTCGCAGATATCGAGCCCGTACTTGCTTCAAGCTGGGGTGAGGACTGGCGGAACGACTTTGCGCAGTTCGACGAAAAGCCTTTGGCGTCCGCCTCGATTGCACAGACCTATTCCGCCGAGCTAAGGGACGGTAGCAAGGTCATCGTGAAGGTTCGACGCCCGGGCACCGCCGCGCGGATGGAAGCCGATGTGCGTCTGCTTGTGCGTCTTGCCGAGATCGCAGAAGCACGCTCTCCTGACATCGCGCGTTACCGGCCAGTCGAGTTTCTGCGGACCTTCGGCCGCAATCTTGCCTGGGAGATGGACCTCGCTGCGGAATCCCGAGCCTGCGAGCGGATCGGCGCATATCTCGATACCATCGGCGTCAGGACCCCGGCCATCCATTGGGAACTGACCGGGCTGCGGGTGAACGTTCAGGAACGCCTGTACGGCAGGCCCGCGTCTTCGCTGGGCAGCCCATCGGGCGACCCGCGGGTGGCGGCTTTCGCTAAAAGCTATGCCAACGCTGTCCTGCGGATGATCATCCTGAACGGCGAATTTCACGGCGACCCCCATCCGGGTAACGTCTTCCTGATCGGCGAGCAGGATGTCGGCTTCATCGACTTCGGATCAGTCGGGACGCTCACCAAGGCCAGGCGCGACGAGATCGTCCGCCTCGTGCTTGCGATTGCTGGTGAGAAAACCAGCGATGTCGCGAATGTCCTGCTCGCATGGGCGGGGGAGCCGAAGGTGGATCGCGATGCGCTCGCGGTGGATCTGGATCAGTTGATCGGAGAGTTCAGGGGAACCGTGCTATCTGGCATCGAGTTCTCGCAGATTTTTTCCCGCGTTTTCGACCTGTTGCGGGATTATCGACTGGTTCTGCCACCTGATCTGGCCATTCTTCTGCGTACCTTGCTTACGGCAGAGGGTGTCGTCCGATCACTGGCACCCGACTATAACATTGCCGAGGACACCCGGCCGATCATGACGGAGCTTTTCGCCGAGCGGTTCTCGCTCGCTAGCGCTCGGTCGGGTTTGAAGAAACTTCGCGGTCAGCTGCTGGGGTTGTCGGCGTCCTTGCCCGACATACTTGCCACTGCGAACTCGATCGCAAAGTCAGGATATGTGCCGGTTCAGCTCGATCCGCTCAGTATCGAGCAACTCGCAGGACTTCGCAATGAGCGTCAGTCCTTGAAAGGCCCTCTAGCTGCCGCATTGATCGTGGCTAGCGCATTGCTTGTCGATCAATCCTGGCTTCTGGCTGGCGGCGCGCTTGTGATTGCTGGGGTGGTGCTCATCCGAAAATCATAATGAAGGAGCAACTTAATTCGTGCACGGTCACGTTACGGCAAAGCCGAACTTAATGAGGATTTCATACGCCGCACTTCAGCGACCAAGACGCATCGCGAAAAAAATTTTTCGACCTATTGCGATTGAAGGCTTATTTTCCTCAATCAGACGAAACTATGGAACGGCAGCTTTCAGGCTTGTCCTCGCCTGACTTTATGGCCGCTATTAGGGCGCATTGCTGCCAAGCGAATTAGACCCCACGACATTGAATTCGAATCTCTGGAGCGCGAAATCTCACTGACGCCAGGGGGCTTCGGATAGCGCCAGTCTGCACGCGATTTCATCACCAATTTCGGTCGCAGCCTCAAGGAGGGAGGTATCATCCAAGTGTGCATACCGAGCTGTTGTCGAAACCTGCCTGTGGCCAAGGAGGCTTCCAATCATCGGCAAAGTCTCGGATGATCGCGCTGCCAGGCTGGCATAGTTGTGCCTCAGATCGTGGAGCCTGACGTCATCCAGACCGGCATCACGCCGAAGCTTGCGCCAGAACCAGTCGATCGCTGAAACCGACTGCCCCTTGAACGGAAACACTAGCTCATCCTTCTTCCCACGCGGCAATCCATCGAGCACCGCCCTCGCCTCCTGGCCAAGCCAGACGATGCGCGGACCTGTCTTGGAATCGGTCAGTTTGAGCTTCCGCCCCTGAACCTCGCCCCAGGTGAGGTTGAGGATTTCGCCGCGTCGGCATCCCGTCAACGTGAGCAGTGTGACTACCGCCGCCTCGACGGGCTGGTCAGCGCGTCGGTCGACAAGGGCTTTCCCGAGCCGCGCCATCTCGGCGTCGCTCAGAAACCGTTCGATCTTGCGCCCCCTGTTCTTCTTCACGCCTCGAAAGGGGTTTGAATGCTCCGGAATATAGCCCCAGGCCTCGGCCTTGGCGAACATGGCTTTCAGAATTTCCATGGCGCGGTTTGCCGCGCCCGGCCCTGCCGAGCGCGTTACCTCCGCGTGCCAGCGCACCGCATCGGCATGATCGATCTCGTCGATGAACTTGCCCGCAAACGCATGGTCGAGATGGGTGCGGCGGTAGATGTCCTGGATCTCGCGCGTGGACTTCTTCCAGGTCGGTGCCGCCACATCCCAATACGACTGAAGGAACGCCGCATAGGTCGGCGTCTTCGTGCCGCGCTTCTTCTTGTCTGCCGGGTTCTGCCCGAGCTCGATCCGGAGGATCAGCCGGCGGGCAACATCCTTCGCGATGCGCTCGGTAAGGATGGCGGCATCGCCGATCGTTATCAACCGCTGCTTGCCACCGATGGTCCGCTGGAGGACGTAGCTCTTGCGTCCTGAGCGGTGGATGCGCTCGCCAAAGCCCGGAAGCACGTAGTCAAACCTCGTCCGGCGCTTCCCAGCCTCTCCCGGAACAACGCGCGCGAGTTCCTCGGCCAGGATATGCTTCAGATCGTATCCGGTCACGCCGCGATGCCCAGCGCACCGGCGAGGCTCGAACAAATCCGGTCGGCGCTCTCCGAGATGATGTCGTCTGCAAGATGCGCATAGCGCGCGGTCGTCTCGGGAAGCGCGTGCCCCAACAGCTTGCCGATGGTCGCGAGTGGAATGCCCTTGGCAATGGCCGCTGAGGCAAAGCTGTGGCGAAGATCGTGGAGCCGGACATCGGGAAGAGCGGCCTTGCGCCTGATCCTGATCCAGTGTTCTCCAAGATTGATTGGTCCCTCCCGATGCAACGCCGGAAAGACAAGCTGGTCGTCGGCCCGGCGGTCGAGGCCACTCAGAATTTCGATCGCTTGCGGGTTGAGATAAATGGTCTTCGGGCCGGTCTTGCTGTCGGGTAGCGCAAGTCGAGGAATCTGGACGTAGCGCCAGCGCAAGGTCGCAATCTCCGAAGCACGTGCACCCGTGTAAACGAGCAAGAGAAGCGCGGGGATCACGAACGGGTTCGCAAACTCGTGATTGGCCAACGCGCGCCCGAGCCTGCGGTATTCGTCGGCGGAAAGGTAGCGCTCCGGGAGCTCGCGCTTGAAGCGGGACACACCGCGACACGGGTTGGAGCATTTGGCGCGATACCCGAGCTTTTCCGCATACTGCATCATGACAGACATGATCGGGATGGTGCGATTGAAGCTCCCTTCCCTCTTTGTCATGGTGTCGCGCCAGCGGTTGATGTCTGACCGTGCGATCATGTCGACCGGAAGTTCGCCGAAATGCGGAATGAGCAGCTGATCGATGCGCGAGCGCGAGCTCGTCCTGGTCGACGGCTTCCAGTGCGGCGAATAGTCGGTCCAGAATTCCTCGGCGAAGTCGACAAAGAGCGGGACCTTTTTCTGCTCGGGCGCAGACGGCAGGTCGGCAAGCGTAGCCCTGATGAGCAATCTGCGCGCGGCAGCGCGCGCGGCGGGAGCGCCCAGCGCACCTGCCGCCACTCCCGCGCGTCCCAGCGTCACCATCCTCTGCACGCCTCGGGGCCTGTACTTCACTATCCAGCTAAGGTGTCCGGACTTGCGCTTGCGCAGTCCGAAGCCAGGCAGTTCATTATCCCATGTAATCCCGAGCGGAAGTGAGGCTCGACGGGCCACATGACCGGTCAGTTTCAGCTTATTGGATTGGCGTTTGTGGGTGACGGCTGTGCCTTGCCCACCCACAGATTGCCGGTGGGTTAGAAATTTCGAACTATCTGTTTTTACTAGGTTTTGCTCCATAAATGCAGCTTAGGCTGCGTCCGGTGTGCATCTCGTCCCCAATTGCGCGGGCGGTGACCAGTGATCCTGGCCGTTCTGTCTTGAGGGTGATTGACCACCCTTACCGGGGGAGCGTGAGCAACCCTCTCCATTGACCAATGACAGCGAGCGGCTGTGCCCTATCGCCCTTGCAAACAAGAGACCGCACCTGCGCAAGAGGGACCGGCCAAGGACCACGTGTGGAGCGGCAGGAACGGGGCAAAGTCGGTCCTGCCGCGCGCGCTGGTCCGACCCGGTTCCGGTGCGCAAGTGCGTGCGGGGCCCAGAAACAAATCAGGCCGCGCCCTCAGGAGCGCAGCGCCAGCTGCGCGGGACAGAGCGCGTCGACAGCCCCGCTCAATATCTCGCGCCGTTTCCAACGCAGGTGAGCATGAAAAAAGGGCGGGAACCGTTACCGGCCCCGCCCTTGTCGGCGCTTCAATATTCGTCGAGTAGCCCTCCGTGGACCGTGTGTACCACGCGGTGTGCCAGGTGTGCCGGAAGCGCGTTGTAGTCGCCCTCGTCGAGTGCGAAGTAACCGAGATCATCGTCCTCTATGATGTGCTGGTCGAAGAAGCTGTGCAATGCCCGCCGTTCGGCGGTGGCGAGTGCCTCGAAGTAGCTGTTCGAATTGGTCTGAACCGTTGCAAGTGTAGCCATGATATCCTCCTGATTTTGTCGGGAAGCCGACAGGAGGATGGCGGACGGGGATGCGGCCGCCGGGTCACAGGATCGCCCGCATGGGCGACCGCGAAGCGGCGGTGGGGGCAACGGTTTTGTCGGACCGTAGCGCAAGCGAAGGGGAGGCAAAATCGTGGGGCCCCGCCGTCCTTGACGCGGTGGTTGCATTCCCGTCAGCATGGGAGTTCCGTGAGCCAGGACCCTCTCACCTTTCCTCCTGGCGCGAGGTCAGAATTCATTTTCCTACATGCGTGGATCCGGAGCAGGATGCGTGCGGGCTGCCACCACAAGGGGATTATTGAAAGGACCCCCATATGCCATCGCAGCGAAGCGCGATTGCCGCATTGAAGAAGCTTGAAGCCGACCGGGAAGCGCTCGACCAGCGCCAGCGCGAACTGGAAGAGAAGGCTGCCATTGAACTGGGCCAGATGCTGCTTGGCACCGGTATCGAGACCTTCTCGAAGAAGGGCATCAGGAAGGTCGGCGAACTGCTCGGCAAGCTGGGCGAAGAAGAGGGCCTGCGGCGGCTGGAAGGAGCCCGCCCTGCCGCCACTCGCGAGCCCCAGGCATCGTCCGGTTAGAACTGGAAGAGGGGCGCTGTCCGGTCTGGGCAGCGCCCCTCTGATGGGGATCGATGATGATGGAAATCAGTCGATCTCTGGAGCATCCTGGTTGTCGTTATCGTCACCCGAGCCGTTGCCGCGGGAGAGGAAATCGACCTTGTCGGCGAGGATCTCGGTGCCGTAGCGGGTGACCCCGTCCTTGTCTTCCCACTGGGTGTAGTGGATGCGGCCCTGGACCGAGACCAGCTGGCCCTTGGAGCAGTACTGGCCGACGGTCTTGGCAAGGCCGTTGAAGCAGGTCACCCGGTGGAACTCGCTTTCCTTGGCGGTGAAGCCGTTCTCGTCCTTATAGGTCTTGCCGTCCTTGTCGCGCGCGGGGCGATCAGTGACGACGGTAATCCCGGTGACATTGGTGCCGCCCTTGGTCTCGCGGGTGTCGGGATCGCGGGCGATGCGACCGGTGAGGATTGCGATATTGGTCATGGTGTAAGTCCTTCATTTCCTCAAACCGGAGACCATCTCCGGCTTGCGAACTTGCCAAAGAAGCAGGGCATGGGAGGACTGCACCGCAGGCCAACAGACATCGTCTGGGGCCGAAGGGAAACCTGTTCATGACGGGTGGTGCGGGCAGGCGCGCGAAGCGCGACAACACGGCCGGAAAGGAACGGGTTGCCGTCCTCAGCTGACCTGGTTCAGGACTGTTCGCGAAAAAAGCCGGATGGGTATCGGGTGCGGGTCTGAAGGTGCCGAGATCTTGTGCCGCAATCAGCCTGCCCCATCGCCCTCCGATGCCGCCAGGAGATCCATGAAGTTGCGAGCGGCTTCCCGGTCTTCCTCGTTCTCGAACGCCACATCGAGATCGGGAGCGGACCCGAACATGTGCAGGAACGACCACAGTGCAAAGCGCTTGCCCCGGTCCTCCTCCAGGCCGAGATCGACCCGGCAGTGCTCGATACCGGCTGCAAAGGTGTCGGGAGTAACCCCGGAGAGGTCGGTGGTGGCAAAGTAGCGCTGTAGCAGATCGTCAAGTTGCATGACCGGTCCATAGTCGGGTCTGCGCCGAATGCACATGCAGGCATTTCAGATGAAGATGATGAAACGCCCCTCAGGACCCGGGAGAGGTGCTTAGACAGGTATCCGGACCTTTCGCCGCGCCGGTACGATTCCGGTTTCCTGGTACGCGTTGGTAGCGCCAGACAGTTCGACCGGGTCAAGCTGCGGTTCGTGCAATGGCTGTCCCTTGAGCATCCAGGGGCGCGGCTGGACCAGGCGCGCCCAGTCGGCAAACGAGGGAATGAAGCCCAGGTCTTCAAGCACATGTTGCTCACCAACAATGCGCACCGGTACGGTCTTGCCATCGGCATTGACAAGCGTAGCGCCAAACAGGGCTTCGAGCATGAAGATCCCCTCGGCATGGTGACGCAATGCGCGATGACGCGGGTCGGCGATAATGCCCTTGGACTGGTCGAACCATTGATGCAGCGGAAGATAATCATCGACCACGCCGCCCCATTTCCGGACCGATGAGAGGGCGTGATAATAGCAATGAGACATCGCCCTTCTCCTTACAGCTCAGTGGAATGTGCTTCGTAGTCGATGAAGCGGACCTCGCATTCGAGGGTGAAGCTCGCCTCCCCAACATTGATGGTCAGCGTACCGATGCTGCCCTCGTTGACTTCCCATCCGGGGTGATGTTGTTCGAGGGCGAGATAGGCGAGATCCTCGAGGGCCTGTGAAAGCGCAACTGATGACCGGTCCAGGCAAGGCAAATGGTCTTGATCCGGGGCAATCTCCAGTTGGACTTCCGGGCAATCGCAGACCTCACCAGCGATGTTTGTGTAGTCGATTTCCTCGATCGCGCCGCTGTCGCCATAGCCGTCGAACGTGATCGTCACACTGGCAATCCCGGCCTCCTTCAAGGGGGTGATAACTGCCGCCTTCAGCGTCTCGAGTTTCGCTTGCACAATGGTGCGACGATCACGCAGCTGATTGGCGAAGTCGGCGACGGGATTTGCGAGCTGTTCCATGGTTTCCTCCTGATTGAGCGACTGCCGGGACCATTCCGCGGCAATGCACTTTCAGGAGGCTGCCTCTGCTCTCTTACGGTATCGCCAGCGCCGCATGCGGCGCTGGCGCGAAGGACAATCGCATTTACGATTGTTCATCATGCGATGCGCTGGGTGATGTTCCGAGCGACCCGCGACGATCAACCACGGTGATCCGTCGTGCCTTGGCATCGATGACAAGCCGTTCGGTCACGCCATTGCCTGGAAAGGCGACGACGTAACGCGGATTGAGAGAGAGCATCTGCTCATTGCGCTTGAACCCGGCGCGGGCACCAAGCCGACGATCGAGCGAGTAAGTTAGTTGCTGGACTTCGCTGCGTTCAGCCCAACTCGCGGCGAGGCGATCGGCACCCTTGCCGTCGCCGCCGTGAACCAGGAAGAGATCGGGAACCACATCGCGAACCTTGTCCAGCGTCGCCCAGATATTGTCGGCATAAGCACGCGCGTCTTCCGTGCTCTCGAAGCACTGGCGGCCACCGGCGAAAACCACCGGAGTTCCTTCCGGGATCAGGGCATGTCGACGATTTTCGGCGCGTGCGCGGAGGAAATCTCGGGCATCGATCACAGCCGAAGTAAGGTGGCGCGAATGGCTCATGCGCGAGCCGGAACCAGGCTTCCACGAGGAGCCGGTCTCGTCGCGGTACAGTGCTGCGGCAGCCTCGCGCATCTGCTCGAACGCCAGCATGCCGGCTTCGGCAGCCTGCGCGCGCTCGACCTGCTCTTCGAGATTGCTCGAATGCACTTCGGAGCCATCGGCGGATGCGAGGAGGACCCGGATCTCGTCGCTGGCCCGGTCAAGTTGAGCCGACTTACGGCTGGCGGCGCGGTGGAAGAGGTTGACCAAGCCCCAGGCAATGTCCTCGGCATCGGCCTCCAGGGCCGTGTCGGAAAACATCGCGAAAAGGTCGGACCATACGGCGCCAAGCGTCTGCTCGATCGCGTCCTCGCAGGGAAAGTCGGTTGCGTTGAAGGGGGCCGGCCTGATGCTGAGGCCTGAAAGGTCAAGGCCGCTCAACTGGTCGATGAAGCTGTCGTACATGGGGTGTCTCCTGATCGCGGGGACAAGGAGAGGAGGCACCATTGCCTCGGCCCTGTCCGCCGGAGCCCGATCAGGGCCGGTAAAAGGGGCGAGACGCACCGCGCAGCGGGAAACCTGCGGCCCTAGGCTGGCGCGGGCAACACGGGCCGACGGGCCGCAGGTTGCGACGCGCCCCGACCGGCCCAAGGGCCTCTCCCGGCGGACAGGGATGAGGCAGGATCAGGACCCGGTGTCGCAGGTGGATCGGGAGCGCTCGAAGATCGCTTCGCCATTCGAGAACCGCCCGACCAGGTGCAGCTCACCGAACAATTCGATAAACCGTCCCGAGACCTGGCCAAGCCAGTGCCGTGCCCGTGCTGTTCGCGGTGTGTAGAAGTCGGCCTCCCAATACCGGGCATCGTCGCGTTCGGCGAGCCAGATCGCGGCGAGCCCGCAATAGGTCGATATGCCGCAATCGGCGAAGGCATTGCGAAGGAGGATACGATCCTCGCGGCCACGCCATCCATCGAAGCGCTCGAAGGAAGGAAAGGCCGCCTTCGCAGTATCGATGACTTCGTCGACGAGGCACTCATAAACCCAGTCGGTGTCGTTCTCTTCGCCGTCATCGAGCAGGCGAAAGGCCACCACGGAGCCGGTCGGATAGCTGACGGAACGTCCCATCTCACTGCTCCTCAGGCTGCATCAGCGAGATCGATGTCGGCCTCGCTTTCACGGGAGTGATGACCCCCAAGTTCGAGCAACAGGCTGGCCGCTTCCTCGGCTTTGGCCGCAGCGGTCAGGATCGCACGCTCGTCCGATTTGAGGATCTTGAGCCAGGAAGCGATGTAGCTGGCGTGATGGTCGAGGTGGGTGACTGGAAGGCCTAGTTCTGCCCCGAGAATGGCCGAGGACAGTTCGGCGATCAGTTCCTCGGCGGCATAGGCCTCGCTGCCGAAACGGTTCTTGAGATCGCGGTCGAGCCGCGAGGAATGTCCCGTCCAGTGCGACAGTTCGTGCGCGAGTGTCGCATAGTAGTGATCGTAGGCTTCGAAGAGTTCGGCTGGCGGCATTGTGACGCGGTCGAGCAGCGGCTCGTAGTAGGCCTGCGCGCCATGGTGGCGCAGGTCTGCACCGATATGGGCAAAGAATGCATCAAGGCGGTCTTCGCGTCCCTCAGGTTCAAGTGCGGCAACCAGCGGCTTGGGATGATAGAACTCGGGGAGGCCGTCGCACTGATCCGCGTTGAACACGGCATAGGCCTTGAGCACGCGCCGGTTCTCGGTGTCGGCTTCGCCTTCGGCGTTTTCGACCTCCTTGGTGTAGCTCTTGTAGAGGATCGCTATGGTCGATTTCTCGCCCTTGCGGACCTGTCCGCCGAGCGCCTGACACTGGCGATAGGTCATCCAGTAGGGCGAAGCGTAGCCGCAGCCATCGGCCACCATCCACAACCAGAAAGTGTTCATGCCGCGATAAGGCGTCCCGCAGGAACGCAAGGGCCGCGAAACCGGCACCCCGCGCCACGGCTTGACCCAGGGCTTTGTGCCGTGTTCGAGCTTTTCGATGATGGCGGCAGTGATGCGCTGGGCTGGCGAAGCTGGAGCAGTGCGGCTGGATTTGGTCATGGGAATTCTCCTGATCGACGGGACGGAAATGCCCCGGTTCAGGAAGTGAAAAGCTCCCTCCTCTCTAGTTAGTGATGGAGTAATTGCGCCGTCACTTCGGCTGTTGGTACATTCGATTGCGCAATCCGAAAGCTTTCGTCTGCTCGCAACGTTCACGGATTGCCGGTGGCGGGCTGACAAGGAATAAAGGGGGGCCTCTTCAGTTCACTTCAGGGAATTCGCGGCAGAACGCGCTTCGCGAATGACGACGAATGTCTTGAAACTGCGAACGCGCTCGTCATTGGCGAACAACTCTACGGCGGCATCGTCGTAATGCTCCATGTCGCGTGCCACCATGCGGACGATCAAGTCGATCTCTCCCGTTACATTGGCGCAATCGACCACCTGCGGGTGGTCCACAATCTTTGCCATCAAATCCCGGATCGTCAGGCCGTCCTCGCGGTCGAGCGTGACTGTGACAATGACCGACAGGTTCCAGCCCAGTGTCCTGGGCCTCACTATTGCGACCTCACCTTCAATCGCGCCCGTTTCCCGCAAACGCCTGATCCGCCGGTAACAAGCCGGAGGAGACAAGCCGACCGTCTCGGCGAGCGCCGCCACTGGCTGGCGCGAATCGCGCAGGAGGAGTTCGAGCAAATGCAGGTCGAAGCGGTCGAGATCGGATTTTGCAGACGGCATACACCTACCGATAAACTTTATCGCGATTGGTTCAACTTCGATCACGATTGATTTCGGCGTCCGCTAAGCTCTGCCCATGGAAAACGTCAGATCACAGCCCACCAAAGCCACGCAAAATCTCGTCGCAATCGGCGCGGTGCTGGTCGCAATGATATGCATCAGCGGCGGCGCAACTATCGCAAAGCAGCTGTTCCCTCTTGTCGGGCCGTTTGGGGCATCAGCGCTGCGACTGGGCTTCGCGGCAGCGGCCATGGCATTGGTATTTCGCCCCTGGCGACTTTCGCTGAGAGGCAATTGGCGAACACTGTTGCTCTACGGACTGTGTCTCGCGGGGATGAATCTTGCCATCTATGCGGCGTTGCAGTTCATCCCTTTGGGAATTGCGATCGCGATCGAATTTGCCGGCCCGCTGGCCGTGGCCATGGCAACCTCCCGAAAGAAATCGGATTTTGTGTGGATCGGACTGGCCGCGACGGGTCTAGCGATGTTGCTGCCGGTGCATTCCGCAGCTTCTGCGCTGGACTATCGCGGCCTGTTGCTGGCGGCGCTGGCCGGCATGTTCTGGGCTTTCTATATCATCCTCGGCAAGCGAGCGGGGGAACAGCATGGACCCGCCGCAAGTGCGGCAGGGATGATCGTAGCCGCCATCATCGCAGCGCCTATCGGCATCGTCCAGGCCGGTGAAAATCTACTCCTGCCAGGTGTGATCCTACTCGGCCTGATCGTGGCAGTGGTTTCCAGTGCCATTCCATACAGCCTGGAAATGATTGCCCTACGCAAGCTGCCTTCGAACACGTTCGGCACCATGATGAGCGCTGAACCCGCGATCGGCGCCCTGATCGGAATGGCCGTGCTCGGAGAAGTTCTTGGGCTATCGCAGTGGCTGGCGATCAGCCTCATCGTGGTGGCTTCGGCGGGAGCTGGACTGAGTTCAGAGCGCAAGGGCCCCGCAACTGCAATTGACCACGACGAGGCTATGGCGTGCAAACCACACCCCTGACCATGAATCTGCAATCTTGGCTTGAAGATCGGTTACCTGCAAATTCTTGAGAGTTTTCGCGGATCGATCGGGGCAATTTCATTGTCTGTTTGGTATGCCTGCGGCCACAATCCCGGACTTTCCAATGTCGACCCAGAACTTGATATGGAAAAGGCGGCCCGTCCCGAGAGGGACGGACCGCCCACCGAGCGACCTGGACCTGTCAGGAGGGGTCAGGCAGCCTGCTCGGCGATCTCGTCGGTCGTATCGTCGGTGGCAAGTTCATCGACTTCGGCGTCAACCGGGTCGATTCCTTCGGCACCAACAAAACGCATGATCGAAGGCACCCAGGCCTGCGCCCGTTCCTTAACCTCGGGCTCGCCAATGAAGTTGCCTGAGAAGATGCGCTCGGCAGCGCTCGCCAGTTCAGCCTTCTTGGAGGCGGCATAGCGACTGACCAGTTCGGGACCGCCGACGGCATCGAGCGCTTCGAGGGTACGAGCCTTGGCCACCCGGTCGAAGTAGTTGGCCGCGGTGGGACGCCACCAATGTGCGGTCTCGATTTCGAGGAGCGAGCCGAGCGCCTCGTGCATAGGCACCGAGCGCTCGCCTTCGCAGGCAAGACTGGCAACGAGTGTGCGCGAGACGACATGACCAAGCCAGGCCGATCGCGCCTCGTCGGACAGTGCCCGGAACCGAGCAAACCGTTCGACATCGCTTTCGCCAGCTCGCCAGCTTTCATCGAGCGATCCGGCAAACTCGGCCAAAGCAGCACTTGCCGGTGCGTCCTTGGCCTCGAACCCGGTAACAGGGCCTGATGCCACCGGACCCACCAGTGTCGACGCCTTCCTGGCGCGCCAGTCGTGCCCATCGGCATCGGCGAGCGTGAAGACCATGAAGTCGAGCGCCAGTGCCGGATCGTTGGCGAGATGGATTGCCAGGATATCGCGGCGTTGCATCGCGAGCTCGTCGAGCAGGCGCTGGGACAGCAAGATCCCTTTGGGCTTCGCCGCTCCGCTTTCCTCAATAGCCTCGACCACGCCTTCGTTAGCGATGACTTCGGTCTCGGTATAGAACTGCGGGACCAATGTCGGCTCGCCATTGCGTGAGAGGACGAGGAAGGCACCGGCCTCGGACTTCAGCTCGTCGGCGAGTACCGGCGGCCGATCATTGAGCGCACGCATGGCGCGGTCAATTACAACAAGTTCCTGTTCGGCCTTGGCGACCTCTTCCTCATCACTGTCTTCGTCTTCGAGGACGGCGGCGAAGCGGTCGTAGTCGGCCTCGAGTTCGCCGAGTTCCTGCACCTCCTGATCGGTCCTCGGAGCAGGCTCGCAAGGCAGACGGCCGAGACCTTCAACGAGGTCATGGCTGACATAGGTGCCAAGCGTCGGCCGCACCCAGGCAAGACCGTATTCGAGCGCAGTCTTCTCTGCAGCTTCATCCATGGCCTTGTGCGCGAGGTCCTCGAGCAGCGCGACATCGATCCAGCTTTCGCTGGCATCATCGTCGAACAGTTCTCGCTCGATCCGGCCGCCTGCGGCGAGATAAGCATCGCGTCCGACGAGAACAGCTCGCGGATCGGAACCGCGCACCGTGGCATCGAGCACCATGCGGCGGATTGTGTCGGGCGTGATCTGGTACCAGGCGTCCTGCAGCTCGGCATAGACATGCGCCTGGCGCTCGATGTCAGAGATCGCGCCGTAGGCCTTGGCCATGTCGAGCGTGATCGTGCCCTCGGCGAGTGCTTCGAAAACGCAGGGTGCGAGGCTTGCCAAACGCAAGCGCCCTTCGACGAAACGGACGGTGAGGCCGAAGCGGCGCGCCACGTCTTCGGTGCTTGCCCCCGCCTCGATGATGGCAGCGAAGGCCTGCGCCTCGTCGGCCGGGTTCATCGCCAGACGCTGGAAATTCTCGGCAAGACTGGCTTCACGAACTTCGCTTTCCTCGCCTTCGATGATGAGGCAGGTGACCTCGTGGCTTTCGGGCAAAGTGCCCTCTTCGGCCAGCGCCTGCAGCGCGGCGAGACGGCGACCGCCGGCCTCGACCTCGAACTTGCCGCGCTTTCCTTTGCGCACGACAAGGTTCTGCAGCAGACCGCGCGCGGCAATGTCTGCCCGCAGCTGGAGGTCGGCCAGCACGTCGCTCGACTTGCGAACGTTGCGCGGGCTCGCGGCGAGCTTCTTCAAGGGAATCGACTGGATCATGGGTGTTCTCCTGATGGAATGAAGGCGCAGGTGAGGATCACGAGGCCCACAAGCCCAAAGGGCTCCCTCCACTCTCATTCTGAGATTGGGGTCTGCCCGAGGGATCAGGCAGCAAGCGAGGGGAGGACCGACGAGGCTGCGGAGACTGGCACGAACAGCCGCGTGCGATAGCGGATGATCTCGGTGAAGCAGCCCTTGCCCTTGTACCAGTCGAGCCGGTCGGGCGAGAACCCGGTGAGTTCAAGGCGTTGTTCGCCGCCGACCAGTGAGCGCATCACGGTGAGTGGATCGTGGCTTGCAAGGCCCAGCGGTTTGCCGCTCGCGAGGACAAGGTCGCCGACCTGCACTGCCGATGGCCCGGTAACCCCGGAAAGGCCAAAGGTATCAGCGATCGTAGCGAGATCGATATCGAGCACTTCGCGGCCGATGATCGACTGGCCATCTTCAGCAACGAGCCGGGTGACCCGAACATGATCGCCGGGCAGGCGTTTCCAGACCGGAAGCAGCAGTCCGGTGGCGAGATGGACGCGCTCGGTCACCGGTGAAGCAGCGGCCTCTTCTTCCTCGGCCCGCCAGGCGCTCGCGAACGCGGTGACGCCAATTTCTTCCCAGTGGCTTTCACCGAGTGCCTCAAGCGTCCAGTTCGCGGACTTGAGCGGTCGCAGCAGGCGCCGGCGTTCGATCACGGCCCCGTCGTCAGCGATGAGACGCCGGGCTGGAACCAACAGCGCGACCTTGCCCGAGCGCGCATTGCGCATCGGGACCGCGTGCGGGCTGCCGATCTCGTGCATCCGCACCAGGCGCTGCAAACGTAGAGGCCGCAGGTGCCTCGTCACTTCTAGCGAGACGAGCCGGGTTTCGGCACCGGTCACGGGGTCAGTGCGCAGGAGTTCATCGGCGAGGACCGTGAAGCGATCGACGTTGACGGTCTCCAGTCCCTGGTCGAGCGTTCCAGCCTCGCGCGCGGCTTCGATCCGCGCTTCGACGAGGCCGAGATATTCGTCAAATATGGCGTTCTGGAGCGCGATCGGCAACGCGAGGATACGGTTTAGCCAGCGCTGGATGGTGGGGAGATTGTCGGTCAGTCCGCCATCGGGGTTTTCGAGCCGGAGGCCGGTGTGCTCGACGAAGTTGCCGAAGCTCGTGGCCTCGAGCTTGCCGTCATAGAGCAGCTGGAACCAGCGGCTGAGCGCGTCGCGCGCATAGTCGCTTTCTAGATTGTCGGCCGGGTCGAACAGGTTCTGTCCGCCGGTCTGACGCTGGCCGCGCGTCAGTGCGCCCAATGCGTCAAGCCTGCGGGCAATGGTCGAGATGAAGCGGCGTTCGCCCTTCACATCGGTGGTTACCGGGCGGAACAGCGGGGCCGAGGCCTGATTGGTGCGGTTGGTACGACCAAGACCTTGGATAGCGTTGTCGGCGCGCCAGCCCGGCTCGAGCAGGAAATGAACTCGGCGCTGCCGATTCCGGCAGCCTAGGTCGGCATGGTAGGAGCGCCCTGTGCCACCCGCATCCGAGAAGACGAGGATGCGCTTGGTTCCTTCCATGAAGCTTTGCGCTTCGGCGACATTGGCGCTCGGGCTTCGCCGTTCGAGGCACTGCTGACCATCGCGGCCTATGACCAGCCTTCGGGTGCGACCCGTGACCTCGGCCACAGCCTCGGTTCCGAAGTGCTCGATGATCGCGTCGAGCGCGGTAGCGATGGGCGGCAGCGCGCAGAGCTGCTCGATCAGCGCGTCACGTGCGGCCATGGCGCGGGGGCAGAATACGGGATTGCCTTCCTCGTCGCTCATCGCCTCGGAGCGAAGATTGCCATCCTCATCGGCGAAGACCTGCATCAGGCGAACCGGGAAGCTCTTCGCAAGATAGTCGATGACATATTCTTTGCAGTCGCAGTTTATGTCGAGCGTCGCAGCCGGAGGCGCGGGATTGCGTCGGTTCGTCATGATTT
>CANKZR010000004.1 GCA_947488625.1 uncultured Sphingomonadaceae bacterium | reverse complement strand
TCTTGTGCTTCATCGTCCGTCCTTCTGTCAGGGCCGGACTCTAATCATACTTGGAGGAAAATCAGGGGGTCACGTCACCGATCATCAGTGTATCACCATGTTCCGGCAGCGTCGGATAGAGGATTTTGGCTCCGACATGGTCTGAAGTTTGTCCGGCAGTCAGGCACATGAAGAGCGGTCGCCCTTCGCCATCGCATATGGCGTGCAACTTTGAGTTCAGACCGCCTTTTGTGCGCCCGATATGTCTGGGAAGTGCCCCCCTTTTAGCAGGCTGCAAGCCGTGCGATGCGCCTTCAGGTGGGTTGCATCGATCATGAGTGTGTCGGGTGGGCCGCTTTCAGCTGCCAAATGACTGAATATCTTGTCGAACACGCCCATCTCGGTCCAACGTCGAAAGCGATTGTAAAGCGTCTTGTGCGGACCATAGGCCGGTGGAGCATCGCGCCATTGAAGCCCATGCTTGAGCACATAAACAATGCCAGAGACAACACGCCGGTCATCGACGCGGGGGACTCCGTGCGACCTTGGAAAAAACGGTTCGATCTTCGACATCTGCAACGGCGAAAGCAAAAACAGATCAGACATGGCAAAGCTCCTTTGCCACTCTGAATCACGTCTTCGTCTTCAATGCAAATTAATAGGTCCTGACCCTAGCCAGACGGCGATTAAATGATTGAGATTTCGGCCAAGCCTACGCGGTAGAATTGAGTGGAGAAACCGTCTGCTTTCACCACTTAATGGCTCACGAGCTGACAGTCTGCAATCGGCCCTATTCTGTTGAAAAACTCCGCTTGCGGAAGATCTAGGCTACTGATTCAGTGATCTGGGCAAGCAAGCGGAGACGGGCTGATGATGGGCGAACGGACGGTGATGCAGGAGGCGCTGTTTTATAGCTTTCGCATCGAGGATCATGTTCCGGCAGATCACTTGCTTCGGTCGATTGATCGGTTCGTCGATCTTGATGGCATCCGCGAATATCTCAAGCCGTTCTACAGCACGACCGGTCGACCTTCGATCGATCCCGAGTTGACGATCCGGATGCTGATCATCGGCTACTGCATGGGCATCCGCTCGGAGCGCAGACTGTGCGAGGAGGTGCATCTCAACCTCGCCTATCGCTGGTTCTGTAGGCTCGATCTGAATGGCGCGGTGCCCGACCACTCGACCTTCTCGAAGAACCGGCATGGTCGGTTCCGCGACAGCGATCTGTTGCGCAAGCTATTCGAGACGACCGTGGAGCGCTGTATGGCTGAAGGGCTGGTGGGCGCCGAGGGCTTCGCGGTCGATGCTAGCCTGATCCGGGCCGATGTACACCGGCAGCGCTCGGTGCCGGGTGAAGAAGGCCTGCCGCCCGACGTGGCGGGGCGCGCGGTCGCCGAGTATCTCGACGTGCTCGACGATGCCGCGTTCGGCGGCTCGACCCCGGTGACGCCCAAGCGGATCAACCTCACCGATCCCGCTTCACGCTGGACCGCGGCAACGCGCGGCTCGGCGTTCTACGCCTACAGCACGAACTACCTGATCGATCTCGACCATGCTGTCATCGTCGATGTCGAGGCGACCACCGCGATCCGCCAGGCCGAGGTCACCGCCCAGCGCCGGATGATCGAGCGCACGCAGGACCGCTTCGGCCTGTGGCCGGAGAAGCTGGTGGCCGACACGGCTTACGGCTCCGCGCCGAACCTGGCCTGGCTAGTCGAGGATCGCGGGATCGAGCCGCATATCCCCGTGTTCGACAAGTCCGCCCGCCGCGACGACACCTTCGAGCGATCGGCCTTCACCTTCAACCATGAGGACGACAGCTATATCTGTCCCGGCGGTAATCGCCTGAAACCGTCGAACCGTAACTTCAGCACGCCGCGTCCGCGAGCCAACGCCGATGGCTTCATCCGCTACCGGGCGCGCGAGAAGGACTGCGGTGCCTGTCCGCTCAAGCAGCGCTGCACGCCGAAACTGGCAGCACGCAAGATCATGCGCTCGGTCCACGAGGGCGCACGCGATCTGGCACGCGATATCGCCACCAGCGACGCCTATCTCGTCTCGCGCCGACAGCGGAAGAAGGTCGAGATGCTGTTCGCGCACCTCAAGCGCATCTTAAAGCTGGATCGCTTGCGCCTGCGCGGTCCCAACGGAGCAAAAGACGAGTTCCACCTCGCCGCCGCAGCCCAAAACCTCCGCAAGCTGGCCAAGATGAAGCCGATCCAGGGCCTCGTACCCGCCTGAGCGGGATCGCAACGCCACTCGCCCGCTGTCCGAAGCGCAACCCTGGCAGCGACAGCAGCGACTTCTTCAACAGAATAGGCCCAACAGCGGACAAACCATACAAGCTACTTCGATTGCGCGATCCGCTTGCAAGCGGATCCGACCATCGACCAGATGGTTTCGATCACTTCCTCAAAGCTGACTTTTTCTAGGTCGATTGACTCGGCGTATGCGGCCCATTGGCCTTGCTTGGTACCATCCTGCGCCATCTCTTCCGACAGGCCGGGCGGGCGATCGATTGGAATCTCAGTTCCTCTGCGTGCGAATGTCGCCGCTATGGCAGCGTCGAGCTCGTCGTCAGAGATGTCGAGGGCCTGAGGCATCGCCCAGAGGTCGTAGTAATCCTTCATACGTCCATTCGCGATGCCCAGCTGAACCATCGCCTGAAATTTCTCGGCTATCACTGTGGCAGGCGGATAGGCGCGAATGTCGGGCGGTGGAAGATCGAGCAATGTCGGGTAGGTGAGTTCATGGGATGGGTTGGCAAGGGCGTCGCCAAATCCGATGTCGATGGTCACCGGGATCCTCGTTCGCTCGAGATAGGCGAAGGTCTTGAGCCTCGTCCCACCATATTCCATCTCTTCTCTGATGGGATTGGCTTTCAGAGCGTCGAGATCGAATTCTATGCCGTCCTCAACCGCGATGCTCATGATCTCTCTGAAATCCGCAACCAGTTGCTCAGGACCTTCATCGCCATGACCCAGGAAGTCGGCATCGCGCGTTTCGCGGCTTTCGCTTTCCAGCCAGACGGTAACCAGCATTCCGCCTTTGAGGACGAACCGTTCGCGATGGGCGGACTGCGACAGGCGATAAAGCAGGCGTTCGAGCGCAAAGCGAACGAGGACAACGTCAAACACCCGGCCGTTCGCACGTGCGATGTTGAGCAGCCGGTCTTTGACCGATTTTGCCAGATTGATGGGCTTCTCACCCATTCGAGGTCAGCGCCTCGAGATAAGGCTTCATCGTGCTCCAGGCTCCGCCTTCAATCGCGGCCTGAGAGATTTCAGCCGGTGTGGCCTTGCGCTGTTCAAGCGCGGCCCTCAGTCCCTCAATTGCGACTGATCGATCGACGAGCTTTGGGTTTCGAAACATATCGGCAAGCGTCTTCGGCACAGAATATATCGGAACGGATATGCCGGAGACCTTGTGATACTCGATCCCTTGCTGGTGATAGGAATCGCTAAATCGAACAGTGCGTGTAGGGGGATAGGAGGGGGCGGGAGACCAGTCGCTGCTGCCGATAGCAACCCACACTTTGCGCGGCATCTGATCGGTCAGTTCATGAAAGGCGAGCGCTGAGACCATGGCGATCACGCCATTGGGGATGCGTTTTGCAATTTCAGCGAGCGATTGGTCAGCATCGATGTCTGCGTCGGCGGTCTGGTAGAGCCCGCGCGAGATGCGGTTGATCTCTCCATCGTCGACCGCCCGGGCTATGGTTTTTCCATCGACACCCGCTTCGCGCAGCTCGCGCGCGCGCAGGATCGGTTGCTGCGCAAAGAGCCCGCGCATGATCTCACGTTGTGTGGGTTGGGTCGCCGCCTTCATGTCACAAATCCTTGCACTCGACATGCCCCTATCAGAGGTTTTGTGACAAGTCACGGTGAAGGGTCTCCGAAAATCGGGAACGCCTAAGATACCATGAGCAGGCGCCATTGGGGGCAAACACGAGAAATTCACAACCCAGCAAACGAGGGCGGCATCGACACGAGAACCGTACCTGCTGGATGTCGCACCGCCCTTTCCGGCCAATTTCACTCTACTCTACGCTTCGCGCAAATTCCTGTTGCCTGACAGCATTTTGATGTCCTTTTGATCTGCCTCGCGAGTGCAGCCGGTGGTCGGTTGCCGCAATTCGAGGCAATTCATGAGCGTTATTCCGATCCGGTCCGAGGCATTGTCGCGCGGCGCGCGCATGCTGCGCACGGCGCTTGGCTGCGAGATCGCACGCTGGCTTGAAGAGCCTGCGGTGATCGAAGTGATGCTCAATCCCGATGGCCGCCTGTGGGTCGACCGGCTGGGCGAAGGCCTTGCCGCGACCGACTGCCTGATGAGCGCCGCCGACGGAGAGCGGATCATCCGGCTCGTTGCCCATCATGTCGGCGCCGAGGTGCATACTGAAGCTCCGCGCGTCTCGGCAGAGCTTCCCGATGGCGGCGAACGCTTTGAAGGTCTTCTGCCACCGGTGGTCGCCGCGCCGAGCTTTGCCATCCGCAAGCCTGCTGTCGCCGTCTTCACGCTCGCCGACTATGTCTCGGCGGGAATCATGGATGCATGGCAGGCCGAGGCGCTTGGCGCTGCGGTTGCGGAGCGAAAGAACATCCTGGTCGCGGGCGGCACGTCGACCGGCAAGACGACGCTTACCAATGCTTTACTCGCCGAGGTCTCATCGAGTCCCGACCGGGTTGTCTTGATCGAGGACACGCGCGAACTGCAATGTGCCGCGCCCAATCTCGTCTCGCTGCGGACCAAGGATGGCGTTGCAACTCTGTCCGATCTGGTCCGCTCGGCGCTGCGTCTGCGCCCCGATCGCATTCCCATCGGCGAAGTGCGCGGTGCAGAAGCGCTCGATCTGCTCAAGGCCTGGGGGACCGGCCATCCCGGCGGGATCGGCACAATCCATGCAGGCTCTGCGCTCGGGACGCTGCGGCGGCTCGAACAGCTCATTCAGGAAAGCGTGGTGACCGTACCGCGCGCGCTCATCGCCGAGACCATCGACGTCATCGCTGTGCTGGTGCGCGATGGCGCCGGACGGCGGCTCGCCGAACTGGCCGAGGTCCGCGCGCTCGATGCGTCGGGCGAATACGTCCTCGCCCCTCTTCCCCACACACAAGGAGACCCTTCGTGATGATTATTCTGTCGCAGGCGCGCTCGCGCCTTTCTGCTATAGCTCTTGCCGGTGTTGTCGCACTTACGCTTGCCGCGCCGGCCCAAGCCGCCGGCTCGTCGATGCCGTGGGAAGCGCCGCTGCAGGCGATTCTGGAATCGATCCAGGGACCGGTCGCCAAGATCGTTGCAGTAATCATCATCATTGCGACCGGCCTCGCTCTCGCTTTCGGCGATACATCGGGCGGCTTCCGGCGCCTGGTGCAGATTGTCTTCGGCCTGTCGATTGCCTTTGCAGCTTCCTCGTTTTTCCTCTCCTTCTTTTCGTTCGGCGGCGGAGCGCTCGTCTGATGGGCGCCGGTTCAACTGGATTGCCGCCAGGCTTCGCCGTTCCCGTCCACCGGGCGCTGACCGAGCATATCCTGCTGGGCGGTGCGCCGCGCGGGCTCGCCATTGCCAATGCGACACTCGCAGGAGCCATCGGCCTTGGTCTGCAATTGTGGATCGCAGGGATAGCCTTCCTCGCGCTGGGCCATATGGCCGCGATGTGGGCGGCGCGGCGCGACCCGCAATTCGTGGATGTCGCGCGGCGGCACTTGCGCTTCCCCGCGCATCTGCAGGTCTGAGCCATGCTGAGCCTGCGCGAATATAGAAACAAGGCCGAAAGGCTGGCAGACTTCCTGCCTTGGGCGGCCCTGATTGCTTCTGGCGTGGTGCTCAACAAGGATGGCAGTTTCCAGCGCACCGCGCGTTTCCGGGGACCTGATCTCGATAGCGCGACGCCTGCTGAGCTGGTTGCAACGACCGCGCGGCTCAACAGTGTGCTGCGCCGCCTTGGCTCGGGCTGGGCGCTGTTCGCGGAGGCAGTGCGCCGACCTGCGCAGGACTATCCTGCATGCGATTTTCCCGATCCTGCTTCTGCGCTGGTCGAGCGCGAACGCGCGGCCCAGTTTGCCGAAGAAGGCGCGCATTTCGAAAGCCGCTATTTTCTGACGCTGCTCTGGATGCCGCCTGCCGAGGATGCCGCGCGCGCCGAAAGCTGGATGTATGAAGGCAAGGCCCAGAAAGGCGTCGATCCCCGTGAATTGCTCGATGGCTTCATCGACCGGACGGACCGTTTGCTGCGCCTGTTCGAAGGCTTCTTTCCTGAAGTCCAATGGCTCGATGATGGAGCAACGCTGACATATCTTCACAGCTGCATTTCCACGCGCATGCAGCAAGTTCGCGTTCCCGAAACGCCGATGCATCTCGATGCGCTGCTCGCCGATGAACCGCTCTGCGGAGGGCTCGAACCGCGGCTTGGCGCAGCGCATCTGCGCACGCTGACTGTAGTCGGGTTTCCAAGCGCGACATTTCCGGGACTGCTCGACGACCTCAACGCGCAGGGCTTCGCCTATCGCTGGTCGACCCGGGCGACAATGCTCGACAAGAGCGACGCGACCAAACTGCTCGGCAAAATCAGGCGGCAATGGTTTGCCAAGCGCAAGTCGGTCGCCGCGATTCTCAAGGAAGTGATGACCAACGAGGCCTCGGTGCTTGTCGACAGCGATGCAGCCAACAAGGCCGAAGATGCCGATGCGGCGCTGCAGGAACTGGGGTCGGACCATGTCGGGCTGGCATTGGTCACGGCAACCGTCACTGTCTGGGATGAAGACGCATCACTCGCAACCGAAAAGCTGCGGCTAGCCGAAAAAGTCATCCAGGGCCGCGACTTCACCTGTGTGACAGAAGGCATGAACGCGATTGAAGCCTGGCTTGGCTCCCTGCCGGGCCATATCTACGCCAATGTTCGTCAGCCGCCGATCTCGACGCTCAACCTTGCGCACATGCTGCCGCTTTCGGCAGTCTGGGCAGGGCCGGAGCGCGACGAGCATCTCGATGCGCCGCCGCTGTTCTACGCGCAGACCGAAGGCTCCACCCCGTTTCGTTTTTCGCTTCATGTCGGCGATGTCGGTCACAGCCTGGTGGTCGGCCCAACCGGCGCCGGCAAGTCTGTCCTGCTTGCCTTCATGGCGATGCAGTTTCGCCGCTATGCCGGCGCGCAGATATTCGCCTTCGACTTCGGTGGCTCGATCCGCGCCGCGGCGCTTGCATGCCGCGGCGATTGGCAGGATCTCGGTTCAAGCCTTTCGCAGGACAGCGACGATGGCGTCCTTCTGCAGCCGCTTGCGCGCATCGACGGACCGGCCGAACGAAACTGGGCTGCCGAATGGCTGCAGGCTATTCTTACCTCGGAAGGTGTCGCGGTCGATCCGGCCACCAAGGACCATCTGTGGACCGCATTGACGTCGCTCGCCACAGCGCCTGTTGCTGAGCGAACGCTTACCGGCCTTGCGGTTCTGCTCCAGTCACAGGCTTTGAAGCAGGCGCTCGCGCCCTATTGCATCGGCGGCCCGTTCGGCCGTCTGCTCGATGCCGAAAGCGAACGGCTAGGTGAAGCGCGCTTCCAGGCGTTCGAGACAGAAGGCCTGACCGGCTCGGCGGCAGCGCCTGCGGTCCTTTCCTATCTCTTTCACCGGATCGAAGGGCGGCTCGACGGATCGCCGACCCTCCTAATCATCGATGAGGGCTGGCTGGTGCTCGACAGTCCTGCCTTCGCTGCGCAACTGCGCGAATGGCTCAAGACGCTGCGCAAGAAGAATGCGAGCGTGGTTTTCGCGACCCAGAGCCTTGCTGATATCGAAACATCGGCGATTGCGCCCGCCATTATCGAAAGCTGCCCGACCCGCATCTTTCTGCCCAATGAGCGCGCGATGGAGCCGCAGATACAGGCGATCTATCGCCGCTTCGGGCTCAATGACCGGCAGATCGAAATCCTCAGCCAGGCCGCGCCCAAGCGCGACTATTATTGCCAGTCGGCAAGCGGCAATCGCCTGTTCGAACTCGGGCTTGGAGAAGTGGCGCTCGCTTTCACCGCTGCCTCTTCGAAAAGCGATCAGCTCGCCATTGCCCGGATTGCCGAAAACGAAAAGCGCGCAGGTTTTACCGAAGCCTGGCTGAGGCATCGCGGCCTCGACTGGGCCGCAGAGCTGCTCGCTATTCCCGAGCCGAATTCGGCTTTTTCAACCCCTCAGAAAGAAGGAGACTTCCAATGACCATTTGTAAAAATTTAAACGGACTGGCTGGCGGCCTTGCGCTTGCTGTCGCCGGTGTCGTTGCCACTGCACCTGAGCCTGCTTATGCGCAGTTCGGCGGTATCGTTTACGACCCCTCCAACTATGCCCAGAACGTGCTGACCGCAGCGCGGACGCTTGAGCAGATCAACAACGAAATCCGCATGCTGCAGAACCAGGCGACTTCGCTAATTAATGAAGCGAGGAACCTGCAGAGCCTGCCGCTCAATATCGTCCAGCCCCTGCAGGAGCAAATCCAGCAGACCCAGCAATTGCTGCAGCAGGCCCAGCGCATCGCTTATGATGTACGCGAGATCGAGACGACGTTCGAGGCGCAATACAAGAACATCCCGCTCGGTGCTTCGCAGCAGGCCATGGTGACAAGCGCCGAGGCGCGCTGGCAGAACAGTGTCGCCGCTTTCGAGGATGCGCTCAAGGTGCAAGCGGGAGCGGTTGCCAATATCGAAGGCTCGCGCGAAGCGGTGAATAGCCTGTTGGGCGCGAGCCAGTCGGCTGCCGGTGCCTTGCAAGCTGCGCAGGCCGGGAACCAGCTGCTCGCGCTGCAAACACGCCAGCTCGCCGATCTTACCGCGACCATGGCGGCCATGGGACGAGCGCAGGCACTCGACGCTGCCGAACGTGCGGCGGCGAAGGCTCAGGCGCGCGAGCAGTTACGGCGCTTTCTGGCGACCCGCCCGCGCGATCTTCCGGCCAAATCGGACTGACCCGCCATGGACAGCAAACTCCTCGCGCGCACCGGTGCAGCCGTTTTTGTCGGCCTCGCTATCGTCATGACGCTCGTGCAATTGCGCGAGGTGCCTGCAGCGCGCCCTGAAGCTGCCCCGACCATGTGGGAGCCCGACGGCGATCCGCTGCCCGCGCAGCTCAGGGCCTGCGCGCAAATGGGCGAGCTCGCGCTGTCCTCGCCCGACTGCCGTGCGGCCTGGGCCGAGAAACGCCGCCGCTTCTTCGGGGTTGGGCACCCCGACGCTTACGCCGCGGTGGGTGATGACCCCGTGACGAGCGCTCCTGCGCCTCAATCTCCTGACCCTCAATCGGTCGGGGAGAATTGACATGGGAGGCACCGGTGTCGTTGACCGTTTTCTCGCGATTTTCTCGCAATATATCGACAGCGGGTTCGGCCTGCTTTCGGGCGAGGTTGCCTTCATCGCAACGACGCTGATCGTCATCGATGTCACACTTGCGGCGCTGTTCTGGAGCTGGGGCGAGAGTGACGACATTATCGCGCGCCTCGTCAAGAAGACGCTTTTCGTCGGAATCTTCGCCTATATCATCGGCAATTGGAGCGCGCTGGCCAATATCATATTTCAAAGCTTTGCCGGACTTGGCCTCAAGGCCAGCGGTTCTGGCGTTGGCGCAGCCGATCTGCTGCAGCCGGGCCGGGTCGCGCAGGTCGGTATCGATGCTGCCGCGCCTTTGCTTGCGTCGATGGCCGATCTGCTCGGCTATATAAGCTTCTTCGAGAACTTTCTGCAGATCATCATCCTGCTGGTGGCCTGGGCCTTGGTGGTCATCGCCTTCTTCATTCTGTCGATCCAGCTCTTCGTGACGCTCATCGAATTCAAGCTGACGACGCTTGCAGGCTTCGTGCTCATCCCTTTCGGCCTGTTCGGCAAGACCGCTTTCATGGCCGAGCGCGTGCTGGGCAATGTCGTCTCCTCAGGGATCAAAGTACTCGTGCTCGCCGTGATTATCGGGATCGGCTCGACGCTTTTCGCTGAGTTTACCAGCGCCATCCCGGGCGACCCGACCATCGAAGACGCGCTGGCGATCGTGCTCGCCAGTCTTACCCTGCTCGGGCTCGGCATATTCGGTCCCGGTATCGCCAACGGCATCGTCGCAGGCGGCCCCCAGCTCGGCGCAGGGGCCGCGGCAGGCACCGCTGTGCTGGCCGGCGGGGCAGCCGTCGGCGGCATTGCCGGTGCCAAGCTTGCGGGCGGCGCTGTAGCCAGCGCAGCATCCTCGGTCGCCAGTGGCGCATCGCGCGCTGCTGGAGGTGCCACCATGGCCTACGCAACAGGTTCGGCAGGCAAGAGCGGCGGCGGTGCGGTTGCAGGCGGCATGGCGAGTGTCGGACGCGCCGCAGGCGGTGCTGCCCTCTCACCTCTGCGTAAGGCGGCGGATAGCGCCAAACGAAATTTTCGCGAAGGTGCGCGTGCAGCAGCCAGCAATATGGGTGGCCGGGTCGCCTCCTCGCCGCCGTCTTCGCCAGCGTCCGAAAACGGCCCGCCGAGCTGGGCGAAATCCATGAAGCAGCGACAGTCTCTTGGACATTCAGCGTCGCTTGCCGCGCACACCGTTCGCTCTGGCGACGGGCACGGCGCAGGCGCTTCCATCGACACTCAGGAAAAGGACTGACGCCTCATGTTTAAACGCCCTTCGATCCGATACGGTAAGACACCGCAAGCCGAGACACCTTACCAGCGCGCGGCCCAGGTCTGGGACGATCGCATCGGTTCGGCGCGCATTCAGGCGAGAAGCTGGCGCTATGCGTTTTTCGGTGCGCTTGGATTATCGGGAATCCTGACTGGCAGTCTCGTCTGGCAGAATG
Source organism: uncultured Sphingomonadaceae bacterium (assembly GCA_947488625.1). Classification (GTDB taxonomy): domain Bacteria; phylum Pseudomonadota; class Alphaproteobacteria; order Sphingomonadales; family Sphingomonadaceae; genus Alteraurantiacibacter. The sequence goes on along the minus strand of CANKZR010000004.1, from coordinate 97,839 downwards.
CGCGGGGAACCATCGTTCCCTGGGTGGTCGAGGTGAACAAGCTCGGCGAAGCGCGCAGCGTTGCGCCTGCCAATGTCGCATTCGACCCAAGCGATCCCCAGATCGCGTTCCATCTTGCCCGGTTTATCGAAAACGTGCGCGCCATTCCTGACGATCCGGTCGTGGTGCGCGAGAATTGGCTGTCAGCCTATGACTTTGCCAGCGACAAAGGCGCGCTGGCGCTCAACGACTATGCTCGGCGCAGCGATCCGTTCGCCGCGATCGGCCGCGAACAGGTTGCGGTCGATGTCACAAGCGTCATCCGCGCCTCGCCGAGGAGCTTCCGCGTGGCCTGGATCGAGCGCCGCTACCGTGACGGCTCGCTTGCCGAGACGAGCCGCTGGACCGCGATTTTGGGCATCGCCGTCCAGCCACCAACCAACGCGGATGCGCTTCGCAGAAACCCGCTCGGAATTTTCGTCACTTCCATCAACTGGTCAAAGGAGCTCGGCTGATGTCCCGCTCGCATGCACTTCCCACGATCGGCTTTTTCGGCCTTGTCTCGCTCGCTCTTGCCGCGCCTGTCGCTGCGACACCTGCCCCGCAGGCGGCGGCGTCAATCGAAGCATTGGGCGCGCTCGCAGGGGCTTTCCCGGTCCTGCAAGACAACATCGGTATTTCTCTCCTTTTCAGTTCGCGGCAGGCCTCCCCCACTGCCGCGCGCCGCTCCCCTGGCTCTGGACCTGCCCCTGATCCCCAGAGCCAAGTGGGAGCGGCAAACGATGCCGCACGGGTCGAGCCCGACGACGTCGGATTCGACAATGCGATCCAGCGCTATCCCTATAGCGAGGGCGCTCTGTTTCAGGTCTATACCAAGCCGGGCCAGGTCACCGATATCGCATTGCAGGAGGGCGAAAAGCTCGTCGGTCCCGGACCGGTTGCCGCTGGCGATACGGTGCGCTGGATGATCGGCGATACGATGAGCGGGACGGGCGAGGCGGCGCGCGTCCACATCCTCGTGAAACCCACCCGGCCCGATATTACGACCAATCTCGTGATCAACACCGATCGGCGAACCTATCATGTCGAACTGCGGGCCAATCCCAGTGTCTATATGGCGTCGGTCAGCTGGAGCTATCCGGCAGATGAACTGATCGCTCTTCGCCGGGCCGAAGAGGACGCAGCGCGCGCCGCGCCCGTTGCAAGCGGTTTCGCGGTCGAGAATCTCAACTTCGACTACCGGATTTCGGGCGATAGGCCCGACTGGCGGCCGGTGCGGATATTCGATGACGGGCAGCGCACCCTGATCGAATTTCCGCCCGATATTGCGCAAGGTGAAATGCCGCCGTTTTTCGTCGTCGGCGAGGATGGGCAGGCGGAGCTGGTCAACTACCGCGTTTCGGGCCGCTATCTGATTGTGGACCGCCTGTTCGAGAAGGCCGAACTGCGGCTTGGTGCCAGGCGCAGGCAGGTTCGGGTCAAAATCACCAATCGGGCGTGGGGCCGGTCATGAACAGTGAATCCGAACCGGACCGGCCTGCTGATGCTGAATCCATCGTTCGCTTGCGCGGTGAGGGGCCGCGCGTCGTTCGCCTCTCGCGCAAAGCCATCGGCATCGCCAGCGCCGCCGCTCTGACGCTGGTCGGCGGCGCGATGATTTACGCCCTGCAACCGGTCTCGGAGGCAGGGCCGGATGAGCTTTTTGGAACCGAAACAGTGGCGGTCGCCGACGGTCTTGCGTCGGGCCCGAGCGACTATTCGCAGGTTCCGCGTCTCGGCCCGTCGCTTCCCGGCGATCTCGGCGAGCCCATCCTCAATGCCCAGGATCGCGGAGCTGTCGCTGCGCTTCCACCAGTCGGATCGCAGCCCGCGCCGCCGCAGACGCAGGGAATAAGTCCCGCAGAGGCAGCGCGTCAGCGCATCGAGCAGGAGCGCGAAGCGGCCCGTGCCAGCGCGCTGTTCTTTGCGGGCGCTACGGCGGTTTCAAGCACCGATGCACCGCCAACAGCCAGTTCGAACGCATCGCAGCCTGTGACCGCGACCGAGGCCGTGAGATCTGCGCCCGCTTTCCTCGACCGCCCGGCCGATCGGCGCACCGCTGCATTGCAGCAGCTCGCCGCGGCGCCGACGGATGCAGTGCTTCAGGCAGGCTCGGTCATTCCTGCGGCGCTTATCACCGGCGTCCGGTCAGACCAGCCCGGCCTTGTGACCGCGCAAGTCACGCAGAATGTCTATGACAGCCTCACCGGGCGGATTCTGCTTATTCCCCAGGGCGCGCGCCTTATCGGCGATTATGCGTCCGATGTCGGCTTCGGCGAGCGCCGCGTGCTGCTGGCATGGAATCGCCTGATCCTGCCCGACGGGCGCTCGCTGGTTCTCGAGCGCCAGCCTGCGGTCGATCCGGCAGGCTATGCCGGACTGGAAGACGGCGTCGACTATCATTGGGGCGGTGTGTTCAAGGCAGCGCTGGTCTCGACTCTACTAGGTATCGGCGGCGAGCTTGGTCCGGGAGGCGACAGCGATTTGCTGCGTGCCGTGCGCCGGGGAGGTCAGGACAGCGTCAACCAGGTGGGCGAGCAGGTTGTCTCTCGCGAGCTTGCCATCCGTCCGACATTGACGATCCGCCCCGGTTACCCGGTGCGCGTTCTGGTAACGCGCGATATTATCCTGGACAGCCGCTCATGACCCGCCTGAAGCTATCCGACATCGAGGATCAAAAAACAGTCAAGCTGACCGTCGAGATACCGGTCCGGCTGCATCGCAAGCTGGCCGAATATGCCCGCGTGATAAATGGCGGGACACCGGAGAACGCTCCGGATCCCGCTCTTCTCGTCTCGCCAATGCTGGAGCGGTTCATTGCGAGCGACAGGGACTTCGCGCGATTGCGCAGGCGAGCCGCCGCCAAACCAGACCAGTAGAGGATCGAGTACCCGGCTTTGTCACGCTAAACATCTATCGTTTCGCGTGAATTGCTGGCCTACGTAACTTTACGGTCCCTTTGCACCAGTCGTGTTTCAGCGTAATACTGGTGCGGGAATGCAAGTTCCTGGCGACCGGGCGCCGATACAGATGTCCAGGCGAAACGCTAAAAGTATCGATACACTCGCCAACGGGTGTTTCCATCTCCCGGTCGCATCTTCCACCCAAGCGGAATTTATAATTTCATTATAAGTTGGCCTGAATTTCCTCACGCGATCACTCTCTTCTCGCGACAATTGAGTCGCGATACCAACCACAGGAGTGAATCATGAAGGATTTTGAGCATATCCAGGATGAGGTTATCGATCTCGGCCAAGCCTCGGTGGAGACCAAGGGCAACGCCCTGTTCGATATCGATGTGAGCAGCGGCCGGTTGTCCTACGCGACCGGCCTCGCCGAAGACTGAGCCTCGCGGGGGGGGCGCGCCCTTGCAGGGCCGCGCCCCTTCGCTGCGATCCTACCGCCGTGACCGAGTTCAGCAACAGCGATATCGCCTGGGCCGAATGCAGCGGCAGGTTCGTTTTTCTCGACATTGCGCAAGATCGCTACTTTCAGCTGCCAGCGCCTCGCGAGGAGGCTTTTCGCGCCCAGGTTGAGGGCCAAGACTGGTATCAACCAACCGCTTTCCCGCGCCCACCTGAATGGACCAGACCGCGTATTGTTTCGCCGGAGATCCATGAAGGGCCCTTTCGGCTTGCCCGCGTTTCTGCGGCAATCTGGACCCAGCGCCGAGTCGAGCGCCGAATTGCAGCGCGTTCTTTCCGCGAAGTCCTGCTGGAGCTGAAAAGCCTGAAAGGCCCGCTGGTGACCAGTGATACAAGTGGCACCGAGCGGGCTATGGAGCTTCGCGCCTTTGAACACGCCCGGCTCCTGCGCAGTGCAGCAGATCGCTGCTTGCCGCGCTCGATTGCGCTAGCGCTGCGGCTAGCCCGGCGCGATATCCACACCCATATCGTTATCGGCGTCCGAAGCGATCCGTTCGGCGCCCATTGCTGGGTCCAGCAAGGCGATGCCGTGCTCAACGATACTGCCGAGGAAGTGCTGCGGTATACGCCGATATTGGTCGTATGACGCCACAGCGCTTTGCTCTCGCTGTACCGCGCCGGAAATCGGGGGCGTCTCCTCGGCTGCAGATGATGCCGAGCCTGCAGGATCTGTGCGGCGATCTCCCGCGGCTCTGGATAGCGAAAGGCACGAATGTTGCCGATCTTGGCTCTGCTGGATGTGTGATCGGCACCCTCTTCGCCGGAGCCACGTCGCAGCGTGTTTATCAGCTGCCGGAGATGGGCACGCACTCCGCTGAAACGCTCGCCGCCGACCTCGCCGCAAACTTCTGGGGTGCCTACCTGGCGATCATACCCGATCGTGATCGCTGCGATTTGGCCGTGATGCCGGATCCTTCCGGACTGGTCCCGATCTACCGACTGGTGACGACGACCCACGTGCTGCTCACCTCTGATCCGAAACTTCTCGAGCAGGCCTGCGCAAAGAGAATGAGTATATCATGGGGTTCTCTGGGCAGTTTTTTGACGCGTGCCGAATTGCGCAGGAGACAAACCTGTCTGACCGGTGTCCACGAGCTACGGCCAGGTGCCTTGACTTATCCGGCGGCTTGCGATCCCGAAGAATTCCCAGTCTGGCGCGCGCAGCAGTTCCTGCCGGGCAGACAATCGCCCTCCTATGGTGAAGCGAGATCGCAACTTCGCAAAGTGGCGATCCGTGTCATGGGCGCATGGGCCGACGAGCTTGGACCCGTGGCAGTGGCGGTGTCGGGCGGCGTCGACTCTTCCCTCGTCTGCGCCGCGCTTACGCGGGCGCAAGAACCGATTTCCTGCGTCACGCTCGCGACAGCGGACAGAAGCGGCGACGAGCGGGACTATGCTCGCCTTCTGGCTAAGCACCTGGGTGCAGAATATGCCGAGCGGATTTACGATCCTATGCGTTTCGATCCCCGGGTCAGCGCCTCGGTCGGTCTTCCGCGCCCGAGCCGCAGTTCGTTTCTGTCTACCATCGACGCGTTGCTCGCCGATGCCGCAGGTGACCTCGGAGCGCGGATCGTCTTCGATGGCAATGCTGGCGACAATCTGTTCTGCTTTCTTCATTCAGCGGCGCCGGTCGTCGACCGCTTGCGTGTCGAGGGACCCGGACGCGGTGCGGTCGCAACCCTGCTCGACATGTGCCGGGTTACCGGCTGCGATTTACCTGCCATGGTCAAGGCGACCTTAAAGCGTTTGGTGCGCCGCCCAGGCGGCGAATGGCCTTGCGACCGGCGCCTGCTTGCCGATCATCTCGCATTGGACGAGGCGTTGGACCCCGTAACACCCTGGCTCGATATCGATGTCGGCCAGCATGGAGGTAAACACGATCATCTTGCCCTGATCATGCGCGCCCAGCACCATGTTCACGGGCTTGGCGTCGGGCCTGAACGCTTCTCACCACTCATGAGCCAGCCTCTGCTCGAATTGTGCCTGGGTATCCCCACATGGCTGTGGGTCGAAGGCGGTCGCAACCGTGCGCTCGCGCGCGATGCTTTTGCCGCTGACCTTCCGCAGAGCCTGTTGGCACGCACCTCCAAATCAGGACCAGACAGCTTCATCCGCCTCGCGTTCCACCACCATCGAAGCGCCCTTCGCGAATTGTTGCTCGATGGCCTGATCGCACGGAATGGATTGCTCGACCGCGCAAGTGTCGAAGCCGCATTTGAACTCGACACGTCGCTTGATGGATCGACCATCTACCGGCTTCTCGATCTAGCCGAGGCCGAGAACTGGGCCCGGTCATGGCATTGAGGATTGACCCTCGAAACATTGCAACTCTTCGGGGGAGGGGGCGCCTTCCATCGCGCTCCACCGCCGGTATTGCTGCGCTCGTGCCGGATCGCAGTTGATACGATCCATCAGCCAGAACTCGAACCATTCGGTCGATCGCTCGTAGATCGCCTGCCGGTGCGCGGGCTGCCATTTCATATGCGTTTCGTTCTCCAGCACGTAAAGTTCGATGGCCCGCCCGCGATGCGAATAGGTTTCTATTACATCGAGGCCGCCTTCATATTCGCTGTCGCCGGTCTGGATGAGGATCGGCACATCTACCGTGTCGACATTGAGGATGAGCGACATGGGTTTCCAGAATTCTTCGGTCCCGGGCTCGAAATGGCGGTAGCCCATCGCGCGAACGAAATCCGTGAAGCGCGGCCCGGCTGCCGTCGGATAGGAATACATATCTTCGCAGCACGATCCCATGGAGGCCACTTGGAACAGGTCCGAGTTGATAAGAGCCCACTGCACTGTCGATCCGCCGTCGCTGAAACCGCTAATACCCATCCGCCCTGCATCGACCGCGCCTGTCTCGATGGCGAGCTCGAGCGCGATCTCCAGGGACGACTGCACTCTGCGGCGGTCGATCCAGTCGGCGCGGTTGGCGCGGACAAGCTCCTCTTCACTCGTTGCGGCGAGCGCCGCAGCCGAGAAGGTCGGGCGATCAAAACTGAGCACAGCAAAGCCGCGGTTCGCCAGCGGGTGGATCGGCACTTCGTCGCCGGTCCCGCCGCGCAGGAACCCGTCGCTGGTGTATTGCACGACCACCAATGGGTGTTGCTGCCCCGGTATGTGATCGGGCGGCAAGACAAGATCTGCGAAGCTTTCCGAACCATATGCATTGCGAAACCGGAGCCGCTGCACGGTTCCGAAAACTGCGTTCGCAAGGTCCGGATTGGGGTCGTAGACCACCCGCTCGGCGCCCGTTCGGATATCGATTGCGACGATGCGCCTCGGCCTCGCAGCCCCTTCGCGCGCGCAGACCAGTTCGTTTCCAAATGGGCTGCACCCGATCAGAACGTCATCGGTTGTCAGCAGCGAGCGGGGCTGGTCCTCCTCCATATCCCAGCGCAGGATCGCCATCTGGCTGTTCGCCCCGCCCGTTCCCTGAAGAGCGAGCAAGGTCCGGCCTTCGGCTGCCCACCACAGTTGGCGGACCCCTTCGCACGCCTCCGCATTGCACGAGATCCGGCTGCCGCCGGGCTGCATCACTGCGATGCGCGAGCGACTTATCAGCCGGTCGGGATGCTTGGGCTCAAGCCACGCCGCATATCCATCCGGCCCTGCGGCATTTTCGCGTGCTTGCGCAGGCAGAGTGCCAGGCCGGTGGGGAACAAGAAGCTCGACCTCGCCGTCTGTCGCCGGGCGGACGCTGCCATCGCCGAGGGCCACGAAGGCATATTCCGGGACAATCTCACCAGTCGGGATCGGCCAGTCGGCAAATTGCGGGGAGAAGCGATCGTCAAACAGGAAGCCTCGCGCAGCCTCTTGCGCAATTGCTTCCGCCTGCTGGCGAATACCCGGACGTGTTTGCACGATGAGCCCGTCGCCGTCAGCCGTCCAGGCAAAGCGGTCGACATCGTCGGGCATGGCCGTTGCCCGATGCGGGGGCGCTTCGCCCGCTGGATCGGCAATCCATACCTGCGTCGAACCATCGATGCGCTTGAGATAGCCGATGCGTGCGCCATCAGGAGACCAGCGGGGCGCATTGGGCCTGTCCCAGCCACCCATGATCGCCGGAAAATCGCGGAGCGGAAAGTCATCCCGGATAAACTCACCGCCCGTGTCAATTTCGGTTTCAGTCTCGCTTCCATCCATCGTGGTCACCACGAGCCTCAGGCAATACGCATTGGCTTGCGGGTTTGCGCGCTTCACAACAAAAGCGATCCGTTCGCCATCGGGCGAGATTTCGAACGCCGAAGGCGCGCCGGTCGGAGCTGCCCTGCCAATGTCCGCAATCCGGACCTGGTCGTCGAGCGTGAATGCCGATCTTTGCGCTTGCGCGCTGCTCGGCGTTTCATCGAACAAAGCACACGGGTCCTGGTCGCCAGGATCGATATATGTCGTCGGCACGATCGTCTGCGAAAGAGCGGCGGCAAGCAGTATGATTGTCACCAGTGCCTCCGGATGCCGAAGGTGACGAACCGCCCGATCGGCGAATAATTGGTTGAATCATAGGGTGTGTCCGTCGGCCCGGTCTGGCCGAGCGTTTCGGGTTCTTCGTCGAACAGGTTCTGGATCGTGAGCGAGATTTCGAGGCCTGGTTCGCGGCTCTCACCGCGAACAATTTCATAGCTCAGGCCGAGATCGACCGTGGCGCTGGGCGAAAGGCGGCGCTCTTCCTCGAAGCGGCGGTCGCGCAGCGCGCCGATATAGTTGGCGGCGATATTGGCCGCGAACCCGCCAGACTGATAGCGCGCCGTGCCCCGCGCACGGTAGCGTGGTGGATTGAAAACCGTTCCGGCTAGCTGAACCTCGGACAGATCGGGCGTGACCTGTTGCTGGCTATCGAGGAAGCTGCCCGAGAGATCGAAGGAAAGTGACTGTTCGTCGCCCAGGTTCTGGTTCCAGGCGATCCTCGCATCCACGCCTTCGATGGCCCAAACCGCAACGTTTCTGTTCCGGTTGTCGACAAAGGCGGCAACATTGGCGGGATCGTAGGGGGAGCCCGAGAAGTTTTCGAGACCGAATAGCGATCCAGTAATGAGCTCGGATAAAGTTGTCGGATCGGGAGAGAAATCGATCAGGTTTGCAAACCCCGGGTCGCGGAAAGCAGCCGCAATCGAGCCCGCAATCGGTCGCACCACCCGGTCTTGATAGCGAATGTCGTACCAAGTGGCCGAAATCGTCAGTTCGGGAATGGCGACCGGCTGCAGCTCCACACCGGCGGTCCAGCTGCGCGCGCGTTCCGATGTCACGTCCGGATTGCCGCCGCTTGTGAAAAACACCGTGTCGGACCCCGCTCCGGCGCCGAATACGGCCGCTGGCAGCAGAATGGTCTGATAGGGTATGAAACGCTGAAAGAGGGTCGGAGCCTTGAACGAGCGCGCCCAGCTGCCGCGCAACGTCAGCCCTTCGACCGGTGCGTAGCTCAAACCAAAGCGCGGCGTCGTCTGTTGATCGAGGCCTGGATAATCTTCGTGACGCGCCGCCGCCGAAAGGGTCAGCTCGGCGACTCCATCGATTGCATTACGCGGCGAAACGACCGGCAGGAAGAGTTCGCCATAGGCGAAACGCGCGCGCTGCGTCTTGTCGAAAGCGATCAGTAAATTTCCCGCTTCGCTGCGGCTGAAATCGAGCGTGTTGTTTCGCAGACCCGCGCCGACAGCCAGACGCGCCTCGCCTCCGGGAAGCGTGAACAGCGGACCCTCCAGACCCGCTTCGAGTGAGAAAACCTCATTGCAAAAACACCCCTCGGTCACGCTCGACGACCCGTCCTGCAGCGCGAAGGCGGTCCGGTAGTGCGTCCGGTCGCGGCCGAACACTCCCAGCACTGTTGCCTGCCAGTCTCCTGCGACGTCGAATTTCAGTGACGGGGCGAGCGTATAGGATTCCACCTCCGGATCGGCTTCCGATCGAAATGCCGATGATGCGGCCACGAGCGTTGAGCTTCGGCTTGAATAAAGCGCGTCGATACTGGCCTCGAGGCCGGGCGCGAGTTCGTGATGTGCCGAAAGCGTAACGGCATGGCGTTGCTGCGAGGGGAAGAGCGTGGTCTCCGGATCAAGCGAGCTGGCATAGGAGCGCTGGCCAGCCTCGATCGCCGAATTGTTTGCAAAATCGTAAGCGACGAAGAACCCGCCCCCGCTCCAGCGCGTGCCCGCCACTATATCGGCCTGCTGGCGGAAATTGCCGCCATCCGTGCTTGCGCCGATCTGCGCGGATGTCGTGATGCCTTCAAAATCGCGGCGAAGGATTACATTGACCACGCCCGCGACCGCATCTGAACCGTAGAGGGCCGAGGCTCCGTCCGGAACGATTTCAATCCGGTCGACCGCCGCGAGCGGGATGGATGAAATGTCGACCCCTGCAAAAGCGGAATCATAGGGTAGCCGGTGGCCGTTGAGGAGTGTCAGCGTCGCATCTGGTCCGAGACCGCGCAGATTTGCGCTTGAGGCCGAATTTACGTTGCTGTTGGCGAACCCTGCGCCTGATCCAATACCTGGATTTTGCCCGCCGGAAAAGTTCTGCGGAAGTGTCCGGATCGCTTCGCCCAGATCGATCTGGCCCGCTTCGACGATCGCCTCGCGGTCGAGCGAAATTGTATCGCCAATGATCCGCGCGCCCCGGATCCGCGTTCCTGTAACGACGATCGCGTTGTCCCCGCTGGCGACATCCGAATGATCGTCCTGCACTTCATCGACTTCACTCTGGGGCGGCCCTGCGGATTGGGCGAGAAGCGGCGAAGAAAAGCCTGCCAGGGCGGTTCCTGCCAAGAGCGCCGTAATTGTCCGGATTGTCGATTGCATTGTCATCTCCCTGATCTGTTGCGATTATGTCGCCACAGGGAATGACGCAGGCATTCACGAGCACCTTAGTTTCAAATGAAATTAAATTTGCAAAGCCTGATCTTTGTGCGTTAAATCTGTCGCGCTCAATCAGGCGCGATCAGCGAAAACCGTGCGAAGATGCGCGAGCGCTTTCATCATGTGATAATCGACTGTCGGCAGCGCGATGCCCAACTCTTGGTGGATCTGACGGTAGGATTTTTTCTCGAAGCGGTTCATCCTGAAGATGCCCGCCGTTTTCTCGGGCAACTGCGCCAACGCGGTCTCGAAGCGCCCGGTCGTCTCTTCCACCTCAATTCTGTCCTCCTGCTCGGCGCAGCACGGCGCATCGGTGTTTTCGACCAGTGGCACCGTCCTGATGCGGCATTTCTGTCTGCGGGCTTCATCGACCAGCAGGTTGCGAGCGATCCGGAATAGAAATCCTGCCGGGTTCCGGAGATCTGTCAGTTGCGGGCTGGTCGCAGCGCGCACGAAAACGTCCTGAACCAGATCGCGGGCTCGCTCACGACCGACGCAGCGCGAAAAATAGGCAAGCAGGCATGCGCTCTCTCGGCGGTACAGGGCGTCGAGCGGGCAGGGCGAGCTTACCCGAGCTTGCGGTGCCGGGGTTCGCAGCGCGGAGCTCGATAGTTGATGATCGTCTCGCCGGGTGTCGGCAGAAAGCTGGTTCATGCAATGGACTGGGAGGCAACCGCAATCGGCGGCTCCTCATCGCAAGCCGAGTGCGGGATCCAGTACTGTGCCGCCGTTCAGGAGGTATCGACGTCCCTTGACCGGTTGGGCCGCCGGGCCTTGAGCGGACCGGCGTGCATGATGGCTGGCGGAAATATCCACGCGGTCGGCGCCAGAGTTTCAAACCGCGCGGGTCGAATGTGCCCAAGACAAAAGCAGCTTGCAAGGGGCAAGTGTCTCCATTTTCGAGGCATCATGATACCCGCCCGGCGTTGCGGTCGCGCCGATATAGGGCACTCACATGCCTAGTACTGGGGAGGGCCCCTCCACATGCTTGGAATGTCCGCTGTTATCCCGCGGCGCTAGCCATCCGAGCCGAAAGGAGGTGCTCTATGGCTCAATCATCTGCCGACGATACTGGTACAGGCGACTTCGATTTTTCGGACTTCGCGCAGGAATTCCTGCGACGCAATCCGGCGTACAAGGATCAATATGCCAGACTTCATTCGCGCGATACCGGCGACAAGAAACCATCCGCCGCGCGGCGAATAGCTCGGTCATGGGGCCTAGAATTTCCCGTTCGATCCGAGTGTTTCGGCCACAGACAGCCCGGCGATCTGGAGAAGCGATGCGAACGCAAGCGTCGTTATCGTGGCTGGCGGCGCCCGGGACCTTGCCGGAATCAGAGGCACATTGGCTGAGTGCAAGGTGATTGCCCAGCACGAGAACGATGCCGGACAGCACATGGTGGTTTCCGATACGCGAAATCGTCACCGCGTCCTGTTGGCGCGCGAGCCATCTCCCGGCATTGATGGCTATGTCGTCCCCGACGATGCCGATCTTGGTGTCCGCGTAGCAGCTCTCAGTGAATTCCACCGGTCGAAAGAGGGCGCGGCGACAAAGGCGCACCATCGGCTCCTCAAGCCATCTGCTTACAAACGCTACAGGCTGAGCATCCTGCTTGCCATTCTCGATCTGCTCGAAGACGCTTCACCCAAGCAGGTGACATTGCAAGAGCTCGCCAAGGCACTGATCTATCCAGGCCTCAAAGCGGGCCGCGCGATCGACTGGAAAACATCATCGCATCGCCGGCAGACACAGCGCCTCGTCGCCGAAGCGCATCGCATGGCGGCTGAGGGTTATCGTGAATTGCTCAATCCCTCACGGGGCAAGCGTTGTGCGAATTAACTGGCGTCGAAATCGTATTCGCCCGGCTGGCCTACCAGTCACAGGCCAGACGAATATCAGGCCTACGTCCTTGCAAAGTCATCCCAAATTCGCTGAAGTCGTTATGCCTCTCCTTGTGGCGCGATCTGCATCTCGCGACCGACGCCGCAAGGAACCCGACCTTCGGGGGCGCAACTGCAGCAGCCGGAACCGGTGCAATGGAAGCGCCGGGACTGGCCACCAGCAGGCGATCGGACGGCGGCGTGTTGGATAGCGCCCTGCCGATCGGACGGGCAGGGCTATGCAGGCTTATTTCGCGGAGGAATTCGCATCCGAACTGGTCAATGTCCAGTCAGACGAGGAACTCGACCAGGCGCTGAAGCAAGTCTGTCGGCGGCTTGGCTTCGACCACTTCGCCTTGAGCCTCGAGCTGCGTTCAGGATCGTGCGAGGCTCCCGGTTTGCTCCTGCATGATTATCCCGACGAATGGGCCAAGGTGTATGTCGGGTTCGATCTGGCCGGACAGGATCCGGTCCGGCGAGCCTGCGACAAGTCGTTTGTCGGCTTTGCGTGGGGCTCACTGGGCGAACTGATCCCGCTAACTCGCGGTGATCGCCAGATGCTGGCGGTGGGGCGCGAATGCGGAATCGGTGATGGCTACACTGTCCCGCGACATTTGCCCGGTCTTGCGCGCGGAACGTGTACATTTGCGGTCTGCCCCGACCGAGACCTGCCACACAGTCGCTTTGCGGTCGCAGAAATGGTCGGTACGCTCGCACTGAGCTGTGCACTGGGACTGGGCTCAGCTCAATCCGACGAATCCGTGCCTGTCCTGAGCGACCGGCAGCGCGAATGTCTTCTGTGGGTCGCACGAGGCAAGACCTCAGCCGAGACGGCCATGATCCTTGGGATTGCGACCGAAACAGTAATCCAGCATCTCAAAATGGCGCGAGAACGCTATCAGGTTCACTGTAAGCAATCTTTGATCGTTTCGGCGCTGTTCGATGGTCTGATCGGGTTTTCCGATATCATCCGATGGCGCGATGCGGGATGATTGGCGAAACAGAAGCTCTAAGGCCGGAACCTCTCGGAGGCCGTCAATTGCTGACCATCAAGCTCGATGGAAAGTGAATATTCTACGCCCCAAACCATGCAAGCAGCTAACGTCTTCACCAGAAGCCGACGATCAACAGCTGGTATCGAGCAGATTACAGCATGGACCCTAAATCCGAGCCAACCGAGGGGTAGGCCGCGACCAATTTCTTCAGATCTCGAGTTGTCAGTGACAGCCTCATTGCAAGGCCGAAGAAATTGATAATCTCCCCGTATTCGGGTCCAAACAGATGCGCGCCGAGGATAGTGTCGGTGTCTTTATCGATGATAATTCTGGTGGCAGCACAGGTCTCGCCAACGCGAAGATTGGAATACCAATTGCCTGTGTCGTTTTCCGCGACGCGGATATTGTGACCGGCTTCCTCTGCTTCTTCTTCGAGCATTCCGACGCGGGTTAATTCCGGAATTGTAAACACAGCGCTGGGCACGCCGCGATAGTCTGGCTTGGTCTGATTGCCCTTGAGCATGTTGGAGGCAGCGACCTTGCCTTCGAATACTGCGACAGGTGTCAACGGAGGCCCGTGCGTGTTGGCCGCATCGCCTGCGGCGTAGATTTTCGGGTTGGACAGGCTCTGCAAATATTCATTGACTGCTATTCCCTTGTCTCCCGCCTCGATATTGGCAGCGCTCAGGTTCAGGCGATCGATTTCAGGCACGCGTCCCGCACCGTGCACGACCAGATCGGCGTGCAAGTCTTCGGTTTCACCATTCTTTTCGACAGTGACGATGAATTCGACGCCGTCAGTGGCGATAGATTTCAGCGATGTGCGCCGACGCAATCCCACCCCAATTTCCTCACCTCGTGGTAAAAGCTTTTCGACGAGGTTTGTGTCAAAGGCCTTCAATGGCCTGTCACCGCGATTAATGATCTGCACCTCGCTGCCAGCTCGTGCAGCGATATGACCGAACTCGAACGAGACGAACCCGCCGCCGATAAACAATATACGCTTCGGGAGGGCGTCCATCCGCATGAATTCGGTGCTGTTGGTGAGGTGTTCGGCACCTGGAATATCCACAGGGCGGGGCTTGGCGCCAGTCGCGATCAGGATATTGTTGGCTTGAAACCGCCCTTGGCCCTCGATTTCGATCGTGTCTTCGCCAGCAAATTGCGCCGTCCCGTGAAGCGTGGTGACGCCGTTACTGTCGAGACCGCCCTCGATCTTCTCGGGCATTCTGTCGGTAAAGCTCTGAGCGAAGGCGATGAGATCAGCCCAGTTGATCGCGATATCATTCGGTTCAATACCCTTGCCCTGCATCAGCCGAGCTCCATCGATGATTTCGGCGCCTCGCCGCAGCATCTTTTTGGGGTCGCAGCCGCGCAGCGCGCAGGTGCCGCCATAGGGAAGTTCGTCAACCACTGCGACCGACCAACCCGCAGCGGCGCATTTGTTCGCGGCATTCACCGCCGCCATTCCGACGCCGAGTACGATAAGATCGAAGCTGCGTTCGTTCATGTCATTGACCTCAGCAGCATTCAACGCTTGTGCCATTGGCACGCGCTTCTTGAATTGGCGGGCAAGGCACTGTGCCGAACGAACAGAAGACACAGCAGTCGCCTGCATTGGGTTTCAGCTTCATTCCGCAGCCCTTGCAGTCGTAGAAAAACCAGCATGCGTCGGTCGGCATGGTTTCGATTTCCTGGTGTCCGCACTGAGGGCACGTGAGCGTGGATTGTAATTGCATCAGAGGTCGGTCCCGCTAAATTGTGTTTGGGCAGGATAGCCTGCCTCGGTCGAAGCAGTGGCGATGTCGCGCATGGTGGTTTTGGCAGGATCGAAATGCGCTGTAGCAGTCTTGGCTTCGTAATCGATTGTCACATCATGCACACCTGCAACGCCTTCCATTGCGCGCCGCACCGTGATCGGACAGGTCGCGCAGGTCATATTTTCAACCGCGAAGCTTGCCGTTTGCAGCGTTTCAGCACTTTGAGCGGTTTTCTCGTTCGAGGACTGCGGCATGAGCGTCGCTGCCCCAATGCCTGCTCCGGCGATGGCCAATCCGGCAGCAACGGCAATCATTGTTTTTTTCATCCGTCTAACTCCTAATAAAAATGCGGCGCCCACCAATCGACCGTGGCCGAGGCAGCAACCAAGGCGGTTGCCAGCCACAGGGCGCTTTTTAGGATCGGGCCCGCTTCAGCACGCGCGCAATATGTACTGTCCTCACAAGTCTCGACTTTTCGGGAATGAACATGCCAAAATCCAAGGCCCAGACAAGCGACCGCTACGGCAATAAAGATCCACTTATAGGGTTCGAGCGCGGTCAGATTGCCGATCCACGCGCCACTGACGCCGAGGCTCAACAGGAGCAGCGGAGCAATGCAGCAGGAGGCTGCAAAAACCGCACTTAATGCGCCACCGCTCGCCAACAATCTCTGGGAGGTCTTTTGCGTTTGATCGGCCATGGAGTTCAATATAATCTCTGTAGTCACTACAGGTTCAAGCACAAATTGGCACGCGGCATATGACGACATCAAAAATGATCAAGCGAGGCGAACTGGCCAATCGGTCAGGCTGCAACCTTGAGACCATTCGCTATTATGAAAAGATCGGTCTGCTGAAGCCGCCCGAGCGCACGGCCAGCGGGCACAGGCTCTATTCGCGCGATGACCAAGCGCGGCTTGGTTTCATCCTGCGTGGCCGTGATCTCGGCTTCTCGATCGGAGAGCTCATGAGTCTGCTCACTCTCGTCGATTCTCACGACTACAGCTGTGGTGAGGTTTTAGAGTTGACTGACGGCCATCTAGCGAGCGTTCGGCAGAAAATTATTGACCTGAAGAAGCTCGAGCGAACGCTTGCCGATGTCTCGGCTCAGTGCGACGGCGGCGACGTTCCCGAGTGCCCCATCATCGACGCGCTTTACGGGCATAAGGTCGTTGTGCCCAATTGAGGTTTCACGTCGCCAAGGCCCGTAAATTGGCTGATTAAGATTTGAAGAGAGGAACAGAACAGAGCGAGCTCGCCGGTGCGACTGCGTCCGATGACACGATTATGAGCACCCCAAAGTCGCAGCATCCCCAGTTCTTGGTATGTCTGCGATCGCCCCGATCTGGTGAATGGCGACCTGTCTTCAAATCGCCAGGTAGCCGCCATGCAACACTCCCCAGTTTCTCTCCAAGCTTGCCCTTCGGATCCAGCACTTCGCGTAATGTTCGAGGCGCGCAAGCGGGTATTCGTCGATCTTCTCAAATGGGATGTTCCCGTTTTGGATGATGCATACGAGATCGACCAGTTCGATACGCCCGATGCGAGCTATTTGGTGCTGACCGACGGAGAAGGCCGTCATCGCGCTTCAGCGCGCCTTTTGCGGACTGACGGCGCTCACATTCTCGGGGAGCTATTCCCTTGTCTGTGTGATGGTCCGATACCCTCTCGGTCCGATTTTCGCGAGATCACGCGTTTCTGCATCGAACCCACGCTCTCGCGGTTTGAGCGCCGCACGGCACGCGACCAACTTGTGACCGCGCTTGCCGAGCATGCCCTAAAGACCGGACTGTCGGGCTACACCGCTGTGGCCAATAGAGTTTGGTTCCGCCAAATCGAAAGCTTCGGCTGGCAATGTCGCACACTTGGCGGCGGCTGCAGGATTGACGGTGAGGACCTTGTCGCACTGCAGATCGATATAGATTGCGACACGCCGGACGATCTCGCTCGCGGCGGTATCTATCGAAAAGGTGTCTACCGGGTCGCCGAGGCGGCATCGGAGGTGGTGTCATGAGCGATATCAAATCAATCGATTGGCTCGAACGGCTACAGAAGGATGGCTATTGCATCATTCCGGACCTCCTTCCTCAGAGCAGCATCGCGGCGCTCGATGCAGATCTTGAACGGGATTTTACCGAAACCCCTATGGGTCACGGCGATTTCTACGGGTTTCGCACGAAGCGTTTCGGTAGTTTGTTGCGCCGCTCACGCTGGGCCTGTGACCTTGTTCTGCAGCCTCTCATCCTTTCGCTGGCCCGCGAAGTCCTCGGTAAGGCTTGCGACCGAATTCAGCTTAACGTTGCCCAGGCAATCGCCATTCATCCCGGCGAGATCGAACAGTTCCCGCATTGTGATCACGACATGTGGGCCGGTGCCAAGGGTGAACACGAATATCTGCTCAATGTCATTTGGCCGCTCACCGACTTCAACTCATCCAACGGCGCGACCCGCATCTATCCCGGGACACATAAACGTCCTGTCGAGAGCCTCGATCAACTTGGTGATCCGATTGTTGCGGCAAGCAAGCCAGGTGATGCGATCTGCTTTCTTGGTTCGACCGTGCACGGTGCTGGACCAAACTCGACCGAAGACGTCCGACGCGGCGTTGTGATCGGCTACAGCCTCGGCTGGCTCAAGCCGTACGAGAACCTTTGGCTGGCATATCCGCCAGAGGTCGCGCGAAATTTTCCGCCCGAACTTGCTGAATTGGCAGGTTATGCGCAGCACCGACCGAATCTTGGGAACTACGAAGGTCAGTGTCCATCCATTCTGCTCGGTGAAGAGGTAGCCAATTATCCGCAGGCTACCGATGCGCTTCGGCCCGAGCAGCTTGCAGCTGTCCATGAATTTGCGGAAGCTCGTCGCTCCAAGAGATGAGCCCCGCACACGTCCTGGAACCGACCTATCGCCGCCTGAAAAGGGCATTGATGGAGGGTACTTGGCCGATCGGCCAGAAACTCGAAGCGATGCGATTGGCAGACGAGTTCGGTGTCAGCATGACACCTGTGCGAGACAGCCTCAATCAACTTGTCGGCGAAGGTCTTGTCGATCTGACCCCTGGCGAGGGGTACCGGGTCACGCTCCTGACCGAACATTCGTTGCGCGACATGCTCGCAGTAAATGTTCTTCTCTTGGAAAGCGTGGCCGATCCAGCACCACGGAAAATCGACACGGCTGATCTAGCCGCACCGATCGACACCTACGCTGACCGCGTTGGCGATGTTTTTTCGATTTTTGCCTTGGGTTCGGAAAACAGATTTCTAAGGCAGACGGTCGACCTGATTAGCGACCGATTGCACATCGTAAGAAGGCTGGAGCCTGACGTCCTGCCAAACGCTCTGGAGGCGCTTGCGGAGCTGGAGGGCAGTGCTTTGGCGACTCCGTCAAAGCGCGTCCAGGCACTAAGGCGATATCATGACCAATGCCTCGCGAACGTCTCCCGGCTGATTGCAGTGCTCGCGGAACAGGGATCGACCTGAGATTTGCAAGCCATGGCTCCTCAAGCGTATGCTTCAAGTCTGTTCGGAGCCGTTCAGTATCTGGACCAGATGCTCATTCCAATCATCGAGCGCTTCTCTCTTCTCGTCTTTCCAGTCGTGGCGCTGGTAGATTCCTGCAACGCCTGCTCTTGAGCCGCTGACATGGTTCAAAACTGCCTCTGTAACCTCGAAGCGAACGCCGAGGCGCTGGAAGTTGGTCGCAAGCGTGCGCCGAAGATCGTGCAGGCGCCAGGGTTGCAATGGCTCACCAAGCTTTTGCTCTATGAGACCGTCCAGTTTCTTCTTGCCCTTGGCGTAGCCGGTAAAACCTGCCCCGCTTGACGTGGCAAAAACGCGCCCTTTCTTCGGCCAGTTCGCGCCGCCTGCCTGCCGATCGAGTTCGGCAACGGCAAGGTCGTTCAGTGGGATCGCGTTTGGTTCATTATTCTTTGTTCGTGAACCTGGCAGCGTCCAAAACCGGTCTTTCCGATCAACCTCTTGCCAATGTATTCCTGAAACCTCTTCGCGGCGTTGCCCTGTCGCAATGAGCAAGCGGACAATTGGACCAAAGCAAAGATAGCAATCGGGAGCTGCTTCCCAGATGTGTCGAAGCTCGTCGTCCTGTAGCCAGCGATCCCGCGGCCTTACCGGCGGTGGTGCCTCCATTCCCTCCATGGGACTGCGCTCGATATCGCCACGACTGACAGCCCATCGGAATAGGCGCCGCATCACCGCAAAGACATTCCGGCGATTGGCAACCTGATGCTCGGGCATATTGTCCAGGACGGCTACGATATCCGGCCTCGAAACTCGGGGAAGCGGCTTTTTTCCGATAACCGGTTCAAGGTAAAGCCGGATGACGCGTTCAACGAGCCTCGCCCAGCCAACACCCTTGCAGGACCGAGCGAAATGCGACGCATAGTTGTCGAATGCGAGATCGACGGCTTCGCGGCGCCTCTGCTTATCATCGTCTACAGGGTCGATACCTTGCGCAATTAGTAACTGAAGGCGTTCCGCCTCCACTCTCGCTGTCGTCGGTGTCCACGGCGACCCGTGCGCCCCGATAGTATAGCGTCTTGTTCGAGCTTCACGGCCGCCCATTCGGAACTGCAGCACATAGGATATCGAGCCGGCTGGAGTGATTTTCGCACCGAATCCTTTGAGGTCCGTATCCCAAAGGAGCTGGCTCGAGCTGCTTGGCTCCAGCGCATCTATCGATTTTTTCGTGATTTTTCCTGTTGCCATCCGAAACCTCGTGTCCCTTTTCTGGCAATCACCGGGCAATCACGCAAGCGGAAAAAGGGGCGAAATGGAGGCAATTCTAGCGTAAGGTGAATCTGCTAAGTACATTGTTTTACAATGATTTCGTACTTTAGCGTCGTCTGAATCGAAAGTACCAGACCTCGTGCCCCATCTTGGTGCGCGCCTTGTTCTCGTAACGGGTTTCGCACCAGCCTGAGGGGCGATTTCGGAAGGCGTCCGGTCCCTCTGCCACCCATTCGAACACATCGGTGAAACGGCGCATTACCATCAGCGCATGGCGCACGTAGACCGGGTGATCGGTGCCAAAGCGGAATTCGCCGCCGGGCTTGAGCTTGTCGGCAATCATCTGCACCGGTCCGTCGTTCATCATGCGCCGCTTGGCATGGCGCGCCTTGGGCCAGGGGTCGGGGTGCAGCAGGTAGGCCATGGTCAGCGCGCCGTCCGGCACGCGGCCGAGTACTTCCAGCGCGTCCCCGGCATGAAGACGTACGTTGGCCAGCTTCCCATCGCGCACATGCGTCAACGCCTGTGCCACACCGTTGGTGAAGGGCTCTGCACCGATAAATCCGTGGTTGGGCAGCAGGTCCGCCCGGTAGGCAAGATGCTCGCCGCCGCCGAAACCGATTTCGAAATGCAGCGGGCAATCTTCGCCGAACAGGCGCTCTGCCGTAACCGGTCCTTCGATTGGAACGGATATCTTCGGCAGGAAGCTATCGACAAGGTCCTGCTGCTGGGCGCGCAGAGGCTTGCCGACGGAGCGGCCATAAAGCCGGTTGAGCGTGGTGGGATCGCCGTCCTTGTGGGCTGTCATGCTGCGCTCGCTAGAGGGGGCAGGCGGGTCTTGTCCAGCCGCCATCTGCAGATGGTTGCGCGGGCCGGGGGTTGAGCAGCGGCCACGCTCTCGGCTAGGCGCGCTCTGGTATGGAACCTGCAATCACGCTTTTCAACGCGCAACCGGTCTGGGCGCAATCGGCACTTGGCCTGGCTGGCCTGGCGCTGGTGGCACTGGCGGTGAACTTCCTTCTCAAGAAAGTGATCCTGCAGCTGGCGGCGCCATTCCTCGATACGCGCTCGCGGACGGCGGACAGGGCCGCCGCGCGCCTCGCCACGGTCGCGCCGCTGCTGATCGTGGCCAATGGCATTGAACTGGTGCCACACCTTTATCCGACCGTGCGCACGCTGGTGCACAATATCGCCATGGCCTGCGTCGTGCTGAGCGTGGCGATGGCGATCAGCAAGGCGCTGGATTACATCAACGAGATCTACAATCGCCAGCCTCAGGCGAAAAACAAGCCGATCAAGGGCTATGTTCAGGTGCTCAAGATCATCGTCTATTGCGCCGGCGCGATCCTGGCGATTGCCGCGCTGATCGAGCAATCGCCGCTGCTGCTGTTGTCCGGTCTCGGCGCGATGGCGGCCGTGCTGCTGCTGGTGTTCAAGGATACGATCCTATCGCTTGTCGCCTCTGTCCAGCTTTCCAGCAATGACATGCTGCGCGTGGGCGACTGGATCGATATGCCGTCGATGAATGCTGATGGCGACGTGATCGATATCGCGTTGCACACCGTGAAGGTGCAGAATTTCGACAAGACCATCACCACTATTCCCACGCACAGGCTGATTTCCGACAGCTACAAGAACTGGCGCGGGATGAAGGATGCTGGCGGGCGGCGGATCAAGCGCGCCCTGCCGCTCGACCAGAATTCCGTCCGCTTCCTGAAACCCGAAGAGGTGAACGACCTGCGCCGCTTCCGCCTGCTGTCAAACTATCTTGCCGACAAGGACGAGGAACTCGCCAGCTGGAACGCCCGGGAACTGACCAGCGATGCAAACCCCGTCAACGCCAGACGGATCACCAATATCGGCACTTTCCGGGCATATGTGGTGGCCTACCTGCGCGCCCACCCGGAACTGAAGGGGGTAGGCTTCACCCTGCTCGTTCGTCAGCTGGACCCGACGCCGCAAGGGTTGCCGCTGCAAATATACTGTTTCACTGACACCACCGACTGGAAAGAGTTCGAGCGGATACAGGCCGACGTATTCGATCACCTGATTGCCATCCTGCCCGAGTTCGGCCTGCGCCTGTTTCAGGAGCCCAGCGGGCTGGATTTGCAGGGTTTGAAATCGAGCTGATTGCGCGGACTTCAGTCAGCCTGCCGCTCCAGCCAGGCTTGCGCCCAGGCGATTTCATCCGCCACTCCGCCAGCGGGGAAAGGCACGTCGGGCTGCACGCCGACGTTGTCGAATGGTTCTTCGGGAAGGCGCATGGACCGCGTCATCGGCCAGGCAAGCGCGAAGTCGCCCGACGGTGACGGTGCCGTGATGACGTTCGAATAGTCGATCACACCCGCCGTCGGTCCTCCCAGGAGGGTGACCTTGCGACTGGCGCGGGCATCGATCGCGAACTGGTCCCCGGAAGAGCCTGCGCCTTCAGCCAGGATGCCCACGCGCGCCGGGTACTCGTAGACCTGCGGGTAGGTAACGATCTCGAAGCCGTTCTCCGAAAGGGAGACGTAGTCGCTTTCGGACGCCGCGGCGCGTGCCAGCACATGCTGCACGAATTCTTGCACCTCTTCCGGATACTCCCCGCTGTCGACATTGGCCTGCAGCGCCGCGAGGTTACGCGGCGTATCGCGCAGTTCGACACCTATCTGGTAGATTGGACGCGTGTAGAGATAGCTCATCAAGCGCGAATACATCTGGTCCGAACCGCCATCGTTGCCGCGCAGATCGATCAGCAGGTTGGGCGTCGACGTAATCGTTTCGTGGTGTTCTTCCAGCAGGGCTTCGAACTCTTCAAGATAGCCGATATTGAACGTGGGGACGCGCAGCATCACCGTATCGGACGATAGGCGGCTGAACGCGAATTCATTGCCCGGCGGCGGGCTGAAGTCACGCGCTTGTCCGGGATCACTGTTCTGCGCCCAGGGATTGGCAGGTGATACGATGTTCGAACGCAGGCCAAGGTGGTCATCCGCGAACCAGTCCAGCAAAGCACCTATAGCCCACATACGCGCTTCCGGATTTTCGGCGATGCGCTGCCGCGCCCGGGCAAGTTCGCGTTCGAACTCGGCCTGCCCGCCGTCGGCAGTCTTGGCCTCCCAACCCGCATAATCGGTGCGAAGCACATCGACAACGAAGGCAATGTCCTCGTCGTAATCGCTTACCTGCGCCGTTAAGGCGAAGGGGGTGAGGGCGATGGCGATGGCGGCAAGCAAGGTCTTGATGCCGAAGAGAATCGTTTTCATGCAGAGATACTGCGCACGCGTTTGAAATGCAGGGAAGCATTTTTTCAAAGCAGCACGCAAAAGCCCCGGAAGCGCGAAACTTCCGGGGCCTTCATTCTCCCGTCCAGGAGACTGGAGTATTAGGTCCTTCGCATCACGCGGCTTCGGTTTCTTCAACAGCATCGGGATCGCGCAGCACGTAGCCGCGGCCCCAGACGGTTTCGATGTAGTTGTCGCCGCCGCAGGCGCTGGAAAGCTTCTTGCGCAGCTTGCAGATGAACACATCGATGATCTTGAGTTCCGGTTCGTCCATGCCGCCATACAGGTGGTTGAGGAACATTTCCTTGGTCAGCGTGGTGCCCTTGCGCAAGCTGAGCAGTTCCAGCATCGCATATTCCTTGCCCGTCAGGTGAACGCGGGCGCCATCGACTTCGACAGTCTTGGCATCGAGGTTCACGGCCAGCTTGCCGGTGCGGATGATCGACTGGCTGTGGCCCTTCGAACGGCGCACGACGGCGTGGATGCGGGCAACCAGTTCGTCACGGTGGAAAGGCTTGGTCACGTAGTCGTCGGCGCCGAAGCCGAACGAACGGATCTTGCTGTCCATCTCGGCAATACCGGAAAGGATCAGGACCGGCGTCTGCACCTTGGCGACGCGCAGCTTCTTCAGCACGTCATAGCCGTGCATGTCGGGCAGGTTCAGGTCGAGCAGGATGATATCGTAATCATACAGCTTGCCCAGATCGAGGCCTTCTTCGCCAAGGTCCGTCGAGTAGACGTTGAAGCCTTCGGTGGTGAGCATCAGCTCGATTGCCTTCGCCGTTGTCGGCTCGTCTTCGATCAAAAGCACGCGCATCTTATTGAACCCCTTCGTGTCCCCACAGGTTTCCTCCGACCAGGAGGTGTTGCCCGTTATTAACCACGCAATTTCTCACCGAAAAAGGTTAACAAAGCGTTTCCCGTGTTAAGACTTTGTGGGTGAGTCTTCCTTGCAACACGCGATTTGCCTTAACTTCCGGGTATTCGGCACCTTCGAAAGGGAAACGTATCAGCTCCAGTGATTCCTCTCGCTTCGTGAATTGAAGCGACGATTTGCAAGCATTGGATCAATCGCGATTTGAACTGCGACGTTCGGCCTCGGCCATCATCGTCCGTCCGAGATCGACGGCAGCTTGCGCCTTGTCGTAGTCTTCCTGCGCGTCGCTTTGCCTGTTGGTTGCGCGTTCCAGATCCCTTTCGGCCACGCGTAACTGGTCGTCGAAATTCTCCCAGTCATCCGCGAATTTCTTGATATCGCGACCGGAGTCACGAGCCCTGTCGGGATTGGTAACATTCGTGGCTTGCGCCACTTGGGCCTCGAAGCCTGAGCGGGCACCATCGACACGATCCTGCGCCGCATCGCGCGCCGTTTGCGCATCGGCGCGTTCCGCATTGTAGCGAGCGAGTTTTTCCTGCGCCTTGGAGAGATCCTCAAGTCCGCTGGTCTCGATCTGCTTGCCGCGGTTCCAGTCCCGCTGGTGTTCTGCGGTGACGACGATTTCGGATTGAGCCGGGTTTGCCTGCGCGCTGATCGCAGTCGAAGAGAGCGCCGTACCCAGCAACGCTGCGGTCATGGTGAGGTAAGATTTCATTTGCTGTTCCATTATCAAATCAGTTGTCAGCAAATTAGAGCGATCAGAGCATTCCGTAAAACGGGATTGTCATAAGATCATCTTCGGAATATCCAAATTCAATGGATATCACGACCCTCCGAACCTTCCTTGCAGCAGCAGCCACGGGCAGCTTTGCAGGTGCCGCGCAACGGGTTAACGCCTCTCCCTCCAGCGTTACCGAGCGTATCAAGCAATTGGAGAACCGCCTGGGGACGCAGCTGTTCGTTCGTGACAGGCGCGGGTGTCAGCTTACTTCCGGCGGACGAAAATTCGTCGGTCCCGCGCAGCAGGCCGTTCGGGCCTGGGAGTATGCGCAGCACGATGTCGCCCTGCCAGAACGGTTTTCGCGTTCCATATCCTTCGGAGGGCAGTATTTCCTCTGGGATGGTCTGTTGATGGACTGGTTGGCCGTTGTTCGCGCCCAGCTCCCCGATCTCGCCCTGCGAACCACGGCAGGCGCTCGCGCGCGCCTCAATCGCGACCTTGCAGAAGGCGTGCTGGATATCGTCGTGCTGCATGATCCCGTGTTTCGCCGCGATATCGGCGCGGAACCGCTGTTCGACGATCAACTGATACTGGTGGCGGGCTGCAATCCGGCGCAATGGCGAGAAAATTACGTACGCATCGATTGGGGCCGGGCGCTGGATGTGGAGATCGCGTCGCGGCTTGATATAGCGCCTCAAGCTGGCCTGGTACTGGACCTTGGCAGTCGCTCGGCACAGTGGCTGATGCGGCAGGAAATGGCGGGGTACATGCCTGCAAAAGTTGTGCAGCCAATGATCGACGATGGCCGACTGGCGATTGTCGAAGATGCCCCGCGCTTTGAATTCCCGGCCTATGTATGCTGGCGTAGGGATCTTGATCCTGAACTGGTCACCGAAGTCGTCACTAGCCTGCGATCATGCATCGTTTGAGATTTGCAGAGGCGAGGGGGCCGGCCAATCCTCAATCACCCCATGGCCTGCAACTTCTTCGCCCGCCGCCTCTGCACGCTTGAGCCGATCCCGATAGCCTCGCGGTATTTCGCCACCGTCCGGCGCGCCAGGTCGAAGCCTTCGGCTTTCAGCAGTTCCACCAGCTTGTCGTCCGACAGGATTTTCTTCGGGTCTTCGGCATCGGTCAGGGCCTTGATGCGGGCTTTCACCGCTTCCGCGCTCGCGCCTTCGCCATCGGTGCCGCCGCCTACGCCGGAGGTGAAGAAGTACTTCAGCTCGAACGTGCCGCGTTCGCAGTGGAGGAACTTGTTGCTGGTGACGCGGCTGACGGTGCTTTCATGCATCTCGATTGCCTCGGCCACGGTCTTCAGCGTAAGCGGGCGCAGTTCGGAGACGCCCTTGCGGAAAAAACCGTCCTGTTGCTTCACGATCTCGGCGGCGGTCTTGAGGATGGTCTTCTGCCGCTGGTCCAGCGCCTTTATCAGCCAGTTGGCATCGGCCAGCTTCTCGCTCAGCCAGCCTTTCGCGTCCTTCGACGTGCAACCCTGGCGAAGCTCGACATAATAGCTGCGGTTCACCACCAGTCGCGGCAGGGTCGCCTCGTTGATCTGGATGTCCCAGCCTTCGCCTTTGGCTGACAAAAGCACATCGGGCACCACCGCGCCGGTTGTGCCGCCGCCGAACTTGCAGCCGGGTTTGGGATCGTACTCGCGCAATTCTGCCAGCATCTCGGCAAAATCCTCGTCATCCACGTCGCAGATGCGCTTGAGGTGCGCGAACGCGCCCTTGGCGACCAATTCGAGGTTGTTGATCAGCACTTCCATGCATGGATCGTAACGGTCCGCTTCCCTGGCCTGCAGCATCAGGCATTCGGACAGCGTGCGCGCGCCGATCCCGGTGGGGTCGAGCGATTGCACCACCTCCAGCGCCGCTTCCACGCGCGCCAGCGGCACGTCGAGATTGGCGGCAATTTCGCGCAAGTCGATAGAGAGGTAGCCGGTCTCGTCGAGCAGGCCGATGATGTGGCGGGCGATGAATTCGGTCTGCGTGTCGGGAGAGGCCGCGCCCACTTGCGCATCGAGGTGATCCGCCAGCGAGAGTTCTTCATTGCTGCGGTTCTCGAGATCGGGCGCTTCGGCGCCGCCGCCTGCCGCATCGGCAGACCAATCACCTGTATCGCGGTCTGTATCCAGTGCGCCTGCGTCGATATCCAGCGCCTCGTTTCCGTCGGCAGCGGTGGAATCGGCGAGTTGCGGCTCCTCGCTTTCGGGGGCGGCATCGCGATCCTCCGCGCGCATTTCGCCGGCTTCCAGCAGCGGGTTGCTTTCCAGCGCGTCCCCTATGAAGGTCTCGATCTCCAGGTTGGACAGCGCCAGCAGCTTGATCGCCTGCTGCAACTGCGGCGTCATCACCAGCGATTGCGACTGCCTGAGGTCTAGCCGTGGCCCCAGAGCCATATCAGACCCCCCATCCGCAGATCATTGCCGGAAAGGCATCACAATTCAAAGCCCTCGCCAAGATACAGGCGGCGCACGTTCTCGTCCGCCACCAGTTCCTGCGGGCTGCCGGCGAACAGCACCTGCCCGCCGTAGATGATGCAGGCGCGATCGACGATATCGAGCGTCTCGCGCACGTTGTGATCGGTGATCAGTACGCCGATGCCGCGCCGCTTCAGGTCTTTCACCAGATCGCGGATATCGCTGATCGACAGCGGATCGATCCCGGCGAACGGCTCGTCCAGCAGCATGATGGAGGGTTTCGCCGCCAGTGCACGGGCGATTTCGCAGCGGCGGCGTTCACCACCTGAAAGCGCCATGGCGGCGCTGTCGCGCAGGCGGGTGATGTGGAATTCCTCCAGCAATCGTTCCAGCTCCGCTTCTCGGGTGGTCCTGTCCGGCTCCACCATTTCCAGCACGCAGCGGATGTTCTGTTCCACCGTCATGCCGCGAAAGATGCTGGTTTCCTGCGGCAGGTAGCCCAGCCCCAGGATCGCGCGGCGATACATGGGCAGCTTTGTCACGTCCACGCCATCCATCAGGATGCGTCCGCTATCGGGCTTCACCAGCCCCATGATCGAATAGAAGCAGGTGGTTTTGCCCGCGCCGTTCGGACCCAGCAGGCCCAGCACCTCGCCCTTCGCCACGGTGAGCGATATATCGGAAAGGACCGCTCTCTTGTCATAGCTCTTGGCGATGGAGACAACTTCGAGGCCGCCGGTTTCCGGCAGGTCGGGCGCGGCGTTGGACGGCGCTTCGGCCATCGCCTCGGCAAGTGCCTCCTCGTCGAGAAATTCGTCGTCAAGCGCGTTCATGGCCAATCCTTTGCATCTGGGGCATCTAGCATGAACGGGCACGCTTTGAAGGGTGTTTGGCAAGTTTCGTGCATGGCATCCGGCGCGAATTGGTACTTTAGGATGAGCGCAGGGTTAGCGACCTTGCATGAACCTGCGATAAGTGAAATACCTGCGAGTCGGGAAAAGAGAGAGGAAAGCCTGATGAACAAGGCACTCGACACATCGCGGATACGCAGCGTGCGACAACAGGGAGCGCGCCACGAAAGCGCGCGCACCGGAGCCGAACAAAAGCTCGATTGGCGCCGCAAGATCAGCAATCATGTCGCCTATGGCCTGCTGGTCTATACCGGCCTGCATATTTTCCTGACGATGAAGGAGCTCAAGACCGGCAACGGTTCGCTGCTGCCCTATATGGCACTGGTGGTGCTGGTGGCGGCGATTATTCCGGCGGCGCGCTGGTTCGAGATGCGCTGGCGTGAGCTTTCCGATGCGCAGGCCGCCAATCCGACGCTGGCCCCGGATTTCAGGCGTGAAGTCGCGCTGATGTGGGCAACGGCCCTTGGCCTGCCCGCCGCGCTGACCTTCGGCTTCAAGGCCGTCGCTTCGCTGCTCTGAGAATTTCCTGAAGAATCTACGCCGCCTTGTCGCCGCGCTGCTGCTGGGATTGCTGGCATCGCAGGCCCCCGCCGCGGCGTTGCTGCCCGATGCTGCCGAACCAGCGGAGGCGACCACGCCTGCGCCCGAGGCAGGCTCGATCGGAATGGACCAGGCCGCCGGCGACGACGGGCGGATAGAGGAGCGGCTTGCGGATATTTTCGCCAACGTGCCCAGCCTGGCGCAGGTGGACGTCAGCGTGCGCGAAGGCGTTGTCATCCTGTCCGGCACCGCGCCTGACGACGAGGCCGCTGCCCGCGCCGAGGCAATCGCCACCGGCGTCGAGGGCGTCGCCACCGTAGAAAACGGTATCGAACGCGATGTCTCGGTCAACTTCGAGGAAGGGATCGGCGGTCTCGGCGACCGGGTGGAGCAACTCACCCGCATGGTGCCGCTGGCGGGGGCAGCGCTGCTTGTCGCCCTGCTGATCGCCGCGTTCGGCTACTTTCTCGCATCCTTAAGCGGACTTTGGCGCCGCGTTGCGCCTAACGGTTTCCTCGCGGAGCTGATCGTCAGCGCGATCCGTTTCATTTTCGTCGTGGTGGGCATTGTCATCGCGCTCGACATGATCGGTGCAGGTGCGCTGATGGGCGCGGTTCTGGGCGGTGCGGGCGTGATCGGCATAGCCCTGGGCTTTGCCATGCGCGACACGGTAGAGAACTACGTCGCCTCGCTGATGATGAGCCTGCGCCAGCCGTTCCGCGCCAACGATCATGTCGTTATCGAGGCGCATGAAGGCCGCGTGATCCGGCTGACCAGTCGGGCCACGGTGTTGATGACGCTGGACGGCAACCACCTGCGCATTCCAAATTCCACCGTCTTCAAGGCGGTTATTCTAAACTACACGCGCAATCCGCAGCGCCGCTTCGAATTCGAGCTGGGAGTGGATGCGGACGACGATGCCGAGGCTGCGCGTCGACTTGGGCGCGATACGCTGGCCGGGCTGGACTTCGTGCTGGATAATCCCACTCCCGAAGTGCGCATCGCACAGGTTGGCGATTCCAACGTGGTGCTGCGCTTCCTCGGCTGGGTGGACCAGGAAAAGACCGATTGGCACAAGGCCCGCAGTCGCGCCATCGCCACCTGCAAGACGGCGCTGGAAGATGCCGGTTTTGCCCTGCCCGAACCGATCTACCGCCTGCGCTTCGACCAGCGCACCGCCTCCTTGCCGTTCGAGAATATTGGCGAGGGCGTCACTTCCAGGCAGCGAGAGGCACCCGCCCCGACACCGTCGCCCCGTCCTGCAAGAACGGTCGTGGACGAAGATGTGGGTCCCGAAGACGAGATCGCCCGCATGGTGGAAGAGGAGCGCGCCAGCGATCCCGAACAGGCGAAAGACCTGCTGGATTCTGCGCGCCCGGTTGAGTGACACGCTTGGGTTGAAGTGTCAGGCAGCGTCGGGTTTACGGGAATTGTCTGTTTTCGAAACCGCGGAGGCGGCTTCGATAAACAAACAATCAAACCCTAACCGTTCTTCTTGTTCGCCTCGTAACGCTCGATCGCCTCGATCGTCACCTGCTTCGCCTCGGCAGCGTCGCCCCATTCGCCAACGCGCACCCACTTCTCCTTTTCAAGATCCTTGTAGTGGGTGAAGAAGTGTTCGATCTGCTGGAAGATGATCGATGGCAGGTCCTTCGTCTCGCCTACATCCGAATAGTAGGGGAAGGTGGTGTCCACCGGTACGCAGATCAGTTTCTCGTCACCGCCGTGCTCATCTTCCAGGTTCAGCACGCCGATAGGGCGCGCGCGCACCACGCAGCCGGCCATGAAGGGGGAGCGGGCAATCACCAGCGCATCCAGCGGGTCGCCATCGGGCGAAAGCGTGTGCGGCACGAAGCCGTAATTGGCGGGATAGCGCATGGGGGTGTGCAGGATGCGATCCACGAACAAAGCGCCGCTGGCCTTGTCGAATTCATACTTCACCGGTTCGCCGCCGGTGGGCACCTCGATGACGACGTTAAGGCTATCGGGAGGACTGTCGCCAACCGGGATATGTTCGATGCGCATTGCTCTACCTTGTCATGCGGGCGCCGTTGCTCTCCCCAACCCGGGCCCTTGTTGAATCTTGGCGGGCACCTAGCCGCGCAATTTGGGAAAGAAAAGGCCGCGCTGTAATTGAATCGCCCCTGCGCTGCCACTCGTCCCGACAGGAGGTGCGGGGAAATGTTGCGGGGAATTGACGCGCCCCCTAAAGGCCTCCTCCCATGAGCAAGACCAAAACGCCCCAGGCTATCAGAGGCACGCAGGACATTTTCGGCGCGCAGGCGGAGGCTTTCGCCTTCGTCGTCGAGACGTTCGAGCGGGTGCGCAAGCTGTACCGTTTCCGCCGGGTGGAAATGCCGGTGTTCGAAAAGACCGAGGTGTTCAGCCGCGCGATCGGTGAAACCACCGATGTGGTGTCGAAAGAGATGTATTCCTTCGAGGATCGTGGGCAGGAATCGCTGACGCTGCGCCCGGAATTCACCGCTGGCATCGCCCGCGCCTATCTCACCAACGGCTGGCAGCAGCACGCGCCGCTGAAGGTGGGCACGCACGGCCCGCTGTTCCGGTACGAGCGCCCGCAGAAGGGCCGCTATCGCCAGTTCCACCAGATCGATGCCGAGATCATCGGCGCCGCCGAACCGCAGGCGGACGTGGAACTGCTGGCCATGGCCGACCAGTTGCTGAAGGAACTGGGCATCGAGGGCGTGACCCTGCACCTTAACACGCTGGGCGATGGCGACAGCCGCGAGGCATGGCGCGCGGCGCTGGTAGAGTATTTCAGCGCGGTGAAGGGCAAACTCTCCGAAGATTCGCAGGAGCGTCTTGAAAAGAACCCGCTGCGCATTCTCGACAGCAAGGATCACCGCGACCGGAAATTCGTGGCCGATGCGCCCAAGATCGACGCATTCCTGTCGGACGAGGCAACTGCCTTCTTCGATGCCGTGACCAGCGGGCTGGATGCAGCGGGCGTGAAGTGGATGCGGGCCGAAAGCCTCGTGCGCGGCCTCGACTATTATCGCCACACGGCGTTCGAGTTCATTCCCGACGAGGGTTCGGCAGCGGCGGATGCGCTGGGCAGCCAGAGCACTATCCTCGGCGGTGGGCGCTACGACGGGTTGATGGAAAGCCTGGGTGGTGCGCCTACGCCTGCGGTCGGCTGGGCCGCGGGGATCGAGCGGCTGGCGATGCTGGTTGGTGAAAGGGTTGAAGCGCCTGCGGATGTGATCGTCGTGGTCGAGGATGATACGCCAAATGCCCAATCGCACGCTTGGTTTGTGCTCAGCACCTTACGCGATGAAGGCTTTGTTGCAGAAATGGTAGCCACGGGCTCGCCTCGCAAGCGATACGATAAGGCTGTGAAACGAGGGGCTGAAGCTATCTTCAAGTGTTCATCCGATGGTCACGGCCTAAGCGCTGATGGAAATATCGATCCGCGTCTGGCTGAAATTTTGGATCGCCTAAATTGACCATCCCAGCCGAACGCCTGCGCCAGATCGCGAACCGCTTTGCCGAGCTTGAGGCGCGCATGGCGTCTGGCCAGCTAGAGGGCGACGAATTCGTCCAGGCCAGTCGCGACTATTCCGAACTTGAGCCTGTCGCGCAGATCGCTGCCGAAGTTTCCGCCATGCGTGAGGAAATCGAGGGGCTGGAGGACATGCTATCCGACCCCGAAATGAAGGCGATGGCGGAGGAGGAGCTTGAAACGCTCCGCAAGCAACTGCCCGAGGCCGAGCGCAAGCTCTCCCTCGCCATGCTGCCGCGCGACAGCGCCGATGCGCGCCCCGCCATGCTGGAAATCCGCGCGGGCACCGGCGGGGACGAGGCCGCGCTGTTCGCGGGCGATCTCTATCGTATGTACGAGAAATACGCCGCGGAGCAGGGCTGGAAGGTGGAGCCTGTCAGCATGAACACGGCCGAAGTCGGCGGGTTCAAGGAAGTGGTGGCCAATATCAAGGGCACGGGCGTGTTCGCCAAGCTGAAGTTCGAAAGCGGCGTGCACCGTGTGCAGCGCGTGCCCGTTACCGAGAGCGGCGGGCGCATCCACACCAGTGCCGCAACCGTCGCCGTGCTGCCAGAGCCGGATGAGGTGGACATCCATATCGACCCGACCGACCTCAAGGTGGACACCTACCGCGCCAGCGGGGCGGGTGGCCAGCACGTGAACACCACCGACAGCGCGATCCGCATCACGCATGAGCCCTCCGGCCTCGTCGTCACCTGCCAGGACGGGCGCAGCCAGCACAAGAACCGCGAGAAGGCGATGCAGGTGCTGCGCGCGCGATTATACGAAAAGACCCGCGACGAGGCGCAAGGGGCGGAGGCCGAGGCGCGCAAGGCGATGGTGGGCAGCGGCGACCGTTCCGAACGCATCCGTACCTACAATTTCCCGCAAGGCCGCGTGACCGATCACCGCATCGGGCTGACGCTGCACAAGCTGCCCGAAGTGCTGGAAGGCACCGGCCTTGGCGAAATGGTCGACGCCCTGATCGCGGAGGACGAGGCCAAGCGCCTCTCCGCGATGGATGGCTGACACGGTAGCGAGTGCCATTCGCGAGGCAGCCTTGCGTCTCTCTGCCACCAGCGACACCGCGCGGCTGGATGCCGAATTGCTGATGGCCCATGCGCTTGGTGTTGCGCGTTCCGACGTCCTTCTGCGACATATGCAGGACACTACCCCCGCTGGTTTCGCCCCGTTGATAGAGCGCCGCGCAGCGCGAGAACCCATTGCCTATATCTGCGGCTTCCAGGAATTTTACGGGCGGCCATTTGCCGTAACGCCCGATGTCCTTGTCCCTCGCGCCGATAGCGAGTGCGTAGTCCAGACCGCATTGAACGCGGCACCTGATGCGCGGCGTATACTGGATTGCGGGACGGGATCGGGCGCGCTGCTGCTTACCCTGTTGGCCGAACTGCCGGAAGCGGAAGGCGTTGGCATAGATGCGTCGGCGAGCTCGTTGGAAGTGGCGCGCAAGAACGCCGCCAGCCTTGGCCTATCTGACAGGGCGAACATCCGCCTTGCTGACTGGACGACACCCGGCTGGGCCGACGATCTTGGCCAGTTCGACCTCGTCATCGCCAATCCGCCCTATGTCGAAAGCGATGCCGAGCTCGACCCCGATGTGCGCGATTACGAACCCGCGAGCGCGCTTTTTGCAGGCCCGGACGGTCTTGACGACTACAAGATACTGATCCCCCGGTTGCCGCAACTGTTGACGAAAAGCGGGGCCGCCGTACTCGAAATCGGGGCGACACAGGCCGAACAAGTCGCGCAAATCGCGTACGTACATGGCTTTGCCGCAACCGCACACAAGGACCTGGGCCAGCGCGACAGAGCGCTTTTACTGCGATTAAGGCTTGGCAAAGACGAATCGAGTGGCTAACTCTAACAACAGGTCCACGGCGCAAGGCGCTGGACCGAACCCCAACATTTGCCAGCTCAGCGGCGATACGGCCGCAGCGCGACTGATCAGAATACGAATAGGGCAGATGTAAGGGATAAGGAATGCCTCGTGGCATGCTGTATTCACGAGGGATCAAATGGCGAGACGGCTTTGTCCGCAGCCAGACTTGAGGAAGCGAATAGCCCTTGAATAGCAATCGGAACAACAATCGTCGTCGCGGCCGCGGTAACAATAACAACAACCGTAGCGGAGGCGGTGGCGGTGGCAACCTGTCCAACAACCGGATCGATTCCCGCGCGCGTGGCAATGCCCCGCAGATGCTGGAAAAGTACAAGAAGCTGGCGAGCGAAGCGCAGCTGAACGACGACCGGGTCCAGACCGAATATTACCTTCAGTTCGCGGATCACTATTTCCGCGTTCTCGCCGATAACAAGGCGCAGAAGGAAGAGGCCCAGGCCCGGCGCAATGCCGAGCGCGGGTCCGACAATTCCGACGACGACGACGATAACGATGATGACGATCGCAATGAGCGTAGCGATCGCGGCGACCGCAATGATCGGAACGATCGTGGTCGCTCGCGTCGCTCGAACCCGCGTAATCGTCGCGACAACGATGACGATTTCGAAGAAGGCGTCGAAGGCACCTCTGGCGACCAGGAGGATGACGAGAATCCCTTCACCCGCGATGCCGGTGACGAAAAGCCAAGGAAGCCTCGCAAGGCGCCTGCACGCAAGCCTGCCGCCCGCAAGCGCAAGGACGCGGATGACCAGGTGAACGACGACGGCAGCCTCGATCCGAACATGCTGCCGCCTGCCATCGCGCGCGCCTCGGAGGACGAGGATGCAAAGCCCAAGCGCAAACCTGCCGCCCGATCGCGCCGCAAGAAGTCGGACGAGGATGATGGCGGAGAGGCGCTCGAAGCCGTCAGCTGACAAGCAGGGTAAAGGCAAGACCGGCTCGGCAGGACCAGGCAGCGATGGCCAGCGGGCTTTCCCTTTTTCGCAAAATTGATGCGCACCCGCGCATAGCCGCGCTGGCGCTGGGCCTGTTGTCTGCCCTCGGGTTTCAGCCGTTGGGGCTTTGGCCGATTGCCTTGCTGGCCGTCGGCCTATTTGCCCTGCTGGCTGCGCGCGCAAGAAGCTGGGTGCGGGCCTTCCAGCTTGGCTGGCTGTTCGGCGTGGCGCATTTCACGCTTGGCAACAACTGGATCGCCACGGCTTTTACCTACCAGGCTGAAATGCCCGCAATGCTGGGCTGGATCGCCGTGCCCCTGCTGGCGCTCTACCTCGCCGTCTATCCCGCACTGGCGGCGATGGTGGCTCGCATTATCGTGAAGACCGGCTCGAGCTGGGGCTTTGCCCTCGTGTTCGGTGGCGCGTGGATCGTGACCGAGTGGATGCGCGGCTGGGTGTTCACAGGCTATGCTTGGAACCCGTTCGGCATGGTCTTGCTTGGCCCGTTCGATCGCCCCGGCCTGGCTGCACTGTCGCCTGTCCTGGGCACCTATGCGCTTTCTGGTCTGGCCGTCACGCTTGGCTGCGCGCTGGTGCTGCTGGCGCGCGAACGCAACTGGCTGGCGGGCGGTGCAACCGCCGTGTTGCTGGTGGCAGGCATGTATTGGCCGGCAGGCGAGGCGGGGCAGGGTAAGTTGCTGGTCACCATCGCCCAGCCCGATATCCGTCAGCCCACGTTGTCCAACCCGCAATTCTACGAAGCCAACTTCGGTCGCCTGGCCAGGCTGTCACCTCGCCTCGATGACAGTGATGCGCCGCGCATCGTGCTCTGGCCCGAAAGCGGCATGGTGGATTACCTGCGCGAAGGCTATCCGCAGCGCTATTACGATCGGACCACGGCGCTTGGTAGCCCCGCCTATGCTCGCCGCCGCCTGGGAGCGAGCGTGGGGGAGGGCAGCGTGCTGCTGACCGGCGCTGTTGACCTTGAAATCGAAGCAGACGAGAGTGGTTGGCTGCGTGCGGCAGGCGCGCGCAATGCCGTAACTGCAGTGGATGAAAACGGCGAACTGCTGGGCGGTTATGCCAAGGCGCACCTGGTGCCGTACGGCGAATACCTGCCGATGCGCGAATGGCTGGAGCCGCTGGGCCTGTCGCGACTGGTGGCAGGCTCCATCGACTTCTGGCCCGGCCCCGGCCCGCGTACGCTTGACCTTGGCGAACATGGCAGGGCGGGCGTGCAGATCTGCTACGAGATCGTTTTCTCTGGCGAAGTGGTCGATCCGCGAGACCGGCCCGATTACATTTTCAATCCCTCGAACGATGGCTGGTTCGGTGCCTTCGGCCCGCCGCAGCACCTGGCGCAGGCACGCATGCGGGCGATAGAAGAGGGCCTGCCCGTGCTGCGCGCCACAACTACCGGCATCAGCGCCGTGATCGACGCGCGTGGCGTCGTGCGACAGCATCTTGGCCGACACGTGCAGGACCGGATCGATACCGTCGTTCCGCCCGCGAGGGAGCCGACGCTTTTCGCCCGTATCGGGAACCTGCTTCCTCTTGCGTGGTCGCTTGTATTCATGCTCGCTGGGTTTATTGCCATGCGTCGGCAGGCCAGCTAGGGCCGCCCGTCAGACCAGTCGATTTCCCAAAGAGAAGGCAATCTCCAACATGCGCCAATCCTACCTGTTCACCTCCGAAAGCGTTTCCGAAGGCCATCCCGACAAGGTTTCCGACCAGATTTCCGATGCCGTGGTCGACCTTTTCCTGTCGAAGGATCCTGAAGCGCGCGTGGCATGTGAAACGCTTACCACCACTAACAACGTAGTGCTGGCCGGTGAAGTTCGCGGGAAGGGCATGATCGACGCCGACGGCAACTGGGAAATCGGCGCCAAGGCCCAGATCGAGAAGGCCGTGCGCGAGACTGTAAAGGCCATTGGCTACGAGCAGTCCGGCTTTCACTGGGGCGACCTGACCTTCGTCAATCACCTCCACCCGCAAAGCGCGGATATTGCGCAGGGCGTGGATGCAGGCAGCGACGGCTCCAACAAGGATGAAGGCGCTGGCGACCAGGGCATCATGTTCGGCTTTGCCTGCAACGAGACGCCCGACCTGATGCCCGCGCCTATCGATTACAGCCACAAGATCCTGGAACGCATGGCTTCCGATCGCAAGAACGGGACCGCGCCGTTCCTGGAACCGGACAGCAAGAGCCAGGTGACGCTGCGCTACGAAAACGGCAAGCCCGTGGCCTGCACGGCAGTTGTCGTCTCCACCCAGCATGCCGAAGGGTATGACGAAGGCGACAAGGAAGCCGAGCTGCACGAATATGTGAAGGGCGTGGTCGGCAAGATCCTGCCCGACGGTTTCCTGTCGGACGATACCGCCTGGCACATCAACCCCACGGGCAAGTTCGTGATCGGCGGACCCGATGGCGATGCCGGATTGACCGGGCGCAAGATCATCGTCGACACCTACGGCGGTGCCGCTCCGCATGGCGGCGGCGCATTCAGCGGCAAGGACCCCACCAAGGTGGACCGTTCTGCTGCATACATCACCCGCCACCTGGCGAAGAACGTGGTTGCCGCCGGCCTCGCCACGCGTTGCACAATCCAGATCGCCTATGCCATCGGCGTGTCGGAGCCGTTGTCGCTCTATGTCGATACCCATGGCACGGGCACCGTTGCCGACGACGCGATCGAGGATGCCATTCGCGGTATCGAGAAGCTGGGCGGGCTGACCCCGCGCGGCATTCGCACCTATCTTGGCCTCAACAAGCCGATCTACCAGACCAGCGCAGCCTACGGCCATTTTGGTCGCAAGGCCGAGGGGGATCTGTTCCCATGGGAGCGCACAAATCTGGCAGAAGATCTGAAGGCAGCGCTTACCTGAGATCCGGTGTGATGGCGGCCCGGGCGGCATCAGGCCGCGCCATCCGCCTATCGACCTGACGTCGCGCCCTGTTTGCGATCAGGTTTTGCGCAGGTGCTCGGGCGTTCTGACGCTATCCATATCGGCAGGCAGCCGCCGCGCCGCCATGAAGTAATGTGCCGACGCCCAGAGATAGCCAAGACCGCTTATGCCCATGGCGATCGCGAGGCCCCGCGCTGCGCCATATTCTGTCGAAAGCCCATCGCTAAGCAGGCCCAGCAGCGAAGGGCCAAGCCCGCCCGCTACGCCGTAAACGCCGTTGAGTATCGCCGCCGCTGTCGCGCGCATTCGGGGGTGCATCAGGTTCTGCAAAGTGGCGTAGGTGATCCCTAGAAAGCCGAAATTGAGGAACGTCGCGATGCTGACCAGACCCAGCAATTGCGACAAGTCCGTGCGCGTGATGGCAAAGGCATAGAGCGGCGCGCCGATCGCCAGCGAGACTGCGGGGATGAGTGCGTAGGCGCGCGGGTTTTTCGCGCCAAGCCTGTCGCCCAGCCAGCCGCTGCCCACCACCGATAGCGCCGCGGGCAGGCTGGCGATCACGCCAGCGTAAAGCCCCGCCTCCGCCAGCCCGACGCCGAATTCGCGGACCATCAGGGAAGCGAAGAAGAAGTTGAGGCCGAAACCCAGCATCGCCGCCAGTGCCGATCCGATCACCAGATTGCGCGTGCTGGGCAGGCGGAACAGGCGCGCAAACACCGCGGAGATCGGGGGCACATCCTCGCTGGCGCCGGGATCGTGCTGTCCGCGCTTGGGCTCGGCAATGAAGAACCACGCCACGAACCCCATTACCAGCCCCGGTATCGCAGCGATCAGAAAGGTCATCCGCCAGCCGAATTCCTGCGCGATCCAGCCCCCGCCGACGAAGCCGATGAATGCGCCAAGGGGCGGGGAAAGGAGAAGGCAGGAGATGGCGAAGCCGCGCCGGTTGGCGGGAAAGTAGTCAGCCACCACGGACTGGTTGCCCGGAAGCCCGATGGCTTCTCCAAGTCCCACGCCCATCCGCGCCACCAGCAACTGCACCCAGCTCCCCGCCCAGCCGCAGGCCGCGGTGGCGACGGACCAGAATATCGCGCCGAAGGAGATCAGCGTCAGGCGTCGCACACGCTCGGCGATGCGCGCTACCACCAGTCCTGCGACGATGTTCAGCAGCGCAAAGGCCCATGCCATCAGCGAAACCTGCGTGTCGGAAAGGTCGAATTCGGCCTTCACGGGTTCCACCAGCACATTCACGACGATCCGGTCGATAAAGCCGACCGTGGCAATCGATGCGATCACCACCAGTGCCAGTGTCGGCGATGCCTTGCGTGTTTTCATGTGCTCTCCCGATCAGAGGCATATACGAAAAAGGCGGCCCCGCAATGGAGCCGCCCTTTCGTCATCTGCGAGGTCCGATGTGTCAGGCAGGTTTCGCCCCGTGGTTCTCGCGCACCCAGCGGCCTACCTTGTGGCCGTAGCGGGCGATCATCTGCATGTTGAAGAAGTGCCAGCATCCCAGCACCAAGACCGCCAGCCCGACCTTGGTCGCCACGAAACGGATGGCTTCTGCCAGCGTGGTCGGCTCTGCGCCAAGGCTGATCGTCAGCAGGATGAAGCCCACGTTGACGAGGTAGAACCCCACCACCAGCAGGTGATTGGTGCTGCGCGCCAGCACTTCGTCATGGCCGAAGCAATCGACCAGGAACACCTCCCCGTTCACGCTCAGCGTGCGCGCCACCCAGCCCGTCAGGGCAATGGCGATGAAGAGATAGGCGAAATAGCTCAGTTCGGTCATCGTACTTCTCCTGCTTAGTAAATCATGTCGTGGAAGGGGTTGGTTGGCGCGTAAGGTTCATCGTCTTCCGGCGGCGTATCAAAAGCGTAGCGTGACTCGCGAAACTCGCCCCAGATGTTCCCGGTAACGCCTCCGGCAATTGTGCCGAATAATCCGAAGAAAAGGCTCAAGGCGAGGGCAGCACTGTCAGTCCCTTTAGCTAGACTAAGAATCGTGAATGGCAGCAGGCCACCAGCGACCATGCCCACACGCGCATAGGTTGGAGCTTGTTCGCGCCGAAAGTGGCGCAGAAGGGCGGTGAGTGGGAGGCCAATCACGATCATGCCGATCGCGGTGCCTGCCAAAGCGACTGCGAGCGGGAATATTGCGAACAGCAACGCGGCAGGCTTTCCTGTGTTGACGATCCCAAGCATTGCCGCCGGGATAGTCAGGATAAGGAAAAAGCCGCCGCCGGCGAAAGCGCCCCAGCCGATTGCCCGGAAAAGCGAGCCGATCAGCTGCGACATTTCTTCGTCTGTCATTTCTGTAAATTCAGAAATACTATCGCGTGGATCGGCAGTCATGGCAATTGATCCTTTCATGTCAGTAGTTAGCTGTCGCCCTGCTTCCGGGCGGGGATGAAGCGGGCGACCTTGCCACCCAGGTTCATCAGGGTGACAAGTGTGCCCTTGGGCAGCTTGCGCACATCGTCAAACCAGCCGGTCAGCGTGCCCATGAAGGTGTGCATGCGTCCGATCCGTTCCGCGATATGGGGCGGGACATCCTTGCGTCCCTCCAACTTCGCCGAAAGGTCCGCCAACGTGGCCAGGGTAGGGTCGATCTCGCGCTTCTTGCGCTCCACCGTGATGCGCATCAGCATTTCCCACAGGTCCGTTTCGGCGACGAAATGATCGCGCCTGTCGCCGATCACGTGCTGGCGGCGCACGATTCCGTAGCCCTGCAATTCCTTAAGTGCGGTGGAGACATTGCTGCGCGCGAGGCCCAGCGTGTCGCAAATCTCCTCGGCATGCAGCGGTTTGTCCGACAGGTAGAGCAGCGCATGAACCTGGCTCACCGAGCGGTTCACACCCCAGTGCGAGCCCATTTCCCCCCAGTGAAGAATGAAGGCTTCGGCTTCGGGGATGTCGGTCACTCGCACGACTCGGGTACGCCTTTCTCTATTTCTGTAATTTCAGAAATGCACGACAAAGGAAGGATCGTCAAGCGCAATTGCAGCTAGCGGTCTTGCGTGAGCCTTTCCGTCTGGCGTTGCCAGAGGTAAGGCGCGGTACCGATCACGAAGCCGCAGAATAGGCTTTGCCATTGCAGCGCGCGAAACAGATCGAGCCAGTCCGTGCGGTAGGCGTACCAGCTGTTCACGGCGACATCGGCCAGGATTACGATCACGCCCAGCACAACGCCCGCCCGCTGCCGCAGTGCCAGCAGCGCGCCGACGAGAACGTCCAGCGGCAGCAGCATGGTCCAGAACCAGTTGAGCGCCAGCGGCGCGTAATCGTAGGGCAGCCAGCCTCGGCCCAGTACGTCTGCCGCATGGTTGCGCGCGCCGATCACGAAGCCGGCGATCCAGACCAGGCGCACGCCTATAAGAAGGCGTGGCTCAGCTTTCGTAGTGCGCGGTGGTCTTCTCGGCCACTTCCTCTGCGCTCACGCCGGGGGCGAGTTCCACCAGCTTGAACGGACTGTCATGATCGGGGCGCTGGAACACGGCGAGATCGGTGATGATCATGTCCACCACGTTGGTGCCGGTCAGTGGTAGGGTGCATTCGGGAATGAACTTGGGATCACCGTGCTTGCTGGTGTGCTCCATCACCACGATGATCTTCTTGACCCCGGCAACCAAGTCCATCGCGCCGCCCATGCCCTTCACCATCTTGCCAGGGATCATCCAGTTGGCGATGTCGCCGTTCTGGGCCACTTCCATCGCGCCCAGTACGGTGAGGTCGATATGCCCGCCGCGGATCATGGAGAAACTGGTGGCACTGTCGAAATAGGCGGAGTGCGGCAGTTCACTGATGGTCTGCTTGCCCGCGTTGATGAGATCGGCATCCTCTTCGCCCTCGTAAGGGAAGGGGCCGATGCCCAGCATGCCGTTCTCGCTTTGCAGCGTTACCTGCATGCCGTCGGGAATATGGTTCGCCACAAGGGTGGGGATGCCGATGCCCAGGTTGACGTAATAGCCGTCTTCCAGCTCTTTTGCGGCGCGCGCCGCCATCTGGTTGCGGTCCCAGCCCTTCGACTGCACATTTGTATCCTGGGCCATCATGCGGTCTCCCGTTCGCGAGTCGTGACGAATTCGATCTTCTTGTCGTAAGGCGCGCCCACCACCATGCGGTTCACGAACACGCCGGGCAGGTGAATGCAATCGGGGTCGAGCGAGCCTGCCGGGACGATCTCCTCCACCTCCACGACGCAGACCTTGCCGCAGGTGGCGGCGGGCTGATTGAAATTGCGTGCCGTCTTGCGGAACATCAGGTTGCCGGTCTCGTCCGCCTTCCACGCCTTGACGATGGAAAGGTCGGCGAAAATGCCGCGCTCCAGAATAAAGTCCTCAGACCCGTCCCGGGTCTCGAAGCTCTTCACTTCCTTGCCCTCCGCAACCTGCGTGCCCACGCCCGTCTTGGTGTAGAAGCCAGGAATGCCAGCACCGCCAGCGCGCATGCGTTCGGCGAGTGTGCCTTGCGGGCAGAATTCCACCTCCAGCTCTCCGGAAAGATACTGGCGCTCAAACTCCTTGTTCTCGCCAACGTAGCTGGAGATCATCTTCTTCACCTGCTTGGAGCGCAGCAGCATGCCGATGCCCTCGTTGTCGATCCCGGCATTGTTGCTGGCGAAGGTAAGGTCCTTCACGCCGCTGTCCTGGATGGCCTTCAGCAGACGCTCCGGAATGCCGCACAGGCCGAAGCCCCCGCTGGCTATCAGCATGCCATCGTGCAGCACGCCCTCCAAAGCGGCTTCGGCGGAAGGAAAGAGTTTCTGCATCGCGGCATCCCTGTTTGTGGTCGGTGCGGGTGGTGCCAGCGCAATAATGCGAAGCGACGCCGATGTCACCATCGAACCCCGCAAATTGGCGCAATGCAGCATTTCCGCTTCCAAAAGGTGATTCAAGATTCAATTTAAACGCGGACTGACATCTATGTCAGCATATAACGCACTGTTAGAAAACAAATAAGTCGATCAGTTGCAGCGGATGCAACAGGCGATGCTCTTTTCGCACTTGCGAGATCGAGCGATTCGCAGCATATGTCTCCCTGCCTTTCAGGCATCCTCTCCCAAAACTTCAAGGCCCGGTCGGCAACGACCGGGCCTTTTTTCTTGGCGCTGTTCCAAGGCCGTCGTCTTGCGTTTTTTCGGCACCTTCTGCCACCCTGCCTGTTTGCAATAGCAGCGGGCGCTTCCTAGGTCCGCTGGAACACAGACACCCAAAAGGACAGGACAGCTATGGCCGAGGCGGATGCAGCGAATGTGGAAGAGGGCACGGTAAGGCTGCAGGTCGCTGCCGCCAGGCAGGAAGAATCGGGACGCGGCGTCGTGCGCATGCCCCGCAGTGCTTTCCAGAAGCTGGGCATTACCGAAGGCGATCCTGTAGAAATCGAAGGCAAGCGTGTCACTGTGGCTGTGGCCGCGCCCTCCTACGAGGAGGACGAGGCGCTCGACGTGATCCGGCTGGATGGCTTGCAGCGCGGCAATGCCGAAACCGCATCGGGCGAGCATGTGACCGTGCGCCGGGCCGAAACCAAGCCCGCCACCCGCGTCGTGTTTGCGCCGTCGCGCCGTGAAATGCGCCTGCATGGCCCTAGCGAGGCTCTGAAAAGGGTGTTCTTCAAACAGCCGCTGACGACTGGCGATCTCGTCGCCACCCATGGGCAGCAGCCGGTGCAGAACGTGCCGCCCGAAGTGCGCCGCATGTTCAACGCGCCCGCCTATGCGCTCACGCAGATCCGCCTGCAGGTGGTGTCCACCGTGCCCAAGGGCTTCGTTCACATCGACGAGAATACCGAGGTGGAGCTGCGCGCCGAGTTCGAGGAACCGCGCGATGCCCGCGGCATGATCAACTACGACGACGTGGGCGGCATG
This sequence comes from uncultured Sphingomonadaceae bacterium, assembly GCA_947488625.1. Classification (GTDB taxonomy): domain Bacteria; phylum Pseudomonadota; class Alphaproteobacteria; order Sphingomonadales; family Sphingomonadaceae; genus Alteraurantiacibacter. The sequence goes on along the minus strand of CANKZR010000004.1, from coordinate 54,292 downwards.
GAAGACACCATCACTGCCCTGCGCGAGATGGTGGAGCTGCCGCTGCGTTACCCCGAATTGTTCACCCGCCTTGGCGTCGATCCGCCCAAGGGCGTGCTGCTGCACGGCCCGCCCGGCACCGGCAAGACCCGACTGGCGCAAGCGGTAGCGAACGAATCGGATGCGCAGTTCTTCACTATCAACGGCCCGGAGATCATGGGTTCGGCCTATGGCGAATCCGAGAAACGCCTGCGCGAGGTTTTCGAGGAGGCAGAGCGCAGCCAGCCCGCCATCGTCTTCATCGACGAGGTGGATTCCATCGCACCCAAGCGTGAGCGCGTGCAGGGCGAGGCTGAGAAGCGCCTCGTGGCGCAGCTTCTCACGCTGATGGACGGTTTGCAGGCGCGCGCCAATCTGGTGGTGATCGCCGCCACCAACCGGCCCGATGCGATCGACGAGGCCTTGCGTCGCCCCGGACGTTTCGATCGCGAGATCGTGATCGGCGTGCCCGACGAGGGTGGGCGTCGCGAAATTCTGGGCATTCACACCCGCGGTATGCCGCTGGGCGAAGGCGTGGACCTGAAGGAACTGTCCCGCTCCACCCACGGCTTCGTGGGCGCGGACCTTGCCGCATTGACGCGCGAGGCCGCGATCGAGGCGGTGCGCCGGATCATGCCCAAGCTGGATCTCGATGCGCGCGAAATCCCGGCCGAGGTGCTGGAAGAACTCTGCGTCGAGAAGAACGATTTCCGCGAAGCGCTGAAGCGCGTACAGCCCAGCGCCATGCGCGAAGTGATGGTGCAGGCCCCGACCGTGGGCTGGGCAGACATCGGCGGTCTGGACGATGCTGCCGAGAAGCTGAAAGAGGGCGTGGAACTGCCGCTCAAAAACCCGCGGGCCTTCGAACGACTGGGTATTCGACCGGCCAAGGGCTTCCTTCTTTACGGCCCTCCCGGCACCGGCAAGACCTTGCTGGCCAAGGCCGTGGCTAAAGAGGCCGAGGCCAACTTCATCTCCATCAAGAGCAGCGACCTGCTTTCCAAATGGTACGGCGAGAGCGAGCAGCAGATCGCCAGGATGTTCGCCCGCGCACGCGCCGTGGCGCCATGCGTCATTTTTATCGACGAGATCGACAGCCTCGTGCCCGCGCGCGGATCATCCGCCAACGAACCTCAGGTCACGGCGCGGGTGGTGAATACCATTCTCGCTGAAATGGACGGGATGGAGGAGATGTCCTCCATCGTGGTGATCGGCGCGACCAATCGCCCGACACTGGTGGATCCGGCGCTGCTGCGTCCGGGCCGGTTTGACGAACTGGTGTACGTCGGCGCGCCCAGCGAGAAAGGCCGGGAGCATATCCTCGGAATTCATACAGCGGCTATGCCCATGGCGGACGACGTGGATCTTGGTGCAATCGCCAAAGAAACCGAGCGCTTTACAGGGGCCGATCTGGAGGACGTTGTTCGCCGCGCAGGCCTCAACGCCATCCGCCGCTCGAAAGGCGCCCCTGACAAGGTGACGAACGAGGATTTCACCGAAGCACTGGAAGACAGCCGCGCCACGGTAACTCCGAAGATGGAAGCCGAATACAAGAAGATGAAGGGCGAGCTGAAGAAGCGCGCGCTGGAAGTGAATCCTATCGGGTTCATCACCGAAGGCATGGTGGAGAGCACCCGCGAATCGAAGCATTAGTTTGCTTTTCGCTCCGTCCTCCGTCGGAGCGTCCTGGGTGCTATTCCCTCCGCCTCGCTGTGGGGCACCTGGGGGCTGCGCAGTCGCGCGCTGTCGGTTGCTGGTGGCGACCAAAACTCGCGCGATTGAGGAGCCTTTGAGCGGGAGACGGTCCGCGCCTGGCGGACCGCAAGGCCGAATGGCCGCCCGCAGCGGCGCAGCTTGCTGCGCATCTAGCGAGGACGCACCTGCGGAGGCAGGTGCGAAAAACAAACTAGCCTAATTCCCGGTATCCATCCCCGCTTCGCCCGTTTCCCACAATGCTTCGGTGGCGGAGGCCACCCGGCGCATGGCAATGGCTTCGGGCATCTCGGCACGGATGAAGGCCAGCATCGCCTCGCGGATCTGGCACCTGAGGTCGAAAGCATCGGAAGCGTTGCGCGCGCTCATCAGCAGGCGAAGCTCCATCGAATCGAGTGTCGTATCGGTAACCTGCGCGCCCTTTACGCGCTTGTCCCATAGGGGATTGGCCTCCACCTGCCGTTCGAATTCAGCGCGTAGCCGCTCGACATCGGCCAGCGGGTCCAAGTGCAGAAAAACCGTGCCGAGCAATTCCGATCCCTTGCGGGTCCAGTTCTGAAATGTCTCTTCCAGGAACTTGCTGACCGGAACCACCAGCCGCCGTTCGTCCCAGATGCGCACGACAACATAGGTGGTGCGAATATCCTCTATCCTGCCCCACTCGCCATCGATGATAACGACATCGTCGATACGGATAGGCTCTGTCAGCGCCATTTGCAGGCCGCCGATCAATGCTTTCAGTGCCGGTTGCGCCGCTGCACCCACGGCCAGCGCGGCAAGCCCGGCGGAGGCCATCAGCGTCACCCCGATATCGCGCACGCCGGGTATCGACAGCAGCATCAGCCCGACGGTGACGAAGACGATCAGGAAGGTCCCGATGCGGCTGAAGATGGCGAGCCTTGTGCGGCGGCGGCGTGCCTGCAGATTGTCGGCCACGTCGATATCGGCGCGCAGTTCCATCGCCGCAACCAGCGCGCGCATGATAGAAAGGGCGATCCAGCCAATCAGCGCGGGCATCACGAAACCGGCGATTCTCTCCCACGCGGAATCGAGAATCGGCACTTCTCGCGCGGCCAGCACCAGGCCCAGTGCCACCATGGCCCACTTGCTGGGGCGGGCGAGATGACGCACCACCACGTTGTCCGCCTGGCTGTGGCTGGCGCTGGCAACCTTGCGCAAGATGCCGAACAGGATGCGGTGCACCAGCAATGCCACGAGCACCCCGATGAAGGCGGCCAGCGCGGCCACCAGCCATGCCTCCAAGTGGTCGGGCACGGCGTCGCGTAGCGGGGTCAGCATGTCGTTCATCAGTGCGCTGCGTCCCAGCTTGCCCCCGTGCCGATCTCGATACCCAGCGGCACGCTGAGTTCCACGGCTGGCGAGGCTGCCTCTGCCATGACTTTCTCGATCACCGGGGACGCTGCGGCCACATCGCCTTCCGGCAATTCGAACACCAGTTCGTCATGCACCTGAAGCAACATGCGAACATTGGGCAGGTTGGCTTCTGTCAGCGCGGGCAACATGCGGACCATGGCGCGCTTGATGATATCGGCGCTGCTGCCCTGAATGGGCGCGTTGATCGCCGCGCGCTCGCTGCCCTGCCGCTCGTTCTGATTCTTCGATCCGATGCGCGGAAACCATGTCTTGCGGCCGAACAGTGTCTCTGAATAGCCCTTGGCCCGCACGCTCTCTAGCGTTTTGTGCATATAGTTCTGGATGCCGGGGAAGCGCTTGAAATAGGTGTCGATCACCTCCTGCGCCTCGTCGGGCTCCACGCCAAGACGCCCTGCCAGCCCCCATCGTGAAATGCCGTAGAGGATGGCGAAGTTGATGGTCTTGGCCGCCGCACGCGTGTCGCGGTCCACCTTGCCGTACATTTCCTTCGCCGTGCGGGCGTGGATGTCCTCACCTTGCGCGAAGGCTTCCTTCAGTTCGGGCACATCGGCCATGTGCGCGGCCAGCCGCAATTCGATCTGCGAATAGTCCGCCGCGAGCAGCACGTTGCCTTCCTCCGGCACGAAGGCCTTGCGAATCTCGCGACCGATTTCTGTGCGGATGGGAATGTTCTGCAAGTTGGGATCGGTGGAGGACAATCGCCCGGTCTGCGCGCCGACCAGCGAATAGGAGGTATGCACACGGCTGGTTTCGCTGTTTATCGCCTCTTGGAGAGCATCTGTGTAGGTGCTCTTCAGCTTGGAAAGCTGGCGATACTCCAGCACCTTGTCGGCGATGGTTGCGCCTTGCTGGCTGAGCTTTTCAAGGATCGCCTGATCGGTTGAATACTGCCCGCTCTTGCCCTTGCGGCCACCCTTGTAGCCCATCTTGTCGAACAGGATATCGCCCAGCTGCTTAGGGCTGCCGATGGTAAATTGCTCGCCCGCCTGTTCGTGGATTTCCTTCTCGATCCGGGCAGTGGTCTCGGCAAACTGTTCCGACAGGCGCGACAGGGCCGCGCGGTCCACCTTGATGCCTTCGCGCTCCATCGCAGCGACCACGGGAATCAGCGGGCGATCGACCCGCTCGTAAATGCGCGTAGCGCCTTCCAGTGGCATGCGCGGATGCAGGTGCTGGAAAAGCCTCCAGGTCACGTCGGCATCTTCGGCCGCGTACTCGGTTGCCCTGTCCAGCGGCACCTGGCCGAAGGGGATCGCCTTCTTGCCCGTGCCACAGATATCCTTGAATTTCAGGCAGGTGTGGCCGAGGTGACGCTCTGCCAGTTCGTCCATGCCGTGCCCGCCGCCAATGCCATCCAGCATGCGGCCTGCATCCATGTCGAAACTGATGATCATGGTGTCGTGCACCGGCGCAAGGTCGATACCCGCGCAGCGTTTCAGCACGTTGATATCGTATTTGACGTTCTGCCCCACCTTCAGCACCGCATCGCTTTCCAGCAGCGGCTTGATCGCGGCAAGGGCCGCCGCGCGGTCCACCTGCTGCGGCCTGTCGGCGAACATGTCGTCGCTGCCCCCATCGCCGCCGAAGTGATCCAGCGGCACGTAGCAGGCATCGTTGGGTCCGAGCGCGAGGCTGAAGCCGACGAGATCGCAGGCCATCGCGTCCAGATCGCTGGTCTCGGTATCGACCGCCACCAGACGCGCGGCGAAGGCGCGGGCCACCCATGCTTCTAGTCTTTCGATCGTCTGTACGCATTCATATTGCGAGCGATCGACGGCAGGCCATTCGGGCATGGGCTGGCGGTTGCCGTCGGACGATGCTTCCGCTCCCTGCTTGTCCGCCTTGGCAGGGTTCAGGTCATTCGCGCGGTCGGGGCTGCCGTTTCCGGCATCGAGACGCCGCAGCAGGCTGGAAAAGCCGTGCGTTTCGAGAAATGCGGCCAGCGGTTCGGTGGGCACGCCATCCAGCTTGAAATCATCAAGCGGCTGGGGAAGTTCACAGTCTTCCTTCAGGGTCACGAGAATGCGCGACAGTTCGGCATCCGCGCGATGTTCGACAAGGCGTTCCTTCAGCTTGGACTTCTTCATCCCCTCCGCAGAATCGAGCGCGGCCGTCAGGCTGCCGTGTTCTACGATCAGCTTGCTGGCGGTTTTGGGACCGACGCCGAAGATACCGGGAATATTGTCTACCGAATCGCCCATCAGCGCGAGAACGTCACCTACCTTTCCCGGCGGCACGCCGAATTTCTCTTCTACTTCCTCGATATAGATGCGCGCGTTTTTCATGGTGTCGAGCATGTCGATCTTCGCGCCGTCCACCTCGCCCACAAGCTGCATCAAATCCTTGTCCGACGATACGATGGTAACGTCCCAGCCTTCGCGTTGGGCGGCGCGGGCATAGGTGGCGATCATGTCGTCTGCCTCCACATCGGGTTCCTCGATGCATGGCAGGCTGAAGGCGCGGGTCGCGTCACGGATCAGCGGGAATTGCGGCACCAGGTCGTCGGGCGGGGGCGGCCGGTTGGCCTTGTACTCGCTGTAGATTTCGTTGCGAAAGCTCTGGCTCGACTTGTCGAGAATAACGGCGAGGTGCGTCGGTCCTACGGCCTTATCGAGATCCTCCGCCAGCTTCCAGAGCATGGTCGTATAGCCATAGACCGCGCCGACAGGTGTCCCCTCGGGGTTCGTCAGCGGCGGGAGGCGATGATAAGCGCGAAAGATATAGGCCGATCCATCGACCAGGTAGAGATGCTGTTTGTCGGCCATGCGCGCCTGCTAGCACGAGCATGGCGCGCCTGTAAGCATCAAAGAAGCGTCTTGCTCTCGATGGTTTTGCCTTATTCCTGCCCTCGGTTCGCCGCAATTGTGCCACATTCTCCTTGCGCAGCCTCAATTGTGGCCTTATTTAGGCAACAGAGCCAGCGGAAAGGTTGGCTTCGGGAAAGGCACTTGCCACACCCCAAACTATGCAATTCAAGGGATTTATACCTATGCGTAAGATCGTTCTCGTCGCCGCCGCAGCTGCTGGCGCTCTCACCCTGGCCGCTTGCTCGGAAGGCACCGAAGACGCTGCAGAAGCAACCGCTGAAAGCGCTGCTGCCGACACCGAAGCCAATGCTGAAGCCGTTGAGCAGGACCTCGAAGCTGCCACCATGGAAGCTGAAATGGAAATGGAAGAAGGCATGTCCGCTGCTGGCGAAGAAATGCAGGAAGCCGGCGCCGAAATGGAAGCCGAAGCCAACGAAGCCGAGTAATCGGTCTACGGCTTTCAAGCCTCAAAAAGACGAAGGGCGCGGCCAGCAATGGCGGCGCCCTTTTTCTTTGTCTGCACGAGTTCGCAGTTAATCCGGGCTATCGCGCAGCCGCCGAACCGGTCGAAGAATGGCTGGCGTTTGCGAAGCGGCGCGCTTCGGCCTGTTCGGCAAAACCATCGTAAAGCGCGCGCGCGATCGAGGCGATACGTGCGTCGCGGCGCCTACGAGCCTCGGCCTTGTTGCGGTTCTCGTCCGCCTGTGACGCGCTCTGACCGGTAACGAAGATGGCAAGGGCAATTGCACGGCCATCGGGCATCTCGACGATACCGATATCGCCAGCCATGCGGTTCAGCGTGCCGGTCTTATGCGCAACGGTCGCCTCGCTGGGGATCATCGCGGGTATACGGCGACGGCCCGTGCGGCACCGTTCCATGGCATCAAGAATGACTTCGCGGCTCTGCGGGCTCAGCCATTCGCCCTGGTAGATGCCTGCCAACAGACGCACCATCGTTTGCGGCGTGGCGCTGTCGCGGGGGTCGATGTGATAGGTGGGATCGAACTCGCCATCGTCGCGAACAAGAGTGGCGATATCGCGGTCGAGACTGAAATCCGTCAGCCCTGCGCGCCGGGCCCAGTCGTTCACGGCAGACGGGCCGCCCACTGCTGCCAGCAGCGCATCGGTTGCCGGGTTGGAACTTCGCGTGATCATCAGGTCGATAAGCTGGAGAGCAGGCATGTGTTCGCCCGCACGTACCGGGGCCACGGCGGTGGAAAAGCGCGGGGAGCGAACTGCCCACATCAGCGGGAATTCACTGGTCAGGCTCCAGCGACCCCGATCCACTCCTTCAAGGAAGGTAGCGGCAATGGCGATCTTGCTGGTGGAAGCCATGGGGAAGCGCTGGTCTCCCAGAACGGAGACCTCTTCGCCGCTGACAAGGTCGATTGCAGCTACGCCGATACGCCCATCACTGCCATCGGCGATCTGGGCGATTCGCCTTTCCAGCGGCGTGCTGGGCCTCGCAATGATCTCCGGCGGTTCCCGAACCTCGGTGCCGAAGGCACTGTCAAACGCGGATTCGAAATCCTGTGCACCCGCAGACGTTGCCGCCAGCGGAGTAAGCATCAGGGCGAAAAGAGCAACTATGCGTGCGATCACCGATTTATCCATGAAGCGAGATTGCCTGAAACGTGCTTAGCAAATGCTTAATCGCATAGGGAATAACAATCCCGCGCGACGAATCGCGCGGAATTGACGATGTACCGAGTCGGTGTGGCCGTTTTGGGGCGTTTGCAGGGATCAGGCGTTGGCCAGAACCTTGCCGATTTTCTCCAACGGTTCATGGGTCAGTGCCTTGTCCAATTCACCAACCAGACGCTTTTCCAGTTCGACGTGATAGTGCCGCCGCATTTCACCCAGGGTCTTCGGGTCGGCCACGATCAGAAGCTCGTCGATCTCGTTCGCGATGGCCTTGGCATTCAGCCATTCGGCAGCGGCAGCGCCGTGAGCCAGTTCATTGAGATCGGTGTTGCCGGCAATCTGGCCGGCATGGTCCTGATGCTTCACACCGGCGCTGAAATTGGTGGGGTCGAGTTTGGGTTCTGCAACTTTTGAAAGCTTGGGCTCGAAAATCTGTCCGTCGTTGCGCAACAGCACGAATCGCTCTCCATCGACGAGGGCGACGTGGGCTTTGTGCGGGACTTTCATTGCTTTGCTCTCCTGCAATTGATGTTGAGACTCAACAACGGGCAGGCAACCGAATCGTGCCGGAAAAAGGCGCGCTTAATCAGTCCGCGTTCGGCTTGCGCAGGCGCCAGGCAAACATGTCGGTGTTCCCGCGAATGGCTGGGTCGAACACGTTGGAGTCACGTGGATCGCCGGGCCGGGAATAGAGATCGGATTCCGCCTCCAAGACGAAGCCGACACCCGTCAATGCATCCAGTGCCATCTGTTTGTCCATCCGGTGCAACTGGTCGGCCGCGTCCACGCCGCCGCCTTCTACGGCCAGGTGATCCACCACCACCAGCGTTCCGCCGGGTCTCAGCGCATTGTAGAGCATTTGCACCGCCTGATCCGCCGTGCCTTCGGGCATTTGCGCGATGTAGAGATCGTGGAAATTCATTACCGTGATTAAACTGTCGAGCGGTTCGGGCCAACCCGGCTCTGCAATCGGACCGCGCAGCGGGAAAACGTTCACCGGATTGCCGTCGATATCGGAATAGGGCGCAACGGCGGCATCCTGCTCCGCGGCATACTCCGGCCTGAAAGCGATGAATTCCTCCGGCTGGAAGGCATAGACTTTTCCGTCTGCGCCCACGGCTGTTGCCAGCAGCCGGGTGAGATAACCGCCGCCCATTATATAGTCGCCAACCACCTCGCCCTTGTCGATCCGAGCAAACGCCAGCAGCTCGCCCGGCTTTCGCGCATCGTCATACTGACGATCATCCATGCGCGCGATATCGTTGATCGCCTGCATGTATTGCCGCGCCGAATAGTCGGCGGTTTCTGGGCCAGCAGGTTGCGGCTCCTCCGCACAGGCCGTTAGGCCCAGCAGCAGGACGCTCGCGATGATACCATTGCGCATGAACACCTTCCCCTCGCTCTGTCTACTGGAGCAAACTACGCCCTGGCTCGGTGCACGACAAGCGGGCCACTGATCGAAGGTACCGGCTTGACGAGGGCGCGCTTTGTCGCTCCTAAAGGTATCGAATGAAAACAGTTTCGGGATCGCACTACATGACCAATCGCTTTCGCCTGTCGTCAGGAGCATCGCTCGCGGCTATCCTTCTAGCCAGTGCCGCCACGGCTTCCGCGCAAGATGTGACTATCGTACAGCCCGGCGGCATCGGCCAGGCACCGCGCACGCTGAGCGAGGACGAGGCAAGGCAACTTGCGCGCAACGCCTACTCCCCGGCGGACGTCACTTTCATGCAGGGGATGATCGTGCACCATCAGCAAGCCGTGGACATGGCGGCGCTGGTGGAAGATCGCACCAACACGCCGGAGATACTCGCCGTGGCAGGCCGGATCGATGCGTCGCAGGAAGACGAGATCGAATTCATGCGCGGCTGGCTGTCCGACCGCAGCGAACCGCTGGACATGGCGGGCATGGGGCACGCCGCGCATTCGGGCATGGTGGGTATGGCAACACCTGAACAACTTGCAGCACTGGAGGCGGCTCGCGGCACCAATTTCGATCGCCTGTTCCTGGAAATGATGGTGCGTCACCACCAGGGCGCGATCACCATGGTGGAAGAACTTCACAGCCAGCGGGGTACCGCGGCAGATCCGGTGATGTACGAATTCACCAGCGAGGTTGTGAACGACCAGAACGCCGAGATTGAGCGGATGAACGCCTTCCTCGCCAGCCTTTCCGACGATCCACGCGCCACGCTGGCCGCGGGCGTATTCGATGCGGGCGAAGCGATCAGCAACCTTCGCCACGTCGCCTTCCTGCGCAAACCTGCAGGCTTCTTCGATCCGGAGAACCCTGCCGGGCTGCGTCCGGAAATCCTTTCCGACGAGGAAGAGGTTGAAGGAGAAGCCGACAGCGACATGGAGCATGACGCTGGAGACGCAGACCACGCGGACCATGCCGAAATGGCCGCATCGGTCATTCGCGATCCTGAAACCGAGGAGGATGAGCGTCGCTACGCCCAGCGTGGCGGAATGCTCAGCTTCTCCAACACCGATCTCGCCTTTGCGGGCGACCTGATGGTGGCCGGCAACTACCACGGTTTTAACGCCTACCGCCTTGGCGCGGACGGTGTGCCGCAGCTGGTCAGCTCGGTCGTGTGTCCAGGCGGACAGGGTGATGTCTCGATCGCGGGCGATCTTCTCATCATGAGCGTGGAGGAAACGCGCGGGCGGACCGACTGCGGCCTCGAAGGGGTGACCGACCGCGTGAGCGAAGACCGTTTCCGCGGCCTGCGCGTCTTCGATATTTCCGACATCACCCGACCGGTGCAGGTGGGACAGGTGCAGACCTGCCGGGGCAGCCACACCCATTCCATCGTCACGCGCACCGATGACAGCCTGATCGTCTACAATTCCGGCACGGGCTCCGTGCGCGAAACCGAGGAACTGGACATCTGCATCGGCGATGTGCCGGGCGATGAACGCACTGCATTGTTCCGTATCGACGTGGTGGAAATTCCGCTGGCCGATCCTTCACTGTCGCGCATAGTATCTAGCCCCGCCGTGTTCGCCGATGCGGAAACCGGGCGACTGGCTGGCCTGTGGCAGGGGGGCGATCATGGCGACGAGACGCAGGAAACCCGCCGTACCGACCAGTGCCACGACATTACCGTGTTCCCCTCGCTGAACCTTGCGGCAGGAGCGTGTTCGGGCAACGGCATCATCTTCGATATCTCCGACCCGCTGAACCCGGTGCGGAAGGACGAGGTGGTGGACCCCGGTTTTGCCTACTGGCATTCCGCCACGTTCAACAACACTGGCGATATCGTGCTGTTCACCGACGAATGGGGCGGCGGCGGTCGTCCGCGTTGCCAGGCGACCGACCCGCGCGAATGGGGTGCCAACGCCTTCTACGCCATCGTGGATGGACAGCTGGAATATCGCGGCACCTTCAAGCTGCCCGCACCGCAGGGCGACACCGAGAACTGCGTGGCGCACAACGGCTCCATCATCCCGGTGCCGGGGCGTAACATCTTCGTGCAGGCCTGGTACCAGGGCGGCGTTTCGGTGATCGATTTTACCGATCCCGCAAACCCTTTCGAGATCGCCTATTTCGATCGCGGTCCGATTGATGACGATCAGCTGGTTACCGGCGGGTACTGGTCTGCCTACTGGTACAACGGCCGCATCTACGCCACCGAGATCGCCCGCGGGATCGACGTCTTCGCGCTGGAGCCCAGCGAACACCTGACCGCCGAGGAAATCGCTGCCGCCGAAGCGGCCAACTACCGGGGCGACGTGTTCAACCCGCAGACGCAATATCCGGTGGAATGGACTGCAGAACAGGTCGAGGCAGCCCAGCGCAGCCGGATGGGTGGCTGACGGTTCGTCAGAACCAGAAGCGCACGCCTAGCAATATCGAAACGCCGTCGGGGTCATCCCCGGCGGCGCGGATATAATCCGCCGTCCGGCCGGTCGCGGCCTCGTATTCCACGCCCACGTAGGGCGCGAACTCGGGCACGATTTCGTAGCGGAGCCTCGCGCCCACTTCGATCTTCGAAAGTCCGGCGCCCACCCCGCGTTCGGGAATGTCCTGCGCCGACAATTCGGCTTCCACGCGCGGTTGCAGGATCAGCTTTTGCGTAAACCTCATATCGTGTTCTGCCTCGACCCGCGCGGTCAGATCGCCTTCGTCGGAGAGGAAAGCGGCGGCATCGAAATGGATCATGTAGGGCGCAAGGCCCGCCGCACCTACGGCCAGGTGCGCGGTGGTTTCGGGCTCCACGTCCACGCGCATGCCCGCCTGCAAGTCGGTGAACGGTCCGATGGCGTGGCCCCATAGAAGCTGCATTTCCGCATCTTCCACCTCGCCGCTGCCAAATTCGCCTTCGCCCTCACTCTTGAACACGATCTTGTCGAGCGATGTACCGTACCAGGCACTGACATCCCAGAGAAACTCGTCGTGCCCATCGGCTACGCGCGCTTCCACCCGTTCGGCCAGCACCATGCCGGTGGTCATATTGCCATGCGCGATGCGGTTGTAGGCGCGTGCTGCGGCGAGGCGATCGGCGTCGAAGAACATCTCGGCTGCATGGCGCGGTCTTTCGAAGGCGCGGGGCGGCGGCGGTCCGGCAGGAATTTCCATGTCAGCGTGATCGCCATGATCCATCTGGGAGTGATCCACCTCGCCGTGGTTCATCGTCGAGTGATCCATCGTCGAGTGGTCCATTTCGCCATGACCCATCTGCGAGTGATCCATGGTGGAATGATCCATTCCCCGATACTCCCCATGATCCACAACGGGTTCTTCGGGGTCTTCCATCGTATGCTGCGAATGGTCCATCGCTTCATGCGCGGAGTGGTCCGTCTCCTCCTGCACAGGCGCTTCGTGTCCGGCATGGCCGGAGTGATCCTGTGCCGCGGCAGGGATTGCGAGAAAGGCGGCGCCTGCCAGTAGAAACGCGCGCATCACGCCTCTCCCTCTTCGGGGAAGGGGCGCACGGTAACAGTCTGCATCATGCCTGCGTGCATGTGATAGAGCAGGTGGCAGTGAAAGGCCCAGTCGCCCGGCTCGTTCGCTGTAAGGTCGAAGGTCGCCGTGCTGCCGGGTTGCACCACCACCGTGTGCTTCAGCGGCTGGTTCATCATCCCTGCGCCGTTCACCAGTTCGAAGAAATGGCCATGCAGGTGGATGGGGTGGGCCATCATGGTGTCGTTCACGAGTTTCACGCGGACCCGTTCGTCATAGCCGAAGCGAATGGGGTCGTCGGATACGGCGCTGAACTGCTTGCCATCGAACGACCACATGTAGCGTTCCATGTTGCCGGTGAGATGTATTTCCATGCTGCGCGTCGGCATGCGATGCGGATTGGCGTTCCTCGCTTTCAGATCGGTATAGCGCAGCACACGGTGGGGCACGGTGTCGAGACCGAGGCCGGGAAAATCCATCCGGTCCACCGGCATGGGGGCAACCATATCGATCCCGGGGCCGACCTTCACATCGGGCGGTAACAACGAGGTATCGCGCATCGAGTGGTCCATGGCACCCGTATTGTCATCGCTCATATCCATCCCGCCATGACCTGCATGATCCATCGTGGCATGATCCATTGAGCCATGGTCCATGCCGCCCATGCCCATATCGGCCATGGTCAGCGTCACCGGCTCGCGCAGCGGCGGGGGTGTGGCGCGGTGTCCGGCGTGTGAAGTGAGACTGGCGATCCCCATGCCCGAACGGTCCATCGCCTCGGCCACGAAAGCATGGCTGCCATCGGGCGGGGTCACGATCACGTCGTAGGTTTCGGCAGTGCCGATCTGGAACTCGTCGACCGCGACGGGATCGACTTCCTGTCCGTCCGCCGCGATCACCTGCATCGGCACGCCGGGAATACGCACGTTGAAGAATGTCATGGCAGAGCCGTTGATGATCCGCAGCCGCACCCGCTCTCCCGGATTGAACTGGAATTCCAGATCGTCCGCCGGGCCGTGACCGTTGACGAGGAAGGTGTAGGTCGCGCCGGTGACATCCGAAATGTCGCGCGGGTTCATCCGCATTGCGCCCCACATCAGGCGGTCTTCCAGGCTCATTTCGCCGTTGCCTACCGTCATCATCTGGCGGTTGAAGTAATGCTCCCCCACCATCAGCTTGCGCGCAATCTCGTGCGGATGGCGCGGGGTAAACTCGCTCAGCAGCACTACGTAGTCGCGGTCATAGCGCGGGTCAGGCTCTGCGGCATCGATCACAATGGGGCCGTAATGCCCGGCCTGTTCCTGGAGACCCGAATGGCTGTGCCACCAGTATGTGCCGTTCTGGCGAACAGGGAAGCGGTACTGGAACGTCTCCCCCGGACGGATGCCGGGAAAGCTGACGCCCGGCACCCCGTCGAACTGGAACGGCAGCAGCAGCCCGTGCCAGTGAATGGAGCTGTCCTCGTCCAGGTTGTTGGTGACGTTGAGCACCACGTCCTGCCCTTCGCGCAGGCGCACCAGCGGTCCGGGCACGCTGCCGTTCACGGCGATGGCGTGTCCGCTACGCCCGCCGGTGCTGAAGTGGTGCCGGTCAATGGAGAGATCGATAACGTCGCCCGTCACCTCTCCGAAACCACGCCGGGCGTGGGTCAGAGACTGTCCTTGCGCCCATGCAGGAACGGCCAGACCGGCGGCAGCAAGGGCGCCTGTTCCGATAAATCCGCGACGTGAAAAGCTGGGGGGTTGTTTCATGGCATCGAGTTACATACCCTGGGGGGGTATTTCAAGAGGACGAAAGTGCATGCCGCAGCAAACCATAGCCTTGAAAAATCGCCTTGGTCGCATTGAGGGGCAGGTGCGCGGCATCACGCGAATGGTGGAGGAGGACCGGTATTGCATCGATATCCTGCACCAGATTCAGGCGGTGAAGGCCGCGCTGGCAAAGGCAGAGGACGAGATCCTCAAGACCCACGCCTCGCACTGCGTGGCAGAGGCTATTGCATCGGGTGATGAAGCTGAACAGCGCGCCAAGTTCGGGGAGCTGGTGGATTTGTTCGCCAAGGCCAAGAGATAAGAGGAAGGAACAATCACTATGCAGAACGAAGGCAACTACAAGCGTTTCATGGCCATGGTGGGCACATCAACCGTTATCATGTTCGGACTGATGTATCTCAACACCTATGTCATCGATCACGTGTTCTGGAGCGAAACGCGCTTCTGGATGATGTTCGTCATGGGTGCGGTGATGGCCGTGGTGATGCTGGCCTTCATGTGGGGTATGTACAAGAACAAGGTAAAAAACTGGATCATCATCGGCGTGGCCGTGGTGACTTTCGCCTTGTCGCTGTTCCTGGTGCGCAGCCAGACCACGATCGACGACAGAGAATACATGTCCGCCATGATCCCGCACCATTCCATCGCGATCCTCACCAGCGAGCGCGCGGGCATCGAGGACGTGCGGGTCCGCAAGCTGGCGAACGATATCATCCGCGCCCAGCGCCGCGAGATCGACGAGATGCGCTGGCTGATCCAGGATATCGACGCAAACGGCGTGGCAAGCACCGAGGCCGAGGCCGCGGGTCGTGAAGTGCCTGAGTTCGAGGCGCAGGTTAATCCCGGCACACCAACGCCGGAGGAATAGACCCTCAGCTTTCCTGCACGCTGGCGATCCAGTCGTTCACGCGTTCTTCCAGGATGTTGAGCGGCATCGATCCGCCGCCCAGCACGGTATCGTGGAAGCCGCGAATGTCGAAGGCCTCGCCCAGCTCATCTTCGGCATGGGCGCGCAGTTCCTGTATCTTCAGCATGCCGATCTTGTAGCTGGTTGCCTGGCCCGGCATCACGAAATAGCGCTGCACCTCGGTGCGCGATGTCGTTTCGGGCATGGGCGAATTTTCCTGGAAGAAGTCGACAGCCTGTTGCTCGGTCCAGCCCTTGGAATGGATGCCTGTGTCCACCACCAGCCGGATCGCCCGCCACATCTCCGTCGTCAGGCGGCCGAAGTCCGAATAGGGATTCTCGTAAGCGCCCATTTCCTTCGCCAGTATCTCCGAATACAGCGCCCAGCCTTCGCTGAATGCCGACAGGTAATATCCTTGCGAACGGAACTTCGGGATCCCGGTCAGCTCCTGCGCGATGGATAGCTGCATGTGATGCCCGGGATTGCCTTCGTGATAGGCGATCACCTCCAGCGGCGGAATCGGCATGGCGTTCATGTCCGAGAGGTGGGCGTAGTAGATACCGGGACGGGAGCCATCGACTGATCCGGTCTGGTAGTGCTGGGCAGACCCATCCTGTTCGCGGAAAGGCTCCACCCGGCGGACTTCCAGCGGGGCGGCAGGCAGCGTGCCGAAGAAATCTGGCAGGCGGGTGTTGATAAACGCCAGATGCTCCTTCGCCTGGTCGATATACATCTGCGCGCCAGCATCGTTGTTCGGATACACGAACTGCTCGTCCTCGCGGACAAAGGCGAAGAACTCCTGCAGACTGCCTTCGAAGCCCACCTGCTGCTTTATCGTTTCCATCTCGCCTCGGATGCGCGCGACTTCGGAGAGCCCGATCCGGTGGATTTCATCGGCAGTCATGTCGGTCGTGGTCATGACGCCAAGTCTGTAATTGTAGAATTCCGCGCCATTTGCGAGCGCGCTGACGCCGCGCGCTTCGGCTTCGGCATTGGCGCGGTCGCGGGTGTACCAGTCGATGATCCGGGCATAGGCGGGTGCCAGTTCGCCGGTGAGAGCCGCGCGGGCCTGCGTCCGCAATTCGGCAGCGCGCGATGGCGTGATGGCATCGTTTTCCACCAGGCTGGCGAGGCGTTCCTCGGTCGCTGACCAGAGCGCCGATGGCTCCCCATCGTCGAACGGAGCGCCGGTGGTCAACTTGCGCGATTCGTCGATCACCGCGTCGTAGGCAAACCGGGGCGGACGCGTGCCCGCTGCGGCATTGGCCTGTGCGCGTTCCAGCAACTGGTCCAGTGCCGTGGAGATGCCGCCGATCCGGGCGATATAGTCAACCATGTCCGCCTCGTTCGCAACGCGGTGCTGGTTCATCAGGAAGGTAGGCAGGTTCGTGTGGCCGGTGCCCATCTGGTGCAGCACGAACTCCTGCTGCCGGAACTGCGCGGCAGCCTGTGCCTGCTCGGCGCGGAAGGTCCACATGTCCCAGCTTGTCTTCGCCTCATCCGAAAGCGCCGCGTAATCGAAATTCGCTTCCATCTCGGCCAGCGTGGATTGCCACCATGCGCGCTCGGCTTCCATGCCGGCCACGCTCATGTCGTCGATCTTGTCGTAATCGGATTTGAGGCCGAGCCCGGTCTGCAAGATCGGACTGAAGGCGAGCAATTCTGCGAACCTGTCGTCGAACCACGCATTGATGCACTCGTCCTGGGTCTGGGTGCATTCGATTGTCGCGATATTGGCATTGGCCATTTCGGCATTGGCGGTGACGCATCCGGTCAGCGCGGCGGAGGCAAGTAAGAGCGCGGCAAGACGTTTCATATTCCGGGTTTCCCTTGATCAACGATGCGCAGACTAGGGGAGTGCGGGCAAAAGAAAAGGGCCGGAGAGATCGCTCTCTCCGGCCCCGTTCTATTGCGTCGGTAAGACGGTTGGCGTCGGGCTTAGAAGCCCATGCCGCCGCCCATGCCGCCCATGCCACCCATGTCGGGCATGCCGCCGCCGCCGGAGGACTTGTCTTCCGGGATTTCGGCGATGGCCGCTTCGGTGGTGATAAGCAGACCGGCAACTGACGCTGCGTCCTGCAGGGCAGTACGCACGACCTTGGTCGGGTCGATCACGCCGGCACTTACGAGGTTTTCGTAAACGTCGGTTGCGGCGTTGAAGCCCATGCTCTCATCATTGCCGTCGATCAGCTTGCCGGAAACGACCGCGCCATCATGGCCGGCATTTTCGGCGATCTGGCGGATCGGAGCCTGCAGCGCACGACGAACGATGTCGATACCGCGGGTCTGGTCGTCGTTTTCGCCGCTCAGGCCGGCAAGGGCCTTAGTTGCGTAAAGCAACGCAGTACCGCCGCCGGGCACGATGCCTTCTTCAACGGCAGCACGGGTTGCGTGCAGCGCGTCGTCGACGCGATCCTTGCGTTCCTTCACTTCGACTTCGGTAGCACCGCCAACCTTGATCACGGCAACGCCGCCAGCAAGCTTCGCGAGGCGTTCCTGCAGCTTTTCCTTGTCGTAATCGGACGAGGTGTTGTCGATCTGCGCACGGATCTGCTCCACGCGGGCCTTGATGGCATCGCCTTCGCCTGCACCGTCGACAATGGTGGTGTTGTCCTTGTCGATGGTGACGGTCTTGGCTTCACCCAGCATGGAGAGGCCGACGTTCTCGAGCTTAATGCCGAGGTCTTCGGAGATCATCTCGCCGTTGGTCAGGATAGCGATATCCTGCAGCATGGCCTTGCGACGATCGCCAAAGCCCGGTGCCTTCACGGCTGCAACCTTCAGGCCGCCGCGCAGCTTGTTCACCACGAGGGTGGCCAGCGCTTCGCCTTCGATGTCTTCAGCGATGATCAGCAGCGGACGCCCGGCCTGCACCACGGCTTCCAGCACAGGCAGCATGGCCTGCAGGTTGGAAAGCTTCTTCTCGTGGATCAGGATGTAGGGGTTTTCCAGCTCTACCGTCATCTTTTCGGGATTGGTGACGAAGTAGGGCGAGAGGTAGCCACGGTCGAACTGCATGCCTTCGACGGTCTCGAGCTCGAATTCGAGGCCCTTGCTCTCGTCGACGGTGATCACGCCTTCCTTGCCGACCTTTTCCATGGCTTCGGCGATCTTCTCGCCAACCACGCGGTCGCCGTTGGCAGAGATGATGCCGACCTGGGCAATCTCTTCGGAACCCTTCACGTCCTGCGAACGGTTCTGCAGGTCTGCGACAACCTTGGTCACGGCAAGATCGATGCCGCGCTTCAGATCCATCGGGTTCATGCCGGCTGAAACCGACTTCATGCCTTCGCGAACGATCGACTGGGCCAGCACAGTGGCGGTGGTGGTGCCGTCGCCTGCTGCGTCATTCGCCTTGCTGGCGACTTCGCGCAGCATCTGTGCGCCCATGTTCTCGAACTTGTCCTTGAGCTCGATATCCTTGGCGACGGTTACGCCGTCCTTGGTGATGCGCGGGGCACCGAAGCTCTTGTCCATAACCACGTTGCGACCCTTGGGGCCGAGCGTGACCTTCACGGCATTGGCGAGCGTGTCTACGCCCTTCAGGATGCGCTCACGCGCATCGCGGCCGAACTGTACGTCCTTGGCAGCCATAATTGTTTCTCCTGGAGATTTCTGTGTTTCGGGTAAGCGTATTCAGGTCGTGCGCGGGCAGATCAGCCCAGCACACCCATGATGTCGCTTTCCTTCATGATGATCAGGTCTTCACCGTCGATCTTGACCTCGGTGCCGGACCACTTGCCGAACAAGACACGGTCGCCGGCCTTGACGTCGAGAGCGACGCGGTTGCCGGAATCGTCGCGAGTGCCTTCGCCAACCGAGACGATTTCGCCTTCGCTCGGCTTTTCCTTGGCGCTATCGGGGATGATGATGCCACCGGCCGTTTTTTCTTCGGCTTCGAGGCGGCGGACCAGTACGCGGTCGTGCAGCGGACGGAATGCCATAAGTATGACCTCTTCCAGTTTGAGTTGTTACAGGTTTGGCACTCTCCGACCGAGAGTGCCAGCGCGCCGCATTTGGTGCTGCATTCATTTGGAGTCAATGGCCGCAGCACAGAAAAATTTACGCTTTCGGACCTGCGTGCGGCAGGCCGAGACTGGCCCGCGTTACTTCACGCCCGGTCGAGTCAGCCCCAGCGCTTCACGTCGGTGCCATCGCCATGTGAGAAGAGCTGCGGCACATACAAGACCCGTTGCCAGGCCCAACCATACGCCAAGCCCTTCGAGCGGAGTGTAAAAGCCCAGCACCACGGCCACACCCATGCCCGGCACCCAGTAGGAAAAGATTGCGATCCACATCGGCACACGGGTGTCCTTCAGGCCGCGCAAGGCTCCTGCCGCCACCACCTGCAACCCGTCGAACAATTGGAAGGCCGCGCCCACGGCCAGGAAGGACAGGGCGTAGGCTACGACGCGGGGCTCTTCCGGGTTCCACGGATCGATATAGATTGCCAGCAGATAGTATGGTGCGAACAGCAGCAACAGGGCGGTCAGTGTCATGAAGCCGCCACCCATCATGATGGCCACCGCGCCCGCCCTTCGAATGCCTTCGTTATCCCGGGCACCGAAGAAATAGCCTACGCGGATAGTGGCCGCCTGGCTTACCCCGAACGGCACCTGGAACATGATCGCGACGATCTGCAGGGCAATGGCGTGGGCGGCAAGCTGGTCCGCGCCCAGCAGGCCCAGCAGGAAAGGCGCGGCGGCGAATATGCCCGCTTCCGCCACGATAGTGAGCGCGATCGGGGTGCCGATACGCACCAGCTCTGCCAGCCGCGCCCAGTCGGGCCGCCAGAAGAAGCCGAACACGTGGTAGCGGTGCAATCGTGGGTCGATCCTGATGGCAACCACATAGGCTGCCAGCATCGCCAGGGTGGTGACGATCGTGGCGACCGCCGCACCCTGCAACCCCAGCGCGGGCGCTCCCCAGTTGCCGAATACGAAGGCGTAATTGCCAATGACGTTTACCACGATCCCCAGCGCGGTGATGGCCGTTGCGAAGATTGGCCGTCCCAGTGTCGACACGAAATTGCGCAACACGCTCGCCGCGATCATGGGGATGATGGAGAACAACAGCAGGTCGGTGTATTCGCCCGCCAGCGCGGCGATGCGCGGTTGCTGTCCTGCCAGCAGCATCAGTTCCTCTGCAAAGACGCACAGGATCATCGCCACCAAACCGCATCCTGCAGATAGCCACAGTGCCATGCGCACAGAACGGCGCACAGGGCGAAGAGCCGGACCGCGCGCGCCCAGTTCTGCCGCCATGATCGGCGCGACGGCCCCTGTAAGGCCGCTCAAGGACCAGATGATCAGGCCGAAGACCGATACCGCCAGCGAAGAGGCCGCCAGTTCGTCCGCTCCCAATCGGGCGATGAAAATGACGTCAATGGAATAGATCGCCATCTGCAAGAGGTTGGCAAGCGCCAGCGGCCCCGCGAGGCGGAGCGTTTCTATGCCTTCGGCTTTCCAGCCGGGCGTGGAGGGGTGGGCAACGGGCCTCATCTTTTCAGGCCGCCATGATGGCAGCCGGACCGGATAGGCGCGCGCCGCACATGGCGAAAGCCCAAAGCCTGCCGGGTCTTCCTAAAGCGAAACGAGTGCGGCGCTGCGGTAACAAGACTTGCCGATCATCCAGGCGCGCGCCTAGAGAACATCGTCAATGTTTCTTAGGGAAGGATGCCATGCGTAATCAGCTTGCTCTCGCCGCCACGACTGCGCTTGCGGTCATGCTTACAGCCTGCGGCGGGACTGAAGACGAGAGCGGAGAGACGTCGGCCGTGGACGAGGTGATGACCGCAGAGCCTGCTATCGATACCGCCGAAGATGGCGAGATCGATACCGCTGACCCGGTCGAGAACGATAGCGCAGACGAGACCGATGAACCTGCCGAGAGCGAAGCGGCAGAGCCCGAGCCCGAGCCGGCATCCACCGCCTCTGCCTCGCCGCGAACCACGCCAACCCCGCGCCCCACTCCCTCGCAGGTCGCCAGCATGGAGCCGCCTGCGTCCTTCACCACCTGCGGCGTGTGCCATTCGGTGGAGCGCGGAGAGAACAGGATCGGGCCGACACTCGCAGGCGTGTTCGGCCGAAAGGCCGGTAGTGTCTCGGGCGCCAACTACAGCCCTGCGATGCGATCCGCCGACATCACTTGGAACGAGGCGAACTTGCGCCGGTATCTGCGCGATCCACATGCGGTGGTGCCGGGCGGCACCATGCCCAACCCCGGCTTGGATGCGGAGGAAACGCAGTCCGTGGTGAATTACCTCAAGACGCTATGACGCCGTTGCCGCAAGCGGACCGGCATGTTCGGTCAGCTTGTGGAAAGCAGGGGCGTGACAATGGGGATGAATGCTCAAACACATTGCCCTGCTGGCAACGGCTGCCACGCTCGCCGTTACTCCCGCCTCCGTCCAAGCGCAGGAGGTTTTCGGCGGCATCTACGCCCATGCCGTGGACACGCCCTTTACGCTGGAAACCACCGAAACCGGTTCTGCAGATATTGCCGCTGGCGTGCGCTTTGACGGCATCGAGGCGCTCGATTTCCTCGGCTCGCCTGAACCCTATGTGCTCGGCTCGCTGAACCTTGCAGGCGACACTTCGTTCGCGGGGGCGGGCCTGGCGTGGACCATCGGCAAAGGCCCGTTTTTCGTGCGACCCGGCATCGGCCTCGTGGTGCACGATGGACCGGAACTGCGTGTGAACCCGGCGACGGGCATCCGTACCGATCTTGGCAGCCGCGTGCTGTTCGAGCCGGAAATCGGCGTGGGCTACCGGGTAAGCGAACGCGCCTCGGTGGAGGCTCACTGGATGCACATCAGCCAGGGACAGATCTTCGACAGTGACCAGAACCCGGGCATCGACATGATCGGGGTGCGGGTGAACTGGCGGATCTAGGAGCCATCAACGTGCGTCGAGTGGTTCTGAAACTCACAGCATGAAATAGCCTATTACCGCGCCGATCTGCACCACAAGTATGATCTGAAGATGCGTCGTGAACGGCTCTTTGCGCGTCTTATGCCGAAACAGATGTCGAGCCAGGAAAGCACCGGGAGACCCTCCTGCCAGTGCAAGAGCGAGCAGGTCTGCTTCGGGTATGCGGCGCGAACCGTTGATAGCGTGCGCCTTGTCCTGCCAGAAGCGGAAGACAGTCCATAGATTGATCAGGACGAGGGCAGGGAGCACGAACTGCAACATCATGCGTTGCTATGCTCGCAGTGTTTAAGCGATAATTACCGCGCCCCTCGTAATCACCACCCGCGCAGCAAAAAGGGCGGCACCTTGCGGTACCGCCCTCCTATCCGCAGGCGCTTCAAGACACCCACGAAATCTTTGCAGAAGCTTACTTCAGTTCGACGGTGCCGCCGGCAGCTTCGATCTTGGCCTTGATTTCTTCGGCTTCGGCCTTGTTCACGCCTTCCTTGACGGCCTTGGGCGCGCCTTCGACGAGAGCCTTGGCTTCGGTCAGGCCGAGACCCGTGATGCCACGGACTTCCTTGATGACCTGGATCTTCTTGCCACCGTCGCCGGTCAGAACGACATCGAATTCGTCCTTTTCTTCGGCAGCAGCTTCACCGCCGGCAGCGGCAGGTGCAGCAGCAACAGCAGCAGCGGCGCTAACGCCCCACTCTTCTTCCAGTGCCTTGGCAAGTTCAGCCGCTTCCATAACGGTAAGCTTCGACAGTTCTTCTACAAGCTTGGCAATATCAGCCATGATGTTTCACTCCAAATTGGGCGGGGCGTTAAAAATGCCCCTGAATGTTTCGTCTCGAATGCGAGAAAGCGTCTCTTATGCGGCATCCTTGGCGGCGTAGGCGCCAAAGACACGTGCAAGCTTGGCTGCCGGCTCGTTAACGACGCGGGCGATTTTCGTCGCCGGTGCGTTGACGAGGCCAACAATGGTGCCGCGCAGTTCGTCGAGGCTGGGCATCGAGGCCAAAGACCGGATACCTGCTTCGTCGAGAACCTGCGTGCCCATCGAACCACCGACGATTTCCAGCTTGTCGTTCGACTTTGCGAATTCGACAGCAACCTTGGCGGCTGCAACCGGGTCTACAGACCAGGCCAGTGCTGTGGGACCGGTGAGATATTCATCGATCCCGACATAATCGGTGTCTTCCAGGGCGAGCTTGGCGAGACGGTTCTTCGCAACCTTGTAGGACGCACCGGCTTCACGCATCTTGTTCCGCAAGTCGGTGGACTGATCCACCGTCAGGCCGAGGTTGCGGGTGACTACCACCACGCCAACTTCGTTGAACACATCGGTGAGCTGGGCGACCGCTTCGGTTTTCTGCGAACGATCCATGCCGTACTCCTTCACTATGGCTGCGGATGGCCAGCCAAACGCTGGCAGGCCCGCCGCAACCGGCTCACAATTGCCACACGGCTCATGCCGCGTGGACGAGTCCGTTGATGGGGAAGGAGGTGCGTGAACATCACGCGGATGGCAGGACGGCGTGCGACCTGCAAAAACTCTATTCCCCGCCTAGGCTGGAAATTAAGACCGGCAAATCCCGGTCACCAACTGTCTCGGACGGATGACCGCAAGTCCGTTGAGGCCCGGCAGTCGAGGCGGGCAAATAGTCGTTATGGCGTATCAGTCAAGCGATAAGCGAAACGGCCGCGCATCCCGGTGGGAGCGCGGCCGCATCTGTTTTCGGCAAAAGCCGCGAGAAATCAGATCTCGTCGGCGGTCTCTTCCAGCACTTCAGCTTCGGCTTCGAGGTCGTCCTCAAGAGCTTCGTTGCCCATTTCGTCAGCCAGTTCGGCTTCGGCTTCGGCAACGCCAGCTTCGGCGTCCATCACTTCGGCTTCCATTTCGGCGACATCGTCAGCCTGTTCGCCAGCTTCTTCGGCGGCGCCGTCGCAAGCAGTAAGGCCGAGTACGAGAGGAGCGGCAACCAGCATGATTTTCTTCATTTCAAAGTCCTGTAATTTCCGCCCGCTAAACCGGGCCTGACACCTTTGCCACACTCTCGCCACAATTCCAACCGTTTACTCCTCGTCATACCCCAGCAGGTCGCCCGGCTGGCAATCCAGTTCGCGGCAGATCGCCTCCAGCGTGGAGAAACGGATGGCCTTGGCCTTGCCGGTCTTGAGGATGGAAAGGTTGGCAAGGGTCAGGCCCACCCGCTCTGCCAGTTCGGTCAGGGTCATGCGCCTTTCGTACAGAAGGTCGTCGAGCTTCACATTGATCGTCATCACACGGTTCCTTCCAGGTCATCGCGCATGGCCGCGCCATGGCGGAACACGCGGGCGAGGATGAACAGAATTATGACGAGAAGGATGCCCGTAAGGTCCAGTCCGGCATCGACGGTAATATTGGCGTTTTCTGTCTCGTCGGCATATTTGGCGAGCATCAGCCCAAGCCCAAGAGCCGGGATCAGCGCCAGTTGCACGCCCAGCATGAGCCAGCCCATAAGCGAAAGCCTGTCGGCATTGGCCGGAGCGAACGGATCGCCTTCGCCCACGGTGTTGATGATCTTGCGCAGGGTACCGAAAAACACGAACAGCATCACCACGATGGCGAGGCCGATCAGCATCACGCCGGCCAGTTGCAGCAAGGGGAAGGCGACTTCGGGATTGCCCGCCTCATTGGCGAATTCGGCAATCACGTCGTCGCGGAAGATCAGCAAGGCTACGCTGCTTATCAAGAGTGCCGCAGCACCGAAGGCCATGGCAGCCTGCATGAATACGGCGATGACCTTGCCTGCGAGTAGCAGCAGGTCGTTGGGACGCGTACGGTTGTTCATGACGGTTCTCCTCCTCCTTGTGTGATCAGGCCAGCACCGGTGCAGTTACGGCCACCCTGGAATGTGCAGGCACAGCGGTGACTGCCGAAACGGAGGTAAGAGCGATGGTCACGGCGGCCACGGCGGCGAGAACATTGTTGAGCAGGTCTGACATTTATCGATCTCCTTGATTGGATTTGTTGATAATCGATATATCCGGCCTGACGGTTATCGTCAATCAATAATATTGAAAAACGATATGCACCTTATCGTTTTGCACGATCCGTAGAGAAGGAATTACGAAATTTCAGGCGGTTGCAGGCACCATCGCAAAATGAAAAAGTGCGCCGCAGCTTTCGCCACGACGCACTCTAAATTGTCGGATTACCGAAATTGGGAAGCGAATCGCCTCAATCCAGCTGCATGGCCGCCTTGATATCGGCCCAGCTCACCAGCTTGAAATTTTGCGCAAGGGGCGGATTGATGCCGTCCTGTGCCACGAACAGGCCTTGCGGATAGTCAGGCCCGAAGTTGCCGGTGCCAAGCGCAATGCCATCGGTTTCCTCGGTCGCCCCAAGGGTACCTGCCGCGACTGCGAAGCGTCCCAGTGGCGCCATGGCTGGCAGCGCATAAACGGCGTAGGCATTGTCGCCCTGGCTGGAGGCTATCAGGTAGCCGCCTTGCGAGCCCTGCGGCGCGATTGCCAGGCCTTCGACATCGGCAACCAGATACCGGTTGTCTATCGGGCCGACCAGTTCGCCCTGCGTTTCCCCATCGCGAAAGCGCCAGATGCCCGCCGTCTCTTCGCCGACATACAGCGTGCCGTCGCGATCATCGTAGACGCAACCCTCCGGCTGGCTGGGGACCGACATTTCGCGCACGAGGACAGCCTGCGGTGTCTCGCCTGCTGTTACTTGCGTGATCTCGTATTCGCGCAAGGTTCCATCCTTGATGACTGCCAATGCCTTTAGCGAATCATGCTGACTGAAGCAGAAACCGTAGCCTTCGCCTGGCCCACTGGGGATACGACCCAGCGCGGTCAGTTCACCGCTCTGCGTATCCAGTGTGAAGGTGGAGATATGCGAATTGGCAAGGTCGATCCGGTCGCTGGCTGCCACGAATACCGTGCCGTCCTCCAGCGTCACCAGGTCCACATTGTTGACCGCGCCTGCATTCTTGAAACTGCGCACCTGCCCGTCCAGACCATAGACATAGAGGCCCGCCTTCTTGTCAGTCGCCACGATCAGGCTCTGCTGCGGATCGGTTATATTGTGCCAGATTGCCGGATCGTCCGCGGCATCCTCGTTCGCGGTGCCCACCGGCTCCGTTTCGCCTGCAGCCACGACCGAAACCGGCGGCAGGCCCGTGGGCGTGGTGGCGCAGCCTGCCAGAAGGGCGGCGGTTGCGAGTGTTGTTGCCGGAATGCGCATCAGAACGTCACCCTTACGCCGCCTTTGAAGGTGCGGCCGTAGATTTCGTATTGATAGTTGTTCTGCCGCTCGCCCACGGTGTTGTAGGCGAAGTATTCGGCATCGGTGAGGTTCACGGCCTCGACAAACACCTGCAAACCTTCGGCCACCGTCAGGCGCGCGCTTGCATCCAGTTGGAAATGGCTGTCGACGAAGCGGTATTCCGCCGGATCGCCGCCCAGTTCATCAAGGTAATCGTCGCGGTATGTGCCCGCCAGGCGCAGGCTGATCGGGCCCTTCTCGTAACCCAGCACCCCGTTCAACGTATGCTCGCTGCTGGCCGGCAGCGGGATTTCCCGCGTTCCGCCGCCCAGGCCCTGGCCGAACAGATCGATCGCCGTGTCGGAGATTGTCGCGCTGGCATCGGTGTACGTGTAGTTGGCCTGCGTTATGATCCCGTCGAAGGGGGCGGGCAACATGTCCCACTGCATGGCAAAACCCAGTTCCACGCCCCAGACTTCGGCACTGTCGCCATTCACCGGAATTGCTGCTTCGTTGAAGGGAATGCCGTTAAAGGCCAGCAGTTCGTCTGCGTCGATCGCATCATTACCGTTCAGGTCTTCGGCTTCGTAAACGACTGTGACGATGTAGTTGGAGATATCCTTGAAGAAGACACCGGCGCTCAAGGCGCCGTTGCCGCCGAAGTAGTATTCGACGCCGGCATCCAGATTCCATGCCTTGTAGGGTTGCAGGTTGGGATTGCCGAATTC
The DNA here is from genome assembly GCA_947488625.1 of uncultured Sphingomonadaceae bacterium. Taxonomy (GTDB): domain Bacteria; phylum Pseudomonadota; class Alphaproteobacteria; order Sphingomonadales; family Sphingomonadaceae; genus Alteraurantiacibacter. Next base: position 27,224 of record CANKZR010000004.1, on the reverse strand, counting down.
GCCTTCCACCTCGTCATCGTCGTTGCGTTCCGTGATGAAGCGCGGAGCAAGCTGGGAGAAACCCGGCCGCACGAGGCTGCGATAGCCCGCCGCGCGCAGCACCAGGTCGTCCACCGGTTCGAAACGCACGTTCAGGCTGGGCAGCAAAAAGCCGTAATTGGAAGGGGTGGTCTGCGGGGTGACGATCACCGTATCATCGGTGGCGGTGGTGCCATCGGGGAGGGTGCCGTCCTCTTCCACCAGCAAGGTGAAGTTGCCGATGATGTCGGTCTGCGTGTACTCGTAGCGCACACCGCCGATCACCGTCAGGCTGTCGCTTTCCCAGCGGCCCAGCAGGTAGCCCGCGTAGATGTCTTCCTCGATCGTGTAATCTTCCGCCGCGCTGTCGAACAGGCTGTCCGCTTCCTGCAGTTCGAAGCTGGCGAAATTGTCGAAGAACAGATCGCTTGCGCCGGTATAGCTGGCCACCGGGCCGATATCGGTGATGCGGTAGGTCTGTTCTCCCACAACATCGGCCAGCGTCACCCCGTCCAGCTCGTAAAAGCGGATTTCGCCATCGAAACCCTTTTCGCGCCAGCGGCCCTTGAAGCCGGTTTGCAGCGAGAATACGCCATTGTCGGAAGGGAATTCACGCGCAACATCGAAGCGGGCCGAATATTCGGTGTCTTCGGCATCGGAAAGCTGCGTCAGTTCGATTTCATCGAGTTCGTAGGTCGAGGCAACGAAGAAATCGTCGACGCCGCTGATGGCATACAGCGGAATGCGCTCGTCGGAATAATCGATGGTGGTGACCAGGCCATCCCCTTCGAAATCACGAGCGAAGACCGCGGGATCGACGCTGTTGTTCTCGGCCTCGCTCGATTGCGCCCAGCTGCCCATGTATTCGATGGTCCAGGGTCCGGTAACTGTCTCGCCGCCAAAGCTGAGCGAGTAGATTTCCTGCCGCTCAAAGCGGTCCTTGATATCGCGTTCCACTGTGATCGCGTATTCCTCGTCTGGATCGGACGGGTCGGCATCGGCGAAGCTGGCGGAAAGTCCGGTGCCGGTGACGAAGGCGTCGCCGAAATCGAACGTGGTGCGGCGGCGGAATTCCTGATCGTCGAACCGGCTGTAGAGGCCGCGGACATGGAGGTCCGTGGTGTCGGACGCGCGCACATCGAAGCCAAGAGAGGCACTTATGCGTTCGCGCTCCACATCGTAATCGCGATATTCCAGATCTTCTGAATAGACGAGGCCATCGTCGTCTTCCCAACCGTCCGCCTCGATGTTGTCGGTTTCGAAGAAGCGGTTGTAAAAGCTAAGCCCGCCCGAGATGCCGAGATTGTCCGCCAAGCGATAGGCGAAGTTGATACTGCCCTTCGGATTCAATTCCTCGGCATATTCGCCGTAGCTGGCTTCGGCGGAAACGGTGACGAAGTTTCCGCGGCGATCGAAAGCGGAAACGGTATTGATCTCGATGCTGGCGCCGATGGTGTCGCCGTCCATGTCGGGCGTCAGCGATTTCTTCACCTCGATGCTCTCGATGATGTCGCTGGCCACAACGTCCAGCGCCACGGCCCGGATATCGCCTTCGGGGGAGGGGAGTCGCACCCCGTTGATCGATGTGGCGTTCAGGCTGGGGTCCAGCCCGCGCACCGCCACGAAGCGGCCCTCGCCCTGGTCGTTCAGCACGTTGACGCCCGGCAGGCGGCGCAGGCTCTCGGCCACGTTCTGGTCGGGGAACTGGCCGATGGCATCGCGGGTCAGCACATCGACAATGGTGTCGCTGCCGTACTTGCGGGACAGTGCATTGGCCTGGTTGGCGCGCTGGCCGTAAACCAGGATATTTGCGGCATCATCGCCGCCCAGCATGAAATTGGCCATGACTGCGCCTTGCGCAAACACTTCGATGGTCTGTGTTTCGGTGGGCACGCCGATATAGCGTGCTTCGATTGTCCACGTGCCCTCGGGAACGTCGGTAATGCGGAAGGAACCGTCGCGCTCTGTCGTTACCGAGCGCCCGAGTTCGGGAATGCGCACGACGGCGGATTGCAGCGCCACGGTATCGGTTTCATCGATGACGACGCCGGTCACGTCGCCGGCTATTGCAGGCGACGCGGTGAGGGCGATGGCGGCAATGCTGGCTGAGCCGAGCAAACGAACAGATTTCATGTAACAACCTCCGAATTCCTAATTCGAAGGCCGCGCTAGTGGCGCTGCATGACGGGCTTTGGTCTTATCGATGACGCATCGGTGACGCTGCAATGACAACTGCAAGACGTTGCATCAGGGCCACGCCCGATATCCGCGAAGAGCTAGCCCGCTGCCAGCAGTGAGGCGTTGCCGCCCGCCGCCGTCGTGTCGATCGTCGTCACGCGTTCCGTGGCGAAGCGGGTCACGTAGTGCGGGCCACCGGCCTTGGGGCCGGTACCGGAAAGGCCCTCCCCGCCGAACGGCTGGCTGCCCACCACGGCGCCGATCTGGTTGCGGTTGACGTAGAAGTTGCCGACCTTTGCCCGCGCTTCCACGAAGTGCCGCGTCTCGTCGATGCGACTGTGCAGGCCCAGTGTCAGGCCGTAGCCGGTGGAATTGATATCATCCAGCACCTTGCCCATGCCCCCTGCGGGATAGCGGCAGATATGCAGGATGGGACCAAACTGTTCTTCGTCCAGATCGAGGATGGACCCGATTTCGACGATGGTGGGGGAGAAGTAATTCCCCTGTTCGCAATCGGTGGGCATCGAACGCCGCCAGACGGGGAACCCGTCTTCGATCATTTCTGCGACATGATCCTGCAATTTCTCCCGCGCCTCTGCATCTATGACAGGGCCGATATCGGTTTCCAGATTGGCGGGATCGCCGATCACCTGCGCCTTGAAGGCGCCTTTGATCATTTCCAGCATCTCGTCCGCCACGTCTTCCTGCAAGTATAGCACGCGCAGGGCGGAGCAACGCTGGCCGGCGCTCTGAAACGCGGATGCCACGACATCGCGCGTTACCTGTTCGGGCAGGGCACTGGAATCGACGATCATCGCGTTCATGCCGCCGGTTTCGGCGATCAGCGTGCCGATGGCGCCATCGCGCGCGGCGAGCGAACGGTTGATTGCATGGGCGGTGTTGGTGGAGCCGGTGAAGGCAACGCCGGTAATACGGGGGTCCGAGGTAAGCGCGGCGCCGACCTTGCCATCACCCGGCACCAGCTGCAGCACATCCTTGGGGATGCCCGCTTCGTGGCACAGGTCAATCGCCAGCGCGGCGATCAACGGGGTCTGTTCGGCGGGCTTGGCGAGCACGGTGTTGCCCGCAGCCAGCGCTGCTGCGGCGGGGCCCATGAAAATCGCCAAAGGGAAGTTCCACGGGCTGATCGTGGCAAACACGCCGCGGCCGTGCAGACGCAGCAGGTTCTGTTCGCCGGTAGGGCCGGGCAGGGGCTGCGGCGCACCGAACAGCATTCGCGCCTCGCACGCATAATAGCGCAGGAAATCCACCGCCTCGCGCACTTCCAGCACGCCATCCATGATGGTCTTGCCAGCCTCGCGTCGACACAGGTCGATGAAGCGGGGCATGTTTTCTTCCAGCAGGTCCGATGCCTTGATCAGCAGCGCCGCGCGCTCTTGCCCGCCTAGCGCATCCCACATCGGCTGTGCTGCCACGGCGCGCGACATCGCAAGATCGAGATCGCGTTCGCTGGCCATGATCTGGTGGCCCACGACCTTGCCCGACTGCGGTGCATGAACCTCGATTTTTTCGCCATCCGTGTCGGCCATCAAGGTCGGCCGCGCCACGGGATGGTCCTTGCGCCAATAGGCCAGTTGCTCACGCAGTTCGGCAAGTTCGGGTGGATGGGCGAGGTCCACACCCTTGGAATTGCGGCGGTTGGGGTAGATATCCAACGGCAGGGGAATGGTGGGATTGCGGTAAGGCTGGCACCTCGCCAGATCGCTGATCGGATTGGTCACCAGTTCTTCCACCGGCACGTCGGCATCGGCCATCCGGTTCACGAAGGAACTGTTGGCTCCGTTCTCCAGCAGGCGACGAACGAGATAGGCCAGCAATTCCTTGTGACCGCCCACCGGCGCATAGATGCGGACCGGTGTTTTTTTCTCGCCCTCGATACGGGCCAGCGCGCCGTAAACGTCTTCGCCCATACCGTGCAGGCGCTGGAATTCGAACGGCGTATCGCCCGCCAGCGCCTTGATCGCGCCAATGGTATAGGCGTTGTGCGTGGCAAAGGCGGGATAGATGGAATCGTCGGCCTTCAGCAGCTCGGCCGCGCAGGCGAGGAAGGACACGTCGGTGCCGACCTTGCGGGTGAACACCGGATAATCGGTATAACCGCCTACCTGGCTCAGCTTGATTTCGGAATCCCAATAGGCCCCTTTTACCAGCCGTACGAACAGCTTGCGCTCGTGCCGCCGGGCCAGCTTGGCGATCCAGCGACACAGCGGAACGCCGCGCTTCTGATAGGCCTGGATGGCAAGCCCGAAACCCTGCCAGCCGTCCTCGGTACCGTCATCGAACAGTTCGTCATCGGCCATCAGTTCCTCGATGATGTCGAGGCTCAGTTCCAGCCGCTCCGCCTCTTCGGCATCGACGGTGAAGTGAATATTAGCCTCGCGTGCCTTCATCGCGAGTTCGCGCACGATGGGGACGATGGTCTTGCGCGCAGCTTCGGCGTGGAAGAAATCGTACTTTGGGTAAAGCGCCGACAGCTTCACCGAAATGCCGGGGCCGGTGTGCACGTCGCCCGGTTCCTGCGCCAGTCGCTCTATCGCGTCCCAATATGCGCGGGCGTAGCGATCGGCATCGTCGAAAGTCATCGCCGCTTCGCCCAGCATGTCGAAACTGTGGGTGAGGCCGCGCTTCTTTTCCGGCTTGGCGCGGTCCATCGCTTCCTCGATATCGCGGGCATAGACGAATTGCCCGCCGATAATGCGCATGGCCTGTCCGGTGGCATTGCGGATAACAGGTTCGCCCATGCGGCCGGTGGCACGGCGAAGGGCACTGGCAAGGCCCTTTTCCTTGGTCTTGCCGCCCTTGATGACTTCACCCGTCAGCATCAGGGAGAAAGTGGCGGCATTCACGAACACGCTGCCGCTTTCGCCGATGTGCTCGGCCCAGTCCTGCGTTGCCACCTTGTCGCGGATCAATGCATCGCGGGTGGCCTCGTCCGGCACCCGCAGCAGTGCCTCTGCCAGGCACATGAGCGCGATACCCTCATCGGTGTTGAGGCCGTAGGAATGCAGGAAGGCATCGAGCCCGCTGCTTTCGCGTTTGCGCGCCTCCAGAATCAGCTTCGATGCGAGGTCTGCCGATTTTTCATGCAGTTGTGTGACGGCAGAGGCTTGCTCCATCCGTTCTGCAAGGCAGGTATCCTCATCGAGGCGATAAGCGTTTCTGAGCGCGGTTCTGTCTAATGCCATTGGGGGGTCACATGCACATCGTTTCGCCTGTAATCAAGCGAAGTCGGGGGTGGGGCTGCGTAGGGACAGCGACTAGGGCGGAACCATGAGAACAGTTTTCAGCCGCAAAGGTTTCGATACTTCGGCGGGCGGTGGGCCTTCGCCCATCGTCGAAGGGCGACCGATCAGCCTGCCGATACCCGCAAATGGCGCACCTTCGCGCACCAGCTACGGCGATCTTGGCCTGGGCGACCATGCCGCGTTCGCCAGCCGCGGCCGGATAGGGGCGGACGACCTTTGCCATCATGATCCGATGTTCCTTTCCGGCAACCGCGCAGTGCTGGGCCAGTGTGGCGCGGCACAAACACACCTTGAGCGGCAGGGCGTGGGCGTCGGCGACTGTTTTGTGTTCTTCGGGCTATTTCGTGAGCAGGGCGAGAAACCCCATCATCGCATCTTCGCCTATTTGCAGATCGAGGAGGTGCTGCCCCTGAAAGCCGCGCCACCCGCACGGCTGAAGGAGCTCGCCGCATTGGGCGTTCCCCATGCCATCGGCCTGCACGGCGCGAATGACACCGCCTATATCGGCACAGGGCAAACGGCAGGGCGCGCCAGCGATACCTTGCGGCTGACCGTTCCGGAAGGTCCGCCCAGCCTATGGCAGGTGCCGCGATGGCTGTTCGACACCGGACTTTCCTACCATCATCGCGGAGATCGGTGGCGCGAGGAGGGGCGTCTGCAAAGCGTGGCGCGGGGTCAGGAATTCGTGAGCGATATCGGCAGTCGTGACGATGCGCGCAAATGGCTGGCAGAAATCATCGCAGAGATTGCGGGCTAGTCCAGCTGCCCTTGCGGCGTTCGTTCCACGCCGTTCCCGTGGTTGAGGGCATTCATGGCCGAGTGGACGCGCGCCTCGATCTCCCGACGCGGAAGGCCGGGTTCTATTTCCTCTCCGAAATGAAGCGTGATCGTGCCGCGACGTTTCCAGAAGCTGTGATAGGTCGGCCCGCTGTCCACTGCCACCGGCACCACCGGCAGGCCCAGCAGCTTGTACAGCGCGGCAAAACCAGCACCCAGCGGCGGGCGCTGGCCATGTGCCACGCGGGTGCCTTCGGGAAAGATGATGATCGGCCTGCCCGCATCGACATGGGGACGCGCCTCGCGGATCATGGTGCGCAGTGCCTTGGCCCCTTCCTCCCGCGCCACGGGTATCACGCCGTATTCGCGCGCGGCACGCCCCCATCCTGGGATGTCGAACAGTTCCTGCTTTGCAAACAGGGCGGGGTAATCGAACAAGTGGGGCAGCCCGATGGCTTCGAAGAAGCTTTCATGCTTGATGGCATAGAAGACCTGATGATCAGGGCGCTGGCCGGTTTCGACAATGCGGATACCCAGCAAGTTCTCGCAAGCCCAGTGGTGCAGGCCGGACCACACGTCGCACACCCGCCGCACCCACAAGGGAGAGAAATAACCGGCCAGTACGGCAGCAAGCACCAGTACGATGGAGCTGCCGTAAAAGGTCAGGTAAAAAGCGATGTTGCGAAGGTAGATCACCCCAGAACCTGTAATATCCAGACTGCCAGAAACTTGTGATATTCCACGAACAGCGTGGCAAAACTGGCCTGCGAACGCACGGCATCGTAAATAACGGAGACGTTGGCCGGCAACTGGTCCTGCAATTCCAAAGCCGCGCGGCGCATGTGCCAGTCGGCGGTGACCAGCCGCAGCGAGTTATAGTCGCGTTCTTCCAGCCACTGCGCCGTTTCGCGCGCGTTGCCCCGCGTATCGAGCGCGGAGAAACCCAGCGTTACGCAGCAATCCATCACCCGTTGCGGTACTTCGAACTCGGCGACGAATTCATCGGGTTGCACACTGGCATCCACCCCTGTCACCAGCATTTGCTGTGCCGCACCAGTCTGCAACATTTCCAGCCCGCGCTGGATACGTCCGCCGCTGCCGGTGGGCACGACGATGGCATCGGTCTGGGAAAGCGACAAGGGCTGCGGCAGGGCCACGGTGAACCAGATGAAGCCCAACGCCCATGCGACAAGAGGAATGGCAAGCAGACGGCGCATGGTCATAACATCTTCCTCAACGCCGCCACCACGGTCAAGCGTGCAGTCAGAACCGCCAGCAGAATTCCGGCGACAGGGACCGCGGCGATCGCCAGCCAGTCGAGCCAGCCCAGCGTTCCCCCGCTCACCAAACCGGAACCCAATCGCGAAAACTGCTGACCCAGCACGAAGATGGCACCCGTCCCCAGCAGCAGACCGGCCACGCCCCCTAGCGCGGCGTCGATCCCGATGGAACGCTGAAAAATCCGCGCGATCTGTCCGTCCGTACCACCAAGGTGATGGATCACCTCTATCGTGTCGCGGTTGGAGCCGAGCGCGCTGCGGGCTGCCAGCCAGACTGCCGCCACGCTGGTAGCCGCCAGCAATACCACCAGCCCGATGGCAAGATATTGCAGGGATCGAAGCGCGTCGAACACCGGAGCGAGCCAGCCTGCCTGGGCATCCAGGCGCGCGGCGGGAACGCGTGTCAACAGCTCGCTGCGCAAGGTACGCAGGCGTTGTGCCGAAACCGGACCGGACAATTGCACGTCGATCAAGGCGGGCGTGGGCACCGCATCGGCGTCGTTCGCGGCCTCGCCAAGCCAAGGCTCGAGCAGACTGGCCAGTTCCGCATCGGGCACGCGGCGGACCGAGACGACATCATCGCGCGCGGTCAGGAAAGCGACGGCGCGGCGGGCCTGCCGCTCACGTGAGGCCGGGGCGCCCTCCACAACCTGAACCGTGATGCCACCGGCAATCTCGTCCCGCGCGTTGGATGCAACCTTGCTCAGCGCCAGCCCCGCACCTGCGGCCATCACGGTAAGCGCGATCATGATTGCCATGACCCACGGCATCGGGCCGGCGATACGAGTCTGCGGCAACATGCGCGCGCTTTCGCTGCCGAACCGCGGTCTGCCGCGGCGGATAAGGGGACCAAGCGCCATCAGCCGACAAACCCGCGTTTGGGCGGATAGCGCAGCGCGCCGGTGGGATCCGACAGGGCGCCCTTGTCCAGCCGCATGATAAGAGAATCCGGAACCTTGCGCAGCAGGTGGACATCGTGCGTTGCTACCACGACAGTAGTGCCCAGTCGGTTCAGGGCTTCGAACAGGCGTAGTAGTTTTACTGCCATTTCAGGATCGACATTGCCTGTGGGCTCGTCCGCCACGAGGATTTCGGGTCGCGCGATCACGGCGCGGGCGATGGCCACGCGTTGCTGCTCCCCGCCGGAAAGTGTGGCCGGGCGCGCGTTGCGACGGTGTTCCAGCCCTACCCAGTCCAGCATGTCTGAAACGGGTTTCTGGATATTGCTCTCGCTCATCCCGCTGACGCGCAAGGGCAGGGCGACGTTATCAAACGCGGAAAGATGCGGAATCAGGCGAAAGTCCTGAAAGACGGTGCCGATGCGCCGCCTGAACTCGGGCAGGGCACTGCGCGGCCGGGTAATCAGGTCGTGGCCGAACATGCGGATGGCACCGCGGGTGGGTCGCTGCGCCAGGTACAGCAGTTTCAGCAGTGAAGTTTTCCCGGCCCCGCTCGCGCCAGTGAGAAAATAGAAGCTTCCCGGATAGAGCGTGAAGGAGATATCGCTCAGCACCTCGCGATCCGTGCCGTAGCGAAGCCCGACGTTGTCGAACTGGACAATGGATTCTTCGCTCCCGCTCATGGCCGGGTGCTAGGGCCTGTAATCGGTGCGGGGAAGGGCTTTGACGGCATTTCGAGCGGATATAGACGCTGGTGCTTGTGGAAAAAAGGTGGACGAATGCATTGTTGGGACCGGCCAACCTTGCCCACGCATATCCGCTAGGCGTAGGGACGAGGGTAGCAAGATGATTTTACAGTGCCCAGCCTGCTCGACACGTTATGTCGTGCCCGATACCGCCGTAGGCGTGGAGGGGCGCACCGTGCGCTGCGCGAAATGCCGCCACAGCTGGTTCCAGGAAGGCCCGTCACTACAACAGTCCGGAGAGGTGGCGACCCCGTCGCCCGCACCCGCACCCGCACCCGCTCCGCCGCCGCCCCCGCCGCCACCTGAGCCGCGCGCCGCGCAACCCGGGCCGCCGGGGCAGGATATGCTCGATGCTCTGGATGGCGGCAGAACGGCGCGTCTGCACAATCCCGCGCAGAACGTCGGCATCACCTACAATGTTCTGGGGTCGAACGCGTCAGCAGACGCGGCGGAGCCCGAGCAAAAGGTAGAGCCGACCCCGGAGCATTCGTCGGGTGAAGATGCGCCGGAAGAGATCGTTCCGCCTCCAGTTGTCGAGCCGCAGGGCTACGGTGCACTTGCCGACGATGAGGACGAGCACTCCCATTTCGATGCCGAACCGCCTTTTCGCGCGCGCCGCAATCCCCTCAAGATGTGGACATGGGCCGCGGCAATTTTCGCAACGGTGGTAGCGGGCACGATATTCGCGGTCAGCTATTGGGGTCTGCCCGACTGGGTTCCGGTCGACCGGCCTACTTTCGCTGCCGCCGAGCCCGATCTGCAACTGGATTTCCCGCAGGAGGAACAGGAGCGTCGCACCCTGCCCAACGGCACCGAGTTTTTCGGCGCAAGCGGGCGTGTAACGAATGTGGGCACGCAGACGCGCCGGGTGCCGACCATATTGATCGTGCTGCGCGACGCCCGCGATGCCATCGTCTACAGTTATGAGGTATTCCCACCGAAGCGCGAACTGGCACCGGGAGAAACGATGACGATCAACGAAGCGGTCACCGATATTCCCAAGCGTGCGGCCTACGCCGAATTCGGCTGGAATCCCGAGTAACAGCGGCTATTTTCGCCTGCCTTCGCATCGGCATCAACTGATTGCTTGCAGCGGCATAACCTTCTTGCTAGGGGCGCGCTCCTACCACGGCGGGCTGCGGCTCGCCTGTCTGTATCGGTGTGCGGTCGTGGCGGAACTGGTAGACGCGCAACGTTGAGGTCGTTGTGGCCGAAAGGCCGTGGAAGTTCGAGTCTTCTCGACCGCACCATTTACGGTCAAAGCTGGGCACCGCCCCCTTTGATCGAGCAACCGCGGCGGCGCCATGCGCAAGCGCCTCGGTTTGCCCTTCAATATGAACCTTCGCGCCCACACGGACATTGTCGACGAAGGCCCGGGCTATGTTCTGCCGCACCTTCTCATCGCCTGTTAGCAGTTGTTCGCGGACAATTTGCCCAAAGCGCCGAACGGCTGCTGGAGTGATACGTGTCGGTCCTCTCTCGAGCTGCTGCCGCAACAATTTGGCAGTGGTGTTGAGTGCATCGATTTCTGCCCGCCGTTCCTTGATACGCGATGCGAGTTCCGGATCACGCTCGGACGGTCTCTGATCCTCGATCGCATCGTAAAGATTGGAAAGACGCCGCCGAACCTCTGCGACCCTATCTTCGCACTGCTGCAACTCGTGACTCTTGCGCTGACGCGCTTCGCTGGACGTATCGAGCACCTTTTGCAGTAGCGGTTCGATCTTGCAGTCAGAAAAGATTCTGTCGGCGACCGCATCCAAGACTAGCTCGTCGAGCTTCTCTGTGCGCACGTTTGGGCAGTTGCAAGCAGATGCCCCACGGTTCACTTTTGAATGGCAGGAATAATAGCGATATCGCCCGCCTTTGCCGGTTCTGATTGTCATGCCCGCGCCGCACATTTCACATTCAGCGAGCCCAATCAGAAGAGTGGGGCCATTGACTACACGCGGCGGCGTATTCCGGGGAGCACGTTGTTCGCGCAAAGCAGCGACCCGGTCGAATTGTTCTTGAGTGATGATTTGCGGACAATCGACCCAAGTCCATTCGTCTTCCGGAAGAAGGGCGCCGAACTCGTCGACCTTGTTGCCGACGAACTGACCGAGATAGTGCTGGCGGGATAGTATCCCGGCAACGGTAGCGTTGTAGAATGTCTTTCCGCGCCGCGTGTATCCGCGGGCATTCAGGTATTCTGCAATTGCTCGCCCGCCCATCGGCGTCCCGTCGATACCGCGCTCCGCGAGGTCAAAGATCTTACGAACAATCAGCGCCTCGTCCTCGTTGATGAAAAGTTTCTTTTTTTCCTTCTTCCCTCTGGTTTCCACCGTGCGAGATTCGAAGCCGAGCGGAACCGTTCCGCCTGGCCAGAAACCTTCTTGTGCCGTGCCACGCAGTCCGCGGCGAGTGTTCATCGAGGCCTTCACAATGGCATCTTGGTCTTGCCAACTGGTCAGCAGCTTGTGCAACGTCCCAAAATGACCGTCTTCAAACTTCTGATATACAAACAGGCATTGCACGCCCGCGCGTTGTAACTGCCCCTGCGTGACCACCGAGAACTCCACGTCTCTGGCCATTCGGGCCATATCGCACGCTATAATGCAATCGACCGGATGGTCGTGACCCGTAGCCAAGAGCATCATCCGGTTGAACTCAGGCCTTTTCCAGTCCGAGCCGGAAAGGCCTGGTTCAACGAAGATTTCGACAAGCTCGATACCCTGCTTGTCACAGTAGTTCTGCAGGTCGACTTTCTGCTGACGCAAAGAGGTCTTGTGCTCCGCTTGCTCGCTCGTGCTGACCCGGACATATCCGAATGCGCGCTTCTTCCTCGAATTTTCAGCGATCATTTTGTGCACCTCCGCCGTGCCGGGCCGTAGTTCCTGATGGGCCGAACTCGAATCGTGGATCTGACCAGGAGTCCTGTTCGGCCCAACCAATGCTATCCTTCCGCGTTGATGATTTCGATCCCGGCAGCACTGAATCTTTCCTCAAGCCTCCGCAGTTCCGCAATAGACCGCGAGAGGCGGGACTTGTTTGCGACCACGATCGCACCCACGCCACCGATTTCCGCAGTCTTCACGAGATGCTCGAGCTCAGATTGACTGGAACCTGTCGGACCAATGTCCGCGAACACACGCTGCAGATGAACTCCACAGGAAGCCGCTGCCCGTGCAATCGCGTCATTCTGCGTCGCGATAGAAGCCGCCGCGCTCTGAGAGTTCGAAGAACAGCGCACATATCCAAAAGCTTTAGTCATTAAATATCTCCTTGAGAGCGTCCTCGCCAATAAGTTCGAGCAGCAGGCGGGCGAGGCCATCCTCCGACGGAGGCGCCAGCCACTCGATTTCTGCATGTGCATCCTCGAGCGGAAGCGACGTCGTGCGCGCGCAAAGGGGTCTATCACACCCTGCTCTCGCCAGCATCCGATCCATCGCTACCGTCCCGATCCGAGTCAGGTCCGCGGCGGCGAAGCCGCGTCCGGATTCGTTAGGAATGTGAGAAGCGCGTCGAGCGCAGCGTCGAATTCCTTGGCGGGATAGCCGGGTTCGAAGTTGATGATCGGCCCACCCTGGCGCTTTCTATCGACGCAGATCTTGGTCTTCAGGCCGGACCGCCTGACCTGTTTCCCGAGCATACGGTTGCGCCGCTTGGGCTCGCTACGCTTGGCATTGATGCCGAGCTTCGCGCGGAGTTCGTGGGCGCTGATCGGCTCATCCGCAGCGATCAGGTCTTCGACCGACTTCCTGAATCGATCTGCGTTAGGCGAACTGCCGTCAGCATCAGTCGCATCGACTCTCTTCAGCCGCTCCAGCGTCGTGTAAAGATCGAACCAGAGACTGCGGGAAATTTTCGAATGATCGATCAGCAGGTCTGGGAGACCGTCGAATTCCTCTTCGGCTTCTGCTGCCGAAATCATCTGCGAGACATTGCCGGCGCTGGCGCCAATCTCTTTCGCGATCATGTCCTGCGACACACCCGCACGGTGTCGCGCGAGTGCTTGACGGGCCGAGACCATGGGCTCGCGTTTGCGCCGATGCCGGGTGTCGGCGAGCCGGATCGCGATGGCATCTTTTTCGTCGACTGGAACGGTCTTGACCATCGCATCCGGGTCAAGCGCGATCACTGCCTGAAGCGTTACGAACCCGTCGATCAGGAACAGGCTGTTCCCGCGTTTGACGACTTTGAATGGCGCAATGAGATGCTTCTGCGCGACGACAGCTTTGGCCTGCGCCAGATCGTCTTCGGAAAATGCTCTCCGCTCGTGAAGCGCCGGATCAATCTGGATGTCCCGCGCCAACACGTAGTCTGCACCGACTTCGTGAGCGATGGCTGGAACGGAGCCGGCACTGCTTGTCTCGGCTTCCGCGGGTTCGCCGCTATTGGAAGCGGCGGGGTTGCCGCTCACTCCATTAGCTTGGTTCTGTCCGTAATCGAATTCGTCTTGCATGCTGTCCTCGCGATTGATGAGGACAGCACTTATTCTGCGTTTTTCTGCGGGTGGCGCTAGTGATTTCGAAGCGACTCAAAATAGGGTCGCGCGCCGAAAACGTTGGAATTCAGGCATTTCTTGGAAACAGGTAGACCGCGAATTTGCGATTTTTGTCCGAAATGAAATTTTTTCAGGTCATCGTCGATGCCGATTAACCTCCCGGCGAATAGGCAAGGAAATTCTAGATCGTTCGCGAATACGAAGTCGGTCATGGGCGGGATGGGGGTTTCGCTGAGGATCAAAGCGCGATTGCGAGCATCCTTCATCTCCTTGCCCTTCAACCATGGTGAGGCGTAGTTCGGATCGAGCGTCCGCAATTCATTATTGGTGCAGATCCATGAGTCGATCATGGCCTCGCTACCAATATCGCTGGTCCAGGCATCGGGACAATACCCTGCCCTGATTAGCGGGTTGCGGCCTGGGTCTCGGATTCCGGCTGCAACCATCGCCTCTTCTACCTCGCGCAGCCGCAGGACAAGGTCGGTTCCAAAGAACGTGAGCCCATCGTCAGCGACGTATTCGTTCCACGCTGGCATTCCTCTCGACATTTCCGCAAACACGCTCGGCGGCCCCATCCGTTCAATCTCTTTGCGCAGATCTTCGTATCTCTCACCACGCAGACGCTGGTTCATGTGGACACTTGTGCGAGTGTGGCTGATGCCCGCAAGCATGTTGAGGGCGAAGCGGAATACGTTTGATGCTCGCCCGCGAGAAAGCGCGCCGCCACCGGGTGTTTCGGCAAGCATCGAAAGCAGCACGCGTATCAGATACCAGAGTTCATCGGTGCCGAGGCATTGCTCGTAGCTTTCGTCCTCTCGCACACCTTGCTGCCGAAGCCGGAGACTGTCCAATATCGCTATGCTGCATTCGGCGTAGTCCGATGGTTCGCCGGTCCCCATCTCATCGGCCCGGTAAACAGCGGACAGGATCGACAGCGGGGACAGGTCGGCAAGGTCTGCTCCGCTGGAGCGCCAATTATCATCTGCCCTACGCTCGAGATGTCCCTCGACATATTCGCAAGCCCTTTCGAGCTCGATCACTCGCGTGAAGAGATGGGCGATGATCTCGTGGCGCTTGCCGCGAATGCCAACTTGCTTGGCGTAACGTTTCAAGCACCCTTTCGGAAAGGCTGTGCTTGCTGAGTGGCGGTTGAGGTAGCCTTGTATGTCGCGCTTCCACAGCAGGTCGAATGAGCTTTCGCCACTCCGTCCGCCGTGGATGCGATCGCGGTATTCGGTTTCGAGCGCCTCGCACACGGTATCGAAATCGAAACCGGACAGATACCGAGTGACCCGTCGAATATCTAAGGGCTGGGTGATTTTGAGTGCGAGATCAGGCTGCTCGGCATGATCGAAGAACCATGGCCAGCGTGCCGCCGCCAGCTGGCTTATCGGCCGCTTGATGCTGTCCTCGTCATATAGGGTAAGTGCGTGGCTCGGCGTATCCAGTCCGCAGCTTGGCCAATGAATTGTAACGAGCGCGGTTATGTATCGCTCAGCCGATGGCGCATCGGAAAAGAGAATGATGCGCGACCCCCAGGGGTAAAGCGATTCATCCGCCTGATCAGTTCGGGCGAAGTGGTTGGTTCGACGGGTGCCCTTCGTATCCCAGTGATATGAGGGTATCCGGCCGTCGAGGCCACGGCCGCCGGAGGCGATGATTGAGCGCGCTGGGCTTGTCGCTGGAGGGGCGGATGGTTTGCGGTTATAGGCCCGCGTCATTGATCGCTCCTGTCAGCTGAACGATTTTCGCGTGATAAGTGTCGAGCTCTTTCCGCTCAGGGGTCTCGCCATTGAAGAACTTGGTTTTTAAGTTGTCCGCTAGTTGAACGCAGGAGGAAGCGATCGAAAGCTTTTCAACAAGACGCTTCCTTTCCCTTTCGAAATCATCAGACGGCGGTCGCAAGTGATGGCGGTTATTGAGGATTTTTGCAGCGCTGGCCCAAGACAGGTGAAGGAGATCCGGCGAGACGTCTGCCAAAAACCATTTTTGAACCTCCGAAAGTGCGCTGTCCCCTCCGTCATGGGCTGACCATTCATCCCACCAGACGAGTGTGTGCTGAAGTTCTTTAACGCGAGCGACCATCGTTATCTGCTCATGCTGGTAGATGCGCGCCATGAACAAGCGCCATTGTCCGAGCTGATCTTGGTAGTGAAACTTGAGGGCAGCAGCTTCCATGTTCGAGCCGGTTTCCGTGGCAGTATCATGCCGCGCCTTGAGGCTGTTTAGGACGCTCAAGATTTCCGCGGGGTCGTCGATCACGACTTCGATCCCATCTGGCTTTCGCCATTCGAATTTCATGGCCGAACCTCCCGGTATTTCGCGTTGGCACCAATATCGCGCAGCCATTCGAATGCTGCCCGACGATCAGGAACGGCGGGAAAGGCTAAGCCGTGATAGGCACAGGTGACGCGGATCAGATGCAGCTGCTTATTGGAAGGCGGACGGCTGGTGAGCTGATCGAGATCCTCATCGGTTAGTCCGTCGAGATACGGCCTCGTTCGCTCCATGTAGCGCTCCAAGCCACGCCGCCACTCCGCATACCGACCGAACTGTTCGAGCCGATTTGGCATCAGCTCCAGCAGTTCGAGAAGCCCCGAGCCCATGGTCTCGTCATCGTCATCACTATCATCGCCGACGATTTGTGTAGCCTCGGCCGCAACAGCCTTCATCTGGTCGAAGGTCATTGAGAGTAGGCCGTCGAGTGCGCGAGCATGCTGCGCGCTCAACCCGTACTGGACCAGAACGGCACCAAGCGTGATCTGATGATAGGCGTCTTTCGGATCGCGGAAGACCGCCTCCCCGGGTGTGATCTGCGGAGCGGCCAGCCGCTGCTCGGTTCTGGCAAGTGATGCCATCGCGCGGTCCAGCTGTGACGCTATATGCTCGAGGTCTTTACCTGCGCTGGGTTTGAAGTCGTGTTCCATCGACCAGCTATATTGCGGATGGCCGAAATATCCAAACGGGTCAGCGCGATAGGGAGCAGATTGTGCTGCCACTTAAGCAAATGGGGATTGCGGAAGAGGTAGCGGCAGCGGACAATACGCAGACAAGTTTAGCGCACTAAAGGATGTAGTGGGGGCGGTACGCGAAATAATGTTTGCCAGTTAAGCCGACCGCCGCCCGCCCCACTTTGCAAAGACCGCCCCGATGAAAATCAAGCCAGATCGAAAATGCCAATTTGTCGAAGCTGGATCGACACAATGCGCTAGTCTCGTGCGCATTTCGCGCGATCCGTGGCTCCGGATCGAATGGCAAGCGGAGCAAGCGCGCTTGCGCGCAGCATGGAGCGAAGCCCAGCACATCAAGTCGGTCAAACGGTTGGAGCGCGAATTCGAATGTCGGCAGCAGGCGCGTGGACGGGACCTCTTCTGGTTTCGGGTCAAGGCGAGGAACTGGGGTGACGATAAGAGCAAAGGATTGAAGGCCGGCAGTTCTTCGCGGGCCATTCGCGTCGGCAACACCAGAGGCTGGATGCCTCGATATGCAGCGCCTATCCGAACCGCACACGGGCTGCTTTTCCCTTTCCAGCGCACGGTCTACCGGAACGCAAAATCGAGCAACCAAGGCGCCTCAAGGGATTTGGTTCTCTACGGCGCCAATGGCGCACATGAATTCGATGATGGCGCGCTGGCCTTCTTCAGTTCCGTGGGCCAGTCCGTCGAGGAGGCAGCGGAAGCTTTCGATGGACTTGAGCGCGTGAACCGGTCCGCGGCGGCCAACGCGAAGGTCGTCCACCACATGGTCGTCCAGTCGATGCACGAGTTGCCGCCGGAAGAGCAGTGGGCGATGCTGCTACGCTATTGCGACCAGGTTTTCGGCAGCCAGGATCTGCCGTATTCGGTCTGTCTGCACGCGCCTTCGGAGCAGGGTGATCAGCGTAACTGGCACGCGCACATCGTGTTTTCCTATCGTCCCATGGTGCGCACCGATGAGGCAGAATGGCAGATCGGGCGTGCAATCCGGACCGACCTTGACTGCCCGGAGCAATGGACCCGCATGCGGTTCCTTCTGTCCGAGGAGCTCAATAGGACGGCCGAAAAGCACGGCATCAACAAGCGCTACACGCACCTTTCCTATGCTGCGGCGGGACTCGACTACATCCCCCAAGAGCACCTTGGCGCAGGGCTCACAGAGAAGGTCAGGCGCGGTGAGACGGTGGAGCTGAACGAGCAAAACCTGGCGGTGGTCGCACGCAATTCAGCTCTTCAGGCAGTGCGGGAAATGCGCAGCGTTCTGCGAGCAGGGATGGCCGCAGTTGCTGAACTCGTTCGGACCGAGCACACTGGAGTTCTGGCGGCAGCGGCCATCCAGCCTGCTAAACCGCTGGGGGAGAGAAGAGCATTCGATATTCGTGGTGTCCGAATCCCGGAGATGCCGCCGACCTTGAAAGACGGCGATCATCGAGACGGTGTCGACGCAGCCAATGATGATATCGCAGCACCGGATCGGGGTGAAACGCCATCCCAGCTTGCGATTGGAACGATAGTTCCTGACCCACTTGCCCCGTTGGACGGCGCGCCGCCTGACGGTTTGCGCCTTGCTCATGCAACACCGCCGACGCTGCCGGAAGCTCTGGTCGAGCCAGATGCCCTAACGAAGGTCATAATCGGAAAAGCGCCTGCATTACCGGACAACCTAACCGAGGTCGTGCCGCCAGACACGATGTGGAGGGCACCAGCGATTGCACCCGCATTGCCCGTGTCTTTGGTCGAGGATGACGACGAAGAAGCACCTGCCGTTTCGTGGCTCGCCGCAAGCGCCCCAGCAACGCCGATCATGCCTGAACCGTTCAACGATGAGGAAACTGAGGCCGCTCCTGAGCCTGAACTGGCCGACCCCGATCCGCGGCAGCCAGCCCCTCTGACCACAAATGCCGAAAGTTCACCAGCGTGGGCACTCAAGATATTCTCAAGTGCCGCGCGCAGGCTGCAGCTTCCCGCCGAGCTCGGTCCGGAGCGGCGGGTATCGCCGAGTTCAGGCGCTACGTGGAGCTTCGATCGCCGCGCGCCGCTATATCCTGAAGCATTGCTTCCGGACCCGCACACTAATACCCAGAGTTCCCAAGAGCTATCCGTTTCCCGGCCTAGCAAGCCCGAAGGGGCTTCGCCGCGTCAAGATCTCGAAAGCTACTTTAGTAGGCTAAACCTGGGCAAACCGGCATATCCCATCGAACTGACCGATGGCCCCCAATCCGATCAAAGCAGTCGTTCAACGCCAACCGTTCCAAGTGCGGACGGCGCTGTTAGCGCAGGCTCTGGCGAGAGTGACAAACGCCGGAAGCGAGATGGTGAAGCGAAATCGAGCGAGGCATCGCAGCGCTCGAAGGGATTGCCGTCATGGCCATGGGATGACGGGAGCAACGATCTGCAGTAAATCCCGCATTGAAACCGTGTCGGGTCGAGCCTCAACGCTGTCGTTGACCATTGCCCGGAGCGTGGATCTTTATCGCTTAAATCCGCACCGGCAGGTGCGCGCTTCAGCTGGTGACGTGACTTCACTATCCGTCCTCGAGCTGAAAGCTTTCCATCATCTCGTCCGTCACCAGCGCTCGGCCCGAACCGGCGGGCAATGGTCGATCCCAATCAGCCGGAAGATCGAATTTATCGCTGAAAGAGATGGGAACGATGACCGTGCCAAGGTCTGAGCTCCAGCTTGTGATGCCAATCGATGGTGCGCCACTATGATTATTGGGCAAGAGCACGATGGGCAAATGGCCTACTTCCAGCTTGTGCACCAAGACCGGTTCGCCTTGATCATACCTCCATACTTGAGCGCGACATCCACCGCTGCCACAACCTCGAGCGGTTTCGGTATAAACAACGAACAGATCGCTATCGCCTATACGGGCGCCGGCAATTCTTCCCATCGTATCGCTTCGAGTTTCAATGGCCCACTGACGAACTTCGGTTGGCAGAACCGAAGGATCAATTTCGCCCGCTTCGACTGACGCCGACACTTCGTAGAAGAATCCGGGTTGCACATATTCTTGCGCCGACGCTGCCACCGGAAGGGTAAGCGCAGCGCTTGCAGCACCCGCCCCGGATAATAGAGCCGATCTCAATTACTTTGCCCTAACAATGTGCGCTGGCGCTCATTTGTAGGATTGGCAAACATCGCCGCGATCTCGGCATCGCGCTCGGCGACCATGTATCGCCAGCCGGATAGAGTGAGTGAATGGCCCATCGTTGTATCATAGTTTAAATGAGGCCCGGACGCATCCGGACGCCATGGGCATGGACGGCCAGGCAAGCACCATCTGTAATCGTCTCCATAGGCGTTCGCCGCTGACGGCTCGCCGTATCTCGCGAAGATGTCCTCCCGCAGGGTCTCGATATTAGTGGTGTTACGATTAAATCGCAGCACTACCTCCGACACCATCGGACCATTTCGCATCGCGGTAAATCGAACTACAATGCGGTTGCCGGCCGCGTCTTCGCCACTGATCTCCTCTGGACCAGTGGTGGGCGGTAATTCGGGAACCGGCTGGCGAAGACGATTAGCCTCACTCCGAACCAGACCGTCGTATCCACGATTACCCCAGCTACCACGCTCGCTAAAAGTAAAGCCGCTTTCGTTCAGAACCGCGCGAGCCTCGTCGGCTGTCATTCCAAGACGAAGGCCAACCAAGTCAAAAGCAGCGTCATCGTTGCGATCTATCGATGTATCAGCAGCCATAGTTTGGGCGGTTGCCGGAATTGCCAGTGCACCAATGCACAACGCTGCGAGGACAATACGCATAGACTTCTCTCCTAATCCTAGAATTGCACACGCCAGCTACCGACTGCGCGTATGTCACGGCCTTCTATGTCGCTGGCGGCTCCGAAGCGGAATGCGGAGCGTTCACCGATCTTCTCGAAGCCGAAGGTCAGCTGCGGGGCGATCTGGCCGCGCATGTTGACCCTGCGGTCTTCGAAGGTCAGGCCGCGGATGCTGAGGTCGTAGCCGTTGCCTACGGTGAAGGTCGCATTGCCCGAAAGCGCAACCAGCCGCTGAGCGACCCCGAAGCTCACGAGGCCGCCGAAGGCCTCGCGGCTGGCGGTGAAGCCGAACCGTCCGCTTGTCATGGTGTCGGCATTGGTGAGCAGCATGTCGTCGGTCAGCTTCAGGCGCGTTGCGCCCAAGCTTGCGTAGCCGTCAAATTGCCAGGTGCCGAGATCGAAGCCGCTGGCAGCCTCGACGAACACCGTGCTCGACCCGTCGCCGAAGCGCATAGCGCCTGCGCCGACCGGAGTGCCAAAGACGGTGCCGGTCTCATCGACCAGTCCGAGCTTCAGCGAAGACAGGCCCTGCTGCCACTGGACCGTGAGTCCATTGGTCGCGATGTCTTCCTGGCGCCCGACGTATGCCGAAACAGCCAGGCGGCCATCGCCGACCCTTTGGCTGACACCAACATTGGTCTGTGCGAGCGGCGAGTAGGCGAACATTGCGTCCGAAGTCGGAGCCAGTCCCATGACATCGTCCATGACGTTGTCGGAGGTGTTGTAGCCTGCGGTCACCGTGGTGTCCCCGTCGAGACGCAGCGCGAAGGCCGCGTTCGAGAGGTGGTTCTGCAGGATAGCGTTCCCGTCAGCATCGCGGTGCTCGGTTTCGAAGGCGGTGTAGCCCAGCGAAGCCGACATCTTCGTGCTGATGAAGCCAGTGGAGCCAGCGTTCGACTGCGCCTGAACCCGGCGCTGCAGCCTGTTGGCATTGGCTTCGCCCGGACGGATTACGAGACCCGATACATCGCCGTTGTAATCGCGTCCGTAGGCATCGAGCACGGTGATGTCATTGAAGGCGTTCTCGATCGAGGAGGTTCCATAGCCACCGAAGGCACCGCCCACGACCATCACGCTGTTGTCGATCGAGCTTGCTACGTAGCCGTTCGACAAGGTCGGGTCGACCGGCGAGAGGGCAGCCTCGACGTCGATCAGTCCGTGGCCGTAGACCTCGTCTACGCCTTCTTCGCCGATATCGCGAGCGGTGTTGATAATGACGTTGCCGGCATCGACGCCCGTCAGCTGCGGCCACTTGGATAAGATCATTGCTCCGAGAGCCGAGACTTGGGGGGCAGCGGAACTCGTTCCACCATAGCCTTTGATATCACCATTCACATCAATGGTAATGTTGCTGCCAATGGCGGCTATGCAGCGGTCCATGGCTGCGCCGCAGGTGTTCGAATATCCAGCCATTTCGTAGTTGCGTCCGTTGCCGGAAAGAGCGACGACAAAGAGCCAGCTTTCCATATTGCCGTCGGTAGCGTCGATCCAGTTACCCGGACCTTCTTCCATGTCATTCCCAGCACTATTTACGATGAGGCCGCCGGCTTGATCGTGGTAATACTGGACAGCCGACTGGATTGCCGGATTGCCCTGGTCGGCGTTGCGGCGTCCGAGCGACATGTTCAGGATCGGAATATCGTTGTCGGCAGCGTAGCGAATGGCCTGATCCATATCGAGGCCATAGGTGCGGTCGCCGTTGATCATTCCATCTACCCGCAGTGAGACGAGCGTTGCTCCCGGGGCCAGGCCCTGAATACCGACGCCGTCATTGCGGCCAGCGATGATGCCGGCGATAGGCGTGCCGTGCGTCGAAGTGCTGTCACCGGTATTGGATCCACCCTCACGTTCGCTCCGAACCCCATCTGCGTAATTGTAGCCGAAATCTCGGCTCAATTCGCGATCGACCTGGCCTTCAAGTTCGTCGATCGGGGCGATGCCATCATCGAGGATGCCGACGAGAACGCCTTCACCATCCCAGCCATTATCCAGAGCGTAGAGGGCATTTATGTATTCTGCCGCGGTATAGTTCTGGCGATATTCCGCATCATCCTGTTCCGAGCGCTGCGGCTGCTGGCTGCGAGGGGTGATCACATAGCCGGCAGGCGGCGGAACCGGATCGCAATTCGGTTCACACGGTGGAGGAGTTGGCGTCGGGGTCGGAGTGGGGGCCGGGGTTGGAGTAGGTGTCGGGGTTGGAGTAGGTGACGGAGTGGGGGCGGGCGTCGGTGTCGGAGTAGGCGTGGGACTAGGGGTTGGCGCCGGCGATGGGGTTGGTGTGGGGCTCGGACTAGGCGCCGGAGTCGCGACCGGAGGCGCGGGCGTAGAAGATATCGATCCGCCGGCACCACCGCAGCCAGCCAATGCAAACGTAGCAGTGCTCATCAGCATTGCCATCGCGTGTCGCTTATAGAACTTGCTTGTCAAAATTTGTGCCCCGTCGAGTGTAATCCGAGGGCGGGGCGTAGCGCTGTAATTATTACGAATTTACAAAATTGCTGTTATGTAAGAACGGATTATCGCTGGCGCGGGCACACGAAATGTTGCGTGTCTTTTCGCCCTCGCGGGACGCAAGCGCCTCGGTGTCGTTATGGGAGAGTTATAAAAACGCTAACCCTCACGCGTATGCTATGAAGGCAGCAAATGTTTCTCCCAGTGTTGGGCTACGTGCGTATCCACATATGGAAAACTGGGGCTTCCAGTAATCAAATATCTGCTGATCGGCCGCTGTCCCATGAGGACAGTAGGAGAAGGAAAATGCCTTCGGCTGTCCTCATCATCAAGATGAGGACTGAATATGAATACAATACCGACCGAACGGTCACGCACGGACAGCGCCGCATCTGTGCGCCCTCTTCACAGGATACCGCGCATCGATGACTGGCCGAAGGCCACCAGTGAACCCGTGGCGACCCGGCTTGCCATCGTCGATGTCGAAACCGATGGCCTAGATCCCTCGCGGGACAATGTAATCCAGATCGCCGTCGCGATCGTCGATGTCTCACAGGACGGACGCATCCTGCGGGTGGTCGACCACGGCACAGGCCTCGCGGACCCCGGGCGACAAATACCTGCCAAAATCACGAAGCTCACCGGCATCGACAATCTCGCCGTTCGCGGCAAGCGGATCAAGCAACCTGCGCTGACCGAATTCATCTGCCAGGCCGAGGCAGTGCTCGCCCACAACGCTGGCTTCGACTCTGGATTTTGCAGGCGCTTATTGCCTGGCATCGAGCACCTGCCATGGATCTGCTCCTTCCGCGACGTCGACTGGTTGGGTCACGGGTTCGATGGCGCGAAGCTCGGCCATTTGCTGATGCAGCAAGGCCTGTTCGCACCAACCGCACATGATGCGATCGCCGATGTTGAAGCACTACTGGCATTGCTCGACAGCGAATTATCGACCGGAGAAACCGTATTGGCCGAGGCTCTGCGCACCGCGCAGGAGCCGACCACTCGCATCTTCGCCGAGCGCGCGCCCTACGAGACGCGGCACGAACTCAAGCGGTTCGGCTATCGCTGGAACCCGCGCCAGAAGGTCTGGTGGACCGAAATCGCGCAGGTGGATGTGCACGCGGAGCTGGCCTTGCTTCTGCGCATCGCTCCGGGTGTCCGGCCCGCACAGCAAACCATGACGTGGCATACCCGCCACGTGAAGGACTGACACCGACCGCTGGCGTCGCTGGGCAACCAGCGGCGTCAGATTCGGAAGGATCGAAGAGGGTGAGCAGGATCCGGGAAGGAAAAAATGCTCCGGCCGAATACGGCCGCAACCTCAATCGAAGGACTTCAAAAATGACGAATACAACCGATCGCGGCGTGCAGCATCGTAAGCAGCGTATGGCCGCCCTGCGCAAATGCATGGGCTTCCCTCACGTAGCGCCTCTCACAGCTGGATTGAACTTTGCTGCAGTGGATGCACAGAATGAAGAGATCCTCGTCGGCATCGCCAAGAAAGCGATCCTCGATCGCTGCGATACCTTGTTGCATTGTTACGAAAGCGTCTCGGCCTACGATGTGGACCAGACCATCCTGGTGTATAGGACCCCGGCCGGAGCAGACCTCTTTGAGGTCGAGATGGTGGAGCGGAGCAAATCCAAGCCGCTGGAACTGATCACCACCGATGGAAAGCGGTGCTTTACCATCGATCGCCGCTTTCAGCTGATCGAAACGAAGGCACCACCGGCAGCGAAGCTGACAAAGGCATTGAGAGCAGCCGAGCGGCGTTACGAAGCCGCGCTTGAGGGTGAAACCGGCAAGAATGCTACTTGGGATCCGCAAGTCGTGATCTTCCAGACCGGCCCTGACAGCATGGCCGCGTAACCCACAACCCCATCCTGAAAACCCAGTCGCTTGCGGGCGGTGTCTCTCTGGAGATGCCGCCCGCGGCGCATGGGGGGAGACACCCATGCTTGAACACCCAAACCACGTCTTGGCCATTTCGACGGTGCGGATGGCCAGCACCACCGAAGCTGAAGACCCGGCCGAACCGATTGTCTGTCTCGCCACATTTTCGGTCGAGCGAACGAGTGACAATGAGGCCCGGTTCGCATCGACTCACGTCACCTTCGACCCGGACGGCGACTGGCGAGCGTCCGGTGCGCATGTGCGCTGCCTGTTGCACCGCCACACCTATGTGATCGGGTGCCGGCCTTTTTCGGTCGATCACCGGGAGCGATATCGCCGCCGCCGATACCCCTCCTATGAGGAGCTGCCTGGCACGGCAGACCTGCCACCGCTTCAGCGCCACGTCATTCGAGCGTCCGAAAAGACGCTCGCCCGGCTCGGCCGCGAGCATGGCCTCATGGTCAGCGACCGAGCTCCGAACCTTCTGCAGGCGAAGCGCGAAGCTGCCGAGAGAGCCCAGGCCGTCTGGCTGACGGCTATCGGATTTCTTCACGATCGCGATGAGCGGACGCATCTCTACGCCGCGTGGGAAGCTTGGCGGGTTCTGGAGCGGGCTCGCCCGCTCCCTTTCTGAAGACAGTTAAAAGTGCCGAACACTGATTGAAAGGAAAAGGCACATGAAAACGAATACTTACCTCGCTTTGGACCTCGAAATGTATTGGGACGAGCATCTCTATGAAGCTCACAGGGCGATGGATCCGAAATCCAACCGGCGGGCTACGGCCGTTAAGCGCGTGATGGCCGCGTCCGTGTTCGAGTTCTCGGTGGACTCCGAGGGCCGCGTCGCCACAGGCGAAGTGGCATCGTGGACCGAACACGACTGGGGTGACGAACAGGCGGTGGTCGCACAGCTTTTCGATTACCTGCGAGCCCGGGCCGATACGCCGGTGCTCACATTCGGGGGCTTGGCGACCGATATTCCCGTGCTCGTGCTTGCGAGTATGGCGCACGGATTGCCGCTGCCACCGCAGCTGATTGATCAGCCTGGTCGTAAGGGCCCCCGGCCGCATCTCGACCTGTGCCTGATGCTGAAAGGAGGCGGACGCACATGGTCTCATTTGAGCCAGGTTCTGTTGCGCTTGGGGATTCCGGAGGAGCTGGTTGCCGCGAAACCAACAGTCTCGCGCCCCAGACAAGCAGCCGAATGGTTGGCCTTGCGTGACCATGTCGAGCTCGATTGCCTTCTGCTTTCGCTCGCTAAAATCGGGTGGCTCATTGCGCAAGGACACGACGGCTTGCGTTTCAAGCCCGCGGCAATTGGTCTGATCTCTGGCTTCCTGCGTCGGCGACCGGATCTTGCGTTGGTGCCCATCCTGATCGACTATTCGATTGAGCTAGAGAACGGACTCCACGAATTGGTTACCCAGTCTTAGCCGCATATGCTTCAGGACGGGGCGCAGTTTTCGGATTGCGCCCCACTGATCGATGTTCGTTGATGACATCGAGTAATTCCGCCCCAATTTACCGTAGTTCGGCATAAAGAGACCATTACTGGCTTGCTATCGCTGCCTTGACCGCACGGTTAGAGGAGTGAGAATGGCAAAGAAAGCAGACAGTTCTAGGGGCGGCGACCTCGGTTCCGAGGCCGAGCTGGTCAAGGCGGCGGACAAGATCCGCGCCAATATGGAGCCGTCCGATTACAAGCAAGCCTGGCAAGATCGTCAGCGACAACAGCACCGAGCTGACCTGCAATGCGGTCCTGGGATGGTGCGGGAGATGGGCGTGGAGTCGCACTAAATCGCGTCGGCCGACTGTGCGACGAGCTGCTGAACGAGACGCTGTTCCCAGTCTTGCTCATGATGGCGTCGAGATCGCTGCCTGGGTCGAGGACTACAACCGGGCGAGACCGCACTCGGCCCTCGGTTACGCAACACCGGCGGCGTTCGCCGCCGAAATTGATAAGCAATGGCCTGCTTCCCTACATCCCGCGGGCTCCGCTACGCAGCCCGTTGCTTCAACCGCGCTTATGCGCAAAACAACCACTGACTCTAATCCCAGCTAGAGGAAAGCTCGGGATCACGTCAGGCAGGATGGTCGCACATGGGCAGGATTCAATGAGCTAAACGCGAGCCAATACTTCCTTTTCAAATTCTTTCAAACTCGCGTAAGTAATTTCAAATCTGGCAAACGTCCGTGATGGTGCATCTATGTTCTGTGTTACCCCCTTCAGGTAGGTATGAGCGAGTGCATTCCTGTTCGCGGAAAGAGCATTCAGTTCCGAGACAAGCTGCTGTCTTTTCAACTGATCCATAGATATCTCAATATCATGCATCACAATCTCGCCGATTGCGCTGCACAACATTTTCCGAAAATGTCTTTTGTAGTGGAAGTGACGTGACCCCCAGCTTTCCCCCAGCTGGGATTAGAGCCTAGCCGCTTTGTTGCGCATGAGCGCGGTTGAAGCAA
>CANKZR010000003.1 GCA_947488625.1 uncultured Sphingomonadaceae bacterium | reverse complement strand
AGTAAAATCATGACGAACCGACGCAATCCCGCGCCTCCGGCTGCGACGCTCGACATAAACTGCGACTGCAAAGAATATGTCTAATGCTGAGCTCAGCATTAGACGTATTCACGCGGGGACAGATCGATATCGAGCGCTTCTCGCTCCTCGTCGGTGAGGTCGGCGAGGCGTCGGTCGAGCATGGCCTCGGCGGTCGAGACCAGCTGCACGACAACCGAATGGTCTGCGCCAAGCGCTGCTTCCATCGCAGGGATCAGACTCGGCAGTTTCATCGAGAGCAGGAGCTGGGCAAAGAAGCGCTGCTTGGTGCCTTCGAAGATCGACAGCGCCGCAGCCTTGGCGTTGCGATTGAGCGTATCGCCGCTGTCCTCGTCGACCACACGGGTTGCTTCGAGCGCGGCTTCGAGGTTGCGGTGAATGATTGCCCATGCCTCGGCATAGGCATCGTAGATCCGCACCTGTGCTTCGGTCAGGCTGTGTTCGAGGATTTCGTACTCGACCCCGGCGAAGGACAGTGCACGGGCGAGATAGAGGCCCTGGGCCTTAAGGTCACGGGCGACGAGCTCCATCGCTGCCACACCACCAGCGCGGATTTCGGTCATGAACGCCTCGTGGGTCGGAAAGGCGGTCTCGGGTCCCCAGATGCCAAGCCGGGAGGTGTAGCCAAGGTTGGCAATATCCGAAGCGCCGGTGGCCGAAGCGTAAAGGACGCGGGCGCGCGCCAGATGGTTCTGCAGCCTCAGACCCGCCATGCCCTGTTCGGAACCCTTGACCTTGCCGCGGGTCGATGAGCCCCCGAGCGCATTGGCCATGGCGTGGGCTTCGTCGAAAGCGATCACGCCGTCGAAATCCTCGCCCGCCCAGGCAAGGATCTGGTCAAGGCGCGTATCTTCGGCGCGTCCCGAGCGTAGCGTCGGATAGGTGACGAAGAGAATGCCTTCGGACATCGTTACCGGATGGCCGAGTTTCCAGCGCGAGAGCGGCTGGAGATCGAGCGGCAACCCACCGAGCGCTTCCCAGTCGCGGCGTGCGTCTTCGAGCAGCGCCTCGTTCTTGGTGATCCAGATATTACGCCGCTCGCCTGCAAGCCAACGGTCCATGATCACCGCTGCGATCTGCCGCCCCTTGCCCGCACCGGTCCCGTCGCCGAGGAAAAAGCCCTGACGGTAGGCTTGGCCGTCCTCGGACAATTCGAGCGAGGTGCCTTCCTGGCTCGGCCGGAACTGGCCCGGAAGATCGCGTGCGAATGCCTGGGCAGCGTATACGAGTGTCTCGCACTGCGCTTCGGACAGCAGGCTGTCGGCCTGCCAACCTGCAGGAAGACGAAGCTTAGCTTCGGGAATGGGGGCCGCGACCGAGCCCATGGCGACCGATTCCACGAGCGGGGTGGGATGGACCGGCGCATCTTCGAAGGCGATGCGGCTGGGCCGATAAGGCAGGTAGATGCCTGCCTGTTCGGGCACAGGCGCGGGGTCGGCGAGGACCGAATAGGCAAGGTCGATCGCATTCGCCGTGGCTGCTGGTGTCGCGGCGAACGGCGCCACCGGCCGAACCAGCGCGCTTTGGGTCGAAGTCTTGCAAACGAGGCGCACTGGCTTGCCGAGCGGCAGGCGATGGATGTTGGCGGAGGTCTGTACGCGTGGCGGAAGCGCAGTGATAAGCTCGTGGAGCGAGATGAGGTCGGCAGTATCTTCGGTGATCGCAGGCGAGGACGCAGTCGGCGTCTTATCGAACACAACCAGACGAACGGCGATCCCCGTCCCTGTCCGACGAAACATCTGCTGCAAGCGGACATTGAGCAGGAGCGATGCTTCGTCCTGTTCCTTGGCGAAGGTTGAAGCGTCGAAGCCTTCGGGCATGATCGCGACTATCCTCGCCCCAGCGGCTGACGCCCGGATTGCACCGCGTAGGTGACGCATAGCGGTCTCACCGTCCTTGCCGCGTTCCAGGCTGTGAGCGAACGGCGGGTTCATCAGCACGATCGACGGAGCGGGGCCGCGATGCAGGTCGGCAATCAGTTCCCCGTCATGCGAAGTGATCGTGGCCGAAGGGAAGATATGGCCCAGGCTATCTCGTCTTGCCGGATCGATCTCGTTGAGGATCATTGGAGCGTTCTGGACACTGCCCCATACGGCAAGCGCACCATTGCCTGCGGACGGTTCGAGTAGTTTGTCTTGCACAGAGACAGCTGCGGCCTTTGCCATCAGCCAGGCCAGCATCGGCGGGGTCGAGAACTGCTGGAGCTCGACCTGTGTTTCGCTGCGCACCTGCCGCGGCGGCAAGGCTGCTTCGAGCCAGCCAAACTGCGCTTCGGCCTCGTGCACGCTTGTCGCCAGATCGATGCGCGAAGCTTCACGAAGCCAGAGCAACGCGCCGATCTCGACCGCGTTGTTGTAGTCGTCGATTGTCCAGGCGCTTCCCCAGTCCTGGACGCCGGTCTCGTCGGCGAACAGCCCGGAAATGTCGGCGCGTGTAAGATGACGTCCCGAAGCGAGAACCTCGGCAACTCGGGTGCCGATGGCGTAGGCCAAAGGCATTGACGACAATTGCTCGCCGGCGGGAAACAGGTCTGATTGAAACATGGCAATTCGTCCTCCTGATGAAGGCATCGGGACACGCCCTCTGCCGGATCAGGAATTTGAGAAGCCCCCCTCTCCTCTACCGCGCCGCTTTGCGGCGCAGCCATGCGGTCAGTTCATCGTTCCAATCGGTGTCGCGTGAGGATGGTTTGCTGACCTCGATCGTTCGACCATCGCGCGCATAGGCTGCAAGGCCACGCGATGCAGCCAGCTCACCACCAACATCGTGATCGACGAAGAGGTGAAGCTCGGTCACGCTCTCGGGCACGCTCACGAGGCCGAAGCGCTCATTGCCCAGGGTTGCCCAGACGGGAATGCCGGTAAGAGCATAGGCCGACATTGCGCTCTCGATCCCCTCGGCAAGGCCGAGCTTGCCGGAGACCGGAGCGAAGAGGCGGACAGCAGCTTCGCCGAGCGCGCCGAGCGCGCGTTTCGGCCTGTCGAAGTCGGCCTTGGCATTGCCCGAAAGGAACGTGCGATGGACGGCGATCGGCCCCGCGTCGAGGCTGACTGCCGCAATCATGGCCGGCAAAAAGCGGGTGCGACCCTTCGGACCAAGCGGGGTTCGTGGATGGAAGCGGAGCGCAGGAGATGCGGCGAGAATGCCGCGGCTTTCAAGATATGCCTTTGCCGGACTGGCACGCAGTGGCTGTGCATCGCGCCAGATCCTCAGCGCTACCGCCGAGGGTTTGCGGGTGCTGGTCGATTCGGGTTCGTTGATGGTCGCAGAACCTGAAAAAAGCGCCGGTGCCTCGAAACCTTCACGCGCCAGAGCAGCCAGCACGCTCTGCTGATCGCATCCCGCGAAACAGTGGAAGAGGATGGCCTGTCGGCCGAGCGACACACTCAGAGACGGCGTGCGGTCATCATGCGCAGGGCAGCAGGCCATGCCCTTGGTGCCGGACCATTTGCCGCCACGGCTTTCACAGATGCGCCTGGCCGTCTCGGCGAGTGGATGGCTTGTCGTCGCAACGGGCATAAGGGCTCCTTCGCAGGCTCGGGTCCCCCTTGACCGCTATCCTCCCCTCTCACTGTCGGGACGGACGATCTTCTTTCCTACATGTTCTATTTATGTTCTATTCCGATTCGCTGCAAGCGATAGGAGTATGAAGGATGAGGCTGGCATTGATGATCGGGATAATGGCGAGCGCCAGTATCATGGCGCCTTGCGCACAAGCGCAGGAGTTCGCGCTGCTGGAACATCACTATGAACAGCCTACCCCCGCTGGTGATCAGGAAGACCAAACGCCATCAACGGGGCTGCTCCCCGCATCCTATCGTGAAGCACTTTACGAGCCACTGATCAGGGAAGCTGAGGTTCGGTATCGTCTCCCGCCAGGACTGATGCAGGCTTTGGTTTGGGCCGAGTCTCGTTTCAATCCGATGGCAATTAGCCCTGCTGGCGCTGCCGGACTTGCCCAACTAATGCCAGCAACCGCCCGCGAGCTTGGCGTCCACAACCGGCACGACCCCGTTCAGAACATCGATGGCGGTGCACGTTATCTGCGGGAGATGCTGGACCGCTTTGGCGACGTCCATCTGGCGCTTGCCGCCTATAATGCTGGTCCGGGCGCAGTTGCTCGCGCTGGTGGCATCCCGAGAAATCGGGAAACACCCGCATATGTCACGAGCGTTTTGCAGCGTTGGATGGCATACAGGCCGTCATGAGCACGAATCGAAAGCGGATCACTGGGCGGCTTGAACATCTGCCACGTGGCTTCGCCATCGTAACCGAGGCGGGCGATCATTGGGTGTTAGACGACTTCGAACCTGACAACGACCAGATCGGCGAAGAAGTAACCGCCGAGGGCCAAATCGTTGGACTCGATCGTCTGCAAGTAGATTGGTTGGGCGTTCTGGCCGAGTAGAGATCATTTACCTTTCGCGCAAAACTTTGCCCACTCTGCCATGAGCTTGCGCCGCTTCTCGAAAAAATCCGTCCTGCGATAGGCCGCCTCAACGCGATTCTGGACAGCATGTGCCAAGGCAGCCTCCGCGACCTCACCTGGAAAAGAAGTCTCTTCAGCCGCCCAATCGCGGAACGATGAGCGAAAGCCATGGACAGTCACGTCCAGTTCCATATCTCTCAAAATCTTGAGCAAGGTCATGTCGGACAGTGGACTCTTGCGTCGTTGACCGGGAAAAACGAGGTCGCTGGCTTCGATCCGGAAGACCTTTGCGCGTTCGATCACTTGTAACGCCTGGCGAGTAAGTGGGACCTGATGCTCTTCACCCATCTTCATCCGCTCCGCTGGGATGATCCAGACGCCGCGCCTCAGATCAAACTCCGACCAAACGGCATTCCGGACTTCCCCCGATCGCGACGCGTTGAGGATCAGGAATTCAAGGGCGAGGCGCCCGACCGAGGATCGTTGGCGCAGTCTGGCAAGGAAAGCTGGAACATCGACAAATGGCATCGCCGCAAAGTGACCCGACTTTCGTGACTGCCTCGGCAGGCCTTTCGAGATCGAGCGCATGGGTGCTTCGCTTGAACGGAAGCCTTTCGAGAAGGACCAATCGAGCACGGTCCCGATGCGCTGACGCACTCTCCGAGCTGTTTCAGGTTTTTCCAGCCAGATTTCGGCCAAAGCATCACGGATCGCCGGAGCCTCGATGTCAGAGACCAAGGCATCTCCGAAGTGTGGATATGCGTATGCTTCGAGCGTCGATATCCATTGATCCTGATGCTTACCGTTCTTCCAACCTTTCTTGTGTTCAGCGTGTACCTTTGCCGCAGCCTCGCGGAAAGTCGGGATTACCTCTCGTTCCTTCTTCCGTTCCGCAACCACGTCGACGCCGGCCTTCGCAAGCTTTCGGACGCTCGCAGCCAGTTCACGTGCATCAGCAAGCGAGACATCTGGATACGAACCAATTCCTACATCGCGCCTTCGCCCGTTCGCCTGAACCCTGACAATCCAGCTAGCCTTCCCAGACTTGTTGCGAAATAGAATCAATCCTCCACCGTCCGAGAACCGGCCAGCCTCACGCAGATTTCTCAATCCCGTCGCAGTTAGGTTTCCCATTCCTCCGCCAAACCTTCCATCGTCTCGAATATTTCCCCACACTTTTCCCCACACTTCGTGCGAGATAAAGGAAAACATATAGAGAACATCTGAAACAAGCGCAAACGGAAAAATCCAGCAATTCTGCGGTCTTCAGAGACAATCTGGGGCTATGTGAGACTGGTATGGTGGCGGAGCGGGTGGGATTCGAACCCACGATACGGGGTTACCGTATACACACTTTCCAGGCGTGCGCCTTCGACCACTCGGCCACCGCTCCGCATGCCTGTCTTGGCAGAAGGCGCGCACCTAGCGAAGGTATCGGCCAATGACAAGCAGCGTAATGACATGGCGTTTTGAACGCCCTATTCGAACAGCATGAACCATCCCATCGGTCTTGCACCCTCCATCAAGGACATGGAAGATGCCGCGCGTGCTGCTTATCATCGCCTTCCCGAAACATTCGCCCAGCATCTGGGCAATGTGGTAATCCAGGTTCAGGATTTTGCCGAAGATGAATTGCTCGCGGAAATGGGCATTGACCACGCCTTTGAGCTTACGGGCGTTTACGAGGGCCTTCCGCTGACCGAACGAAGTATCGAGCATTCGGGCACCATGCCCGACCGCATTCGCCTGTTCCGAATGCCGATACTGCTGGAATGGTGCGAACGTGGAGACGAAACGTTCGAACACCTGGTTGCCCATGTCCTCATCCACGAGATCGGACACCACTTCGGTCTTTCGGATGACGATATGCATGCGCTGGAAAACCAGGTGCTTTAACGGCATCTCGGACCCATCGGCGCTTCGGTGCGTAACATCTGGCAGGATGGAACGGATATTTTGCACGCTCGCTGGGCTGTTTGCCCTTGTTTTCACTGCGATTGCCGCGCCAGCAGTCGCGCAGGAAGATCGGCAAGTCCCCAGCGGGTCGGAGCCCTATGTTTATGAGGTGGACCAGCTAAACCCGGGCCTTGCTGCGCCGGGCGAACCGCTGGAACTCGATACACCGCAAGCCTTGCTCGAAAGCTTCTTTGCCGCTGCGGAAGCCGGAGAATGGGAACGGGCGGCAACCGCGCTCGACATGACAAACTTGTCGCCCCGGCAACAGGGCATGCAAGCCGAAAACCTTGCAGCGATGATGTACGAGATCGCCAACCGTTCAATTGCCATAACCTGGGCAGACCTGCCCGATCGGCCCGATGCGGTGGATACCGCTGCCAGCAACAAGAACCCCATGGCAGGCGCAGAGCGGCGGCATATCACGCTGGCTTATCTCAAGCTGGATCGGCGCAGCGTTCCTGTCAGCATCGCACGTCTGCAGGAGCCGGGCGGCGAACCGGTGTGGATGTTCAGCCGTCAGAGCGTGGGCAATCTGCCCGAACTCTATGAACGTTTCGGCCCCACCGACTTCGAATTGAGTCTGCCAAATACACTGCGGCAGCAGGCTTTCTGGACGCTTGCCTGGTGGGAGGTCATCGCCATTCCGCTGGTGCTGCTGCTGGCCTTTCTTGCCGCTATATTGACCTACAAGGCTATTGGTGCCGGAAAAAAACGGTGTGACGAGGACAGCATGGGCGGCAGGATACTGCGCGCAGTGCAGATGCCCGTAACGTTGCTGGCATTGGCGGGCAGCTTTGCCATCATGCGCAACGTGCTCTTCACGTTCTCCGGGCCGGTTGAAGATCTTCTGGGCCCGTTGCAACTTACCCTGATCGTTATCGCCATCGGGGCCATCATCGTGACGGTGGTAGAAGCTATGCTGGACCTCGCCACCGATCGCAACGCCAGCAAGATCGAGAAACCCGAGAACGAGCAAAGCCGGGACTTCTACACCCAGGCCTCCGCCATACGGCGCCTTATCATCGTACTGGTGATGGTGGCTGGGATCGGCATCGTGCTGGTGCAAAGCAATATCACCCAGACGCTCGGCTTCTCCCTGCTGGCAGGCGCGGGCGTGCTGGGCCTGGTGCTCGCCTTTGCCGCGCGCAAGGTTCTGGGTGACATAATGGCCAGCATGCAGATCGCCTTTGCCAAGACGGCGCGCATCGGTGATGCGGTCTATTACGAAGACCAGTGGTGCTACGTGGAGAAAATCGGCTTCACCCACCTTCGGCTGCGCACCTGGGACGATCGGCGCGTGATGGCACCTGTTGCCGAATTCGTCGGCTCCAGCTTCGAGAACTGGACCAAGCAGGAACCCGCCTTGATCATGCGCATACCCGTCTATCTCGATCATCGTGCCGACGTGGAAGCACTGCGCAAGAAGTTGATGAGCTTCGTCGAAGATGCCGACGATATCATCAAGAAGGAGGAGGCCAAGCTCGAGGTCATCGACCACACGCCCCAAGCAATGGTCGCACGCGCATGCCTGTGGGCAAAGGATCCCAAGGTGGGCTGGACAATGCATTGCAGGGTGCGCGAATTCCTGCTGAAAACCGCTACTCAAATGGATGCTGCTGCAGGAAACGAACCCGCGCCTGCCTTTATGCCGCGCGAACGCGAGGTGCGGATAGACGAAGCGATGGGCCGCCAGCAGGATTGACGCGCCGCCGGGGCGTGGCAAGGTGCGGGGCATGAAACGTATTCTGACCGTGTCCGCCCTTGCCTTTGCCGCGCCGATCTTTGCGCAGGATAGCAGCGAGCCTGTTACCCCTTCTTCGGTGGTCGCGTCGGCCAGCACGGAGGAATGGCTCAGCATTGCACCTGAAGACCTGCTAATGATGGAGCTTGCACCCGATGCGCGGGGCAATGGGCGCACCGTCGTCATCCAGCTGGCTCCCGCACCGTTCAGCCAGCCATGGGTGGAAAATATCCGTATTCTTGCCCGCGCTCACTGGTGGGACCGGACAAGCGTCTACCGGGTGCAGGATAATTACGTCGCGCAGTGGGGCGATGTGAC
Source organism: uncultured Sphingomonadaceae bacterium (assembly GCA_947488625.1). GTDB lineage: Bacteria > Pseudomonadota > Alphaproteobacteria > Sphingomonadales > Sphingomonadaceae > Alteraurantiacibacter. The sequence goes on along the minus strand of CANKZR010000003.1, from coordinate 212,539 downwards.
GGAGGGGAAAGCGTTGCCGGATGAAGTCCGTTCACCGGATCACCCCTTCGCCCTCATGAAGGGATCGGCGGCATACGATACACTTTCCAAAGGATTTCTCGAACGCGCTCGCGAGCGGATGCAAGCGGAAATGACGAATGCGAGAGCCGACGCCGCCCGCGAAGCAAGGCGCGAGGCCGGCGAGGCGATCAATCCCATCGCGGTTCGCATGATCGTGCCGCCTATGGTGCTGCTACAAACCGATCCCTATACCGAAGGGGCGACGTTTCAGACGGGCTGGCCGATCTCAGTGTCTTACACCGCGATCTCGCCTGTTCATTGCTATGGCTACATCGGCGTGGCGCGAGGTTATGCGCCCGACACTGGAACAGGGGCGGAGCTTTACACCATCATCGGCCAGCCGCAGCGGCACATGGATCGCAACCTTGCCGTGGTAGGCCGTGTGATCGAGGGGATAGAGCATCTCTCCAGCCTGCCACGCGGCTCCGGTGATCTGGGCTTCTACACCGAGGATGAGGCAGAACTGCGCACGCCTATCGTGTCAGTTCGACTGGCAAGCGAAATGGATGCCCCGCCCTCTTACCAATATCTTGATACCAGAAGCGAGACGTTCGCCCGCTACGTCGACGTGCGGGCCAATCGCGACGATGCGTTCTATAAGCAGCCTGCCGGCGGGGTGGACGTGTGCAGCGTGCACGTGCCGGTTCGGCGCATGATTGACTGACTTTGCATCGGCCGGATGACACTTGGGGCGGAAAAACCGGCGTTCCCGGAGGATTGCGATCAGCGATCGCGCATCAGATCGGGCTGCGCTTAAACCCGCTCCGCCTGGGCGACCGCGTCCGTTGCGCGAAGGGCGCTCATGATTCGGGTCAGGTGCGCCAGATCCTGCACTTCCAGGTCGAGAAGGTAGGTATGAAAGGGATCGTCGCGCTGTGTCAGTTCAAGGTGGATGACATTGGCGTTGTTGCGGGCGAAAACGCCTGCCATTTCGGCCAGCGCGCCGGGTCTGTTGTACAGCACGACATTCAGCCGCCCGATAGCCCCGTGGGATCGTTCACCCCATGAAAGGTCGACCCAGTCGGCATCCACCCCGTTGACCAGTTGCAGACAGTCGATCGCATGAACTTCCACGGTTTCGTGCGGACGGCGCAGACCCACGATCCGGTCCCCGGGAACAGGGTGGCAGCAATCGGCGAGATCAAAGCCGACCCCCGCAGTAAGACCCTTGATCGAAATCGCACGTTCCTGTTCGGCCTCTTCGGGCATGTCCGCGGTGCTGCCGGGGATCAGCGCTTCCATCACTTCACGGTCGGACAGCTTTGCAGCGCCGATCGCATGCATCAGATCGTCCACATCATTGAGGTCCAACCGCTCTACCGCCTGCTTCATGGCCTTCTTGCCCACCTTGGCAGGCAGGCGCTCGGTGATCTCGTCGTATAGCTTCGCGCCGATCTCGGCGATTTCGGCGCGCTCCTTGGCGCGTACGGCGCGGCGGATCGATGCGCGCGCCTTGCCGGTGACGACAAAACCCAGCCACGAGAGTTGCGGCTCTGCGTTCTTGCTCTTGATGATTTCCACCACGTCGCCATTGCCCAGCGGCGTGCGCAGCGGCATGTGCCGACCGTTGATCTTTGCGCCCACCGTCTGCGCGCCAAGATCGGTGTGAACGGCGAAAGCAAAATCTACCGCTGTTGCGCCCTTGGGCAACTGGAACAGCGCCCCCTTCGGCGTGAAGGCAAAGATGCGATCCTGGTAGATCGCCAGCTTGGTGTGTTCCAGCAGCTCTTCAGCATCGTGGCTGGCATCCACGATTTCGATGAGATCACGCAGCCAGGCCACCTGCCCGTCATGCCGGCCACCCTGCTTGTAGGCCCAGTGCGCTGCAAGACCAAAGCCGTTGGTGCGATGCATCTCGCGCGTACGCAATTGCACCTCTACGCGCATCGACTTGTCATAGAACAGCGTGGTGTGGAGCGAACGGTAGCCGTTGTTCTTGGGCGTGGAGATATAATCCTTGAAGCGCCCCGGCACGAACTGGAATGTCGTGTGCAACACGCCCAGCGCGGCGTAGCAATCCTCCACATTGTCGGTCAGCACGCGGAATGCCATGATATCGGTCACTTGCTCGAATGGCAGATGACGTTCGGCCATCTTACGCCAGATCGAATAGGGATGCTTCTCGCGCCCCCAGACCTCTACCTCCAGCCCGGTAGCGGCCAGCGCCTGCTTGATATCCAGCGCGATGCGATCCACCTGCCCGGCATCGGACTGGCGTAGCTGTTCCAGTCGCTTGGTGATCGTGTCGTAGGCTTCCGGCTCCAGCTGCTCGAAGGCAAGCAACTGCATCTCGCGCATGTATTCATACATGCCCACACGCTCTGCCAGCGGAGCGTAGATATCCATCGTTTCGCGCGCGATGCGGCGGCGCTTTTCCGGCTTCTTGATATGATGAAGCGTGCGCATGTTGTGCAGCCGATCAGCCAGCTTCACCAGCAGCACACGCAGGTCTTCGCTCATCGCCAGCAGGAACTTGCGCAGGTTTTCAGCCGCCCGCTCGTTCTCGGCCATCTGCTCGATCTTCGAAAGCTTGGTAACGCCGTCCACCAGTCGCGCGACATCGGGGCCGAAGTGCTTCTCGATATCATCGATGGTAGCGAGCGTATCTTCCACCGTATCGTGCAGCAGCGCTGTGATGATGGTTTCCTGGTCCAGCTTCAGGTCCGTCATCAGGCCGGCGACTTCCACCGGGTGGCTGAAATAGGGATCGCCGCTGGCGCGCTTCTGGCTGCCGTGCTTCTGCACGGTGTAGACATAGGCGCGATTCAACAGCGCCTCGTCGGCGGTGAGGTCGTACTCCTTGACCCGTTCAACAAGTTCGTACTGGCGCAACATCGTTTAATGAATGTGCGGGGCACCGAGCATTTCGGCAAGTGCAAACAGTGCAGCCATGTCGCAATTGTCTGTCAGGGTGTTCCCCTCACAGCCAGCAGGACCCTCAGCTTTCCCGCCCGACGATCGCGTCCACCTTGCCGCGGGTGTAGCTGTGATAGCCGCTGCGCGTTTCACCGTAGATGCGCGTGGCGATGGGCTGACCCCAGCTGCCGGTTTCCCAAAGGGCGGCAAACAGGGGCTCAACGAACTTGTTGCGGCCGACTTCGGCAAGAAAGGTTTCCGCCTGCGTTACCGCCGGCTGGTATTCGTTACGCAATGCAGCTTCCAGCCACAGGAACAGCACCTCGTTATTGCCGGATTCCGACAAGGCGAGCCGCTCGTTCAGGGCAGCCAGCTGGCGGTCGGACATATCTTCCGGCAATTCCTGCAGGAAGCGTTGTTGTTCCGCCCCGGTCCAGCCGCGCCACGTGGCGCTGTCAGGCATGGTGCCATCGGCGCCATAGGACTGGGCGGCGCTATCGACCTCGGAAAAGGCCTGCGGATCCGGGGCGATGGCGTTTTCAGGCAGGCCGGTGCCATAGACCCATTCATCCAGCATCAGTTGCTCTTCGAGCTCCTCGTCACCGTCGATCACGTATTCGCGCAGTTCGGACAGGAACATCTCGGAGGTGGCAGGCTGGAAAGCGTGGCGATCGAACCAGCCGCGCATGAATTCGTCGAAGCGTTCGCGGCCAAGGATGTTCTCCACCGTGCGCAGGAAAACCGTGCCCTTGTCGTAAATGGCCGGACCAACCGTCTCGAATGGACTGATCCCTTCGGGCGTGCGCATGGCGGTGTTGGGGTTGTCCGGACCGTTTTCTTCGATGGCTTCGATCAGGCTGGCATAGCTCAACGCATATTCCTGATTGGCGCGCTGCTCCCCGAATACGGCTTCCGAAATACGGCTTTCGAAATATGAGGTGACGCCTTCGTTCAGCCAGCCGTCGCGCCAGCTGGAATAGGTGACGAGGTTGCCAGACCAGCTATGCGCCAGTTCGTGCGCAATCAGTCCGGTGTTGGAACGGTCTCCTGCAATGAAGGTGGGTGTGAGGAAGGTCATCACCGGGTTTTCCATGCCACCGTAAGGGAAGGCGGGCGGCAGCACGATCATGTCGTAGCGCCCCCAGCGGTAGGTGCCGTAAATTTCTTCCGCCGCGTCGATCATTGCCTCGGTATCGGTCAGTTCCGCGGCGGCCTCTTCCAGCACTTCTGGCTCTGCCCAGACGCCGGAGCGCGGACCCAGTTCGGCAAATTCGATGTTCCCGGCGGCAATCGCGATCAGGTAGGGCGGGATCGAGTTTTCCATCACGAATTCGAACGCGCGTCGGTTCTCGCCGACGTCTTCGGGCTCACCGCGACTGATGCCGCTCATCACCACATTAAGCGGCTTGGGCGCGGTAATGCGCGCTTCCCAGGTCTGGCGAATACCGGGGCTGTCCTGCGTGGGGATCCACGTGCGGTTGAGGATCGCTTGTCCCTGGCTGAAAACGAACGGGTACTCGCCGCCTGCAGTCTGTTCGGGCGAGAGCCATTGCAACGCCTCGGCCTCCGGCCCGCTGGCGTAGGAGATGACGACCTGCTGCAGGCCCGGCCCGGTCAGTTCGCCCAGTTGCACGGTGATCGGTTCACCCTTCTCGGGATCGCTCTCGCCGACGGTGAAGTCGAGTTCATTGCCATTGCCATCGGTGATGCCGCCGATCATCAACCCGTCGGAATCGAGCACGATCTCACTCGCGTCCTCTGCGGCCTCCACATCCAGCGTGGCCACGCCTTCCACGCGCTTGCCTTCGAAATCGAGGTCGAGATCGAGCGCCACGTGTGTCACCCGCGCCTCCAGCGGGCGGGCGTAGGTGAATTCATCCAGGGCTTCATCGGTGGTGAGGATGGGGGCCACCTTTCGCTCCTGTTCCGGCAGGTCGTCAGCCGTGCAGGCGGTCATGAGGAAAGGCATGAACAGGACTGGTGCGATAGCAAGGATACGCATGGAATCTCCGGGAGGTTTGCGACCGATTTCCATCCCTGTAGGCAAATTGTCGGGCAGAGTCAGCATTTCGTCGGCAATCGCGTGCAAAATATGATATCTCAGCGATATCTCACACGACGCTCATGCTTTTATCGGCCAGCAGCGGCAGGGATCGGTTGCGCCGCGGTTCAACAAGACCAGGGCAGCACAGACAAAGGAACCTGATTATGAAAAGCTCCGCTCACCACATTTTCACGGCCATTGCGTGCAGCGCAGCTACGGTCCTTGCAGCGCCGCTACATGCGCAGGATAGCGCGAACGCCGATCCGGGAAATGACGATATCGTAGTAGAGGGCACGATCGACGTCGACCGTGCCGATGCGCGAGACCAGACGCGCGACATCACGCCACGCGCCACATCGGCAATGGAACCGCTGGCGCGCTTCAACAAGCCGATCTGTCCGGGCGTCTGGGGGCTCGCCCCGGAAAACGCCCAGCTCGTGATCGACAGGATCTACGACAATGCCGAACAGGTCGGTGTGGAGGTTGACGCTACCGAAAACTGCGGGGCCAATGTCTGGGTGATCGTGGTCGACGATCCGCACGCAACGTTCAAGGAACTGCGCGACGAGAACGATTTCCTCATCCGCGGGCTTGGCTATTGGGAGCGGGAGCGCATCGAAGACCAGGATGGCGCGGCGCTCAGCTGGAACCTCGTCAGCATTCGAAATCGCGGCGGTCTGGAAGCGGTCCAGGGCGCAAATTCCGACGCTGTCAACGAAACCACCCTGATGACGCGCACGAATACCGCCATCCGGCAGGATATCGAGTTCTCGGTGGTGCTTTTCCGTCGATCAGAACTGGGCACGGTGGATGCTCTGACGCTGGCCGATTATGCCACCATGCGCGCGCTCGCCAAGACAGAAGAGCCGAACGAAAATCTCGCCTTCGACACGGTTCTGGGGGCATTCGGCCCTGCCCGCGACGTGACGCGTCTCAGCGTGTTCGACCGATCCTACCTGCGTGCGCTCTATCGCAGTTCCCCCACGCGCGATTCCAGGCTGGCGCTGACCGACGTGGAAAGCCTGATGGAAGAGGAATACGCGCGGATGGAGAGGGAAGGCGAAATCCAGCGGTGATGTGAGCGTTCACATAGTGACACGCGCGCAGCAAGGCGATAAGCATTGCTGCATGAACAACATGCCTACCTTGCTCCTTTCCGCGCTTTCTCTTTCGCTTGCCGCTTGCGGCCAGTCCGCCGATCCCGCACCGGCTACCGAGGCCGAAGTCGACGCCGCGCAGGCGCAGGCCGATGGTTCGGGCGGCGCGGGAGCAGCGCGGGAGCTGCTCTTCTCCGACGAGTTCTCCGGCGACCGCCTCGATCCCACGCGCTGGAACACGGTGGGCATGGATTTCTGGGTGAACGAGGAGGAACAGGCCTACGTCAATTCGCCCGATACGATCCAGTTCGTGCAGGGTCTGGACGGTGCCGATGGCGGCGCGCTGGTGCTGCGCCCGGTCTATCGCCCCGGCGAGGATACGAATGAAGAACGCAATGCCGACTTCATTTCCGGCAGGGTCAACACCCGTGGCAATTTCGAATTCACCTATGGCCGTGCGGAGGCCCGCATCCGTATGCCCGATGCCATGGGCGTGTGGCCCGCCTTCTGGCTGCTGGCCGATGCCGAATGGCCCAGCGAAGGCGAGATCGACATCATGGAATATGTGGGCCAGGCCGACTGGACCGGCGTGGCACTCCACGGCCCCGGCTACTCAGGCGACGCGGGTATCGCGGACCGTCAGTATTTTCCCGAAGGCACCGACGTTACCGACTGGCACGTCTACGCCGCCGAATGGACCCCTGAAGGGGTGGAGTTCTTCGTTGACGATCGCCTCACGTTCCGCGTGCCGAAAACCAACGTCGAATTCTTCGGCGACTGGGTGTTCGACAATCCGCAATACGTGGTGCTGAATTTCGCCGTGGGCGGCATCTACCCCTACAAGATCAACGGTATCGAAGAGCCTTACAAAGGCATGCCGAAATCGACCGCTGACAGGATCGAAGCTGGCGAACTGGCAATGGAAGTGGACTGGGTGCGGGTTTACGGCGCGGAAGAATAGGCGCCCCAGCAAATCACCCCCAAGTCACCTCCGGCGGCAGGCTCATCAGGATCGCGTCGATATTGCCACCGGTTTTCAGGCCGAACAGCGTGCCGCGGTCATAGACCAGGTTGAATTCGACGTAGCGCCCGCGCCATTCCAGTTGCCGGGCCTTCTCCTCAGGCGTCCAGTCATGGTCCATGCGCTTCCTCACGATGGCAGGGAAGGCGTCGAGGAAAGCCTCCCCAACGTCCCTGGTGAAGGCAAAATTGCGCTCGAACGCAGCCAGATCGCCGCATTCCAGGTGATCGTAGAAGATGCCGCCCACGCCGCGATGCACGTTGCGGTGGGGGATGAAGAAATAGTCATCCGCCCATTTCTTGAACCGGTCGTAATAGGTGGGGTTGTGCGCCGCGCAGGCTGCGCGCAGGCGGGCGTGGAAGGCTTGCGTATCATCGGCGTATTCGATGGGCGGGTTCAGATCCGCCCCGCCGCCGAACCATGCCGCCTGCGTAGTGAGGAAGCGGGTGTTCATGTGCACGGCCGGAACATGCGGGTTGGCCATGTGGGCGACAAGGCTGATGCCCGTAGCGGTGAACTCGGGATGATCCACGCTGGCACCGTTCACCTGTCCGGCAAATTCAGGTGAAAACGCGCCGGAGACGGTAGAGACATTCACGCCGACTTTTTCGAACACCTTGCCTTTCATTACCCCGCGCATACCCCCGCCGCCATCGGAGCCATCGTCGGTCTCGCGGTCCCATGCGGTGTATTCGAATACGGCATCCGATGCGGCTTCGCGCTCGATCGCTTCGAACTCGGCGCAAATCCGGTCGCGCAGGGTTTCGAACCATTGGCGGGCGGATTGGGTTTGGTCGGTCCAGTTCATGCATAGGCTCTTGCCAAAGCGTGCCGCGGGCGGCAAGTGGAACCCATGGTTCCCGTTTCGTTCGCCTTCCCCTTTTGCGGAGACGAGTTCGTGCTGACGAAGTCGCGCGCGCTCTTCTGGCCGCGCGAAAACGCGCTGCTGGTGGCGGACCTGCACCTTGAAAAGGCCAGCTTCTTCGCACGTCACGGCCAGTTGCTGCCGCCCTACGACAGCCGCGAAACGCTGGAACGGCTGGCGGAGGCGGTTCGCGAAACCGGTGCGCGGCGCGTTTATACGCTGGGCGACAATTTCCACGATTCGCACGGCTCGCAAACGCTGGGCGATCATGAACGCGGTATGCTGGCCGCTCTTACCCGCGCCACCGACTGGGTATGGATCACCGGCAATCACGACCCCGCGATGGAAGCCAGCAGTGGCGGCACGATCGCCGTTGAGCTGGAAGTGGCGGGCATGGTGCTGCGGCACATGGCGAAAAAGGGTGAAACGCGGCCAGAACTTTCCGGCCATTTCCACCCGCGCGTGCAGGTGAAGATTCACCACCGCCACATCCGCCGACCCTGCGCCGTGGTGAGCCACAACGGTCCGGATGCTGCAGGGGCAATCTGCGGGCGGGTGATCCTCCCGGCATTCGGATCGCTGACCGGCGGAATGGATGCAGCGGATCCGGCAATCCTGAAGGCCCTGCAGCCTGCCAGCGCGATCGATGCGGTAGTGCCTGCGGGAAAGCGGCTGGCGCGTTTCCCGCTGTGGCGCGAGAGCGTGTGAACCTCTGGCGTTCGGGCGCGTTACGCACTACATAGACCGCCTAACGACAACCATTACAGGAGTGATTCCATAGCCCGTCCACCCCGCCGCAGTATGGCACCGCCGGTCAAATCCGGCCCGAAATACGACAATTTCATACAGTCCGAGAAGGTTCGCGTCATCGATGGTGAAGGCGAAAACCTTGGCGTGATGTACACGAACGAGGCGATCGAGCAGGCAGCCGATGCCGGGCTGAACCTCGTCGAGGTTTCGCCCAACGCGAATCCGCCGGTCTGCAAATTCCTCGATGTCGGCAAATACCGCTACGAAGCCCAGAAAAAGGCCAATGCGGCGCGCAAGACGCAGAAAACGCAGGACATCAAGGAAGTGAAGATGCGCCCGAACATCGACACGCATGATTATGACGTGAAGATGCGCAACGTGAACAAGTTCATCGACAATGGCGACAAGGTGAAGGTCACCCTGCGTTTCCGTGGTCGCGAAATGGCGCACCAGCACCTGGGCATGGACCTGCTGAAGCGGGTGCAGGAAGATATGGCCGAAACCGCCAAGATCGAAGCCTATCCCCGCCTTGAAGGCCGTCAGATGCTGATGGTCCTGTCACCGAAATAGGGCGGCGACGTCAGAAGAAATCGAAAAGGGCGCGCCTTGCGGTGCGCCTTTTTTCTGTCTGTCAGACTATCAAGGAAGGGTTTTCAGCGAGAATGGAAGGTGACGACTTCGTCGAACGTGACGCGGGCCACTTCTCGCCCTATCTCGTCGTCGGTGGCGATGTAGCTGCCAAGGTCGACCGGCTTGCCTTCGGCGATGTCCGCGCACAGCAAGGACCGCGCCGCCTCGACGGCAGTTTCCAGCGCCTGCGAAACGCCATCGAGTTCATGGCCCTCACGATCATGCGTCCAGCCGGTGCTATTGTTCAGGTGGAAGAAAAACTTCACGGGCAAAACTCCGTTTTACGGACTGACGCGGACATCGAGGTGAAGATATCGGTCAACGAAGTCGGCGTATTCGCATAGCCGTTCCCAATCGGGGAAACCGATTGAGCGTTTCTCTCGCGTGATCAGGCCTTCTTCCGACAATAGCTTCAGCGTGCGGCTAACGTGCACCGGGGTCAGCCCCACGGCATCTCCAAGTTCTTCCTGTGTCATCGGCAATTCGTAACGGTATTCGCCGTCCAGCCCCATGGATTTGAGGCGCGCGCCAAGTTCACACAGGACATGGGCGATCCGTTCGGGCGCCTTGCGCCTGCCCACGTTCACGACCCATTCGCGCAGGATGGACGCTTCGATCAGCGTCTTAACGAACATCGCCTCGGCAATCTTGCGAGACGATAACGACAGGTCCTGCATATCCTTGCGCTTCACGAAGGCCACTTCGCCGCGGGTCAGCATCTGCACGTTGTGGTCGGCAATATTCAGAAACAGGTTCTGAAAATCGAGAGCATCGCCCGGCGTATGGATCGCCACGATCTGGCGCGTTCCTTCCGCCGTCATCTTCTGACGATATGCGAACCCCGATACCAGAATGGGGCACTTGTCTGGTTTTTCCCCTTCGCGAACAAGATAGCTGAGCGGATCGAGAGTGCGCAGGGTGTACGGAAGCGCGAGGACCGCTTCGCGATCCTCGTTCGCCAGCGTGGTCTGAAGCTCAAGACTTCGAACCAGCAATTCCAGTGGATGTCCGAATTTCACTCGCCGTCTCCCGTCGCTTGGGGCGGGAGCACGCTTTCACTCTCAGTCGCCGGATACCCGAATAGTCGTTCCAGCAATATAGTTGCCATAACATACTAGCCAGTCATTCGGACTATCAATTGTTGTACATATTATAACATACATGGATTAGCATCGTGTTAGCTGCTATGGGTGGAGGCATCGTCGGACCATCCCGGGCGCAGGCGACAGAGAGACAGTTGCGCTCCCGCCCCGATTGCACGGAGTGTGCGGTGCCACGGTATTTCTTTCACTTGCGCAATGGCGACGATGTTCTGATCGATCCCGATGGTAGGGACATCGCTTCACTGTCCGAAGTCGCTGCAATTACCCTGCGCGAAGCGCGCGACATTATCAGTCACGACGCGCTGGAAGGTTGCATCAGGCTCGACTTCCGCCTCGACATACAGAATGCCATGGGTGGAATCGTCCACACTCTCGCATTCAGGGACGCGATTACTGTGATTCTTGGTGGGCGCGAGAAACGAATAGATTAGACCGGAATCATATTGTAATAAAGTCCAAGCAACAAGTTGCGCGACTTGAAAAACGGAACTAATAAACAGCATCCAGCTTAACAAAGTTGATTTTGACTCCAACTGTTAATTTGCCAGTATGCCTTTCGAATGAAGGGCGGACACATGGCTAAAATCGATTCGACATATGCTGGTGGCGGCGGTCTTGCCATGGGTATCCATGACTACCGGCTTGCAATAGCCGCCTGGAATGATCAGCCTGCGAAAGATATCAGGTTCAAGGCCACCGACGCTCACGAGGCGCTGGTCATCGCGCACAGGGAAGCGAACGAGCGGATGGCGGATCTATGGCGGGATGACAGGCTGATCTGCCGGATCGCGGAAACCAGCGATTGCGTCTGGTTGGTGATGCCTGCCGGCTCCGCCTAGCTATCCCGCTCGGGCTGCGCTTTCGGTGAAATGGGCCGCTCAGGCGGGTTCCCACAGCTCCAGCGGATTGCCGTCTGGATCGTGGATGCGTGCAAACCTGCCCACGCCCTCCATCTCTTCACGGTGGCTTGCGGCGATACCGGCCCGCTCCAGTTTGGCCAGCAGCGCATCAAGCCCTTCCACGCGCAGGTTCAGCATGACCTGGCGATCGGCTGACCAGTAATCCGATTCTGCCTTGAAGCCGGCAAACACCGTTGGCCCTGCCTCCTGCATCCATACCCATTCACCCTCCGGCGTCGGCTGCCCGCTTTCAGTAGCAGCGATACCCAGGTGATCGCGATACCATGCCGCCAGCGCTGCTGGATCGGCCGAACGGATGAACAATCCGCCAATTCCCAGAACCTTGCCTTCTGCCACCGGAGTTCTCCCTGCTTTGAAACCTGTTGTCGTCGCCCTCTTGCAGTCGTCCGGCGATTCCCTAGGGTCGGCAACCTAGGGGACGGGAGGGCAATCGCCTAACATGACTGCAAGAGGCATCGGTTTCTGGCTTGGGCCGGCGCTGTTCGTGGCTACCGTACTGCTGCCCGCGCCAGGCGGGATGGCCGACGAGGCATGGCGTGTGGCGGGTCTTGTCGGCTGGATGGCCAGCTGGTGGATGACACAGGCCGTGCCGCTTACCGTAACCGGATTGCTGCCTTTCGTGGTGCTGCCTTTCAGCGGCGGCGGCAGCGCACGAGACGTGGCGGGCGACTATTACTCTCCCATCATCTTCCTGTTGCTGGGCGGTGCATTTCTTGCCCTCGCCATAGAACGAACCGGCCTGCACAGGAGACTGGCGACATTCATTCTCGATTCCATTGGCGGGCGCGGCGGCACGTCCGGGCTGCTGCTGGGCTTCATGATTGCAGCGGCAATCCTTTCCAATATCATCTCCAACACCTCCACTGCGCTCATCATGATGCCAATGGCGCTCGCGGTGCTCGACGGCGGACGGGTCGCGCAGGGTGATGGCACGGTGCCCCAGGAGGGGATCTATGGCGCTTTGCCGATGGGCCTGGCCTTTGCCGCCAGCGTGGGCGGGCTTGGCACGATCATAGGATCGCCCACCAATGCCATCGGCGTAGCACTGCTACGCGATATTTCGGGGATCGAGATCACCTTTGCCATGTGGGCGACATTCGGCGTGCCGATCGTCATACTGGGCATACCACTGGCAGCATGGATTATCGCGAGGGTTCAGAAGGTGAGTGAGCATCCCTTCGACATCGCCGCCGCGCGCCAGTCCATCGATCCGCACGGACCCTGGACGCAGGCGGAGCGCAGGCTGGTGCCGGTGATCGCGATCACCTTCGTCGCTTGGATGCTGCGCGGATGGATCGCGCCCTACTTGCCCGAAGGTTCACTGACCGACGGCACCATCGCAATCGGCGCCAGCCTGGCGCTGTTCGTGCTGCCCGACGGCTCGGGTCGACGCCTTCTCGAATGGCACGAGGCAGATCGCGCGCCTTGGGGGGTGTTGCTGATGTTCGGCGGCGGGCTGGCGCTGGCGGGCGGCATGATGCGCACGGGCCTTGCCGACTGGCTTGGCGACGCGTTGCTGCCGCTTTCAACCGTGCCGCTATTCATAGTGGCGCTGGCGCTGGTGGCGATGGTGGTACTGATTACCGAATTTGCCAGCAACGTGGCCACCGCCAGCGGTTTCATGCCCGTCGTTGCAGCGCTGGCGGTTGCGATGGGCGGCGATCCCCTGCTGTTGGCGATGCCCGTGGCGCTGGCGGCTAGCTGGGGTTTCATCCTTCCGGCAGGCACCGGCCCAAACGCCATTGCCTGGGCCACCGGAAGAATTGCCTTACCTCGCCTTATCAAGGCCGGTTTCATGCTGGATGTCGCAGGGATATTCCTGATCGTGGGCGTGGTCTTTGCACTGGCTCCGCTGGTCACCTGACCCCTTGCGCTTCTGCGTCGCCGGAGATAATTACAGATGTAACCGGTTAACGGGCAGATGCGCTCCTGCGGAGGTTAGGAGCGGGCGGTCCGGAACTCTCAGCGCCTCCCTGCCTTCCTAGGGATGAGACTTGAGGAAGGAGCCTCTCCATGGCCGACCATAAAGACGATCCCGTGCAAGATCCGATGGGTGCAGTGGACACCCCCACCCCGCGGCGCAAGCCCAAGCCCGAAGTCACCACTATCGGCGGGCGCGAACTGAAGCCCTCCACCTTGATGATGGGCCACGGTTTCGATCCGAGCCTGTCCGAAGGCTCGCTCAAGCCGCCGATCTTTCTCACCAGCACTTTCGCCTTTGAAAGCGCCTCTGCCGGCAAGCGGCATTTCGAAGGCATTACGGGCAAGCGCGAAGGCGGCGCGGAAGGTCTCGTCTATTCACGCTTCAACGGGCCTAACCAGGAGATACTCGAAGATCGGCTTGCCATCTGGGACGGGGCGGAGGACGCACTGTGCTTCTCCAGCGGCATGACGGCGATTGCCGTGCTGATCCTGGCCGCCTGCAACGCGGGCGATGTGATCGTGCACTCCGGGCCGCTATATGCGGCATCCGAAGGTTTCGTTGCCAAGGTGATGGCGAAATACGGCGTCACCTACATCGCCTTCCCCGCAGGGGCCAGTCGCGAGAAGCTGGACGAGGTAATGCGCGAGGCGAAGGCCAAGGCAGAGGAACAGGGCGGCGAAGTGCCGCTGATCTACCTGGAAAGCCCTGGCAACCCCACCAATGCGCTGGTGGATATCGAAGCCGTGAAGGAAGCGCGCGATGCGCATTTCGATCCCGAGCGCTGCCCCATCGCTATCGACAACACCTTCCTCGGTCCGCTGTGGCAGCGCCCGCTGGACCAGGGGGCGGATCTGGTGATCTACTCGCTCACCAAATATGTAGGCGGTCATTCCGATCTCGTTGCGGGCAGCGTTTCAGGTCGCAAGAAATGGATCGATGCCATTCGCGCGCTGCGCAACACGATGGGCGGTATTGCAGACCCCAATACAGCGTGGATGCTGTTGCGCAGTCTGGAGACCGTGGAACTGCGCATGCAGCGCGCGGGCGAGAATGCGGCCAAGGTTTGCGCCATGCTGAAGAAACATCCCAAGGTGGAAGGGTTGGGTTACCTCGGAATGATCGAGGACGAGCGGCAGCAGGATATCTATGATCGCCACTGTCTGGGCGCCGGCTCCACCTTCTCCGTTTTCATCAAGGGTGGAGAGGCGGAATGCTTCCGCTTCCTGGATGCGCTGAAAGTCGCCAAGCTGGCCGTCAGCCTCGGCGGCACAGAGACGCTGGCCAGCCATCCTGCCAGCATGACACACCTTTCCGTTGCCGAAAGACGACGCGCGGAACTGGGCATTTCGGACAATCTCGTGCGCATCTCCATCGGTATCGAGGATGCGGATGATCTGATCGCCGATTTCGAACAGGCGCTGGAAGAGGTCTGACTCTGCTGAAAACGCTCTGCACCACCACCCCGCGAACAGGGTGGTGGCGCAGGACTGTATTTCAGGTGGAGCCTCCGGCAGGCGTCGGCAGCGGAGACGTCGGTCTTAACCCTTCCACTCGCGCCGTTCCTCGGCTGCCTTGAGAACTTCATAGGCCAGTTGCAATTTCTGGAATTCGTCCGCAGCCTCGGCATCGCCGGGCTTTACATCGGGATGCACCTTCTTTGCGCGAGCACGCCACTCGCGCTTGATCGCCTGGAAATCGGCGTCGGCTTCCAGTTCAAATACTTCGAGCGCGCGCATCTCGTCGGCGCTGCGAGAGCCATCGCCACTGGTGCTCCAGCCGTAATGCTGCGATTCGGCATAACCGGCGCTTTCCGCCTGCTCTGCCTTGGCACGGTTTGCCGCCTCTTCTTTGTCCAGACCCTGGAAGTAATCCCAGCCCTTGTTGTATTCAGCAGCGTGCTTCTCGCAGAAATACCAGCGATCGGGGCTATTCGGGCTTTTCGGCGCAGGGCAATTGCCTGCCTGATCGCAGCCATGACGGTCGCAGATGCGCACCTCCACGGCTTCGCGCCCGTCTTCGTAGCCGCGCCAGCGGGGAAATCCCCAGTCGTTCGATCGGCCTGAACGGGCCATCAATGTGAAATCCGAAAGGAATGCATCGGGCCCATATAGGACGCGATCGACCCCGCGTGAACCGATTGCTTCAAATCGTTCGAAACGACGTCAACTTCACAGATTTGATACAAATTCATGCAATTTGCTGCATTGCACCATGGGATTTAATGCTTATGTTGGTTGCAAACAGAAATCGAAGCAGGACAGTCATGAGCAAACCGCTCTCCATCTCCGTCGCCCTTTCCGTGTTCGCCATGGCAGCCTTTACGCTGTTTGCGACGCCTGCTGCCGATTATCAGTCGATCACGACGCATACGGGCGCGGCGACCCAGGTCGCCGCGCCCGCGGTTGACCGGTTTCTGCCGGTCCTGTCTGGCCTGATCCGCTAGATCAGTTCTGGATCATCACCGTCACGGCGCGGCGATTGCGTGCCCAGGCGGATTCATTCGATCCAGTGGCGACCGGACGTTCCTCACCATAACTTACCGTGCGCAAACGGCTTTCCGGCACACCCAGGCTGACGAGGTAGTTCTTCGCCGAGTAGGCCCGGCGCTCACCCAGTGCAAGGTTGTAGTCGCGCGTACCGCGCTCGTCGGCGTGGCCTTCGACCGTGGCGCGGGCATTGGTGTATTGCAGCAGGTATTCGGCCTGGCGACGCAATGCAGCCTGATCTTCGGCATCGATGTTGGACGCGTCGGTATCGAAATAAATCGTATCCGCGCCGGACATGGCCATGGCGAAGTGCGATTGCGATCCGGGCTGCGCAGCCATAGGCGTCTGCGCAGGCGTGGGGGTGGGCGTTGGCATGGTGTTCTGCGGCGGAGGTGGCGCCATTTCGGGCGGCTCCTTCTTGCAGGCACCCAGTGCCAGTGCGCTGGAAAGTGTTACGGCGATAATCAGGCGATTCATTATATGGCTCTCCTTGAACCAGAGTGACGAACGGGGTGCTGTTTTTGCTGCCCTGTGGGGAACTAACGCACTTATGGCAAAACCGGTCCCCAGGCCGGGTCTGACGCTCCGACCGGCGTACGCAGGCGGCGCTCGTTCTCGCCGGTAAGATCTACCTGCCAGATCGACGTATCGCCGCTGCCACGTTCGGTGCGGAAAAACTGGATGATGCGGCCATTGGGCGCCCATGTCGGCGCCTCGTCATGCCAGGCATTGGTAAGAACGCGCATATTGCGGCCCTGCGGGGTCATTACCGCGATGTTGAAGTCGCCTGCAATGCGGGTGAAAGCGATCTGGTCGCCGCGCGGACTCCATTCCGGCGTGGCGCATCGGCCACCGCCGAAACTGATGCGGCGCTGGCCCGACCCGTCGGCATTCATCACGTAGCACTGCTGCGCACCCGACTGATCGCTTTCGAACACGATCTGGCGGCCATCAGGGGAATAGGAACCGCCCACCTCGATCGCCGGGCTGGTTGTCAGGCGTTCCGGCGTGCCGCCACCGCTGGAAGACACGCGATAGATGTCGGTATTGCCGCCTACGGCCATCGAATAGAGGATCCAGCGTCCATCCGGGCTCCAGCGCGGAGCAAAGGTGGGATTGCTGCTCTGCGTTACCAGCGTCTGCCGCCCTGTCCCGATATCATAGACATAGATGCGCGGATTGCCGTCGACATAGGACAGGTAAGCGATCTTGGAATAGTCGGGAGAATAGCGCGGGGTTAGCGCGGTGGACTGGCCATTGGTGATGAAGCGGTGGTTTGCCCCGTCGCTATCCATGATCGCCAGTCGCTTGATCCGGTTATCCTTTGGCCCGGTCTCGGCGATGTAGGCGATGCGGCTGTCGAAGAAGGGGTCTTCGCCGGACAAGCGCGAATAGACAAGGTCCGCGCACTTGTGCGCAGCGCGGCGCCATTCGCTGGGGTTCACCACCCAGCCTTCGCGCACCAGCTCGCTTTGCAAGGCCACGTCGTAAAGGTAGCAGCCAACGGTCAAGCGACCATCCTCGTTGTTGCGCACATATCCGTGCACCAGCATTTCTGCCGAACGCCCGCGCCATGTCGGCCAGGCAGGATCGGTAATTTCGCCGTAGCTGGGGCGCGGCAGCGCATCGGGGCCAACCGGACGGAACAGACCGTTGAAGCGCAGATCATTGAACACGACGCGCGCCAGCTCATGGCCCAGCGCAGCCGTACCTTGCGCATTGGCAGGCGTCGGCTCGTCGCGGTTGGTGGCGAAACTGGCGATGGCGATGCCAAGGTCCTGCCACGCGTCGGCGGTCACGGTAACTGAAATACCTTCTCCGCTATCCTCGACATCAACCTGTTCCACATCGTTGGCACCGATTGTCGCCGGATCGAGATCGGTTGCCAGGTCACTGTCCTGCGCGGCGGCAGGGATAGCCATCAGCGCGATTGCAGCCGAGGTAAGCGAAGCGAGAAGTCGGGTTCGGATCATTGGGCAAGCCTATTGTCGAAGTTGGACGTGATAATACGCCATCCTGAATAATACTGTTCGGGCAAATTGAACGGGGCGGCAAGTCTAACCGCACGAACAGCCTGTTCCTGATGTCGGCTGACCTGCGTGCGGTTGCCGTCAGTAACGCCGTTTGTACGCAGCACCTCCGGCGCGCCCGACAATGAACCGTCGCGGTTCAGCCGAAAGCGAACCACCGTTACCAGTTGTTCAACCTCGATGCCCGATGGCGGCGACCAGTGCGGTCGTAGCTGGCGAATGATCGCCTGCTCAATCGAAGACTGCTGTGCAGGGCCGACAGTTTGCGCGGGGGAACCGCGGTCGCCGCTCGCATCGCTGGTGCCCTGAAGGAAGTCGTCGCTCAATCGGCTGCCCTGTGCCCGCTGGGTAGCGGTAGCGGTGGGTCTTGGCGCAGGCGTCTGTTCGGCACGGCGCGTAGGTTGCGGCGCTGGTGTAGGGGCAGGCGTGCTGCGCGCCGCCGGACGTGGTGGCGGCGTTGTTACCGGGCGTTCCACTGGCTCTGCAGGAGGCGCGGTAACAGGATCCTGCGCGGCCCGCGGCATGTCTGCAATTTCGGGCGCGAGCGATGCAGCAGGCTGAGCACTAGGATCGGGAGCCGTGGACGTGAGGCTGATTTCGCTCGCAAGATTTACGTCGATACGTTCCGGTGGAGTGAAATCGGGCGGTTCGCGCGTGGCATGGAAGGCCAGCGCCGCCGCCAGCGCAACATGCGCCACCGCAGCGGCTCCCAGCCCCACGCGTTCTTCACGGGAAAGATCGGCGAACATGGCCATCAAGCCATCTGCCTATGGGGCTTCGGCTGAACTGGTGGTGACCAGCGAGATGGAGTTGAAACCCGCACGGTTCAGTTCCCCCATCACGGCCATTACCCGGCCATAATCAAGCGCGGTATCGGCGCGCAGGTTGATCAGCGGTTTCTGCGCACCTTCCGGGCCGGAAATCGCATCCAGCGCATCCGGCAACGCGCCATCTTCCACCTGCAGGTCATCAAGGTAGATAAATCCTTCGCGATCCAGCGCAATGGTAACCTGTTCGGGATCCTGGTCCAGCGGATTGGCGCGGCTTTCGGGCAATTCCACCGGCACGCCGCTCGCCAGCAGCGGGGCCGTAACCATGAAGATGATCAGCAGCACCAGCATCACGTCGACGAACGGCGTGACGTTGATCTCGGCCATCGGCGTGCGGCGCCCGGAACGGCCTCTGCGGCTGGAGGACATGACGCCCATGCCCATCGCCTAGCGCTCCATCTCGCGGCTGACGGCTGCGTGCACACGGTCTCCGAAGCGATGCAGCCGCGCCTCGAACCCGTTCACGGTGTTCGACAGGCGGTTATAGGCGATAACGGCAGGAATGGCGGCGAACAGGCCGATAGCGGTCGCGAATAGCGCTTCTGCAATACCGGGCGCCACCACGGCCAGCGAGCTGTTCTGCTGCATGCCGATCTGGAAGAAACTGTTCATGATACCCCAGACGGTGCCGAACAGGCCGACGAACGGCGCGACGGAGCCTGTGGTGGCCAGGAAGTTGAGGCGGTTGGCCAGCCTGTCGGACTCGTTCGCCACCTGTCCTTCCAAGGCCTGCGCCACGCGGCCACGTGCGGCGACCGGGTCTTTCAGGCCCGCCTTGTGACTGCGGCGAAACTCGGCAATTCCGGCATTGGCGACGCGGGCGGAAGGGTTGTCCTTCCGGCGGCGCGCATCCAGCACGCCATCGGTGTCCTCGTTGGTCCAGAAATCTTCCTCGAACGCATCGCAGGCGCGCCGCGTCTTGCCCATGCGCATCGAGAAACCGATGATGATCGCCCAGGTCCAGATCGAGGCCAGGATCAGGCCGACGATCACGAGTTGCACGACGATATCGGCATCGAAGAACAGTTCGACAGGGTCGAGCCGGGTAGGAGCGGAAACGGCAAGCAGGTCCAGCACAGTCATTCAGGGTCTTTCGCAGCAAAATGTTCGAATGCACGGCGCCAGTCATCGGGCTGGCGACGCGGACGGCCTTCGGGGGTAACGAATGCGGCTACGATGTCCACTTCGGCAAGCAGTTCCTCTCCGCGCAGCACACGCTGTTCCATACGCGCACTGGCGGCCCGTAGTTCCAAAGCCCGCGTAGTGACCACCAGTTCATCATCCAGCTTTGCCGGGCGGCGCCATTTGATCTGCGCTTCAGACACGGCGTAAACCCCCTCACCCGCTTCGAAAGCGGCGCGCTGGTCGATGCCCAGAACACGCAGCAGATCGCTGCGGGCGCGCTCGCACCATTTCAGGTAGTTGGCGTGGTAGGCGATGCCGGACAGGTCGGTATCCTCGAAAAACACCCGCACCGGGTAAAGGTGGCGGGACCCTTCGATTTGGCCAGAGGGTGGCTGCAATTGGCTCTCCATAGATGAACGGCGGCTTACAGCCTGTCTGCCGCTATAATTTTAGTGTTGGGCGACGAAACGAGTCTTTCGAGCGGCGAGTTGGCCCACCTCCAGCCCCTCCCGCGTGCGGGAGGGGAACGAGACTTGCCGAACCGAAGGTCAGGCTAGTCGCAGCGGGGCGGGCAATCAACGCGCCAGCATCGGCCCCAGCGGCCCGCCACCGAACAGGTGGACATGCAGGTGCGGCACTTCTTGCCCGCCATTGCGCCCCACGTTGCCGAGCAGGCGATAGCCGCGCACCACCAGCCCCTGCTCGCGCGCCACGTGGCCCACTGCACGCACGAAGCCGGCGATCTCGTCTGCCGATGCCTTGGCGGAGAAATCGTCCCAGCTAACATAATCACCCTTGGGGATGACGAGGATATGCACATCGGCCTGCGGGTTGATATCGTGAAAGGCCAGCGACCACTCGTCCTCATACACCTTGTTGCACGGGATTTCCTCGCGCAGGATTTTCGCGAAAATATTCTCGGGATCGTACGGCTTGGTCGGGTCGATTGCCATTATCGGGGTGTCCTTGCAGCTTTTTCGTCGAGGCCGCTCGTGCCTTCGCGCCGGTCGAGTTCGGCCAGCACGCCTGCCAGCGGGATATTCTTTGCGCCAAGCAGCACCATCAGGTGAAAGATGAGGTCCGCCGCCTCGCCCGTAAGCTCCGCATCGCTGCCCGTCAGCGCGGCGATGACCGTTTCAGTGGCTTCCTCGCCCACCTTCTCGCAGATTTTGGGCAAGCCCCTGGCGTTGAGTTTCGCGACATAGCTGCTGTCGGGCGAGGCCTTGCGGCGCTCGGCAATTGTGGTTTCGAGGCGGGTGAGTGTATCCATCGCTGCGGGCAATGCGCGATGGAATGGCTCGCGGTCAAGCAGAGACGCTTTTCAGTTGTCGTCCTTGCGGCGCATCGAGAGGCGACGCCCGATCACCACGCCCGCCACGCCCAATGCCAGCAAGGTCAGACTGCTGGCCTCCGAGACCTGCGCAACATCCTGTGCCGCGGCCGGAGCGGCAGCGAAGAGCATAGTGAGTGCAGTTGCGATTCCAAATGGCATGGATGCGCCAGACGCTTTCGTCTGCCGCTTCACAAGATCACCCTTTGCCCTGTCCCGTTTCCGGACTCTTATCCGCGCGCTGGCAGGCCCGCATCGCGCAACGCCTTATGTGCATCGGCGATGGTAAAGGTGCCGAAATGGAAGATGCTGGCGGCCAGCACGGCGCTTGCGTGGCCCTTCGTGACCCCATCGACAAGGTGTTGCAGGTTGCCAACCCCGCCGCTGGCCACCACGGGCACCGACACCGCATCGGCAATGGCGCGAGTGAGGTCGAGGTCGTAACCCTTCTGCGTACCGTCGCCGTCCATACTGGTGACCAGCAGTTCGCCCGCGCCGAGGTCGGCCAGCTTCACCGCATGTTCCACTGCGTCGATACCTGTTTCCCGCCTGCCGCCGTGGGTGAAGATTTCCCAGCGACCCGGCTCGCCCGGAGCGGAAACGCGGCGCGCATCCACGCTGGCGACGGCGCACTGGCTGCCCATGCGGTCTGCAATGTCGGCCATGATTTCCGGACGGCGCACAGCGGCGGAATTGACCGCCACCTTGTCCGCACCTGCCAGCAACAGCGCGCGCGCATCCTCCACGCTGGAGACGCCCCCGCCCACGGTCAGCGGCATGAAGCAAACCTCTGCGGTGCGCTTGACGATATCGAGCAGCGTACCGCGACCCTCATGGCTGGCGGAAATATCGAGAAAGCACAGCTCGTCCGCACCTGCCGCATCATAGGCCTGCGCCTGCTCCACCGGATCGCCTGCGTCTTTCAGATCGACGAAATTGACACCCTTCACCACGCGGCCATCGGCCACGTCGAGGCAGGGGATGACGCGGATACGCACGGTCACGAGAACCTCGCCGCAAATACCAAGCTGAACACTAGTATTGAGACATCGAAGGCGATGAATACCCAAAACTTCACGGGGTTCGAGTTGCGATCGATTTCAAACCCGGCCCAGAACGAGCGTCCACAACGAAGCAGGCCGATTGCATGCAAAGCGGACCATGCGCCAATCGCTCCAAGCACAAATACAGGCCAATTCATCGCCGCATTCCCATCACCGGTTCGCCATCGCAATTGCGGTGGCCAGATCCAGTCGTCCTTCGTAAAGCGCCCGGCCCGTGATCACACCTTCGATGCCCTGATCGGCCTGCAGTGCGAGCATATGAATGTCGTCCAGACCCTTCACCCCGCCGCTGGCGATCACCGGGATATCCACGCTGCGCGCCAGATCGACCGTGGCCTGCACGTTGCAGCCTTTCAGCAGACCATCGCGCCCGATATCGGTGAACAGCAAGCTGGCAACGCCTGCATCCTCGAACCTTCGGGCGAGGTCTTCCACCCGCACATCGGAAACTTCGGCCCAGCCCTCCGTCGCCACCATGCCATCGCGCGCGTCCACTGCAACGACGATGCCGCCCTCCCACTCGCGGGCCATTTCCTTCACGAAATCGGGGTCTTTCAGCGCGGCAGAACCCATCACGATGCGCGCCACGCCAAGGTTGAACCAGCCTTCCACCGCCTTCGCATCGCGGATGCCGCCGCCAAGCTGCACGTAACCGGGGAATGCCTCGATGATGGCCTCCACCGCCTCGCGATTCTCGGCGCGGCCCGCGAAACTGCCGTCCAGATCGACGACATGGAGATGTTCTGCGCCAGCCTCGGCGAACAGCATGGCCTGCGCGGCGGGGTTGTCACCATAAACGGTGGCGCGGTCCATATCGCCCTCGGCAAGGCGCACCACTTCGCCGCCCTTCAGGTCGATGGCAGGAAATACGATCATGGTTTCCACTCCAGAAAACGTCGTAGCAGGTCGATACCATAGGCCTGGCTCTTTTCCGGGTGGAACTGCACGCCCACGATATTGTCGCGCGCGACAGCGGCGACGATGCCGCCGCCGTGATCTGTCATTGCGGCCACGTCCAGCCCGTCTTCGGCGACGAAATGATAGGAGTGGAGGAAGTAGGCCTCTCCCTCCTCAATCAGATCATGATCGCCGTGATGGGGCGTAAGGCCAACGTCGTTCCAGCCCATGTGCGGCACGCGGATATCGGGATCGGTCCGCTCGATCTGCTGAACTTCGCCCGGTATCCAGCCAAGACCCGTGTGAACCCCGTGTTCCAGCCCGCGGTCTGCCAGCAACTGCATGCCCACGCAGATACCAAGAAACGGCACGCGCCTTTCGATCGCGCTTTCCTGAAGCGCGTCGATCATTCCGGGGATGGACCACAGGCCCTTGCGGCAGGCACCGAACGCACCCACGCCAGGCAGCACCACCCGCTTTGCACCGCGCACCAGTTTGGGATCGGCGGTAACCGCGACATGCCCCGCCCCGGCGGCGTTCAGCGCGTTGTAGACGGAGTGCAGGTTGCCTGCCCCGTAGTCGATCAAGGCAATAGCCTCGGCCATGTTACCCGCCCAGCTGTCCTTTGGTGCTGGGCACGGCCCCGCCCTTGCGCTGGTCAAGTTCCACCGCCTGCCGCATGGCGCGGGCGAAGCCCTTGTACAGCGCCTCGCAGATGTGATGGTTGTTGCTACCGTAAAGCACCTGGCAATGCAGCGTCAGCCCGGCGGACTGCGATACAGAGTGGAACCAGTGCTCGATCAGTTCGGTATCCCATTCCCCCAGCTTTTCCTGCGTGAAGCGCGCTTTCCACACCAGATACGGTCGTCCCGAAATATCCACCACGACGCGCGCCATCGTCTCGTCCATGGGCGAATGTGCTTCGCCGTAGCGGCCTATTCCGGCCTTGTCGGCCAGCGCGTCGGACAGCGCCTGACCCAGCGCGATGGCGGAGTCTTCGGTCGTGTGATGCTGGTCGATATGCAGGTCGCCATCGACTTTCATCGTGACATCAATCAGCGAGTGGCGGCTGAATTGTTCTACCATGTGATCGAGGAAACCGATTCCGGTGGATATGTCATATTGCCCCGATCCATCGAGATTTACCTCGACGAAGATATCGGTTTCCTTGGTTTTTCGCTCTGTTTGGCCCTTGCGCATGAGTGCGAGCCTATAGGGCGATCAGGCCTGCACGCAAGCGCATTGGCAGGCATTCGACTGCGATTCCGGCTTGATTTTGCGAGGCCGTGGCTTCACCTAGCCTTCCATGACCGATGACACACCCGACAGCCTGATCCCGTATGACGAGATCGTGCAGGAAGCGCTCCGCGCTGTGGTGGGGCGCGTGCTCGGCACTGTGGAGCATGACGGCGGCACCTTGCCGGGCAACCACCACTTCTACATCACCTTCAAGACCGGCGCCCCCGGTGTGGACATCCCCCGCGCGCTGACGGAACGTTTCCCCGACGAGATGACCATCGTCCTGCAGAACAAGTTCTGGGACCTGGAAGTCACTGAAGAGGGATTTTCGGTCGGCCTGAGCTTCAATCAGATTCCATCGAAACTGGTGATTCCCTTCTCCGCTATCACTGCATTCGTCGATCCTGCGGTCGATTTTGGCTTGCAGTTCCAGGCCGCCGTGGAAGACGAAGAACCTGCCGAACACGAGGACGCGGAAAACGATACGCCCGAAGGCGAGGAACGCCGTTCGGTTGAAGACGTTGCTAAAACTGAAGACGGCTCCAATGTCGTCACGGTCGACTTCGGCCGCAAGAAATAGCAGCGCCAGCCTCCGGCCCGCGTCTGCAAACGCGTGAAGGGAGCGAAACATCATGGAACTTAGCCGCGAGGAAATCCGACGCCGCGTTAAAGAGCGGCGCGGTAAGAAAGGCGAGTCCAGACACCTTACCGACATGGCCTCGGATGGTTTGCAGGAGATCGGCGATGGCAACGATGTGCCCGGCCCCAGCAGCAACCCGGCCACCAATCTGATCATCAGCGATATCCTGATCCGCGGCATCGGCCGATTGACCCGCCAATCCATCGAAAAGGCGATGCTGGGCAAGAAATACGGAAGCGAAGTCGCCAAGCGGACGGTGGAAAACCGCTCCATGGCGCATACGCTGACAGCCTATGGCATCACCAAGTTTGCGACCAAATCGGTCCCCGGCGCCCTGATCGTGACTTCCGGCATCGCAGCGAAAATCCTGTTCGATCTGGGTAAATCGCGTCGCCAGTCACGCAAGGACGGCGATGAATTTCTGCGCAAGCAAGCCGATCCCGACTCGATGGTTTAAACGTCATAGGATGTGAGCGGTTTGACCGGAGGGCTTGATCCCTCTGGTGCCGAGCCGCATTAGCGGCGCATGACCGATTCCTCGCCTGTGTCCTCCCAGCCGCTTGCCCGCCGCGGCCTGATGTTCATCCTTTCCTCGCCTTCGGGAACCGGCAAGACCACCATCGCCCAAAAGCTGCTGAAGCAGGTCGATGGCATCGGAATGTCCGTGTCCGTTACCACGCGTGCCATGCGCCCTGGAGAGATCGACGGGCGCGATTATCATTTCGTGGACCAGGTCACGTTCGATCGCATGGTGGAGAACGAAGAGTTCCTCGAATGGGCGAAGGTGTTCGGCAATTGTTACGGAACGCCCAAGGCGCAGATCAAGGCCGGGTTGAAAGCCGGACAGGATTTTCTGTTCGACATCGACTGGCAGGGCACCCAACAGCTTTACCAGCGCATGGAAACCGATGTCGTACGCGTATTCCTGCTACCGCCCAGCATTTCCGAGCTCGAACACCGGCTGCGATCGCGCGGCACCGATAGCGATGAAGTGATCGCCGCCCGCATGGACCGCGCCCGGTTCGAGATCAGCCATTGGGACGGCTACGATTACGTGGTCGTCAATGATGACATCGGCGAATGCTACGAAAAGGTGCTTACCATCCTGCAGGCGGAGCGGATGAGCCGCGCACGGCAAACCGGCCTTGTCGATTTTACCCGCCGCCTGATGAACTGACCCGTCAGAACTTGCGAGACCATCGCAGCGCCGCGCCTATATCATCGGGCGCATCGGCGTAGTGCCCAGGTTCGCGCCGCATATAGAGGCTGGCCGCCGCGTGTCCGCCCCAAAGGTTGCCGATCCACGCCAGCTCGCCCGTCAGTTCGCGTCCTTCGGGTGAAAGGGAAAGCCCCTGCGCGCCGTATTCCGGAGTGAGCGTCGTATAATCGAAACTGACCGGAAGGTTCAGGTTGAGCCAGCCCGTTGCCACGCGCAGCGGTTGCGACACACGCAGGGCGATCCTGTCATTCCCGGCAAAGGCACCGTCTTTCTGGACATCGATCGACCATGCGTTGCTGCCAAGGCGAGAGCCATTCGCCAGCAGCGGCGCGCTGCGTAGGCGGGTGAAACCCTGCCTGTATGCAGCGCCCAGCCGCCAGCGGTCCGCAAATCGCCAGCCGAGATCGGCATCAAGGAACAGTGTGTCGCTGCCCGCAAGGCCGAAACCTTCGTGGAACCGGGCACCCAGAACGGTCTGGTCCTCCGCCGTCCAGATCAGGCCAAACCCGGCGTCCAGCGCGCCAAAGCGACGATCCAGCGCAAGGCCGACATGGGCAAGATCCTCTTGCGCCCGCCGTCCACGCAATTCGGCAGCGCGGCGCTGGTTGGCAGCGGTCATGGTGGAGCCGCTTTCCGCACTCACGGTCAGACCCCATGGGCCAAGCTGGCGACGCAACGCGATGGCCGTGTCGCTATGCGCCAGCATCCCGGAATCGCCCGAACCGCTACCAGCAATCATGAACGCGGGACGTGTCCGGCCCTGCAATCCCGCAACAAGTCCGTCCGCCGATTGCCGATAGGCAAAGCCGACTTGCGTATCGGGGGATAGCTGCAAAGCCACGCGTGCCGCCAGGACCCGCGCCTGCTCTGCGTCCTCTGCGTGCAGCATCAGCGCCTCGGCGCGCGGAGGCTGGCGACCACTGGCATCGATAGAAAAGGCAACGCTGGCCCCTTCGACGCTGGCCGTGAGATTTTGCGCGCCCTGCCCTACCGCCCCGCGCAGGCGCTGCGAGATCTCCGCACCGCGCAGGCCCAGGGCAAGATCGGTGGAGAAGGCACGCTTGTACTTGTCCGTCACCAGCGTGGGGAGCGAGGCCGTGGTGAAGGCATCGCCCATGGCCGGAGAACCGGTCGCCGCCGTGTCTCCCAGGGCCATCGCGATCGCTTCGCCCGCGATTTGCGTGGTGCCCGCAGGCTGGAAGGCGGCAGCGATATTGAGAATACCCTGGCCGAACACGGCATCATCGCCGCTGGCGCCTGCATCGAAAGCGCTATCGAACAGGATTTCGGCGATTTGCGTACCGGTAAGCTGGGGAAATGCCTGCGCCAGCAGGGCCGCTGCGCCTGCCACCTGCGGGGCTGCGAAGCTGGTGCCGGAAAAAAGGAAGATGAAGCCTTCCTCGTCCACGAAAATCTCGCCATCCTCGTACACGCAGCAGATTACCTCGCCGCGCGCCGAGAGATAAAACTCGGGGTTCCCGCCTGCGCGATTGCCGAAATCGGATATCTGGTAATCCTCGTCGACAGAGCCGACCACGATGACGCCGCCATTGCCGGTATCGCCGGCCATTTCTGCAAAGCGAGACAACTCGCTGTTGCCATCGTTGCCTGCGGCCACGACCACCAGCACGCCTGCAGATACCGCGTTCCTGATGGCATCCTGCAAGCCTTGCGTCAGACCGCCCGGCCCGCCCAGCGAGATATTGATGACCTTGGCGTCGTTCGCCACCGCATAGGCGATCGAATCGGCAATAGCGGTATCGGTAAAGGCGCATTCCGTGCTGGGGTCTTCGGGATTATCGCCACCGCAGGTACCCGGCGCATCTGCACGAATGGCGAGAATGGTGGATTCCCATGCCATGCCCAGTACGCCCGTTCCATTACGCGCAGCGGCAGCAACAAGTGACACCAGATTGCCGTGGTCGTCTGACCCCTCGATACCGCGATTGCCGAATATGTCCGTGGACGCTGGCGAAACGCGCCCGGCAAATTCAGGGCTGTCGGGGTCTATGCCGGTGTCGATCACCGCGATCGTCACCCCGTCGCCGGTGAAGCCGTCCGCCCAGGCGCTGGCAGCGTTGTGCTGGCCCGGTCCGTCTGACCGGCGAAATTCGACGGTGTTGAATCGAGAAGGAACGGGCGCGACGGGAAAGCCGCCTGCTGTAGGGGTCGGGGTGGGAGTAGGTGTTGGAGTTGGAGTGGGGGTAAGTGTCGGCGTCGGTGTGGGGGCAGGCGCTGGCGGCGGCACCGCGATAACGGGCGCCCCGCCACCACCGCCGCCACCGCATGCAGATAGCATCGCCACTACCGCAGCCATCATCGCCCGGCCATACCAGCTACGCCGACTGTCATGTCGCATGTATTGTCTGCTACCTTGTGCCAAGCTCACGTCCCGAGATGAAGTTTCTGATATTTCAGGCCAGTTTAGCTGCATCGGCGTAACGTTTGCTTAACGCGCGGTTAGGGGCGACATTTCGTCAGCCCTGCGTCCACGCTTGTAACGCGCCCGCGAAGGGGCTAGCCGCGCACTCGAAAACGACCATTGCAGGGAACCAGCATAATGTCCGACGAAATCGTCACCGCCATTGAACAGGCATGGGAAAATCGCGCCGAGGTAACTCCCGCCAGCAGCGACGTGCGCGGTCCGGTGGACCAGGCGCTGGCCATGCTCGATTCCGGCGAGGCGCGCGTGGCCGAGCCCGACGGGAACGGTGGCTGGAAGGTCAACCAGTGGTTGAAGAAGGCGGTGCTGCTGTCTTTCCGCCTGTATGACAACCGCATCATCGAACACGGTTGTGCCGGTGCAGCCGCCTACGACAAGGTGCCCAGCAAGTTTGCCGGATGGGGCAAGGATCGCTTCGCGCAAGCCGGCTTCCGGGCCGTGCCGGGCGCCATCGTGCGGCGCGGCAGCTATATCGCGCCGGGAACCGTGCTGATGCCAAGCTTCGTAAACATCGGTGCCTTCGTGGACGAGGGCACCATGGTGGATACCTGGGCCACGGTCGGCTCTTGCGCGCAGATTGGCAAGAACGTGCATATTTCCGGCGGCGCGGGCATCGGCGGCGTGCTGGAGCCCCTGCAGGCCGATCCGGTGATCATCGGCGATGGCGCATTCATCGGCGCGCGGTCGGAAGTGGCAGAGGGCGTGCGCGTTGGCGAAGGGGCGGTGCTTTCGATGGGCGTCTATCTTGGTGCATCCACCAAGATCGTGAACCGCGAAACCGGCGAGGTGCATCGCGGCGAAGTGCCGCCCTATGCCGTGGTGGTACCCGGCGCGCTGCCCGGCAAGCCGCTGGCCGATGGTTCGCCTGGTCCCAGTCTCTATTGTGCGGTAATCGTGAAAACGGTGGATGCGCAAACCCGCTCCAAGACCGGAATAAACGAGCTGCTGCGCGACTGATCAGTGCGCGTCGACAGCGCCACCTCCTTTGGTCTGTAACACCCGTTGCAACGGAACTTTAGCAACGTCAGACCGTAATCTGAACAAGGGTCTGACAGGAGAAAAGGAAATACCTATGAGCGAGATGAAAGACGGCGAAGTCCATATCGACGAAGAAGATGCGCAGGGCGGATCAAAGGAAGGCGTCGTGCGCTGGGTGCTGCTGATCAGCCTTATCGCAGCGATCCTGCTCCTTTCGATCATCTGGATCGTGGGCGCGATAGGTTAGATCAATATCGTGACATCATGTTTTCGGGATCGCGAGGGGGTCTGACACGTTCAGAAATCTAACCCGAGGAGACCGAGAGCATGAGCAATTCCAACAGCTTCCAGACCGGGCAATATGTCAAGTGGAACTGGGGCAACGGCACGGGCTGCGGCCAGATAGAAGAGCGCTTCGAGCGTGAGGTTACGCGCACTCTTCAGGGAAGTGAAATCACCAAGAAGGGCGACGAAGACAACCCTGCCTACCTCATTAAGCAGGAGGATGGCGACAAGGTGTTGAAGCGTGGCTCTGAGTTGGAGGAGCAAAACTGATGCCAGCCAAGTCCAAAGCACAGCAAAAGGCCGCAGGCGCCGCCCTTTCGGCCAAGCGCGGCGACACCAAAGTCTCCGATCTGCAAGGTGCATCCAGGCAGATGTACGATTCCATGTCGGAGGATGAGCTTGAGGAATACGCGTCCACCGACCGCGAGGGCCTGCCCGAGAAGGTCGATGGCGACGATTGATGGATTCAGAGAAGAAGGACCAGATCTATTCCGAGTTCATGGACTGCGTGAACATGCAGCCGAAGGAATTGGAAGACTGGCTCGACACCGAAGAATCGAAATCGGTCGGCGATGAAGACGAGGGTGAAAGCACCGGGCATAGGTCCGGCAGGCGCATCATCGATATCAAGCGCACGAAAAAAGACGACCTTAGCGACAGCCAGTACGAGCACATGAACAAGGTGGTCGGTTACATTCACCGACACCTTGCGCAAAAACCCGGTGGTGACATCGAGGATAGCGACTGGCGTTATTCACTGATGAACTGGGGCCACGATCCGGTGAAGAGTGACTGAAACCGCCAGATTGGATCGCTTCGTTCGCGCGCAGGCAGGCACGTACACATCCGCGCTGGCCGAATTGCAGGCGGGTCACAAGCGCACCCATTGGATGTGGTTCATCTTTCCGCAAATCCTGGGCCTTGGCCTCAGCGACAATGCGCGCACATACGCAATCCACGGACGATACGAGGCGCTTGCCTATCTCGAACACGAACTGCTCGGTCCACGCTTGCTTGAATGCACGCAGGCAATGCTGAGCCACGCAGGGAAACGCTCCCCGCTGGAAATACTCGGCCCGATCGATGCGCTCAAATTTCGCAGTTCCATGAACTTGTTCGAAGCTGTTTGCGACGATCGCATGGCTTTTACCGAAGCGTTGGAGAAGCTCTGCAATGGCGAGCGGGACAAGGCGACGCTGGAAAAGCTCGACTGATCAAGGCAAGGCCTGTGGCATGAGCAACGCACGCGAACTGATCGAACAACTTGGGCTTGAGCAGCATCCCGAAGGAGGCTGGTACAAGGAAACCTGGCGCGCGGACGCGCCTGAAGGCGAGCGTGGCAGCGCGACAGCCATCCATTTCCTGCTGGAAAGCGGGCAAAGATCGCATTGGCACAAGATCGACGCGACCGAGATCTGGCTATGGCATTCTGGCAATCCCTTGAAACTGTCGCTATCCGATCCCACCGGCACGGCCCTGGCCGAGATCTGTCTTGGTCCTAACCTTGCGGGCGGCGACGTTGTACAGCAGGTGATCCGTCCGGGTGAATGGCAGGCGGCGCAATCCTTGGAAGGCGAAGCAGACTACACGCTGGTTTCCTGCGTTGTATCGCCAGCCTTCGAATTTGCAGGCTTCACCCTCGCCCCGCCGGAATGGCAACCTGGTGAATAGGGCGGAACGCTCTGACACACCGTTCGCTTGATAGCTGACGAGTAAGCTTGAGGAGCGATCGAATGCCAAAGTCCATCCAGCAGGTTTCCGACATGATGCAGGAAATCGATTTCTGCATGTTGGTCAGCCGCGCCCAAGACGGTTCCCTTGCGGGCCGACCGATGAGCAACAACCAGCAGGTAGGCTATGAAGGCACCAGCTACTATTTCACCAGCGATGACACGCGCATGGTGGACGATGTAAAACGCGATGCTTCGATCGGTCTTACCTATCGCACGCCCTCCGGTCCCGACGGAAAACCCGGCACTTTTATCCATGTCGAGGCCGAGGCAAAGCTAATCCGTGACAAGGATGTGTTCGAACAGCATTGGGTGGAGGATCTGGAACGCTGGTTTCAGCAAGGCGTCGATACACCCGGCCTCGTTCTGATCGAGGCACGGGCCAAACGTATCCACTACTGGGCGGGGGAGGACGAGGGCGAAGTCCAGTTACCCGGCTGAAGCGATGACCCCAAGCGAGACGATAATGCAGTTGCTGACAGAGCGGGGCCCGGAAAAGACCATTTGCCCCAGCGAAGCGGCGCGCCTGCTGGCAGGCGATGACGGCGATTGGCGTGCTCGAATGAATGATGTTCATGCAGCGGCGCAGGTTTTGGTCGATGAAGGCACGGCAAAGCTTAGCTGGAAGGGTCAAACCCGATTGACAGCGCAAGGCGCCTATCGCATCGCGCAAGCGTGATCCGCACCGTCCTCACCTACCTGCTGGCAATCTTTTACGCCTATGCTGGATACAGGCATATCGTAGCCCCCGATCCTTTCCTGCTGATAACGCCAGCATGGGTGCCCCTGCCCGACTGGATCGTTTGGCTTACGGGTATTGCCGAGATTGCGGGTGCGATCGCCTTGGCCCAGCCCTGGTCGCGCAAGCTGCGACAGGCGGGCGGTATCGGCCTCGCGCTTTACGCGCTGTGCGTCTGGCCAGCGAACGTCAATCATATGCTGATGGATATGCAAAGCGCCGACGGCGGGTTCGGGATGGCCTACCACGTGCCCCGCATGATCGCACAACCTGTCGTCATCTGGCTGGCACTGTGGTGTGGCCGGGTAACGGACTGGCCTTTTCGAAAGCGCCGCTGAGCTCCCGCAATTTCGCGGAATTCGCGCGCCTATCGCCCAATATGGACCGCGCAAAGGAAAACGGGCGGGAAGCTTTCGCCCCGCCCGCTCGCGTATCTTCAAGGTTATCGTGCCGATCAGCTCATGTGCTTGGAGACGGCGCCCGTCATCTTGAACATGGAGATCTGATCCTTGCCGATCACCGCGCCCAGCTTGGCATCGGGGTTGATCATGCGCTTGTCCTTGGAATCCTGCAGGTCGTTGGCCTTGATGTGATCCCACACTTTCTTGGTCACCTCTGCGCGGGTCATCGGACCCTTGCCGACCACTTCTTCCAGTTCCGAAGACAGGGTGACCGGCTTGTTCAGCGCGTTGTTCTTGGCAGCCATTTCCTTGATATCCTTTCAGTCAAAAATTACCGACCGGGGTTAGCACCCTTCATTCGGCTTCGTCTCCATCATTCCAGTCGTAATCCCCGCCTTCTTCGCGGGCATAGGTACCGGTAAGAATTGCTACAGCAGTCACGTGGCCCTTCATCGCCTCCACCAGTTCATCCCGGCTGGCCCCCGGCATCAGCACGAGCGGCAGGTCCAGGGCGAACAGCTGAAATACATAGTCATGCGCTTCGTGCCCGGTTGGCGGATCAGGCAGCAACCATTCGGAATTTCCGAAGGAGTTCTTGCCCACGCGCGGCGGCACTTCGCCTTCCAGCAGCTTGCCCTTCTGTCCCGGAAGGCCCCAGACCAGCCAGTGACAGAACGGTTCGGGAGCAGGCGCGTCCGGGTCTTCCACCACCAGCACCAGTTCCTGCGTGCCCACAGGCGGGGCAGACCATTCCAGCGGCGGCGCGACTGCATCTTCCTCGTCTGCGGTGAAGCTGGGATCGAGCTCGCCTCCATCCTCGAAGGCAGCGGACTTCAGTGTGAAGCCCGATTTGCCGACCATTCCCTCTTCGCCCAGCTTCGCGACCACGAGCTTGCCGTGGCCTGCGCGAACGTTGCGGAGGGCCTTGCCAAGCCAGGCGGGGACATGTTCGAGCATTGGATATTCCTTGTTGCATCCGGCGCATTCTGCGCACCGATTACGGATAAGGCCGCGATGTGCAGAATGCGTCCCGGCTTTTCAAGGGGTTCATTTCAGGTAGCGCGTTTCTCAGGTCCGCCCGTTCAGCTTGCCCTAGGGATGCAGCCGCCATGTGATGATGGTGCAGACGGACGGGCCAGGCATCGTGCCGCTTGCCACGGGGCCCAGCCCGCGTTAGCTCTTGGACATTGCAGTTCTGCAACGACAACACTCTAGAATTTCGGGACAATTCATGCGCACGTCGAAAATCGCACTTACCCTGGCCTGCATGGGCATGGTCGCTTCATGCGGCGGCGGTTCGCCGACGCCCACGCCGGTCGCCACGTCGCCCAGCCCCGCTCCCACGCCTACGCCAACCCCGACGAGCGCCACATGCTCACTGGAAAACCGCCAGCAATTCGCCTTCGACGTGCTTGATGAATGGTATCTGTTCCCCAACCTGCTGGACACCAGCGTGAACGCCAGCAGCTTCAACAACGTTCAGGATTACATCGATGCCCTGGTCGCTCCGGCGCGCGCGCAGGACAAGGACCGCTTCTTCAGTTACATCACCTCGATCGAGGAGGAGAACGCCTTCTTCAACCAGGGATCTAGTGCGGGCTTCGGGTTCCGTCTTGGCTACGATCTTGGCAATCGCCGCGTTTTCGTGCTGGAAACGTTTGACGATACGCCTGCCCTCGGCGCCAATATAGAACGCGGAACCGAACTGCTGGGCATCGGCACCACCAGCAACAATATCATTACGGTAAACACCCTCCTGGCAAATGATGGCGTGGAGGGCGTGATCGAGGCGCTGGGCCCTTCCAACACCGGCGTAACCCGCGTGCTGCGAATTCGCGATGCCAGCGGGGTGGAGCGCGAAGTGAGCATCGCCAAATCCGAATTCGAACTCGACCCCGTACCGCGCTATGGTTCGCAGATCATCAACGATGGCGGCAAGCAGGTGGGTTACGTTCGCCTGACCAACTTCATCAACCCGGCCATCGACGATCTGCGCGATGCCTTTGCCGATTTCCGCGCTGCCGGTGTCACCGAACTGGTGATCGACCTGCGATACAATGGCGGCGGCGGCATCAATGTGAACGAATTCTTCGGAGATCTGCTGGCACGTGATCTCGATGGGCAGGTGTTTGAAACCATTGCCTTCCGCGACAGCAAGTCCTCGAACAATGAAACCTATCGTTTCAACGCCCGGCCGCAATCGGTGGCTCCGACGCGCATTGCCTTTATCACCACACGCGGCTCCGCCTCGGCCAGCGAGGCGCTGATCAACGGGATGCAACCCTATATCGGCAACGACCTCGCGATTATCGGAGAGAACACCTTCGGCAAGCCCGTCGGCCAGTCGGCTTTCGATCTTTCTGCCTGCGACGATCGCCTGCGCGTGGTGACGCTCAAGCTGGAGAATGCAAACGGACAGGGGGAATACTTCAACGGCCTTGCCGATACCGTGCCCAATTCCTGCCGTGCGAACGACGACTTCACTCGCGACTTCGGCGACCCGCAGGAGGACATGCTGGCTACCGCGCTGGACTTCCTGGCTGGTCGTAGCTGCACGCCCATCGCCGGGGGTCCGGCCACCACGCAATCGGCTACGTCTCGCGGCCTTCTGCAGCCGGATCGCCCAACCAGCGTGATCGAACGCGAAGCGCCCGGCGTTTACTGATGTCCGACCGATATCGGGGCGTCGCTCAAGGCTCCCCGATATCGTCACCCTCCCGCCATGCGCACCCCTCGCGCTGCTCGTTGCCGATCTGCAAGGTGGCGGCAAAGGGATAGCTGCGGTTGGTCATCCCATCGGAACAGTCCGTTGGCGTAATCGCCAGATCAAGAGCGCGCCCATTCAACGTGCCGCTGAATGACAGTCCACCGCGCCCGGCAAAGCGGGAAACCTGCACGCTAGATCCATCCATGTTCGCAGGTGTGCGGTAAACCAACGTATTTCCGTTCACCTGCCCGTTCCAGAACGGTTCCGTGCCGGTAAGATTGATGACCGCGTCTTTTGATATTCCGGCAAAAGCGGTTTCATCCCCGGAGGCGCCCGGAATATTGCCCGGACCGCCCTGCCCGCAGGATGCCAGCACCACGGCTATGATCGGCGCAATTCTCTTCAAGGTCATCTCTTCAGCCAATTCCCATCTATTGGATCATCCCTCCTTAAGCGCCGCCGCGGGGAACATCCACATATTGCGAGACGTTGATTGGACAAGATTATCTTGAATTCGGAGTTGCAACATGAAGGTTTCGCCGTGGTTTTTGGGTGCCGCAGCAGTGGTGCCCATCGCTGGCGCGGTAATTGGCTCTCACATGAGCACGGATCCCGTCGGCCAGCGAGCCGACGTGACAGAGACTTTGCCTGTTGGAAGTACCGCAGTATACGCAAATGCGAACCCGCGCACATCAGAGCGTCTTCCCGACCATTATGCCATGGAAACGCCCGAGGGGGTGGTCGAAGTAAAGGAACTTGCCATGCGAGGTCGCTACCGCGATCGTTATCGCACGCCCGACAGCTACGATCATTCCTACGAGGAGGAGATCGACACGCTTGAAGCGCGCTGGGATAGCGATCGGCTGGACGCACGGGCGCAGCGTGCACTTGCACCAAGTCCAGCGCCGGTAGCACGCACGTCACATAATGCGGTCCCTACCGCCCAGCCTGAAGCTGCGCATTACGCAGCGATGGAACAGGCGCGGACGGGCGAAGACTTCCGCACGGAAACGACGCAAGTCGCGGATGGCGTGATCGAAATTCAACCAGCGGAGCCGGCGATTGGAAATGCGCGGGTTATAGACGTAGCGGGAGAACTATCCGCCCTGGACTGAGGCGAGATCAGTCGGTGTTGCTATCAAGCTGCAATCCCCAACAGTATCGTTGCGCCGCCAAGCCCCAGTGACAACGGAGTTCGCAACGCCATCCACCATACAGGCCTTATGGTAACCAGTCTGGCGTCGACCAGAAGGCTCAACACTATCGCCCCTCCCAGAAGGTAAAGCGATGGTCCGGGCCAGGTCGCACCGAATACCCAGGGCAGAAACGTCACCAGTGCGAGCAGGCTCGGCGTAACGGCCGCTACCCACAACCATTGCGGCGCGCGACGTCCCTCGTCGGGTGCGCCAGCAGCAAGTCCCCACCACATTCCTCCCAAGAAGCTGATGATCAGTGCGGCATAGGCCCAGCCAATTGCCAGAGCGCTCCAGCGCCATTCGGGCGGCCCGAACCATGCTGCAACCAGACATGCAAATTGCGGGATCAACCCCGCAAAACCGAGAAAGCGCGCTGCGGGTGGGGTCG
Organism: uncultured Sphingomonadaceae bacterium; assembly: GCA_947488625.1. GTDB lineage: Bacteria > Pseudomonadota > Alphaproteobacteria > Sphingomonadales > Sphingomonadaceae > Alteraurantiacibacter. Next base: position 175,542 of record CANKZR010000003.1, on the reverse strand, counting down.
TTTTCATGGCAAGCAAGCCCTTTAGCTTTTCGTCGAAAAGAGAGTGCATAGCAAAAGGGCGGACCCATCAAGGCCCGCCCCGTTGCTTTTACCTACAGAATGTTAGGCTTACGGCATCAACACGGTATCGATGACGTGAATTACGCCATTCGAGGCATCGACGTCGGTGGCCGAAACGGTTGCGGTGTTGCCCTGTGCATCACGCAGCATGACATTGCCGCCTTCCATCATTGCGGTAAGCGTTCCGCCGTTCACGGTCTCGATCGTGTAACCATCTGCGCCCGCACTTTCGATTGCGGCGACAAGATCGGCGGCCATCACTTCACCAGATACGACGTGGTAGGTAAGGATATTTCCCAGCTGATCGGTATCTTCGGTGGTCAGGCTTTCCACGGTACCTTCGGGAAGGGCATCAAACGCGGCGTTGGTGGGCGCAAATACGGTGTAGGGGCCATCGCCCGAAAGCGTCTCGCCCAGTTCAGCTGCGGTTACGGCACTTACCAGCGTAGAAAAGTCAGGGTTACCCTGCGCCACTTCGACGATGGTGCCCGGCATCGTTGCCTCGACATTGGCCATCTCATCGGCCATCATGGTATCATCATCCATAGTGGTGTCTTCGGCAGGCTCGCCACAGGCGACAAGCGCGAGAGCAGCGGCAGATGCGGTAAGAATATGGAGAGTTTTCATAGTAGGCGTCCTTGCATTGGTTCGATGCGGGTGGCGGGCCGGAAATCGGCCCCTCTCAATCCTGCATTCAACGCTGCAATGGGTGGATCGCCTACTTGTTCCAATTATGGCAGAAACATGGCCGAAAGCACGTAGTCATGAACCTGCGCGCTATTGAACGTTCTGTTGAACCTGCGCAGACGGTGCCGACTGTTCAGCTGCCGCCTCGGCCTCGGCTTCCTGCCGATCCTTGCGCACTTGCGCTGCTTTTGCCCGGTCGCTCTCGACCTTTTGTGCCTGATGGGCGAGGCCGCGCCATGTCTTTTCCGACCGCAGCGCGCGATCGCGCACGTTATCGAGTGTCGCTTTCGAGGCTTCTGTTGCCGCTTCGTCGGCGCGAGCGTTGTAGAATGCATATGTCTGGGCGATGGGGATTCTCCCGTTGGCGGGCGGAGGTGACAGGTTCCTCCCGCCGCGTCTTGCACGGCGGGAGTAACCGGATTTGAACGCTTAGTCAGCGGCCGAAAGGTTGACGGCGCTTTCCTTGCCGTTGCGACCCATTTCAACGTCATAGTTCAGACGCTGCTCTTTATCGAGCGACTGCATGCCAGCTGCCTGTACGGCAGTGATGTGCACGAAGCTGTCGTTCGAACCATCGTCGGGCTGGATGAAACCATAGCCCTTGTCGGCGTTGAAGAATTTAACGGTGCCGGTCTTCGACATAATCTGTTCCTTTCGAGAACGTATAAATTGCCCCCGGACGAAGGTGCCCGAGGGTCGTGCGTCATATCGTCCGATGAAAGGAAAACGTCGTCTGGTTTACGCCGGGGCCTGCATTGAAAGGCAGTCGGCGGTAGGCAAATTTCGAAGTCCGTCGCAAATTTCGACGTCAGCAGCAGCGTATGTAGCACGGACATCGCGGATCGCCTAACGATTGCTGCAAAACCCGGTGAAGGTTGCCGAGCAACCTAATGGAGTGAACGCTATTCTTCGATCACCCGGCCAAGGACACGGACCGGACAACGCTGAGCATCACCGCCAAAGCTGGAGGGGACGAGCAGGTTTTCCCAGTCGCCCGTGCAGACGCTGCCGGTACCGCGCACGTCCAGCGCCAATCGCAGGCTGAAATCAAGTTCCGGGCAAGGGCCCGTGGTTTCCAGCAGCCAGCGATCGTCCACGCCTGCATCGATATAGATGCGTTCGTTCCGGCTCGAACTTTCAGGGGCATTGGAATATGCCTGGATCTCGCGCGTGAAGAAGCAGGCGCGTTCCGTATCCAGGTTTGCCAGCGCGGCGTCATATTCGTCCACGTTCGCCGCATCTGTCTGCGCGCAGGCGGATAGGCCCATTGCCGCGGAAACGAGTGCGACGGCGATAGACTTGCGATACATTGGCCTCTCTCCTTCCCTTTCCCAACCGACAATCAGGGCACCGGGTTCCGCCAAACGCCGGGGAGCTGGCATCCTGCCGCATACCGGACACATCCTGCACCAAAGGTCTGGACAGGATTGCCGTGTCGGCGCACCTCTCGACTCGTACGGAATGCAACGGACCGGGGAGCCACCCAGCACCGGTCCTCGAGCCCGCCGGACAGCGGGTTACGCCAGGCATGGCGGTAGATCGCACCAGCACCCAAGCGGAGTTGGTGCGATCCTCGTTTGGGGGCCTCGGCGCTCACCGCCACCGGGCTTGCCTCGCACCGACATTTGCAGCATTCTTTCAACGATGTCCCGGCAGTACAACTCTTTCGCCGAATTCTGGCCGTTCTACCTGCGCGAGCATTCCCTGCCGCGCACGCGGGCGCTTCACTATGTGGGCACCACGCTGGTCGTCGCCATTGCCGTGTTCGCCGTGTTTACGGGGCGCTGGTGGTGGCTGCTCGCCATGCCGGTGGCAGGATACTTCTTCGCATGGCTGGCGCATTTCACGGTCGAGAACAACCGCCCTGCCACCTTCACCTACCCGCTGTGGAGCCTCGCTGCCGATTTTCGCATGTGGTGGCTTTGGCTGACGAGACGTCTGCGGCCCGAGCTCGACCGGGCGGGTGTAGGCAAGCCCAGATAGACTGGCCCGAATGGACTGGACCGAACAGGCTAGCCCAGCACTGCGTCCGCCAGCTTGGTGTCGAGATACTCGCGCACCTCCACGATCTTGCCCTTCGCCAGCCGGAAGACGAAGCAATAGTCGTTTGCATAGACCTTGCCATCCACGGTGTTCGCATGGCCCTTTGCCAGCACGACCACGTGCTCGCCATCGGCCAGCACCAGTTCGGGGATGTTCTTGTACGGCCCTGCAAACCTGGCGAAAAGCGGCCCCATAAGCTCGGCCTCAACCCGCGGCAGGCCGCTCACTTCCTTCGACCAGTTGGAGGTTCCCATCACCCGCCAGGTGACGTCCTCTCCAAACAACGGGAGGAAGGCGCTGGGATCGCCATGCTCCAGCTTGGCGAAGGCCTCGGTCAGCAAGGCGCGGTTGGTCTCGGTCTGGTCACTCATGGTTCACAGAGCCCCCGCCCGCGATACGGCGATGCTCGTCCACGCTGCGGCGCATTTCGCGCGCTTGCAGGTGCAGGGCCTTGTTGCTGAGGCGTATCTCGCGGCTTTGCTGGAAGAAGCCCAGCACCAGCCACAGGAAAGCCAGCGGGCTGGACACGCCGCCGATGAAGTCGCCCAGTTCGTTCAGCCGCAGGTCCGCCGGGTTCTGTCCCTGCAGCACCAGGTAGATCGTCACCCCCGCCACGTAGAGCGCGGAGAGCGCCAGCCCGATCAGCGGGAGTCGGCGCCTCTCGCGGCGATCGTCGAGGATCTCGTCGGTTTCGCTCATCGCTCTTCGCTCTCGCCGGGAACCGCCCTATCGCGACAGGCGGCGCTGGTTGGCGCGCACCGGCTTGGCATAGTGGGCGATGGCGCGGCTCGTCATGGCTTCAGCGGTCTGGTTCATGCCGCCGGCCATCAGGGCGGGCAGCAGCGTCATGCTGGCGGTCACCTTCTCGCTCACCATGCGCTTGGCCTCCACCTCGGCCAGCTTGCCGCCAGCCATCAGGCGCATGGAGCGCAGCCAGATCACCGCGCCCATCTGCGTGCCCAGAACCCACCCGTCAAATGCGAGCTCGGGCCAGGACTTGGTGGTGGATTCGGTCATGTAAGGGCACTCCGGCAGCGGGATGCTGCATTGCAACAACCGCGCATTATGCCGAAGGTGCCGCGAAATGTGAACAGCCTCGCGATTATCGCCCACCGCGCCGTTGCAACAGGCTGGCGAGCGGGGCGCAAGGCCGCTACCACGCCGCAATGTCCGATCCCGTTACCATCCTCGTCGATGCCGATGCGTGCCCCGTGAAGGACGAGGTATACCGCGTGGCGGACCGCTTTACCGCCCATGTCCGCGTGGTGAGCAACGCCCCGTTTCGCGTGCCCGTCAGCGAGCGGGTAAAGCGCGTGGTGGTGGACGATGGCTTCGACGCTGCCGACGACTGGATTGCCGAGAATGCAGGCCCGCGAAGCGTGGTGATCACCGCCGACATCCTGCTGGCCGAACGCTGCCTGAAGGCAGGTGCAACGGTGCTGGCCCACAATGGCAAGCCGTTCGACGCCGCAAGCATCGGCACCGCCGTTGCCACGCGCGCGATCATGGCGGACCTGCGAAGCGGGATGGACGGTATTACGGGCGGCCCGCCGCCGTTCAGCAAGGCAGACCGCTCGCGCTTCCTGCAAGCGCTGGACCGGGTGCTGACCCGCCAATGTGGAACACCTGGAACACAGTCCTGAGGGCAAAAACGTGAATGTGTAACCCTTGTCCGCCCAAAGTGTGACCCTGCCCCGCAAAGTGTCACCCTGGCGAGCCGGACCGTCACCCTGCGGCCCCAGTAGTGTCATCCTCGTCGCCGCCCGCGCCCGCCGCCGAACCTCGCGCCAGCAGTGGATGAACGGAGCGCCGCGCCGCGCGCGCTTTGGCCCGCCGATCCGCCGCCTCCCGCATGGCCCAGTCCCACATCTCGGCAAATTTCGGAGCCCGCGCGCGCAGCCGATAAGCCGCCTGCCTGCTCATCCCCACCTCCCGCGCTGCCTTCGCGACCTTGCCGTAATGGGCGAGCGCCTTGAGGAAGGCAGCGGCCTTGGGGCCGTTCCAGCGGGTGTTGTCTGGCGATGATGGTGCGGGTGGTGGCATGGCACTGCTCATGCGCGGGAGCGGAGCATGGGGTTGGGGGTGTAGGGAAGGCTTGACTAGATACGTATTTTCAAGACATTTCAGCGCAATGTCTTTGATGGGGGGCAAAGCATGCTTGAAGAACTTTTCGGTCCGTCGCTTGAAAATCCACTGCTGATTTTCTTGTTTGTCGTCGTCGTCGCGACCTTCATCCTGAAGGAATGGTTCGGAGGACGGAAGAAAGACAAAAGGGGTTGGAAGAACCGGGGTCGCCAATCGCAATGGACACCCAAGGTCGTTGGGGGCGACAAGCAGGCGGACAACGCTGCGGAGCAACTAAAGAAGGTCATGAACGCGGACTTTCAATCCCGGCCTTTACTCAACAAGGCGGAAGCCAAGGTGTTCGACACGCTGGACAAGGCCGTGATCGCCCGCAATCCGAACTGGCAGGTTATGGCGCAAGTCTCGCTGGGCGAATTCCTGTCATGCCGCGACAAGGGCGCCTTCTTCTCGGTAAATTCAAAGCGCGTGGATTTCGCGCTGATGGACGAGAATTGCTGCGTGGTGCACGCGCTGGAGTATCAAGGCTCCGGCCACCACATGGGCAAATCAGCCCCCGCCCGCGACGCGGTGAAGAAAGAGGCGCTACGCAAGGCCGGGATTGGCTATCACGAGATTGTGGCAGGGCACACGACGCCGAGTGAGTTGCGGGCGTTGGTGGAGAAGTTGGTGCGACGAGAGACTCGCTAATGCACCTGCACCCGCCGTCAGACGAGTAGCACCTTGATTTTTGAACAGAAACTATGTTGGATTAGTGCATCCAAAATGGAGGTAGTGAATGTCGATGGAAAACGAGACTGTCACTGACATTCTGACCCCTCGGCAACTCGAATGTATGCGTTATGTCGAGCAAGGCCTGACTGCGAAACAGATCGCGCATAAGCTGTCCATCTCTCATCGCACCGTAGAGCAGCACGTTTCCGATGCGCTCGATGCGCTTGGCGCGAATAACCGGCTGGCAGCGGTAGCGCGAATGCGCGAACTGCAGCCAAAAAGGGTGGAACAGCCAGCCTATACGTTCATGCTTCGCGAAGCATCCACTATCGATTCCTACCTTCGGCCCGATCCGCATCCGCGTCACGCGGAGGAGGTTAAAATCGAGGAAGAATGGCCACTCGTTCCAAGCATAGGAGGGGAGTTGAGCAAGGCATCGCCAGCGATGCGTAAGGTCTGGATGATCCGAATAGCGGCAATCGCGATCATGCTGACTGTCATCCCTATTCTCACCATTTTGGGGCTATCTGAGATAGCCGTGCGTCCAGAATGAGTTTCTCTTTGCCTTGCCCTTTCCACCCAAGGATGCGGCAGAAAAGGAATGACTATGCACAATATTGAAACCGCAGCCGGAGGCGTCGTGGCCGCCGATACACAGAAGTCTGTTGAAGCCGTCGATCAGGCAGTGCTGAATCTCGCCAATCTGTGCGCAAGTATCGTGGAGGTAAGCAAGGCCTCGCGTTTGCCGATCAGCACTGCTCAGCATGCCTTGGCAAGTGCCGGCGCTGGCCTGACCAGTCTCATTGCCACAAGAGCACAAATGAGCGATGCAACGCGTGAATTGACATCTATTCAGCGCAAATCGAACCTCAGGGAAACGGGCTTTGGTTGCCCTGGCGGTTTTCCCGAAAGCGGACATGCGACACAACCCATGATCGCACAGGACGCCGACTGACATTGCCGATGATCGTCCCGCTTGCCTTCTGGTCTTTGCTTCTTTGCGCAACAGCTATCGGATGGCACGCGGGCGATCGACGGGATTATGGAATTCTTTTCGCGATCGTCTTCGCCGCGTTGCTGACGCTGGCAATACAAGCAACCTTGGCGTTCCCGCTGGAAAATTTCCTCGTCGCTGCGGTCAACGTTCTATTGCTGATAGTCCTCTGGCGGTTTGCGGTGCGCTCTGAACGCAACTGGCCAATATGGTTCACAGGGATGCATGCAGCCACATGCTTCCTGAGCCTTGCGGCTCTGCTGCTACCGGCGGGTGGCCAACGCGCTCTACTGGAAATGGCTGCGGCCTTCTGGTCGATTCCGGCTCTCGCGGTGTTGGCGATAGGCGTAATGCTGGATCAGAAGGCCGCCCCCAGAGGGTAGCTGAAGCTGAAAGTTATTCTGCCTCTTCTTCCGGCAGATACAACTCCCCCTTCTCCTTATACCGCCGCGACATTTCCTCCATGCCTTCCTCGGCATTGGCTTTCGCCTCGTCCGGGGTTTCCGGCTTGATGTTCTCGGTGGCCAGGTAGCTGTCGGAGTTCTGCTTTGCGGCAAACTCGCGCACTTCCTGGCTGATCTTCATCGAGCAGAACTTCGGGCCGCACATGGAGCAAAAGTGGGCGGTTTTCGCGCCTTCTGCGGGCAGGGTCTGGTCGTGGTATTGTTCGGCCGTGTCGGGGTCCAGCGACAGGTTGAACTGGTCGCGCCAGCGGAATTCGAAGCGGGCTTTTGACAGCGCATCGTCGCGCACCTTGGCGGCCGGGTGGCCCTTGGCAAGGTCAGCCGCGTGGGCGGCCAGCTTGTAGGTGACGACGCCCACCTTCACATCGTCGCGATCGGGCAGGCCAAGGTGTTCCTTGGGCGTGACGTAGCAGAGCATCGCCGTGCCGTACCAGCCGATCTGTGCAGCACCGATGCCGCTGGTGATGTGATCGTATCCCGGCGCGATGTCGGTGACGAGCGGGCCGAGGGTGTAGAAAGGTGCTTCGCCGCAGGCTTCCAGCTGCTTTTCCATGTTCTCCTTGATCTTGTGCATGGGCACGTGGCCCGGCCCCTCGATCATCACCTGCACGTCCTGCTCCCACGCGCGCTTGGTGAGTTCACCCAAGGTGTAAAGCTCGGCGAACTGCGCCTCGTCATTGGCGTCCGCGATGCTGCCGGGGCGCAGGCCATCGCCCAGCGAATAGGCAACGTCATAGGCCTTCATGATCTCGGTGATCTCGTCGAAGCGTTCGTAGAGGAAGCTTTCCTTGTGATGCGCCAGGCACCATTTCGCCATGATGGAGCCGCCGCGCGACACGATGCCCGTTACGCGCTTGGCCGCCATCGGCACATAGGGCAGGCGAACGCCCGCGTGGATGGTGAAATAGTCGACGCCCTGCTCCGCCTGCTCGATCAGCGTGTCACGGAACACTTCCCAGGTCAGATCCTCTGCCACGCCGCCGACCTTTTCCAGCGCCTGGTAAATGGGCACGGTGCCGATGGGCACGGGGCTGTTGCGGATGATCCATTCGCGCGTGTCGTGGATATTGCGACCTGTGGAGAGGTCCATCACGGTATCCGCGCCCCAGCGGATGGACCAGACCATCTTGTCCACCTCGTTCGCGACATCCGATGCCACGGCGCTGTTGCCGATATTGGCGTTGATCTTCACCAGGAAATTGCGCCCAATTGCCATGGGCTCGGCTTCCGGGTGGTTCACGTTGGAAGGGATGATGGCGCGGCCACGAGCAACCTCGTCACGCACGAATTCAGGCGTCACGTAATCGGGGATTTCCGCGCCCCAGCTTTCGCCGCCGTCGCGGTCCACTTCCTTCAGTGCGGCGCGACCAAGGTTCTCGCGCTCCGCCACGTATTCCATCTCGGGCGTGATGATGCCCTGCCGGGCGTAGTGCATTTGCGACAGGTTCTTGCCCGGCTTTGCGCGGTACACCTTCTTCAGGACATTGGGATAGGCAGGCACGCCGCCGCTGCGATCGGGGCCGAGCTGGCCGTTGTCCTCCGGCTTGATTTCGCGGGCGTCATATTCCTCGATATCGCCGCGATCCAGCTGCCACTGGCGGCGCAGTTGGGCGAGGCCGGTGGAGATATCGATCTTGACGTTGGGATCGGTGTAGGGGCCGGAGGTGTCGTACACGCGCACCGGCGGTTCCCCACTGGAGGGCTCGAGGTCGATTTCGCGCATGGCCACCTTGATCGCCGGGTTGCCATTGGCTTCCACGTGCACCTTGCGGCTGCCGCGAATGGGGCCGGTGGTGACGCCGATTTCGAATTGCGAATTGATGTCGGCCATAACGAAGTCCTCTCTACCGGGCGGCGGGGGATTTCGAGCCTTGCACACGCTCTCGCTGAGCGGGTCACTGCCCTTCCCTCCGCCCGTGCTAACGGGTTCAGGTTCAACGGGTCGTGTGGAGCATACCCACACCTCTCAGCGATTGCTCGCTCCCCGGGGATGCACATCGTGTAGTCGGTGAAAGCCTTCACGGCAAGCCACCTGGCCCAAGGGCTATCGCCCGCCTGCTGCCACCCACGCATCGATCTTGGCTTCCAGCACCGGCAGCGGCACCATCCCGGTGTTGAGGATCTGATCGTGGAATCTACGCACATCGAAATCGCCGCCCAGCGCGGCCTCCGCTTCGCCGCGCAGTTCCTTGATCTTCAGTTCGCCCACCTTGTACGCCAGCGCCTGCCCCGGCATCACGATGTAACGGGCCGTTTCCGTCTCGGCGAAATCGCGCGCGATGCCGTTGTCGACCATGTATTCGATGGCTCTTTCGCGGCTCCACCCCTTGGCATGCATGCCGGTGTCCACCACCAGCCGCACGGCGCGCAGCAATTCACCGCCACCCAGGTATTTCATGCGCTCTACCGGGTCGTCATACAAACCAACCTCATAGCCGAGGGATTCGGCATAGAGGCCCCACCCCTCGGAAAAGGCGGTGTAGCCATCGTAGCGCATGAAATCGGGAATATCCTCGTTCTCATAGGCGAACATGATCTGGAAATGATGCCCCGGATTGCCTTCGTGCATGTAAAGGCTGACCGAAGTGCCAAGTTCGCGTTCGGCAACGTTGTAGCCGGAAAAGAAGAACGTGCCGGGCCGCATGGTTTCGGCATCGCCGGGGAAATAAGACGCTGCGAGGCTGTAGGCTTCGCGATAGGGCTCGTAAGGTTCTATGCGCAGGGGCGTTTCCGGCTGGCGCAGGAACAGGCGATCCATCTGCGGATCGACAAGCGCGGCCGTTTCGTACCACGCTTCCTGCAGTTCGGCCTTGGTGTCGTATGTCTCCCCGCTGCGATCACCCGCTTCCTGCCGTGCGACGTCCAGCGCGGCGTTGATCCGCGCCACTTCGGCAAGACCCGTGGCATGAATCTCGTCGGCGCTAAGCGGCAGGGTGGTCATCTCCTGAATACGGTAGTTGTAATAGGCCTCCCCACCAGGGGTCGCGGTGGCGGCGATCGTATCGCGGGCCAGCGGCAGGTAAGTATCCGCCAGGTAGGTCCGCAGTTTGGCCAGAGCGGGCATCAGCGTGCCAGCCACCGCCTGCGTGAGATCGGCCCGCGCGCTGGCACGTTCGTCTTCGCTGAACCCTTCCGGCATGTTAGCCAGTGGCGCGAAATACGGATTTTGCTGAGCGGGCGCATTCAGCACCGTATCAAGCTGGCTGATCATGATCTCGACAGAAAGCCGGGGCAAGGTGATGCCTTGCTGCGCGCCTGCATCGAAACGGGCTATCGACTGGTCGATGATCTTTGCCAGTTCACCATGCCGCGCAATGTTGTTGTCGTAATCCTCCATCGTCTCGAACGGCATGAAGGCACCGGGCACCGACAGGATGGGATATTGGGTGTGCAATCCGCTGAAGTGGTCGATCGGCAGCGCCAGCCGGGTTTGCAGGATTTCCGGCTGCGTTCCCGCAAGGGTGCGCTGCTTGGCATATTCGAACGTGTCGTAGGCGATCGCGTCAGTGGCGTTCAGGGCGCTCCGGTCGATCGTCGCCAGGGTCGCAAGGTCCGCTTGCGCTGCCGCGCGCTCTGCGGCGTAGGATGCAGGCGAATAGTCGCCCAGCCTGTCTGCATTGGAAAAATCGCCACGCAGGAATGCGTCAACTGGTTCGCGCTCCAGTTCTGCCGCACTGCTCGCCTCGAACAGGGCATGAAGCCGCTGACTTTCGGCGTTGGCGGCCATGCTGGTTTCCGCGTTCGTCTGCATAGGCTCTGAGGTCGTACATGCCGACATGGACCCTGCAGCAGCGATGATTGCAAGAGATGCGGACGCGGTGCGGAATTGGTTTTTGATGACGACTTCTCCGGTTCAGGCTGTTTGCAGATTGATGCGGACATAGTAGCCGCTTGGCAAGGCACACTTGCGCTTGGCGGCAATGCCGTTACGCAACGCCGCTTCACTGTTTCGCGCACAGGATCGTTTATGACCGAATTTCCAACGCCCACCGCCGAGTACAAGCAGGGCAAGCGCAATGCCTTCACCCGCTTTCTGGACGGGGTGGAATGGCTCGGCAATCTGCTGCCGCACCCTGTATCGCTGTTTGCCTTGCTGGCACTGGGCATCGTGCTGCTGTCGGGTCTGCTAGGCTGGATGGGCGTGGCGGTGACGGACCCGCGACCTGCCGGATCGCCCAATGTGGCAGAGGACGGCATGATCCGCGCGGTCAGCCTGCTGAACGGCGATGGCTTGCGGCGCATCTTTACCGGCCTGGTGGACAACTTCACCAGTTTTGCCCCGTTGGGCGTGGTGCTCGTGGCGATGCTGGGCGTGGGTGTGGCGGAAAAATCGGGCCTGCTGTCCGCTGCCGTGCGCTCCATGGTGCTGGGAGCCCCGCCCAAGCTGGTGACGGTGGCCATCGTGTTTGCCGGCATCATCTCCAACACCGCCAGCGAAGTGGGCTACGTGGTGCTGATCCCGCTGGGCGGCGCCATCTATTATGCGCTTGGCCGCCATCCGCTGGCGGGCATGGCGGCGGCCTTTGCCGGTGTATCGGGCGGCTACAGCGCCAACTTGCTGATCGGCACGATTGATCCGTTGCTGGCCGGTATCACGCAGGAAGCCGCGCAGTTGATCGATCCCGATTATACCGTGCTGGCCACTGCCAACTGGTATTTCATGTTCGTTTCCACCTTCCTGGTGGCCGGCATCGGTTCGCTGGTGTCGATCTATATCGTGGAGCCGAAGCTGGGGCCGTACGATGCCAGCAAGGCCGACCCGGATGTGCTGGACGAAGGCATGATGCAGCCGCTGACCGATACAGAGCGCAAGGGCCTGCGCTGGGCAGGCGTGGCGCTTCTGGGCGTGCTGGGCCTGATGGCGCTGACGCTGGTTCCCGAATGGGGCGTACTGCGCAACGCGGAAACGGGCGACCGGATGGATTCGCCCTTCTTCGATGGCTTCGTGGTGTGGATCCTCATTTTCTTCATCGCCATCGGTTATGCATATGGCCGTGCCACCGGCTCCATGAAGACGGACCGCGATGTGATCGACGCGATGTCCGCCGCGCTGTCCGCGCTTGGCCTCTATATCGTGCTGGTGTTCTTCGCCGCGCAGTTCGTGGCGTTCTTCGGCTGGACAAACCTTGGCGCAATCACCGCTGTCACGGGGGCCAATTTCCTCGTCGAAAGCGGCATGACCGGGCCGGTGGTGTTTTTCGCCTTCATTGCGATCTGTGCGGTTATCAATCTCTCGCTCGGCTCGGCATCCGCGCAGTGGGCCGTTACCGCACCCATCTTCGTACCCATGCTGATGCTGATCGGATATGCGCCCGAAGCGATCCAGGCAGCCTACCGCATCGGCGATTCCACCACCAACATCATCACCCCGATGATGAGCTATTTCGGCCTGATCCTGGCCTGGGCCACGCGCTATCAGAAGGATCTGGGCGTCGGCACGCTGATCGCGATGATGCTGCCCTATACCATCTTCTTCATCACCACGTGGAGCGTGTTCTTCTACCTGTGGACCTTCGTGTTCGGCCTGCCGGTGGGGCCGGGTTCGCCCACCTTCTACAACCCGTCATAACGCCGCTGCCGATCAGGTCTGAATGACGATGCTGTACCGCCTCGATGCCGATGCACCGGCTATTGGCCGGGCTTTCGGCATCAATGCGCGGGGCGATCCGTGGACGGGCGGCTACATCGCGCCGCAAGGATTTGCGCCCGTGATAACGGCAGGCCGTGAATTCATCGCCGGGCCGATGCAGGAACGCCAGCCGTGGCGCATGGTGCCGCGCCTGTGGGGCGTGCCGCCGCCGCCAGCCGCGCCAGATCCTGCGCGGCTGGTATTGAGCGTGCGCAATACAAACAGCCCGTTCTGGATCGGCAATCTGCGCAATCCGGAATTTCGCTGCCTGGTGCCAGCCACTGCCTTCATGGAATGGGGACGCGCGGCGCCGAACGACAAGCGCCGACAGCACTGGTTTGCCTGCGCCGACCAGCCGATATTCGCTATGGCGGGGGTGTGGATGGATAGCGAAGTGCCCGGTTTGGCGCTGCTCACCACGACGCCCAACGCCGCGCTCAAGCAGGCAGGCCGCGATGCCATGCCCGCCATCCTGCCGCCAGATACGGGCGCATGGACCGATTGGTTGCATGGCGGCTGGGACAAGGCGAGCAGGCTGCTTCAGCCCTATTCCTCGTCGCTCATGCAATCGGTGGAACGCTAGCTCAAAATCGCAGCATCGCCACGCAGATCAGCACGATGCCAAGCCCTGCCGCAAACAGCGCCCACATGCGGTTCACCGCCCCCATCATCGCGCTGGCGAAATGCAGGAACGGACGCCCGAAAGCCAGGATCACCAACCCTTCAAGCACCATACCGCCACCCATCACGCTGATGACGATGGATAGCCAGTCGCCCGGCTGCCAGGGATTGACGAGGTAGATCGCCGCGCCGAGTGAAAGCACCACGACCCCGGTCAGGAAGCGCAGCGCCTCGCTGTTTTCGAAACCGTCGAGCATCGCGGCCCAGCTACCCGGTGCACGCAATTCGCCAACCGCCGCCGCCAGGGCATAGAGCCCGCTGAATAATGCGATCCATGCGGAAATATCGGTCGTTTCGGCCATTGTCGTTCTCCTCCACCAAGGAAAGACTACGCCGATCGCGCGTGTTCGTCCATTCCCGGCGGATGACCTTTCATGACGGGGGGGGCGTTACGCCGCTTTGGTTGCAGTCCCGCGCGTGGCCGGCACCAGCACCAGCGCCAGCAGCAACGTTGCCGCCGTGCCCGCGCCACCTGCAAGATAGGTCATCTGCGCATCCAGAACGATGGCCAGACCGTTCAGCACGATCGCCAGCATTCCTGCCAGGGCGGCGAGGATTCCCATGATACGGGTTGCGCCGTTTCCATCCTTCCACAGCGCTGCGCCACCGGCCAGCGCGGCAATGCCGAACGCCACCTTGCCTGCGAAATACAGCAGGAAGGCCATGGCAAGCACGGCAGAGAAAACAGGGGCCAGCGCCTCGCCGCCATCTCCCAACGGGCCGAACATTACCAGGCCCATCCCCGCCTGTATCGTATTGAGCGTTCCGCCTGCCGCGATGGCCGCACCGACCAGCGGCCGCGCCCGAACCAGCGCAAGCCCGGTGATCGAGATCGCCAGGAAAGCCAGCACTTCCAGCGACCAGATGATCTGCCTGTCAGGCTCCATCCCGAGGTTCCCCACCGTGATATAGATGATCTGTGTCGCCACGGTTGCGGTCAGCGCGATGGCCGCAAACTGGGCGATGCGGAGGAAATGGGCGGGCACGGCTTGCGTCATTTTCAGTTCCGATCCTGGGGGAGCCATTACACACCCGATTCGTCCACTCGGCTACGGCGGTTACTTTTCCCCTCCAAAAGCAGGCATTTGCGCTGTGCGCTGCGCGCGCTATTAACGGTTGCAACTGTAACAGACCACAAGAGGATTAGCCTAACACATGACTCTCCTACGTTCTGCCCTGCTTGCCTCGGCATTGACACTTCCCGCCACGCCCGCCCTCGCCCGCGACATGACGCCAGAGGACGTCGCGCGCATCGAATACACCGGCACCGTGGCCGTTTCGCAAGATGGCAATCACGTTGCCTATACCCGCATCCATTCGCCCGACGTGACAGCGGGAGAGGACAACGGCACGCCCGACCAGCAGTTGTACCTGGCTGACGGCGCGATGGACGTGCGCGCCTATCTGCCGGAGGATATGAGCGTCTCGTCCATCGGCTTCACCCCCGACGGATCGATGGCCACCTTCCTGTGGAGCGCTGAGGATGACGACCGCGCGGTATGGGGCATTCCGGTCGATGGCGGCTCCTACCGCAAGCTTGCGGGCGTCAGCGATGTGGCCGTGCGCGGCTATGCCTTCTCTCCCGATGGCGGGCAGGTCTACATGCTCACCGCCGCCGCCCCGGACGAGGACCGCGATGCCGAAGCCGAGGATGGCTTCAATTCCGTGGTCTACGAGGAAGAATTCGAGTTCAATCGCATGTTCGTGGCCGACGTGACGCAGGCCATGACCGGCGGCGACGTGGACGCAGAGCCGCGCGAGATCGACGTGCCCGGCTATGTCAGCAGCTTCGACCTGTCGCCCGATGGCGAGACCGCGATGATCGTATCCGCGCCTTCGCCGCTGGTGGATGATTCGCTCACCTCGCAGCGTGTTCACCTGCTCAATCTGGCGTCCGGGAATTTGTTGACCGTGGAAACACCGGGCAAGCTGGGCGACGTGGAGTTTTCCCCCGACGGCAGGCAGCTTTCGCTGATCGCCGGCGTCGATGAGAACGATCCTGCCGCCACCACATTGCACCTGGTGAACACGGCGACAGGCGAATATCGCGCGCTGAACGAAGGTGCAGCCGAAGCGGCGGTGGATACCGAGTGGATGGCCGATGGTCGCCTGGCCGCCATCATCCATGTCGGCGCGCAAAGCGTGCTGCGCTTCTATTCCGACAGCGGGGATGAAGAACGTGAGTACATCCCCGGCGACCTGATCCTCACCAGCCTGGAACAGGGCGGAAACCGGCTGATGGTGGAAGCCAATTCGCCCCAGCATCCTAACGAACTGTTCGCGTTCAACCGCGGCGAGTTCACCCGTTGGACCAACCACAACCCGTGGCTTGCGGACATCGATTTCGGAGAGCAGCGTACCTATACCTACCAGGCCAGCGACGGGCAGGAAGTGGAAGGCATCCTGATCCTGCCGGTCGACGGTGTTCCCAGCGGAGGCGCGCCGACCATCTTCGACGTGCACGGCGGACCCGAAGCGCACGAAAGCAACGGCTGGGTCACAAATTACAGCGGACCGGGACAGGTTGCCGCAGGACAGGGCTATGCCGTGTTCCTGCCCAACTATCGCGGTTCCACCGCCTATGGCGTGGACTTTTCCAAGCAGCATTCGGGTAACTACACCGATCCCGAATTCACCGACCTGGTGGATGCGAAGAACTTCCTTGTCGAGATGGGTGTCGCCGATCCCGACCGTGTCGGCATTACCGGCGGTTCCTACGGCGGCTATGCCACGGCGTGGTCGTCCACCTACAACTCGGAAGAATTTGCCGCGGGCGTCATGTTCGTCGGCATTTCCAACCAGATCAGCAAAGTGGGCACGGGTGACATCCCGAACGAGATGTATCTGGTCCACGCGCGCCAGTGGCCCTGGGAAGACTGGCAGCACTTCCTCGAAGTCAGCCCGATCTACTACACCGACCGTGCCGATACCCCGTTGCTGATCATGCACGGCACCGCCGATACCCGCGTCGATCCGGGCCAGAGCCTGGAACTCTATCGCTATATCAAGCTGCGCCGTCCCGACACGCCGCTGCGCCATGTGCAGTATCCCGGCGAAGGGCACGGCAATGCCAATGCTGCTGCGCGTTACGACTACAACCTGCGCATGATGCGCTGGTTTGACACCTACCTGATGACGGGCGACCGCGACGCACCGCTGCCGCCCGCCCGTCCTGAACTGATGATCGACGACGAAGACTAGATCGTCGGTCAACGCCAGAAGGGGGAGCAGCCTCGCGGTTGCTCCCCTTTTTTGTGGAAGCGAGCGATAACTTTCCATATTGGAAAGTTTTAAGTTGCCAAACTGGAAAGCGACGCCTAACTCTTTCCAGATTGGAAAGTGAAAGGCCATACAATGGATAGAGAAGAAGCCCGCGTCGCGCTGGACAGCGTAGAACGCATGGATCGACAAATGGCAGAACAGATGACCTGGCCGCTCTGGCGTCATGCCGCATTTGGCGCGATCGAGGCGTTGTTCCTACTCGGCTGGGGATTGAGCACGGCAGGAATGGCGGTGTGCCTCGTCGTTGCATTGGGCGGTCTTGCCTGGATCGTCCATGACGACCGGCGGCGCTACGGTGTTTTCATTAGCGGATATTCGTCTCGCGCAGCTCGCCCGGCGCTTTTCCTGGCTTTCCTCATCTTCCTCGCCGGTCTCGCCGCCATAGTCTTGACAGGTAAGCTGCATGTCTGGACGCCATGGGTTCCTGTCGTTGTAGTACTCGTTTTCGTGGGTGAGACGTTGACTAGCATCTGGTGGCAAAAACTGTTCCATGCCGACCTGCAACGTTCGGGCAGTCTATCATGAGCGTGGCGATAGATAGTGTACTCCATCCGCCGGCACGGCTGCAGATTGCGGCAGTGCTGGCGCGAGTGGACGATATCGAATTCGCCACCCTGCGTGACATCATCGGTGTCAGCGATTCGGTATTGTCAAAGCACCTCTCCGCCCTTTCCGAGGTGGGTTACGTCCGACTTCAAAAAGCCAAAAGCGAGGGACGGCAACGGACATGGGCAGCTTTTACCAAGGACGGAGCGATAGCTTTCGACCGGCATATGACTGCGCTGCGAGAACTCGCCAGTCTTGCAGCGGAAATGGCAGTCGCGGCAGAATAGCCGCGCACTTCAGGCAAAACGTCAGAACGTGTAACCGATGCCCACGGCACCTAGGAACTGGTCCTTGCTGCCACGTACGCTGGTGAAGGGTGTGTCCGCCGCATCGCCCAGCACGCGCGAATAGCCGCCGATTAGTACCAGACCCAGCCCGCCGTTGGTCACATCGCCATCAAGGTCGATGCCCAGAAGCAGGTTCACGCCTGCTTTCGTAAAGCCGCCGCCATCGGGATCGAACTCGGCAAGCGGTGCAGCGCCGGGGCCGATGTAGTCGGCATCATCGACGGCGAAATAGTAATCCTGGAAATCCTCGTCCGCCCACTCTGCAGAAACCGAAAGGCTCGCAACGATAGAGCGGGAAAGCGGGGTGAAATAGGAGATGGAGGGCGACACCACCATACCTTCGTGCGCGCCGTTTACATCCCACATCACGTCCGTGCCGATCGACAGGCTGTCATAGGGATTGAGCACTTGAGGAAAATTCACGCCTACACTGGGGCCGACTTCGATGGCGCGATCCAGCTCGATGTAATCGAGCACGACCTCGTCCTCGATCTGCTGCGCCCGGTCGGCGCGCAAACGGCCTGCCACGCCAAGGTCGAAGCCCACGCCATCGGCCGGGTCCTGAATGAAGTCCAGCGTAACGCCGCCCGCCCGTGGTGAGATATCGACCCCGCCCAGCGAGCCTTGCACGATGGGGAGGACATTGAAGACGTAATCGTCCGATCCGGAATAGGACGGACTGATGGCCACGCCTGCGCCTATGGACAAGTAATCTCCGGAGAAGGCTGTGTCGTCCATGTCCACCACCGGCGGTGCGACTTCCACGCGGTCAATGTCCTGAGCCAAAGCAGGTTGCGCCGAGATTGCGACGAGGATTGCGCCAAGAGTCATGGCGGAGGGCGAAAATTGCCTGATGTTCATAAGATTTCCCGTCTTGTTTTGCCCTAGAACGGACACTGGCGTCGCAGGTTCCTACCATGCGTTGCATTTCAATACCGGACCAAGGGCTGTGATTGCGCGGCCTCGTCAATAGGCTAAGGCGCACAGCATGAGCGGACGCGACTGCGACATTGCCATCATCGGAGGCGGCCTTTCCGGCGGTCTGATCGCGCTGGCGCTGGCGCGGCACCGGCCGGAACTGGCCGTAAGGCTGGTGGAAGCCGGGCCTGAACTGGGCGGCAATCATCGCTGGAGTTGGTTTGCCAGCGATCTTTCGGCCGCAGGCACTGCGCTTATGGCGCATTTTCGCAAAGCCGAGTGGGACGACGGCTACCACGTCCGCTTCCCTGCCTATCGCCGCCATCTCGGCACTGCCTATCGGTCCCTCGCCAGCGAGGATTTCGCCGCCTGCGTGCGTCGGGAACTGGCTGACGACACCATACTAACAGAGCGCGAGGTCGTCTCGCTCGAAGCGGACGGCGTGACCCTTGCCGATGGCACCCGTATCACAGCCCGCGCCGTGATCGATTGCCGTGGCTTCACCTCCACCAGCAGGCTCGAAGGCGGGTGGCAGGTGTTCATGGGCCGCCATCTGCGCACGCCCCAGCCGCATGGCGTTGCACACCCCGTCATCATGGACGCGGCGGTCGATCAACTTGCTCCTTACGGAACGGACGGGAATGCAGGCGCCCCGGTCGCCGATCCGGGTGCCTATCGCTTTGTCTATGTGCTGCCGCTGGGCGCGCACGACCTGTTTATCGAAGACACCTATTACGCCGACAAGCCGGAACTGGATCGTTCGCTGCTGTCCGCCCGTATCGACGAATATCAGCAGCAGATGGGGTGGAGCGGCGAACCGGTCGGGTTCGAGACCGGCGTGTTGCCCGTCATCACCGGCGGTGATTTTCGCGCTTATCAGCGCGATCAGCACACCGACGGCGTGGCCCTGGCAGGTGCGCGGGGCGGTTTCGTTCATCCGCTCACCAGCTATACCCTGCCTATTGCCGTGAACGTGGCGTTGGCGGTGGCCGAGGATGCAGACCTTTCGGGGGAGCAACTGGCCGCCAAGCTGGAAATGCGCGCGCGGCAGCACTGGTCCGCAATGGGATATTACCGGTTCCTGGGTTCCATGCTGTTCGGGGCAGCACGGCCCGCGGAACGGTACAAGGTCTTCGAACGCTTCTACCGCCTGTCGCCTGCCCTAATCGAACGCTTCTATGCCGGGCGGTCCTCTGCCGCACAGAAACTGCGGGTGCTGGTGGGCAAACCGCCTGTTCCTGTGGGCCGCGCCATCGGGGCGCTGCTGTCCTCTTCCCCTCCCCTTTCCAAACCCCCTTGCAAGGATCACCAATGAGCACTCCCGAAGGCAAGACCGCATGCGTCATAGGTGCCGGTTTCGGCGGTATGGCACTGGCCATCCGGCTGCAAAGCGCAGGCATCGCCACCACCGTTGTGGAAAGCCGCGACAAGCCGGGCGGCCGCGCCTACTATTGGGAAAAGGACGGCTTCACCTTCGATGCCGGGCCGACCGTGGTGACGGACCCCGATTGCCTGCGTCAACTGTGGGAATTGTCGGGCCACGACATGGCCGAGGACCTTGAACTGATGCCGGTCATGCCGTTCTATCGGCTGAACTGGCCCGACGGTGTGAACTTCGATTATTCGAATGACGAAAAGAACCTGCGCAACGAGATCATGAAGCTCGAACCCGCCGATGTGGAGGGCTATGACCGTTTTCTGGAATATGCCGCCGGGGTTTACGAGGAAGGCTATGTGAAGCTGGGC
Source organism: uncultured Sphingomonadaceae bacterium (assembly GCA_947488625.1). GTDB lineage: Bacteria > Pseudomonadota > Alphaproteobacteria > Sphingomonadales > Sphingomonadaceae > Alteraurantiacibacter. Next base: position 155,349 of record CANKZR010000003.1, on the reverse strand, counting down.
ACCGTCCCCTTCCTGAATTTCAAGAGCATGATCAAGGCCGCGCCCGCGCTGATGAAGAAGCAGGCGTGGCGCAGTGTCTATTCGATGGTGTCGAAATACATCAAGAACGAGAAGCTGCGCGAGGCACTGAGCTTCCACACCCTGCTGGTTGGCGGCAGTCCGATGAAGACCTCCAGTATCTACGCCCTGATCCACAAGCTGGAGAAGGATGGCGGCGTCTGGTGGACGCGCGGCGGCACCAATCGCCTGATTGCCGGCATGGTGCGCCATTTCGAGCGGCTGGGCGGCACGATGCGTGTGGGCGACGGCGTTACCCGCGTGGAAACCGAAGGCAAGCGCGCCAAGGCCGTGCATACCAAGAGCGGCTGGAGCCAGCGTTTCGATGCGGTCGCCAGCAACGCCGATATCATGCATTCCTACCGCGATCTGCTGGGCGACAGCTATCGCGGCAAGACGCAGGCCAAGGCCCTCGCGAAAAAGAGCTTCTCACCATCCCTGTTCGTCGTGCATTTCGGTATCGAGGGCACGTGGCCGGGCATTCCGCACCACATGATCCTGTTCGGTCCGCGCTATCACGGACTGCTGGACGATATCTATTCCAAAGGCATCCTGCCTGCCGATTTCTCCATCTACCTGCACCACCCCACCGTCACCGATCCCAGCATGGCGCCCGAGGGAATGAGCACGTTCTACGCGCTGGTGCCCGTAGCCCACATGGGCAAGATGCCGATCAACTGGGACGAGGTGGGGCCGGAGCTGGAAAAGCGCATCCTCGACGAGGTGGGCCGTCGCCTGATCCCGGATATCCACGATCGCATCGTGACCAAGTTCCACTATGCGCCCAAGGACTTCGGGCAGGACCTCAACGCCCATCTCGGCAGCGCCTTCAGCCTTGAGCCGGTATTGTGGCAAAGCGCCTTTTTCCGCGGCCACAACCGTGACGACGTGATCGACAATTTCTACCTCGTCGGCGCAGGCACGCACCCCGGTGCAGGCATCCCCGGTGTCGTCGGCAGCGCCAAGGCAACGGCAGGGTTGATGATCGAGGACTTGTCATCCTGAAATGCCCGACTAGGGCGTTCAGCCATGTCTGATCGTTTCAATCGCCTCGCGCTCTACTGCGGCTCCGCCACTCCGGCGGACCCGCGTTATATCGAACTCGCCCGCAAGGTCGGCACCATGCTGGCCGAGCGGGGCATTGGCGTGGTCTATGGTGGCGGCAAGGCGGGATTGATGGGCGCAATCGCCTATGCCGCGCTGGAGGCGGGCGGCGAGGTCATCGGCGTGATTCCGCAGGCGCTGGTGGACATGGAAGTGGCCAATACCGATTGCACCGAGCTGCACGTGGTGGACACGATGCACCAGCGCAAACAGGCATTTACCGATCTTTCAGACGGATTTGTCACTCTGCCCGGCGGCGTCGGCACGATGGACGAGTTGTGGGAAGCGGTCAGTTGGGCGCAACTTGGCTACCACAACAAACCCGTCGGACTTCTCAACGCCATGGGATATTATGACGGACTTGTGGCTTTTAACCGACATATGGCCAATACAGGCTTCGTCAGGGAAGCGCACCGCGACATCGTGATCGTGGGCGAAACTATTGAGGAATTGCTCGACAAGATGGCAGCCTTTGAGCCCATTCAGACCATCGTGCAAATGCGCGCGGACGACCTTTGAAACGGGTAAAGCCGCGTCCGCTGGTGGCAAGCCAGCTGGTCAAGTCCACGCCGCGCCAGGCAGGCGGCGGGCGTTCGCGCGCGGCGCTGGTGAGCCGATCCCGCGAAAGTATCTCGCAAGGCTCCAAGAGCTTTGCTGTGGCCAGCCTGTTGTTCGACAAGGCAACGCGGGAACGCGCGCACCTGCTCTATGCCTGGTGCCGGCGCTGCGACGATATTGTCGACGGGCAGGACCACGGGTTCCGCAACGGCGGTGACGTGCTGAACCTCAGCGAGGCCAATGCGCAGGACCGGGTGGAAGCCGTACGCGTGCTGACGCACCGGGCGCTCGACGGCCAGCCCACTGCCGACATCGCCTTCGATGCACTGGGCCTGGTGGCCGCCGAAACGGGTATCACGCGCGAGATGTGCGACGACGTGATCGATGGTTTCGCGCTGGATGCGAAAGGCTGGCGCCCGCGCACCGAGGGTGATCTGATGCGCTATTGCTATCACGTGGCGGGCGCCGTGGGCGTTATGATGGCGAAGGTGATGGGCGTGCCCGCCGATGCGCAGGATACGCTGGACCGCGCCTGCGATCTTGGTCTTGCCTTCCAGCTCAACAACATCGCCCGCGACATCTCCGACGACGAGGTGGCGGGCCGCTGCTATCTGCCCACGGAATGGCTGGCCGAGTTCGACATTCCGCCTGGCGAGGTGATGCGCCCGCAATATCGCGATAGCCTGGTGAAGCTTACCCGGCGTTTGGTAAAGATGGCGCAATTGCACGATGCACGGGCGCGGATCGGGGCCGGACGGCTGAAGTTCCGCCAGCGCTGGGCCGTCTTGTCTGCTGCCAATATCTACGGCGCGATCGGTGAAGAAGTGGTGCAGCAGGCCGAACTGGCATGGGACCACCGCATATACACCAGCTTCCCCGAAAAGATCGGTTACGTCTTCTCGGCCCTGAAAGAAACGATATCGGGCTCGTGGGAGCCGACCAAGGAACCCAATTGGGACCGCGGACAATTGCTGGTAATGGCGCGTATGGATGGACCGGTGGCCGGCGTGCCCAACACACCCATTCGTGACGAAAGCGTCCGGCGCAAAGACGACTGATGTGATCGCACCGGCGGTTGCATTTGCGCTGAAATGCGCGAAAGCAGTGCCATGATTTCAAAACTCCTGATCGCCAACCGCGGCGAAATCGCCTGCCGCATCATCCGCACAGCCCGGGACATGGGCGTCGCCACCGTTGCGGTGTATTCCGATGCCGATGCCAAGGCGCTGCACGTACGATCCGCTGACGAGGCCGTGCATATCGGCCCCTCGCCTGCTGCCGAGAGCTATCTTCACGGCGCGAAGATTATCGATGCCGCGAAACAGACCGGGGCGGAAGCGATCCATCCGGGCTATGGCTTTCTGTCGGAGAACGCCCAGTTCGCGCGCTCTGTAATCGAAGCCGGCTTGATCTGGGTCGGGCCGAAGCCCGAAAGCATCACGGCCATGGGCCTCAAGGACGAGGCGAAAAAGCTCATGCGCGCTGCCGGCGTGCCGGTGACGCCGGGTTATGAGGGGGAGGATCAGTCGGTTCCCCGCCTCACGCGCGAAGCCGAGAAGATTGGCTACCCCGTGCTGATCAAGGCCGTGGCAGGCGGCGGCGGCAAGGGTATGCGCAAGGTCGACGATCCGGCGGATTTCGAGGCCGCGCTGGAAAGCTGCAAGCGCGAGGCCCGCGCCAGCTTCGGCAACAACGAGGTGCTGCTGGAAAAGTGGATCACCTCGCCCCGACATATCGAGGTGCAGGTGTTCGGGGACAGTCACGGGAATGTCGTCCACCTGTTCGAACGCGACTGCTCGCTACAGCGCCGCCACCAGAAGGTGATCGAGGAAGCGCCTGCGCCGGGCATGGACGCTGGCACCCGCGAGGAAATCTGCGCTGCCGCCGTGCGTGCCGCGAAAGCAGTGGATTACGAGAGCGCGGGCACCATCGAATTCATCGCCGACGCCAGCGAAGGGCTGCGCGCCGACCGTATCTTCTTCATGGAAATGAACACCCGCCTGCAGGTCGAACACCCTGTGACCGAGGAAATCACCGGCGTGGACCTGGTGGAATGGCAACTGCGCGTCGCCTCGGGCGAGCCGATCCCGATGCAGCAGGACGAGCTATCCATTGACGGTCACGCTATCGAGGCGCGGCTTTATGCCGAGGACCCCTCCAGCGGTTTTCTGCCAAGCACCGGGCCACTCGATCATTTCGACCTGGGCAACGTTGGCCGTATTGAAACGGGCGTAGCCGAGGGCGATGTCATCTCGCCGCACTACGATCCGATGGTAGCGAAGCTGGTGTCCTGGGGGGAAACCCGCACGGACGCTATCGAGGAACTCGCCGAGATCGCGGAAAGCGTCGAGATCTGGCCGGTGAAGACGAACGCGGCCTTCATCGCCAATGCCTTGCTGGACGATGACTTCGGTGAAGCGAACCTCGATACAGGCTTCATCGAGCGCAAGCTGGACAGGCTGGTGGCGAATGACGCCCCCGACGACACGATCTGGCAATCAGCGGCCGATTTCACACTGATGGCGGACCTTGATGAAGACGTCCCCAGCGCGCTGGGTTTCCGCCTTAACGCACCGCCGCGCCTGTCCGCCACGCTGACCTACAAGGGTGAAACCCGTACGGTCATGGCATCCGGCAGCGAAGACGTGGCCCACGTAACCGGCTTCGTAGAAGAGGCGCGCACCCTCGTCTTTGCAGACGGCCAGAGCTTTGAATTCGCCCGCGACGCGCGCGGCACCGGAGCCGCCGCAGCAAGCGATGGGGCAATTGTTGCCCCCATGCCGGGCAAGGTCATCGCGCTGGACGTGGCAGAGGGCGATAGCGTCACCGCAGGCCAGAGATTGATGGTGCTGGAAGCGATGAAGATGGAGCACGCCCTCACCGCGCCATTCGACGGGGTGGTGAGCGAACTTTCCGCCAGCGAAGGCGCGCAGGTTCAGGTGGAGGCAGTGCTGGCGGTGGTGAAGGCTGCAGAGGAATGACATTCCTACCGCTTGCAGGAGGGGCAGCGAGGCTCGCGGGCTTGCTGGCTAGTCGCAGCGGAGTGGGCCTATCGGCCCATGCCATCCCCCGGTCCTTCCCGTGAAGGGGAGGGGAAACTAGCCGCCCATATATTCCTTGAGTGCCTCCACCTCGGCCTCGCTCATATGCAGGCCGAGCTTGCTGCGCCGCCAGAGAATGTCATCTGCTGTCAGCGCCCATTCCCTTTCACGCAGGTAATTGACTTCGGCCTCCGATAGAGCGGCTCCGAATGCGCGGCCCAGATCGTCCCACGATTTCGCATCGCCAAGCCAGTCCACTGCGCGGGTGCCGTAGGCCCGACCAATGCGCACCACGTCGGTTGCAGAGAGGAAGGGGTAATCCTCCTCCAGTACGGCGAACAGGTATGGCTGCGCGTGTTTGTCGATATCGCCGCCCGGCAGCGGGCTCGTGTCCGTCCAGCGCCTGCCCTTCAGCACCGGTAAGCGTTCGGCCAGCTTCTCCACCGCATCCTGCGCCACATGGCGGTATGAGGTGATCTTGCCGCCATAGATACCAAGGATCGGCGCGCCACTCTGCGCATCGCTCAGCGCCAGTTCGTACCCGCGCGAGGCTGCTTCGGGCCTGCCGGAGCCATCGTCCACAAGTGCCCGAACACCGGCATAGGTATGAACTACATCGTCCGGCGTTATGTCAGCCATGAAATAGCGGTTGGCGGCATCGCACAAGTAGCGGATTTCATCTTCGCTTGCCTCCACATCGTCCAGCGATCCGGGATGATCGGCATCGGTGGTGCCGATAAGGGTGAGGTCATTTTCCCACGGGATGGCAAAGCAGATGCGCGTGTCGGGCTGTTGCAGGATATAGGCACAGTCGTGATCGAACAGGCTGGGCACCACGATATGCGATCCGCGCACGCGGCGTATGCCATAGGCGGGGTTCTCTCCCACCAGCCGCGCCAGATCGTCCGCCCCCGGACCCGCCGCATTCACCAGTGCGTGGGCGGTGAAGCACTCGCCACCTGCCTCGACATGCCACAGATCACCTTCGCGCCGGGCAGCGGTGACGGGCGTGCGCGTGCGGATCTGTGCACCGTGTTCGGCGGCATCCATCGCGTTCAGCACCACCAGCCGCGCATCGTCCACCCAGCCGTCCGAATATTCGAAGCCATGGCGATACTGCTTCTCCAGCGGCACGCCCGCCGGATGCTTTCGCATGTCGATGCTGCGGGTTTTTCTCAGCGAACCTTTCCCGCCGATATAATCGTACAGGAACAGCCCGGCACGCAGCATCCAGCGCGGGCGCATGTTCTTCGTCACCGGCAGGACGAAGCGCATGGGCCGGATGATATGCGGAGCGATGTTCCACAGCGTCTCGCGCTCGCCCAGGGCTTCCCTGACGAGGGCGAATTCGTAGTATTCCAAATAGCGAAGGCCGCCGTGCACGAGCTTGGTGCTCTTGCTGGAGGTGCCGCTGGCAAGATCGTCTTTTTCGAGCAGCAGGACCTTCGCGCCGCGCCCTGCCGCATCGCGGGCAACGCCTGCGCCGTTCACGCCGCCGCCGATCACGATCAGGTCGAACACGTCGTTTGCCGGTCCGGGCATCAATGCGGGCTCTCGGTGATATAGCGCGGCTGGCGTGGCCGGGTCCAAAGCTTGCCCCGTTCACTGAACAGCACGAGGCCGAGCGATAGCAGGCTGCTGATTAGCAGAGCCATAGCGAGCGGCAGGGCCGTACCATCGTAAAGCTGTCCGATCGTGATACCCATTACCGCGCCCAGCAACATGCGGATCGACGCCTGTACCGAACTGGCCGCGCCCGCGCTGTTGAAGAAAGGCTGCATGGCAATCGAACCGAAGTTGGCACCCAGGAAGCCGAGCAGACACAAGTTGATGCTGATGAGCGGGAAGAACCACATCAGCGAATCCGGGTGTGTGATGGCGGCATAGACCTGCACCAGGCTGACGAGAATGAAGGTGACTAGCGCGGTGTGCGAAACCCGGCGCGCGCCGAACCGCTCGACGATGCGGGAATTTGCCCAACTGGAAAACGCCAGCGTGGCGGCAGAAGCGCCGAAGATCAGCGGGAACTGTTCCTGCGCGCCGAAATGCTCGCCAATCAACTGCTGGGCGGAGTTGATATAGCCGAACACGCCCCCGAAGGTGAGGCCGGCAGCCAGCACGTAGCCGACCGCCGGGCGGGTGCGCAGGGTCAGCGGCAGGTTGCGGACCACGGTGCGCGGATCGATTTTCTGGCGGTTCTTGGGGTCCAGCGTTTCGGGCAGGCGCATGGCCGCCCACACGCATACGGCAGTGCCGAACACGGCCAGCGCGAAGAATATCCATTCCCAACTGGCGAACAACAGCACCGCCTGCCCGACACTGGGGGCCAGCACCGGCACGGCCATGAAAACGATGAAGATCGTGGAGACGAGGCGCGCCATGCGGTCGCCTTCGAACCGGTCACGAATGATCGCGGCGGGCAGCACCATCAAGCCGGCAGTTCCGAAACCCTGCAACGCGCGCAGGCCCAGCAGCACCTCGAAAGACGGCGCGATCATGCAGAACAGTGATGTGGTGATATAGATGGCCAGACTGACGAACAGCACTGGCCGCCTGCCGTAACGATCCGCGAACAGACCAGGCACGAGGCTGCCGAAACCCGTGGCCAGCAGGTATATGCCCACGACATATTGCCGTTTGTTGGGGTCATCCACTGCGAAACTGTCGGCGATATTTTCCAGCGCGGGCAGCATGGCATCGATGGCGAGCGCGTTCAGGCTCATCAAGGCAGCCATCAGGGTGATGAACTCGCGTTGCCCGACCTGACGGCCCGATCCGTCGGCAGCGGTGATAGTCAGGGTGGTCACGCAGCCCCCCTTGGCCAAGAATGACTGGCGAGAAAAGGATTAAGTCAGCTTCGCGGCGAAAGGCTATAGCAGCGCGATGGCGATTCCCGAGCCCTTCGAACCCGACGATACGGATACCGGTGATGACTCAGCCTTCAACGGGGCGGACGGTCTGCGCAAGATCATCCATGTCGATATGGACGCCTTCTTCGCCAGCGTGGAGCAGCGCGACAACCCGGACTTGCGCGGTAAACCCGTTGCCGTCGGCGGATCGAGCGGGCGCGGCGTGGTGGCCGCCGCGAGTTACGAGGCACGCGAATTCGGCGTACGCAGCGCCATGCCATCTGTGACGGCGAAGCGGAAATGCCCCAACCTGATCTTCTGCAAGAGCCGCTTCGACGTCTATCGTGAGGTTTCCGAACAGATCCGCGCAATTTTCAATCACTACACGCCGCATGTCGAACCCCTCAGCCTGGACGAGGCCTACCTGGACGTGACGGAGGACCGGCACGGCATCGGTTCGGCCACGGCCATCGCCCAGGCCATACGCCGCGACATTCGCGAGGTCACGAAGCTGACGGCCAGCGCTGGTGTCTCCTACAACAAGTTCCTGGCAAAGCTCGCCAGCGACCAGAATAAGCCTGACGGGCTTTGCGTGATCCGGCCGGGCATGGGCGCGGCCTTCGTGCAAAGCCTGCCGATCCGGAGGTTCCATGGCGTCGGCCCCAAGGGCGCGGAAAAGATGGCGCGGCTGGGGATCGAAACAGGAGCTGACCTCGCGCAGAAGGACCGCGCCTGGCTGTCTGCGCATTTCGGAAGTTTCGGCGATTACCTCTATCGCGCGGCGCGGGGGATAGACCTGCGCCCCGTGCGCACCAATCGCATCCGCAAGAGCATCGGCGGGGAGCGCACCTTCCACGAGGATATTTCCGCCGACGACGAACTGCGCGAAACGCTGGAGCGGATCATCGAAATCGTCTGGGACCGCATCGCCGCCAAGCAGGCGAAAGGGCGCACGGTAACGCTGAAGTTGAAATTCAACGATTTCCAGATTGCCACACGTTCACGCAGCCAGCCGCAGCCAGTGTCGGACAAGGCGCAATTCGCGCAGGTTGCCCGCGCAATACTGGAGGACGAAATGCCGCTACCCATGCCGATCCGCCTGATGGGTCTGACGCTCAGCAACCTCGACCGCGAGGATGGTGGCGCAGACCGGCGCGAGGGCGATGCACAGCTTCCCCTGCTTTAACCTGCATTCGTCTTCAGCAAGCTCAAACGACGGGCAACCGTGCTACTGCGCCTTTCGGGCAGTTCGTCCAGCGCGAAGAAGCGGCATTCCACCACCTCTCGCATGTCCGGCGTCGGCGTTCCGTCCACCAGGCCGGTGAAAACCTGGACATGGTTGATGGAGCCGAGGAATTCGTTGCTCTGCATGCCAAGGTGAAGCGGATCGACCAGCGAACAATCCAGCTCCTCGCGCAATTCGCGCAAAGCTGCGACTTCGGGGTCTTCGCGGCTGCGCATCCCGCCTCCCGGTAGTGCCCAGACGGGCGGCCCGTAGGAGTGGCGAACCAGCAGCACGCGGCCCTGCCCATCACGTACAATGATGCAGCAGCCATGGATTTCGCCCGCGAGATGCCGCAGGAAAATCCGCCGCAGCCCATGGCCAAGGCGGAACAGCGCGCGGTGCAGCGGCGCAGGTATCAGGTGAAGCATGTCACCTTCTGGCCCGCTGCCTTCAGCAGTCGTGCCACGGGCAGGTCGCTCTCGCCGCGCGCAGCTGTATCGAAGACGGCGCGCTTGTCCTCGCCCCGGATCACGAACATCAGCGCATCGCTATCCAGCAGCGAAGGCATGGTCAGCGTCACCCTATCGAACGGTGCCTCCGGCGGCAGGGGATCAGGGGTGAGACGACGGATCGGGGCGGGATCGTTCGCCTGCGGGTCGGTATTGGGAAACAGGCTGGCGATGTGCCCGTCCGCGCCCATGCCCAGCCAGACCAGCGCGAAATGCGGTACCTGTTCCATCACCGTCAACGTGGCGACATGCGCACCGACGGGTTCGAACAGGGCGCGGATCTTGCCCGTGTTGCTGGCCTCGTGGTCCTCGGGAACCACGCGGTCGTCGCCCGGCCACACGGTAACGCGCGACCAGTCGAGATCGGCCTGTACCAGCTTTTCCATGATCGGAAATGGCGTGGAACCGCCGGGCACGCTGATGGCCACAGGCTCCGGACCAGCGGCCAGCGCGCAGCCAAGGGCGGTTTCAATGAAACCGGCGATGGCGATGTCGCTGGCGTTTTCGATAATGTCTATCTGGGTCATGCAAGTTGCCTAAACGCAAAACCGCCACGGCGCGAGGGGCGACGTGGCGGTTTCATCTGGTAGCGGGTTGAAGCGTCAGCCAAGCGTGGAGGAAAGGAACCACACGCGTTCTTCGGCCATGTCGGTCCAGTCGTCCAGCAAGCCGTCGGTGGCATTGTCGCCTGCCTTTTCGGCATGTTCCTTCAGGCTTTTCAGCCGATCGACAACCTTCTGGTTATCGTCGCGCAGTTCGCGCACCATCGCATCGGGTTCAAGGCTGGTGTCGTCCTGATCGGCGATCTGGGTGTGCTTTGCGACTGAAGCGATGGAGGTCAAAGTCGGCGCGCCGTTCTTGCGTACACGCTCGCCGATGGCGTCGATCTGGTCGCGGATTTCGATAGCCTGTTCGTCGAACAACAGGTGCAGGTCGCGGAAACGCGGACCGGTCACATGCCAGTGGAAGTTCTTGGTTTTGAAATACAATGCCATGTGATCGGCTAGCAGGCCGTTCAGCCCCTCGATCAGCGCGGTCTTCGAATTGTCGCCGGAATTGGCCATAATAATCCGTCCTTCTTGATTTGTGTTCACTAACCTAACGCGGAAAGGACGTTCGCGTTTCATATATTTGACCGGCCATTGTGATCGCCTGAAGCGATCAGATGATGCGTCACCGCGCGGATATTACAATCACCATCGCGGCGACCAGCAATGCGGCGCCCACGATAATGCGGATCGGCCTGAGCGGGAGCGCCTGCCAGTCATCACCTGCTGCGATCGCTCCGCCAAGCACAAGCAGTGCCCCCAGTGCTCCGCCACTTGCCGCGAGCAAGGGCTCTCCCGTAGCGATGGCGAGCGACAGGATGATGAAACCGCTGGCATCGGTAACCATACCGAGCAGCAGCACCAGCGTGATCGCGCCCATCGAACGCGTGGGTTCGCTCGGCGACTTTGGTGCAGAGCGCAACAGCACTTCCCCCGCAGCCAGCGCCAGGGCGAGGCCCACCACCAATGGCTTGACCGAAGGGCGGATCAGCGGCGAAAGCTCTTGCGCAATCCACGCCGCCAGCCCTGCCCCAGCCAATGCCGCCAGCAAGACGGTAAACAGCAGCGGACCGATCCAGCCGAGGCTCGCCCGCAAACGCGCCACGCGTATCGCATCGCGCCCGGCGAGCATGGCAGCAGCAACGGCAACGAAAGTGAGGAAAAAGGCCGGCATTGCCGCTCCTATACCAGTGCCTGGTTAAGGCGCCATTCTTCCTGCGTCGCCCCGGGCCAGTCGCTACCTTGGCTCCAGCCATGGTCCAAGCATTGCTTGATCTTCGCATTATGCGTCAGCCGCCAGCTGGTGTAAGGCCGCTGCGATGCGAGGGAGAAGATGCCGCACCATGGGCGCAGCAGACAAGGCATGACCGATCCAGTCCATAAATCACGCGTGACCTCGTTCGACGTGGCTGAAAAGGCGGGCGTCAACCAGTCTACCGTGTCGCGCGCGCTGAAGGGCGACCCCGCGATAACCGAGAAGACCCGTACGCGCATCCAGCTTGTCGCGCAGCAGCTTGGCTACCGGGTCGATGATCGCGCCGCGCGCCTTCGTGGCGGCAAGACCGGGACCATCGCCGTTATCGTCATCGCCCGCTCCGGTGTGGATTTTACCGAGATCAACCCGTTCCACTACAACCTGCTTGGCAGTGTATGCGCCGCCGCCGCTGCCCGCGGTTACCAGGCCCTCGTTTCGTTCCAGTCGGAGCCCGAAAGCTATTATTCCGACTATATCGAAAGCCGCCAGGCAGACAGCCTGATCATCCTGGGGACCAGCACCAACGATGCCGCCTGGCAGTTTCACCGTCCCTTGCTGGACCGTAATGACGTTTCATCCTGGGGCTCACCCTTCGGCGATCACCGACGCATTGCTTCCGACAACCTGACCGGAGGTCGTCTGGCGGCAGAAAGGCTGCTGCAAGGCGGCTATCACGACCTTGTTTTCATCGGTGGTGTCGACGACAGGCAGACCCAGTTCCGGGATCGCTACACAGGTTTTTGCAATGCCTTGGCGAACGTCGGTAAAAGCGCCGGAACACCTGTCGATGCGGCAGGAAGCACGAGGGTCGAACAGGGCCGCAACGCGGTGGACGACCTGATTGCGAGTGGCCGCACGTTCGACGGGCTATTCTGTTGTTGCGACGCGATGGCCCTGGGCGCACTCCAAGCGCTGGCCAAGGCGGAAATCCGCGTTCCCGAACAGGTTGGCGTCATCGGGTTCGACGGGCTCACCAGCGGCGCGCACGCGAGCCCGCCGCTGACAACGATAGAGCCGGATTTCAAACTGGCGGGTACCATGCTCGTCGATGCGGCATTGGCCGGCGATGGCACGAACACGGATGGACGTATCCCGGTGCACATCGTGGAGCGCGCCAGCGTATCATAGCCCCGACATCGCGCCTGCCCTGCGGCAAGTTCGTTCAGGATCGCCAGCCGACATCTAGTTCTCGAGCGCAGAAATCCTTGCATCCAGGGCGCGCGCGGCGACCGCGGATCCGGCAGGACTGAAATGTCCGTCGGAGGCGAACAGCGCCCTCGGATTTTCAGCCTCGGCAAATACCTCGGTCAGATCGACGACCTCCACATCGTGTGCTGCCGCGGCATTCAGTACATCGCTGCGCACGTCGTCGTAGAGGAACGACTTGTCGAGCCATCCGCGATAGCGAACTTCCTGCGGGATGTAGACCAGCACGAATTTGCCGCCCCAGCTTTCGGTCATCGCCTTCGCCCGCGCCAGTATGTCGCCATAGATGGGCTGGTCGTGCGAGACCTTCGGGTAGTCGAGGCCCACCAGTCCCCAGATCTGGTTCAGAGCCACGATATTCCGGACGAAAGAGGATTTGGCAAACACGTCGCGCGCGGAAATATCCTTGGCCCACAGCCCGTCGATAACGCTTCCCGCCAGTTCGACCTGCTGGGAGGTGGGCCGTGTCGGCCCGTATTGCGGGTTCGCAGTAAGCGCTTCTGCAAGCCAGGGGGTTGCGGCTTCGCGCTGCAGGTTCTCCCAGTCGTTGCCCGCGAAGAATGCCATCACCACCCAGTCCGGCTGGAATTCCTGCCCATAGCGGCCAATCAGGGCGAGTTCGTACAGCGGCCCTCCGCCACGCATCCCGATGCTTGCCGTGCGTGGGCGCAGATCGCGCATCTTGCCAACGAACGTGTCGGGCCTGTCGAGACAGTAACCCTCCACGAAGGAATCGCCGACGACCACGATGTCCAGCGGTGCGTCGTGAACAGCGTCGTCGTTGTTGAAGCCATAGCGATCAGCGGTGTAATACAACGGCGCGCCTTCTTGCGAGCACAGGAGCACTTCCTCGCCCGGAATGCCGCCCAGAAGGGCTTGCTCCAGAGTTTCCACCTCCATCTCGCTCGACAGGTTCTTGCTTGTGTACGTCGGCGGGATGCCGTCGCGCCCGCGCGCGATCTCCTCGCTCTCGGTGGGGCCCGCACCTAGCATCGAGGCAAGACTCAGCATGGATATGACCATGCGCGCGTTGAGTATGGTTTCCACAATCAGCAGCGCGATCAGGACCGCCGACGCCCCCAGTCCGACATTCGCGCCCTTGCGAGGGGGGAGAAGCAAAGCGCAGAGCATGAATGCCGCAGCGATCAGTCCGGGTGCAGCGATGTAGCGCACGAAGCGCGGAACATCTGCTCCATACTCCGAGAAGTTCAGCAGGGCATAGGCCATGATCGCCAGGCAGTAGACTACCGGGAAAAGGCACAGAAATACCGCGAGCGACCTGCTCGGAGAAAATGACTTTTCTCCAGAGCCATCAGCCGTGGCCGAACCATGAGACTTCACGCCAGCCATCAGTCGAGAGCGAATTCGTTCTGATAATCACGGGCGAGAGCCGGGTCCTGCTGTTCCTTGCGCATGACGCAATTGCCCACGGCCAGATAATCCAGCCCTGTACCCATGAAGCAGTGGAAGGCATCCTCCGGCGTGCAGACGATCGGTTCGCCGCGTACATTGAAGCTCGTGTTGATGAGTACGGGGCAACCGGTGCGTTTCTCGAACGCGGTCAGCAAGTCCCAGTAGCGCGGGTTCGTGTCGTGGTGCACCGTCTGGATACGGGCGGAATAGTCGACATGCGTGATGGCGGGAAGTTCAGACCGCACGATATTGAGCTTCTCGATACCGAAAAGTTCTCTTTCCTCTTCGGTCATCTCGCGCCGCCGATCGTTCGCCACGCCGCCAACGACAAGCATGTAGGGGCTGTCCCCCTCGTGTTCGAACCAGTCCGAAACGCTCTCCCGCTTCACCGATGGTGCAAACGGCCTGAAACTCTCGCGGTACTTCACCTTGAGGTTGAGGGTTTTCTGCATCGTCGGGGAGCGCGGATCGCCAAGGATAGACCGTCCGCCAAGCGCACGCGGACCGAACTCCATCCGGCCCTGCATCCATCCCACGGCCTTCCCTTCGGTCAGCGCATCCGCAGTCTGTTCGATAACCTCGCTCTCGTTCACGGCTTCGAACCTTGCACCAGCCGCGCGGAGCCGGTTTTCGATATCGTTCTGTTCGAACACCGGCCCGAGATACGAACCGGCCATGGTATCCTTCCCATCCGGAGAGACGGTCCGCGGTCGGTCGTGATATTGGTGCCACACGGCGAGCGCGGCGCCCAGTGCTCCCCCGGCGTCACCTGCGGCCGGCTGTACCCAGATGTTGTCGAAAATACCTTCGCGCATGAGTTTGCCGTTGGCCACGCAATTGAGTGCAACGCCGCCTGCGAGACATAGATTCTGCTCGCCCGTTTCCTTGCGGATCGATCGCGCAAGCCGCAACACGACCAGCTCGGTAACCGCCTGTATCGACGCGGCCAGATCCATTTCGCGCTGGGTAAGTTGGTCTTCCGGCTTTCGCGGAGGGCCGTCGAACAGGCGATCGAACGCCCGCGACGTCATAGTCAGACCGCTGATATAGTTGAAGTACTTCTGGTTGATGTGGAAGGTGCCGTCTTCCTGCACGTGGATCACGTTATCCAGGATCTTGTCGACGAAGCGCGGCTCGCCATAAGGCGCAAGGCCCATGACCTTGTATTCGCCCGAATTGACGCGGAACCCGGAATAATAGGTGAACGCGGAATAGAGCAGCCCCAGCGAATGCGGGAAGTGCAGTTCCTTGACTATTTCCAGGTGATTGCCTGAGCCATGGCCGAGCGATGTCGTGCACCATTCGCCGACGCCATCCATCGTCAGTACTGCGGCAGTCTCGAACGGTGAGGGGAAGAACGCACTCGCTGCATGAGACTGGTGATGCTCCGAGAACAGCAGCGAGCCGTTCCATTCCTTCTGCCCGCCCAGCTTGCCGAGCTCGACCCGCAGCATCTTCTTCTGGAACAGCTTTTCCTTGATCCAGATCGGAATTGCCATGCGGAAGGACTCAAAGCCCCGAGGCGCGGTAGCGAAGTAGGATTCAAGCAGTCGCTCGAACTTCGGGAAGGGCTTCTCGTAGAATACGACGTGATCGACATCATCGAGCGTGCATCCCACCTGCGCCAGGCAGTACCGGATCGCTTCATGCGGAAATCTCGGATCGTGCTTGCGCCGGCTGAAGCGTTCTTCCTGTGCCGCCGCGACAACATTGCCATCTTCGACCAGCGCGGCGGCGCTGTCGTGATAGAAAGCCGAAATACCGAGTATCCGCAACGGTCTGCCCTTAGAACATCGTGTAGATGAAAGGAGCAACCGCCGTGCCCTGCGTCAGGACGATCAGCAGTCCGAACAGGAACATGATGGCCACGATCGGCGCCAGCCAGAGCTTCTTGCGCGCTCTCAGAAAGGTCCAGAGTTCTCTAGCAAGTTCCATGTCGGTTCCTTAAAACTGGTTTTCCATTGTCTTTGGGTCGGACCCGCCCGGTGCTCGAGAGATCCAGTAGGAATTTTCGTCGGCAGGGCGTTTCAGCTTGAGAGCGTCACGTCCGAATAGCTTCATCACGAGGCCGATCGGGACGAACAGGAACACGTACATCAGCGCCATGATGATGGGGTTCACGATCTTCGCGAGGAGCAGCCCCAGCTTCCCCCAGGCCTTGTTCAGAAAGCTGAGTGAAGACGGGCGTACGATTGCAAGCAGGAAAAGCGATCCGCCCACCGCCGTCAGGATGGCCGTGCTCAGCTCACCTGCATCGAATGCAAACCAGCGAACCAGCGCGATGGCGAGAAGTATGCCGCCAACCGTAAGGCCGAATGACCTTTCGGAAGGTCCTTCAACCTCCTGGTGATCCTCGAACGTATCATGAGCCACCTTGGCCATTGTCACCGCTCCCCCAGCGTAGCCCTTCCAGGCTTCGATCCGTGTCGGCTTCACCCCTGAACGCCGACACTGGTTTAGTGCCATCGAAGGGTTCGACAGCAACAACGCCAATATCAATTTTTAAATGCTGCAGCACAATGGTCTATTTGGAGACCGATGGTCTAAGTCGGTGTAACTCAAAAGGATGCGAGAGTATCAGTTGCGACCTTGCACGTTCGTCCGCACCCGGATCCATTACCGGCGGCGCGACGATGGGCGCAACTGGAACCCCTTCCAAAACACCTGACAACCAAACGGCGAACGTCCGGTGACTTCCCTGAACATACAGCGTTTCCGGGATGCTTTGGGAAGGCGGCGGTGGAGCGGGTGAAGGGAATCGAACCCTCGTCGTCAGCTTGGGAAGCTGCTGCTCTACCATTGAGCTACACCCGCTTTTAAGTCGCTTAGGCTGCGTTCAGTAGCAATTTCTACAGTGCATTTTACACTTGAGCGCCTGGAAGCTGTCTCTGAAGCGTTCCGACACCTCGGTCAACGGGTTTTGATCGGTCCATGGTTGGGTCCACAAGGGCATCACTGTCGGCAGTTGGGCCGGAAGGAGACTGTCCGAATCCAGCCTCCAGAACATCCAGGATGACGTTTGAGCATGAAACGGAATCCCCTCCCGTTCGGCTTGCCTGCTTTCGTTGGCGTCATGGACCCTGCCTCCTTGTTAAAACCATGCGGATCAATGACTTTTCGAAGCGCATCTCTTGATGGCTAAGACAGATCGCGACTGCGATCTGTCATCACCGAGGCTTTCGATCGCACTGGTTCTACCATAGCGGGCGATACTATTGATCATCGACGAAGCTTTTCCAACGATTGTAGGCCGCCGATGAATATGGAGAGTGTGATGACAGGCGTCAGGATTTTCACCTTTGCTGTCGGACTGGCGATCGGTCTGCCCGGGTGCACGACGGTTTCGGTCAATTTTTTTCAATCACGCGGCTTCGCCCGCGCGATGTAGCAGTCGCTTGGCCTGCACGAGGTGCGGCCTGTCTATCATCTTGCCTTCAAGTTGCAGCGCGCCCGCATCTGGAGCTTTGGCGAAAGCGTCAACAATTGCCCGGGCCTGTTCAATTTCCTTTTCGCTCGGTTCGAACGCTTCATTGATGATGGATACCTGCGCCGGGTGGATCGCCATCATGCCGGTAAAGCCGTCGCGCCGCCCCCGCGCCGCATAGGTGGCAAGGCCATCGGTGTTCTTGATGTCGGGATACACTGTTTCGATCGCGGGTACGCCAGCCGCATGCGCTGCCAGCAGGGTAAGGTTGCGCGCCATTTCGTAAGGCGAAGTGTAACTGCCGTCATCTTCCCGCGAGGTCGTCGCCCCGATGGCGGCGGGCAGGTCTTCTGCGCCCCAGGTCAGCCCCATCAGCGGTGATGCGACTTCCCGGTAGGACCCGAGTTCGAACATTGCAGCGGGCGTTTCGGTAGCGATGGGCAGGATGGGGATCGCTGCGCCGTCCATCATGCCTGCCAGTCGCTCGACGCTTTTCGCGCCCTCGGCCTTGGGCAGCATCACGCCTGCCGGTGGGTTCGGCAGGACGCTGGCAAGATCGCGCGCGGTCTCTGCGCTATCGAGCGGATTTACGCGCACGATTACGGGCACGTCGCAAGGCGATTGCAGGAACTTGGCCACGGCCTCCCTGCCCTTCGCCTTGTTGGCAGGGGCTACAGAATCCTCCAGGTCGATGATGATCGCATCGGCTCCGCTGGCGGCAGCCTTGGTAAAACGCTCTGGCCGGTCGGCGGGCACGAACAGCAGGCTGCGCATTCTCATGCCTTGCTCTCGCTGTTGCTACCCTTGATCAGCGCCATGCGCAGGCATTCGCACACCACCTCGTCGCGCTGATTGAGCAGGCGGTGCTTGAAGGTGACGATCCCCGATCCGGGGCGAGACTTGCTCTCGCGCTTTTCCACCACTTCGGTTTCCGCGCGCAGCGTGTCGCCGAGGAACGTCGGCTTGGGATGCAGCAGCTTGTCATACCCTAGGTTCGCCACCAGCGTACCAAGCGTGGTGTCACCAACGCTGAGCCCTACCATCAGCGCAAAGGTGAAAGTGCCATTGACCAGGATCTGGCCGAACTCGCTTTCGCTCGCCACGTGCGCATCGAGATGGAGCGGCTGCGGGTTGTGCGTCATGGTGGAGAACAGCAGGTTGTCCGTCTCCGTCACCGTGCGGCGGATTTCGTGAGTGATCGTCTCGCCCACCTGCCATTCGTCGTAGAACTTGCCTGCCATCCACTCTTTTCCTTTTTGCTGGCCTCTAGCGGCCCTGCCACTTCGGATCGCGTTTCTCAACGACAGCCGTCATGCCCTCGCACTTGTCTTCGGTGGCGGTCAGGACCTGAAATGCACGGCGTTCGAACAGCAACCCCTAGACCAGCGTGGTTTCGAAGGCGGTATCCACCATTTCCTTGTTCGCCTACGCGATCAGTGACAACCTCTTCCTGACGGGTGGGATTCGTTACGCGCACGACACAGTCACCGATGCCTATTACAACCTCGGTACCGACCAGGTGTTTGTGCCCGATCAGTCCAGCGACAGTTTTACGCCACGCGTCGTGCTGCGCTACAAGCCGAACCCCGAAAGCAGCATCTACGCCTCCTATTCGCGCGGCTAAAAGGCGGCCATCGTCGATGTCGGCGGCTCCTGCCAGAACCAGCCCGCCTTCGCATGCAACCAGATCGAGCCGGAAAGCGTCAACGCTTTCGAACTGGGGTACAAGCTGGACGGCGATTTCAGCTTCGAGGCGGCCGCCTTCTACTACGACTACACCAATTTGCAGGTGTCACTCTTCACCGACGGGCGGGCCGAGATCGTCAACGCGGCAGAGGCGGAAATCTATGGCGTGGAAGGCGCGATCGGGCTCGCGCTTGGAGGCGGTTTCTCGCTTAATGCTGGCGCTACCTATGTCCACGGGCGCTATACCGATTTCCCCGGGGCACCTGTCTATTATGACTGTACCGACCTGGGGCCGGACGTGCTGCAGACTTGTACGGACAATGGACTGGCTTTTCTCGCGCTGCGGATCGGCCTGCGGGACGTGGACATGCAGCGCACTCCGGAATTCACCGGCAACATCGGCGCACGCTATGAAACGCCACTTCTGGGTGGCAATTTCAGCCTGTCCGGCAACCTCTATTACACTTCGGAATTTTCCTTCGCGCGATCAGGTCCAGTACAACAATTTCGGCCTTGGTGCGACGTGGAGTCGTCCGGCGACCCTGGGCGTCGAACTCGGCTTCAATTACTGAACTGAAGTCTCACGTGTCCTCCCTGCCTCGCCGACCCGGCGCTTGCTGCTGCGAAGCGTCGGGCACGGCGGCATGTCGGCCATGATGGGTTGCCTCATGTCACAGGGTGACGTGCCGCATAAGCGGGCAAGCCCGCATCTTTCGTCAATCGGCATGCGCTGAGCGTTACCGACCCCGCTCGCATCCCGACTGCCGCCGGGTTCCCTTAATCTCTGCCTGTGAGGCAGACTGGCCCGTGAATTTCCTGACCCCGTGGAACCTCATGGCGCAACAATCATAGGTTTTTACGGCACGATCCAAGTGGATCATTATATCCGGGAACTTTTCGGAACATTGCCCTGCGCCATCCCTTGGTTCGGTATGAGGAAAAACAACAAGATAGCCAATCATCCAGCCGACCATACCGCAGCGGAAGACCACAATCTGCCCAGCCGCCGGGAGCGGTTGCGTATGTTCATGCGGCTGAAATCGCAACGACAGATGGCCATCGCGGGGACCGGCGTTTTCGCCGCAGTATCCCTCGCCCTCGGCGCGCTGCTCGTGCAGGATCGCTCTTCCCCCGACGTGGTGAAGCTCGGCAAGGGTATGGCCAGCGTGGAGACCATGCAGGTTTCGAAGATGGAACCGGTGATCGACACGCCCTCCCCACGTGAAAGTGCAATGGGAGAAGGGGAAGCCAGTTATTATGGCAACGAACTGGCCGGCAACCTCACGGCCACCGGCGAGGTGTTCGATCCCAACCAGTTGACAGCCGCCCACCGCACTCTGCCGCTGGGGAGTGAGGTGCGCGTCACCAATCCCCGCAACGACGAAAGTGTCGTCGTGCGCATCAACGACCGAGGCCCCTATCACGGCAACCGCGTGATCGACCTCAGCTATGCCGCAGCCCAGGAAATCGGCCTGATCCGTTCGGGCACCGGGCGCGTCAATCTGGCGCTTCTCGTTACCTGAGCCAATCGATACTGCACGTGGCCCGCGAACGCGACTACGTCAGGAAAGCCAATCCATCTGGCGCACCACCCCGAGCGGCGCTAGTATCTGCAGCTATGAAAAACGCTACACTATTGCTTGCCACCATGGCCATGGCCGCATGCACCACGACTACGCCGCCGCCATTCGACGAAGATGGCAACCCCAATGTGCGCGATCCTGCCGGAGAGTGCGACGCCGAAGCGGTGCAAAATCATATCGGCCATCAAGCCAGTGCCGAGGCGGGAGCTACGCTTCTGGACCTTTCCGGCGCGCGCACCCTGCGGTGGCAACCGCCGCGCAGCGCAGTCACCATGGACTACCGGCCTGACCGGCTTACCGTCACCTACGATGACGACATGAGTATCGAGAAAATCAGCTGTGGCTGACTGCGGTGACGGCGGGTCCGCGCATCCTGCCACTCGGGCTGGCCCAGAACACAGCGAGCGTAAACCTGCGATGACTGTACGGCTTCTCCTGCCTCTTTCTGCGATTGCCTTGCTTGCAAGCTGCGGCGACGATCTCGAGAGCCGCCAGGCGGCAGTGCAGGAACGGATGCCGGAGCGGGACCTGTCGATCCAGTCCTCGCCGAAGGAGGCACGCGATAGTTCCACCCCCATACCTACGGCACCCGCTGAAGGTTTTGCCAACGATAGCGACGCGGGCGATGAAAACGCCGGTAATATGGAAGACGCCGCGCCCGACGAACTGATCGATAATGCTCAGGGTTTTTCGACCGATCCCATCGACGACACGTCGGGCTTCGACCCTTCGCCTGACGCTCCGCAGGGGTTTGCGCCCGAGCCTATCGGACCGGAATCGTTCGGAGAGTAACCTTCGAGGTGTGACGCATACCATTTGTTGCGTAAAGTTTCGCAAGTAACCGGTTGTGCCGCAATGCGCCTTTTGACATTGCGACGGTTCAGACACGCCCTGAAAAACGCCATGCACGCACCTGGTGCAGGAGACACGCATGACCGGCCAATTCCAGCTTACCGAAGATCAGCGCGCCATTCAGGAGATGGCGCAGCGTTTCACGGCGGACAACATCACGCCGCACGCGGGCGAGTGGGACGAGGCCCATCACTTTCCGCGCGATGTGATCAGGCAGACAGGCGAGCTTGGCTTCGGCGCGATCTACGTGTCGGAGGAAAGCGGCGGTATTGCGCTGGGCAGGCTGGAAGCGGCGCTGATCATGGAGGCCATGGCCTATGGCTGCCCCACCACCAGTGCCTTCATCTCCATCCACAACATGGCCGCATGGATGATCGACAGGTTCGGCGGGCAGGACCTGAAGGATCGCTATCTCCCCGACCTGGTGACGATGGACAAGCTGGCCAGCTATGCGCTGACGGAACCGGGTTCGGGCTCGGACGCTGCGGCGCTGAAGACGAGCGCGAAGCTGGACGGCGACCACTACGTGCTCAACGGCACCAAGCAGTTCATCTCGGGCGGCGGGGTGAACGATGTCTACGTGGTGATGGTGCGCACGGGCGAGCACAAGACCCGCGGCATTTCCTGCGTGGTGGTGGACAAGGATACCCCCGGCCTCAGCTTCGGCGCGCCCGAGAAGAAGTTGGGGTGGAATGCCAGCCCCACGGCGCAGATGATCTTCGAGGACGCGCGCGTTCCCGTGGCCAATCGCGTTGGCGAGGAGGGCGACGGCTTCAAGTTCGCCATGGCGGGCCTTGATGGCGGGCGGCTGAACATCGGTGCCTGTTCGCTGGGCGGTGCGCAGCGTTGCCTGGACGAGGCCGTGGCCTACACCAGGGATCGCCAGCAGTTCGGCACGGCCATTGCCGATTTCCAGAACACCCAGTTCATGCTGGCCGACATGGCCACCGAAGTGGAGGCGGCCCGCGCGCTGCTCTATCTCGCCGCGGTAAAGGTGACCGAGAACGCGCCCGACAAGACGCGCTTTTCCGCGATGGCCAAACGCCTTGCCACCGACAGCGGCAGCAACGTCGTCAACAACGCGCTGCAGTTGTTCGGCGGCTACGGCTATCTCAAGGACTACCCCATCGAACGCTTCTGGCGCGATCTTCGCGTGCACTCGATCCTGGAAGGCACAAACCAGGTCATGCGCATGATCGTGGGCCGCGACCTGTTGAAAGACTGACAGATACAATGACCGAACAACTGAACCTGCATGCCCACAACCGCGTGGCGCACATCTCGCTCAACCGGCCAAAAGCGATCCACGCGCTAACGCAGGAAATGTGCGAGGGCATGAGCGAAGCACTGCTGGGCTGGCGTGACGACGATGCCATCGAAGCCGTGATCCTCGATCACGCAGAAGGGCGCGGCTTTTGCGCGGGCGGCGATGTGGCACTGCTGCGCAATTCGGCCAAGGAAGACAACGGCGAGCTCGCACGCGAGTTTTTCCATACCGAATACCGGCTGAACCATCTGATGTTCACCTACCCCAAGCCCATCGTGGCTTTCATGGACGGTGTGACGATGGGCGGCGGCGTGGGCATCAGCCAGCCGGCGAAATACCGCGTGGCGACTGAGAATACGAAGTTCGCCATGCCCGAAGGTGCCATCGGCCTGTTCCCCGACGTCGGCGCAGGCCATTACCTGCCGCGCCTGCCCGGCCAGACGGGAAAGTTCCTGGCTCTGACCGGCGCGCGACTGGACGGTGCGGAATGCCTGTGGGCAGGTCTTGCCACTCATTACATCGAAAGCGACAAGCTGGCAGAGGTGAAGGCGCGCATTATTGCCGACCCTGCTTCCATCAAGGCCATCCTCGATGAAGCCGCAAGCGAGCCACCCAAAGCGCGCCTGGCCGCCAACAAGCGCAAGATCGACACGCTGTTCGCGCCCGGCACGCTGGAAGGCGTAATTGCTGCGCTGGAAAAGAACGACAGTGACTGGGCGGCAAAGGAACTGGTCGCCGTAAAAGCCAAGAGTCCCATGACCAGCAAGGTCGCCCTCTGCCAGTTTGCCGAGAATGCCGATTGCAAGGATTTCGCTGCCAACATGGCGATGGAATATCGCATCGCCAGCCGCATGATCATGCGATCCGATTTCGCCGAGGGCGTGCGCGCCGTGCTGGTGGACAAGGATAACGCCCCGCAATGGCAACCCGCAGAGCCGGAGGATATCAGCGACGAAATGGTCGAGGAAATGCTCGCCCCGCTTCCCGAAGGCGAGGAGTGGACCCCTTTTCCGCAGGCAAGCTAGGCGCGGCTCAAACTTCGCAGGCGGTCAGCAGGCTTTCCACCCGGCTGCGGTAGGCGCTGCCGAACAGTCGCAGGTGCACGAGCATTGGCCATAGCTGGTAGATGGGCAACCTTTCCTGCCATCCTGCATCAAGATCGCTCGCGGCGAAGAAGCTTTCGGGCGGGCTTGCGAACACCTGGAGCATGGCGAAATCGACCTCGCGGTCGCCATGGTAGCTGGCCGGATCGATCAGGCCGACCAGTTCACCGCCGCGGAACAGCATGTTTCCGCTCCACAGGTCGCCATGCAACAAGGCGGCAGGTGGTGTGGTGGGCAACAATTCCGGCAGACGCCCGGCGAGCCTTTCAATCCGCCTTGCAAGCGCAGTATCCACGTGTTCGCAGAAAGGCAGCAGCCGGCGCCTTGCCCAGAAGTCTGGCCAGTCTTCTATCGCGGTGTTAAAAATAGGCACCTTGCCGAAGGCGTAGTCCGCATCCCAGCCGAAAGTACGGCCACGCGGGGCGTGCAGACTGTGCAGATTTGCCGCAAGGGACAGCCAGCCCATGTCGCCGTCACTCTCGATAAATTCCATGACGAGCAAAGTATCTTCGCAATACAGCACGCCGGGTACAGGCACCCCGGTATCGGCAATGGCGCGCAGCATCGCGCCCTCATCCGCTACCAGTTGGCCGGTCTTTGCGACAACGCGGCTGCAGTCTTCCAGTGTGATCAGCGCAGCGCCGCCCAGGTCGCCGCCGGGCAACTGGCGGCTGTCGCTTACGGTTTGCCCCAGCGCTGCTTCGATGCGCGCGTCCAGCGTCACGAAAAGCGTGCGACCAGTGCATCTGCCGCGGCCGATACATCGCGCCACGTCTGCGCGAAACCTTCATCGCTGCCGTAATAGGGGTCGGCCACGGCGCGCCCCTCGAAGCCCGGAACGACATCCAGCAGCAGGGCAAGTTCGGCAGTCGCATCATCCGGCGCCATGGCGTAAAGATTGCGCAGGTTGTCTTCATCCAGAGCGAAGATGTGGGTGAAGCGCGTGAAATTTCGCGGTGATACCTGCCGCCCGCGTAGGCCCGATATATCGATGCCGTTGTCGCGCGCGGTGGCGATGGCGCGGGGGTCGGGCGGGTTGCCGACATGCCAGTCGCCCGTTCCGGCGCTGTCGATCTCAACCTCGATCCCGGCGCGAATCGTTGCGGCGCGAAGCGCGCCTTCGGCTAGCGGAGAGCGACAGATATTGCCGAGACAGACGAACAGGATCGCCGGTTTCGTACTCACGCAGACGGCCACGGACCGGTAATCGCGAAGGTCATCGTGGGGCTGTAGGCGTTGACGAACAACGTGCGCCCGTCTGGAGAGAAGCAGGCGCCGGCGGGTTCTGTCTGCATGTTGAGGAGCGCCAGCGGATAGGCTACGCCTTCGGGCGTGATGCCGCGCAGATGATTTTGCACGACATCGCTGTAGGAATCCTCGCACACGACCAGATGGCCGGACGGCGCAACGGTAATGTTGTCGCCAAAGCTGTATTCGGCCTCCTCGGGGCTTTCGTAGAAAAGTTCCAGCATATCGGCCTCGTGAATGGCGGGGCGCAAGCGGAAGATCTGCCCCTGGCGCGCCACGCCGCCGCTGGTGCAGGTGAAATACATCTCGCCCTCGCCCATCCAGATGCCCTCGCCCCGCGCGAACAGCGCCGCACCCTGCGCGGCCGCGCGCTGGCGCAGGTCGTCATCGGGGGCCTCCACATTGTCGAGCGTAATCCAGGTACCGCGCAAGCTATCGCCAACGGACATGCTGCGGCCTGTCCAGTTGCGCGTGTCAGACACGTTCTCCAGCTTCAAGGCCTGCAAGGTGCCGCCCTGCGCCAGTTGTCCGGGTGTCACGGGCAGGAAACGGTAGAGCACCGAATCGTCGCGATCCTCTGTCAGGTAGACGATGCCCGTGGCAGGGTCGACGCAGGCCGCCTCGTGATTGAAGCGGCCCATAGCGGTCAACGGTACGGGATCGACAAGGCCCGGCGCGTCGGCGGGCACTTCGAACACCCAGCCATGATCCTTGTTGATACGACCATCGGCGCGGGACGTATTCTCCTCGCAGGTCAGCCAGCTTCCCCATGGCGTGATGCCGCCTGCACAATTGCGGATCGTGCCCGCAAGGCTGCGGTATTCACGCTCTACTTCCAGCGTGGCCGCATCCAGCACCAACGTGGTGGTGCCGCCGGGAAGCGGGCGCAGCGAACGGGCGACTGTGTCGAACGCGGGCCCAGCAGGGATATCGCCGCCATCGTGCTGCGGCTGCAATTCATGGTTGCGCACCAGCGCCAGTTTGCCGTTGCCCAGATCGAAACAGCCCATGCCATCGGCGCGGTCGGGCACGGTGCCGCCGTCGCTCATCGGCGTGTCGTGGCGGGAAATCACGCGGTAGGTGAAGCCTTCGGGCAAGTCGAGGATACCAGCGGGATCGGGTATCAGCGGCCCCACCGGGCTGGCGGCGCCCGATAGCGCAGGGCTGCTGGAAACGCGCGGCCCAGTCGAGGTGCAGGAATTAAGGAAAAGCCCTGCGAAGGCGGTGCCCGTTGCGGCGAGGAACTTGCGGCGATCTGAGTTCATCATAAAATATGCGTGCCCTTTGGGGGTGTTCGAATCGAATACGCATCATAGCGCAAAATGCGCCAGCCGTATGACAGCGCAGGTCTATGGCGCGAATGTCTGTTCAAGATAGGTAGCGATTGCAGAAATGTCTGCATCGGAACGCCTCGAGTTCAATTTTGCAGCGATGCCTATGCCGACAATTTCCGTAGCGAGCAGAGACGGTCAGTCGAGGTTGGGACGCAGCCAGCGTTCGGCCACATCCTTCGCCATACCACGCCGGGTCGCGTAGTTCTCAAGCTGGTCCTGCCCGATGCGCGCGACCCCGAAATACTGGCTTTCCGGATGGCCGAAGTAGAACCCGCTGACGGCCGATGTGGGAAGCATCGCCTGGCTTTCGGTCAGCGTCAGGCCTGCATTGGTCCCGGCATCCAGCAGGTCGAACAGGATCGGTTTCAACGTGTGATCGGGGCAGGCGGGGTAGCCCGGGGCGGGCCGGATACCGTCATATTTCTCGCGGATCAGGTCGGTATTGGAAAGCGCCTCTTCCGGCGCATATCCCCATAGCTGGGTCCGCACATGCTGGTGCAGCCGTTCGGCGAGAGCTTCCGCAAAGCGATCGGCCAAGGCCTTCAGAAGAATATCCGAATAATCGTCCGTATCCTTGGCAAATCGCGCCAGGTGCGGTTCGATCCCGTGGATGCCCACGGCAAAACCGCCGATCCAGTCGCCAGCGGGATCGATGAAATCGGACAGACAGAAATTGGAACGGTCGCGGCTTTTCTTCACCTGCTGGCGAAGCATGGGCAGAAGCGTGCCATCGTCCAGAACCACGTCATCCTCGACAGCCTTGCATGGCCAGAAACCGCAAACAGCCTTTGCGGTGAGCCATTTTTCCTCAACGATCCGCTCCAGCATTTCCTGTGCATCGGCGAACAGGCTGCGCGCGCTTTCACCCACCACCTGATCCTGCAGGATCGCGGGATATGTGCCCGCCAGTTCCCAAGCGCGGAAGAACGGGGTCCAGTCGATAACCTCGCGCAGGTCGGCCAGGCTCCAGTCGTCGTAAACATGAAGGCCCGGTTTTGCAGGCGCGGCAGGCTTTCTTGTAAAGTCCGCCCGGAAACGGTTGGCACGCGCCTCGGCCAGCGGCAGTAGCGCAGAGCCGCCTTTGCCAGCACGCTTTTCGCGCACGGTTTCGTATTCGTCCGCTATGCCTTCGACGAAGGCGTCCTTGTTCGTATCCGATACCAGCTTACTGGCGACACCCACGGCACGGCTGGCGTCGAGAACGTGGATCACGGGTCCATCGTAGGCCTGGTCGATCCGCAGGGCGGTGTGCACCTTGCTGGTGGTCGCTCCGCCGATCAGCAGGGGAATATCCAGTCCCGCGCGTTGCATTTCTTCGGCCACGGTCACCATCTCGTCCAACGATGGGGTGATAAGACCCGACAGCCCGATCAGGTCCGCACCCTCCTTCTGCGCTGTCTCGATAATCTTCGTCCACGGCGTCATCACGCCAAGATCGATCACTTCGTAACCGTTACATTGCAGCACGACGCCCACGATATTCTTGCCGATATCGTGCACATCGCCCTTCACCGTCGCCATCACGATCTTGCCCGCGCTGCGCGAATTCTCGGTCTTCTCTTCCTCGATATAGGGGATGAGATGGGCGACGGCTTTTTTCATCACACGGGCCGATTTCACCACTTGCGGCAGGAACATCCTGCCCGATCCGAACAGGTCGCCCACCACGTTCATGCCGTCCATCAGCGGGCCCTCGATCACCTCGATCGTACGGCCCTTGCGCGCGGCGATTTCCAGCCGCGCTTCTTCGGTATCGGATACGATGTCGCTATCGATACCCTTCACCAGGGCATGTTCAAGCCGCCGGGTAACGGGCCAGCCGCGCCATTCGGCGGCCTGCTTGTCTTCTTCCTTCGATCGTCCGCGGTAGCTTTCGGCAAGCGCGATCAGCCGCTCCGTCGCATCGGGCCTGCGGCACAGGATCACGTCCTCGCAGGCATCTCGCAATTGCGGGTCAAGCGTATCGTAAACGTCCAGTTGCCCGGCATTGACAATGGCCATGTCCAGACCTGCGGGAATGGCGTGATAGAGAAAGACCGAATGCATTGCGCGGCGGACCGTCTCGTTGCCACGAAAGCTGAAAGAGAGGTTCGACAAACCGCCGGAACAATGGACATGCGGACACCGCTCGCGGATTTCCGCCACCGCCTCGATAAAGTCGAGCGCATAGCGGTTGTGCTCTTCCATGCCCGTGGCGACGGCAAAGATGTTGGGATCGAATATAATGTCTTCGGGCGGAAACCCGTTTTCGGTCAGGAGGCGATAGGCGCGGCTGCAAATCTCGACCTTGCGTTCCTTCGTATCGGCCTGGCCGGTCTCGTCAAAAGCCATCACCACGACGGACGCACCGTAATCGATGCACTTTTGCGCCTGTTCGAGAAACTGTTCCTCGCCCTCTTTCAGGCTGATGGAATTGACGACGGGCTTGCCCGATACACATTTCAGCCCGGCCTCGATCACGCTCCATTTCGAACTGTCGATCATGGTAGGCACACGCGCGATATCGGGCTCCGCCGCCAGCAGACGCAGGAACGTTACCATCGCCTCTTCTGAATCGAGAAGGCCCTCGTCCATGTTCACGTCGATGATCTGCGCCCCGTTCTCCACCTGCTGACGCGCGACTTCGACGGCAGCGGTATAGTCGCCATCCAGTACCAGCTTCTTGAACCGGGCGGAGCCGGTGACATTGGTGCGCTCCCCCACGTTGACGAAGCGCGCGGTGGGCGCGGCGGCAGCTTGCCCTTCGGGGCGGGAAGTTGTCATCGTGGAGGTCATCGTCAGGCCGCCAGTATAAAGGGTTCGAGCCCGGCAAGCCGGGTGGCAGGCTCTGGCCGCGGCACCCGGCGCGGTGCAGCATCTCGCACGGCAGCAGCAATCGCGGCGATATGTTCGGGCGTCGATCCGCAACAGCCGCCAAGGATGTTCACGTGGCCGCCTTGCGCCCATTCATGCAGCATGGCTGCGGTTTTTTCGGGCGGCTCGTCGTACTCGCCCAACTCGTTCGGCAGGCCCGCATTGGGATAGGCCAGCAGCAGCGTATCGGCGATCTTGCCGAGCGTCTGCACATAGGGGCGCAACTGTTCGGCACCGAAGGAGCAATTCAGCCCCACAGCTATGGGCCTTGCATGGCGCACAGCAAACCAGAAGGCTTCCACCGTGTGGCCGGAAAGGTTGCGACCCGAAAGGTCGGTCAAGGTCATCGACAAAGCGATCGGCACTTCGCGGCCAAGCTTACGCTCCAGCTCACGCACGGCGAAGATCGCAGCCTTCGCGTTCAGTGTATCGAAAATGGTTTCGACCAGGATCAGATCAGCGCCACCTTCCACCAACGCCTCCGCCTGTTCGCGATAAACATCGGCGAGGAAGTCGAAATCGATCTCGCGGTAACCGGGATCTTCCACGTTGGGCGATAGGGTAAGCGTCTTGTTGGTCGGCCCCAATGCGCCCGCGACGAAACGCGGCCGCCCATCGCCATCTGCTGCCGCGTCCGCCGCTTCACGGGCGACGCGCGCAGACGCCAGATTGATGTCGCGCACTAGGTGCTGCGCTTCGTAATCCGCCTGGCTGATACGATTGGCCGAGAACGTGTTGGTGGAGACGATATCCGATCCAGCAGCGAGGTAGGCCGAGGTTATCTCGCGTATGACGTCGGGCCGGGTGAGCGCAAGGATATCGTTGTTGCCACCCTGTTCGGCAGACAGGTTCAGATCCCCGGCAAAATCATCTTCCGACAACCGGGCATTCTGGATCATCGTGCCAAAAGCGCCATCGAACAGCAGAATGCGCTCAGCAGCGGCAGCATCGAGGGATTTGCGAACTTTCATGCCGCTTGCCTTACGGTGGCGGGAAGCCGGCGGCCCATGAGGTGACAAACGGCCTCGACCTGCTGCGCCCGGTTGAGGGTATAGAAATGGAAATCGCGCACCCCGCCTGCGTGCAGCGCGCGGCACAGGTCGGCGGTCAGCGTGGTGGAGACGAACTTGCGCGTGTCGGGGCGATCATCCAGCCCCTCGAACATGGGACGCAACCAGTCGGGCACCTGCGCACCGCAAGCGGCCGCGAACTTGCAGGTCTGCGCAAAATTGGTGATCGGCAGGATACCCGGCGCGATTGGCGCCTCGATTCCCGCTGCCGCCGCCCGATCGCGAAATCGCAGGAAGGTATCGGGCGAAAAAAAGAACTGCGTCAGCGCGCGACTGGCACCGGCGTCCAGCTTGCGCTTGAGATTGTCCAGATCGGCCTCGGCGCTTTGGGCATCGGGATGCACCTCGGGATAGGCGCCGACGGAAATCTCGAAATCGGCAAGGCGACGCAACCCGGCGACAAGTTCTGCCGCGCTGCGATAACCGTTGGCATGCGGTACGAACGGTTGGCCCGGTTCGCCCGCGTCACCGCGAAGGGCGACGATATGACGAATGCCCGCATCCCAGAACTGCATGGCAATAGCATCCACATCGTCGCGACTTGCATCGACGCAGGTAAGATGCGCGGCCACGGGAACGATGCCCTCCTCGCTAAGGTGTTTCACCGCTGCAAGACTGCGCTGCTGTGTTGAACCCCCGGCCCCGTAGGTCATCGAAACGAACGAGGGGGCGAGCGGGGCAAGACGCTCGAACGTCTTTCCAAGTCTTTCGGATGCCGAATCGTTAGCGGGCGGGAAAAATTCGAAGGACACGCGAATGTCATCGGAAAGCCCGGTGCTTGAAGGGCTCCCCTCCCTTGCGCCGGCATGATTGTCGATCTGGCTCACGAAAATTCCCTCATGACGATTATCGGCACATCCGCCGTCCGCACTTTCGCACCTGCATTCCGATACCGGGATATCAAGACATCTTTATATCGGCAATGAAGAACTGATTTGCACATATAAAGAATACAGCATATCTCGCTTGTCGTGAAGCTGGAACCCGCCCTGAATGCCCTCGCCGACCCGACGAGGCTGCGCATCATGCGGCTGCTCGAACATCTCGAGCTGGCCGTGGGCGAACTCGCACAGGCTTTGGTACAAAGCCAGCCGCGGGTTTCCCGCCATGCCGCGATCCTGTGCGACAGCGGGCTCGCCGAACGGCGGCGGGAAGGCAGCTGGGTCTTTCTTCGAAAGGCCGTTTCGCACGGTTCACCCGATGCGCTTGCTGCCGCTATCTCGCATCTCCTGGATGCCGCGGAGAAACACGACGCGCAATTCGCCGCCCAGTGCGAACTGGATCGCCAGCGCCTGAACACCATTCGCTTGGCCCGCGAAAGCAGCGCCGCGGAATTTTTTGCCAGCAAGGCAGAGAAGTGGGATCAACTTAGCGCCCTGTTGAGCCCGGCAGAAGAAGTAGAGAGCGTCATCATCGATCAGCTTGGCGACGCACATCTGGGCCGAATGCTGGATATAGGGACGGGCACCGGTCGCATGGCCGAGCTGCTGGCGGATCGCTGCGACCACGTTGTCGGTTTCGATCGCAGCACCGAAATGTTGCGATTGGCTCGCGCGCGCCTGCAGGATCTACCCGTAGAGCAGTGGGAGCTCGTGCAAGGCGATTTCAACGCGCTGCCTTTTGCCGAACAAACCTTCGATACAGTTATGCTGCACCAGGTACTTCATTACGCGCAAGATCCGGAGCACGTCGTGAAGGAAGCCGCGCGGATAGCCAGACCGGATGCCCGTATTGTCATCGTCGATCTCGCCGAGCACCACAATGAAGAGCTGCGCGATCGCCACGCGCATGTCCGCCTGGGTTTTTCGCGAGATCAGATGAAAGCCCTTATGCGAAACGCCGGGCTTTCAGGCGCACCTCCCGCAGAGTTGTCCGGCAAAGGTCTCCCGATCAATGTCTGGATTACGCGCAAAAAGGCTTCCTGACTCTCTATCCTGTCAACGACCTCGTGGAGAATTCAGTCCCCCGGCAGCCTGGAGAGCCAGAGCGATGTCTATCGAAGCCGAGGCGATATTGCGAACTAGGCTAGCGCGTCCTGATTCCGGACACAAAAAAACTCCCCGAGAAGGGGAGTTCTTGATCGCCATGTAGGCTTTTGATGGTGGTTGCGGGAGTTGGATTTGAACCAACGACCTTCAGGTTATGAGCCTGACGAGCTACCGGACTGCTCCATCCCGCGGCACCGTTTGATGGCGTCGAGTAAAGACGCCAAAAGGGCTGCCCTGGCGGGTCAGCCCTTCGACTTGTGAATGGGTTATTTCCTTGTCCAGCCCGCCGGCTACAATGCCTGGCGACGACCTACTCTCCCAGTGCTTAAGCACTAGTACCATCGGCGCTGCCTGGTTTCACGTCCGAGTTCGAGATGGGATCGGGTGGGTCACAGGCGCTATGATCACCAAGCAATGAAGCCGGCGTGCGGACAGGGTTTTAAATCGATGTATCAATCAGGGTTGTGTTGCTTTTGAAGGCGTCATTATCCGGCTGGACAAATCCTCCTCAACATTAAGCCAATTCAGGCCTGACGTTGATGGTGCAGATTCACCAAGCGCGAACAGAACTATTAGGACCGGTTAGCTACATGCATTACTGCACTTCCACACCCGGCCTATCAACGTGATGGTCTATCACGGTTCGATGATTGTTTATCTTGAGGGAGGCTTCCCGCTTAGATGCTTTCAGCGGTTATCCCGTCCATACATAGCTACCCTGCTGCACCGCTGGCGCGATGACAGGTACACCAGAGGTATGTTCACCCCGGTCCTCTCGTACTAGGGGCAACTCCTCTCAACAATCGACGCCCACGGCAGATAGGGACCAAACTGTCTCGCGACGTTCTGAACCCAGCTCACGTACCACTTTAATTGGCGAACAGCCAAACCCTTGGGACCTGCTCCAGCCCCAGGATGTGATGAGCCGACATCGAGGTGCCAAACACTGCCGTCGATATGAGCTCTTGGGCAGTATCAGCCTGTTATCCCCGGCGTACCTTTTATCCGTTGAGCGATGGCCCTTCCACGAGGGACCACCGGATCACTATGACCGACTTTCGTCTCTGCTCGACTCGTCAGTCTCGCAGTCAGGCAGGCTTATGCCATTGCACTCTCGCAGCTGGTTTCCAACCAGCCTGAGCCTACCATCGCGCGCCTCCGTTACTCTTTAGGAGGCGACCGCCCCAGTCAAACTACCCGTCACAGAGGGTCCCTGTACCGGATAACGGTACGAGGTTAGACATCAGAAAACAGCAGGGTGGTATTTCACCTATGGCTCCACGCGGACTGGCGCCCACGCTTCAAAGCCTCCCACCTATGCTACACAGCTCTTTCCTAATGCCACTCTGAAACTGCAGTAAAGGTGCACGGGGTCTTTCCGTCTAACCGCGGGTATCCCGCATCTTCACGGGAACTTCAATTTCGCTGAGCATATCCTGGAGACAGTGGGGAAGTCGTTACGCCATTCGTGCAGGTCGGAACTTACCCGACAAGGAATTTCGCTACCTTAGGACCGTTATAGTTACGGCCGCCGTTTACTGGGGCTTCAATTCGGAGCTTGCACTCCTCCTCTTAACCTTCCAGCACCGGGCAGGCGTCAGACCCTATACGTCGTCTTGAAGCCGACTTAGCAGAGTCCTGTGTTTTTGATAAACAGTCGCTACCCCCTGGCCTGTGCCCCCTGATAAGAGTTGCCTCGAATCAGGGCCTCCTTCTTCCGAAGGTACGGAGGCAATTTGCCGAGTTCCTTCAGGATACTTCACTCAAGCGCCTTGGTATACTCTAC
The DNA here is from genome assembly GCA_947488625.1 of uncultured Sphingomonadaceae bacterium. GTDB lineage: Bacteria > Pseudomonadota > Alphaproteobacteria > Sphingomonadales > Sphingomonadaceae > Alteraurantiacibacter. The sequence continues at coordinate 121,390 of CANKZR010000003.1, read as the reverse complement.
CTGACCACCTGTGTCGGTTTCGGGTACGGTCTATATGAAGAGGCTATTTCCCGGGACAACTTGGCAGCCCAACCAATCCGTTAAGGTTGAACTACTTCCGCCATCCGTCACACATCTTCAGGCCCACGAATATTAACGTGGTTCCCATCGACTACCCCCTTCGGGCTCGTCTTAGGGGCCGGCTCACCCTGCGCCGATTAGCGTTGCGCAGGAACCCTTGGTCTTTCGGCGAGAGGGCATCTCACCCTCTTTATCGCTACTCATGTCAGCATTCGCACTTCCGATACGTCCACCGTCGGTTACCCTTCGGCTTCACTCGCTTACGGAACGCTCCGCTACCGCTCAGAATAAATTCTGAACCCTAAGCTTCGGTGCATATCTTTAGCCCCGTTACATCTTCGCCGCAGGAACCCTTATTTAGACCAGTGAGCTGTTACGCTTTCTTTAAAGGATGGCTGCTTCTAAGCCAACCTCCTGGTTGTTTTGGGATTCCCACATGCTTTCCCACTTAGATATGACTTGGGGACCTTAGCTGTAGGTTAGGGCTGTTTCCCTTTTGACGACGGACCTTAGCACCCGCCGTCTGTCTGCTGGACAAGACTCGATGGTATTCGGAGTTTGGTTAGGCTTGGTACGGCTCGCGCCGCCCGCACCCATCCAGTGCTCTACCCCCATCGGCATACATCCAACGCTCTACCTCAATAGATTTCGCGGAGAACCAGCTATTTCCCGGCTTGATTGGCCTTTCACCCCTAAACACAACTCATCCGATAATTTTTCAACATTAAACGGTTCGGCCCTCCAATGCGTTTTACCGCACCTTCAGCCTGGTCATGCCTAGATCGCCGGGGTTCGGGTCTAATCCAACATACTTAGTCGCCCTATTCAGACTCGCTTTCGCTGCGCCTACACCTAACGGCTTAAGCTCGCATGTTAGATTAAGTCACTGACCCATTATGCAAGAGGTACGCTGTCACCCCCCAAAGGGGCTCCAACTGATTGTAAGCATTCGGTTTCAGGTACTGTTTCACTCCCCTAATCGGGGTGCTTTTCACCTTTCCCTCACGGTACTTGTTCGCTATCGGTCATGTACGAGTATTTAGGCTTGGAGGGTGGTCCCCCCATGTTCAGACAGGATTTCACGTGTCCCGCCCTACTCAAGTCCTTCATCATCACTTTTGCATACGGGGCTGTCACCCGCTGCGGCCACTCTTTCCAAAGTGTTCTGCTAGTTGAAATGAAGGCACTGGCCTGGTCCGCGTTCGCTCGCCACTACTAACGGAATCTCGGTTGATGTCTTTTCCTCCAGGTACTGAGATGTTTCAGTTCCCCGGGTTTGCTTCACCAAGTCTATATATTCAACTCGGTGATACCTTATCCACCTCTCCACCATTACCCGAAGGTAACAGAGAAGAAATGGTGAAGGTGGGTTTCCCCATTCGGAAATCGCCGGATCAAAGATTGCTCACATCTCCCCGACGCTTATCGCAGCGTGCCACGTCCTTCTTCGCCTGTACATGCCAAGGCATCCACCAAATGCTCTTACCTCACGCTTGAGAATCCACACCATCAACGACAAGCCTGCATAACGCTTGTTCGCTTAAAGATAGTATGGAGGAATTATCTCAGCCAGATAATCAAAATTGATTGATTTGTGATGATATCGTCCGCGCAGATCTCCGACCCGAAGGTCAGAACCTTTGCGACGATACCGCCACGGCATCGATTTAAAAACCCATTCACAATGTCAAAGACAGCGGTCGAAACCGCCTACCCGCCAAACGCGGGATCCGTTTTCTTTTCATCCTGGAGAATGCTGATGGCTGGTGGAGCCTATCGGGATCGAACCGATGACCCCCTGCTTGCAAAGCAGGTGCTCTCCCAGCTGAGCTAAGGCCCCGTAGCCATGCGCAAAAAGTGGTGGGCCTGGGTGGATTCGAACCACCGACCTCACCCTTATCAGGGGTGCGCTCTAACCAACTGAGCTACAGGCCCACAATGCCTACTCGCCGGCCAAATGGCCGCGAGGGGCGTGAGCCAGCTCAGGCATAAACACCGCAGCTTGCGCTGAGTGTTTCTCCAGTGATGAAAGGACATGAGGACGACGGCAATGTTCTTTGGAAACGGAGGAAGCACTTCCGAGAGCTAGTCTCGGCGCTTTCCGCCAATATCCTTAGAAAGGAGGTGATCCAGCCGCAGGTTCCCCTACGGCTACCTTGTTACGACTTCACCCCAGTCGCTGATCCCACCGTGGTTGGCTGCCTCCGGTAAACCGGTTAGCGCACCACCTTCGGGTGAAACCAACTCCCATGGCGTGACGGGCGGTGTGTACAAGGCCTGGGAACGTATTCACCGCGGCATGCTGATCCGCGATTACTAGCGATTCCGCCTTCATGCTCTCGAGTTGCAGAGAACAATCCGAACTGAGACATCTTTTGGAGATTAGCTAACCCTCGCGGGATCGCTGCTCACTGTAGATGCCATTGTAGCACGTGTGTAGCCCAGCCTGTAAGGGCCATGAGGACTTGACGTCATCCCCACCTTCCTCCGGCTTATCACCGGCAGTTTCCTTAAAGTGCCCAACTAAATGATGGCAACTAAGGATGAGGGTTGCGCTCGTTGCGGGACTTAACCCAACATCTCACGACACGAGCTGACGACAGCCATGCAGCACCTGTCACTTCGTCCCGAAGGAAGGAATCTGTCTCCAGAAACCGTCGAAGGATGTCAAAGGCTGGTAAGGTTCTGCGCGTTGCTTCGAATTAAACCACATGCTCCACCGCTTGTGCAGGCCCCCGTCAATTCCTTTGAGTTTTAATCTTGCGACCGTACTCCCCAGGCGGATAACTTAATGCGTTAGCTGCGCCACCCAAGCTCTATGAGCCCGGACAGCTAGTTATCATCGTTTACGGCGTGGACTACCAGGGTATCTAATCCTGTTTGCTCCCCACGCTTTCGAACCTCAGCGTCAATACCTGTCCAGTCAGTCGCCTTCGCCACTGGTGTTCTTCCGAATATCTACGAATTTCACCTCTACACTCGGAATTCCACTGACCTCTCCAGGATTCTAGTCTAGCAGTTTCAAGGGCAGTTCCGGAGTTGAGCTCCGGGATTTCACCCCTGACTTAATAGACCGCCTACGTTCGCTTTACGCCCAGTATTTCCGAACAACGCTAGCTCCCTCCGTATTACCGCGGCTGCTGGCACGGAGTTAGCCGGAGCTTATTCTCCAGGTACTGTCATTATCATCCCTGGTAAAAGAGCTTTACAACCCTAAGGCCTTCATCACTCACGCGGCATTGCTGGATCAGGCTTTCGCCCATTGTCCAATATTCCCCACTGCTGCCTCCCGTAGGAGTCTGGGCCGTGTCTCAGTCCCAGTGTGGCTGATCATCCTCTAAGACCAGCTATGGATCGTCGCCTTGGTGAGCCTTTACCCCACCAACTAGCTAATCCAACGCGGGCCCATCTAAAGGCGATAAATCTTTGGTCCGAAGACATTATTTGGTATTAGCAGCGATTTCTCACTGTTATTCCAAACCTAAAGGCAGGTTCCCACGCGTTACGCACCCGTGCGCCACTCACCCCGAAGGGTTCGTTCGACTTGCATGTGTTAGGCATGCCGCCAGCGTTCGTTCTGAGCCAGGATCAAACTCTCAAGTTTGTGTCACTCACCAAACCGGCATGGGGATAACCCCATCGACCGACTAGGCAAGAGCTTCAAGGAGCCGATACCTGCACTGTCAAACGTAATGGATACGAATGAACATGCATCATCACAGACCGAACGTGGTGTTCGATCAGGATGTGGCGTCGGCTTATTTAACAGGTATCCGGAGCCTTAAAACCCCCGGACCTGGCGCCGTCGCCCACATGTCCCTTCATCAAAAACTAACAATGTCAAAGAGCCACTCAACAATATCAAAGCGGACAGCTAATGGTTCCCCGATTTGCACCGGGGGAGCCGGCTATCCGTTAGTGTTGGCGACCGTTGCAGTGTAGAGCGGCGAGGCCGTCTGCTCTGCGTCGGTGGAGCCCATCTAGGCGGGCATCGGGATTCGGTCAACGGGGTTTTTGCAATTTTCTTTCAAAATTTGCATTTTTCGCTCTGAAGCATTGAAAAGAAAGTGATTTTTGCCGCGAGCGTGCGACGCATTTTATGGAGCTGAACACGATCTCGCCATCCCCAGGAGGGGAAATCGCCGCTTTCGGCGGGTGAATCGGGCGATTCCGCCATTGATTCAGGCCGCGCATTGGCTGCCCGATCGGGTGAATCGGCATTTTAGGCGTTTGCCCAACGCTCGAATCGCGAATCCCCTCTCCATTGAGGCAATCTTTACGTCCGCGCGGTTAATGCGCGCAGGTAATGGGCAGTCACCTACCCCCTACGATCCACTCACCTCTCACGCGTGCGCCTGCGCGCGCGGCTGTGATCGTGCCTGCCTATGGTGTGGCGCATCTCCTGGCAGAGGCGCTGGATTCGCTGCAGGCGCAGACGATGACACTCTGGGAATGCGTGGTGGTGGATGATGGCGCGCCCGACGATGTGGCAGGCGCTATCGCGCCCTACCTCGGCGACCCGCGCATCTCTTTCCTGCAAACCGACAATCGCGGCGTCTCCACCGCGCGCAACCGCGCTATCGCCGAAACACACGCGCCTTTCATCACCCTGCTCGACGGCGACGATATGCTGCGGCCCGACTATCTTGCCGAGACTTGCGCCGCGCTGGAGGCCGATTCCGGTGCGCGCCTTGTTACCGTGAATGCCCGTATCTTCGGAGCCGTACAGGAGGAGCGCCTGTGCTTTGCCGGCCCGCAAGGAAGCGGCGACGGAATCCGTGGTTCGCTTGCCGATGTGCTTGATCGCAGTTTCGGCGTCTACATCGGTTCCACCTTCCGCCGCACCGATTTCGAGTTGATCGGCGGTTTCGATCCCGCAATGACTCATGCCGAAGATTTCGACCTGTGGGTGCGACTGATGCTGCTGGGCGGGCACGCGCTTTATATAGACAGGGTTCTGGCCGATTACCGCGTGCGCGGACAGTCCGCCTCTGCGTCAGAGCTGAAAATGCTGAAAGGCAATATCCAGACTTTCGAGAAAGCCCTGGAGAAGCTGGGTGATAATAGGCCAGAGGCCGACATCGCCCGCGCCATGATTGCAGAGAACAGCCGACAACTGCGGTTCACACTCGCGGCAGACAGGATCATCGACGGCGAAAAGGCTGCATTGGCAGAACTCAAAGCCAGCGCCGGGCCCGAGCTTGGCGTAATGTGGCGCCTCTATTTCGCCCTCTGGAGTGCGGCCCCTTCGCTGGCCGCGCCGATGCTGGAGCTTCGCAGGCGCCGCCATGCGCGTGGTGCCGGCGCGCCCGAGATCGAGACACCGAACCCGCGTCAGGCTCTTTCTACATGAGCGCGACCAGCATGAGCGTACGGGGCGCGGCCCTGCTGGCGATGGCCAGCCAGATGGGCGCCTTTGCCATACAGTTCGCGGCCAGCGTGATTTTGGCGCGCTGGTTTATCGATCCGGACGAGCTTGGCCTGTTCACCATCGCCTTTTCCTTCGTGTCGCTGCTGGCAGTGCTGCAGGAGTTCGGCATCAACCGCTACGTTGCGGGGGAAGCCAATCTGGACGAAGACGGGATCCGCACCGCCTTCACCGTGTCGCTGGCGATAAGCTGGGGAATTGCCGCAGCTTGCGTATTGCTCAGCTGGCCCGCCGCGGCCTTTTACGATCTTCCCGGATTGCTGCCGCTGCTGCTGGTTGTGGCCGCCAGCTATTTCTTCGTGCCGCTCGCCACCGTTCCCATGGCGCTGCTGCACCGGACAATGGATTTCAAATCGAACACCATGATCGAGATTGGCGTGGTGCTCACCAACGCCGCTGTCGCCATATCGTTGGCGTGGCACGGCTATGGCGCGATTGCCCTAGCATGGGGTGCCTTCGCACAGCAGGTGGCACGCGCTGCCATCGCGCAATGGCGGGTGGGCGGACGCCTACCCATCCCGCCGCGTATCAAGGGAGCGATGCCTGTCCTGCGCTTCGGCGGCTTTTCCACCGTACTCAACGGATTGTCGCAGTTGGGATCACGCCTGCCCGAACTGCTTATCGGGCGCCTGCTTGATACCGTGGCGGTCGGCCTGTTCGCCCGCGCCTATGGGCTGGCATGGCAATTGCGCTGGCTGGTGTCCGGCGGGATGACGACCGTTTTCTATCCCGCGTTTGCCAGGTTCCGCGATCGGGGTGATCCGCTAGGGCCTCATTACGAGCGGGTGACCGCCAGCTTTACCGCAATCACCTGGCCAGCCATGGCAGGCCTCGCCGCCTGCGCGGTGCCGGTGATCGGCATATTGTATGGAGAGCGCTGGCTTGGCGCGGCGCGCCCGCTGGAATGGATCGCCATGTCACAGATCCTGATGATCGCCCTGCCGCTGCATGTGGAATTGCCTATCCTGCTGAACCGGATGCGACCGCTGCTATGGCGCTTCGGGCTTGATACTGCAGTTTCGGTTATACTTCTGGCCGTGGGCGCGTGGTTCTCGCTGGAGGCGGCGGCGGCGAGCCGAGTGGCATATGGCGTTGCATGGCTGCTGATCCATGTGCCATTCCTGCAATCGGTGGTGGGTTTCAGCTGGCGCGGCCTTATTCGCGTCTGGCTGCAATCTGCGCTGGTCACGGGCATGGCCATTATGCCCGTGTGGCTTTCTTACGTATGGATCGCACCCGCAGCGGACGCGGGCTTCGCGCAGGTCTTCGGGGCCGCGGTGGCGGGCATTGCCTTGTGGCTGGTGACGCTGCGCCAGATACGCCATCCCGCCTATACCGAGATCCATCACTTCGCCACGCAGGCCCTCGATCGTTTTGGCTGGAGCGCCTTCGTCCCCTCACCCCGCATCTCGCAGCGGTAGGGCGAGCGATTTGGGCCGATGGCCCACGCGTGGTATCATGCCGCGAAGCCCGCCGCCGATGGGACACGTCCGGCGGGTGGGAGACAAACCATGCCAGGGAATACCACGGCAATCGCGCTGGCTGTGCTTTTCGCGCCCCTCCTGATTGTGGCCGCATCCGCCCAATCACCGGAGATACAGCATGAGAACTCTTCCTCGGCTCCTTTGCACACCGCTTCTTCTGCCGAGATAGCCCAGGCGCAAATCTTAACCGACACGATCGCCATGCAGACCGAACGCCATCGCCGGATGACGGTACCGGTCACCATCATGGGGCAAGGTCCGTTCGACTTCATGGTGGACACAGGGTCGCAGACAACCGTCCTTTCTCTTACGCTGGCCGAGCAGTTGCAGTTGACGGACCGTCGCTCTGCCATGCTGGTCGGTATGGCCAGCCGCCGCGCGGTGGAAACCACGATCGTGCCCGAATTCATCCTTTGCGAACGCAGCATGACGATCCGCACCGCGCCGCTGGTCGCAAAGTCCCATATCGGCGGGGCCGACGGCATTCTCGGCCTCGATACATTGCACGGTCAGCGCGTGCTGCTGGATTTCGCGAATGGCGAGATGCACATTTCCGATACCTTGGGAGCCGGCGGAACGGGCGGTTACGATATTATCGTGCGCGCGCGCGAGAGGCTGGGCCAGCTTATCATCCACCGCGCAACGATCGACGGTGTTCGCGTGGACGTGATCGTTGACACCGGCGCACAAGGATCGTTCGGCAATTTCGCCCTTGGCGAAAGGTTGCGCCACGGCCAGCAGTTGACCGACGCGCTGATGACCGACGTCAACGGCGTACGCATAAGCGGCATCACCCGGATCGCCCGCCGGCTGGATCTGGGTTCGGCGCAAATCAACAATTTCGCGATCTCGTTTGCCGACTCTCCCACCTTTCACGCTCTCGGCTTGTCGGACCGGCCTGCGCTGGTACTCGGGATGAACGAGCTTCGTCTGTTCAAGCGAGTGGCCATCGATTTCCGCTCACGCCGCGTGCTGTTCGACCTGCCGGGCGATATTACGACCGACCAGAACTGGAACTTCAACCAGCGCGCAACCCGCCTGCGCGATTGAAACAAGGTCAGTGCGCTTTGGCACTGGCACCAAAGCAGGTCTTGCCGCAGCAGCGCAAAACCCCCACCTAGCGCGAGTTGTGAGAGATTTCGGCGATCGAACTGCCAGCAAGACGGCGACTGGCGAAAACGCCGATTGGACAACCGTGCGTCGCTTCCTGCCATATCTGTGGCCAGAGGGCCGCCCCGACCTGAAGCGCCGCATTGTCGGCGCTGGCATACTGGTGGTGCTGGCCAAGGTAATCGTCCTCACCCTCCCCTTTGCCTATGCCGGCGCGGTGGACACGATGGCCGCCGATGGCGACCCTGCCGTCTGGGTCGCGATGGCGCTGGTGATTGCCTACGCTGCCGGACGCTTCGGCACAGTGTTGTTCGACCAGTTGCGCAACATCACCTTCAACCGCGTGGGGCAGGATGCCGTGTTCGGTTTGACCGAGGACGTGTTCGCGCGGCTGCACCAGCTTTCGCTGCGCTTCCACCTCTCGCGTCGCACCGGCGAAGTGACGCGGGTGGTAGAGCGCGGCACCAAATCGATCAATTCGATGCTGTATTTCCTGCTGTTCAACATCGCCCCCACTGCCATCGAACTGGTGGTGGTAAGCGTGATCTTCTGGACGATCTTCGGATGGGAGCTGGTAGCCGCCACCGGCGTGACGGTGGTAGCATTCATCTGGGTAACGCAGGCCATTACGGAATGGCGGGTGAAGCTGCGCAAGGAGATGAACGATCTCGACGGGCAGGCGATGGCCCGCGCCGTGGACAGTCTGTTGAATTACGAGACGGTGAAATACTTCGGCGCAGAAGCACGCGAGCGCGAACGCTATTCACGCAGCGCCGGCGCCTATGCCGAGGCCGCGATCAAGACCGAGAATTCCCTGGGCCTGCTCAATATCGTGCAGGCCGTGATCCTCAACCTGATGATGGGCGGCGCGATGGCGTGGACGGTGTGGGGATGGTCGCAGGGGCGGCTATCGCCTGGCGACCTGGTGCTGGTGAACACCTATCTGATGCAACTTTTCCGCCCGCTGGACATGCTGGGCTGGGTCTACCGCACCATCCGCCAGGGCCTGATCGACATGGCCGACATGTTCGGCCTGCTGGACAAGCCGGTGGAGGTCGAAGACAAACCCGGCGCGCCCGCGCTGATCGTAAACCGCCCCCGCGTAACCTTCGAGAATGTCGGCTTTGGTTACGACAAGGAGCGCCAGATCCTGCACGGCCTCAGCTTTGAGGCTCCGGCAGGCAGCACCGTGGCGCTGGTCGGGCCGTCGGGCGCGGGAAAGAGCACCATTGGCCGTTTGCTGTTCCGTTTCTACGATCCGTGGGAGGGCCGCATCTGCGTGGACGGGCAGGACATTTCGCTGGTGACGCAGGAAAGCCTGCGCCGCCAGATCGGGATCGTGCCGCAGGACACCGTGCTGTTCAACGACACTATCCGCTACAACATCGCCTATGGCAGGGACGACCCCATGGACGAGCAGGTGCAGCGCGCCGCCGAAGATGCCTCCATCCTGCCCTTCATCCAGGAACTGCCCAAAGGCTTCGATACCGAGGTGGGAGAGCGGGGTCTGAAACTATCGGGCGGGGAAAAGCAGCGTGTGGCCATCGCCCGCACCCTGCTGAAAGATCCGCCGATCCTTCTGCTGGACGAAGCGACAAGCGCGCTCGACAGCCGGACCGAACAGGATATCCTCGCAACGCTGAAACGCGTCAGCGCGAACCGCACCACCATCGCCATCGCGCATCGGCTTTCAACGATTGCCGATGCCGATCTGATCAACGTCATGGAAAGCGGCCGCATCGTGGAGCAAGGCAATCATGCCGATCTGCTACGTCGTGACGGTCTTTATGCCGAGATGTGGAACCGCCAGCAAAGCGAGGATAGCGAAAGCCGCGAAGCTGCAGAATAGCGGCGTGTTCCGGCATCGCGAGCAATACCGGAACACGCTGCGTTCTTTCCCCTCAGCCGCCCATTGCAGGAACCTGCGGATCGAACAGGTCCAGCTCGCTGGCCGGGATCACTTCAACATCGGGACGGATTGCGCGCAACTCGTCGATAAAGGCATCGGCATTGCCCACGATGATTACCGAGACCTGATCCGGATCGAAGTAGGTAGCCGCGGCCTGCGAGGCAGTGATGGTGTCGACCGTTTCCAGGTTTTCGGCGTAACGCGCCACCTCTTCAGGTTCGACCCCCAGGGTAAGCAATTCGGCGATGATACCGTTGAACCCGGATGACGTTTCAAGGCTGCGGGCATAACCGCCCTGCAGATAAAGACGGCGGCGATCGAGCAGGTCGTCGGTCAGCGGCTCTTCACCGATCCGGTCGAACTCGGCCAGCATCACTTCCACCACCTGCGGTACCGTTTCGTTCGCCGTTTGCGAACTTGCCTGCAACAGCGGATCGTCGCGCAGGCTGCCAAGGCCCGAGTAGGCACCGTAGGATAGCGCGCGCTTGGTACGGATCTCTTCGAACAGGCGCCCGCTGGAACCGCCGCCCAGCACTGCATTGGCCAGCAGCAGCGGGAAATAGCCGTCACTGGTACGCTCCGGCCCGCGCCCTACCAGCCGCACGGCGGCCTGCCCGGCGTCGGGCATGTCGATTACGACTGTGCGCGGCGATTGCGCTTCACCGGCCCGATCCTCGATCGGCGCAGGTGCAGGGCGATCGCTGGTCCAGCTGCCGAACAGGTCTTCGGCAAGGGAAAATGCCTGCTCGGGTGCGATGCCGCCGCTCACGATCACCTGCATGGCACCGGGGTGCCAATAGGTCTGCCGGTGTTCCAGCAGGTTCTCCCGGCTGATGGCGGCCAGCGATACCGGCGTGCCGCCGCTGATGGAGCCGTAGGGCGCATCGCCATAGAGCACCGGGCGCGTGACCATGCCCGCCAGCGCCGAAGGCTCGTTCAGGGAAATTTGCATGGCATCGAGAGCACGGGCGCGTTCGCGCTCGAACTCGCCTTGCGGATAGTCTGCATTGCGGATCACGTCGGAGAAAATCTCTCCGGCTTGCGCCATGTTCTGCACCGGCGCGGTGACGGAGAAGACCGTCCCGTCGCTCCGTGCAGATCCGCCGATACCCGCACCAAGGCTTTCCAGCCGTGCGGCAATCTCTTCCGCGCTGCGGCTGGGCGTGCCGCGCGTCGCCAGGCTGGCCGCCAGTTCCGCGGTTCCGGAAAGCGCGCGTTCGTCACTGGCGCTGCCGCCGGGGAAAAGCACTGTCATCGTGGCGATCGGTACGTCGCCCGTCTGGGTGGCCACCACCCCGATACCGTTTGCAAGGGTCGCGGTCTCAAACGAAGGCGGAGTGAGTTCGGGTGCAGCGCCCGGTCCCGGAGGGGCTTCGCGCTCTCCTTCGGGCAGCACTTCCAGCGGCTCGCCCACGGGGGGCGGCAAGGTGCGGAAGGTGGGCATGGGTTCGGGATTGGCAAAGGCGGACGGATCGAACTCGCCCTGCGTATAGATGAAATCCACGCGCGCCTCGGGGTCCAGCCATTCGCGGGCCACGCGCTGGATATCCTGCGCGGTAACGGCGGCGATTGCGGCCAGCCGCGCATCGGCGGAACGCGGATCGCCTGTGGACACCAGTGCCTCGCCCAGCTCGAAAGCACGACCTCGCGCGGTTTCGCGGCGACGCAGCGAGTCGGAAATCAGTTCGTTCTTCGCCTCGGCCAGTTCTGCCGGCGTCACCAGTTCGTCGCGAATGCGCGCGCTCTCTGCTGCCAGGATCGCGGCCACCTGATCCTTGTCGGCCTGCGGATTGGTGATGGCGAACTGGGCAAAGGTGCCGCCTTCTTCGCTAAGGTCGGCAAACTGCTGTGCCTGAACGGCGATGCCGGGCTCCACCAGGGCCTTGTAGAAACGGCTGTTCTCCCCCCTGCCGAGGATGGCGCTCAGCACCTCGACAACGGGTGCATCGGGATGGGTTGCTTCGGGCAATTGCCACACCGTGCCGACAAGCGGCAGCGGGACGTTCGGCGCCGATGCCGTGACGCTGCGCGGCTGCGTGCGACGATCCTCGCGAATGTCGATGGCGACGTCCACCGGATTGGCGCGGCTGGGGATGTCGGCGAAATATTCATCCACCAGCGAGCGCAGGTTATCCATCTCGAAATTGCCCGCCACGATCAGGGTGGCGGTGTCCGGCCCGTAGTAGGCCTGGTGAAAGGCGCGGGCATCGTCCAGCGTGGCAGCGTCCAGATCGTCCATCGAGCCGATACCGGGGCGGCGGTGCGGCAGATCGTCATAGGCGATTTCGGGCAGAACGACGCGGCTGAGAAGGCCATAGGGCGGTGCCAGCACGCGGGTGCGGTACTCCTCCTTTACGACGCTACGCTCGGTCTCGAATACATCTTCGTCAACCACGGGAAATGCCATGCGCTCGCGGTGGGTCCACAGCATCGCCTCCAGATACTGGGCCGGAACCGTCTCGAAATAATTGGTGCGATCCGTGCCGTTGGAGGCATTGCGCGTGCCGCCCACGTCGGCGGTGAGATCGTAGATCATGTTGTAGGGCATGTTTCGCGTCTTGCGCGAGAGAATGTGCTCGAACAGGTGCGCGAAGCCGGACCGCCCTTCGGGGTCGAGCTTGGAGCCGATCTCGTACCACAGCGACGTGGTGACGGTGCCGGTGGTATCGTCCTCGATGGCGATCACCCGCAGTCCGTTATCCAGCATCCATTCGGTATATTCGATCTCCGGAGCGGTAAGGGCCGCAACTTCTTCGCTTCCTTCCGCGTGATGGTCTGCCATCGCGGGGGTGGCGAGGCACAGCGAGAGCGCACTGACGCTGGCGGCAAGCAAGAGGTTCTTCATCGCATTGGTATCCCATCAAGTTCTGCACGGACGGACAGTTAAACCAGCCGGTCCTCGTCTGCGCAAGGCACAAGACCGGAAATCGACAGACAGCCAATATCGCCCTGTCAGCAACGCCGGATAACCGCGCCACGCCCTTGCCTTGGCCCTGGTCCTTGCCCTTCCCCTTGCATTGTGCGCCGCAACATATAGAGGGTGAAAGCGATATCACCGGCGCGCCCCGCTGCGCGCCCGCAACAAGCGGACACACCCATGATCGACACAGCCGCGCTGAAACGCGACTGGCTCGCCCAACCGCGCGCCGACATTCTTGCCGGTATCGTGGTGGCGCTGGCCCTCATCCCCGAAGCCATCGGATTCTCCATCATCGCGGGCGTCGATCCGCGCGTCGGCCTCTATGCGTCCATTACCATTGCGATGGTGATCGCGTTTACAGGCGGCAGGCCCGGCATGATTTCTGCCGCCACCGCTGCCGTTGCCGTCGTGGTGGTGCCGCTGGTGCGCGATCACGGGGTGGAATACCTTTTTGCCGCCACTATCCTGATGGGCATATTCCAGGCCATCGCCGCTTTCCTGCGGCTGGACCTGATGATGCAATTTGTCTCGCGCAGCGTGATTACCGGCTTCGTGAATGCGCTGGCGATCCTCATTTTCATGGCCCAGTTGCCGCAACTTAACCTTGCCAACGAAGGCGTCAGTCTGGTGACCTATGCGATGGTGGCAGGCGGCCTGGCCATCATCTACCTACTGCCAAAGCTGACCACCGCGGTCCCCTCCCCCCTGGTGGCGATTATCGTGCTGGGCGCGTTGTCGATCGGACTGAACTGGGATGTGAACACCGTGTCAGACATGGGCGAACTGCCCGAGGGCCTGCCGTACTTCATCATTCCCGATGTGCCGCTGACGGTGGAAACCTTCCAGATCATCGCCCCATACGCGCTGACGATGGCCGCAGTCGGCCTGCTGGAAAGCCTGCTGACCGCGCAGATCGTGGATGACATGACGCACACCGAGTCCAACAAGCAGCGTGAGTGCGGCGGACAGGGCGCAGCCAACATCGTGGCGGCGTTCTTCGGCGGCATGGGTGGCTGCGCAATGATCGGCCAGTCGGTTATCAACGTGACCAGTGGCGGGCGCGGACGCCTGTCCAGCTTTGTTGCCGGCCTAACCCTGCTGGTGCTGCTGGCGGCGCTCGGCCCCATTGTTGGGCAGATCCCGATGGCAGCGCTGGTGGCCGTGATGATCATGGTCAGCATCGGCACGTTCAGCTGGAACTCCATCCCCAACATCCGCCACCATCCATGGCCGTCATCGGTGGTGATGCTGGCGACCGTCGTAATCGTGGTGTGGACGCACAATCTGGCGCTGGGCGTGCTGGCAGGCGTATTGCTGTCCGGTATATTTTTCACCGGCAAGGTGCAGCGCATGTTCGCGGTGCAGCGAGTGCGCGAAGGCGATACCGCCACGTATCATATCACGGGCCAGATCTTCTTCGCCAGCGTCGACCGGTTCTTCTACGCCATCGGTCCCGAAAGCCGCATGGACGACCCGGCAGGCAATGTGGTGATCGATGTCACCAAGGCGCATTTCTGGGATATCTCCGGCGTCGGCGCACTGGACAAGGTGGTGGACCGCATGCGTCGCAATGGTCGCAGCGTGCAGGTGGTGGGCCTGAATGAAGCCAGTGCCGACCTGGTCGACAAGTTTGCGCTGACAGACAAGACCGGCGTGGAAATCGGGCTGGCACCGCACCCCTGAAGCCGGTCCCGTCGCCGCCCCCTCAGGTGTGGTATTCGGCTTTCTGCATCAGGACCTTGCGCGCGCGGCGCCTGGTGATCTGCTTGGTGGCAATGCTGAGCGGCTGCACCTTTGTCCCGCGGCTTGTCCCGCGTTCGAACTGAAAGCTGCGTGCAGCGCCGATTGGCAACCTGTCGCTCGCCGTCAGGGCCACGACCACCAGATCCAGCTGCTTGACTTCGCTGACCTTTACCTCGTCCTCGTCATTCGCGTCCAGCATGGCCTGCGCAATCTCGTCAAAATGGCCGATGTTGAGGTAATCGCCCGTGCCGAGACTGCCCTGCCCCATACGCGAGCGGGGATCGTGCCGCAGTTCTTCCTCCGGTAGTTCGCGCAGATCGGTCAGCGCCAACTCGATCTCCCGGCCTGGCACGTGCAGCGTCCCGATCAGGCTGGTGACGTAGACCGGCTGCGGGCTCATGTTGGTGATGAGGCAGCGACTGCGGATGCCCTTGCCCGCTGCCCGCGTGACCAGGATATAGGCACGGCGGCTGGCCCTGTACTGCAAGAACAGCATTTGCAGATAGGTGATCCATACGATCAGCATCAAGAAACTGATGCTGACGCTAATAACGCCGCTATTCTGTCCGACCCACGTGAACATGCCGCATTCTCCATTGCCGGCAGGTTTCATCCCTTGCAGGTGAAGACGCTTACCAGGCCCGAATGGGTCCAAATCAGAGCACGTATTTCGACAGGTCCGTGTCTGCCGCAAGGTCGCTCAGCTTCTCGCGCACGTAGTTGGCATCCACCGTTACGCTCTGGCCGGACATTTCCTCGGCCTCGAAGCTCAGTTCCTCGAAGAGCTTTTCCATCACCGTCTGCAGGCGGCGGGCACCGATGTTCTCGACGCCTTCGTTCACCTGCGCTGCCAGGCGGGCAACCTCGGCCACGGCGTCGTCGGTCATCTCGACCTCCAGCTTTTCGGTACCCAGCAGCGCCTTGTACTGGCTGACCAGGTTGGCGCGCGTCTCGCACAGGATGCGCACGAAGTCCTCTTCGGTCAGGCTGCGCAGTTCGACACGGATCGGCAGGCGGCCCTGCAGTTCGGGCAGCATGTCCGAAGGCTTGGCCACGTGGAACGCGCCGCTGGCGATGAACAGCACGTGGTCCGTCTTCATCGGGCCATATTTCGTGGCGACTGTCGTGCCTTCGATCAGCGGCAGCAGATCGCGCTGCACGCCTTCGCGCGAGACGGAGCCGCCGCGCACATCGGAAACGGCGATCTTGTCCACCTCGTCCAGGAAGACGATGCCGTTGGTCTCCGCATTCTGCAGGGCGACGCGGGCCACGTCGTCCTGGTCCATGCGCTTCTCGGCTTCCTCGTCCACCAGCTTGTCCCACGCGTCGGGGACCTTCAGCTTGCGCTTCTTCTTGGGCGCGCCGCCAAAGGCCTTGCCCATCATGTCGGACAAGTTGATCATGGTCGCACCCCCGCCCATGCCGGGGATATCCATGTTCATGTTGGGCGCGTCTTCCACCTCGATCTCGACTTCGGTTTCGTTCATCGAATTTTCGACGATCCGTTGGCGGAAACTCTCGCGCGTCGCCTCGCTGGCACCGGTGCCCACCAGTGCGTCCAGCAGGCGGTTCATCGCGGCATCGCTGGCAGCTTCGCGCACGGCCTCGCGGCGGCGGTCCTTCTCCAGCCGGATGGCCTCTTCCACCAGGTCGCGCGCGATCTGCTCCACGTCGCGGCCGACATAGCCGACCTCTGTAAACTTGGTGGCTTCCACCTTTACGAAAGGCGCCTCGGCAAGTTTCGCCAGGCGGCGACTGATTTCGGTCTTGCCGCAGCCGGTGGGGCCGATCATCAAAATGTTCTTGGGCGTCACCTCGTCGCGCAAATCGGGCGCGAGGCGCTGGCGACGCCAGCGGTTGCGCAAGGCCACGGCCACGGCGCGCTTCGCCTCCTTCTGGCCGATGATATGTTCGTCGAGAGCGGCGACAATCGCCTTGGGAGTAAGATTATCTGTCATATTATCCTGTTCCGCTCTTGCCGGGGCGAGCGGATTCATAAAGGTTCAAACGGTTTCCACCGTCACATTGCCATTGGTGAAGACGCAGATATCCGCCGCGACCTGCATCGCCTTGGTCGCGATCGTCTCGGCATTGTCCTCGTAATCCGCAATCGCGCGCGCTGCGGCAAGAGCATAGTTCCCGCCAGAGCCGATGGCGGTGATGCCGCCCTCGGGTTCCAGCACGTCGCCGTTGCCGGTGAGGACAAGCAGCACATCCTTGTCGGCCACGATCATCAGGGCTTCCAGGTTGCGCAGGTACTTGTCCGTGCGCCAGTCCTTGGCCAGTTCGACAGCGGCGCGCAGCAACTGGCCGCTATGCTGTTCAAGCTTGCGCTCGAGCCTTTCGAACAAGGTGAAGGCATCGGCGGTCGCGCCGGCAAAACCGGCAACGACTTTTCCGCCATCGCCAATGCGGCGGACCTTGCGCGCGTTGGGCTTCATCACCGTGTTACCCATCGACACCTGCCCGTCGCCGGCGATCACGGTATGGTCGCCGCGCTTTACGCCTATGATGGTGGTTCCGTGCCACTGTGTCAGGCCGTGGCTCGCCCTATCGTCGCTCATGCCCGTGCATATGGGCAGGTGGGTGCACGGCTTCAAGCAAAGCCGTGCGCACCGTGCGGATCATGCGAGTTTAGGGTGCGCCCGGAGCGCCGGTACCAACAGTGCCGATATTTCCGAACAGGTCTTCCAGGAAGCCGCGTTCGCGGCCCAGCGTCGGCGTTTCCGCGCCATCGGGATCGATCTGCGCGACCTGTTCCATGCCGCTGCGATTGGTGGAGACGACGTTACCGGCTTCGTCGAAATAGACCGCCAGTACCGTATGCTCGTCAATTTCCGGCTGGCTGAAAGGCGCCTGCTGCGTCCGGCTGGAGATGTAATACCACACAGGATCGCCGAATTGGCTGACCAGGGTCGGCTGGCCCAGTGTGCCGCGCACCGACTGCTGGTTGTCCAGACCCGGCTGAACCGACGAAATCAGCACTTCATCGTTGATATAGCCGCGGTGGTTGGTGATCGACGAACATCCCGCCAGCGCCAGTGCCGCGAAAGCCGCGCCCGCAACCAGTTTTCCGGCAGACAGTCTGTTGGGCACATTCAAACCCATGGTGTAATCCTTCTCGCAATCAATGCATGGACCAAGGTGCGCTTTGCGCCGCGCCGCCCCGTGCCTATATGTGGGGCAAGCCTTAGGGCAGGCCGCGCGCCTGTGCAACGCAAGAGCCGCATTGCTGCCGGGGCTTTGAACAACCGCTTAATAAAGGTGCGCTGCCCCATGTCCTTCATCTCCCGCTTCCTAGGCATCGGCGCCGACCCGCGCGACGAATTGCGCGGCCTCTGGCACGCCATCGTCGCCACCAGCCGTGAGCAGGAATGGTATGCGCAATGCGGCGTGGCAGATTCGGTCGAAGGCCGCTTCGACATGATCGCACTGATCCTCTCGCTAACGCTGCTGCGCATGGAGAACAGTGAAGAACTGGCTCCCAAGACCAGCCTGCTGACCGAACTGTTCGTGGAGGACATGGACCGGCAACTGCGCGACAGCGGCGTGGGAGACCTGATGGTGGGCAAGAAGATGGGCAAGTTAATGAGCGCGCTGGGTGGCCGGATGGGCGCATTGCGCGAAGGCATGACCGAAAGCGACGCCGCGCTGGCCGTGATCCTGCAACGCAACGTGACCCTGCAGGACGAGGAGAAAAAGCCCTACCCCCTCGCCGTGCGCACGCGTGCCTTGTACAACGCGCTTGCCGCGCAGGATGATGCAGCGCTGTTGCAGGGGAACTTGCGACCATGAGCGACACGCCCGAATTTTCCCGCCCGTTCGACATTCGCGGCATTACCGCAAAGCCGGTTACGCTGGAGGCCGATGCACAGGAACGTGCGGCGCTGGCGCAGCGATTCGGCCTCGTGTCCATATCCACCCTGACCGCCACCTTGTCGCTGGAGGCCGAGGGCGACAGCGTTTGCGCGCACGGCACGATGAAGGCCCGGTTCGTGCAAGGCTGCGCGGTATCGGGTGACGACTTGCCGATGTCGATCGAGGAGGAAATCACTCTGCGCTTCGTCCCCGCCGCCGCGCTGGAAGCCAGTGAGGAAGGCGAAGAAGTCGAGCTGGAGGAAGGCCAGCTGGACGAAATCGGCTACGAGGGCAGGAGCCTGGACCTTGGCGAAGCGGTGGCGCAAAGCCTGGCGCTGGCGATTGATCCCTATGCCGTGGGGCCGGAGGCCGAAGAGGCGCGGCGCCGGCATGGACTGGTGCAGGAAGGCGAGAGCGACGGTCCGCTGGCAAACGCACTTCGGGGGCTGAAAGGCAGCTAGCCACCCTTCTCGTTACCGGGATCGTAGAAGGGCAGTTCGACCACTTTCGCCGTCACAAGCCTATCCTTCGCCGCAACTTTCAATGTCGTGCCTATATCGGTGCGGTCCACCGCGATCAGGGCAAGTGCGATGTTCTTTTCCAGTCGCGGCGAATAGATCGCGGAGGTGACTACACCCACGCGTCTATCATCGCCCAGGACATCCCAGTAATCGGTGTTGGCGCTTTCCATCGCCGGGCAATCCAGCACCAGCCCCACCTGCTTGCGGTGCGGCCCATGTTCGGCGATGCGCCGCAGGGCTTCCTTGCCGATGAATTCTGCATCCATGTCGAGATCGACCAGTCGGCCAAGATTGAGTTCGTAAGGGTTGGTGCGCAGGTCTGCATCGGCGCGGTAGGACAGGAGGGCGCCTTCTATGCGGCGGATTGTGGAGGTGTGACCCGGCATCAACCCCAGCGGCCTCCCCGCTGCCATGATTGTTTCCCACAAGGCATCGCCCCTGGTGTGATCCAGCAGGAACAGCTCATAGCCGAACTCCTTGGACCAGCCTGTTCGCGAGACGATCAGCGGGATTCCATCAAGTTCGATCTCGCGAAAATGAAAGTACTTGAGGTCGTCCAGCGCATCGCCGAACAGCGCGCCCATCACGGCTTTCGACTTGGGGCCCTGCAACTGCAACGGCGAGGCGTCGGGCTCAACGATGGTTACATCCATGCCCGCATGAACCGCGACGCCCTTCGCCCACAGCAAGATGTCGCTGTCCGCCAGCGAGATCCAGTACCTGTCTGCCGCCAGTTTCAGCAGAATCGGATCGTTCAGAACCCCTCCCTGTTCATCGGTAATCAGCACGTACTTGCATTGCCCCGGTTCCATCTGTGCAAGATTACGCGGGGTCAGCAATTGCATGAAGTGTGACGCATCGGGGCCGGAAATTTCCACCTGCCGTTCTGCCCCCACGTCACACAGGATGGCATCGTTCACCAGCGTCCAGAAGTTCGCCACCTCGTCGCCGTAACTTCGGGGCAGGTACATGTGGTTGTAAACAGAGAAGGATTGCACGCCCCAGCGCATGGTCGCATCGAAAAATGGCGATTTGCGCACCTGCGTGCCGATCACGAAATCTTCTGCCCTGGTCATTCCCGATCAATGCGCGAAGGACCGTGAGGGTTTCAAACCGGACTTGCAGCACGACCGCAGAGCGTCTTAACTGAACACGGCGTCGCAGTTTGGGGGAACAGCAATGGCCAGATACGCACGTTCGGAACCGTTTTTCCCGATCATGACGGGAATCGTGGTGGGTTTCATCATTCTCGGCTTCGGCGCGGGGATCGCGGCTAGGGGCGGCGGATATGTCCCGCCGCCAGCATTGATGTTGCACGGGGTGGTGACATTGGCCTGGTTCGCGTTGACGCTGGTTCAGGCCATGCTGATCCGCGTTGGTCGGTTCACCCTGCACAGGGCGCTAGGCACCTTGAGCACGGGCCTCGCCCTCGCCATCGTCGTGCTGGGCTATTTCACGGTTCGCATTGCTGTGAGCAATCCCGACTGGACGATTGCCGGGTTCGACAATGTAGGCTCTGCCATCTTTCCGTTCTTCGATATCGTGACTTTCGCCATTCTTTACGGGTTGGGCGTTGCGAAACGATCCGATGCGCCTGCGCACAAGCGCCTGATCGTGCTGGCCGGGGTGATGATGATGGACCCGGCAGTGGCGCGAGTGGCGATCTTCATCGTGGGCTTCGCGCCACTGGCCCTGGTGATCGAACTGGCGATCCTCGCGGCCTTCCCGATCTACGACTGGCGCACAAGGGGCCGCCCGCACGGGGCCAGCATATTTGGCGTAGCGCTGTTCGCGGTATGCTTCGTTCTACGCATGACGCTGGCAAAGAGCGATGCCTGGGCGGAGTTCGTCGCGACCGTTTTCTAGAAGATCGCGCCAACCGCTATTCACGCCGAAGTGACTACTCGCGATTGATAGGGGGGTTGTATTCGCGAATAACCTCAAGCGGGCGTTTCTGCGAATATGCCACTGTGGCTTCCGGCTCCGGGTAGCCAACTCCCATGAAGAATATGGGACGCTCGTATGGTTTCAGCCCCAGCACCTTGGTCGCCCTGATTTCGTGGCGGTCGACATCCGGCCAGTTGAATATGCAAGAGCCGAGACCGAGGGTTTCCAGCGCCAGGGCAAAGGACATGGCGGCAAGGGAGCCGTCGATATAAGGTACGTGACGATCCTTTTCGTCGTAGAACGCATCCAGCGTTCCCAGGATCACCACCATGACCGGGATGTTCTGCTTGAAGCCGCTGGTGCCGCCCGGCAGCGCGGCCACATCTTCCACGGTTTCCGGATCGTCGAAGACAAGGAACCGGAAGGGTTGCCTGTTGCAGGCGCTGGGTGACAGCCCGGCCACGGTGAAAGCCTTGTCCAGCAATTCGCGCGGCACGGCCTTCTGCTCGAACCAGCGCACCGATCGCCGCTTGATAGCGAGTTTCTTCAGCTGCTCGTAATCGACCGGGTGCTCGTCCAGAATGCGCTTGTAGGGGATGCGCTTGCCGCTGCCCGCGCAACTCCTGTCAGGGGGAGGACATTTCTCGAACACTTCGCGCGCGTGGTCCACCACCGGGTCTGGGGCGACCGCCTCGAAATATGCGGTGAGGACGTCGTAACCCCAGTTGAGCGAATCGCCCGTGGTCTCCAGCGAGCGCGAGGGTTCGGCCACGATCTTGCGGTACACGTTGACCGTTTCGAGGATATAGTCCTTCGCGAACACAGGGCGCCGGGGCCGCATCGTCAGCCCCTTCTCCAGCCGATGGACATTCCTGCGCATCAGGAAAACGTTGGCGTCGTCTTCCCTCAGATCGGCATGGTATTTCGCCAGCCCGCTCAACACCGCGCGCTCCTCGCGCTGGAATTGTCGCGACAGCAGCGAATAGTAGGCCGAAGCCATCGGCCTGGCTTGCGAGGCAAACTTCAACCCCGCGGTCTGCCCCGAACTGATGAACTGGCTGGCCTTCGACGTCTTGTAGAAGAGATGGGCATCGCGAAGTCTGGCGAACTGGCTTTCGGTCAGAATTTTCTTGAGTATCGGCTTCACCGCTGGAAATCTCCATCGACAGATCGTTCTGGTATCGGCGCCGCGTAAGTTGCGAACGAGCCGGATGCGAAGTGCCGACCAATAAACAAGCCCGCTGAAGACCCGGACAAGCCGGGGCTGCTACCGACTGTGACGGCGTGTGTCCTGCGGTATTACCAGCCGAAGGACTGCAAAGCAGCGGGAATTAGTGATTAGCCCCCTTTTGACTTTCCGATTGACCTTTTGGGTCTGGCCACTGCGTTTCCCGCCAAAATTGGAGGCCGCACGACGCTGCGGAAGGGCAGCGTCGAGACTCGCGCAATTCTCCCAGCGTGACCCGATGGCTATCCAGCCGGGCGCCTCTCACGCAGCCAGACACCCTGCGAGCTTGTCCTGCAAGCTCGCGTGAGTCATTCATTGCCGGGATACGAAGGTTCGGGTCGGGCGAGCTTTGCCCTGTCAGTGCCGAACGATCAGAACGGGATATCGTCGTCCAGATCGTCGTAGTTGGAGCCGCCGCCAGCGCCGCCCGAGGGACCGCCGCCCTGGTTGCCACCGCCAAAGCCGCCTGCCGCGCCGCCAGCGGAACCGCCGCCGTAGCCACTTGAGCCGCCGCTGCGCTGGCCGCCGCCGAAGCCGCCACCACCGCCGCCGCCTTCACCGCGACCGTCCAGCATTACCAGCGTGCCGCCGAAACCGCGCAGCACAACCTCTGTAGAGTAGCGATCCTGGCCGTTCTGGTCCTGCCATTTGCGGGTTTGCAGACTGCCTTCGATGTACACCTTGGAGCCCTTTTTCAGGTAATTCTCGCAAACGCGCACGAGGCCTTCGGAGAAAATCGCAACCGTGTGCCATTCGGTGCGTTCCTGGCGCTGGCCTTCCTTGTCCTTCCAGGTCTCGCTGGTGGCAATGCGCAGGTTGCACACCTTGCCACCGTTCTGAAAGCTGCGGACTTCCGGGTCCTGACCCAGATTGCCGATCAGCATGACCTTGTTGAGACTACCCGCCATTTTACTTGTCCTTCGCTAAAGCGTGAGCGCGCCTACAATCCAAGGGCAAGCGCGCTCCAATATGTGATTCCCGCAAAGACGTAAGCGAGTCCGAACAGATAGGCCACCATGAAGGCAGGCCATTTCCACCCGTTTGTTTCACGCTTGGCAACCGCGATGGTGGAGATGCACTGCGGCGCGAACACGAACCACGCGAGGAATGCCAGCGCCGTGGGCAGGCTCCAGCCCGCTTGCAGGCGTGGAATCAAACCCTCGGCTTCCTCCTCCTCGTCCGCTCCTTCCACCGCATAGGTGGTAGCCAGCGCCGATACGGCCACTTCGCGCGCGGCCATGGCCGGGATGATCGCCAGGCTGATCTCGCGGTTGAAGCCGATGGGGGCCAGCACGGTGTGCAATCCGTCGGCCACGTGGCCTGCAATGCTGGCGTCGATCTGGCTCTCGCCCGGTTCTGCCTTGGGGAAACTGAGCAGGATCCACAGCGCGATCGTAGCGGCAAAGATGATCGTACCGGCGCGGCGCAGGAACACCCAGGCACGCTGCCACAGGCCGATTGCGAGATCCCGCAAGGGCGGCATCTGGTATCGCGGCAGTTCCATGATGAAGCCGCTTGCCCCGCCCTTGGCCACCGTGCGTCGCAGCACCAGTGCCACTACCATCGCGCCGACAATGCCGGCGATGTAAAGCGCAAACAGCACAAGGCCCTGAAGACCAATCCCCGGCCCCACGCTGGTCGCCGGAATGAAAGCCGCGATGATCACGGCATATACCGGCAGGCGCGCCGAGCAGGTCATCAGCGGCGCGACCAGGATAGTGGTGAGCCTGTCCTTCGGGTCGGCAATCGCACGGGTTGCCATGATGCCGGGAATGGCGCAGGCGAAGCTGGACAGCAGCGGGATGAAACTGCGGCCCGACAGGCCGACATAGGCCATCAGCCGGTCCATGATGAAAGCGGCGCGGGCCATGTAGCCCGATTGCTCCATTGCCAGAATGAAAGCGAACAGGATCACGATCTGCGGCAGGAACACCACGACAGAGCCGACGCCCGTCAGCACGCCCTGGGTCACGAAGTCGCGCAGCACGCCTTCCGGCATGGCGCCTTCCACCACGCCAATCAGCGCCGAGATACCGCCGTCCAGCGCATCCGCGAACGGGGTCGCCCAGGCGAACACCGCCTGGAATATCACGAACAGCAGCGCGAACAGGATCGGCGGGCCGAGCCATGGGTGCAGCAACACCTTGTCGAGGCTGGCATGCAGACGATGCTTGCCGCTTTGGGAAAGGATTGCACCCTTGGCCATGTTACGGGCTGCCAGCCGCCGCTCGGTAAGGGTCTGGCCCGCAACTTCGTGCCGCTGGGACATGTCCTGCCCCTCGGCAGTGCTCATCGCCTCGACCAGCGCATCCAGCCCGCGCTTGCGCACGGCGACGGTTGAAACGACCGGAACGCCCAGCGCGGCGGACAGGGCATCGGGATCGAGCGCCAGCCCGTCCCGTTCTGCCAGGTCCATCATGTTGAGTGCGATAATCGTGGGTCGCCCCAGCGCGATCAGTTCCTGCGCGAAAACGAGATGCTGTTCCAGATTGGCCGCGTCCAGCACCACCACCAGAACATCGGGCGTGGCCTCGCCGGGAAATTCGCCCGCGACAACCTGCCGCGTCACTTCCTCGTCGGGACTTGCCGAATCGAGCGAATAGGAGCCGGGCAGGTCGATCAGTTCGACAGGTTCGCCGGACGGCAGGAACATGCGCCCCGCCTTGCGCTCCACGGTGACGCCCGGATAGTTGGCGATCTTCTGGCGCGCTCCGGTCAGCGCGTTGAACAGCGCGCTCTTGCCCGAATTGGGGTTGCCCACAAGGGCAGCTGTGCGAAGTCTGCTCATACCAGTTTCACCGTCATGGCGCGGGCGTGAACCCGGCGGATCGCCACGGTCATGCGGCCGACGATCAGGGCAATAGGATCGCGTCCGACGAAGATTCCGCGATGGGCGATGGCGATTCGCGCCCCTTCATCAATCCCCAATGCGCGCAGCCGCTTGCCTTCGTCGGGCGCAAGGACGCTCCAGTCGACGGCAGTGATTTCGGCGCGCGCCATCGGGGCAAGCGTATCGAGAGTGAGTTGCTGTTCCACGCAAGGTCCGGTGCCAGACACGCCGTCTAATTGCAACTGATTATCAATAGAGAAAGTGTATGGACGTGCGGCCTACTTCTGCGGGTAGCGCAGGCGACCCAGGAATCGTGCGACATCGAAATGCTCGCGATCCTTGCCGAGGAATTGCGCCTTGGCTTTCTCGAACTTCATCACGCCTTCAATCCGGCGCTCGAGGAACGCGGCCGTATCGGCCTTCCCTTCACTCTCGTCCTCGACAAACACCGCCAAAGTGGCGCCGTAAATGGAGCCGAGGATCGCGCGCTTGGTGTAGTGATTGTAATCGGTGGCGGTATCGCCCGCCAGCCTCCACATCTTGTCCGCGCTGGACCAGCCCTGCTTCAGCGCCTTGGGCACGTTCTGCGGCATGGCCTGCACGGCAGTTGCGCGGCGCAGCGATTCTTCCAGCCCCATGATCGCCTCCAGCCGGAACCAGACAAGGGAGCGGATCTTCTCGCGGATCGGCATATTGTCCAGCCGCCCGTCGGCGAATTCGGCTTCCATCCTCGCATCGACCGAGGCGACCCATGCGTCGATCATGTCCATCGCGCCGCCCTTGAACGCCAGGCGGGCGACCGCGGGATTGACGCCGGACATTTCGGCGGCTGAAACCAGCGCGGCATCGGTCCAGCCATCGAACATGGCGGCCACGGCAATTTCGGGGGCTAGTGCGACGCGCAGTTCGTCCAGCGTGGCCTCGGACAGATCGGGAGCCAGGTCAGCCGGCGCCATCAGAACACCGGGCCGTAGGTACGGTCCGCTCCATCGTCATCGTCCCGTTCGCTGGCCTCTATCGCATTGATCACGCGGCCGGAGACCCCCGGCATGGTGGCATAATCACGCGCCGTGCGGCCTGCATTATCAGCCCTGTCGGGATCGGCCCCGGCGGCAATCAACACTCCGATAAGTTCGATGTTGCGCGCATGGACGGCAGCGATCAACGGCGTTTCGCCGGTTTCATTGCCGACATCCAGCCGCGCGCCTGCATCCACAAGCGCCTGCACACCTTCGACAAAGCCGATCTGCGCAGCCGCGATCAGCGGCGTGCGTCCGCGGTTGTCCGCGATATTGGGATTGGCACCTTTCTGCAGCAGGAACTTGGTCCAGGTCAGGTCGCGCCGGTCCACGGTAATGTGAAGCCCTGTCTCCCCGGAGGAGATATCGCGCGAGTTGACCACGGTGGAACCGGGTTCATCCAGCATGTCGGTCGCTTCTTCGCCCTCGCGGTCTTTCACCGCTTTCAGGAACTGGTAGCCTTCGGAATAGAGCTGCGCGCCGGCGGGAACCGCCAGGTTCAACGCGGCGAAGGCCGCCGCTGCGAGAGTGAAACGTCGAAAGGGGGCGCGAGCCACGGCCTTTTCTCCTGTCCTAAAATTTTGCGCAAAAGCCCCATGGTGATGCGGGACTGTGCTTGCCTGTAGCGCGTTAGCAGAGCATGAACGCTGCGTCATGTCAGCACGTAATTTGGTCCTGCCCGCCATCCTTCTCGCCCTTGCCCTGCCTGCCTGCGATAGCAGTGCAGACCAGCCTCCTGTTACCGACGCACCGCTCTACAACAGCGCGCTGACCGGTGAATTCGACCTTGTCGATGCAGAGGGCACGCAGGTCACCAGCGCCGATTTTGCCGGCAAGTACCAGCTTGTCTACTTCGGCTACGCCTATTGCCCCGATGTTTGCCCTTTCGACGTCACGCGCATGATGCGGGGCTACGATCGCTTTGCAGCGGACTACCCCGAACTGGCGGCGGACGTGCAGCCCATCTTCATCACCATCGATCCAGCGCGCGATACGCCGGAAAAGGTGGGTGAATACACCAATGCCTTTTCCGAAGACCTGATCGGCCTCACGGGATCTCCGGAACAGATCGAGGCGGCAGCTTCATCCTTCTTCGCGCACTATCAGAAACTGGATGAAGGGGCGGAGGCGGATTACCTCATGGATCATTCCCGCACGGGCTATCTGGTCGACCGGGCGGGCGAACCGATGGCTCTCATCCCGGTGGAAGAATCGGCAGAAGCCGTCGCAGCGGAACTCGAAAAATGGGTGCGCCCGGCAGATGGCTGATCTGCGCGAGCGTTTCTGGGAACTCGATCTCGACGAGTTGAGCCGTCCCGAATGGGAAGCGCTGTGCGATGGCTGCGGCCGTTGCTGCCTGCACAAGCTGGAGGACGAGGATACCGGCGAAATCGCGGAAACGAACGTCGCTTGCAAGTTGCTCGACACCGGAACCGCTCAGTGCCGGGACTATCGCCACCGCAAGGCTTTCGTGCCCGATTGCCTGCGTCTTACGCCCAGGCTGGTGAAAGACGTGCCGTGGCTGCCCGCTACATGCGCCTATGTCTGCCGTGCCGAAGGCAGGCCCCTGCCCGACTGGCATCACCTGCTGACAGGCAGCCGCGATGCCATGATGGAAGCAGGCGCAAGCGTTGCCGGGCGCTGCATCAGCGAAACACTGGCCGGACCGCTGGAGCATCACGTGATCGACTGGGAGGATGAGCGCGCATGATCGACTGGCTGCGCGACGATCACCAGAACCCTGCCATTACCGTGGGCGATACCTCGCTCCCCATCAACATCCGACGCCATGCGCGCGCCAGGCGGTTGACGATGCGGCTGGCCCCCGATGGCAGCGAAGTGCGCGTCACCCTGCCGACCTGGGGCCGCACGGCGGACGCACTTACCTTTGCCAAGGCGCGCACTGATTGGCTTGCCGGTCAACTGGCCAAGGTTCCCCCCTGTGTTTCCATCGCGGACGGGGAACGGGTTGCCTATCGCGGCGTGTCCCTGCGCATCGCCTGGGATGCAAAGGCAGGGCGAAAGCCCGTGGCACAGGGTGACGTACTGCGTGTCGGCGGCCCGGCAGAGGGGCTTGAGGGCCGTGTGCGCCGCTGGCTGGAAACAGAAGCACTGCGCCTGTGCCGCGATGACCTGCCTTTCTACTGCCAGCGGGCAGACCTGCCCTGCCCCGACCTTCGCCTGTCACGCGCGCAGCGCAGATGGGGCTCCTGCTCTGGCGACAGGCGCACGGGCCGCTGCATCCGTATCAACTGGCGGCTGGTGATGGCGCCCGATCACGTGCGCCGATCTGTCGTGGCGCACGAAGTGGCGCACCTTGTCCATTTCGACCATTCGCCCGCCTTCCATGCCCTGCTGGCGCAACTGTTCGAGGGCGCGCTGAAAGATGCGGACGGCTGGCTGAAACGCGAGGGGCGTTCGCTCTATGCCGCCTTCGGCTAGGCTGCGCCGACAGTTCACCACTGGCGAAACGCCGCGCGCATCCCTATTCAAGGCTGCATGAAAGGTTTCTTCCGCCGCATATCGCCGCACCGCGCGGTTTCGGACTTCCGCGACGAGTGGCAGAAGCCGACCCCGCACCGCTGGCAGATACTGGGCGTGGCGGTGGCGGCCACCTTTGCCGTGTTCACGCTGATGATCCCCGATGGCAAAACCGGTCCTCCCGCGCGGCCCGAAGTGATGCTGATCTCCACCTTCGATGGCGCCCGGACCGAGGGTGAAATCATCGCCTCCAACTGCGCCAACCAGGAATTAAAGGACGCGCTGCAGGCCCGCATCGAAGCGAACGAGGAACGCAAGCGCGAACTCTACAAGGCGCTGGGCCGCGCAACCTTCATCGATGTGGACGCGATCGAGGCGGAGGCCGAAGCCGAACGCGCTGCCGAGGGTGACACCGGCCCGACGGAGGAGGAAATCGCCCTGTCGGTAGAGGAATACTGCGCGCGTGCCGCAGCAGGCTGAGGATGCCCGCTGGCTGGCCGCCGCTGCCGCGCTGGCAGAACGCGCCCGCCCGCTTGCCAGCCCCAACCCCGGTGTCGCCGCGCTGATCGTGCGCGATGGCCGCGTCATGGGGCGCGGCTGGACCATGCCCGGCGGTCGTCCCCATGCAGAGGCGGTGGCGCTGGAAGCCGCCGGAGAGGCTGCGCAAGACTCCACGCTTTACGTCACGCTGGAGCCGTGTGCCCACAAGTCGCAGCGCGGCCCCGCCTGCGCCGAACTGGCCGCCAAGGCAGGCCTTTCCCGCGCGGTGATCGGCATGCGTGATCCCGATGAACGCACGGCGGGCGAGGGCATTGCACGGCTGGAAAGCGCTGGCGTCGCGGTAACGGTTATGGACTGGAGCGGGGCGAAGCTCGGCCTTTCCGGCCATACCAACAGCCGCCCCCACGTAACCCTGAAGCTGGCCATGTCGCTGGACGGCTGCATCGCCACCTCCAGCGGTGAAAGCCAGTGGATTACCGGCAAGGCCGCCCGCGCCCACACCCACCGCGAACGTGCGCGCGCCGATGCCATTCTTGTTGGTGGCGGAACCCTGCGCGCCGACGATCCGCGCCTCGACGTGCGACTGCCGGGCCTCGAAGCCCGTTCGCCAAGGCGGATCGCGCTTACCGCAGGTGACGTGCCCGCTGGCTGGCATGCCATTCGCGCGCCCGCAGATATCGCTAAGCTGGATGGCGTTCGATACCTGATGGTGGAAGGCGGCGCGCAAACCGCTTCTGCCTTCCTAGCGGCAAGGTTGGTGGACCGTCTGCTGGTCTACCGCGCGCCCGTGCTGCTGGGCGGCGGGACGCCGGCCATCGGCGCAATCGGACACGACACGCTGGAAGCCGCCTTTGCCGACGCGCTGGAATTGAAAGACTGCCGACAGCTTGGCAGCGACACGCTGGATGTCTATCAGCGCGGCTGATCTGAAAAGGGGCCAGAATGTTCACCGGCATTGTTACCGCGATCGGCGGAATCGAAACCATCGAGAAACGCGGCGACCTGCGCGTCACGATTTCCTGTCCGCTCGACCCTGCCACCATCGACATCGGCGCCTCCATCGCCTGTTCGGGCGTGTGCCTGACAGTGGTGGATCGCGGCGGTACGAAGGGCGACGCGCATTTCATCGTCGATGTCTCCGCCGAGACCACCAGCCGCACGGCGAAGGACATGTGGCGCGAAGGCGCGCGGCTGAACCTCGAACCCTCCCTTCGCCTGGGCGATGAACTGGGCGGGCATATAGTGACCGGCCACGTCGATGCCGTGGGCCGCGTGGCGGACTGGCAGCCCGAAGGCGATTCCGAACGCGTCACCATAGAGGCACCGGCAGAGCTCGCGCCCTTCATCGCGCCCAAAGGCTCCATCACCGTCAACGGCGTGTCGCTAACCGTGAACTCGGTGCAGGACCGCGACGATGGCACCGTCCATTTCGGCCTCAACATCATCCCCCACACCGCCGATGTCACCACGCTGGGCGAACTGGGCCAAGGCAGCGAAGTGAACCTGGAGGTGGATACCATCGCGCGCTATTTGCACAGGATGCAGGTGCTGCGGGCGGGGTGAACTGGATGGCGGCTAACGACCCCATTGCGGACGCTCCCTGAGCCGTTAAGCTCGACAGCCATGCTCAGGTTCTTCATCGCCCCGATTGTTCAGTTCTTGGCAACCGCGGCCTATGCGCTCACGCTAACTTTCGTCCTGCTGATTGTCGGGTTTACCGGAGGCGAAGTGCTCGACCTCGGTGTCGCAGTTGCGGGTCCGCACGCACTCACCGGAGCTATAATCTCGTTGGGCTGCTGGGCGGTGCTGCTTGCCCTGCCAGCATGGGCCGCCGTCACGTTGATGATAAAGTTTAGGATGCGAGAAGGCGATCAGAGGCGAAAGAACTGAATGCCCGCTTTCCACCCCATAGCTGACACCGCCCTTCCAACGGTTCGCACCGCAAATCGTCAGCCGAACAACCTCGTCAACAGCCCGCGTTTCTTCCTGTCCGGCTTGGTCTGGCCGGTGATCTCGAACAGATCGTTGCCAAGCTGCACTGCCTGGTTCTCGTCCATCACGTAAACGAACGAATGGATGTCTTCCTTGCGGTGCGGCGCGGGCTTGTCGACCGATTGCAGTCGCACGGTCACGCGCTTGTCGCTGCGGCTGGAAGTCCAGCCCACAAGCGCGCCGTAGTCCTCTCTTCGCTGTACAGTCACGATCCATCTCCTCCGTCTCTGCCTCTGCAAGGGTGATACAGCATTGCGCCGAGCATACGAAATCGGCCCTCTCGCTATCCTACAATGAAGCCGCGCTCGCATGATGCGTTCATGTCCACAACTCCCGCCCACAAGCGCCGCCGTTGTCCGCCGTTCTTCCTCCCCGTGCACCTGCGCGCGCGGCATGATGGCTGGACGATCGAAAGGCAGTGCACCTTCCTAGGCCATCTCTACCTGACAGGTTGCGTCACCACCGCATCGCGGCTTGTCGGGATGACGCGGATGAGCGCCTATCGCCTGCGCCGCTCTGAAGGGGCGGAAGGTTTCGCATACGCATGGGATGTTGTGCTCACGCCTCCCGGAGGTGGCAGGATTGCCCGCCCCCGAACCGATTGGCGAAAAGTTACAGATGACGAGCTTTTCCGCCGCCTCGATTGCGGCCTGGTCGCGCCGCTGATCCACCGTGGCAAAGTGACCGGCATCCGCCGAAAACCCGACAATCGCGCCCTTCTGCGGCTAATCCGCCGCCTCGACCACGCAGCATCGCGCGGCGAACCAGGAGGCCCGCCACGATGACACGCGAGTTTTTGAAAACACCCCGGTCGGCGTTCCAGCCGAACAGCAAATCAGCCGGTTACAGCGGCCAGTGCATTGGTGAAGGCGTCGATATTGCCCATTGTCAGGCCCGCCACGTTGATCCGGCCAGAGCCCGCCATGTAGACGCCGTGCTTCTCGCGCAGCTCCTGCACCTGCTCTTTGGAAACGGGCAGCATGGCAAACATGCCTTTCTGCGCACCCAGCGGCGTCAGATCGATAGCGCCCGCCGTGCCGGCCTCTGCCAGCTTTGCGCGCACGGCGCCGATACGCTGGCGCATTTCCTCGACCTCGGCCAGCCATTCGCCCGTCAGCCCCTCGTCCTGAAGGATGATACGTACAGAGGCCCCGCCGTGATCGGGCGGCATGGACCAGTTGGCACGCGCCAGCGATGCCGCGTTGGACATGATGCGCGCGGTATCGTCGGTATTCGCACCCATGACATACAGCGCGCCCACACGGTCGCGGTAGAGGCCAAAGTTCTTGTCGCAGCTGTAGGCCACCAGCGCTTCGGGCACGGCGTCCAGAACGGTGCGCAAGCCGTAGGCATCTTCATCCATGCCATCACCCAGCCCCTGATAGGCAAGGTCGATGATCGGCAGGACGCCGCGGTCTTTCACCAGCGCGGCAATCTCGTCCCATTCCTCGTTCGTATAATCCACGCCGGTAGGGTTGTGGCAGGCACCGTGCAGCAGCACGGCATCGTTCTCGCCTGCCTTGCCGAGGACTTCGCGAAGCGCATCCATATCGGCGCTACCATCGGCGTCGGCGTGATTGAAGGTCCCCATTTCCATGCCGCAATCGGCCAGGATTTGCGCGTGGTTGGGCCAGCTGGGCGTGCCCATCCAGATCCGCTGCGCACCGGCCTTGCCGGCCAGCGCCACGGCAAGGCGCACCGCGCCCGTGCCACCCGGCGTCTGCATGCCGTCGATGCGGCCATCGCGCATTCCGGCATCGCCGAACACGTGCGGCACCAGCGCGTGCACGAAGCCCATATCGCCCTCGGGGCCGAGGTAGGCTTTGGTCGGCTGATCATCCACCAGCCGCTTCTCCGCCGCCTTGATCGCCCGGAACACCGGCGTTGCGCCGTCGGCGGTGCGATAGACGCCTACGCCAAGATCGATCTTGTCGTCACGCGGGTCTGCCTCATACATCTTGATGAGGGCAAGGAGGGCGTCGGGCGATTGCTGGTCGAGTCTGTCAAGCATGGCGGCTCAATGCCGCTGCGCAGCGCCCTAGGCAAGCCTGCTGTGCATGCTATCCGCCGCCTGTCAGAACGGCAGCCAGCGCTGCTTGCGCGAAAAGCGCATATATCCGGCATTCACGCCGAGGCGCAGACCGGCGCCAACGCGGATGGGGATCAGCACGACATCGCCCTTGCGAACGTAGCTGGCGGTAAAGCCACCGACGAAATAGGCCTGGCCTTCGCCCGCCGGGAAACGTTCGTAAAGCTCGTCCGTGTCGTAGAGGTTATAGACCAGTACGAAGGTGTTGCCGGCATTGGCGCCTGCATCCAGCCCGATGGAGGGGCCGGTCCAGTAGACGGGCATGTTGCCCTCCACCGCATGATGCAACGTGCCGGAGCCATAACGCACGCCCAGTACGAAGGCACCGCCGCCTTCTCGCCCGACGATATAGCCGTTGGGTTCACCCTGATCGGCCAGGACATCCTGAATGACGCGCGCCAGCCCTTCAGCGCCGCGCCCGAACAAGCCTTCGGCAGCGCCGATCAGGTCGTCCTCGCCATAGGTGCCGGGGGGCGGCGCACCGTAAGGGTTCTCTGCAGTCTGCACATCGGTACCAGGCGCCGGGACCTGTTCCGGAGGCATGTCCAGCACCGGCGTGTCGTCATACCGGGAAGTGGCCTCGGCCGCGTCGTAAGCGCCTTCGAACGCAGGCTCGGCTCCCTGCGCCGTCTCGCCAGGGTCCTGCCAACTATCGGCAGGGGGTGTGGACGGCGAACCCGTCAGATCGCCATCGATCATCGCATCGGGATCGACCGTCTCTATCTGTGCCGCGGCAGGCAGCGATATTGCCGCCACGGCAAAAATTGCTGCTGCTGCAAAGGCGTTTCGGATCGGTCGCATGGCTTTCCTCCGGCTCTGGCCCACCCCTGCGGCAAGCAGGCCATGTCAGCGTTCCCTTTGAGTCTCATAGGGCTGAAGCGGCAATGAACAGGCGTTCAATCGAGTCGAATTCGCGATGAGCCGAATCCGCCAGGCTGGCGCGTGAAGCATTTGCAAAGAAGGAGATTGCACACTTGAAGCCCCCGCCCGCCCTCGTTATAGGGCGCGACTTGCTGCTTGGGTCCGGAGACGTGGGTGAGTGGCTGAAACCAGTTCCCTGCTAAGGAACCATACCTCTATCGGGGTATCGAGGGTTCGAATCCCTCCGTCTCCGCCACCGGCCACTCGCGCAATCGGCGATAGGCCGTCCCCTCGCTGGTCAACAGCGAGAGAACAGATCGCCGCGCTATCCTTGGACATTCGCCGGTCATTTTCGCTGGGTTCCGGGAACGTCATCCCAGCTTGGCGAAATTGGCTACGCCGAGCGCAGGCTGCCGCGAGTGACGCACGGGCGTAGCGGATATATCGCCAAGCTCGCCTGTCGCACCTACGACTTTTGCAAGCTTGCTACCGTCGATGCGATAATAGACGAGCTTGGCGTCCTTGCGGGTCTTCACCAGGCCCGAGTTACGCAGGACCGCAAGCTGCTGCGATAGTGTAGGCTGGCCGATTTCGGCAGCCTCATCGATCTCGCCAACGTTGCGCTCCGTCCCCGTGAGAGCCTGCATGATCCGCAGACGCACCGGATGGGCGAGAGCTTTCAGCGCATCCACCAGTTCTTCGTCGGTCATTTCTTCGCCCCCCGGCTGGTTTCCTTCATGAACCAGTCGGTCTGGCCTTTCGCGGAAAATACCGAGTCGAGCGAAGCATCGGGCTGGGCCAGCAATGCCTCGCCCGACTTCCAGTTGGCGGGCGCTAACACGGGGCCATTATCTACTGCCCGGAGCGCATCGAGTGTCCGTAGCATTTCGGGCGTCGAGCGGCCGACGTTGGCCGGATAACAGGTCATCGCGCGGATCACACCCTGAGGGTCGATGAAGAATGTCGTCCGCACTGTCGCGCTGTCGTTGTCCTGTGGCGCGACCATCCCGTAGGCGCGGCCAATTACGAGCGTGGGATCCTCCACGATCGGGAAGCGCACTTCGATATCGTAACGATCGCGGATCAGCCGGAGCCAAGCAAAATGTGAGAACAGACTGTCCACCGAGAGTGCCATCAGCGCACACTCGCGCTTTTCGAACTCGCTCGCTGTTTCCGCCAATGCCACGAATTCGGTCGTGCAAACGGGCGTAAAGTCGGCCGGATGCGAGAACAGGATCAGCCATCGCCCCCGGAAGTCGGAAAGTCGGACATCTCCGGTCGTGCTTCGCGCCGAAAAGTCCGGGGCTGCATCACCGATACGAAGTCCGGCGCAGGGCGCCCCTCGCTCGGCATCGGCTTTGATCATCTGCGTCATCCCACCTTCATACCACTTGACAGATCAATAGCAACACATATAAACGGTTTATGTAATTGATTGGAGATGAAGTCATGGCTGACGATCGTAGCCTCAATCGCGCTGTTGCACAGATCGAACGCGCCCGGGCCGACAAATGTCTGCGCCCCTCGATCGCGGGATTTTTCGACGAAGCAACGAATACCGTATCG
Source organism: uncultured Sphingomonadaceae bacterium (assembly GCA_947488625.1). Classification (GTDB taxonomy): domain Bacteria; phylum Pseudomonadota; class Alphaproteobacteria; order Sphingomonadales; family Sphingomonadaceae; genus Alteraurantiacibacter. The sequence continues at coordinate 85,903 of CANKZR010000003.1, read as the reverse complement.
TATGTTGTCCACGACCCCAAGACGGATGAAGCGGCGATTATCGACTCGGTGCTGGACTTCGAGGCGGCCTCTGGCCGGACCTCTAATGGTTCAGCTGACCGCATCATTGAGTATGTCACTTCTAATAATCTTAAAGTGATATGGCTGATCGAGACCCACGCTCACGCCGATCATATCTCGGCCGCCCCTTATCTTCAGGAGCGGCTTGGCGGGAAACTGGCTATTGGCCGCGATATCATCCGCGTGCAGGAGGTGTTCGGGAAGCTTTTCAATGCGGGCACCGATTTCGAACGCGACGGATCGCAGTTCGACAAGCTGTTCGACGATGGCGAAACCTTCAAGGTCGGTGAGCTGGAGGGTATCGCCCTTCATGTTCCCGGTCACACGCCCGCCGACATGGCTTTCATCATCGGCGATGCCGCCTTTGTCGGCGACACCATCTTCATGCCGGACTTCGGGACTGCGCGCGCAGACTTCCCCGGTGGTGATGCTCACCAACTGTATCGTTCGATCCGCAGACTGCTGTCGCTTCCCGACGAAACTCGTCTGTTCCTGTGTCACGATTACAAGGCTCCGGGCCGAGATGAATACGCATGGGAGACGACCGTCAAGCAGCAGCGCGAGGAGAACGTGCATGTGAAGGACGGGGTAAGCGAAGAGGACTTCGTCGAGATGCGGACCAGCCGCGATAAGACGCTCGCCATGCCGAACCTGATCATGCCCTCGGTGCAGGTCAATATCCGCGGCGGTCGCCTGCCCGATCCCGAAGACAACGGCGTCAGCTACATCAAAATTCCGGTCAACGCTGTATGACGCTTCCCGGATTTCCCGAAGCGGCACCGCTCGCCGGATTGGCGGGCGGAGTGCTGATTGGTCTCGCTGCCGCACTGATGCTGCTGGCCCTCGGTCGAATTGCCGGCGTATCCGGGCTTGCTGCGAAGGCAGTCGGACTTGGCGGTAGCGGCATACGCCGGAGCGGTGCCTGGATGTTCGTGATCGGTCTGCCTTTGGGAGCGCTGGTCGTGATGCTGATGTCAGGCGGCATCGACGCCAGCTTCGCCAATCCGGTCACGCTTGCGATAGCCGGCTTGGTCGTGGGCGTAGGCACGCGTCTCGGCAGCGGATGCACGAGCGGGCACGGGGTCTGCGGCGTGAGCCGCCTGTCCGCCCGTTCGATCGTCGCCACGCTGACCTTCATGGCCACCGGCATTGCGACGGTCGCTGTAATGAACGCCTTTGGACTGGAGGTGCTGTAATGCGGACCGGCTTAATCTCTCTGGCCACTGGAATCCTGTTCGGCGCAGGCCTTGCGCTTGGCGGCATGACCGATCCGGCACGCGTACGCGGTTTTCTGGACATCTTCGGCGACTGGGACCCCACCCTTGCTTTCGTTATGGGCGGCGCCGTCATCGTGATGGCGATTGCCTGGCGACTGGTGCCACGGATGGCCGAGCCGTTCGCTGCGGAAGAATTCCACCTCCCGACCAAATCCGATCTCACGCCGCACCTTGTCGGCGGCGCGGCGCTGTTCGGTATCGGCTGGGGGATTGCCGGGCTCTGTCCGGGGCCGGGCATTGCTGCACTTGTTATCGAACCAGCAGCTGCCGCGACATTCGTCGTCGCAATGCTCGCTGGCATGGCTGTCGTCCGACTTGCGGAAGGAGCATCGTCATGAAGCTCGCACAGGTAAGCGACACTTTCGCCGTCTCGCCCCAGCTTGAATCCGATGATCTGCTTGAGCTGGCCGATGCCGGGTTTGACACGGTGATCTGCAACAGACCGGATGGCGAAGAGCCGGGCCAGCCGACCGCGGCATCGATGCGCGAAGCGGCCGAAGCTGCAGGGTTGGTCTTCCATCATATCCCGGTCTCGGGTGGTGAATTTCCCGAAGTCGCGATTCGGGCTTTCGCGAAGGTTCGTGAAGAGGCGGGCAGCAAGGTGCTCGCGTATTGTCGCACCGGCACACGGTCGATCACGCTCGATGCACTCGCCAATATCGACAACGAAACTGCCGGTGAGCGCATCGAGCGCGCAGAACGGGCAGGCTACGATTTGTCCGGCTTGCGCGACCGGCTCGGCGAATAGCAGAAAGATATCGGAGAGTTTGTCATGGCCCGGAAGCTGAACCACGAAGTCGTCATCATAGGTGGAGGGTCCGCAGGAATCGCGACCGCTTCCTCGATGCTGAAGCGGCGCCCGTCACTTGACGTTGCGATCGTCGAGCCGAGCCAGAATCATTACTATCAACCCGGATGGACCATGGTCGGCGGCGGGATCTTCGAAGCGCCTGTCACCAGGCGACCGATGGCGAGTGTGATGCCGAAGCAGGCAACCTGGCTGCGACAGGCCGCTGCATCCTTCCAGCCCGACAGCAACCAGGTCACCCTCGCGGACGGTACGACGCTTACCTACAAGATTCTGATCGTGGCGCCCGGCATCCGCCTGGCGTGGGAAAAGATAGAAGGTCTGGAACAAACGCTCGGCAAAAACGGCGTCACGTCCAACTATCGTTACGACCTTGCACCCTACACCTGGAAGCTGGTGCGCACCCTAAAATCGGGTCGAGCGATCTTCAGCCAGCCTCCCATGCCCATCAAGTGTGCGGGCGCCCCGCAGAAGGCGATGTATCTGTCCTGCGACGCGTGGATAGAGCGCGGGGTCCTCGGCAACATCGACGTCGAGTTTCGCAACGCCGGTGGCGTGCTGTTCGGCGTCAAGGAATACGTGCCCGCGCTGATGGAGTATGTCGATAAATACGGGATCGACCTGAAGCTGAACCAGACGCTGATCGCGGTCGACGGTCCAGACCAGAAGGCCGTTTTCAAGACCGAAGCCGGTGAGGAGACTGTCGAATTCGACATGCTTCACGCAGTGCCCCCGCAGGTTGCACCGCAGTTCGTCGCCGATAGTCCGCTCGCGAATGCCGAAAGCGGATTTGTCGATGTCGACAAATTCACACTTCAGCACGTTCGCTATCCAAATGTCTTCGGAGTGGGCGATGCCGGGTCGACACCCAACGCCAAGACGGCGGCCGCTGCGCGAAAGCAGGCTCCTATCGTTGCGGTCAATGCGCTCGCGGCGTTGAACTCGGGCCAGCCCGTGGCAGATTACGATGGCTACGGCTCTTGCCCGTTGACAGTCGAGCGCGGGAAGATCGTGCTCGCCGAATTCGGTTATGACGGCAAGCTGCTGCCGAGTTTCCCGAAATGGGTGATCGATGGAACACGGCCGCGCAAGCTGAGCTGGCTCCTGAAATCCGAAGCGCTGCCGTGGATATACTGGAACGGGATGCTCAAGGGTCACGAATGGCTGGTCAAACCGCAGGTCAAGAAGGCCGCCTGACTGTGAGCGAAAGCAACTCGAACGCGGCTGGCGAGCCGTCCGGCTTGCCCCGCCGGCACAAGCCCGGGTTGCTGGCGCAATATCTGCCAATACTCGACTGGGGCCGCACTTATAACGGATCGGTCCTCACGAACGATCTCATCGCGGCGATCATAGTCACGATCATGTTGATCCCGCAGAGCCTTGCCTATGCGCTGTTGGCGGGCTTGCCTCCGGTGGTGGGTCTCTACGCTTCGATCCTGCCGCTGGTGGCCTATGCGATATTCGGCACCAGCCGCACACTTGCAGTCGGCCCTGTCGCGGTCGTGTCATTGATGACAGCCAGCGCTGCCGGAGCCGTGGCGGCGCAAGGCACCGCGCTCTATCTGGAAGCAGCAATCACACTTGCCGCCCTATCCGGTGTGATGCTGGCAGTGCTCGGTTTCCTGCGGATGGGTTTTCTCGCCAATTTGCTGTCGCACCCGGTTATCAGCGGCTTCATTACCGCCAGTGGCATCCTGATCGCGACGAGCCAGCTCAAACACATCCTGGGCGTCTCGGCGGGTGGTGACAACTGGCCCGAGATGCTCGGCGGCCTTGCCATTGCAGTCGATACGATCAATCCCTGGACGCTCGCCATCGGCATCCCCGCCACACTGTTCCTGTTCTGGGTTCGCAAGGGTTTGAAGCCGGCTTTGGTCAAGCTGGGCTTCACCCCACGCGCCGCCGACATCGCGGCCAAAGCCGGTCCGGTGGCTGCCGTTGTCGCCACGATCCTCGCAGCGATCGGCTTCGACCTTGGAGCGCGCGGCGTAAACCTCGTCGGAGCGATTCCGCAGGGTCTGCCGCCCTTTGCCCTGCCCTCCACCGATCTCGGCCTAATCGGGCAACTGTGGGTTCCGGCGCTGCTGATCTCGATCATCGGCTTTGTCGAAAGCGTATCGGTCGCGCAAACTCTGGCCGCCAAGCGCAGGCAGAGAATTGCGCCGAACCAGGAACTGATCGGCCTCGGCGCCTCCAACATCGCCAGCGCATTTTCGGGCGGCTACCCAGTCACTGGCGGTTTTGCCCGCTCAGTCGTCAATTTCGATGCCGGGGCCGAAACCCCCGCAGCCGGTGCCTATACCGCAGTCGGTATCGCGCTTGCCGGCCTGTTCCTCACTCCGCTTCTGTACAGCCTGCCCATCGCGACCTTGGCGGCCACGATCATCGTCGCGGTCCTCAGCCTCGTCGATCTGAAAACGCCGGGGCAATTGTGGAACTACTCCAAGCCGGATTTCACTGCGCACATGGCGACGATCGCCATTACCCTTCTTGCAGGCGTCGAACTGGGTGTGATCACAGGGGTCGGCGTAGGCTTGTTGCTTTATCTTTGGCGCGCGAGCCGACCGCATGCCGCCATCGTCGGCCGTGTTCCCGAGAGCGAACATTTTCGCAACGTCGATCGCCATCAGGTCTTTACCGTTCCCCATGTCCTTTCGATACGCATCGACGAAAGCCTGACCTATCTCAACGCGCGCTGGCTGGAGGAATACGTGCTGGAGGAAATCGCCGACCGGCCCGACGTGCGCCACGTGATCCTGATGTGTAGCGCGGTGAACGAGATCGATGCGTCCGGTCTGGAAAGTCTTGAGGCGATTAACCACCGCCTTATCGATGCCGGGATCGGCCTTCACCTCTCCGAAGTGAAGGGGCCGGTGATGGACCGGCTGAAACGCACCCATTTTGTCGACGACCTGAACGGACGGGTCTTCCTGTCGCAGAACCGCGCCTTCCGAGAGCTCTCGGCTAACGGCGGTGCACCTGCCGAACCAATCGCAGATGCGGCAAGAGGAATGATCTAGTGGCGGTTGATCCACACAAAGATGCCCGCTGCCGCTGAATAGACGCTTGTGACAGGTCTCGGCACGGTCACCGGCTGCGCATTGGCTGGTGCAGCATGGCTCGTATGGAAGTCGGACGGGGAGAGTTGTGACTACCCCCGTGCATCGCGTGCTCGAGCAGACAGACCGCCAGACAATTTTCTACGGGGCTGCGTCGGTTACGGCGTTTGCATCGCCCCCGATCACGAAAATCCAGATCAGCAGGCAAGCGATCCAGCCAGCGTTGAACACGATGATAGCGAACCAGATGCGCGATTTCGATGCCTGTCGCTTCCCCGGCCCGCGAACCAATTCACCTTCGCCTCGGCCTGAGAAAACAGCCGCAACGTCGCGCAGATGGAGCAGGAGCCAGATTCCGGCAATCAGGCTGACGGTAGCGAGAAGTCCCATGAGTGCGGGGAAAAACCAGAGCGGCATTGGCAATACTTCCTGTCGAGTTAGACCGCAGAGCTGAAGCGGCGCGAAGATTGGCGGCGATACGGATCGAACAGAGAGGCTATTGTCCGGGCATAGGGCAGGCCGTCTGGCGAAATGATAAGCTTGTCCCCATGTAGCACGGCGAGCTCCCGGTTGATGAACGGTTCCAGATCGTGATGCACCTCGGCCAGCAGGCATGGCGCGACGCTCGCTTCACCGCGGCAAAGCAACGCCTCTATCATTTCGCCGCGAAGACGATCATCGGCGGAACGGCGGAAACCGCGCTCGGTCACGAGGTTTCCCGCACTGGCGCGCATCCGGTATCGGCCGCTGTTCTTCTCGTTCTGAACGATGAGATGCGGAAAGGCGCTGATAGCCGAAGCCCCCAGTCCGATCAGATTAGCCGCCTGGTCGTCCGTGAAACCCTGAAAGTTGCGTTTCAGTTGCCCTGACAGGGAAGCGCTCGCGAGCGGATCCTTCCCCGGCTTTGCAAAATGATCGAAGCCCACGGGCGTGTAGCCGTGCGTCACCAGATAAGCATATCCCTCGGCCGCCATAGCGAAACGCTCTGCCTGGTCGGGCAAACCGGTAGCATCGATAGCGCGTTGTCGCGGCACGATATGGGGCACATGTGCGTAGCCGAACAGGGCGATCCGGTCAGCACCAAGAACACGGGTGCGGCTCAGGCTGTCATGCAAATCTTCGCGGGTCTGCGCTGGGAGGCCATACATCAGGTCATAATTTAGGGACATGACGCCGGCCTCGCGCAGCCAGTCGGTGGTTTGCAGGATCAGGTCTTCCGATTGAACGCGTCCGATGCGCTCCTGACAGTGACTGGCAAAGGTCTGGACCCCCAGACTTGCGCGCTCCACACCCACCGAGCCCAACGCCTCTGCCCAATCGCGGGTCATGGTCCGCGGATCCAGTTCGATCGAGTAGACCGGATCTGACAGACCGAAATGGATCGTCAGCGCATCGACCAGCCGCACGAAGTCGGTTGGCGCGATGGCGTTGGGGCTGCCACCGCCGAAAGAGACGCGACTGACCTTGATTTCGGCAGGCAACAAGGCCGCCACTGTCTCGATTTCCCGGTGGAGGGCGTCGAGATAGGATTCCAGTCTGTTCCGTCGTCCGGCTGCTCCGGTATTGCAACCGCAATAGTGGCATATCTTCTCGCAATAGGGGATGTGCAGATAGAGCGAGACATCGCCGGAAACATTCTCGAGCGCCTGCCGATAGTCCTCATTGGGTAATTCCGCGAATTCGGCCGCTGTCGGAAAGCTGGTGTAACGCGGCACGGGCGTAGCGAGCAGGTCTGGGTAATAAGTCCACATGCTGCCCCATCTGCAACGTGGTTTCCCGGTCGTCATTGCGCTGGATCAAACTTCTTGCGGTTGCACCCTGCGTGGCAAGCCTCGCCATGACACGCCGGACTGCGGTCAGGGTCCGGATCATCCCGATCCAGATCTATCGTGACGACTGCGTCACTGCCGCAGATCGGTAGTGTCAGTTGATCGCGCGTATTGGGTTGGGGCCCCACTAGCGCTGGCAGCAGTGCGATAGCGGCGGGATACAGAATGTTCACGAAGCGTCATCCTCGTCATCTATCAGGATGCGGTTTGCTGCGCCGTCGAGGTCTTCGAATTGACCGTCGCGCATGGCCCAGAAAAATACCGCAAGCCCGATCCCGCCCATGCCCAGCGCGATGGGAATGAGATATACAAGGACACTCACGCGACACCTTCCGCTGCCCTTGCGAGACGCAGCGAATTGCCGACGACTACAAGTGAACTCAGCGACATCGCGATGGCTGCGACCAAGGGCGTAACAAGGCCCGTCAATGCCAGCGGCACGGCGAGGATATTGTACCCGATTGCGAACCCGAAATTCTGGCGTACGATCGCCATAGTGCGGCGCGCGACCTGGACGGCGAGCGCCACGGGCATAAGGCGTTCTCCGATGAAAACCGCGTCCGCCGCCTGCTGGCTGGCATCGCTGGCAGTGCCCGGTGCGATTGAGGCATGCGCTGCTGCAAGAGCCGGGCCGTCGTTCAGTCCATCGCCCACCATCAGCGGACGACACCCCTTGGCCTTCATCGCATCGAGCGCGAAAAGCTTCCCCGCGGGATCGACACCGCCCCGCCCCCGCATGCCCAGTTCGGAAGCGGCGGTTCTCACGGTCTGGTCCGCGTCGCCCGACAAGATCGTGGCTTCCAGTCCCAAGGAATGCAGCCGACCCACTGCCTCGCCTGCATCGGGGCGCATACGGTCGGCAAAGGCGATCGACGTCACGAGGCCGTCGATCCGCAGATCCACGGTAGTGGTGCCAGACGTTTGTCGCGGCCTTTGCAAGGCCACGCTCTGTCCCGCGAAGCAGCCTGATACCCCCTGGCCGGCAGCTTCCACGATATTGGTGACCTCGGCAGGCGACACGCCGCGCTCGGCGAGCGTCTTTGCAAGCCCAACGCTCATTGGATGGCGACTGGATTGAGCGAGAGCAAGAGCGATGGACTGCTGCTCGCTGTCGAGCATGGCCACATCCGCACGCAATTCGCCCAGCGTGAGAGTGCCGGTCTTGTCGAATACGACTGCATCGACTTCTGCCAATCGTTCCAGGGCACTCCCGTCCTTTACCAGCAAACCCTTGCGAATGAGCGCTCCCGAAGCGACAACCTGGGCCGCTGGCACTGCCAGGCCCATCGCGCACGGGCAGGTGATAATCAGCACCGCAATGGCGATAACGAGAGACTGGTGCCAACCCGCACCGGCGATCATCCAGCCGACAAAAGCCAGAAAAGCGAGCGAATGAACAGCGGGCGCGTAAAGGCGCGATGCGCGATCGGCGATACGAACATAGCGGCTGCGCGATTGCCCGGCCTCGTCCATCAGACGGGCGATTTCAGCGATGGCAGTGTCGCTTCCCGTTGCAGTGATGCGGACGCGTATCGGATCAAGCAGGTTGATAGCCCCGGCGTGCACAATCGCACCGGTGCAAACCGCCTCCGGAGCACTCTCGCCAGTCAGCATGGAATTGTCGATCGATCCGTTACCGTCCTCGACCGTGCCATCAGCAGCAAGCGCCTCGCCCGCTGCCACGAGCATCAGCATGTCCGGTTTCAATTCGTCAGCTTCGACACGGTCAACCGATCCGTCCGGTTGTACAACGCTGGCACTGCGTCCCATCCGGCCCAATAGCGCACCGATCCCCGCGCGAGTCCTATTGCGCATCGTCGCATCGAGCGCTCGGCCAGCAAGCAGAAAAAACAGCAACATCACTGCGCTGTCGAAATAGGCATGTTCGCCGCCAGTCAGCGTTTCGTGCATACTGAGCCCGGTTGCCAGGATCACACCGATAGAAATCGGCACATCCATGTTCGTGCGCCGATAACGCAGGGCCATTGCGGCAGACGAAAAGAACGGACGACCCGAATAGGCCACCACCGGTATCGCAATAAGGGCGGAAAGCCAGTGGAACAGTTCACGAGTGACACCGCCAGCCCCGGACCAGACGCTCACCGAAAGCAGCATGATGTTCATCATGCCGAAGCCTGCAACCGCCAGGGCGCGCAGCAGAGTTCTGGTTTCCTGGTCGTCCTTTGCCAGCGGATTGATGGCTAGCGCTTGCGCTTCGAATCCTAGCTGGCGCAAGCACTCGACAAGGTCATCCTCCGTGATGCGCGGATCGTGACGCACTGCCACGCGCTTGGCAGAAAAGTTTACTCGCGTTGCCGCAACGCCATCCACATCATTCAGACCTCGCTCGATCTTCGCGATACATCCGGCGCAGCGCATGCCGGGAACCGTCAGTCGGGTATCGATCAGCTGCCCGGACCCGGTGATGTCGATGGCGGCGGGCGCATTCATTCCAGCCTCATCTCTCGCGTCCAGCGAACATTGCCAGAATGGATGGACACCCGCGCTATCCAGCGACCCGAGGGGATGGGCTCGTCAGAAGCGAAAATCCCGGCCCCGACCGGAAGCAAAGTCAGATCTGTTGTCTCTGGCGCGCCGAGCGGCCTGCGTAATTGTGCCGACACTTCCACACCCGCCGGGGCGCCAGCTACTGCCACCTGCAATCTGCCTTCAGAGCCGCGAGAAAGATCGGCAGTCCAGCCAAGTTCACCCTGCGTCCGGGCCTCTTCCAGCCAGCCATTGAACTTCTGGCTTGCGACATAGGAATTTTCGACCACCACGCCGCCAAAGCCTTGTGTGGCCAAGGCTGCCATGAAGAAGTTCACGGCCATCACGATGCCGAAGCCGCCTATGAAGATCATGGCCATGTGCCGGCCGGTGAATTCCTGCCGCATCAGCTTTCGCCCGGTGCAGAAAAGCGGGTTTCGACAACGTCGGTTTCACCCTGCTCATCCTGTGATGTGATGCGAAAGCTGAAGTCGCCTGCCTTCGTGCCCTCCGGCACCATCACGTAGGCGCGAACGGCCCGCGTCTGGTCGGCCGGAACTGTAACGATCTGGGTTGCTGCAGCGTCGCGCCGATTGATCGTGTCGGACCACATGACCGCTCCGGGCAGACCTTCGATTGAAATTTCCATGTCGCGCGGCCGGCTTTCCATATTGCGCAGCTTCAACGTGTAAGAGTTGCGCACGGACCCGTCGCTCATCAGCATAAAGGGCGGGTTCCGGTCCGGGGAGACAGTCAGACCTGTGTGACTGCGGACACCAAGGGCGAAGAGCAGTGCCAGACCGATGCTGCCCCAGATCAGGAAATAGGCGATCGTACGTGGCCGCATCAGCGTTCGCCATGGGGAGCGCGGTTCCTCGCCATTGGCTTCGCGCTCGCAGTCTTCCAGCGTGGCGTAATCGATCAGGCCGCGCGGTCGACCGATGTCCGCCATGACCTTGTCGCATGCGTCAATGCACAGGGCGCAGGTAATGCAGCCGATCTGCGGTCCCTCGCGGATGTCGATGCCGGTCGGGCAGACCTGCACGCATTGGGTGCAGTCAATGCAATCGCCGAATTTCTCAGGCTCCTTCTGCGCTTTCTTCACACTCCCACGTGGTTCGCCGCGCCAGTCCTTGTAAGTGACAATAAGCGACTTCTCGTCGAGCATCGCTGTCTGGATACGGGGCCACGGGCACATGTAGATGCAGACCTGCTCCCGCATGAAGCCGCCGAGCGTAACCGTAGTGAGCGTTAGGACCGCGACTGTGATATAGGCAATCGGGACTGCCTCGCCGGTAAAGAATTCGCCGAACAAGGTCGGCGCATCGGCGAAATACAGTATCCAGGCACCACCGGTCACCAGTCCGATCACGGCGTAGATCGACCATTTGAAACCGCGCCGGAATACCTTCCCCCATGTCCAGGGGGCACGATCAAGACGAATGCGCGCGTTGCGGTCGCCGTCAACCAGTCGGTCGACATGCTGGAACAGGTCGGTCCAGACAGTCTGCGGACAGGCATAACCGCACCACGCCCGCCCGACCGCGCTGGTGACCAGAAAAAGCCCGATGCCGGCCATGATGAGCAACCCGGCGACGAAATAGAATTCATGCGGCCAGATCTCGATGCCGAACATGTAGAAGCGGCGATTGGCCACATCGACGAGAACTGCCTGATCGGGAGCATAGGGGCCACGGTCCCAGCGGATCCAGGGGGTGATGTAATAGATGCCAAGCGTCACCAGCATAACCAGCCACTTGAACATGCGGAAAGGCCCCCGCACGCGCTTGTTATGGACCGGCTCGCGCGCTTCGTAGAGCTTTTCCGGAAGGTGCTGGCGCGCCGGTTCGTGAGGCTCGTGACGCCGCGTCGTCGCCGCGGGTTCGGCTATCGCGCTCGATACAGGCTCGTTGCTCTTGGCAATGCCATCCTCGACGACAACAGACCGGTCGCGCTCGTCGCCAGACCTGGGTTCTTCAGGTTTGCTCATCCACCTCCACCTCGGGGTCTTCTGCAACCTCCACGAAGTCTTCGCCTCCCCCGAGTGAGTGGACATATGCCGCCAGCATCTTGATGGTTACCGGATCGAGGCGCCCTTCCCACTTGGGCATCATGCCCATCCGCGGATTGAGTATCTGGCGCGTGATTGCTTCCCGGCTGCTTCCGCGAAGCCAGATCGCATCGTTCAGACGCGGCGCCCCCAGTTCGCGATCGCCTTCCCCGCTTGGACCGTGGCAGGCCGCGCAGTTGTCGGAATAAATTTGTGCACCGACAGGATTGGTTTGCCCTTTGCCACTCAGCGAAAGGACGTGTGATACGAGCGCATCCATCTGGGCGCTCTCGAACACACCCGCAAATGGCGGCATTAGACTTGTACGCGTTTCATCATCGCCCACCTGGCGGATGCCGTGAACAAGGGTGTACTCGATCGCCCTGAGATCACCGCCCCAGAGCCAGGCATCGTCGTTGAGATTGGGATAGCCAAGCTCCTGGCTGCCAGCTGCCCCGGAACCATGACATTGCACGCAATTGACACGAAACGCAGCAGCACCCCCGGCAACTGCCTGCTGCATGAGAGCGCTATCGTCAGGTAATCGCTCGATCGGCACACGGGCAAGCGCTTCGCGCACCGATACCCGCGCCTGATCGGCGGCGTCGATCTCTTCGGCCAGTTGACCGCGGCTCGACCAACCCAGGACGCCTTCGGTCGCCCTTTCGAACATTGGCCAGGCGGGATAGGCGATCACATAACCCACGGAAAAGATGATCGTGAGATAAAACGTCCATACCCACCACCGGGGCATCGGGGTGTCGAGTTCCTCGATCCCGTCCCATTCGTGCCCGACAAACTCGGTTCCGGTAGGCTCGTCTACGCGCTTCTGAGTGCCCTTATTCGCCATGGGCTTCGTCCTTGAAAATGGATTGAGCGGCCTTGTGGTTGTGTTTCTGGGCGCCTGGCCGAAAGGGCCACAAGCACAGCGCGACGAAAACGATCATCATCGCTACCAGGCCATAACTGACGGAGAACTCGCGCAGAAACTCGTACATGTTAACGCCCCTTCTCCTGTGCGAGTTCTTCCTGCGCGGCAGCACTGTCGAAATCGACGAGGGTCCCCAGCATCTGCAAGTAAGCCACCAGCGCATCCATTTCGGTTATGCGGTCAGGATCGCCGTCGAAATCCCGCACCTGCGCCTTCGGGTAGCGTTGGAGGAAATCTTCGACATCGCCCTCGGCATCGGGATCGGCCTGCAGAATTAGGTCGGCCATAGCCTGCTCGATGTCCTCGTCGGAATAGGGAACGCCAACTCTACGCAAGGCAGTCAGTTGCGCACTGGGATCACCAATCTCGAGGTTGGTCTCGCTCAGAAACCCATACTGCGGCATTATGCTCTCGGGCACCACGCTCTGCGGGTCCTGCAAATGCTGGACATGCCATTCGTCAGAATAGCGGCCGCCCACCCGCGCAAGGTCCGGTCCCGTGCGCTTGGAGCCCCATTGGAACGGATGATCGTACATGCTTTCGGCCGCCAGGCTATAGTGGCCGTAACGTTCGACTTCGTCACGGAAGGGACGTACCATCTGGCTGTGGCAGGAATAGCACCCCTCGCGCACGTAGATGTCGCGGCCTGCCTGCTCCAGAGGAGTGTAGGGCCGCATGCCTTCGACTTCCTCGATCGTGTTGTCGATCCAGAACAAGGGGGCAATTTCGACGATCCCACCGATGGCGACGGTGATGAAAGTTCCCACCGCCAGCAGCGTGATATTGCGTTCCAGTTTCTTGTGGCGTTCGGCCAGGCCCATGGGTCTAAGCTCTCTTATTCTGCCGGAACGGCGTTGGGTTGGGGTTTGACGATCGGCCGATCCGCCTCTTCGTTATGCGGCGTGTCGGTCATCGGAGCCTCGTCGCGCAGCTTGCCTGCCAGCGTCATCCACACATTGTAGCTCATGACCGCTGCGCCCAAGAGGTAGAGCAGGCCGCCGAACGCGCGCATGATATACATCGGGTGGAGCGCGGCGACGGTATCGGCAAAGCTGTTCACCAGGTATCCGTCGGGCCCGTATTCGCGCCACATCAGGCCCTGGGTGATACCGGCCACCCACATGCTCGAAGCGTAGAAAACGATCCCGATGGTGGCGAGCCAGAAGTGCCAGTTGATCATGCGCAGCGAATACATTCGCTCTCGCTTCCACAGGCGGGGGAACAGGTAATACATGGCCGCAAAAGTGATCATGCCGTTCCATCCCAGAGCGCCGGAGTGGACATGGCCGATCGTCCAGTCGGTATAATGCGACAGGCTGTTGACGCTCTTGATCGACAGCATCGGACCTTCGAAGGTGCTCATTCCATAGAATGCGAGCGCCATCACCATCATCCGTATGATCGGGTCGGTGCGCACCTTGTCCCAAGCCCCGTTAAGGGTCATGAGACCGTTGATCATTCCGCCCCAGCTCGGCATCCAGAGCATTACCGAGAACACCATGCCCAGCGTTTGCGCCCAGTCCGGCAGTGCGGTGTAGTGAAGGTGGTGCGGACCGGCCCAGATGTAGAGGAAGATCAGCGACCAGAAGTGAATGATCGACAGGCGATAGGAATAGATCGGTCGCTCTGCCTGCTTTGGCACGAAGTAATACATCATCGCCAGGAAGCCTGCGGTCAGGAAGAAGCCGACAGCGTTGTGTCCATACCACCACTGCGTCAGCGCGTCCTGTACACCGGCAAACGCACTGTAACTGCGCGAGCCCAGGAAGCTGATCGGAACCGCCAGGTTGTTGACGATGTGGAGCATCGCGATGGTTACGATGAAGGCGAGATAGAACCAGTTCGCGACATAAATATGAGGTTCGTGGCGACGAACGATTGTCCCTACGAAGACCGCGAAATACGCCACCCAGACGATCGTCAGCCACAGGTCGACATACCATTCGGGTTCTGCATATTCGCGGCTTTGCGTGATACCCAGCAGGTAACCGGTCGCGGCGAGCACGATGAAGAGCTGATAGCCCCAGAACACGAACCGCGCGAGCGACGGGAAGGCGAGCTGGGTACGGCAGGTGCGCTGAACCACGTAGAAGCTTGTTGCGATCAGCGCATTGCCCCCGAAAGCAAAGATCACTGCACTGGTATGTAGCGGCCTGACCCGCCCGAAATTGAAGTAAGGTTCGAAATTCAGTTGCGGAAAGGCGAGCTGCAAGGCGATAAACAGCCCTGCCGCCAACCCGGCCATGCCCCAGAACATCGTGGCAATCGCACCCCAGCGCACGACATCGTCATCGTAGCGCGATGGGCCGTCCGGCATTTTGAAGAATGTGCGGCCATTGCTCACCGGATCGAAACGCGCCGCGCTCATCACCATTAGCGCAAACGCCACGATCGCGATTATGGTCGCATGGGCGGCAAACCCGCTATCGACCGCTGTCGCAATAACAGCGACAGACAGCAACAAAACGATAAACCACAGCCCCGTACGACCAAGTGCAGCTTCAGCCTGCATCAGATTCTCCGTCCATTTTCGCGATGCCTAGTGCAGCAGTCCGCCCGGCTCATTGATCCAGATCAAAACGATAAAATATTCACGCCGCCGCAGGCAGATGACCGGCCCGATTCTCCAGCGCCGCGATGTTGGTAATGGTGACGATCGAGCGACCAGACGTTTCGAGAAGCTTTTGATCACGCAGTATCGTGAACTGACGACTTACGGTTTCTATTGTCAGTCCAAGGCTGTCGGCAATGTCGCGGCGCGACATCGGTAGATCGATGACGCATTGGGTCTCCCGTGGTGTCCCTATTCGGTCAGCCATTGTAGTGAGGAAGCTCGCCAGCCGTTCCTGGGCCGTTTTCCGCCCAAGGATGATAGATTTCTCACGGCAGCGCGATAGGGATACCAGAGAACGGCGGAGTATTTCGTTCGCCACTCCGCTTTCCTGCTGAGCTGAATTAAGGAATTCAGACGCGGAAAAGGCGAGAAACTCACTCTCTTGCAGCGCCACCAGGGAATAGGAATGCCTCCCGCGCGCTGGCAGAGAAACGAGATCGTCGGCAAAGTGGAACGCCACGATCTGTTCCCGATCGAGTGATGCCCGTGCGACGAGCTTCGTAGCGCCGCGCGCCACGAACACGATCTGATCATGCTCCATGTAGTCCAGCGGGGCATCGCCCGCAGCCGCCTCGACGTGACGCGCAAGTGACCGGAAGCGGGCATGCGCGCTGGACGAAAGGCCCGAAGGAAGTATCGCCGTTGCAAATTGCTCGAAACGGTCTGCGACAGCCATTCGAGTGTGATCGATCGTGTATGTCATGCATCGATCATGGAGTTGGCGACAGCAAGCTTCGTTGACTCAAATCAATGAGCAGGTCGGAATCTGAATCCAAGAGGCCATCGTAGCGCAAATGCCTGGACCGCGCGGTGCGGTCACTGCGCTACAGGATGGAAGAAGATGAATTTGAAACTACTTGGAAGCGCCCTTGTCCTGGCGACCATCGCGGCACCATCGGTGGCCAGCGCGCAAGACGACGCCAGCCAGATCCAGATCAAAGCCTTCGCAACGGTCGTTCTGCCTGACGGCAAGATCACCGCGGTCGACACCGACATTGTGGGGCTACCCGCAGATACGCAGACGAAGGCGAGCGACAATGTGGTACCGACGCTCGCAGCCGAGTATTTTTTCTCGAGCAATTTCTCGTTGGAGACGATTTGCTGCCTTACGCAGCATGACGTTGACGGAACCACGGGCTTGCCTGGCGCCGAACTCGTCTCCGACGCCAAGCTTATTCCTGCGACAGTCACCGCCAAATATCACTTCCCCGTGGCAGGCGTGAAACCGTACCTTGGCGCAGGGGCCACATATTTCTGGTGGGTTGACGTCGAGCCCGGGGAGGCGACCCTTCCCCTTGGTGTTACGCGCACAACACTTTCGGACGAATTCGGCCTGGTTCTACAGGCCGGATTGGACGTGCCGTTGAATGATGAAGGCTTTGGACTGAGCGTGGATGCCAAGCACTACTTTGTCGACACGACCGCGCGGTGGTTCGCCGGCGACACTCTGGCCATTGAGACCGATCACGAACTGGATCCATGGGTCATCAGCGCTGGTGTGAGCTATCGCTTCTAGACGCCAGGCATTTACCCGCTTGCCGGCACCTGGCTCGCGATTTGCGCAACGCGCGGAAAGATCGCCGAGACCATGGGGCTGGCGAAGCCTACGCGGCCATAATTTCCAGACGTTGGCGGTCGAGTAATTCGACGCGCCGACGGGACGGGATATCGATCAGTCCATCGTTTCTCATCCGACTGAACTGGCGGCTGACGGTCTCTATCGTCAGCCCCAGGACATCCGCGATCTGCTGGCGGGACAAGGGCAGTTCGATAATGCTGGAGCCACCATCCTCCACGAAGTTGCAGGTCGCAGGCTCCAGCCTGTCGGCGGTTTCCAGAAGGAAGCTGGCCAGCTTCTGCTCTGCATTCATCCGCCCCAGCAACAGCATCCACCGTCGCGTCCGGTCCAACTCCGTCAGCGTCCGCTCGAGTAATTTGTGTTCCAGCTTGGGGTGCTCCCGTGCAAATCGATCGAAATCGGCACGCTGGAACAGGCAGACCTGCGCTTCGGTGAGCGCCTCGACGCCGTAAGGAGTGGTCTCTCCGAAGGGGCGGCCCAAGAAATCGGATGGGTAGGCCAGGCCCAGAATCTGTTCCTTGCCTTCGGCCGAATGTGTCGAAAGCTTCAGCATCCCTTGAACGACGTTTGCCACCAGGACGGCCTCGTCGCCTTCCCAAAGCAGCTGCTCGCCAGGCGAGATCGTCCTTCTTCGCCCGATCGCATTCAGCAGCTCGATTTCCGAATTATCGAGATCGGCACAGATTGCCCGGTTCCGCACGGCACACGCTTGGCAGAAGTTGACGGCGTCAGAGGGAGCTTGGCTATTCATGTTCGCCATTTAACGATCAAATCGATAGGTTCAAACGTTCAATGTCCGACTTCTCACATGTCCGCTCCTCAACAAGAACGCAGAAAAGCGACAGGTGACGTTTTCACGGCGGTTTATGCCAGGGGGGACAGTCCCTCTCGCCTCACCCTCGTTGCACGCGCATCCCGTTCTAGGCTGAATGGTGGTTTGCGTAGTTTTTTTCACCTCCCATCAAATTTATTACCATTTCGAAAACCAATATCTTGAATAACGCGTAATTCGATGCGATTTGCGATGCCGAAAAGGGCATTCAACTGGCGGTCCGGCTTATAGCGCGGCGCTTCTTTGCCTTTAGCGATATCGGAGATTTGAGTTGGAACATCGGGCAACAGCTGAAACGCACATGACGATCAGAGGCAGCAACGCGCGTGCCGCCCATTTCGAAGAGGTCTTGAACCCTGCAACGGGCGCTGCATTCGCCCGCGCTCCGGTCGCGAACCTGGAACAGTTGGACGAAGCGGTAGAGGCTGCAAGAGGTGCCTTCGCGCAGTGGTCCTCTACAACCCTGACGGATCGACAGGCGAAGGTTCGCGAATTTGCCACTGTTCTGCGCGAAAATCTCGATGATCTCGCCAGGACGCTCACCTCCGAACAAGGCAAGTCGATCAGCGATGCCACGATGGAGATGCACGCGGCGATCGCGTTCATGGAAAGCTATTGCGATCTCTCTATCGATACCGAAGTGTTGCGCAGCACGTCTGAAGAGCATGTAGAGGTCCGCCGCCGTCCGGTCGGCGTCGTGGCGGCAATCACACCGTGGAATTTCCCCGTCATGATGGCGCTGTGGAAAATCGGGCCTGCCTTGGTGGCGGGAAATACGATTGTCCTGAAGCCCGCCCCGACCACTCCGCTCACCACCCTGAAAATCGGAGAGCTTGGCCAGCAGGTATTTCCAAAAGGCGTGCTCAATATCATCAACGGCGATGGCGAGGTCGGTAGCGCGCTGGTGAAGCATCCTGATATCAGCAAGATCGCGTTCACTGGTTCAACGGCAACCGGCAAGCATATTATGAATACCGCCAGCACGACCTTGAAACGCCTTACCTTGGAACTGGGCGGCAACGACGCGGGTATCGTATTGCCCGATATCGACGTCGAAACGGTGGCGAAGGATATCTTCTGGGCAAAATTCTCCAACGCTGGCCAGATCTGTGCGGCGCTCAAACGCCTGTTCGTCCATGACGACATTTACGACGAGCTCGTGGCGCAGCTCGTGCAAATCGCGAAAAGCGTAAAAATGGGCGATGGCTTCGCCGACGGCGTGCTGATGGGTCCTGTCCAGAACGCGATGCAGCGAGACAAGCTGCGCAGCATGGTGGACGACGCAAAGGCCAAAGGCGCCAAAGTTGTTTACCAGGGGGACATTCCGGAAGGAGACGGCTTCTGGTTTCCGATCACCATCCTGGCCGACGTGCCAGCCGATGCATCGGCAGTTACGGACGAGGCGTTCGGCCCGCTTTTGACTATCCATCGCTTTTCAGATCCCGAAGACGCGCTGACCCGCGCGAACGCAAGTCCATACGGACTGGGGGCTAGCGTATGGTCAGGCGACGTTGACGCTGCAGTTGCGCTGGCCGAACGAATGGATTCAGGTACGGCATGGGTCAATCAGCACCCCGCCATGGGCCCGGACACACCCTTTGGCGGCGTAAAGAGCTCCGGCATGGGCGTGGAGGGTGCTCGCTGGGGATTGATGCAGTACACCAACATCCATGTCGTGAATGTGAAGAAGAACTAGGGGCGACAGGCGATCTTAAGGCAATATCCGTCTAAAGATCGCCTGAAACCGCTCGATCAATTTCCTCAAACGCCGAAGCCACCCGATACTGAAATCGACTGGCCGGTGGTGTAACTGCCCTGGTCGGATGCGAAGTAAACGCAGGCATGGCCGATCTCTTCGGGTGTGCCCCACCTTTCGAGGCACAGAAGCTCGCGCGTCTTCTCGACCCAGGTCTCGTCCAGCTGCCCTTGCTGCGTCAGTGCATGCAACTGTCCTGCATCGATCACGCCCACAAGCACGGAATTGGCGCGGATATTCCACTTGCCTTCTTCCTTCGCGATGCCGCGGATCAGTTGTTCGTTGGCGGCTTTCGCGGCAACCGAAAGGCCATCGCGTTCCGGCCACCAATCGTGGCCTGCCGAACCAAGGTGTACGAAACTGCCGCCGCCCTTGCTGCGCATGTGGGGCAACGCCGCTTGCACCGCGGCAAAAAAGCCGTGGACCTCTGTTTCGAATGCGCGCCGCCACGATTCCATCGAAATTTCCGCGAGATACTTCTGGTCGACCAGCGGACCCGCGCCCCAGACGATGGTGTGAATGCGCCCATGGGCCGCGATGACTTCTGCAATCGTGTCGCGAACCTGCGTTTCTTCGGTGACATCGGCGCGATGGACGGTGGCCTTGCGCCCGCCCTTTACGGCACGTTGCGCGACTGCATCGGCCGGTTCGCGTCGGCTGTTGTAAACCAGCGCGATGTCAGTCCCGCTATTTGCGAAGACTGTTCCCACAGTGGACCCGATCCCGCCGCTGCCTCCGAATACGAGGGCGCATCCTTCCGGAAAGCTGTGCACCGTCAGGCCGCGTCCTTGTCCGTCCGTTTGTCGAGGGTAACCACCGTGCCGTTGACCTTTTTCTGGATCTCGGCCGCCTTGTCGCGCGGTTGGTGGAACTGGCTGTACCAGCGACGCAGCTTTGCATAGGGGCCGTCGTTGGGGATCGCGAGCGGGTTTATCGCCGCGCGCTTGTTGGCCCAGATTTCCACGTCCTGAGCGAAGGCAAGCCGGCTACCCGTCTGGTATTCTCCGGCAGCGGCCAGATCCTCTTCCGTCGTCTCACGATCGCCATCGTGAACCTTCACCATCAGCGCGTGCCACGTCCGCACCTTGTCCTCCTCGATCGGAGTGTTGGCGATCATGATGAAGCTGTCGAAAGCGCCGGCCATCTCTGACTGCAGGAAGCCCGGCCCCGTATACCACGTGTCCAGCATCAGCATGTCGTCGGCGTCCTTCGTTAGCGTCCGGTGTCCGGCGCTGTAGTACTGGTGCGTGACGTGATCCTCGAACGAATTGGCGAAATACTGCCAGTTCGTTGCGCCGTGAATGGGAACGAAATGACCGAAATCGGCCATGTTGTCGATTATCTCGACCGGATGGACGTCAAGATCACCCATGAGGTCGATCTTCCATTCCACCCATCCTGGCTCGCCGTAATGGCCACCGAAATCGGGCAGCGGGTAATCCGGTTCCTGCTCTTCCGGGTCGTGCCAGACCCACAGTATGCCGGCCCTTTCCTCGAGCGGATAATGGCGCAGTTGCGCCGCTTTGGGAATGAAGTCGGAGTAGGGAATGTCGTTGCACTTGCCGTCAGGTCCGAAACGCCAGCCATGGAAGGGACAACGAATGCATTCACCCTGCACCTGATCGCCATCCAGAACGATGTACGAAGTCGTATTCTTCGCCAGGTGTGCGCCCATGTGCGGACAGTGGGCATCGGTCATGTAAGCCTTGCCCGATTCCCCGCGATAGAGGACGAGATCCTTGCCGAAAAAGCGGTGCGCCGTGGGCGTCGATCCAGCCTCGTCGGCAGCGCCGATCATATACCATCCGCGAGCAAATGCATTTTCGCCCAGCCCGTATTCGCTTGTCTTGGCCATCGAAACCTCTCCAACTCAGTCAATCGCACGCTTCGCGTATCGATTCTGGCGAAATCGCCATCAGTTCAATTCGTATCTACCAAAATTACGCATTTTCATCAAGAACAAGCGCATATACCGCTAAAAAACCGCATGAGGCGCACTACTTCTGCGCAAATTCAGGTTCGCAGATAACATCTCATTCATTGCTGCCGGTAAGATCACGCGCTGCAATATAGCCGAAAGTCATCGCTGGCCCCAGCGTAACGCCTGCTCCGGGATAGCTTTCGCCCATCGAAGAGGCGGCGTTGTTGCCAACTGCATAAAGGCCAGGGATGGGCGTATCGTCCTCTCCCATGACGCGCGCCTTGTCATCGGTAACCAGCCCGCCGTTGGTACCGATATCGCCGGGATAGATCGGCATCGCGTAAAACGGTCCTTCGGATAATGGGCGAAGGCACGGGTTGGGCGTGTTTGCAGGATCACCATACATCTTGTCGTAAGTGGCCTCGCCGCGATTGAAATCGGGGTCTTCGCCCTGTGCTGCATGGGTGTTGAAGCGAGCAATCGTCGCGGAAAGTCGATCGGCATCGACCCCCATGTTCCGGGCAAGATCTTCGACAGTATCGCCCTTCTTCATGATCTTCCTGACCGCCCGGGATTGCAGCCGGTCCGGCACGAGCGGCAACAGCGGGCCCATGGGATACTTGTGACGGAACTTGCGATCGAACACCATCCAGCTTGGTGATGCATCGCCATGTTCCCGTTCGCGGCGGGCCATCGTCTGGCCGGCGATATGGTAGGACGACGCCTCGTTCATATATCGCTCTCCGCTTTGGTTCACCATGATGCAGCCGGGCAGAGCGCGCTCAATTGTGGACAGCCGTCCACGGTCTTCTCCCGGAACATGGAAGACAGGAGCAGCCCAGGCCGACTGGAGGTTCATGGTCTTCGCTCCGACACGCGAACCTGCCCGGATGGAATCCCCCGTATTGCTGCTTACGCCCCCTGATAATTGGGAGGACGTATAAAGCTCCATATGTCGATCGCGCATGTCCTGGTTCTTGTCGAACCCGCCTGCCGCCAGCACGACGCCCTTTCGGGCACCGATGCGCATCGTTCGTCCCTCGTGAGATACAACGGCACCTGCAATCCTGTTGCCATCCATGACCAGGTCGGACATCGGCGAGTTCAGCCAAAGCGGCACGGACCTGCGATCCAGCGCCTCTCGCAACGCGCCGGTAAGCGCATTGCCCAGTGTAAGACGCCGATCCTTGCGCGAGGTGAGACGAAACGGCAGGTCAAACCAATAGCGCGCCATGCTGCGCATCAATCCCGTGAGCCACCCTTTCGACCGATGGAGGAGTATGTGCGTCTCTTCGAATGACCAGTTGAGATAGCCGAACAGGTTTGCAGCCGGCGAAGACACCCTCTGCGTTCGCGCATGTTTGCCAAGTTTGCGTCCGTCGAAATCTAGGGGCAGATGCGTGCGAAACCCCGTGGGAGAGCCGCCTTCATTCTCCGCATGGTAATCGGGATAGGGCATCGGCGCGTAGCGCACACCCGTGTTGTCGGTAAGCCAGCGAAGCATCGGCGCGGCGTTATCGATGTAAGCCCGGATATTCTCGTCAGGCACGTTGTCGGCAGACAGCGCGCGGATATAGGTGAAGGCATCGTCCAGATCGTCTTCGAAGCCTGTCTGCGCTGCCAGGTGGCTTCCCGGAATCCAGATACCCCCGCCAGAAGTAGCAGAGGTGCCGCCCCAGCGTTCAGCCTTCTCGATGATCAGGACATCGGCATGGTTCTGGGAAGCCGCCAGCGCGGTAACCAGCCCACCTGCGCCAGAGCCCACGACCAGAACGTCAACAACCTTGTCCCAATCCGATTTCGATTGGATATCCATATCCGCGCTCTTTTCAATATTGGACAAAACTGCTGCTTCCCTTGATATTGACAACGCGTTTTGCAGCTTATCTTGCCAAACTGTCAACTGCATGCGTAGTTATGCGGCGTAAATAATACGAAAAGATGGGATTCGGATATGAGTGATCTGTCAGGCAAGTCGGCTTTCGTCACGGGCGCCGGGCAAGGCGTGGGTGAAGGTATCGCCATGGCCCTTTCCGCAGCCGGAGCCAAGGTGGCACTTGCCGGTCGAACCCTGGAAAAGGTCGAAGCAACCGCGAAAGCCATTGAAGGGCGTGGTGGAACCGCAATCGCCATCAAGTGCGATGTGAAGTCTCCCGAAGATTGCGAGACTGCTATCGAGCAGGCCGTCAAGGAATTCGGCGGGCTCGATATCCTGGTCAACAATGCGCAGGAGGTGCCGTTGGGCAAGCTGGCGGACGTTACCGAAGATGCATTCCGCGCTGGCTTCGAATCCGGACCATTGGCCACATTTCGCCTCATGAAGCTGGTCCAGCCGCACATGGCCGCACGCGGGGGCGGCACGATCATCAACCTTGCCTCGTCAGCAGGTCTGCGCTGGGACATGTCCGGCTACGGAGCCTATGGCGCTGTCAAACAGGCCATCCGCGCGCTGACCCGCGCATCCGCATCCGAATGGGGCAGCGACGGCATCAGGGTGTTGAGCATTGCCCCCCATGCAGAATCGCCGGGATTGAAGGCATGGGTCGAACATAATCCCAAAGAGGCGGAAGCATTCTTCCGCACCATTCCGCTGGGCAGGATCGGTCGGCTGGAAGAAGATATCGGCCGCGCCGTGGTCGCCCTTTGCGGAAAGGACATGCAATACCTGACCGGCGCCACCATTCCGCTCGATGGCGGACAAGCCAATTTCGATTGAGGACAGGTAATGGAAAAAGTCATCTGCGCCTTGTGGCGCAACCCCGACGATACCGCCGAAGCATTCAACAACCGCCTGCTGTCTTCGCTTTCGGCTGAACTGGAAGAGGCGGGAGCCACCCGCGTGAGGATAAACCTGCGCGATGCCGCCGTGGCACCTGCGCAAGGCCTGGCGCAGCAGTGGCAGGCACCGCAACAGGATGCCGTAGTCCAGTTCTGGCTATCGTCGGCCAATCCGCGTTTTCGTACAAAATGCGACGCCGCTCTCGCACGACATTCCAGCCGCTTCGCAGCCTGGCTGGTTTGCGAGTCGACGATCATACCCAACACCGATCATCCGCCATCTGGCGACGCACGAACAGACGGGTGGTCACAGGCTTCCTTCATTACCTTTCGCGACGATGTGACAAGAGCTTCGGCGCTCGCGCATTGGCACGACCACCATACGCGCGTGGCGATCGAAACGCAGTCCAACTTCGAATATATCCAGAACCTGATCGTCATGCCGCTGACCGAAGGCGCGCCGCAATACGATGCATTCGTGGAAGAATGCTTTCCGCTGGATGCGATGACGGACCCCGCCGTCTTCTTCGACGCGGTTGGCGACAATGCCAGGTTCGAGGCCAACGTTGCCGCCATGACGGATAGCTGCAACGCGTTCATCGATTTTGCCCGGATAGATGTCCTTCCGACAAGCCAGTTCGACTTTGTTACGGCAGGCGATCATTCACGAACGGGCAGGAAATTGGAGAGATCATGAAAGACAACAAGGTAGCGCTGGTCACAGGCGCCAGTCGCGGGGCCGGCGCCGGTATCGCACGGGGGCTGGGCGAGCTAGGATACACCGTCTATGTCACGGGCCGGTCGAAAACGACTGGTGATGCAAAGGGGTGGGACGGATCGATCCTTCCCGGAACAGTGTCGGAGACGGCCGACAAGGTGACGCAACTTGGCGGCAAGGGCATCGGGGTCATCTGCGATCATGCAGACGACGCGCAAGTCGCAGATCTGTTCGACCAGATCGAAAAGGAACAGGGTAGGCTGGATCTGCTGGTCAACAACGCTGCAGCCATTCACCACCAGCTGATCGAGAAGAAGCCCTTCTGGGAAAAGGATCTGGACGCGGTCGATATTCTCGATGTCGGCCTGCGTTCTGCCTACGTTGCAAGCTGGCATGCCGCGAAAATCATGGTCCGCCAGGGTAGCGG
Organism: uncultured Sphingomonadaceae bacterium; assembly: GCA_947488625.1. Classification (GTDB taxonomy): domain Bacteria; phylum Pseudomonadota; class Alphaproteobacteria; order Sphingomonadales; family Sphingomonadaceae; genus Alteraurantiacibacter. Next base: position 60,777 of record CANKZR010000003.1, on the reverse strand, counting down.
GCTCATCGGCTTCACCTCAAGTTTCGGAGCCAGCTGCTACATGCATGGTCCGGCGTATGGTGCGCAAAAGGCAGGGTTGGACAAGCTGGCGCACGATATGGAGCACGATCTGCGCGGGTCGGGCGTGATCGCGGTGTCCATCTGGCTCGGACCGCAAGTCACCGAGCGATCGATGATTGCCAGCAGGACCAACCCGGAACAATACAAGGAGTTCATTGCCATGGCGGAGAACCCGGAGTTCACTGCCCGCATATTCGATGCAATCGACAAGGCGCCGAACCGCGAGGAGCTTTCGGGAAGCACCCTGATCGGAGCCGAGATCGCAAAAGAGCTTGGCGTGAAGGACAACGGCCAGGATCGGCCTTCGCATCGCGAGATGCTGGGTGAGCCCCGGCCCAAGAACCCAGCGGCGATCTACTAAAGCCATGAGTATCAGCGACCCCATCATCCAGGCCCTGACCGCCCACGGCTCCCCTTTCGAACTTGTCGAACGCGACGGAACGCAGCATTTCGCAAATGCGCCGCAAAGCCTCGACCAGTTGATCGAAAGCGCCAGGAGACACGGAGAAAAGACCTTTCTGATCGAAGGCGAGCGCCAGCTTTCCTTCAACGATTGCTTTGCGCTCCGCGATGCCCTTGCCAACGTCCTCAAGATCGAGGCGGGTGAAAGGGTCGCCATTTGCATGCGCAACCGCATCGAATGGATCATCGCCTTCATGGCGGTAACGCGCGCAGGCGGCGTACCGGTGCTGGTGAACTCCCGCAGTTCGGGTAGCGAACTGGCTCGCGCGATCGATGATATCGAATGCGTACTCGTGCTGGCCGATAGCCGAAGGGTCTCGCTTCTGCGCGACAGCGGTTTTCAGGGCCGGATCCTCGATGCAGACGAATTCCCGGCGGCAGGCGCGTCCTTCGATCCCCCCGCCCCGCCGTCTCCGGATGACCCGGCGGCTATCCTTTTCACCTCCGGCACCAGCGGCAAGGTGAAGGGCGCGGTGCTATCCCACATCAATATCGTGTCCGGTATCATGACCTTGCAGATGGCCGGGCTGATGGTGATCCACAACATGGCCAAGCGGCTTGGCATTCCGGCAGAGCAACTGCTGGCGGGCGCAGGGCAGCAGGCGGTGCTCCTCGTTTACCCCCTTTTCCATATCTCGGGTCTGGGTGCGTCATTCCTGTCGCCTCTCGTGGCGGGATCGAAGGTGGTTATCCTGCCGCGGTGGGATGCAGCCGAAGCAGCGCGCACGATCGCAGCCGAAAAAGTGACGATGTTTTCTGCCGTACCGACGATGCTGTGGGACATTCTCAAGCATGCGGAAGATGCCGAGACCGATCTGTCGAGCCTTCGCAATATCGGCACCGGCGGACAGGCGTTGCCGATCAACCTCCTCGATCAGATCCGGGAGGTCTGCCCCGATGCGGTGATGGGCACGGGATACGGACTTACCGAGACCGCGGGCAGCGTTGCCATGGCGGTTGGAGAAGACTTTCTGCGCAAGCGGTCCGCTGCCGGAAGGGTCATGCCGAATGTCGAAATGCGCATCGTGGCGCCGGACGGGCGCGACCTGCCCGCCGGTGAAGCTGGAGAGATCGTGGTTCGAGGCGCGCAGGTTGCGTCGCGGTACTGGAATGGTGTCGCCGCACGGGACGATGACGGCTGGTTTCGAACCGGAGATATCGGCTACCTCGATGATGAGCGGTATCTGTTTATCGTCGACAGGCTGAAAGACATGGTGATCTCGGGCGGAGAAAACATCTACTGTGCCGAGGTCGAGCGGGTGCTTTCCGAAATGTCCGGAATATCCGAATGCGCAGCCTTTGGCATACCTGACGAACGTATGGGTGAGGCGCTGGTAGCGGTCGTAAGGGCGAACGATCTGGATGAAGGCGCGATCATCGAGCATGTCGAGACAAGGCTGGCGCGCTACAAGGTGCCGACCCGTCTCGTATTCACAGATGCCCCGCTGCCTCGCAACGATCTCGACAAGGTCGACAAGATAAGGCTGCGCGAAATGTGGCCAAAACTGGCGGGGGAAAGGTAGTGGGCAAGCCATTCGAAAATGAGATCTCGCCCAGCGTTCTGCACGCTATGGCAAGCAGGGCCCTCGGAATGGAGAGCAAGTGATGCATACCGAAACGAACTCCGCCCACGAAGATGCCCGCACCCCGCCGGCTCTCGTCTGGCGCATGCTCGAAAACATGAGCCGGGAAGAGCTTGAAGAATGGCGGCTTAGCGAGCCGAAGAACCGGGCGAGTGTGGAGGACCGCAACCTCGACCTGCCCTTCCCCTGCGGCTGGTATCCTGCGTTGCTTTCGGACGAACTGGGCCGGGGCGAGGTAAAGCCACTGCGGTATTTCTCGACCGATCTCGTCGTCTGGCGCGGTGAGGATGGCGATGTAAGAATGCTGGATGCCTATTGCCGCCATCTGGGCGCGCACATGGGCTTCGGCGGCAAGGTGACCGGCAACCTTCTCGAATGCCCTTTCCATTCCTGGAAGTACAATGGTGAAGGCGTGGTGGAGGAGATTGACTATGCCAAGCGCATTCCTCCCCAGGTGAAACGTCCGTGCGAACGGCAATGGCCCGTGGCTGAAGCCAACCGTTGGATATGGTTCTGGTATCATCCGGAAGGCAAAGAGCCGCAATGGGATCTGGCTCACGTGCCCGAAGCGACGGATGAAGACTGGACCGACTACCAGATCTTTGAATGGAATGTCTGGGGGTCACTCCAGAACATGGCCGAAAACGGTGTCGATACGGCGCATTTCAAATACATTCACGGAGCCGGGGATGTCCCGGATTACGAGTTCGACTGGGGAGACGGCGGTCCCGAACGCGGCGCGCGGCTGTTCGTCAACCTGGGGACGCCGCGCGGCGTGGTGAAGGGCGAAATTTCATATCGAAGCGTCGGCCCCGGGCAGAGTTACACCCGCTTCACCGGTATCTGCGAGACCGTGCTGATCTCATGCATAACACCGGTCGAAAAGGATCACGCCGTCGCACGCTTCTGTTTCACGCAGCCCAAGGCACAGAAAGACGGACCGCAAGGCGGGGCCGCCAAGGCAATCATCAAGGATATCTGCAAGCAATTCGACCAGGACAAGGTCGTTTGGGATCGGCAGAAATATCTGCCCGATGCGCTGGTTTGCGACGGTGACGGCCCGATCGGGAAATTCCGCAAATGGTACAGCCAGTTCTATGTCGACGAAAAGGTCGAAATCTGACGGTTTCGAAGTAAGGCCCCCCGGCGTCCCGGGGGGCACCTTTCATTTACTGCTGGACTACAGGAGCGCCCGGAAGCCCGGCGTAGTAGTGGCCTGCATTCATGCCGCCATCGACCGACAGTTCCGCCCCCATGCAATAGCGCGCGTCATCCGATGCAAGAAAGGCGGCGGCCGCAGCGATGTCCTTCGCCTCTCCGGCGTGCTGCGCAGGATAGTTCCAGAAACTCTTGTCATACTCTTCTTTGGGCACCTTCATCGGATTGGCCAGCGGCGTATAGATGCCACCAGGATGGATCGAGTTGACGCGAATTTTACGCGGCCCCATCTCCAGTGCCAATGCCTTGGTCAGACCACGCACGGCAAATTTCGTTGCACAGTAGACGGACACCGCGTTCGCCCCGGCAATGCCATCTGCCGAACTCATGTTGACGATAGCACCGCCGCCAGCGCGTTCGAGCGCCGGGATTGCGGCCTGGCAACCATAGATGACGCCCTTGACGTTCACATCCATCAGCGTTTCGATTTGCTGATCGGAAAAATCCTCGAATCCGCTGAAGAACAGGACCCCGGCGTTGTTCACCAGAATGTCGAGCTGGCCAAATTCGCGTTCGGCTGTCTCGATCGCCCTGGCCCATTCTTCGCGACTGGTAACGTCATGGTGAAGAAACCGCACGGAATCGCCCAGTTCGCGGGCAAGGGCCTCGCCTTCGTCGTCAAGGATGTCGGTAATCAGGACACGCGCACGCTCCTCCACGAAACGGCGAACGATACCTTCGCCGATGCCGCGAGCACCGCCCGTTACCAGCGCTACCTTGTTTTCCAGTCTTTGCATTAAAACCACTCCACTAAGATTTTTTTCGCACTAACGGGTGGCATTTGCAAAAACAATACGCAAAGTAGCAGTTCACAAGCGACTTTGCGCAAACTCGCGAACCGCAACTCGCCTCCGACAACGCAAATGAAGGTTTAGACAATGCCATTGAACGCCCAGATTGCGGCCCTCTACGAACAGATGGCCGATATGCCGCAGCCCGATTTTGCTACGATCACGCCTGCGCAATTGCGGGAAATCAGCGATCAGCCTTTGGCGTTCGGCCCACCCCCGGAAGTGGAATCCTGCCAGGACCTTCGCATTCCGCTGGATGGGCGCGAACTGGATGCCAGGCTCTACATTCCTGCACGAACCCAGCCGGGCCCGCCACCGTTGACGATGTTCTACCATGGCGGGGGCTGGGTGATCGGTACACTGGATACGCACGATGCAACCTGCCGCGCCATCGCCAATGCCAGTGGCTCGGCAATCTTATCCGTTGCCTATCGACTGGCGCCCGAAAATCCGTACCCGGCACCGCTGGACGACTGCTACGATGCGATGGTGTGGGCCAGCAAGAATGGCGAGGAACTGGGCGTTGATGCTGACCGGCTGGCCGTGTCGGGGGATAGTGCCGGTGCCAATCTTGCTGCCGCCGTCGCCATTCTCGCCCGCGATCGCGATGGCCCGGATATTCGCCACCAATTGCTGATCTACCCCGTCGCGGACGATGATTTTACTCGGGGGTCTTACCGGGAAAACGGTGCCAGCGGCGGTTTCCTGTCCACCGAGATGATGAAGTGGTTCTGGCAGGCCTATGTCGGCTCGACGGCTCCTGCCGCGGCGACCCTGGCGGCGATTGCGCGGCACGAAGACCTGTCGAACCTGCCACCCGCCACCATCGTGACCGCGCAATACGATCCCCTTCGCGACGAGGGCGAGGTGCTCGCCCGGCGTTTTGCTGAAACGGGTGTTCCCGTCGAACATCACATGGCGCCTGGCATGGTCCATGGTTTCTTCAGTCTGTTCGCAGCGGTACCGGACGCGGTGCCCTGGATAGAAAAAGTGGGTGCTAGCCTAAGGGATGGGTTGCAATCGCAATAGAGGCAGGGAAAACCTGTTCCGCATAGAGCCAAGCCCTACGCTGCCCGTTGCCGTAACACGCATCTTTCGACTTTTGCAGCGCACGGTAAAGCTATCGGGGACTTTCGTTTAATGAACCAGACGACCATCGACTCAACGGATCGCGCGATCGTGGAAGAACTGCGCCGCGACGGACGGGCGACCAACCAGCAGATCGCCGACAGTCTCGGCCTGACTGCCACTACCGTATCCTCGCGTATCAAGCGCCTGGAGGATTCGGACCAGATGCGCGTCGTGGCCGTCTCGGACTTTTCCGCGCACGGTTTCGACTTCCTCATGCGAATTGCGATCGAGATAGAAGGACGCAAGGCATCGGCAGTGGCGGACGAGCTGGCGCAGCTGCCTGAAGTGCATGCCGCGCATCTCGTTGCGGGCCGTTATGATATCGACGTTCTCGTAGCATTGAGCAACTTCGACGAATTGCCGGCCTTCTTTCTCGAAAAGATCGGGACCATTCGAGGAATACGAACGATGACGCCGGCGATCGTCGTGGATATCACGAAGTATCAGTTCGACGTCGCGCCCATCGAGACAAGGACCTAGCAGATGGCAGAATCCCGACTAGACGATCTGGACCGCCGCCTTGTGGATTTGCTCGCTCTCGATGCGCGCGTCTCCAATCGCAAGATCGCGGCCGAACTTGGCGTGACAGAAGGCACGGTGCGAGGCAGGATCCGCCGCCTGCAGGACGAAGGTCTCATCACATTCACCGCGATCACGAGCTTCGACATGGCCGAAAGCACGCGCCTGGCTTTCATCAGTGCGCAGGCCGATGTCGACAAGGTTCGTGAAGTGGCGGAGCAGATCGCTGCCCTTCCGCTGATCAATGGTGTGCTGATCACCATGGGCGAATTCAACATCACCGCCCTGTGCCTGTTCAAGGAACTCGGCGACCTTGTTGATACCGCTTCCGACCAGATCCTGGCAATGCCGGGCATACATCACGTCGAGACATCGATCGCGGTGAAGACAATCAAGTACAACGCCAAGATTGCCAAGATTACCTGAGATCAGCGATCCGGAGACTCATCGCGCCAGCTGATCGGAATGTCGGCCCCGGTGAATTCGATGATCTTCTTGAGCAAGCGTTTCGCCTCGTGCGCCTCGCCGGGCGTTATTCGCGCCAGCAGATCATTCTCGAACGCTTTCACGACCGACAGGATGTGGATGTGGAAGTCGCGCCCCTTCGGAGCGAGTTCGTAACCATCGTCGGATAACGACAGCAATTGCTTCTCGACCATCGCGTCGAGAGTGGCTTCATCCGGGGCCAGACCTGTATGGTCGAGCTTGGCGATGAGCGTGGCGGACCTGGCCGGCGCTTCCATGCTGAGAATGGCCAGGGTCAGGTATTCGGTCTGACTGAGCTGTAGCTCTGCCATTGTCTCGCGCGCGGGACGCGACGCCTGGAAATGTGCACGGGACAAGAGGTAGAACAGGAAGTCATCGCTGAAAGCGCCATGTTCGATATCCACCGTGTCGCCCTCGGCATTGCCGCCCTCTCCACGAGAGCGCGTCTCGGCATACCGCCCGCCATGGAAAACGAGCGGGGCGCTGTCGCGTTGATCGTAGTCGACAACCTCCCCCACCAGGATAACGTGATCGCCGCCTTCGTACTGATGTACCAGACGACACTGGAACAGCGCCGCATATTGGCCAAGCACCGGAGAGCCCAGCACTCCGCTTTCCCAATCGACACCGGCAAACTTGTCCTGGCCCGACTTCGCAAAGCGATTGGACAATTCCTCCTGCGTGGCGGAGAGGACGTGAATGGCGAAATGTCCGCTCGAACAGAAATCCGTCTTTGATCGTGCCGTCTTGGCGAGCGACCACAGCACCATCGGCGGGTCGAGCGATACCGAATTGAAGCTGCTGGCCGTTACACCAACCGGCTCTCCATCGGCATCCGCAGTGGTAACGATGGTGACGCCTGTCGGAAAGCTACCCAAGGCGGCGCGAAACTGTGTCAGATCCATATTGCTGCTCCTGCGTAGCCATTAAGGAAGGGAAGGCTCCTCCCTTCGGGATGCGTCGACGGCTATCGGTCTATGCCTGTCTATCTTTACCGAGGTAAGCCGTCCGGTATTCCGAAAACTTCTCCTTGATCTGCTCTTCCTCCAGCGCGAATTCCTCCATGGAGTACTCGTGCGGAGCGCGATCTTCGCGGCGGTTCGCCTCGATCCATTCCTCCATCCCCGCGACAATTTCCGGCGTGACTGCGACACCTGTTTCGGCGAGGACGCGCTTGCCTTCGTCGATAGGGTCTGAGACGAGATCCTCGTAGCGGACGTCGACGAAGGCGTCGTCGCCGGTTTTTTCCCGCATCCGCATGAACAGGCCGAGAAGTTCCGCCAGCCGGTTCTCCCAGAATTTCGCGATACTCACCTTATCAATGGTGGATGCCATCCCGTAAAGCGTCGCCATCATGCTGCAATAGGATGGCACCGTGCTAACGGGGTCGCGGTGGGTCATCACGATCTTGGCTTCGGGAAATGTATCCAGCACCCCGTCCAGCGCCATCAGGTGGCCGGGGGTCTTCAGAACCCAACGGGCGTTCTTGCGCGACTTGTCCTGCCACTGCAGCGACTGGAGCACCTCCTTGAGATCGGGATAGCAACGCGTCCGGCTGTTCTCCACCAGCCAGCGCGCATAGCTGGGTACGTGGTACATGCCCTCGATCATGGTGCTGGAAAACATCTGCCCCAGAATGATCAGTTCCTCATCCGACTGATCGATACTCATGGGGTGGATCGACATCAGACCGGGCGCATGCTCGAGGAAGTAGTCCAGATAGGCCTTGGCAGCTTCCCGGCGCAGAGCGGGGTCGCCCACGGTCTCGTCCGGGAAAGGCGCGTAGTTTTGTGCCTCCCACCATTTCACGCCGGTCATCCCCGGCGCGCTCGATAACATGCGGTGAAGCATGGTGCTGCCCGTGCGCGGAAGACCGACGACAACCGCTGCAACATCGACCTGCTCTTCGAGGATCTCGGGATGACGCTTAACCAGATCGACATGGCGTAACCGATTGACAAGCGCGGTGTGGATCATCGTTTTTGCGCCTTCGACACCGGTAGCGGTCAATTGCGCTTCACTGTTGAGGATGGGGATGAGCGCGGCGAGATTTTCCAGCATCCAGGCATCGCCAAAGTCATCCAGCCCGGTATCCGCCACGGCCTGCCGTATCAGCACGTCCCGGTCAGGGACGCGGGTATCGCTCGCAACCTCGGCAGCATTCTGATTATCTGACATTCGCCAACCCTATCCCATCATTTTCTTTGCCTGTGCCTGGCGCCGGATCGGAAAATCTGTCCCGTCTGCAAGCGGCCGCACCATGGTTTGTAGATTGCAGAACAAATGCACCAAATCAAGACGCAAATCTTGACACAGATAACCACCTAATCCAACAATGCGTAATTAATCGAGTTCGCGGTGTCGATCCGGTTTGTGGTTTTGAGTCGGGCGGCCATCGACGATTGTGACGGCTCAAGAGATAAAGAAAAGGGAATGCGGGAATGTTGCTGAAGGACAAGGTCATCATCATCAGCGGGGTCGGCCCCGGAATGGGTCAGAGCCTGGCCAAGATCGCCGCATCCGAAGGTGCCAAGGTAGGACTTGGCGCGAGAAACAAGGAATTCATCGACAAGGTCGCGGCCGAGATCAAGGCCGCCGGCGGCGATGCCGTGGCCGTGCCCACCGATGTGACTGACGCCGATCAGTGCCGCCGCCTGGCAGAGGAAACGGAAAAGGCGTTCGGCCCGATCACCGGCCTCGTCAACAGCGCATACATGCACGGCGAGTGGAAGCCGGTGGACGTTGCCGACGTGGAGGAGTTTGCATCGGTGTTCGATGTAAACTGCGCAGGCGCGCTACGCATGGCGCAAGCCTGTCTGCCATCGATGAAACGTGCGGATAACGCCGCGATCGTCAACGTGTCGACGATGTCGACCGTCAATCCCTTCCCCGGCGAAGGCGCCTATTCCGCTGGCAAGGGCGGCATGAACGCGCTGACACGCCATATGGCGAAGGATTTCGGCGCCCACGGTATCCGTGTGAATGTAACACGCATGGGGTGGATCGGCGGCGCGCCTGTCTGGGGCTTTATCGACAGCCAGGTCGAAGCGGGTCGGGATCGCGATGAAGTCGTCTCGGAAATTACCGATCGCATTCCGCTTGGCATCATTCCCCCTGAGGAAGACTGCGCCAAGGCGGTGCTGTTCTTCCTGTCCGATTTTGCCAAGGTCGTGAACGGCGCCTCACTGGACGTAAACGGCGGGCAGTACATGGCGCCATGAGCATGTCCGATAACGCGAAAACAGCAGCATCCGAGCAATGGCGCGATTTTTGCCGGGGCCTGGAAGCTGCAGGCAACATTGTGGCCCAGGCCGAAATCGCGGACGAGCCGATCGATCAGGCCGAAGGCTACCGCTACCTCACCCGGCTATTGCGCATCGCTCTCGACATGAACCTGGAGAATGCGGACACCGATTTTCCGGGGTTCTATGCCGCGTCGCACGCAACGGCCAAGATCGGCGCGGACAACCCCGACAACATATATCTCAACGCATCGATAAATGCCTCGCGGCGTTACCGGATCAGCGGCAACAGGGGCGGCGTGCCCGTGCTCAGCTTCGCCTCGAAAGCGAACCGCTATGCAATTGACGGGACCATGGCGTCCACCGGCGAAGTCGATGCAAGCGACATGGAATTCGGTCCTGATGGCCAGTTCGAGTTGATCGCCAGTCGTGAACCGGCAGAAGGCAACTGGCTGCCGCTGTCCGACGATTCCTCCATGCTGATCGTCAGGCAGACCTTCCTCGACCGCGAAAAGGAAATGCCGGCAAGGGTTCAGATCGAAGCGATCGATCCCCCCCAGGCGACACCTGATCCCCTTACGCTCGATAGGCTATCCAAGGGCCTGACCCAATCGCTGGCCTTCGTGGAGGGAACGGCAAAGACATTCCTGAACTGGGCCGATCAGTTCAAGGACGAGCAGTTCAACAAGCTGGCCACCGTCGATCAGGAGATGTTCTTCCGGGCTGGCGGCGACCCGACCATCTTCTACCTGCATGGATACTGGAAGCTGAAGCCGGACGAGGCCCTTGTTATCCAGACTCACGTACCGGAGTGCAGTTTCTGGAATTTCCAGTGCAACAATGTCTGGATGGAATCGCTCGACTTCCGTCATCACGATATTCACGTGAACAAGCATACGGCCAGCTACGACGCAGATGGTAACATCACCATCGTGCTGGCAGCGCGCAATCCGGGTTACGGAAACTGGATCGACACTGCCGGACACGATCAGGGTACCATGCTGCTGCGATGGATCGGAGCCACCGATCATCCCGTTCCGGAAACCAAAGTCGTCAAGATCGACAGCTGAAACGACGCGTCCCTGTACTACGCGCTCCCACTACGCGCGTGGATTGGCAGTAGCGTCTTCGCGGTCTAGCGGGAAACGAAGCCACCATCCACGGCCAGGGGATGGCCGGTGATGAAACTGGCCCTGTCCGATACGAGGAACACCACGCCATCGGCAATCTCGCGCGCTGTACCCATGCGGTTCATGGGATGCATCTGCGCCATGAACGCGCGGCTTTCTTCCGAGGTTTGCGGTGATTGGGTCATCGGCGTTTCGATCGCGCCAGGACAAATCGCATTCACCCTGATGCCATCTCCGGCATATCGCATGGCGGCAGAGCGGGTAAGACCGATAACCGCATGCTTGCTGCTGCAATAGCCCGCACCCGAAAGACCGACGAGCCCGGCGACCGAGGCGGTGTTGACGATAGCCCCTTTCTTGCGCGGCCCCATGTGTCGAAGCTCTGCCGCCATGCACAGCATCACTCCGCGCTGGTTCACTTCCACGACGCGGTCATAGATATCGACCGAATCCCAAGGCGTAGCCATCTCTTCCAGAGAGACCCCGGCGTTGTTGAAACCAATGTCGAGATGCCCCCAACGATCGATCAAGGCATCGATCGCTGCATTCACCGATGCTTCGTCGGTCACGTCAAGCGCAGATCCATAGGCCTGTCCGCCCGCCTCCTCGATGAGGCGCACGGTCTCGACAGGATCGTTGAGATCGGTCACCGCGACCTTCACGCCTTCTTCGGCCAGGGCAATCGCGGTCGCCTGCCCGATGCCACCTGCACCGCCGGTGATGAAAGCAATCTTGCCTCGCAATCCCAAGTCCATGATGTTCACTCCTTCCGTAGGCCCCGCCTCTGGAAAAACCGGATGCGGCGCGTGTTCTGTTATCCCGACGTCGGCCCCATTGAGGATATTCGCCGACATCTGCCAGGACGAATGAAACCCACAATGCGGCCTGTACTTTTTTACGCGTATATGAATTATTTGGATGCGCAAACCACATTTTGCGTTATGAATAGTGCTTATCAATGAAGTTCGGGAGAGGCCGGGTGCAAGGTCGGGTTGCAAACACACGCTGGTCATCGACCAGCTCAGTAATTCTCATTCGGAGCGCCGTCTGATGGCGCGCAATCGCAAACCTCCGGCCAGTGCGGACTTCGTCATCATAGGCGCAGGTTCGGCGGGATGTGTCATGGCCAACCGGCTCAGTGCAGACCCGAACAACAGCGTCGTCCTTCTCGAGGCCGGAGGGCGCAACGATGGTCTTCTGGCGAAGATGCCCGCCGGAATGGCCACCTTGATGCGCGACCGCAACGCGAGCAACTGGGCTTTCGAATCCGAACCGGTCGAAGCGCTTGGCGGGCGCAAGACATATGTGCCGCGCGGCAAGGGCTGGGGTGGTTCCTCATCCATAAACGGAATGCTGTACGTCAGGGGCAACAGGGCCGATTTCGACCAGTGGAGGCAGATGGGTCTGGCCGGATGGGGCTATGATGATGTCCTGCCCTATTTTCGCAAATCGGAAGACGGCCCGGAAGGCTCCAACGAGTATCACGGTTCGGATGGCCCGTTAGCCGTTCGATACGGCACATCTTCGGATGGAATATACCAGGCCTTCCTAGAGGCAGGCGTCAGCGCCGGCCACGATCTCAACCCCGACTTCAATGGACAATCCCAATTCGGCGTCGGCAAATATCAGCTGAACATCGAAGGCGGGCAGCGCGCAGGAGCGCGCCGTGCATTTCTGAAACCGGCGGAAAAGCGCGACAACCTGATCGCAACCACCGGCATACACGTCACACGCATCGTTTTCGAGGAAGCTGCCGCCGTGGCGGTGGAGTACCGTATCGAAGGATCGGAAGAGACGCATCGCATCGCCGCCACACGAGAAATCATTCTGTGCGCCGGCACGATGCAATCGCCGCAAATCCTTCAATTGTCGGGGATCGGCGATGGGGGAAAGCTGGGCGAACACGGCGTTGCCTGCATCGTTGACTTACCGGGCGTGGGTCGAAATTTACAGGATCACGTCGACGTTGCGGTTACCTATCGCTCGCGCCTTCCCCTGCTCTGGTCGCGGACGAAGGGATGGCGCAGTGGGTTGATCGGTTTGCGCTACCTCCTGCAACGCGATGGCCTGGCGGCGACCAATTCCCTCGAGGTAGGCGGCTTCCTGCGCAGCCGGCCAGAGCTCGACCGGCCCGACCTGCAGATACAGTTCATTCCCGGCATTATGGCCAATCATGGCCGCAAGGGCATGCAACCCTATGATGGCTTTTCGATAGACATGGTTGCGCTTCACCCCGAAAGCCGCGGAACCGTTGGCCTTCGTTCCGCCGATCCGATGGATGCGCCGTTGATCTGCCCGAACCATCTGGCAACCCCGGGTGACATGGCGACTTTACGAGCAGCAGTCAGGATAGCGCGTGAGATTGGCGAGCAGCCGGCGCTTGCCCCCTGGCGGATCGCCGAGGACGAACCCGGCCCTTCCATCGATAACGACGAGGCCATGGACGCGTGGCTGCGAGAAAACTCCAACACGATTTTCCACCCGGTCGGCACTTGCGCGATGGGCCGGGATAGCGACCCGAATGCCGTGGTGGACGACCACTTGCGACTTCGCGGAGTAACGGGCCTGAGGGTTGTTGACGCATCGGTCATGCCGACCATCGTCAGCGGGAATACGAACGCTACTACCATGATGATCGCGGAGAAGGCGGCAGACATGATTCTCGCATAAGATCGGACCTCAGGCGGACCGGCGCGGCGATCGAGCGATCTCAAGAGACGTTTTGCGTAGATATATCTAGATTATTCTACGCGTAAGGCAAAAAGCGGCTGACTTAAACCTTCGAATCTGCAATATGAGCGATCTTAATGAACGATAAAGGCGTCACGGTACGCCAATATCGTTTGCAGAGGAGAGGCGCGGAAATGGCACATGCCGACCAAAACGAACCCATTGTGATTGGCGACCTCGCGGCCAATACCCAATGAGTGCACCGGCGACAGATAAGGTCGTTCGCATCGGCGGCGGCTCGGCCTATTTTGCCGACAGCGCTTTGGGAGTCCCGCAGCTGCTGGCAGATGGCGATCTCGACTATCTGGTCTTCGACTACCTTGCTGAAGCGAGCATGGGCATGCTCGGCCTGCAACACAAAGCCGATCCGGCAGCCACCTATCCGCCCGACTTTCTCAACGTGCACGTAGGACCGCATCTCGCTCAGATCGCGAACAAAGGCATCAGGATCGTTGCCAATGCAGGGGCACTCGATCCACGCGCCTTGGCACGCGAAATCGAAGCGCTGATCGATAAGCAGAATCTGTCCCTAACCGTGGCCGCCGTTTCGGGCGACGATCTGATCGAACGGGTGGAGGAATTTCGCAGCGCCGGAAAGAGCGATATGTTTTCAGGCGCGCCGTTCCCGGACTCAATCCTGACATGCAATGCCTATCTCGGTGCATTCCCGATAGCCGAAGCGCTGGATTGCGGAGCGGACATCGTGGTCACCGGCCGGATCGTGGACAGTGCCATCGTTCTGGGCCCGCTCATTCACGAATTCGGCTGGAAACATGACGAATACGACCTTCTGGCTGCCGGCACGCTGGCAGGCCATCTGCTCGAATGCAGCACCCAGATAACGGGCGGAACCTTTACCGACTGGGAAACCGTCGAAGGCTGGGAGACGATCGGGTTCCCAATCGGAGAATGTTCGTCGGACGGGTCGGTCGTCATCACCAAGCCCCACGGCACCGGCGGCCTGGTGAGCCGCGGGACCGTAGCGGAACAATTGCTTTACGAAGTCAGCGATCCTGCCGATTACATCGTCGCGGATGTCTGCTGCGACTTCAGTGATGTGAAGATCGATGATGTCGGCCCTGACCGGGTGCGTGTTACGGGCGCGAAAGGTCGTCCGCCCAGCCCATATCTCAAGGTGAGTGCGACAACCGAACTGGGCTGGCGCACTACTGCCATTACCCCCTTTGTAGGTAGAGATGCGAGCGCGAAGGCGAGACGACAGGGCAAGGCGCTGATCGCAAGGGCGCGAACGTTGCTCGAACGCGCGGGCATGCCCGATTTCACTGCCACTTCAATTGCGGTCTTCGGAGACGAGAGCGCGTTCGGCCCCGACGCACCCGGACGTAATTCCCGCGAGGTGGTGATGAAGCTGACTGCCGATCATGCCACCATGCAGGGGGCTGGATTGTTCGCCCGCGAGCAAGCATCCGGCATCACGACGATGGCACCCGGAACCGGAATCAACCTGGCGACGACCGTACTGCCCCTGACCGGCGTCTTTGCATTTCTGCTCGAGCGGGGCGAGGTGACGGCCACCGTCACTCTTGGTGATGAAAGCTGGACCGTGCCTAATGGCGACGGACATTCCACGGCGGCGACCATCCCCCCTGCTCTGCAAACCCCGGCAAACGCCGACGGCCTGGTCGAAGTTGAATTGCGCGACCTTGCGTGGACACGCAGCGGCGACAAGGGCAACCTTTTCAACGTCGCAGTCATTGCGCGAAAGCCCGAATTCCTGCCTTGGATTGCCCGCGCGCTGAGCGAGGACGCAGTATCGTCTTGCTATGCCCATATCTCGGCAGAACGGCAGGCGCCGCGCGTTGAACGGTTTCACGTGCCCGGAATTCACGCGCTGAATTTCGTGGTTCACGCCTCTCTGGACGGGGGGATATTGCAGGGGACGAGTTTCGATCCGGCCGCGAAGGGAATGGGGCAGTTCCTGCTGTCGCACCAGGTCGCGATCCCCGGAGAATTGAAAGCATCGCCGAGCGCTGAGCGCCGGCAAGCGGGAGATTGAAGATGAACGATTATTCCTATCTGATGAAGGGCATCGAAGAGGTCGAGACCGACAGCAGCGTGCTGGTCAGTTCCTCCAAATATCTCAACGATCCGCGTCTGCGCGACTGGGTATCCACGCATCTCTTGCGGCGCAACGGCGCGGACGTGCCCACGCCGTCGGATTCGATCAAGCTGGTGATGATCATGCGCGAGATCCAGGACGTCGATCACATCAACGCCCTGTTTGCCGAAGAACGCGCCCGCAACCCCGCGCTGGATGCCTGGTTCAACGAAGGCTTCGTTTCCACCTTCGAACGCGACGATCTGGCGAAATATGCGGACGGAACGGTGGGCAACGCCTTCTACACGCAACTTATGGAAAACGATCTTGCGGTCGATATCGTCCCGCGCTTCGAACCGAAGAACGATTTCGAGTACTTCCAGCTTCGGTCGGGCCAGACCCACGATTTCGAACATATACTGGGCGGTGGCGGTTTCGACTTTATCGGCGAAATCGTGCCGTATTATATGCGGTTGACGAACCTGTTCGTTCACATGCCAGCCGAACTGGCAGGGGAGCTTTCGGCATTCTCGATATTGGGATCGACCCGGATCATCACGCGGGCCGTGCTGCATTATCCGCAAACCTGGCTCACCGTTCAGGACGGCATGGAGCGTGGCGCAAAGGTCGGGCGCGAGTCCGATCCGCTGTACCTGATGAAGTACGAGGACGTGCTCGATCTTCCGATCGAGGAGGCGCGCAAGCAACTTGGCGTGCGCGGCGTACGCGAAGCCGATACCGCAACGGCATCCGCACTGTGGACGTGAACATGCAAGAGACGACCACGTTCGAAGGTGCCAACGGGGTGACCTTGCGTGCGACCGTTGCAGGGCCAGAGCAGGGGGACCCCGTTCTGCTGCTGCATGGCGGAGGCCAGACCAGGCACTCCTGGTCCACTACCCAGAATACGCTGGCGGGTCATGGCTTCCTTACGGTCGCTGTCGATCTTCGCGGACACGGTGAAAGCGATTGGGCTGAAGATGGCCGCTATGAGCTTGGCGCCTTTGCCGACGACCTGCGCCATGTGATCGAGACCTTCGACACCCCGCCTGCTTTGGTCGGAGCATCATTGGGGGGGCTTGCCTCGTTGCTCGCCTCAAGCGAGCATCCGGCCGCCAAGGTAAAGTCGATCGTGCTGGTCGATGTGGTCCCGTGGATGGAAGCCAAGGGCGGCGCGCAGGTCGTCGGTTTCATGCGTGGGACGTCATACGGATTCGATACTCTCGACGAGGCTGCGGACGCGATCGCGGACTACCTGCCCCATCGGCCTCGCCCCGAAAAGCTGGATGGCCTCTCCCGCAACATGCGGCAGCGTGACGACGGACGCTGGTACTGGCACTGGGACCCGGCCTTCGTCGCTCCGCAGGACGGGTGGGACATGGACAAGATGAATGAACGCCTGACCGATGCCGTGCTGTCGCTCGACATTCCCCTGTTGCTGTTGCGAGGATCCGAAAGCGAGATCGTGTCCGACGCCGGTGTGCGGCGGTTTCGCGAACTGCTGCCGCATGGCCAGGTCGTCGAAGTCGAAGGTGCGCGCCACATGGTTGCCGGTGACGAGAACGATGCGTTTCTCGACGGGCTGATCCCGTTTCTCAAGCGCGAGAAGGTTTGATGGACAATTTCGAAGTACCCTCACGCGAGGAAACCATGGGCCGCCTCATGCGTGGCTACCAGCGGGTAATGTCCTACTCACGCGACGGCGAATACACCGTTGCCGACAGGCTGGAGGAACGGGCCGAGGATTCTGCCGAAGTCGATTTCATTTTGTTCGAGGATCAGGCGATTACCTTTGCCCAGGCTGACCGGCACGCCAACCGCATTGCCAATGCAGCGGTAAAAGCCGGTTTGAAACCGGGTGATGTCGTCGCGCTGCTGATGCTGAACCGGCCCGAATTTGTTCTGACCTGGCTGGGGCTTTCGAAGGCTGGCATCATCACCGCCCTAATCAACACCAGCGCAACGGACGAGATACTGGCGCACGCGCTGGATCAGGTCGATGCGAGAGCGATCATCGTCGGGTCCGAACTGGCTTCATCTGTTGCGGGCCTGCCGGCAGCAGACCTGCCAGAAATGATATTCGAGCAATCGGAGGAAGGATCGGATCGCAGCGACAGCGATTGGCGCGACTGGAACGCCATGACGTCGGCAGCTTCGGAAAACCGTCCGGATCGCACTCTGCGCGAAGGCATAGAGACAGGCGATCCGCTCTATTATATCTTCACTTCGGGAACGACAGGTCTGCCCAAAGCAGCGCGGATGAGTAATCTGCGATTCATCAATGCAGGCGAAATGATGATTGGCCTGATGAATTTCGGCGCCGACGATACCTTCTATTGCTTTCTGCCACTTTATCATGGGGCAGGCGGAATGGTGGTGCCCTCCGTTGCGCTGGGGGCCGGACGTCCGTTCGTGTTGCGGCGCAGGTTCAGCACCTCGGGCTTCTGGGAAGACGTGCGGCGGCACGGCATCACGGCAACCTATTACATCGGCGAGGTCATCCGCTACCTGTTGACGCCCGAACCATCCCCGCAAGATCGCAACCATACGTTGCGCGTAATGTGCGGTGCAGGGCTGCGACCCGATGTCTGGAAAGCCTTCCAGGACCGCTTCGGCGTAGAAAACATCATCGAAGGCCTGGGTTCGACAGAAGCGAACTACGGCATCACCAATGTCGACAACAAGATAGGGTCCGTGGGGCGCCTGCCATACCCGGACAAGACCAACATCCGCATCCTGAAATGGGATCTCGAAAGAGAAACCCATGTCCGCCGTGACGATGGATCTCCGGTGGAAGCGGGGCCGAACGAAGTTGGCGAACTCGTGGCAGAGGTCCTGGGGGGAACCGGCGTTTCAGGATATTTCGAAGGCTATACCTCCGCCGAAGCAACCGAGAATAAACTCATACGCAATCTGTTCAAACCGGGCGACGCCTGGTTCCGGTCGGGAGACCTGGTTACCTTCGACGAGGACGATTACTTCTACTTCGTCGATCGCGTTGGCGACACGTTTCGCTGGAAAAGCGAGAACGTGGCGACTGCTGAGGTCGAGATCGCGCTGTCGGCATTTTCCGGGCCCTCGACCGTCAACGTCTACGGCGTGGAAATTCCGGAAACAGAAGGCCGTGCCGGAATGGTTGCGCTCACTTATGACGATCCGGACCACTTCGATGCCGCGTCGTTCTACCGTTTCGCACGCGACAAGCTGGCCGATTACGCCGTGCCGGTGTTCGTGCGCATTTCCACCAACGCAGACATCACCACCACGTTCAAGCTGCGAAAGGTCGAACTGCAGCGTGAAGGATACGCTCCGGATCGCGTTGGCGACGATAAGCTGTTCGTCGCCGATGCGAACGCCGGGGCATACGTGCCATTGTCTAAAGAGGCGCTGGATCGCCTGGGCTTTGCGCAATTTCAAGGAGCCGACTGATGGATATCGATTACACCGCAGAGCAAAAGGCACTGCGCCAGGAATTTCGCGAGTACCTTGATCGCATCATGACGCCCGAAGTACGCGAGGCTACTCGCGATGCCGAAAGCGGGCCGGAATATCGTGCGGTTATCAAGCAGATGGGCAAGGATGGCTGGCTCACCCCCGGTTGGCCGAAGGAATATTCCGGGCGCGGGCTGGATCCGCTGACGCAGAAAATCCTTCTGGAAGAGCTCGTTCTTGCCGAAGCCCCCTTCCCGTTCGTAACGGTAAACACCGTCGGCCCCGCCCTCATGAGGCTGGGCACCGATGAGCAGAAATCGGAGATATTGCCGCGCATCGCAAGCGGCGAATTGCTGTTCGCGATCGGTTATACCGAACCCGGTGCGGGCACGGACCTCGCGAACCTTAAGACCAGTGCCGTTCGCGATGGCGACGAATACGTCATCAACGGGCAGAAGGTCTTCACCAGCGGCGCCGAAGGTGCGGATTACATCTTCCTTGCCGCGCGAACCGATCCCGATGCAAAGCCGCACAAGGGCATCACGATCTTCATGCTCGACACCAGCCTGCCGGGCTTCTCGGTTTCACCGATCTGGACGGTCGGGGGCTTCCGCACGAACGTGACATATTACGAGGACGTGCGCGTTCCGGCGGACATGGTCATCGGCGAAGTCAATGGCGGCTGGCGGCTGATCGCCGAGCAGCTTAACCACGAACGCATCGGTCTTGCCGCGCTGACTTATGGCGCCTCGGGATGCTTCGACCTTACCGTCGAATGGAGCCGCAACACCAAAGGAGCAGACGGTAGCGCCCTGATTTCCCTCCCCTGGGTTCAGGCAGCTTTCGGAGAAGCTTACGCCTTGCTGCGCGCTGTGGAAGTCATGGGCAATCGCGTTGCCGCCGAGGTTGCCCAAGGCAAGACCAGCCCCGACCTTGCCAGCGCCCTCAAAGTGTTCGGCACGGAGAGCGTGATCAAGGTCATGCGGCTGCTGCTGGACGTAATCGGACCTGCCGGCCTTGTTCGCGACGACTCGCCGGGCAGCGTGCTGCGCGGGAAAATCGAACGCGAGTACCGCAAGTGCCAGATCAACACGTTTGGCGGCGGCACCGCCGAAGTCCTGCGCGACATGGTGGCGCAAGTCGGCCTCGGCATGCCGAGGGCGGCGCGCTGATGACCGACCTTCTGGAAAAAGCCCGCGAATGGGTCGGGAAAGCCGCCACCGCTCCTACCACGGCACGTGATCCGGTTAATGTACCCATGATCCGCCGCTGGTGCGAAGCGATGGGCGATACGAACCCGATCTACGTTGACGATGCTGCGGCGCGCGCTGCGGGTCATCCCGGGATCGTCGCGCCGCCCGCCATGCTCGAGGTATGGACGATGGCTCCGTACCGGCCCGGGGGGCGTACCGCGGAAGACAGTATGGCGGTGCTCAATCTTTTCGACGATGCCGGCTACACTGGCGTTGTTGCCACCAACACCGGCCAATCCTACGACCGCTATCTGGTGCCTGGGGACGTCGTGACCGCGTCGGTTACCGTCGATTCAGTCTCGGAAGAGAAACGTACGGGCCTTGGCATAGGCCACTTCGTCACGCTCGTGTTCGAATTCACGGATGCGGAAGACAAGCGCGTGGGCCGGATGACCTTCAGGGTGTTGAAGTTCAAACCGAACCTGTCGCAGCCCGAAGCCGACAAGGGTAAATCCGATGACGCATCGGGCGGCTACAGCCATCCCCGGCCCGCGATCACGCATGACAACGCCTTCTTCTGGGAAGGGATCAACAATCGCAAGCTCCTGTTCCAATCGACCGACGGCCGACTGCGGCATCCGCCCAGTCCGATGGACCCGGTAAGCGGTTCCCTGGAGTTCGACATTGTCGAATCCTGCGGTCGCGGCACCATTCACAGCTTCGTCGTGATGCACCAGCCGCGCCTGCCGGACTTCGACTATCCCCTGCCCGTGGTGCTGGTTGAACTGGAAGAAGGCGTCCGGATCATCGCCAACCTGATTGATGCAGACGCCGAAGATGTTTCGATCGGCCAGGCGGTAGAGGTCGATTTCATCGAAGTCGAACCTGACTACCTGCTGCCGGCTTTTCGCCTGAATTGAGGATACCCATGGATTTCAACCTTTCCGACGATCAGCGCGAAATGCGCAGTCTTGCCGCCCGCATCCTCGACGATGCGACCAATGCCGATACTGTGCCCGAACCCCCGCAAGACGGTGCGGCCTACGACAAGGACTTGTGGTCCACGCTGGCTGACGCCGGTCTTCTGGGAATGTCCATTTCGGAACAGGGGGGAGGAATGGGGTTCGGCATGGTCGAACTCGGCCTTCTGCTGGAAGAACAAGGCCGTACACTGGCTCCGGTTCCGTTGACCGCCACGATCGCCATGGCGGCAATGACGATCGACAGGCATGGCTCTGCCGAGCAGCGCGATGCCTGGCTGGAGCGTATCATCAGCGGCGACGCCATCATGACCGCCGCGATCACGGAATGCGGCAACCACGATACGTTGACGCCCATGGTGAAGGCGGAGGCAGACGGAAACGGGTACAAACTGTCCGGCACGAAGGTAGCCGTACCCTATGCACCCCAAGCCGATGCATTCATCGTGACGGCCCAGGCCGAAGGCGGCCCGGCGCTGTTCATTGTCGAAGTGGGCACCGACGGTCTGACGGTCGAGGCGCAGGTATCGACAAGTGGCGAGCCGCTGGGACTGGTAACACTCGATAATGTCGAACTCGCCGGGGACGCGGTGGTCGGCAGCATCGAAACGGGACGCGATGTCATCGCCGATCTCGTTGCACGCAGCCGGGTGGCGCTGGCGCAGCGACAGGTCGGGATCGCAAACGAAGCGTTGCGCCGGACGGCGGCCTATTCAAGCGAACGGATACAGTTCGGCAAGCCGTTGGGTTCGATGCAGGCCGTGCAGCAAAGAGCCGCGGACGCCTTCATCGACGTGGAAGCCATGCGATCGAGCGCCCTTCTCGCTGCATGGCAGATCGACCACGACGCATCCAGCAGCGCTGACGTTGCCGCAGCCAAGTACTGGGCCGCGATGGGCGGGCACCGCGTAGTTCATACCGCGCAGCACCTGCATGGCGGAACGGGTGCGGATATCACTTATCCGATCCATCGCTTCTTCCTTCACGCCATCCACATCTCCGAAGAACTGGGCGGCGCAAATCCGATGGCGGCCGAAATCGGCAAGGAAATTGCCGAAGGACGGACGGAGGCTCTGACATGAAGACACAGGCAAACACCATGAGCGACGTCGAGGTCGGCCAGAAACTGGGCGAGCTTGAATTTCCGGTAACCGCTTCTGCCATCGTTGCAGCGGCACTCGCCACGAACGACTTCGAGAACGTCCATCACGACATGGCTGCGGCGAAAGCGACCGGCGTCCCGAACATCTTCATGAACATCCTTACGACAAATGGTCTGGTGCAACGCTACGTCACCGACTGGTGCGGCCCAGGCGGTCGGATCACCGCAGTCGACATCAAGCTGGGCGCGCCCAATTTCGCGGGCGATACCATGACGCTGAGCGGCGAGGTCGTGGAAGCAAGCCAGGGTCAAGTAAAGATCGACGTCAAGGGAACCAACTCGATAGGCGAGCACGTCAGGGCGACGGTCTCGCTCGAGCTTGGAGAAACATCATGACATCCTCGTTGAGCAATGTCGCCGCGATTGCCGGTATCGGCGCGACCGAATTTTCCAAGAACAGCGGCAGGTCCGAAATGCGGCTGGCCGTGGAAGCGATCACGGCTGCACTCGACGATGCCGGGATCGACCGCGAGGAGGTCGATGGCCTTTCCACCTTCACGATGGACAACAATCCGGAGATCGAGGTCTTCCGGAATATCGGCGGGCGAGAGCTGAAGTTCTTCAGCCGGATTCACTACGGCGGTGGCGGAGCATGCGCGCCCGTCATGCAGGCGGCCATGGCCATCGCCACCGGCGTTGCGAACGTGGTGGTCTGCTACCGCGCCATGAACGAACGATCGCAATACCGTTTCGGCACCGGTCACACCCCGCCCCCTGTCCCCACTGCTGAATCCTCGCACTATGGGTATTACGTGCCCTTCGGCCTGGTTTCTCCGGCGTCATGGGTGGCCATGGGCGCCCAGCGATACATGTACGAAAGTGGAGCAACCTCCGAAGATTTCGGCCGGGTTTCCGTCGCCAGTCGCAAGCACGCGGCAAACAATCCCGCCGCGTGGTTCTACGAACAACCGATAACGCTGGACGATCATCAGCAATCAAAATGGATCGTGGAACCGCTGCACCTTCTCGACTGCTGCCAGGAATCCGACGGCGCGGTGGCCATCGTCGTGACAAGCACCGATTACGCCCGGAAGCTGCGCCAACCGCCGGCCATCATCCGTGCAGCCGCACAGGGTGCCGCCGACGACCAGCAGATGATGACCAGCTATTACCGCAAGGAAATTGCCCGGCTTCCCGAAATGGAACTGGTGGCGCGTCAACTGTTCGACCAGGCGGGGCTCAGGCCAGACGATATTCGCACTGCCACCCTTTACGACCATTTCACGCCGTACGTGCTGACCCAGCTTGAATCTTTCGGTTTCACACCGAGGAACCAGGCGAAGGACTTCGTGCGCGAAGGCAATCTGGAAATTGGCGGGCGGTTGCCCGTCAACACCAATGGCGGACAACTGGGCGAAGCTTACATCCACGGCATGAACGGCATCTCGGAAGCTGTCCGGCAAGTACGCGGAACCTCGGTCAATCAGGTGCCGGGCGATGGTCCTGTGCTTGTCACCGCCGGCACAGGCGTTCCGACAAGCGGATTGATACTGGACGGCGCATGACCGCTCGCGAACGGCTGCTGCTTGCCGTCCTGCTGTGCGGTTCGGCAACGACCGCGCTCGTCCTGGTGGTGCTGATTCCGGTGCTGCCGCTGCTGGCGCAATCATTCGGTGGAGGCACCAGCGGCGCGCAGCTCTCGCAGGCCGTGATGACTGCCCCGGCCCTCGGCCTTATTGCTGGCGGGTTGCTCAGCACAGCGGCTGTGCGCATGGTAGGGACCTATCGCCTGCTGATCGTAGGGCTTGTTCTGTACGGCATTTCGGGCTCTGCGGGATATTTTCTGTCCGGCGCGCCCTCGCTGCTGGGGGTGCGATTCATTCTCGGCATCGCTGCCTCGTTTGTCGGTATTGCCTCTACTGCCCTCATTGCCAGCCGCTTCGATTCCGTGGCGCGCGCAAAGTTCCTGGGCATCAAGGGGGCTCTCGGTTCGGTCGGGGGTATCGGCGGTATCCTGATAGGCGGCTACCTGGGATCGCTTGGCGGTTGGCGCCTGCCCTTCCTGCTATATGCAATCGCATTCGTCATGCTCGGTCTTGCATGGCTGACGCGTGGCGAGGGCTTCGTGAGGACCGGTGGGGCCGCAGAAGTTGTCCCGGCTCCTGCCAAGCCAGCACCTGGCCTGCTTTCGCTCTGGCCGTTCTACGTCGTTATCGTCGCATTCGGCGTGGTGTTGATGATGACCACGACGCAGCTATCCTTCCTGCTTGGGGAGATAGGAATTTCCGATCCTACTGCCGTAAGCAGGATCGCCGTCATGGCATCGGTCGGAGCGATGATCGGGGGGTTTGGTTATGGCCGCCTGGCGGGCTTGATCGGCTTGCAGCGGATTTTCCCCTTGGTATTCGCCATTTGGACGATTGGACTGGTGATGCTGGGATTTTCTTATTCCGGCCTGGTTGCGGCAATCGGGTGCAGTATCACCGGCGTTGCCGCCGGGCTCTTCCTCCCTCACATGATCACGACTCTTGCCGAAACCGCCAGCGACGAACAGCGTGATCGAGCGATTGCCATGTTGTATTCGGCCGTCTTCCTAGGTGATTTCCTGAATCCGCTCCTGATTGAGCCGATGACCGTCGTGCTCACGCGGCACGGCGCATTTCTGGCCGTAGGAGGTTTCACGCTTATGGCCTTTTTCTTCAGCCTCTACCGCATGAACCGGGAACGGCGCACGCTTGCGACGAACTAACCGATAAATTCGCCGACAGACGCATCTTCTAATACGCAAAACATCATCGGTTCGCATGTTTATTGATGATACTGGATAATTTATAGGCTACAAGGTGCGCATTAAGTGGTTAGCGCCAGGCCTCGCTTTTTCCTCAATCGGCTAAACCGATATCGAACGGGCGGGCCGTATGACAAATGGAAGAGGGTTTGGCTTTATGACAGAGACGGTCGATGTCGTTATTATCGGCGCAGGTTTCTCGGGGCTCTATGCGACATATCGGTTGTCGAAACAGTACAAGGTAATCTGTTTCGAGAAGGGAGCCGGCGTCGGTGGCACCTGGTACTGGAACCGCTACCCCGGCGCGCGCGTGGACATCCAGAGCGTAGAATATTCGTACAGTTTCGACGAAGACCTGCAGCAAGACTGGAAATGGCCCGAGTATTTCTCTGCTCAGCCCGATCTTGAACGGTATGCAAAC
Source organism: uncultured Sphingomonadaceae bacterium (assembly GCA_947488625.1). GTDB lineage: Bacteria > Pseudomonadota > Alphaproteobacteria > Sphingomonadales > Sphingomonadaceae > Alteraurantiacibacter. The sequence goes on along the minus strand of CANKZR010000003.1, from coordinate 35,450 downwards.
CACGTGGCAGACCGCTTCGATCTGCGTAAACATATCAGGTTGTCGAATGCCGTTGAATCCTTGCGGTTCGACGCGGAAAACGACCTGTGGGACGTGCGCACGTCAGCTGGCGACCACGTTAGATGTCGCTATGTCATCGCGGCCACCGGCGCGCTTTCCATCCCCAACGAGCCACCATGGCCGGGACGCGAGGATTACGAAGGTGTGATCTATCACACCACGGACTGGCCCCGCGAGCCGATGGACCTTTCGGACAAGCGTGTGGGCCTGATCGGCACCGGATCGACCGGCGTGCAGGCCGCCCCTATTCTGGCAGAAGAAGCAAAAAGCCTGACCGTTTTCCAGCGGACGCCTGCATACAGCATGCCGTCAGGAAATCGGGCGATGGACGAGGAACACGAGCGGGACTGGAAGGCCAATTATCCGGAGCGGCGGGAGGAAATCCTCAACACCTGGGGCACCTCCATGGTGGAATATGGCGAGAAGTCGGTTCACGAGTGCTCCGAAGAGGAACGGACCCAGATACTGGAGCGAGCCTGGAATTCGAAAAGCGCTTTCCAGCTGCAAGTGGCTTTCACCGATGTGATGACCGATATGGACGCCAATGAAGTCGTCGCCGAATTCATACGCAACAAGATTCGGGCAATTGTGGACGATCCGGAAACCGCGGAGCGGCTCTGTCCCAAAACCTATCCTGTCGGCGGCAAACGGATGTGCATCGACAACGGCTATTACCAGACGTTCAACAGGGACAATGTCTCGCTCGTCGATGTAAGATCGGCGCCCATCGTCGAATTCACCAGGACCGGTTTGCGGACGACAGAAGGCGAATACGATCTCGACGTTATCGTGATGGCCACGGGCTTCGACGCCGTTACGGGGTCACTCATGAACATGGATGTCGAGGGCATCGACGGGATCAAGCTGACCGAAAAGTGGAAAGAAGGTCCGACGACGTACCTTGGCTACATGATCGCCGGCTTTCCCAACCTGCTCATGGTTCACGGTCCCATGACGCCGGGCGCGCAGGCGCAGATGATCACCACGGGCGAATGGCAGGTCGATTACCTCGCCGAGCTGATCGACAGCATGGAGGCCGCTGGAAAGACACGGGTCGATACGACCGAAGATGCCGAGCAGTGGTGGTATGAGGAAACGCAGAACGTGGCCATGCACATGGTGCACCGGCATGCCGATTCCTGGTACAATGCCAAGAATATCGAGGGCAAGAAGGGCGGCTTCATGATCTACGTCGGCGGCTTCCCCCGCTTCGCCGAGCTAAGCCGGAAGGCTGCCGAAAACGGCTGGGAAGGTTTCGAGTTGAAGTAAGCGGTTCGTCTGCAGATTCTCCAATCTGACAGATGACAGATGCAATCAAAAAGGGGGCGCGCTGGAAAACCCGGCGCGCCCCCTTTTCGTTTCGTGGTTCAGATCAGTAGCGGAAGCGCAGATCGATGCCGTAGGTTGCGCCTTCGGCATAGGAGATACCGCCAAAGCCAAGGCCGCCGAAATCGATTGCCGAGTTCTGATAGACTTCGTCCAGGACATTACGCCCCCACAGGGCGACAAGTGCCTCGCCATTGCCGATCTGGATATCGCCCAGCGTGGCCCGCAAATCCACCGTGTGGTACGCATCATCCTGGATCAACTGCGCACGAGGGTTGCGGAAATCGAGCGGGTCATATCCGCGCGCACCCACGTAGCTGTAATCCGCTCGCAACGAGAACGTACCGAAGTCGAACGGCTCGAATTCGTAGGCGATGCCGGCCTGTCCCGTAAGAGGCGGGGAATACCGGAAGGCGGCATCCTCGGCGATATCGATAATTTCGTTGGTGGCCGGATCGCGGAACAGGAAGGTTTGGTAATCGCGATCGACGTAACCGATCGATCCGCTGAGTGTCAGCCCCGTAACCGGAACTGCAATTACTTCGGCCTCGATCCCCTGGTAGGTCGCCGAACCGGCGTTGACCGTTACGGAGGTAGCACCGCCGCTCCCTGCGAGGAACTGCTGGATCTGGACGTCGGTGTAGTCCGAATAGAACACCGCGAGGTTAAGCCTGAGCGTGTTGTTCAGGAACTCGCCTTTCATCCCGGCCTCGTAGGATGCGATGGTTTCGGGCTCGAACCCGTCATTCACGGAACGCGCATTGAAACCGCCCGCCTTGTAACCAGTGGCATAGCGTGCGTAGACGAGGACGTCCGGCGTGATGTCATAGTCGATCGTGGCCGCATAGGTCAGTTCCTCGAAGGAGCGATCCAACTCGCGTACGATCGGGGATTCCTGGACAAGGCTCTTGTCGTCCATGGTGTAACGTGCACCGACCGTAAGCCGCAACGCGTCGGTGAAGTTGTAGGTACCCTGACCAAAGAACGCCAGAGACTCGTTTTCATGCTGATACGCAAGACGGCTTGATACCGGTACGGCAAGCGAGTTCGTACTCAGCCCCGGCCCCAAAGGTATGGGCACCGGAGACGGAATGAAGATGGTGAAGAACTGCGGATTGTCCTCTTCGGCCTCCTCGGTGAAGAAATAGCCACCCAGGACGAAATTGAAGCGATCATATTCACCAAGGAGGTTGAACTCCTGGGAAAACTGATTCTGGCTCCGCTCGTTGTTGGCGAGGAAAAGCTCGATCTCCTGAACACCGGTCGGGATGAACGGGTTAGGCGGGGCGAGAATTGCGGGGCTGACCGTAAATGCGCGCAGGTTGGCGTTGCCGTCAAGATCGCCTCCCAACGCTGTGTTGTCCCAGGTCCGATAGCCGGACAAGGAGCGCACGATGATGTTCTCGCTGAGTTCGAGTTCCATGGCCAGCGTATGGCCCGTCACCTCGTCGGTGATCAGGCCGTCGTCCAGCCTGATCGCGTCTACACGGTCAAGAGAGATAATCGGTTCGGACCCGCCCAGTGCAGGTGATAGTGCCAGTGCAGCCGCGATGTCCGGACGGACTGCGGCGAGCTGGAATGGAATCGCGTAACTTTCCGTCTCGTTGTAGCTGAAGGTGTAGTCAGCCTTGAAACCTTCGAAACGATTGAAAGCCAACGTCGCGCGTACGGCATCGGTGTTGTAGGCGCCGGGGTCTTCTGATGGTGGCGAATTGAGATCGTCGAAGTAGCCGTCGCGTTGCTTGTGAAGATAGGACACCTTCGCTCGCAGACCCGTGTCACCCCAGTCGCCGGTGTCGACGCTCACCCGGCCCTGAATGAAGTCGAAATTGCCGTAGCTGCCGAACGCCTCGACACCGAAATCGCGGCTGGGCTGTTTCGTGATCAGGTTTACCGCGCCACCCGTAGTGTTGCGTCCGTAAAGCGTGCCCTGCGGTCCGCGGAGCACCTCGATCCGTTCCAGGTCGACAATATCGAACGCCGCACCTGCCGAACGACCCACGATGATGCCATCCACGTACAGAGCCACCGGGGAATCGAGCGTCAAGCCGGGGTCGGCCTCGCCGATGCCGCGAATAAAGATCGCCACATTGGTCGTAGCCGAAGTCGTCTTGGCGGAACTGAGGTTGGGAGCGACCGCACTGAGATCAGCCACGTCGGCGATGCCCTGCGCAACGATCTCGTCTGTCGTGATTGCACTGATCGCGAGCGGCGTGGACTGGAGAGAATCCTCACGCTTCTGCGCGGTCACGACGATAGTCGTCAAGCCGCCTTCCTCGCGCCCTTCCGGTACCTGCTCTGGCTGTTCTTCAAGATCGCGCGCGGAACTGGCCTGAAGGATAGCCAACGGAGCTGCGCCAGCCGTCCCGTCCGCTATTGATGCGTTACCATCCTGCGCCAGGGCCGGCACTCCCGGAATCATGGCCGCAGAAGCCAGAAGCGCCAGTTTTTCAAACTGCCTCGTCATAATTTTCTCTCCCATTTTCTCCAGGCTCCACAGTGTCGGCTCTTGTTCGACTTGTCGGATCTGGATCACGCCCCGACCCGCCCCTCCTTGCCTCCCAGGACATTCGAAACGTGGCGAAGCGTGATTTCACTCTCTTCCAAGCCACAATGACTACGTAATCTTCTAATTACAAGCTATTTTGATAGCCAAAAGCGTAGATATGCGCTTTTCCGCAACGCAAATCGATGGTCGAACATTGACGTCTGGAAATTCCCGGTGCCATAGTTGTCGCGCCGCGGCCGCAATCCCTCGGATGGCGCCGCATGTGAATCGGACGGTCTGCAAGCAGAGTGCAACACCAAGGAGTTATTCGAGAATATGACTGACACGGATGCATTTGCAGGAAAGACCGCCGTAATCACCGGTGCTGCCAGCGGAATAGGCGAGGGCATCGCTCGCGCTGCGTCCGGGGCAGGCATGAACGTCGTGCTTGCTGACGTCGATGAAAAGCGACTGCAGCGTGTTCTCGAAAATATCCGCTCGTCAGGGGGCGGAGCGATCGCGGTGGTGGCCGATGTCAGCGATAGCGACGCGATCGAGCGTCTGGCCGATGCGGCAGAAGACCGGTTCGGTGAAATCACCCTTGCCGTAAATAACGCGGGCATCGAGATGATCGGGTTTAGCTGGGAAATCGATACCACGACCTGGGACAAGGTGATCGACATAAACCTGCGCGGTGTGGTTCATGGGACCCGAACGTTTGCAAAGAGGATGATCGCCAAAGGTACCGAAGGATATATCGCCAATTTGTCGTCCGTTGGGGGACTGGGGACCATGCCAACCCAAGCGCCCTATATCATGACCAAGCATGCGATCCTCTCTTTCAGCGAATGCGTTTACCTGGAGATGCAGGTCGCCCGTCATCCCATACACGTCAGCGCGGTCCTCCCCGCCTCGGTTCGCACCCGCATTTTCGATGAAGCCCAGACAGACAGAAGCTCTGCCTTCGTCGAGGGGCAACGCATGCGAATGGCGCAGGCCGTCGAAGGCGGTATGGAAATCGAGGAAGCAGGCAGACGAATTCTCGATGGCATTGCCGCCGGGCAGTTCTGGGTGTCAACCGATCCGGAAACCACCGCCGGGTTCGCAGCCGCGCGCGCACAATATCTCGAGGAGCTTTCGCCCCCCGCCCTGACGCAGGAGATGCGTTACCTCCTGGGGGTGTGATGCTTCAGAACGCCTGCTAATCGACAAGCGTGATCCGCAGACTTTCGATCTGACCGCCGGTGAAAGCATTCCCGACCGGGTAATCCGCTACAGGTGAACCCCGGTCCAGCCCCACGTCGAACGTTTCGTCGATAGTGAACAGGCCGGGGGTGGTTGCGAAAAGCGTTCCGGATGCCACTGCGACGCCGTCAACCAGCAGGCGCAATGCACCGCCCTTGGCATAGCCGGGTCCGTCATAATCGAACTGCACGGTAACCGTACGGTCCCCGGCTCCGAGCGCGGTGTCGCCGCGGATGGTAAGTGTCTGGATATCGAACAGGGCGTAGGTGAAATTCGGGCGCCCTTCCCCGTCGATCCATAACGACCAACCTGCAGAATTGCCCCCTACTGCACCCAATACGCCGCTGGCAGTCCCATCCAGATGCAAGGCCGCGTCGATTTGCCAGGACCGGTTGAACATAGACGGCAGGCCGTTTTCAGGCACCCCGCGCGTATCGGGTCCGTATGCGATGGTTGTACGCCCTCCGGCGATCGTTTCGATGCCCCTGTTGGCGACCACCTGCCCTCGCAGGGGAAGGACATCGTTGGCAGCGGCCTGCTGCATGAAAAGCGCCTGCATCTCGGCCAGCTTTTCGGGGCGTTGCGCTGCCAGATCGTTCGTCTGGGTAGGATCTTCGTCGAGGTTATAGAGCCGCCAGATATCATCCTCCAGCGACGATGGCATGGGGCTGGGCGGCGCCCAGGGCAGACGGCCATGATCGGCTGCGGCGAACCATCCGTCGTGATAGATTGCGCGGCTACCGAAAACCTCGAAATACTGGGTATCATGGCGCTCTTGGGCACTTGCATCGTCAAAACTGTACAGCAAGCTGGTGCCATCGAACGGTTGCTGTGCGACGCCGTCTACGCTGTCGGGAAGCGACAGGTTCAAGACCTCGAGGATTGTCGGTGCGATATCGTTGACATGACCGAACTGGCTCCGTCTGCTGCCTCTTGCCTCATCCGCGATGCGCTCTGGCCAGGTAACCACGAGCGGGTTGCGGATCGCACCCAACCAGGCCGGCATGGCCTTGCCCCACTGGAAAGGCGCGTTGTTGGCCCAGGCCCAGCCGATATTGACATGCGTATGCGCTTCCGGACCGCCGATATCGTCGATACGAGAAAGACGGCCCGCGTCGGGTTCGGGAAGCCCGATCAGTCCAGCAAGGTAGTTGAGGCTTCCCTCGATGCCGCCTTCGAGGCTGGCACCATTGTCGCCTCCGACAAAGAAGATGATGGTGTTGTCGTACTCGCCGCTCTGCTTCAGCGCTGCAATCAGCTGGCCGATCTGCGCATCGGTATGGGTCACGAAACCCGCGTAGGCTTCCATCAACCGTGCAGCGAACTCACGCTCGCTGGGCGATAGGTCGTCCCATGCCGGAATTTCGGCGGGGCGCTCTGGCAGTTTGGCATCTGCGGGAAAAAGACCCATGTCCTTCTGCCGGGCAAAAATACGCTCCCGCAGCACGTCCCAGCCGTCATCGAACTGCCCTGCAAACGCATCGATATAATTGTCTGGAACCTGGATCGGCGCGTGCACCGCGCCTGTCGCATAGTAGAGAAAGAAGGGTCTGTCCGGCTGCATGGTGCGCTGGTTGCGAAACCAGGCCACGCTCTGGGCGGTCATGTCGTTCGTGAAGTGATAGTCATCGTGCGCAGGTGCGGCGACCGGCTGTGTCCCGCGATACAGCGTCGGATGGAACTGGTCTGTCTCGCCGCCTTGGAAACCATAAAAATGCTCGAACCCGCGGCCGCTCGGCCAGCGATCGAACGGTCCCGCCTGCGAAAGCTCGTGATCGGGCGTCTGATGCCACTTCCCGAAGGCCGCCGTGGCGTAGCCATTTTGCCGGAGGATAGTCGCGATCGACGCGGTAGAGTCTTTCATGATGCCGGAATATCCCGGTCGATCATCGGCCGAGTTCAGAACAGCACCAATGCCGGTGCGATGCGGATTGCGCCCTGTCAGCAACGAGGCCCGGGTGGGCGAACAAATGCCGGCCGTGTGAAAATTTGTATAACTCAAACCGTCTGCCACCAGGGCATCGAGGTTGGGGGTTGGCGCGAGCCCGCCGAACGTACCGGCTGACCCGAAGCCCACATCATCAAGCAGGATTACCACGATATTGGGCGCATCCTCAGGTGGCAGGATTGTCCCTGTCCCCTCGCCCGAATCCTGCGCCGCAGCCATCGAGGAAAGAAGCGCCGCACCGGCGGCCACGAGAACAAAGGGGCTCTTCAGCCAATCAATACAAGACTGTCGGTGTGTCATAGGCCCTCGATCCAGCGGAAAAACTGCATGGTTGCACCTTCTTGTGCACTATCGATTATCGTAATACATATCGCACGTAATTACGCAATATAGAGAAGCCGCGAATTACAAGACGGTAAATGCGTTTCCTGAAGGCGCGATTTTGGAGAGGACAATTCGGAAAATGGCAATTGGTGATCCATGACATCCAACCGCTTTCCCCACCTTCTGTCGCCAGGTCAGATTGGCACGATGGAATTGCGCAATCGCATCGCCGTTACCGCGATGGGCGTCAGCCTGTCCGATGACGATGGAAGCGTCTCCGACCGGCTGATTGCCTACCATGAGGAACAGGCGAAAGGCGGCGCAGGACTGATAATTACCGGCGTGACCGGCGTGGCCTGGCCGGTCGGCAGCGTCAGCGCCAGGCAGACTGCGATATCACAGGATCGCTATATTCCGGGTCTGAAGCGGCTCACCGAACGTGTTCACGTTCACGGCGCCAAGATTGCAGCACAACTCCATCATGGCGGGCTCGTCGCAGCATATTCCCATGCCCGTTGGGGGCACGGTCTCTGGGCGCCGTCCGTCCCGCCCCCTCCTACCGGGAACTTTACAGACTATTTCCTGCCCGAGGAACTGGCACCGCTGCAGGGGCTCGCAGTGCCCGAGATCAAGGTTCTCGAAACCGCCGAGATTGAAGAAGCCGTAGCACAATTCGGAGCGGCGGCGATCCGCGCTGCCGAGGCGAATTTCGATGGTATCGAGATTCACGCCGGTCACGGTTACCTGATCTCTTCGTTCCTGTCGCCAGCCACCAATACCAGAACAGATGGGTACGGCGGCACCCGCGAACGACGGATGCGCCTGCTGCGCGAAATCCTGGCATCGGTGCGCGAGGCCGTGGGCCCCAGCTTCCCGGTCTGGGTCAAGCTCGACTCACGCGAAGTCGGTAAGGAGGGCATCACGGTGGACGACGCCATCGCTCATGCCCGCGCGGTTGAAGCGGCAGGCGCCGATGCAATCACGGTGACCACCTACCACGAGGCCGGAAATGCAAAGCTGCACTCGCAATCGCACACGCCGCACATCGAAGGTTTCAACTTGTCGGCTTCTGCCACGATCAAGAAAGCCGTTTCCATACCCGTGATAGCGTCCGGCCGGGTAGAGCCGCTGCTGGGGGATAGCGTGATCGGCGAAGGCAAAGCCGACTTCATCTCGATGGGCCGCAAGCTGCTTGCCGATCCCGCTTTGCCGAACAAACTGGCCCATGGAAACGAAACTGCCGTGCGCCCATGCATCTATTGCTACACCTGCATCAGTGCCATCTACATGGGCCAGCCGGTGCGCTGCGCGGTTAATGCTGAACTCGGCCATGAACTGGAGAAGGCACGCCCGGAACAGCCCCTTCAGGCCGGGCATGTCGTCGTGATCGGGGGTGGACCCGGAGGGATGGAAGCCGCTCGCAGGTTGACGGACCGGATCGACCGGGTCACCTTGATCGAAAGCGCCGATAGTCTTGGCGGGACATTGCGCTTTGCATCCCTGGCTTATGAACCAAACGGACGGCTGCTCGCCTGGCTGCGCTCCCAGGTCGAGACAGGTCGCGTAGATCTGCGGCTTTCCACCCAGGCCACCCCGCACCTGATTGCGGAACTGAACCCTGACCATGTGATCGTCGCGACGGGGGCCAGGCGTCAGGGCATCGACTTGCCCGGTAGCGAGCTGCCGCACGTTCTCTCGGGCGACGATCTGCGTCAGATGATGTTTGGAGAGCTATCCGAAAGACTGCGGGAAAAGACCGCCCCGGGCTCTCGCATGGCGTTGAAAATCGGCGCGCTGACCGGCCTTTCGGCCAAGCCCGATTTCGTCCGCCGGGCGAGCAGAGCCTGGATGCCGCTGGGCAAGAGGATAGCAATCATCGGCGGGGGGCTGGTGGGCCTGGAACTTGCAGAGTTTCTTCACGAGCGGGGCCGCACCGTGGCGGTGATTGATGACGTTGCGCGCTTCGGCAAGGGCCTGCCGCTGGTTCGACGGATGCGATTGCTGGCCGAACTCGAGGAACATGCAGTGGAAATGCACGCCGGTGCTCGCGATATCGCAATCAGCGAACAGGCGGTTCAATTCCGCAATTCACAAGGTGACGACACGTCTTTTACCGCCGACCAGGTTATAATCGCGAAGGGCGCACAGGAGGACCTGTCGCTTGCCGAGCAATTGAAGGAGTGCGGTTTCCAGGTTCAGGTCCTGGGCGATGCGACCGGCGTATCGTTTATCGAAGGCGCCATACACGGCGCACGCGAGGTAACCGAAAGCCTCCTTGCATCATGGGCCGAAGGCGAGAACACAAAGCAGCAACGATCCGATGCTGCAGTGCCCGGATAGCAGCGCCGGATGCGGAGACGGCCTTAGCTCAGATCGCTACACGACGCCGAAGGCCAGCATGGCATCGGCAACCTTCTTGAAGCCCGCGATGTTCGCGCCCTTGGCATAGTCGATATATCCGTCCTGCTCGCCATAGTTCACGCACTTGCCGTGAATATCGCGCATCAGGTCTGCCAGCATGTCCTCCAGCCGGTCACGCTCCCAGCTGACGCGCTCCGCATTCTGGCTCATTTCCAGGCCGGAAACGGCGACACCGCCCGCGTTCGCCGCCTTGCCCGGCGCAAAAAGAACGCGTGCGTCCCGCAGAACGTCCACCGCGTCGGCCGTGGTCGGCATGTTTGCACCTTCCACGAGCGCGCAGATGCCGTTGTCCACCAGCTTGCGTGCCTCATCCTCTCCGATTTCATTCTGGGTCGCACAAGGCATGGCGATATCGGCGTCCAGGCCCCAGGGCTCGCCGCCTTCGCTGAATGAGGCGGACGAGAACCTGTCGGCATATTCGCTGATGCGACCGCGCCGTTCCAGTTTCAGTTCCTTCACCCAGTGCAACTTGTCCTCGTCCAGTCCGTCGGGATCGTGGATGCAGCCATCACTATCGGAAAGGGTTAGCACTTTCGCGCCGAGTTCGATCAGCTTCTCCGCCGCATGCAAGGCGACATTGCCGGAACCGGAGATGATAACCTTCTGCCCCTCGATGTCGCGGTCGATGCCCTCCAGCATGTTCTGCAGGAAGTGCACCGCGCCATAACCCGTCGCCTCCACGCGCACGGCAGATCCGCCGAATTCGATGGCCTTGCCCGTCAGCACGCCTTCCCAACGCCCGGTAATTCTCTTGTACTGGCCGAACAGATACCCGATCTCGCGGCCACCCACGCCAATGTCGCCAGCGGGCACGTCCATGTCGGTGCCGATGTGGCGATAAAGTTCGGTCATGAAGCTCTGGCAAAAGCGCATGACTTCCGCATCGCTCTTGCCCTTGGGGTTGAAGTTGGCGCCGCCCTTGCCGCCGCCCATGGGCAGGCCGGTAAGCGAGTTCTTGAAGGTCTGCTCGAACGCGAGAAATTTCAGCACGCTCTCGGTGACGGAAGGATCGAAGCGCAGGCCACCCTTGTACGGCCCGATGGCGTTGTTGTTCTGCACCCGCCAGCCACGCTCCACGCGAACGTTGCGATCGTCATCCTCCCAGCACACCCGGAACGAGACGATGCGATCGGGCTCCGCCATGCGGCGCAGTATCTCCGCTTCGTGGTATTCGCGCTTGTCCTCGATCCAGCCGAATATGTCCTTCGACACCTCGTGCACGGCCTGAATGAATTCGTCCTGGTGGGGATTGCGCTTCTTCACGCCTTCCATGAAGGTTTCGAAATCGGGGCACTGGGCAGACATTCACGCTCCTCGGCTCGTTTAAGGGCGCGCAGCTTCGCACCGCCCCTACTGAAATAGAGGCATCCACGCGGAGATCGGTTCCTGAAGGGCTATTCGTATTCGCTGGTGGTACCCGTATGTCGGGCGAGAATGGTTCACGAACGGCCATGCTCGCTGGCGACTTACGTCGCTCATGGCTTCATATCCTGTCGGGCGCGGCGCGTTCGAGCAAGTTCTGCGCCTGCACCAGGTGAGGACGATCGATCATCTTGCCGCCCAACTACAGCGCACCGGCATCGGACGCTGCTTCTAACCCCGCGACCACCGCGCGGCCATCCGGCCTTTCGGCAGGTACGAACAGCAGGCTGTACAGCCTCACTTGCCGCTACCCCTGATCAGCGCCATGCGAAGACATTCGCAGGCAACCTCGTCCCGCTGGTTCAGCAGACGATGCCTGAAAGTCACGATGCCGGAACCGGGGCGCGACTTGCTGTCGCGCTTGTCCATAATTTCGGTTTCGGCGCGCAGCGTATCGCCCAGAAACGTGGGATTGGGATGCAGCAACTTGTCACAGCCAAGATTGGCGACCAGTGTGCCCAAAGTCGTATCGGCGACGCTCAGACCTACCATAAGCGAAAAGGTGAAAGTACCGTTCACGAGGATCTGCCCGAACTCGCTCTCGGCGGCGGCGTGGGCATCCAGGTGCAGGGGTTGCGGATTGTGCGTCATGGTGGAGAACAGCAGGTTGTCCGTCTGCGTTACCGTTCGGCGAATGTCGTGCGCAATGGTTTCGCCGATTTCCCATTCGTCGAAAAACTTGCCGGGCATAGGTCTAGTGTCCTTCTCAACCAAAGCACCATCGGTATGGGCATCCCTAGACCTCCAGCGTGGCGCGTCCAGCACTCATGCACGTGATCAGGATGTTTCCGCGGCCCGCCCGAATTACAGTGCGTCAGCCGTGCATGGACGTGCCCGCAGGCCAGGCCTCATCGTCGATGATCGCGATATTCGAGAATTGCTCTGCAGTCCCTCGGTACGATATCGTGCCATTTGCCAAGTGGAGGTCGGCCGCGGCGACTGCGCGCAGCTTCTCCTCTATGCCGGCCACCCCGCCATCGGTGACGACGGCGTAGTTCACATCGTTGGATTCTGCCTCCATCATAAGGTCGACGATCGTCCCGACCTCTTCATCACCTTCGGCGACGACTTTTGCACCTATCGAACTGCTGGCCGAGAACAGACAGGCCATTCCGGCCTTCTCGCTCTCTTTGCTGGCAGCCTTGCCCCCGTCCTCGAACCGTGCCTGTCTTCCAAGCCAGCGATAGACGCCGATCACGTTGACGATTGTGAGAAACACGTTGGTGACAAGCAGTTCCGTCTGGCCCGTCAGGCTCCCGATGGCGCACCAGGAGATGGAGCCGATCGTGAACACGACAAAGCCCCACCCGGTCACGCGCGTGCCCAGGTTCGCCGCCGTCATCGTGGCTGCGATCATGGTGGCGGCAGGTGCCACCCATTCTGCTATTTCCTGGAGGTTCACGGCCTGACCGGTTCCGTCGGTACTGTGCTCACCCGGCGTGCGCCCTGACGATTGCGTAGTCGATCGGCTTGAACGCCCCGCCGTTCGAAGCATAGGCGGAACACGCGGTCAGACCGATAACGAGATCCATCTGCGCCTCGAACTCGATATGATCGCCGGCCTTGCTTGTAGGTGGATCGACCGAAAGCCGCCCCGTTCCGCCATCCACCGGCACGTTCATGAAAATGTTGAACGCCACGGGGATCGCATCGGGAACAACGCCGTATGGCTCCAGTGCGGCGGCAAGATTGCCGAAACAGCCACGGTGGACAGGCTTGTTGGGATAGAAATGCCGGAAAGTGTCCTCGCTACACGGCGTCAGCAGAAAATCGTGGCTGCCGACGCTATCCGCCACGATCTTGAGCATCGGGTTGGACCGGTTGGACCACAGCGTGTTGCCGGTGGTTAGCGCAATGGTTTCCTCGTAATCGAAGGTCCGCCCATTGGAAATCACTTCACCGATGTCGTCGAGCGCGAATGCAAGCATGTCGGAAACCTGGCTGCCTTCAGGGTCGATCACCCGCAGGCGCTCGCCGCGTTTCAGTTCGAAAGCTACACCGGTGCGTGGCGGAATTTCTATGGTTTGCGTCACGCGCGCTTGTCCTTGAAGGGGCATTGCCAGTCACCATCGACAAGGCGCCCGCTATACTGCGAGGCCTCGCTCACCTCCCCATGGCGCGCCAGCATCGGGTTAATGTCGCCCGCCAGGGCGACGTCACGCTCCAAGATAGTCTCGCGCATGCGTTCATAGCGCTGATCTGCGCGGAGCTGTTCGAACTGGTCGTGCAGATTGAACACCAGCACGGGCCGTTCAAAGCGGCGGGCAAGCCGCGATGCGTTGGGGTGCAATCCCACGACGAAATAGGCCTGGCCGCCAAAGCTCAAGCCAAAATGCGGATCGGACGGATCGGGGCTTACGGCATGATCGTATGTCTGGCCCCGCCATTCATCCTTGTCGGCCAGCGACTGGATCCGCTCCCACATGTGGTGCTCGAACTGCGCTTCGCTCAACGCTCGCGGTCGACCGAAGATAACGGCCAGAGAGCGGAACAGCTGAGGCTCGCGTGCATATGCATGAGACCAGTCCAGCAGCTTCTCGTGGATACGCATGTCGTCCCAGGCGCTGGCGATGTCGTTGCACACCAGCGTCGCCAAACGTCCGCGCCCCATTGCCGCCTTTGCGCCGACGCAGGGGAAATCTCGTGCACTTACATGGTCGTTGAAAGCGGCAGCCAGCCGCTCCTCTTCCTCTTGTTCTACGTTTATCATCGCTCATCTCGTTATTCAGGAACACAACAAGAAGAAGCGCAGATCGTTGCGAGGTTTCTCGCAAATCCAACATAGTTTAATCTTTGTGGGGAACCACACTTTCCGCAGCTTCGCGCACCAGGCGCAAGGGATGGGTTATGGCAGGATCGAAAGCGTCAGCCTGCAACTCGGGAAAATATCCCAGTCTCCGGGCGCGCTGCGCCTGTGCTGCCGTCATAGGTTGTGCGCCTCCATAATCCGCGTTCCCGTCGCGCAGGTCTTGCGTCGCAGCGATGGGTGCCAGGTCAAGCCACGCAAAAAGGCTCTCCAGATATGAATTGGGTGCTTGGACCAGATCCTCGTATCGCAGCAGATAGGACGAATGAAGATATTCCATATCGGCGAGTGCGATGTCGTAGGCGTCGAGCGCGTAATCGATGAGATCGTTTGCCGGAACATCGGTCCATTTTGCAAGAGCGGCGGCCATGGCTTCGGGGTGGCGCAGGATCACGATGAACTGCGACAGAGGAAAGAGCTGCTGGTAAAGCCGCATCCGCGTTAGGTTGACCGGCGATTTCTCAAGCCGCCATTGCCCGCCGGGTGTAAACCACGGCTGCCAGTCCGCCTCCAGCCTTTCGCGTGTGGCAAGGGTATCGAAGCGGCATTCCTCGATCAGGTGCTGTGCGGGATCGGTTGCGTAGCGTCCCGGTATTCCGCTGTGCGCCGTGTGCGCAATTGCGCCTTGCAGGAAACAGCCTTCGTTCTCGGGAACGGGGGCATCGGATATCGCGGCAATTTCCGGATGGTCTTTCAGCAAGCAGGCCAGCATACTGGTGCCCGTGCGGTGCAGGCCCGCAACGAACACATAGCGTCCCTCAAAACGCGTGGTCACCCCGCCCGCCGCACTGGCACGGTTTCGCCTGTCCCCTTGTCCAGCGCGTGACCGACAGAAAGGCCCCCTTCGCCGTAAAGGTAGCTCGGCTCGAAACGAGCACATTCCTTTAGCTTCTCTGCATCCAGAACGGTAATCCGACCGCGCCGGAATTCGACGATACCCGCCTCCCGCAGGTCGCGCAGACATCGGTTCACATGGACCGTGGACATGCCGCACATCTCACCAAGATGTATCTGGTTGAGCGGCGTCTGGAATCCGCTGCTGTTACCCAGTTCAACCATCCGAAGGCGGTACCATAACTCCGCGAAAAGGTGCGCGAGCCGCCCCATCGAACGCAACTGCTGGCTTTTCATGATCCATTCCCGGTGGATCGCTGCATCGAGCAGGGTCGAGAACCAGAAGATGCGTGCCAGATGCGGCTCTGCTTCCATGATTTCGCGCAGACGCTCATGCGGGACGTAGCCCACGGTGACATTTCCGATCACCATCAAGTCATGATCGAGCCGTTTTAGCGCGAAAGCGTGAAGGTCCACGAAATCGCCTGCAACCTGATAGCCCACGATGCTGCGCTGTCCGTTCTCATGGATCGTGCGAAGCATTAGCCCTTCGATCAGGATCGTCGAGAATTCGCAAAAATCGCCACGTTTCAGCAAAAGTTGTTCACCACGCAGTTCTTCGGTCCGCACAATCAGACCTTCCACTAGGTCTTTCTCGCGGTCTGCCATTGCATGGCGCAAGCGCCCCTGCAGAAACCGTCCGGTATTCGGATGGTTGTCGATGCTCATAACGTCCTTTCCGTTCCACGGGTAAAGCGAAGGCACGTCCTAGAACAGAATCCAGCGTGGACAACTTAGCCTTTGTTATGTGCGGAACTTACGCTTCTACCGACACCTTGGTTCCTTGACCCTTGCGAGCACAAAGGCCGGAGCTGCTTTTTTTATGAAAATCGCCGTAATTGCGCACATTCGGCACCCTATTGCCGAACCGTTCATGGGTGGAATGGAATCGCATTGCCACCAACTGGTAACCGCGCTGACGCGGCGTGGGCACGATGTTACCCTGTTCGCAGCCGGGGGATGCCCCTTGGCGCAAGCGCAGCCGATTTGCGACAAGCCGTACGAGCAGGTGCTGCCCTGGAAAGACTGGCACGGCACCCGCGAACTTGGCGCCTATCAGAATGCCGCATTCTTAAAGGCGTGGAATGCAGTGCGCGATGGCCGGTTCGATGTCGTGCACAACAATGCGCTGTTTCCGCCGCTTATCGAATGGGCAGCGGCTGACGGTATCGCGATGGTAACCTCGCAGCATGTGCCACCCTTCGGCGCGATGCGCGCCGCCGTCCGGCAGCATTCGCATTGCGACTGGCAGCGTTTCACGGTCACGTCGCACCAGCAGCTTGATTTGTGGGAGGGCTGCAACCTTTCGAATTTTGCCGTGGTGCACAACGGGATCGATACCGGTAATTGGCCCGTCGCAAAGACGCGCGGCAATCGGCTCGTCTGGTTCGGTCGCATTACCGAAAACAAGGGTCTGCGCGAAGCGGTTCAGGCCGCACTGCTGTCCGGCATTCCAATTGATATCATCGGCACAATAGAGGACGAGACCTATTTCGCCGATGCCGTTGCACCATGGTTGAGCGAGACCATCCGATACCGCGGTCACAAGATGGGAAGCGCGTTGCGAAAATGCGTTGCCGGAGCGCTGGCGGCAGTGGTGACCCCGCTATGGGACGAACCGTTCGGCCTTGTTGCGGCCGAAGCGATGAGCTGCGGAGTGCCGGTAATCGCGTTCGACCGCGGGGCGATGCGCGAAGTGCTGGGTGACTGCGGAATTCTGGTGCCTGGCGGTGATATCGTGGCGCTGGCCGGGGCGATGGCAGATGCTGCCCGCCTTGATGGTTCGAAATGTCGCCAGCGTATCGAAACGTATTTCTCGGTCGACCGGATGCTGGATGGTTATGAAGCCTGCTACCGCACCGTCATGGCAAGCGCCTGTTCGGGAGCGTCCCGTTCACGCGCTTCAAGCCAATCGAGGACCGTCGCTGAGCTCGCATAGGGCTGGTCGGCCTGCTGACGGGTTAGCGCGAGATCGTCTTCCGAGGGATCGCGGAGTTTCACCCATCCTTCGCCGCGCCGTTCGATCAGTCCCATCAGCACGAATGCGCGCATCCAGTGCTGCATGGTCGGTTCGCCCCATTTCTCGATAAAGCGCCAGTTGTTGGCGAGCACGCTGTCGAGATGATGCACTGGGGGCATGTGGTGAGGATGGTACTGGTGATAGGCCTTGGCACCGCGCACCCACCAGATCGGGATGCCCGACACGGCAACGGTCCGCGCGAAGTCGGTATCTTCTGCGCCATATCCTACGAAACTTTCATCGAACCCGCCGCTGGCTACAAAATCATCTTTCGACATGGCAAAGTTGAGCGACCAGAAACACCTGTAGTCCTCGCACGGGCGAGCGGGTGCGGCTGGTGGCCCCGCGCGTTCGCTATGGCGCACGCTGACCCGTTCGAAAGCGGCGTAGTCGATGCCGTCTCCTGTTGCCCCGTCAGGAAGATAGGAAACCTCCCCCATGAGCACCCCGCCTACCCGGACCGCGTTGCTGGCATAGTCTTCCACGAGTTCAGGATGAGGTATGCAATCCACGTCCAGAAAAATCAGCAGGTCGCCCGACGCTTCAGCGGCAGCTGTGTTGCGCGCCTGTGCAAGAGGGATACCGCTGCTACCCAGCATGATCTGGCGGACAGGAAAACCGGTTTCCGGCAGAATGTAGGGTTCATCCTGCATAACGGCTATGACAAGCTCATCCGGCACACAGGTGCTCTGGCACAGGCCGCGCACGAGATTTGCAAGGTGTTCCTGACGTCCGAACGCCAACGTACAGACCGAAATGTTCACGATCCGGCAACCTCGATTAGGTTCGTCCGTCCTTGCATCTTGAGCCAGATCCTGTCGATCACGCCGTTGATCTCGCTCGCGGCAATTTTCGCCGCATCGCTTTTCACCAGGGCGCGCTGGGTCTCTGGAACGATCGCGCCCGCAGCCATCCATAGCCGTTGCCAGTCGGCCGCGCTGGCAGGCCATTGCCGTGCCATGGCCGCCGCCCCTGCAGCGTCGAGCGCCTCTGCCTTGCGCAATTGTTCGGCAAAATAACGCCACTCGGGGACGACCACCCATGGCTTGCCCGCCGCCGCTATCATGTGAACCGTGGTATTACCGCAACTGGACACCAGCCTGTCAGCGGCCGAGATCCAGTCTTCCGGGTTCTCGACCCAGCCCAGATGGCGCAGATTGGATGGCGCGGTTTCGTGCCATTCAGTCTGGATCTTGCCCAACGTAACCCATTCACTCGCCGGCTCTGCCCGCGCACCCAATGTTAAAGGAGCGGAAGGCAGGCCGGTACCGCCACCGCCGCCGACCACCACGACAAGATCAAGATCCGGATCAAGGCCGAGCCTGGCCCGCGCAGCTTCTCGGTCCTTGATCCGTGAACAATCGACGCCCACGCCGGGGGCATAAATCGTTCGCTCGCGCATCCAGGCCGGTCGATCGGATTGCTCCAATTCAGCCGCATAGGGCGCCAGCAGGGTTACCGCGCCGCGATAGGAGGCCATGTGTCCGGGGTCGTCGCGATCCCCATGCTGCAAAACCGCCATGTGCGGCACAGAAGCTATGCGCGCCAGTTGCCCCAGTTCTGCCGACACGTCGGTAATGAAGAGCGCCGGTTTCGCTGCGGCAAACCAGCCGGTAATCGTCGCAATGGCTGTGCTGATGGATGGCCACCCCAGCGGCGCGCAATGCAGTGTATCGGGCAGGTCCGCTTCGATCTGCTCGCCGCTCTCGTCTTCCGCTTCGAACAAGGACGGGATTTTCTTGATCTCGACGCTGCTCGACAGTTCGGGAAAAATGTCGGTTCGCGCGCAAAAAAGGACAATGTCGCGATCACGCGCCAATTCGTTGGCGATTGCGGCGGCTCGCTCTGCATGGCCGCGGCCCTGATGATGAACGAAATACCCTATCGGGCCATCAGCGCGGCTCACGCGGCCTGCTCCATCGGCGATGTGTTCATCTTGTCCAGATAGACCTCAAGCCCCTCCAGCACGCCAGCCGCGTGATTGCTACGCGCCTGATAGGCCCGGCCGCGCGTGCTCAACGTTCGAAGTTCGGGTTCGCAATTGGCGACTACGATAGCGTTCGGACATTCCTGCAGCATATCAAGGTCATTCCCGCTGTCTCCTGCCGCGATGACGCGGTCCATGGGCAGCCCAAGCTGTTCGGCCACATGCGACAATGCCGCGGCCTTGCCTGCCTTGGCCGGGAGAATATCGAGCAAGCGTTCATGGCTGAACACGATGCGCGCGGCTACATTTGTCGCAGAAACGGCGTGGCGAACCGCAAGCAACTTGCTCGGGTCGTCGAGGAAATAGCTTGCCTTGAAACGACGTTGGTCAACCGTACCCTGTGCAGTCAGGAAAGCACTGGATTGCAGCGCAACTCTCACCGCGTCTCCATTCCAGCGATCCGCAATCCTCTCTGCATAGCTGTGGTCCGCCTTGAGCTGCCTACCGTGCGACCAGTGAATCTCGGTGCCGACCGACGTGATCCATGCCATCGGTTCGGGCAGGTCCCAATCGCGCACCAGGCGGCGCGCTTCGACCAGGGATCGGCCCGTCGCCACTGCAAAGGCAATATCATCATGCTTTGCGAGGTAGCGCGACAGGCGATCAGCCGACTTGCGACACCCCGTCAACGTGTTGTCGATGTCGCATACCAGCAAAGTGCGCGGTGCATGCGAGCCCCGACGGACAACGGCAGAGCGCACCACGCTGCCAGCAACCTTTCGCAAGCTGCTGGCATAAGCGCTCCAGGTTAGACCAACGATGTTCTTCTGCGCATTGCGCGAAGCGATCTGCCATGCCGACGGGTTCGACAGCAGTGCCTCGATTGCCTCGCCAATCGCAACATGGTCCGTCGGCTCGACGAGTATGCCATGTTCGATTTCACCCACGATATCCTTCGGGCCTCCACGGCAGGTAGCAACCACGGGCAGGCCGTTGGCAGCAGCTTCCAGGATAGTCAGTCCGAACGGCTCGATGAGGGCGGGATTTACGAAAACACCTCCCGTCTTGCGTGCCAGGGCATACAATCCGCGCACCTGGGACGGGTCGTGCTGTCGCGGATAGGCCACCTTGCCATGCAGATCGTGTCGGTCGATCGTATCGACCAGTTCACGAAGGACCGCCACCTGTTCCGCTTCTCCACGACCGATCGACCGGCGCAATCCGGGAAGGATCACCAGGTTCGCACGTTCCTGCAATCGTGGGTTGCGCGCGTAGGCCTCCACCAGGGTGACCAGGTTCTTCTTCCGCACTGGCCTTGCTATGGCGAGAATGATGGCCTTGCGGGGATCGCGCAGGAACGGTGCAATCAGCTTCTCGGCCTCGACGATATCCTCAGGCGCTGCCGACACCTGTTCGATCCCGGGGCGGATGCAGTGAATGCGCGTCTCGTCCGCCGCCGGATACTGGAGAAGCTGCCGCTCGCATTCGTCGCGCGAAGACCCGACAACTGCGTCGGCGGAGCCTATCGCACGGTTTTCCTGCGAGATCCGGTTCTCCAGATCCAGGCAAGCGCTATGATCGGCCTCGCGCTTATCGATCGCAAGCGAATGGGCCGTGTAGATGAAAGGAATACCAAGAGCATCGCGCACGGCGCGGGCCACCTCGGCCGCATCGGCGAAATGCGCGTGAATCACGTCGGGTAAGCGTTCTCTGCCGCGCAATTGCGCAATCAGAGCTTGCGTGAAATTTGGCAGGTCAGCAGCGAGTGCTTCCTTGGAAAGATAGCGGCGGTTTCCACTGTCTATGCGCGTAATCGACAGTTTTGCGGATAGCCGTTCGCTACTTTCATTGTGCACACCGCCCAGTTCGGCATCTTCGAACAGGCGTGTAACGATTTCGGCACGGGAAACATCATCGCGCTGCGCAAGAGCGCGCATGGCACCCAGCACATAGGTTATATGTCCGCCGGTATCCTCCGTAATTCCGTAACGTGGTTCTCCTCGGACACACCCCCCCAAAGCGATAGCCAAAATATGCATCTGTTTCCCTTCGCAATGCTTTGGAACACTGCATGAAGGAATGACCGGCGCCAGCCGTTCCAAACCCATCTTTTGTTATTCACGAGGCAGAAGTAGCCATGATGCGGATCATAGCGTCGTTCGACCCCGGCGAACCGGAGTGATCTTCACCAGAAAAAGGCGGAAATCTTCTTTGCGATCATCCTGCGCTTCGCCGGCTGGCAGTCCTTCGCTGTAAGGACCACCCTATCTGATCGCGGTCTAACCGACCATGAGGGAAAGGGTGCTAATCCCACTGATCACGATCTTACGGAAACGTCAGAGCGCGCCGCGGTAATGGAGGTCGCCACGCACGCTAGTCGCTGCCGGTGCAAATGTAGCAGTCAGCCATAATTTCAGGGTTGTCAGGGTATTATTGACTTCTCAAACCCTTGAGAAATGCTGGTGCCCAGAAGAGGACTCGAACCGCTCTCAGAATGTCGCAAAACTGCGAGAATCTTGACCTTGGTTACTTAAGTGAGGCCCCCGTCGGTGCCCCCAGAATGTATTTTTGCCAGAGGATTTGGGTCCCATCCCCGAAAAAACTCAATAATTTCAATGCTCCTTCTTTACAGCAAATTTTCGGGAAAAACCAGCCATTTTGCCCCAACCGAGTAACTGAATTCAGCAGTTATCCGCGCGCCTTCGCCCACTCCTCCCAATAGGGCACTAGCTCATCAGGCAGGCATTCCACAAACACATGATCCAGCGAATAGTGAGGCATCGCCTCGGCAACCGCGTTCAGTAGCGCTGCTCCCTGCACCGTGTCCTTGCGCCGCTTAAGCGGGTTCCGCTTGGCCTGAGCGCCCAACCAAAGTTTGTGGAGCGCGAACCAGCGGGGGTCAGGTGCGACGATACGCGCCGGGCTGCCATCGCGGCATGGGACAACCTGATCTACCCGTCGACCCGGCAGGAGCCATTCCTGTTCGGGTAGCGGAACGGGTCTTGGCCGATCCTTCCCGGCAAGCGTAGCAACGCGCGATGGCGCGACCAGCAATTCAACTTCATAGGCCTTCGCATTGCGCGCTTGGAATTCCCGCTCGGTGTTGATCGTAAACGTCGGATCGACCGCCTTGAGCATGTCCCAAAGCTGCGTTCCGTCTTCCGGTTCGTCAGCCGTCCAGGCGAGATCGAAGTCTTCGGTTTCATCGGGCACATCGCGGAACGTGCCAGCAGCTTCGATGGCATAGGCTGCCATTGCGTTGGTGCCGACGACAAGCAGGTGACTACCGAGAAGCGACCGTCTGTCTGCCTCACGGAGAATGGGGCCGGCGTCCGCAGACAGCATCGGCAAGCGCAGTGCGCGAGCAATCCGGCTGCTCTCATTAAGAGCATCCTGTGCGCCGTCGCGGCGCTCCTTCAAGGAAGCTTTTGCTGCCTTGTAATCCTCAAACTGGACTTCCTTTTCGTCGTCCCAGGCACCGAGACTTTTCCCGTTCCCGCTGCGATCGAATATCTCATAGAGATACTCGTATTCGCCGACCTTCTTGCGCCTCAGGTCGTATGGCATCGCATAGAGTTCGCGCTCGGCCTCGATCCACGCGTCATAGCGCTGGCGCATGTTGATGAGCGCGCGTTCCTGTTCGGCAGAGAATGGTTGGATCACAGCCATCGCTGCGATTTATCCCACAAATATCCAATTTTCAATAAACGCGGGATAAATGCCCTTTTGGCATCACATTCCCCGCAGCCCATCCTTGCCTTGACGGTCCAACCGGATGCATCTTCCCTGATGGGAACTCTTTCGGTGAGAGCTGCGATGAGCAAACTAACTGCACAGGTGTTGGCAACGGTGAACGGTCCCTATCGGACCGAGCAATCCGCTCATCAGCTCGCAGCGCTTATCGCAGACCCTTCGAGCGTGCAGGCACACAATGCCGCTGCTTTCGCTTTCTTCTCAGAGATTGCACTGGCAGTCCAGTTGGCCTTCATCGCAGAAATGGATGTCGATGAGGCCAAGGTGAGGGCAGTCGCACGTCAATTTGCGGACATGGCCGGATACCCGTTGCCTCTGGCACCTTGAAGGCCAAGGACAGCTGAATTCGGGATTCACTCAGTCCCGATATCAGCCCATTCAAGAACCAGTTTGTCACCCTTCACACGCGGCAAGGATTTGCGTGGAATGAGCTTCCCGCGCACCTCGAAGTCGGACGTTATCTTAACCAGAAACACCATACTGAAATTCCGTCTGAGGTTCAGCGTAACCCGGTCATTGCTCTTGAAAGGCGTGATTGTCTTGACCTCGACCAGGTCATTGCCGAGCCGTCCGTCAGATCCTTGAGCGTAGTTGCGATGCAGCTTGATGCCGTGCGTAATCGCCCCGTAGAGTTCTCCGATATCGCCATACACCTGCAGGTGCTTGCCCGTGTGCATGTGATACTGCTCTGCGGTGCAGATCAGGTCCTCGAATATCGAGACCAGCGACAGATCGGCATTGGGATATTTTGCCCGCCATTCCTTGTACTGGATTTGCTCGTTGATCTCGTCCCAGCTGATCCATTCGCCATCGTCCCAGATGGCATTGTCCGGCCCAAGTTGCTGCATCGGCAATTCCGCTAACGTGTAAAGATTTCCGCGTTTTCTTTGCATGTCCGCATCAACGTGCAAAGCGAAAGCGCGTTTGTTTGTCATATCGGTTCAAGCTGCGATTCGCGTGAAAACCGGTCTCCCGCTGCACCAGAACCATAGAATCGGTTCTGCATTGGCCCGGAGCGGACACCAGCGGGAAAAATTCTTTCAGTCCCGGACTGTCCATAGCGATCCAACATCGTCCACCCGCCAATGCGGAACGGCATTGGTTCTCTTTTTGTTCTTTCCTACAGCATTGCGATTCGCATAGCTTGGCCAGCGTCACCTAAGCCAAGGGTGGCGCTGAGTTGAACATCTGATTGCACGATCCGTAACGGCAAACTGAAAGCAACCCATCGTCGCAGGGGAGTGCGGCAACGGTGACAGAACCTTGAGACGAAGGAGTCTGTCATGTCGAATATCGAACTACTCACCTGCCATGAGGTCATGCGCCTGACTGGCATTCGCAGCCGGACAACGATCTGGCGACGCATTCGCCGGGGTGCCTTTCCTCATCCCATAGACATTGGCGGCGGACGTATCCGCTGGCGTTCCACTGACATCGAGGAGTGGATCGAGGCCCTCCCCCTGCGCAGCTATTGACCCCCCCAAGGCGGGCAATGGCCCGCAGAAAGCATCTCCCCCATGTCCATCCTTTCCCTTATCAACGCGGCCCTGCAGAAGCATGGCTGGCTGATTGCTCGCCTTCCGAGCGATGAAGAAGAGCGCGCGGCCCAGCTCGTCGAATTGCTCGTTGAAGACAACGCCGATGGGCGCGCCCGACGGCTCACCTTGCACCCTTGGCTCTGGTACGAGCGCCCGGTCCGCGAGCGGTTTGAGGGCCACGATTGCGGCCTCACCGTTGAAGGCCCCGTCTACTTGGGCAGAGACGGGACCGGGTATCCGCTTGGCAGCCAGCTTCGCACCGAATTCGGGTGGCTGGACCTCACGCCTGCAGAGACCAACCTGCTCGCGGTTGAGGTACGGTCTGCGATCGATCTGGTCCTTTACCGCTGGTTTACACGCCCGGATATGGCGGGTCGCCAATTGCCCTGCCGCCCATCGCGCGAGCGCTACTACGACGATCATGTTGCCAAAAATCTGATCCTGTCTGCGACGCCTCCAACGGCAAGCATGGAGCAAGACGCCCATGCCAAATGACCGGAAAAAAACGGGAGAAGGAAAGGGCCACGATACTTCGTATCGGACCCGGAATTTTCATACACACCCCACGCACGCGTGCATCGAGGATTTCTGCGGGTTTGAGGGGATGCGTATAGCATCTCGTTCAAGTCCGTTGTCCAGAACCCGCGCAATTCCGCCATTCTTCGCGATGGCGGATAGCATCGCCACCGGAGCGGACCGATGAGCTCGCGGGCGCAGACGGTGCGCCTCAGTCCGTCGCAATATCGGGTGCTGGCTGACTTCGCCAGGCGCAGAGGCCTGAGCGACTACGCCATGCTGGGGCGGGTCGTGGAAGCAGGCTTTCTCGCCATGCTCCACGGCACCGACAAGGAGACCGATCTCGCCGAACTGGCGCGCGAGATCGGGGCAATATCGGAGCGCCTGGCAGAGGCTGAACGGGTGCTTGACCGCACCCTGTTCACTGCCTGTGCGGCCTACGCTTACGCTCGCCATGCAGCGCTGGGGACGAAGAAATCCGACGAGACAATTGCAGCCGAAGCGCGGGCCGCGTTCGAGCGCCAGCGCTCGCTTGCCCTGGAGATGGAGCCATGAGCACGGGAGTAGATTTTGTTACCCGCGCACACGCCTTGTGGCGCGTGCGCATGGCGCAATGGCAGCAGCGCTTCGGCTTCTTTTCGAAGCTGATCCTGGCCTCGACCGGGGCCGGGGCGATCATCGCACCCCAGTTCAAGATGCTCCCCGCAGAGCTCAAGGTTGCGAGCCAGTGCCTTGGCGCGAAACTGCTCACCCTGCTTGGTGAAATGGCGGGCAAGGACATGATGATGAACGTGTCGATGGAAGGCAAGTACTGGACCGTGTCCGCGTCCGGCTTTGCCAGCGATCCGTTCATTGAAGGCGCGCTCTGGAAAGCCGTGAGAGTATCGAGCGGAGGCGCGTTCCTCGGACTCGTCATTGGCTTTCTGGCCGTCTGGCTGATCCAGCGCACCATGTCCGCGCAGGGCAAGGATACGCTGGCCGACCGGGTTCTTGGCGGGACTCGCCTTGCGAGCGAAGACGACGTCGCTTCGCAGACCGCGCAGTATTGTGCCACGAATGCCTTGCGCATCGGGCCGGTGCCGATCCCGCGCCGGATCGAGACCCGTCATTTCGCTTTTCTCGGCACCACCGGCAGCGGCAAGACCACTGCCCTTCGCCAGATGCTCGACGGAATCGAGAGACGCGGCGAAGCAGCGCTGGTCTATGACACATCGGGCGAGTTCATCGCGCACTATTACAACCCCGCGCGCGGGGACATCATCCTCAATCCCTTCGATGCGCGCTGCTCCTTCTGGACGCCCTTCGACGAGATATCGCACCCCGCCGACGCGGATCGGATAGCTCGCCAGCTGGTATCGGAAACCAGCAGCCAGGATGACGATGTCTGGCTGGAAACCAGCCGTATCCTTGTCGCCAACATGATCCGCTCGCTCTGGGCTGAAAAGAACTGCAGCCTCGAAGCATTGCTCGAAGCCTTGCAGGTCAAGGACAAGGAGCAGTTGAAGGAATGGCTGGGGCACACGTCGTCCGCCCGCACCTTTGCCAATGACGCTGACCGTGCCACCGGCAGCGTTCTGTTCATGCTCGCCAAGGCGGCTAACCTGATCCAGTTCCTCAAGGTCGAAGATGAGGAAGAGGACCGCTTCGCCTTCCGCGACTTCATTGCCAACCTGGACAAATGTGAGGGTGCGAGGCCCTGGATTTTCGTTCCTCGCAAGGAAGACTATTTCGAAGCGTCCAAGCCGCTCATGGCGTGCTGGCTCGAATGTGCGGCGAGTGCGGTGCTGGGTCTGTCGCCATCGCCGGACCGCCGCATCTGGTTCGTGCTCGACGAGCTGGCCGACCTGCCGCGCGTCGAGAATCTTGCCCGGCTCCTGCCAGAGGGCCGCAAGTTTGGCGCTGCGATCGTGCTCACCTTTCAGGCGCTCGGGCAGATGCGCAACCGCTACGGTGCCAACATCGCCGAGGCCATGCTGGCATGCTGCAATACCAAGCTGTTTCTGCAAACCGTCGATCAGGAAACCCGCAAATGGGCGAGCGAGACAATCGGCCAGTGCGAGGTGGAATTGCGTGTCGCCACCGATACGCTCTCGATTGGCAGCGAAGTGCCGCGCACTACCATCGCGACCCAGCGGCAATTCCGTCCCGCCGTGCTTGAAAGCGAGCTACGGCTAAGCCCGCATCAGGGCTATCTGCTGCTCCCCGATGGCCTGCCGGTCGCGCGTATCGGTCTCACCGCCGATCACATCACCCGGCGTGGCGAGCCGCGTCAGCCCGGCTACGTTCCAGGCGATCCGGCGGGCACGCTGTGGAGCCGGGTCAGCGAGATTGCAAAAGGTGCCGAGCCCGACGCCAAGCCGGGACCGGTTTGATGGTCGCATCGGTCTCGGCCCTGTCGAGTGCCAGTCAGGCTGCCAGCTATTACGAAGCCGATGACTACTATGCCGAAGGCGGCATGGCTCCGTCCGAATGGTTCGGTGAGGCAGCCGAAAAGCTGGGTCTGTCGGGCGAGGTCGATCGAGAGAAATTTGCCGAATTGCTCGAAGGCCGCGCTGCCGGACAGCAGCTCGGCACCACGCGCGATGGCAAGGTCGAGCACCGGCCAGGCTGGGACATCACCCTGTCCGCGCCCAAGTCAGTCTCGATCATGGCCGAGGTTGCGGGCGACAAGCGGCTCATCAAGGCGCATGGCGCGGCGGTGAAAGTGGCGCTCGCCCATGTCGAAACGCACATGGCAGCAACCCGGATCAGACATGGCGGCGAGGTGCGGCGCGAAACGACCGGCAATCTCGCCATTGCCACCTTTCGCCATGCCACAAGCAGGGCACAGGACCCGCAGCTGCACACCCACGGCGTTATCCTCAACGCGACGCAGGACAAGGATGGCAACTGGCGCAGCCTCGAGCCGCGCGCCTTTTACCAGCTGCAAAAGGAAATCGGCGCGATCTACCGGCAGGAGCTGGCGCACAGCGTTGCTGCACTCGGTTACCGGATAGAGTCGGGCAAGGACTCGCTGTTCGAGATCGCAGGTGTTCCGGAAAAGGCCGTTGAAGCGCTGAGCCAGCGCACAGCAGCAATCGATGCCCGGCTTGCCGAGCGCGGCACCAATCGCGCGGAAGCGAGCGCCGCCGAAAAGCAGATCGCCGCGCTCGATACGCGGGAAGCCAAGACCAGTGCGGATCATCGCACCTTGCGGGCCGACTGGCGGGCGACTGCCGATGCCAACGGGTTCGACAAGGAAGCGCGAGACAGGCTGATCGGGCAAGCGAGGGAGCGGGCCAAGAGCAGCAAAGCAACTGCCAGCCCGGAATTGCTGGCGCGACAGGCGGTGACCTGGGCCGCTGCCAAGCTGTCCGAACGAGAGGCCGTATTCTCTGCCAGCGCACTTGCGCGCGAAGCCGGAGACTTTGCCTTTGGCAAAGCCGGGCACGGCGCCATCAGTGCTGCGATTGCCGAGGCCGGAGAACGCGGTGAGCTAGTCCCGCGCACCTTCCTTGACCGGCGCGACGCGGAGTTTGCCGGGTTCACGACGCCGCAGGCTATCGCAACCGAGCGCACAATGCTGGGCCTTGAGGAGGCGGGACGCGGCATGGCGCAAGCGCTCGCCAGTCCGGTGGCGGCAGCACGGACCATCGAGCGCGCGGCACGGCAGTCAGCCCGATCCGGCTATGCCTGGACCGATGACCAGAGGCACGCAACCGCCGACTTGCTTACCTCGCGGGATCGCGTTGCTGCCGTCCAGGGCTATGCCGGGACCGCCAAGACCACGACCGTGCTTGCAACCTATGCTCGCGAGGCCCAGCGGGGAGGACTTGCCGTGGCTGCGCTCGCGCCAACCGCATCGGCGGCGACCGTGCTGGGCGAGGCGTTGGGACTGCGCGGCGATACCGTGGCGCGGCAATTGCTCGCGCCCGAGGCGAAAACAGCGGGGAAGGACGCCGTCTGGATCGTCGATGAAGCCTCAATGCTTTCGGCGCACGATATGGCGAAACTCATGACCCGCGCCGACAAGGCCGGAGCCAGGCTTGTCCTGGTCGGCGATGTGAGGCAGCTGGGTTCGGTGGGCGCTGGCGCGGCCTTCGCTCAATTGCAGCAGGCAGGCATGGCCACCGCGAAGCTTGCTGAAGTGGTCCGGCAGACCAACGCCGACACCCGCGAAGCCGTCATGGCCTCTATCGAGGGCCATGCGGGCAAGGCACTGGCCGCGCTGGAACGAGGCGGCGGCAAGGTGATCGAGGGCACGACGCCGGAAGAGCGCCTTGTGGCGATGGCCCGGCACTATCTGGCGTTGTCATCCTCAGAGCGCGCGCAAACGCTGGTTATCGAACCATCGCGCGAAGGCCGGGACAGGCTAACCGGCATGATCCGCGCAAAGCTGACCGGGCGCGGCGAGCTGTCTGCTGATGCGGTCCGGTTCCACGCTCTTGAAGCGAAAGGCCTCACCCGTGCCGAGGCGCGCGAGGCAGCAAGCTATGCCATTGGCGATGTCGTCCGGTTCAGCCGCGACTATGCCGCCAAGGGCGTGCGGAGGGGTCAGAGCTTCGCGATTGCCGCTGTCGATCCAGACCGCGGGCGCATAGCTCTGGAAGGCCGCGACGGTCGTTCGCTGGACTGGCAGCCCCGGCAGTGGGGTGCTGGCAAAGCCGAGGTGTTCGAGCCGAAACCCATGGAACTGCGCACCGGCGACCGCGTGCAGTTCACCCGCAACGACCGCCATGCCGGACGGGTCAATGGCCTTGGCGGAACCGTCACAAGCATCGATTCGGACCGAGGGCGGGCAACCGTGAACCTCGCCAACGGACGAGAGCAGAAGCTCGATCTCTCCGATCCTCGCGACGCCCATTTGCGCCATGCCTATGTTCAGACCGCTCACGCAGCCCAGGGCCAGACTGCCGAGCGTGTCCTGATTCACGCCGACAGCCGCTCCAGCAATCTGGTCGACCAGAAGATGCTCTATGTCGCGCTGTCACGCGCCAGGGCAGAGGCTGTGGTTGTCACCGACGATAAGAACCTGCTTGTCCGCGCAATCTACGAGCGCGCTGGCGAGAAGCAAACAGCCATGACCGCGAGCACTCCCGAATCCGGAAAGTCAAAGGCAATAGGTGCCGGGATGGGATGATGATCGAATAGCTCTGGGGTGGCAGGCCATGGCGTCCTTCGCCCTGCCGTTGGAATGAACTGCTCCTCTTCGACAGACCGTGCCGGACGGGATCAACAGCCTGCCCGCTCCATTCGGGCTGAAGCCCTCCCGTGTTGCCTGTTCCGCGTAACCGCTGACCCGCCCGACCAATCCGGCCCGTCCCTTCATCCGCGTTCCCAACGATTGGACGAAGGACTTTCACCATGGCCAGCACCACAACCGCCAGCATCTACGATACGATCACCAACCAGATCATCGCCGCCCTTGAACGCGGTACCGACAAGTTCTCGCTCCCTTGGCATCGCAGCTCCGCGCCGCTTTCGCGCCCCGTGAATGCAGCGA
The DNA here is from genome assembly GCA_947488625.1 of uncultured Sphingomonadaceae bacterium. Classification (GTDB taxonomy): domain Bacteria; phylum Pseudomonadota; class Alphaproteobacteria; order Sphingomonadales; family Sphingomonadaceae; genus Alteraurantiacibacter. Next base: position 5,280 of record CANKZR010000003.1, on the reverse strand, counting down.
CCGGCAAAGCCTATCGCGGCGTCAACGTGCTCGCCCTTTGGGCCAGCGCCGAAGCGCAGGACTTCGGGCACGGTCTCTGGGCAACCTATCGCCAGTGGCAGTCGCTTGGTGCCCAGGTTCGCAAGGGCGAAAAGGCTTCGCCCATCGTGTTCTACAAGATCATCGACAAGCGCGAGGACGATCAGGCCGAGGAAAGAGACAGTTCGACCCGCATCTTTGCGCAGGCATCGCATGTGTTCAACGCCAGCCAAGTCGAAGGCTACGCTCTGCCCGAAGTGCCGGACGGTGGAGACTTCGACCCTATCCCGCAGGCGGACAGCTTCGTTACGGGCACAGGTGCCAGCGTGCGCATCCATGGCGACAGCGCTCACTACACCCCTTCTACCGACACGATCACCATGCCAGACCGCGAGCGGTTCTTCGCAACGGCCAGCGGCAGCGCGGCGCAGAACTGGTATGCCACCTTGCTGCACGAGCTCGTCCATTGGTCTGGCGCTGACCACCGGCTGGCGCGGACGTTCGGCAAGCGGTTCGGTGACGATGCCTATGCCATGGAAGAGCTGGTGGCCGAGCTTGGTTCAGCCTTCCTTTGCGGCGACCTTGGCCTTTCCACCAGCCCGCGCCCGGATCACGCCAGCTACCTCGCCAGCTGGCTGAAGGTGCTCAAGGCCGACAACCGGGCGATCTTCACTGCCGCGAGCGCGGCGGCTAAGGCTGCTGAGTTCTTGTGTTCGGACTGAATTTGAAATCTATCTTCCATTTGGTATTGGCCGGAAGGTAGACTGTTCCGGTGGATACGCGCAGCCCAGAACAGCGTCGGCGCATCATGCAGGCCGTTGGCACCAAGAACACCGGGCCGGAAATGAAGGTTAGGCGGATACTGCACGCCTTGGGCCTTCGCTTCCGACTTCACCGCAAAGACTTACCTGGCAAACCTGATATCGTCCTACCCCGCCACCGGAAGGTAATCTTCGTTCATGGCTGCTTTTGGCATGCCCATGGATGTGCCAAAGGCCAACCGCCCAAATCCCGATCAGACTATTGGCTTCCCAAGCTTGCACGTAACGTGGAACGTGATAGAACGAAAAAAGAACATCTTGAGTCGTTGGGATGGAAAGTGCTCGTCGTCTGGCAGTGTGAAATCAAGGAAACCGAACAGCTCACAGCGCGCCTTCAAGCCTTTGTGGATGAATCCTAAATTTCGATCGACAGGCCGGGCAGCCCACGATAGACTGAATGATGAATCGACGAAAATCAAATTGAAGGACAGCAGTGCATGAGACCGGTGGGGATAGACTTATTTGCAGGGGCGGGAGGCTTGAGCCTCGGCTTCGAGCAGGCCGGATTCGATATTGCCGCAGCGGTCGAAATCGATCCCGTTCATTGCGCAGTCCATAAATACAATTTCCCCGACACCGCTGTCATTCCGCAATCTGTCGCTGGACTCAGCGGCGATGACATCCGCAAGTTCGCCGGGATCGGCAACACGACTGTCGATTGCGTGTTTGGCGGCGCGCCGTGCCAGGGATTCTCGCTCATCGGTCACCGTGTCCTTGCCGATCCGCGTAACAAGCTTGTGCTGGATTTTGTGCGGATCGTTTCTGAGCTTCGCGCACGCACGTTCGTTTTCGAGAACGTCAAAGGATTGACGGTAGGAAAACATAAGGCTTTCCTAAAGGAGCTAGTCGAGGCCTTCGATGATGTTGGATACGAGGTGCGCCTGCCCTGGAAGGTGCTTAATGCCGGTCACTATGGCACGCCGCAGTTCCGCGAGCGCCTCATTCTCTTCGGGTGCCGCAAGGGAGAGAAATTGCCGGAGTATCCTGCGCCATTCACCAATCTTGCTGGACGCAACAAGGCAATTGCAGGCCTTCCGGCCGGCCCGACTGCCGAGGACGCGCTTGACGATCTTCCTGATGCCGACCGGTTCCAAACGCTGGCCAATACCGATTCTGTCCGGACAACTTCATTCGGCCCTCCTTCGGATTACGCCGCTGAGTTGCGTTGTTTAACAAACGATGCGTGGCACTTCGGATATGTTCGAGATTGGGATCCGACCAGCCTGACATCGAGCTACCGCACGCAGCATACTGACATTTCCCGTAATCGCTTTGCCGAAACCGAACCCGGATCAGTTGAACCGATCAGCCGCTTTTACAAGCTCGCGCATGACGGCGTATCGAATACGCTGCGCGCCGGTACGGACGGCGCACGAGGAGCCTTCACGAGCCCGAGGCCGATCCATTATCGCTATGATCGTTGCGTAACTGTACGAGAAATGGCGCGCTTGCACGGCTTTCCCGACTGGTTTCGTTTCAATATCACCAAGTGGCATGGCGCGCGGCAGATCGGAAATGCAGTGCCCCCGCCTCTCGCAAGGGCCATTGCGGCACAAGTGATGAAGGCACTCGGTGCCATGCCGCTCAGGCCGGAACAAGTCTTGCCACTTGGCGAGGAAGAGCTGCTGTCTTTCGATCTGACCGGCGCATCCGATTATTTCGGCGTCGAACCGCTACCTAGCCGCCGCGACCGCAAAAGCGGAGCCACTAAGCGCAAGCAGGTCGATATCGAACGCGAACGCATCGCTGAGCAGACTGCATATGCCTAAGAGTCCAAACCGCTACGAGGCGCTGATCGAGAAGATTTTCTTAGATCACTATAGCCCTGGGGCAACCGCGTTGGATTTCACCCGGCAGGAAATCAAAGACGCTGCCGTGACATTGGATATCGCACTGCCGGACAATGTTGGCGATGTGATCTATTCCTTCCGGTTCAGGAACGATCTGCCTTCCAAGATCATCGCGACCCAGCCTGAAGGGATGGAATGGATTATCGAGCTTGCGGGGCGGTCACGTTACCGCTTTTCGCTCGTCAAGATCAGCCGCGTCATTCCGCGCGATGATCTTGCTCGCATCGATATCCCCGATGCCACGCCCGAGGTCATTCGCGCCTACGCGCTTGACGACGAGCAAGCGCTCTTGGCGATTGTCCGGTATAATCGCTTGATAGACACCTTTCTTAGCCTCACCACCTACAGCCTGCAAAACCATCTACGCACGACCGTCAAAGGGATCGGCCAGATCGAGATCGATGAGCTCTATGTCGGGATCGACAAGCGCGGCTGCCATTACATCATTCCTGTCCAGGCCAAAGGCGGGAAGGACCAGATCGGCATCGTGCAGGCGACGCAAGATATCAAGTTCGTTGAGCAGAAATTCCCAGGCATGCGGTGCAAGGCGATTGCGGCGCAATTCATGGACGACGATATCGTCGCGCTCTTCGAGTTGACGATACAGGATGAGGAAATCAAAGTCGTGGAAGAGCGCCACTACAAGCTCGTACCGGCAAAGAAGCTCGATCAGCACGCGATACGGGATTATCGTGACTGACCGGTCTTCGTCCGATTACGGATTAGATAGCTTGATGAACGACACCTCGACGGCCTTGTACCCAAGGGCTTCGATTTCGCGCTTCGTTTCATCGAGCGTCACACGCGAAAAGAAGGGGATCGTGTAGTCACCTGATTGATTGGGGAAATCCCCAAATTTGAATTCGACGGTCCAATCGTATGGGAATGAGTTCTGAAGATCAGCGAGTGTCGCTGGGTCGACGAGCTTCTCCAAGCGGTTGAAAAACTCATTCCGTATCTGGTCATATGTTCGCAAAAATTTGGCTGAGTTCATGCCCTGAGTGAGGAAGTGGCTGATCACGCTCGATCGCCGACCGCTCTTCTTGACGTGGATGAGCCTTTTTTGCTTCACGTCGAATAGGTCGCAAATTTCGACACCCGGCCCCGGCGTGTTGGGAATTGGAACGAGGTCCGCGTCAAATAGCAACAAGTTAGGATCGGCGTTCGCTACACGCTTGTTGAAGTCGCCCTCTGGTTCATAAACAGAGGTCTTACCCTTTTTCCCGCGCGTAATGATTGGCCACGGCAAGTATGCTTTGTCCCAACCCTTCGATGCCTTCGCGAAAGCGTCGTTGGCCGACTCTTGTAGAGCCTCATCGATCCGGTACCATTTCCCCTCATTCAGAGCATATCTTTTCGTCCCATCGACGATTGAACCAACGAGCCCCCTGTAAAGCGTCCATTCCTTCAAGCGATGCGTTCCATCGATGTTGTGGGTCACAACGCAGTACGCGTGAAGATCGTCTGTCGTTTCCAGATCGCCAACCACATCCAGAAACGTAGCTAGCGAGATGTCGGGGTATTGTGCCCGAGACTTTGCTCCCGATATCGTCATGTAGCCGATTGGCTCGGTATCGATTTCTGGTGCCCCAAGTTCGAAGGACGGACCTTCGGAATTCAAATCGTCCAGAAGCGCCTGGTCGAGCTTTTTTACGAGCTCCACATCAAGAACGGGTTTGATCTTGTCGATAATCCCAAACGCCGTTTTTTTGTAGCTGGTCGCGGTATATAAATCTAGGAGCGCTTCTCCGAGCTCATGGAGTTCGCCGACATCTTTGTCGGATATGAGTGTAATCGAACTGGCTCCACTAAGCGCGGAGTTACCGTCCTTCGCGTTGCCGCTAAGTTTCCGAACAAGGCTCAACGCTCTATCGACATTGAACTCCTGAAGCCTCGTAATACCCGCCGCCTGAGTAGCATCGCGGATGACACTACCGAGGTTGGCTTTCTCGACCAGTTTTACATTCTCGTCTGAAAGTGAATTGGCCGCCACCAACAACCCGAAATCATTCTCCCGCCTATCGCTGTTGAGCATGGTATGACCATGCCCGTACGAGCAGGCGAATACCCTGTTCTTGTATTTGAACAGCACCACAGCGGCCGATGAAGCCGACCGAATCTTCCCGTCAATTTCGAAGAAATCATCGAGCTTCGTTGCCCAGCCGGGCACCGAGTTGATAGTCGGCTTGTGATACAAGGCGCACTCGAACGGAAAGGCCTTGCGCAATTCAATCTGAATCGACTTAGCTCTTGCATTTTCTGTGAGGAAATCGGCGAGGTCCTTCACGGACTCCGTCGCGAGGTGAATCGAATATTTGATCTTCTTTTCGGGCTCTTGAGCCATTCTACTTTCCTATTCAATGGAACCTAACCCATAGAAGTGTAAAGAGAAACGAAATGAAACGAAGTTGTCCCCCTTCAAACTGAAAGGGGTTTCAGACTATGCCTTCTTGCCCGACCGGGCTTCGGCCCCAATCACGGCCTTTCCACTCTGTCTGGAGTGTAGCCTACAGATGACGTGACCCCCTGATATTCCTCCAAGTATGATTAGAGTCCGGCCCTGACAGAAGGACGGACGAGATGAAGAGAAC
>CANKZR010000002.1 GCA_947488625.1 uncultured Sphingomonadaceae bacterium | reverse complement strand
TTCTCCAGGATGAGGTCGGCCACGCATTCCTTCAGATCGCGGGCCTCACGGCGCAGATCCCTGACTTCGTCCGTAGTCGCTGCACGGGCGGTGTCGCCAGCCAGGCGGCGTTTGCCGGCCTCCATGAACTCCTTGGACCAGGTGTAGTACAGGCTCTGGGCAATGCCTTCCTTGCGGCACAACTCAGCTATCGAGTCATCGCCGCGCAGGCCTTCCAGCACGATCCTGATCTTGTCTTCCGATGAAAAATGCCGACGGGTCTTGCGGCGGATGTCCTTGACCACCTGCTCGGCAGGCAATTTGGACCTTGAGGATTTGGGCTTCATCTTATGGGATGGACGCCTCCCGCAAGCGGGCCGAGCATGTTGCCACAGCGACCGGGAAGAGGAGTTCATCACATGCAAATGCTAGCGATCGATTTGGGCAAGCAGTCTTTTCACATCTACGGGATCACTTGCGAAGGTGAGGTAATCTCGCGGAAGGTTAGCAGGGCAAAGCTGGTCGATGCGGTGACCAGATTGCAACCGCAGTCGGTCGCGATGGAAGCCTGCGCCAGTTCACACCACTGGGGCCGCGTCTTCGAGGCGCTGAGTTATGCCGTTCGCCTGATCCATCCGCGTTTCGTCAAGCCATTCGTGAAGGGATCGAAGAATGATGCGGTTGATGCCGAAGCCATTTTCGAAGCTGCCAACAGGCCAACCATGCGGTTCGTGCCGCTGAAGAGCGTCGAACAGCAGGATCTGCAAGCTCTGCACCGAACGCGTGACAGACTGATCGTGCAGCGCACCGCGTTGATCAATCACACTCGTGGTCTTTTGGCCGAGTATGGCGTCGTCATGCCGGCAGGTGCGTCCCGGTTCCGGCTGCAGGTCGACAAGATGATCGAAATTGCCGAACTATCGCACTTGGCGAAGGACCTGTTCCTGAAGCTCGTCGAGGAGTATCGCGACTTGGATGCCAGAGTATCCACTCTGGATGACATGCTGGTTGATATCTGCCGGAGAGACGATCGTTGCAAACGTCTGACTACGCTGCCGGGGGTAGGACCGATTGTCGCAACCTCCCTCATCGCCGCAATTGACGATGGCCGACACTTCGCATCCGGCCGAGCCCTTTCTGCCTGGATTGGACTGGTTCCGCGACAATACACGACCGGCGGAAAGCCAAGGCTCGGTGGTATCGGGAACAGAGCCAATCATTACCTGAGGCGCCAGCTGATACATGGTGCACGGTCTGCGTTGCTGCGGATCGCCAAGCATGACGACCGGCGTTCAAAATGGGCGCAGGAACTGCAATCAAGGGCAGGCCACAACAAGACACTCGTCGCCATGGCAAACAAGACTGCTCGCATGGCCTGGGCGATGTTGCGAAGCGGCGAAAGTTACAAAATGGCGTGACCGTTCGGGCAGCGGGCCGCAATCTGATCAGAGGTTACAAATGCGAGGTGAAGACTTGATGGTGTAACGGCACGGACCGCCGCTTCACAGCCTGTAAGGAACGATGGCCCTCGAGGCCGCTCATCTTAAAAGGCACTGAACCGCGCGGATTCCCATCATGGCCAGGGGCGAAAACACCTCAATCAACAGGCCGGATAGATTCACGCATCCAATGCCGGAGCAACATCGAGAAACTACCTTGCGCGGGAGGCGTCCATAGATTCGTTCCTTCGTCACTACGACGAAGCCCAAATCCTCCTTGAATCACAACCTCAAATCTGTGCCATAGGTGCTGACGGGGGACATACCGATCAGCATGTCGCGGATGTCCGGGCCGGGATCGGCGGTCGGCAGCATAAAGCGCTGCCCACGCAGATCAGTCCAGTTGACAGTGTCACGCTCATAGAATGCGTGACCCTTCGACATCGCAGCGACGACGTGCTCGCTCCAGAACGAGGCGTGCCGACAATCATCGCGGGCGATCTCGCCCATCAAGATGGCTATATCGATCTCGCCGCTGTCGAGACCCGCGAAAAGTGCACTGCGGTCCGATTCGACGCCGTTGATTTTAAGGTCAGGGTTCTCGCGTTGCGCGGCGACCAGCGTAGCACGAAGGTTTCCAGCAGAGACGGAGTTGTTGAACCCGACAACGAAACCTCCTGCACGGCCACTGCCCGCCGCGCGCGTGTTGGCGATCATCCGGTCCGCATTGGCGACCATAGGTCGGGCGCTGCGCAGAAATCGCAACCCGGCGGTCGTTGGAGCTACACCCGAGTGTGACCTCAAGAATAGCTGAGCGCCGACCGATCGTTAGAGCTTCATAACTGAGCGACTGAGCGTTGATTGTTCAACATCAAGGGCGCGGGCGGCGCGATAAAAGCTGCCGTGATCCGCTGCAGCGATTGCATATCTTAGTTGACGAATGTCGAATGCCAATTACGAGCCCCGGATGTTGACGGTACAATCATCACTTTCCTGATTTCGAGCTGGCGGACTGTGCGCCAAAGAACCACGCGTACAGAACGGGCACCGCGCCCAATGTGATTGCCAGAGCAAACACCAAACCAAACGCGATAGCGCTGGCCAAGCCGTAGAAAAGCACGTCCTGTCCGATGATGAGCGGTAGGAGTCCGAGGATCGTGGTGATCGTCGTCATCAGGATTGGTCGGAACCGGCGCATGCCGGCCTGGACCACCGCTTCGGCTACTTGCTCAACGTCAGCATCGTCGCGCGTTTTGCCTTCATCGTGTGCACGTTTCTCCGCTTCACTGCGCTCGATCTCGCAGCGGTCGACGAGAACGATGGCATTGTTGATGATAATGCCAAACAGAGCGAACAGGCCGAGGATCACCATGAAGCCGAAATCGGCCTGCATGATATGAAGCCCGGCTGCCGCACCGATCACGCCCAGAGGAACGACTAGGAGAACGACACCGGCCTGTCGGAACGCACCGAACTGGATCACCAGCATGATGACGATCAGCCCCATCATCAGGGGCAGATTGGCGAGCAGCGCGCTGGTGCCTTCCGAGCTCTCGGCGATAATGCCGTCCCATTCTATATGATGACCCGGCGGCAGCATCGCCTCGAGCTCGTCGAGCTTGTCCTGCACCATCGGAACCATGTCCTGCGGGGTGACCGAGGTAGGACGCGCTTCGACCGTGAGCGTCTTGATCAGGTTCTCGCTCTGGATGCGTCCCCGTTGCGGGACAAGCGAAGCCATCGCTACTTCACCCAACTGTACGACCGCTCCTTCCGCCCCGACAAGCGTCACCGCTTCCAGTCGGGCCGGATCGGTGCGCTCGATTTCGGGAGCACGAATGACGATCGGCGCGAGATCATCGCCGTCGCGATAGACGCCTACGGATTGCCCCGAGAAATAGGTCGTGAGCGCACGCGAGACGTCGGCCGAGGTCACGCCCGCCGCACGCGCGGCCGCTTGGTCGACCTCGACCCTGTATTGCATGGACGGTTCTTCCCAATCGGAGAAGATGTCGATCGTCCCTTCGACCTCGCGCAGGATGCCCGCGAGCTTGTCGCCCGTTTCAAGCAGGACATCGGGGTCCGGGCCGCGAACCTGCACCTGGATCACGTTGGGATCGCTCGGCCCGAGGAACATCCCCGCGATCCGCATCCGAGTGTCGGGAAAGGCCACGGCCATGTCCTGCCGCAATTGCTCGACACCGGCATCGCGCACCTCCGCGTCCTTCGCGTTGATGACGAGGAAACCCCTATTGGGGGCTGGGTCCGATGGTGCGAGCGACAGCACGAAGCGCGGTCCCCCAAACCCTGAATAGGAAGCCACGCTGTCGAAGTCTGGATAGCGCTCGTCATCGTCAATGAACTCGGAGATCGCCTGAACCTTTTCGTCCATCGCAACGCTCGAGGTTCCTACGGGCATGTCGGCATAGACGAGTATCTGCGCACGGTCGGACGAGGGGAAGAATTGTTGCGGAACCAGCTGCAGCGATGCCGCTGCGATAGCAAACAGCGCGGCCATGCCGCCAAGATAGAGCTTGCGATGCGCGAGCGCCCAGCGAAGAAGCTTCTCGTAGCGCGCCGATCCCCAGTCGAACGTTTCGTCAACCTTGGCCCTGATCTTGCCCTTCTGTTGCTCCTCGGGTGGCCTGGCGAACCAATAGCACAGGGTGGGGATCACCGTGACCGCGATCAGCCAAGAGCTCGACAGAGCGATCAGGATGACGAGCGAAATGTTGCGCGTGTATTCACCCGATTCCTGCTGCGCGAGCATGAGCGGCAGGAACACAAGGATAATGGTGAGTGTCGACGCGAGGAGCGGCCCGGCGAGTTCTCCGCCCGTCTGACCGATAGCCTTGCGCCGGTCGATGCCTTCGGCGAGGCGCTGTTCGAAATCCTCCGCGATCACAATGCCGTTATCGACCAGCAGGCCGAGCGCGATAACGATGGTTGCAAGGCTCATACGCTCTAGCTTGATGCCGTACATGCCCATGATTGCGAGTGTGATCAGCACGACCGCAGGAACCACTGCGCCGATTACGAGCCCCGTGCGAAGGCCAAGGAAGAGGATCATGGTCGCAAGCACGATGGCGAACGTCTGGAGGACGTTGAAGCTAACGCCGTAGACAGCGTTCTTCACCTGCTCGGCCTGCCAGGTCATGGTTTCAAGCGTTATGCCCGCGGGCAGCGACTGGCGCACGTCGTCGATCGTTTCCTGCGCGCGATCGGCGTAGTTGATCACGCTTTGCGCCTCGTCCATCGAGATGGCGAAGACGATGGCAGGATCACCGTTGAAATAGGCGCGCTGCAACGGAGGATCGATAGATCGTTTGCTGACCTGCGCGTAATCGCCGAGCCGGATGGTCCCTGCCGGGCCGAGGTCGAGATAAAGGTTTCTGACGTCTTCAAGTGTTTCGAAGGCGCCCGACGGTTCGATCGACAATCGGCGGCTTTCGGTCTCGATTGCGCCACCGGGCGCCACGACGTTCTGCTGTGCGAGCGCCGCAGCGACCGCATCGAGCGGAACGCCGAGTTGGGCGAGCACCGCATTGCTCATCTCGATATAGACCCGCTCCTGCGGTCGACCCAGGATGTCGACGCGCTTGGTGCCGGGAATGGTGTAGAGCTGGTCGCGCACATGCTCCGCAAGATCGCCCAGCTCGTCCATCGGGAAATCGGCAGATTGCAACGCCAGCGTAATGACCGCGACATCGCCGAACTCGTCGTTGATGATTGGCGCCATCGTACCTTCAGGGAACTGGCCCACAGTCTCCTCGACCTTTTCGTCCAGTTCGTCCCACGCCTGATCAAGATCGTCGGTGGCGAAGGCGACTTCGGCATGGATAATCGATTGTCCCTCCATTGAAGTGGCACGCACTTCGTCGACCTCGGGCATCGTCTTGATAGCTTCGGCGAGCGGGGTGGTGATGAGGGTCTCGACCCGTGTCGCGTCCATCCCCGGATGCGCGGTAACGACCACGGCTTCGCGGATAGTGATCGTGGGGTCCTCGCGCGCGGGAAGCGTGAAATAGCTCGCGACGCCGTAGATCATCGCGAGCACGACGATGAGTAAAACCGCCGCGCGGTAGCGGAAGCCGAGTTCCGAAAGATTGCTCACGATGCGAACCGCCGCGCGCCGGCGCCGATCAGACTGACGCGCTCACCGGTTTGCAGAAAGGCTGCTCCCTTGCTGACGACGACGTCGCCGCTCTTCAGCCCGCTCGTTACCGTAACGCGGTTCTCGCTCGCCGCTTCGAACCGGATGGTGCGCGCGGAAACTTTATCGGTTTGCGTGTCGACGACCCATACCTCTCCGCGATCGGGACCGGTGGGCATGATGGCGGTCAGCGGTATCGCGTAAGTGGCGGACTGTGGCCGCGGTTCTTCGTTACCGGCGTCGCGAGACAGGCGAACCTCGGCCACCTCGCCGGGCTCGATCGTCCCTTCACCGGCCATCACCCGTGCGACGATTTCGAAGGCGCCCGGCCCGCTGCCGCGGCTGGAAATCTCGGTGATGGTCGCCGCAAGAGCTGGCACGTCGCGTCCCGGTCGGAGCACCTCGACCGATTGACCGGTGGCAAGCCGATCGCGCAGCGTTCCGGGGACGCTGAAGACCACTTCGGTTCCGAAACCGTCGAGCTCGAGCACAGGCTGGCCGGGGGAGACCTGGGTGCCCGGCTCGACGATCCTGCGCGCCACACGACCCGAAAAGGGGGCGCGCAATCGGGTATCGGAAAGCGTCTCGCGCGCCGAGCCAGCCTGCGCCTGCCCGGCATCTAGAAGGGCCTCGAGACTGTTTACCTCGGCATCGGCGGTCTCCAGCCGCGTCTCGGAGGTTGCACCCTCGGCAAAGAGCGCGCGCTGTCGCTCCGCTTCCTGTCGGGCGCGCGCAAGCCGCGCGCGGGTTTCGACGACCTGCGCGTCGGCAGACGCGGCATTGAAGCGATAGGTCGCGGAATCGAGTGTCGCGACCACCGCGCCGCGTCCGACCCGATCGCCGATCTCGGCGCGTACGGAGGTGAGGGTCCCACCGACTTCGAAGCTGAGTGACGCGCGCTGTTCGGCGCGTACGCGCGCCGGGAAGGTCACTTGATCGTCGGATGTGGTTTCCGAAGCGCCGACTTCGACCCAGGCGACAGGTCTGGGCTCGGGCGGTTTTTCCGTTTCGGAACAGCCAGCCAGCAAGAAGGCTGACCCAAAAAGGGCGAGGGTATGTTTCACGATGGGTCTCCCGATGGTGCGGCCTGCCAGCCGCCGCCGAGTGCGGCGTACAGCCCCGCCATGGCAAGACTCGCCTGGCGATAGGCAATCGCTCGGCCGCGTTCCGCATTCCGCAGACCCCGCTCAGCCTCTTGCAAGCGAAGCTGGTCGATCGCGCCGTACTGGAACTGGATGCGGGCGAGGCGGTAATTTTCTGCCGAAAGGGTCGCGGCGCGCTCGCTCAGTGCAAGTGCCTCACGTCCCAGGTCGTAGCGGGCGATGGCCGTCTCGGTTTCCTCGAGCGCGGTTAGAATGCTTTGCTCGTAAGCAAGCGCAGCCCGGCGCGCTTCCAACTGAGCGAGATCGATTTCCGCGCGGATTCGACCGCCTTCGAAGACGCGCCACGACAAAAACGGCACGATGGAATAGCTGGTGCTGTCGCCATCGAAGAGCGTATCTAGCGCGATCGATGAGAAGCCCCCTGCCGCGTTGAGGCGCAGCTGCGGGAAAAGCTCGGCCCTCGCGACGCCAATCTCGGCGGTCTCGGCCGCCAGTTCGCGTTCAGCGCGCGCGATATCGGGGCGCCTTCGGAGCAGATCGGCGCGCAGGCCGACAGGCACGTCGAGCAGCGCGACCTCGTTCCGATCCTCGGTCGCGAGCGCGATCTCTCGTTCCGGCAACCCGCCGATCAGCGGCCCGAGAGCCAGGGCAGCAGCCCTTATCTCGACATCGAGGCGCGGAAGCTCGGCTTCGATGCGGGCGAGCTCGCTTTCAACGAGCAGCAGGTCGGCACGCGATATTTCGCCCTCGCGAAGCTGAATATTCGAGAGCGCCAGCAGTTCGCGCTGCGCCGCGATGCTGGCGAGAAGCGCGCCGCGCTCGGATTGGTATCCGATCAGGGCAAGATAGGTCGAAGCCGTCTCGATGGCCACGGCGAGCCGTGCACCGTTGGCGGCTGCAATCGCGCCTTCGATGCGCGCATCGCCCGCTTCCAGAGCGCGGCGCGTTTGGCCCCATAGGTCGATCTGCCAGGCGAGCGACCCCCCGACATCGTAGATTTCAAGTTCTCGCTGAAAGCCGGGGATCTGTGCAAAACCCGGATTGGCGTTGAGGCTTTGCTGCAGCGCGGTGACGGAGGCATCGGCTCCGACCGATGGAAGCGCGGAAGCCCTGATTTGCGCGCGTCGCGCCCGCGCTTCCTCGACCCGAAGGAGTGCCTGTCGGATCGTCAGATTGTCCTGCAGCGAAGCTTCGACCAGCCGAGTGAGCACCGGATCGCCCAGATTGCGCCACCAGGCGATGAATTCCGCTTCGGCGACCGGTACGCTTTCCCGATCGATCCAGTCGGTCGCTGTCGCCTCGATAGGAGGCCGCTCGTAATCAGGACCGACCGTGGCGCAGCCTGCCAGACCCGCCGAAAAAACGGCGGCTATCCATCGGCGATGGTGGCCTGGTCGCATTGTGAGTCTGATCATAATGGGCTGGCCTGCTAGGCGATTCGCTCTGAACCGTCTAGTACAATCTAGAACGAATTTGCTAAGTCAGTCGCTTGTTCCTGAAGGATTTCAGCAGCCGCTCCTGCGCGAAAGTCGCGTTAAGGCGCGGAGAAGATACGAAATATGTCGAATAACTTAGCGAGAGATCAATAGGTATATCGATTCCGAACGCCAAGCAGAAAAGCTACCCAAAAGTTCATCATGAACCTTCGGGTTGGCTTTCTGAAACCGAATCGCCTATGGCCACTTTCAGATCGGAACGAAGTGGAGCAGATGAACAAGATCACGCAGACGAAGAAGCGGGCGGCGATTCTCGCCGGGGCTCAGCGCGTGTTCGTACGCGAGGGGTACGAGGGTACCAGCATGGATGCAGTGGCGCGCGAGGCGAAAGTCGCCAAGCCGACGCTCTACAATCACTTTCGCGACAAGAACGCACTTTACGTTGCGGTGGTCGAGCATTCCTTGACCCGGGTGCGCAGCGAGATCGTACCACCGGAATTGCGCGACATGACCGCGACCGAAGGTCTCAAGGTCATCACCACGCGCCTCGCACGCATGTTCGGGCGTGACGACGACGTGCTGCGTCTGTGCCGCATCTGCATCGGCGGCTTCGACCGCTTTCCGCTCGCTACTTCGACCTTCATGTATAACGGCCCCCAACGCGGCAACCGCGAAGTAGCGAGCATGATCGCGCTATGGGCCGGGCGGGGCGAGCTAGCGTGCGACGATCATGAATTTGCCGCCCAGCAATTGAGTGAACTTTGCAAGGTCGGGATTTTCGATCCGCGCTTGTACGGCTCGCGCGAGAAGGCGTCGATCGACGAATGTCACCGGATTGCTGCGGCCGCGTATCAGACCTTCATGGCGCGATATGGCAAATAGGAGCATGCGACGCAGGCCTGGTATCGCCTCGCGGATACCAAGACGGACATCGCCGGGAGCGATGCTTTTGATCGTCCTTTCTGCCGCGCTCGGTGCCTGCGCAACTCTGCCCGAGCGCGAAGACGTTTCCTCGGCGGCGCGGATGGGTGGACAACTCGTTGATTTCACCGGCACGCGGTTCGATACAGAGGCATCAATCGAGATTATCCGGCCATGGCATGATCGCTGGATGGCGGAGAGGCGAGCCTCGGGTGACGACGAACCGATCGACCTGCTGGCCATCTCCAGCGGGTCGGACAAAGGAGCCTTCTCGGCAGGCTTCCTTACGGGCTGGAGCAAACGCGGCGACCGGCCCGACTTCGATCTCGTCATCGGGGTCAGCACCGGCGCGCTTATCGCGCCTTTTGCTTTTCTAGGTCCAAGCGAGGACGACGCTTTGCGCCGCCTCTACACGACAATCGACGCGGACGACATCTACCGTCAGCGTGCGATCTCCGGGCTGCTCGGTGGACCAGCTTTTGCAACCAGCCGTCCCTTGCTCGAAATGATCGAGCGCGAGGTTTCGCCCGAACTTGTCGAGCGGATCGCAGAGGAACACCGGAAGGGTCGCCGCCTTCTGGTAACTACGACCAATCTTGACACGCAGCGCGGCACGATCTGGGATCTGGGTTCTATCGCCGTCTCGCCGATGCCCAACCGCGAGCATCTTATCGAGAGTCTCCTTCTAGCCTCCTCGAGCGTCCCTGCGCTGATGCCGCCCGTAATGATCGATGTCGAGGCGGACGGGCAGCCCTTCCGCGAAATGCATGTTGACGGCGGCACCGCAGGAAGCTTCCTCGCGATACCGCCCAGCATCCTGTGGGGACAGGCCGAGCTCCGTGAGCGAGCGGATGTGACTAACGGCTCCTTCACCATTCTGTATAATGGCCGCCTTGCGCCGCAGGTCGAAGGCGTCGAGCCAACGGCTTTTTCGATCCTGCGCCGCTCGATCGAAACCATGATCGCCCATGCCGATAGGAACATCCTACGGTCCTATCGCGAATTCGCCGTCCATCATGGCGTAACGCTTGCGGTCTACCAGATCGGTGACGATTTCGATGATGACGCCTTCCCAGACGAGCAGTTCGATTCCGCATTCATGCAGGCCCTGTTCGCCCATGGCGAAGAGCAGGGACGTCAGTGATGATGTAGGGGCCTGCCGGCCTCCTACGGCGTTGGCCGTCGGGTTGCGAAGGCCAGCAAAAAGCATCTGTCAATGCCAGCGGACGCTGCATCTGAATGCTAATTTTTGTTCTCTCGGGCCTGCTGGTAGTTGCATTGAACTGCGCGAAACAGGTCACCTTCATGGGCGCGGCTATCGCTTTGCTCAACCGGTTGGTCGCGGATCGCGTCAAACCGACAACGCTCCAATTCATGGTCGCGGTCGTTCTAACTGGATTCTGGCTGATGCTTGGGTTGGTTTGCTCAGTCTGCCTTTGGGCGTCACGTCAGTCTGGAGAAGTAGGGCCGACGCACCCATGAAGCATCTAGCTAAACCGGACATCATCGCAACTCCGCTTGAAGGCGTTACCAGTTGCGGTTGGGTTCTGACAGACAGCGGTCTGGGTCTCAACCCGCGCAGACCGGATCGCAACTCTGTCGAAGAAGTCAGCCGATATCTCGCGAGGTTGCCTGGTTTTGACGTCGAACCGCTACAGCGTACTTGGCTGATGGTAAGTGTGATGGTTCTAAGCCTGAGAGGCTGAATGAAGAACTCCAGAAATCAACGTGTTAGGCGGCCCGATCGAGTCCTCTTCTGGCACCATTTGTTCTTCTCACGTTCTCCCAAATAATCTATAAAACCCGCAGAAATCCTAGGGATTTGGCCCTTGGATCGTTCCGGATCGTCCCGCCTGTTCTCGGGGGTTCCAGACACTTTTGTGGGCCTTTTGAGGCCATTTCGCAAAGGCCCAGATGAAAAGGCCCCCACATGCCTCTGACAGATACTCGCCTCCGCGCACTCAAGCCCAAGGATAAGCCGTACAAGGTAACCGATGAGCGTGGCCTGTATGTTGAGGTCACGCCGACCGGCGGTAAACTTTGGCGTTTCCGATACCGGATCGGCGGCGCGCAAAAGAAGCTCTGCATCGGCAGCTATCCCGACATCAGCCTCAAGCAAGCGCGAGACGCGGCCTACGAGGCGCGACGAGCTGTTGCTTCAGGGGGCGACCCGGCTTTTGAGAAGCGGAAGCGGAAAATCCGCGCGGAGTTCCTTTCTGCACAGACGTTCGAAGCAGTCGCACGTGAGTATATTGAACAGATGATGGTCCAGAATGGCCGCGCCGATGGCACGATCGTCAAGGCCAACTATTTCCTCGACAAGCTTGCACCTGCCATCGGGAACCGACCCATCAACGAGATCGAGCCATTCGAAGTCCTGGCTCCTCTCAAACGTCTGGAAGCCACTGGTAAGCACGAGACTGCGAAGAAATGCCGCTCGTTCGCAGGCCGCGTGTTTCGCTACGGTGTCGCTACTACCCGCTGCAAATCCGATCCGACCAGTATGCTGAACGTTTGGGCGAGAGCGATCGAGGGCGCAAGTGTGACGGTTTGGCATGTGTTTGAATTCCCTTCGATCGGGCGGCTTCGTTCTCAAGCACCCAACTGGCCGCACGCGGTCAGCCTTCAATGCCCGGCCCGCGCCAGTTCGCTCCGCACCCGTGTTGAACACGAATTCTGCCCTTGGCCGTGCGGCCCTTCCGTTGGTGCAACGAGCCACCAGACACGAAAGGAAATCATCATGGCACGCAGCAATACCGCACCCGCGCAGGAGACTAACCCGCCGGAATTCCTTGCCTGGCATGTCGCCAACAAGGGCGACAAGGGTTTCTGGACCCGCATCGGAGCCGCGTGGTTCCACCGCGACCGCAAAGGGCTTTCGCTTCAATTGGAAGTGGTGCCTATCAATGGCCGGATCGTCCTGCGCACGCCGTTGGACGACGAGAAGAAGGAACCGGGCGCTTAGTGCCCGGCCTTCGAGTGGGTGGACTGGAATTGAACCATTGGCGGATCGACAGCTTTCAGCCGACGAGACGTTAGAAGCGAACTTTCATCGATAGTTGCCTTTGTTTTTACAGCTTTGCATTACGCATCGGCAATGCAACTCCGTGTCGGCAAGTGTCAGGGGCGCCGTATCACCGTCCTTAGGTCAAAGCGCGGTCTGAACACTAGGGAGAGCGGCGGGAGGCCTTTCCCGCGGCATCCTCTGCACCGGCGGCAGGCTGATGATCGTCGTTGATTTCGCGGCCAAGAAGATCGAGCGTCACGGTGCGAGAGAATAGGACACGTGGCGATGGGCCTCTCCAAACCCCCTCGCCATCCTCGATCCGGAAGTTTGCAATGTTAGGAAACAGCGCGTCGTCAATGGGGTAGAGCGCTCGCGGATTGTGGTGTAGCTCGAGTTCGTCGGCCCAACCTTCCCAGTAAGCGGGATCCTCCACGTCAAAATCGAAAGGGATGGCCTCGTAGGCGTCTGGGCGTGGGTCGTTCCAGCCACCAGACCGCCGGAGGGTAACGAACCGATCACCAAAGCCAGCACGCACCGCCATGCGGTTGAACTTAGCGATCGTACCCGCGTTGCTAAACAGCACGGCCGACACGTTCTCCGTCCCATCCTGCTCGAAAAACGGAAGTATCTGGTTCGAGCCCTTCTCGAAGGCGTCAATACGCTTTTCCTCGCCATATTCGCGGCCATCAGGTCCGGTGCTGACGGCGGCGGAACGACCATATAAATAGATAGGCAGCGCTGTATGCGACCAAGTCATCGAGGCTTGCGCGTGGAAGTCGGCGATCGCCAGTACGAATGGCTTTCCCTTGACGTGATCAAGCTCCCAGTAGCGCTTGCCGACTTTGGTATGTAGGGGCGACCCGAACTTCAGTGTCATTTCCTTTTCAAGGAATGACCATCGATCATCAGGAACGGGAGGCGGTTCTCCGCCCGTTGTCGCCACAGCGCGGGTGTCGGGTGCGTTAGCGGTAGTCGCCTCCACGAAAAGCTCGATCCCGTTTCGCTCCAAGTGGTAGTCGGGTGACTGATGATCGTGACGTAACCGGAAGCCCATTTCGCGGAACGCGAATGACAGGTAAATCTCCCAGACGCGGGCGCTGTAACCTGTCGTTTGGAAGTCTCGGGCGAGGTTGCCGTCCAAGTCGGGCACCCAGCGCGAAAGCTCGGCCATTAGCGCTTTCGCCCCGCGCTGCGCTACGCCGTCTCGAAGGATTCTGAAGCCGGGATGCAGGGCCGTTTCATCTACTTCGGCGATCGGCGAGAATAGGTCGGTCCCTTTGGGCTGGTCGGGCAATGGCTTTAGGGTTGGTTTGAGTTCGAGGGCCGATAGCCCCATGTTGCCGCGCAGCATGTCTTCGGCGGCCCGGACCGTCGGAAGGCCTCGCTGATGTCCAACCGGGCGGTAGCGTCCCTCGCCATCGCGAGCGATCACCGCGAGGCCCACTTTGCCGGGACCACCCTTAAGATAGACCACGGCGAGGAGCCGCTCCCGGTCGGCTGACCAGAAGGATGTGGGCGAGCACTCGTCCCTAAAGTCCTGCGGCAGGCCCCAGAGTGCAAGCGCCTCGAAGCGCTCTCGTGACATCCGCTCGAAGCCGCTCTGGCGATCAGGATCGTAAAGCCGGACGTCGTCAGCCAAGCGAGCGATCAACTCTTCTCGCGATATAAAGAGGTCGATGCTATCGCCCTCGTTTTGTTGATCGGAAGGCTGTCTGCCTTGGCTTCCACTCATCTATCCCCCAATCCTTCAAACCGATCCACAGCAGCAATGACTGGTCGGCGACAGTTACAAGCGATGCGGTGGCATCTAACCGAAAGCAATTTCCCGAGATCAGCTCAAACCCTGCCGCCTCCCACCAATCACGGGCGGTCCATGCCTCGCACGCAGTTCACGGTCCCACTTAATCATGTCGAGTACGTACGATGAGAACGCGAGGTCTCGGTATCCCATCGAATAGCGCCATTCGCGAGGATCCAGCGCCGCCAGCTGATCCGTAGCAATCGACGCGGGACCAAGATAGGCAATTAAATCTGCGGTTTGGAAGTCAGGACCTCGCCAAAATGATAGGCTGTCCTCATCCGCGACGATGCGTCCGCTCGTTAGGACGTTGATCAGTTCGTGGGCCTGCCGGATTGGGTGTCCGTTTAAGTTTGCTCCGTGGAAGACCCGGTTACCGATGACAATACCGGTGTGGACTTCGCAGGACGCGTCGACATCCCACCCGAGCTTCTGAAAGAGGACCTCCCGATTATTGGTGTTCGCTAGGATCTTGTGCCGCTTGTCGAGCTGCTTCCTGGCGCTGCGAATATGATCCCAGCTGTTGCGCATCTCGTGGACGGACACCGGATGGTAAGCGTTTTTGCACTCGAACAGGAAGAGCGACCGATCGCGCCAGGCGACAACGTCCAGTTCCAACTCTTGGCCAGCAACCTTCACCTCAAAGTCGCTATGGACGAGGAAGCCTGCGCAACCCAGCGCCTCCGTTACAGCTTGGACCACGCGGTCCTTGGGGCCAATGGCGGCAGACCGGAGACGGTTGGCGACGATCGTGTTACGCACGAGGTTTGAAGCCGCGACAACGTGCGGCGCTATGACGTAGTAGCCCCCGGTATCCAAGAAAGGGCGATACTGTAGGTCGAGGTGCGGCTCGCCCGGCTCCATCGTCAGGAGGGAGACGATCTCAACGGCTTTGTCCACATCGCCGAAAATCAGCTCCATCTGCTTTATAAGGTCGTCGTGACGGATGACGAGCAAAGTCGAGGTCAGGGTCAACTCCCCGCGCTCGGACTCGTCCTTCAGGTCCGAAAGACGTCGCTGATAGGCGCAACTGAGAAAGTTGAAGTAGCGCTGCACCTTAAAGACGTCCATCGAGGTGACGTGGTCGGTGATCGAAAAGATCAATTCCTCGAACGTGCCGAAGTTGTCGACGTCGAGCGCGAGGAGCATTTGGAGTTCGTCGAGAAACAGATCGTCGCGCGCGAAGAACTCTTCGAAAATTTCAGGCACGGCCGGCAGGCGCAAAACCAATCTACGTATCGGTTGTTCAACCAGCTCAAGCATCTCCCCGAAGCTGCCCCGCTCGAAGCCGCGGTCGATAACAGAGCGCATGGAGATCGCAGGCTTTGTCTGCTGCAGGTGCGTGTAGCGGATCATTCCCTGGTTCTGTGACTGGATGTAGCCAAGTCGGACGGAGCGCTCGAGGTCGGGATCGATGGAGGAGATGGTGACGGTCTGATCCGCACTGTCGGCGCGGTACGGAAGGCCGTCGATGAAGAACTCGGCTTCCCTGAACTTCGTAAGGCGGATAGCGGCAACAAGCAACCGCTCGTAGACGAGCGCGTTCTTCGTGAAAGCGTCCGTGTCCACATGTGTGAAGCTGACGCCATCGACCGGAAACATAGAAGCGTAGGTGCGCAACACGAGCGAGGCCGCTTCAGCATACTCTTCCGAGGAGTAGCGATGGCCGCTCAGGGAGCTTGCCTCATGGTCGTTCAACCAGCCGTGGTAGAACAAGGTGTTAACCATCACGAATACGGTCTTCAGTACCACGGCATGGCGCGACCGGATCGTCGTCTCTATCTCTTTCTGTAGTGCCCGGGCGTTGCCGGCGAGGCGCGAAAGCGCCACGACCGATTCGAGATACACGATTCGGTCAGGGGACGCCGTCAGCAGCTCGCGCACGCTGAGCGCGGCCTTGGCAACCCTGCCGATCAGAGATCCCCGGAATTCATACCGCGATGCTCGCAAAACACCCTCGCGCCGCATGCAGGCGATGGCATGATCCGCGTCGAGAAACATCATGGCGAGTGCCGTCGCGATTGCTTCGCCCGCGCGGTTATCGTTTAGATACTTTGCCAGCAATTGGACATGAGCCTTGACATCCGAGGCGAGTGACTTCGACGTGGGTTGGCGGACTTGGTTCCGAAGCAGCGCGACCATCGCCCGCTGGCTTTTGGCGGCAATTAGCCGGGCCGCAAGATCTGATACTGGCTGGAACTGGGACAATTCATTCTCTTTATTATGACCGACAGTGCGTGACGATATGCTGCGAATGAGAATTTTTCACCATGTCGGCTACCCTAATTTCCCGTCCTCTAAGTAGCCGGTGCGCGATTTCTGAATCAACAGACGCTTGTCCGCTATTTTGCTCACGCAACATCAGGAAGCATGCGGACGGCGCCCAACTGAACGGCCATAATTGGATTTTATCGATCTACGGTCGAACGATTGGAATAGGGCGCAAAGCCGCCACCATCTCAAATTGCAGTCAGCGACTCGCTCCGCGTTGTCGAAGCTCATCAAGATAGTCGCTCCACCATTGCGCCATCTTTACGCGTTCATCCCAGTAGTTCCCGCGATTGTAGACGCCACGAATAGCGTTGCTGTCACCATGAGCGAGTGCCCGCTCGATGGCGTCAGGATGCCAGAGGCCGCTTTCATTTAACATCGTTGAAGCAGTCGAGCGCAGTCCGTGTGCCGTCACTTCTTCTTTAGTGAACCCCATACGCCGAAATGCCGCGTTGATCGTATTCTCGCTCATCGGGCGCTGGTTCGTATGGAACGCCGGGAAGATGTAGCCCTTGCTGCCGGTAATTGGTTTGAGCTCTCGCAACAGGTCCAACACTTGGCGTGATAGCGGCACCACATGGGCCCGCCGCGCCTTCATCTTGCCTTCCGGTATTGTCCAGGTGGCCTTGTCCCAATCGATCTCGTTCCACTCGCCGTGGCGAAGCTCACCGGGTCGCACAAAGACATGGGGTGCGATCTTCAGCGCGAACTTCGTCGCCGGGTAACATTCGAAATCATCGATAGCACGGAGCAGCCCGCCCAACTTCTCTGGTTCGAGGATCGCCGCGTAGTGCCGTGCTTTGGGCGTGACCAGTGCACCCTGCAGGATCGAAGTCGGATCGGTTTGGCACTGGCCAAGCGCAGCTCCATGCCGGAACACCCGGCTTGCGAAGGAGCGGCACTTCTTCGCTGTCTCGAGATTACCTTTGGCTTCGAGTTTCTTGAGCGCCGCCAGCATCAACTGCGGATCGACATCGTTGATTGGCATATTGCCGATCGCTGGCTTGAGCAGTTCGAGGAACCAGCGCGCCTTGCGCAGCGTGGCCTCTGCCCTGCCTTCGGGCACCATCTTCTCGTCGATGTACTTATTGGCGATGACCTCGAAGGTGTTCTCCGCACCTAGCTTGATCCTGGCCTTCTTGCGCTTACGCTCCAGCATTGGATCGATGCCATCGGAAACCTTGAGCCGTGCTCGGTCGCGAAGCTGGCGCGCTTGCGACAAGCTGATCTCAGGGAACGCGCCGATGGGCAGCTTCTTCTCCTTACCGCCAAAGCGGTACTTGAAATACCAGAGCTTGGAGCCGTTCGGCTTCACCAAAAGCAGCAGCCCCCGCGAGTCGTATTTCTTGTATGACTTGTCGGCAGCCCGGAAGCCTTTGATTTCCTGCACATTGAGGCTCATTTGGGGGCCTCACTTTCGTGCGATTTGGGGGCTTTTGAGCTGGAGCCCCCAGCCGAGGCCCCCACAGACGTTGGAACAAAGCGGAACAAAACAAGACCTCGCTTTCTGCGCTAGAGGTCAAGAATGGCAGAATTCCGCCATTTCTGCAATGTTTTGGAACGTTCTGATGAGAACAAATGGTGCCCAGAAGAGGACTCGAACCTCCACACCCTTGCGAGTACTAGCACCTGAAGCTAGCGCGTCTACCAATTCCGCCATCTGGGCACCTTGGCGTGTGCGGCCTGTGCCGCTGTCGCCGGGTAGGTGCGCGCCGATAAGGCAGGTGGGGCATGGTGTCAACGAGTCGTATCGCATCGCTGCAGAAAAATCGCCCGGCCTTCGGCGTATCCGGCAGTTCGGGCCCTAAGCAGGCATTGAAGGCCACGTCCGTTTCGGGCAAAGGGCGAGCCGGACGAAACAACCCTTCGCGAAGGACCTAACGCGCACATGGCACGCAATTCACCGCTCGACGGCAAGCTGGTTACCCTTATTGGCGGAAATGGCTTTATCGGCAGCCACGTGGCGCAGGATCTGCTGGAGCGCGGCGCGCGCGTGCGGATTGCCGCGCGAGAGCCGGAGAAGGCGTTCAAGCTGAAGCCGCTTGCCAACCTGGGTCAGCTGCAATTCGCCCGCTGCAACGCCATGGACAAGCGCAGCATAGAAGCCTGCGTGAAAGGGTCGGATGCCGTGGTCTATCTGATCGGGGCTTTCGACGGCAACCAGCAGGCACTGCAAGCCGACGGCGCTGGGCACGCTGCGCGCGCGGCTACGCAAGGCGGAGCGAGCAGCTTTGTTTACATCTCCGCGATCGGCGCCGACCCGGAGGCCGAAACGGGCTATTACCGGACCAAGGCCGACGGTGAGCGCCAGGTGCTGGAGGCGTTCCCAAAGGCAACCGTCATCCGCCCTTCAGTCGTATTCGGCGAGGAAGACGGACTGGTGCCGATGTTTGCGGACCTGGTAAAGATGATGCCGATCATGCCCGTGTTCGGCGCAGACAGCGAATTCCAGGTCGTGTGGGTGGATGATGTGGCTGCGGGCGTTACCGCCGCTCTTGAAAATCCGGGTGCACACGGCGCAAAGGCTTACGAGGCTGCCGGGCCGGAAAAGCTTACGATGATGCAGATCCACAAGATGATTGCAGATGGGCAGGGGCGCGATCGCACGCTGTTCCCCATGCCCACGCCGCTGGCAAAGATCTTCGCATCAATGCCGCTGACGCCGATCAATGCTGACCAGCTGGCGATGCTTGAAGAAGGCAGCGTGGCCAGCAGGGGAACCCCCGGCCTCGCGAAGCTGGGAGTTAATCCGAAGCCGCTCTCGCTGTTCCTCGATCGCTGGATGGTGCGCTATCGTAAGCACGGCCGGTTCACCGAGAGGCGAACCTAGGCTACCCGCCTGAAGCATAGGTGATCGAGCGGGCCTGCTATGAGAACCGGCCCGTCATCGGCAAGACAGGGCAAGATACTGCCGACATTTGACTAGGCCCGCCTGCCGGTGCGAAGGGCCTTGCAAAGTTACTGGAGACCATCCGCATGACCAAACACGTCCTCGAAAAGCTCGCCGATACCAATCCCGATGCGGAAATCTGGTGGGACAGTTCCCCGCTCGTATTTCCCAGCTGGAAGGAAGAGACCGTGGCCGACGCGCCTGATGGCATGGCCGACGAGTGGGAGGAGCAACTGACCCGGCTGTACGATCCCGATGCGCCTGCCGAAATGGGGTTTCGCGGGGTCACCACCAATCCGCCCCTGTCCTTGCAGGCCGTTCAGCTTGACCCCGAGGGCTGGCGCAAGCTGGTGAAGGATATCGCGGCCGACGATCCCTCGCTCGATGTGGAAGGCGTGTACTGGAAGATGTACCTGCACCTCGTGAAGGTGGGTGCCGATGCGATCCGCCCCTTGTACGAGAAGTCCGGCTACAAGTACGGCATGCTGTCGGGCCAGGTTGATCCACGCTTCGTGACGGATGGCGACGCCATGCTTGAGCAGGGCCTGTCGATCGCCGCAATGGGCGACAACGTGATGGTGAAACTGCCCGGCTCCAAGGAAGGCTACGAAGTGCTGGAAGAGCTGACCGCGCGCGGCATCTCCACCAACAACACAACCGCCTTCACCGTGGCCCAATATGTGCGGTGCCGCGCTGCCGTATCGGCCGGTCTCCTTCGCGCCAGGGCTGCGGGCGTGGACCTGAGCAAATGGCGCAGCGTCATCACCCACATGGCCAGCCGCCTCGGCGAGAAAAGCGATTGGAAAAAGCAGGCCGAGCAGCGCGGGATCGATCTGTCGATGGACGAAATCCGCGATGGCGAGGAGGCCGTGCTGAAACGCGCCTACTGGCACGGCAAGCAGATCGATCATCCGTCCAAGATGCTGCAATGTTCCTTGCGCATAGAGAAGGATAAGCAGGGCCGCACGGTAACCCGCCAGCTTCAGGATTTCGCCGGTTCGGACATGGTCTACACCTGCCCGCCGGGATACATCAAACAGTTGATGGAAGTTGAGGACGAGTTAGCCCCCTTCGATCCCAAGGCAATCGAACGAGAGCCGGACAAGGCCAGCATCGAGAAGCTGATGAAGCTGCCTGCATTCCGGCAGGCTTACGAATACGAAGGCATGAAGCCCGAGGAATTCACGCAATTCGGCAGTTTTCAGATCACGGCGATGGAATTTGCCGCAGCCACGCGCCAGACGGTCGACTTCGTACGCATGGTGCTTGAGGACTGACCTATCGGCGCGCGCCGATCCAGGCGCGCGTTCCATGATAGCGGCAGCTTTGTGCGGCCACTTCGGCGGCATGGGCAAGGGCGTCCGGCACCTGCTCACCCTTCGACAGAAAGTGGCAATATGCGCCGTGGAAGATGTCGCCTGCACCAAGCGTGTCGATGGCATCAACCTGCGGCGGCGTAATCTCGCCGCAGCGGTCGTCAGCACTCCATGCTATCGGCCCCGGCCCACGGGTGATCGCGGCGACCGAAGGGCCGAGCGCGCGGACAGCGTCGATGATATCGGCTTCGTGCCGGCCGGGCGGATGAAATCGCTCCGACACCACGGCATGGTCGACATGCGCAATCAGTTTGTCTGTCCACGGTTTCCACGATCCGCCATCCAGCACCACCGGGATGCCGCGCCGACGCGCCATGGTCGCAAGGGGCACGGCGATCTCGGGCAGGAAGCCGTCGCAATAGAGGACGCTGACACCATCGAGACATTCGCTATCGGGCGGGTCGCGCAGTGGCATCTGTTCGGGTTGCTGGTCGATGATCGTGCGGGTTCCGCCACCGGGCACCACGATAATGCTGGAAACCGGCAGGACCTGCTCACCTGTCGCAGCGAAATCGCGAACTGGTACATCGAAACTTTGCAGTTCGGCACGAACGCTGTCGGCAAAGCTGCCTGTGCCCAGCAAGGTGAACAATCGCACGTCGCTGCCAAGTGTCCGAGCCGTGATGGCCCCGTTCAGCGCAGAGCCCCCTGCCCCTGCCCAGAAATGCGTGGCCGAAATCTTCCCGTCCTCAATCGGGAAGCTTGGGCAGGCATAGCCCAGATCGAAAGTGGCACGACCGACGCAGACGATTGTCATGCGCAATGCATAGCCCCACAAGGGGCATGGCGCGCAAGCCTGGGAGGTTCAATCAACTGTGCAGAGCGTTCTGGAATTCCTGGTGCATTTCGTGATGGCCATCACGGGCGCGCTGGGCCTGGCGATTGCCTGGGTCGGCGCGCTGGCGCTGCTGGGCGCTCTGGGACTGGTGGGCGGCGGCGCGCTATGGCGCAGTCGCCACCGCGCCAAGGGAAAGCCGCCTCGGAACTAAGCCATCTGCAGACAGACCGGCGAGATGGCCGGTCCATGCCTAGCCGGAGTGTTCGGCCACCCACTTGTCCCGCAATTTGAACTTGCGGATCTTGCCCGAACCCGTCAGCGGCCATTCGTCGACCTGTTGCCAGTGCGCCGGACATTTTTGCGGACTGATCTGCGAACGGCAATGCGCCCGCAGCGCATCCGCATCGAACTTCGCGCCGTCTTCCATACGTACAAAAGCGGCAACCGCTTCTCCCAGCACCTCATCAGGTACGCCGACAACGGCGCATTCGGCAATGTCGGGATGTTCCAGCAGCACATTCTCGATCTCTGCGGGGAACAGGTTCTCGCCGCCCCGAATGATCATATCCTTCACCCGGCCTGTAACCTTCACATAGCCCTGATCGTCCATCGTGCCCAGATCGCCGGTTCGTAGCCACCCTTGCGCGTCTATCGTCGCTACGGTGGCTTCGGGATCGTCGTTGTAGCCCAGCATGGTGGACGCAGACCGTGAACGAATTTCGCCCACTTCGCCGCACCCGACCACCTCATTCGTCTCCGGGTCGAAGATGCCCACCTCGCAGCCAAGCGCAGGCTGACCGACCGTCGTGATGATCTTTTCGAACGAGTCGTCCGGCCTGCCGCTAGTGATGAGCGGGCTGCTTTCGGTCTGGCCGTAGGCGACCAGCGTATTGGCCCCCAGCACATCGTGCACCGCGCGCGCCAGTTCGGGTGCTACCGACGCACCGCCGATCCCGATGCGCTGGAGCGAGGAGAGATCGCGAGGCTGCGCCTTTTGCGCCGCGACCATGGCTACAGCCATCGTGGGCACGCAGATCGTCCAGCTCAACTTCTCGTTCTGCACCAGATCAAGCGCTGCGCCCGGATCGAAGGCCAGCAAGGGGCAATAGGCACCCGAAGACTGGAGAGCGCCCAGCACACCCATGGAGCAACCCATGGTGTGGAACAGCGGCGTGAGCCCGAGCGCGCCCAGCTTCTGAGGCATCTCCCCCACCTCGACGAACA
Organism: uncultured Sphingomonadaceae bacterium; assembly: GCA_947488625.1. Taxonomy (GTDB): domain Bacteria; phylum Pseudomonadota; class Alphaproteobacteria; order Sphingomonadales; family Sphingomonadaceae; genus Alteraurantiacibacter. Next base: position 523,143 of record CANKZR010000002.1, on the reverse strand, counting down.
GACGGGCATTGTTGGTCAGGTTGCGGTGCGAGAGAACCACGCCTTTCGGAAAGCCCGTCGTGCCGCTGGTGTACTGAATCTGCGCCGCATCGTTCGTATCGACCTGGGGCAAGGTGCCCGTAGGATCGGTGAACAACTGCGCCGCGTCCGTCATGTCGATCACCTCGCGCAGGGCAGGCAGGTCCTCCGCCGCTTCGGCAGCGATTCTTCCCATCGGGTTGCCGCGAAACTCGTCGATCATGAACAGCCCGACAGACGTGCTTTGCTGCAACACGTATTGCAGTTCGCGCTTCTGGTAGGACGGGTTCACTGTCACCAAGGTAAGACCAGCCAGCGCCGCGGCATATTCCACCAGCACCCATTCCGGGATGTTGGGTGCCCACACGGCAATTCGCTCTCCCGGCTGGAATCTCGTGGCCAGCCCCTTGGCGAGCCGCTCGGCATCGTCCAGCAACTCGGCATAGGTCCAGCGTCGCCCAACGCTGCCATCGCTCTGGCCTTCCAGCAGCGCGTCGCGCGCGCCGTTTGCCGCAGCCTGATCGCGCAGCAGTCCGCCGATTGTTGTGTCGAGGATTTCGCTATCGGCGAACCAGTCGCACAGCGCCTTGTCGAGGCGTCGCTCTTCCACGGCCATCATTTTCTCCCGCATGGCCGGTCCGGGTGCCGACCTCTCTCACTCGGGTCACTATAACCTGTTCGGGTATTCCACCAATAGCCTGCCCTGGAATTCTTGTCGGCGCACCGCAGAAGGTCGAATCTGCCGGATGACCGTCATCCTGGACGAAGCACCGATCGGCATGTTCGATATTCCGAACGACCACAGCGATGACTGGCGATTTAGCGCTCGATATGCTTTGGCCTCGCGTGAACCTGTCCGCCCGCCACCGGCACGATGTGCGAATGGTTAAAGGCGGGCAGTACGCAAACTTGTATAGACCACTTCAATTGCTAGGAGGCGACGTCGAACGCGATGTCTGCGCAAGGAAAACAACCAATGACGCCCAAAGTGGCACTGATCGGCTTCGGAGAAGCCGGAGAAACCTTCATGCGCGCTGCGCAATGGCAAGGCGCGAAAGGGTGGGACATGCTGGCCGAACGCCGTGCCGCCATGGCCAAATGCGGGGTTGGCCTGGGCGAGGATTGCGGAGAGGTGCTGGCCACCTGCGACGTGATTCTCTCGCTAGTCACTGCCGACCAGGCCCTGGACGCCGCACGCGAGTATGCGCCCTACCTTCCGCAGGAAGCCATGTGGCTGGATATGAATTCTGTCGCACCGCAGACCAAGGCTATGGCTGCAGAGGCGATCGAGGCAGTCAACGTGCGCTATATCGACGTTGCGATCATGGCTCCTGTGGACCAGGGGCTGGACGTGCCGTTGCTGGTGGCCGGGAACAAGGCCGACAAGGCAGTCGAAATCCTTGAAACGCTGGGGTTCACCGATGCCCGCGCGGTAGGCAAGACCGTTGGCCGCGCAAGCGCGATCAAGCTGTGCCGTTCGATCATGGTGAAGGGCGTCGAAGCGCTGACCGCCGAAATGGTGCTGGCCGCCAGCCAGGCTGGCGTTCTGGACGAAGTGTTCGATTCGCTCGATGCCAGCGAGAAACAGGTGAGCTGGGCAGAACGCGCCAACTACAACCTCGATCGCATTCTGATCCATGGGGGTCGTCGCTCGGCGGAGATGATCGAAGCAGCCGAAATGTTGCGCTCGATGGGCGCCATGGCCGCGATGAGCGACCAGACCGTGGCCTGGCACGCGAACCTGGGCAATCTGGATCTGGCACCACCGCCCGAAACGCTTTCTGCCAAGATCAAGGCGATCCGTGCGACACCGGAGTTCAAGGGCGACTAGTCGCTGGCCCTCTATGACGCGGTGCTGCTCTTGCTTGCTGCCAGGCCCGCAAAGAAAAGGGCCTCGCCATCTGTAAGATAGCGAGGCCGAGGTCGGAGTTTCCGAAATCTTCCGGTAGTTCGTATCAGGTGTCGCCGTTCTCGTTCATCGCTGAGATGGCGAGCTGGACGCGCTGTGCCACGATCGGATCGCTTTGTGCGGCAACACCGATGGCATTGTAGGTTTCAGGATCAATACCATGGTCTGTCAGGATGGCTTCTGCCCGCGACTGGCGTGCATCATCGGCCAGCGTCTCGTCATCGCCCATCCCGCGAATTGCCATGGTTGCACCGACGAAAGCCGCGATCTCTTCATCGGTGAAATTGGCTTCTACGGCTGTATCCGCCGCTGTGTCCGCCATCGTATCCGTCATCGCGTCTGTTTCCGTAGGTGCACCATACTCGGCAGGCATCGTTTCTTCGGCTTGCGGTGCCTTGGTATCCATGTGCGCGGGATCGAGCGTATCGGGCGCGTCCTGCGCGGACACACCCGCTGCGGCCAGCAGCAGTGCGCCAGAGGCGATGGTCTTGAGGGTTTTCATGCAATTAGTCCTTCCAAGCATTCATCACGCCCCCGCCAGAGCGCTGCGCCAGGCGTCCGGCCTCCGCAATCGCTCAAGCGTCAGGCCGCTTGCGGTAACCGACGGAAGGAGAGAACTGTGCGCCATTCGCGATGAGCCGATGTATGCTGCGCTACCAAGGGCAAACGCCCCTGCGCAGCCCGCCGCTACGACGCCCCGTTTCATCCATGCCCGCCACGGCGAATCATCCGCGAACCAGGGAATTCACAGCGCCTCGGAATACATTTCCAGCAACCGTGCCCATGCGCGTTCGGCTTCAGGCTCGCTGTAGACAGGACTGTCGAGCACGGTCCAGCCGTGATCTCCGGCGAAAACTTCGACTTCGATATCGGCTGCCGCATCCTCGGCGGCGGCGCGAAGCGTTGTCTTGGCATCGGGGTTCTCTGCATCGTCGTCCTGCGCGATTGCGATCAGCCCATGCGCATCGGCAGCCATGTCGTCCAGCAGATTAACAGGAGCCAGTGCACCGGCCCCCACCAGCCCACCGCCGTGAAAACTGCCTGCAGCCTTCACACGCGAAGGCACGGCCGCGGCAGCAAGGATCGTCCAGGAGCCGGTCATGCAATAGCCCTGGTTGCCAATGCCGCGATCAGAATCCACCGCGTCCTGCGCATCCAGCCAGGCAACCACGGCGCGCGCGGTTTCCTGCACTGCTTCGGGCGTGTTCGCTTCCCTCCACGGTGTCACCTTGTTCCAGCCATCGTTGCTGCGCCAGTCGTCGAAATCCTCGAACTGCTGGCCGGTCACGCTGCGGTAATAGGGGTTGGCGACGAGGACGGCGTAGCCAGCCTCTGCCAGTCGGCGGCCCATCTGCACCTTTGCGGGTCGCAAACCCGCGATATCGGGCCACAGGATCACGGCAGGATGCGAACCATCGGCTGGATGGATGAATACCCCATCGAAAGTGCCACCGGGCGCTGCAAAGGTAACGTTGTTCTCCACGACCCCGCCAGCCTTCGCGGTATCTCCCGCCATCGGTGCGCAAGCCGCAACCGCGCCCGCCCCTGCCATCGCGCCGAACTGGCGGCGGTTGACACGGCCCATGCCCGTGAGCTGTTCCTGATTGCACATCGCATCTCTCTTGCTGAAAAACAGGCGTATAGCACCGGGCAAACCGGGAACGAAAGGATTAGAGCTGGCTGACCAGGCCGGTGAAGGCTTTACGCAATAACAGCTAGGCGACCCCGGCGAGTCCCTTCACCACGGCAGGATGCAATTCGCCGAAGAAATGGACCCAAGCTCTGCAGCCATCGAGTGACGTGACCTTGCCGTTGATCTCGATCCGCTCGTCGATGGTGAGATGGAGAAATTCGTAAGCCTCTTCCCATTCGCCGGCACCTTCGACCCAGCAACCCTCGCAACTGATATCGGAAATTGCGATGGGGAAAGCGCGGCGCCCACATTCGCATTGGCCGCCAAGTGGCTGGAACGCGGAACGGGTAACTTGCTTCACCATGACAAGGCTCCTGCAGTGCAGGTTCTGACCATAAGCGATCATGGTTAACCGGTCGTTGAAAGGCCATTCATCATGCGGCCACCAGCCTGCCTGCGCCTTGCCAAGAAGCGCGCCGGGACCGTCGCGCCATGCCTCGTCCTTTAGGCTGCGGAATAGTGCTCTTGTGCACGCGCACGGACCGAAGATGTCGCCTTTTCCTTGTCTGATGCCGCCAGCCATGGGACAGGAAAGGACTGGACTGGACTGGACTGGATAGAACCGGGCGATTGATGGCGCTAGGCCGCGAAAGCTCGGAGATTATGGTTGGGAGAAATAATCATGCGCGCATGGCTGCTGCCGGAAGGCTCAACCGGTTTCGATAAGCTATATCTGGACGAACTGCCCGATCCCGAACCCGGCCCCGGCGAGATCCTGATCGAACCCACCGCATGGTCGCTGAACTACCGGGATTTCCTTGTCGCGTCGGGCCACTATTTCGGTGGACCGATTGCACAGCCATCTATCCCGCTTTCGGACGGGGCAGGCAAGGTGGTGGCCATCGGCGAAGGGGTGACATCGCGGCGTGTGGGCGACGACGTGCAGTCCACCTTCTTCCAGGGCTGGTTCAACGGCCCGCCGAAACTCGTACCTGCGCTTGGTGATGGCGGAGCGCCGGGTATGCTGGCGGAAAAGGTCGTGCTGGATCAGCACGGCGTGATCTCCATCGCCCGCAGCCTGGACATGGATCAGGCCGCCTGCCTTCCCTGCGCCGGCGTGACCGCCTGGAACGCCCTGTTCGAGGGGGGCAATCCGCTGCAACCGGGGCAGAAGGTGCTGGTGATGGGCACGGGCGGCGTTTCGCTGATCGCGCTGAGGCTGGCGAAAGCCGCAGGTGCCGAAGTGATCGCCACCAGTTCGTCCGACGAAAAGCTGGAGCAGGTGAAAGCACTGGGTGCAGATCACGTGATCAATTACAAGGATACGCCCGACTGGGGCACTTATGTGAAGGAAAAGTTCGGGGGCGCGAACAAGATCGTGGAAGTCGGCGGAACCGGCACGCTGGAGCAGAGCATGAACGCCTGTGCCCCGCTTGCTGAAATCGCCCTGATCGGCGTGCTGGCCGGTGGCAATCCGCCCGATCCCCGCGGCCTTATGTTCACCGGCTCTTCCATGCGTGGCATCTTCGTCGGCTCCGCCAGCATGGCAAGCGAGCTCAATGCCTTCGTCGACAAGCATCATCTGGAATTTCCCGTCGGCAAGACATTCGCATTCGAAGAGGCCGACAAGGCCTTTGCCCATGGTTGGGGTCCGGACAGCTTCGGCAAGACGGTAATTTCGCTCGGATAGCGTCAGTCCTGACGGGCGGAGCCATAGGGCAGGCGTTCGTGCTGCCTGCCTACGACTTCGACAATTCATCGATAGGAAGTATCGCGATTTCGTGGTGCGCCAAGCCCGAATCCGTCGCCCCACGAGCTTTGCCTGCGAACCGCTTGCAAGTGCCGGTGGCTCTTGCATGCAGCTCATCGCCATCTTTCAGCCAATTTCGGCGGAGTAATCGCGGCATTCCACGCCATTCATCGCATTTGAGAAACGCCTCATCGTCAAAACGCACTGGTTCGACGGGCAGGGTTCCGGGCAAATATCGCTGAAAACTCGTTTGATTACATCGCCGATTTCGGTGGCAAAGCTTTGGTAAACGAATGTTGTTAACGTTTCCTCCCCACAAGAGACATGCCATGCCAATTCCAGGAGTTGCCCGGGCTGAAGGCAAAGCCCGAGGACTCGACTTCGCACGACACATGACGTAATGTTCTCTCACTGAACGGAACCGAGGTCGCAACTTGGTCGCAACTTTCTGGCTCAAGAGTTTTCGAAAGTTCGTTCCGGTAAATAAGGTAGTTTCTTCAGATCGAAGCATTCTAACTTAAACAGGGGGGTTAATCTCGTGATTGCCCAAAACATCTCCGCGTCACTCGTTTGTGGCAATTCACTGGCGCGGGAAGGACTAAAACGCATACTCGGCGAGGACGGATTCTCGCTCGGGCGAACATTCTCGCATTGCGATGACCTGCTCGAAGCGTCTGCGGACGTAAAAGCGGAAAATCCGACAAGGCCCGGCAATGATCTGCTGCTTGTAGACATCAGCGCAACGGCTGACATCGAAACCGATATTGCCGCGCTTCGCGCAAGGCAGCCTGCCACGCGGATCGTCCTGCTGGCCGACACATTCGATTTCGATACGATGGTCTCTGTTTTCCGGGCGGGGGCTGACGGTTACATCATCAAGGAAATCGATTTCGAGCCATTCCTGGAATCGCTACGGCTTGTCGCGCATGGGGAGAAAGTTCTTCCGGGGGCCGTGATTCAGCATCTGCCCGATTTTGGCAAGGCACCGCTAAAGGCGGAACCCGACAGGTCGAAGATTTTCTGTTCCCTGTCGGAAAGAGAGGTGGAGACATTGCGCTGCCTCATCATGGGATATCCGAACAAGGTCATCGCGCAGCGCCTCGATATCAGCGAAGCTACGGTAAAGGTCCATGTGAAGGCGATCCTTCGCAAGCTGTCCGTACAAAACCGTACGCAGGCGGCTATCTGGGCCGTGAACCACGGGGTCGATCCAGATGCGGGTCTGGAACCACGGGCAACGGGCTCTGTGTTCTCCTTCTCCTCGCCTTCGCGCCCTGAAGGGTATCCCGATGCTGACCGGCACCTCATGCTCGAATCGGCCTGATCGGCGAGCGTCGCATGGCCTGCGGGCTTTGCGGCGCTCCCGATAGCCTGAAGCGGCGCGGCCTCACTCGCCGAGAAAGTTCAGTTCCAGCAGGATATTGTTCGGGTCCACGGTGAAAAGCTGCCGCAGGCTGATAGCCTCCACAAGGTTCTCCTTGTAGTCGCGCTCTTGCGCATCCAGCCGGGCTTTCATTTCCTCGTATCCGCTCAGGCGGAGCGCCACGTGGTGCAGCGCGCCAGTGGGTTCGCCCGGCGTGATCGGTCGAACATAGGTGCGCTGGCAATCGAGCGAATTGATATGGACGATCGCACGACCCTGGGCATCGAACATCCATTGCGCGGATTGCGGTGTCAGCGGCGATGGCGCGTCGCGACGCTCCAGTCCCAGCAGGTCCTCGTAAAACCGTGCCGTGCCGTCCAGATCATCGGTGATGATATTTATGTGATCGAGCGCGTGCACCTGCATGGTATATCTCCGCCTCCTCGCTGCGGTATCAACTTGGCCTATTGCTGGATACAGCAAGCATCGCCCATACATTCCGCATAGGCAATACAAGCACGATCCTGGAGTAGAACACAATTGACCGGTAGTCTGGAACAAGTGCTGGCAAGGGCAAACGGCGATATCGTGGGTCAGCTGCGCAACAGGCAGATCCGTGCCCATACGCACCCGGCGATCGTCCCGGAATTTTCCAACTGGCGGGACGAGCAATGGGCGTGGCGGCATAGCGTCGTCCTGATCGATCAGTCGCACCACACGGTTGACCTGGCTATCGACGGTCCGGACGCGCTGAGGCTGCTTTCCGACACAATGATCAATTCGCCCGACGAATTCGCGGTCGGCAAGGCGAAGCAATATGTTGCCATAACACCCTACGGCCATGTGATCGGCGACGGGGTTATCTGGCGCTTGGGCGAAAACGAATTCGTCTATGTCGGGCGCGCGCCTGCGGCCAATTGGCTGATGTTCCATGCCGAAACCGGCAACTACGATGTCGAGATCGTCGAAGATCCAGGCTTGCCCAGCGGTCCGATGGGCAAGCAGGTGAAGCGCATGTCGTACCGCTTCTGTATCCAAGGCCCGCGCGCCTCGGACGTGGTTGAAAAGCTTGGCGGCGAGAAGCTGGATGAGTTTGAACTTTACGACGCAGGCGTGCTGAAAATCGGCGGAATGTCGATTCGCACTTTGCGTCACGGCATGGCAGGCTCGCCGGGGTTGGAGCTTTGGGGCCCGTATGACGACAGGGAACATGTCCGTGGCGAGATTTTCCAGGCGGGCGAGGACTTCGGCCTTGTCCCGGTCGGCAGTCGTGCCGCCGCATCGACCGATCTGGAATCCGGCCGCATCTCCAGCCCGCTGCCCGCGATCTACGTCGGTGACTTGCTGGAAGACTACCGCAAGTGGCTGGGTGCCAACAGCTACGAAGCCACCTGTTCCCTCGGGGGCTCTTTCGTCAGCGATGCGATCGAGGACTATTACCTCAACCCCTACGAACTGGGTTACGGCGAACTCGTGCAGTTCGGCCACGAATTCCACGGCGCCGACGCATTGCAGGAAATCGCCGAGGAAAAGGACGGTCAGCGCAAGAAGGTCATGCTGGAATGGAATGCCGACGACATGAAGAGGATCGTCAGTTCCATGTTCGATCCCGAGGGTGAACAGTACAAGTTCTTCGACATGCCGTTCGCCAACTATGCCAGTTCCCACTACGACACGGTCCTGGACAAGGATGGCAATACGGTCGGCCTATCGATGGTCACCGGCTATAGCTGGAACGAGAAGAAGGCCCTTTCGCTCGCCGTCGTCGATCCCGAACTCCGGATTGGTACCGAACTCGAAGTGGTCTGGGGTGAGGAATACGGCGGTACCGAAAAGACCACCGTCGAGCCGCACAGACAGACAAGAGTGAAAGCGATCGTATCGGCCCTCCCCTGCTCAAAATAAGCCGTAAGACCTGACACGACGTTTCGCCCGGTGAGTCAGATACGGTTGCGTCTCGTCAGCGCATCCTCGCTTTCGGCCATCAACGTCTCGATGATTTCGGCCACTGGCTCCTCCGCTTTCACCATGCCGACGCTTTGGCCCGCCATCAGCGAGCCGTTTTCCACGTCTCCATCGATCACCGCGCGGCGCAGCGCGCCTGCCCAGTAATGCTCGATCTGCAATTGCGCCTCGGCCATGGCGATTTCTTCGCGATCCAGCACCGCGGCGACTTCGCGCTGCTTGCTGGTGAATTCCTCAGTACCCTTGTTCTTCAGGGCGCGCACCGGAATCACCGGCAAGCGCGCATCGACCTGGACGCTGGCCACTGCGTCGCGAGCGCTGGCGCGGAAGAAGGCTTTCTTGAAGTCGGGGTGGGCAATGCTTTCCGTCGCGCAGGCAAAGCGGGTACCCAGCTGCACGCCAGCGGCGCCCATTTCCAGGTAGCCAGCAATCATGTCGCCCTTGCCGATACCGCCTGCCACGAACACCACGTTTTCTGCGGCAAGTTCAGGCAGGATTTCCTGCGCCAGAACGCTGGTGGACACAGGGCCAATATGACCGCCTGCCTCCATACCCTCGATCACCAGCGCATCCGCACCGGATCGCAGCAGCTTCTTGCCCAGCGCCAGCATGGGAGCAAAGCAGATCAGCTTGGCGCCCTTCTGCTTGATTGCATCGACGCTGCCCTTGGGCGGCAGGCCGCCTGCCAGAACGACATGGGTAACCTCGTGTGTCGCGCAGACATCGATCAGGTCGAACAGGTCCGGATGCATGGTGATGAGGTTCACACCGAAGGGCTTGTCCGTCATCGCCCTGGTCGCTGCAATTTCTGCATCCAGCAGTTCAGGCGTCATCGCCCCGCAGGCGATCACGCCAAAACCGCCTGCATTGCTGATCGCGGACACGAGGTTGCGTTCGGAAACCCAGCTCATCGCGCCGCACATGATGGCGTGCTGCGAACCGAGAAATTCGTTGCCGCGCGCCATCAGCGCCGACGTTCTGGAATAGCTTGTCATGCGCGTGGCCTTAGGCGGCCTCGTCACCGATGTCATCAGGTGCATCGAGGCCATAGGCAGTGTGCAGCACGCGCACGGCCAGTTCGGTCTCGTCCTCGTCGATCAGTACGGAAACCTTGATTTCCGAAGTCGAGATCGCCTGCACGTTGATGCCGCGGTCAGCCAACGACTTGAACATGGTGGCGGCCACGCCGGTGTGGCTTTTCATCCCCATCCCCACGACCGAGATCTTGGCCACTTTCACATCGGTAATGATGCGATTGAAACCCAGGTTGGCCTGCTTTTCTTCCAGCAAGGCCTGCGCGCGCGCCAGTTCGGCCTGCGGCACGGTGAAGGTCACGTCGGTCTCACCCTTGTCGCGGCCCACGTTCTGGATGATCATGTCGACATTGATGCCAGCCTCGCCCAGCGGGGTGAAGATATCGGCCACCGCACCCGGCTTGTCGGGCACGCGGGTGAGGACAACGCGGGCCTCGTTCTTGTCATGGGCGATGCCTGTTACGGACTGGCGTTCCATATTCGTATCCTCAAGAATATTCTGCATCTGCGTTTCGGAGACTATCATCGTCCCGGGCAGCGTATCGGCTGGGGGAGAGCCTTCATCCACGAAGGACGAGAGAACCTGCACCGGCACGTTATGTTTCATGGCCAGGCTGACAGAGCGCGTCTGCAACACCTTGGCGCCCACGGAAGCCAGTTCCAGCATTTCTTCGTAGGAGACATACTTGATCTTGCGCGCGCGCGCCACGATCCGCGGATCAGTGGTATAGACCCCGTCTACGTCGGTATAGATATCGCAGCGATCGGCATTTACCGCAGCGGCGATGGCAACGGCCGACGTGTCCGACCCGCCACGGCCCATGGTGGTGATCCGCTCCAGATCGGATACGCCCTGGAAACCCGGAATGACGGCGATCTCGCCGCCAGCCATCGCCTCGCCCAGCCGCTCCGCATGGATTTCTCCGACACGGGCATTGGCGTGGGCAGAGAAGGTCTTTACCGGCAATTGCCAGCCTAGCCAGCTGCGCGCCTTGCAGCCCATGGCCTGCAGGGTCAGCGCCAGCAAACCTGCCGTCACCTGTTCCCCGCTGGATACGACCACGTCGTATTCCGCAGGATCATACAGGGGATTGGCTTCGCGGCAGAAGTTGACGAGGCGATCTGTCTCGCCTGCCATGGCGCTGACCACCACGGCCACTTCGTTGCCGCCCGCAGCTTGCGCGCGCACGATATTGGCGACGCGGCGAATGCGTTCGGTCCCCGCAACCGACGTGCCGCCAAATTTCATCACGATCCGGGCCAAGTCTCGTCCCTCATGCGTTAGTCTGGTTGAAACCCTCGCGCGCTGTTAGGGAGCAAGCATGCCAGACGCAACTGTCACATCTGTAACCAGTCCTGTCACGATCCGTCCGGAGGAGGCCGCCCACTTCGGTGCGCTGGCCGCCGAGTGGTGGGATCCCAAGGGCAGCTCCGCCATGCTGCACAAGCTGAACCCCATACGCCTCGGCTTCGTCCGCAACGCGATAGACATGCACTGGGGCGGCGATATCGAAGCGGCGAAACCGCTGACAGGCAAGCGCGCGCTGGACGTGGGCTGCGGCGCGGGCCTGCTGTGCGAACCCCTGGCGCGGCTTGGCGCGGAAGTCACCGGCGTCGATGCCTCGTCACAGAACACGCAGGCAGCCGCTGCACATGCCGAGGGCACGAGGCTGGATATCCGCTATATTCCGGGTGAACTGGGTTCGGCGGGGCTTGGCCATTTCGATCTCGTCACCAGCATGGAAGTGATAGAGCACGTGGGGGACAAGCAGGCTTTCGTCATCCAGCTCGCAGCGCATCTGGCACCGGAAGGCCTGATGGTGCTTTCCACCCCCAACCGAACGCTGAAAAGTCGCACCCTGCTGGTCGGCGCGGCAGAGGCTTTGGGACAGGTTCCGCGCGGCACCCATCACTGGGACGATTTCGTCACGCCAGACGAGCTGGAGGAACTGCTCGACAAGGCCGGACTGGTGATGGGCAAACCCAGGGGCATCGGTTTTTCTGTTAGCAAGGGATTGCACCTGTCGGACGATCTGGCGCTCAACTACATCGTCACGGCTCGCCACGCCTGATCACCGGTCCGAATGGCAGCGCACGGGCGCATTGCCGCGTCCCTGCTCTCCATTCGACCGTACGCCGAGGGTTGTCTGCGAACACTGCATCGACCCCTGCGTGATCCAACAGTGAGAACAGCAGATCGTCGCAGCCTGCCGCGCCCTGCCCGTCAGCGGTTCGCAGGATCTCGGGCAGGAAGGCGTTTTCAGGTCGCAGCGTCCAGGCGTGTACTTGCAGGTTGGCGAAGTGGGCCGACTGGACCAGCGAAGTCGGGCGACCGTCTTCCGACAAAATCAGCCGCACATCCGCTCCAATCGCATCGGCATAGGCAGCAATCGTAATAAGGCCCTGCGCGTCCAGCATGAACCGGTATGTCACCCCAGGTATATCGGCCGGGCCGCCATCTGCCGAGACCAGTTGCACCAGTCGCAGGTCGGTTATCATATCGAGCTTCTGCAGAGGTGCTACCTCGAAGCTTTGGATGAACACCGGAGCATCGACACCCTCGTACCCGGCCGCGTGCAACTGCTCCACCAGCATGACAGCAAGGTCATGGCCGATACTGGCGAAATATGAAGGGTGCTTGATTTCGGGATAGAGACCGATGGTGCGCCCCGTCTCTGCTTCCTTGGCACGCACCAGCGCTATGATCTCTGCCAGCGTCGGTACCTGGTAGAGGCCATCGAACGCGGTGTTTTGCGGCCGCAGTTCCGGCAACCGCTCGCGGGCGCGCAGGATGCGCAGTTCGGCAAGGGTGAAATCCTCGGTGAACCAGCCCGTCACTTCCTCACCGTCGATCATGCGCGTGGTGTGCCGCGCGGCATAATCGGGACGCTGGCCGACATCGGTGGTGCCCGAAATCTCGTTCTCGTGCCGCGCCACAAGCACACCATCACTCGTGGCGACCAAGTCCGGCTCGATAAAGTCTGCCCCCTGATCGATAGCAAGTTCATAGGCTGCCAGGGTATGTTCGGGCCGCTCCCCACTCGCGCCGCGATGGGCTATCACCAGCATCTCGCTCTCCTGTGCTGCAGACGATGCTGCGCAGCAAAGCATTGCAACAGCTAGCAAAAGTGCCGTCATCCCAGCACGCGCGGTGTCAATCATCGCCATTCGTCATCTCGCTTTCCTGGGCATCGACCGTCTTGAACGCGTTATCGTCTCCATTCGCCAGATCGCGACCTGCCGCGATCCAGCGCTCGGCCTCGTCCAGGCCGCCATCGCCGTCCTGCGCCCGCTGCGGAGCGAGGATGCAATGGGCGCTGTCACCCAGGGCAAGCTGCACGCGGCGCGAGAACGTGCGCCATTGTTCGGCCCGCCGCTCGATCGCCCCTTGGCGCATGCGTCCACGCAGGGTTCGCGTTGCGACCCGGTCGACATATTCCAGCTTGTCTTCCAGGGCGATGGCCACAGATTGCATGTCCCGCACGGCATCGTCCACCTGCTTGCGAGTGGCTTCGCCGTTGCGGCACTGGCACAAGGCCGTGCGCAGGTCGCCGAAAGCTTGCACCAGCTCCTCCCCCTCGCGGCGCATGATCGCAAACGGGTTGGGCGTCAGCAGTACCTGGCTGAACAACAGGGCCACGCCGCCGCCGATCAGCGCATCGACGATCCGTGCGTAGCTGTTAACGCTCTGCCCTTCGACCAGCACGATCACGGTAGAGACCCCGGCCTGGATACCCACGATCGGCTGCACCTTGAAGGCAAGGGCCGCCATCATGGAGAGAAACACCGCGCCGCCCAGTATGGCAGGGTGCGCACCGCCTGCCAGTGCAAGCACAAGCTCGCCGACGGCAATACCAGCGATCACGCCCACGATCAGCCCGAAAGCCTGTTTCGAATGGCTGGGCAATCCCGGCGCAAGGCAGACGATGGCCGTTATGGCCGCGAAGAGCGGGGTATGCTCGCCACCGAAAACCAGCAGGCCCAGCCACCACGCGATTCCGGCTGCCAGCGCTGATTCCAGCGTTTCCCGGAACGCGCTTTTCCAGTTTTCCAGCAGGGCGGCGATCATCGCCCGATCAACACAGGACGTTTTCCCATTCGCTGACCGTGAAGCCGACCAGTACGCGAGCCCCGTCATCGGTTTCCATCACCGGGCGCTTGATCATGCTGGGGTGCTCCTGCATCAGCGCAAGCGCCTTGTCCCGGTCGATATCCACCTTCTCGTCTTCACCAAGCTTGCGAAAGGTGGTGCCGCGCCGGTTGAGCAGAACTTCCCAGCCACACCGATCGGCCCAGCGGGCGAGGTTCTCTGGGTCGACGCCTTCCTTCTTGTAGTCGTGGAAAGTGTATTCGAGGTTCTGCGCATCCATCCATTTGCGGGCCTTCTTCACAGTGTCGCAATTGGGAATGCCGTAGAGATGGATGGTCATGCGCGTGCCTTTGCAGCTAATATGGAACACCTGGAACACAGTCCTAGGGCGATAATCGCGGGCTTGTCAGCACCCCTTTTTCGGCCATCGGTAGATAGCTCCACAATCGACAGCTTTTGTGACACGCGTACGCATACCGCTCCCCTCGCAAATGATGGAGGGCGTAGGACAGGCTAGGGGAAGCGGTGAATGCGCGGGTTCTCGCTGCCAAACAGCGTATATTCGCAATACCAGCGCGTTCGCCCGTCGGCCTGTGCGGCGGCGTGGTCCGCCACGCGGCCCCACGCTCTTGCCGATGCCTCGTCCATCCATTCCGAAACAGCGACAGTCTCGCCATCATCGGCCGTGTAGCTCTTGAACGAGAGGAAGCCTTCCTGCCGGCCGGCGAGCGTCTCCATCGCCTCGGCCTGCGCGGCGTAGGCAAGCTGATCGATATCGGCGCGCTTGCGGCTGCGGAATACGACGAGATACATCCTGCCGGATTAGGCTGGATCAACCCTGTGTCAATCCACGCGTGGGATGTTAGAAAATACGGAAATCGACGATCCTGCCATCGCTGCGAAAAGTACAGGTAAAGTTATCGCGGTCGCGGTCACGTGTCTCGATGCGACCATCCACGCGAACGGTATCGCGTGTCACCTGATCCACGCGTTCCACCCTCACCCTGTCACGCGTTGTGCGGTCTGCTTCGCGCCCGCATGCACTAACGGCGGCACGTTCGAATTCGCTCAGGTCGCGATCTCCCGGATCGTTGCTGCCGAAGATGCCACCCAGAACACCGTCCAGCGGTCCACCGCCATATCCGGGGGATGCGGCACACCCGCCCAGCAGAAGGGTGCCGCTCATGAGTGCAGGGAGGATGATCTTGCGCATTCCGGTTCTCCGTGATCGAGTTCCGCATCACGCGATGTTCGCGGCCGGAATTGTATCAACTACGAAGTGCCTAAGCGCTTGTTCCGGCGGGATAGCTTTATTGGGCGCACCTAACCGAGATTGGCGTCGGCGATCGCCACGGCCAGCGCGTCAGCTGCGTCGGCGCCTGCCAGCCCTGCACCGGGCAACAGCACTTTCAGCATCGCCTGCACCTGCGTCTTTTCAGCGCCGCCCGTGCCCACAACGGCCTTCTTCACCAGCCTTGCCGCATGTTCGCGAACCTCCAGTCCCGCCCCGCCGCAGGCGGCCAGCACCGCGCCGCGCGCCTGCGCCAGCTTGATGGTGGACTGCGCGTTCTTGTTGGCGAACACTTCTTCCGCCGCCGCGCGATCAGGGCGGTGGACGGCGATCACCTCGGCAATGCCCGATTGCAGCATGGCCAGTCGCTGCGGCATGGGCATTTTCGCCTGGGTGGCAATCTGGCCGTTGGCGATGTGCGAGATACGGCTGCCCTCAAACCTGATCACGCCCCAGCCCGTGCAACTCAGCGAGGGGTCGAGGCCGAGGATCAGCATCGTGAGCCCTCAGCTCTCGATCTTCTCCATCACCTCGTCGGAGATATCGTAGTTGCCCCACACGGTCTGCACGTCGTCATCGTCGTCCAGCACGTCGATCAGCTTGAGCAGGGTGGAGGCGTTCTTCTCGTCCATATCGACGGTGATATTGGGCTTCCACGCCAGCTTCACGGTCTCCGCTTCGCCCAGCGACTTTTCCAGATCGCCTGCGACCTGGTGAAGATCGTCCGCCGCGGTCCAGATTTCGTGTCCGTCCTCGGTCGAGGTGATGTCCTCCGCGCCGGCTTCCATCGCGGCTTCCAACACCTTGTCCTCGCTGCCGACATCGGCGGGATAGACAATATAGCCGAGCCGTTCGAACCCGTGCTGGACGGAACCTTCGGTGCCCAGGTTGCCGCCGTGCTTGCTGAAGGCGGTGCGCACGGCGGTAGCGGTGCGGTTGCGGTTGTCGGTCAGCGTTTCCACGATGATGGCGCTGCCGCCAGGGCCATAGCCTTCGTAGCGCACTTCCTCGTAATTCTCGTCATCACCGGCGCTGGCCTTGTCGATCGCGCGCTGGATGTTGTCCTTTGGCATGGACTGCGCCTTGGCCGTATTGACGGCGAGACGCAGGCGCGGGTTCATGTCCGGATCGGGCGTGCCCATCTTCGCCGCCACGGTGATTTCGCGGCTGAGCTTGGAGAAAAGGTTGGACCGCTTTTTGTCCTGCGCACCCTTGCGGTGCATGATGTTCTTGAATTTGGAATGGCCTGCCATGGTGGTTCTTTACGCTGGATGCTGAAACTGAAAGCGGGGCCTAGCCCAGCCCCGTCCATCCTTCAACATGGTGCTGCGGCTAAACGCGCACAGCCGTTCCGCTGGCTGACACCATCAGCATGGAACCCTTGTCGCCGATCACCTCGTAATCCAGATCGATGCCGACCACCGCGTTCCCACCCAGCTTGCCGCATTCGGCCTGTATTTCCATGATCGCCTGCTCGCGCGCCTCCCGCAGGATGCGTTCGTAGCTGGACGATCGTCCGCCCACGATATCACGGATGTTGGCGAAGAAATCACGGAACAGGTTGGCCCCGATAATCACCTCGCCGGTCACGATGCCGAGGTAGTCCTGGATCGGACGCCCCTCCAGCGTGTGCGTGGTGGTGACGGGGATACCGCGCGCATCTTTGTATTCAGGTGGCATGTATCGTTCTCCGGCTGTTTGTGAGACTGGCTGTATTACTAGCACAACACAGCCAGTCTCACAAACAGGTCAGCCGTTCACGACGCCCCCGCCGTTCGGATGCAGCACCTGCCCTGCCATGTAGGAGCTATCCTCGCAGGCGAGGAACAGGAAGGCGGGCGCGACTTCGTTGGGCTCGCCTGCGCGGCCCATGGGGGTGTCTTCGCCCCAGTCGTCCATTTCCTCTTCCGGCATGCCGCCGCAGGGGTTCAGCGGAGTCCAGATCGGGCCTGGAGCCACCGCGTTCACCCGGATGCCATCCTCGATCAGATTGCCGCTGAGCGAACGGGTGAAAGCCGTGATCGCCCCCTTGGTGGCGGAATAGTCCAGCAGGATCGGTGCGCCCTTGTACATGGTGACACTGGTGCAGTTCACGATCGTGGCGCCAGGCTTCAGGTGCGGGCGCGCGGCCTGCGCTAGGTAGAACATCGAGTAGATGTTGGATTGGAAGGTGCGCTGCAACTGTTCGGGGGTGATATCGGCCACGTCGTAATCGGGGTGCTGCTCGCCCGCGATCTGGATGAGGCTGTCGATCTGGCCGAAGCGATCCATGACCGCGTCGACAAGGCCTTGCGCATGCTTCTGATCCCCAAGGTCACCCGCCGATAGCATGACTTCGGCGCCTTCGGCCTCGCACAATTCGCGCGTCTTGTTAGCGTCGTCGTGCTCTTCCAGATAGGAGATGGCGATATCGGCGCCCTCCCGGGCGAACAGCACGGCGGTTGCGCGCCCGATGCCGCTGTCGGCGCCTGTCACGATGGCAACCTTGCCCTTCATGCGGCCGGAACCGGGATAGCGCGGCTCCCATTCAGGCTTGCGATCCAGCGCGCTTTCGTGGCCGGGCATGTCCGGCTCTTCGGCGATGGGTTCGATGAAAGTGGCGTCTTCGGCTTTTTGTAAAGGGTCGGTCATGGTCGCTCATCCTGCATATCGGGTTTCTGCAGAATCAACGGACCGGATGGAGACGGCGTTCCGCACGCCGTCTCCACAAAGGCTCAGCCCATCCCGAGAGCGTTCTTGTAGGTATCGAGGATCATTTCCTGCTCGCTGCGGTCGTTCGGCTCCATCTTCCGCAGGCGCACGATCTGGCGCATGATCTTGGGATCGTAACCCACGGCCTTCGCCTCTGCGTAAACGTCGCGGATATCGTCGGCGATGCCCTTCTTTTCTTCTTCGAGGCGCTCGATACGCTCGATCAGCAGGCGCAGGCGGTCGTCGGTGGCTTCGGCCATTTTCGGTATGCTCCGGTAGGAAAGTGAGAATCGGTTGGCCGCTGGTTAGCGTGGCCACGCTTCGGTGCAAGCGGGGCTGTGGACCATTTTGTGCAAAGCCGTGCTTACGCGTTCTTCGCGATGCTGACCTTCATGCGTTCAAGCTGCTCCGGCGTCGCCTCGGTCTGCCTCGTGGCCTTCCATTCATCCATCGGCATTCCGTGGATCAGTTCGCGCGCCTGATCCTTGCTGCCGTCGTATCCGGCATCGCGAATCCAGTCCGCCAGGCAGTTCCGGCAAAACCCGGAAAGGCCCATCAGGTCGATATTCTGTGCATCGTGGCGATGGCGCAGGTGGCGCACCAGCCGGCGGAACGCCTCGGCCGCCACGTCATCGGGCAGCATCTCCAGGGGGTCTTGCGTATCGCTCATGTTATGTCCTTGTGTTGTAGCCTTCGCCTGTCATAGGCGTTGGCCATGGAAAAGCTCGATACAAGCAGACTTGGCCCGCGTGGCCGCAAGGTCAAGATCCTCGCCACGACGGGCCCCGCCTGCAGCGACATCGATACGCTGCGACGCCTGTTCCAGGCCGGGGCCGATGCCTTCCGCGTGAACATGAGTCATGGCGAGCACGAGGTTCACGCCCAGACCATCCGGCACATCCGGCAGCTTGAGAAGGAATTCTACCGGCCCATCGCCATTCTTGCCGATCTGCAGGGACCGAAGCTGCGCGTGGGCACCTTCAAGGATGGCCGCGCCACCATTCCGCACGGCGCGACATTCAAGTTCGATCGCGTGGGCAAGCCCGGCGATGCGACGCGCGTGGAATTGCCGCACCCCGAAATTTTCCACGTGGTGGAAGAAGGCCAACGATTGCTGGTGAACGACGGCAAGATCCGCCTGCGCGTGCAATCCGTCAGCAACAGCGAGATCACCTGCAAGGCCGAGGTTGGCGGCGTGATTTCCGATCGCAAGGGCGTGAACGTGCCTGACGCCGAGATACCCATCCCCGCGCTGACCGACAAGGACCGCCGCGACCTTGCCTTTGCCATGGATCATGGCGCGGACTGGATCGGCCTGTCCTTCGTGCAACGCCCGGACGATCTGGCCGAGGCGCGCAAGCTGATGAACGGGCGCGGCGCCCTGTGTGCCAAGATCGAGAAACCGCAGGCGATCCGGCGGCTGGACGAGATCATCGAACTGGCAGATGGTATCATGGTAGCCCGCGGCGATCTGGGTGTAGAGCTGGAGCCGCAGGAAGTGCCGCCGTTGCAGAAGAAGATCGTCAACAAGACGCGGCTGACCGGCAAACCGGTAATCGTGGCCACGCAGATGCTGGAATCGATGATCGAAAGCCCGGCCCCTACCCGCGCCGAGGTTTCCGACGTGGCCAATGCCGTTTACGACGGCGCAGATGCCGTGATGCTCAGCGCGGAAACCGCGGCAGGCGACTGGCCTGAGGAAGCCGTGCTGATGATGGATTCCATCGCTCGGCAAGTGGAAAAGGACGAGGGTTACAAGCAGCGCGTTCGCATGCTGGATACCCCGCCCGACGCCACGCTGGCCGATGCGCTTTCCCATGCGTGCATGACGATTGCCGATACGGTGAATATCAGCGCGATCGCCGTGTTCACCAGTTCCGGCAGCAGCGCGCGGCGCGTATCGCGCGAGCGCCCCGCCGTACCCGTCATGGTCTTGACACCGTCCATGCAGGTGGCGCGGCGCGTGTGCCTCTTGTGGGGCGGACACCCGGTGGCCACGAAGGACATCGGCAGTTTCGAAGAGATGATCGCCAAGGGCAAGCGCATGGCCCTGCGCCATGGCTTCGCCGGCGAAGGCGCGCGCATCGCCATGCTGGCGGGCGTGCCTTTCGGTCAGGCAGGCGCGACCAATCTGGTGCACGTCGTGAACGTGCAGGGTGACGAACTGGACAATTACGACGCCTGAATGTGCCACAGGCAGGGCTATCCTCTCCCGCACGATAGTGGAGTTGACCGGCATGGCGATTGCGCTAACGCCCGGCGCGAAGAGTGACTTTGCGAGAGACAATGAACATGCAGAACGATTCCTGGTTTGACCGTCCGGACCAAACCGAATTTCGCGACAGGCTGCGTGCGGAACGCAGGCACTGGCTCGTTACCGGTGCTGCCGGCTTCATCGGCTCCAACCTCGTCGAATCGCTTCTGAAGCTGGACCAGAAAGTCACCGGCCTCGACAATTTCGCTACCGGCCACGCCTACAACCTGCATCACGTGGAAAGCTGCGTTGGCGACAAGTTCAGCAACTTCACATTGATCGAGGGCGATATCCGCGACTTCGAGACCTGCGTCCACGCGATGCAAGGGGTCGACGTGGTGCTGCACCAGGCCGCACTGGGATCGGTGCCACGCTCCATCGAAGACCCGCGCACCAGCCACGATGTAAATGTCACAGGCTTCCTCAACATCCTCGACGCCGCGCGACAGGCCGGGGTGCAAAGCTTCGTCTATGCGGCATCCAGTTCCACCTATGGTGACGAGCCGCAGTTGCCCAAGATCGAGGAACGGATCGGCAACCCGCTTTCTCCCTATGCGGCCACCAAGCTGTTCGACGAGATTTACGCCGATATCTATCGCCGTACCTATGATTTCTCCTCGGTTGGCCTGCGCTATTTCAACGTCTTCGGTCCGCGTCAGGATCCGCAGGGTGCCTACGCCGCCGTGATCCCCAAGTGGACCGACCTGATGATCGACGGAGAGCCGATCACCATCAACGGCGACGGGGAGACCAGCCGCGATTTCTGCTTCGTCGATAATGCCGTGCAGGCCAATCTGCGGGCAGGACTGGCGCAGCTTCGCGGCAGCAACGAGGTCGTGAATGTCGCCGTGGGCCAGCGCACCACGCTGAACGAACTGTTCGCCCAGATCCGCGACGAACTGGCCAAGTACCAGATCGTCTATGACAAGGATCCGGTCTATGGCGACTTCCGCAGGGGCGATGTGCGCCACTCGCTGGCATCGATAGACAAGGGTCGCGATCTGCTGGGCTATTCGCCCACCCACACCATCGTAACGGGCCTTGAAACCGCCATGCCGTGGTACGTGGAAGAACGCCGCCGCGTGATCGCGGACTATAACGACTGACACATATAGCGGCTGGCACAGCAGCGCGATCAGCGCAGGGCGGGCCCGGTAACGCGGCCGCCCTGCCAGGCAGTCGACCGATCCCGCAGGCCGAAACTGCGCGTGGAGACGCGATTGCTGTTGTTTTCCTGCACATCCAGCCTCGGCCCGAAATCATCGTCTATCGAAAGCGCGGAACCCTGTCCGCCGCAGGCTCCATCGCTGCGCCGGGGCCCATAGGCTTCCAACCCGCTCAGAAGCCTGTTGCTGGCCATCGAACGGTAGCGGTTGGCCTGCGACAGCAATCGTCCGCCGTCGCGGGCCAGCGCGCCGTAGGACCCGCTCAACTCGCCAGAATTCCGGCGGCGCGGCGCAAAGGCGATGTCGTTGCCGTAGGAATGCACGAAGCTGTCCCCCGCGACACGGGGAATACGCTGCGCCACGCGAACGAAGCGGTTGCGCAGCAGACTCACCTGTAGCTGCGCATTGTCAACGTCGCCCGCGAAACATGCCCCGCCAGCGGGCGCAGCCGCGGTGACGAGCATCACCTTGTCGTGATCGCTGAAATGATTGTCGGAAATGGTCACCCGGCCACGACGATCGCCTCGTCTGGCCGTCACGTCTATCATGCCGTCGCGGCAGGCGGAGAAGCCGGAGGAGGACACCCAGACCCTGTCCGCGCCATCGCGAACGGTGATGCAGTCCCCGCCCTCTTCCCGGTCGCCAAAGCCCGACTGGGAGAGCGCCACGCCGATCACGATCACGTTCTGCACGCCATCGAGATAAATCGCGGAGCCTGCACTGCGGTCAACGATGCGCGGCTCGGCACATCCACCGTCGAAGGTCACGTTCGATCCGGGGCGCAGCGGCGACCCCAATGCTATCGGAGCGGAACCGCGCGGCAGATCGAAAAGGATATAGCCGCCCCCGCGCGCCTTGGCCGCCTCCACCGCGTGGCGCAGCGTGTCGGCGGCAGGATTGCGCACATTGTCGGCCGTGGAGGTGACGCGGTACAGCCGCTGCCCCAGCCCGCCCGTGGTGTCTGCCGCGTCGGCAAAGCCATCACGCCTGTCCAGGTAATCGGCGGCAACGACCCGGCCATCACGCAACGTCAGCCCGGTGCTGCACGCCTGCACGGCGGTAAGCGCCGCACTGGTACTGCGCGGAGAGCCGAGCAGGATGAGCGCCAACGCCGCTGCCGCCACCAGCACCAGGCCGACGGCGGAAAAGCGGATCGCAGAGGCGCGGGCCATTATGTTCCCTGCGGAACGATATGGCGCCAGATGCCACCTGCGAGGCGAAGGTTTTCAGGTGCCGCCGAAAGCACGATGCGCAGCTGGTCCAGATAGGCCTCTCTCCAGCGCGCCGTGAATTCGTCCAGCGTCTCGCCTTCCTTCGGGTAGGGAAGCTTTGCGAGGTGATGCTCGATTATCCCGTCACGCCACTGCGGCACGGCAAATACCGAGGGTGCTTTCTGCTTGTAGGCAAGGCGCGAGGCGAACCCTGCATAGGTGATTTCCTGCCCTTCGAATGAGATCCTTGGCGCGGCGACATTCATCGCGCCATCCACCGCAATCGTCAGCGTCGCGCCCTGCGCCAGCGCGCGCATGGCCTGACGCGCGACCTGCGCCTCGGTCTGGTCGCTGGTGCTGATAAGCTGGCGGTTGAAGCTGACCGATGGCAGGCCGGGGGTGGATGCCATCCAGCGGTTCTCGAACCCCAGCAGCTCCAGTGCCAGCGGGCCTGTGAACATCGCGCCGATATGCGCAGATGCGAAAATGACGCCGCGCCCCTGGTCAACCAGCGGCTGCACCATCTCATGCAGCGGATCCAGCTCGCTGACCTTGTCCAGCACCTGTCCGGCCTCTTCCATCCGGCATTCCAGCCAGTCGTAGATCAGCCGGTCCGCCAGCAGGCCCCACTTGCCGCGCCGTTCCCATTCCTCGCGATCGGTGAAGCGTTCCTTGTCACGGAACTGCCAGGCCCAGTCAAAGCGGGCCTTGGGCACCTCCACATCGTCCACCTTGTCCCACAGGGCTTCCAGCCCCCGATGGAAATCGTCGGGCAGGCCGGCCTCGCGTGATTTCAGTAGGTGATCGTAGAGGCGCATCGCAGCCTCGGGACGGCCCGCCTGGCTGAGCGCGGAAGCCGCCGCGCGGCGCAGTTCGACGCTCTCTGGCTGGTTCAGGCAGGCGGCCACCATCAGGTCTGCTGCGCGATCGTATTCACCCGCCCCCTTCAGCGCCCGGCCCAGCCAGACGTTGAGGTGATTGAGCTGCGGCGCCAGTTCCAGCGCACGGGCCAGGTCGATGCGGGCGGCGCGGTAATCGTTCTTGATCAGCAGCGTCTCGCCGCGCCGGGCCAGGCCGCGGACATTGTCGGGCTCGATCTGCAGGGCGCGGCCAAAGCGTTGCACGGCATCGTCCCGGCGTGCCAGCGCCAGCAGCGCGTCGCCCACCTCCAGGTGAACGGCGGCAGAGTTGGCATCGGGATCGTCGAGGCTTGGCGCCCGCTCCAGCACCTCTTCGTAACGCTTGCGCTTGTTGAGCAGTTGCAGCCACAGCGCCAGCTGTCCCATGTCATTCTGGTCGCCGCGCGATTCCAGCAGCGCGAAGGCATTCTCGGTCCGGTCGGCACGGATAAAGGCTTTCAGCGCCAAGGTCGTGATCCGCGCGTCCTTGGGCCAATCCTGAAAACCTTCCGACAGATCGGCGGCGTATTCGAATTCCTTGGCCTTCAGCAGGCGGGTGAGCACGACGCCGATGCCGGAGGCATCACCTTCGTGATTGCGCATGATATCTGCAAACAGCGGCCTCGCCTGCTGCCTGTCGAACTCCCACGTCAGGTGGGCCCGCGTCACCTTGTCGGCATGGCGTGCGGCGGGCGAGCGAAGAAGCACGGCCAGCACATCAACGGCATCGCGCATCCGATCCTTCTCGATCAGGGGGCGCACGATCCTGTCCCTCACTCGCTGGTAGGTGGCAGCATCGGCGAGATCGAGCGACTGGATTTCGAGGAGATCGACCTCTCCCGTCTGATC
Source organism: uncultured Sphingomonadaceae bacterium (assembly GCA_947488625.1). Lineage (GTDB taxonomy): Bacteria > Pseudomonadota > Alphaproteobacteria > Sphingomonadales > Sphingomonadaceae > Alteraurantiacibacter. The sequence continues at coordinate 499,020 of CANKZR010000002.1, read as the reverse complement.
GAAGCGCGAAACTAGCGCCTCGGAGGCGTTCATCTGTCCTGTCAGCCCCTCATCACTCATAGCGTCTCTTTCATGGGTCTTCTCAGCATGATCACACCAACGATCAGGATAACAGCGAGTGCCGCTGCCAGAGCCAGGAGGATATCCAGCAAGCGACTTTCCTCGCGCTGCACCGGCTGCATGGGCTGCGCGATTACCACCAGGTACTTGCGCTGCTCAAGCCCCCGGAGGCGCGCCTGCTCCAGCGTGCTGCGCGCAGAGGCGAGCGTGGTCGCCGCCGCATCGCGTTCGGCCACCGCGGTCTCGAACGCAGCGAGCGAACGGCCCAGCGACGCATCGCCCTGCGATCCGCCAAGCCGATCCTGCTGCTGCGCAATCTGCTGTTCCAGCGCGTTCACGCGGGCGTTCAACCTGGGCAGGAAAGGGCTTTCCGTCAGGCCGTTGGCGATCAGCGCCTGTCGTTGCGCCTCTGCCTCTGCCAGCTGAACCTCCAGATTGTTGATGATCGTGTACAACCCTTCCGCGGAAAGCCGGGGATCGAGTTCGGCCTGCTGCATCTGCACTTCCTGCACACGCCCCTGTGCCTGGTTTAGCCGGTCCTGCGCTTCCTGCTCAACGGAGAGGAGATCGGCCAGCTGGTCCTCATCGATGGAACGCGAGATTTCCAGCACCTTGTTGCGCGCCAGTTCTATGAGGATGTCGGCATAGCGCACGGCGGCTTCGGGCGTTTCCGCCGCCACGTTGAGGGTGAGGATGCCTTCCTGCTGATCGGCAAGGATGGAAACGCGATCCCGATAGGCCTCGAGGTCGAGATTGGCCGACCCGGCCTCTGCACCATCGAAATGGCTGAGATAGCCGTGTTCGGCTTCCATGATCCGCATCACTTCGGCGGAGCGCAGGTATTCGCGCACACGGTAGCCATCGGTCATCCCGGCACCGCCGCCGCCCATGCCCAGAAGACTGGCCGCCGGGGACTGGGGCGAGGAATTCACCGTCTGGATGGCGAAGGATGCCTCTGTTTCGAAATAGTGTTCCTTGATGAAGGCGAAATACGCAATCGCCAGCAGCACGGGCACCAAGCCGAACAATGCCAGAGAACGCAACCGCTTCACATGGCGGCGGCGCTCGCGCCGGTTCAGTTCTTCCAGCCGTGCCGTAACATCCGTGTCGGTAGGCAGGAGAGCCTCGATCTCCTTGCGCCGTTCCTCGTCCTGCTGGCGCAGTTCTTCCTTGCGCGCGGCGCGGCGCTGGGCCGCGCGCTCTGCCTTGCGTTCCTCGGCGGACCGCTGCGTATCTGAACCCGTCTCGCCGGTTTCCAGCAGATCCGAGATGTCGGCTTCCGGCGCATCGTCCCGATAGGCGGGCGTGCCGCTCTTGTCGGTCGGCTCTTTCCCGCGCGAACCCGAACCGATGGATTTCGATTTCTTCCAGGCTTCCAGCCGTGCCTTGTTATCCATAGCAAACGCTCGCTTCTTGTGCCGCAAACTCAGTCATTGGCAAATCCCTCCACCAGCAGCCGCAGGTCATCCTGCTCCGCCAGTTGTTCCTCGAATGCCTTCTCGGCAGCGCTGAAATCCTCGAACAGCACGAAGTGGCCATCCCTCAGCACGGCAAACCGGCGACCGAACTTCTCCGCCATTTTCGGCGACTGGGTGACGAGGAACAACCCTGCATTGTCGAGTTTGCTTTCAAAGGCAACTTCGCACTTCGCCCTGTATGCCGGAGAGCCGGACCCCACGTTTCCATCCACCACATAGGTATCGGCGGGAATGGCCATGCTCAGCGCAAATCCCAGGCGCGAGCGCATGGAGGACGAGTAAGTCTCCAGCGGACGATAGTAATCATCGCCCAGTTCGGAAAACTCGGCGACATAGGCGCTCACCCAGTTGCGGGGCTCCTCCGCCAGATCGGCAATGATCTCGATATTGCGGGCGCCCGTCATCGAAGGGTGAAAAGCGCCAGCGAAACCCAGCGGCCACGATATGCGCCCGCTGCGATGGACCTGTCCGGCCGTGGGCCTGCCGAAGCCCGCCATGAGATTGGCCACCGTCGTCTTACCTGAACTGGGCGCACCCAGAACGGCCACCCGGTCGCCCGGGTCGAACATCAGCGTCGCCTCGTCCAGGATGACGCGGTGATCGTTGTCGAGCGGAAACTCCTTGGTGCAGTTCTCGAACCCGATCATCAGATCGCCCATGACGCGTCCTCCTCGGTTCCTTCGCCGGAGAATCGGCGACGCTGGACCACGAAGCCTATCGCAATGCTGCCGATGATGAAGACCAGCGGCACGGTGCTGGAGCCCAATAGCGATTCGTAACCTTCAAAGAGGCCGTTGCGCAGAATCTCGATGCCGTGAAACAGCGGGTTCCACGAAAACAGTTCGCGTATGTCGGGCGTCAGCTCGTTCGCGGTGTAGAATACGCCCGAGATATAGAAGAACGGACGCAGAAAAATCGGCGTCGCGCGGGAAAGCGCGGGCCAGACCGTGGAGAGCGACATCATCAGGTAGCCGAAGGCGCCGCCGCTCGTCACCGCGAGGAAAAAGCCCCAGAGGGCGAGCACGGGATCGTGCATCTCGAAATAGCCGAATGCCGCGTAGTTCAACAGCAGCAGCACCAGGAATACGAGGATGCTGTTTCCCAGCTCCAGCAGGAAGACCGAACAGGCAACCAGATTGTGGCTGACCGTGGAGAATGACAGGATGTGCCGATAGGCGGTGCGCGCGCGCAGGATCGCGTTTACCGCGTAACGCGCGCAAATATAGGGCACCACGCCGGAGCAGATGAAGCTCCCGATATCGGTGTCGATGGGTATCCTGCGATCCAGCGCGATGAAAAGCACGTAGATCACGCCGATCCACGCCAGCGGCACGACGTAGGCCCACAGATAGCCAAGGGCATCGCCGGTGTAGCGCGAGCCTATCTCGCGCAGGATGATGGCCTTGACCTTGCGCAGCCAGATCGTGACTGCGCCCAATGGCCCCGCACTCGGTGCGGTGCTCATCTGATCCGCGTTGCCGAGTTGGCCAGGCTGGATACGCCGCTGATGGCCCGCAGGACTTTCTGCGTCTGGTTGAAGGGCGCAAAGCTGACGTAGACGATATCGCCGGGCACCAGCGGGAAGCTGGTGGCGGCAAAGATGTTGGACGGCTCGCTCATGTCCATGCGGTAGATCACATCCTGCCCGGCATCGTTCGCCACGCTGGCAGCGCGGCGGAACACGAATACGCCGGTCGGATCCGCAGTTGCATCTTCAAGCCCGCGCGCATTGCCCAGCGCATCCATCAGCATGTAGCCATCGCGAGGCAGCGGCACGCGCGCAGCTTCGCCCACCGCGCCCATGATGATGTAAAAGCGGCTGTCGCGGCGCAGCGAGATCACGTCGCCCGGCAACAGCGCGATGTTGTAGGAGGGATTGGAATAGAGCGCGTCCAGCCCAATCTCGGCAGTCGCACCGTCGCGGTGAACCTCGACGACATATTCCGCGCCTTCCTCCCGGACGAGGCCCGCAGATCCCACGACGGCAGATAGGTTGGACGTTTGCGGCGTGAGTTCCATCGCTCCGCCCGATGCGACATCGCCCGTCACCGTGACGCTGCGACTGGTAGAGCCGGTGCGCGTGACGTAAATTTCCGGGCGAAACAGCTGGCGCACGAGTTGGCGGCGGATGTTCGTCGTCAATTCGGCAACCGTCAGCCCGCTGGCCTGGACCCGGCCGGCAAACGGCAGGGTGACGGCGCCATCATTGGCGATCTCGACATTCTCCACCGTGACGGGCGCCATGATCGTCTGCGGAAAGCTGCCGTTTCCGGCGGCCTCGCTGATGGTGACGTTGAGGATGTCGCCGCTGCGCAGCGTCTGGAAATCTGCCGTTCGCGTGGCGGTAAAAATTTCCGGCACCAGCGCGCTGGCCGCCGGATCCGCCACGTCTCCCTGCCACTGCGTGATCGGCACCAGCAGCGCCTCGGTGCGACCGCTTTCGACCACCTCGGCCGTGGAGGGCCCACCCTTGGGCAAGGCGCACGCACCCAGCAATCCGACGCTGAGGGCGACAAGCATGGTACGCATTAGACGTTTCATTGGATTACCCACCCCGAAGCTCCGACCATCCCCGACCCGGCATGCTGGATCAGGCTTCGCAAAGCTTGATGAACGTGCGCAAGGATTGCTCATCGGAGAAACGTTCTCCAACAAACCCCCGCGCGGCGTCGCTTGCACTATCATCGGTTTGGAAGCGCGTCGCCAGTTCATGCACCTTCTTGCAAGTTGCGGCCATGTTCGGGCTTTCCACGTCGTCCAGGATATAGCCTGTCTCGCCCTCGATGAAGCATTCCGACGATCCGCCGGTTGGCGTGGCGACCACCGGCAATCCGGCGGCCTGCGCTTCGATCAACACGTTGGGGAGCCCCTCGAACTGGGACATCAGAACCTTTACGTCCATCTTGTTGTACCAGAACCCTACGGAGCGGGTGCGCCCCACAAGCAGGAAATTGTCGGACAGGCCGAGTTCCTCGATCTGCCTTTCCAGCACTCCACGCAGTCGGCCATCGCCCAGCAGTATGAAACGGGTATCAGGAAAGCGCGAATGGTATTCAGCTGCAAATTTCACCCACAGTTCCGGCTGCTTCAAAGGTTCGAGCCGGAATACGCCGCCCAGCGTCGTGTTGACGTGGGCTGTCTTTTCAAGAAAATCGTCCCACTTCTTTTCGTCTTCCGGCGCAACTGCAGCTTCGCAATGGGTCACAGCATTGTACAGCACCTTCACTTCGTCATGAGGCAGGCCCAGCCAGCGCGCATACTCCACCGCAACCAGCTTGCTATTGCATACCAGGGTGACACCCGGCATCTTGGCCATGGCGCGGAACATGATCTCGTATTCCGGACGCTCGCGTTCCGTGCGAACACTGGGCGGCAGACCACGGAAGACCAGGTGTATCTTGGGAACGCCGGCGAACAGCGCAGCTAACGCGCCGTATAACGTTGCGCCGTCCTGCCACACGCTGGCGACATCGATCTTCTCGTCACGGTAATAAGGCGCCAGCCGGGTAACACCGTAGTGAACCTGCGGAGGAAGCATCGAATAAAGAATGCGCCAATCGTCATCGAGCTCGACCTGGCGATGCGCCAGGATCGGCTTCATCGCCTCGATCTCGACCACGTCGATCTCGACTTCCTGAAGATCAGGCAGGAAGAAATCATTCGGCTTGATGTGGTTCTGCAGGAGCGTTTTCACGACAACGCTGACCCGGTCGAGGCCATCGTATTCCGACTTCAGAAGCGATGCGAGACGCGATAGCTGGCGTTCCGCGCCGCCTGCGCCAAGGCCACCTGTCACCAGCGCGATGCGCTGCTTCTCGTCGGGCTCGCGCACCTCTCGGTTCGCGTATTTTTCCATGAGGCACTCAAGCGAAACCAGCCGGCAATCCACGCCGCGAAGCTCGGTATCCGGCGCCAGGCGCTGCAGGCACTCAACCTTTTCGCGCCAGTCCGCCAGGGATTCAGCAATGCTGCTGTCGGGTGCAAGTTCACTCGCGACGGGATCCATGACGTCCACGGCATTTGCAAACCAGCCGCGCTTTGCGATGCGTGTCGCATAATGGGTGCGGGTGCGGACATCGTCCGGTTCGGACGCAATCAGTTCCCTGTAGAGCGCGTAGGATTCGTCATGCGAACCGATCCGCTCTAGCATGGCGGCCCGGATAACCAGGATCTGGCGCTCCGTCGAATCGGCGGGATAGTGGCGGTCCATCAGCGCGCCTGCGTCGTCCAGGCGGTTGCGCTTCACCAGGGAGCTCACGAGCTGGCGGATGATGACCTCGTTCCCTGGATGCTCGTCGTACAAGGCTTCCCAGACAGGTGCCGTCTCGGCGACCAGCTTGGCCTTGTCCTTGATCTGCAATTGCAGCAGCTTCGCATCGAGATCGAGGAAAATGCGGTCGTCGAAATCGTTGAGATTTTCCACGGCGGTCTGTGCATTTCGCAAACTCGAGCATGTTGCCAGCATTGCGCGAAGGCGCTCTGTAGCTCCATCGATATTCTCGGCCGAGACATCTAACTTCAGGACGGCATTTGTCATAACAATTCAATCATTTCGGGGGTAGAAGCAGCGGAATAACCATCGAACGAAATCATGCCGCTTGCTTCTTTTCCAGCTTGACCCGGCACTTGGCGATATTGCGATCAACCTGCTCTTTATCGTCAATCAGAGGCCGCATAGCCTTGAAATATTCGAGAGCCGTTTGCCACTTGCCGGTTTTCATGGCGCCCACGGCTGCGCTCTTGGCACCGAAGACATTGTTAGGATCAAGGTCGAACAGCTTTTTGCCAAGCGACAAGCGCTTCTCGAACTGCGAAGGCTCTAGAACCTTGATTTGCATGCTCAGCGCACTTGCGAGCTTCTTTGATTCCTTGCCGACACGCTCTTCCGAACCCTCTATTCTGGCCACCATCTCGAGCAGGCTGCGTGCCTCGTCGAAACGCCCCTCGTCGGAAAGATCCCGAACTTGGCGGATCGCTCGGCCCACCAAACGTTCAAGCTTGAGCGCCACATCATCGCGCTCTTCGGTAGTCGACTCCTCCGACTCCGCAATCTGCAACAACTGCTCGATCGCAACATCGTAACGCTCTGCGTAGATGGCAGCGCGTGCCAAGGTCCACGCGAAGCGAATATCCCAAGGTCCGTCTGCCATTTCGATCAGCATCTCATCGACGGCGGCTTCATAGTTTTCTAGAGCATAGTGCGAACGACCGGCCAGCTGATGCATCTGAGGAAATTCCAGCAAAGCACTGCGTGCATCGGCGCAGGTTTGTAGCACTTCATCGTAATCTTTCGCTTTGTAGGCTTCCTTCGCGCGCAGCCGGAATGCTTTCGCGACGAGTTTGTACATCTTGCGAGCAGGCTTTTCATGCGCGATGGATGCGCCGCTGATCAATTGTGCGGCTTTCACCAAGTCTCCGGCTTCGAAAGCGTCCTCGCCTTCCTGCAACCACTTAAGTCGGCGTTGCTCACTCCACTCGTATACCTTGCTGGAAGAAGTATTTACATCTGTGCGGCCGACAGCCAGTTGCATTCCGATCGCCTGAAGATCCGCAGCACAACATTCATTGGACAGCGAGAGCGCGGTCTCATCGGACATTCGCAGCGACTGACCAAGCAGGTAGATGAGCCTTTCTATGGCCTTCTTGCGGATCGCCGCTTGCCACAGAATGGCAAGCGCATCCTCATGCTCAGGATAGCGCTCTAGAACCTGCGCAACCCATTCGTCCTTCTTCGCAGCGGCGTTGCGCTTGCTGTCGAGTAGATCGAGAATTTCGCTGGCCGCCTCCAGCGCGTTCTCGCCCTTGTAGAACAACTGTTTCCAGCGTGCGATCGCCAAGTCGATCTGTCCAACCGCGGCCGCCGCGCGAGCGACCGTTGCATAAATATTCGGAAACTCAACCTCGTCACCAAGCAAGGTTTCACCGTATTCAAGCGCCTTCTGATGTTCGCCGCACTCGTACGCGGAGACCAGCCAGGCTTCCATATCGAGGTCGCCGAGGTTGATGTCGTTGCCGCGCTCTTCGTAGAAAGCCAGCGCGGCCTCGTAATTGCCGAGCCTGAAGTCGAACCGCGCCTGCTCTATCTGGAGCGGCTGGTTGTTCGGGTATTTGCGCGCCGCTTTGCGCAATGCGCGAGATGCAGCATAGACGTCTTCGGGAGTGGATGCATTTTCGATAAGAGCCCGGTCAAAACCCTTGATGATCTGAACATCGGCATCATCGCGCGCCGGCATACCGAAGAAATGCGCATTCCATTCAAGGAACAGGCGATCCACGAACTCATCCGTGAAATGGGTGAGGTCGCGCCCCTCCTTCTTCAGCGCATTCACCTGCCCGACCTCCAGCATCAGGCTGGTAGGGTTATAACAAACGATACCCAGTTCTTCGCAAGCTGAAATCACGTCGTTGACGTTGCGCGTACGCTTGTCCAGCCGCTTGCCATTGGCAGCGCAGGCATCAACATGGGTGGTGACGATCATCTTATCGCGACCGACAAGGTCGGCGATGTCGGACAAGGCCTCGACAATACCTTCCCGCGTCTCGGTCTCGACGCGCAGTTTCTTGATCAATTCCTGATTGTCGGTCGACAGCCGCGAGAAGGCCGGCTGGGCCTCCAGCCAGTCGTGCAGGGCTTCGGGCGAAGATCGAGAGGCAAGCTCAGCCAGGCGCTGACGTGCACCGGCGTCTGACAGCAATTCGTCAAACCGTCTATAAAGGTAGTTGATTTGGACCGCAAACCCGTCGATCATCAGTTTCTTGGCTGACGACACCTCGATGAAGTAAATATCGGGCTCGTGCCGCATAGGCTCCGAATAGGTGGAATCCTTCGTGTCTCGGAACAATACCGGACGGATATGTTCGGGAACCTCCAGCAACCCGTGCATGAAGCGAATTTGCTGGCGCGCCTCATATGCCGTGTGGGTAAATCCGTAGTTCTTGGTCCGCTCAAGAACGAATTCATGCGTCGCCCGCGCGCGTGCGATCGAGGTATGAATACGGCAGGTTCCAACTGGACAGATGATCGACATAACGTTTTCTTACACGCTTCAACGAATTATTATCAGGTCATAGCGACCAGTAATTGTATTTTTTCTCGTATTCACTCACCGGCAACACCGATTTCAGATCGATGAGGGCGCCACCTTCATTCAAGTTCGCGCCAATAAAGGAAGAGATATCTTCAAGAAACACGTCATGTCTTACGGCCAGCACCAGTGCATCAAGGTCCTTAAGGCTCTCTTTCGCCACGAGATCAAGACCGTACTCGTCCTTTACCTCGTCTGAATTGGCGTGCGGATCGTAGGGCAGGACCTGCAAACCGAAGCTTTTCAGAAAGTCGATCAGTTCCATCACCTTGCTGTTTCGAACGTCAGGCACGTTCTCCTTGAAAGTGACCCCCAGAACGCCGACGCGCGAGCCGCGGATCGGAGAACCGCTCGCGGCGATCATCTGCAGCATTTCCGTGGCAACATAACGCGGCATGGAATCATTGATCCGGCGGCCCGACAGGATCACCTCGGGGTGATAGCCCAGTTCCTCCGCCTTGGAGGTCAGGTAATACGGATCGACACCGATGCAGTGCCCACCGACCAGACCCGGCTTGAACGGCAGGAAATTCCACTTGGTGGAGGCTGCATCGAGGACGTCGGCCGTGCGGATGCCTGCCTTTCGGCAAATGCGAGCCAGCTCGTTCATCAGGGCGATGTTGATGTCGCGCTGGGTGTTCTCCAGCACCTTGGCAGCTTCAGCCACCCTGATCGACGTTGCCTTGTGCGTGCCGGCCTCGATGATGATGCCGTAAAGGTCTGCCATCGCCTGGGCCGTTTCCTCGTCCTGGCCGGAGACCACCTTCACGATCTTCTCGACCGGATGCTCCTTGTCGCCCGGGTTGATGCGCTCAGGACTGTAGGCCAGCTTGAAATCGACACCGGATTCCATCCCGGATGCTTCGGAAAGGATCGGGGCGCAGATCTCTTCGGTAGCGCCGGGGAACACTGTCGATTCGAACACGACCGTCGCGCCGCGCTTCATGTGCTTGCCCACCGTGTGGCACGCGCTCTTGAGAATGGAGAGATCAGGCCTTCGTTGCGAATCCACCGGCGTGGGAACGGCGACGATGACAACGTCGGCCTCTGCGATCGCGGCAGGATCGGAAGTAACCTTCAGCGTTGTCGCTTCCATTTCCTCGCGCGTGAGCTCGGCCGTGCGATCATATCCATCTTGCAACTCGGCAATCCGGCTCTCTGACACATCAAAACCAACGACGTTCTCGAGTTTCTTTGCAAAACAATGAGCAAGCGGCAAACCAACGTAGCCGAGGCCCACCACGCAAAGACGCGCCTGAATGAAAGACAATTTTTTTCCTCTGATCATTTGCAACGGGGCAGGACCGACCGACGGCCTGAAAGTTGTGACGTCCCCACATCAAACTCTGAGGGAAAGCCTATATCAGAACAGTAACCGTGGTCAATTCAGCGGTTTGACCTAGTAAAACCACCCATTAGCGCCAGTTCCTGCGGTATGATTATTTCCAGCGAAAGCGTTCTGCGAACGCGCTCGGCTGCCGCTCGCGATTTGGCAAGGAATATCTCCGGATCCGTGGCCAGAGCGAGCAATCCTTGCGCCAGACTGACGTGATCCTCCCCCGGCGCGAGCCATGCACACGATGGATCGGCAAACTCGGGAACCGCGCCCACGGCGTTAGTAATCGGCACAAGGCCCGATGACATAGCCTCGTCTCGGCTGACGCCCTGCGCATCATTGCGCGTGGGGCACAGGAATATCCCGGCGCTGCGGTGCAATTCGGCGACCCGCTCCTGCCTCACGAATGTTTTCTCGACGCTCACATTGTCGAAATGGCGGATCGGCGCGACCATCTCGTCGAACAGGTGCCCCTCCCCCAGAAAACGGAAGTTGAAGCGTCCGAACAATTCGTGTTCCGCGAGCAGGCAGATGGCCTTGGCCGAAAGGTCGTTGGCATAGCGCCAGTCGCTGAAGGGCCTGATCGAGAGGACTTCGAACCTGTCTCCTGCGGATCTGGGCTCGTGCCGGAACAGGTCCGTATCCACCGGGCTTGGCGAGATCGTCCACCGGGGAAGCTCCTGCCCGACGGCGCGAAAGGCCTCGTCGGCCGAGAACTGCGAAACGAACACCATGCGAAAATTCTCGGGCCAGCGCGTTACGAGGTCGCGCCAGTAGGCGATCCGCCGGTCGAACACCCTGCGCGCCTTCTCCCAACGTTCGGCGTTGTGGCTTTCCTTTGCGGTCACTTCGTAGAACGGCATGATCTCCGCGCCATAGATCCAGCCGTTCACGGGGATGGAGCGCGGCACACCCTCGATGATCTCGGCGAAATCGTCTCCCGGTGCGTGCAGCGCCACGGCATCGGGCTGTTCCCGCACGATCAGTTGCAGCGCGTCTGTAGGGGTAAGCACCTGCACCTTCACGCCGTCGAACTCGTAGGCAGCGACCGGCGGGCGATGATGCCGCCAAATCACCGTCACCTCGTGCCCCAGCGCCCGGTACGCCAGCACGCGGCGATGGACGAAGCCGTGATTGTAGATGCGTTCTTCCGAGGGATAGCCGCGAGATACGATGACGATTTTCATGTCGCCCCCGCTATCCCGCAATCACGGTCGCTTCAATGGCGCAGAAATCGCGCTCGGTAATCGCAGGCGCGCAAAAGGCGCCCCGCCCCGAAGGGCACGAGTTCCTGATCTGCTGTCAAATCCGAAGAAAATGGAGCGGGCGAGGCGATTCGAACGCCCGACCCCAACCTTGGCAAGGTTGTGCTCTACCCCTGAGCTACGCCCGCTCACTTGCGCTCCCCCGAAACGCGGTTCCGGGTGGGGAGCGGCGCAGTTAGCAGCGAGTCCGAAGCCGGGCAAGAGCAAAATTGCCCCTGTGCGAGAAAGCCTGGCCAATGCCAGCTTTGCCCTTCACAATCGGCCCACAAGCGCCACATTGTGCAACGACATTGATTAGCGAAAAGCAGGAGCAGACACTTGGCAAGCATGGGCCTCAACATCGATGAACAAAAGGCAGTCGAACGTTTCCGCAAGGAAGTGGTCGATCCCAGCCAGACCAAGCTCGTCATCCTCGACTTCTGGGCTGAGTGGTGCGGACCGTGCAAGGCGCTGACTCCGCTGCTTGAAAAGGTGGCTGCAGAATATGCCGACAAGGGCGTTATCCTCGCCAAGATCAATGTCGACGAGCAAAAGTTCATCGCCAGCCAGTTCCAGGTGCAATCGATTCCTACGGTTTACGCCATGTTCCAGGGTCAGCCAGTGGCGGACCTGACCCCGGCGCGCACCGAATCGCAACTGAAGCAGGCGCTGAACGAAATCCTGAAGCAGGTGCCGGTGCAGGCGGGCGCTGCCGATGGTCAGCCGGGTGCGGAGGGGCAGCAAGCTCCCGATATCGACCAGCTTGTGGGCATGGGCGAGCAGGTGCTGGCCGATGGCGATGCAGAACGAGCAGCGTCGGTCTTCATGCAGCTGGCACAGATGGCACCCGACAAGGCGGAAGTTCAGTCGGGCCTGATCCGCGCCCTCGTGGCCGCCGGACAGGCCGAGACGGCGCAGCAGGCCTATGACGCGCTACCGCAGGAAATGAAGGACGATCCTCTTGTCGGCCAGGCGCATAGCGCGCTGGAACTGGCGGGCACGCAGGTCGACACCGGCGAGCTGGATGCCTTGCGCAAGGCTGCCGCCGAACGCCCTGCCGATACAGAGGCGCAGATCGCCTTTGCCGAGGCGGCCTTTGCCGCCGGAGAGCGCGACGAGGCCGCGGAGACCCTGCTTCGCGCAATTCAGGGCGCGCAGGGTGTGGAAGGCGACGAAAGCGACGAGCAGGCCAAGGAGAAGCTGCTCAAGATGTTCGAAGCGGTGGGCATGGAAGACCCCTGGGTTTCCGCGCAGCGCCGCAAGCTGTCCCTGATCCTGTTCGGATGAGCCGCAAGCTTTCCATCTTTCCGCTTACGGGTGCGATCCTGTTTCCGGGTTTGCAACTGCCGCTGCATATTTTCGAGCCGCGCTATCGCGCAATGGTAGGCGATGCCCTGGCGCGCGATCGCCGTATCGGCATGATCCAGCCTGCCGATTCGATGGAAAGCGCCCCGCTTTACGATATCGGCTGCATCGGCAAGATCGAGGATGTCGAGACCAGCGAAGATGGGCGTTACAACATCGTGCTGACGGGCGAGGCCCGTTTCCGCGTGCTGCGCGAACTGGAAGTGACCACGCCCTTCCGCCAGGTGGAGGCCGAACTGTTTGACGAGCCGGAGGAAGAGTACCTCTCACTTGGGGAGCGCGCCAGTTTCGAACACGAATCGCGCAAGTTCGCCGATAGCCAGGGTTATGCGATCGACTGGGATTCGGTCGCGCGGCTGGATGACGTCTCGCTCATCAACGGCGTGTCGCAAATCGCCCCCTTCGATGCAGCAGCAAAGCAGGCGCTGCTGGAGGCGCCCACCTTGCGCGAGCGGTGCGACCTTTTGGTGCAATTGATGGAATTCTTCGGTCGCGGCGATCCCGACGACGAGCATGTGACCCTTCAGTAAGCCCTCAAACGCCGGGCGGACGCCGTCCGGCGTCCTTCGCTTTCCTCGCATGAGCTCGGGCGCGCGTTCGCACTTGCGGTCGCTTCGCGCCCGAGGCTTTTCCAACCAGATCTGTTTGCGCGGGAAACGGTCGGCGACTAGCCGAGCGGACGCCCGCAGCGGGCGCAGCTTGCTGCGCATCTAGCGAGGAGGCAGGTGCGAAAAACAAACAACACGCGGACGCGCTGCACCCGGCGCTTGAGGGGCTAAACCAAAAACGCGCCGCGCAATCCGTCGATCACATATTGCGCTGCAAGCGCCGCCAGCAGAACGCCCAGCAGGCGCGTTATCACTGCTTCCACCCGGTCGCCCAGCAGCTTGATTAACGGCCCGGCGGCGATCAGGGCGACCATGGTCAGCACCAATACGGCCACCAGCGCACCCAACACTTCCAGTGTCTGCTCCAGCCCCTGTGCCTCGTTCATCAGCAGCATGATCGCCGCAATCGCACCCGGACCTGCCAGCATCGGCATGGCCATGGGAAAAACCGAGACATCTTCCACATGTTCGCGCGTGGCGCGTTCGGCGCGCTCCTCGCGGCGCTGCGTGCGTTTTTCGAACACCATTTCCCAGGCGATCCAGAACAGCATGAAGCCGCCCGCGATGCGGAAGGAATCGAGTTCGATATGCAGCGCGCGCAGCAGGTCTTCACCGAACAGGGCAAAGATCAGCAGGATGACGAGCGCGATTAGCGCGGCACGGATCGCCATGCTGCGACGTTCCACCGGTGTCGCCGCTTTCGTTAGCCCGGCATAGATCGGGGCGCATCCGGGTGGATCGATCACCACGAACAGGGTGATGAAAGCAGAGATGAACAGTTCGCTCATGATTCGCCTGCTGCAGGAACGGAGAAGTTGAGCGCTTCCTGCACGCTGCCATCGCGCAGCCATTGCACCGTCACCCGGCGCTGACCGTCGCCAAACTGGAACCACGTCCATTGCAAGGTTCCGTCATCGGAACGCGTCGAACCGGAACGGTGAGGCAGCGCAGTCGAAAGCAGCGGAACTTCCGGAAAGTCCGCGTCGGCCTTCGGACAATCTGCCACCCGGCCTTCGATTGCCGTCATGCCGGGTACGATAATCGCATCTTCCGGAAGTTCTTCTCGTGGCTGGCGCACGGGCTGCGGATCGTCAAGCACGCCCAGATCGTATGTATATCTGTAGCTGTTATCGTCCTGCAGTTCCCACGCGCTGACATAGCTGCCAACCTTGCCGTCTGGCTCCTGAAAGCGGCCGAAGCTGACGGCGAGCGTGCCATCGCAGCTGGACCAGACCGTGTTCGGCGTCCAAGCAACGGACACGGGCGGGTTCTCCTGCTGCGCCAGCCAGGGCTGTGCCGGTATCGGGCCGTTAACACCGTGAATGACGGCGCCCGGCGCGGCATATTCCAGGAAGGCCGTCCATTGCCCTTCCTCGCGCGCCATCTTGGCAAAGGCGATATCTGCAGCAGCCACTCGACCCGGGTCGCCAATGCTGCCCTGCCGCTCGAGGAACTGGGTCGCGGCACGCCGCTCCCGCTCCACGCGCTGCGCCTGCGGACTGGCGCAGGCGGCGATCATGGCGGTTGCGACAATTGCGATGGTGACGCGTGAAATCATATTCGCGCCCTGCTCTTGGCAAACCACTTTGTAAAGGCCGCGAACCCTTGCCCGATCAGATCGCGATATCCGCGAGGATGTAGACCACCGCATTGAGCGCCAGGATCAGCACGAGCGGGGAGAAATCGATCGCGCCAGTATCCGGCAGGAAGCGGCGAATTGGCTTCAGCAGCGGATCGAGCAGCGAATTTATCGAGTTGTAGACCTGCATCAGGAAATCGTTGCGCGGGCTGACCACGTTGAACGAAAACAGCAGCCCGATGATGAACTGGATGATGACGAGAAAGACGATCGCCTGGGCAATCATGGAAATAATCTGGACTAGGGCGAGCACGCCGGTCTCCCGCAAGGGTGTTTCTGTTCGAAGAGTGTATCGTTTAGGTAATACGGGTCAAGCAAACCACAAGGTTCAGCCTATTCCTGGGCGCTGACCAACGTGCCTGCGCCGCGGCTGGTGAAGAATTCCAGCAGCATGGCGTGGGGCACCCGGCCATCCAGCACCACTGCCGCCTCGCATCCGCCTTCCACGGCATGGACGCAGGTTTCGAGCTTGGGGATCATGCCGCCGCTGATCGTGCCATCCTCGCGCAGCTTCGCGATATCGGCGGGGCGAAGATCGGTAAGCAGCTTGCCGTCCTTGTCCAGCACGCCCGCCACATCCGTCAGCAGGAACAGGCGCGCCGCGCCCAGTGCCGCGGCAATAGCGCCCGCCATGGTATCGGCGTTGATGTTATAGGTATTGCCTTCGCCGTCACTGGCGATGGGTGCAATGATGGGGATCATCCCTGCGCCGCTGGCGGTTTCGAGAATTGTCGTATCGACATGCTTGGGCTCCCCCACAAAGCCAAGGTCCACCAGCTGTTCGATCTGGCTGTCGGGATCCTTCACAGTGCGGCTCACCTTCTCGGCCAGCACCATCTTGCCATCCTTGCCCGAGATACCGATGGCCATGCCGCCCGCCTGGTTGACCCAGCCGACCAGTTCCTTGTTGATCGCGCCGGACAATACCATTTCGGCAACGCTGGCGGTTTCCTTGTCGGTTACGCGCAAGCCATCGACGAACTGGCTTTCCACACCCAGCTTCTTGAGCATCGCACCGATCTGCGGGCCGCCGCCGTGCACCACCACGGGGTTGATGCCCACGGCTTTCAGCAGCACGATATCCTCGGCGAAATCTTGCGCGGCCTCGGGGTTACCCATGGCATGGCCGCCGTATTTCACCACGAAGCTGCGCCCGGCATAACGCTGGAAATATGGCAGCGCCTCGATCAGGGTCTCGGCCTTGGCCAGCATGCGATTGTCGTTGGTCTGGGTCATGTCGGAGAACCGCTTAGCCCGCCGCTCCCCTATCGCCAATAGCATCTTGCGGACGTCGCCCCTTGGTGGGACAGGTGGAACCCATGAAACGCAAGCAATATGAAAAGCTGCTCGAACCGCTCGAGCATGAACTGGTGGCGATGGCGCGCTGGGCACGGACGACCGGCGAACGCATCTGCGTATTGTTCGAAGGCCGCGATACGGCGGGCAAGGGCGGCACCATCAAGGCGATCAGTGCGCGTATCAATCCGCGCCAATGCCGCGTTGTCGCCCTGCCCAAACCCAGCGACGTGGAACGTACGCAATGGTACTTCCAGCGTTATGTCCCCCACCTCCCCGCCGCTGGCGAGATCGTGCTGTTCGATCGCAGCTGGTACAATCGGGCAGGCGTGGAAAAGGTGATGGGCTTTGCCAGCGACGAGCAGGTGAGCAAGTTCCTGCGAGAAGTGCCGACTTTCGAGAAGCTGCTGGTGGATGATGGCATTCGCCTGTTCAAGTACTGGCTTTCGGCAAGTCAGGAGAAGCAGGAAGAGCGCTTTGCAGAGCGGCTGGAAGACCCCCTGAAACGCTGGAAATTGTCGCCCATCGATATCAAGGCGCGCACCCTGTACGAAGAATACAGCAAAGCGCGCGAGACGATGTTCGCTGCCACCCACACCCGGCACGCGCCATGGACCGTGGTGGACTATAACGACCAGAAGCATGGCCGCCTGACCCTCATCCGCGATCTGCTGGACCGCCTGCCCGATACCCATGTTCCGCATGAAGAACTCGATTGGCCTGAACTGGATCATCCCCCGCTGGAGGAGGATTTCGACTTGCTGGGGCCGATTGCACCTTACCCGCTGGAGGATTGAGCCGCTGGGCAATATTCTTCCCTTTCGCCGCAAAACTAGGAAGCGGCAGGGCTCTACAAGGCACAGGGCCATCTCCCAGGTCTGGCCATGGCTTCTACTGATAGCTTTGGCGGCGCTTGTCTTCGTCTCGCGCGAAATGGGATGGGGCCGGCAGGGGTTCGACGAGGCGCAGGATGTCACGCTCTCCTTCCCGCTGTGTGCAGCGCCCGGTTATGCTGCAAACTGCGTGATCGATGGCGATACAATCCGCATCGGGAAGCGGCGCATTCGCCTTACGGGGTTCGACGCCCCGGAGCTGAACGGCCAGTGTCCTGCCGAAAGGACAGCCGCACGGCAGGCGCAGGCCGAACTGGTGCGGTGGCTGGCGCTTGGTCCGTTCCAGCTTGACGGTGGGGACGACCCACCGCGTGATCAGTATGGCCGTGAACTGCGTGCCGCACGCCGACTGGCGCCGTCAGGTGAGTTGCAACTGCTATCCGATCACATGATCGCGGCGCACCTGCCCAAGGGGACTATTGGGACACGGGATGGAGCGATGACTGGGGCATTGGCCGCGTGAACTGGTGTTAGGTCATGCACGCCAATGGCATCTTGCATTTGCGCCCGTTACTCAGCCACCATCACATCGTCACCAGTTTCGAGCTCACCGGTTTCCTCCCCCTCGGGAATAACCAGCTCGACTTCGCCGTCTTCGCCATACTGGTCCGACTGGACCGGATAATCGCCCAGCGTATCGTCGCGGTCGATCGAGGCTTCATCCACGGCAGCTTCCAGTGCCGCCTCGTCATCCCCTCGCGTGGGATTGAGAATGAAAATGATCGCAACCACGACAAACAGGGCAATTACCAGCAGCCACAGCGTCTTGTTGTTCGGTTTGGGTTCGCTCATCGCGTTCTACTCCGTTCGATGCATCAAACCAACAGGTTAGGGGGCTCCGAGGTTCCGAATCCTTCGCGAACGATCAAACACGGTTAAGCATTTGCCAAGATATTGCTGCGACACCCCCAGGTAATTGTCCGGAAGCTTGTTCCGGTCGCTATCGGGAGGCGGAAATGGCCGCCGAAGAGAACGAACCAACCGCAGCAGACCGCCGCAAGGGCGATCGTCGCCAGGTACAGGCACCCATCGACTTTGCGGACCGCCGTCAGGGCGATCGGCGCAGTGGGCGGGACCGCCGGGCCAGTCCGCGCATCTAGGCTACTTCCTCCCCTGTCGCATTCTGCCTGTCCGGCTGCGCGGCGGGCAAGGTCGCCCGCAGCAACAGATAACCTGCAACTGCTGCTACCATCGAGCCTGCCAGCACTCCGATCTTCACCGCATCGACCTGTGCAGGATCGGCGAAGGCAAGATTGCCGATAAACAGGCTCATGGTGAAACCGATTGCCGCCAGCAGTGACATCGCATGGATCTGCCGCCAGCTGACGCTATCGGGCAAGCTCGCCATACCGGTTTTCACCGCCATCCAGGCGAAACCCACGATCCCCAGCTGCTTGCCGATCAGCAGGCCTGCTGCAATGCCCAGTGGCAGCGGCGCAAACAGCGCATCGATACCCACGCCCGCCAGCGAAACGCCTGCATTAGCAAAGCCGAAAACGGGGATCACCAGAAACGCCACGTAGGGATGCAGCGCATGCTCCATACGCTCCAGCGGGGCTTCGCCGGACTTGCCGGCAATCGGTACGCACATGGCAGCGGCAACGCCCGCCAGCGTTGCATGCACGCCCGATTTCAGCACGAAAACCCAAAGCACGATACCGAGCAACACGTAAGGAATACTTGAAACAACCTTCGCGCGCCCGAAGGCGGCCAGCACCAGCAGGGTAATGGCTGCGCCCAGCAGCATCGTTACATCGGTTTCGGCGGTATAGAACAGCGCGATAATGGTGATGGCGCCGATATCGTCGATCACGGCAACCGCCAGTAGCAGCGCTTTCAAGGCCACTGGCACGCGCGGCCCCAGCAGGGTGAGAATGCCCAGCGCAAAGGCAATGTCGGTCGCCGCCGGTATCGCCCAACCACCAAGGTTCTCCGGCGTACCGAGATTGAAGGCGATATAGATCACTGCGGGCAGCGCCATCCCGCCAATCGCCGCCATCAGGGGCAGCGATGCCTTGTTCCAGCTGTTGAGTTGACCAAGGAGTGCCTCGCGCTTCACTTCGAGGCCCACGAGAAAAAAGAATACCGCCATGAGCCCATCGTTGATCCACAGCAGCAGCGGCTTGTCGATCATGACAGAGCCGATGCCCGCCACCACCGGCACATCCAGCGCTGCGAAATAGCCGCTGGCGAATGGCGAGTTGGCTATGATCAGGGCCAGCGCAGCCGCGGCGATCAGGGTGATGCCGCCTGCACTCTCCTTCTGCAGGAAATCACGCAGCGCAGGGCCGATGGCGTCGATCACGGGTTTGACGGGATTGGCGGCGATCATGGCCGATACTCCTGATACTGGTGCAAGGGGTGCGAGAGGCGAACCGGGGGAAGAGGACAGGACGTCGTGCCCCGGCCCGCCCCTCGCAAGGGTGCCTATCGCTAGGCGCTGAGCGCACGCGGGGTCAGGCGAGCCAGCAGGTCTTTCACGCGCAGCTTACGTCGCTTCAGCGCCATGACCCTGAACTGGTCCGGCGCACGCGCGTTGATCTCGCGCCGTAGCGCGGTATCCAGCTTCGCGTGGAGTTCCGTGAGTTTGTAGTAACGGGCCTTCATCCTTGATCTCCCAAATAGGGTTGAGGGTGATCGGACGGCCAGTTGCGTTCCTGCCGGGGTGACTATCGGGGAAGAGGAAAGGCCCCGTCAAAACACGCATCGGCTGTCCGATGCGGTCCGACATCACGAGGGCAAATGAGCTCTCGCCAGAGGGGCCCGGTCCGCATCAGCCAAACTAGAGCGATTCGCTCCGGTTTCAAGCAAAATCGGAAATTCCGGATCAGATCCCTAGTCGGCAGCTTCCATCGCCGCCTCTTCCTCCGCCACGGCTTCCTCCGCCCCGGCAGCAGCGATTTCCTCCTGGCTGGCGTTGGTCATCTCCGCTTCGGGAATGTTCACCGGCACTGCCGCCTCCTCCGGATCGCGGGTGATCATCTCACCGCCCGAAAGGTCTTCCGCGCCGACTTCGTACTCCGCATCCTCCTCCGCGCCGCCACATGCGGACAGAGCAAACGCGGCACTCAAGGTGATGGTGGCACGGACGGTGTTGTTGATACGCATGATGGTGTCTCCTTCGTCGAGTCGAGGGTAATCGCGCGGCGATGCTGACAAATCGCGGCGCAAGCTGCAAGCGCGGGCTTCGTTCGCCCGAGAACAGGCGCATTCGCCAGCGGCACAAAAGTCTTCCACTCTTGCTGCACACCGTGCACACCACGCGTCATGTCACACCGCTTCATCCTGACCGCCCTTACCCCGATCGCACTGGCCGCCTGTGCCAGCACGCCCGATGCCCCCGCCCTGCCCGCCTCGCAGGAAGCATTCTGGGTCGCGCTTACCAGCCACTGTGGCAACGCCTACGCAGGCGGCCTCTCCAGCCAGGACGAGCGCGATACAGATTGGGCAGGCAAGCGCATGGTCGCCCATTGGGCCGATTGCAGCGACACCCGTGTGGCGATCGCTTTCCACGTGGAGGACGACGCGGCTCCGGGTGGCTGGAACCGCAGTCGTACATGGCTCGTCACCCGCAGCGCGGATGGCCTGCGTCTGAAACACGATCACCGCCACGAAGATGGAACCGAGGACGCGGTGACGCAATACGGCGGCGACACGCTGTCTGCCGGGACCGCGCGCGTGCAGGACTTCCCCGTGGACGCCTATTCCATCGCCCTGTTCGAGCGGGAGGGGCTGGACGTATCGCTCACCAATGTCTGGCGACTGGAAGTGGACCCGGCCAGCGAGGACGGCGCGCGCTTTGCCTACCAACTCACCCGCCGCAATGATCCTACCCGTCTGTTCCGCGTGGAATTCGATGCGGGTGACGAGATCGCCGCGCCGCCGCCAGCCTGGGGGTGGTAGGCGCTCTTACTGGATTGGCCCCGAAGGGCTGATCCTTATGGTCAGGCTGCCTGCGCGTCTGCGTGATGTCTTCTGCGTAGCTATAGAATGGCCCTCGGGCCCTTAATGAGAAAGGGCCCCGGATCGCTCCGAGGCCCTGTTCCTTCGCGGCGGCTGACAATCAGCGCGCGCGCACTTTCGTATAATGTGTGCCCGATGCCGCGCGATCATCGTTGTAGATCACGTGGTCGGACCTGATGTCGAGATGCTCTACGGCAACCAGACGACCATCGCTCATGCGGACGGCCAGTACGTGCTTTGCATCTTTGTCGACCAGCATGTCGTCGATCTTGCCGTATTCCTCTCCGGTTGCGGAGCGTACGGGATAGCCGCGAATGTCCTGATCGTCGTTTTCAAGCTGCCAGTCGGACAGCGAATCGAGTTCAGCGAACCTGTCATCATGTTTCATCGTGTCTGTCCTTACTCTACTGTTTCAACGCTGGTGGCGAAGATCATGGCGGTGGCTTCGGTATCAACTTCTTCCGTCACGCTCTGCGGCAGATCGCCGGGGAATTCGCGCACTTCGCCGCGGATGGTGACGTTGGAACCGGGGTTCACATCGACGTTACCTTCCATCGGGGTGTTGGGCGTGCGTTCCTCATCGAACATCACCAGGGTTTCATTCGCGCCTTCGCCAACGGTGAAGGCTTCGTCACCCACCACTTCGTTCACGGCAACGCCCGTCAGTTCGACATCGCGGCCGATCATCTCGCCAAGAGTGGCAAGTCCGGCAACGCCTGTAACCGCAACCATTTCGCCGGTGTCGGCAGACATGTCGCCGGTCATGGTGTCGTCATAGTCGGCACTGCCCTCGACAGCTACGCCGTCGTCAAGATCGACATCCGCATCATCGTCGTTCGCGGCGATCAGCCACCAGACGAGCGCGGCAATGCCGGCCAGCAACAACAGCCACCACAGCCAGGATAGCGAGGATTTCTTCTCTACGGGTATTTCAGCCATCGGTTTCTCCGTTCCAAGTGAACGCGCCAACCGCCCTGTACGGCAAGCGTCGTGCCTCATTGGGTGAACAGCGGCTTAACGGTGCGATGGTTCCCGTTTTCAGGTATTTACCCCGCCGGGACCGGCGTGCCGCGCAGGTTTGCCAGCATTGCAGCGTGGAACGCTGATCGCGCCTGTAAGACGTCCGCCCGAGCGTATCCTCAAGCACCGACAGCGCCTGCGCGGCCAAGCTGGGAGACATATTGCAACAACGCATTATCGTCTGCTTTCCAATGGGTTGCACGGTATTTGCCGCGATACATCACCACCTGCGCCAACCCCGCGTGATAGCGGTATCCGGCAGATAGCCCCGTGGACTTTGCCGAGGACAAGGTAACGGTGCCCCTCCCCCGCCCCATCGCCACGTCCCAGGCCGCAGCAAACCCCGCGCTGCCTGCCCGCTTGCGCAGACGATAGGCGCTGGTCTTGTCCATGCCGACGAGAACCGCGGCGGTAGTGACGCAGCGCGTCTGCGCTAGATAGCCGATGAACGCGGCCTGCCGCTGGGGCGTCCAGCCGTCGTGGCGCGGGCTGACGGGGACGGGGTGGAAGGCCGGGATGCGGCGGCGACGACTTTGTTGGGGCATGGCCCTGTGGGTGGGAGATTGTGGGGCGTGTAGGAAACGTCTGACACGCCCACCCCACCCCGCTGCGACTAGGCAGCAAACTGCCAAGTCTCGCTCCCCTCCCGCAAGCGGGATGGGATCATCAGCGCGGCCTACTTGCGTTGCTTCGCGGGGCGGGGAAAATCAGCGCGAGCCTACTCCCCTCCCGCTTGCGGGAGGGGCCGGGGGTGGGCAAACAACAAAAATGCCCGACTGGAAGCCCCGCAACACAAACCTCGCACGCAACCTACGCAACGCCGCAACACCTGCGGAGCGCACCCTCTGGAATCACCTGTCCCGCAAACAACTCGGCGTAAAGTTCAGCCGCCAGATGCCGGTCGGCCCGTATTTCGCAGACTTCCTCTGCCGAGAGTTGAAACTGGTGGTGGAATGCGACGGCTTCAGCCACGACCTGCGCGTGGCACATGACGCCACACGCAACCGCTGGATGCGCGAGGCAGGCTACACCGTCCTGCGCTTTACCAACGCCGATGTACTGGAGAATACCGAAGGCGTTGTTGAAACGATCCGCACCGAAGCGGGACGCTTGCGACAAGAGCCCTGAAATTCTCGCCCGCCCGTGGGTGGAGTGGAACATGCGGGAGACGTCAGACAGGCCCACCCCGCTGCGACTAGGCAGCAAGCTGCCAAGTCTCGCCGCCCCTCCCGCAAGCGGGATGGGATAACAGCGCCCCTACCTCCCTCCCGCCCGCGGGAGGGAAGCGAGACTTGGAGAGCGCAGCGAACCTAGTCGCAGCAGGGTGGGTTGGTGCGATGTTGTGATCTCGAAGGAATTGTATTCAACTTTAAACTATCCCTCGAAAATGCGCTTGTAAAAGCTCTGCAGCTGTATCGTTACTTAATTCCATTCGGTCGAGATAGCTCACAGACTGGCCTTCCCAATGAACACCGACCTCAGATTTTCCAAGCGAATGCATAACCATATCCTCAGCTGCCGAACGAGCTGGTTCGGCGAGTCCGAAGGCAGTGCCAATTGCGCGCTTAGTTTGAGCGCTCCCCGGCGCACAAAGAAGCTGAAGATTGATTGGGTGAAAAGCGAAACCTAGAAAGACTAGTGTTTCTGCGCAAAAATAAGCTTGGTAAATTCGCGAATTCAAATCTTCGTCATCTATTCCTTCTGAGAATATTCGGATTCGCTCAGATGCTGATGCAATATCCGCACGCTCTGAACCAAATGAAATAATCGGCCCTTTCGAGCCGCACAACGTTCCTACACTCCCATAGGGATGGATTATATTCAGCGATCCCGCAAGTTCGGCTGCCGCGCGATCATCGATGCCGTAATACGTAGCGAGAGCCTCCGGCAAGAAACGCTCCAAAGATCGGTCATAGTTAAACGTGATAACCGATAAGTTTTCAAACGCTTCAGCTATGCTCTCTTTTCGAACACCTTCGGTAAGCATCTGGAAAAATGGTATCAAATAGGTGCCAGCAACCTTTTGAAATATGGTAGCTTCATGAATCCGTCTTTCACCAAACAGTTTCGATGTACGTTCGGCAGAAAGGATAGCTTTGCAAATAGCGAGTTTTCCACAATAGACGAGGTCTTGATCAGAACTGTGTGCATCAAGAACATTATCTATTGATAATGCACCTGGAAGAGCATCTCGTATTTGCCAAGCTTTAGAAAGTAAGTGGTTCCAATTTCTGCTTCCTTGGTCCGCAGCTCGCATACGCAAGACATCTACGATCTGATCATCGCCGCTTACTGGATAGCTACCGTGCTGAAACAAGATATTTAGAAGATCAGCAATCTGGCCTTTTAACTGGTCGCCGAGTGGGAAGCCAAGTTCATAGCTAGCGCCCGCGCCCAGTATAAAGGTAGTAGGGCGCGAAAACACTTGCCCCTACTCCGCCGCAACACTCCCAGCATCACCCTTCGGCGCGGCAGTCTCGCCAAACATATCCGGACCCTCGTCCTCGGCTTCCACCTCGTTGGCGGCCTTGGCTTTCTGGCGCTTGTCGAAGCTGGACCATACGTCCTGCCATTTGCCCTTGGTGGCGCCCTTGGAATACTCGGTGGCGCGGGTTTCGAAGAAGTTGGCGTGCTCCACGCCGTTCAGCAGCGGCGTGAGCCATGGCAGCGGGTGGTCTTCGATCATGTAGGTGGCCGGCAGGCCCAGCTGCGACAGGCGCCAGTCGGCGATGTAGCGGATGTAGCGCTTGATTTCCTTGGCCGTCATGCCGGGCACGGGGCCTTGCTCGAACGCCAGATCGATGAAGGCATCTTCCAGGCGCACCGTCTTCTGGCACATGTCCATGATGTCTTCCTTCACCGCCTTGGTCAGGCAGTCACGCTCCTTGGTGAAGGCGTGGAAGAGGCGGGTGATGCCTTCGCAGTGCAGCGATTCGTCGCGCACGGACCATGACACGATCTGCCCCATGCCCTTCATTTTGTTGAAGCGCGGGAAGTTCATCAGCATGGCGAAGCTGGCGAACAGCTGCAGCCCTTCGGTAAAGCCGCCGAACATGGCCAGCGTGCGGGCAATATCCTCGTCGGTATCGACGCCGAACTGGTCGAGGTAGTCGACCTTGGCCTTCATCTCCTCGTATTCCAGGAACATGCCGTATTCGCTTTCGGGCATGCCGATGGTGTCGAGCAGGTGGGAATAGGCGGCGATGTGCACCGTCTCCATGTTGGAGAAGGCGGCCAGCATCATCTTCACCTCGGTCGGTTTGAACACGCGGCCGTATTTCTCGTGGTAGCAATCCTGCACCTCGATATCGGCCTGGGTGAAGAAGCGGAAGATCTGCGTCAGCAGGTTACGCTCGTGATCCGTCAGGTTCTGCGCCCAGTCGCGGCAGTCTTCGCCCAGGGGCACTTCCTCGGGCATCCAGTGGACCTGCTGCTGCCGTTTCCAGAACTCGTAGGCCCACGGATATTCGAACGGCTTGTAGGTCTTGCGGGCTTCGAGCAACGACATCTGGTATCTCCGGCTTTGGGTGCGAACAACCTACATAGTGAAACATCCGCGTGATTCGATAGCAACCCCGGACTTTGTGTCGGGGATAAATCGGGTGATTGGCGGCTGAGGGGATACAGGTAGCGGAACAGGCAAGGTACGCCGCCCGTTAATCGGGTGAACAAGCAACCACCAGGAGGTCCCCCATGGGCCAGTACGAACCCGATGATTCCCGCAATGTCACCCTGAAGCCCGGCAACGAGCCTGGCAATATCAAGCGCACCGGCCCGCAGGAGGACGAGGCGCGCGCCGAAGCTCGCAAGCGAGAGGCGGAGAAGGCGAAGAAGGACGAGGCCGACAGTGAAGATGTCGCTGCCCTGCGTGCGCGCAAGGACCCTGCCGAACGCGGCTGATTTACGTGTCGATACGCCCACGCCTTACGAGAAACAGAAAGAAACCATCATGACCGATCAGACCGGAAACGACCGCTATGCAGGCACCAGGCCACAGTCCGCACAGGCGCAATCGCAGTCACAGGGTCAATCCCAAAGCCAGTCACCGGGCCAATCGCCGGGCCAGTCACCGGCCCAGCCCGCCGAGCAACCCGGCGCCGCAAGTTCGCCGCAAACGACGCAGGCGGATGGTTCGCAATACGATGTCAACACGCCGGACAGGATGCCGCACGACGAAGATCAGGCCAAGCGCCGCCAGCAAGCAGGCGAGCAGTCTGACCATGATCCGGATCGCAAGGGCCCTGCCGATGGTGCGCAGGATGACGAAGAAACGGCGGACGCACCCGAAGCCAGCGAGCGCGGGTATGGCGGTGCAACGCAAGCGCGCGAAGAAAAGCTGGACGAGGCGGACTAACGCGTCCGGCGGTACGGCTCAGTTTCTGTCGGTGTTATAGCGGCGCGACAATTCCAGCCCGACGAGGATCGGCGTCGCCCATAGCCACGTCAGAAGCGCGGCCTCCCGCCACCCGCCGCTTTCGGGCAGGCGCATGGAGCAACCGTAGATTTCCAGTATGTTCTGGGGCGTGCAGGTGGAAGGCCAATAGGCGTCGGCATAGAGATAGAAGCCCAGCACCAGCCAGGCGATCTGCGACAGGTACAGCGCGAAGTAGCGAGAGGGTTTTATCTCGCCGTGTCCGTGATGTGTCGGAAATCGTTTGTTGCCGTGGCTCGCCATGGACAAGGGCATAGGCCGCGAATGGTTAAAAACTTCTTTCGAGTGAGCCGCGCGCGAGGATGCGCGCAGGCTGATCGCGCCAGTTTTGCTTGCGAACATTTCGCTAAGCGGCGCATGATCGCGCCATGAACACCCCGCAGCAGCTTGCTACCTATCTGGCGCGTATTGGCATGGGGCCAGGCGTTGCCGCAGATGCCGCCACCATGACGCGGCTCCAGTTTGCCCATCGCACCACGATTCCCTTCGAAAACCTCGATATTGCGCTAGCCCGCCCGGTCACGTGCGAGAGCGACGTCGCTTTCGCCAAGCTGGTGGAGAGGCGGCGCGGCGGGTTCTGTTTCGAACACAATCGCTTGTTGTCCGACATGCTGACCGCAGCGGGCTTCGACAATCGCATCCTGCTTGCCCGCGTTCTGCTGGGCAATCCCGCGGCCCCCACGCCGCGCACCCATTGCCTTGTCCTGGTGAAGTTCGGGGAGGACCGGTGGATTACCGACGCCGGGTTCGGCGGGTCCTACGCGCCGCCCATGCGCCTGCGCGATGGGGAGACGTCGGGAACGGGAGACGGCGCGCGGCATCGCCTGATACGGATTGGCAATGACGGCGACCTGCCCGGCGCGTGGCTGCTGGAACGACAAGGGCCCAGACTCGCCACGGATGGACGCGTGCAAAGCGACGACGCATGGGAGCCGCAATACGCCTTCGACCTTGCGCAGGTTGCAGATGCGGATCTTGCGCTGGGTTGCCATTGGTCCGCAACCCACGAAAGCTCCCGCTTCACCAATCTCACCGTCGCCAGCATCTGCCTGCCCGATGGCTTCGCCAGCCTGGTGGACCGGCAACTGACCGTGTGGCGCAAGGGCGCAGGCACCGACCGTCGCACGCTCGACACGCCGGATGCCTATCGCGAGGCGCTTTCGCAGGTGTTCGGAATTGCGCTGGAGACCGCCGACATCGCGCGGCTGCCACTGTTCTAACGGCGCTTCTTCGATCCGAACACGCTGCCGCCGCCCAGCACGGTCACGCCGAGGAAGAAGCCAAAATCATACCACCCGCCCGAATTGGGCACCGCGTAGACGGCTATGCTGGCATCGAACAGCGAGCCCACGAAGGCGAAGGGGAAGACGAACCCGTGCCACAGGCCCCACCAGAAACCGGGCGCTTCGGCCGCGGAAGATACGCCCGCATCGATCTGGCCCGCGCAGGCGGAGAGGATGAGAAGCAGGCTTGCTGCAAAGACGAGGCGCGTTGGCTTCATGGTCATTACCTTCTGGCCATCAATAAGCAGTCACTACCATGGATTATCAATCAGCCCCGCCCTGATGCAGCTGTAAACAAGAAGCCTTCCAGCCCCCAACAAGACAAACCCTGCACAGATGACAACCGCGAAGCCTTTCATGAGCCGCCATCCGGTCTGCCACCAGTCGGCATCGGCCCAATCGCTGTTCATTCATTTGACGATCGGCATCATTACCGAGAGCATGGCCGGGAAGATGACAAGACCGGCCAAGAATAGAAAGGCCCCCATAAGCAACTGCTCACGGGGGCCATTCTCGAGAAAAAAGCCAGTCAATTATGCCTCACTGACAGGCCAGACACTCGTCGTAGTCGGTCGTCGGCAGTTCGTATTTCGCCGGTTCGCCGGTATTGTCCGCTTCCACGCCGCCGGCAAAGCCAGCGCGCTGCACTGATTTCGAGCGCAGGTAGTAGAGCGACTTGATGCCCTTCTCCCATGCCTGGAAGTGCAGCATGGCAAGGTCCCACTTGTCGACATCTGCCGGGATGAACAGGTTGAGCGACTGCGCCTGATCGATGAAGGGCGAACGGTCTGCGGCGAATTCCAGCAGCCAGCGCTGATCGATCTCGAAGCTGGTCTTGAAGGTGGCCTTCTCCTCCGGCGTCAGGAAATCGAGGTGCTGGACGCTGCCGCCCTTCTCCAGGATCGAGTTCCAGATGTTCGTGGAGTTCTTCGATTTCTTGTCGAGAATCTTTTCCAGGTACGGGTTCTTCACCACGAAGCTGCCCGACAGCGTCTTGTGGGTGTAGATATTCGCCGGGATCGGCTCGATACAGGCGCTGGTGCCGCCGCAGATGATGGAGATCGACGCGGTGGGCGCGATTGCCATCTTGCAGCTGAAACGCTCCATCGCGCCCATTTCCTCTGCATCGGGGCAGGGGCCGCGTTCCTTGGCCAGCATCATCGATGCCTCGTTCGCCTTGGCATTGATGTGCTTGAACATCTTCAGGTTCCACACCTTCGCCATGGGGCTTTCGAAACCTATGCCCTTGGACTGGAGGAAGGAGTGGAAGCCCATCACGCCCATGCCGACGCTGCGTTCGCGCATGGCGGAATACTTGGCGCGGGCCATTTCCTCTGGAGCGCGGTCGATATAGTCCTGCAGCACGTTGTCGAGCATGCGCATGACATCTTCGATGAAGGTCTTGTTGCCTTCCCACTCTTCCCACTTTTCCAGGTTGAGCGAGGAAAGACAGCACACCGCCGTTCGATCGTTGCCGAGGTGGTCGATGCCCGTTGGCAGGGTGATTTCGCTGCACAGGTTGGAGGTGGAGACTTTCAGGCCCAGGTCGCGGTGATGCTTTGGCATCATGCGGTTCACCGTGTCGGAGAACACGATGTAGGGCTCGCCCGTGGCAAGGCGGGTTTCCACCAGCTTCTGGAACAGGCTGCGCGCGTCCACTTCGCCGCGAACGCTGCCGTCCTTGGGTGATTTCAGCGCAAACTTCTCGCCCGCGCGCACCGCTTCCATGAACTCGTCGGTCAGCAGCACGCCGTGGTGCAGGTTCAGCGCCTTGCGGTTGAAGTCACCACTGGGTTTGCGGATTTCGAGGAATTCCTCGATCTCCGGGTGGCTGACATCGAGATAGCACGCTGCCGAACCGCGCCGCAGGGAGCCTTGCGAGATCGCCAGCGTCAGACTGTCCATCACGCGCACGAAGGGGATGATGCCGCTGGTCTTGCCGTTCAGGCCGACAGGCTCGCCAATGCCGCGCACGTTGCCCCAATAGGTGCCGATGCCGCCACCCTTGGAAGCCAGCCAGACGTTCTCGTTCCAGGTGTTGACGATGCCGTCGAGGCTGTCGGACACGGAATTGAGATAGCACGAGATCGGCAGGCCGCGCCCGGTGCCGCCATTGGAAAGGACGGGCGTTGCAGGCATGAACCAGAGGTTGGAGATATAATCGTACAGCCGCTGCGCATGCTCCTGATCGTCGGCATAGGCATCGGCCACGCGGGCGAACAGGTCCTGATAGCTCTCGTTCGGGAGCAGGTAGCGATCGGTCAGCGTTTCCTTGCCGAATGCGGTCAGGTTGGCATCGCGCGCGGGATCGGTTGTAATGGTGAAACGACGCGGGTTCACCGTCTTTGAATCGCTCTGGGGCTTGAGGGCAGCCTTGGTGGCCTCGACCAGCGCACCGGCCGCCGCTTCACTCACCAGCTCTTCGCTGCCCATGTCGTTCTTTTCCATGCTAACCGCTTTCTTGTCGGCAGACTTCGTTGCCTGCCCCTGTTTTCCCGGATTGGTGTCGCTGTCGTCCATGATCTGCTCGTCCAGCCCCATCGCTGCATCGTCTCCGTTCCGGAATTCCATCTGGCCCTGTTCCCCGTTCAATGTGGTCAAACGGCACCATAACGATGCCCCTTGCCCCTGCATTCGATCCGCATGATCCGATTCGAAGCCGACAAGCTGCCAGCACCCTTTCGCACATGCATCGGCGGGCGATTACTTATCCCCCGCGGCTCCGTTGGAAGCTGGCCATTTGCGCCTACAAACCGACTCGAAATTCGTTGCGCAACCCATGTCGCGCTGCTTCGTAAATCTAGGTCTAGTAGGTCGCTACGGCAAGACAACCACCACCCCTTGTGAATCAGGCGAGGCGAGCACGCAAGGGCATTAACGCCGATTTACCGCTGCGCCACACCCGACCGACAGGTGTACCACGCCGCCAACACGGTGCGACGCGTGGTCCATCCTCGACTCGTGAACAGTGCAAGAGGCAAAATCATTCTGCGGAAAAAAACCTGTCGGGGTGCGGCGTCGTGAATCAATCGAATCGGCAAGCGCAACGATCCATCGAAAGCCTGCCTTAACCAAACCGGGGTAGGCAGGGGCCAGACCGCGCAACATCATGCGCATGACGCAAAGACATCGCAATTTTACCCAGGACGGGAGTTCATTCATGATCGCAATGTTGAAAGCGATACCATTCGGCATCTTCCTGACGCTGCTGGTCGCACTCTTCGTCGGATCGGGCGGATCGACGGGCGGGGCGCTGGTGGTCTTCCCGTTCGACGTGATCGTGCCCGAAGTGGGCATGGACATTACCCTGTTCTGGAGCTGGCGGCTTTTCCTCGCTGCCACCGGCCTTGCCTTCGCTCTCCTGCTGATGATGGACTGAGACGACAAATTTCCACGGCACGGCCATGCGGACGCCCGTAAAATCATCCCGAAACGCGAAAGGCCCCCGCCGTACTGGCGAGGGCCTTCCTGCAAATGGCCATCTTAACGGCCCTGTCTGTATTATTCCAATTCGTCGGCGCGCTCGTTCAAGGCGTCTGCCGCATCGTCACCGATGTCGTCGATTTCCTCGGCACGCTCGTTGAGCATGTCTTCGCGGGCATCGGTGTTGGCTTCGTCAGCCATTTCTTCAAGTTGGCCCGCGCGATCGTCGCCGACGTTCTCGATTGCATCAGCCTGCTCTTCCAGCATGTCGCCGCGTTCTTCGACAGCACTGTCTTCACCGCAAGCAGCAAGTGCGAGAGCGGGAGCCGTGGCAATAAGAATAAGCTTTTTCATTCGTGTTCTCCATCCGTGTTCACGGCAACTTCGCTGCCGCCATTTATCATCAGTCTTGCCCCACCAACGGGCACTACTGGCGATTGTTTCCAAAAGAGGCGAAAAAAAGGCGGGTGCGCAATATGCGGGTGCCCCCATGGATACGCGATCAGCCGACGCGCCGCCCTATCAGTGCCGTGTCGGCTTTCGCCGTCTCCAGCACCGCGCTGGCCTGGCTGCCGATCGTGGCATGGCGAAATCCCGTCTCGCCCTGAGACCCCACGACCACGAGATTGATGTCCTGCTCGTCCACCATCTGGTTGACTGCCGAACATAGATTTCCGCGCACCACCTTGGGCTGGCAGCGCGAGCGCAGGTCGGCTGGCAGTTCCTCCAGCATCGCATCAAGCCTCTCCTTGGCTTCCGCCTCGATTTCCTCGGCGACGTAGCCCGCCTTGTTCCAGGCTTCGAATGGAACTCCGAAGGAATGCAACAGGCAGATTTCGGCTTGGGGGAAGGTGGAGCCCGCCCAGTCGAGCGCGGCGCTCGAAGGGGCGGAAAAATCGGTCGCGACAAGTATCCTGCGGTAGGGATCGTGCGGACGGTTCTTCACCACGATCACCGGCTTGCTGGTTCCCCGGACGATCCTGTCAACCGCAGTGCCAAGGAAATAGTCGCCGATGGAATTGTAACGCGCGACCCCAAGCACCATCATCGCCGCGTCCACCTCCTCCGCACGGTTGGCCACCGCGGCAGGGACGGAGCCCTCGGGATAGGAGAAGCTGACGGGAACATCCGTTTCCGGCAGGATATCGCGCATGCGCCTGTCCAGCGCGTCGTGATCTATCTTGTGACCGGGATTGTATTCGATCGCGTGCACCAGTTCGACTCCGAGGCCCAGTTCCTCGCCCAGCCGGATGGCGCGATCCACCGCACGGTCTGCCCGCGCCGAAAAATCGGTCGCAGCAATAATGGAATTGCTCATTCGATCTCTCCAATCCTCTCTCAAAGACCGTGAGATGCTAACACATCATAACGCGATTATGGAACCAATACCGTGTCGCGCGCAGCCTCGTCAGTTTCGGGATAATTCAGTGTGTAATGCAGCCCCCGGCTTTCATGGCGACGCAGTGCGCTCTGCACGATCAGGTCTGCGCACTGGTGCAGGTTCCTGAGTTCGATCAGGTCCGTGGTGACGCGGAAATTGCCGTAGTAATCCTCGATCTCGCTGGTTAGCAGATCGATGCGGTTCTTCGCCCGCTCCAGCCGCTTGGTCGTGCGCACGATGCCGACATAGTTCCACATCATCCGGCGGATCTCGGTCCAGTTTTGCTTGATGACCACTTCCTCGTCGGAATCGGTCACGCGGCTTTCGTCCCATTCCCGAATGTCTGGCACGGCCTCGAATCCATCCCAGTGCGCCAGCACGTCGCTTGCGGCTGCCTCTCCGAAAACGAAACATTCGAGCAGCGAATTGGACGCGAGGCGGTTGGCGCCATGCAGACCGCTCTCGGTACATTCGCCCGCAGCGTAGAGGCCGGGCAGATCGGTTCGGCCATTCAGGTCTATCACCACTCCGCCGCAGGTATAGTGTTGCGCCGGTACCACCGGGATCGGACCGGTCGTCATGTCGATGCCCAGGCCCAGCAGCTTTTCATGGATGGTGGGGAAATGCTCGCGCACGAATTCGGGTGACTGGTGACTGATATCGAGGTGCACGTAGTCCAGGCCGAAACGCTTGATCTGGTCGTCGATGGCGCGGGCCACCACATCGCGCGGGGCCAGTTCCATACGCTCGGCATCGTAATCCTGCATGAAGCGGTGACCGGTCTCGGGATGGAACAGGCGCCCGCCCTCCCCGCGCACGGCTTCCGTGATCAGGAAGTTCTTCACCTCCAGATTATACAGGCAGGTGGGGTGGAACTGCATCATTTCCATGTTGGAAACCCGCGCGCCCGCACGCCAGGCCATGGCGATGCCATCACCCGTCGCCCCGCGTGGCGCGGTGGAGAACTGGTAGACGCGCCCCGCCCCGCCTGCCGCCATGATCGTGGCGCGCGCAGTATAGGCCTCCACCTTGCCCGTCGCCGTATCCAGCGCATAGGCACCCCATACCCGGCCGCTGCCCGAATATTTCGCTTCGTGGCGACCGGTGATGAGGTCGATACAGCTGCGGTCGGGCAGCAGGGTGATGTTGGGGTTTTCCTCTGCGGCCTTCAGCAATGCCGCCTGCACCGCCCAGCCGGTGGCATCGTTTACATGCACGATCCGGCGGTGCGAATGGCCGCCCTCTCGGGTAAGGTGCAGGTCTCCACTCGCGCGGTTGAAAGGCACCCCCAGCTCGCACAGGCGATCGATCGCGGCAGGTGCACGCTCGATCACGAACTCCACGGTTTCGCGATCGTTCAGACCGGCGCCGGCCACCATCGTATCCCTGATGTGATCGTTGAACGTATCGCCTGTATCCAGCACGGCAGCGATCCCGCCCTGCGCCCAGGCGGTAGAGCCGCTGGTGAGCTTTCCCTTGGCCAGTACCAGCACCCGCAGCCGGGTCGCCAGGGTTAGCGCCGCCGTCAGCCCGGCGGCGCCGGAGCCGATTACCAGTACGTCATGTTCGCTCGATTTTTCATTCATCGTGGCAATCCTTGCCCGCAGTCCCACCCCGCCGCAAGGCCGGAGCAATTCAGGCAAGACGTATCGCTGCAGCGCAACACGGTTGCCAGAGGTAAATACCTAGTGATATGCTGCAGCGCAGCAAGGCGGGCCGAGTCCTGTGCCATACCTATTGAAGCACCGGAAAGGAGTATACGGTATGTACTCGCAACTCCTCTGTTGGTTGGATCGCCACGAGCCGCCCGGTCGCCGTGCCGACTGGAATGGCGAAACCTTCGTCAGCCGCTGCGCGCACTGTCATGAACCGATAAAGCACGTGGGCAAGCACAAATGGCGGCGCGACGTGAAAGCGTCCGATTAGGCGCCGTATTGCGAAAGGCACGGCCCGCTAGATCAACGTGCGACTACTGCTGGGCATCATCCTGCGAAGTAAGCTGCACGAAGACATCCTCCAGATCGGCCTCGCGGGTAGATACATCGTCGATCACGAAGCCTTGCTCCTGCACCTGCGCCAGCACCTGGCCCGCCGTCGTCTCTCCCTTGTCGAAGGTGATCTCCATCACCCGATCACCCACCTTCTCGCACTTGTGAAATCGGGGGTCCGAGGGAAGATCGCCGATATCCGCGTCCACTGTAACAGCAACGATCTTCTCACCCATCATGCCCACCAGCTCGCGCGTGGGCTTGTTGGCGATCAGTTCGCCGTGGTTGATGATCGCGATCTGTTCGCAAAGCTCCTCGGCTTCCTCGAGGTAATGGGTGGTCAGCACCACGGTCACCCCTTCCGCATTGAGATCGTTGACGAGATCCCACAATTGCTTTCGCAGTTCCACGTCCACGCCGGCAGTCGGCTCGTCCAGCACCAGGATCGGCGGGGAATGCACCATGGCCTTTGCGATCAGCAGCCGCCGTTTCATCCCGCCCGACAACGTGCGGGCATAGGCGTTGCGCTTGTCTGCCAGCCGCACCGCCTTCAGCAGTTCCTCCGACCGTCGCAGCGCCTTGGAAATGCCGTAGAAGCCGCCCTGGTTCTCCAGCACCTCGAACGGGGTGAAGAAGGGGTCGAACACGATTTCCTGAGGCACGATGCCGATATTCAGCTTCGCATTGCGGTGATCGGTGTCGATATCGTGGCCCCAGATCTTCACCTGCCCTCCGGTCTTGTTGACCAGGCCCGCCATGATGTTGATCAGCGTGGATTTGCCCGCACCATTGGGCCCCAGCAGGCCGAAAACACTGCCTTCGGGCACATCGAAGCTGACGCCTTTCAATGCAAGTTTGGGCGGTTCGTCGCCCGATCCTGCATATTCCTTCACCAGATCGCGGATTTCGATTGCTGCTTCGGCCATGGCAGCAGCCCTTAGGGGCTTTTCGATCCTCGCGTAAAGCGATAGGAGCGCTTGCATCATGGATCACATACCCGAAACCACTATCGTCGATACGCCCCGCGTCTGGTGCGATGGCGCAGGCGACATACGCGGCGGAGAGAACTACCTTCCCGTCAGTCTCGGCCACCCGCGCGTTTACATGCAGATCGACGAGAAGGGCTACGTCGATTGCGGCTACTGCGATCGACGCTTCATTCTCGAAGGCGGCGTGGCGGACGACGGCAACGTGCCCGATGCGGCCAGCCCTGTTTCGAAGCCCGATTCGGTGATGGATGCCGCGCCCGACGGGACCGGTGTCTGAAGCAGAACAAAAGGCGGTCATTGCCGGTTCATCATCGAAGGTGTAAAACGTCGCCATAGGAGACGCAAGATGATGAAAACCTTTGGTATTTCCGTTGCAGTCACCGCGATGGCACTAGCCGCGCCCGCCTACGCGCAAGATCGCGAAGAGCGCGCCCGGATGGCATTTGCCGAACTGGTGGAAGGCCGCACCGCCGGTGAAGCGACGAACTGCATAACCACATTCCAGACCAACCGCCTGCGGGTGGAGGAGCATGTCGGCCTCGTTTACGAGCGTGGTGACACGATCTGGGTGGCCCGTACCACCAATCCCCGCAGCTTGGACCAATGGGATGTACCCGTGATCGAACGCTATGGGTCGCAGCTGTGCACCCATGACGTGACCCGTACCATCGACAGGTCGTCGGGCATGTTCAGCGGCGTTCTGTTCCTCGATGATTTCGTGCCGTACACGCTGGACGAAGGCGAGGGCTGATCGGCGCGGTGGGCCTGGTGCAAAGACCCTGGGCCGCCGAACTGCTGCATTTCTGGTTTCACGAATTGGCCCCTCGCGATTGGTGGGGCGGTTCCGATGAACTGGACAATACGATGGAAAAGCGCTTCCGGCATTGGCTGGAGGCGCTTTTCGTTTGCCCGCCCCACAAGTTTCTTACCGATCCGCAGACCGCGCTGGCAGCGGTACTCCTGTTCGATCAGGTGCCGCGCAACGTATTTCGCGGTAATCCCCGCGCTTTCGCGACCGACCCGTTGGCACGGGCTATCACCTATGGCGCGCTGCGACGCGGTTATCTGGCCCGACTAGAACGTCGACAACGCCAGTTCCTCGTCATGCCGCTGATGCATAGCGAGAGCCTGACAGATCATCTGACAAGCCTGCGCCTGTTCGCGCAGATCAACGGCGGAGCGAACCTGCCCTTTGCCCGCAGCCATGGGCGAATGATTGCACGCTTCGGTCGGTATCCGCATCGCAACGAGGTGCTCGGCCGCCAATCCACGCCTGCCGAGGAGCGTGCGGTGGCAGCCGGTTTCGCATGGTAGTTACTTTGGCTTCACCAGCTTTGCAGGCCGCGATTTCTGCGCATCTGCAAACAGACCGTAGGTGCGATTGACGTAGTTGGATACGTCGATGATCGAACCGAGATATGTCTCCAGGTCCTCGGTCATTTCCTGTTCCACCAGCCGCACGCGTGCGCCGGGGTTCTCGGTCTCGAAATGGACGTAGAACCACGGTTCTCCGCGCGTCAGCTTCAGAGGCTTCGAAATGTCGTACCACTCGAACGCCCATGCCATCGGGCGCGGCCAGATATGCACGGGGTATCGCCCGCCCATCTGCACGCCGGGACGCTGTTCGGGGAACCAGTGCAGGTGCGGCGCGGTCTGCACCACCCAGCACGGCTCGTCCGCCACGAAGACATAGGGCGCGGTAAACTGGATGATCGGCCGCTCCGGATGCCGCCACTCGCTGCTGGGCTGCACGATGAACAGGTTGGCGCGGCCTTGTGGCCTCATGCCCGACTGTTCGCCCTTGTTATCCACCAGTTGCAATTGTCCCTGCGCATTGCGGGCAAAAGCCAGTTCCAGGTCCACCGGACACGGGATGACGAAATGCCGCCTGTCGAAATCAATCGCTGCCGGACAGGCCTGGATGGATTTCGCGCTACCGGCCTTGGGGTCGGATCGACTGAACGACTTGGGGGGTGCCCAGATGGCGCCGCCCGTCGCATCCCATTTCACCGTCCAGCCCACCGTCAGCGTACGCGGCTTGCCGCGCCCCTCGGCTTCGGTGGCTCCGGCATCCTCGGCGAAATAGTCATCCCAGCTCATACGTGCTCCCCGTCCATGGCGGCGTAATACTCGCACAGATCGTTGACCACGCACGTTTCGCACTGCGGATTGCGTGCGCGGCACACCTGCTTGCCGAACTGGATAAGCCAGAAGTGACCGTCACGCAAAGCCCAGTCGGGGGACCGCGCCTCCAGTTGCTGCGCAGTCCTGTCTGCCGTCTTCGCCGCAGTCAGTCCGATACGGTTGCACACGCGGTGGACATGCGTATCCACCGCGATCACGTCTTTCCCGAAGGCAAAGCTCAACACGATGTCGGCGCATTTGCGTCCAATGCCGGGAAGGCCGAGCAGTGCCTCACGCGTGTCCGGCACCACGCCGCCATGCCGTGCCAGCAGCGTCTCGCAGAACCTGCGGATGTTGCGGGCCTTCATGTTGTACAGACCGCACGGCTTTATGGTCTGCGCCACCTGATCGTCCGAGAGCGCCAGCATATCTTCCGGCGTGGTCGCCAGCGCGAACAGCCCTCTTGCCGCCGCAGCGGTGTTACGGTCCAGTGACTGGGCCGAGAGCATGCACGATATACAGGAGCGGAACGCATCGGGCTGGCCCTTGGGGCCTTTCGCGCCCGCAGTTCTCCCCGGCATGGCGCGGGAAAGACGGCGATATACCGTCTCTACCTGCGCTTCATCCAGCATGAATACCCGGCGTACTCACTGCCATGCGATCATCCACCAGGCAGGGGATCGTGAACGGCATCGAGCGATGAATAGTCGACATAGCCATGAGCCTCGCCACCATAGAAAGTGTCGTAATCCGGCTCGTTATAGGGGCCATCCAGCGCGATACGCCGTGGCAGATCGGGGTTGGCGATGAAGTCGCGTCCAAAGGCGACGGCATCGGCGCGATCGTCTTCGATCCAGCGCACCGCGTCTTCGGGGGAGAGGTTGCCGTTGGCAACGAATACGCCATCGAAGTTCTCTCGCATGGCCTTCAAAATCGCGTCTCCGCGCGACTGGTTGTCGTCCGCCCCGCCGTGATCGGTGGCGCGCACCACGTGCAGATAGGCAAGTCCTCGCCCCGACAGCAACTTTGCTGCCGCAGGATAGGTTTCTTCCGGCTTCTCGTCATGGCTGCCGCCGGCCCCGCCAATCGGCGTAAGGCGCACGCCGACACGTCCTGCAGGCAGTTCTTCGGTCAGCGCATCGATTGCCATGCCCAGAAGGCGCAGACGGTTCTCCAGGCTGCCGCCGAACTCGTCGTCCCGCGCGTTCACGCCGGAGCGCATGAATTGATCGATCAGGTATCCATTGGCAGCGTGCAATTCCACGCCATCGAAGCCCGCCTTCATGGCCTGGCGAGCGGCATGGCGGTAGTCCTCGATCACCGCGTGGATCTCGTCACGTGTCAGCGCCCGTGCCTGCTCGTGCGGCACGGTAGGACCATCGGGGTGGCGATCGCCGACAAACGCCTCGCCTTCGGGGGTCCAGGCGCTGGAGGATACAGGCGCTCCGCCACCGGGCTGGAACACCGGGTGACTGACAGCGCCGACATGCCATAGCTGGCAGAATATCCGGCCACCTGCATTGTGCACTGCGTCCGTAACCAGCTTCCAGCTTTCGACCTGGGCGTCCGAATGAATGCCCGGCGTCCAGGCATATCCCTGTCCCTGCTGACTGATCTGCGTGGCTTCGGAAACGATCAGGCCAGCGCCCGCTCGCTGGGCATAGTAGAGCGCATGGAGCGGGGTCTGTTCATTGTCCCCGGCAGTGGAACGGCTACGAGTGAGCGGGGCCATCCACACGCGGTTGGAAAAAGTGATATCTCCAGCCGTAATGGGATTGAACAGGGCGGCATTGTGGGTTGTCTGGTTGTCGCGAGCCATAGTTTGTCCTTTGCAATCGTTCGATGCGTTTTGCATCTTTAATGGACAGGTGGGGATCGCCGTTCCGCCTCGCCCCGCAGAAGATCTGCAGCGGGCACCAGAATTTCTATCGGCGCCAGGCTGCACTATTGCGGCGGCACATCTTCTCGCCGTGTTGCCCGTAAAGCAAGGTCAGCAACGATTGACGTGGCTCTACTGGCGCAACTGTCCGCGAATGGCTCCGTCGGGGTATTCCGCCGTGTGGACGTTCACGTAGTAGTTGGAAAGTCCTTCGGAAAAGGCGCGCTGTACCCAGTCCGTGTCGGTGCTGCATCCACGCCAGCCGCCCTCGGTCGCGCGGGTGAAAGGCAGCACCACCGGCCCGTTCTGGCCCGCCGCGCCGCGATGGATGCGCGCGCCGGTGATCGGTCCGAGATTTTGCAGGTCGTTCAAATCCCAGCAGACGCGCGTCAATTCGTCGGAAAAGCTGATTTCCGCCGTGCCATACCCATCGGGATCGCCCGGTCCTACCTGATTGGACCCGCGCAGTTCCGCATCATACGTGGAAGAGATGGCTTCCGTATAGGTCTGCTCGATGGTTTCGCATCCGGCCAGAGCGACGAACGAAACAGCGATAGCGACGGAACGGAATTTCATCGGCAGATCCTTTTGGACAATAAGGCAGTCCCGAATACAACGGAGGCTGCTGCTGCCTGTTCCCCGCCAAGCCCCACGCTCCCGATGCGGATCGCATGGGCGGGCTGCTTAAGGTGCGGGGTCTCTTATTCCGGATCGAATGCCCTGCGCCCAGTTACCGCCACGGTGTCTATCCTGAATTCGCCACCCTGTCGCAGCATGGCCAGTTTGATATCTGCAACCTGCACGGGCAGGCCATCTTCATCGGTATAAGCAATCTGCCCGTGCGCTTCGGCGTGATCCGCGTCGATGCCGACAAAGCTGGTTAATGTCAGATAACCCCCGTCCAGCGCCTTGCGCAGCAGTTTCAGGCGCTCGTCTCCATAGCCCACGAACAGAAATTGCAATTGCAGTTCCTGCGACGATTGCCCGCCCCATTCCAGCCGCAACAGGCGCTGCAGTTCGGCTATCTCGCCCTGGGCCTCCCCAGCAACCAGCCGGTCGCCTTTCAGCCTGCGACAAGCTGCAAGAAGATTTGCACGCGTGCGGAAATGATCCATCGAGAGTGTGCTGCATTGCGGCAACGATTGATGCGCGATGTCCGCAAGCGCAAAGGCGTAGTCCATCGCCAGTCCATTGGCGCAAGCCCCTTCGGCATCGCTACGGATGGCCCCTTCTACCATTGGCGGATCGACTGGCAGGGTCGGATCGCGTTCTTCATCGATCGTGCCGGTACCAGCCATGATTGTAGGAGAGACACGCGGTGCATCCACTGCGTCCACCACGACGAACCATGCGTGAAGGCACATGCTTGCAAGCCCGCTCTCGCCCGCGCCATTGGCCGTGGGGACTTCGCGGGCCAGCCGTTGATCGAAATGCGCAGACCGCGCCAGGACCTCGCTCCAAGTCGCATCGTCCACCATCGCGCGCAAAATGTTCGGCTGATCCGCTTCTGCTGGTGCCGGTATGAATACTTCCACCAGCGGCATTCTGCCCGGCTCCCGCCTGAAGACTACGGCGGCAATGTCGTGACCGTAGCCATCAACGAACATTGCTCGACGCGCGGTGACATCGGCATCCAGCAGGTCTGTCGCAGCAGCAATGCCATACTGCGCGCGCATGCGGGCCTGAACGTCGTCGTCGCAGCGATCCACGCCATCATCGTCACCGCAGCCGCGCGCGAATACATCGTGCACCTGTTGAGCATGTGCCGGCGCCGCGCTGATCGTTGCACCAAGCGCAGCAATCGCAAGAAGAATGGAAGCGCGTCGGCCCTTCATCCTATTCCCATTCAATAGTGCCGGGCGGTTTCGATGTGTAATCATAAACAACGCGGTTGATGCCTTGCACTTCATTGACGATACGCGTGGCGCACTGGGTGAGGAAGCTGGCATCGAAGGGATAGACGTCCGCCGTCATGCCATCGGTGCTGGTGACAGCGCGCAGGCCGCACACGCTGTCGTAGGTGCGGCTATCGCCCATCACGCCCACGGTCTTCACCGGCAGCAGCACGGCAAAGGCCTGCCAGATCGCGTCATAAAGGCCCGCGTTGCGGATCTCTTCCAGATAGATCGCGTCGGCCTTGCGCAGGATGTCGCACCGTTCCTTGGTCACTTCACCGGGGATGCGGATGGCAAGGCCGGGGCCGGGGAACGGATGGCGACCGACGAAGGCATCGGGCAGGCCCAGTTCGCGGCCCAGATCGCGCACCTCGTCCTTGAACAGTTCGCGCAAGGGCTCCACCAGCTGCATGTTCATGCGTTCGGGCAAGCCGCCAACATTGTGGTGGCTCTTGATCGTCACCGAAGGCCCGCCGGTGAAGCTGACACTTTCGATCACGTCCGGATAGAGCGTGCCCTGCGCCAGAAAATCCGCGCCGCCGATCTTGCGCGCTTCTTCCTCGAACACGTCGATGAAGGTCTTGCCGATGAACTTGCGCTTCTTCTCGGGGTCGGTCTCGCCCGCCAGGCCGGACATGAACATCTCTTCGGCGTCCACATGCACCAGCGGGATGTTATAGTGGCCCTTGAACAGGCTGACGACCTGCTCGGCCTCGCCTTGGCGCATCAGGCCGTGGTCGACGAAAACACAGGTCAGCTGCTCGCCGATTGCTTCGTGGATCAGCACGGCAGCCACGGCGGAATCGACACCGCCCGACAGGCCGCAGATCACCTTGCCATCACCCACCTGTTCGCGGATCTCGGCGATCTTGGTGGCGCGAAACTCGGCCATGGTCCAGTCACCGGCAAGGCCGCAGACGTGGCGTGCGAAGTTGGACAGCAGCTTGCCACCATCGGGCGTGTGGACCACTTCCGGGTGGAACTGGGTGCCGTAGAACTTGCGTGTTTCGTCCGCGATCACGGCAAAGGGGGCACCATCGCTGGTGGCGACGATCTCGAAGCCATCGGCAAATTGCGTCACCTTGTCGCCGTGGCTCATCCACACCTGGTGCCGCTCGCCCTTTTGCCACAGTCCATCGAACAGGGCGCAATCGTCAGTAACCGTCAGAAAGGCGCGGCCAAACTCGCCACCTTCGCCGGTTTCATGGCCGGGACGCACTTCTCCGCCCAGCTGGTGCGTCATCACCTGCTGGCCATAACAGATGCCGAGGATCGGCAGACCGCTTTCGAACAGGACTTGCGGCGCGCGCGGTGAACCGTCGTCGGGCACACTGGCAGGAGAGCCCGAGAGAATGATGCCCTTCGGCTTCATCCGTTCGAAGGCCTCTTCCGCCTGGGTGAACGGCGCGATTTCCGAATAGACGCCCGCCTCGCGCACGCGGCGCGCTATCAGCTGCGTTACCTGGCTGCCGAAATCGACGATGAGGATGGAATCGGGGAGATGATCTGCCTGCATGCCAGCGCATTGCCCAAAGGCCGCGCCCGTGTCCAGCATGCCTCCTTGCAACAGTGAATAGTAGCGGTTGCAAAATACGCAA
This sequence comes from uncultured Sphingomonadaceae bacterium, assembly GCA_947488625.1. Classification (GTDB taxonomy): domain Bacteria; phylum Pseudomonadota; class Alphaproteobacteria; order Sphingomonadales; family Sphingomonadaceae; genus Alteraurantiacibacter. The sequence continues at coordinate 456,041 of CANKZR010000002.1, read as the reverse complement.
CACTTGTCGAATATTTCGCATTTGCATAATTATCGTTCAAGACCCATTTGGCCTTGGACGACGGACTTCCCGGCGATTTTCTCAAGCAACAGGACGATGTAACCATGCGGCATTTCGCACCGAATATCCTTGCATCGCTCGCAGCGATCACCCTCAGCACCACGCTGCTGTACGGCATTCTGTAAGCGCAGGACAACGAACCCCCGAGGCCCGGAGGCATCCTCTCCAACCCCCCTCGTTTCCGGGCCGAATCCATGGCCGCTCCCTACCGGGGGCGGCCATTTTTGTATTCAGGGCCTGGCCTGGTGCCGTTTGCGGTCAGAGTCGGGCGAGAACTTCGTCCATAGCCTCGCGCTGGGGGGCGCTGGCGAATTCGCGCATGTCGGCGATAATCGGGCGTGCTTCCGCGCCGCGCCCGTTCGCGATCAGCGCATTGGCGTAGTGCCAACGGATCTGCAGGTTACCCGGCTGCGCGGCCATCGCCGTTTCCAGATGTCGCAATCCGGCAGAAGCCTCCCCGTTTTCCAGCAATACCCAGCCCAGCGTATCGGCCACGCGCGGGTCTCGCGGCGCCAGCGCATAGGCGCCGCGCGCACGACGCAGCGCCTCCGCCTTGTCGCCCACGCCGAGCGCGGAATGGGCGGCATTGTTGAGGATTACAGCGTCACCTCGCCCGCCATTGTCCAGCAGCGCCGCGTAAAGCCGCTCGGCCTTTTGCGCCTGCCCCGCCAGCAACGCAGTTTGCGCCTCTCTCGCCTGTGCTGCAAATGTTTCGGGTCGCGCACCTGCCACACGGTCGGCAAACCGATCCTCCTGTCCCAGCTCGCCAGAAAGCCTGGACGCCAGTGCCAGCAATTGCGGGGTCGCCGTGGCGCTGTCCGCCAGGGGCGCCACGAGATCGAAGGCACGGCGCACCTCCCCTTCCCCGGCATAGGCCTGCGCCAAGACAGTGCTAGCGTGGATATGGCCGGGCTCAGTGTCCAGAAATTCGCGCAGATGCACGATGGCCTGTGCAGGCAGGCCGCGCAAATAGGCTACTTCGCCCATCAGCAGCCGGCCGTTGGGCAACTTTGCTATATCGCTTTCGCTGCGCTGAAGAATGGCGTTCGCCTCGTCCAGATCGCCTTTCGCAAATGCCAGCCGCGCACTCAGCAGCAAGGCCAGCGGATGGCCGGGCGCGGATGACAGCAGTGTTTCGAGGTGGCCTGCCGCCGCACCGGCATTGCCGAGGTCGGCCTCCGTGGCGGCCAGGGCGAACAAGACATCCAGATCAACCGGGTGATGCCGGTGCGCACGGGCGTAGAATGCTCGCGCTCCTGCATAGTCGGACCGCAGCAAACGCAGTTGTCCTGCCAGCATCAGCGCGTCCAGCTGCGTCTCGTCCGCCTCGAGCGCGCGGATCGACCAGTCCTTTGCTGCGGCGACCTGCCTTTGCGCCAGTGCCATGGCGCCGCGTGTTGCCAGCAGGCGGGCGTCATCCGGAAATGCTTCCACCGCCGCATCGGCGCGAGTGAGTGCCTCGTCATTGCGTTGAAGCGCGGTAAGCGCGCGGATCGCGACCCATGCACCCAGCGCATCCTGCGCGCCCGGCAATTCGCTCCGCACCAGGGCTTCTTCCGGGTCGCCGCGCAGAAACGCGGCGTGGGCGGCCAGCGCGTCGATATCGCGAGGTGTTTTGCCCGAGCTGCGGATCCGCTCGATAATGCGTTCGGCACCCTCACCGTCACCCAGGGCCAACAGGGTTCGGGCGTAGAGCGGTGCGGCTTCGGCTGCGCTATCCGGGTCCTCCATCGCCTCTACCAGCGCGATACGTGCCGTGCGGTAATCGCCCTCATCGAAAGCGGCCTGCGCTTCGACCAGCGGATCGCCGCTGCCGAGCCCGCAGGCGGCAAGGGAAAGTGCAAGTGCGGGGAGGACGAGAAAGGAGTTTGTCTTCATGCGCGCGAACCTAGCGCAAATGCCTTAAGCGAGGCCTAAGCCATTCGGCCCGGCCTCGCTCATGTTTCACAGGTGACAATGCGCCCCGTGGCGCAAGGTCGAATGCAGGTTCAGGCCGAAGCCTTCGCCTTGCGACGGCGCGCGCCCCATACCCCAGCGAGTCCCAGACCCAGCAGCAATGCACCGGCTGGAGCAGGAACCTGCGTGGGCGAACGGGTGAGGTCGAAATTAATGTCGAAATGCGGCAGCGCCCACCCCGTGGGGTTCAGGACATTCAGCCATGCCGAACCGCCAAGATCGCCTGTCTTGTCATTCGCGCCGGTGCCGAACTGGAAAACCGTGTTGCCCGCCATGGGATCGATCGGGTTCAACGTATATGCCGTGCCGCCGATGGTGATCGTGCCGCTGGCAGACGTGAAATAGTCCTGGTTGGCCGGATCGTAAGCGCCGCCACCAGCCTTGTAGCCGAAGCCGGTTCCGTCCAGCGTGTCGAGCAGGCCGGCAAGCGAAAGGTCCAGTGTTGCCACTGTGCCGGCCTTGTTGATGGCGGTGCCGGTGAAGGTACCCGTACCGTTATCCGTATCGACAGAGAACAGCGAACCATCCTGGAAGGAGTAGTTCCGCTCGCAGCCGCTGTTGAGCGTGTTGGTCCACAGGCCGTGCGGGCAATCGCCCCCGGTAGCATTGGAAACATCGTAATTCAGGATGTCTGCCTGCGCGGGCGTTGCAAAACCCATCGCCATGATCGCAGCGCCCAGCGCCAGTTTGTTCTTCATGACTTACCCCTGTCGTTTGATTCGCGTATTTCTCCGCTCCGCCAAAGCAAAGCGGGCGATGGACGGCCACATCGTCGAAGAAGGCGTCCCGAAACGGTGCAAACAGGCCCGTTCTTGGTAAACGCACCGGTAAGGCGTGGAAAAGCGTGTGGAGCGCGGTTGCCAGCCTTCCGCATGGGCAGCGCAGTGCCTATATCGTTCCCATGGAAAACACGCCTGAACAAGCTCCCGAGAAAGTCCGCCAGAACGGCGAATACAGTTCCGACAGCATCAAGGTCCTCAAGGGACTGGATGCCGTGCGCAAGCGCCCCGGCATGTACATCGGCGATACCGACGATGGTTCGGGCCTGCACCACATGGTGTTCGAAGTCTCCGATAACGCCATCGACGAGGCACTGGCCGGACATTGCGACCTGGTGCTGATCGAACTGAACCCGGATGACTCGGTCAGCGTGGAAGACAATGGCCGCGGCATTCCGGTGGACATCCACAAGGAAGAAGGCGTGTCCGCCGCAGAAGTCATCATGACTCAGCTGCACGCCGGCGGAAAGTTCGAGAATACGAGCGACGACAACGCCTACAAGGTCTCGGGCGGTCTGCACGGCGTGGGCGTATCGGTGGTGAATGCGCTGTCCGAATGGCTGGAATTGCGCGTGTGGCGCGACGGCAAGGAACACTGGATGCGTTTCGAGCATGGTGACGCGGTGGAGCCCTTGCGCATCGTGGGCGATGCCCCGCCGGTGGAAAGCAACGGCGATGACAACGGCCTGAAGAAAGGCACCCGCGTTACCTTCAAGGCGAGCGAGAATACCTTCAAGAACGTCACCGAATTCGACTTCGACAAGCTGGAGCACCGCTACCGCGAACTGGCTTTCCTCAATTCCGGCGTGCGCATCCTTTTGCGTGACAAACGGCATGAGGAACCGCTGGAGCATGACCTGTTCTACGAAGGCGGTATCGCGGCTTTCGTGAAGTATCTCGATCGCAACAAGGCGCCGCTGGTGCCGGAACCGATTTCCGTGAGCGCGGAGAAGGACGGCATCGGCATCGACGTGGCGCTGGAATGGAACGATTCCTACTACGAGAACGTGCTCACCTTCACCAACAACATCCCGCAGCGCGATGGCGGCACGCACCTTGCCGCATTCCGCGCCGCGTTGACCCGTACGCTGAACAACTATGCCAATTCCGCGGGACTGCTGAAAAACACGAAGGTTTCCCTTTCGGGCGAAGACATGCGCGAAGGCCTGACCGCCATCGTCAGCGTGAAGCTGCCCGACCCCAAGTTCGGCAGTCAGACCAAAGACAAGCTGGTTTCATCCGAGGTTCGCCAGCCGCTGGAATCGCTGATGGGCGAGAAGATGGGTGAATGGCTGGAAGAAAATCCGAACGAAGCGAAGGCCATCGTCCAGAAGATCATCGATGCCGCCGCCGCCCGCGAAGCTGCGCGCAAGGCGCGCGAGATGAGCCGCAAGGGCGCAATGAGCGTCGCCAGCCTGCCCGGCAAGCTGTCCGACTGCCGTGAGCGCGATCCGGCCAAGTCCGAGATCTTCCTGGTCGAGGGTGATTCCGCCGGCGGTTCCGCCAAGAGCGGCCGCGATTCAAAATTCCAGGCGATCCTGCCGCTGAAGGGCAAGATCCTGAACGTTGAACGGGCGCGTTTCGACCGTATCATTTCATCCAAGGAAGTCGGCACCCTGATCCAGGCGATGGGCACGGGGCTGCGCGACGAATTCAACCTGGAAAAGCTGCGCTATCACAAGATCGTGATCATGACCGACGCCGACGTCGACGGTGCGCATATCCGCACGCTGCTGCTGACCTTCTTCCACCGCCAGATGCCGGAGATCATCAAGTCCGGACACCTCTTCATCGCCCAGCCGCCCTTGTACAAGGTCGCCAAGGGCAAGAGCGAGGTCTATCTGAAGGACCAGGGCGCGCTGGATCGCTACCTTGTCGAAAATGGCCTGCAGGATCGCGTGCTGGAAACCGGGGAAGGCGCGCGTTCAGGCGCGGACCTGACCGAACTGGTGGAAAAGGCGCTGCAGTTGAAGAACCTGCTCGCCTTTGCGCCGCGCAAATACGATTCCGCCGTGATCGAGGCGATGGCCATGGCAGGTGCGCTCGAACCGGGTCTTTCTTCCGCCGACCGCGATACGCGTCTTGCCCATGCCGCCGGCCAGATCCAGTTGAGCGACCCTGAAGCCGACTGGTCCGCCCGCACCACCGAGACAGGCGATGTGCGGTTCGACCGTGTATGGCGCGGCGTGACCGACGTTCACATGATAGAGGAAAAATTCCTCGAAAGCGCCGAGGCGCGCAAGCTCAACACGCTGGGCATCGCCCAGGCCCAGACCTACGCCACGCTGACGCGTCTGGTAAAGGCAGGCAGCGGTGAAACGCAGCCCGTGGATGACAACGCGGATGAAACCGATGTCGAGACGCCTGCCTTCGATCCCGAGACCGCCATCACCCGACCCACGCAGTTGCTGGAAGCCGTGCTGACTGCCGGTCGCAAGGGTCTCTCCATCAGCCGCTACAAGGGGCTGGGAGAGATGAATGCGGAGCAACTCTGGGAAACCACTCTTGACCCTGAAAACCGCGAACTGTTGCAGGTAAAGGTGGAAGATGCGGATGTGACCGACGAGATCTTTACCCGCCTGATGGGCGACGTGGTGGAGCCGCGCCGTGAATTCATCCAGGATAACGCGCTGAACGTGGCAAACCTCGATATCTGATCGGGTCGCGCCGATAGACGCAAAAGGCCGGGAGGAACCACGACGGTGATAATGGAGCACAAGAGGCTGGAGAGCGGCGGATACATGCTGTTTCTCGCAGCTATCACCCTTGGCTTTGCTCTTATCATCTGGCCCTTCCTGCTGCCTATCCTGTGGGCGGCGCTGGCAGCCATCATGTTCCAACCGATGTTCCAGTGGTTCCGCCGCACGATGGGCGGCGGCAGCAACCGCGCTGCTATCGCTACCCTGTTGGTCATCACCATTGCCATCATAATTCCGGCCTTCCTGATCGGCGGGGTGGTGGTGGACCAGGCAACATCCGTGGTGGTGGCTTTCCAGAAGGGCCGGATCGACCTTGCCGGATGGTTCGAGACGATCTTTGCCGCCTTGCCGGGCTTTCTGCGCGAGAATCTGCAAAACTCCGGTCTCGGCTCACCTGCGCTGATTCAGGAACGGGCGCAGGAACTGGCGCTGGAAAGCTCCGGGCTGATCGCGCGGCAAGCTGTATCGATCACCGGTAGCGCCTTCGGCTTCGTGCTGTCTTTCGGCGTGGGCCTGTATGTCACCTATTTCCTCCTGCGCGACGGAAGGCCCATCGGGGCCAAGATCATCGATCATCTACCCCTGGGCAGCAATATTGCGCGCGAACTGGCCGACCGCTTCCTCTCTATCGTGCGCGCCACGGTGAAGGGCTCCATCGTCGTCGGCCTGGTGCAAGGGGCGCTTGGGGCCGCGACCTACTGGATTGCCGGCATGCCGTCGGTGGTGTTGCTGGGCCTGCTGACCGCCTTCTTCTCGTTGTTGCCCGCGATCGGCCCTGCGATCGTATGGGCACCGGTGGCACTTTACCTTCTCGCTGTCGGAGACATATGGCAGGGCGTGGTCGTGCTGATATCGGGCGTTGCCATCATCGGCATGGCGGACAACGTGCTGCGCCCGATACTGGTGGGCCGCGACACCGGCATTCCGGACTGGATAATCCTGGTCTCCACCCTGGGCGGCATCGCCGCAATGGGGCTGGCCGGGATCGTGGTGGGCCCGATGGCGGCGGGGTTGTTCCTTGCCGGATGGTCCATCCTCTACCGCTCGCGCATCGGAGAGACGGAGACACATACGGGAGCACCTGCCTGATGTACGGCGTACGCCCCGGCAGCCAGGAAGAGCAGGTCGGCCGTCTGATACTGGCAGGCGTGCTGGTGTTGTTCCTGCCCGCATTGCCATTTGGCAATTACCTGATCTGGCCCTTCGTCATCCTCACCACGTGGTTTCACGAGATGGGGCATGGCCTAACCGCCATTCTTACCGGCAATGCCTTCGATCTGCTGGTGATCAACGCCGACGGATCTGGCTACGCATCATCGCGCACGGCGCTGGACAGCGGCGGACTGGACCGCGCCCTGATCGCGATGGGCGGGCCACTGGGACCGAGCGTTATCGGTGCTGCCCTGATATTGGCCAGCAGCGCGCGCAAATATTGGCGCCCGGCTTTGATCGCCCTGTCAGTTGCACTCTTGCTGTCCACTGCAATCTGGGTGCGCAGCACCGTGGGCTGGGCCGTGCTGCCGTTGCTGGGTATCGCCGTGGGACTGATCGCCTGGCGCGGCGGCCGTGGCATTCAGCTTTTCACATTGCAGTTCCTCGGCGTGCTGGCGGCGTTCTCGATGTTCAAGGATCTCGACTACCTGTTCTCCGAAAGCGCCATTATCGGCGGCCAGCCCATGCTTTCCGATACCGGGGCGATGGAGGCGGAGCTGTTCCTGCCCCACTGGATCTGGGCCATCGTCATCGTGGGCCTTTCGGGCCTGATGATCGGCGGCAGCCTGAAATATGCCCTCAACCACGAAGGGCATCGCTAGCGCCGCTTATTCCGGCGCGTAGGCCTCGGCCTCGTCACCATCATCCACCACCGTCAGCCTTTCGGCATCGGGCCCTTCCCCGCCGAGGGAAGCCTCCTCGAGTTCGTCGCGCGCATCGTCGATGGCTTCCTGCGTGAGGTCGGGAGCCTCCTGCTGCGGAGCGAATTCGCTCGACCGAAGGCACAGTTCCACCTCCAGCGGAAAATGGTCGGAGCCCACGTCCCGGCCTGCCTCGAACCGCAGGACGCCGAAGTCGTCTGTGTGGAAGACATGATCAAGCGGCCAGCGCATCAGTGGATTGCGCGCATCGAAGGTGGCATTGAAGCCGCGTCCCTTACGCGGATCGATCATTTGACCGATGCGCTGGAACGTTTCCGTCACGCTGGACCAGCCGACATCGTTGAAATCGCCAACCACCAGCGTGGGACGGCCCGAATCGCGCACAAGGTCCGCCAGCAGCACGAGTTCGGCATCGCGCTGCCCACTGTCCTGTCCTGGGCGCGGCGGACGCGGGTGCACGGCGAACAGCGTCATGATGCCGCCATCTGCACGTTGCACGCGTGCCTTTATGGATGGTGTGCCGCCGCCGGCCAGTTCGTTGCGCTCGATCTCGGCAAAGGGCAGCCGTGACCACATGGCCATGCCATAGGTGTTGGGCTGCGGTATTTTCATCGAATAGGGATAGTCGGCATCCAGCGCAGCCGAGAGCGCATCGGTCCACGCGGCATCGTTTTCCATCGCGAGGAAGATATCGGGGTCTTCTTCGCGCACGTAATCGATGGTGGACTGGTAATCGGTGTTGCTTTGCAGAACATTAAGCGAAGCGATGTGCAGCCTGTCAGGAGCCGCGCACTCATCCGCGTCCACTGCCTCTTTCGGCATGAAGGACATATAAGGTAGGACCTGTCCCGCTTGGAACGCCAGCGCCAGCAGGGCGACAGGAAGCCAGATGAACAGTTGCTTCGAACGTGTCGCCACCAGCAGGATCGCCGCAATTGCCAGCAGAATGGCGAATTGCAGGCGCGGGAAATCGAACACGCGGATCCACCAGGCGTCCGCGGCAACCAGGCTGACGAGCGTGGCAAGGGCGAGGACGATGACGACAAAGCGGGCGATACGGGCGGTCCAGCGTTTCATTTCACTGCCTTGCCCACCTGTTGCACGCTTGTCACGCAGATGTCGCGCCAGCTTTGGGCGGCATGGGAATGAACGCAGAAGTCCGGCGCGTGTATTCGACAAACTCCTTGCCGTATTTGTCGCGCATCGCTTCTTCGGTCATCGCCGCGCCAGACCACTTGACGAGCGTGAAGGTCAGGAACACCGGCCCCGGCAAGGTCCAGATCACCGCACCGGGCTCGACAGCCAGAGCAACGAGAAAAATGCCCCACCACGCACAGGCATCGCCGAAGTAATTGGGATGGCGGGTGTAGCGCCAAAGCCCCGATCGCATCACCGTGCCATCGTTGGTGGGATCGGACTTGAAACGCGCGAGTTGCCAGTCGCCCACCCATTCGAAGAATATGCCCACCAGGTAGAGCGCGCCCCCGGCAAGAGCCCATAGCGGGAGTGGCTGGCCCACAGTGGTCACGAGTATCCCGACCTGCGCGGGGCTGCTGACCAGCATGATAAGCGCGGCCTGCAACAGCCACACCTTCCATAGCGAGGTCAGCGCAAACTTCGCGCGTTCTTCCGGCGGGGGAAGCATCTTTATGTAACGCTCGTCCTCACCATTGCGCAGGAAGCGGCGCAGCAGATGGATGCCCAGCCGCAGGCCCCATGCCAGTACCATCATCGTCAGCAACGCGCCGGGCCATCCGCGCCGGTCAAGCTGCCACCAGCTCAACAACGCCAGCCCCGCCATCGCCAGCCCCCAGACACTGTCGACGTAGCTGACCTTGCCGATGGCAACGCCAAGCGCCCACAGCGCCAACGCCGCCAACAGCAGCGCCAGTGCGTTGAGGGCCAGCGCTTCAGCCACCGCGCGTTCGGGAACCCGCCTTCGGCGTGGCGACTTCGCCGCGGGCCTGCTCGGTCAACACCTCGAAACGATCGCATTCCGGCATGGCGCTGGAATAGAACTCGGCAATTCTTGCCATGTCTGCATGGAAATCACCGGTCGGCCAGACGGGCTCTCCCACTGCGCCGCGCCTTTCAGCCAGGTTGAACCAAACCGGCACGATCGGAATGCCCGCGCCATTTGCGATATGGTAAAACCCGCTGCGCCAGCGGCCATCGGACGAGCGGCTGCCTTCGGGCGCCACCACCAGTGCCATTTCTTCTGCCGCCTCGATCCGCTCGATCACGCTGCGCACGTAACCTTTGGGCGCGCTGCGATTGATGGGCATTCCGCCCATATCCAGCATGAACCGCGTCATCGGCCATTTGAACAACGTATGCTTGCCGATGAAGCGGGGGCGGATTCCCATTTTCCTCACCGCGCCTGCAAAGAAGATGAAGTCCAAGTTGGACGTGTGCGGCGCGCCGACAAGGATGTACTTGGGGATCGCCGGCGGCATCCCGACAAGCCGGAATCCTTTCAGGCGGTAAAGCCCGCGCAGCAGGCGCCAGACGATGCGCGAGAGCATGCTGGGCGCAGCATTTGGTGCCCGCTCGTCTATCGGTGTTACTGGCGGCTGGCCCAAACAAAATCTCCCTCCGGATGGCCTAGCATCCGGAGGGAGAAAAGCGAGCCTTGTCGTCCGGGTCGCGAAGCCCGAAGGATTAATCCTGCGGGGCTACCGGGCTGCCCAATTCGGGTTCACGCGAGAAGACGGCATCGTCGTCATCGCGCGAATAGCGTTCGCCCTCAACCGTCATGCCTTCATTGACGGACGTGTCTTCCTGAAGGCGAACAAGCTGCCCGTTCGAGAACGTGAAATATCCTGGCGAACCATCGTAATCCTCGATCTGCAGGCGGTAACCATCGTCGAGCCTAGTATAGTTGCCGGTGCGGGTGGTGCCGTCGCTGGCGGTGTACTCATAGCTGTCGTCCGACGAATCGAGCCTGATGCTGCGGCTGGTGCCGTCTTCGCTCTGCATATTGTACGTGCCGGAAAAATCGCCCGTTTCTTCCAGTGTAGTGGCCGGGCCGTCCGCCTGCATGTCGCTTGCCACGTCATCAGCGGGCATCGTATTTTCAACCGGATCCATGTCCAGGTCATCGGCAGGTTCGTTGTCACCGCACGCGGCCAGCAGGGCGAGGGGTGCTGCGGCGGAAATAGCTATAATCTTACGCATAATCTGTGTCTCCTATGCGCCGCTCAACGAACCGCTGGACACAAGTTTCCGGAAATGTGGCGAAAATGCGACGAACGGTTTTCGCTCCGACTACATCCTGAAAACACCGAACTGCGGACGGTCCGGGATTGGCGCTTCCAGCGCAGCCGCGAGGCTGAGGCCCAGCACGTCGCGTGTCTGAACAGGATCGATCACCCCGTCGTCCCACAGTCTTGCGGTGGCGTAATAGGGATTGCCCTCGTCCTCGTACTTCTGGCGGATCGGAGCCTTAAAGTCCTCGGCTTCTTCGGCCGACCACTTGTCCGCATCGCGGTGGACCGTTGCCAGCACGCTGGCCGCCTGTTCGCCGCCCATCACACTGATCCGCGCGTTGGGCCAGGTGAACATGAACCGCGGAGAATAGGCGCGGCCGCACATGCCGTAGTTGCCCGCGCCGAAACTGCCGCCGATCACCACGGTGATCTTGGGCACCTGCGCCGTGGCCACCGCCGTCACCAGCTTCGCGCCGTGCTTGGCAATGCCTTCCGCCTCGTATTTCCCGCCAACCATGAAGCCGGAGATGTTCTGCAGGAACAGCAGCGGGATGCCACGCTGGCAGGCCAGCTCGATGAAATGCGCGCCCTTCTGCGCGCTTTCGGAAAACAACACACCATTGTTGGCGAGAATGGCGACGGGCATGCCCCAGACATGCGCAAAACCGCAGACCAAGGTGGAGCCGTAATCCTTTTTGAACTCGTGAAACTCGCTGCCGTCCACGATGCGCGCAATCACCTCGTGCACATCGTAAGGTGCGCGCACGTCGTCGGGGATGATCGAGTACAGATCTTCTGCATCGAACTTGGGCGGGCGCGGATCGCGGATGTCCAGCTTTGCCGGTTCGTTGCGACCCAGGTGGCTGACGATATCGCGCACGATGGTAAGCGCATGCTCGTCGTTCTCGGCAAGGTGATCGACTACGCCCGATTTCTTTGCATGCAGCGCGCCGCCACCCAGATCCTCGGCGCTGATTTCCTCGCCCGTCGCAGCCTTCACCAATGGCGGACCGGCAAGGAAGATGGTCCCCTGCTCGCGCACGATGATACTCTCGTCGCTCATCGCGGGCACATAGGCACCGCCCGCCGTGCAGCTGCCCATGACACAGGCAATCTGCGGAATGCCCATCGCGGACATGTTCGCCTGGTTGTAGAAAATGCGTCCGAAATGCTCGCGATCGGGGAACACTTCGTCCTGGTAGGGCAGGTTCGCCCCGCCGCTGTCGACCAGGTAGATGCAGGGTAGGCGATTGTCCTGCGCGATCTCTTGGGCACGCAGGTGCTTCTTCACCGTCATCGGGTAATAGCTGCCGCCCTTCACCGTGGGGTCGTTGCAGGCGATCATCACCTGCCGGCCTGATACGCGGCCGATCCCTGCGATGATGGAGGCACCGTTAACGTCGCCCTCGTACATGCCGTTCGCCGCCAGCTGACCGATCTCGAGGAACGGCGAGCCGGGATCGAGCAACCGCTCCACCCGCTCCCGCGGCAGCAGCTTGCCACGGCTGACATGCCGCTCGCGGTGCTTCTCGCTGCCGCCCAGCGCGGCATCGGCCACCTTGGCGCGCAATTCCTCGGCCAGCGCGCGATTATGCGCGGCCCGCGCCTTGGCTTCGGGGCTGTCTATGTCGAGGGTGGAGGTGAGAATGGGTGCGGTCATTGAAAAGTGCTCTTCCTAACTGCCAATCAACTCGCGCCCGATCAGCATCCTGCGTATCTCATTGGTTCCCGCGCCGATGTCCAGCAGCTTCGCATCGCGCAGGTAGCGCTCCACCGGCCAGTCGGTGGTGTAGCCCGCCCCGCCTAGTGCCTGAATTGCTTCCCCTGCGACACGAAAAGCATTCTCGCTGGAAAGAAGTATCGCCCCTGCGGCATCGAAGCGCGTGGTCTTGCCACTGTCGCAGGCGCGGGCAACGGCATAGGTGTAGGCGCGGGCCGATTGCAGGGCGACGTACATGTCCGCCACCTTGGCCTGGATCAGTTGGAAATCGCCGATCCGCTTGCCGAACTGGTTGCGTTCGCGGACGTAGGGGATGACGGTATCGAGGCAGGCCTGCATGATGCCAAGCTGCACGCCCGACAGCACCACGCGCTCGTAATCCAGCCCGCTCATCAGCACCTGCACACCCTTGCCGACTTCGCCCAGCACGTTCTCTTCAGGCACGTGACAATCCTCGAACACGAGTTCGGAGGTGATGGAGCCGCGCATGCCCATTTTCTCGATCTTCTGCCCCGGCGCGAAGCCCGCCATATCCTTCTCGATCAGGAATGCGGTGATGCCCTTGCTGCCGCCGTCAGCGTCGGTCTTGGCATAGACCACCAGCGTTTCCGCCACATGGCCATTGGTGATCCAGAACTTGGTGCCGTTGAGCAGGTACCCGCCCTGCACGGCATCGGCCTTCAGTTTCATCGAAACCACGTCCGAGCCCGCGCCCGGCTCACTCATGGCGAGCGCACCCACGTGATCGCCCGAGATCAGGCCCGGCAGGTATTTCGCCTTCTGCTCAGCATTGCCCCAGCGGGCGATCTGGTTGACGCACAGGTTGGAATGGGCGCCATAGCTCAGGCCGATGGACGCGCTGGCGCGGCTCACTTCTTCCACCGCGATGGTGTGTTCCAGATAGCCAAGGCCGGTGCCGCCGTCCTCTTCGCTCACGGTCATGCCATGCAGGCCCAGTTCGCCCATTTCGGGCCACAGTTCCTGCGGAAACCAGTCCTCGCGGTCGGCCTTTGCGGCCAGGGGGGCGATGCGATCGTCGGCGAAGCGGGCAACGGTTTCGCGGATCATCTGGGCTTCTTCGGTCAGGCCGAAGTCGAAATCGGGCGTGGCGCGCATGGTAATGGGGGCTCCTGTTTGTGCAGCACCCTGTAGCAAGCGTGGCTCACCAAGCAAACAGGTTACATTCGCAACCGCCCCAGGTGCTGGAAATCCGGCGCAGCAGTAGTTAAGTAGCCCGCAATGAAATTGCGCGCGCCCCACAGTTCATCAGGAATGCCGGAACCTGCCGGCGAATTTGCCGACGAGGCCCGACGCCTCGGCGTGGTCGACAGCTTTGAGGCAGAGGAGCTTGAAGATGATCCCGAACTGCAAGCCATTGTCGAATTTGCGGCGAAGTTGTGCAACGCGCCTGTATCCATGGTGACCCTGCTGGAACAGAAGAAGCAGCGCTTTCTTGCCCGGCGAGGGATCGACAATCGCGAAACTCCACGCGACGTGGCGTTCTGCAATCACACTTTAGGCAGGAGCGAACTGCTGGAGGTGCCAGACGCGCCAGAGGATCCGCGTTTCGTCGACAATCCGTTAGTGACCGACGAGCCCGACGTGCGCTTTTATGCGGGGCAACCGCTGGTGTCCGAAGAAGGCGCGTCGCTGGGAACCTTGTGCGTTGTCGATACCGAAGCGCACAAGAAGCCGCTAACCGAATTCCAGCGCGAGGGTCTGGCCGTGCTGGCGCAGGCCGCGGTCCGGCGGCTGGAAACCCGCCGATCTACCTTGCAGGCAAAACGCATCATCGCCGAGCGCGAGGAGCGACTGCTGCGGATGATCGAGGGCGTGCCGCAGATCGCCTGGTCCGCCGACGATGATGGCAATTTCGACTATTTCAACAAGCGCTGGATAGAACTGACCGGCGCGCCGCCTCCAAAAACTGCCGACGAATGGCGGCCCTTCATCCACCCGGAGGATGCGGAAAAAGCGTTCGAAGCCTGGTACGCGCGTTTCGCCGCGGGTGAGGAATTCGAGGCGGAATTCAGGATCAGGCGCGCCGATGGTTCATGGCGCTGGGTGCTTGCCCTGGCCGTTCCCGTATCCGAAGGCACGGGCCAACCGCTGCGCTGGTTCGGTACCGTGACCGATATCGACGAAGTTCGCAACGCTCTGGAAGAGCGCGACCTGCTGGCCAAGGAACTGGCGCACCGGATCAAGAACATCTTCGCCGTCGTCATCGGCCTTGCCTCGTTACAGGCCCGCAAATCGCCGGAAAACGCGCCTTTCGTAAAGGAACTGACGCAGGCCCTGCGCGCGCTGGGCCGGGCACATGAATTCGTGCGACCGCAGGATGGCCCGCAACAGGAAAGCCTCTCCGGCCTGCTCGAAGCACTGTTTGCGCCCTATTCCGCAAGCGAGGGCGAGCCCCGCGTCAGGGTAAACGGGGTCGACACGGCGATCAGCGCGCGGGTTGCCACACCGCTGGCGCTGGTGTTCCACGAACTGGCCACCAATTCGGCCAAATACGGCGCTCTTTCTGCAGACGAGGGCCGTGTGGAACTGGACATCGCCGACGAGGGCGATTCCATCGCTCTGGCCTGGCGCGAATACGGTGGCCCGCCCGTAAGCGACCCCGAGGTTGCCGGTTTTGGATCGCGGCTGGTGGAAATGAGCGTGACCGGTCAGTTGCAGGGCACGTGGGATCGCCGGTTCGGGCGGGATGGGCTGGCCGTCGATTTTACCATTCCCAAAGCAGCTCTGACCACCTGAATGACCGGTGCGCCACCTGCCTTCCTGCGGTTCGAGGCGCTTTCCAAATCCTATGACGGCGTGCGCGCGGTGCGTGATGTATCGCTCTCCATTCGGCAAGGCGAATTTGTGGCGCTGGTGGGTGCATCGGGTTCGGGCAAGTCCACCCTGCTGAAATGTATCAACCGGCTGGTGGAGCCGACATCGGGCCGCGTGCTGCTGGACGGCGAGGACGTGCTTGACGGTGCCGCCCCGCCGGTGCGCCGCCGGATCGGCTATGTCTTTCAGGGTATCGGCCTGTTTCCCCATATGAGCGTTGCGGAGAATATCGCGCTCACTCCGCGCCTTGTCGGTGAGCGCCTGCCCGATGCACGCATTGCCGAACTTCTGCACCTCGTGGAGCTGGACCCGGCGCTGGCCGAACGCCTTCCTGCCGAGCTTTCCGGCGGACAGCGCCAGCGTGTAGGCGTGGCACGCGCGCTGGCGGGCGATTCGCACCTGCTGCTGATGGACGAGCCCTTCGGCGCGCTCGACCCGATCACGCGCGGACAGCTGGGAGAGCGTGTGCGCCGCCTGCATGACGAGCTGGAACTTACCACGGTGATGGTAACCCACGACATGGCCGAGGCACTGCTGCTTGCTACGCGGGTCCTGGTAATGGATGGCGGAGGCATCGTCGCCGATGAAACGCCCGCCGCCCTGCTGGCCGGCGCGGGCGGCGAAGTAGCCCAGGCGCTGGTCGAGGTGCCCCGCGAACAGGCGCGACAGCTTGCCGGACTGGGTGGATGAGCCCGCTGCTGGACGCGGTTCTCGACCTTGGCCCGCAACTGGCCGAGCACGTACTGCTGTGCGCCTCTGCCGTGGCGCTGGGTATTGCCGTTGCACTGCCGCTGGCGGTGTGGGCCAGCCGGTCTCCCACCGTCGCGAGGTTCGCGCTGGGTTTTGCCAGCCTCGTGCAGACCATTCCGGCGCTGGCCCTGCTGGCGCTGTTCTTCCCCATACTGCTGGCGGCGCGCTCGGTTTTCGGAGAGGATCTGCCCACGCTTGGTTTCCTGCCCGCCTGGCTGGCACTGGCGCTTTATGCGCTGTTGCCGATCCTGCGTAACGCGGTAACCGCGCTTGCCAATCTCGATGATGAATTGATCGAGGCGGCAGACGGGCTCGGCATGACGGCGTGGCAGAAGCTGCGACTGGTGCAGGCACCGCTCGCCGCGCCCTTCGTTATGGCGGGCATCCGCACCGCCAGCGTGTGGACCATCGGCGCGGCAACGCTGGCCACGACGATCGGGCAGCGCAGCCTGGGCGATCCGATCTTCGCCGGCTTGCAAACCCAGAACTGGGTGCTGGTGCTGGCCGGTTGCGTCGCCAGCGCAGGGCTGGCGCTGGTGGCCGATGGCTTGTTCGGTCTCGTCGAACGTGGCTTTGCAAGTCGCCGCCCTGCGCTTGTCATCACCGGCGCACTGGTGGCGCTGGCGGGCATTGCAGGCGCTGCTGCCAGCACGATGGACTGGCGCGGCGATGCGCCAGAGAGCGTGGTAATCGGCGCCAAGAGCTTTTCCGAACAATATATCCTTGCCCGTGCCATCGGATCGGTGCTGCAGGATGCAGGCTTTGTCGTGGAATATCGCGAAGGGCTGGGATCGGCGGTGGTGCACAATGCCGTTGCCAGCAGCGCGATCGATATCTCCGTGGATTATACCGGCACGCTTTGGACCAACACGCTGGAGCGCAAGGACAATCCCGGTCGCAACGCCATGTATGACGAGATCGTGCGATGGGAGCAGGAGAACACCGGTGCACGCGTGCTGGGTCGGCTAGGGTTCGAAAATGCCTATGGCCTTGCCGTCACGCAGGAGACCGCTGCGCGATACGGCCTTGCGACAATCGCCGATCTGGCTGGCGTCGCACCGCAACTCACGATCGGCGGCGATCCCGAATGGTTCGAGCGGCCCGAATGGAACGCGGTGCGCAATGCCTACGGCCTGCGCTTTGCCGATCAACGCACCTATTCGCCCACATTCATGTACAACGCCCTGATATCGGGAGAGGCGGACGTCATCAGCGCCTACACCTCTGATGGCCGGATCGCGGCGCAGGATCTGGTGGTGCTGGAAGACCCGCGCGAAGCCTTGCCATCCTACGATGCCATTGTCCTCCTGTCCCCCCGCGTTGCGGACGACACCGACCTGATCGAAGCGCTTCAGCCGCTGTTGGGTTCGATCGATGTGGAGACCATGCGCGAGGCCAACTTTACGGTGGACCGGCAGGACAACAAGTGGTCGCCAGAGCGCGCAGGCAAGTGGCTGCTGGAACAGGTGGGTATCTAGGCTTCTGCAAACCCCGCGCCGTCTGGCCAGTCCGGCCCTGCAAGGCCCATCACCTTGAACAGCTCACCCATCTGGTCGGGCGCAATCAGCCGGTCGCGGGCGCGCATCAGGGCTTCGCGATGCTGCGGGGCGAAACCGGCCAGCGCTTCTGCCCGGTCGCGGATGCCCAGCCGCTGCAACCATTCGCCCTGCGTGACCGTGCCCAGCACCTGTGCATCGCGGGACCGGGCAATCTGCTCCATCTGAGAAAAGTCGACGTGCGCAGTCAGGTCACTGTCGCCCGGCGCGTCGAATACGCCGATCTTGCGGTGATTTTTTACCGCCTGCAATGTCGATCCGCTGCGTCCGTGGGTGTAGCCATAGTCGATGAACAGCGCGGTGCCGCCTTGCGCGGCAAGCCGTCCTGCCACCTCGAACATGATCGTGGCACATGCAGGTGAGGTTTCGATGACCGTGCCGGGCGGATCGTCGCGGCGCGCTTCGGGCACGGCAGAATCCATCGGCTGCCGGCCCGGCGTCTCCACGAACTTGCCGTCGCCATCCACGCCCACCATGATCTCTCGCCAGCCCTGCACCGTCTTCACCAGTTGTCGCACCGGCAGGGCGTCTAGAAATTCATTGGCGACCAGCAAAATCGGGCCTTCCATCGGTACGGTGGAAAGATCGCGGTGGTGGATCGCATCGGGCACGGACGCCAGCTGCGCATCACGCATCGTGCGCGATGTTTCGACAAGGTGTAGCCGAGGGACAAGGCCGTAGCGCTTCATCGCCCGCTGCGCATCGCGCGCCAGGGTGCCGCGCCCCGGCCCCAGCTCCACGTAATGGACAGGTTCCGTCCGGCCGCCCCTGATCCACATGTCCGCCAGCCACAGGCCGACAAGTTCGCCGAACATCTGGCTGATTTCGGGCGCAGTAATGAAATCACCGCCGCCGTGTTCGCTCGGCCCGCCGATCACGCGCTTGTCGTTGTAATAGCGCATGTTCGATTCGCCCATGAAATGCATGAGGCTGATCGGGCCGGTGCTGGCAATCAGGCGGCGGAAGGTGTCGCCCAGATCGCGCCTGGCATCTTCGTCTCTGAGGTCGTTCAAATGGCCTCCTGTATTCCTACCTTGCAGGCCCCTATCTTGCAGGCGATGCAGATGTCTTGGAGGGCGCAACAGAACCGCTGGCGATAGGAGCGCGCGTAAACGAATAGATTACCAGGCCAAGCCCTACCAGGATAAGCGGGATGGTGAGCCACTGCCCCATGCTGAGGCCTGTCCGGGCGGCAAATTCGGTCAATTGCGCATCGGGCTGCCGGTAGAACTCCACCACGAACCGCGCGCAGGAAATCACCGTGGTAAACACACCCACCAGCAGCGCCGGGCGATAGCGCGCCCGCGTCAGCCAGAACAGGCACAGCATCACCACCACCACCAGCAATCCTTCGCCCAGCGCCTGGTAAAGCTGGCTGGGATGGCGTGGGATCAGGCTGGAAAGGCAGGCGCCGTCGGGACCGCGTCCCTGATCGCAGAATGTCATCGCCCATGGCACGTCGGGACTGGCGGGACGACCCCACAGTTCCCCGTTGATGAAATTGGCCAGCCGCCCGAACATCATGCCGAAACCCACGTTCACGGCGATGTAATCGGCCACGCGAATGAACGGCAGGCCGCCGCGCCAGCTGACAAAGGCGATAGCCGCCACCACGCCTACCAGCCCGCCGTGAAAGCTCATCCCGCCGTCCCACAACCGCAGCACTTTCCAGCTGACGAAGCCATCACCGGAAAAATCGGTCCAGTGGCCGGGTTCGTAGAAGGTGACATAGCCCAGCCGCCCGCCGATGATGATGCCCAAAGTGCAGTAGAAGAACAGGTCGTCCACGTGGATCTGCGCCATCGGCGCGCCGGGCGCCTTCACCATTTTTGAAAGGTGCCAATAGCCAAGGATGATCCCGGCAAGATAGGCGAGCGAGTAGTACTTCAGTTCGAAGAAACCGAGGTCCAGCCCGGTTTGCAGGCCCAGGTCCTGCCACCGCAAGACTTCGCCGCCCGCCGTTGCCAGAATATCGAGAATCACCATGCGCCCCTAAGCTTGCCGGGGCGTAGCACGCCCCCTTTTCGTAAGTTTCGCGCTTTGGCACAGGCCCGCCCGGCATGAAACCCCTGGCGCGGACCGGCAAACACCTTTGCAATGCAAAGCGCAGCCGCCTATCTTTGGATACGTGAGCCTGCCCAACATCCCCAAGCAACGCGCCATCCTGGATCGGCGCAAACTCTCCGTCGCCATTGCCGAGATCGTTGCCGAGAAAGGCGCGACGAACGGCCGACAGGCCATTGTCGAGCAATTGCGCGAGGCACTGGAGGCAGGTCGTGCGGAACTGGCACGGCGGCTCGAGGAGAAACCGGGCGCGGGTCACGAAAGCGCCAATGGCCATGCCTTCCTGCACGATCAGCTGATCCGTATCGTGCACGATCACGTGATCGAGGATGTCTATCCCGTGGGCAATCGCAGCGCCGGAGAACGCCTCGCCCTGATTGCCGTGGGCGGATACGGGCGCGGCGAGATGTCGCCCCATTCCGATATCGATATCGCCTTCGTCACACCGGTGAAGCCCACATCGTGGTGCGAACAGGTGATCGAGGCGATCCTCTATTACCTGTGGGATCTCAGCCTGACGGTAGGCCACTCCAGTCGCTCGCTGAACGAAGTCACCCGCATGGCGCGCGAGGATGTGACCATCCGTACCGCCTTGCTGGAAGGACGTTTCCTGTGGGGCGACCAGGAGGTTTACGATGCCGCCAGCGACCGCTTCTGGGGAGAGGTGGTGCCTGGCACGGAAAGCCGTTTCGTCACCGAAAAGCTGGCGGAGCGCGATGCGCGGCACAAGCGCATGGGGGATTCGCGCTACGTGGTCGAACCCAATGTCAAAGATGGCAAGGGCGGCCTGCGCGACCTGCAGACGCTCTACTGGATCGGCAAATATGTCTACCGCGTGAAAAGCGCGCGCGAGTTGGTGGACAAGGACCTTTTCACGCCCGAGGAATACCGCAGTTTCCGCCGGGCGGAACGGTTTCTGCTGGCCGTGCGCGCGCATCTGCACACCATCTCCAACCGGGGCGAGGACCGGCTGACATTCGATCTACAACGCGAAGTCGCCCGCCGAATGAATTTTGCCGACAGGCCGGGCAAGAGCTCGGTTGAACGCTTCATGCAGTTCTACTTCCTGCAGGCCAAGCACGTTGGCTATCTGTCTGGTGTGTTCCTTTCTCACCTCGAGGAAGAAACCCAGGAACGCAGCCGTATCAGCGAATTCTTCTCTGCGCTCAAGCCTGGGAAGACCATCGAGGGCTATCCGGTGGATGGTGGCAAGATCGCGGCTCCAGCAGATGACTGGTTCCAGCAGGATCCGGTGCGCCTGATCGAGATTTTCAACCTGGCGGAGCGCGAAGGCCTGGAAGTGCATCCGAACACCATCCGCATCGCCCGCCGGGACGCGGGGCTGATCGATGCAAAGTTGCGCAAGGACGAACGCGCCAACGCCTTGTTCGTCGACCTGCTATCGGGCCGCAAGGATCCCGAAACCGTGTTGCGATGGATGAACGAGGCAGGCGTGTTCGGCCGTTTCGTGCCCGATTTCGGCAAGGTCAACGCGCAGATGCAGTTTGACATGTATCACCATTATACGGTGGACGAACACACCATCCGCGCCATCGGCCTGCTCAGCGAAATAGAGCGCGGCGAACTGGCCGAAGATCACCCGCTGGCAACGGAAATGCTGCCGCTGCTGAAGAACCGGCGCGTTCTGTATGTCGCTGTCCTGCTGCACGATATCGCTAAGGGCCGCGGCGGCGACCATTCCGTGCTGGGCGCGGACGTAGCGAGGAAACTGTGCCCCAGGCTCGGGCTGGACGGGCAGGAAACCGCGCTGGTCGCGTGGCTGGTGCGCTATCACCTGTTGATGAGCGCCACCGCGTTCAAGCGCGACCTGTCCGACCCCAAGACCATTACCGACTTCATATCGGAAGTGCAGAATCTGGAAAGGCTGCGCCTGCTTACGGTGCTGACCATCGTCGACATCCGCGCTGTGGGGCCGGGCATCTGGAACAGCTGGAAGCGGCAGCTCATCTCCGACCTTTACGAGAACGCGGTGGAGCGACTGCGCCTGGGGCACAAGGCCCACGGGCGAGAGCACAAGGTTGCCACCAAGAAAGAGCTCGTCACCCAGATGCTGGGGACGCAGGGGCACTTGGTAGAGGAACTGAATGACCGCTTCGACGATGCCTACTGGATCGCCGAGCCGGAAGACGTGATCGCCATCAACCTGCCCCATTACGAGGCTGCGCGCGTGGCAGAGCATTCGCTATCCATTCACGCCCAGTATTACGAAGCGTTGTGCGCCACGCTCGTCACGGTCATCGGCGATGACCACCCTGGCCTGTTCTTCCGAATAGCAGGTGCAATCAACCTTGCGGGCGGAAACATCATCGATGCGCGCATTCACACCAACCGGACTGGCAAGGCGATCGACAATTTCCTCGTGCTCGATCCGCTGGGCAAACCCTTCAAGGAAGACCAGCAACTGGCGCGGCTGAAGCAATCCATCGAGGATGCCCTGGCCGACAGGATCGACATGGTGCCGCGCCTGGCGAAGCGCCCCCTGAAACAAAGCCGCGCGGAGAATTTCCGCGTCGCCCCGGTAATCCTGTTCGACAACGATGCCTCGAACCGCTTCACCGTGATCGAGGTCAATGCAACGGACCGACCTGCCCTGCTGAACCGCCTTACGCGAGCCATGTTCGAAGCCAGCCTGATCATCAATTCCGCGCACATCACCCAATATGGGGAGCGCGCGGTGGATACTTTCTACGTAACCGATCTGCTGGGCGACAAGATCGTGAGGCAGGAGCGGCTCGACAAGGTGGAACAGGCCCTGTTGCAGGCGATCGCCAAGGGCGAACCGGGTGCGGCGAAAGCCGCGTGAGGATCAGCGCATCCGCGTGACCCGCAAATAACCGGAGCGTCCGTCGAAGCGCATTTCATAGGCACCGCTCCAGTGGCGCGTAATGGTTGCCGTCCAGCCGTCGCGGACGCGGTTGCGCAAGGTCGAACCGTCGGTCTCGCGCCATAGCTGGCCATTGTCCATCAGCAAGACCTGCGAACGCGTGGAGCCGCGCAGCACTTCGCTTACCGTCGCGGTGAGCGCGGCTTCGTCCGCGCGTGCCAGGGCGGCATCGGCTTCACGAAAGCCGAACACCTCTTCCTGAACGCGCTTTTCCTCCACTTCGCGCTCTGCAAGCACGATGCGCTGCGTCTGGTAGGTGCGGTCGAAACAGGCCAGCCGCGCCGCATCCTCCTGAATGGCCACGCAGGCCGCATAGGGGTCATCCTCCTGCGCCAGAGCAGGGGATGCCAGCGCGAGCGCCGGAAGGAGAAAGGCGAAGGTGCGGATCATGTCGGAAGTCCTTGGCGAAAGATGCTTTGCGCCCTTTACCACCGGATTGGTCGTCAAGGTCAACCGCCGCGCCGTTTAATCGCGTTGTCCGAACAGCGCCGTGCCCACGCGAATGTGCGTCGCCCCCAGCATGATCGCCGTCGGGTAATCGCCGCTCATCCCCATGGATCGACCTTGCAACCCATGATCGTCGGCAATCTTCGCCATGAGCGCGAAATAGGGTGCGGATTCGATGCCGAACGGCGGCACGCACATCAGGCCGAGTACGGGGATATCCGCAGCGCGCGCCTGCTCCAGCAGGTCTGGCAGGTCGGCGATGGCGCAGCCCCCCTTCTGCTCCTCCTCACCGATATCCACCTGTATGAAACACGGCACCTGTCGGCCAGTCTTGTCGAACGCCTTGCCCAGCGCTTTCACCAGCGAAGGGCGATCCAGCGAATGGATGCAGTCGAACAATTGCGCCGCATCTTCAGCCTTGTTCGACTGCAACTGGCCGACAAGGTGCAATTGCGTTTCAGAGAACTGCTCCTTCAGGACAGGCCATTTGCCCTGCGCTTCCTGCACGCGGTTTTCGCCATAAACCCGCTGGCCCGCTTCCAGCAGCGGCACGATATCGCGCGCCGGATGGGTCTTGCTGACCGCGACCAGCGTAACCTCCTCGGGCTTGCGGCGGGCGATCTTGCAGGCCTTGTCGATTTCGGCCTGCACGGCATCAAGGCGATCTGTGGCGTTTTCACTCATGCGGGCGCTATAGCGGCACGATGACGGCTTTCCAGTCCCTGCCGAACCTCTGGCTGCTTTCCGACGCGCGCAATGACGCGATGCTGGAGTCTGCGCTCGCGACGCTTCCTCCTGGCAATGCGTTCGTATTCCGCCACTACCATCTGGGTCCGAACGAGCGAAAGGCCCGCTTTGATACGCTGGCCACCATCTGCCGACGTTGCGACCATCTGCTGGTGCTTTCGGGCACATCGCAGCAGGCGAAGGACTGGGGCGCGGACGGAGCATACGGACCGGCGCGCAAGCTTGGTAAGGTCATGGGCATCGGTCGCTTCGCCACCGTTCACGACCTGCTCGAAATGAGCCGGGCTGAGAGGTATGGCATTGACGCGATGTTCCTTTCGCCAGTCTTTCCTACGCGATCACATCCTGATGGACGGTGCCTTGGGGCAGAAAACTTCCTTTTCATTGCCTCCAATGCAACCAAGCCGGTCATCGCACTTGGCGGAATGAATGCCGAGCGTGCAGCGCAGCTATGTTGGGATCGCTGGGCCGCCATCGACGGGCTCAGCTAGTCGGAATTTCCTGAACGCCCCACAGGGCCGGGAGGACGGACCCGCCGGTGCGGGTTCAGGATACAAACAATTTGACCCTGGAGTCCCGCTGTGGGATTCTATCCGGCGGGACGTATCGCAAGGGGACAGACCATGGCCAGCAGGGCCGCAAAACCGAACGCGGACTGGCGTGCCGCTTTCCGTCGCTCGCTGGCGCGCAGTGCGCAGCTTACGGGCGCGGTGCTGCTGTTTGCCTTCACCATCTTTCTTGCCCTTGCCCTGATCAGCTACAGCCAGACCGATCCCTCGCTTTCCACGGCGGCAGGCGACACGATCGACAACTGGATGGGCGCGCCCGGCGCATTCGTCGCGGACCTGGCGCTGACGGGTTTCGGCTGGGTCTCCCTCCTGTTCTTGCCGCTGGCCTATGTCTTTGCCCGAAAACTGTGGCGCGATGCGGACGAAGACGAACATTGGGGCGGCGCATGGTGGCGCGCGGTCGGCCTGTTGCTGGTGGCGATGATTCTGCTTTCCACCGCGATTTCGCTGGTAACCGATCCCCGTGAACACAGCTGGCCGGCCGGTTTTGGCGGCCTCGCCGGGTTGCTGGGCGCAGGCGGCCTCGAAGCTGTGACGGAGTTGTTGCCCGAAGGTGGACGTTTCTGGGGTATGCTTGCAGGCGGACTTGCGTGCCTTGGTGGCGGCGCGCTGCTGGCGGGGCGTGTCTTCGCGGTGGACTGGGCCAGCCTGCTGACCCTGCCCAGTTGGGCAGAAAGGCTTCCACGATTTTCTACGCCGGCAAATCCGTTCAAGCCTGAAGAACCTAAGCGGTCAAAACAGCGGCGCGCGAAACCTGTCGATCAGGACGGAGACGAGGACGCCGAAAGCGCCTCTCCCTTTGCCGACCGCAGGCCGGTGGAAATCGCCGACCCCGCCGCGCCCCCACGGCGGGCAAAGCCTTCCCCCAAGACGCAGCAGAAGGACATGTTCGCCGATTTCGAGCTACCCAGCCTCGATCTGCTGGAAGAAGGCGAGGGCAACCAGGCGCCCCCGCTCGACAAGCTGGCGCTGGAACGCAATGCGCGCCTGCTGGAAACGGTGCTCGACGATTTCAACGTGAAGGGTGAGATCACGGCGGTGAAGACCGGCCCCGTCGTCACCATGTACGAACTGGAACCTGCCCCCGGCATCAAGGCCAGCCGCGTGGTGGGCCTGGCGGAAGATATCGCCCGCAACATGAGCGCGATCAGCGCGCGCGTCGCGCCCATTCCCGGCAAGACGGTGATGGGTATCGAACTGCCCAACGCCAACCGCCAGACCGTGAATTTCCGCGAGTTGTGCGAGAGTGAGGCCTTTGTCGATGCGAAGGGCGGCCTGCCGATCATCCTCGGCAAGGGCATTTCGGGCGATCCCATCGTCGCCGATCTTGCTGCCATGCCACACCTTCTTGTGGCGGGTACCACGGGCTCGGGCAAGTCGGTCGGCCTCAACGCCATCCTGCTCAGCCTGCTGTACAAGTTCACGCCAGCCGAATGCCGCCTGATCCTGATCGATCCCAAGGTGCTGGAGCTGAAAAGCTACGACGACATCCCCCACCTCCTGGCCCCGGTTGTAACGGAACCGCACAAGTCGGTCCGTTCGCTGAAATGGGCGGTGGAGGAAATGGAGAAGCGCTATCGCATGATGAGCGAGATCGGCGCGCGCAATCTGCACGGTTTCAACGAACGCGTTGCTGCCGCCGCTGCCAAGGGTGCCCCGCTCAAACGCACGGTGCAGACCGGTTACGATCCCGAAACGGGTGAGGCGATCGTGGAAGAGGCGGAACTCGATTACGAAGTGCTGCCGCAGATCGTTCTGATCGTGGACGAGCTTGCCGATCTCATGGTGGTGGTCGGCAAGGAGATCGAGGTGCTGATCCAGCGCCTTTCTCAAAAGAGCCGCGCGGCGGGCATTCACCTCATCATGGCAACGCAGCGCCCGTCGGTCGATGTCATCACCGGCGTGATCAAGGCCAACCTGCCCACCCGTATCAGCTTCAACGTCACCAGCCGCATCGACAGCCGCACCATCCTTGGCGAACAGGGCGCGGAGCAATTGCTGGGCAAGGGCGACATGCTGTTCAAGCCCAACACCGGTGCGATCAAGCGCGTGCACGGCCCCTTCGTCAGCGACGAGGAAGTGGAGAAGGTGGCCGATCATTGGCGCGGCCAGGGTGAGCCCGCCTATGTCGATTCCGTGACCGAGGAACCCGAAGACGGTGGCTTGTCCTTCGATGACGAGGTGACTGCCTCCGACAATCCGGAAGAGCGCAAGTACCGGCAGGCCTGCCAGTTCGTGATCGAGAACCAGAAGGCATCGGGATCGTGGCTGCAACGTCAGATGGGGGTCGGCTACAACACCGCCGCCAAGCTGATCGAACGCATGGAAAGCGAAGGCCTTGTCGGCCCTGCCAACCACGTCGGGCGGCGCGAGATATTCCGCGATCGGGATGGCAATCCGCTTTAACCTGGTTCAACACCAGGACAGTTATAGCCAAATTGGTTCGTGTTCGGGTCGCAATGCGCGCCACGGCGCAAAGCTTGCGATTTAGGGTTAGCAAATCCTAAACCTTTGCCTGCGTAATTCTCCGCATATGACGGGGAATTCACCTACTCGCGCCGCATGGCGACTGCTTGCCGCTCTCTTCGCAACACTGGGGCTTGGACATCTGGCCGGGCCTGCTCTGGCGCAAGGTGGCTCGGGCGATTGGGAGTTCGATCCCTCCGCCCGTGTCGAAGTGGGTGTAGTCACGTCCGAAAGCAGCGACCGCGAGGACGAACTCGTCATCGTTGGCGATGGTGGTTATGTTCGCGGGCAACTGGGCCTGGAACTGGGCGACGACACCACCACGTTCAGCCTGGAGGCGGACCGTATCCAGGTCGAACGCTTCGGCAATGCCACGGGGCGCGAACGTTACGATCGGGATCGTTTCACCGCGTCCGTCGAACAAGAGCTGGGCGATGACTGGGAAGTGCGCCTGCAGGGCCGCATTTATGACGATCTCGTTAGCGTGGAGAGCAGCGATACCGACGAAGTGCAGGCCGCCCTGCGCATCGAATACGAGCCCGTGCTGGAGCACCGCGTCCGTGCGCAGGTGACGTGGAGGGACCGCGAATATAACGACGACGATGGCTCTGGCGGCGCGCCCTCGACCGGCGAGGGCCTGCGCGTGGACGTCGATTATCGTCACCGCCTGGGTCGCTACCACTACATCAATCTTGACCTGCGCGCGGAGGAGATCAATTCCGACAATCCGCTGCGCAGCTACACCCGAGAATCCGCATCGGTCAGCTATACGCACCCGATCACGCCCGATCTTCGCGCCCGCCCTGCCATAGAGCTGCGTCATACCGAATTCGGAGGCCGTATGGCACCCGTCGGCGTGCCGCGCGACGATACGCAGATCGTGCCCGAGATTGAATTCCTGTGGTGGCCGGGCAACTGGCGGATAGAGGCTGAAGCCAAGTACATCTTCGGCAGCTCCAACGATCCGATAAGGGATCGCGAGGGTTACCGACTGAGCCTCTCTGTCGGTTATGTTTTCTAGACACATCGACTTCCTCAGGCGGGCCTATGCGCGCGCCACGCCGCAAGTTCGCCGCCCGGCCTATATGGGTATGGCGGTTTGCGCGGTGATTGGCCTGCTGGCCATCTGGGGCATGTCGAACACGCGCAACCCGCTGTCCATGCCATCGGCCCTGGGCGGTATCGCGGTATCGCAGGCGATCTGGGGCCTGAAGCCGTCCAACCTGCTGATGGTATTGCCCATCGGCAGCTTCCTCGTGGTGCTGGCGCGCAGCTTCATCGGGATGAAAGCATTCGGCCTGTTCACCCCGATGCTGATCGCGCTGGCATTCTTGCAGATCGGTCCGATTTTCGGACCCATCGTGCTCGGCACCGCCGTGGGCATCGGCATGGTGGTGGCCCCCTCGCTGCTGAAGCTGCGGATGACCCGCGTGGGTTTTCTGGGCGTGCTGATCTCGCTCGTGGTGTTCGTGCTGGCGGCGCTGCAGGGCATTCTCGATACCAATCTCCAAGTGGATGCCATGCCCGTGGTGGTCACGGCGCTGGTGGTGGAACGCTGGTGGCGCCAGTGGGAAAAGGACGGCTATTTCGAAGCCGCGCATATCGCGTTCAACACCATGATGCTGGCGCTGGTGATCCAGTTCGTGATGGTAAGCGAAATCGCGTTGCGCCTGATCGAGGTATCGCCCCTTTTGCTGCCCGGTTTTGCCGCCATCGCCATCACCATACTCGGCCGGTATCGCGGGCTGCGCATGACCGAAATCCCGCGCTTCTTTCCGATCTGGTACGAAGGCTGGCGACGCAAGATGGGCTGGGACGAGGTTATCCCGGAAGGCGCCATCGACGAGGTGCTGGCCGCACGCGCCAGTATCGATGAGCAGGACGAGCTGGGAAAGTTCGCGCCGGAACCAGCTTTTGCCCAGACTATGGAAGCAACGGTGGGGCGTGAGATCGATCCGGAATTCATCGTGCCTTCGGAGCCCGCACCGAACGGCGAACCATCCAACCCCATACGCATTAACGACAACGAGCCCGGTGATGCCGGCGTCGCGGAAGATCAGCAGCGGCTGACATCAGCCCAATGGGATCTGATCCGTGCCGAATTGTTCCAGAAGGACGAAGCTAGAGACCATGCCCTTCCAACTCCTGAAACGGCGCAACCGTCCCTCGGCGATACCGACAGCGGCGGCCTTTCCGCCTTCTTTGCGAAAAGAGCCTCGCTCGAACGGATCATCGACCCCGCCCTTCTCGGATTCCTGCGTCCCGATGGACGACATTCTGGGGATCAATCTGCGCAATGCGATCATCGCGAAATACAACAGGCGCGAGGCGATCGAGCGGGCCCGCGACAAGGTCGCGGCAAAAGTGGCGCTGGTGCAGCACGGGGTCGCAACCACTGGAACGATCGCCGTCATCTCCGGCTATGGTCAGCTTAGCAGCTTCCGCCCGCAGACCCTGTTGCCCGATAGCTGGGCCATCAAGCCCGCGCGCGGATCGCAGGGCGACGGCATCTTGCTGGCAGTAGCGCGAAAGGGGGATCACTGGGTCAAGGGTTCGGGAAAGCCGATCACCGTCGATGACGTCGAAAACCATGTTCGCCGGATCGTGGACGGTCAATTCTCCGGCGATGCGGCATCGGACGATGCGGCCCTGATCGAACCGCTGATCCGCGCCGATCCGACTTTCGCCTCGCTGGTGGATGATGGCTTGCCCGATGTGCGGGTGATCTGCCTGGGCAACAATCCCATAATGGCCATGGCCCGTTTCCCTACGAACGAATCCGATGGTAAGGCGAACCTCCACCAAGGCGGCATCGGCGCAGGGGTGGACCTTGAAAGCGGCGTATTGTTCCGCGCCAAGCAGGGCAAGAAAGTGCTGGAGTTCCATCCCGATACCGGCCGGCGACTGATCGGATTCCGGATACCGCACTGGAAAAAGGTAATGGAAATCGCTGCCATGAGCGGCCCCGCCGTGGGGCTGGGATACTGCGGCGTCGACATTGTCCACGATGTCAATGAAGGCCCGATGGTAATCGAGGTGAATGCCCACCCCGGCATCGAGATCCAGAACACCACCATGCAGGGCCTGCGCGGCAAGATGGTGGAACTGGGCGAGACTTTCTGAACTCTTGCCGCAGCGTAAACCATAAATTGCATCAATCGGGTTACGCCAATGGGCTATCGTCCGTCCGGCTGCACATTCTGAGGGATTTGGCTAATGTTCGGATTGTTCGAGTCACCGATGGCGCCGGAAGAACCGGTAGAAATCGAGATGGACCTGGAGGTCGAACGATCTGCACAGGACGTCCATGCGATGGTGGATTTCGGAGATCCGCGCAATCACAAGATGGCCGTGGGCACGGTTGCGCGGACAGGAAGCAACACGTTCGACCTAGTGCTCGACATGCTGCCTGATCTCACCTTTCCCATTACCGAGCTGAGTCAAGAACCGGGTCGCTCCTACGATATCGAATCGGTCCTGCCTGAAGAACTGGGTGCGCGCTTGTATAAGACGGTGGAGCGCACCGAGATCGAGCCGCTTGGCAAGAACCGGTGTAAAGTCACCTGTAGAACCGCAGCCCATTTCCACCCGATGAAGATGAAGCACTACCAGGATGAGGTCGCAATGATCGCGGCCGGGTGCTACAATTCACTGGCCAAGCTGAAAGTCCATGCCGAACAGGGCGTCGAAGTGGTTCGCCAGATCGAAGCGGCGCAAAACGCCTAGGGCCAGCCCTCCCGGCTCCCCCATGAGCCGAGGGCAGACGCCCATTGACCCAGTGCGGCCACAGGCCTATATGCCTCCCATCGCCGGATAGCTTCGAGCAAGGTGTGCCTTACGCGGGGGCACTACCCAGGACGGAAGTTCCGGCATCTGCGTGAGACAAAACGAATCAAGGCTGCAGCGGCGCCACCCCTTGTGGTGCGCCTTCTTGCGGCCTTTTGTGCGTTTGTCCTTTTAGAGGACGAACGCAGTCTCACGGCTTCCCCGCCCCTGACACGAATTTTCCGGCACGGGCATACGCCCTGTCTACATGCGAAGAAGAGGCCTCGGCTTTCATATGGCGAACAAGTCCGTTCCGGCGAACACCGGTACCAAGAAGAAGCGCATCCGCAAGATTTTCGGCGACGCCCACGAAGTGGTGCAGATGCCGAACCTGATCGAGGTGCAGCGCGAAAGTTACGAGCAGTTCCTTCGCTCCGACCCCTCGATCGGTTACGTTTCCGGCTTGGAAAAGACGCTGCGCAGCGTCTTCCCGATCCGCGACTTTGCTGGCACGGCCGAACTGGACTTCGTGCACTACGAACTGGAAGACCCGAAGTACGACACCACCGAGTGTCGTCAGCGCGGCATCACCTATGCCGCCCCGATGAAGGTGACGCTGCGCCTCATCGTGTTCGAGGTGGACCAGGAAACCGAGACCCGCTCGGTCCTCGATATCAAGGAGCAGGACGTCTACATGGGCGACATGCCCCTGATGACGGGCAACGGCACCTTCCTGATCAACGGCACCGAGCGCGTGATCGTGTCGCAGATGCACCGTTCGCCGGGCGTCCTGTTCGACCATGATCGCGGCAAGACCCACTCTTCCGGCAAGTTCCTCTTCGCCGCGCGCGTGATTCCCTATCGCGGTTCCTGGCTGGATTTCGAATTCGACGCCAAGGACATCGTCAACGTGCGTATCGACCGCAAGCGCAAGCTGCCGGTTACTGCGCTGCTGTACGCGCTGGGCCTCGATAGCGAGGACATCCTCGATCATTTCTACGACACCGTCACCTGGAAGCGCGGCAAGGATGGATGGGAAATTCCCTTCGTCGCCGAAGCATGGCGCGGCGCCAAGCCGGCCTTCGCCCTGGTCGACGCCAAGACCGGCGAGGAAGTCTTCCCCGCCGGACAGAAAGTGTCGCCCCGCGCTGCCAACAAGGCTGCCAAGGACGGCCTTGAAAAGCTGCTGATCCCGACCGAGGAAATCTTCGGTCGCTACGCCAGCGTTGACCTGATCGACGAGAAGACCGGCCGCATCTATATTGAGGCAGGCGATGAAGTATCGCCCGAGAATCTCGAGAAGCTGGATGGCGCCGGTATCGACCAGCTCGAACTGCTGGATATCGACCACGTCAACACCGGCGCGTGGATCCGCAACACGCTGGAAGTGGACAAGGCCGAAAACCGCGAAGAAGGCCTGGAAGCGATCTACAAGGTCATGCGTCCCGGCGAGCCGCCCACCAAGGAAACCGCCGAAGCACTGTTCGAAGGCCTGTTCTTCGATGCTGAACGGTACGACCTTTCCGCAGTGGGCCGCGTGAAGCTGAACATGCGCCTTGAACTCGACGCGGAAGATACCGTCACCACCCTGCGCAAGGAAGATATCCTCGCCGTGGTGAAGGAACTTGTCGACCTGAAGGACGGCAAGGGCGACGTCGACGACATCGACAACCTGGGCAACCGCCGTGTGCGTTCGGTGGGCGAGCTGCTGGAAAACCAGTACCGCGTCGGCCTGCTGCGCATGGAGCGCGCCGTGAAGGAGCGCATGAGCAGCGTGGACGTGTCCACGGTGATGCCGAACGACCTTATCAACGCCAAGCCCGCCGTGGCTGCCGTGCGCGAGTTCTTCGGCTCCAGCCAGCTCTCGCAGTTCATGGACCAGACCAACCCGCTGTCGGAAGTCACTCACAAGCGCCGCGTGTCCGCACTTGGCCCGGGCGGCCTTACGCGTGAGCGTGCAGGCTTCGAAGTCCGCGACGTTCACCCGACGCACTACGGTCGCATCTGTCCGATCGAAACGCCGGAAGGCCCGAACATCGGCCTGATCAACTCACTCTCCACCTTTGCCCGCGTTAACAAGTACGGCTTCATCGAGACGCCCTACCGCTCGGTAAAGGACGGCAAGGTCTCGACCGAGGTGAACTACCTTTCCGCCATGGAAGAGCAGAAGCACACCGTGGCGCAGGCCTCGGCGGCGCTGGATGCCGATGGCCGCTTCGTGGAAGAGCTGGTCTCCACCCGCGAGAACGGCGAATTCGCGATGAGCCCGAACGAGAACGTCACGCTGATGGACGTTTCGCCCAAGCAGCTCGTCTCGGTTGCTGCATCGCTCATTCCGTTCCTGGAAAACGATGACGCCAACCGCGCACTCATGGGCTCCAACATGCAGCGTCAGGCCGTGCCGCTGGTCAAGGCCGAAGCGCCCTGGGTCGGCACCGGCATGGAAGAAACCGTGGCGCGCGATTCGGGCGCCGCGATTTCCGCCAAGCGCGGCGGCATTGTCGACCAGGTTGACGCGGGCCGTATCGTGATCCGTGCCTCGGGCGAGGTGGACACCACCAACCCCGGCGTGGACATCTACACGCTGCAGAAGTTCCAGCGTTCCAACCAGAACACCTGCGTCAACCAGCGTCCGCTGGTAAAGGTGGGCGAGACCGTGATGGAAGGCGATATCATCGCCGACGGTCCCTCCACCGACCTGGGCGAGCTGGCACTGGGCAAGAACGCGCTCGTCGCCTTCATGCCCTGGAACGGCTACAACTACGAGGACTCCATCCTCATCTCCGAGCGTATCGTGAAGGACGACGTCTTCACCTCGATCCATATCGAGGAATTCGAAGTCATGGCTCGTGACACGAAGCTTGGCCCCGAAGACATCACGCGTGACATTCCCAATGTCGGCGAGGAAGCCCTGCGCAACCTCGACGAGGCGGGCATCGTCTACATCGGTGCAGAAGTGCATCCGGGCGACATTCTGGCCGGCAAGATCACTCCCAAGGGCGAAAGCCCGATGACGCCGGAAGAAAAGCTGCTGCGCGCCATCTTCGGCGAAAAGGCCAGCGACGTGCGCGACACCTCGCTTCGCCTGCCGCCGGGCGTTGCCGGAACGGTTGTGGAGGTTCGCGTATTCAACCGTCACGGTATCGAGATCGACGACCGTACACGTGCCATCCAGAACGAGGAAATCGAACGCCTCAAGAAGGATAGCGAGGACGAACGCGCCATCCTCAACCGCGCCACCTACAACCGCCTGCGCGACATGCTGACCGGTCAGACCGCGTCTGCTGCTCCCAAGGGCGTGAAGAAGGGCACGGAAATCACCGACGAGGTGCTGGACAGCGTGGATCGTATCGACTGGTTCAAGTTTGCCGTCGCCGACGACAACATGCAGAGCCAGCTCGAAGCGGTGAAGGGCCAGTACGACGAGGCCGTGAAGGCCATCAAGGACAAGTACGAGGACCGCAAGGAGAAACTGGAGCGCGGTGACGAACTCGCTCCCGGCGTGCTCAAGATGGTCAAGGTGTTCGTGGCGGTGAAGCGCAAGCTGCAGCCGGGCGACAAAATGGCCGGGCGTCACGGCAACAAGGGTGTGATTTCGCGCATCCTGCCGGAAGAGGACATGCCGTTCCTCGAGGACGGTACGCCTGTCGATATCGTGCTGAACCCGCTGGGCGTGCCTTCGCGCATGAACGTCGGACAGATCTTCGAGACGCATCTTGGCTTTGCCGCACGCGGCCTGGGCCACCAGATCGCAGAGCAACTGGATGACTGGCGTGCCAGCAATCCGGACATCACCGCTGGCAAGCCGCCAGAGGTTCTGATGGACAAGCTGAAGGACGTCTACGGCGAGAAGTACCACGACGATCTGGACAACCGTTCGAGCGAGGAAATTGCCGAGCTGGCCGGAAACCTGCGTCGCGGCGTTCCCATGGGCACCCCGGTGTTCGACGGTGCCCGCGAGGGTGATGTGACCGACATGCTGCTGAAGGCAGGTTACGATAGCTCGGGCCAGTCCACGCTGTACGACGGTCGCAGTGGCGAAGCGTTTGACCGCAAGGTAACCGTGGGCGTGATCTACATGCTCAAGCTGCACCACCTGGTCGACGACAAGATCCACGCTCGTTCGATCGGCCCCTACTCGCTCGTCACCCAGCAGCCGCTGGGCGGCAAGGCGCAGTTTGGTGGCCAGCGCTTCGGCGAGATGGAGGTCTGGGCACTCCAGGCCTACGGCGCCGCCTACACCTTGCAGGAAATGCTGACGGTGAAGTCCGACGACGTGGTCGGCCGCACCAAGGTCTACGAAGCCATCGTCAAGGGCGACGACACCTTCGAGGCCGGCATTCCGGAGAGCTTCAACGTGCTCGTCAAGGAAATGCGCTCGCTGGGCCTCAACGTCGAACTGTCCTCGCTCACCGATGGTGAAGAGGACGAGGACGGCTTCGGCCAGATCGCGGCTGAATAACAGGGTCAGGCGGCCTGTCGCGGGCCGCCTCCCCGCCACCCTGTGTTAATCCCCCCAAGGGAATTCGAAAAATGAACGAACTGACCAAATTCACCAACCAGCTGGCCAAGCCGGAAACCTTCGACCAGATCCAGATCGGGATTGCCTCACCTGAGCGTATTCGCAGCTGGTCCTTCGGCGAGATCAAGAAGCCGGAAACCATCAACTACCGCACGTTCAAGCCAGAGCGTGACGGCCTGTTTTGCGCCCGCATCTTCGGTCCGGTGAAGGACTACGAATGCCTGTGCGGCAAGTACAAGCGCATGAAGTACAAGGGCGTCGTCTGCGAAAAGTGCGGCGTCGAAGTCACCGTGACCAAGGTACGTCGTGAGCGCATGGGCCACATCGAACTGGCCGCGCCCGTCGCGCATATCTGGTTCCTGAAGTCGCTGCCTTCGCGCATCGGCCTGCTGCTCGACATGCAGCTCAAGCAGCTTGAGCGCGTGCTGTATTTCGAAAGCTACATCGTTACAGAGCCCGGCCTCACGCCGATGGAAAAGTTCCAGCTGCTGACCGAGGACGAGCTTCTCGAAGCGCAGGACGAATACGGCGAGGACGCCTTCAGCGCCGGTATCGGTGCCGAAGCTGTCAAGTTCATGCTGATGGACCTCGACCTGGAACAGGAAAAGGCCGATCTGCTGGAAGAGCTGGAAACCACCAAGTCCAAGCTGAAGCCCGCCAAGATCATCAAGCGCCTGAAAGTCGTCGAGAGCTTCATTGAATCGGGCAACCGTCCCGAGTGGATGATCCTCGAAGTCGTGCCGGTCATTCCGCCAGAACTGCGCCCGCTGGTGCCGCTGGACGGTG
This sequence comes from uncultured Sphingomonadaceae bacterium, assembly GCA_947488625.1. Classification (GTDB taxonomy): domain Bacteria; phylum Pseudomonadota; class Alphaproteobacteria; order Sphingomonadales; family Sphingomonadaceae; genus Alteraurantiacibacter. The sequence goes on along the minus strand of CANKZR010000002.1, from coordinate 420,332 downwards.
GCCGTTTCGCGACGTCCGATCTCAACGATCTGTATCGCCGCGTCATCAACCGTAACAACCGTCTGAAACGCCTGATGGAACTGCGCGCGCCCGATATCATCGTGCGTAACGAAAAGCGCATGCTGCAGGAATCGGTCGACGCATTGTTCGACAATGGCCGTCGTGGCCGCGTGATCACGGGTGCCAACAAGCGTCCGCTGAAGTCGCTCAGCGACATGCTGAAGGGCAAGCAGGGCCGCTTCCGCCAGAACCTTCTGGGTAAGCGCGTCGACTATTCGGGCCGTTCGGTCATCGTGACCGGTCCCGAACTCAAGCTGCACCAGTGCGGCCTGCCCAAGAAGATGGCGCTCGAGCTGTTCAAGCCGTTCATCTACGCCCGTCTCGACGCCAAGGGTCTTTCCATGACCCTGAAGCAGGCGAAAAAGTGGGTGGAGAAGGAGCGCAAGGAAGTCTGGGACATCCTCGACGAGGTTATCCGCGAACATCCCGTGTTGCTGAACCGCGCACCGACGTTGCACCGTCTCGGCATCCAGGCGTTCGAGCCCGTGCTGATCGAGGGCAAGGCCATCCAGCTTCACCCGCTGGTGTGTTCCGCCTTCAACGCCGACTTCGATGGTGACCAGATGGCCGTCCACGTGCCGCTCTCGCTGGAAGCCCAGCTGGAAGCACGCGTGCTGATGATGTCCACCAACAACATCCTGTCGCCCGCCAACGGCAAGCCGATCATCGTGCCTTCGCAGGACATGGTGCTGGGCCTATATTACCTTTCGATGGATCGCGAAGGCGAGCCGGGCGAAGGCAAGGTGCTGGGCGACATCAACGAGGTGCACCAGGCACTGCACGTAGGGGCAGTTACCTATCACTCCAAGATCACCACCCGCGTTCCGCAGACGGACGAGGCTGGCAAGACCTACATGCAGCGCGTAGAAACCACGCCGGGCCGTATGTTGATCGCCGAGTGCCTGCCCAAGAGCCACAAGGTTCCCTTCGAATTCGTCAACCGCCTTCTCACCAAGAAGGAAATCGGCGACGTCATCGATCAGGTCTATCGCCACACCGGCCAGAAGGACACGGTGCTGTTTGCCGACGCCATCATGACGCTGGGCTTCCGCCACGCGTTCAAGGCCGGCATTTCCTTCGGCAAGGACGACATGATCATTCCGGACACCAAGGACGGCATGATCGAGGAAACCAAGGCGCTGGTTGCCGATTACGAGCAGCAGTATCAAGACGGCTACATCACCGGCCAGGAGAAGTATAACAAGGTTATCGACGCCTGGAGCCGTTGCGGTGACCAGGTGGCCGCCGCCATGATGGAAGAGATCAAGGCGACGCCGAAGGATGCCGACGGCCGCGAGGCACAGATCAACTCGATCTACATGATGAGCCATTCCGGCGCACGTGGTAGCCCCGCGCAGATGAAGCAGCTTGCCGGTATGCGCGGCCTGATGGCCAAGCCTTCGGGCGAGATCATCGAGACGCCGATCATCTCGAACTTCAAGGAAGGCCTGACCGTTCTTGAATACTTCAACTCCACCCACGGCGCGCGTAAGGGCCTCGCGGATACGGCGTTGAAGACGGCAAACTCGGGCTACCTGACCCGCCGACTCGTCGACGTGTCGCAGGACTGCACCATCGTCGAAAACGACTGCAAGACTGACAACGCACTGGAGATGCGCGCCATCGTCCAGGGCGGCAGCGTGATTGCATCGCTGGGTGAGCGTATCCTGGGCCGCACCGTGGCAGAGGATATCGTGAACGTCGCCACGGACGAGGTGATCGTGAAAGCGGGCACCATGGTGGACGAGCCGATGGCCGCCGCCATCGAGGAAGCCGAAGTGCAGCAGGCGAAGATCCGCTCTCCGCTGGTCTGCGAAGCCGAAATGGGCGTTTGCGCCACCTGCTACGGCCGCGACCTTGCTCGCGGTACGCCGGTCAACATCGGTGAAGCTGTCGGCGTTATCGCCGCGCAGTCCATCGGTGAGCCGGGCACGCAGCTGACCATGCGTACCTTCCACATCGGCGGTGCTGCACAGGTGAACGAAACCAGTCACCTGGAAAGCATCTCCGACGGCAAGATCGTCTACCGCGACATGCCCACCATCACCGACAAGAAGGGCCGCCGCCTGTCGCTGGCCCGCAACGGCGAGATGATCGTGGTCGATGCGGAGGGCCGCGAACGCGCGATCCACCGCGTGCCTTATGGTACCGTGCTCATGTTCGAGGACGGCGAGAAGGTGAAGGAAGGCGATCGTCTGGCTGAATGGGATCCGTTCACCCTGCCGATCATCACCGAGCAGGCCGGTGTCGTGCGCTACCAGGATCTTGTCGAAGGCAAGACGCTGGAAGAGCGTGTGGACGAAGCCACCGGTATCGCCCAGCGCGTGGTCACCGAATACCGCGCCGCCGGCCGTTCCAAGAAGGAAGACCTGCGTCCGCGCATGACTCTGTTGAGCGAGGACGATGCCAAGGCTCTGAAGGGCAAGAAGGAAGAGGAAACTGAAGCGCAGCGTTACATGCTGGCTCCGGGCACCACGCTTTCTGTCGAGGATGGTCAGGAAGTGCAGGCCGGTGACATTCTGGCACGTGCTTCGCGTGAAGCCGCCAAGACGCGCGACATCACCGGCGGTCTGCCGCGTGTCGCCGAGCTGTTCGAAGCGCGTATTCCTAAGGATGCGGCCGTAATCGCCAAGATCAGTGGCCGGATGGAATTCATCCGCGACTACAAGGCCAAGCGCAAGATCGCGATCGTTCCGGAAGAGGGCGAACCCGTCGAGTACCTGATCCCTAAGACCAAGGTGATCGACGTGCAGGAAGGCGACTTCGTCAAGAAGGGCGATACGCTGATTTCCGGCTCGCCCAACCCGCATGACATCCTTGAAGTCATGGGCGTGGAAGCGCTGGCGGAATTCCTCTGCACCGAGATTCAGGAAGTCTATCGACTGCAGGGCGTGAAGATCAACGACAAGCACATCGAGGTGATCGTTCGCCAGATGCTGCAAAAGGTCGAGATCACCGACGGCGGCGACACCGTGCTGCTGCCGGGCGAACAGGTCGACATGGAAGAGATGAAGGAAGAGAACGCGAAGCTGACCAGGAGCAAGACCCCGGCGCAAGGCACGCCGATCCTGCTCGGCATTACCAAGGCCAGCTTGCAGACTCGTTCGTTCATCTCCGCCGCTTCGTTCCAGGAAACCACCCGTGTGCTGACGCAGGCGGCGGTCGAAGGGAAGAAGGATACGCTGGTCGGCCTGAAGGAAAACGTGATCGTCGGTCGCCTGATCCCTGCCGGTACCGGTGCGGGCATGAACCGTATGCGTGTGACGGCATCGTCGCGCGATGCGGCCCTGCGCGCCCAGTACAAGAAGATGCAGGACGCGCTCGTGGCTGCGGAAGAAGCTGCCAAGGAAGAGGCCGTCGTCGCGGCGGACTCGGCCGAAGAGCAGCATGAAGCGGAACTGGCACGTGATCCTGTCGATGCTGCAACCGGCGATGCCACCATGGCCACCATGGTGGATAGCGGCGAAGGCACCGATGCGGACGCTGGCGAATACAAGCGCGATGACGAAGGCTCCGAGCCCGAAGCCATCGCCAAGAAAGACGATTCCGACAGCGAAGATTGATCGGTAGTCTCTCAATGATCTTGCAAGAGGCCCCGGCGGAGCGATCCACCGGGGCCTTTTCTTTGTCTGGAGTATGAAAACGTCATGAGACTTATTGTGCTTGCCGCTCTCGCGCTTGCAGCTTGCTCGCAGGAGAGCGAGCAGGAGGAGCAGGTCACCATCCTTCCCGCGCCGGGCGGGATCGCGAATCCTCCCCCTGCGCCGCCCACCACCCCGCTCTCGTATGTCGAGACGCTGGCCGGCGAATGGCGGGTAGCGGGGATAGACGGGCAACCGCTGAATGAACCTTACGGCCTTGCGCTGAGTGCCGACGAGGAAGAGATCTGGTGGGAGCCGCGCTGCGCTAACGTCGCCTTCAGCTATCGTATCGACGGCCTCAAACTGGAAACCGGCACATCAAGACCGGACGCCCCGGTCGGCACTGACGGAAACCCGCCACCAGTTTGCGCAATCAGCATTCCTCCGCGGCTAAACGACGTGGCGCGCGCACTGGACCTTGCGGAAACCGTGGGCCGCACACCTTCTAACGGCCTGTTGATAGAAGGCAGCGGGCACAGCATCACCCTTTTCTCACAATGACCAAGGCGATGCGCGCGTCACAAATGCAAATGCGAACGATTTGCAATTAGAGTCTCACGCGCTACTGTTGGTTGCGAATCAATCGCAACAGAGGACTGCCATGCCATCGCGACGCCCCCACGAACCTGCCCCCTCTCACCTCGGCCCCACGCGAAGCGCGGTCATAGAAGCATTGCAGCAGCCACCCATGGCCAGCCAGTTCTCGGCCACGGCAATGGCGCTTGTCATGGCTATCCGCTTGATGGCCTGTTGCAGCGCAGCCCGAATGGATCCCCTGGTACAGCTTTCGCGCCAGCTGCATTCGCTGACGGCAGCCAAGGCCGTACTGGATTTCGCGCAGGCTTGCGCGCGGGCGTGGCCGGAAAACGCCATGGTAAGCAGACCCTGCTGCCACGCGTTGACACCCGACGAGGCCGTGTTCGCGCAGATGGCCGAGGCCGCAGCCGCAGGTGACAGCGCGGACTTCTCCGCAATCCTCAATGGACTTGTACGCCGCGAACGGCACGAACGGCTCCACGATCTTACGCGGGAAACGGTTGCCGTGTTGTCCAACCATTTTTGAAGCCAATAACCGAGACGACAGACGATAGCGGGCAACCGCTTGTGAGCCGCGCCCAAGCGGGCTAACCGCGCTGTATGACCACGGTAACCCGCTTCGCCCCTTCCCCCACGGGCCGCCTGCATGTCGGCAATATTCGCACCGCGCTGCACAACTGGATGCTGGCGCGAAAGGCTGGTGGCACGTTCATGCTGCGCATCGACGATACCGATGCCGAGCGCAGCGAAGAGCGATACGTCGAGGCCATCCGCGCCGACCTGGAATGGCTGGGTCTAATCCCTGATGGAGAGGAACGGCAGTCGCAGCGGCTGGACAGTTACGATGCGGCTTTCGAGATGCTACGCGCAGCAGGCAGGGTCTATCCGGCATACGAGACTGCGCAGGAGCTGGACCTCAAGCGAAAGATCCAGCTGGGTCGCGGATTGCCGCCGATCTACGACCGCGGCGCATTGCAACTGAGCGAAGCGGAGCGCGCCGCCAAGGAGGCTGGAGGCGTTGCTCCGCACTGGCGCTTCAAGCTGGACCACGGCGAGGCGATCACGTGGGACGATGGCGTGCGTGGGCCGCAGAAATTCGATGCGGCGCAGCTTTCCGATCCGGTAATCCGCCGCGCCGACGGCTCCTGGCTCTACATGCTGCCTAGCTGCGTGGATGATATTGCCATGGGCATCACCCATGTCCTGCGCGGTGAAGACCACGTGTCCAACACCGCTGTGCAGATGCAGATGTTCACGGCGCTGGGCGCCACCCCGCCGCGCTTTGCGCATGAAGCGCTGCTGGTGGGCAAGGAAGGCAAGCTGTCGAAGCGACTCGGCTCGCTTGGATGCGATGCCTTCCGCGAGCGGGATATAGAACCCGAAGCGCTGATTGCCCTGCTTGCCCGGCTTGGCACCAGTATGCCGGTGGAACCGATTGCCGCGCGTGACGTGCTGATCGAGACCTTCGATCTCGGCACCTTCGGTCGCGCCCCGGCAAAGTTCGACGATACCGAGCTTGACCGCATCAATGCCGCCATCGTTCACCAGCTGGATTACAATGCAGTTTGTGACCGCCTGCCCAAGGATATGGACGCAGCAGCTTGGCATGCCGTTCGCCCCAATCTGGAAAAGGTGGGCGATGCGAAGGAATGGTGGCGCATCGTCACAGGGCCGATCGAGCAGCCCGCCTTCGATGCCGAAACCCGCGATTACTTGGCCGAGGCGAGCGACGCACTGGCATGGTCGGACAGTCCCTGGCGCGATCTTACCACCACACTCAAGGAACGCACGGGCCGCAAGGGCAAGACCCTTTTCCTGCCGCTGCGCCAGGCGCTGACGGGCATGGATCATGGCCCGGACATGGGCGAACTGCTTCCGCTGATCGGCGAGGACGAGGCCCGCACCCGCTTGCTGTCGGGTTCGCAAGGCTGAACACTTCACCTTGAGCCATTGCTCACTTGACGTTCATTCCACAAACTCTAGAGGAGCGATGATACATCGTAACTTTAGTTGGAAGCGTAACGAATGATCCGCATGTCTGCCCTACTTCTTGCAAGTGTTGTTATTCCGTACCAGGCAATGGCGCAGGAGACGCCGCAGCAGCCGGAACCACGTGCCCAGGCGACCGCGACCGATGAGGACAATCCGGCCAATGACGATTTTCACGGTACGATCTATGTAACCGCCAGCGGTGTCGACCGGCTGGACGTGATCGCCGGCACTTCGGTTGTTTCCGGCATGCAGTTGCAACGCGAAAGCGCAGGCCAGGTCGGCGAGATCCTCGCCAGCCAGCCAGGTGTCGAGGCGAGCGGTTTTGCCCCCGGAGCATCGCGCCCGATCCTGCGCGGCTTTGGCGGAGACCGCGTTCGCGTGCTGATCGATGGCATCGGTACGATCGATGCGTCAGGCGCGTCGGACGATCACGCCGTGGCGGCCGATCCGCTGATAGCCGAAAGCATCGAAGTGCTGCGCGGACCTGCCGTGCTGCTGTACGGCAGCCAGGCCATCGGCGGCGCGGTGAACGTCATTACCAAGCGCATCCCGCCCGGCGTTCCGGACGAGCCATTTCATGTGGATATGCTGGCCGGCGTGGATAGCGCCACCGGCCTGTGGGAAGGTGGCATCTCGCTCGACACGAAGCTGACCGATAATATCGTTTTCCATGTCGACGGCTCGTACCGTAACACCGATGATATCGAGATTCCCGGCTTTGCCGCTTCGGGCGATCTGCGCGCAGACCTGCTGGCCGACGCGGCCGAGGAAGAGGAAGAGGGTGAATTCGAGGAAGCCGAGAAACTGCGCGAGGCGGCCAGTATTTCCGGCACAGTGCCCAATACCTATACCGAAACCTGGTCTGCCGGAACGGGCTTCGCGGTCTTCTCCGGTGAGAGCAACTTCGGTGTTTCGTTCGACTACTACGATACCGAATACGGCGTGCCGGGTGCACCGGGCGTAGGTCATCACGGTCATGGCCAAGAAGAGCATGGTGAGGAAGATCACGACGAGGATGAAGAAGAACATGGCGATGAGGAAGGCGAGGAAGCCGTGTCCATTGGCTTGCGCCGCTACCGCGCAGACTTCCGCGCCGACATCGACTTGGGTGACGGGTTCTTCGATTCCGTCCAGTCGCGCATCGGCTATTCCAACTACACCCACACCGAGTTCGAGGGTGCGGAAGTTGGCACGGTGTTCGACGTGCAGGGCGTCGAGGGCCGCGTAGAGCTGGTGCAATCGCGCCGGGGTAACTGGAGCGGCGCCACAGGAGCGCAGTTCTCCGCTCAGGACTTCGTCGCAACCGGAGAAGAAGCCTATATCCCGCCCAATAATGTCGAGACCATGGCCTTCTTCACCTTGCAGGAATTCTATTTCGGTCCCTTCGAGCTGGAAGCAGGCGCCCGCTACGAGAACACTGAAATCGAAGCGACAACACTGGGGCTGGAACGCACCTTCGACACCTTCTCCGCTTCGGTTGGCGGCGGCTTCACCCTGTTCGATGATTTCCGCGCTGGTTTGAACGTTTCACGCACCGAGCGCGCGCCTACCGCGGCAGAACTGTTCGCCGAAGGTCCGCATATCGCCACCCAGCAGTTCGAAGTCGGCGACCCCACGCTAAGCGAGGAAAGCAGCTGGGGCGCGGAAGGCTACGTTCGCGGTGAGATCGGCGAAGTGAAGGTCAACGCCAGCGTCTATCGCAACTGGTTCGGCGATTTCATCTATCTCGCCGGTACGGGCGAGGAGGAAGACGACTTGCCCGTCTTCGCATTCATGCAACAGGATGCCGACCAGTGGGGCGCCGAGGCGCAGGTCACGTTCCCGCTGGTGGAAGGCCGGGATTTCTCGCTGCTGGGCGACCTGCGTGGCGCCTATACCAGGGTGGAATTCGACGATGGCACCGATGCCCCGCGCATCCCTCCCCTCAGCCTGTACGGCGCACTGGAAGGCCGGTGGGACCACTTCGATCTGCGCGGTGAGGTGGAATGGTACGACAGCCAGACCGACGTCGCACCGTTCGAGACGCCGACCGATGGCTTCACCATGGTCAACGCGTCGCTCGGCTGGCACCCGTTCGAAGGTCGCGAGAACCTGACAATTATCGCGCAGGTGGAGAATATCTTCGATGTCGAGGGTCGTCGCCACACCAGCTTCACGAAGGAATTCGTGCCGATGACGGGCCGCAACTTCAGGCTGACAGCAAGGGCGAGTTTCTAAGCCGGGTCTTGCGCTCCGGCCCTCGCGCCGGAGCGTCCTTTAAAGCCTGGGCAAGGTCACCCCGCGCTGGCCCATGTATTTGCCCGCCCTGTCGGCATAGGTGACTTCGGGCCTCTCGTTGCCTTGCAGGAACAGGAACTGGCATGCGCCTTCGTTGGCATAGATGCGCGCGGGCAGCGGCGTGGTGTTGGAAAATTCCAGCGTCACATGCCCTTCCCATCCCGGTTCCAGCGGGGTGACGTTCACGATAATGCCGCAACGGGCATAGGTGCTCTTGCCAAGGCAGATCACCAGCACGTCCTCCGGCACGCGAAAATATTCCACCGTGCGAGCCAGCGCGAAGGAGTTGGGCGGGATCACGCAGACATCGGTCTTGCGGTCCACCAGGCTCTCCCCGTCGAAGTCCTTGGGATCGACGATGGCCGAGTTCACATTGGTAAAGATCTTGAATTCGTCCGCTACGCGCGCGTCATAGCCGAAGGAGGAAAGGCCGTAGGAGATACACCCATCGCGCCGCTGGCTTTCCACGAACGGCTCAATCATGCCGTTCGATTGTGCCTGGTCCCGAATCCATTTGTCTGAAAGAATCGCCATGGACATGGAATTCCCGAAGGGCGCTGCGAGGGCAAGCTGCGAGCCGAAAATATCCCCCTCATAACCTTCGGGGCCTCGCCACTCGGCGCATCACAGGACTGGATGGCACGGGAAAAGCCCCGCGCGGAACAATCGCTGGATAAACCCACCGGCCTGCCTAGGCCGAATCGGTTGGCGGCCCTATCCCTTGAAATGTGAATGCGGAAATCGAAATCGGCAAGGACGCGCACGGCACCCCCGTGTCGGTGGACGTGGAGGAATTGCTCGCCACGCGCCTGCTGGTGCAAGGCAACTCCGGCAGCGGCAAGTCTCACTTGCTGCGCCGCCTGCTGGAACAGAGCGCCGGCATGGTGCAGCAGGTCATCATCGACCCCGAAGGCGATTTCGTCAGCCTTGCCGACCATTTCGATCACGTGGTGGTGGAAGGCGCCAGCTACTCCTCGCGCGAGATAGAGGCGCTGGCAGGCCGTATCCGCCAGCACCGCGCATCGGTGGTTCTGGCGCTGGAGGACCTGGAGGTGGAACAGCAGATCCGCTGCGCCGCGCAATTCCTCACCGCGCTGTTCGATGCCCCGCGCGAACACTGGTTTCCGGCCCTTGTGGTGGTGGACGAGGCGCAGATGTTCGCGCCTGCCGCCGCTGGCGAAATGGCGGAGGACACTCGCCGCCTGACACTGTCGGCCATGACCAACCTGATGTGTCGAGGGCGCAAGCGCGGTCTTGCAGGTATCGTCGCCACGCAGCGGCTTGCCAAGCTGGCGAAGAACGTCGCGGCAGAGGCATCGAACTTCCTGATGGGCCGTACTTTCCTCGATATCGACATGCAGCGCGCCGCAGACCTGCTGGGCATGGATCGCAAGCAGGCGGAGCGCATCCGCGATTTGCAGCGCGGCCATTTCCTCGGCCTCGGTCCAGCGGTCAGCCGTCGCCCCGTGGCCGTGCACATCGGAGAGGTGAAGTCGGGCGGCAAGAACGGCGCTGCCGCGCTCACCCCGCTGCCCCAGGCCGATGCCGCCGAGATGGGCGAACTGCTGCACGCCGATCTGGCGGAAGAAGCTGCCGAGAAGGTTCACCAGCCGCCCCCTCCCCCACCGCCCGCACCGCCGCCGGTGGAGGAACTGGCGCAGAGCATGGCTGCAAAGGCCGAACCGGACGAAACACTGTCCGCCGAAACGGCGGCGGGTGATGTCGACAGCGTGCTGGCAGAGATGGCGGCAGAGGAAGGTGCCACGTTCCGCCCCATCGCCACCTCGTTCCGCGATTTCGCGACACGCTGCCGCCAGCAGGGCGTGGCCTCGGCACATATCGACATGCCGACCTTCCGCCGCATGTTCGCCTTCGCCAGCGCCGGTGTCGGTGCCCTGGAAGATGGGCAGCGCGAACGCGTGGAAGCGATGGCGCAAGGCGTCGCCGACGATGTGCTGGCGCCCTACCTCGCTATCGTGGTGTCCGCCGCGCGCGGCAACGGCACGCCCGATGAGGAGCATCTCGCCCGCGTCTATGGCACCGCGTCGCCCGGTCGGATTCGTCGCTTGCTGGAGCATCTGGAAAAGACCGGCTTGATCTCGGTTCACGAGGATTTCGGCGGCGAGCGGACGATCACCGTGCCGGGCATCGAACACGTGGTGGCGTGAAAGCTGTTCCATCCGCCGTGGCCAGCACGGAGGCCAACCCGATTGGGATTGCGAAAAACAGGTTTCACCGGTAACGGCCTCTACCAAACTGAGCTACCTGTTGCCCAATTCCCCTGCTTAACCGGAGTCCCGTCCCATGCGCATCGGCTGCCCCCGCGAGATCAAGAACCGTGAATACCGCGTCGGCCTGACGCCCGAAAGCGCGAAGGAACTGGTCGAGAACGGCCACGAGGTCTGGATTGAAACCGGCGCAGGCGACGGCATCGGTGCCTACGACGCCCAATATGTTGCCAGCGGTGCCAAGGTCATCGACGATGTCGAGGATATCTTCGCCGAATGCGAGATGATCGTGAAGGTGAAGGAACCGCAGGCGGAGGAAATCGCCCGCCTGCGCGAAGGTCAGGTGCTCTACACCTATCTCCATCTCGCGCCCGACCCTGCACAGACCGAGGGCCTGGTGAAATCGGGCTGCACGGCAATCGCCTATGAAACCGTCACCGGCAAGCGTGGCGGTCTGCCGTTGCTGAAACCGATGAGCCAGGTGGCCGGACGCATGAGCATTCAGGCGGGCGCCAATGCGCTCGAGAAGGTACATGGCGGGCGCGGCGTATTGCTGGGCGGCGTGCCGGGTGTCATGCCGGGCAAGGTGGTGATCATCGGCGGCGGCGTGGTTGGCTTCAACGCTGCGCAGATGTCGGCCGGGATGGGTGCAAGCACCGTCATCATGGATCTCGATCCCGAAGTGCTTGAAAAGGTCGGCACCCATTTCGAATCGCGTGCCAGCACGCGTTTTGCCAGCAAGGCCAATCTGGAGGCCGCCGTGGCAGGTGCGGACATGGTGGTGGGCGCCGTTCTGGTGCCCGGTGCCGCAGCACCCAAGCTTGTCACGCGCGAGATGCTGAAGACCATGAAGCCCGGTGCGGTATTGGTGGATGTCGCCATCGACCAGGGCGGTTGTTTCGAAACCAGCAAACCAACCACGCATGACAATCCTACCTACGTGGTGGACGACATCGTGCATTACTGCGTTGCCAACATGCCCGGTGCCGTGAGCCGTACCAGCACCTATGCGCTGAACAATGTTACCCTGCCGCACGCCCTGCGCATCGCGAACCTTGGCTGGAAAGCGGCCATGCGCGCCGATGCGCATCTGGCGCAGGGGCTGAATGTCCACGCCGGGCGCGTCACCTATCCTGCCGTGGCCAGTGAACTGGGGTACGACCTGTTGCCGATTGACGAGGCGATCGCCTAGGCGGAGGGGTCCTCGGGCGGCAGGAAAGGTCTCGCGACCTCTGCCGGAACGCGCATCAGGCGGCCGCTTTCCTTGTCCACCATTGCCCAGGTGGACTTGGCGCGCACCAGCACCTTTCCGTCCGCATTGCGAAACTCGTAGTGCCGATCGAACCGTGCGCCACGCGGCCCATCCTTGATGATGGTCTCGCCGGTCACCTGTGCACCTTGCGTCACGTTACCGCGATAATCGATCTCGTGCCGGGTCACGACCCAGGCGTATCTGTCCCGATGCTCGGGCAGGGCCTGCGCGTTCCAGTGGGCGACGGACAGCTCTTCCATCCACCGCACCCAGACGGTGTTATTGACGTGCCCGTTCTCGTCAATGTGCTCCGGCAGCGCCGTAAAGGTGGTGGTAAAGCGGTTGGTCAATCGTGCACCCCCAGCTGCCAGAGAATGAATGCCGCCTCTTCCGCCGTCTCACGCAGTCCTTCGAACCGGCCCGACTTGCCACCGTGGCCTGCGCCCATGTTCGTTTTCAGCAACAGAATGCTCTCGTCGGTCTTGTAGTCGCGCAACTTGGCGACCCATTTGGCAGGCTCCCAGTAGGTGACGCGCGGATCGTTCAGTCCGGCTGTTACCAGCATGGGCGGATAGTCCTGCCGCTTGACCTGATCGTATGGGGAATAGCCCAGGATATTGTCGAAAGCCTCCTTGCTCTCGATCGGGTTGCCCCATTCCGGCCATTCGCCCGGCGTCAGTGGCAGGGTCTCGTCCAGCATGGTGCTGAGCACGTCGACGAAGGGCACATGCGCTACGATGGCGCCGAACAATGCAGGATCCTGATTGATGATCGCGCCCATCAATTCGCCGCCGGCAGAACCGCCGCTGGCGCTGACCTTGCCTTCCGCTGTGTAGCCAAGATCCACCAGCCCCCGGCCCACGTCGACGAAATCGTTGAAGGTGTTGGTGCGCGCCTGCATCTTGCCTTGCAGATACCAGTTGCGCCCCAGATCGTCCCCACCCCGGATGTGCGCGATGGCATAGGCCACGCCGCGGTCGATCAGGCTGAAGCGCGTGGTGGAGAAATTGGGCGGATAGGCAAAGCCATAGGCGCCGTAAGCATAGAGATGCAGCGGGCCACCCTTGGGCCGGTCCTTCCGGCAGACCAGGCTGACAGGAACCATTGCCCCGTCCCGAGCGCGCACTTCCAGCCGCTCCACGGTATAGAGCGACGGATCGAAACCGCTGGGGATTTCCTGCACTTTCAGCGTCTCGAGCTTCCGGGACGCAACGTGATAATCATACACGGTGTCGGGGGTGATCGGGCTTTCATAGGTCAACCGGATGCGATCCATTTCCCATTCGGGATTGTTGCCGGTGCCTGCCGAATAGGCTTCTTCGGGAAAGTCTATCGTTTCTACCCGCGCGGGATCGTCATAATAGCGGACCTGCACCTGATCGAGGCCGTTCAATCGCCCTTCGGTGATGTAGAAATTCCTGAACAGGTCGAAGCCTGTCAGGTAGAATTCGTCGGACCCTTCGATCAGCGTCGTCCAGTTTCCCGGATCGCCGATGGAGGCGGTGGCAAGGCGGAAATTGGCGTGGGTGTCGTTCGCCCAGATGAAAATCGTGTCGTCGCGAAAATCTGCGGCATATTCCACGCCGACCTTGCGCGGTCGAACCACTTTCAGATCGCCCGTGGGATTATCGATGGAGGTAAAAAGAACCTCGCTCGTCTCGTTGTCGCCGGTGGAAATGACGAGCCATCGGCGATTGGCAGAGATCGCAGGAGATGCGGTGAAGCCCAACGTTGCCTCGTGATAGATTTGCGCATCGTCACCCGTTGGCTGCCCGATGGTGTGCGCAAAGATGCGATCCACCCGCCAGCTCTCGTTGGCGCGGCCGTACACTAGCACGCTGTCGTTCGCCGCCCAGATCAGGCCCGTGTTGACGTTCTCGATCCGGTCTTCCAGCAGTTCTCCGGTATCCAGATCCTTGATGAAGGCGGTGTAGAACTCACCGCCCGTGGTATCGGTGGTGTAGGCAAGATACCGTCCGTCCTCGCTGACCGACAACGCGCCGAGACTGAAATATTCCAGCCCTTCTGCTAGCGCCGGACAGTCGAGGATCAGCTGCGCATCTCCGCCTTCGATCGGGCGGCGGTAATACTTGCGATATTGCCCGCCGGTTTCGAACTCGGACCAGTACAGGTAGTCGCCGTCCTTCTGCGGAACGCTGGAATCGTCTTCCTTGATGCGGGCGCGCATTTCGGTGAACAGTTCTTCCACCAGGTCCTTCTGGCCCGCCATCTGTGCTTCGAAATAGGCGTTCTCAGCGCGGACATAAGCCAGCACGTTCTCGTCCTCCACCTTCGGATAGCCTGGATCGCGAAGCCATGCGTAAGGGTCGGAAATTGTCACGCCGTGATGGGTAAAGCTGTGCTCGCGCTTGTCGGCTTTCGGCGGCTGGATGCTGGTATCGATTTTCAAGGGGAATTCCTGTCATTGCTTGCCCGCGAGGTAGCGACGCCAGCGGGCGCGACAAGGGGGATTGTCGCGACATGCACCACGGTCCGCCGTGCTGTGGGTGGAAAGGCGGGGACCAAGGGCCTATGTGATAGGTACAAGATTGTTTCCCGCGAAACCACGCCCGGGATCCAGACCCGCAAGACCAGGACAGATGACATGCTGATGCAAACCCACGAAGCCCGCCTCGATGCCTTGCGCAAGGAACTTGACCGCCGGGGACTTGACGGTTTCGTCATCCCGATCAGCGATGAGCACCTGAGCGAATATGTCGGCGCCTACGCCCAGCGCCTTGCCTGGTTGACGGGCTTTGGCGGCTCTGCCGGCAGCGCGGCCGTGCTGAAGAACACCGCGGCCATGTTCGTCGATGGGCGTTACACCCTGCAGGTGCGCCAGCAGGTGAGCGGTCAGCTTTACGAGTACAAGTCCGTCCCCGACGATTCGATGGCGGACTGGCTGGCGCAGAACGGCGGCGAAGGCGCACGCATCGCCTACGATCCCTGGTTGCACACGCGCGGCTGGGCCAATGGAGTGGCCGAGAGGCTGGAAGCCGTCGGCGCCGAATTGGTGCCGGTGGACAGCAACCCGCTGGATGCCGTGTGGGACGATCAGCCCCAACCCTCCGACGCACAGGCTTTCGTGCAGGACGATGCCCTAACCGGTCGATCCAGTGCTGAAAAGCGCGGACAGATCGCCGAGTGGCTGAAGGAAAACAAGCTGGATGCCGTGATCGTCAGCGCGCTCGATTCGGTTGCCTGGACGCTGAACATCCGCGGTAAGGACGTGGATCACACCCCCGTGGCCCTGTCCTACCTGATGGTGCAATCCGATGGCACCGCCGACTGGTTCATCGCGCCCGAAAAGGTTTCATCCGAAGTGGCGCAGGCGCTGGGCAATGCCGTGCGCATCCATCCGCGCGACGAGTTTTCCGCCGCTTTCGAAAAGCTGGCGGGCAAGCGCGTGGCCGCGGACCCTGCGCGCTCGGTCGCCGCCATCTTCCAGCGGCTGGACGATGTGGGTGCCGAAATCGTGACAGAGGACGATCCGGCGGTGCTTCCCAAGGCCATCAAGACACCTGCCGAACAGCAGGGTCACCGCGACGCGCAGGCGCGCGACGGTGTGGCGATTGCGCGCTTCCTGCACTGGCTCTCGGTAGAGGCACCCAGCGGCCAGGTCGACGAATTGACCGCCGCTGCAAAACTGCACGAGCTGCGCCGCGAGAACAGTGACAAGCTGCGCGATCTCTCCTTCGACACGATCAGCGGCGCAGGCCCCAACGGTGCCAGCCCGCACTACCGCGTGGATGAGGAAAGCAACATCAAGCTGGAGCCGAACAGCGTCTACCTGGTGGACTCGGGCGGTCAGTACCCTGACGGCACCACCGATATAACCCGCACCATATGGACCGGCCCCGACGCCCCGCCTGCCGAGGTTTGCGACCGTTTCACCCGCGTGCTGAAAGGCCATATCGCACTCGACATGCAGACCTTCCCGCCCGGCATCCCAGGTTCCGCGCTGGATGCCCTTGCGCGCCAGCACCTGTGGATGGCGGGGCTGGATTATGCCCACGGCACCGGCCACGGCGTCGGCAGCTTTCTGGGCGTGCACGAAGGCCCGCAGCGCATCGCCAAGCCGCGCGGATCGCAAGGCGGGACAGACCAGCCGCTGATGGCGGGCATGATCCTGTCCAACGAGCCGGGCTATTACAAGGCGAACGAATACGGCATCCGGATCGAGAACCTCGTGCTGGTGGAGCCGCGCGAGATCGAGGGCATGGAAGGCGAGTGGCTGGGCTTCGAAACCCTCACCTTTGCGCCGATCGATCGCACGCTGGTGGACAAGAGCCTGCTGAGCCCTGCGGAAATCGAGTGGTGGAACAGCTATCACGCCAAAGTGCGCGAAGTGATCGCTCCGCAGCTGGATGGCGACACGCTGGCATGGCTGGAAGAGGCGTGCAAACCGCTGTAATCGGAAGTTTCCTAAGCGCCCGATGAACGCAGCCTCGCCGTTGCGACAAACTGCGACAATTCTTTGGTATCCCGGCAAACACCTGCGACATCGCGTGCCTATAACGGTTCTCGAGAGTGGCGGGGCGCCGGGTTACTCCCTCCCCCCTTCAAGCCGGTGCCCCGTTGCTCTACTCATACGAACTGGAGAGTAGAGACATGAAGAAGAACAAGACCCTCATCCTAGCCCTTGCAGCATCCGTCGCAACGCTTGGCGTTGGCGGGACTGCGATCGCGCAAGGTCAATCCGAGCGCGGCGCAGACATGACACGCGCCGACGCCGAAGCCCGCGCAACCGCCCGTTTCGAACGGATGGATGCCAACAGCGACGGCGTGATCAACGAAGCCGACCGCGAAGCCCGTGCCCGCGCCCGTTTCGATGAGGCGGATGCGAACGGTGACGGCGCGCTGACTTTTGCAGAATCGCAGGCGGCACGCGAAGCGACGAAGGAAATGCGGCAGGAACGCCGCGCAGAACGCGGCGGTGAAGGCCGACGCGGGCACCGCATGGGCCGTCGTGGCGGCATGGGTGGTGGGATGATGTCCCAGGCCGATGCCAACAGTGACGGCGCAATCAGCCAGGCAGAGTTCACCAGCCATGCGCTGACCCGCTTCGATAGTGCCGATGCCAACAACGATGGCACTGTCACTGCCGAGGAACGTCGCGAACAGCGGCAGGAACGCCGCGGCCAGCGCCGCAACCGCGGATGAGCGATACGCCTGTAAAACTGCTGCTGGTGGATGACGAAGCCAGCTTGCGAGAACCCCTGGCCGACTACCTGTCGCGCCAGGGGTTTGCCGTGCGCCAGGCCGCCGATGCGGCAAAGGCGCGTTCGGCCCTGCTTGAAGATACGCCCGACCTGGTGCTGCTGGATATCATGATGCCCGGCGAAGATGGCATCTCGCTGTGCCGACACCTGGTGGAAAGCCGCAATCTGCCGGTCATCTTCCTTACCGCCAAGGGAGAGTCCACCGACCGTATAGTGGGGCTTGAAATCGGTGCCGACGATTACTTGGTCAAGCCGTTCGAGCCGCGCGAGCTGGTGGCCCGCATCCGTTCCGTTCTGCGCCGCACCAGCAAGAGCGGCAACGCGAGTGCATCGGACAATGCCGGTGATGCCCATTACGAATTCGACGGCTGGAAGCTGGATCCATTGAAGCGCCGCCTGACCGACCCCGAAGGCACCGTCGTACCGATCTCGACTGCGGAGTTCCGCCTGCTGACAGCCTTGCTCGATCATCCCAACCAGGTGATGGATCGCGATCGCCTGCTGGACATGGTGCAGGGGCGCGAGGCGCACCTGTTCGACCGCGCGGTGGACAACCAGATCAGTCGCCTGCGTCGCAAGGTGGAGTTGGACAACCGCGATCCCAAATTGATCCAGACGGTATGGGGCGGCGGCTACATGCTTGCCGCCGAAGTCCGACGCTTCGTGCCCGAAGGCTGACGCAGATACGATGCGGCGCTTACTTCCCAAGAGCCTGCAGGGGCAGATGCTCCTCTCTGTCGCGCTGGGCCTGCTGGTGGCGCAGGTGCTATCGGGCGTGCTGCTTTTCCGCGCCGAGGAAAGACGGCAGGAGGCCCGTCTCGTGAATTCCCTGGCTTTCCAACTGGTCCGCGATCCGCAGGTCAACCTGCGCGATGGCAGGCCGGGCCGCGAACGGCGTTCAGGTCGCCGCCGATTGCGCATCGAACGCGCGCTGGAATCGCCCGTGGTCAGGGGCGAATTGCGCGACCCCGACCGTGAGGCGGCTCTGCGTGAACTGCTGAACGAGCAGGGTATAGCGATTGACGCGCTGGTGGTTCTGACGCGGGAGACGTCACGCGATCGCTACATTTCGCGGGCCCTGCAGGATCGGTTGTCGGCGGGGCCCGATGTCGGGTTCGATCCTGATGGCGAGATAGTGCTGGCCGGCCTCAAGCGCGATGGCGCGGATGAGTGGCTGGTCGCGCGTGCGCCGGGGCCTCGGCGTGATGTGGGTGCAATGCGTGGTGTCCTGTTGCAGACGCTCATCCTGTATATCGTGCTGGTTGGTGGCCTGGCGATCCTCTTGCGCGAGATTACCCGTCCACTGGCCGCGCTGACAAAGCGTGTCGAGAGCTTTGGTGGATCGGTGAATGGCGGCCCCCCTCTCGATCCGTCCGGACCGGAAGACACCCGCCGCCTGATTACGGCCCACAACGCCATGGAAGCCCGAATCGCGGCATTGCTGGATGAAAAGGATGTGATGCTGGGCGCCATCGGTCATGACTTGAAAACGCCGCTGGCCGCGCTGCGCGTGCGGATCGAAAGCGTTGAAGATGACACCGAACGCGCGCGCATGGCCAATACGATCGAGGACATTACCAATTCGCTCGACGATATACTCTCACTCGCCCGCGTAGGCAGGCCCAGCGATCCGCTGGAGCGGACCGACTTGGCCGCGCTCGTCGCGTCCGTGGTGGAGGAATACGAGGACATGGGCGAGAATGTCGAACTGGGTGAAACGCAGCGCACCGCCCTGCCGCTGCGCACGACCTGGCTGCGCCGTGCACTGCGCAACCTGATCGGCAACGCATTGCGGTATGGTGGGCAGGCCCGCGTGAGCCTGTCCAAGACCGATGGCGAGGCAATCGTCCGGATTGCGGACAACGGACCCGGCATCGCGCAAGACCAGATTGCCGCCATGCTGGAACCTTTCACCCGCGGCGAATCCTCTCGCAGCCGCGAAACTGGCGGGGCAGGCCTTGGCCTCACGCTGGCTCGCGCCATTGCGGAACAGCATGGCGGGCAGCTGGTGCTTGCCAATCGTCATGGCGAGAATGGCGAAGTTACGGGACTGGTGGCAGAGTTGCGGTTGCCTGTTTGATTTTTCGATTGCGCCTCCGCGCAATCGTCCTCGGTGCTATTCGCTCCGCTTCGCTACGCGGCACCTGCGGGCTACGCAGTCGCGTGCTGTCGTTCGCTAGTCGCGACCGAGACTTTCACCAGCCACTAAGTTTATTGGACAGCACGGTCCGCGCCTAGCGGACCGCAAGGCCGAACGACCGCCCGCGGCGGGCGCAGCTTGCTGCGCATCTAGCGAGGACGCGCCTGCGGAGGTAGGTGCGAAAAACGAACCATCTCACGCCCTGCGCCTTAGGGGCCCAACGTATAACAACCCTACCGCATCAACCCACCAAGGATATTGCGCACGAAGGCCGTGGCCCCGGTGCGCAGCGGGTTGGCGCTGGACTTGCGTCCCATCGCAGTGGCAACGGCAATGGACGCGAGCGAACCTGCCGCCGCACGCGCTGCGCTTTTTCCGGCTTTTTCCCACATCGAGGGCGTTTTGCGCGGCTGCCTGGCCACTTCCTCCTTGCCCTTTTCTTCCACCTCTTCAGCGGTCTTCGTAGCGTCCTGCGCCTTTTTCAGCAGCACTTCTTCCGCGCTTTCACGGTTTACCTCTTCATCGTACTTGCCCTCGTGCGGGCTGACCGACTGGATAATCAACCGCTCTTTCGCTGTCAGCGGACCAAGGCGGCTGCGCGGCGGTTTGATCAAGGTGCGCTGCACGATCGTCGGCGCACCTTCCTCGTCCAGCGTGGAAACCAGTGCTTCGCCCACGCGCAGTTCGGTGATCGCCGCCTCCACGTCGAGGTCGGGATTGATGCGAAATGTTTCCGCCGCCGCCTTGATGGCGCGCTTGTCCCGAGGGGTGAAGGCGCGCAGCGCGTGCTGCACGCGATTGCCGAGCTGACCGGCGATTTCTTCGGGAATGTCGATGGGGTTCTGCGTCACGAAATAGACGCCCACGCCCTTGGAGCGGATCAGGCGAACAACGCGCTCGATGGTTTCCTGCAGGGCATCGGGAGCGTCGTCGAACAGAAGGTGCGCCTCGTCGAAGAAGAACACCAGCTTGGGCTTCTCCGGGTCGCCGACCTCGGGCAGCGTTTCGAAGAGTTCGGCCAGCAGCCACAGCAAGAATGTGGCGTATAGCTTGGGGCTGCGCATCAGTTCCTCTGCGGCAAGGACGTTGATCGTGCCGCGCCCCTGCGCATCGACATGCAG
Source organism: uncultured Sphingomonadaceae bacterium (assembly GCA_947488625.1). Classification (GTDB taxonomy): domain Bacteria; phylum Pseudomonadota; class Alphaproteobacteria; order Sphingomonadales; family Sphingomonadaceae; genus Alteraurantiacibacter. The sequence continues at coordinate 399,862 of CANKZR010000002.1, read as the reverse complement.
GAAATCGTCGATCTCCAGCGCAGGCTCGCCAAAGAAGTTGTCCGCGCCTTGCGACTCGAAACTGAGCAGTTGCCGCTGGATCGCGCCCACCGATTGCTTCGATACGTTGCCGTATTCGCCCGACAGTTCTTTCGAGTTGTCATAGGCCCAGGCCAGCATGGCGCGCAGATCCTCGAAATCCAGCAGCAGCAATTTGTTTTCGTCGGCGTAGCGGAACACGATCTGCAGCACGCCTTCCTGCGTCTCGTTCAGGTCCAGCAGGCGTGACAGCAGCAGCGGCCCCATTTCCGATACCGTGGTGCGGATCGGGTGACCGTTCTTGCCGTACAGGTCCCAGAACACCACGGGATTGTCGGAATAGGCATAGTCTTCCATGCCCAGTTCCTTTGCCCGCCCCTCCAGCTTGTCTGCATGTTTGAACTTGGGTGAGCCGGGCATCGCCACGCCTGACAGATCGCCCTTCACATCGGCCACGAACACCGGCACGCCATGCGCGGAGAAGCTTTCGGCCATGCCTTGTAACGTCACCGTCTTGCCGGTGCCGGTGGCGCCTGCGATCAGCCCGTGGCGGTTGGCGCGCGACAGGTCCAGCGCCTGCCGGTTTCCGTCCAGATCGTTGCCAAGGAAAATATCCGCGCCGTTGCTCACTATTGCCCGCCCCTTATTCGATTGTTGCCGTTATCGGGGAGTGACCCTAGAGCGGGGCTGATGGATGGCAAGTCCCCCTTCGTCCTGCTCGACGATGCGCGCAGCTCCGGTGCGAGCGATGCCCATTATTTTACGCAGCCGCACCAGGTCTTCGTGGCGCGGCGGGCGCAAGACGTCGTGCGCGTGCTGGAGGAAGCCGATACAGCGCGGCGCGATACGGGCAGACACCTGGCAGGTTACGTCGCCTACGAGGCTGGCCTTGCGCTGGAAGATCGGCTGGCTCCGCTCGCGGACTCGCGCAGCGGCAGCGCCGGGCCGCTGGTATGGCTGGGGCTGTTCGACGATCCTGAAATCATCCCCGCAGGCGAAGTGGACAGTTGGCTCGCCGAACGTGCCCAGGGCGAGGCCAGCATCGGCCCGCTCGATCCTCAGATTTCCACCGGCACCTATCTCGACGCTTTCGACACCCTGCAGGAAGCCATCCGCGCCGGCGACATCTACCAGGCCAACCTCACCTTCCCTCTGGCGGGCCCGGCGAAGGGCGATCCATTGACGCTATACGCCAAGATCCGTCCCACGGCCTCTGCCGGGTATGGCGGGGTGGTGTTCGACGGATCGGACTGGCTGCTTTCCTTCAGTCCCGAATTGTTCTTTGCCCTGCGCGACGGCGCGGCCAAGGTGAAGCCGATGAAGGGCACCCGTCCGCGCGGCGGTACTGCGGCGCAGGATTCTGCGCTGAAGGACGAACTCAGCAATTCGGTTAAGGACAAGGCCGAGAACCTGATGATCGTCGATCTCATGCGCAACGATCTCAGCCGCGTGGCGCAGGCAGGCAGCGTGCGAGTGGAACACCCGTTCGTGGTGGAGACCTACCCCACGCTCCACACAATGACGACGACCGTTTTGGCCGACCTCGTGGAAGGCCGGAGCGCGGTCGACGTGTTACATGCGATCTTCCCCTGCGGCTCCATCACCGGCGCGCCCAAGATCCGCGCGATGGAACTGATCGACGAGGTGGAGCGCGATGCACGCGGCCCCTATTGCGGGGCAATCGGGCGGATCAACGCCAATGGTGATGCGGCCTTCAACGTCGCCATCCGCACCATTTGCCTGACACCGGGAGAGAACCTGCGGCACAAGGCCGTGCTGGGCGTTGGCGGTGCGATCGTTGCCGATAGCGACGGCATGGAAGAATGGCGCGAATGTCTGGTGAAAGGCGCTTTCGTGCGCGGTGCGGCAGGCGGCCACGACCTGATCGAAACCATGCGCTTCGATCCGCAGGGCGGGATGCCGCTGCTGGAGTTGCACCTGGAGCGCATGAAGGCGAGCGCGGCAGACCTTGGCTTTGCATTTGACCGGCACGAAACCCGCAACCGCATCCAGGCCCTGTGTTTCGAGCTGGAGAAGCCGGCAAGACTGCGCCTGCTTCTCTCACGCTCTGGCGCGGTGACGCTGGAAACCCAGCCGCTGCCCGCTCCCCTTCCCGACCCCGCCACCTGCATAGCCCTGCCGCACCCCACGGTGGCGCACGACTGGCGTCTGCGACACAAGAGCACCGACCGCTGCTTCTATGCGGAGGCGCTGGACGTGGCCAGAACCGTGGGCGCGGTCGAGGCGCTGCTGGTGCGAGACGGCGTGGTGACGGAAGGAAGCTGGACGAACGTTTTCGTCGAGCGGGACGGTATCCTGCTCACCCCTCCGCTATCCGACGGATTGCTGCCGGGCGTGCTGCGCCGCTCGCTGATAGAAAGCGGCAAGGCTTGCGAAGCACAGGTGACGCTGAACGATCTGGAGGGCGGGTTTTACATCGGTAATGCCTTGCGCGGCCTGATGCCTGCCACGCTGGACGTGCCATGAGCCAGCACCTCAGCCAGGCGTTGCAGCGTATCGAGGCGTCGCCGACAACTGCCATGACGGACCGTGCCAGCCGACTGCGAGAGCAGGGCCGCGATATCATCTCTCTCTCCGTGGGGGAGCCCGACTTCGACACGCCGCCCCATGTGATCAAAGCAGCCAAGGATGCGCTGGATGCAGGCGACACGCGCTACACCCCCGTCACCGGCACGGCTCGGCTGAAAGAGGCAGCGGCGCTCCATTTCAACCGTGATCTGGGCATCGAAACCAATCCGTCGCAGGTCATCGTAACCGCAGGCGGCAAGCAGGCGATATTCGAGGCGCTGGCTGCCACGATCAGCGCGGGCGACGAGGCTATCGTGCCCTCCCCGTGGTGGGTCAGCTATCTGCAGATGGTGCGCTTCTGCGGTGGTACGGTGGTGCCGCTGCGCACTGCGCCTGCCAATGGCTATCGCTTTCAGCCCAGCGAGCTGGAGGCGCTGATCACGCCGCGCACCAACTGGCTACTGCTCAATTCTCCCGGCAACCCCACGGGCGCGGTCTATCCAGCTGAGATGCTGCGCGGCATCGGCGAGGTGCTGCGCCGCCATCCGCAGGTGTTGGTGATGAGCGACGATATCTATGCGCCCTTGCGCTATTGCGATGCACCCCATGCCACGCTGGCGGTGGAATGCCCCGATCTGGCGGAGCGCATCATCACCGTGTCCGGCGTGTCCAAGAGCCACGCCATGACCGGCTTTCGCATCGGCGTTGCCACCGGGCCGGAATGGCTGATCTCTGCCATGGGCCGCCTGCAAAGCAACTCCAGCGGCAATCCCGCCAGCATTTCCCAGGCAGCCGCTGTCGCCGCGTTCGAAGGACCGCAAGATTTTCTCGGCCCCTGGCGCGAGGCTTTCCGCCGCCGCCGCGACATTGTGGTGAAGCGGATCAATGGCATCGAAGGGCTATCGACCACGGTGCCCGATGGCGCGTTCTATTGTCTGGTTGATGCCGCCCCCCTGATGGACCGCTTCGGCGGAGACGACGGCAAGCTGGCTCTGCACCTGCTCGATCATGGCGTGGCCACGGTGGCGGCCAGCGCCTTTGGCGGGCGCGACGGTTTCCGCATCAGTTTTACAGCAGACGAGGCCGTTCTGGCCGAAGCGCTGGATCGTATCGAAAAGGCGCTGAAATGACTCATATCCCTATCCTCTTCGAAGACGGCGAATCGCTGGTTATCAACAAGCCTGCGGGCCTGCCGATCGAGACACCGCGCAAGGGTGGCCCTGCGCTCTCCGATCATCTCGAAGAACTGAAGCTGGGATTCCAGCGCGCGCCTGTTCCTGTTCACCGGCTCGACACCGATACCAGCGGCTGCCTGCTGCTGGCGCGCAATCCCAAGGCGCTGAAACGTTTCAACGCCGCGTTCGAAGCCAAGACCGTGTCCAAGACCTACCTCGGCATCGTGGCAGGCCCGGTGGAGGAAGACGAGGGCACAATCGACCTCGCTCTGTCCAAGATCAGCAGCGAGGCCAAGGGCTGGCGCATGATCGTGGCGAAGAAGGGCAAGCCTTCCGTCACCCACTGGACCAAGCGCAAGGAACTGCAAGGCGGCCTGACACTCGTGGAATTTCGCCCCGAAACAGGCCGCACCCACCAGATCCGGGTTCACGCCGAACACGCCTTCGGCAATTCCCTGCTCGGCGATCCCGTTTACGGCAACAAGGATTCGCGGGTGCGGCGCACCATGCTGCATGCCAGCGCCATCGTCATGCCGCGCGAGGGCAAGCCCGATATCATAGGCGAAGCGCCGTTGCCTGCCGATTTCGAGGCGCTTGGGGCTGGCTGATGGGCAGGATACTCGACCGGGCAAACGAGATTGCGGAGGAAGCCTTCATTGCTGCCTCTGGCCCCGGCGGGCAGAACGTGAACAAGGTGGCCACCGCTGTCCAGCTGCGCGTGAACATCTACGCGCTGGGCCTGACGCCGCGTATATTCCACCGGCTGAAAGACCTTGCCGGCAACCGCCTTAATCAGGCGGGCGAAATCGTGATCGACGCGCGCAACCACCGCACGCAGGATGCCAATCGCCGCGACGCGCGCGAACGCATGGCGGCCATGATCGAGGAAGCGATCAAGGAGCCCAAGCGCCGTGCCAAGACCCGCGTGAACCGGGTGGGCAAGCGCAAGCGACTGGCCAACAAGAAGGCACAGGGCGAGAAAAAGGCTCTGCGAGGCAAGGTCGATCTCTAGTCGCGAGCCTTGACTTTTCCCCGATTCTCTAGCAGAGGCGCGCGCTGGACGGGCGGCGCTTGGCGTCGCCCCTGTTTTTTCGGGCCAATTCCCTGGTTGGGGGCCCTCTCGAAAGATTTGGAAGCAAGACAATGGCGAAGCCCGCAACCATCAAGATCCGCCTCAACTCCACCGCGGACACCGGCCACTTCTACGTGACCAAGAAGAACCCGCGCAACCACACGGAAAAGTTCACTTTCCGCAAGTACGATCCGATTGCCAAGAAGCATGTCGAGTACAAGGAAGGCAAGATCAAGTAAGCGGCCTTCCGCCCCACTTGATCGGCGCTTTGCTGAACGCCGGGAACCTTCAAGGTTCACTGACGGTTCAACGCCTCACCTGTACCCCGGTATCTTAACTGGTGAGAGTATGAACGTCTTGAAAAACCTGATCCGTAAACCAGCCCTTGCCGCCTTTGCCGGTGCGATGGCTGTTGCCCTTCCTGCCACCGTGTCCGTCGCTGCCATGCCCGCAGCGGCACAGGCCCAGGCTGACCAGTTGCAGCGGGCAGCCAGCGCGCTGCGCGCTATCAGCACCATGCGCGCCGACTTCACCCAGACGGACCGTCTTGGCAATGTCATCGGCGGCGAACTGACGTTGAAGAACCCCGGCAAGATTCGGTTCGAATACTCCGACGATGTGAACATGCTGGTCGTCTCGAACGGCAGCGCGCTTTCCATCATCGACTACGAAGTAAGCCAAGTGGAGAGGTATCCGGTGGGCGATTCGCCGCTGGGCGCCCTGCTCAACCCCGATCGCGACATTCGACGTTACGGCAGCGTTCAACGCGGCACGGGCAATGGCGTGGTGAGCATCCAGGTGAACGACCCCGATCGCCCGGAATTTCCCGCGATCACGCTTATCTTTCGGGAAAAGGCATCCGCGCCCGGCGGGCTGGAGCTGAACAGCTGGGTGGCACTCGATTCGCAGAATCAGCGCACCACGGTTCGACTGCGCAATCACCGCTATGGCATGTCCGTCTCCGACAGCGAGTTCCGTTTTCGTGACCCGCGCCGGTCATCCCGTCGCCCGGGATAAACAGACCGTAGCCGAACGGTTGTAAATTTACGACAGATTACACGTGTCATTCATTGCCCCGACAGGGTTAAGACCGTATTCCCTTAGGCATAGAGACGCGGTGAGGCGGGTTTCCCCCCTGTTGCCCTGATCCTCGAAAAAGCCGCGTTTCTTGCGAAGCGTGACGAACGCTCGAAAAACGAACCCCCGTCGCACTATGCCCCCGCGACGGGGGTTTTTTTATCTGCGCTGCCGGACTAGGCATCGGCGATGGTCAAAATCACCACCTGGAACATCAACTCCGTTCGCTTGCGCATGCCGATTGTGGAGCGTTACCTGGAAGAACACGCGCCCGACGTGCTGTGCCTGCAGGAGATCAAGTGCCAGGAACACCAGTTCCCTTACGAGGCCTTTGCTGCGCTAGGCTACAAACATACCGCCGTGCACGGCCAGAAGGGCTATCACGGCGTAGCCACCGTCAGCCGCGTTCCGATGAACGAATTTTCCCGCCACGATTGGCAGGACAACGGCGAAGCTCGCCATGTCGGCGTGGAATTTCCCTCGCTGGACGGGCTGGTGCTGGAAAACGTCTACATCCCCGCTGGCGGCGACGTGCCCGACCGCGAGAAGAACATGAGGTTCGGGCAGAAACTGGACTTTCTCGAACGCATGACGCGCTGGGCGGAAAAGATCGATCGACCTACGCTGCTGGTGGGTGATTTCAATATCGCTCCGCTCGAGTGCGATGTCTACGATCACAAGGCGCTGCTGAAGGTGGTGAGCCACACCCCGCTGGAGGTGGAGACGCTGAACCTGTTGCAGGGCGCGCACGAGTGGGTCGATCTTGGCCGCAAGCACATCCCCGCGCCGGAGCGCAATTATTCCTGGTGGTCCTACCGCACCTACTGGCAGGGCAAGGACCGTGGCCGGCGGCTCGATCACATGTGGGCATCGCCCGACCTTGCCGCGCAGAGCCGCGCGCATTCGATTGCCGAGCACACGCGGGACTGGGAAAAGCCGAGCGACCACGTACCGCTGATGACGGAGTTCGACCTCTGAGCGACAGCTCGCTTCCTTCCCCCGAGCGGCGCGTGGCGCAGGCAGTGGATGCCTTGCGCCATGGCTGGCCGATTAAGGTGGGCGACGCGCCGGTCTTGCTTCCGGTGGAAACCGCGCTGGACCGTGCTAGCCGGTCCGACCACCTGCTGATTTCTGCCGCCCGCGCAGAAACGCTGAAACTCACCAACCAGCGCCCGGCGGCAGACGGGCATTCGCCTGTGCTGATGCGTGCGGCTGACACCCTGGATCTGGGCTCGGCCCTGCCGGTGGCGGATCCGGCGCTCGATCCGGTCAACCCGCTCAAAGGCCCGTTCCTGGCAGAGCCGCTGGAATGGCTTGCCGCTGCCAGCACGGCCCTGGAACTTGCCCGCATAGCCGGTATCCTGCCCGCCTTCCTCGTCGATCCCGATCCGGCGGGGGAGCCGGTGACGCTAATCCAGGCCGACCTTGCTGCATGGTCTGATCCGGCGAACCTCACCATCGCCACCCGCGCCCATCTTCCCATCGCGACCGAGGAGGAGGCCGAGATCATCGTCTTCCGCGCACCGGGAGACATGCGCGAGCACGTCGCGCTGGTTCTGGGCGCGCGAAGTCTGGGTACGGACCCGCTCGTGCGCCTGCACTCGGAATGTCTGACAGGCGACATCTTCGGGAGCCTGAAATGCGATTGCGGCCCGCAACTGGACGCAGCGCTGGCGGCCATGTCTGCCGAGGCTGCGAAGGGCGGCTGGGGCGTGCTGCTCTATATGCGACAGGAGGGACGCGGCATCGGGCTGGTGAACAAGTTGCGCGCCTATCGCCTGCAGGATGAGGGCTTCGATACGCTGGACGCCAATCGCCGTCTTGGCTTGCCCGAGGAGGCGCGCGATTTTCCTTTGGCGGCGCGCATGCTGGACCTGATGGGCGTAGGCGAGATCCGGCTGATGACGAACAATCTGGAAAAGGTCGTGGCACTGGAGGATGCGGGCGTAAAGGTGATCGAACGCGTTCCACACGAATTGCCCGCCAACCCGCACAACACCCGCTACCTCGCCACCAAGCGCGACCGGGCCGGGCATTTGCTGAGATGAACTTGTCTATCCGGCAAGAACGCGCAGGTGATGCGGCGGCCATCCGCGCATTGACGCTCCGTGCGTTCGAAGGGCATCTCTATTCGGAAGGGGACGAGGCGGACGTTATCGATGGTCTGCGCAAGGACGGCGACTTGTTGATGTCGCTCGTTGCCGTGGATGGCGAGACGATTGTCGGTCAGGCAACCTACTCTGCCGCAAGGCTTTCCAACAACGAGAAGGGCTGGATCGTCCTAGGCCCCGTCAGCGTGGAGCCGGCGCGGCAAGGTGACGGCATCGGCCGTGCCCTGCTGGAGGCGGGCGAGGCTGAAATGCGAGCACGGGGAGCCAGAGGCATTACTGTTCTGGGCGACCCGAAGGTATATTCACGCTTCGGTTTCCGGCAGCACACACCCATGCAACTGGAAGGCGAACTGGGGGATTATTTGCAGGTTAAAAGCTTCGGCGCGCCCGTCCCGGCGGCAACGATCAACTACGCGGCAGCTTTCGGCTAGGTCCAGCGGCCCAGCGCCTGTCCCATTCGCACCGCATCACCGGCACGGACATTGGCCAGCCATTCCATGCGGCCCGGTTCGAACAGCAATACGACAGTAGAACCAAGGAAGAAGCGGCCCATTTCGTCGCCCGCTGCGAACGCATGCTCTCCATCGGCGAAAGTGCGATGCCGGGGGCGTGGTGCATGGGCTGTCTCTCGCCCCCCCCATACGGTTTCCACGCCGGCCACGATCATCGCGCCGACCATGACGCTGGCAAAGCTGCCACGGGGGCCGTCGAACAGGCAGGCCAGACGCTCGTTGCGAGCGAAAAGGTCGTCCACGTTCTCGGCCGTCACCTGGTTCACGCTGAACAGGTCGCCTGGAACATAGATTGTGCCCAGCAACTCTCCCGCAGCGGGCATGTGGACACGGTGATAGTCTTTCGGGCTGAGATAGATGGTAGCAAAGGCACCGCCCTCGAAACGCTCGGCAAGAGCCGGGTCGCCGCCCAGGAGCTGCGCGGCGGTAAATTCCCGGCCCTTGGCCTGGAAGATGCGGCCTTCCTCGATCAAACCGATCTGGCTGATCGTCCCGTCCGCGGGGGAGAGGACGTGTTCGGCAGCATCGGCCAGTGGGCGCGCACCGGGTTTCAGCTCGCGGGTGAAGAAGTCGTTGAAGCTGGCATAGGCCTCCACGGGCCGCGCGGCCTCGGTCATGTCGACATCGTAGGCGTCGATGAAGCGGCGGATCAGGCGATCCTTCAGCCACGGGGTTTCGGTCCCGGCGAACTTGCCCGCAAGGCGCGAGACGGCGTGATGGGGCAGCGCGTGCTGCAACCAGATGAACGGGTTTGCCATCAGCGCAGCTGGCTGTCCTTGGAACCCCGGCGATTCATGGAAGAATGGCGCACCGCGCTGTCACGGCCCGACTGGCATTCGACGCAGGTACGCACGCCAGGTACCGCGACACGGCGCTTTTCGGGAATATCCTCGCCACAGATATCGCAGTATTCGGCACTTTCGCCCTTGGGAAGGCGAGAGCGCGCAGCGGCGACTGCATCGCTTACCGTGTCGTCTATCTGATCCTGAACCGCGCCATCGCGCGACCATCCACCTGCCATTGTAATCTCCTGTATCCAAGCAATGGGATAGCAGGGGGTCTTGTTCCCGTCAGCGAATGCGTTCGTAACGGGTCAGGCGGCGATCCAGCGTATTTTCGCCAATACCGCCCAAATCGCCCGACCAGTCTGCCACGAAGATGGAATCGCGATCTACGCCGGTGGCAAAGCGTGCGTCGTTCCCCACCACCTGCAGGTTCGAACTGTCATGCGCGCGTCCTTCTGCGGCGACGGCGATGAAAGCCGCGTAATTTTCCTTGTCCTGCCCCTGCACGAACCAGTTGTTGCTGATCTGGCCCGAAGCGCCGCCCGGCAGGTCTATCATGTAGTTCGTGCCGCGCCCGGCGGCATCGTCGAAGCTGGAGGAGGCGATGTCGACGCGGGCCGCACGGGCCTTCACGTAGTGCCCGCCACGCCCTTCCTCGAAACGGCTGCGGGTTATGCGCACCTGGCCATATTCGCCGGTGTAGATGGAATGCGCACAGCCGCCTGAGCCTTCGCATGTGCCCAGCCGCGTGAAGGTGGAGCGATCGATCGTCAGCCGCGCGGCGGGATCGTTGTGCGTCAGTATGCCCTGCTGGCTATCGCGAAACCAGCTTCCGGCAACCGTCAGATCGCCCTGCTCCAGCCGAATGCCGGAACCGTTGTAATCGGGCACGCGCATGTTCTGGAAAACCAGGCCGGAAACCTCGGCACTGCGACCGCGCAGCACCAGCGCCGCCTTGCCTTCGCAGGTCACACCGTCGAATACTGCCGAACCGGCTTGCGTGGCCAGATAGGACACCTGCCCGCCTGTTTGGACGGCGCATTGTTCGTAGCGGCCCGGCGCAATGGCGATGCTGCCGCGCGCATTGCCGATGGCATCCACCGCATCCTGCAACCGTTCATACCCGCGACCTGTCTCAACGACGGTGAAGGGAGCGACCCGCTCCTGCGCGAATAGTGCCGCTATCGGTATGGCGGCAACCGCGATGGTTGCGATAACACCGATCAGCGCGGCTGGCAGGCGGCGGGGGACGGTGCGCAGGGGCTTGATCATCATGCCGATAGGCATAACGGACAATGGTTAATGGCGCGCAAAGACTACGTTTAATGCTCGTCGATTGCTTTCAGAAAAGCCTCGCCATAGGCCTCCAGCTTCTTCGCACCGACGCCGGGGATCTGCGACATTTCCGAAAGGTTCACCGGCCTGTCTGCTGCCATCGCGCGCAGGGCGGCATCATGGAACACGACATAGGGTGGAACCCCGGCTTCAGCCGCCAGATCGCGGCGTAGCGTACGCAGCGCATCGAACAGCGGGTCGCCGGTGGGGTTGGGGGTGTTACCAGATCGTCTCGACCGGCTTCGGCTACGCTCTGGCGGGCGCGTAATGCCGATGTTCGTCTCGCCCGAAAGTATTGCGCGGACGTCGCCTGCCAGTTGCAAACCGCCATGCTCGGTCTGCGTCAGAAACCCGCGCGCCTGCAGGGCGCGGGCGACAGGTTGCAGCAGGGCCGCCTCCTCTCCTTCTACGATGCCGAAGACGGAAAGCTTGTCGTGCGCCTTTGCTCGCACCCGCTCGTCATCCACGCCTGTCAGCACTTTTTGCAGATGGCCAAAGCCGAAACTCTGGCCCGTGCGATAGGCAGCGGACAGCAGCTTTTGCGCCAGTTTCGTCACGTCGATCAATTCGGGTGGGTCGATGCAATTGTCGCAATTGCCGCAATTCTCCGGTGGGTTCTCGCCAAAATGGCGCAGCAGCACGGCGCGGCGACAACCCGCGGTCTCGACGAGTCCGGCAAGAGCGTCCAGCCGCTGGCGTTCGCCGTGCTGGCGCGCCTCCTCTACCTCAGCCACGCGTGAGCGCGCCTGTGCAAAGTCGCCCGCGCCCCACAACAATAGCGCCACCGCCGGATCGCCATCGCGGCCCGCGCGTCCTGTTTCCTGGTAATAAGCCTCTATCGACTTGGGCGTGGCGGCATGGGCAACAAAGCGCACATCGGGTTTGTCGATCCCCATGCCAAAGGCGATGGTTGCCACCATCACCATGTCTTCCGACGATACGAAAGCGGCCTGGTTCGCGGCGCGCACTTCGGGCGGCAGGCCTGCGTGATAGGGCAGCACGGGGCGGCCCGTGGCCTTACCCAGCGCTTCTGCCAGCTGTTCCACCTTCCGGCGGGTGGGCGCGTAGACGATGCCGGGGCCGGGGTGGTCATGGCACAGACGCTCCAGTTGCCGCGGCAACGAATCCCGCGGGCGGATCGCATAGCGGATATTAGGACGATCGAAGCCCGCGACGATCAATCCGTCGGAGGGAATGCCCAGCTGGGTCAGGATATCGGCGCGGGTGTGCGCGTCCGCCGTGGCCGTCAGCGCCAGGCGCGGAACATGCGCAAAGGCATCCATCAGCGGGCGCAGCTGGCGATAGTCGGGACGGAAATCGTGCCCCCATTCGGACACGCAATGCGCCTCGTCCACCGCGAACAGCGCAAGCTTTGCAGAGCCGAGCAGATCGCGGAATCCCTGCTGGCTGGCGCGTTCGGGCGCCACGTACAGCAGATCCAGTTCGCCTGCCCGGAACGCGTCCATCGTCTCCCGCCAGTCGGCGTCGGCGCTGGTCAGCGTGGCCGCGCGGATGCCGTTGGCGCGCGCGGCACGCAGCTGGTCGTGCATCAGGGCGATCAGCGGCGATATCACCACGCAGGTGCCCTCCAGCATCGTGGCGGGAAGCTGGTAGGTGAGCGACTTGCCCGCCCCTGTCGGCATTACGGCCAGCGTCGATTCGCCCCGCAATACGCGCGCCACTACATCCGCCTGCTTTCCACGAAAGTCGGGGAAGCCGAAAAGGCGGCGCAATTCGTCGCGCGCCATGTCGAGATCAGGGCCAGGATCGAGCGTTTGAGACATTGCAGCTGCTGTGACAGGTCGCAGCGTTCGCCGCTACACCCCGATAGGGCATTTCCACGCGCGCACCGCTGGGGTATTGGGCACTTTCCTATCAACTGGAGGGAAAGGGCCATCCACGCCATGAAGAAACTTGCCATTATTGCCAGCACCGCCGTCCTCGCGCTTTCTGCCTGCGGGGATACCACCGATGCATCCGACGATGCCGTGGCCGATACCGTCGAAGTGCCTTCGGACGATGCGATGGTCGGTGCACCCGATCCGGTCGTCGATGAAGATGCCATGATGGAAGACGCCCAGGAGGATATCGACGCCGCCATGGACGAAGGCGATGCGCAGGCAGAGGCAGCAGGCGATGCTGCCGAAAACGCAGTGGACGACGCCATCGCCGCTGCCGAAGCTGCGCAGGATACGATGGAAGACGCTGCCGAGTGATCGGCACACGTAGGCTGATACGAGGGGGCCAGGCCTTGGCGGGTCTGGCCCTATCGCTTTGCGTGGTGGGCTGCGGCAGTGAAGGCGGTCCCCCTCCCGCCCCGGCTTCGCAGGACGAGGAGGCGGCGCTGAAAGATGCCGCCGCCATGCTGGAAGTACGCGAACCGGCAGAGCCGACATCCGATGGCGAGTCCTCCGCACCGCCCGAGCCCTAGGCCAACCCGATTGCCGCATGGCTACTGCATGTGGTATCATGTGCAACATGACTGACCTTGCCGAAAAGCCACCCGCAGCGACAAACCAGGCTGCCGGGACGAAAGAAGATTTCGCCACGCTGCCCGATGTCGACAGCAGCGTGTTCACCGCCCCGCTGAAGCGCCCCGATCATGTGGGGGAAGACTGGCTCGAGCCGCAGCAGACGCAGTACACCTCGGAAGACGATGTCATCTGGGACGACCTGTTCGCTCGTCAGATGCGCGTGCTGCCCGGCCGCGCCTGCAGCGCCATGCTTGAAGGGCTGGAGAAACTGGACCTAGGCAAGGGCGGCGTCCCCGATTTCGGACGTCTATCGGAAGAACTGGGCGGCATGACCGGATGGAGCGTGGTGCCCGTGCCCATGCTGATCCCCGATCACGTGTTTTTCTGGCATCTTGCCAACCGCCGTTTCCCGGCAGGCAATTTCATCCGCACGCGCGAGACGTTCGATTATATCCAGGAACCCGACGTGTTCCACGACGTGTTCGGCCATGTGCCCTTGCTGACCGATCCTACCTTTGCCGATTACATGCAGGAATACGGTCGCGCCGGGTGGAAGGCCATGCGCTACAACAAGCTGAAGGCGCTGGGCTCGCTATACTGGTACACCGTTGAATTCGGCCTGATGCTGGAGGCTGGAGAACCGCGTATCTTCGGTGCGGGAATCCTGTCCGGCCCGACAGAGGCGATCTTCGCGCTGGAAGGGGAAAGCCCCAACCGGATCATGCTCAACGTGGATCGGGTGATGCGCACCGATTACGTGATCGACGATCTGCAACCGACCTATTTCGTGATCGAGAGCTTCGAGGATCTCTACCGGCAGACGGTGGAGCGCGATTTCGATCGGCTCTATCGCAACCTTGGCGCTGGTTTCACCTACGCAAATTCAGCTGTGATTGATGTCGATAACGTGCTGCACCGGGGCACGCAGGAATATTTCTTGCGCGGCGGCAGGGGATCGAGCGCAAAGCCGGTCTAGCAGTCACGCCCGGTTTCTGTGTTACCGCTAATTCACACATAAAAAAACCGGCGCTGGAACGAACCAGCGCCGGTTTTTCTGAATCGGGTAAGCCGAAGCTTACATTTCGTCGATTTCGTCGGCCTGCTCTTCCATGGACTCTTCCATGGCGTCCGTCTCGTCGTCCATTGCGTCGGCCTGATCGTCGGTGATCATGCCTTCGTCTTCCATCTGGTTGACTTCGGCGTCGCGAGCATCTTCCATCTCTTCGATGTTCTCTTCGGCTTCGTTTTCGGCGGCGCTGTCACATGCTGCAACACCCAGGCCCAAAACGGCGGCGGAAGCGAAAGCTACGATCTTCTTCATTAGGAATTCCTTGATTGGATAGGAGCGAATTGGCGGGCCCACTCCATGCTGTTTTTGGCCCTCGATTACATTGTGGCAGGATTGTGGCCCGGTTACAAGACTTCCTGATGGCGCAAGACATTCGCGAACAATAGCATCGCCAGTGAACCGGCCATGGAGATGCACATCGCGTCCACCGTGTAGGTTCCCGAAGCGAGATTTCCGGCCGAGACTGCAGGGCTGACCACCAAGCCGGCGAACAGGGCACCGATTACCCCGGCACCGATATTGATCTTGAGATTGCGGGGGGATTCGGCGCGCAGGATGAACGCTGCCAGCCATCCCAGAATGGCCCCTGTCACCAGCAGAAAAACATAGCCCATCTTTCACATCCTTTCAGGCTTCCCATCAAATCAACGGTATGGACCTGATGGTGGTTCCATGAATGAATGTTCACAGCGATCGGACAAAACACCAGCTACAGGGCTAAAATATTGTGAAACAACATTTTTACCGCAAGTAGTGCGCTAGAACATCCACAGCAGCAAGACGCCCAGTGCGATGCGATAGATCACGAAAACGAGCATGGACGCCTTCTTCAAAAAGTTCATCAGGAACGCCATCGTGCCGAACGCCGCGATGAAAGTGAGAACACCCGTTATCAGCGCTTCACGAACAAGATCGCCGCCCGCCTCCACAAGGTCCGGGATGATGAGAATACCGGCCCCTGCCACCGCCGGAATCGAAAGCAGGAAGGAAAAACGCGCCGCCTCGACACGTCCGAAGCCAAGAAAACGCGCCGCCGTCATGGTGACGCCCGATCGACTGGTGCCGGGGATCAGCGCCAGCGCCTGTGCCAGGCCCACCAGCAACCCGTCGCGCCATGTCAGATCTTCGTAGGAGCGGTCTTCGCGGCCAAAGTAATCGGCAAGGCCCAGCAGGATGCCATAGAGAATTAGGTTGACTGCAATCAGGTCCGTAAAGCGCAGGGAAGCCAGCAGGTCGTCCTCAAGCACGGTAAGGCCGAACCATTGTTCGGCAATGGAGTTGAAAGCGCCCAGCTTGATCGAAAGGCCCGCGATCACGGCAGGTATCGTTCCCAATACGATCCACCAGAACAGGCGCTTCTGTTCGGGCGCGTGGCCAATGCCAACGGTGGCAAAACCACCACGCGCCAGGCCCCAAGCATCCTTGAAGAAATAGACGATGATGGCCAGCAGGGAGCCGATGTGCACGGCGATATCGATCATCGGACCCTGATCGTCCGCGCCCGTGAACACGGGTACGAGAATAAGGTGGCCCGAAGACGAAATCGGCAAAAATTCGGTAATTCCCTGCACGATGGCAAGGATCAGCATTTCGAGGAAAGTCATCGCTGAAGTCGGTCCGTGGCTGGAAATGGGACTGGGGTGAACGCACCCGCCTCCAACCAAAACGGGGGCAAAGTCAAGCCTCGCCCCCGTTCAGTGGTTCAGTTTGTTACGGTCATTCCTACCAGATGGAGATACGTTCCTCCGGCGGCAGGTAAAGCGCATCGTCCGGGCCAACGTCGAAAGCATCGTACCATGCATCGAGGTGGCGCACGGCGTTGTTCAAGCGGAATGCACCTGGTGGGTGGTTCGCCGTCATCACGCGGTTGCGCAGGCTCTCCTCACGCTCCATCCCGCGCCACACCTGCGCAAAGCCCAGGAAAAAGCGCTGGTCGCCGGTCAGACCGTCGATCACCGGGGCCTCTTCGCCATTCAGCGACATGCGGTAGGCGCGGTAGGCCATTTGCAGCCCCACGACGTCGCCCAGCGTTTCACCCATGGATTGTCCGCCACGCAGGCAGACCGGTCCTTCGGGACTGTCGACGGGGCAATAGGACTCGATGAATTCGGCCATGCGCGCGGTATACTGCTCGAACCCCTCGCGGTCGGAATCCTGCCACCAGTTGCGCAGCGTGCCGGTGGCATCGAACTGCGATCCCTGATCATCGTAACCGTGGCCGATTTCATGCCCGATTACGGCGCCAATGCCACCGTAGTTCACGGCCGGATCGGCTTCGGCATTGAAGAAGGGCGGCTGCAGGATCGCAGCAGGGAAGACGATGCGATTGGTAAGCGGCGAATAGTAGGCATTCACCGTCTGCGGCAACATGCCCCATTCGCTGGGATCGACCTTGGTGCCTAGGCGATCCAGATTATCCTGGATCGACCAGCGCGTGGCATTCATGCGGTTGCCCAGCGGATCGTCGGCGCTGATCTCCAGCCCGTCATAGGTTTCGAACTCGTCCGGATAGCCGATCATCGGCACGAAGCCTTCCAGCTTGGCGCGAGCTTCCGCGATGGTTTCCGGCGTCATCCAGTCGTTGTTGTCGAGTGCCACGCTCATCGCGCGCGACAGGTTGGCCACCAGCGCATCCATGCGCGCCTTGCTCTCGGGCGGGAAGTACCGTTCCACGTAAAGCGCACCCAGCTGTTCGCCCAACGCGCCTTCAACGGCGCCGATTGCGCGCTTCCAGCGTTCCTGCTGTTCTTCGCGGCCGCTGATCTTGCGTCCGTAAAAATCGAAATTGGCGTCGTCCAGTTCGGTGGACAGCACCGGAGCATTCGATGAGAGGAAACTCTTGGCCATATAGGCCTTGATCGTCGCCAGCGGGGTCTGCGTCATCAGCTCCATCATCGCGGGCAGCCCGCCACCGATCATGTCCAGCTGCTCCGGCGTCAGGCCAAGAGCCTCGATCTCTTCGTCGGTTGGAGGAAGCTGCGAGGCGAGGAAGCGCGTCTGGTCGGAGAACTGGCCTTCTTCCAGCAGAGCAGAGATCGGGAAGTCACCAGCCATCGCGGTCAGGTCTTCCGGCGTCAGTTCGTTGTAGGTGAGCTGCGGGATGCGGAACATCTGGCGCGCCCATTCAATCTCGGCCACCTGCCGCTCGAAAGCGTAGACAGCTTCGGCAGCCGGGCGAGGATCTGCGTAACCGGCCTTTTCCAGCAGGAAGGTCAGGTAATCCATGTAAGCGGCGCGAATTTCGAGGTTATTTTCGGAATCGACGAGATAATAGTCCCGGTCAGGCAGGCCCATGCCCGAAAACCCGAGCGATACGACATAGTCGGTTGGGTTGCGCGCATCCACGCCAACGCCTGCCGACACGAGGCTGGGGAAGCCTGCCTTGGGGAACAGGCGAACAAGACCTTCCAGATCGGACGCGGAGTAGATTTCCTGCAAATAGGGCTGCGCCGGGGCAAGACCGGTTGCATCGATGGCTTCCACATCGGCAAAGGCGTTGTAGGCATCGACGATCCGCCGTGCGGAGGTACCCGGCGCCGGGTTCGATGCAACGAGATCGCGCACCAGAACTTCCACGTCGTGGATCGATTCCTCGCGCAACATGTCGAACGCGCCGTAGCGCTGGCGGTCTGCCGGAATCTCGTTCGCGGCGATCCACTTGGCATTGGTATAGGCGTTGAAATCGTCACCCGGATCGACGTTGCGATCCAGCTGCGAAAGATCGACACCCCAGGTGCCGAAATCCATTGTCGGGGCCGTGTTCTCGTCCTGGGCCAGGGCGGGGGTGGCGGTTACGGCGGCTGTGGCAAGTCCGAATACGGATGCCGAAGTGACTAGCAGCTTGCGGATCATGGAGTAGGCGTTCCTCTTCGTGCGGGTAATTGTGTATCACCGCATTCGTCCACACTGGCGAAGCGGTTTCTGTCGTTACGATATCGATGTAAGGCCGATTCCGCTCGACGCAAGACATGAACGCCCTGCCGAGGAGCGGCTCAGGCGATGGCGGGATCGTCGAATTGCAGGGAGGCCAACCGGGCATAAAGGCCGCCCTGCGCCGTGAGGCTGGCATGATCGCCCTGCTCCACGATGCGGCCGCCTTCCATGACGATAATCCGGTCCGACGCGCGCACTGTAGCGAGGCGGTGCGCGATCACCAGGGTCGTGCGGTCCTGCATCAGGTGCTCCAGCGCATCCTGCACCAGCCGTTCGCTTTCGGCGTCCAGCGCGCTGGTCGCCTCGTCCAGCAGCAGGATGGGCGAATCGCGCAGCACGGCGCGGGCAATGGCCAGGCGCTGGCGCTGTCCACCCGAGAGCCGCGCGCCGCCTTCTCCCAGGAAGGTGTCGAGGCCATCGGGAAGATCGCGCAGGAAGTCTTCGGCATTGGCAGCGCGGGCGGCATCCCAGATGGCAGCCTCGTCAGCATCCCACGCGCCATAGCGCAAGTTGTCCCGCGCGCTGGCGGCGAACAGGATGCCTTCCTGCGGCACCAGCGCCATGCGGCGGCGCACTTCGGCGGGGTCGACCTGCGTCAGCGGCACGCCATCCATGCGCACCGTGCCGCTGGCGGGATCGTAGAACCGTTCTGCCAGCTGGAAGATCGTGCTCTTGCCCGCACCTGACGGTCCGACGATGGCCACGGTTTCGCCCGGCTCCACCGTCAGGGTGAAATCGGAAATGGCCTGTTCGCTGGGCCGGGTGGGATAGCTGAAACTGACGTTCTGGAACGACAGGCTGCCGCGTGGTGGCATGGGAAGCGACTGCGGGCGGGCGGGGGCGGTGATGACAGGCACTTCATCCATCAGTTCGCGCAGGCGACTGGCGGCCCCTGCCCCGCGCAGCAGGTCTCCCAGCACCTCTGTCAGGGCGCCGAAGGATGATGCGGCAATGGCGCTGGCGAAAACGAAAGCGCCGATGGTCCCGCCGGTCAGCGCCCCGGTGGATACCAGAATTGCACCCCGCCATAGCAGCGCCGTGATGCCGCCGAACACCAGGGTGATGACCATCGCCGTCATTACCGCGCGGATCAGTACGCGCGTCTTGGCGACGCCGAACGTCTCTTCCACGGACACGCCGAACCGCGCGCCTTCACGCCGTTCCTGGTTGAAACCCTGCACGATTTTCATCGCGGACAGCGTTTCGGTTACCATCGCGCCCACATCGGCCACGCGGTCCTGACTGGTGCGACTGATGGTGCGCAGGCGTCGACCGAACACGGTGATGGGAATGATGATGACCGGCAGACCCACCAGCAACCACACCGCCAGCTGCGGAGCGAGCCAGAACAGGTAGCCTGTAGCCAGCACGGCCATGATGATATTGCGCAGCGCCACCGACACCGTCGTACCCACCACCTGTTCGATGATGGCGGTATCGGATACCATCCGGCTGCTGATTTCTTTCGGGCTGTTTTCTTCGAAGAAGGACGGCGACAGTCCCAGCAGATTGTCATAGACCTTGCGCCGGATATCGGCGACCACCCGTTCCCCCAGCCAGCTGACGAAATAGAACCGTGCCGCCGTTGCAAGGCCCAGAACGCCCACCAGCACCAGCAGGTAGCGGAACCACCGTCCGATCTCTCCATCGCCCGTAAAACCCCGGTCGATGATCAGGCGCAGGGCGCTGGGGAGAGCCAGCGAGGTTATGATGGCGGTAATCAAAAGGGCTGTGGCGGCAAACGCCACCTGCAGGGGATAATTCTTCGCCTCGCGAAAAATCATTGCCAGTGGGCTGAGGCTTTTGGCCTTCTGCGGCTCTGTGGATTCTGTGGGGATCGCCATGGTTGCAGGGGCACTAGACCAAACCTCCAAACCTTTGAAGCACCCTTTCCCCACTGTGCGCAGAATGGCCCCGGCGAGAGTTTTTCGCCTTTGCCGCATTGCAACATTGCGCAATAGTGGCCATCTTTCGTCTTATACACGGGCAATGCGGCGAACGCCGCCCGATCCAACTGCGCTTGGAAACAGGCGCCACGCAGGGGACGCAACAGTGCTTTATTCCGCCTATGAAATGCAGCGCGCCATGCTCGGCACGGCCAGCAACTGGGCTTCGGTCGGGGCGCGACTGCTCGACAATCCCGCTCTGCCGCTCGGTTATATGGGTTTGGGGCCGTCCATCGCTTCCGCGCTCAAGGTTTTTGCGCATCTTTATGAAGAGCGCGGCAAGCCCGAATTCGATATCCAGCCGGTCGAGAAAGACGGAAAGACCCACTACGTCAGCGAGAGCGTGGTGCTGGAAAAGCCGTTCGGCAACCTGCGTCGCTTCACGCGTGACGGCTTGCCCGACGATGCGCCCAAGCTCCTGATCGTGGCGCCCATCAGCGGGCACTATGCCACATTGCTGCGCGGTACGGTGCAGCGCATGGTGGAAAACCAGCAGGTTTGGATAACCGACTGGGCCGATGCCCGGCAGGTGCCGGTGTCCGAAGGGCATTTCGACCTTGATGACTACATCGACTACCTGATCGAGTTTCTGCAGTTCATCGGACCGGACACGCATGTTCTGGCCGTATGTCAGCCTTCGGTCCCGGCCTTCGCCGCGACGGCCATCATGGCTTCGAACAAGGACGAATGCCGACCGGCATCGCTCGCCATGATGGGCGGGCCGATCGATACCCGCGCCAGCCCCACCAGCGTGAATGACCTTGCCATGGACAAGCCGCTGAGCTGGTTCGAGAACAACGTGATCGCCACCGTCCCGCTCAATTATCCGGGGGCGGGTCGCAGGGTCTATCCGGGATTCCTGCAACTGGCAGGGTTCATCTCGATGAACCTGTCAGATCACATGATGAGCCATTACGAGATGTTCAAACACATGACCGTGGGCGATCAGGACAGTGCCGACCGTACCAAGGGATTCTACGACGAGTACCTTTCTGTCTGCGACATGACGGAAGAGTTCTACCTTCAGACGATCCACCACGTGTTTCAGGAGCACTCGCTACCCAAGGGCGAATTCGTGCACCGAGGAAAGGCCATCGACCCCGATGCCATTCGCGATACCGCGTTGCTGGCCATCGAAGGTGAGAACGACGATATTTCCGGCCTTGGCCAGACGCGCGCCGCGCTGGACCTGGCAGAGCATCTGCCATCGGCGAAGAAAAAGTACTACATGGCGCCCAAGGTCGGGCATTACGGCATCTTCAACGGCAGCAAATGGCGCGAGCAGATCGCTCCTGTCGTCGAGGAATGGATGCGGAGCAATCCATCCGTTTCCTGAACCAGGCCATGACTGCCTAACCGGCAACCGGTTCGCGCTTCTCGAACGGTGTCTGGGCATTGAGATATCTCTGGGCCGGCCGCTCCAGCCAGCGATAGAGCATGCCTGACAGCACCAGCAGCACCAGCAGATAGGCTGCGAAGGCGCCGGGGGCGATCTGCAAGTCGTCGCCCACCGCCACCAGCTTAAGGGCAATAAGCAAGGGGAAATGCACCAGGTAGGTCGCATAGCTGATGTCCCCCAGCCACACGAGGGGGCGCGCGGCGAGTAACCGTGCGACCGGACCGCTATCCATGGCCAGCGCCAGCAGCATCGCGGCCAGGGCCAGGGGCAACATTAACGTTTCGGGCAGTCCGGCCAGGATCATCATAGCGAGGGCCATGGCGGCAACCAAGCCGCATACCGGGGCGATGACGCGTCTGCCTCGCCACGCCAGCCACAGGTTTGCCACCATCATGCCTATGCCGAACTCGATGATGCAACGCAGCAGCCCCAGCCTTGCAATCTGCTCGCCCAGCGTCCCGGCTCCCGCGATCGTGAATATGCCGTGCAGCAACAGCACGGCCAGGCCGATACCGGTCAGCAGCGCGAGAGGCCGCATGGCTTCCCAGCGCACCGCGGCTACGGCCAACGGGAACAGCAGGTACGCGCCAAGCTCCGTGCTGATGGACCACGCGGGATGGTTCCACGCAAGGTCTGGTGTCAGGCCCCAGTTCTGCACCAGCAGCACATGCAGCGGCAATTCCGACAGCGGGTAATTCGCCATGTCTCGCCCCGTCGCCAGCAATGCCAGTGCAAACACCGCCAGCGCGCCCAGCACGGCTGCATGCAGCGGCCATATCCGGGCGAGGCGACGCCACCAGAAGGCGGGTGCCCCCGCCAGACCCTGCTCGCGAAGGCGCGATCCATAATTCAGCCACATGACGAAGCCGGACAGCATGAAGAACAGGTCCACCGCCAGGTATCCCTTGGCGGCGATCGCAATACTGATTTCCGGCATCCAGGCGGTGAGCGAGCGCCTGGCGTGATAGAACACCACCAGCCACGCCGCGATCCCGCGCAGACCCGTAAGGGCGGCAAGGTGCGGCATTCGTTCTCTTTGCGGAGGGATGGGTGGCGCTATCACGTGGCCGCGCCCGTGGTCGCACCCCTGCCAGCATTCTCGCGCATCCGATCCTCCAGCCAGGGGCGGGCTTGTGCGGTCTTGACCGTCCAATCACGTTTCATCAGGCTGTAGAAAGCGATCTGCAGGCCAAGCAGCATGAACATGAACGGCTGGTATCCCACGCCCACGAACAGGGCGCCGACGAGATAGACCGCCTGTCCATTCTGCAGCGCGGTGGCCAGGGCGTGCCAGCGACTTTCCTCCGGGTCTTCGCTGTTCCTGTAGCGGCGGCGGATGCGCTCCATGTGCAACAGGCCCAGGCCCTGCAGGATGGCCCAGATCGCGAAGCCGGGGTAGCCTTGCTCCCCCAGCACCTCGAAAAAGGCCGAATGGTAGGCGCGGCCCTCGTCGGTCACTTCCTGATAGACCACGGTCTCGGTGTTCCCCACTTCGACGGTCTGGCGCATATCGTAGGTAAAACTGTTGCCAAGGAAGGCATCGAAGCCGCCGCCAAGCGGGTTCTCCTGCACGTAATCCAGCGTCCAGCGCCATACCGCCACGCGGGTGGAAGCGCTTTCGTCCGCCTGGTATTCGGTGATGGTGGTCATGCGCTCTGTATAACTTGCCGGCAGGAACGGCAGCGCCACCAGCAGGCCCAGCCCCGCCAGCCCGGCATAGACGAACCGGTACCGCGCGGTGCGCATCAGCAGTACGCCCAGCACCGCTATACAGATCAGTCCCGTGCGCGTTTGCGTGCCGATGGGTACCAGCAGGGCGGCAAAGACAAGCGCTGCGGCGAACAGCATCGCAGCCTTACGTTCCTTGAATATGGTACCGTGCCGCGCCACCCAGATGATCAGCGGAATCATGGCGACGGCGACAGTGGAAAGGGTCGACCCTTCGTAAAGGCCGGAATTGTCCTGTACCAGGGATACAAGCGTGCCGTATCCCCCGCCCGACAGCACGGTCTTGATACCGGCAGATATGATGATCGAGGCTGCCGAAAGCACCATCACCAGCGCGGCTGCCTCCAGCCGCAGCTTGGTGCGCAAGGTCAGCGGCAGAAAGGCGGCAAACACCAGGCTTTTCCAGACCCAGTCCCACTTCTCCGCCGCGGGTTCGGGGAAATCGGCGGTAAGCGTCGTATAGCCGCACCATAGCAACAGCGTGACGATCAGCCCCTGCCGCAGGGTAAACCGGCTGCCCTTCTTGGTGTCGAGCAATATGTATCCGGCGAATGCCGCGATGAAGCACAGCATCGAAAGCGAAATGCTGGTGATGATGCCATAACCCACTTTCTGCGGAGCCACGATATCGACGTAGATGTACAGTAGCACCCACAGGAACGGACGACGAAATCCCATCGCCACCACGGCCGCAATGAAGGCCAGAAGGACGAGATCACGCATCCTTCGCGGTGTCCCGGTTTTTCAGCCACGGCTTGTCTGCCTGCAGCTTTTCGCCACCCTCTTCATCCAGCGCGTCGCACGACAGCAGGCGCCAGCAGGCAAGCAGGATAAGCCCGTGCGTCAGCGCAATGGAGAAATAGTCGATCACCGGTAAAGCGTCCTCGCGTACGAAGCCTAGGCTCTAGGACCAACCCGTTGACGCGCCGTTAAGCCTGTTCTGGCAAAGGTCTGCTTCGAAGACAGGCAATGGACCGATGACACGCATACTGCACATACTCGATCACTCGCTGCCGATGCACAGCGGCTATACCTTCCGCACCCGCGCCATCTTACGTGCACAGCAGGGTATGGGGCTGGAGGTGCGCGGCATCACCGGGGAGCGGCATGTCGAACCCGGCCCTTCCACAGAGATTGTCGACGGGCTGACCTTTCATCGCACGCCGGGGCAATCCACGGGGCCTTCGGGCATAAGGGAATGGCGCGAAGTGCAGGCGCTGACCGATGCCATCGTCGCCCTAGCCGATGAATGGCGGCCCGACGTCCTGCATGCCCATTCGCCTGCTCTGGATGGTCTTACCGCGATCCGCGCCGGTAAACGCCTGGGCATTCCGGTAGTCTACGAGATACGAGCCTTCTGGGAAGATGCCGCCGTGGGCAACCTTTCGGGCCGGGAAGGGTCGCTGAAATACCGTTTTACCCGCCAGCTGGAAAACCTTGCCGTGCGCGGGGCGGACGCAGTGGTGACGATTTGCCACGGGCTGAAGGACGATCTGGTGTCGCGCGGCTTTGCGCCGGAAAAGATCGGCATAATGCCCAATGGCGTAGACCTGACGACATTCGGAGAGCCAGCCTCTCGCGACGAGGCGCTGGCACAAGAGCTCGGCATTACCGAAGGGCCGGTGATCGGGTTTATCGGGAGCTTCTACGATTACGAGGGGCTGGACGATCTGATCGCCGCCATGCCCATGCTGGTGCGGCGCCACGCGGGTGCGCACCTGCTGCTGGTGGGGGGCGGCCCGATGGACGAAAGTCTGCGCGCGCAGGCCGCCGCATCGCCGGTCGCGAATCGCATCCACTTCACCGGCCGCGTTCCTCATGGGGAAGTGGAACGATACTACGCCCTTACCGACATCATGGCCTATCCCCGTAAAAAGAGCCGGCTGACCGATCTCGTCACCCCTTTGAAGCCGCTGGAAGCCAATGCCCAGATGCAACTGGTGGCCGCCAGCGACGTGGGCGGGCACCGCGAGCTCATTCGCGACGGCGAAACCGGCGTTCTGTTCGCGCCGGACGATCCCGCGGCCTGCGCTGCTGCGCTGGCCGATCTGGTCGACAGGAAAGACGATTGGGATGCGATCCGCGCCGCTGCCCGGCAGCATGTTCGCACCCGCCATGACTGGGCCAGCAACGCACAGCGTTATCAGGTCGTTTACCTTCGCCTGCTAGGCGAATCCGACGATGGCCGTACGTCCGCCGCTGCCTGACCTGGCTGCGATAGCGGGAACCCCAAGCGGCGCAGGAACAGGATTGGCACGTGGCAACGAGCCCAGATCATTTTGAAGTGATGGCGCAGGCGCCCGCCGCGAAAGCGGGCAAGCCGCCCATAACAGCAGATCCCGCCTTCCCATGGATCGTGGCATTGTGGTTTGCCGCCTTGCTGGGGATCGGCAGCCTCATCGTGCCGCTTGCGCTGCTTGAGCGCATGGTTCTCGCTATCGGCCTTGCCTCCGTGCTGCCGATGGCCGCCCCGCCGCTCGGCTTCACGGCACAGGCGCTGGTGGCGCTGGTCGCGACTGCCTTTGGCGCGCTGCTGGGCCTGATCCTGGCAAAGCGGTTGGCAAAACCAAAGCAGAAGCAGATCGGCATCTCTGCCGACAACCATCGCAAACCGCTCGATCCCTCTCAGGACATCGGCGAATACGATATCGATAACCACGACGCTTTCCCCCAGCCTTCCGGTCGCCGACGTGCGCTGGCGGTTACCGAAGAGGAAGGTCCAAGCGACTACCTCAACATCGCTCCACTTCCCGGCGCTTGCGAAGAGCCGCATGATGCCGATGCATATGCGACGGATGAAGAATATGCGCTGGTGGAAGAGAACCAGGAGGTGGACGAGAACGCCGAACCGGAAGCCGCGCCAGCAAGGCAGGAATTTGTTTCGGATACCTCTCTTCACGACGAAACGTCCCGGCAGCTCGAACAGGAAACCGGAGATGCGCAAGAGCCACTCGACCTCGATTCCGACTCGGAGTTGATCGATGGCGAACCAACGTCGCAGCAGGTCGAGGCCACCCGGAACGAGCGGCAGGACTTCATCGCCTCCGGAAATTCAGCCCGTCCTGTAATCGAAGTCGGCTATCGCAAGGCGGTGGAATCCTGCGCGACCGCCGGGGAACCCTTGTCCTTCTCGCCGCCATCCATGGCCCGACATGACGAAGGCACCGACAACAGCGACCCCATGAGCGACACGCCCGTCGATCATGACCAAGAGCGACAATTCGCCCCGGAAGACGAGTTCGGGGAAGAGAGCGAGGATAGTGTGTCCGACAAGCAGATTTTCAAAGCATCGTCGCACCCGGCAGAGGAGATGGAGAACAAGCACTTCGCGCCCGATGCTGGCGGGGACACGGACCCTCCTGTCGCGGCCGTGGAAGCGGACGAAACGGAAGCGCATTCCAATGGCCTCGTCCAGCTCGTACAGCGCCTCGGCTCAACGCTGGAAAAGCACCGTGAATGGAGTGCCGAGAAGGCTGCAGGCAGAATCGCGACGGCTTCGCCCGCAATCGAACTCGCGGAAGAAAATGGCGAAGACGAGAGCCATACCCAAATGGCAGAAGCGCCGGTGCCGGACGAATTCGATACCGCCGCAGCGGATGAAGCCGCGCAGGCGATGGCGGCCTATTTCGGCAATCACGCCAGGAAGCCCGAAGCACAGCCCGAGCCCCTGGCCTTCGAGCGGGAGACACGTTCGCAGGTTCAGCCAGAAACTCTCGAGGTCGCCGACGCATCGGCACAGCCCGGTTTCGGCATCTCGTCCGGATATACCGATGCGGTTCCGGGCCAGCGTTACGGTGCCCTGACCGGCATCGCCGCCGCCGCCATGGGCGAAGAGTACGACGAGGACGACGAAATCAACGACCTCGCCGCATCCTTCACGTTGCCGCTGACCAGCGAGGGCGAGCCAGAGCCCACGCCGCGCCCTGCTTTCGATCAGCCGGCCCCATCACACACCGCAGGTGCAGTTATAGAAAGTAGCGAAGTCGAAGAGGACGAACCTGCGGACTTAGCACCAGTCGCCCAGATCAATCCTTTCAAGCGCGACGCCGAGGAATTCGTCCGCATCGACGAACCGGAGCCTGAAGAAGGCAGCGCCGAGCCTGCGGTGCTGTTTCCAAACCAGTCCGGCCGGGCGACCAGGGCGCCTGCATCGCGTGCGTTCGATCCGCCTCGTATGCAGGGCAATACCGCCCCCGCGCAACGGGCAGAACGCGCCAAGCCTTCGAACGATGACAACGAGCGGGCCTTGCGCGAAGCGCTGATGAATTTGCAACGCATGGGCAAGTAACTCGCAAACCCGAACTTTTCCGCCGCGAAGCTATTTTGCGGTGCACCAAACCTTGCAAAAATTGCTTCCTGTCGCCATGAGGGCGCTTCGCGAAATTTTCGTGCAGCTTTAGGCTGTTGATTCGCGTTTCGTTACCGGTGAAACCGGTTCCGGGGCGTGCTATTCTTCCGCCCGGAGCATGCACGCGGCACAGGAAGTTGAAGATTGACCGAATATCCCGTCACCCAGGGTCTGTATGATTCCGTAAACGAGCACGACAACTGCGGCATGGGGTTCGTTGCCCATATCAAGGGCACGGCTTCACACGATATCATTACCCAGGGCCTGGAAATTCTGGCCAATCTCGATCATCGTGGCGCGGTGGGCGCAGACCCGCTGCTGGGTGATGGTGCGGGTATTCTTATCCAGATTCCCGACAAGCTCTATCGCCGCTGGGCGGACAGCGAGGGGCTGACCCTGCCTCCGAAGGGCGAATATGCCGTCGCCATGTGTTTCATGCCGCCGCAGGACGATGCGCGCGATTTCATCACCTCCCAGTTCGAGAAATTCATCGCCAAGGAAGGCCAGCAACTGATCGGCTGGCGCGATGTGCCCACCACGGCCGACGGGCTGGGCAAGGCGGTGCTCGATTCCATGCCGGTCATCCGCCAGTGCTTTATCGCGCGTGGCGACAATTGCGCCGATCAGGATGCTTTCGAGCGCAAGCTGATCGTTATCCGCAAACAGACCCAGAACCCGCTGAAGGAACTGGCCGAAAAGCATGCCATGCCCGGCCTGGAAAAGCTGTACATGCCCAGCTTCTCCAGCCGCACGGTGGTGTACAAGGGGCTGCTGCTGGCAAACCAGGTAGGCAGTTTCTACGACGATCTTCGCGATCCCGACTGCGAAAGCGCGCTGGGCCTCGTGCACCAGCGTTTTTCCACCAACACCTTCCCCAGCTGGCGTCTTGCCCAGCCGTTCCGCCTTGCCTGTCACAATGGTGAGATCAACACGGTGCGCGGCAATGTGAACTGGATGAACGCGCGCCGCCGCACGATGGAAAGCGATCTCTTCGGGGCGGACCTCGACAAGCTGTGGCCGATCGTGCCGCACGGCCAGTCCGACACGGCTTGCCTAGATAACGCGCTGGAACTGCTCTTGCTGAGCGGTTACAGTCTTGCCCATTCGATGATGATGCTGATCCCCGAAGCGTGGAACGGCAATGACCTGATGGACCCCAAGCGTCGGGCATTCTACGAATATCACGCCGCCCTGATGGAACCGTGGGACGGCCCTGCTGCCGTGGCCTTTACCGATGGCCGCCAGATCGCCGCCACGCTGGATCGCAACGGCCTGAGGCCCGCGCGCTATTGCGTGACGAAGGACGATCTCGTCTGTCTTGCTTCGGAAAGCGGCGTGCTGCCATTTGGCGAGGAAGAGATCACCCGCAAGTGGCGGCTGCAACCGGGCCGCATGCTACTCATCGACCTTGAAGAAGGCCGCATTGTCGAGGACGAGGAATTGAAGGCGCAGCTCGCCAATGCCCAGCCTTACGAAGAATGGCTGGAAGCCGCGCAATACAAGCTGCGCGACCTCGACACGATCGAGGTGGACGAGGATGCCGTGCAGGAGCATGCCGTGAGTCTGCTCGATCGCCAGCAGGCCTTCGGCTACACGCAGGAGGATATCGCCCGCTTCCTGGAGCCGATGGCAACCAGTGGGGACGATCCCATCGGTTCGATGGGCACCGATACGCCGATTGCCGTGCTGTCGAACCGCAGCCGCCTGCTGTACGATTATTTCAAGCAGAACTTTGCGCAGGTTACCAACCCGCCGATCGACCCGATCCGGGAGGAACTGGTGATGAGCCTGCTGACCATGGTCGGCCCGCGGCCCAATCTGCTGGGGCAGGAAGCCGGTACGCACAAGCGCCTGGAAATCAGCCAGCCGATCCTCACCAACAAGGGCATGGAGAAGATCCGTTCCGTCGAGGCCAGCCTGGACGGCGCGTTCCGCACCGCCACCATCGACATCACCTGGGATGCGGATACAGGTGCCGATGGCCTGGAAATGGCCATCAAGGAAATGTGCTGGGCCGCGACAGAGGCCGTGTTGCAGGACAAGAACATCCTGATCCTGTCCGACCGCAAGCAAGGGCCGGACCGCATTCCCATGCCCGCCCTGCTGGCAACCGCCGCTGTGCATCACCAGCTGGTGCGCCAGGGCCTGCGCATGCAGACCGGTATCGTGGTGGAAACAGGCGAGGCGCGCGAAGTGCACCATTTCTGCGTCCTGGCAGGCTACGGTGCGGAGGCCATCAACCCCTATCTCGCGTTCGAAACGATGGAAGACCTGCGCGCGCGCAAGTTCCCCGAACTGGACGCCGTCACGGTCGAGCAGAATTACATCAAGGCCGTGGGCAAGGGCATCCGCAAGGTGATGTCCAAGATGGGCATCAGCACCTACCAGTCCTATTGCGGGGCGCAGATCTTCGACGCGGTGGGCCTCTCCACCAAGTTCGTGGACGCCTATTTCACCCGCACTTCCACCACCATCGAAGGTATCGGGTTGGAACAGGTAGCGCAGGAAACCGTGCGTCGTCATGCGGCCGCCTATGGTGACAACCCCATCTATCGCAACATGCTGGATGTGGGCGGCATCTACCAGTACCGCCTGCGCGGCGAGGAACACGCCTGGACGCCTGCGAACATCGCCCAGTTGCAGCATGCCGTGCGCAGCGAGCGGGGGGCAAACGCGCAAGAGCAATATAATGAATACGCCAAATCCATCAACGAACAGGCCGAACGCCTGCTGACCATTCGCGGCCTGATGGAACTGAAGAAGGCCGACGAGGCGATCGACATCTCCGAAGTCGAACCGGCCGAGGAAATCGTGAAGCGCTTCAGCACCGGCGCGATGAGCTTCGGCTCCATCAGTCACGAGGCGCATTCCACGCTGGCCATCGCCATGAACCGGATCGGCGGCCGCTCAAACACCGGCGAAGGCGGGGAGGAGCCGGAACGCTTCGTGCCGCTGCCCAATGGCGATTCCATGCGCAGCCGGATCAAGCAGGTCGCCTCGGGCCGGTTTGGCGTGACCACGGAATATCTCGCCAATTCGGATGATATCCAGATCAAGATGGCGCAGGGCGCAAAGCCCGGCGAGGGCGGCCAGCTACCCGGTCACAAGGTGGACAAGCGCATCGGCGCCGTTCGCCATGCCACGCCGGGCGTAGGCCTGATCTCTCCGCCGCCGCATCACGATATCTACTCGATCGAGGATCTGGCGCAGCTGATCCACGACCTGAAGAACGTGCAGCCGAAGGCGCGCATCTCGGTAAAGCTGGTATCTGAAGTGGGTGTGGGCACTGTGGCCGCAGGCGTTTCCAAGGCCCGCGCGGATCACGTGACTATCTCCGGCTACGAGGGCGGCACGGGCGCCTCCCCGCTCACCAGCCTGACGCATGCTGGCTCCCCCTGGGAAATCGGCCTCGCCGAAACGCAGCAGACGCTGCTCCTGAACGACTTGCGCAGCCGCATCGCGGTGCAGGTGGACGGCGGGCTTCGCACTGGCCGCGATGTTGCCATCGGCGCATTGCTGGGCGCGGACGAGTTCGGCTTTGCTACTGCCCCACTGATCGCGGCAGGCTGCATCATGATGCGCAAGTGTCACCTCAACACCTGCCCCGTGGGCGTTGCCACGCAAAACCCGGAGCTGCGCAAGCGGTTCGTCGGGCAGCCGGAACACGTGATCAACTACTTCTTCTTCGTTGCCGAGGAATTGCGCGCGATCATGGCCGAAATGGGTTTCCGCACGGTGGAGGAGATGATCGGCCGCGTCGACAAGATCGACATGAACCGCGCCATCCGCCACTGGAAGGCCGACGGCGTTGATCTGTCGAAATTGCTGCACCGGGTGGAACTGGCGCCGGATGTTCCACTGTGGAACCATCTGTCGCAGGACCACGGGCTGGAGGCCGCGCTGGACAACACGCTGGTGAAGGATTGCAAGGCTGCGATTGAAAAGGGCGAGGCGGTGCAGCTGTCCTACCCGATCCGCAACCTGAACCGCGCGGTGGGCACCATGCTTTCGGGCCGGGTGGCCGAAGCCCATGGCCACAAGGGTCTGCCTGTCGATACCGTGCGAATCAATTTCACCGGCACCGCTGGACAGAGTTTTGCCGCATGGCTGGCGCATGGCGTCACGCTGGATCTGGTTGGCGATGCCAACGACTACGTCGGCAAGGGCCTCTCGGGTGGCCGCGTGATCGTACGTGCGCCGGACAACGTACAACGCGACCCCAGCGAGAATATCATCGTGGGCAACACCTGCCTCTACGGCGCGATTTCGGGCGAGGCCTATTTCTGCGGCGTTGCAGGCGAACGCTTTGCCGTGCGCAATTCGGGCGCGGTCGCGGTGGTCGAAGGCACAGGCGATCATGGCTGCGAGTACATGACCGGCGGCGTTGTGGCCGTACTGGGCAAGACTGGTCGCAACTTTGCCGCCGGGATGAGCGGCGGCATCGCCTATGTCTACGACCCCGATGGAACGTTTGAGAGCCGCTGCAACCTGGCGCAGGTTGAACTGCAACCCATCGCCGCGAATGCCGACGATCCCGAAGGTACCGGCGTTCCGCAACAGCGCCCCTCAACCGTCGACGATCTTGGCATGGGCGATCCGCTGTATCACGATGCGGCCCGCCTGAAGATCATGCTCGAACGGCACAAGCTGCACACAGGCTCTGCCCGCGCGGCGGCTCTGCTGGCGGACTGGGACAATGCGGTAACTCACTTCAGGAAGGTGATGCCGACAGATTATGCACACGCGTTGAAGCAGCTTGAAGCTGAGCGCGAAGAAGCCGCCTCGGTCGCGGCGGAATAAGGGTTAGCACGATGGGAAAAGAAACAGGCTTCCTCGAGATCGATCGCCAGGATCGCAGCTATGATGCGCCGGAAGAACGGCTGAAGCACTACAAGGAGTTCATGATTCCGCACAGTGAGGAAGGCCTGAAGAACCAGGCCGCCCGCTGCATGAACTGTGGCATTCCCTATTGCCACAACGGCTGCCCGGTGAACAACATCATCCCGGACTGGAACCACCTCGTCTACGAAGGCGACTGGAAGAACGCGCTGGAAGTGCTGCATTCCACCAACAACTTCCCCGAATTCACGGGCCGCATCTGTCCCGCCCCGTGCGAGGCAAGCTGCACGCTCAATATCACGGACGAGCCGGTAACCATCAAGAGCATCGAATGCGCGATCATCGATCGCGGATGGAAGGAAGGCTGGGTCAAGCCGCAGGTGCCGGAGGAAAAGACCGGCAAGAGCGTGGCGGTGGTCGGATCGGGCCCCGCTGGCATGGCATGTGCACAGCAGCTGGCGCGCGCGGGCCATTCGGTCACCGTGTTCGAGAAGAGCGACCGCGTGGGCGGGCTGATGCGATATGGCATTCCTGACTTCAAGATGGAGAAAAGCCAGATCAATCGCCGCGCGGTGCAGATGGAGGCCGAAGGCGTCACCTTCCGCACCAGCACCGAGGTGGGCGTCGATATCTCGGTGAAGAACCTGAAGGAGAATTTCGACGCCATCGTGTTCTCCGGCGGCTCCGAACATCCCCGCATGCTGGAAATCCCCGGTGCGGAATTGCCCGGCGTGCGTCTGGCGATGGAATTTCTCACACAGCAGAACAAGCGCAACGCTGGCGACGACGAGACCCGCGCCGCCCCGCGCGGTTCGCTAACCGCCACGGGCAAGCACGTGATCGTGATCGGCGGCGGCGATACCGGCTCAGACTGCGTGGGCACGTCGAACCGGCAGGGCGCGAGAAGCGTGACCCAGATCGAGATCATGCCGCAGCCGCCCGAGAAGGAAAACAAGCTGCTGACTTGGCCCGACTGGCCGATGAAGCTGCGCACCTCCAGCAGCCATGAAGAAGGCGTGGAGCGCGACTGGGCCGTTCTCACCAAGGAAGTGGTGGGCGAAGACGGCAAGGTCACGGGCCTGAAGTGCGTGCGTGCAGACTGGTCTGAGGGCAAGCTGACCGAAGTGCCGGGAAGCGAATTCACCTTGCCCGCCGACCTCATCCTGCTGGCGATGGGCTTCGTCCACCCGCGCAAGCAGGGCATGCTGGAACAGAGCGGCGTGGAACTGACCGATCGCGGCAACGTGGATGCCAACGTGAAGGACTACCGCACTTCGGACCCGGCGATCTACGCTTGTGGTGACATGCGCCGGGGCCAGTCGCTGGTCGTCTGGGCCATCCGCGAAGGTCGCCAATGTGCAGCCTCAGTGGACGAGGCGCTGATGGGCGTTACCGAACTGCCGCGATAGCGCGGCTTGCGTGCCATTCACGATGTCCTTTCCGGCCAGTTGTCGCGAGCGGTTGCCGCCTTTCTTGTAGCGATCATGCTGTAGCAACGGGTCACAGCGCTGTTTTTCGTGATTTCGCCCTATCTCAAGCTTATTTCCAGGCCTGAGGCCATTCAGCGGCGGCGTGCCTTCACCAGGCCGTATCCCAAAACGCCGATGATGGCCAAAGCCACGACGAACCCGGCGACCGCGCCCCAGATCATGCCGTCGGGTCCGGCCAGCCAGCCGCCGATAACCAGCCCCAGCAGCGGCAGTACCATCAGCAGGATGCATCCAAAAGCGGCCATGCGAGTGTCATAGCGCAGGTTCGGCAACTTGCACCCCGATTGTCATCAAACCGTAACATCGCTGCTGTGAGTCCGGGGGGAAGGGAACGCGATGCCGGACTTTCGATTCTATCTGGAGCGTGGCAACAGGCGCACACGGGAGGTTTGCATGGACCTGCCCGATGCGACGGTTGTGGGCCTCGTCGCGAAAAGCGTTGCCCGGCATTACGCCTCCTGCGAGATCGGCACGGGGCGGTTGCACATGGCGCAGGATGTCACTGTCCTCGATTGCAACGATGCAGTCGTCGGACGCTACCCGCTGGCCGCCTTTCTCCACGTGGATTAGGCTAACTTGCCGTAATCGTTCAGGTCAGGTCAAAACCGGATGGGCCATCCACCCGCACTTCAGCCTTGGCGCAACGACAGGTGTCCGGTCAGCGATCGCAGATAGGCTATTGCTCTGGTACCCGATGATTTTTAGGTTGCGAGGCGCGGCTATCTAAGCGAAAGCCTTGCCCTGAATGGAGATGATTTGATGATTGGTCGTACGAAACCTGAATCCTTGCGATCAGTGAAGTGGGCGGGCGTCGTGGGCGCTGCCGTGTTGTTGTCTGCCTGCGCCGGAAACTCGCGCAGCGATTACGTATCCTACGACACGGCAGGCTTCGGTCGGCCCGATGCCCCGACCATGAACCGGCTCACCGAAGACTACCGGATCGCTCCGCTCGACAAGCTTTCGATCAACGTCTTCCAGGTGGAGGAGCTTTCGGGCGAATACCAGGTCGACCTGACCGGCAATATCGCAATGCCGCTGGTCGGCAGCGTTTCTGCCGCCGACAAGACGACTATCGAGTTTCAGGAAACCCTCACGGCCGCATTGTCGGAGCAGTATCTGCGCGATCCCGATGTCACGGTGGGCGTGATGGAAGCGACCGGCAGCTCCGTCACGGTGGAAGGTTCCGTCAACGAACCGGGTATCTATCCGACCTTCGGCGAGATCAGCCTGCTCCAGGCCATCGCCCTTGGCGGCGGGCTGGACCAGAACGCCAATGCCGGCACCGTTATCGTGTTCCGCCAGATCGACGGCCAGCGCATGGCCGCAGGATTCGACCTCACGACCATCCGCCGTGGACAGGAGCCTGATCCGGCTATCTACCGCGGCGATATCATCGTGGTCGATGGTTCGCGGACCCGGCAGACATTCCGCGACATCATCCAGACGGTCCCATTGCTGAGCGTGTTCCGGCCCTTCTAACAGGCGGTTGCTCCGCGCGAACGACTAGCGCGGGGTACCGACACCATGAGCGGCGGCCACTGCCCGCGCGATCCGTCGTGATGCTTTGCCGTCGCCATAGGGATTATGCGCGCGGGCCATCGCGTTGTAAGCATCTCTGTCATCCAGCAGGCGCGTGGCTTCGCGAACGATCAGCGCGCGATCCGTACCCACCAGCCTGGCGGTTCCGGCGGTAATTCCCTCGGGCCGTTCGGTCGTATCGCGCATAACCAGCACCGGCTTGCCAAAACTCGGTCCCTCTTCCTGTACGCCGCCACTATCCGTCAGCAACAAGTCGGCCATTTCCATGAGGCGGACGAAGTGCGGGTAATCCAGCGGTTCGATGAGGGCTATGTTCTCACGCCCGCCCAGCGCTGCCTCCATTACGGGGCGAACATTGGGATTGGGATGGACGGGGAAGATCACGGCCACATCATTGCGGGTCGCAAGGTCGGATATGGCCTGCGCGATATCCTGCATGCCCTGGCCGAAATTCTCTCGTCGATGCGCGGTCAGCGCGATAATACGCTTGCCTGCAAACCGCGCCGCCACCATGTCTAAACCGGACGCCAGCGCTGGCTCGTCCGCCACCTTGTCGCGCGTGGCGAACAGCGCGTCGATCACCGTATTGCCCGTGACATGAATTGCGCTTTGCGGCACGTTTTCCGCGCGCAGGGCTGCCGCCGCGCCATCGGTTGGTGCGAAATGCAGGTCGCTGATGGCGCCCGCCACCTTGCGGTTCACTTCCTCCGGCCATGGCGAATAGATATTGCCACTGCGCAGACCGGCCTCGACATGGCCGACCGGGATCTTGCGGAAATAGCTGCTCAGCGTCACCATCATCGTGGTGAGCGTATCGCCGTGAACGAGCACGCGCGCAGGCTGCCACTCGTCCAGCGCCTTGCCGAAGGTGGTGAGAATGCGGGCTGCAAGTTCGTCCAGCGATTGATCGGGCCGCATAAGGTCCAGGTCGATGTCCGGCACGATGCCGCCGACCTGCAGCACCTGGTCCAGAATTTCGCGGTGCTGTGCCGTCACGGCAACGCGCACGTCCATGCCGCCATGCTCGCGCAAGGCATGGACCACGGGGAACATCTTGATCGCCTCGGGCCGCGTACCGAAACACACGAGAATGCGCGGCATCGCGGTATCCGCTTCTTTCATTGCGCCCACATGCCCCTGGTATCGTAGATGATCTTGTCGGCGCTGAGATAGCGTGGTGCCGAACGAAAGGCATCATGATCCACCAGCAAGCCCACAAGGTCGGCCTCTGCCATGGCCTCTTCGTATTTTACCAGGCGTGCTCCGGTTGTCGTCATCGGGGCGGGGAGTTCCTTTGTGAAAGGCTCCACCACCAGCACGCGCTCGCCATATCGCGCCGCCACCTTCGCCGCGATTGCCAGCGCGGGGCTTTCGCGAAAATCGTCGATATTGGGTTTGAAGGCGAGGCCCAGCAGTGCGATCTTGGCGCCCGGACTGCCTTCAAGCATGGCGGTGAGACGGCTGACGACGTGATCGGGCTTGGCATCGTTCACTTCGCGCGCGGTGCGGATTACCCTTGCCTGTTCCGGCGCGCTGGAGACGAGGAACCACGGGTCCACAGCGATACAATGGCCGCCCACACCGGGGCCGGGTTGCAGAACATTCACGCGCGGATGGCGATTGGCCAGCCGGATCACTTCCCACACATCGATGCCCATGTGCTCTGCCACCAGCGACAGTTCGTTGGCAAAGGCGATGTTCACGTCACGAAAACTGTTCTCTGTCAGCTTCACCATTTCGGCAACGCCGGCCGTAGTCGTGATACAATCGCCGCGCACGAAACGGGTGTAGAAACTTTGCGCCATGCGCGCACACTCGGGCGTCATGCCGCCCACCACGCGATCGTTCGCCACCAGCTCTTCGATGATCTTGCCGGGCAGGACGCGCTCCGGGCAATAGGCGATGTGAACGTCGGGCGTCTTGTTACCGCAGTGGCCGGGGATCGCGAGATCGGGGCGCAACTCGGCCAGCACCGCGCAAATCTGCTGCGTCGTGCCGACGGGCGAGGTGGATTCCAGAATAACGCAGCCACCAGCAGGCAGAACAGGCGCGATAAGCCGCGCGGCATCCAGCACCATCGAGATATCGGGCGTATTTCCCTCTGCCAGGGGCGTGGGCACGGCAATAAGGTACACGTCGGCCACCGGCGGCTCTGTAGACGCGGTCAGCATCCCGTCGGTAACGACGTTCTTCACCAGCGCATCGAGATCCGTTTCCTGGATATGCACTTCACCCTGGTTGATCAGATCCACGATCCGCCGCGAAATATCCACGCCGCGCACGGAAAGGCCCGCGCGCGCGATGATGGCGGCGGTCGGCAGGCCGATATAGCCAAGGCCGATCATCGCCACGTCGAAACGATCCACCATCGCATCGCTTGCTTCCACTTGGCCTTTCGGGTCGGCCAGTTGGGTCTGGTTGATGTACATGCGTTATCCCTGTGCGCACGCAGCCGTTGACGGCGCGCGGATTGCCTAATTCAGCGGCAACCATAGGGTGCGAAGCGTTTAAGAAGCGTTCCTGCCGGGTCGGGAAATCTTGCTGGCGCCAAGGGCCCTCAATCACGCCGGGCGGCACAGTCCAGGCATTGCACGACGCTGGGATCGTTGCGCAGGCGCCCTGCTGCAATCCCCTCCCCGCAAGTGCCACAATAGCCCCACTCGCCCTCGTCCAGCCGGTCAAGCGCAGCGGTGATGCGGGTGCGCTCTGCACGGCGGCGGCGTTCTTCCGCCTGAGCCATCGCCTGCTGCTGCATCGCGTCCATGCGGCTGAGGCGGCCTACGCTGTTCTGCTGCAGCGTAACGGGCGCGCGGCCTTCCTCGCTCAAGGCGTCCAGCCGCTCCAGTTCGGCAAGGCGCCGGGTCAGCGCAGTGCGGGCGTCGTCCTCGGTCATATCGCGGCACGATGTCCTACAAGCTGCATGCTTGTCAAAGGTGCCAGTCGATACTGCTGCGCCCGTGCTCCTCCAGGAAGGCATTGGCCCGCGAAAACGGGTGCGAACCGAAGAAGCCGCGATAGGCGGAAAGCGGGCTGGGGTGCGGGCTTTCGATCAGCAAGTGCCGGCGGGCATCGCGCAGTTCGGGTATTCGCGCAGCCTTGGCCTGTGCGTGGCTACCCCACAGGATGAACACCGTCGGTTCCTCCCGCTCTGCCACGGCCGCGATGCAGGCATCGGTGATGGCTTCCCACCCCTTGCCCGCGTGGCTGCCCGCCCGTCCCTCGGCAACGGTCAGCGTGTTGTTGAGCAGCAGCACACCCTGCCGCGCCCAATGTTCGAGATTGCCGTGATCGGGCCGGGTGAGACCCAGGTCGCTTTCCAGTTCCTTGAAGATGTTCTTGAGCGAGGGCGGCGGGGGAATGCCATCGGCCACGGAGAAGCAAAGCCCGTGCGCCTGTCCCGGCCCATGGTAGGGATCCTGCCCCAGGATCACGACGCGCACCGCGTCCAGCGGCGTAAGCTCCAGCGCCCGCAACCGGCAGCCGGGCGGCGGATAGACCACTTCGCCCGCCGCTTCCTGCGCGTCGAGCCACTGGCGCAGATGCCGCGCAGTTTCGGTAGCGAGAGCCGGGCGGAGTACGTGAGCCCAGCCGGAGGGCATGCGGTCATCCAGGCTCACGATTTGCTCGCGTCGGTTTCGGCAACTTGTGCCACGGCTTCCTCCACACGCCCGGAAAGAACCTTTTCGAGGGAGGGGCCAGCCAGTTCCGTACACTGACCGTCAACCAGGGCGATGACCCGGTTCGCCAGGGCAAGGCTGGCCGGGCGGTGGGTGATGACAAGAACGGTGCGTCCGGACAGCGCTTCCTTGCAGGAGCTTACAAAAGCAGCCTCGCTTTCCAGATCCCACATTGCTGTCGCCTCGTCGAAGACCAGAACCGCAGGATCGGAAAGCAGCGCGCGCGCAAGGGAGATGCGCTGACGCTGACCGCCCGATAAGCGCACACCGTTGTCGCCGATCCTCGTGTCGAGCCCATCGGGCAAACGCGCGATAAAATCTTTCGCCTGCGCCAGTTGCAATGTCCGCTCCAGCCGTTCGCCGTCCGCCGACTGGCTGCCGAACAGGATATTCTCGCGGATCGTACCGTTGAACAGGAGTGCGCGCTGCGGGACATAGCCGATCTGCCGCCGCAGGAAACGCACGTCGAGCTGGGTTATATCCACCCCGTCAAGCGTGATGCGCCCCTCGTCCGTATCGTAGAATCGCTGCAGAAGCTTGACCAAGGTGGACTTCCCGCAACCGTTTTCGCCAACGATCGCGACGGTTTGTCCCGGTAATATGGCGAGGTCCAGATCATGCAGCAGCCTTGCCCTGCCTTCATAGGCAAAGCTTACGCCTTCGAAGGCAATAGCACCGCGAACGTCATCGATCTGCCTTTCGAAGCGATATCCCGGCTCCAGCGGCAGATGAAGCACCTCGCGCAGCCGGGCCAGCGTGCCTTTCACGATCTGCCACTGGCCGTAGACATTCGTCAGTGCGCCAATGGGTCTTGTCAGCAGGGCAGCGTACAACAGGAAAGTGAACAGCTCGGCCGGGCTTTTCTCACCGCCGGAAAGCTGGTTGCCTGCCATGACGATGACGAAGATCGCCGCGCAGCCTGCCAGCAGGCCGGTGAGAGGGCCGATTGCCGCGCCTGCATGGTTTACCGCAACCATCCTGCCGCGCGCTTCCTCGACCACGGCGGCATAACGCGTGCTTTGCGCGTCCTCTGCCGCGAAGGACTTTGCCACCATTGTCATCTGCAAATGGCTTTCGGCCTCGGAATAGACTTTCGCCTCGGCCTCTCGCGCCCTGGCCGCCAGCTTTCGCAGCTTCCGGGATACAAGCTTGAGCAACACGTAGAACATCGGAACGAGGACGGGAATGACCAGCGCGAGGACCGGATCGATGAAGAACAGCATGATCGTGGCACCCAACGATGTGGCGAGCATCGCAGGAACGTTGGCCAGCGTGGAGGTGAGAAAGCCGCTGAGCTTGCTGACTTCCTGGGTCGCCAGCGCGATAAGATCGCCCTGTTCGCTCGAATCATGAAATTCCAGCGGGAGACGGGCGACGTGATCGAATATCTCGCACCGCAGATCTGCCAGGATACGTGCAGAAGTGCTGGCGGTGACCATGCTGGACGCAAGGACGAAGAAGGCAGTCAGCGCCAGCGCAACCACCAGCATCAGCGTAACCATACCCGCGCCCACCGAAAAGCCTGATACCGCTCCGCCCAGCAGCGAACCGGCCAGTGCAGGTATCGACAGCAGGCTGGCCGAACCAAGCAAGGCGAGGATGGCGATAGTGGTCAGCCTGCCCTTGTAACGCGATGCGCGCCTTATCATTTCTCGCAAGGTCATGATCCGTGCGACGTTTGGCCACGAAATCGTCTGCGCGCAAGTTCGCCGTACCATTTGGCCGGACGGGTATCTTCCCTTCCACCCGGCGGGGTTATTGCCTAAGGCAATCCACCATGAGCGTAATTTATCATGAAGAAGACCTGCCCGCAGGCGTGCTTGCCGATGGCCCGGTTGCCGTCGATACCGAAACCATGGGTCTCGTGACCCCGCGAGACAGGCTTTGCGTGGTGCAGATCAGCGATGGCCAAGGTGACGAGCATCTCGTCCGTTTCGCCAAGGGCAGTAGCTATGACGCGCCCAACCTGAAGGCCGTGTTGGCCGATCCGCAGCGGGTGAAGATCTACCACTTTGCCCGGTTTGATTTGGCCGCGATCGAATATTACCTGGGTGTGGTGGCAGCGCCCGTATTCTGCACCAAGATCGCCAGCAAGATGACCCGCACCTACACCGATCGTCACGGGCTGAAGAACCTGACGGAAGAACTGTTGGGCGAAAGCATGTCAAAACAGCAGCAATCCAGTGACTGGGGCGCGTCCTCTCTCAACGATGCGCAGCGCGAATATGCCGCGTCCGACGTGCGCTATCTGCATCGCCTGCGCGAGATACTGATCGAACGCCTGGAACGTGAGGATCGGCTGGAGCTTGCACAGGCGTGTTACGATTTCCTCCCCGCCCGCGCGCGACTTGATATAGCCGGATGGGCAGACAAGGACATTTTCAGCCACGAGTCATAAACTCTGGCGCTAGATTGATTGCATGACCAAAGCTGCCGACAGGATGCGCAACAGGCGCCAGGCATTCGCCGCTCCGGGCAGTTCGCTCGACCGAATCGTGCGCCTACTGGCGGTTGGTTTGCCCGCGTTGGTGGGTGTGATCGCAGCGATGATGCTGATCACCCCGCTTTCCCCCCGCGGCGAGATCAGCTTCCTGCTTGATCGCAACAAGGTTGCCAT
This sequence comes from uncultured Sphingomonadaceae bacterium, assembly GCA_947488625.1. GTDB lineage: Bacteria > Pseudomonadota > Alphaproteobacteria > Sphingomonadales > Sphingomonadaceae > Alteraurantiacibacter. Next base: position 358,189 of record CANKZR010000002.1, on the reverse strand, counting down.
CGCCGATGACAGGATGCGCGTCGATAATGCCATGTACCGCGGGCAGGATGGCGAAGGCCGCCCCTTCTCGCTCGTCGCCGGCGAAGCTGTCCAGCAGAGCAACACGGTGCCGCTGGTACAGCTGCAGGATCTGACCGCGCGAATCGTGCTATCGGGCGGTCCTGCACTGCTGACCGCGCCGCGCGGCGTATATGATATCGATGACGCGCAGATGGGTATTCCCGGCATCGTGCGCTTTACAGCGTCGGACGGTTACGAATTCGTGGCGCGCAACGTCACGATAGACCTGCCCACCCGAACGTTGGCAGGTGATGGACAGGTAAGCGGTGCAATTCCCGCTGGCACTTTCTCCGCCAATGCAATGCGCGCCGATCTGGAGGAGCGCAGCTTTGCCCTTATCGGAAACGCCCGGCTGCGGATGGTACCGGGTCTTTTGCGCCTGCCTACGGAAATGCAATGATGGAGCCTACGATGAAGCCGACTGCCCCTTGTGTCGTGCCAAACCCTTCGATCAGGAAGCTTGCCGTGCGCGGTTTGACGGGCGGCCTGCTTGCGGGCGCGATTGCCGCGCTGTCGTTTGGTTCGGTAGCTGGCGCCCAGTCCATCGCTGCATTCAATTCCAACCAGCCCGTCAACTATGCGGCAGACCGTATCGAGTTGCAGGACCGGCAGAACCGGGTCGTCCTTTCGGGCGACGTCGTGATCACGCAGGGCGATCTGCGACTTACCGCTGCGCGCACCACCGTCGCCTACACCGACGCAGGCAGCCTTCGTATCCAGCGGATCGACGCAACAGGCGGTGTGACAGTCGTGCGCGGTAACGAACGCGCCAGCGGAAGCGCCGCAGTCTATGATTTCAACCGCCGGGTCATCGTGCTTTCGGGGAATGTCGCCTTGCGTCGCGGTTCCGATACGCTGGACGGCGGGCGCCTGGTGATCGACCTGAATTCTGGCCTGTCGAGCGTGGATGGTGCGGGCAATACGGCCAGCGGCCAGCAAGGACGGGTTTCAGGTACCTTCGCGGTTCCCGAAGGTGAGTGAACGGGGAATGCGCCTTAGTTGAAAAGGCAATCGCGCAGCCACCGAGCGGTTGGCGGGTCGCCTCCCGAGAGCCCAACTCGATCGTTTAAAGCGATTAGCCCGGCCCGCAATTGAAAAAGGCCGCTGGTGGAGACCCGAAAAGCCTACCACCGCGACCTGTTCTCATAGCCCCCGTAACGGCGACTGCTTGCGTTTGATACGCGCTCTTTTCAAAATCAAGGCCGAACACCATTCAACCTGATAAGCCCGCCTTCAGGGCTGGAACGTGTCAGGCGCCGGGCGAGGCCGGGGGATCGACAGGTTCGTCGCCATCTTCTTCGATGAAGATCACGACAGCCGCTGCGGCTGCACCGAACAGCAGGACGATGAACGCCGCCGAAAGTCCGAAACCAACCTCTTCTGATTCCTCAACCGACGCGCCAGCGCGTTCCGGCATCTGGATAGCAACACCAGCATCAGCGGCGCGGGTGTTGGCCTGGGCTGCAATCGGAGCCAGGGTAAGGCTGGCTGCTGCGGTCGCGGCGAGAATATTCTTAATCATCGTGGGGCTCCTGTGGAGAGGCCAAATTTCATCTGTTCAAACGTGCTTGTATCGCATTGCACAATACTACGCAATGCCACTTAAGGAAAATTGCCTAAGCACACGTGAAGGGAATGGATTGACGCAGGGAAGGTTTCCCGAAATGTGCGTGCCAGCATCGAAAAGGCAGAATTTCTATGAGCAGTAACGGGTTTGCCGCTGATCCGCTTCGCGCACTCAATCGAGAGATGCAGGTGAAATCTGGCAAGGTACCGGAATATCTGGACCAGCCCGATTTCGACGACGGGGACGGCTTCCAGATCCGCGATTCGATGTTTCGTGCAGAAACGGCCAACGGCGTGATGTTCCTTTACCGCAAGGGCGAGGGCCTGACGGTCGACCTGCCGAACCCGGCACTGCAGGATGAGTTCAATATGTATCTCGTCGGAGCGGTTCTGGGCACGGTAAGCTGGATGAATGGTCTCCTGCCCCTTCACGCCAGCGCAGTGGTAAAGGATGGCCGGACGGTGGCCTTCACCGCCGATTCCGGCGGTGGCAAGTCTACTTTGGCGGCTAGCCTCGCCGAGCGCGGATATCGGCACCTGTGTGATGACACGCTCGTTTTGCAATGTAGCGATTCGCAAGTGCTCGCACTTCCCGATGGAAAGCCGCGGAAGTTGTGGGGTGACGCGGTCGAACACCTGGGCGTAGCTCCGAAGCGCGAAATCGCCTTCGTGCCGGGCAAGTTCTATGTCGATCCGACCGATAGCGTGACGGACCCGGTGCCCCTTACCGACCTCGTGTTCCTGGAATTCGGCGACGACGTGTCGCTGGAACCCATCGTCGGCGCGGATAAGATGCGCTATGCCAGTGGGGCGTTGTACTTTGCTTTCGTCCAGCGCGCGGTGAACAGCCCTATCGAGAACGCCAAGTTGTTAACGCAGTTGGCCCGGAACGTGCGGTTCTGGAAAGGCACCAGGCCCAGGAACATGGAATTCACCCACGCTTTCAGCGATATCTTGGAACAAGCGACCACCGCGCCCGTATAACGTTGCAATGCAGCACACAGCTGTTTATATACGTTTATAGAGATTTTCCCTAATTAGACGGACGTTGAATTATGACTGTTGAGAAAAAAACCTGGTCCGCCCCCGTGGTAGATGAACTCCCGATCGATCTTTCGTCGGTTGCGGGCACTTCTGGTATGAACAGCCAGGCTGGCGGTACGTCTTTCAAGTCGGGCGGCCAGAGCTAATCAGTTCTAAAAGCCGTACACCGTGAAAATCCGGAAGCTTGAGAAAAGCTATCAGGGCGCGGAAATTGACGGCGAATTTGTCCTGATTCATGCCGAGACCGGCCAGTTTTTCGCGTTGAAGGACACGGGCCTGGATATCTGGCAGCGCCTCGATGACGAGGCTGATATTGACGCGGTTTGCCGGAATTTGGCTGACGAATACGACGCCGACGAGAGCGAAATTCGCCCGTCGGTGGAAGCATTTGTGACGCGCCTCGTCGAACTCGGGCTCGCCCGATACTGCTGAGGCGGGCGTTTCAGGAGCCGCAATTCGTGAAACTTTGGTCCAGACGCAGGCTAGTCGCGGAGGCAATCGCGCTTCTGCCACTGGCCCGTTTGCTTGTGCGCTTCGTGAAGATTGGGCGCTGGAAGCATACTCTGGGTGCTTCCTTGTCCGGTGCCGCCAATCAACTCGGCGCTGCGGAACGCCTGGAGATCGCTTCACAGATCGGTCGCAGCGTGGAACGTGCTAGCTGGCGCATGGGCGGCGGTACGAAATGCTTGCCCAAGGCCATCGTGGCCATGTGGATGCTGCGCCGTCGAGGTATAGCCGCACGGCTGGTGATTGCGTCTGTCTGCAAGACGCAGGAGCACAATGCAGATCCCCTGCATGCCTGGGTCGAATTGCAGTCCACCATGATCATCGGGCACTGCGACCGTACCCTTTACCACCCGCTCGCCAGCTTCGGTGAACAGCCTGATTTGCCGATGCGACCAGAAAGTCTCTCCAGAGAAGCGTCTTGACCCATTTCCTTGCCAGTGCGCTGGTCGACATGGATGGCGACCTGGATACTGATTCCAAGGACACTGGCCAGCGCATCGCCGCCAGCATGGGCGTTGGCCACGGTGGCGAAGTCGAGATGGGGCCAGTGCCGTCGGGCATCCTGTTTGCCCGGCTTGGCAAGCGTTCGCGGCCTGGCCGTACCTCGTCATCCTCGATCCCCAGGACGTGGCAGCGCCACTCGTCGGGTGCATACGCCGTGTTCGCCGGACGCCTTAATGATCGTGCGGAAACCTGCGCGGCCCTGGGCCTGCCCAAGCAGACACCCAATGCGCAAATATACTGCGAGGCGGTAGCGCGATGGGGTCTGGATGCCGATCGTCGCCTGGACGGTGACTATGCAGCGATCGTGTGGTTTCCCGACCAGCGTCGCCTGCGCCTGTCGCGTTCGCCCTTCAGCATGCAGCCCCTTCATTACTGGCGGGATGGTGCCAAGGTTGTCGTATCGTCGAATGCCCGCAGCCTTTTCGCTGCCGGCGCGCCCAGCCAGGTCGATGATCGCAGGCTGGTGGATGCGATGCTCGTCAATTTTTCGGACGAGACTGCCAGCTGGTTCGTCGATCATGCCCGTGTGGCCGGGGGCACCGTTGTGGAGCTTGGCCTCTCTTCCAGGACAGTCCACGAGTGCTGGAGCTATGACGACATAGAGCCAGTGCACTTCGCCGCCGATGAGGACTATGTCGAAGCCCTGGACGAGCGTTTCGCGCAGGCCGTTTCCGCCGCGATGGAGGGCGTGCGCCAACCGGCGATTATGCTGTCGGGCGGTCTCGATTCGCCAGCCATTGCCAGCTATGTGTTGCAACAGCTTTCCGACGGCCAGAAATTGCGTTCGTACACATGGGTTCCGCTCGACGAATTTACCGAAGATGGGACGAGGCCGCAGTATTTCGTTGATGAATCGAGCCATGTAAAAGCGCTGAAAGCGCAATATCCGGCACTGGAACCCCGCTTCCTTCAGGAAGGCGAGGATCCGTACGGTCTTTACCTTGAAAAATACTTCATGCTGGCCGCCTCGCCGCCACGCAGCGGCGGCAATTGGCCCTTCGCCTTGTTCGAACAAGCTGCGCGTGACGGCAACGACGTGCTGTTCCAGGGTGGATACGGCAATCCCACCTTCAGCGACAATGGGGACTCCGCCTTCGCAATCTGGTTTCGCACGATGCGCTGGGGGCGGCTGCTGGATGAACTGCGCCACGACCCCGTCGAGCACCCTTTTCTCAGCAAGCTTTTCCGGCGTGCGATCGCGCCCAACCTGCCCCGCTCGCTTCACCGGGCATTCCTGCGCTGGCGCGGCACGCTCGACACGCCGTTCGGAAACTGGAGCCCGTTGAAGGAAGACTGTGCCCGCGAAAACGGTGCGTTGGAGCGCGCCGCCGCGAATGACTTCGATCCCGAGTTTCTGCTGGCCGCCGATCCCAAGTCATCGCGTCTGTTGTATCGCGCGTTTGCCAACAGCGACCTGGCCGAAATGTACCTCGGCACCAGACTTGCTACCGGTATTGAAAAGCGCCTGCCGATGGCCAACCGCAGCTTCATCGAATTTTGTTGGGGCGTCCCGCAGGATCAGTTCGTGCGCAAGGGAACCGATCGATGGCTCGCAAGGCGGCTGCTGTCACAGCGCCTTCCAGAAAAAATCTGGCAGGAAAGGCGAACAGGAGACGATAGCGCGGACTGGTTCATCCATTTCGGTCGTTACCGCGAAGGGCTGGAAAGCGAATTGGAAAGCATGCGGGACAATCCCCGGCTCAATAGCATTTTCGATGCCGATCGACTGATCAGAAATCTGCGTGAATGGGATGGTACCGATGCCCGGTTCGCCAATCATCGCACCACGATCTACAATGGCATCGGTCGGGCTGTGGCCGCCGCGCGTTTTGTCAACTACATGGAAGGCCGCAACGATGGGAAGCGCCTCTAACACCGACGTCGGACTGAATTGCGAACCCGATATCAGCGCCCTGATCCTAGGACTTTGCGCCAATCCCGATGCGGCTATCGAACTGGATGGCGCAACCTGTGACCCCGCATGGTTCGAAAGCCTGGTGGTGCTGTCTTTCACGACCCGCACCGCCCCGCTCCTCCATCGTGCGCTGATCGTCAGCAACCCGGCGTCCATTTCGGATGGCCTGGAAAAACTGTTGGACGCGCGGCAGAAAAGTATGCGCTATGCGCTTGTCCAGTCGCGCTCCTTGATGCTTGCCGCATCGCGCCTGGAAGAAGCGAACCTGCCGTTCATCCTGCTCAAGGGCTTTGGTCTTGCATTCGCGCATTACCCCGAGCCCGGCCTTCGGCCGATGCGCGATATCGATATGCTTTTCGCGAAGGAGAGAGCCGAGAGCGCACGGCACCTCCTGCTCGGCTCCGGGTTCCGGACGATCGCGAATGCGGGGCATTACGGAGTGGAGCGGATGCACCACCTGCCCGAGATCGAAGATCCACAGCATGGCGTAATCTACGAGGTCCACCACCGGGCGAACCGTTACGCAACGCCCAAGCTGGATACCTTGCAAGACTACATCGAAGGAACGGCACGCGAGATCGAATTGTTCGGGCGCCGGTTCCGCGTGCCATCGGACGAGGCGAACCTGCTCCACCTGGTTGCCCATGCCACGGTCCACCACCTTTTTGCCAACGGTCCCCTGGTGTTGGCGGACCTCCATTACCTGGCCCATTCGCAAGCGCTCGACTGGAACACGGTTACTGCGCGTGCCAGGGAGTTCGGGCTGGAGCGTGGATTGCATCTGCTCGCGGCAGTCGCCCGGTTGCATGGGGCACGATGGGTGCCCGAAGATGCCTTGCCGCACGATGCCGTGCCGTCCGAACTGTGCACAGAAGCTGCACGAACCATGTTGCTGGACGAGGAGGGAAACAAGGAAATGGACATGCTGCGCCGGCAGGGGCGGGAGGCAGGCAGCACGATATCCCTGCGGCAGGCAGCCTGGAATGCCTTTTCTCCCGACCCGGTTGAATTGGGCAAGCTGGCCAATACGACAGCCGATGATCCGTACCGCTATACGGCCTATCCTCGCTGGGCGATAACCCGGCTGCGCCGCTATTTCGCGGTCCGCAATGCCGACGGCCGATCTGCACAGGCATTGCGGGACTGGATCAGGACGGATTGTGACTAGCGCCTGAGATCTGATGGCCTGACGCATCTCAGGTAAAGGTAAACCCGGCCGCAAGTGCATCGATTGGGCATAAGTTCGGCAACTGCCGGAGGGTCATTGCAAGTTCTACGGGCCGCCGGTAACTCCACCAGATCACAGAACAAATTACCAAGGGCAGCACCGTGGTTTACGGAAGACAAAGCATTCTGGTCACCGGCGGCGCTGGCTTTCTGGGTTCTCACCTTTGCGACCGGCTTATCGCCGATGGGGCGCATGTCCTGTGCGTGGACAACTTCTTCACTGGAAGCCCTGCGAATATCGAGCACCTGAAGGGCCATCCGCAGTTCGAGCTGATCCGCCACGACGTGACATTCCCGCTCTATGTCGAGGTCGGCCAGATCTATAACCTGGCCTGCCCCGCATCACCGATCTACTACCAGCACGATCCCGTGCAGACGACCAAGACCAGCGTACATGGTGCCATCAACATGCTTGGCCTGGCCAAGCGCACAAACGCGCGCATCTTTCAGGCGTCGACCTCCGAAGTCTATGGTGACCCTTCGGTCCACCCCCAGCCGGAAAGCTACTGGGGCAATGTGAACCCCATCGGCACGCGATCCTGCTACGATGAAGGCAAGCGTTGCGCCGAGACGTTGTTCTTCGATTACTTTCGCCAGCACCAGCTGGAGATCAAGGTGGCGCGCATCTTCAACACCTACGGCCCGCGCATGCACCCGCAGGATGGCCGCGTGGTTTCCAATTTCATCATGCAGGCACTGCGCGCAGAGCCGATAACGATCTACGGGGATGGTCAGCAAACCCGCTCGTTCTGCTATGTCGATGACCTGATCGAGGGCTTCGTGCGGTTCATGGCCACCGACGCTGATTTCCCCGGTCCGTTGAACCTGGGAAATCCCAGTGAATTCTCGATGATCGAACTGGCGGAACTGGTCCTCGAACTTACCAATTCCCGCTCCGAACTGGTGCGCGAACCCTTGCCGGAAGACGATCCCAAGCAGCGCCAGCCCGACATTTCGCTGGCACAATCGAAGCTGGACGGCTGGAAACCCCGGACGCCGCTGCGCGAAGGGCTGGGAAAGACCATCGAATATTTCAACGGACTGCTGAAAGACGGCCTCATCGACTGATAACGCGTCGCCGCGCGGCGATCAGGCGGTCTCGCAATCAGCGCGCCAGAAAAGGGCCACGTCTGCTGCCCGCCCATCGTTGCGATAGACGTTGGCCAAGGCTTGCAGGCGGCGACAATCCAGCTCCGCCCCGCTGTCCTGCGCCAGGGCCAGCGTCTGCGCCCAATGGCCCTTGTCGACCACGCGGGAAATCGGGACCAGGGCATTGGACTGCCAATAGCCCGTAGACGCTATCTGGTTGGCAAAGGCTGTTCGCCCGTCAGGTTGTTCGAGCAGTTCGGCCAGCAATGCCATCGCAGGTTCGCGCAATTCGCCGGTCGCGAGCAGGGCAGAGACACGCTGCGCCACGATTGCGAACTCCCCCTGCTGCAGCGCCGCCTGCCCGCTCGCCAATTGAGAGATCGGCTCCCGCCAACCGCGTTGGCTGGCCGCGCCAAGCGCTTCGCTGGCCATAGTGCCATCGCCTGTCGTCAATGCCGCGAGTGCAAGGACCGACAGGCTTTCTGCAGGCATCGGGCGAAGTGAAACCTGCGTCCGCGCCTCCTGCACCGATCGCTGGCCATCGCCAGTCTGGAGGGCAAGCTTGCTCCTTTCGCGGGCGGCGTTCCCGCTGAAAAGTTCGGGTACGAAGCCTGCATAGGCAGGAGAGATGCGCGACTGCTGGTCCAGTTGCGCGAAGGTTGCCAATACGCCTGCCGCCAAGAGGCCCACGATAAGAAGGGCGCGAACGATCATGCCTCGGTTTCTTTCGGTCTGGTAAGTAGAACCACCAGCACCGCTGCCACGCACAGCAACGTCTGGTTCCGCAACGGGTAATCCAGCAGGGATTGCAGCGCTATCGCCGCAACAGCGCTGCCTGCGGCAAAACGCATGTATCGGTCTGCAACCGGGCCGGGCCGCAGCGCTGCAAAGGCGCACCACACCAGCCACAGGCCAGCAATTGCAAGACCGATGATCCCGCTTTCGATTGCCAGTTCTATGTAATCGTTGTGCGCCCGTCCCGCGCGGCGGGGAGAGACATATTCGAGGGATTCGTGCATCTGGAAAACGTCATCGAACGATCCGATGCCCGAACCCACCGGCCAATACTGGCCGGCGGCATAAACACCGTCCTCCCACATCTCCGGGCGATCCGATTCCATGGTTGTGGCGAAACGCGCGAAGCTGTCGGCAGCGCGTCCACCAGTGACGGTGGACACAGCAACGGTACCCAAGGCTATGGCAACCAGTCCGGCACCCAGCCAGAGCGCCGGTCGCCACTTGGCGCTATCAGGCGACTTGCTTGTGAAGCCAAGCCAGAACCGCAGGACGACGAGACCCAGCGGAATAGCGAGGAGAGTGATACCGGTACGTGACTGGGTCAGGATGGTGCCGATAAGAAGAAGAACCCCTGCCGCCACCTTCGCACCCAGGATCGCCGGGTTTTTCGACAGTGGCATTCCGCACAGCAGGCAAAGGGCGATCACGAAGAACAGCCCCGTCGAATTGCGATTCGCAAAGGTGGTGTAGAGGATGTTCGGCGCAGACCGTTCATCGAACAATAGCCCGAAAGTGTTCCCGGTCGACAATTGCACAGTGCCTATCAGAAAAGCTGCGAAAGCTCCGCCGACCACGGTCCAGGCCAGCAGCAGACGGCCAGGCCGATCGAGTGAATACCCGAGCGTGACAATCGCTGCCGGCGCGAGCGTCGCGCTGAATGCGACAAGGGTACGTATCGGGTTCACGCTGTGAGAGAACCAGCGATCAGCCCCGAGACCAGTTATGGCGAAACTTTCCGCCACCGGGCCACGGCCCGGAAAGGCCTGCCACACGTCAGCAGGCAGGGGGATGATCTGGAGAAGCGGCAACGCCATGCTGGCGATAACCAGGGCCAGCAGCGGACGGGGCGCTTCGCGCAGGAATTTCAGGACCAGACCGGTATTCAGACCCAAAATCGTCAAAGCGACGAGCTGTACCGCCAGATTACGCAGGCCGTAAGCAGAGCCACCCCCTCCAAGAAGTATGGCAGCTGCGATCAGAACCTGCAGCTGGATTAGCAATACGCGCGCTTCCCTGCCCAAGGGGCCAGACTGCGCGATATTTGAACCGGTTCTGCCTCGTGTTCTCGAACTTGGGATATTCATGCAGAGATCCAGAATGTGAATACCCGCAAGTTGCAGGGGACCACGATGAAGACAAGTGACGACGACTGAAGTGCCTTCCCGCTGAAAGCCCCAACCGTTCATGTTCGCCACCGGGTTAAATAGGTGCACCATCAAATGCAAAGACGAATACGCGCAATTGCCTATATCGCTTGGTGTCCAGCCATGCCGTGTCTTCCCCGTCCTGCCAGAGGCAATAATGGCTTTGACGTCAATCGGACATCCTGTAATCCGCGGATGCTGCACTGCGGTAAACCCACACACAGAGCCATAAGCGGAAACCAACTTCGGAAAATGACTGACTTGAAACGCAAAGGCATTATCCTGGCCGGGGGCTCTGGCACGCGGCTTTACCCGCTTACGCGCGGTGTCTCGAAGCAGCTCATGCCGGTTTTCGATAAACCCATGATTTATTACCCGCTTTCCACGCTGATGATGGCTGGCATCCGCGAGATACTGATCATCACCACTCCCGAAGATCAGGACCAGTTCCAGCGTGTTCTGGGTGATGGATCCGATTTCGGCGTAGCGCTAAGCTATGCCGTGCAGCCCAGTCCGGACGGCCTGGCGCAGGCCTTCCATATCGGCGCGGACTTCATCGGCAACGATCCCAGCGCGCTGGTTCTGGGGGACAACATTTTCTACGGCCACGGCCTGCCCGAACTGCTATCGAACGCCGTTTCCCGAGAGCAGGGTGCAAGTGTTTTCGCCTACCGGGTCAATGATCCGGGTGCCTATGGCGTCGTCGATTTCGACAGCAAGGGCACCGCCTCATCGCTGGAGGAAAAGCCAGCTAAACCGAAATCGAACTACGCCGTCACTGGCCTCTACTTTTACGATAACACGGTGGTTGATCGCGCACGTGATTTGAAACCATCGGCGCGTGGTGAGCTCGAGATCACCGATCTCAATCGCCTCTATCTGGATGATGGACAGCTTTCCGTGGAGATCATGGGGCGCGGCTATGCCTGGCTCGACACCGGCACCCATGGGTCGTTGCTGGACGCGGCGACCTATGTCCGGATTACCGAAGAGAGGCAGGGGCTGAAAATCTGCTGTCCGGAAGAGATTGCGTGGCGCCAGGGCTTCATCGACGATGCGCGGCTGGAAGAGATTGCGGCACCGCTGAAAAAGTCCGGTTATGGCGAATACCTCATGGCACTGCTGTCCGAGGGGCGGCGGCAATGAAGATCATAGAATGCGAAATCGAAGGCCCGTTGATTGTCGAACCGCAAGTGTTCGGTGACGAACGCGGGTTCTTCATGGAAAGCTGGAGTGCATCCAGGTTCGCGGAGGCGGGTCTCGATATCGACTTCGTGCAGGACAATCACTCCCGCTCGCATAAAGGCGTGCTGCGAGGAATGCATTTTCAAAATCCGGGGCCGCAAGGCAAGCTCGTTCGTGTGGCCAATGGTGCGGTATTCGATGTGGCGGTCGACCTGCGGCGATCCTCACCCGGTTTCGGCAAATGGGTCGGCGTAGAGCTATCGGCCAGAAACAAGCGCATGTTCTGGGTGCCGCAAGGCTTTGCCCATGGGTTCCTCACACTGGAAGATGACACCGACTTCCTTTATAAATGCGATGCGCCATACGCGCCGCAGCACGAACATTCGCTGGCCTGGGATGACCCTGATGTGGGCATAGACTGGCCGACAGCAGGCCTCGACGTCCAGCTTTCCGCGAAGGATCGCCAGGGTAGCCCGCTCGCCCGGTTGGAAGCGTTCTCGTGAAGGTTCTCATAACCGGGGCCAAGGGCCAGCTGGGTCGCGGATTGATCGCCGCTGCACCGGAAACGGCCCGGTTGCATCCTGTCGACATCGACGAATGCGACCTTACCGATGCAGCGGCAATTCGTGCGCTGGTGAAAGATGTCGCCCCCGATCTCATCATCAATGCGTCCGCCCACACCGCGGTCGACAAGGCGGAAAACGACGAAGCCACGGCACGCGCCATCAATGCCGAAGCCGTCGCCGCGCTTGCCGCGGCGCATGACGGCAAGCTCGTTCACGTCTCCACCGATTTCGTGTTCGACGGCAATGCGAGCCAGGCCTATCGCCCGGACGACGCACGAAACCCACTATCCGCCTATGGCCGTACCAAGGCCGAGGGTGAGAACCATGTCCGCAAGGGCGACATCCTGGTTCGCACGGCATGGGTCTACACGGCAGGTGGCGCAAACTTCGTGCGGACCATGCTGCGGCTGATGGCGGAGAAGCCTGCGCTCAATGTCGTAGCAGACCAGATTGGCGCGCCGACATGGGCGCCGGGCCTTGCCGCCACCATTTGGGGGCTTGTTGCAAAGGATGCCAGCGGCACTTTCCATCACAGTGATGCGGGTGTTGCCAGCTGGTATGATTTCGCCGTCGCCATCCAGGAAGAGGCGCTGGAGATCGGCCTGTTGCCTCGCGCCATTCCCATCACGCCCATTCCGACAAGCGCCTACCCCACCCCGGCAAAGCGCCCTGCGTTCTCCCTGCTGGACTGCAGCAAGACGCGCGATTTGCTGGATGACGGGCATACCCACTGGCGTGTCAACCTGCGCAAAATGCTGAAAGAGGAAGCAGCACTTGGCTAACCTTCTCATCACTGGAGGTGCCGGCTTCATTGGCGGTAACTTCGTCCACCACTGGTCGCAGAAGCACCCCGACGACACGCTGATCGTCTTTGATTGCCTGACCTATGCGGGCAACGAGTCCACGATTGCGGGCGTCGAGCAGGCAGAGTTAGTGGTGGAAGACATCCGCAACACCGAACTTGTAGAAAAGCTGCTGCGCGAGCGGACCATCGAAACGATCGTCCATTTCGCTGCGGAGAGTCACGTCGATCGCTCGATAAGCGGGCCTGACGCGTTTATCGAAACCAATATTCTCGGGACCAACAGCCTGCTGAAAGCAGCGCGCACCGTCTGGCTGGACGAAGGCGACGGGAAGCCGCACCGGTTCCACCACATCTCCACCGATGAAGTGTACGGTTCGCTCGGCCCGAACGATCCGGCGTTCAGCGAAACGACGCAATATCAGCCGAACTCCCCCTATTCCGCCTCCAAGGCATCCTCTGACCACATCGTGCGGGCCTATCATCACACCTTCGGGCTGGAGGTAACAACCAGCAATTGTTCCAACAATTACGGGCCTTACCAATATCCCGAGAAGCTGATCCCGCTGTTCCTGCTCAACGCGTTGCACGGCCGTAACCTGCCGATCTACGGCGATGGAATGAACGTGCGCGACTGGCTTCATGTCGAAGACCATTGCCGAGGCATCGAAGCCTGCCTCTCGAAAGGCCAGCCGGGCGAGGTATACAATATCGGTGGCGGCGCCGAGTTACCGAATATGACGGTCATCGATACGGTATGTGCCGAAGTCGACCTGGCATTCAGGGAAATCGACGGTCTGTCACAGCGATATCCCGACGCGCCTGCCGCCAACGGGCAGGAGACTTCCAGCCTGAAAACCTTCGTCACGGATCGTGCCGGACATGACCGGCGGTACGCGATCGACGAGACCAAAGCGCGAGACGAGTTGGGCTATAGCCCCGTTCACGGTTTCGAAAACGGATTGCGCAAGACGTTGCGCTGGTATCTTGAGAATGAAGAATGGTGGCGCGCCCTTAGTTGAGGCGTGTTCCTGTAAACAGTCGCCCCTTGGCTTAAGGGGCAAAGGGTCCTTCCGCGTCAGGGCCAGAAACACAAAGTCCAAGGAGTCCCCCCTATCATGGCCGTTCTGGATTTCATCGGCTCCGATACTCACCCCAGGTTCGCGCAGGACCAGTGCGAGGCCGAGGGCAAGCGGCTTGCCGGGAAATATCGCGATGCCAGCCCTTTCCCGCATATCGTGATCGACGATTTCGTGTCGCAGGATGTCCTGCGCAGGATCGATGCGCAGTTCCCCTCGCGGGAAAAATCGGTTTCCTTCACCCGCAATCAGGAGAAGCTGAAATACCAGTTTCATCCTGACGATCTCGAGGATGTGACCTTCAGCCTGTTTGCTGCTCTCAACAGCCAACCCTTCCTCACATTTCTGTCGGAGCTTACAGGTATCGATGGCCTGATCGCGGATCCCTATTTTGCGGGCGGCGGATTGCACGAGACACTGCGCGGCGGCCATCTTGGCGTCCATGCCGATTTCAACCGTCACAAGCGGATGAATGTCCGCCGCAGGATCAATGTCCTGATCTACCTCAACAGCGACTGGAAGGAGGAATACGGGGGCGATCTTGAACTATGGTCGAAGGATATGAAGACCGTGGAGCAAAAGGTCGCGCCGATCATCGGGCGTTGCGTCATTTTCAATACCGATCTCGATAGCTATCACGGTCATCCAGATCCCTTGACCACGCCCGAGGGCAAGACGCGCCGCTCGATCGCGACTTACTACTATACCTCTGCACAGACACTGGCTGACCAGCCCGACCGGACCACCAACTTCAAACGCCGTCCGGGATCGGGCGACAAGGAAGACTTTACCGTGAAGTCGCGCGAACTCGTCAGGGATCTCGTACCGCCTGCCCTGTTGAGGTTCGCCAAGCGGATCAAGTGACCGATACCATCGCGCGCGGACGACACGTGAACGCCGACCTTTCTGCCTGCAAAACGCCAGGATCCCTCTACGTTGGACAATAATATTCTCGATGTTCTGGTCGTGGGCGCTGGGATGGGTGGCTCCATCGTAGCAGGTCGTTGCGGCGATGCGGGCATGACAGTGGCTGTCCTCGAAAAAGGAAATCCGTCGCAAGCGGCACCTGCCAAGGGCCGACTGGCGCGGCTGTTCGGCGGCCAGGACGATCGCGGTGGCGAGCGCTGGCCCTCAGAAACGCGCTTTCGTAAACGCAGAGGCGCAAAACCGGTCAATATCGGTTCGGTATTGGGCATTGGGCCGGGCGGCTCGGGCCGGATTTATGGTGCGGCGCTTGGCCGCGCTGAACGTGCTGATTTCGAGCGCGACTTTCAACCAGCGCAATGGGCCGACACCTCGGAAACCGCACTGCGAAACGATTGGCCCGTAAGCTACGGCGAGTTTCTCGAAGCCTATCGCGAAGCAGAGAAAATGCTGGGCGTGGTGGGTACGCCAAACCGGCTCGATCCAGAGGATGACGCACCGTTGTCACCCCCTCCCGCGATCTCTCCGGCGCACCGGTTCATCATCGAAACACTGCGAGCCAATGGACGGCATCCCTATCACATGCACGTGGGGATAGCTTATCGACCGGGCTGCAGCGAATGCCAGGGCAACACGTGCATCCGCGACTGCAAGGCACATGGCTTCAATCGCGGCCTTGAACCCGCCTTGCGCGCTGGTGCACAGATCACGCTCCACAAGGGGTTTACCGTCACGCGGCTGGAGCAGGGGCAACATGGTGACTGGGTCGTCCATGCTGTCGACAGCGAAGGAAATACCCATGAATTCAGGGCCCGCCACCTCGTGCTCGCGGCGGGCGCGCTGAATTCGCCGCGCCTTTTGCTCAAGTCAGCCGGGATATGGGACGGCGGCGTTCCAGAGATGGTCGGCCGCGGGCTGATGTTTCATGCCAGCGAAGTCTTCGCGGTATCAGGGTCCGGTCTCGAAGAGCTCTGGGGACCGCGCAAAGTCATGGCATTTCGCGACCATTACTTTGACGGACCTGCCCCGCTGGCTGAATGCCAATCGCTGGGAATGGTGTCCGCCCCGGGAATGATCACGCACTTCCTCTCCGAGAAATTGCGGCGCGCGGGTTTGAACCTCGGGCCGTTCAAGCGCGTGGCTTTGCGCCCCGTGGGAGAGATCGCACAGCGCATCTTCCGCAAGGCCGAACTGTTCACCGCCAATATCCAGGATCTGCCCTATCGCGACAATCTCGTGACCACGGAACTGGCGGACGACGGAAGCGAGCGGATTGCGGTCACCTATCACAAGCGATCAGAATTGCTTGTGCGGGCAAGGCTCTTCAGGAAACACATGAAAGCGTCGTTCAGCCCTCTCAAGGTGCGGTTCCTCACCGGCCTTGGTGAACCCAATCTGGGCCATCCGATGGGGACCTGCCGTATGGGGCATGACCCCAGCGACTCTGTTACCGACGCTCAAGGGCAGGTTTGGGAGAAGCCCGGCCTGTATGTTGCCGACGCATCGGTGTTCCCTGGTTCTCTGGGTCTCAATCCCGGGCTGACTGTCGCCGCCCATGCCGTGCGCGTTGCCGAAGCCATCGTAAAAAGCCGCGAAACCGGTTCCGATCAAGTGCGGGCCTCAATGGATGCAGATCGCGCGACGAAAGAAGGGACTATTTAAAAATGACTACAGTCGGCACCAGCAAACACATCCTGATTACCGGTGCTACCGGCGGTATTGGCAGCGCTTTGACAAGGCAATTTGCCGAGGCAAGCTTCAAGGTTTCTGCAATAGGGCGCAATGCGCAGGCCCTCTCAGATCTGGCGGACAAACACGGCGCGATAGCCGGTTTTGCCGCCGACATGGCGGATCGGCAACTGGCCGCCCAAGCGTTCAAGCAGGCCCGTGAAGCACATGGCCCGGTGACGCATGTCATTGCGGCGGCGGCGATCTATCCGAAGGCCCATTTCCTGGATGAGGGCGCCGAGCAACTGGAGCATGCCCTGCAAACCAATGTCATGGGCGTGGCCAACACCTTGCATGAAGCTCTGCCGGAAATGCTTGAGCGTAACTTCGGGCGGGTCGTCGTGTTCGGCTCCCTCGCCGATCTCAACCCGCTACCCGGCTCCATTGCCTACTCGGTTTCGAAGGGAGCTCTGCATTCGCTGGTTCGCGGCATCGCCGGCGAAATTGATCGGGATCGCTATCCGAACGTGCTGGTCAACGAGTTCAATCCAGGTGCGACGCGCACCGCGATGAGCGATCACGGACATGATCCCGACGAGATTTTCGGCATGCTCGCCCCTTTGATAGAGTGCGACATGGAAGGGCCGCACGGTCGATTTTTCCAGGAAGGGCGCGAAGTCCGCATCGGGGAAAGCTGGAAAGCCGCGATCAAGCGGGTCGTCCTGCGCAGCTAAAGGCTCGGCGGCCACGCTTCACTGGCACGCACATCACCGCCGCGATCTGTCACTTCGCGCCACAGGGCGTGGTCCACCGCATAGATTGTCAATATCCGCGCGCGCAGGCTCTCATCGATATCATGCGCTTTGAGTTCTTTAACGAACTGGTTGCACCTCCTGTTCAGCTCATGCAGCGCAATGGTTTCATCAGCGTCGCCATAGCGGCGCCCAAGAAAGCCGGGATTGGTAACATTGCGGTATACACCTGTGCGTGAGACCCGGCGCGCAAGGTCCACAGCGATGTTCTTGCCGGCTTGCGGCTTTTTACCACCCTCGTTTCCGCGCTTGGTGGCAGGAGGGACGCTGACACTGCAGCGTTGCTCGATCTGGGCGATAGCCGCTTCGAAACTTTCAGTCAGGTAGAGATAGGGATCGATTCTCAGTCCCATGTCCCGATCGACGAAGAAGGCGTGTTGAGGCTCATGATGGGCGTCAAAGAACGCGTATTCGATCAGGTCCACGAACCGTTCAAGCACCACGCCAACCCGCTCTCGCGCGATATCGAGAAGTTCGCCGTGCGTATCATCCGGGATCACGACGCGATCCTTGCGCCAGTCCTGTGCTGTCGCAAAATCCGTCATGCGAAGGATGGTTTCCGGCACCGATGACAGGAATCGCGAAACCGGCTCTCTCAGAAAAGCGACGACAGGACCGTCGTAGCGGGTGAAAGAAACCCAGTCTTCGCAACCCAGCCTCACTTTGCTCTCGGTCGAGGCATTCTTGGAAATTCTGATCAGCCCCAGCGCGCGGTCCGGCCTCGCCAGAAGATAGCCATGCGGGTGCGTGGTGGTGAGCGGCTGTCTTTGCATGAAAATTCCGATTTGAATGCGGTGTCTGGCCAGTAATGTCAGGTCCTCGTCGCAATCAAGGCTGAACTGCGACTACGGGGCGTCTAGGCAGGCTCGTCGGTCGGGAGCGGCTTGGCCCTGCCGCTCCACACATGAATCCCTTCCAGGCGATACACCATGATGAATGCAATGAAATTGCGCAGCGGCAGGATGGACGCCATGGCAACAGCAACGCCCATCAGCCCGGCGAAATGCGCCGCGATTGGCGCTACGACCAAAAGCAAGGCCGTGGTCGATATCGAGATCAGCAAATTGGTCTTTTCGTTCCCCGACATGGCGAGGACCATTCCGCAAGGACCCGTACATGCAAAGACGACCTGGCCAATGACGAGAACGACAAGGATCGGGTAGGCAGCGGCAAACTCCGGCCCGATCTGCGACAGGATGAATTTTCCGCCCACGATAAGAACAGCACCGGCAGGCACGGCGAGAAGAGCGCTCAGACGCATCGATCGTGCAGCGAAACTGCCAGCAGCCTGGCGATCTTGGGCGTGGAAGGCCGTGCTGATCTTGGCGGAATAGACCGAGAAAATCGCCATCGAGGCGATCTGCAAGACTGCCGCTATCTGGATGGCGGCGCGGTAAAGCCCAGCATCCGCCGCCCCCAGCATCTGCGCGGCTACAGCCAGGCCATACCAGGCGGCGATATTCTGTACCACCCCCACGCCCCACAGGGGGAGTGACGATGCGAAGATCGGGCGCATTCCGACACGTATGGCGTTTCCATCAGTGCCCGCGCGGCTGAACGTCGCGACAGCGCCGAGGGTGAGCGCCAAGAGACCACCCGCAGCAGTCGCCCACAAGGCCCCTCTTACGGTATCGACAATACCCGTTGCCAGAGCAATTGCAGTGACCAAGGGCACGACAAGGGCTGGGACGATCTGACCCAATGTGAAGGCATGTTGCGAACGCAGGATTGCGCCGAAGAGGGCAGCGCCCGCGCGCCCGATCAACATCACGCACAACACCAGCAGGAAATCCGCAGGGACGACGCCGCCAAACAGCCAGCCCCACACCGTGTTTCCTCCCAGCCACATTGCGGCCGCGATCAGCAGGATAAACCCGAAGCTTGCCCCCACAAGCTTTGCCAACGAGCCAATGGCGATGCCCATACCGGTCGCCTTTGACTTCGAGAAATGGCGGACGGCACTGACGTCGAGTCCGAACAATCCGACGATCGAGAGAAAGACGGCAGTCTGCGCTACAAGTGCAAACTGGCCCGTCGCTTCCGGGCCCAGACTGTTGCCGATCAGATAGGTCACGGCAAAACCCGCAACGACAGCCAAGCCGCGGACTATCAACGCTATGATGACAGCACTATCGTCTCTCGCCTTGGCAGCGATCAGGTTGAATAGGCTTCTTGGCGTCAATGCGGCAACCCCTGCCAGTCTTCCCGATGATGGCATTCTTCGCCAATGCATCGTTTTCCACGTGGGGGCGAGTACAAAATATCCGGCACTCCGACTTATTTGAAAGATGGCGAATTCCGAGCATGAACCGGTGCCTATTGGGCGACTTTGTCCTTTGCGCAGGGTACGAAGACGCCTAGAAACACGCGTTATGGCATCTGTTCATCAATCACCAGCCGTCGGCCGGACATTCGGCGCGCATACCGAGCGCGCTCCTGGGAATCTCCCGGTCTATGCAGCAGTCGTGCTGGGCTATTTGCTACTGCTACCGCCCCAGTTCAACCTCGTGATCGCAGGTTCGGTTATACCGCCCTATCGGTTTTTCATCGCTATCGCTTCGCTCTACACGATAAGGCAAGTTGTTCGCGGACAGATCAGCTTCTGCTGGGCAGATACCGCAATTGTCGCAGCGGTGGTATGGATCTGCCTGGCAATGTCAGTCTCATCGCCGACCGAGGTCGCGCTGACCGGCAGCATCGCGCACATCGCCGACATCGGCTTTTCCTATTTCTTCGCGCGTACCGTGTTCCGAAATCTGAATGACGTGCGCAAGTTTCTGATCCTGATGCTTCCGGTCCTCACTCTCACCGGTATCATCATGGTGATCGAGGCTGTGACGCACACCCATATCATTCAAGGGATAGCCAGCGCGCTTACGGGCGTTCCGGTGGATTATCGATCATCCCCTCGTATGGGCCTGCTTAGGGCGCAGGGGCCATTCCCCCACCCCATCTCGGCCGGGATATTCCTCAGCAGCTTCCTGCCGCTCTATTGGCTCGCCGGGTTCAAGGGCTGGGTTCGGGGCATGGGGATTTTTGCCGCCATGTGCAGTATCGTAACAGTTAGCTCGGCAACCCTGTTATCTCTGGTCGCCGGGCTCGGCCTGCTGTTTTACAACTGGTTAACCGAGAAAATTGCCAATGTGACCTGGAAGCTGTTCTTCATATTCAGCGGATTGACGACCTTGGCGCTCCAACTCGGGACAGGACCAGGCGTGTTCGGAACCTTCATCCGCTTCGCGTCATTCAATACCGCTAGTTCGTACAATCGCGTGCTCATCTGGCGCTATGGCACCGAAAATGTTGCGCAAAACCCTTGGTTCGGAATCGGCTATGCCGATTGGCAGCGTCCGGTGTGGATGGTCGCATCGATCGACCATTACTGGTTGCTGACAGCGATCCGGTTCGGGCTGCCTGCCAGCATATTGATCGCCATCGCAACTCTGCTTGGCATTCTGATGATCATCCGGACATCGATGACATCCGCAGGCCATGACAAGACTTTCCAACGAGGGCTCGCGATCGCGATGGCCGTCTTCGCGCTGGGGCTCATTTCGGTTTCAATCTGGCTATCGGCGCAAGTCTGGTATTTTCTGCTGCTGGGCCTGATCGTAAGCGTGGCGAAGACCATGGCCGAACCAACTGATCCCGCAGCTATCGCAGCGGGTAATCAAGCGCCTCCAGCAGGTCGCCGGCATGTTCGATAAACTTCTCGTTCTGCTCTTGTGTAAGGGTGTCCCGCCAGTTCGTCTTACCTCCTGAAGTGGCCCCGCCCTTGAATTCGGTGCCTTTGGTGAAGACCCAGCTACGCATGGTTGCGTGCACCTTTTCTACAGAGCTGGCTTCGAGCGCCCGCTCCAGTCGTTTGTCGTCGCTTGGGAGGCTCAAGAATTCCGCCAATTGGCGTACTGTCTCGAGAGGACCAGCCCGCAAATCCTCAAAGCGGATAAGCATCATGTTCGGGTGATCTACATGGTCCAGCCATGAGCGAACGTTGTCGTGCCAGGTTCCATAACGCAAAGGCCCGTTTGCGAACTTCTGCTGAAAATCATCAAGACTGCCCCCATAACCTTTCAGCTTCTTGAAGTAATCGTAATAGGAGATCATCACATCTCTCCCATCGCGCACTACGTAAGCGATCTTGCCGTCAAGAAAATAGGGCGCGAATTGCAGGTGCGACTTCAACAGCCTCAACTCAGGTGGTAACTTCCCAACACGTTCCTTGAATTCGAGCGCATCGATCGTTGGCATCAGGTCTTCCAGTTCCTCGTACTCGGCCGGAAGTTTCTGGTAGGCTAGGTCTAGAAGGACATGCCGCAGCCATGTATTGCCGGATCGCGGGTAGGAGAACAAAAAGCGGTCTCCCGGGCTCACGTTCATCCATGGAACACCCAGCACCCGATGGCGAATGTCACGATGTACCTTGCGAGCATTGCGCCAGAATCGTGCCGGAATTTCTAGCAACAAGTAAATCTCTCCGTCTGAAATTGTTGCACCGCAATAGCCAATGCCAAGAAGGTAAGGCAAACCGAATTTTGCACCGGTCACCCGGCCTGCCCTGCCGTTGCCTTACGTCGTTACGTCAACCACCAGCGTCTGATCATCGGCCAGTCGCATGACGAATATCTTGTCCTTGCCAGTCAACGCCTTGGCTACTTTCACCTCCTCGCCCTCGAGAGTGAAATAACCCCCGCCGTTCCCACTGTAGCGGGCGTGGAAGCCACTGGCGGTGATGCCGCTGGCCACCACCGTGCCCACTGCCGTACTGTTGGAAATTGCGGTGTAGTGGTCCGGTTCGCGAAAATAGACCGCGGCCAGTTCGGCTGTCACCTCGTCCCAAAGCTGGTGCGTGCCTTTCACCATGGTCAGAATGGTGTTGGGATCGAAACCCAGCGTTGCCGCTGCCGTATTGGCAAAGGCGAAGTTCCACGGATCGTCCACGGCATTGGCCTGCCCTGTCGCATGAATAGTGCCTGGCTCCAGCAGGTCCGAAAGCAGGGCGTCCCCTTGGCCGGGAGTGTCAAACTGATTGTAATTCGACACACGCGGCAGATCGATGAATTTAAGGGTGCCGGTTGTAGTCCCGCCGCCCGTATCGCCCGTGCCATCGGTATGGCTGGTAGCAATCCAGACGTTTTCGCCCAGAACGAGCGTGTTGTTCACCCCGGCGGCGCCTATGCACATGTAGATGCCGCTCCCGTCGCTGTAGCGGTAGCCGGAATGGCCCTGGATGAACACGGCGTTGGAGAGCGTTTCCATCGCATTGGCCGAACTGGAATGATCGAAGCGATGTGCGTTCACGGCGCCATCGTGCAGGCCGACAAGGCCGGTGATAGTGTTGCCGTTAATATCGCTGCCGTTCGCGGGCATCGAAGGATCGCCGGTATGGAACATGCCCTGCCCGCGATTAAGGAAAACCACGTT
The DNA here is from genome assembly GCA_947488625.1 of uncultured Sphingomonadaceae bacterium. GTDB lineage: Bacteria > Pseudomonadota > Alphaproteobacteria > Sphingomonadales > Sphingomonadaceae > Alteraurantiacibacter. The sequence goes on along the minus strand of CANKZR010000002.1, from coordinate 335,655 downwards.
CTCGACAGCCGCATTGGTGAGCGTGACGTTCTGGCGGTTCACCTGTTCATTGTCAGCATGCGTGCCGGTGTTGAGCAAGGCGGGATTGGGGCCGGCATTCCAGACGAGGCCGTTGGCATAATGGCCCTTGTCGAAGTAGACGCGCAGCCTGGTTCCCTTGCCGTCATCCACTTCGAACACGTCGCCCTGATCCGGGTGGCGGTGATGGTCGCCGTAGTCCATCTGGTCGGCTTGCCATTCATAACCGGGGCGCGAGGTATTGACGCCGGACGCTGCCGCGAAATACCGGATGCGCACGGCTTTCGCCGCATCGGGCGCTGCTGTGAAAGTGGACGTATCGAAGTCGAAAGTTCCGACATGTCGGGCCAGAAACCCGTGCGGCAGGTCTGACAGCGCCAAGCCAGAGGCGGAGAAGTCCACATAGCCGCTGCCTGTATCGACCTCGATCTCCTTTCGGCTTTGCCACATGGACATGCCGGGAATGAGCGTGATGCGCGCATGGAACCTGTTCGACAGGTTGGGGGCATCAAACGCACCAATCGAATAATAGATCGGATCGGACCACACGTAATCGAAAGCGGTGCCTGACAGGTTGAGCGCGACAGCGACGGAGGCAGTTGTCCCGCTTACCGCAAGCCTTGCCATGCGGTCGAACCGCGTGCCCGACAGGTCGATGCTGCCATCCGCGCCGATCTGCGGAAAGAACTCGCCTGTATAGACCTGCTGATCGGGCTGATCGTCCTGCTGGCGTTCATGACGAGCGCGCGTCGTATCCAGCGTGCCGCCCATGACGAGGCAGTTGCGCGCCTGAACACGGGTGCCCGCACCCAGAGCGAAACTGGTGCTGGTGCCGAACCCCCGGATACTGGTTTGCTGCCAGTAGCTGGTGACAGGGTCACCAACGCCAAGAAATATGCAATCGTCGGCTTTCAGCGTGCCCGTGATGAAAGTGCGGCTCGTGTTCTGCCGTCCGAGGATAGGGCGCAAGTCCTTGCGCGACTTGAATACAGGCTCAACAGCCAAATTCGTGCAGGTATCGTTGTCATCGTTCTGGGTCAGCCATCCATCGGCCATGAAGGTCGGGCCGTAGAAGATTTCAAAGTCGGTCGGCAGTTGCCAGGGGCGGTTGTACAGCGCCTCGTTTTCATTGTGCAGGATGCCGGATCGATCATCGTTCTCAATCGCATCATGGATAGTTATCCGGGTTTCGATAGGCTCATAGGGGACACCGATACTGACATCTGGTGCGACTATTCGCCCACCTGGTGTCTGACTACGCGACATCGCCAATCCGATGCATGAATAACCGACCCCGGCATAAGACGTGTGCAGCGTATCGGGGGCGAACGTCTTGGCAACGGCACAGACCGGTACCGCGGCAGGCGGCGTTGCCGGGTTCTTCTGCACCATCAGTTCGCAAACATGCACCTTGCGCCCGGTGCAATCGGCGGAAAGGCTGCGCAAGTTGATGCCCACCGCTTGTTCGGCACTACCTCCGCCCGCCATCCGGTCTACCCACAAATACCACCATCGCTTGCCGTTGATCGTACCCATGTCGTGGTATCCGGCGCGGTAGGATTTCCAGCTTTCACTGAAGCCCGTGATATTACCGCTGGCATCATGATCGAAATCGAAAGCGAAGGCGCGATTGCCGCTGCCGCGCAGTCCGATCTGCGATGCCTCCGCGGCTACGGGGATCGCGATTATGGCGTGGTGACGCAGCAAATCCCCGGCAACCACCCCGCTGGCCTTCACATTGTTGGCATTGTGAAAGCTGCCGTCGGGATCGGTCTGCGTGACGATGACGCCGCCGCCTGTGCCGCCGAAAATATCGGCTTCCGAATGCTCACCCGCATATTGAACAGCGCCGCCGCCATTGCTTGCCAGATAGGCCGCATCGCCCGACCCATTGCCTGCGTCGGGATCGTGCCACGGCGCGCTGAAATAGGTGTCCCCGCCCTGAAGATACTGTCCGCGAAATGTGCCATCGCTGTTATAGCAAAGGCGCTCTTCGTCAGCCGAGCATAAAGCAAAGCCATTTGCAGCAAGGCGATAGCGGCCATCGGTGGCGCTATAGGCACTTACGCCAAGGGTGTGGATGAAGCCTGTTGCAGGTCCTTGCGCGCCAATACCGGAGAGCGCGATGTCCGCATCGCCGGTATCGGCCGGGGGCGAGAGCGGAGGCGAGAGAATTGCTCCGGGCCGGGACCAGAGCGCGGTTGTGTGAACTCCGGTTTGCAGCATCAGGCAAGCCCGACGAAATTCGCAGCAGTACTGGACGTGCGAATGGCTCGCACTCGAATGGGCAGGATCGTGCCTGCCGCGACATTGGCGAAAGTTACGTCTTCTTCCGAATCGACAGCCCGCATTACGAGATCGCCCCCGGAGCCGATATAAAGCGCCTTGGTCGCCATTGGCAGGTCTTCCAAGGCATCAGGCGTGATCGTGAAAACATGCTTGGCGGGTGCGACAAGGCTGTCACCAGTGCCTGCAAAAGGGTCGAACTGCATATGGGTCTCCTTTGTAGTTTCGCTGCCCCGTTGGTGCATGCAAATCTTTGTAGGAAAGGAGTTTTCCCAGATTCAACTTTTCACAGGCGAGCCTTGATGCGTGTTCAGTCACGTACAAAAAGGCAATTCTCCTTGTCTCGCCGGATCAGCCTGTAACCTGCATCCTGCAGGGACCGAACTGTATTGCGCACACGAGAAAGCGGCGCCGGGGAATCGAATTCGACACAGATCGCACGAGGGAAGACGCGGCTGCTCAGCATGCTGCCGAGCACCTGGCCCCAGCTGCCTTCCACATCGATCTTCAGCAATTCAATCCGTGAGTGATCCAGCTTGCGCATGATGGTTTCGATGGTGAAACACTGGGCTTCGAAAAATTCGTCGGTTCCGTGCAGATTGTCGATAAACCAATTCGCATGAGATCTGTCCAACGGCGCGTGAAAGCGGATCTTGGTGTCCTTATCGAGGATACCCCAAGGGTGAAACTGTATGCGCCCCCTGTTTTCCCGTTTGATATATTCGATTGATGCGGGTGTCGGATCGAAGCTGTGAACCTCGAGACCCATCGATTCTGCTATCTCAAAGTCGAACGTGGCGTCCTTTCCCACTCCTCCACAATACACGACCGATCCGGGTTTAATATCGGCGGGCACCCACCATGCAGCGTGGCCATGCCCGAAGCGAAGCACAGGCTCGCTTTCGTCCGAAACTTGCGTGCGAAGCCACGCTCTGGACATCAAACGCTCGACGCGCCGCAGTGCCCGTCTTGTGTTTACCAACATTCCAGGCAAAGCGCCTTCCGTTTCCAATCGGCTGTAGTGGGGCAGTTTGACCAGCGCCATGTAGACCGTCCACAGCGCCGCGAAATAGACGATCGGCCCGGCTGAAACACCTTGTGACCCGAACTTGAAAGCAGAATGCGCTCGAGTGCCGATGCATCAGGTCGGGCAGAAGATTCTTCGCGAAAGATACCGATGATTTTGCTTTACCCTTCTCCATGAAGGAAGACGGCTATACCCGAAACGACGCCTTCGAACTTATTCCTGCGAAAGTGCCGAATATGGGCGTTGCCGAACCGTGCCAATCTCCTAATGTTCTCCATCGGATCAAGAGTGGAGTTCAATGACAGTCAAAAAGAAGAGCCCGGGCCGCTTTCAGAGATTTCTGAGGTTGGTCAAATCGGCACTCGATCCCAGGGGCTACCTGCATCTGATCAAGATGATAAATTATTACAATTATTCCCACGTCACACCGCTTCGCGAAGTGCGCTTTGCAGGTGCGCGCAACATCAGCCCGGATGCGGTTTTCGACAATGCAGAGCGTATTTCGATCGGCCATCGGGTGCGGATTGGATCACGGTGCCACCTTTGGGCCGGACCCAGCAAGGGGCTCATAGAGATTGGCGATGACGTGTTGTTCGGGCCTGAAGTGCTGATTACCGCGGCAAGTTACAGCTACAACGCGGGCAGCCCCGTGACCCAGCAGGCGATGGCCGAAGCCGATGTGAAGATCGGGAATGATGTCTGGCTCGCCACGCGTGCGGTGATCCTGCCCGGAACCACGATCGGCGACGGCTGCATCGTTGCTGCAGGGGCGGTTGTGCGGGGCGAGTTTCCGCCGATGAGTGTTATTGCGGGGTCTCCCGCCCGCGTGGTCAGCGAAAGGACCATTCCTTACCCGGTCGAACCGTAATGCGGTAACGATCGGGCGGCAGGCTACAGTCGGGCCTGCAGGAACTGCTTCATTCGCACTTTGAAATTCGTCCGATCGATATCGATCTGGCGATTCTTTGGAATGCGCCCAATCAGCGCTGCCGTAACCGAGAAGGTGGAGTGCCGGCTGTGCAGCAGCCAGTCGCACCGGGACAATGCCACCATGTCGACAAGAGCGTTGCGCGCTTCGATTACTGGGTCGGAAAATCCTCCAGCCGAGAAATGCAGCGCACGACCATCTGTAGCCAGCGCCTTGTCGATCGTCTTCGCGTCCGGGAAGCGTGCCAGTATCGCATCTTGCGCCTCGCTGCTGTCGGTTGCCAGAAAGATCGTCGCTGCGGGTTGCCGTTCCTTTAGCTTCGCAAGTTTCGATATGATCTTGTCGAGCGGAACCTTGCGGTCGGTAAAACGGATATGCACTCCAATCACAGGAGATGCGATTTCGCCCATGATGACGTCCACCTGCCCGCGCACCCCAGCTACCGGCCTGAAATATTCGTCCAGCATATCGCTCATGATCGTGTCTTGGGGCTTGCGGGCGAATTCCGGACTGCGCCTCAGTCGCGACCGCAGCCGCTTCAATTTCGGCAGATAAGACCAGAAGACGCCGACCGCTTCCGGCGGGTCATCGCGTTTCAGATCGATCGACAGCCTGCGGTACAGAAGCGGATCCTGGTGCTTTCCCGGAAATTCGCTCCTGATGATATCGACGGGCTGCTTGTTCAGCCTGCCAGACCAGATCGCCGGTGCAACATCGGTCTCGCCATCCAGCGCAGTGATGTCCTCCATCCAGCCCGCATCGAAGAGCAGCGGATAGAGGTTCTCACCGACTTCGACATACATGCCATCGCGCCAGTCGATATAAGGTTTGCGGTTGTTCAGCCGTGCCAGCACCAACCCCGTCACGGCGGAGAGCATCCGGTTGCCAAGACCGCCCTTGGCTTTGATTACCAGCGCCTTTTTGGTGGAAGCCAATTCGTCGGTGTGCGTCGTCATTGAGGTTGAAACTCGTTCTTGTAGCCGAGAGAACCCCGGCAATCGGTAGCAAGGTCGCGCGTCCTAAAGACCGGGGATCTTTTTCGTCTTGAGTTGTGCCAGCAGGCCGCGCTTTTCGTCGTAGCCATGAAACCAGAGCGCTGGCCATTTCGCGACGATCACGTTCGATTCGGCTAGATTGCGCAGCCGGGGCTTCCAGCGGCCCAAGAGGCGGCCTGCCACAAGCCTTGTCATGGCGGCGACCCAGATGAGAAGCGCGCCCAACCAGATGGCCGGACGGCTCCAATGGTGGCGTGCGAATTCCATGATGCCGGTGATGCGATGCAACTGGCGCCTGGGCGAAAAACTTTGCCCGTGTGCGGCGTCGTGAACGCCCCTGGCGTCCGAAACCCTCCACAGGTCATATCCCATCTGACGCAGCCGGTAGAAGAGGTCCACTTCCTCGCAATACAGGAAGAAGCGCTCGTCCAGTCCCTTCGCGCGCGACCAGGCATCCCTGCTGACCATGACGAGACCGCCCATGAGGACATCCACTTTCGCGTCCTCTTCCAAGCCCGCTACCGGCGCGCTTCCTATCGCCGATTTGCCGAGCGCCACTGTGAAGAGCTCGTGCAGCGTGGGAATGGCGAGACCGTTGCCGGTGTCCGGCTTGCCATCGTGCCCCAGACTTACCCCGCCCCAGGCTGCTGCATTTGGTCGCGCCCTAGCACTCGCCACGAGGGCATCGATCGCTCCGGGCTCACAAACCATGTCCGGATTGACGAGAAGGAACAGGTCGGATCTGGCGTGCCGAGCAAGAAGGTTATTGCCAGCAGCAAAACCGATGTTGCCCTGGCTTGGCACGATACGGACATCAGGGAACTGCGCTTCGACCTTTCGCTCAGTCGATCCGTCGCCATTGTCGACCAGTAGGATTTCGTGGGGATGACCCGCGGCGGCGACAGCAACTGCATCGAGGCATTCTGCGATAAAATCGGCGGAATTGTACGCGACAATGAAAATGGAAACTTTCGGGACGCTTGTCGGCAACTCATCGTGAGCGGAGATTGCGACACCCTCGTCAGCCGACGTCATGCTTCTCTCGCCGCGGTATCGCGCTCCCAGACTATCGTCTTGCGTCGCCGCTTGACGATTTCGATCCGCAGGCGAGCAAGTACCTTGATCCCCAGGTAGATGACGATATCGAGCACGCTTGCCCCGTTCTTCAGGGCGCGCGGCAAATCTGTCGCCTTGTTCGAACCCGAATAGTGCGGGCTGGGATGAAGCCGCAGCAGTTCCTGATTGCCGAGGCGCCGACGGGTTTCGACGCGAATCTGGTCGGTTGCAGTCCGGGGGGGAGACACGACGAAGAATACCTCACGACCGTCCTCATCGCGTGATACATTGCGACGCTCATCTTCGCTGAAGCGTGAATGCACCCAGATGTCGTCACCGATGATTATCGGGAATGGCCCGATCCTCTCGCTCGCCTCGCGCGACAGGCCGTAGCAGCCAGAACCCACCATCTTGTTGGTGACGTAGGGCTGCGTCGTCCAGACCCGGTAATAGGAATTGATGAAGCGGTTGGAACGCGACAGATCCACCTTGATCGCAGGGGAAGCAGCCATGACACCAGGTTTGCGCAGTTCGGTGGCGAGCGCCAACGCCGAGTTGTAATCGCATTGCACATCGGCATCGAGATAGATGCGCGGATGGAATTTTGCCTGTGCACTTGCCTGATTCATGGCGCGCGGCTTCGAGCCTTCGGCGATATCCAGTACCAGCGCCTTGGGCGCAGCTTCACGGGCGATCTCTACAGTGCGATCGGAACAACCGTTGGCCGCAACGATGACCTGCGTTGCATGATCTTTCGGTGCTCCGGCCAGCAATGTGTCAAGGCACCTGCGGATTACTGCCTCTTCGTTGTGGGCGGGAATTATGACTGTAAATTCGGTCAGATCGGTGATGGCCGAAACTCCCGTCCAAAAACTGCAGCTAGCGCTTCTCAGCTGTCCTTCGAACTGCTGTCGTATTTGTAGTACGCATACTGGTAGCCATAGGACTCGCCTGCTTCCAGCGCGCGATACTTCGTAAGGATACCGCCTATGACCTTTCCGCCGCTACTTTCCAGCCGGCGTTTGGCATTCTTTATCTGGCCGAAGTTAACTTCATTCGCCGCCATGACGAAGACCGTACCATCGACCATGCGCGATATCATCGGCGCATCTGCCAAACCAAGAACGGGCGCGGAATCGATGATGACCATCGAGTAGTTCTGCCGACAGGCCTCGAGGAATTCCCGGAATTGTGCAGAGCCAATGACCTCCGACGGGTTCGTGGGTTTCTTGGAAATCGGAATGACATCCAGATTATAGTGTGCGCCCTTGAGCAACGCGGATTCCAGGGTGCTTTGCCCCTCCAGAACTTCCACCAGTCCGGACCGGGGCTTCTTTACATCCATAAGCGAGGCGATTGACGGGCGCCGAAGGTCTCCATCGATCAAAAGAGTCTTGCGACCGGAACCTGCAAAAAGCTCCGCCAATATTATTGCCGTCGTGGACTTGCCTTCGGTTGCCTGGCTACTCGTCAACTGGACGACCGCGTTTCCGCGCGGGATCAGGTAATCCATCGCGGCGTGGATCGACGCGTAGGCTTCGATCAACGGGCTGAACTTGTTCGTACTGTCGTACTCGATATCGTTCTCGGCAAGGTTTGGCGTATGGCCAAGCAGACGAATGCCGACGCGCTGCTCGACATCTTCGAGCGAACGGATCTTGTTATCCAGCGATTCGCGCAGGACAGCAAGGCCGCCTGCCAGTGCAATGCCGAAAACAAGGGCGAGCCCGAGATTGCGCGGGAGGCTTGGAGATACGGGTGACTGGGGCACGGTCGCGTAGTCGAGCAGCCTTACCGACGTGCTTTCAACATCACTGGCCGTGTTGAGCTGGTTGAACCGGGTGAGGAGAGCATCCAGCTGCGTGCGCAGAGCCTCTGCCTCACCGTACAGCGCTCCATACTCGACGCGAAGATCCTGCTCTTCCAGACTTTCGCCCTTGGATGAATTGAGCTGCGATTTCAGCGCCTGCTCCTGATTGCGCGCCACTACATAGTCGTTGCGGACGGCCGACTTGATGTCGGAAGTTGTTCTGCTGATCTGATTGTTCAGCGTTTCAAGCTGCGCGTTCAGGCTGATGATGTCCGGATGCGTATCCAGCAATCGCTGTCGCTTCTCCGTAAGTTCAGTCTGCTTTGCTGCTCTTTCCGCAATAAGGGATTGCAGAAGGGCATTGGATTGCACTTCTACAAGCTGCGTCGCGGGCAGACCCTGGATGGAGCGCCAGCGTTGCTCGGCCTCAATCCTGGCTGCTTGCGCCGCAGAAACCCGCGCATTGATATCGCCCAGGTTGGCCGCGGTAATCGTGGTGCCGACGCTCGCCCCGTCTCCCAGGCTTACCGGTGCCACGACAATGCCATTGGCCCTAGCGTACTGATTGGCCTTTTGCTCGGCTTTCTGCATTTCCTGTCGAACGGTATCGATCTGTTCGCGCAAGTAATCGCGCGCGTATTCATTGTCGCTGAGCGAACCTTCTGTTTCCAATCGGGCGTAAGCGTCCGCATAGGCATTAGCCACTTCTGCGGCGAAGGCCGGATCCTCAGACCGATAGCCGATCTCGATGATCCAGTTTTCCATCGGCACTTCTGCCAATACCGAATTCTCAAGCCTGTTCGTCGCAGCCTCCAGCCGGGCGTTCTGCGCGGCCTGATTGCCGGCGTTTGCGGCACCTTCAGCACCATCTGCCAGAAAGCCATCACGCTGCGCCAGATCGAGATCTTCCGCGACTTTCCGCGCCAGACTGCGACTGGTGATGACAGCCATCTGGGTAGAAAGGTAGCTGTCGATCTGGTTCGGAGGCACGAAGCCATCCAGTTCCGATCCCTCGACAATAGCAGCACCGTAGGGCTCTATCTGCACGCTGGAGCGGGCTACGTACAATGGCGTTGCCAACAACGTGATGACCAGACCTGCGATCACCGCTGCGGCAATCACTCCTGCAATCAGCCAACGCTGGCGAAACAGTATTCCGCGAAGAGTAGCAATGTCGACGAACTGCTGCCGCGGCTCATGATGCCCGACCTGGTTGTTCGGCATGAAGTTATCAAGCCAATTACCCTGAGGCTCGGGCTCCGAGGAAACTATAGAGCGTTCGTTCATTTTTTAGACCGTCAAACCTTCAGCACGAGGTCGCTTGGTTGCAAAAGGTGTCTGCGAATCCCGGCTGGCAGAATTGAGCGTGCAATTTGCTCAATAAAGGACCACTTCGCCTTGCTTTACGACTAGTTAGAAATGCGCATATACACTCGGTTACCGCAACGCAACATGTTGCTGGATCACGCCCTCTGGGCCCGGCGCCGCAACTCACCTCGCGTCACTGTCCAGACCACTGTAACTTTCGCGGTAAAACAGCAATTTGCGCAAGCACGATTGCGTCCTGCATGCTCTCGGCACTATCGGCAGGAAGAGTGCGCAATCGGTCGTGCGGAGGAAGGGACTATCTAGGTGAATACTGCCATATCATCGCTCAGTCTGATGGTCACCTTCCTGTATGTTCTCGTGATGATCGCAACTGGTGCTGCGGCGGCCGTGGGAAAGTCGAATGCCCAGCAGGCCTGGCATTCACGCAGCTGGATAATTCTGTGTCTTCTGTTCTGCCTGCTCATCATATCGCGGTTACTGGATGCAGAAGAGCTGATGCGGGACAACCTGAGGGCCGCCTTGCGCGCTGATGCAAGCTACGACAACCGCCGCGATTTCCAGCGGCCCATGGCAGCTGCCGTGATCGCGATTGCATTCTCGATCGGTTTGGCCTGGATCTACCGCGTGGGCAGGCGCATACAGGGGCGCCGGAACATAGCGGTGGCGCTTGCGCTGATATGCGGTGCCGCGATGCTTTTCCTGATCGCCCTTCGCATGATTTCCCTTCACGCTATCGATGCGCTTCTTTACGGTCCTTTGAAGCTCAATTGGTTCGCCGATGTAGGGCTCAGCTGCCTGATCTGCGTCGCCGCCGTTCTGTACATGCGGATCGTGAAAGCGCGGCCTTGATCCCTTGAACACAAACCAGAAAATTCGACCCAATCCAGATCGGTTCGGTGTTTAACACGTCAGTCCGAGATGCACCTTTCTTCGGTTCTGAACGCGAAAAGGCGAATTCAACGCACATGAATACAAACGCATCCAGTCCAGTCGTCTGTCTCGCAGCATCGGGTGGCGGCCATATCCGACAGTTGCTTGATCTTGAAAAATTCTGGTCGCGATACGACCACTTTTTCGTGACGGAGGATACGGCGCTCGGTCGCTCGATTGCTGAGACCGAAGATACGCAATTCGTCCCGCATTTCGCGTTGGGCCAGGCGCGACTGGGCTCCCCGTTTCGCATGCTGGCACAAGCATGGCGCAGCGCCTGGCAATCTCTTGCCATCATGTGGCGCCGACGCCCCGACTACATCATAACGACCGGAGCTGGCTCCCAACTCTTCATAGTCTTATGGGGCCGACTGCTGGGTGCGCGAGTCATCCTGATCGACAGTTTCGCTAGGTTCGACAGCCCGAGTGCGTTCGCACGGCTGGCGGGCCGGTTCGCTCACCACCGTTTTTCCCAAAGCGAGGCCGCGGGGCGAAAATGGAAGAATGCGGAGGTGTTCAATCCGCTTCGCGAACTCGATACGCCCCGCCCCGACAAGACTGATCTGATCTTCGCAACCGTAGGGGCGACCTTGCCGTTTCCCCGCCTGACGCAGCTCGTTCTTCAAGCCAAAGCGGACGGGTCGATCCGGCAGAAACTCGTACTGCAGGTTGGTGAGGATGCCGAAATTCCCGCCGCCCTGGAGGAAAGCGCCGACACCACCGAGATCGTGGCGACCCTTCCCTTCGGCCGGGTTCAGGAATACCTCGAAAAAGCGAGCGTGGTGATTTGTCATGGCGGCACCGGCTCTATCCTGACGGCCTTGCGCAAGCATTGCTGCGTTATCGTCATTCCAAGAATTTTCGAACGTGGCGAGCATTACGACAATCACCAGGCAGAAATTGCGGAGAGCTTTCGCCAACGCGGCCTGCTGTTTGTGGCGCATGACGAGGAGTCCCTGAAGCAGGCTCTGGCAAGCTGCGCTGAATATATGCCCCGCCCGATGACGACCGATTACACGAAGCTCGCCGAGCGGCTGGAGCTTATCCTGAGCGAAGACGGATCTCGGCCTTTGCCTGAAAAGTTCGGAGCCTAGGCCTTGCGCCCAGTGTGCCAGTCGCTTGATTGTGCACTGCGAAAGAAACCATTGACGCCAGCCTCTTGTTGGCTACGCGTTTTCCACGAGGCGACACCAGCCGTCAGACCGAATTGGATGAATAATTATGGCAAAAACTGCGCTCATTACTGGCGTTACAGGACAAGACGGCGCGTACCTTGCGCATCTGCTGCTCGCCAAGGGTTATGAAGTGCATGGGGTCAAACGCCGCTCATCCAGCTTCAACACCGGTCGGATCGAGGACATATACCAGGATCCGCACGTCGATAACCAACGGTTCCACCTCCATTACGGAGACCTGACCGACAGCACCAACCTGATCCGTATCGTGCAGGAAGTGCAGCCCGACGAAATCTACAACCTCGCTGCGCAAAGCCATGTGGCCGTCAGCTTCGAGACACCGGAATATACGGCAAATGCCGATGCTATAGGCACCTTGCGCCTGCTGGAAGCCATCCGTATCCTCGGTCTGGAAACAAAGACGCGTTTCTACCAGGCTTCGACGTCAGAGCTTTACGGGCTGGTGCAGGAAGTTCCGCAAAGCGAAACGACGCCTTTCTATCCGCGCAGCCCCTATGCCGCTGCCAAGCTATATGGCTACTGGATCACGGTGAACTACCGCGAAGCCTACGGGATACACGCGAGCAATGGCATCTTGTTCAATCATGAAAGCCCATTGCGCGGCGAGACATTCGTAACCCGCAAGATCACCCGCGCTGCTGCTGCCATCGCGCTCAACAGGCAGGAAAAGCTTTATCTCGGCAACCTTGATGCTCAGCGCGACTGGGGTCATGCGCGTGAATACGTGCGCGGAATGTGGCTGATGATGCAACAGGACGAGCCGGACGATTACGTGCTGGCCACCGGCCTGACGACCCATGTTCGCGATTTCGTTCTGTGGGCGTTCGAGGATGCCGGAATTCCTCTCGAATTTCGCGGCGAAGGTGTGGACGAGAAAGGCTACGCGAAAAGCGACGGACGCTGCCTCGTGGAGGTCGATCCGCGCTATTTTCGCCCGACCGAGGTCGAATTGCTGCTGGGCGATCCCACCAAGGCGCAGGAAAAACTCGGGTGGACGCATGAAACCTCGCCGCGCGAACTGGCACGTGAAATGGTGCTTGCCGACCTTGAGGTGATGAAAGCAGAACCGATCGCGGGTTTCGACTGATGGCTTACGATCTGGCTGGCAAGTGCGTTTATGTCGCAGGGCACAAGGGCATGGTCGGATCGGCAATCGTGCGGCGGCTCGAAGGGGAGGGTTGCGAAGTCCTCACTGCTGATCGCAGTGTCGACTTGCGCGATCAGGCTGCGGTGCGCGATTGGTATGCGGCCAACCGGCCCGATGCGGTGGTGGTGGCTGCAGCCAAGGTTGGCGGCATCATGGCCAACGATAGCTACCCGGCCGATTTTCTCTACGATAACCTGATGATAGAGGCGAACCTGATCGAAGCCGCCTTCCGCAACAACGTGGAGAAGCTGCTGTTTCTGGGCTCGTCATGCATTTACCCCAAGATGGCCCCGCAGCCCATTCCGGAAGATGCATTGCTTACAGGGCCCCTCGAACCGACCAACGAATGGTATGCGGTGGCCAAGATTGCCGGCATCAAGCTGTGCCAGGCATACAGGCGGCAACACGGCTGCGACTACATCAGCGCCATGCCGACCAACCTCTATGGTCCGGGCGACAATTTCGATCTGCAAAGCAGCCATGTGCTTCCCGCCCTTATCCGCAAAGCGCATGAGGCACGGGAAACAGGTGCAGCTTCGATCGAGATCTGGGGAACGGGTTCGCCCCGTCGGGAATTCCTGCACGTCGATGATCTTGCCGACGGGTGCGTGTTCCTGTTGAAGGAATATTCCGGCGAAGAGCACGTAAACCTTGGCTCAGGTATCGATATCCCGATCATCGACCTTGCCGAAATGGTCTGCGAGGTCGTGGGCTTTGAGGGCACGATTACGACGGATGTTACCAAGCCCGACGGCACGCCACGCAAGTTGATGAGCGGCGACAAGATTGCAGCCATGGGCTGGAAACCGAAAATCGCTCTGCGCGAAGGCATAGCCGACGCATACCGCGCCTTTCTGAATGGCGAGGGCAAGCGATAAAGTCGCTTGCCGGACCACCCTAGAATGCCCGGTCGTGAACCAGCACACTGGCCGTGGCGAACAGGATCTTCACGTCACGCCAGAGACTCCAGCCCTGGAGATATTCAAGATCCGCCTTTAGCCGGTCCGTAAGGTCGCTTTCCTTGTCGGTGGCCCCGCGATAGCCGCGCACTTGCGCCAGACCTGTGATGCCAGGCCGAAGACCATGGCGCTGCCAGTACTTGCGATCGATTTGCCAGAACAACTTGCTGCCCGCCTTCGATCCCAGGGCATGGGGCCGTGGACCCACAAGGCTCATATCGCCTTTGACAACGTTAAGAAGCTGCGGAAGCTCGTCGATACTGGTTCGGCGGATGAAGCGACCAACCGGCGTGACGCGATCATCGTCCTTTGCAGCTGAACGACCACCTTCCGCATCGGACTCCCGCATCGAACGGAACTTGTAGATATTGAAGAACCGGTTGCCCCGGCCAACCCGCCGCTGGCGGAAGAAAACCGGCCCGCCATCGTGCAGCTTGATGACAATCGCCACGACAATCATCACGGGGCTGAGCACCAGCAGAGCCGCCATGGAGATCGAGATGTCGAACAGGCGTTTCAGGGCGCGGGAGCGGATACCCAGATGCCCCGATGAAACCAGGATCGCGCTGACATTGGCATCGTCATGGTGGACGACACCCAATGCTCCGATCTTTCGGGAGAACTCCGAGATAATTTCCCCGTGTCTGCCCGATCCCTTGAGCATCTCGGCCCACAGGAAACGAGATTCCTCGTCACAACTGACGATCACCTCGTCCATGTTGTGCAGATACTTGGCGATACGGTCTTGCTGGGCCGGATCGTCCATATCGGGTGTCAAGCCATGCCTCGACGCCTCGATATGATAGGCAAAGGGAAGCCTGAACTGCGGGCCACCGGCGTGAATGACCAGCTGGTTAACAGGCTTCGGCCCCCAGTTCCTTGTAATCCAGACCGAAATCGCAATACGGATCGCCGTCATCAAAAGGGCCGTTCCGATGACCCCTGCAGTGAAGATCACGCGCGAGAATTCGGCGTTCATCTTCGCAAAGAAGGCAATGAAGTTCACCAGCGCCGCGGCTATCAGCAACGCTGCAACCATGCGGAGGCAGGACTTGTTGGTGTCGGTTAGCCCGGTTTGCGAGTAGGTTCCATTATACAGCGCCACGGTGAGATACACCGGCAACAGCAGGAAAGCCGGCAGCAGCCCGCTTTCGATCAGTGAACGCGTTAGCGCATTGCCATAGTAAAGGGCAGTAACACCGAAGAAGGTGCCGAACAGGATCGCCGTGTCAGCCAGAATGAGAACAAGGTAAAGCTGCAGTCTCCTGCGCTCCAGCGAACCGGCCAATCCGTCCGCAGGCGCAATCGGCAATTTGCGAGGCGCTGCCTCGTCGACCGTGCCAATGGTAATCTCGTCCGAAAGATCGGTTTCGGTAACGACCGCCTCTGCCTCACTGCGGCGCAGATCCATCTTTAATCCCTCGCCTTTGAAGGCTGCGGCCCGTGCAGCATACCGTTACGAAAAACTACCTAGACTAAAGGTTCCTTAACTCCACCCGCTTTTGTTTCGCAAGTGCGAGTTATCGCTCAAACCGAACGCTCTGAAATGCTGGGCGGGGATACTTGCTGTGTTGCCCGCCGATGATCGACCTCGCGCCGAAATGATATTGCCACCTACGGCAATGTCCTGAGCAGGAAGTCAGGTAAGTGGAAGGGTCTAGCGTCGCGCAGCAGCGTATCGTGCGATCTGCGTCAGTTCCTGCGCCAGGATCAGCTCTGCCGTCTGACTGTTTGCAAGAAGCGCACGATGCAACTGCGTCAGTCGCGGGACGAGCCGCTCCAGCTTTCCGCCACTCCAGCGCTGCAGCTGGTCGCCGACCTCGCGATGTTCGCGGAAGAAGACGCCCTGCGATTTCAGAAATTGCTGCATCTCGTCTCCGGGGCGCAGGTTGGCCGCCAGCCGCGCCAGTTGCGCCGCGCGCCTTTCCAGCGCCAGCGTAACGGCAACCGGGTTCAATGATATCTCTCGCATCCGCCGCAGTTCGGCAGGCAATTTGCGCACCTCACCGCCCAGGGCTGCATTCACCAGTGGCATGAAACCATCTTCTTCGGTTGAAGCGCCGATCATGTCGAAATTGTCCGGGTTCGCCTGCTTGGGCGATTGCGGTGAGGCATCGAGATAGAGCGCCAGCTTGTCGACCTCGGATTGCGCAAGTCGCACATCCATCCCTGCCGCATGGGCTATGCGCTCGGCAAGATTGCCGGTGAGGCGCATGCCTGCCGCGTCTGCCATGGCGCGCACATCGGCGGTGACGGATCGCAGATCGGGCGGGTAGAACATGGCCACTAGCGCGTCGCCGCGTTTGATCAGCAGCTTGGCGCTGCGCGATTTGTCGCTGGCGGAGGTGGCGACGATGAAGATCGGCCACGCGCCGTCGGCGTCGCCCCGGTCCGCCAGTTCGCAGTAGGTCTTGATCGCCTCGTGCGCATCTTCTCCGGATACACGCGCGAAAATATGCCGGGAATCGCCGAATAGCGATTTGGAGCGCGCCTCGTCGAGCAGGCGGGAGGGGTCGGATTTCAGATCCTGGCCCGAAAGCTCCACCCTTTCGCCGGGTTCGTCCAGCGTGGCGATCACCTTCTTTGCAGCAGCGGATGCCCCGGCCTCGTCGGCGCCGCAGAAAAAGCAGATGCGCAGAGCCTTGCCCGCTTTCTGCACAGCCTGCGCGTAATCGCGCTGGGTCGCCTTCATTGGCGCTGCCTCACTGCGTTTCGCGAAGGGCGCGCGTTACGCGGGTAACGATCTGGTCCGCCACTTCCTTTGCAAGGTTCTCCAGCGCGGTCTGCTCTGCTGCAATAGTGGCAAATTCGGACCCCACGACATCAATACCTGCGTCGGAACCGGCGGTGGCATCGACGAGGATCGTGTCCGTCGTCACATCCACCAGCTGGTAACGGGCACGCAGGATGCGGCGCTGGCGGCCGATGGTATCGTCCGTCAGCAGGCCAAGGCCTTCGAGATCGTCGTCCAGGACGATGTCGAGGCGGTATTGCGAAGTGCTGCCCGAAGCGCCGCGGCTCAGCCGGTCCTCCAGTTCGTTGCGCACCAGCCAGCCTTCGCGGCCCGGTATCGCGGGCACTTCGATGGCGGCCAGTTCCTGCGCGATGTAGCCGTTTCCGCCGCCTGCATAGATCGGCCGCAGGCCGCATCCGGCAAGGGGCAGAGAAAGACCGGCAAGGGCCAAGGCAAGGGCGGCCATGCGCATCATGTGACGATATTCACCAGCCTGCCGGGCACCACGATCACCTTTCTGATTTCCGCTCCGTCGATCGAACGCTGGACCTTCTCGCTGGCAAGTGCAAGCGCCTCCAGATCGTCTTTCGAGGCATCGGCAGGCGCGGTCAGCGTGTCGCGCAGCTTGCCCTTGTGCTGCACGGCGATGGTGATCTCGTCTTCCACCAGCAAGGTCTCGTCAACTTCCGGCCAGTCCGCTTCGGCGACGAGGCCGGTGCCGCCCATTTCGCTCCAGCCTTCCTCGGCAAGGTGCGGCATCATGGGAGAAGCGATCAGCAGCAGCGAGCGGATGGCATGGTTGCGGTCTGCGGAAGGCTTGGCCTTTTCCGCCGCGCTCGTGAGTTCGTAAATCCGGGCCACGGCCTTGTTGAAGGCCAGCGCCTCGATATCTTCGGCAACGGCGGCGATGGTCTGGTGCGTCTTGCGGGCGAGGTCCTTGTCCTCGCCGGACGCAGTATCGTCGAACTGGCCGAACAGACGCCACAGGCGTTGAACGAAGCGCCCGCATCCCTCGATACCCGCTTCGGACCACGGCAGGTCGCGTTCGGGCGGAGAGTCGGACAGCATGAACCAGCGCACCGCGTCGGCGCCGTAGTCGCGAATGATGTCTTCGGGGTCGACGACGTTCTTCTTCGACTTGGACATCTTGATGACCTTGCCGATCTCCACCGGCTGGCCATCGGCGGTAAGCACCGCGCCGTTGCCCGTGCGGTCGACTTCGGCGGGCGTGTAATAAACCTCTCGCGGCCCATCCTTGCGGCTGTAGGTTTCGTGCGTCACCATGCCCTGCGTAAACAGCGAGGCGAAAGGCTCTTTCACCTCCAGCTTGCCGCAGTGCGCCAGGGCTCGAGTCCAGAAACGGGCGTAGAGCAGGTGCAGGATCGCGTGTTCGACCCCGCCGATATACTGGTCCACCGGCAACCATTGCGCGACTTCCGCAGCATCGAATGGCTTGTCCGCCGGCTGGCTGGCGAAGCGCAGGAAATACCAGCTGGAATTGACAAAGGTGTCGAGCGTGTCGGTTTCCCGCTGCGCCGTGCCGCCGCACTTGGGGCACTCGGTATTCTTCCAGGTGGGATGGCGCAGCAGCGGATTGCCAGGCTGCTCGAAAGACACATCTTCGGGCAGCTTTACCGGTAATTGGTCCTTGGGCACCGGCACCACGCCGCAGGCGTCACAGTGGATGAAAGGTATCGGCGTGCCCCAGTAACGCTGGCGCGAAACGCCCCAGTCGCGCAGGCGCCAGACGGTGGTGCCCTTGCCCCAGTGGCCCTTTTCGGCACGAGCAATTACCTCGGCCTTGGCGGCCTCGACGTCCATGCCATCGAGGAAGTCGGAATTGACGAGAACCCCCTCGCCCGCCTCGGCCTCGCCATCGAATGGCTTGCCAGCCTCGTCCACGCTGGGCGCGACGACGCGAGGGATGGGCAGGCTGTACTTGGTGGCAAATTCGAAGTCGCGCTGGTCATGCCCCGGCACCGCCATGATGGCACCCGTGCCGTAATCCATCAGCACGAAGTTGGCGATGAACAGCGGCAACTCGGCCCCGGTAAAGGGATGGCGCGCGGTGATGCCGGTGTCGAAGCCCAGCTTTTCGGCCGTCTCCAGTTCTGCCGCGGTGGTGCCGCCGCGCTTGCACAGCGCGATGAATTCCTGCGCCGTTGCATCGTTCTCGGCCACGGCCTGCGCCACCGGATGATCGGCGGCCACGGCCACGAAGCTGGCGCCGAAGATCGTATCGGGGCGCGTGGTGTAGACAGGCAGCTTGTCGCCACTGGAAAGGTCGAAGGAAAACTCCAGCCCCTGCGATTTGCCGATCCAGTTTTCCTGCATCAGCCGCACCTTCTGCGGCCAGTCGTCAAGGGTGCCGAGGCCATCCAGCAGGTCGTCGGCAAAGTCGGTGATCTTGAGGAACCACTGGTTCAGCTTGCGCTTCTCAACTTCCGCGCCCGAACGCCAGCCCTTGCCGTCGATCACCTGTTCATTGGCCAGCACGGTCATGTCGACCGGGTCCCAGTTTACTTCCGCCTGCTTGCGATAGACCAGACCGTTTTCGAACAAGTCGATAAACAGGGCCTGCTCGTGCCCGTAATATTCAGGGTCGCAGGTGGCGAACTCGCGGCTCCAGTCCAGCGCGAAGCCAAGCTGCTTCAACTGTCCCTTCATCGTGGCGATATTGTCGTAGGTCCAGCCGCCGGGGTGGACGCCCTTTTCCATCGCCGCGTTTTCGGCCGGCATGCCGAACGCATCCCAGCCCATGGGGTGCAGGACTTCACGGCCACGCATGGCATGATAGCGCGCCAGCACATCTCCCATGGTGTAGTTGCGCACGTGGCCTATGTGGATGCGCCCGCTGGGATAGGGAAACATCTCCAGCACGTAGGTCTTGGGTTTTTCGCTGGCGCTGTCGGCTTCGAAGCACTTGGCTTCGTCCCACGCGGCTTGCCAGCGACCGTCGGCAACGGACGGATCGAATCGTTCAGCAGTCATGGTTTGTGCCCCCAGGGGAATTTAGCCGATGGCGGAACGTCGCAGGTCGCGCGCCTTGGTCAGGATGATATCCTCCAGCCGTTGTACGGTGGCGGCCTGCACGGGCGCCTCTACCCAGGTGCCGTTCTGCAGCACCTGGCGACTGGCGGCAACGCGCAGCGCATCGGCGCGCAGGTCCTGATCGAGAATCGCGACCGAGACCTTTACCCGTTCGTTCGGGTTTGCAGGATCGGCATACCAGTCCGTTACCAGCACACCGCCGGAACTGTCCGCCTGGGTGAGCGGCATGAACGACAATGTCTCCAGGCTGGCGCGCCAGAGATAGGAATTCACACCGATAGACGTGACCTGTGCCGCGGCAAGATCGGTGCGCAGGCGCTGGTCGTCACCACCCCCGCAAGCGGCCAGGGCAAGGGATGCGGCGCCCAGCATGGCGGTACCAGCAAACTGGCGGGAGATTTTGCGAACGGGGAAAATTGCCATCATTGGTCCTGTAAACACGAAAAGTCGCAGCTGTCAGCCTCTATAACGGGCATGATGCCTGCGGCAAGGCGAAGCGTTGTGTAAGGCCACAAATGCCGCGAATCGCCGTGAACGCGCGCTTAATGTCGCGGGAACGGGCCAGGGCACGCTGTGGATAAGCTGCAACACTCCGAAAAAAGCCATTGGGTTGCAAAGCGATGTCTGGAATTTGTCGCATTTCGGTCGTAGCTAAGGAAGTGCTCATCGCGACTCGCGAGAAACTGGGAACCCGGTGGTTCATTCAGAGTCCATTAGAGCAGGGGTATAGAGGCAAGATGACTGACAAGCGCAAAGGATTGGCAGGAAAGGCAGCGTTCGGCGCGTCTGCACTGCTGCTGGCCGTCGCGCTTCCAAGCGCGGGCTTCGCCTTTGGCGCACTTTCGAACGCCAATGTCGTTGAAGTCCCCGACACCTTCGTTGCCTTCACGCCCGCCGATGCCGATCCCCGGCTCGCAGAATTCATCGCACGGCAGCATGGCGATCCACGCATGATGCGGTTCACGCCGGCCGGTTCCGACGAATCGTCCAGCACTCGATCGGTAACGGTTGCTGTCCGCGTCGATCAGCAGACGGCCGATGCGCTCGCTGCCAACAATTCCATCGGTTCGCAGCGCTCCGGCAACTCTCGCGTGGCTGGCTTGCGGGTTGCGCCGACGCGTTACAACCTCGGCTTGGCCCGTGGTTATTCCAGCTTCGCGCAAGCGCAGGTTTCGGCCTCGCCGCGCAAGGTCGCCGCGCCTGACCTGTCCAGCAGCCTGTCGCGTGCGCAAATCCCCGATCTTTCCGACTTCGCCCCGCGCAGCAGGACGAATGAAGAGCCGAGCCGTTTTGCTGCTCGCATCGAACTCGATGAAGATCGCGCATCGGACAGCGTGGCAACCTCCGGCAGCAGCCTGAGCGACCAGATGCTGGATGTTGCAGGCAGCTACCGCCTGACGCGCAACCTCGATATCACCGCCGGCGTGCGGTACGAGCAGGACCGCGATCTGGTTCCCGTTCCCGATCTGGAACAGCAGGATAGCCAGGCCGTCTATATCGGCACGCAATTCCGCTTCTGACGCCGGTGCATTATGTGCAATGGAACCCCGCTTCGGCGGGGTTTTGTTTTGCGCGTTTCGCAACGGATGGCTAACGTCGCGCAAAAGACGGCAACCATCTGGAGAGACTGAAAATGGCACACGTAGCTATCGTAACCGGCGGCACCCGCGGAATTGGTCGCGCAGTCTGCGAATCGCTGCGAGACGACGGTTTTACCGTTGTTGCCAGCTATGCAGGTAACGATGAAAAGGCGCGTGCCTTTACCGACGAAACGGGCATTCCCGCCTACAAGTTCGATGTTGGCGACCACGAGGCGACGCTTGCCGCCTGCGAAAAGATCGCTGGAGACGTCGGCCCGCTCGACGTGGTGGTGAACAACGCGGGCATCACTCGCGACGGCACGCTGCTGCGCATGAGCTATGAAGAGTGGGACGATGTGATGCGCACCAATCTGGGCGGCTGCTTCAACATGGCGAAGGCCACTTTCGCTGGAATGAAAGATCGCAAGTGGGGCCGGATCATCAACATCGGCTCCATCAATGGTCAGGCAGGGCAATACGGACAGGTGAATTATGCCGCCGCCAAGAGCGGAATCCATGGCTTTACCAAGGCTCTTGCCCAGGAAGGCGCACGCTACGGTATCACCGTAAATGCCATCGCCCCAGGCTATATCGATACAGACATGGTCGCCGCCGTGCCGGAGAACGTGCTCGAAAAGATCGTCGCCAAGATCCCCGTGGGGCGGCTTGGTCGGGCCAGTGAAATTGCACGCGGCGTGAGTTTTCTTGCTTCGGAAGAGGGCGCCTTCGTCACCGGCTCCACGCTCAGCATCAACGGCGGCCAGCACATGTATTGATGGGGTGGGTGCCATACGACGGCGCCCTGCTCTTCCACGCGCGATCCCGCACATCCCTTGATGTGCCGATCGCGCACCGGACCGATGCGATGACCAGTACGCCCTACCATCCACCCCGCAAACGCTCGTTAGAGATTGCGGGACACAAAACGTCGATCAGTCTCGAGCCGTTGTTCTGGGACATGCTGCAGGAAGCCGCCGAGCGGGCCCGCCTGCCTGTCAATGCACTGGTGGCGAAAATCGACGCCGAACGTATCGAGGCCGAGCTTGCGCCCGGCCTCGCAACTGCCATCAGACTGTGGCTGGTCGCCGACTTGCGTCAGCGTGTGATCGGTAATCCACCCGATCAGTAGTTGGCTGGCGGATCGCTGGCCGGAAATGATTCGTCCAGCTCCTCGTCAACTTCATCCCAAGTGTCCTTCTTGGGCTTGTCGGCCATCGCATTCGGACCCGAATCGCGGATCTGCTGGAAGTTCGATCCGCCTGCCTGGTTCGAGGCAAAGGCCTCGTTCTGGTCCTTGCGCATGGTCTTGTCGTAATAGCGGTATCCTGCGTAACCCAGGGCGCCGAGTGCTGCGAGTTTGATAAGCATGAGTGTTATCCTTTCCTTTCCCGCTCAACGCACGGAACACAGGAAAGTTCTGCACGAGAATGCGACTTAACTTGCTTTAATGGCAAAAGGATCACGGTTGACCGCACGCGCGCCGCGCTGCACAAATCCGGCATGACCAAACGCAAACCCATACGCAAAGCCGTATTCCCCGTCGCCGGCCTTGGCACGCGCTTCCTTCCGGCCACCAAGGCAATTCCCAAGGAACTGCTGCCGATCGTGGATCGTCCGTTGATCCAGTACGCCGTCGACGAGGCGCGCGAAGCCGGGATCGAGCAGATGATATTCGTCACCGGGCGCGGGAAGACGGCCATCGTCGAACATTTCGACGTCGCCTTCGAACTCGAAAGCACGATGAACGAACGCGGCAAGGACATGAGCGTGCTGGATGCCACGCGCGCCACGCCGGGCGACATCATTACGGTGCGGCAGCAGGTGCCGCTGGGTCTGGGTCATGCCATCTGGTGCGCCCGCGCCATCGTGGGGGACGAACCTTTCGCCATCCTCCTGCCGGACGAGATGATGGTGGGTGAACCGGGCTGCATGGCGCAGATGGTGCAGGCCTACAACGAGGTGGGCGGCAACCTGATTTCCGTGCTGGAAGTGCCGCACGATGAAGTTTCCAGCTACGGCGTGATCGATCCGGGCGAGGCCAGGGGGGCGCTTACCGAGGTGAAGGGCCTGGTCGAAAAGCCGCCGGTTGATGAAGCGCCATCCAACAAGATCGTATCCGGGCGCTACATCCTCCAGCCCGAAGTCATGCGCACCCTGGAAAACCAGGGCAAGGGCGCAGGCGGAGAGATCCAGTTGACCGACGCGATGGCGAAGATGATCGGCACGCAGGCCTTCAATGCCGTCACCTTCGAGGGTCGCCGCTTCGATTGCGGCAGCAAGCTGGGTTTCGTGGAGGCGACCCTGGCATTGGCGCTGGAGCGCGAAGACATGGGCGCAGAAGTACGCGCCATGGCAAAACGGCTGCTAGAAACCTAGCAGCCGCTTAACGAATTCAATTGTCTGCAGGTTGCCCTTATTCGGGGCCACCGCGTGCAGCCTGCTCGTCATCCGATGCTTCCAGGCTGTGCGCCACCATGTAGGGGATGGGGTTCACGGGCTCGTTCGACACACGCACTTCATAGTGGAGGTGCGGGCCGGTGGAGCGACCGGTCGAGCCGACATAGCCGATCAGGTCACCCTTGCGAACCTGCTCGCCATCGCGAACTGTGTAGCTGGAAAGGTGAGCATAGCGCGTTTCCATATCGCCGCCGTGGCCGATCTGCACGTAATTGCCGTAAGAGCCGTAATACTGGGCCATTTCGACCATGCCGTCAGCCGTCGCATAGACCGGCGTGCCGCTAGGGGCTGCAAGGTCCACACCATTGTGGCGGCGACGCTGGCGCAGGATCGGGTGATCGCGCATGCCGAAGGCACTGGTAAGCTTCACGCCGTCAACCGGCATCCGCGAGGGAACGGCGACAGTCACACGCGGCGCTGCGATGATCTCGCCAGCGGCGGTGATACGGCCGCCGTCTTCCAGCACTTCCCAGCTGGCGAACAGTTCGTTGAATTCATCGGCACCGCCCAAGGGGGCATCCGCGACGTTGGCGGTGTTGATTACGCCGGCAGCAGGCGCTTCCTTGGCCATGGCAGGGCTGGCAACAGCCGCTGTGCCCAAGGCGAGAATGGTTGCGATCTTGACGAGCATACGATCCCTTTTGCTTCGTCAGGCGCTTTTCAGCGCCCTACAATGTCTGCGGCGAGCTGGCCCAAATGGCGCTTCGCATCTGTTTTGACCGAGACCCCCGGAACCTTCCGCCGTCTCGATAATTGTGAGGTATGATGGGATTCCTTAACTAGGCAATACCAGCGTAAAGATCGCGCGATAGACCGGCTGCAAGACGCGCCGAGTCGTTGAATGGTGGCTTCAACGTTCCCCGGAAGTAACGTTTTACTAACATTTTCCAGTGGTTTTTCGGGATTATACCGTGGCTGCGGCAAAGCGCCTTGAAATGCCTTGCGCCCGCAGAGACGTGCCGGATTTCGTCGTCAAGGATTCGCTGCAGGATCTTTGCGCCACGCGAATCGCCTTGTGACCGCACCCTGTCCAGCGTCGCCGGCGTTACATCCAGTCCCCGCGCTTCCAGCACCATGGGAACGATAGCCAGTCTGGCCATCGCATCGTGCGCGGTATCAGCGGCGGATTGCCACAGCCCGTCATGAACCGGCAGGTCGCCATAGGCCGCACCCATCCTGGCGAGGTGTCGCTCGATCACAGCGAAGTGCATTGCCTCATCCGCGGCCACGCCCAGGAAGTCTGCAATGAAGGCGTCGTCCATCTCCGCCCCGAACCGGCCGACGATATCCAGGGCAAGGTCGATGGCGACGAATTCGATATGGGCCAGGCTGTGCCACAGGGCGATGCGATTGCGGGCGGAACCGCCCTTGCCCCGCTTGGGCATCCGGCCTGGCGGCAGCACCTCCAACCCGTGCGGCCACGCGGGAGAGGCGGGCATTGCGGTGGAAAATTCAGTAGCCAGCGCACCCGTGCGCCAGTTTCGCACCAGGGCGCGGGTGGCCATTACCTTGCCGCGCTTGTCGCCCGTCAGCAAGGTTGCGCGGATTGCCTGCGAGAGATCGGTCATGCGTGAAACTTAAAGTGCCTTCGCGGCCTCCAGCACTTCATCGACGTGGCCTTTTACCTTCACCTTGCGCCAGACCCGCGCAATGCGGCCTTCGGCATCCACGAGATAGGTGGTGCGCACCATGCCCATGAACGTCTTTCCGTACATCTTCTTCTCGGTCCAGATGCCGAGCGCATCGGCGAGGCCGTTCTCTGGGTCCGACGCCAGCGGCACGGTAAGGTCGTGCTTGGCGATGAATTTCTCGTGCCTGGCATAGGTGTCCTTCGATACGCCCAGCACAGCCGTGCCCGCCGCTTCGAACTCGTCTTTCGCCTTGCTGAAGTCGATGCTTTCGGTGGTGCAGCCGGGCGTCATGTCCTTCGGGTAGAAGAACAGCACGAGCTTGCGCCCGCGAAAGTCCGATGGCTTCACGGTTGCCCCATCGGCCCCTTCCATCGCCACATCGGGCAGCATGTCGCCTTCGTCCGGAATCTGGTGCTCGCTCATGTCTCTATCTCCAGTGTCTCATCAAAGTGCCGGGCCCATTGTTCGGCAATGCCTTGCCGCGCCTCGGCCAGCGATTGCAACAGCGCCTCGTAGCTATCCTCTGCGCAGGCTTGCGCCAGCACTGCGCGCGTCGCTTCGGCAGGCTCGGTGCCATCGGGCGCGAACAATCGCACGGCGACAAGGTAACGCGTGAGGGCGAGGTGATGCGCGGCAAAGTCATCGGGAAGCAACCCTTCGCCCGCCAGCGCCGCGATGGCCCTTTCCATGGCCGGATCGAGGCCAACCCCCTCGCGCAATTGCAGGTAATGGACGAGAAATTCCGAATCGATCAATCCGCCGCGCATCAGCTTCACGTCCAGCGGGCCACGTGGCGGCTTCGCCTTCAGCATCTCGCCGCGCATGCCCAGCACGTCCTGCTTCAGCTGCTGCGGGTCGCGCGTCTCGCACAGCACGTCGCGGATCAGGTCGGCCAGTTTCGCGCAGGCAGCCCTGGTGCCATAGATCGGACGAGCCCTTGCCAGCGCCATGTGCTCCCACGTCCATGCCGTACCGCCCTGGTAACGCGCGAAAGATTCAAAGCCGACAGCCAGCGGCCCCTGCGCGCCTTGCGGGCGAAGCCGCGTGTCGATCTCGTAAAGCGCGCCCTCTGCGGTCGGTACGCTCAAAGCTGCCGTGATCCTGGCGGCCAGTCGATTGTAGTAGATCGCTGTCGACAGGGGCCGCGCGCCGTCCGATTCCGTGCCGCTTTCATCGGGATCGGTGAACAGGAACACCACGTCGAGATCAGAAGCGTGGGTCAGTGCGCCGCCGCCCAGCCGCCCCAGGCCAAGAATGACGAGTTCGCTTCCCGGTATCGTGCCGTGCTTGGCCTGGAAATCGGCGATGGCCGCATCGGCCCCGGTTTGTACGGCAGCCTCCGCCACCCGGCATAGCCCTTCTGCAATTTCCAGCGGATCGTGGCGGCACTCCACCATCTGCGCACCCAGAGCAAAGCGCTCCTCCCCCACCACCTGCCGCAATCGGTCGAGCCGCGATTCGTAATCGCTGTCCTCGCTGGCGCGCATGCGTTCGGCCAGCGTGTCGATCGGGCCGGGCAGGTCCAGCGCGTTGGGATCGATAAGCGCGTCGAGCAGTTCGGTCCGCCGGGCCAGTGCATCGGCCAGCGGGCGCGCCAGTGTCAGGATGCGCAGAACCCGCTCCAGCAGGCCGGGCCGCTGCTCGAACAGGCGAAACAGGTTGATTGCCGTGGGCAGGCGTTCCAGCAGGGTTTCCCAGCGCGACAGGGCGTGGTCGGGGTCGGGGGCGCCCGCCAGCGCCGCCAGCAGATCGTCCCGAATATCATCGAAAGCCTTGTTCGCCTCCGTCGAACGCAATGCCCGCAACGATCCGCGCCAATGCTCGGTGCGGGCTTCAAAACGCTCGCGAAATTCTACTGGTACGACGATGTTGTTGCTGGCCTGATCATCATCCTCGCCCAGCAGATCGTCGTAGCGCGTCGCCACGCGTTCGCAGATCGCGCGCACCTTTTCGACCAGTTCCGCGCCACTCGACAGACCATGCAATTGCGCGACGTTATCCAGCTTCTCGGCGCTGTCGGGCAGCGCGTGGGTCTGACGGTCGTCGACCATCTGCAAGCGGTGCTCTATCGTGCGCAAGGCGTCGTAGCTTTCGCCCAGAACACGGGCATCCTCGCTACCGATGATCTTCGCGTCCGCCAGCGCATCCAGCGCTGCGCGCGTGCCTTGCTGGCGCAGCGCAGGGTTGCGGCCGCCATAGATTAGCTGGTGCGTCTGGGCGTAGAATTCGATCTCGCGAATGCCGCCGCGGCCTTTCTTGATATCGAAACCGGGGCCAACTTCGCGCGTGCCCTTGTATGCCTCGCGAATGCGCATGGTCAGGCGGCGCACTTCCTCGATGGCGGTGAAATCCAGGCTGCGTCGCCAGACGAAGGATCGGATTTCGTCGAGAAACTCCTCCCCCGCAGCTATGTCACCCGCGGCGGCGCGCGCGCGTATGAAGGCTGCGCGCTCCCATGCCAGCGCGCTGCTTTCGTAATGGGTGATGGCGGCGTTGAAAGGGATGGCCAGCGGCGACACTTCGCTGGCCGGGCGCAGCCGCAGGTCCACCCGCAGGACGTATCCCTCCCCCGTGGCCTTGCCCAGCAGCTCCACCAGTTGCCGCGCATAGCGCTGCGCCGCTTCCCCCGGCTCGTCGCGCTCGCGGCGGGCGAGACGCTGCGGATCGAACAGCAATATGGGATCGATGTCGGAAGAATAGTTGAGTTCACCCGCCCCCTGTTTTCCCAGCGCCAGCGCGGTGAAACCGCTGGTGTCCGCGCCCTCCACGCGCCGCTGCACGACAGCCAGCATGGCGGCATCCAGCGCGCGATCGGCAAAATTCGAAAGCTGCGTCATCACGCGCGTCAGATCGAACGCGCCGGCAAGGTCACCCACCGCCAGCACCAGTGCCAGTGAAAGCCGCTCGCGGCGCAAGGCCACGCCGGTATCGTCTATCCCCTCCCCTTCAGCCTTTGCGCGCGCGAGCGCCTCCTCACCCCTGCCCTCGGCCATCAGGGCGGCAAGTTCGCCGCGATTTTCCATCGCGCGTTTCAGGAAAGGCGAGTGCGCACGGGCGCGATCGAGGGCGGATTGCCAGTCAACTGTCATCGCATCCGCTCCTGCCCGCCCACTCCGATCGCTTCAAGCCCTCGTGATGCTTGCCCCGTGGCCGCACCAATGCCAAATGGAACAATGATTTCGCCTGAAAGGAAATTCATGCTCCGTTTCGCAAGCCCGCTCGCCATGCTTTCGCTGGCCGCCTGCG
The DNA here is from genome assembly GCA_947488625.1 of uncultured Sphingomonadaceae bacterium. Taxonomy (GTDB): domain Bacteria; phylum Pseudomonadota; class Alphaproteobacteria; order Sphingomonadales; family Sphingomonadaceae; genus Alteraurantiacibacter. Next base: position 307,275 of record CANKZR010000002.1, on the reverse strand, counting down.
CCACCGTTCCGGCCAGTACATCCGATAGCGCGGTGGAAGCCCCGATCACGCTTCAAACCGTGCAGGAAACCGTTCGCACCCTCTCTTCCGACGCGTTCGAGGGGCGTAAGCCCGGTACGCCCGGCGGGCAGATGACGGTGGACTATCTGGTGCAGCAGTTCCAGGCGGCTGGCCTGCAACCTGGCAATGGTGACAGCTACCTGCAGCAGGTGCCGCTGGTGGAAATCACCGGTAGCGATTTCGCACCGCTGAGCGTGGGCGATCTTTCCTTCGAGCATGGCACGGACTGGGTCGGCGTCAGCTACCGGCAGACCCCGGCCACCACGATTGCGAACAGCGAACTGGTGTTCGTGGGTTACGGCATCAACGCGCCCGAACGCGGCTGGAACGACTACGAAGGCGTGGACATGACCGGCAAGACCGCGCTGATCCTCGTCAACGACCCCGATTTCGCCTCCGACGATCTGGAGGGGACATTCGGCGGCCGCGCCATGACCTATTACGGCCGCTGGACCTACAAGTACGAGGAAGCGGCAAGGCAGGGCGCCACAGCCGCGCTGATCGTGCACGAGGATTTCGCCGCAAGCTATGGCTGGAACGTGGTGGAAGGCGGCTGGACCGGCGCGCAAGCCTATACCGATACAGGCGGCGACGGGTCGGACCAGACGGCGATGAACGGCTGGGTCTCAAACGATACCGCAGCGACGATCTTCGAGGCCGCCGGAATGGACCTTGGCGCGATGGTGGAAGCCGCCAGCCAGCCGGATTTCGAGGCGGTATCGCTGGGAATGCCGGTATCCACCAGCTTCACCAACACATCGCGCCGTTACACCTCCAACAACGTGATTGGCATGTTGCCCGGCACTGCGCGGCCTGACGAGATCGTGCTGCACACCGCGCATTGGGATCACCTTGGTCGCTGCATCCCCAACGAGGAAGGCGACGACATCTGCAATGGCGCTGTCGACAATGCCACCGGCACCGCCGCATTGGTCGCTTTGGCCGAAGCGCATGGCGAGGTTGGCGCGACCGATCGCAGCCTGGTGTTCCTGGCAGTGACGGCAGAGGAATCGGGCCTGCTGGGTGCTGAATATTACGCTGCCAACCCGGTTTTCCCGCTTAGCCAGACAGTGGGCGGTATCAATATGGATGGCATCGCCGTGCGCGGCGAAACGCGCGATGTGAACGTGCGCGGCGGTGGCAAAAGCGAGCTGGACGAATACCTCGCCATGGCGCTTGCCGCACAGGGCCGCACCGCATCGCCCGATCCGGCACCCGAGGCAGGCTATTACTACCGTTCCGACCACTTCCCGCTGGTGAAGCGCGGCGTCCCGATGTTCTATGTGAAATCGGGCCTCGATCTCGTCGATGGCGGCACGGCGCGCGGAGAAGCGCTGGAGGCGGAATATCGCGCCAGTGCCTATCACGCGCCGGACGACGAATATGACGAGAACTGGGACTGGTCTGGCCTGATGCAGGACCTGGACCTGTATTATCGCCTTGCCCGCGCACTGGGCAACACCTCCGACTGGCCCGAATGGTACGAAGGCGATGAATTCCGCGCCGTGCGGCAGGCAAGCTGTGCGTCCTCGAACGAAGGCTGCTGAAGCCATGGCATTTCGTATGCCCGCCGAATGGGCGCGGCAGGACTGGATCTGGATCGGCTTCCCCGCCCATGGCGACCTGTGGGAGGAGAACCTCGCGACTGCGCAGGAGCAGATGGCGGCCTTCGCCAATGCAGTTGCCGAAACGGGGCAGCAGGTTCGTCTCGTGGTGCGCGATGCTGCAACGCAAATGCGCGCGAAAGACCTCGTATCGGGCGCAGTAGCGATTGAGCGCCATCCCTACGGCGACATCTGGATACGCGACACCGGCCCGCTGACCGTGGTGAACGCAAGTGGCGAACGCCGCGCGCAGGGCTTCGGCTTCAACGGCTGGGGCGGCAAGTACCTGCTGGAAGGCGATCGGGACACCGGTCCTTCGCTCGCCCAGGCGGGCGGCCTGCCCTACACACGCGCTGACTGGATACTCGAAGGCGGCGCAGTAGAGAGCGATGGCACCGGGCTGGTGGTGACGACCGAGCAATGTCTGCTCAATCCCAATCGCAACCCCGCACTCTCTCGCGAGGATATCTGGGCCAACCTGCAGCGCGACCTGGGGTTCGATCGCATCCTGTGGCTGGGTGAAGGGCTGGCGGGCGATCACACCGATGGCCACGTCGACAACCTTGCCCGCATGGTGGGCGAAGGCGTGATCGCCATCCCCCGCGCCACCGCCCCCGACGATCCCAATACGGGCGTTTTTGACGATGCCCGCGCCCGCGCGCAGAATTTCGGGCTGGAAGTGCGCGATGTTCCTTCTCCCGGCTGGATGGGCGAAGAGGACGAGGTGGAACCTGCCAGCTACATGAACTTTGCCATCTGCAACGAAGTGGTGGTGGTGCCAACCTATGGCAGTGTGCATGACGATGAGGCTGTGGCCGCGATAGGCGATCTCTTCCCCGGTCGCGCCGCCGTGGGCCTGCGCGCCGATGCGGTTCTGACCGGCGGCGGCAGCTTTCATTGCGCCAGCCAGCATGTGCCGAAAGCGGTCCGTTAACAGTTTGTTAGGAATTTTGGTCCAGTCTGTTGAACATGGCCCAGGCAATCGCCCTCACCCGTGAAACACTCGCCGATCCGCTGGATCTGCTGCGTGGTTTCATAGTGTGCAGCTGCGGTCTGGCCCTCATTCTCGCGGGCTGAACCATCCTACGAACTTAATGCACCGTAATGGCCACGACGCTGGTCAACACCCGGCGCATGAAATCCACCTGTCCTCGTGCGCCCGTCTTGGCATAGATCTTCTTGGAATAATTGCGCGCCGTCTCGATCGTCAAACCGTGCTTCTCGGCGGCATCGGCAATGGAAATGCCTTGTGCGATCGACCACGCGAAACGCGCCTCGCTCTGCGTCAGCTTGAAAACGTCAATCAACTGCTGGCAACGGTCGGCAGAAGAGCTCTGGTCGCCGCGGAAGTAGACGACTGCCACGGCCTTTCCCCCTAGCGAGAGCGATGTAACCCTTACTGGCGACACGAGAATGTCGATCCACGGATCCTGGCTCAGATTGACTGCCCGCGGGCGGGCATCGGGGTTCTCGGCAAAGGATTTCACCAGCGCCGTCAGCTGCCTGTCGATTGCCGGCGACGACGGAACGAGCCGGTCATAGGGACCCCGCCTCATGGCAGCGGATCGGCTGAGAAAACGCTGCGCCTGCTCGTCCATGTCCACCACGCGGCAGCGCCGGTCCACCGCGATCCAGCCGAAATCGATGTGGCTGAAAGCGCCCGCAGTCATCGAGGCACGGGCCTTCTCCTGCTCGAGCCGCGCCAGTACGCGCAGGGCCACGCGCAGATGGGGAAGCAGCGCCGCCAGCAGGGCGCTGGACGATGGCCGGATTTCTTCCCGTGCAGACAAGACAAGCCACGCGTTGAGGCCGCTCGGATCTGCTATGCGTACAGACTGCATGTGGCTAATGCCGAAAGGGGAAAGCACGTCGTCGCGAAAGTCGCGCTGTTTCTCGCCGCCCATTTCCAGCAGCTCCTCCAGCCCGTATATGCGCCCTTCGCGCATCGACCGGGATTGCAGTGGCTCGGTGCCCGCATATTTTTCGTCGAACAGCTTCTGCAACTTCGGCGATGGGGCCCTGGTTACGGACGAAAGCTGGATCGGCGATGTGCTGTCGGAAGCGAGCAATACCAGCGTGGCAATATCGCATCCTGCCGCCTGTTTGAGCCTTCTGAGGAACGTGTCCCACATGGGCATTTCGAACATGCCCTCGTGCAAGGGCACCAGCAGTTCTGTCTCGCCAAGATTGGGTACGCGCATGGCCACTTAGTCTATACCTCCCATATGGGAAGTCAAAGACTGCTGCATTGCCGTATGAAAGCGCTCGAAAACAACGAAGGCGTGTCCATGACTGCAAAGCTAACCCACCTCGAACGACTCGAAGCCGAGGCGATCCATATCATCCGCGAAGTGGCAGCAGAGGCGGACAAGCCCGTGATGCTGTATTCCGTGGGGAAGGACAGCGCGGTCATGCTGCACCTTGCCAAGAAGGCTTTCTACCCCTCGCCCCCGCCCTTCCCGCTGCTGCATGTCGACACGACATGGAAGTTCAAGGCGATGTACGATCTGCGTGAAAAGGCCGCGAAGGATGCGGGCATGGAGCTGCTGGTCTATCAGAACCCGGAAGCGAAGGAGCGCGGCATCAACCCCTTCGACCACGGGCCGCTGCACACCGACATGTGGAAGACCGACGGGCTGAAGCAGGCGCTGAACCATTACGGTTTCGACGCAGCCTTCGGCGGCGCGCGCCGCGACGAGGAGAAGAGCCGCGCGAAGGAGCGTGTCTTTTCCTTCCGCACCGCCAGCCACGGCTGGGATCCGAAAAACCAGCGCCCGGAACTGTGGAACCTCTACAACGCGAAAAAGAAGAAGGGGGAGAGCATCCGCGTCTTCCCCATCTCCAACTGGACCGAGCTGGACGTGTGGCAATACATCCAGCTGGAAGAGATCGAGATCGTCCCGCTCTACTTCGCCGCGCCGCGCCCCACCTTCATCTATGAAGGTGGGCTGTTCATGGCCGACGATATCGACCGCCTGAAAGAGGTGATGGGCGAAGTGCCCGAGATTACCGAAAGGTCGGTCCGCTTCCGCACACTGGGCTGCTTCCCGCTGACGGGCGCTGTGGAAAGCGAGGCATCGACCCTGTCCGAGGTGATCCAGGAAACGTTGCTTACCACCACCAGCGAGCGGCAGGGGCGTGTCATCGACAAGGATGCCGGCGGTGCCGGCATGGAGAAAAAGAAGCAGGAAGGGTATTTCTGATGACCGAGCAGTCCAAGGATTCCGTCTACCAGACCGATGCCCTGATCGCCGAGGATATCGACAGCTATCTGGAAACCCACCAGCACAAGACCATGCTGCGCTTCATCACCTGCGGCAGCGTGGACGATGGCAAGAGCACCCTGATCGGGCGCTTGCTGTATGATTCCAAGATGATTTTCGAGGATCAGCTCGAGGCGCTCAGCAGCGATAGCAAGAAGGTTGGTACGCAAGGTCAGGACATCGACTTTGCCCTGCTGGTGGATGGCCTCGCCGCAGAGCGCGAGCAGGGCATCACCATCGATGTCGCCTACCGCTTCTTCAACACCGAGAAGCGCAAGTTCATCGTCGCCGATTGTCCGGGTCACGAACAATATACGCGCAACATGGTGACAGGCGCCTCCAGCGCAGATCTGGCAGTTGTCATGATCGATGCGCGCAAGGGCGTGCTGGTGCAGACGCGGCGACACTCCTACCTGTGCCACCTTATCGGCATCAGGAATATCGTGCTGGCCGTGAACAAGATGGACCTGGTCGATTACGATCAGGATACCTTCGACCGCATCGTGGCCGATTACGCCGCTTTCGCCGAAGAAATCGGAATAGAGAGCTTCACCGCCATTCCCATCAGCGGTTTCAAGGGCGACAATATCACCCTTGCACCCAGCGAAAACACGCCGTGGTACGAGGGGCCCAGCCTCGTCGATCACCTGGAAAGCGTTGAGGTGCTGTCCGATATTGCCGCCGACATGCCTTTCCGCATGCCGGTGCAGTGGGTGAACCGCCCCAATCTGGACTTCCGGGGTTTCTCCGGCCTGATCGCCAGCGGACAGGTAAAACCGGGCGACGCGGTGCGCGCGCTGCCATCGGGCAAGACCAGCACCGTGAAGAGCATTGTCACCTTTGATGGCGAGCTGGACGAAGCGCAGGCGGGCCAGTCCGTTACGATAACCCTGGCGGACGAGATCGATTGCTCTCGCGGCGACGTGCTGTGCGTGGCGGACGATCCGCCAGAAACGGCCGATCAGTTCGAGGCAACGCTGGTCTGGCTGAATGACGAGGACCTGAGCGTCGGGCGCGGATACTGGCTGAAACTGGGCACGCAGACCGTTTCGGCAACGGTGCAACAGCCAAAGTACCGCGTCGACGTGAACACCATGGACGAGTTGGCGGCCAAGACGCTGTCGCTGAACGATATCGGCGTGGCAGAAGTCTATTCGGACAAGCCGCTGGTGTTCGAATCCTACGCCGAGAACCGCACGATGGGCGGCTTCATCCTGATCGACAAGATCACCAACGCCACCGTGGCCGCAGGTATGCTGAACTTCAGTCTGCGCCGCAGCCAGAACGTACACTGGCAGGCCACCGACATCACCCGCGAACACCACGCGCAGATGAAGAACCAGACGCCGCGCGTATTGTGGTTCACCGGCCTGTCGGGCTCGGGCAAGTCCACCATCGCCAACGAGGTGGAGAAGAAGCTGGCGCTGATGAACCGCCACACCTTCCTGCTGGATGGCGACAATGTGCGCCACGGGTTGAACAAGGACCTGGGCTTTACCGAAGCCGACCGGATCGAGAACATTCGCCGCGTGGGCGAGGTTGCCCGGTTGATGACCGATGCCGGCCTGATCGTGCTCACCGCCTTCATCAGCCCGTTCCGCGCGGAACGCAGGTTGGTTCGCGACATGCTGGAGGATCACGAATTCATCGAGGTCTTCGTCGATACCCCGCTGGAAGTGGCGGAGCAGCGCGACGTGAAGGGCCTCTACAAGAAGGCACGGTCCGGTGAGCTCAAGAATTTCACCGGCATCGATAGCCCCTACGAGGCCCCGGAAAATCCGGAGATCACGGTGAATACGGTGGCCATGACCCCGGAAGAAGCCGCCGACCATATCATCCAGCAAATCCTGCCGTTGAAGTGAGTATTGCCAGAATGACCGATGCCGAACTCGCCGCCCATCTGGCCCATTGCGCGGGTCGCATCCTTCTCGAGGTGCGCGCCTCCGGCATGATCGAAGGCAAGGCGCTGGGCAAGGCGGGAGACGAGACCGCGAACCAGTTCCTTGTCCACGCCATCCGCGCGCAGCGCCCCGATGACGGGCTGCTGAGCGAAGAAAGCAAGGATACCGAGGAACGCCTGTCCATGGAACGGGTGTGGATCGTCGATCCCGTGGATGGCACGCGTGAATACGGCGAGGCGCGCAGCGACTGGGCCGTGCACGTTGCCCTAGCGATAGGCGGCAAACCGGAGATCGGCGCGGTGGCCCTTCCCGGCCTCGACGAAGTGTTGCGCACCGACCAGCCCGGTCCGCTGCCCGAAGCGGCGCAGAAACCGCGCCTCGTCGTCAGCCGCACGCGTCCTGCTACCGAAGCTGTCGCCGTGGCGGAGCGTATCGGCGGCGAACTCGTGCCAATGGGCAGCGCCGGGGCGAAAGCCATGGCAGTCGTGCGCGGAGAGGCGGAAATCTACCTGCACTCGGGCGGCCAGTACGAATGGGATAGCTGCGCGCCTGCCGCGGTTGCCGCAGCACACGGCCTCCACTGTTCGCGCATCGACGGTTCGCCACTCGTCTACAACCAGCGCGATACCTACATGCCCGACCTGCTGATCTGTCGGCCCGAATGGGCGGACAAGGTGCTGGCAGAAGTGGCCGCGCTATAGCAGTTTTGCCAAGGCGGCCCCTGCCGCGGCGGCCAGCACAACCCCCACGAAGATGCGCCACGCCTTGTCGCTGACCTTGCCGAAGGCGAGGCTGCCGAGCCAGTTGCCGAGCATGACGAGTGGGAACAGCGCGAGGCCCAGTATCACGATCCGCCATTCCAGCACGCCGATGGCCACGCCAGAACCGACACCCGCCATGGCGGCCACGCCGAATATGCCGATCATGGACGCCTTGGCGGTCTGACGCGGGATATCCCTACCCACGTAATATGGCACCACCGGTGGACCCGGCATGGCGGCAAAGCCAGTCAGCAGACCAGCGGAAACCCCCGTCAATCCCGTGGTCAGCGGGCCGGGCAGGTGCGCGGCGCGGCGCGGTAACAGAATGGCGACAAAAGCCGAAAGCGCCACCAGTGCGATCAGCAAGCGAGCGAGCGCAGGGGGCGTCGCATCCAGCAGCATCAGTCCCGGCAGGGTGGCCAGTACCACCAGCACGCCGATCGTCAGCGCGGAACGCTCTGCTTCGCGCAGCACATAGCGTATCTCGCTCAGTGCCAGCAGGCCGGCCATGATGTTGAGCGCCAGCACCGCCTCTACAGGAGTGATCGCCAGCGCCAGGATCGGAACCAGAAGGATTCCGAAGCCAAACCCGGTCAGCCCGCGAATGAAGGCTGCGCCCAGCGTCGCAATGGCGGCAACCGCGATCTGCACCGCGCTGAATCCGGCGAGGAATTCCAAGGTTGTCTTGCCGGTCTAGGTGCACAGGTCCGGCGGGGCGGCCTCGGACTTGAGGAAAGCAATCGCCTCGTCGAGAGAGATGAACTTCTGCTCCTTCTCGCCCAGCGTGCGCATGGCCACAGTGCCTTCCTCGGCCTCGCGCTTGCCCACAACGAGCATGTGCGGAACCTTCGCCAGCGAGTGTTCGCGCACCTTGTAGTTGATCTTCTCGTTGCGAAGATCGCTTTCCACGCGAATGCCAGCCGCCTTCAGCTTTGCCGCCACCTCGCTGGCATAATCGTCGGCGTCGGAAACGATGGTGGCCACCACGGCCTGCACCGGCGCCAGCCACGTCGGCAGGCGGCCTGCGAAATGCTCGATCAGGATGCCGATGAAGCGTTCGTAGGAACCGAAGATCGCGCGATGCAGCATGACCGGACGATGCTTTTCGCCATCCTCGCCGATATAGGTCGCATCGAGACGTTCGGGCAGCACCCGGTCACCCTGGATCGTGCCCACCTGCCAAGTGCGGCCGATGGCGTCCGTCAGGTGCCATTCCAGCTTGGGCGCGTAGAATGCGCCTTCGCCGGGCAGTTCTTCCCAGCCATACTCGTCGTTCTGCATTCCGGCCTCGGCCACGGCGTCGCGCATTTCCTGCTCGGCCTTGTCCCAGTCCGAATCGCTGCCGAAACGCTGGTCCGGGCGCAGCGCCAGCTTGATCGCATAGCTGAAGCCGAAATCGCGGTAGACGCTGTCGGCCAGTTCGATGAAGGACCGCGTTTCCTCCACCACTTGCGCTTCGGTGCAGAAGATATGCGCGTCATCCTGCGTGAACTGGCGCACGCGCATCAGCCCGTGCAGCGCGCCGTGTGGCTCGTTGCGGTGGCAGCAGCCCATTTCGCCCAGCCGGATCGGCAGGTCGCGGTAGGAGGTGATGCCCTGCTTGAACACGAGCACGTGCGCCGGGCAGTTCATGGGCTTGAGCGCCATCCAGTCGGCGTCCTTCGACACCAGTTCGCCTTCGTCTTCGGTATTCGGCGTTTCGTCGGGGATGACAAACATGTTTTCGCGATACTTGCCCCAGTGGCCGCTTTGCTCCCACTGGCGGGCATCCATCACCTGCGGCGTCTTGATCTCGCGGTAACCTGCGGCGTCCATCTTGCGGCGCATGTAGGCTTCCAGCTCGCGCCAGATGCGATAGCCGTTGGGATGCCAGAACACGCTGCCGTGCGCCTCTTCCTGCAAGTGGAACAGGTCCATCTCGCGGCCCAGCTTGCGGTGGTCGCGCTTCGCGGCTTCCTCCAGCCTGGTGAGGTGGGCATTGAGCTGCTTCTTGTTCAGCCAGCCGGTGCCGTAGATGCGCGTCAGCTGCGCATTCTTCTGGTCGCCGCGCCAATATGCCCCGGCAACGCGCATCAGCTTGAACGCCTGCGGGTCCAGCCTACCGGTGCTGGGCAGGTGGGGGCCACGGCACATGTCCAGCCATGCGCCATCGGAATTGGGCTCTCCCGACCAGTAGACCGTCAGTTCCTCGTTCTCCGGCAGTTCCTTCGCCCATTCGGCCTTGAAGGTCTCGCCCTCGGCCTCCCACCTGGCGATCAGCTGCTCGCGGCTCCACGCCTCGCGCACCAGCGGCTTGTCCGCCTTGATGATCTCGCGCATCCGCTCCTCGATCTGGGGCAGGTCGTCCATCGAGAATGGCGGACGATTATCGGGCGCTTTCACGTCGTAATAGAAGCCATCGTCCGTTGCCGGGCCGAAGGTGATCTGCGTGCCCGGCCATAGCGATTGCACGGCCTCTGCCAGCACATGCGCATAGTCGTGCCGCGCCAGTTCCAGCGCATCTTCCTCGTCACGCAAAGTGATCAGTTCCAACTCGCTGTCGCAATCGAACGGGCGGTTGAGGTCGCGCACCTCGCCGTTCACGCGCGCGGCAAGCGCAGCCTTGGCAAGGCCGGGGCCGATGGCGGCGGCAACGTCGCCGGGGGTGCTGCCCGGCTCCATCGCGCGCTTGGAACCATCGGGAAGGCTGATCTGGACTAATTCGGTCATGCCATGCCACCTAGTGCGGATGGGGCCACGCGCCAAGTCTGCAATGAGCCTTGCAGCGGGCATTTTCGCGCCCATAGTTGTGTGATGACAACGCAGTTTCATGAAACCGGCGGCCAGCGGCTTGCCTATCGCCACAATGCAGGGGCCGGGCCAGCGGTGGTTTTCCTGCCCGGCTACATGTCCGACATGGACGGCGGCAAGGCCACCGCGGTGTTCGAATGGTGCGTACAGCAGCGGCGCGAATGCCTGTTGCTGGATTATTCAGGTTGCGGGCAAAGTGATGGCGATTTCGCCAACGGCACGCTCAGCCAATGGCGCGACGAGGTGCTGGCGCTGATCGACGCGAAAGTGAAGGCCGACGGCGTTATCGTAATCGGGTCATCCATGGGTGGCTGGCTCATGCTGCTGGTTGGCATGGCGCTGGGCAACAGGCTCCATGCATTGCTGGGCATCGCCGCCGCGCCCGATTTTTCTGACTGGGGTTTTACCGAGGTGCAAAAGAACCAGCTGCGCGCGGGCACGACCATCTACGAGAAAAACCACTACGGTTACGACCCCACGCCGACCCACGCCAGGTTCTGGCAGGACGCGGAGGCGAACAGGCTTCTCGACAGCGAGATTGCGATCCACGCGCCGGTACGTCTGCTGCACGGGCAGCAGGACACCGACGTACCGCCCGAAACCTCGCTCCGCCTTGCACGCGCGCTAGTCGGTAACGATGTACAGGTGACAATGGTGAAAGGCGGAGACCATCGCCTCAGCCGCGATGGCGATATTGCCCTTCTCCTGCGCATGGTGGATTCGCTTTGACCGATCTTTCCGTTCTCGATCTCGTACCCGTACGCGAAGGCAGCAATGTCTCCGAGGCTATTGCCGAGGCGGGGAAGCTGGCGCAGGTGGCGGAGACAGCGGGCTACAAGCGTTTCTGGGTGGCCGAGCATCACGCCAGCGAAGGCATTGCAGGCGGGCCGACTGCCGTCATCATCAGCCATATCGGACATGTTACAAGCACCATTCGCGTGGGTTCGGGCGGTATCATGCTGCCCAATCACAACCCGTTCGTGATCGCCGAGCAGTTCGGTGCGCTCGACGCGCTGTTTCCCGGCAGGGTGGACCTGGGGCTTGGCCGTGCGCCCGGTTCTGCACCCATTATCGGACAGGCCTTGCGCAAGGACCTGCAGCGCGCGGCCGAATATTTCCCGCAGGACGTGGTGGAATTGCGCGCATTGCTGACAGGCGATGCCGACCTGCCGATCACCGCCACGCCGGGCCTGGGCGCGCAAGTCGAGTTGTGGATGCTGGGCTCCAGCCTGTTCGGCGCGCAATTGGCAGCTCGCCTGGGATTGCCATACGCCTTCGCCAGCCATTTTGCGCCAACGCATCTGGACGAAGCACTGCGTATCTACCGACAGGACTTCCGCCCTTCTGCCGCACTGGAAAAACCGCATGTGATGGCCGCGATGAGCGTCATGTGCGCGGAAACGGATGCAGAGGCGCAGACACTCGCCAGCAGTCAGGACCAGGCCTTCGTGCGCTTGCGCAGCGGCGATCCGGGCAAGCTGCCGCCACCCATCCCCAACTATCGCGACACGCTGCCGCTACAGGCGCGCGCGATGATGGAAAGCCTCGATGTTGCCAAGGCCGTAGGATCACCCGCCACCGTGCGCGAAGCTATCGCGCGTTTCGTCGATCGCACGAAGGCGGACGAGATCATCGTCTCGGGCGCCACGCACGATCCGGCAGCGCGGCGCGAGTCGCTGAGGATGACGGCGGAAGCGGTGAAGGGTTAGGAGAATTGCTTGTTTTTCGCACCTGCGTCCGCAGGTGCATCCTCGGTGCTGTTCGCTCCGCTTCGCTGCGCGGCACCTGCGGGCTGCGCGTTCGCGCGCTGTCGGTCGCTGGTCGCGACCGAGACTATCGCTAGCACGAAACCAGAGTGCAGGACACGGACCGCGCCTGGCGGAACGCAAGGCCGAACGGCCGCCCGCAGCGGGCGCAGCTTGCTGTGCGTCTAGCGAGGACGATTGCGCGGAGGCGCAATCGAAAAACAAACTATCCCGCGGAACCTTGGCACCGCTCCTCAGATAACAAACAAGTTACTGCTGAAACAAATATCTGGCATCGCTGCGTGCACAAGGATAGAGGCGCGCGGGAACTTCCGGTAAGGGCTAACGCTGGAAGAGGGTGTCGCGGCACCGACTGGTGTGTCGCCGCTCAAGAGGAGACAGGCAAGCATGGCAAAGACTGGCAGCGCGTCCGCGGCTTTCAAGGATCTGACCAAGGAAGAGCGGGACTTCGTCGCCGTGCTGAAGGACCGGATCAGCGATTCCCTCCTGCCAGGCGAGAAACTGCTCGACGGCGCCCGGCTGGACGAGGCCGCCGCCTTCGTGGTGGAAGCTGCGCGCACCCGCGAGGACGGCAAACCCTCCATCCTGATCCGCTCCGAAGCCGACGGCAGGCGCTACATGCGCATCGCCATCATCAACAAGGACATGTCCTTCCTGGTGGACTCGATCGCTGCCGCCATGGCCGCGCGCGGCCTCGCCATTGATGTTCTGGTCCACCCGATCCTGCCCGTGCGCCGTCGCGACGATGCGCTGGTGGAAGTGCCCGAAGGCGATGCGACTGGCGAGAAGAAGGAAAGCTGGGTCTATATCGAGACCGCGCGCGTCGATGCGAAAGAACGGCGCGAACTGGAGGCAGAACTGCGCGCCGCGATCCTTGATGTTCGCGCAACCGTCGCCGACTGGCCGAAGATGCGCGATGCAATGGCAGAAGATGCAGATCGCCTGCCCGATGCCGAAGGCGCCGCCTTGCTGCGCTGGCTGGGCGACGGCATGATGACCTTGCTGGGCCATGTCACCCGAACGCGCGAAGGCAAGACAACCGATGCCTATGGCATCTGTCGTCGCTCCACGCCTGACCTGTTGGCGGACGATGCATTCGACAAGGCCTTCGCCTGGTTCGACGGTGACAAGAGCCACCAGGGCCGCGCCCCGCTGATCATCAAGGCCAATCGCCTGTCCAAGGTGCATCGCCGGGTGCCGCTGGATATCTTTATCGTGCCGCTGATGAAGAAGGGCCGCGTAGAGGCGCTGAGCGTCCATGCAGGGATCTGGACAAGCGCGGCACTGGTCGCGCCGCCCGACAGCGTACCGGTGCTGCGCCAGCAGTTGAAGATCATCATGGACCGGCTGGATTTCGAACCCGGCAGCCATGATTACAAATCGCTCGTCCACGCACTTACCGCGCTGCCGCATGACGTTATCATCAGCTTCTCCGATGACGACATCACCCGCGTCGCCACTGCAATGATGGGCCTTACCGACCGCCCTCGCCCGCGCGCCACACTGGTGACTGCGCCGCTGGGCCGCCACGTGTTCGGCTTCGTCTGGCTGCCGCGTGACATGCTTTCCACTGCAGTGCGCCTGCAAGTGCAGGACATGCTGGAAACACAGACCGGCGCAACCACGCTGGACTGGAGCCTGATGGTCGAGGGCGGCAACCTCGCCCTGCTGCGCTATGTCATGGATTTCCGGGGCAAGAGCACCAAGGCCGACTCTGCTGCCGTGGATGCAGCGCTGGGAGAAATGCTGCGCGGATGGCAGGATGCGGTGGAGGATGCGCTGGCCAAGAGCGAAGAGCCAAGCCGCGCCGCCGCTCTTGCCCTGCGCTATGCCGAGAGCTTTCCCACCTTCTATCGCAACACCTACAGCGCAGCGGAAGCGGCTGCGGATATTTCCCGTCTTCGCCAGCTTTCCACGACCGAAGATCAGGGCGAGCAGAACCGCGATGTGCGGCTGTATCACTCGGATGTTGACACCGAAGAGTTGCTGCGCCTGAAAGTGTACCAGCACCACGGCAGCCTGCCTCTTTCAGACGCCGTGCCCGCACTCGAAAACTTCGGCTTTCGCGTCCTTTCGGAGATACCCGCACGCCTCCAGGGAGAGGACGCGGGCACCATCCACGACTTTACCCTCGCCCTGCCGGCGGGCGTATCGCGCGACGAAGTGCTTTCGCGCGCTGACGAGATCGAGGATGCCATTTCCTGCGTGCTGAACGAGCGGGCAGAGGACGACGTGTTCAACCGTCTGGTTGTCGTTTCGGGCCTGGTTGCCAAGGAAACAGACTGGCTGCGCGCCTTCTACCGTTACCTGCGACAGGCCAACATCGCCTTCACCATCTACACCGTGGTAAATGCCCTGGCCGCTGCGCCGAAAGTGGCGCGCGGGCTGATCGACCTGTTCAAGGCTCTGCACGACCCCGCTGCAAAGGGCGACAGGGATAAGACCACCGCCGCGCTGGACGATGAAATCCGTGCCGGCCTTGGCGAAGTAACCGCCATCAACGACGACCGTATCCTGCGTCTCTACTGGTCCACCCTGCGCGCGATTTTGCGCACCAATGCATTCTCGCCGTTTGCCGCAGAAGCATTGGCGTTCAAGTTCGATTCTTCGCAGGTGCCCGGCCTGCCCAAGCCCGTGCCATGGCGCGAGATCTTCGTCTATTCACGCCGCGTGGAAGGCGTGCACCTGCGTGCAGGGCCCGTGGCGCGCGGCGGCATCCGCTGGTCGGACAGGCGCGACGATTTCCGCACCGAAGTGCTGGGCCTGATGAAGGCGCAGAAGGTGAAGAATGCCGTGATCGTGCCGACCGGCGCGAAAGGCGGTTTCTATCCCAAGCGACTGCCCAATCCCGCCATTGATCGCGACGCCTGGTTCACCGAGGGCAAGGAAAGCTACAAGCTGTATATTCGCGCCCTTCTGTCGATCACGGACAATTACGAGGGCGACAAGGTCATCCACCCGCAGGACGTGGTGATCCACGACGGCGATGATCCCTATTTCGTGGTTGCCGCCGACAAGGGCACGGCCACGTTCTCCGACACGGCCAATGCCATCGCGATGGAGCAGGATTTCTGGCTGGGGGATGCGTTCGCCAGCGGCGGGTCCAACGGTTACGACCACAAGGAGATGGGCATCACTGCGCGCGGCGCGTGGATTTCCGTGCAGCGTCATTTCCTTGAAATGGGCGTGGACGTGCAGACCGATCCTGTGCGCGTGGTAGGCTGCGGCGATATGTCGGGCGACGTGTTCGGCAACGGCATGTTGCTGTCCAAATCGATCAAGCTGATTGCCGCATTCGATCATCGCCATATCTTCATCGATCCCGATCCCGATCCGGCGGCCAGTTGGAAGGAACGCAAGCGCCTGTTCGAGATGGAACGGTCCAACTGGGCCGAATACGACGAGAAACTGATTTCGCGCGGGGGCGGCATCTTCCCTCGCACCATGAAGCGAATCGACCTTTCAAAGGGCGCCATGACCGCGCTGGGCATCGAAGAATCGGATATTAACGAAGGCGGGATCGATCCTGACAGCTTGATCGAGGCGATCCTGAAAAGCCCGAACGACCTGATCTGGTTCGGTGGTATCGGCACCTATGTCAAATCTTCCGACGAGAGCCATGCAGAGGTCGGAGACCCCGCAAACGACGGCCTGCGCGTTAATGGCGAGGATCTGCGCGCCAAGGTGATCGGCGAGGGTGCCAACCTTGGTGTGACGCAGGCAGGCCGGATCGAATTCGCCCTGTCCGGCGGACGCGTGAACACCGATTTCATCGACAATTCGGCGGGCGTCGACTGTTCGGATAATGAGGTGAACATCAAGATCGCCCTGGCCGCTGCACGGCAGGCCGGTCGTCTTTCCGAGGAACGCCGCAATGCGCTGCTGAAGGACATGACGGAAGAAGTCGCTGCGCTTGTGCTGGAAGACAACCGCCTGCAGGCGCTGGCGCTCTCCATCGCGGAACAGGGCGGTAGCCGCACGGTGGGCGCGCAGGCGCGCCTGATCGAGACACTGGAAGAACTGGGCGGCCTCGACCGCGATAACGAGGGGCTTGGCGATGCCGAGGATCTGAAACGTCGCGCCGGTGACGAGCGCGGCCTGACGAGGCCGGAACTGGCCGTCCTGCTCTCCCATTCCAAGTTGGTGTTGCAGGATGCGGTGGAGGGCAGCCCCCTTGCCGCAGACGATGCGGCAGACCCGCTGGTGCTGGGCGATTTTCCGCCCCAGATGCAGGAAAATTTCCGCAACCAGTTGCTGGACCATCGCCTGCGCAAGGAGATTGTCGGTACGGTTGTGGCCAACATGGTAGTCAACCGCATGGGCATGCTGCACCCCTTCGAACTGGCTGAAGAAGAGGGTGCCGGACTGGATACGGTTGGCAGCGGTTTCGTTGCGGCCAGCAAGTTGCTCGGCATGGACGAGATCTGGGCTGCGCTGGATACCACCAAGATGCCTGAACCTGCTCGCCTGATGCTGTTCGACCAGGCAGCCTTGGCGCTTCGCGGCCATATCGCGGATCTGCTGCGCGCAGGCGGCGGCAACACGTCGCCCTCCGCCCTGCGCGAGGAAATCGGCGATACGGTGGCCGAACTGACTGACAAGGTGGACAGCCTGCTGGGTGACGCGGCGCGCACGCATGTGGAGGGCATCGCTGCCCGCATGGTGGAAAAGGGTGCGCCGGAGAAGCTGGCCGCCATCGTTGCGCGACTGTTCGCGATCGACGGGGCCATCGGCATTGCCCGCCTTGCCAACGAAACCGAAATCGAACCGATCGATCTTGCCAACGCCTTCATCAAGCTGGGTACGTTGTTGGGCATCGACTGGGCACAATCGCGCGCGGCGATCATGTCACCGTCGGATCCGTGGGAACGGCTGCTGGTGGCGGGCCTTGCTCGTGATTTTCAGGCGATGCGGTTCGAATTCTTGCGCGGCCTGGCCCGGAAACGCGGCAAGTCGTCGGGTGACCCGCTGGCCTTGATCGAGGAATGGGCACAGGCGAACGAGGTGCCGGTGAAGCAATTCCGCCGGATGATCGCCCGTGCACAGGCGGCAACGCCTATCGCACCGGCCATGCTCGCCCAGATCGCCAGCCAGGCCCGCAACCTGTTGCAGGGCTGAGGCATGGAATAGCCTTGCGCTTGACGCGCGAGGCTATTTCTGGCCAACGCTCTGCCGCATGAGTGATTATGATGTTGTGATCGTAGGCACGGGCCACGGCGGCGCTCAAGCTGCCATCGCCCTGCGTCAGAACGGCTTCGAAGGTTCGATCCAGATGATCGGGAGGGACCCGAACCCGCCTTACGAACGCCCCCCGCTATCGAAAGAATATCTTGCCGGAGAGAAGCCTTTCGAGCGGATCATGATCCGACCGGTGAAATTCTGGGAGGACAAGAACATCGGCCTGACCCTGGGCGAAACGGTCAACAGGATCGATGCCGAGGCCAAGGAAATCCAGCTCGGATCGGGGGAGCGCGTGGGTTACGGTCGCCTCATCTGGTCGGCAGGCGGCGATGCCCGGCGCATGTCCTGCCCCGGATCGCACCTCGATGGCGTTCATGCCGTGCGCGATCGGCGGGACGTGAAGCAGCTGATGGCCGACCTGGAAGGCGGCGCGAAAAACTTCGTGGTGATCGGCGGCGGCTATATCGGGCTGGAGGCAGCCGCCGTGCTGCGCAAGCTGGGCTGCAACGTAACACTGGTGGAATCGATGGATCGCCTGCTTTCGCGCGTCGCGGGTGAGGACCTTTCCGCCTTCTTTGCAGAGGAACACCGCCGGCAGGGCGTGGACGTGCGGCTGGGATGCAATGTCGAACGCCTGGAAGGCGAAACCCGCGTGACCGGCGTGACGCTGGCGAGCGGCGAAACCATTCCTTGTGATGCGGTGGTGGCCGGGATCGGCATCGTGCCGTCTGTCGGGCCACTGATGGCCGCAGGCGCGGCGGGCGCCAACGGGGTGGATGTCTCGGATACTTGCCATACAAGTATCGAGAAGGTCTATGCGATCGGCGACTGTGCAGCCCACGCCAATCCTTACGCCAACGGACAGGTGGTGCGACTGGAAAGCGTGCAGAATGCCAACGACATGGCCAACACCGTGGCCAAGGCTATCTGCGGCGAACCGCAACCGTACGACGCGATGCCGTGGTTCTGGTCCAACCAGTATGACCTGAAGCTGCAGACCGCCGGATTGAACATCGATTACGATACCACCGTGTTGCGCGGCGATCCGGCCCAGCGCAGTTTCTCGGTCATCTACCTGCGCGACGGTGTAGTGATCGCGGTGGACGCGGTGAACCGCACCAAGGACTACGTGCAGGGCGGCAAGCTGGTGAAGGCGCGCGCCGTGGTCGATCCGACCCTGTTGATGGATGAAGAGGTGCCGCTCAAGGAGATGCTGTAAGCCGCGCCAGCGCCCATTCGGCGGCCTCCGCGACCACCAGGTCAGCATCTTCGACCAGTGTTTTCACCTGCGGAACTAGCGCGGCATTCGCGCTGTTGCCCGCAGCGATCAGACAATTGCGCACGAAGCGATTTCGCCCAACCCGCTTGATCGGGGAACCGGAGAATTTCGCACGGAACGCGGCATCGTCCAGCGCCAGCAAAGCGGCCAGATCAGGTGCAATCAGGTCTTCTCGCGGGGCCAGCTTCGCATGGCGCGCGGCCGTTTGCGCAAACTTGTTCCACGGGCACACCGCAAGGCAATCGTCACAGCCGTAGATGCGGGTGCCGATGGCCTCGCGAAATTCATTCGGTATCGGACCTTTGTGCTCGATGGTGAGGTACGAAATGCAGCGCCGGGCATCCAGCCTGTAGGGTTCGGGGAAAGCGTCTGTGGGGCAGGCGTCCTGACACGCGCGGCACGAGCCGCAGTTGTCGCGGTGCGGCGCATCGGGCGCTAGCTCCAGCGTGGTGTAGATCGCGCCCAGGAAAAGCCAGCTGCCATGATCGCGACTCACCAGATTGGTGTGCTTGCCCTGCCAGCCGATGCCCGCCGCTTCTCCCAGCGGCTTTTCCATGACGGGAGCAGTGTCGACGAACACCTTGAGCTGCACATCGGGGCGTTGCTCCACCATCCAGCGGGCCAGCGCCTTCAGCGCCTTTTTCACGACGTCGTGATAATCGCGGCCCTGCGCATAGACCGAAATTTTTGCCTCGTGATCAGCCAGCGGATCGACGTCGGGCGCGTAACTCATGCCAAGCGCAATGACGCTGCGCGCCTCGGGCCACATGCTTTGTGGTCCCTGCCGGACATCGGCCCGGTCCTGCATCCACCCCATATCGCCGTGAAATCCGGCATTCAGCCACGCGTGCAGACGCTCCGCCTGCTCCGGGTTGTCCGCCGCCGGCGCGATCCCCACCGCGGCGAAACCCAGTTCGCGCGCCTTCGCTTTCAGCGCGTCCTCAAGCGAGGCGGTTTCCTGGCGATTAACCATAAAGCGGGTTGCCCTCGTTCATTCCTCGCCATTAGCTGATAGGGCATGGACATGGCGACAGGCGATTTTTCAAACCACATGGCAGCAACAGGCAATCTGGCGATCGAGGCACATGGCCTCGTGAAGCGGTTCGACGGGGTCCTGGCAGTGGACGGGGTGGACATAGCCGTGCCCGAAGGGGCGATCTACGGCATCCTTGGCCCCAACGGCGCGGGCAAGACCACAAGCCTGCGCATGCTCCTGGGCATCATCGATCCCGACGAAGGCTATCGCCGCGTGCTGGGCGCGCAGAACCCGCAGGACGTGGCAAGGCGCATCGGCTACCTGCCCGAGGAGCGCGGCCTCTACCCCTCGATGAAAGCCTACGAAGCCATTGGCTTCATGGGCGCGCTTCGTGGCCTGCCGCTGGAACAGGGACGCGAACGCGGCAAGGTGCTGATGGAAGAGCACGGCCTGGGTCATGCCGTCGAGAAGCAGATACGCCAGCTTTCCAAGGGCATGGCGCAGACCGTGCAATTGCTCGGCACATTGGTTCACGAGCCTAAACTGGTCGTGCTCGACGAGCCTTTCAGCGGGCTGGATGCGATCAACCAGGGCAAGCTGGAAGGGCTGATACGCGGTCTTGCCGACAACGGCACCACCGTCATCTTCTCCACCCACGTCATCGCCCATGCCGAGCGATTGTGCGAAAACATCGCCATCATCGCAGGCGGCAAGGTGCCCTACGCCGGAAGTGTGGAGGAGGCGCGCGACCGCATTCCCGCACAGGTGCGCCTTGAAACACGCAACACCGATGGCCCGTGGCGCGCGGCCCTGCCCCAGGGCGCGCGGCGCAACGGAGCGTTCTGGGATTTCCCCTTGCCCGAAAGCGGGGTGGAACCCTTGCTGAAAGCGCTGATAGAGGGCGAGGCGGGCATCCAGTCGCTGTCTATCGAACGAGCGGGCCTTCACGATGCCTTCGTCGCGATTGCGGGCGAAGCGGCCGCGCGTGACATGGTGGCGCAGGAAGCAGGAGACGCGGCATGAGCAGCCAGCCCGATCGAAACAACAGCGTGAGGAACGGCGGACGTCTTTCCATCTGGCGTGCCGCCTACGTCGTAGCGCGGCGCGATTTTACCGCCATCCTGTTCAGCCGCGCCTTTATCTTCTTCCTGCTTGGCCCTCTGTTTCCGGTGGCGGTAATGGCATTGGCGGGCAGCGTGGGCGCGCAGGTGCAGTCGGAAGCCTCGCCAGCCGACGTGGGCATCGCGATGGAGGGACGGCACGTCGACGAAATGCTGGCCGCGCGCGAACGGGTTCGCGATCTCGTCGGCCCCGCGCTGCCGCGCATGGTGGAACTGGAACGGCTCGATCCGGGTGGGACATTCGATGCCGAAGCCTATCTGGGTGGGCAGGAAGGCAGCCTTGCCGCCATCGTCACCGGCACGCCGCAGCAACCGGAACTCACAGCCACCCAAGGACGCCTCGCCCGCTGGCAGGGCATGGTGGCGCTGGTCGCCGCCCATGCCTCCAGTCCCGGCGCGCAAAGCTATCCCGATGTCGCAACCACCCTGGTGGAAACCAGCGGCGCTTCGCAGAATACCGGGCGCATGCGTACGGCGCAGGGCGGGCAGTTGCTGCTGTTCCTGCTGATCATGCTACTGGCCAGCATGGTCCTGTCGAACCTGGTGGAGGAAAAGGGCAACAAGATCATCGAGATCCTTGCCGCCGCCGTGCCGATGGATGCGGTGTTCCTGGGCAAGCTGTTCGCCATGCTGGGCATTTCGGTTGTCGGCATTGCAGTGTGGGGCAGCACCGGCTTTGCCATTCTGACGGCAGGCGGAGTTTCGCTGTCCGACTATGCCAATCCGGGCGTAGGCTGGCCGATGTTCTTTGCGCTGTTCGCGGCCTATTTCGGCATGGGTTACCTGCTGCTAGGCTCGATCTTCCTCGCGGTGGGTTCGCTGGCTGCGACGGTGCGCGAAGTGCAGACACTTTCAATGCCCGCCACCATGTTCCAGATCCTGGTGTTCTTTTTTGCCAGCCTGGCGGTAACCGATCGGGGGGGATGGCTCGAATACACGGCCATGGCATTCCCGCTCAGTTCGCCTTTTGCCATGGTTGCGCGTGCCGCGATGGACGAGGCGATCTGGCCGCACTTGCTGGCACTGGCATGGCAGGCCCTGTGCGTCGCTGTGTTCGTGAAGGCAGGCGCAAGCCTGTTCCGCAAGCGCGTGATGCAATCGGGCCCGCGTGGCGCAAAAGGCAGGCGTTCGCTAAAGGGCCTTGTGAGTGGGATGTTCAGGAACAGTTCGACTTCCGCGAGGTAAAAGCATCGTCATGACCCAGTTGAAGACCACCCGCCGCTCCGCCCTGTCCTGGCTTGGTGCCGGGGCATCGGTGCCCATTCTTGCTGCCTGCGGTGGTAACGAGGCGCAGGCGCGCAGCTACCCGGTGTCCTATTCCGAAGCCGAATGGCGTCGGCGACTGAGTGCGCAGGAATTTCGTATCCTGCGCGAAGAAGGCACCGAACGCCCCTATTCTTCCCCGCTGAACGACGAGAGCCGTCGCGGCACCTTCGTATGCGCAGGCTGCGGTAACGAATTGTATTCCAGCCGCCACAAATACGAAAGCGGCACGGGCTGGCCCAGCTTCTGGCAGCCGATCAGCTCCGGTGCGGTAGGCTACGCCACCGACAACAAGCTGATCTATCCGCGCCGCGAGGTGCATTGCGCCGATTGCGGCGGACACCTGGGCCACGTGTTCAACGATGGTCCACAGCCGACCGGGAAACGCCATTGCATCAACGGCGTGGCGATGGATTTCCGTTCCGCCTAAGGCACGACCCGGTAGACGGCGAGCGGGCCATCGCTCACCGTGTCCTCGCGCTCCAGCCAGTCGGGCACATCGCCCGTTACCAGCGCATTGGCGAAGTTGTCGGGCGCAGCCGTGCGGTAGAGCGCGACATCGGCAGCAGCGCCGCAGATGACGACATAATCGGCATCGTATCTGGCGGCGATTGTCCTCGCCTGTTCGGCCGATCCGATAAGCGCATCCAGCACGTCTGCCATGGGGCGCTGGTTGCGATGATAGCTGGCGGCGACAACCGTATGGTTGCTGCTGCCAAGAATTTGCGGCCCTGCATCCAGCGGTGCCAGCACCAGCCCGGCGGGCAAGTCGGCAAGACTGGCATAATCACAATTACCTGCACTTCTCAGCGCAGCCACGTCAGGCGACATGGTCGCGGTGGGAAAGTGCCGGTCCAGCGGCTTTGCAAAGGCGCTGGCGAACAGCGGCGTTGACAGGCCCACGGCAGCCAGTGTTGCCAGGATCCGCGGCACCGGCTTTTCAATAGCCCGCGCCTTGGGCAGGAACTCTGCCAGCAGCAGCGCGGCAAAGGGAATCGCGAGCAGTTGCGCCACAAGCCCTTCGCGCATTACCAGCAACGAATATCCGCCAGCCGCCAGCGCAAAGAGGAAATAGAGCGTGCAAGGCAGGGCACGGCCCCGATGGAACAGGCCGTTGCGATGCGCGCGCCACCAGCCAAACCCGATGATGGCAATGGTCCACACAAGCGACAGCGCGACCGACACCGGCTGGTGCCAGATCGGCAGACCTTCGAGAATATAGCCGTGCCACCAGGTTTGCAGCACCGGTTCAAGCTGCGCCATCGGATTTGTCGCACAGGCACCCAATAGCGCTTCTGCCAGCAGAAGACACGCCAGCCCCATCACCGCCAGTGCAGCAAGGCGGCCCTGCACGCGGTTTTGCCACGGCAGCAGCGGGAGAGCGGCAGACATCAGGGCAGCCGCTGCGAAGGTGAGGATATGGCCGGGCAGCAGGATATCGCAATACAGCGCCTCGACAGGCCCACGGGTCATGTAGGACAGCGCCGCCGAGGCCCCAGCCAGCGCACCGAGGAACCACGGCAGCAGGGTTCGCTCGCCAAACCAGTACCGCACTCCGTAGAGCCCGGCGAGAACGGCCACCAGCGGAAGCCCCTCCAGCGAGATCACCACCCATGCGGCCGCGCAGATACCGCAGGCCACCGCGCTCCACCGGCTATCGCGGATCAGCAGGGCTGCGCATACGAGTGCCAGCACGGCTTGCGACGCGTGGTGGTCAATTCGCATCGGTGCGAAATTCCCCGGCAACAGGGGGAACAGCGGCAGGATGACAATGCCGAAGGCAAAGGCCAGCGGCGCGAAATCCAGGCGCAGCATGATCGCGTGCAGGGCAAAGAGCGCAGGCAACAGCAATAAAAGCGGCACAAGCGCCATCGCCGCGGTTTCGTCCAGCAACAGGGCCAGCGCGGCCAGCGGCAAGTCCACCAGTCGCGACCAGTGCATGGAAAACCCCTCGGACGGGTTCATCCGATACTGGGTAACATCCCAGAACGCCTGCCCGTCGAGCCAGGCGCGCACTTGCAGCAGGCGCGTCCAGTCATCGGGTCCGACAGGCTCCCACCCCAGCAGCGGCTGGATCGCGATGCGCACGAGGCAATAGGCCAGCCACACGGCCACAACCGCCCATGGTGTGCGCACGAAACTGCGCCAGTTGAATCCCCGATCGGTCACCGGGAACAGGTCCTAACGGAAAACAACGCGGCTGCGCAGGAGCCACGTGGAAATGAAGCTGACGCCGATGGCGACGATCTTGGCAAGACGCGGATCGAACCCGCTGGCGTCGCCTGCCCAGACGATGGCGGTGGTAAGGCCCAGGCCCACCAGCGCGGATATGACGAACAGCGCCTTTTGCCGCGTGCGGGCGGCGCCACGCGAAGCGACATTGCCGATGAACAC
This sequence comes from uncultured Sphingomonadaceae bacterium, assembly GCA_947488625.1. Taxonomy (GTDB): domain Bacteria; phylum Pseudomonadota; class Alphaproteobacteria; order Sphingomonadales; family Sphingomonadaceae; genus Alteraurantiacibacter. The sequence goes on along the minus strand of CANKZR010000002.1, from coordinate 282,916 downwards.
CGCGCGGCTGCTCAACACCCAGTGGGCAGCTATGCCAAGGCAATAGCCAATGGCGGAGGCACCGGCGGCCCACATGCCCAGCGACAGCAGCGCAAGGAACGCGCCAACGTCCACCGCCAGCGCACCGATGCTGGCGAGCAGGTAGCGGACCAGACGGATATCGGTGAGCCGGGAAATCACCGCAGTCACGCGTCAGGCGGCCTTCTTGCCATCGGCGGACACGCGCTCGGGCACATCGCGCAGCGAGGCAAGCGCCGCAGCCTGATCTGATGAAACGGGCTTGCGGCTGTCGGGCAGCGATTTTTCCGCCCCCTCGTCTCCTGCTTCGTGATACTCCGCGTCTTCGTTCACGCACCACGTGTCGTAAATGCGTTCTCCGGCAAGGATGTTTTCCACCGTCAGCATGGCAGTCATCATCGCGTGGTCCTGGTTGTTGTACCGGTGCATGCCGTTGCGGCCCACAAGATGCAGCGTCGGGTGCTTTTCTTCCAGTTCGGCGCGCATGGCATCAACGTTGGCGGCGTAATTCTCGTCATAAACGGGATAGGCCTTTTCCTGCCTGACCACGGCACCGCCCACCACCTTGTCGGGAGAAACGAGGCCGAGAATGTCCATCTCGCGCTTTGCGAGTTCAATCAGATCGTCGTCTTTCATCGACCACAGTCCGTCGCCCTCGAAGCAGAAATATTCCAGCCCCACGCAGGCAACATCGGCGTCCGGCACCATTTCAGGCGACCAGCTGCGGAAGTTCTGCACGCGGCCCACCTTCACCTTGGAATCGTGAATGTAGATCCAATTGTCGGGAAACAGGTCTTCCGACCTGATCATCAGTGCCACCGTCAGGAAGTCGCGATACTTCAGGTTGCTCGCCTCCAGCGTGGTTTCGGGCAGCGGGTGCATCCGCGCGGCCAGCTGGCGCATGGGGGCTGAGCTGATCGTGTCCCTTGCGTGGATCACCACCTTGCTGCCGTCTTCCGCGCGGGCCGCCATCCGCCAGCCGCCTTCGCCATCTGCGGCAAGCTGTTCCAGCGCATGGCCCATCACCACCTGCCCTTTACCGGTGGCGAGGATCTTGTCGCGCGCGGCTTCCCACATCATGCCGGGGCCAAGGCGCGGGTAGCGGAAGGTTTCCAGCAAGGTCTTGGCCTGCTTGCCGCTGCCGTCATTTAGCTTGTTCAGGCCCAGCGAACGCTTCAGCCCGTCCACCACCGCGCCCCATAGCGAAAGACCCTTGATACGCTGGGCGGCCCAGTCGGCGCTCATCTCGTTGCAGGGCATGCCCCACACCTTCTCGGTGTAGGTCTTGAAGAAGATGGAATAGAGCTTCTTGCCGAACTGGTTGCTTGTCCAGTCCTCGAAGCTGCGTATCTCGCGCTTGGGCAACACCCTGGCCTTGGCATAACTCAACATGCACATGGCGCTGCGCCACAGCCCCAGGTTCCACAACGCCTCGAACGCGCGGAGCGGGTAGGAGTAGAACTTGCCCTCGTAATAGATGCGGCTCATGCGCGGGCGCTGGATGAAATCATCGGGCAGGATCTCGTTCCACAGGTCCACCACGGCCGCGCTTTTCGAAAAGAAGCGGTGACCACCGATGTCGAAGCGATATCCCTCGTGCTCCACCGTACGGCTGATGCCGCCGACGTAGGTTGCGTCCTTCTCGATGATGGCAACGCTCTTGCCCTGTTTGGTTAGCAGGTATCCCGCCGTCAGCCCGGCAGGCCCGGCACCGATGATGGCCACGTCAACCGTGATCTGATCCGTATTGCCAGCGTTTGAAGTGTGCATGAATGCCCCCGGTTGTTCGTCCTGCCCGGGAGTGAAGGAAAATGGTTATGAGGCGGTTAACAGGTTCGCGGCTGGACTGGCGTATCGCGCTCGGTTCGCTGCAAGCGCTCCACGATCCGGGCAAGATCGCCATACTGGTAGGTATCCTCGAAGATCAGCCCGTAAGCCCCGTCCTTGCGCCAGCGCACCTTGGCATGGGTTTCAGGCAAGCCCGGCGCCGAGATCTTTACCTGCTCCTCAATCGCGAGCCGGCAGGAACAGGTGATCTTCGCACCCTGTTGCGACAAATCGGTAATCGTTGCTGTCTCGTTTCGACCGTCCAGCGTGGTTACGAGGGCCTCCGCGGCCAGGTTCAGGCGGATCGCACGCTTGGCAAAGCGGCATGGGCTTTCGATAATCCGCATGATATCGACCTGATCCTTGAAGCGGAAGCCGGCACGATCGTCATCCTGCCAGACCAGTTCGACCTTGTGCGCGTCTCCATTCTGCAATTCCACCTGGATACGATATGCATCGGGCAGCGGATGAAACGTTCGCACGCTGATACCGGTCTCCGACACATCCCGGATTATGCAGAGGTACTCGCCTCGCTCCGTGACCAGCTTGGCCGCGCGTATCAACAGCGTGTAGCGGTTGGCCAGGCGCTGTTCCAATTCGCTGCGCGAGGTGAGGGCAGCGTCGTGAGGCATTGCGCCGATTTTCAAGGCGTTTTGCATGCGATCCCCAAACTGCGAGGCGGGCCTTTCATGGCCAAACCCCTGTAAAACAAGCACAGGTCTTACCGTGCCGCCCTTTCGAGAAGTAATAGGTGCATATGCGCAAAATCCTGCATCTATTGGTTAACGGCTGTTCAGCCCAAACCGCATCGGACCGGCGGCGTCGGCTGTTCTGATTGCCGAACGATCGGCTCTGTGCAGGTGCCGCCCCCACAATGTATCGGGCCACTTTCGACAAATTCGGCATCTAACCCAACCGGCGCAAGGATCGCCAAAAAAAGGGGCGCCACTGGTGGTGACGCCCCGCCTCTACTTGTCTGGAAAGCTATCCTAGTGGCTTGAATATTCCGAGATGCGGAGCGTTGCTGCAGCCGGATTGGCATTCCAGTACCGGCCGACCCAAACGCGGTATTCACCGGCCCTTGGCGACTGGAAAGCGAGCGAAGGGTTGTTTCCGTTCTGTCCGGAGTCGTCATCGCAATGGTTCGTTCCATCCGGGGATCGCACCATGATCGTCGCATCGTCGCCCGAATTTACCGAGAAAATCAGCGGTGCCGTTCCCTGGGCGGTAAAGTTCACGATATAGCTTGGCTGATCGGTCATGTACCCATCACATCCGTTGACGATATTGGATACGTCAAGCGGTCCACCTGCCTGCACACTGATGTCGACAGGGTCCGGCAGAAAACCCGGCGACAGCACGGTACTGCCATATACACCATTGTTGTAGGTCGTTTGCATGGGCTGCCCCGGCACAATCTTCTGCGCCTGTGCAGGCGCGACGATCAGGCAAGCTGATGCCGCAGCGATAACGAACTTACTCTTCATAATTCCCCCCGTTGCTGCCGTGGCAAACCGCCAACGGCTCAGTTTTTTAAAGCAAAGCGGCTTTGCCCTGTCCATCGCGCGAGAAGACTTTTCGATATATAATCATGTCTACTCCGAGTTATATTTTCGTCCGACCAAGGTTTGGAATACACAGAAACGTAAACGCGCCGCGCTGCCGTTCGCCATTGTGGGCTCAAAGTTCAGTAGCGGTTGGAAGCGCGTCGACATCTATGGTGCGGGCGGCGGGACTCGAACCCGCACGTCTCAAAGGACAGGGGATTTTAAGTCCCCGGCGTCTACCATTCCGCCACGCCCGCTGCATGTGCCGGCCTCTCGGCGAACTGCCAGCGCGCGGTGCCTAGCCGCTGACCACTCGCTTGCCAATTGGCCTCGAGCGTCACTGCCCGAAAAGCAAACGCGATCGCGGTGGAGCAGGACGCGCCGGACCGGTGTCCTACCGCGCCAAGGATGAATTGTGGTAAACGCATTTGCCGCGACCGCCGTTCGCGCGCATATTCACGGCCATGCTGTATCTCGCCTTCGTTCTCGCTGCGCAATTCGCTGCCGATGCATTGCCAGCGGGCACCTACGATGGACAATGCCTCTATCCCGAAGCCGTCCGCGAACGGGCGGCTGGCACGGTGCTGGCCAGTTGCAATCGCGCCGTTGTAGGGCAACGCGGCGTGGCCTTCGTAACCCGCGGTACCAGCCAGCAAATACAATTCCGCGGGGCGTGGGAGGGAAACAGGCTAACGGTGAAAAGCGTCGTTCTGCGTGGGGGCGGGCGTGTTGAAGTGCGCGGGCTGTGCCAGCTTTATGAGACAAACGAGCGTCTCTCCACCATCGCTTGCACCGCGGTGGGTTCGGGCAACCGCAGTTATGCCGCCAACTTCATGGCGTCGCGGATCAACAACGCGCGTTAGGCTGATTTCCGGCGGCAACTTCTCGAAACACAAAAGGGGGCGCCGGGCCATGCGGCCCGCGCCCCCTTTGTCTGCACGTTTTCAGCTGCAAAGCCGAGTATCAGCCTTGCGGGTTCAGCCTTTCGCGCATTTCCTTGCCGGGTTTGAAATAGGGCACGCGCTTGGCTGGCACGTCTACCGAATCGCCGGTTCGCGGGTTGCGTCCCGTGCGGGCGTCGCGTTCGCGCGTGGAGAAAGTCCCGAAGCCGCGCAATTCCACACGACCTCCTTCGGCAAGGCGTTGCGTGATCTCTTCGAAGAAAAGATCGACGACCTGTTCGATTTCCTCTGGTCGCAGATCAGGATTGTCTGCGCAAAGGGCCTGGAGAAGTTCCGACCGTATCAATTAATATCCCCCTTCGGATTTGGCCACGGGATACGCAGCCATGGTTTCGCCAGTGCGCAGACCCGAAGCACGTTGCTAAATGTTAAGTTGCCAGATCATTACCGATTTCGCAATCATCCGATAGAATGAGTGATCTGCGATAAATCGCCTGGCGCGTATCGCCATATCCAAACAGTGACTGAACTCAGGCGTGGTTCCAAAGGTCCGTCGGCTTCAAACCGAGGCGATCCATGCGTTTGCGGATTTCGGGCCACTCGTCCTGCAGGAAGGCATCCCGTTCCGTCTGGCGCAGCCGATCCGCCGCCCCTTCACGAACGAACATGCCCACGCCGCGCTGCACGCGGATCAATCCGTCGGACTGGAATTGCTGGTAGGCCTTGGCCACGGTCAGCGGATTGGCGCCCTGGGCGGCCGCGAAAGCCCGCACCGAAGGCAGCATTTCGCCTTCCGGATAGCTGCCGTCGATGATTGCAGCGGCGATCTGCTCTCGCAATCTGAGGTAGACGGGGCGGGTATCGACCATAGGTGAGTGAGTGCCATAATACAGCGGGTCAGGTCAAGCGCAGGTCCGGAAAAATTGCAGTCTATAGGCAGTTTCACGCGTAACTTGGCTTCACATGGCCAAAACAATCGCTAGGGTGCCCGTTTTTCGGGACGAGTCCGGCGAAGATCGGAACGGACAGCCAACAACCATTTCAGGACGTACGAATGAAAGACATGGCCTTGTGGAACGAGGGCGACTGGATCGTGGCAATCGCCTCCGTCGTCCTTGCGCTTTTCCTAATCGCCGGTGCCTGGGCGGTCACCCGCAAGGAACCCGAAGTCGGCGGCCATCCCAAGGGCCTGTACATTCTCTTCTTTGCCGAGATGTGGGAGCGTTTCTCCTACTACGGCATGCGTGCGCTGCTCATTTTCTACCTGACGCAGCACTGGCTGTATAACGACAGCTCCTCCAACATCATCTACGGTGCCTACGTCAGCCTCGTCTACATCACCCCGGTTCTGGGTGGCTGGCTGGCCGACCGTTACCTGGGCCAGCGCAAGGCCGTTCTGTTCGGCGCGGTGTTGCTGACCCTGGGTCACTTCTTCATGGCGTTCGAAGGTACGGGCGGACAGAACGATCCTACCATCAACATCTTCTGGCTGGCACTCAGCTTCATCATCGTGGGCTCGGGCTTTCTGAAAGCCAACATCTCGGTGATCGTGGGCCAGCTGTACCCCCGCACCGACGTCCGCCGCGACGGTGCCTACACCATCTTCTACATGGGCATTAACGTCGGTGCCGCAGTCGGCACGATCATTGCCGGTTACCTCGGCCAGACGCTGGGTTGGGCCTACGGCTTCGGTGCAGCCGGTATCGGCATGCTGCTGGGCCTGATCGTGTTCGTGATCGGCAAGCCGCTGTTGCTGGGCCGCGGTGAACCGCCGCGTCCGCTGGCGAAGCGCACCGAAACGACGATGTACGCCATCGGCGTGCTGGGCGTGGCTATCATGTGGGTTCTCATCCAGTACCAGTCCGTCGTCGGCGGTCTGATGCTGGTGTGCGGCATTGCCCTGCTCGGCTATGTGTTGCTTGAGGCGTTCAAGCTGGAAAAGCACCCGCGTGAACGCATGTTCGCTATCCTGTTCCTGATCGCCCTGCAGCCACTGTTCTGGGGTCTGTTCGAGCAGGCCGGCGGTTCGCTCAACCTGTTCACCGATCGCTATATCGACAGGCAGGGCGTTCCTGCATCGCTGTTCCAGTCGATCAACCCGATCTACATCATCCTGCTGGCTCCGGTGTTCGCCGGGCTCTGGACCTGGCTGGGCAGGCGCGGGCTGGAACCGTCCACCCCGGCAAAGTTCGGCCTGGGCCTCGTGCAACTGGGCTTCGGCTTCCTCGTCCTCGTCTGGGGCGCGGCAACGGTCAGCGCGGATGCACTGGTTCCGGTGATCTTCCTGTTCGGCATCTACCTGTTCCACACCACGGGTGAGCTTTGCCTTTCGCCGGTGGGCCTCAGCGCAATGAACAGGCTGGCGCCGCGTCATCTTGCATCGCTCATCATGGGCGCATGGTTCTTCGCCACGGCAGGCGGCAACTTCGTTGCAGGCATGATTGGCGCGGCAACCGGCGGCGAAGATGGCGAGATGACCCGTGAAGGCACGCTGGAGATCTACCAGCAGATCGGCTGGGTCGCGATCATCGTGGGTATCGTCGTGATCGTCATCGCCCGCTTCGTGAAAAAGCTGATGCACCTCGATACGCTGGCCGATGACAACGTGGGTGACGATCTGGAAGGTCAGGCCGAGGGGCCCGGCGAACCGCAAGGTGCAGGTTTCCACCCCACCACCAAACCGAAGGGCTGATTGAATGACGGGTCGTTTCTTTAACCGGGGCGGCCCGTCCGCCCTATTTCTCTCCGCCGCGGCGCTGGCGCTGACGGGATGTGCTTCCGCTTCCGGTTCGGAGCGTCCGGCAACCAGCGCAGCGCCATCCGGCGTGGAGGAGCCCTACGCCTCCACCTACGAAGCCTATCCAGGCGTGCCGACGGCTATCGTGGGCGCCACCATCTATGATGGCGCTGGCGGGCGTATCGACAACGGTGTCGTGCTGTTCTCCGATGGCGAAGTTGTCGGCGTTGGCGGGGCAGACCTCGCCATTCCCGCAGGTTACACCCGCGTCGACGGCACGGGCCGCTTCGTCACGCCCGGTATCATCGATATCCATTCGCACCTCGGCGACTATCCCACCCCCTCGGTGGACGCGCACAGCGATGGAAACGAGGCGACCGATCCCACCACGCCCGAGGTGTGGGCGGAACATTCGGTCTGGCCGCAGGATCCCGGCTTCAGTCGGGCACTGGCCAACGGCGGTATCACCAGCCTCATGGTTTTGCCCGGCTCGGCAAACCTCATGGGGGGGCGCTCTGTCACCCTGAAGAACGTGCCCAGCCGCACTGTGCAGGGAATGAAATTTCCTGGCGCGCCCTATTCCATGAAGATGGCTTGCGGTGAAAACCCCAAGCGGGTCTACGGTGGCAGGGGCCGCGCGCCCTCCACCCGCATGGGCAATTTCGCCGTGAACCGCGAAACGTGGATCAAGGCGCAGGAATATGCGGCCGAGGAGGAACCTGATCGCGATCTGGCGATGGAAACGCTGGCTGGCGTCCTCAATGGCGATATCCTGATCCAGAACCACTGCTACCGCGCTGACGAAATGGCACTGGTGATGAGCATGGCCGACGAATTCGGCTATCAGGTTACCGCCTTCCACCACGCGGTGGAAAGCTACAAGATCGCCGATCTGCTGCGCGACAATGGCGTGTGCAGCGCGGTGTGGGCGGACTGGTATGGCTTCAAGATGGAAGCCTACGACGCCATCCCGGAGAACGCTGCTCTCATCCACAACCAGGGCGCCTGCGTGGTGATCCATTCGGATGACGAGAACGGTATCCAGCGCCTGAACCAGGAAGCTGCCAAGGCACAGGCCGATGGCCGCCGCATGGGCATAGAGATTGCCGATGCCGACGTGATCAGCTGGATCACCCTCAACGCCGCACGCGCCATGGGCATTGACGCAATGACCGGCAGCCTGGAAGCGGGCAAGATGGCAGACGTGGTGCTGTGGAACGGCGATCCCCTGTCCATCTACTCGCGGCCCGAAATGGTCTGGATCGATGGTGCCATGATGTACGATATGAACGATCCCGCCATGCGTCCGGTCAGCGATTTCGAACTGGGCCAGCCGGGCGAAGGAGATGTGAAATGAAGCGCCTCCTCAGCATCGCAGCCTCTGCAATGGCAATCGCCGCATCACCGGTCGCCGCGCAGGATATCGCCATTACCGGTGCCACCGTCGCCACAGGTGACGGCAGCGATCCCATCACCAACGCCACCGTCGTGGTACAAGGTGGCCGCGTGGTCGCCGCAGGCAGCGGTGTCACCGCACCTGCCGGCATGCCTGTCGTGGACGGCAGCGGCATGTGGGTGACGCCTGGCATCTTCGCCTCCATCACCAATCTGGGCCTGGTGGATGTGGATGCCGTGGCAGACAGCAATGACGTGAACGCCAGCGATTCGCCCTTTGGTGCCGCGCTGGACGTTTCGCCCGTCATCAATCCCAATGCGCAGGATTTCGGCTACAGCCGTGCAGGCGGCGTAACCCGTGCCAGCGTGACGCCGGGCGCGGGCGCCTCGATCTTCGCCGGGCAGGGAGCCATTGTCGATCTCGGTGCGGATTATGACGCCGTACGCCATCCGCGTGCCTTCCAGTACGTGGAGATGGGCGAACGCGGCGCGTGGCTGGCTGGCGGCAGCCTTACTTCCGCTCATGCCCTGCTGCGCAACGCCTTGCAGGAAGCAGGCTCCTTCGGTGATGCCGCAGAGCTTTCCAGCAGCCGCCAGACGCGCGGCAACCGTCCGGGCGAGACCATTGGCCTCGATTCGCGCTTTTCTCCCGGTGCCGACCGCTCCGGCGACGTTCTGCTGACCCGGTTCGATGCGGCGGCCCTGGTGCCTGTCGTGAACGGCGAGCAGAAAATATATATCGAGGTTGAGCGCGCAAGCGATATTCTCTCCGCCCTTTCTTTGAAGGATGAGTTTCCCGCACTCGACATGGTGCTGGTGGGTGCCGCAGAGGGCTGGATGGTCGCGGACCGCATCGCGGCCGCGGGCGTTCCTGTGATTGCTGCGGCCTTGCGCGACCTGCCCGTATCCTTCGAGCAACTGGCCGCCACGCAAAGCAACGTCGGTCGCATGGTAGATGCAGGCGTCACCGTGGCGATCGGGGGCTACGACAGCAGCGGAGACCATCCGCGCAACCTGCCACAGCAGGCTGGCAACATGGTGGCGCTGAACCGCGTTCCGGGAGCGACGGGGCTGACCTGGGGCGAGGCTTTTGCCGCGATTACATCGATACCTGCGGCGGTGGCGGGGCTGGAAGGCCGCGTTGGCATTCTGGCCACCGGCGCCCATGGCGATCTGGTGGTATGGGATGGCGATCCGCTGGAAACAAGTTCCGCCCCTGTCCGCGTGTATATTGACGGCGTCGAACAACCGCTTACAAATCACCAGACTCGATTGAGGGACCGCTACCGGTCACTCGACGAAAGCCAGTTGCCGCGCGCCTACGAGCGATAGGCTCGGGCGCAGGACAGGGGGAAAGGGCGGGACCGGCAGGTTCCGCCCTTTTGGTTTAGGTGATGCAACTGCGGAGAAAGACCGGGGTAACACCTTCGTCGGTCCGGGCCGGGGCTTTTCAAACCTGCCACCCGCTGCGGATTCTGGATCAGCCTGTCTGCTGAAGAAATTGCGCGATCTCGTCCTGCACTGGCGGGTGGACGATCAGATCGTGGCCCCATCCCGGATAGGTGACTAGCGCGGCGTCCGGATGTGCCGCCGCCAACGCGCGAGCTTGATCCACGGCGATGAGGGCATCGCCTTCTCCATGCAGGATGAGGATCGGGAGGGCGAGGTCCGGGAACTTGCCGGAATTGTCATAGCGATCCCGCAACAACTGGCGCACCGGAAGCCATCGCAGTTTTCGCGAGGCGGTCTCCTCGAGGCTATCGAAGGGTGAGACCAGTACCAGGGCGCGTGCCTCGAGCTCGGTTGCCAGATGCGTTGCCACGCCCGAGCCGATCGAATTGCCGACGAGGACAATATCTTGCGGCGCAAGCCCTTCCTCGCGCAGAAAATCGTATGCCGCGCGGCCATCTGCGTAGAGGCCTTTTTCGGAAGGCACGCCCGGATTGTCGTTATATCCGCGATACTCGGCAGCCAGCACGCCGTAGCCGTCCCTGACAAGCAGATCGGTGACGAAGGGCGTGGTCTGCCAGTTCGCACCGTTTCCATGGAAGAACAGCAAGGTCGGCTTGTCATCGCGCGCGGGGCGATACCCCGCGCGCAGTTCCAAGCCATCGGCAGTGGAGTAGGACACCTGTTCGAATGCGCCCGGCGTATCGCTGCGAACCTCAGGCGCTGGATAGATCAGGCGTGTCTGCAGGACATAGACGGCCACTAGCGTCGCCCCATAGGCGACAATCAGAAAGACCAGCAGGGAAGTCGCCATGCGGCCGATCCTGGGCATCAGGCGCGGGTCACGCCCGCGCTTCTTTTACACCCGCAGAATTGTGGCGCAGGGCGCTCAATACCTTGTCGACGATCTGTGGCGCGTTCAGCCCGGCCTGGTCGTACTGCTTTACCGGATCGTCATGGTCGAGGAACAGGTCGGGCAGACGCATGGTGCGAATTTTTAGCCCGCCATCGGTCAGTCCCTCGTCGCTCGCCATGGTAAGAACATGCGCGCCGAGCCCGCCAATGGAAGCTTCCTCCACTGTCACCAGCACGTCGTGTGTGGTGGCCAGTTTGCGGATCATGTCTTCATCCAGCGGCTTGGCAAAGCGCATGTCCGCAACGGTGGTGGCAAGGCCCTTGGCCTCCAGCTGGTCGGCCGCCTTGCGGGCCTCTCCCAGACGCGCGCCGAGGGAGAGGATGGCGACCTTGCCGCCGCTCTCGTCGCCGCAAACGATACGGCCCTTGCCGATTTCCAGCTTCTGCGGAGTTTCGGGCAGGTCGACACCCACGCCGTTGCCGCGCGGGTAGCGGAAGGCAATCGGGCCGTCGTCATATTCGGCGGCGGTGTAGGTCATGTGGACCAGTTCCGCCTCGTCAGCGGCCGCCATCACCACGAAGTTGGGCAGACTTGCCAGATAGGTGACATCGAAGCTGCCTGCATGGGTCGCGCCGTCTGCGCCCACAAGGCCAGCGCGATCTATTGCGAAGCGCACGGGCAGGTTCTGGATCGCCACGTCGTGCACCACCTGATCGTAGGCACGCTGCAGGAAAGTGGAATAGATCGCCGCGAAGGGCCGCATCCCCTGTGCCGCGAGCCCGGCGGCGAAAGTGACGCCGTGCTGTTCGGCAATTCCGACATCGAAGGCGCGCTCGGGATGGGCCTTCGCAAACTTGTCCACGCCCGTGCCGCTGGGCATGGCGGCGGTGATGGCGCAGATGCGATTGTCCGTCTCCGCCAGTTTGGCCAGCGTTTCACCGAACACGTTCTGATAAGCCGGCGGACCGGCTTTCGACTTGGCTTTTTCACCAGTCACGACGTCGAACTTGGGAACGCCATGATACTTGTCGGCGCTGTCCTCTGCCGGGGCATAGCCCTTGCCCTTGGTGGTAACGACATGGATCAGCACCGGTCCCTGATCCGAATCCCGCACGTTTTCGAGAACAGGCAGCAGGTGATCGAGATTGTGGCCGTCGATGGGCCCGACATAGTAGAAGCCGAGCTCCTCGAACATGGTACCGCCGGTCACCATGCCGCGGGCATATTCCTCTGCCTTGTGCAACGAATTGTGCACGCGCCGACCGATCTTGTTCGCAACCTTGGACGCCAGAGAGCGCAAGCCCAGGTACTCGCTGCTGGACACCATGCGCGCCAGATAGGCGGAGAGACCGCCCACAGGTGGGGCGATGGACATGTCGTTGTCGTTCAATATCACGATCAGGCGATTGCCCGCCTGTTCGGCATTGTTCATCGCCTCGTAGGCCATGCCTGCGCTCATCGCGCCGTCGCCGATCACGGCGATTGCCTTGCCCGGCCTGTCGTTCAGTTTGTTGGCAACGGCAAAGCCCAGCCCCGCCGAGATCGAGGTGGAGGAATGCGCCGCGCCGAAGGGATCGTATTCGCTTTCGCTGCGCTTGGTGAAGCCGGACAGGCCACCGCCCTGGCGCAGGGTGCGAATGCGATCGCGCCGCCCGGTCAGGATCTTGTGCGGATAGGCCTGGTGGCCAACATCCCAGATCAGCCGGTCGTCGGGCGTGTTGAACACGTAATGGATGGCAGTGGTCAATTCCACAACGCCAAGGCCGGAGCCAAGGTGGCCGCCGGTGGAGCCCACGGCATCGATCATTTCGCTGCGAAGTTCATCGGCAAGCTGGCGCAATTGCTCGGGCTTGAGCTTGCGAAGGTCTGCGGGTTTGTCGACCGTGTCGAGCAGGGGTGTGTTCGGGCGAGGCGATGTCATGGGGTTGGTCTACACGCTCTATTCTGGCCTGTCGATGAACGCTTCATCGATGAATATACACGGTTTGTCGTAAGGCTTAGGGCGATCATCCGGCACAATCGCTGCAAAGTCCGCGCAATTCCACAACCGGGCGAACGTTGGAATAGCCCTGCGACCTGCCAGCTTCACGCAAGGCATCGGTCAGCTTGTCATCATCGAAATGGTCGGCCTGTCCGCAATCGTCGCAGATCATGAACACGCAGTCGTGACGGCAGCCGGGATGGGTGTTGGCGAGATAGGCGTTCGCGCTCTCGATACGATTGGCGAGATTGGTCCGCACGAACAAGTCGAGGATGCGGTACACGCTGTTGGCGGCCACGCGCTTGCCACGGCGATTGCCCACTTCCTCCGCAATGTCATAGGCGGATGCGGGGCGCTGCTGATCGGCCAGTGCGCGGAACACGTCCTCGCGCATGGCAGTCCATTGTTCGCCCGCGTCGGTGAGAACCTTCCCGGCCTCGGCGACAAGCGTGTCGCCCGAATGTTCGTTATGTTTATGCTGCGTAGCCATCCGTCTTACATAGGCGCGCAATTGGCCAACGGCAATCTAGCCCTTTGACGGTCCTCGCAGCGCGTCTAGCCGGTACGGAAACGTGCGCGGTAGAACTGCGGAAACTTGGCCTGCAACGCCTCCACCTTGGGAGCATCCCAACGACGGATGTAGCCGCTGTTCGGATTGTTCAGCATGTAATCCTGATGGTAATCTTCTGCCTCGAAGAACCGGCGATGGCGTTCTACCCGCACGGCCATCGGCTTGTCCCAGACATCCGAACGCTCCATTTGCGCGACATACGCCTGGGCAACGGCGCGCTGCTCTGCCGTGACGGGCACGATGGCGGCACGATATTGAGGGCCACGGTCAGGGCCCTGGCGGTTGTGCAAGGTAGGGTCGGCACCGACGGAAAACAGGATCCGCAGCAACTGGTCGTACCTGATCACGGAAGGATCGTAAGTGACCTGCACCGCTTCTGCGTGCTGGGTGGTACCGCTGGTGACCTGACGATAGGTGGCGGTGCCGGAATTGCCGCCATGATAGCCCGACACGGCACTGGTCACGCCGCGGGTATGGCTGAAGATCCCCTCGATACCCCAGAAACAACCCCCTGCGAAAATCGCGGTCTGAAGGCCGGTTTCATTGGCCTGGCGCGCGGCGACAGGTGCATCGAACACATCCTCGGCAAGCGCGGCAGATGGCAGCGCCAGAGCTGAAAAGCCCAGCACCGTGGCAGCGAGAAGCGACTTCATCGTCATTCAAATTCCTCCGAGGTTCGGAAGGATATTCGCGGCAAGGACTACGGCGGTTACAGCAAATCCTGCAAGGAAGGAGCGATAAAGTTCGGCGTTGAAAAGTTCCATTGGAGCGGTCCGATCAAATCGTGTGTTATTCTTTATTAGCTCAAACCCTAGCGTGAAGTTACTTTCGAACGACTGAACTCGCCTTGCAGCATCGCCCGCTCGCCGTATGAGCGCAACGCCTTGTCGTGAGAAACGCTGATCTAACGCGCCCCGCCATGCACACCTGCGCATGACGCGCAATCAATGACGGAAATGGCGCATCCCGGTGAACACCATGGCAATGCCCGCCTCGTCGGCGGCGGCAATTACCTCGTCGTCGCGCATGGAACCGCCGGGCTGGATCACCATCGTCGCGCCTGCTTCCACCGCGCTCAACAACCCGTCGGCGAAGGGGAAGAACGCGTCTGACGCAACGGCGCTGCCTTGCGTGCGCGGGGCATCCCAGCCCGCCGCCTCGGCAGCCTCCGCCGCGCGCACTGCAGCGATACGAGAGGAATCGCGACGATTCATCTGGCCAGCGCCGATACCGGCCGTCGCGCCGTCCTTGGCATAGACGATGGCGTTCGACTTTACGTGCTTGGCCACTTTCCACGCGAACAGGGCATCGGCAATTTCCTGCTCTCCGGGTTGACGCTTGGTGACAACCTTCAGGTCCTCGGCACCGATCACACCGTTATCGCGCGACTGCAACAGCATCCCGCCTGCAATGGTCTTCATCTGAAAGCCGCTACGGTCGGCCTGCGGAAAATCATCGATCAGCAGCAGGCGCAGGTTCTTTTTCGCAGCAAAAGCCTCGCGCGCTGCATCATCGGCACCGGGGGCAATCACAACTTCGGTAAAGATCTTGCAGATCGCCTTCGCAGTCTGTCCGTCCAAGGGTCGGTTCACCGCCACGATGCCGCCAAAGGCCGATACGCTATCGCATGCCAGCGCCTTTTGCCACGCCTCAAGCAAGGTCGAGGATTGCGCCACGCCGCACGGATTGGCGTGTTTCACGATCACCACGGCGGGATCGCCGCCGGCAAATTCGGCAACCAGTTCCAGCGCGGCATCGGCATCGTTGTAGTTGTTGTAGGACAGCTCCTTGCCCTGCACCTGCTCGGCCTGCGGAATGCCCTGCACGCTGGTGCTTTGCGGCAGATAGACAGCGGCGGCCTGGTGCGGATTCTCGCCGTAACGCAGCTCGTCCTTCTTGGTGAAAGCCAGCGGCAGCTTGTCGACGAACGGTGTTGCCTTCAGGGCTTCAGAACCCAGCGGGTTGGTGAACGCATCGCCAAAGGCGAACCAGTTGGCGATTGCCGCGTCGTAGCTTGCCGTCTTGGCGAAGGCCTTGGCCGCCATGCGTGTGCGGAACGCTTGCGTCGTGGCGCCGTCGTGTTCGGCCAGTTCCTCGGTCAGTTCGGCGTAGTCCGCAGGATCGGTAACGATGGTGACGAACTGGTGGTTCTTGCTGGCGGAGCGAACCATGGCCGGGCCGCCGATGTCGATATTCTCGACGATTTCCTCTCGACTGGCCCCGCGCGCCACTGTCTCCTCGAACGGGTAGAGGTTCACCACGAGCAAATCGATTCCACCGATGTCATGCGTGTCCATCGCGGCGGTGTGATCGGCGTTGTCGCGCACGGCCAGCAGCCCGCCGTGCACCATGGGATGCAGCGTCTTCACGCGGCCATCCATCATCTCGGGAAAGCCGGTAATTTCGGATACATCCAGCACATCCAGCCCGGCGTCACGCAATGCGCGGGCCGTGCCGCCTGTGGACACCAGCTCTACCCCGGCTTTCGCCAGCTTGCCGCCCAATTCGACAATACCCGCCTTGTCGGACACCGAAAGCAGTGCCCGTTTGATCGCAACGTCCGTCATGCCGTGTAATCTATCCCATGCGTTTGAGCAGCCAGGCAAAATTGCCGCCGCCGCGCGAGGCGAATCCCTCTATCACCAATTGCTGTACCGGATGCGGCTTGCCATTGCCATCGACCCACAGGCTCTCTTCCAGTTCCAGGCTTTCCGCGCCGGTCGCGAATTGCCACAGACTGCCATCGGGCAACATCAGGCTGGCGCCCTTGCCGCTATCGGTCAGCGTGGTCTCGACATGGCGGCCAAGGTGGAACCGGATAGCAAACGGCACCTTGCCGCGCTTCCCCTTGCGGCCGGAAGGAACGAGCACGTCCTCCCCGCGCAGTTCCTGCCCGTCCTCGCGCAGCATCAGGATACGGCGGTGTATCAACCCGAACCGCGAGGCGTAGCCATCGTGACTCGCCTCGATCCGGGTGGCGGAGCCGTTTTCCAGCTTCACCTGCCGCGTGTCGATCTGCACTTCGCCAACGCCGGAGCCCAGCTTGCCATCAATCAGCACGGCGGTGGAATTGGCATCGCCCAACACAAGTGTGGAATGCGCCGCCGTGGCGCGCAGCCCCTGCTCGATCCGCACCGGAACCTGTCCACCCGCCAGCGCAGCGCCGCCGCAATTCACGATCAGTCGGTGCTCTGCGTGACTGAATTCCAGCGCAAGGGTGGAAGCGCAGCCGTGCCGTGCATGGTGGCCTAGCGGCGGCGGAGAACCATCCATCAGAAGCGTGGCCTTGCGCGCGGTGACGCGCTGGTAGCCCCAGCCGCTCGGCTCCTTCAGGGGGCGGGTGCGCACACCGCTGGCCCCGACAAGGCGCGACAGGCGGGAGGCTTTGGTCGCGCCGCCGCCCTGCCAGTTGCCCAGTCCGCCGTCGCCATGGGTCAGCGCCAGCAGCGGAGGGACCAGCATGTGCAGCATGGTGCCCAGCAGCCTGGGCGGTTCGTGCCCGGCCGCCTCGTAACAGGCGCGCAGGTCGATCAGATTGGCAATCGCCTGCATCTGCGCATCCGGGCTGCGCGACAGCAGTCCGCCATCCTCGCCCACAGCCTCACCCAGTGCACGGGCCAGTCCGGCCTCGCCAAACAGGCGGCGCGGCTTGCCTTCGGGCAGCAGCAGTCCCGCCGCGGTAATCGCGCACCAGCCGGCAACTTCGCCCAGCCGATCATCTGCCTTGCCGACATTGCGATCCAGCCATCGCGCGGTGTCCGACATGGCGGTAAGCACACGTTGGCGCAAAGCAGCGTCATTGCCGGAAATCAGCAGCGGTGCATGCACCAGCCAGGCGAGCAGGCGAAGCCCGACATTCTCGACCTTCCACGCAGGCCCCTTGCCGATAGCGGGATTGGCATCGAACCAGGATACGAGCAGACGCTCCCCCACCTGGCGGCACTGCGGCGGGGTCCCCGACGTTGCAAGATCGCGCAGCCACGTAAAGCCCTGCACGACCCGCTCGAACGGTGGGCTGAGATTGCCCAGCGGCCCCATGTCGACCTGTGCAAACGGCGCCTTGACGCCATAGACGTAAAAGTGACCGGCTCGCAGCGCCATTCCAGCAGCACGATCCCCCTCCAGCGGGGTTGTCACCGTGGCCTGCAGCCGTGGTCGCAACGGCTTGCGGAAGGGCGCCACGATAGTGCTGTGAGAAACGCCCATGCTGAAAGCAAGCCGCATAAACCGTTCCGAGGCCGAAGCGGAAGGTGGCGCAAAATCGGAAATCGCCAGCGACCGGTCCGGGGCGAGATCCTTGGCGTCTTCTACCACCGGTTCGGCTACGGGTTCGTTGCCAGGAGCAGGGGCAATCAGGTCTTCGCGCGCTTCGTCACCCAGGGGGATTGCCAGTTGGCGGTTCGTTCCGCCGTCGATGTTCGCAACCTTGTCTTCGCCCTGGCGCCGGGCCTTGCCAGCAAGCTCGGCCGAATGCGCGTTCACCGGGCCTCTCCCCGAAGCATCGCGATATTGTCGGCATAGCAATCGGGCCCGCCCTTGAACGTGGCCGAGCCTGCCACCAGCACGTCCGCTCCGGCATCCACGCACAACCGGGCGGTGTCCGCGTTCACCCCACCATCAACCTCGATCAGCACATCGTGACCGCCCTTGTCGATCGCCTTGCGCACTGCCTCGATCTTGCGCAGTTGCGAATGGATGAAGCTTTGCCCGCCAAAGCCGGGGTTCACGCTCATGATCAGCACCAGGTCGATCTCCTCGAGGAGGTAATCCAGCATCTTGGCAGGCGTTGCAGGGTTCAGCGATATGCCAGCCTTGCAGCCCGCAGCCCGGATTGCCTGCACGCTGCGGTGAACATGGGCGCCCGCCTCGGGATGCACGGTGATGATATCGGCGCCGGCATCAGCGAATTCGTCTATCCACATGTCCACCGGCGACACCATCAGGTGCACGTCGAACGTTTTTTTCGAATGCGGGCGAAGTGCCTTCACCACCGCAGGACCGATGGTGAGATTGGGCACGTAATGCCCGTCCATCACATCGACATGCACCCAGTCGCAACCGGCGGCGTCGATGGCGCGCACTTCTTCTCCCAGCTTCGCGAAGTCTGCGGACAGGATGGAGGGTGAGATAAGAGGATGGGCCATAATCAACTTCCCGCGTTAGAGGGACGCGAATCGGGTAACAAGCAGCATCAGACGCGTTTTCCACCAGTCCATGCGTAACAGCGCCCTTAGCGCGCGATTGCCGCCTTCTTCAGCCCCGGTTCACTGCGTACATGGCAAAAATCGGGCAAATAACAGCTATTGCCAGTGGAAATCGTCTGTATGGCGACCATTTGCGGTGCCCGCGATAACGTTACTGGCCCAGGGGATCAGAATTTTTATGACGAAGAAAATACTTCGCCTTTTCGCAGTGGCGGCCATCGCCGTGGGGCTGAGTGCTCCTGCCAACGCGCAATTCCGTAACGAGATAAGGCATTCGGTTGCACCGTGTCAGGGCAGCGGCCCGGCGGTCTGGATGCAGGTGACCAATATCGAAGGTTCAGGCGGCACCATGCGTTTCCAGCTCTACCCCGGCACCAGTGCCGACTGGCTGGAAAGCGGCAGGTGGATCAACCGGATCGAACTGCCTGCGCGCAGCGGCACAATGATGGTCTGCATGCCGGTGCCGCGCCCTGGTAATTACGCCATCGCCATCCGTCATGACAAGAACGGCAACGGTCGCACAGACATTACCCGCGATGGCGGCGGCATGTCGAACAACCCCAGCATCAACATCTTCAATCTTGGCAAGCCAAGCATCGACAAGACGCGCTTCACTATCGGCCGCGAAGTGCTGCCGATGTCGATCCGCATGCGCTACATGTAAGGCCTAATCGGTTCGCTTCTTCCTTGCCCGCCACAGCTTGAAGGCGACCGCAGGAGCGGAAAGGATCGGGTGTTTCTCGCGGAACGGCGTAACCTCGATCGCCTCGCCGGTGTGCCGTTCCACCTTCCATGCCGCGTAGCGCGCCGCGCCGTCGAAGGTGCGCGTGGCCCGTGCCAGCCGCGCGATATTCAGCGGCTTGCCCATCCGGCGACGTTTCCGCCACCATGAGAGCACCTCGTCGCGCTGCGCGACAGTAATACGCGGCGTCAGTACGTCGCCATCGCGGCCAAAGGGGATGCTGCCGGCGGAAAGCGCATCGGGCAGCAGTCCGGAGAAGTGTTCGGCATTGAGCGAAAGAATGGAATCCTCCCGCCCCGGCTTCTCAACCCGGAATTCGGCGCGATAGGTCTTGCGGAACAAGGCACGCCAGAAATCCTCCTCCACACCGCTTTCCGGTCCCGCTGCAACGGCAAGCCTCGCGGCCGTGATGGCGGCAGACTCGATAGCTGTGCTGATATACAGGCGAGCGGTTTCGTCGCGGCACCATACAAGCGCACTGGGCTGGACGAACCGCGCCCATATGGTGGTGTCGATCGTCTCTCCGCGGGCAGCCTGCGCGAATTTCTCCAGCGTCATCGTGGCGATCTTTGCGCGCAGGGTTTCGCCCTCGTATTCCCATTCGCGGTAGGAAACGGTGGGCCACAGGCCGGGTTCGGGCTCGCCTGCGGTCAGCACGTAGAAATCGAGCACGCCCTCGCGCAACCCAGTGCGCAGGTTCGATCCATAGAACAGCACCCCAAGGGTGGCCGCGTCCTGCGCCAGCTTTGCAGCGAATGCAGAAACAGCTGGATCCACCTCGCGTGAAAGCGCCGCGCCGACGCGCAAGCGCAACTTCACGATACCACCTTCACGGTACGACGAAGCGCAGCCTGGGCCCGGCGGACAGGCGATATTGCCCGGCAGGGAAAGCCTCGCCATCAAGGATGAAAGGGTCACCGATATCCAGGTCTACGGCGCTATCGCCAAAGACATGAAAACCGCAGCGCCGCGTGGCCGCCGTGCTCTTCCCGCGAAAGATCGACGGAAGGCTGAGCAACATGCGTCGGCGCGCATTGTCCATCACCGCGACTTGCAGCGGTTCCTCGACCTCGCGAAACGGATCGAGCCCGGCGGGATATGTCTGCAAGGTCGATGCGAACATCAGGTAACGCTCATCTGCAGGCAGGCCGCCGCAGTGGTCTAGCTCGACGCCGCTGGACCGCTGGATGCGCATGGCCGTACCCTGTCGCCACTTGTTGCCGGACATGCCCAGCATCGCCTGCGCCATGCTCCAGACTGCGGTGATCGCGACGACGGCGTGATTGAACGCACCGAGATCGTGACTGCGCTGCCCCAGGGTGATGGCCTGATTGAATACCCCTGCCCCCATCACGAAGCCGCGCACCTGCGCACGATCGTCGTCGCGCTGCGTTATTACCAGCGGCTGACGGCGTACCAGTCCCCCACGTTGCACCGCGGCCAGCGCATCGTTGAAAGACCAGTCCGTGGGGATGCCAAGGTCCAGCGCCAGCGCATTGGTCTTGCCGCCGGGAAGGACGATCAACATCGGCCAGCTGTCACCGAAAATGCCGGCCCCGCAGGTCAGCACGTCGCGCACCGTACCATCGCCGCCGTCGATCGCGATATAATCCACGCGCTTTTCTGCAAAATCGGTTAGCACACCGGGCAACTCGCTGCGGCGGTGCGGCGTTGCCAGCAGCACGTTCTCACCCAGTTCGTCGGCGCTGTTACGCCCTGCGCTGCGACCGTTGGCGTGCCCTTCGTTACGATGACTGCGCCCGTTGCGGATCAGACCCACCAGCGGCCGGGTGCGAACGGACGAGATGGCGACATCGTTCTCTGCGCGCGGAACCGCGTCGACCTGCGGCAAGCGGTCGAAGAGATGAATGCTTCCGTCCATAACCTGCTCGCCTTAAACATGGGGTCGCGCCAAATGCTACGGTTTTTGCAACAAGTGCGCCAATCCGCCGCGCCGACAGGTGCCGATCTGCAACAAGTGACGCGGGCATTGTTACCGACGCGTCACGCGTGATGTCGGTTTCTGTGGTGCAGAACGGCAAGATGGGTGGCATAAGTCCTTTTTCAATCTTCGCGGGGAGCACCCTCGCCACCTCTATATTCGGGGACTGTCATGCTGACCGAGGAATTACTGGACGCAGCCCGTTCGCACGAAGGGGCAATTACCGCCCTGCGCCGCGCCATCCATGCCGAACCTGAACTAGGCCTCGATACCCCGAAAACGCTGGCCAAGGTGAAGGAAGCGCTGGCCGACCTGCCGCTGGAATGGCGCGAGGGGCCATCGTGCACGGGTGCGGTGGCAGTGCTGAAAGGCGCCCATGCCGGGCGCCGGGTGCTGCTGCGAGGCGATATGGACGCCTTGCCGATGGAAGAGCATTCGGGAGTGGACTTCGCCTCGCAGATCCCCGGCCGGATGCACGCCTGTGGCCACGACGCCCACACCGCCATGCTGGCAGGCGCCGCACGCGTGCTGGCTGCGCGTCAGGATAGCTTGAAGGGCGAGGTGCTCTTCATGTTCCAGCCGGGGGAGGAAGGCTATCATGGCGCGCGCCATATGCTGGACGACGGGCTGATCGATCCGCTGCCCGATGCGGCCTTTGCCCTCCACGTCTGGCCCAACGCGCCGCATGGCCGTCTGGAAGGTCGCGGCGGACCGATGATGGCATCTGCCGACCAACTGGAAATCACCGTGCGGGGCAATGGCGGACATGCCTCCATGCCCTACGACACGATAGACCCGATCCCTGTAAGCGCGGAAATCGTGCTGGCCCTGCAAACCATGATGACGCGCCGCTTCGACGCAGCGGAAGCCGCGGTGGTTTCCATCACGAAGATCGAGGCTGGTTCCGCGCACAACATCATTCCCGACAGCGTGGAGATGATGGGCACGATCCGCACATTGTCGCCGGAAAGACGCAAGGTCATCCGCGAAACGATCGCGCGCGTCGCCGAAAACGTGGCCCGCGCCCACGGCTGCGAGGCAGAAGTCCGTTTCATCGACGGTTTCCCTGCCACCATCAACGATGCCCGCGCCGTATCGCTGGGCAAGGAAGTGGCGTTGGCGCTGGGCGGAGATACCCCCTGGGCCGACCGCCCAGCACCCACAATGGGCGCGGAAGATTTCTCCTACGTTCTGGAAAAGGTGCCGGGTGCGATGTTCTTCCTGGGCGCAGCGGCCGAAGGGGTGGACTGGAAGGGCTGCTGCGGCCTGCATTCCAGCCGCATGGTTCTCGACGAAAGCGTCATGCCGCTCGGCAGCGCCTTCCTGGCAGGATGCGCACTGGAGTTCCTGCAGAACGGCTGGCGCTGATCGCCCGCCTGACTTCATCATAATCCGCTACAGGAAGCAGTCCATTGCGCGATGACTTCGCGCAGCTGTCGAGTATTTCCTGATGGAAGGGATGCGCTCAATCGTCACCAAGAAAATTGAAAATCGCGAAAGGGCTCATCGCTTTCGCGACTTAGAATTTCGTCGCGTAACGCTGTGATGGGCGGTGCACTTCCACTACAGGAACGGATCGCGGCTGCGTTCCGCATGACGCTTCGCTGCCACACGCAATTCGCGCTTTGCGCATGGACCTGAACGCCAATTTCAATTCATCGGTCTCTTTCGGGGGATGCCATCGTTGTCACAAGCATGCACATCGCAATAGCTGGTCGAACGGTCATGATTAGATCGCGAAGCAGTTCGGGTTTGCGTGGCAGGATAGCAACAACATGACGCGTTTCGCAGTTAGGCACGCTTGCCACGTCTATAATTCGTAGACATACCAAAATATCGAAACAGTGGACGCGGTTCCTGGGAGGGGCAATATGCAAGTTCAGAAAGAAGGAGCTCTGTCGGTTCTGGTATTGGTCGGCCTCGCGACGTTCGCGAATCCGGTACATGCACAAATCGTCCCGGAACCGTTAGCAGTCGCCGATGAGCCCGAACCCGCTGAAGCCGGCCAGAACACGATCGTCGTAACCGCACGGCGGCGCGAAGAACGGCTTCAGGATGTTCCTATTTCCGTCAGCGCGCTCGGTCAGGACGCGCTCGATGCGCGCGGTTTCGATGCCATTACGGATGTCGAGCAAACCGTCCCGAACCTCGTCTTTACCCCTGGACAGGGCGGAAACAGCGGCGGGATAGCGCCCTTTATTCGTGGGGTAGGTGAAAACGACTTCATCATCACCGCGGATCCCGCCGTGGGCCTGTACATCGATGGCGTGTACGTTGCCCGTACCTTTGGCGCCACGACCGAATTGCTGGGCGTCAATCGCATCGAAGTGTTGCGCGGACCTCAGGGGTCGCTGTTCGGCAAGAACACCATCGGAGGTGCGATCAATGTCGTCAGCAATATACCCGGCGCAGTCGCGAAGTACGAAGGCGACATTCGTTACGGCTCATACAATACGCTGCGATTGCGCGCGAATGTCGAGACTCCGTTAAGCGACACGCTGGCGCTTGGGATATCCGCCTTGGGAGAATTCGGCGAGGGTTGGCAGGAAATTCCTTCCGGCGATAACCTGGGCAACAAGAACGTCGTAGCTGGACGGGCTCTGCTGCACTACGATGCTGCTCCTTTCGACGTCGTCCTGTCAATCGATGGTCTGCGTCGCCGTCAGAATGCAGCGCCGCATTCCCTGCTCGACTTCAATGCCGACGCATTTTTTCCGATATTGCAAAATACGTTCCTCGAACCGTGCTGCACTGTTCCCGAACGTATCGACCGAACAGATACGAATCCGGAATTGAACCGCGATATCACAGACGCTTTCAACGCAGCGCTGACGGTCTCCTACGATATCGGCGATGCCACTTTGAAATCGATCAGCGGGTATCGCTGGGTCAGTGCAGAATTCGGCCGGGATGGCGATGCCTCTTCGACGATCAATTACGCAGGCGATTTCCATGACGAAACCGCCGAGCAATTCAGCCAGGAGCTGCAGTTCATCGCTCCTGTTTTCGCTGGCCGCGGGAATCTGTTGCTCGGCGCGTATTTCTTTCGCGAAAATACCACCGATGACACCCGCTTGATCGTCGCGGATGGTTTGCTGGATGCCTTGCAATCCGCACCACAGCCGCTGCTGGATGCATTCGGTTTCACCCCCGGCATCCTGCCGTTCCTCGATTTCAATATCGATTTCGACAATCGTCAGAAAACCACGAATTACGCCGCTTTTGCCAATTTTACCTATGATATCACCGATGCGCTGAGCGCTGAGATCGGCGGACGCTATACGTTCGAACGAAAGAGATTTACTCAGGACGCGGTCCGAATAGCGAGCGGCCTGCCGCTGATACCGGGCGTCACCCCTTACACGCTGGAGGAGGATTGGGACGCATTCAGTCCCCGCGCATCGCTTTCTTACGATATCACGCCCGAAGTCATGACCTACGCATCATGGTCGCGTGGATTCCGCAGCGGCGGTTTCAATGGTAGGCCGACGGCGGCCGCGGAAGTCGGTTCCTACGATCCGGAATTCCTTACCGCCTACGAGGTGGGCGTGAAATCCAGCTTCGGCCCAACCGTTCTCAACCTCGCAGTGTTCAGAAACGAATATACCGATCAGCAATTGCTGGTGAACAAGACCAATCTGAACGTTACTTACGAAAACGCCGGTCGTTCGCGCATCCAGGGACTCGAGCTGGAACTGGCGACGCGTGTTAGTCCCCGCTTCCAGATATTCGCGGCTGTCGGTTTGCTCGATGCCAAATATCTGGAATTTGAATCCTTCGTAAATGGGGTTCTCACTGACCTTACGGATCGGGAACTGAAGAACGCCCCGGAGGTCACCGGCAGCCTGAGCTTTGCCTATACGCTGCCGCTTACGGATGAACTCGACGCGCGGTTTCGCTCGGACGTAAGTTACCGTTCGCAAACCTTCGTCGATGTCGAAAATTCGCCTCTGCGCACGCCTGACTACGCCATCGTGAATCTCAGTGCAGAATTCGATCTTCCTCCTCGTGGAACGGCATTGAGGTTTGGGGTGGACAATGTGACGGACAAGCAAGTCATCGTTGCAGGGTTCGATGGCCGGGCCAGCTTCGGATTCCTGGAAGCATTCTACAGCGAACCCCGGCGGTATTCGGTAACGTTCTCGATAGAACGCTGATTACCGCGCAGAACATCTATCCTGCCAATCCGTTGGCGAATGAAGATGGACAAGAGTTCGAGCGGCGTCGTTACGAATTTTTGAATTGAATACCGAAGAGATCATTGATCAGATAATCTCGCTGGCTCCGCTGGCATTCGCCGCCATAAAAAAGGTAGTCGGATGACCGGTTCTGGGTGGATAGCAGTTGATGCCGGTCGCATTCCGAACCATTGGTTGCCAGTCATGCTTTGGAACGTAATCGACAAGCGCACGCGGCCCTATCGGTGGCGCGAAGTTAACGCGATCATTGAGGCGACAGAGCATGACAACTCATGCGCTGATGCCGATCACGCGCAAGAAAGCGACCCGCAGGTGACAGTGGATTATGAGGCGCTTGAAGCCGTGTCAGTGTCCGAGGCTATAAAGTGGGCAGAAAGCCAACCCTGCCCCGTCACTCTCTACCTTTACGACCTTGGTGCGGGGTTTGGAGATGAAGAGCATTTCACGAGTGTTGAAGCGCGATCCAACGACAAAAACGACAATTAGGAAACGTCCGCAATCGGATCGAGAGCGGACCAAGTGCGACGAGCTCGGTGCGCACCTACCTGGGCGACGCGACAATTCGCGAATGTTCTACCCATTTCACCGGAAACACACCGGAGTGCAAAATCGGTCTAACGGACAAAAACGGCGGAAAAGCTGGTGCACCCGACAGGATTCGAACCTGTGGCCTCTGCCTTCGGAGGGCAGCGCTCTATCCAGCTGAGCTACGGGTGCCTAACAGCGGCGCGCCGTAGCAATGGCACGAGCCCGCGCCAAGCGCAATCGTGCCTCGTATCGCTGAATGACAATGCGCCGGTGGTTGCAGGATCGAGACTGGGGCAGGCACTGCATTGCGGGCTTCCCCCGACGTAATGAGACAAGGCGCCGATGTCGCTAACCGATTGGCAACCAGCGCCGCGCTATGGCGCGGGGCATGAATGCACCATCGCCCAACTTCGGATCCTTGCAATCGCGCTCTACCGCCAATGCCAGCAGCACCAGCATGCGCTGGGCAGCGCTGGGCGAGGCAGGGCAGGTGGTGGCCATGCTGGCCGGGCTGGAAGCCGAAAGGCAGAGCAAGGACGTGCGCAACTTTCCCGCGCTGATTCGCGACGCCGATAAATGGCAGCGCGACCTGGCCGATCATGGCTGCGCGGATCTTGCCGCCGTGATGGAGCCGGGCATTTCTGCGCTGTTGGCCATCAACGCCCGCGGTGCCGACTGCCGCCCTGCTGCGCTTGCCCTGTGGCGGGAGTTCGTGAAGGCGCGTGATGGCATGCTGGCCCTGCTGCCACCCAGCGGGCAGATGGGACCGCGCAGGAGCGCATAGGTCAGGCGCCGAAAACAACCGGAGCGGGCTTGACCGTGTTCGCTTTTCGTTCCAGTTTTGCGGCATGGCCGATTCGCTGATCCAGACCCCCGCATCCGACCTCTCGGAGGACTCCGTTGCCGATCCTGCAACCGATCCCATCGCATTACGCTCGCGCGCGGTGTGCCGGGGTATCGGTCGCCTGTTTGCGCGCAACAATATCTGGGCACTGCCCGAAATGCCGCTGCGCAACGGTCGACGGGCGGACCTGATGGGCATCGACGCCAAGGGCAAGATCGTAATCGTGGAAGTAAAGACCGCACGCGGCGATCTGCTGGGCGACGGCAAGTGGCCCGACTACCTGGATTTCTGCGACCGGTTTTACTGGGGCCTGCCCCCGGAACTGGACCGCGCTTGCCTCGACAGCCCGGATTTCAAACCGGAATGCTGCGGCGTGATCGTGGCCGACGAGTATGATGCAGAGATCGTGCGCCCTGCCCCCAGCCATCCATTGGCCGCTGCGCGAAGGCGCGTGGAGGTGGAGCGTCTGGCCCGCACCTCGCTGCGCCGCCTGCTGGTTTCGGCAGACCCGCACTGCAACAGCTGGGGTGCCGATCTGGCTAGCTGAAAGCGAAGCCATCGCGCCGCACGTTCGCTACCCTCTCGCCAGCCGCGCTGCGTTACGGCATAAGCGTCGCGGATGCTTCTTGCCATTACCCTTTCCGCCCTTGCCATGACGGCAATCGTGGCCGTGCGCTACCTGCTCACCAGCGGGGGCTTTGCCTTTGCCACGCGCATGGTGCGGCCCGGCCTTTATAACGGCCTGACGCCGCAGATACGCCGGGAAATGGCATGGTCGTTCGTGTCAGCGGCGATTTACGGCGTGCCTGCAGGGATCGTGGCATGGGGATGGCAGGAACTGGGCTGGACGATGATCTACACCGATCTGTCCGCCTACCCGCTGTGGTACCTGCCGCTATCGCTGTTCCTGTATCTGTTCGCGCATGACACGTGGTTCTACTGGACACATCGCTGGATGCACCGGCCCAAGTGGTTCCGCATCGCCCATGCCGTACACCATGCCAGCCGCCCGCCCACCGCGTGGGCTGCAATGAGTTTCCACCCGATCGAAGCCGTGACCGGCGCCATCGTGATACCCGCGCTGGTGTTTTTCATACCGGTCCACGTTGGCGTGCTGGCGCTGGTTCTGGGCATCATGACGCTAATGGGCGTAACTAATCACATGGGCTGGGAAATGTTTCCCAGGTGGCTTGTTCATTCCCGCGTAGGGAATTGGATGATAACAGCCAGTCATCACCAGCGGCATCACGACGAATATCGCTGCAACTACGGCCTCTATTTCCGATTTTGGGATCGATTGTGCAAAACAGATCGCGGGCTGGCAAAGTCCTGACACTTCTTTTCGCCGCCGGTTCGGCCGTGGCGCTGGCTGCGCCCACTGGCGATCTCTCGGCACGGCCCGCGGGCACGCAGGTGCTGGTGCAGGTTACCAACATGCGCAATCACGATGGCGTGGTGCGCGCCTGCATGACGCGCGATGCCCATCGTTTCCCCCGGTGCCAGGATTCGGCGCAAGGCTACAGTGTTGTCGTTCCTGCGGGCGAGGCCGCTACCCTGCGGTTCAGGGACGTGGCGCCCGGCACCTATGCCATTGCCTTGCTGCATGACGAAAACGACAACGGGAAGGCAGACCGCGTGCTGGGCATGATGCCGCGCGAAGGCTTCGGCTTTTCGAATGACGCGCCAGTAAACATGGGGCCACCTGCCTTTTCCGAAGCGGCGATTGCAGTGGGCGCGGCGTCGCAACGCCAGACGATCCGCATGCGCTACATGCTTTGATTGTTTGCGATATGTGAGGGAAGCGGCTCGCAAACGTCCGCACAACTTCACAAATTTTTTACCAAAAATTGCCAAAGGTGTCTTTGCCACAAAGACATAGGGAAGGCGATTTCGGCATGGATACATTGCGCGGCAGTTTCGGAGCGCTCGACACGGCGGACCTCGGACCGGGGCTCGATTCGATGGAAGACGAGCACGACGAAGCAGTGGACCACACTCCGCCGCCGGCGATCGGCACCGACGAGCGCCGGATGCAGGTGCGTGCATACAATTTCTGGGCCAGCCTGCTCGACAATCGCAACTTCCCCGCGATCGACGATCTCGATCCCGATGCACTACCCGATTTCGGGCCCAACAGCGTGCTGCTGGATTTCTCGCGCGGTCTGGAAAATCCGGAAGTTGCCTATCTCGGCAATCGTCTGGCGCTGGAATGCGATGCCAGCCAGGAGAACATCGAACAGCTTTCGGATGTGCCCGCGCGCTCGCTCCTCAGCCGCATTACCGACCATTACATGCAGATTATCGCCAACCAGGCACCGATCGGTTTCGAAGCCGAATTCGTAAATCAGCGCGGCGCAACCATTCTCTATCGCGGCATATTGCTGCCCTTCTCCAGCGACGATGAAACCATCGATTTCATCTACGGCGTCATCAACTGGAAAGAGATGGCCGATTCGCACACCGCTGACGAACTGCTACTGCAAATCGATCAGGCGCTGGATATCGACGACGATTTCGGCCACGAAAACGAGGACGACAGCGAAGAACCGCGCCGCCATGCGCAGGACGAGATTGTCGACTGGGCCGATGGTCCCGCCAATCCCGCGGCCGCCCTCTCGGCCAATTTGCCGCAACCGGGCCTTGAGGAAGATAGCGTAGCTGTCGTTTCTGCGACGCAGATGGAACCTGCCGACATGGGCTTGGCAGATTGGCTCGCGGCTGCGCGGGAAATGGCGCTGGCTGCGCGCAGCAGCGAGGAACGGACGCGTTCCTCGCTTTATGAGGCGGTCTCGCGCGCTTACGACTTTGCCGTTGCGGCACTGGAATCTCCTGAGGAATTCAAGGAATTGCTCGAAGATTCGGGTCTGACCATGCAGGAACGCGCTCCGATGACGCCGGTGGTGAAGCTGGTGTTCGGCGTTGATTATGACAAGACGCGTCTCACCGAATATGCCGCCGTCCTCAGCTGGGCGAAGCGTACCGAAGTCGCCAGTGGGGCATTGTCGGAACACCTGAAGAATGCCGAGGGCGGGCTGAAAGGCATCATCGCGGCCGAACGCGCGTTCCGCCGCGAACAGGATGGCAAGCCTGCCGCTCCCAAGCCGGACAGCCCGAAGAAGTCGGTCGTTCGCAAGCTGCGCGCGCTGGAGCCGCGACGGTTCGAATCGCTTGGCGGCGAGGGTGAAGAATTCGGCCTGGTCATGATTCGCCGCACCGAAAGCGGCGATGTCGTGATGCTGGGCGAAGTGCCCGCCACTGCAGCAATGATCGAAAAGGCCGCGCGCGAACTGCTGGACTAGACCCGCTTTTCGGATTGGAACCTAAACTCCGTTGGCCGGGTTGGGAAGAATATGCCTCTTTTCCCGACCCGGCCGCTTCGCATCCAGCCCTATTTCGGCCATCGCAGCCGTTCCTGGCTGGTCCTCTCCGCACGCGCCCTGCGCGTTGCCGATGTGAAATTCGAAAAGCAGACCGGCATTGCTGCCATCGGCACGATGCTCGGCCAGTTCATCAGCCACGAGGTCGAAGGCGTGGAAGTGTCCCTTGTTGTCGAAGGTGATGATGGTCCCTTGCTGGAATGCAAGGCGCGCAGCGACAGCGAAGGCTTCGTGCATTTCGATGTGCCGCTCTCGCCGGAATGGGACCTGCCGAAACATCCAACGTGGGAAGTTGCGCAATTGCGCTGGGACACCAATAATGGTGCACAGCAGGTCGATGCGCACGTTCTGGTACCGGGAACCGACGGTCGGCTCGCCGTGATCTCCGATATCGACGACACGATCATCGAAACCGGTATAACGGGCGGCATCCGCTCGGCGGCCAAAAACTGGAAGCGCGTTTTCGCGCAGATGCCCGACCAGCGCACGATCGTGCCGGGGGCAGACACTTTCTACAATGCGCTCGGTCAGCGCGATTCCCCTGACGGTCGCAAACTGGCAAAAGAGCACATGGCCGCCACGAAGCGGCCCTTCTTCTACGTGTCATCCAGCCCGTGGAACCTGTTTTCCTATCTCGTCGCATTTCAGCGGATGCGCGGGCTTCCGCTTGGCCCGATCAAATTGCGCGACTGGGGCCTGAACCGGCAGACTTTCGGAAAATCCAGCCACGGAAGCCACAAGACCGATGCGATTGCCCAGATTCTGGAGATGTATCCGGACATGAAATTCGCCCTGATCGGCGACGACACGCAAGGCGACTTTCCGGCCTTCGCCCATGTCGTGGAGCGCTTTCCCAAGCAGATCGCCGCAGTTTTCATGCGCACCGTTTCCACCGAAGGGTTCACGCCGGAAGAGGAAGCCAGCATCGGCATCATACGCGAAAGCGGCATTCCGCTGTGGATGGGAGAGGACTATGCCACGGGCCTGGATTTCCTGCGCGCCAACGGTTTCACCCCCAGCGGAGAAACGCAGCAGATCGTAAAGGCCGTAGATCGCGTGGATGACAATGTAGAAGGCGCGGAGAGCGACCCCGCCTCCGACACCATTCCGCAAGGCTGATTTCTTCAGTTCCGGTTCATGGCGCGAACCGCTAGGCTGCGGCCTTGTATATGCTCAAGCTCAAGACTCTTGTTGCCCGGCTGCTGGCCGTCTTCGCCGCTCTGACGCTGACTGCGCAGCCCGTCATGGCGCAAAGCATCAGCGTTCTGCGTGATGCGGAAACAGAAGCATTGCTGCAGGACATGGTCGATCCGCTGGCAGAGGCGGCGGGCCTCGGCGAAGGCGCGGTCGAAATCGTGCTTGTGAACGATGGCTCCATCAACGCCTTTGTCGCGGGCGGACAGCGTATCTTCGTGCATTCCGGCCTGATCAACGCCGCCGATCACGCCAACGAGGTGGAAGGCGTGCTGGCGCATGAACTGGGCCATATCACCGGCGGCCATATCAATCGCTTTTCCGAAGGCGTGGGCAACGCCTCGAGAATAAGCCTGCTCACCACCCTTCTCGCGGTGGGCGCAGCCCTTGCCGGCGGCGGCGAGGCCGCAATGGGCGTCATGGCGGCAGGGCAGCAGGCGGCGATGGGCAGTTTCCTCGCCTTCAGCCGCGTGCAGGAAGCCAGCGCCGATGCGGCAGGTGCGCAGTATCTTTCCGATGCCGGGGTCAGCGGACGCGGCAGCCTTGCCTTCTTCGAAAAGCTGGAAAGCTACGAATTTCGCCGCAACATCAGCCAGGATCAGGACCGCGAATATTCCCGCACGCACCCGCTCTCGGGCAATCGCATCGCTCGCCTGCAGGAGGAATACGTGGTGGACCCCGCGTGGGATACCCCTACCGATCCCGAACTGGAGGCGCGTTTTCAGCGGGCCAAGGCCAAGCTGTTCGGATACCTCGCCACGCCGGAACGCACGCTGACCGCCTACCCAACCTATATGACCGGCGCCCCCGCACGCTATGCCCGTGCCTATGCCTACCACCAGTCCGCCCGCATTGACGATGCGCTGCAGGAGGTGAACGCCCTGATCGCGATGGATCCGGACGATCCCTATTTTCTCGAACTGAAAGGGCAGATCCTGCTGGAGTCCGGACGGGTCGAGGAAGCCTTGCCTCCGCTGCGCAAGGCTACCCAGCTTACCGGGTCGAACCCGCTGATCGCGTCCAGCCTGGGCCATGCGCTGATCGCTACCGAAGATCCGGAGTACCTCGACGAGGCCGAAAGCGTGCTGCGCGCGGCAGTAGGCAGGGATCGCGAAAACCCGTTCGCGTGGTATCAGCTGGGTGTGGTCTACGGCCAGCGGGGCGACATTCCGCGCGCGCGACTGGCCAGCGCCGAGCAGCTGATCATGCAAGGCAATGCGCAGGCCGCGCTGATGAATGCGCAGGCAGCGGAAAACGGCCTGCCCGCCGGCTCGCCCGACTGGATACGCGCGCAGGACGTTGCCTTGCAGGCGCGTGGATTGCTTGAACGCCAGCGGGATCGCAACTAAGCCGGTCCGATGCGCTGGATCGTCACTCTTTGTATCGCCCTGGTCGCCGGATTTGCCGGTGCGGCCGCGTGGGATTACTCGGGCTTCGGGCCTGATCACACGCGCGACTATCTGCTCGCCAATCCCGAGATCCTGCCCGAGGCCATGCAGGAATTGCAGCGCCGGGACATGCTGGCACGCATAGAGCCTCTGCGCGATGAACTCGAAACACCCTTCCCCGGTGCCGTGCTGGGTAACCCGAACGGTGAAATCACCTTGGTGGAATTTACCGATTACGCCTGTGGCTATTGCCGTCAGAGCCTTGATCACGTGAAGCAGGTGGTCGCTGCAAATCCCGATGTAAAAGTGGTGATCCGCGAGTATCCCATTCTTTCGGCAGGCAGCGCCGATGCTGCCCGCATGGCCCTGGCAGCAGCCGAGCAGGGTCGCTACGAGCAGTTTCACAACGCGATGTTCGCTGCGGAAAGCCTTTCTGCGGAAAACATAGAGCGAGCCGCCCGGCAGGCGGGTGTCGACCTGGAGCGTGCGCGGGTTGCGATCAATGCCGGCGCGTACGAAGGCCAGCTGCAAAACAACGTCTTTCTGGCGCAGAACATGGGCGTAGGCGGCACACCTGCCTGGGTGGTGGGCGACCAGGTGCTGTCGGGCGCTGTCGGGCCGGATACCTTGAATACGGCGATAGGCGAGGCCCGCGATTCCTGAGGCGAACCGCCTCGAACGGGCGCCGAAAGTCGGCACCGGCCAGCAGCCAAGCGGCAACGCGGAGACTATAAGGGGCGGTATGAGCGTACTGCCCATCAGTCCAAGGCCATTCTTCGCCGACAAGAACAAGGCATTCTGGCGCCTGCAGATGCTGGGCTGGGGCGGTGCCCTCGTCTTTCGCTCTGCCACAACCATCGCCAACGAGCGACCGCTGGACTTCCTGATAACGGTGTTGATCGGGGCCATCGCGGGCTTTTCCATCAGCACCGTGTTAAGCGTTATCTACTCCAACCTGATCAACCGCCGACCGCTGGTCACCTGGACATCCACTGCCGTGGTGCTGTTGTTGGCTGTGACGGTTTCTGCCTTCGTCAACGCCTGGACCCTCGACGTGTACCAGGGCGGCAGCGAAACAAGCTTCCTGCAACTCATGCTGGGCGTGGCCTATATCGACATGACGCTGCTGGGCGCGTGGTCGGCCCTGTATTACGCCATCAACTTCTTCCTGCAGGTCGAGCAGCAGGCCGATCGGCTGGAGCGGCTGGAAACCCAGGCCACCAGCGCGCAACTGGCCATGCTGCGTTATCAGCTCAACCCGCACTTCCTGTTCAATACGCTCAATTCCATCAGCACACTGGTACTTCTGGGCGAGACCAAGCCCGCCAACGCCATGCTGACGCGGCTGTCCAGCTTCCTGCGGCACACGCTGGTGAACCAGCCGGGCGGCAAGGTGACCGTGGCGCAGGAAGTGGAAACGCTGAAGCTCTACCTCGATATCGAACGCATGCGCTTCGAAGAGCGGCTTCGCACCGATTTCAGGGTGGACGACATGGCTGCGCGCGGATGCATCCCGTCGTTCCTGCTCCAGCCGCTGGTGGAGAATGCGATCAAATACGGCGTCTCGGCGCAGGAAGAAGGTGCCCGGATCAGCCTTTCCGCGCAGGTGATCGGTAATATGCTGCGACTGACCGTGTCCGACACCGGGCCGGGATTGCAAGGCACGCAGCGCAATGCTGAAACGCTGGCAGCAACGCCGTCTTCCACCGGCGTTGGTCTTGCCAACATTCGAGATCGTTTGGCGCAGGCCTATGGCGAACAAAGTCGTTTTGAAATCGAGACTCCGCCCGATGGCGGCTTTACCGTGATTATCGAACTGCCCTACGAAGAGGGCGAGCCCGAGGAAGATCCGCGCGCGCGGGCGAAACTTCCCCGTCGTTCGACCGTTTCCAATACCGGGGCAGCGAACCTAACCCAAAGTGACGGAACCCGAAGTGACGGGCAGACCGTCCCAGCCCCCCGAACCGGAGCCAACGCATGAGCATCCGCACGATTGTAGTCGATGACGAAAAACTGGCCATCCAGGGCCTGCAACTGCGCCTCGAGCCGTTCAGCGATATCGAGGTGATCGAGACCTGCGCCAATGGCCGAGAGGCCATCCGCGCGATCAAGACGCAGAAGCCGGACCTGGTCTTCCTCGATATCCAGATGCCCGGTTTCGACGGGTTTTCCGTCGTAAAGGGCGTGATGGATGTCGATCCCCCGCTGTTCGTCTTCGTCACCGCCTATCAGGAACACGCGATCAGGGCGTTCGAAGCCAATGCCGTGAACTACCTGATGAAGCCGGTGGACGAGGACAAGCTGGCCGACACCATCGAACGCGTACGCCAGCGCCTTGCCGAAAAACGCTCTGCCGACGAAGCCGAGAAACTGAAGGACGTGCTGGCCGAAGTCAGCCCAGACAGCCTCGAAACGCTGGGCGAGGATGGCGATGCCGCAGGTCGTTACGAAAAGATGATCAACGTGAAGGACCGCGGGCAAATCTTCCGCGTCGATGTCGACACCATCGAACATATCGAGGCGGCCGGCGACTACATGTGCATCTATACCGGCGACAACTCGCTGATCCTGCGCGAGACGATGAAGGATCTCGAGCGTAGGCTGGACCCCAAGAACTTCCAGCGTGTCCACCGTTCCACCATCGTGAATCTCGACCAGGTACGTCAGGTGAAGCCGCATACCAACGGCGAATGCTTCCTGGTGCTCGATTCGGGCGCTGAAGTGAAGGTTTCACGCAGCTACCGCGATGTGGTCGCGCGGTTTGTGCATTAGTTTGTTTGTTCCTCAAGCGCCGGCTTTCGCGTTCGTTCACTTGGCTATCCCCGCATAGGCTCGGGCGCGCGTTCGCGCCTGCGGTCGCTTCACGCCCGGGGCTTCCGTCAGATATCTCGCAAGGTAAGAGCCACGGTCCGTGCAGGGACCGCAAGGCCGAACGACCGCCCGCAGCGGGCGCGCAGCGAAGCGGAGCGCGTATAGCGAGGACGAAAGCGCGGAGGCGCTTTCGAAAAACAAACAACTTTTCTCGACTAGGCGGCCCGCCAGCGACTAAGACCCATTCATGACCGAATTCAAACTCGAAGGCTTCGACCTTCATGCATTCGTCCGTGACACCTTGGCCGAAGACCTTGGCGAAGGACTGCCAGGCGGCGGCAGGGACGTTACTGCCAGCAGCGTGATCCCTGCCGATGCGCGCTTTCAGGGGGTGATGGATAGTCGCGATCCCATCACCGTGGCGGGCCTTCCGATTGCCGTCGGCTTCTTCCGCCATCTCGATCCGGACATGCAAATCGATGTGCTGGTGAAAGAAGGCGAGCAGGTTGCGCCCGGTACTGACCTCATGCGCCTTTCGGGCAATGCCCGAGCCATGCTGACCGCAGAGCGCAGTGCGCTGAACACCGTGCAGCACCTTTCCGGCATTGCCACGCTGGTACGCCGCTATGTCGATGCGATGAGAGCGGGCGGGGCCAACCCGGATTGCACGCTGCTGGACACGCGCAAGACCATTCCCGGCTTGCGCCATATCGAGAAATACGCCGTGCGCATGGGTGGCGGCAGCAATCATCGCATGGGGCTGTGGGATGCGGCGATGATCAAGGACAACCACATCCTCGTTGCCGGAAACGTAGGCGAGGCTGTGCGCCGCGCGCGTAATGCGGGGGTGGAGAACATCATCTGCGAGGTCGACCGGCTCGACCAGATCGAACCCGCACTGGCCGCCGGTGCGGATCATATCCTTCTCGACAACATGAGCCCCGAGATTCTGCGAGAGGCCGTGGGAATGATAGGCACCCGTGCAAAGACGGAAGCAAGCGGCGGCATCACTCTCGACACCATTAGCGCCAAGGCCGCCAGCGGCGTGGATTACATCTCCGTAGGTCGGCTGACGCAAAGCGCGCCTGCCGCCGATATCGGCCTGGATTTCACGGTGGGGTAGAAATGCCGCGAATAACACCGGCGAAAGGGCGCCGACCACGATCCATCCAGCTATTCGTCGTCAGCTTCCTGGGTGCGGCCATTTATGCCTTCCTCCTCGGACTCGGCGATCTGGAATTGCAGCAGACAGCCTATGCCGCCGCCTTTGCGTGGGACGGCTGGAGCAGGGACTGGACAATCGTCACCCTCTCGGCGCTCCTATCCGTCGCCCTGATCCCCGTGGGGCTGATCTATATCTTCGCCAACCGCATCGCGCGGTGGCTGGTCACCGTCTTCACTCTGATCGAACTGGCGAACCTTCCCGGGATGATCGCCACATTTCAGACAGCAGACGAGCCGGTAAGGTGGAGTTACTTCGCGCAACCCCTCCTGCTCGCGCTGTCGCTACTCTTCCTGTTCTTGCCCGAGAGCAATCGCTGGTTCTCGCAAGGAAAGGGCTCGTCACCTGAAACCTTCAATTAGCCTAGCCGCGCTATTCGCCCTGGGCGTGCCCGCCGCCGCGCAAGCGCAGGCCTATCAATGCCGTGTCCCCACCGGCCCCGTCTCCCTGCCGCCCGTCCAGCGCGATGGCGAAGTGCGCGAAACGCCGGTGCGCGGCTATACCCTGGCCTTGAGCTGGAGCCCGGAGTTCTGCCGCTTCCGCGATGACGAACGGCGTCACGCGCGCCAGTGCGCAGGGCGGGCGGGCCGGTTTGCCTTCATCGTCCACGGGCTTTGGCCGGAAAGCGGCCCCGGTCGCTGGCCCCAGTGGTGCCCCACGCGCCGCCAGCCCAGCTTAGATGCCGTACGACAATCCCTGTGCATGACACCCGACCTCTCCCTGCTGGCGCGCCAATGGCAAAAGCACGGTGCCTGCATGACTCCAAGTCCCGACGCCTACCTGCAAGTCACCCGCATCCTGTGGAATTCACTGCGGTGGCCCGACTTCGACCGCCTCTCCCGCCGCGATAGCCTGACGGCAGGCGATGTTCGAATCACCTTTGCCGATGCAAATCCACATTGGGACGCAGAAGATGTGGGACTGGTAGTGAACGAACGCGGCTGGCTACGCGAAATGCGGCTGTGTTACGGCGCGGACTTCATGCCGACGGCCTGTGACGCGGGGCGTTTTGGGCCGGATAACGACGATAGGGTGCGAATCTGGCGGGGGCTTTGACGAAACGACACGAAGTGCCCTGGAATTTCACCGCCGTTCCGCGAAAAAGCCGCGCAGCAGTTCCGCTGCCTCGGTCTCACCAAGCCCCGAATAAACCTCTGGCCGATGCAGGCATTGCGGCTGCTGAAAAACCCGCGCGCCTTGTTCCACCGCGCCGCCCTTGGGATCGCTGGCGGCGTAATAGAGGCGCGCCAGGCGGGCATGGCTGATTGCGCCTGCGCACATCGGGCACGGCTCCAGCGTTACGTAGAGATCGCAGCCGGTCAGACGCTCGTCCCCCAGCGTAGACGCTGCGGCGCGGATCGCCACCATTTCGGCATGAGCGGTAGGATCGTGGTTCGTGCGGGTGAGGTTGTGGCCTTCGCCGACCACCTTTCCCTCCTTGATCACCACAGCGCCCACGGGCACTTCGCCCGCAGCAGCGGCTTCATTCGCCAGTTGCAGAGCGCGGCGCATGGGCTCGGGCGAGGGCCAGCGGATCATATCCGTCGCGCCTCGCCCGATATATTCCTATTCTTCGTCGTCGGTAACTGGCTCACCCTCGGCATCATCCGGGCCATCTACATCGACATCCACCGTCGGCACCTCGACCGTCTCGGTCCCGGTATCGACGTCTACATCGGGGCCTTCCACGTCGTATTCAGGCAAGTTACCGCCTTCCACATCAACTTCGGGCATGTCGCCTTCTTCAGTCTGGTCGACATCGCAGGCGGCAAGAGCGAACAACGAGACGCCGAGGAAAGTAGTGGCAACCAGATTTTTCATTTCAGTGTACTCCCAAAAGAATGTGCCGCCTTTTTAGCGCGGCGCGGGGGCGTAGCAAGTGGTAGCTTAGCTTGACGAATCTGTAGCCGCCCTGTAAGCGCGCGCCTTTCCCAGCCCAAAAGCTGTAACCGAAACCGTTTTTAGCGAGAGATTTCGCCATGTCGCGCATTTGCGAACTTACCGGCAAGGGCCGCCAGGTCGGCCACAACGTCAGCCACGCCAACAACAAGACCAAGCGCGTCTTCCTGCCCAACCTGCAGAACGTCACGCTGATCAGCGAAAAGCTGGACCGTAGCTTCAAGTTCCGCGTCTCGACGCAGGGCCTGCGTTCGGTTGAGCACAATGGCGGTCTCGACAACTGGCTGCTGAAGACGAAGAGCGAAAAGCTTTCCACCCGCGCCCAGCGCGTGAAGCGTGAACTGAAGAAAGCCGTCGAAAGCTCCGACGCC
Source organism: uncultured Sphingomonadaceae bacterium (assembly GCA_947488625.1). Lineage (GTDB taxonomy): Bacteria > Pseudomonadota > Alphaproteobacteria > Sphingomonadales > Sphingomonadaceae > Alteraurantiacibacter. The sequence goes on along the minus strand of CANKZR010000002.1, from coordinate 243,912 downwards.
GCGTAAGGCGCTTGCGTCGAGCGAGTTTGAGAAGCGCGTGAGGGTCATTCCTCGCGCGCTTTTTCGTGCCCGGCGTCCTTTTCCCGCCAGCTCATCTTCGCCAGCAATGTGCGCTGGAAGGCGGAAAGATTATCATCGGACATGAGCCAGAGGATCACCGTGCCATCCTCCTCGACCCCCGCCAGCGAAAGCGCCTCGTAGTTTTCTCGCGGCAGGATCGTCTCCAGTCGTATCAGCAACTCGATGTCCAGCGTCCCGCCTTCTGTCAGCCCGCGAGGATCGGCGATCGCAATGGCAGTGGCGAAAGGTGGCCACCCCCATTCCAGCTGCCGCAGCAATATCAGCACGCGCCCATCGGGTAATGCCATCATGTCGGTGGGATTATAATCGGCGGGAACGGTGAAATCGAAGGTCAGGGGCTCCACTTCGTCCGTAGGGTCTGACGCATACAGAAAGCCGGTCGAGTCGCGTTCCGGCAGGATGATGAAGCGACCGTCCGGAAAGCGCGCCATCGCCTCGGCACCGCCGTTCTCGGGCCAGTCCTGCCAGGCAGACGGGCGGCGCGAGCGGACAAATGCGCTGGCGATGTCATTGCGAATCACCGCATGGGTATTCTCGAACGCCAACCAGTAATCGCCGGTTTCGGGATCGCGTGTCGCCGCCTCGATGTCGGGGACAGTCGGGCTCAGGTCCCCGCGATCCCAGACGGTGGCGAATTGCGCCTCGCGATCTTGTGGCTGGCCCGGCTCGGCAAAGGTCAGCCGTTTCCCTCGGTCCGAAAAGGCGCGCAACGTGGCGTTGTTCAAGACCAGAAGGGCCGAGTAGCCGCCGAAATCGATGCGCGAACTGGATAGCTCCCACACGCCCATTCGCGTGAAACCGCTATTGCTTGTCTCGTCCGGCAAATCCGCCAGTCGCGTGATGGTGAGATCCGCCGTTGATCTGGACGGTATTTGGGTGCGTAGCAACGTTCCGGGAGACAGCATGAGGGCAAGCACGATCCCGGCGATCAATCGACGCTTTCTCATGCCTCTTCACCCGTCAGGGCATGGGTCCGGTGAACAGGATGGGATCGAGCCGGGCAAGATGCCACTTCAGGCTCCAGTGCAGGTGCGGACCCGTGGCCCGCCCCGAAGAGCCGATGCGGCCGAGCATTTGCCCCTGTTCCACCACGTCGCCTTCTTCCACGGCAATGTCGGAAAGATGCAGGAAGGCGCTGTTCAGCCCCGCCCCGTGGTCGATAATCAGAAGATAGCCCTCGAGGCTGAAGGGGCTGTCCGTGGCCAGTGTCACCACCCCGCCCGCGGGCGCGACGAAAGGATCACCCGGTCCGCCCGTCGCAATATCGATGCCGGAATGATAGCTGCCAGGTTCACCGCGATAGATGCGTTGCGAACCGAAGCGTCCGGAGATGCGACCCGTCAGCGGCCAGATGAAATCCTGCTTCCAGCCGTCGGTATCCGAATTGGCAGTACGAGCATCCCAGATCGCATCCAGTTCAGGCTGGCGGCGGCGCATGAAGCTCTCACTGGCACTGCCCGCGCGGCGCGCGACGTTGACGCGTTCGATGTTCCAGTCGCGTGGGCTGACCGTAATCGGGCTGCGCACTTCGCGTCCATCGCCCAGGAAGGCGACGAGTTCGGCCTGCGCCTGAGCATCGCGGTCGAACGCGGCGAAAAAATTGCCCTCGTCGTCCAGCACCAGCTCGGTTTCTCCCAGTCGCGCCGTGGCGGTGCCCGCCGGAGCCTGTCCGCGAATCCAGCCGCCCTGCGTCAGCGCGCCGTCAAAAAGGAAGGTGGATGGCCCGGAAGGGGTGGGAGTGGGAGTGGGGGTTGGTGCTGGTGTTGGTGTTGGCGCCGCAATGGGCTGCACGGTTTCCACCGGTGGTGAAGGCGCGGGCGCAGGCGTGGCGGGCGCGTCACTCGTTTGGGGAACAACGGCACACGCGGCGCCAAGCGCACACAGGGCCGAGGTTGCGAAATACTTGGGCTTGGTCCTCACAAATCCTCAAGCGCGCGCTGGGTAGAAAGTTCCGCGCTGGCGTAGGCCTCCTGTCGCTCAACGCTCCAGTAGCGCAGTTCTTCCAGGGGGACAGGCACGCCGCTCTGGGCACACAGCACGAAATGACCGGGTTTCACGATGCGAAAGCCATTGGGGCCATACATCAGCGTCGCGGCTTTATCGGAGGATGACATCAACATGGTAGCCTATGTAATGGGTGAAGGCTTTCAGTGCAATTTACGAACGCTACAGCAGTTTCGGCTGGCCACTTCCTGGCGCTTCCCTGGGCCGCTTGGGGGCCTTTCTAGGCGCGGCGCCGGGTATTACCTGCAACGTGCCATCGGCGAATTCCAGGGTCAGTACAGGTTGCTGTGCCGCCACGGCCTGAGACTTCACCACCGGATGCCCCTCCGCGCAGACCAGTGCATAGCCGCGCTGCAGCGGAGCCTTGGGATCGAGCTGCAGGCGCAGCCGCTCAAGCGCGGCCAGGCGTTCGCGCCGTTCGGCAATCGGGCGCGTAACCAGCGAAGGGGCCAACCGAGCAGCGGTGAGGCGCTGTTTCGCCTCGCGCAGATTCCCGCGCAATATCGCCGGCGACAGGCGCAGATCGGAAAGCTGCTCTCGACCTTTCGCGGCCCGGTCCACCAGTCCACGACGCAGGCGTTCGCCCAGATCGTCGAGCTTTTGCGCATGGCCTTGAAGCAGCTGTTCCGCCTTCGGCATTCGGTCGGCGCGGGCTAGAAGACGTTCCCTGCCCAGTTCCACCGGGCGAAGCGCGCATTTGCGCTGGCGATGGGCAAGATCGTCGATCGTGGCGAGCAGGTCGCGCAGCACCGGCACGGCAATTTCGGCGGCGGCAGTGGGTGTCGGCGCGCGGCGATCTGCAGCATAATCGCATAAGGTGGTATCCGTTTCGTGCCCCACGGCGCTGATCACGGGTATCGGGCTTTCGGCAACGGCGCGCACAACGATTTCCTCGTTGAAGCTCCACAGGTCCTCGATCGAACCGCCACCGCGCGCCACGATCAGCAAGTCCGGGCGTGGGACGGGTCCATTCGGTTCAATTGCACCAAATCCACGAACCGCATCGGCAACCTGTTTTGCCGCGCCATCGCCCTGGACCAGCACAGGCCATACGATCACATGGGTGGGGAAACGATCTTCCAGCCGATGCAGGATATCGCGGATCACCGCGCCGGTGGGCGATGTTATCACGCCAATCGTACGCGGCGCGAAGGGCAGCGCACGCTTGCGCTCGGGCGCGAACAACCCTTCCGCGTCCAGTCGCGCCTTGGTCTTCTCCAGCAAAGCCAGCAGAGCGCCCTCGCCCGCTATTTCCATCCGCTCGATCACGATCTGGTACTTGCTGCGACCCGGGTAGGTGGTCAGCTTGCCGGTGGCGACAACCTCGATACCGTCTTCCGGCTGAAATGCGAGGCGCGGTGTCGCGCTGCGCCACATCACACCGTCGAGAACGGCCTTTTCGTCCTTCAGCGCAAGGTAAAGGTGGCCCGATGCGGCGCGTTTCACGCCCGAAAGCTCCCCGCGAAGCCGCACGTAGCCGAAGCGATCCTCCACCGTGCGCTTCAGCGCCTGTGAAATCTCGGTGATCGAAAGCGGGGCGGAATTGTCGCCCGCCTCGCTGGTCGCTAACAGCCGGTCGTCCGAAGAATCGTCGTAGGGAGTGCGCTTTGCCATGAATATCCTTGTACTGGGCGGTGGCGGCCGCGAACATGCCCTTTGCTGGAAGCTGGCGCAATCCGCAGCAATCGCCGAGGATGGGGGTACGCTATACGCCGCCCCGGGCAATCCCGGCATCGCCGAATGCGCGCTGCTGGTTTCTCTGGATGCCGGCGACCATGACGCCGTGACGGCATTTTGCCGTGAAAGGGCCATCGGTCTCGTCGTGATCGGCCCCGAAGCGCCGCTGGTGGACGGTCTGGCGGACAGTCTGCGCAGCGCAAGTATCGCCGTTTTCGGCCCTTCCAGGGACGCTGCCCAGCTGGAAGGCAGCAAGAACTTTACCAAGGGCCTGTGCGACCGTGCCGGCATTCCCACTGCTGGCTACGTACATTGCGCTTCGCTGGAACAGGCGAAGCAGGCGCTGTCCACCTTCTCCCCACCCTTCGTGCTGAAAGCGGACGGACTGGCCGCAGGCAAGGGCGTGGTAATCGCCGAGAACGAGGATCACGCGATCGAGGCGCTGGCGGACATGTTCGGCGGCGCATTCGGCGATGCGGGCGCCGAGGTGGTGATAGAGGAATTCATGGAAGGCGAGGAAGTCAGCCTGTTCGCGCTGACAGATGGCGAAAGCGTGATTCCCTTCGGCACCGCGCAGGATCACAAACGGGTGGGCGAAGGCGATACTGGTCCGAATACCGGCGGCATGGGCGCCTACAGCCCGGCACGCGTGCTGACAGAGGCGCTACTGGCCGAATCGATGGAGCGGATCGTCTTCCCCACCGTGCGTCAGATGCACAAGGAAGGCACGCCCTATGTCGGTGTGCTGTATGCCGGGCTGATGCTAACGTCGGAAGGACCCAAGCTGGTGGAATACAACTGCCGCTTCGGTGATCCCGAATGCCAGGTGCTGATGATGCGCCTGGAAAGCGATCTGGCGCAGTACATGCTCGCTGCCTCTGCCGGCACATTGGCCGCACTGCCCGAACCTTCCTTTGCCGAGGACACGGCGATGACTGTCGTGATGGCCGCCGATGGCTATCCCGGCACGCCGAAGAAGGGCGGAACGATCGACCTGGACGGTGCCGAGCGCGAGGGTGTCAAGGTCTTCCACGCGGGCACGAAGCTGGCCGATGGTGCGCTGGTTGCGAACGGCGGACGCGTGCTTAATGTCACCGCCACCGGTCCCAGCACGAAGGCTGCCCAGCACGCTGCCTATGCTGCAGTGGCCAAGATAGATTTCCCCACCGGCTTCTACCGCACCGATATCGGCTGGCGGGAAATCGAACGCGAGGGATAGGGGGCGCGCACATGTCCGCGAAGGCCCTGGCCGCATCTCGCCCGCTGCTATGGCTGATCCTCGCCCTGCCCGGCGCATGGATACTGGGACGATGGGCATTGACGCCCGATGCCTATGGCTATGGACACGCCATTGGTGACAGCGGCGACTGGGCGGCGTGGCTATTGCTGGTCACGCTGGCGGTGACGCCGATCCGCCTGATGTTCCGCAACCGTAAGTGGACGCAGTGGCTGATACGGCGCAGACGCGACCTTGGCGTCGCCAGCTTCGCCTATGCCGCGGGGCACACGATCATCTACGTGGTGAACAAGGCCGCACTGGCACCGGTACTGGAAGAGGCTGGCAATGCCGACATGCTGACAGGCTGGCTGGCCTTTGCATTGTTCGTGCCGCTGGCGATCACCTCAAACAATGTCTCGATGAGAGCGCTCAAACGCGGCTGGAAGCGATTGCACCGACTGGTCTATCCCGCCGCGATCCTGGTGTTCGTGCACTGGGCGCTGGCGGCTTTCGACCCGATCACGGCCTATATCCATATTGGGATACTGGCCGCGATCGAGATCGTCAGGTTCTGGCTGCAACGGCGATAGGGGCCGTTAGAGCGTTACATAGTTGCGGAAGCGAGCGACTTCCTCTGCATCGACATACTTGCCGATTTCCCGGTCGAACTCGCCCATATCCTCGTAAGGGCGGTATTCCTCGAACTCGTGGATCATCCGGTCGGTCATGCCGGGGATCAGGGCGATGGCCTCTTCACTGGCATCGTTGAGGTTGATCGGCACGAACACGCGTTCGAGAATTGCGCCTGCTTCTTCTTCGGAAACGTTCTCCATTAGCGTGGCATGGAACGCGGTCACGTCGGCATAAGGCTGGCCCGCCACGATGGCATCGGCCAGCTCGGGCGAGACACCCTCGACACTGGCAAGCTGTTCGGCAGTGGCAGTGCTGGCATCCATTACGCCTGCCATTTCAGTAACTTCCGCTTCGGTTTCAGCGGCCATTTCCTCTTCGACCGGTGCTTCAACTTCAGCCGTTTCGCCGCAAGCGGCAAGGGTGAGGGCCGTGCCGGCCATAGCGGCGGCGAGTACGATCTTACGCATGTTCGAATCCTTCATGTTGCGATTGCTGTAAATTGCCGGAGGCTTATTGCGAATGCTTTGCAAGAACGCAACCGAAGTCGCGCCATCAACCGAGCTTTTCGGTCATTAACTTGGCTAGATCGCTTTCGGGACGTGCGCCGTAGTGGCTGATGATCTCGGCCGCCGCGATGGCGCCGCGCTTCAGGCACCGGGCCGGTTCCTCCCCGCGAACGTGGCCGAACAGGAAGCCCGCTGCAAACAGGTCGCCCGCGCCGGTCGTGTCCACCACCTTCTCGACCGGTTCTGCCGCGACCTGGTGCAATTCGCCGCCCGTGACGCAAACCGCGCCCTTTTCGCTGCGGGTAACGACCAGCGTCGGCACCTTGCCCTTCAGCGCATCGATTCCGGCGTTGAAATCCTCCTCGCCCGTCAGCGCACCCAGTTCCACCTCGTTGGCAAAGAGAATATCGATCATGCCATCGTCGATCAGTCTGCGAAAGTCGTCACCATAGCGTTCGATTACAAATGCGTCGGACAGGGTGAAGGCCACCTGGCGCCCGGCATCGCGCGCGCTCTTGATCGCGGCGCGCATGGCCTTGCGGGGTTCTTCCGGGTCCCACAGATAGCCTTCTAGATAAAGGATCTGCGCGCCGCCGATGGCTTCTTCGTTCAACGCCTCGGCAGGCAGGAACTGCGTGGCGCCAAGGAAGGTGTTCATCGTGCGCTGGCCGTCGGGCGTCACGAAAATCAGGCAGCGTGCGGTTGGCGGCTCTCCTTCGCGGGCAGGCACATCGAAATCGATGCCCACCGCGCGAATATCGTGCGCGAAGACATTCCCCAACTGGTCGTCCGCAACCTGCCCCACGAAAGCGCACTGGGCACCCATGCCAGAAAGGCCCGCCAGGGTATTGGCCGCCGAACCGCCGGAAATTTCCTTCGCGGGGCCCATCGCGTCATACAGTTCTTTGGCCTGGTCGGCATCGACCAGCGTCATGCCGCCCTTGGTCATGCCCAGTTCTTCCACCAGTTCATCCGAAGCGGGGGCCATCACATCGACAATGGCATTGCCGATGGCGATTACGTCGTAACGGGGGGAAGTCATGCATTCTCCTGAACATTATCCGGCGCATCCGCGCCAAGCGGCGTTGACTTGGCCGATGGCGCGCGCAATCGCAAGCGCCTATGGGTTCTCTTGCCACATCGCTGGGCCTTGGTCTGCGCCAGTTGTTCGATGGCGCGGTCCTGCGCATCCTGCTGAAGAGTATCGCGGTGACAATCGTGCTGTTCGCGATCGTGGCGACCGGCGGGTGGTTCCTGCTGGACTGGCTGCTGGCGCGCGGCGGGCTGGACGAGAGCCTTTTTACCGGCGCAGGTGCCCTGCGCGGCGCGCTTTCCTTCATCATCGCGCTGGTGGGCCTGTGGCTGACCTGGCGCATCGTCGCGATGGGCGTGATCCAGTTCTACGCGGACGACGTGGTGCAGGCGGTGGAGGCGCGCTATTATCCTCAAGCTGCCGAAACCGCGCGCGATCTTTCCCTTGCCCAGCAGAGCCGCGCAGCCTTGTCGAGCGCGGGCCGGGCGCTGCTGGCCAATCTTGTCGCCATGCCCTTCGCGCTCGTGCTGCTCTTCACAGGGGTTGGCACCTTCGCCCTGTTCCTGCTGGTCAACGCCTTCCTGCTTGGCCGCGAATTGCAGGATATGGTATGGCTACGCCACTCGAAAACCAAGCAGGGCGGCGCGCCGATCGGCAGGGGAGAACGCTTCCTGCTGGGCGGCGTTGTAGCAGCGATGCTGGCCGTACCTTTCCTGAATTTCCTCGCGCCGGTGCTGGGGGCGGCATCGGCAACCCATCTTCTCCATCGCAAATCACCATAGATACAGTTCATCCGGAAAGCCGCCTCTTATGCGCCTGATTGCCGCACTTCTCCTTACCGCCACCCTGTCGGCCTGCGCTGCCATCCCGGCACAGCAAGCACCCCCGCCCCCGCCCATCACGGTGGACCCGCGCGTAGTACCGCCTACCGATGCCCCGCCGCCACCGCCGCAGGTTTCAGGCTTTCGCACACCCGAGGTTCTCGAAGGGCCGGGCCTTGTCGGGATCATTCGCGAAACGGCACCGTCGCTGATCGCCCGTTTCGGCCAGCCACGCCTCGACACGCCTGAAGGCGACATGCGCAAGCTGCAGTTCAGGGGGGAGGCCTGCGTGATGGATATCTATCTCTACCCGCTGACGCAGGGCGGACAGCCGGTCGCCACGTGGATAGAGGCGCGGCGGGCCAGCGATGGTGCGGCGGTGGACAGGCTCGCATGCATCCAGGCCCTTTCTCGCCCACGCTGACGAGCGAAATTCGCATCCCGGTAACGCGAATTTAAGCCTGTTGCGACATACCGTGCGCGACAGGAGGACCGACCCCCATGAGTTTTGAATTCGCCGAGATTGCCCGGAACGCCGCTGCCGACCGTTCGATAACCGCAGAAGAGGTGCTTGCCCTGCGCGGTGCCGGCTGGGCCGATAGCCGTATGTCGCGCGAAGAAGCGGAAATCGTATTCGCTACCCAGCACGCTATCGAGAAACCGTCGCGCGAATGGTCGGACTTTTTCGTCGAAGCCATACAGAATTACGTCCTCAACGGCAGCGATCCGCACGGTTTTGCCAGCGCGGAAGAAGCCAACTGGCTGATCGGCCAGGTCGAGGCGGACGGCAAGGTCTGCTCCATGACGGAACTGGACTTGCTCACGCGCATCATAGAGCGCGCGCAAAATGTGCCCGAAACACTGAAGACTTTCGTGCTCGGCGTAATGGAACGTGAAGTGCTGGAAGGCACCGGCCCCACGCGCTGCGGCGGAGAACTGTCGGGCACCCATGTCAGCGAGGCCGAGTGCCGCATCATGCGCCGCGTTATCTTCGGCCAGGCCAGCGATCGTCCCGCAGCTGTCAGCCGCCGCGAGGCAGAGGTGCTGTTCCGGATCAAGAACGCCGTGGCCGGAAACGACAACGCGCCAGAGTTCGAGCGCCTGTTCGTACAAGGCGTAGGCAATTACCTGATGGGTTTCGCCCATTCCAGCGGCCAGATCAGCCGCGAGCGGATGCTGGAACTGGAAGCCTTCGTGGCGGACAACAAGGCTGACATCGGTCGTTTCATGGGCAGCATGGCCAAGAACGCGCCCAATGCATTCGGCGTTGTGTTCGGCAAGAAGAACGAAGGCCCAGGCCGGGCCGAGCAGGTTGCTGCCGAGGCAGAGGTCAACGGCATCGAGCAAGCCTGGCTGGATGAGCAGATAGCCACGAGCGGCGAAGTCGATGCCTACGACAAGGCGCTGCTGGAGTTCATCGCGGAAGAAACCGGCATCGCGTAACCGCGCTGCCCCAGCGGCCTAGACCATGAAGCTTTCGCCGCAACCGCAGGCACCCTTGGCGTTGGGGTTCTCGAACACGAAACCGGCAGTGAAATCGTCTTCCACCCAGTCCATCGTGCTGCCGATCAGATAGAGCACGCTGGCGCCGTCGATGTAGAAAACGCCGCCGGGCGTTTCGATCTTCTCGTCGAAAGCCTGTTCCTCGGTGACGTAATCGACCGAGTAGGCAAGGCCGGAACAGCCCCGGCGCGGAGTGGACAGCTTCACGCCGATGGCATCGCCCGGCGCTTTCGCCATCAGGTCGGCCACGCGCTGCTCGGCAGCGGGCGTCAGGATAACGGCAGCCTTGGGCGCAGGACGTGTCTTGGTCGTGTTGTCGCTCATCACAGCATCCCCAGTTCAAGCCGCGCTTCGTCGCTCATCTTGGAAGGATCCCACGGCGGATCCCAGGTCACCACGACTTCGGCATCGCGCACGCCGGGCAGACCCATCACGCGCATCTCGATCTCGTTGGGCATGGTTTCGGCAACCGGGCAATGCGGCGTGGTGAGCGTCATGGTGACTTTCACGTCGGCGTCCTCGACCACTTCCACATTGTAGATCAGGCCGAGATCATAGATGTTCACCGGGATTTCCGGATCGAAGATATCCTTCAGCGCATTGATCACCGACTGGTGCAGATCGCCGCCGGGTTCCCCGGGTGCGACGCCCTCGGGCTTCTTCTGCAAAAAGCCCTCCAGGTAATCGCGCTTGCGTTCCAGCTTGTCGCCTGCGGTTTCCTCGTCCGGAATGGGCGCATCGGACACCCGCGCGCGGGGCGGCTTTTCGACCACGTTCTCCGTGGGCGAAGGTGCTGCGATGAAGTCCTTGTCGTCGTTCTGATTTTCCATCAGCCGAAAATCCTTTTGGTGCGTTCGATGCCGCGTATCAGTGCGACAACATCCTCTTCGTCGGAATAGATACCGAAGCTGGCGCGCGCAGTGGCAGTAATGCCCAGCTTCTCCATCAGCGGCTGCGCGCAGTGATGCCCTGCCCGGATCGCCACGTTCTCTTCATCCAATATGGTGCCCAGATCGTGCGGGTGAACCCCATCGATCAGGAAACTCACGATACCGGCGCTGTCATCGGGGCCGTAAAGCGTAACGTCATTCATCGCCGCCAGCGCTTCGCGCGTCTGCCGGACAAGCTCGGCTTCGTGCCGATGGATGGATTCCAGGCCGATTGCCAACGTGTAATCACAGGCTGCGGCGAAACCGATCGCCTCGATAATCGCCGGCGTACCCGCCTCGAAACGCTGCGGCGCAGGGGCGTAGGTGGATTTGTCGAAGCCAACCTTGTCGATCATCGCGCCGCCGCCCTGCCACGGGGGCATGGCAGACAGCAGATCCGCCCGTCCCCACAGTGCGCCGATGCCCGTCGGGCCATAGAGCTTGTGCGAGGAGAAGGCATAGAAATCGCAATCGAGCGCGGCAACATCCACCGGCACGCGGGGCACGGCCTGGCATCCGTCCAGCAGCAGCTTTGCGCCCACCGCATGCGCCAGATCGGCGGCACGCTTGCCGTCGACCATGCTGCCCAGCACGTTGGAAACGTGGGCGAAGGACACCATGGTGTGCTCGCTCGTCAGCATGGCTTCGGCCGCGTCGAGATCGATCCGGCCATCGTCTGTGATGGGACATACGTCCACCTGCCAGCCGGCAAGCTGCCAGGGCACAATGTTGGAATGGTGTTCCAGCTCGGACAACAATACGCGGCCCTTGTCGGGATAGCTGTAGGCCAGCAGGTTGATCGCTTCGGTCGCACCGCGGGTGAAGACGATCTCGTCCTCCTGGCCGCCGATGAAGCTGGCAACCGTGCGGCGCGCTGACTCGTAGCCCAGCGTCATTTCGGCAGACCGCGAATAGACGCCGCGATGAACGGTCGCATAGTCCGCGCCCATCGCGCAGCTGACCGTATCGATCACGCTTTGCGGCTTTTGCGCCGTTGCTGCTGAATCGAGGTAGTGCCACGGCTTGCCGTCGGGTGTGACGAGGCCGGGAAAATCGGCCTTGCGAGATATGGTTTGCATTACGGACACAGGTCGCGGCTCCATCCCGGATTTGCACCGCGTGCGCAGTTGTAGCGGATGCCCGCCTGCAACACGCGATAGTCGTCGCCAGCTTCGCCCAGCACGATGCGCCACTGTTCACCCATTACGGAATCGTCGCGATAGCCATCGGTGGTGACGAGGATCATGCGCGAACCAAGGCCGGAGCCGTCGCGGCCAACCTCGCGGGTAACGTCGGCCCCCCGGGTATTGGCGCGGTTGAGGTAGTGGTCGATTACCTGGTCCTCGGATGCGAAGGCACGATCGGGAATGCTCAGCCGCGTGTAGGCGCTGGCCGGCGGTGCATCGACGACCGGCGTCGTGGCGCAGGCGGCCAGGGTCAACGGTAAGGCAAGGGTGGCGAAAAGGCGCTTCACTTGCGCGCCTCCAGCACATTCAGCGCCGCTTCCAGCAGACGTTCGGCCTCGCCTTCGTCCTCCAGCGCGGCAAGCGCATCGGCGATGAAGGCGCGCACCAGCAGGCGCTGCGCCACATCGGGCGCGATGCCTCGGCTGGCCATGTAATAGCGCGCCATTTCGTCCATCTGCCCGATGGCCGCGCCGTGGGCACATTTCACATCGTCGGCGAAGATTTCAAGCTCGGGCTTGGCATTGGCGGTGGCGCCCTTTTCCAGCACCAGCGCCTTGAAATCCTGCGCGGCATCGGTGCGCTGGCCTTCACTGCCCACGTTGATCGCGCCAAGGAAATTGCCGGTCGCCTCGTTCCAGTGAACCGCACGCACCACCTGGTTGGACGTGGCATCGGGCCGGTCATGCGTGGTGCGGGTCACGAATTCGCGCACCGCGTCGCCGCCGCCAATGGTGACGCCGCCAAATTCGAAATGCGCACCTTCGCCAAGGTCGGTTTCCACTTCGACGCGGGTGTAATCGTTGCCGATGACGACAACGAAAATCTCGGCTCGCGCGCCTTTGCCGATGTTCAGGCGGATGCGGTGAAGTTCAGGCGCATCGCTGCCCACGATCAGGCACTGCCGGTGCGTTTCGCCATCTGCGACCGATACGTTCTGCCACTGGTCTAGCGCCTCGACACCCAGCTGCTCCACGGCATCGAAATCGGCATAGCGCCAGCTCTCGTCTCGTATGGTGGGAAGTTCGCTCATGCGGCCATCACCTCGTCGTAGCCTTCGGCTTCTAGCTGCTTGGCAAGATCGGCATCGCCGGTCTTCACGATGCGGCCAGCGGCAAGGATGTGCACGAAATCGGGCTGCACGTAATCCAGCAGGCGCTGGTAATGGGTGATCAGCATCACGCCCTTGTCGCTCTTGCGCATGATGGCATTGATGCCTTCGCCCACGACCTTCAGCGCGTCGATGTCGAGACCGGAATCGGTCTCGTCCAGCACGGCGAACTGGGGATCGAGGATACCCATCTGCACCATCTCGTTGCGCTTCTTCTCGCCGCCGGAAAAGCCGACGTTCACATTGCGCTTCAGCATTTCCATGTCGAGCTTCAGCAGTCCGGCCTTTTCCTTTGCCAGCTTCAGGAATTCGCCGCCACTCATCGGCTCTTCGCCGCGCTGCTTGCGCTGCGAGTTCAAAGCCTCGCGCAGGAACTGCACGTTGGAAACGCCGGGAATCTCCACGGGATACTGGAAACCCAGGAACATGCCGGCGGCAGCACGCTCGTGCGGTTCCATGTCCAGCAGGTCTTTCCCGTCGAAGGTGACTGTGCCCTGCGTGACTTCGTAGCCGGGCCGTCCGCCAAGCACATAGGCCAGCGTGGACTTGCCCGCGCCGTTCGGCCCCATGATCGCGTGGATCTCGCCAGCGTTCACTTCGAGCGAGAGGCCCTTTAGGATTTCCTTGCCGTCTATCTCGGCGTGGAGGTTTTCGATTTTCAGCATCAGTCGTTCCGTGTGTTCGTTCTGCGGGGAGGCCCGTTGCCGTCGCGGTCGTAGCGGGGGCGGGTCTGCCGGGGGTTTTCGGTTTCGTGACGGCGGCGCGCTTCGCCCTTGTCGGCGATGCGCTGGCGCATTCCGGCGGTGATGCGCTTCAGCACCTCGTCCATGTTTTCCAGAATGTCGGCGGCGTTAAGGTGCATTACCTTTACGCCAACAGCATCCAGCGACTTGTCTCGGCGACGGTTCAATGCCGGGTCGTCGTCTTCCTCGTCGATCACGATGGCCATGCCGAGGTTGTGGCAATTGAAGTCGACAATCGCGCTGCCCACCACGGCGAACCGCTTGAAGGTATAGCGCCCCAGATCGGCTTTCGAGAACCGCTCGGCCAGCGCCTTGTGCGCATCGGAGGCTTCGCGCCGCATCTTGCGCGCCTGATCGTGCAGGTTGTCGAGCCGCTTCTCGGAAATTTCCCAGCCTCGACCCTTCTTCTTGATTGCAGGGGCTTCGGCGTCCGACGTGTCGCGGAGGTTGAGTGTCTTGCGTTCGGTCATTGCGGCACACCTTCCGCTTCAATACCGGCGAAGAATGAGGTCACACCAGTCATGTCCGTCAAGCAGAGCAGGGCTCCACCGATCCCGAGAAGCATCGCGCCAATGATTGGCAAATTCAGGCTCCAGAACGCCACTGGATTCCAGTCGCGATCATTGTGGCGAGGATCAGCTGGCTCGAAAGCGATATTTCGGCTCGCGAGTCTTCTCTTCAGCAACCAAGCCATCAAACCCGCAAACGCCAAAAAAAAGATCAGTGGCTCGAGCATCACCCCACACTCCCCTCAAGCGAGATCGCGAGCAGCTTCTGCGCCTCCACGGCAAATTCCATCGGCAGTTCTTTCAGCACCTCTTTCGCGAAGCCGTTGACGATCAGGGCCACGGCCTCTTCCTCGTCAAGGCCGCGTTGCATGGCGTAGAACAGTTGGTCATCGGAAATCTTGCTGGTGGTGGCTTCGTGTTCGATCTGGGCGGTGGGGTTCTTCACCTCGATATAGGGCACGGTGTGCGCGCCGCACTGGTCGCCCAGCAGCAGGCTGTCGCACTCTGTACGGTTGCGCACATTGTCGGCATTGGCCGCCACGCGGACGAGGCCGCGATAGGTGTTGTTCGACTTGCCCGCGCTGATGCCCTTGGAAATGATCGTGGAGCGCGAGCCCTTGCCGTTATGAACCATCTTGGTTCCCGTATCGGCCTGCTGGTGGTTATTCGTAACCGCGACCGAGTAGAATTCGCCCACACTGTTCTCGCCGTTCAGCACGCAGGAGGGGTATTTCCATGTCACCGCAGAGCCGGTTTCCACCTGCGTCCACGAGATCTTGGATCGGTCACCCTGGCAGAGGCCCCGCTTGGTGACGAAGTTGTAGATCCCGCCAACACCTTCGGAATTGCCGGGATACCAGTTCTGCACGGTGGAATACTTGATCTCGGCATCTTCCATCGCGATCAGTTCCACCACGGCGGCGTGCAGCTGGTTCTCGTCACGCATGGGCGCGGTGCAGCCTTCCAGGTAGCTGACGTAGCTGCCCTTCTCAGCGATGATCAGCGTGCGTTCGAACTGGCCGGTGTTTTCCGCATTGATGCGGAAATAGGTGCTGAGCTCCATCGGGCAGCGAACGCCCTCTGGCACGTAGACGAAGGTGCCGTCGGAAAAGACTGCGGCGTTGAGGCAGGCAAAGTAGTTGTCGCGCTGCGGCACGATCTTGCCCAGCCACTTCTTCACCAGGTCGGGATGCTGTTGCAAAGCTTCGCTGATGGAGAGGAAGATGACGCCCGCCTTCTTCAATTCCTCGCGGAACGTGGTGGCGACGGAAACGCTATCGAACACCGCATCCACGGCCACCTTGCGCGCGCCCTTTACCCCGGCGAGCACTTCCTGCTCCGCCACGGGAATGCCCAGCTTGTCGTAGACGGACTTGATCTCGGGATCGAGCTCGTCGAGCGATTCCAGCTCGACCTTCTTCTTCGGCGCGGCGTAGTAATAGGCATCCTGGTAGTCGATTTCCGGATAACCGAGCTTGGCCCAGTTCGGCTCTTCCATCTCCTGCCACAGGCGGAAGGCCTTCAGGCGCCAGTCCAGCATCCATTCCGGCTCGTTCTTCTTGCCGGAGATGAAGCGGACGGTATCCTCGGTCAGGCCCTTTTCCGCAAATTCGGTTTCGATATCGGAAGACCAGCCATGCTCGTATTCCGCAGCCCTGTCGGCAGCCTCGCGCGCTTCGCGGTCCTTGATTTCGACTTGTTCGTTCATGCCATTTCTTCCGTTCTTGCCAGCTGCACCAGCGAAACATCCGCCAGTGCGCTGCGCAAAGCTGTGTTCACGATCGGCCAGTGCGGCTGCACTGCGCAATTGCCTTCCAGCGCGCAATCATGCCGCCCGCCATCGACGCAGGAGGTGAGCGCAATCGGCCCCTCCACTGCCTCTACGATGTCGGCCAGGCTGATCGCCGCTGCCGGGCGCGCCAGTTGCAGCCCGCCGCCTGCCCCTCGGGTGGAGCGTAGCAGGCCCGCCGCCGTCAGCTTGCTCACCACTTTCTGCACCGTGGGTACGGGCAGGCCCGATTGCTCGGCCAGTTCAGCCGCACTCGTGCGCCCACCGCCACAGTGGCGGGCAGCCTGGCTCATCGTGACGACGGCGTAATCTGCTAGGTTTGATAAGCGCATAAGTTAATCGGACCATATTGTTCTGATTAGTCACCTATGCGTAAAATAGCCGGAATCAACCCATTTCCGCTTGTTGCGAGTCGTTAGCGTTTTTGTTTTGCGAATGCGCCTCCGCGCATCCGTCCTCGCTAGACGCGCATGCAAGCTGCGCCCGCTGCGGGCGGGCGGTCGCCCTTGCGGTCTGGCAGGCCGACCGTTTTTGCCTCATGGTTTTGCGAATGCGCCTCAGCGCAATTCGCGCAGGTTCTTACCGTCGATCAGTTCTTCAAGGTAGGGCGCAGCACCATCGGACAGTCTTGCAGGCGTGCGGCCCACGAATTCGCTGATCTCGTGAATCATGTGCGGCTGGTCGTAGAAGGCATCGTAGATTTCAGCCTCCTTTTCCGAAGAGAGCTCGGGCTTGGACAAGGCGGCGGCGGCGCGCAGCGCGCGGTATTTGCGCCGCAAGGTGACGGGAGAGACGCCGAAATACTGCTGCACCAACCGCTGCGTCTGGCGGCGGGAAAAACTGCTGGCCGTGTAGAGATCCTCGACATCGGGCAACATGCTGCCTGCCAGCCATTGGCCGACATCGGCCATCAACTGCAGATGCCGCGGCCGCGGCAGCCTGGCATGGGAAAGGATAAAGGCTGACAGGTCTCGCACGGCATCGGGCAGGCCCGCCTCATCATCGCGATAGGCAGCACACAGCCTGGCACCCGTCTCTTCTATTTCCGGGTCGAGCCAGTCTGCTGCCTTGTACAACCTGTTCGCATGCTCGGCCGCATTGAGCCCCGTCAGCGCCGCCCAGCCCAACGGAGAGAGCGCGGCACCCAGCGCGTGAAACGGCCCGTCCACCTCGATCGGCAGGGCGCAGGCCAGCGGGGTGAGCAAATTAACCTCGTGCGAGCGGTCAAATCCGCCATCAGGCCGAAACAGCCGCCCCTGCCCCCTGGGAAACAGCGAAAGATGCCCGATGGCCGCCGGCTGGATATCGCGCACCAGCGGATCGTCACATCTGAAATGATAGAATACGGTGACGAACTGCGCGATCTCGCCTTCGGGTTCACTGTAATCGATCCTGAAGCGGTTGGGCGGGGTCAATTCCCCGCCCGGCATGTCATCCTTCTTCATTGCGACCCCCTGCTTTTTACGTCTCAGCTTTCCTCGGCAATCCAGTTATCGACCTGCTCTTCCAGTATGGACAACGGAACAGGCCCGTTTGCAAGCACCAGTTCATGGAACTGACGAATGTCGAAGTCTTCGCCGAATGCCTCGCGTGCCCGTTCGCGCAGTTCCATGATCTTCAGCTTGCCGATCATGTATGCGGTCGCCTGGCCGGGATAGACAGCGTAGCGTTCGATGGCCTTGCGGATATCGCCCTCGGGATTGGGCGTGTTTTCCTGCAAGTAGGCGATGGCCTCCTCACGGCTCCAGCGCTTGTGATGCAGGCCGGTGTCCACCACCAGCCGCGCCGCACGCCACAGTTCCATCTGCAGTCGCCCAAAATCGGAATAGGGATCGGTGTAGAAGCCCATGTCCTTGCCCAGTTCCTCCGAATAGAGGCCCCAGCCCTCGGTATAGGCCGTGAATCCACCATAGCGGCGGAACGGCGGCAAATCACCAAGCCCGGTCTGGATGCCGCGCTGCAGGTGATGGCCGGGCACACCCTCGTGATAGGCCAGCGCTTCCAGTTCGTTGCGGCTCATCGAATTCAGATCATACAGATTGACGTAATAGGTGCCTGGGCGTGAACCATCGGTCGCCGGCGACTGGTAGAACGCCTTGCCCGCACTCTGTTCGCGGAAGGCCTCCACCGGTTTCACCTGCAATTCGTATTCCGGCAGCGTGATGAAGTATTCCGGCAGGCGCGCTTCCATTGCGCTCATCACCTCGTCCACCTCGGCCAGGTAGTCTTCCCGGCTGGTGTGATAGAATTGCGGGTCGCTACGGGTAAATTCGAAGAACTCCTGCAAGGTGCCTTCGAAGCCTACCTGCTGCATGATTGCGCGCATTTCGCCCTGGATGCGATCCACCTCGCGCAGGCCGATGTTATGGATCTCGTCTGCGGACAGTTGCGTCGTGGTGTAATATTCCAGCAGCGCGTCGTAATAGGCAGCACCATCTTCGAAGCGCCAGATGCCATCCTCGTCCGGCGCCATCGTCTGCTGGCGTTCCATTTCGGCAAGCAGGCGCGAATAGGCGGGCGCCGCATGGGTCCGCCACGCGGCATCCGCATCGGCAACGAGCGCGGCGCGCTCCGTTTCGGAGATGTCCAGTTCGTTCACCTCGCTGCGGAAATCCTCCAGCACGGCGTTGTCCAGCCCGGCGTCGAGCATGTTGCGGATGTCGGAAAGGACATAGGGGTACACCCAGTCGGGCGGCATGACGCCGTCGTTCGCGCGCTCGGCAGAACGGGCAATGAGCGTATCGAGGAGCGGCTCGATCCCCTCGATCCGGCTGATGTAATCGCGTGCATGATCGACATTCTGCACTGCGTGAGTGTTGATCAGGAAGGCGGGTATCCCGCTCTGCTCGCCATTCATCTGGTCGAAGAACCAGCCGTAGTCCTGGAAGGGATCGAGCGATGCCGAACGTGTCGCTGTGGCCTCGAACAATCGGTAGGATAACTGATCCTCGGGCGAGAGGCTGGCAAGGTCGTAACCGCTGCGCATACGCTTCAGCCACTGGTCGCGCAGCGCATCGCGCGCTTCGTCTGCCGCCTTGCTGCGCTCGTTCCATTGGCCGTAATCCTCGTCGCGGATGCCGCGATAGGCCTTGGTCTGCGGCGAGAGTGCAAGCTGCGCCTCGTTATAATGTTCGAAGAATGTGCCGATATCGGCAGGCACCTGTGCCTGCGTCGCCGGAGTCGCACTGTCGCCAGCGGAGGGGGTGGTGGCGCAGGCGGCAAGGGCAAGCGCGCTGGAGACGGTCAGCGCGAGGCGAAGTGAAGGACGAATGGTCTTGCGGCGCATAGAAATTGTATCCTCTTGAATGGACTGGCCAATCTAGAGGATGAAAGCCGCTCTCGAAAGCCCGTAAAAAAAGGGCGGCCGTTCCACCAAGGGAAAAGCCGCCCTGTTCAAGTAGAGAACTCTTGGCGAATATCGCTTCGAGCCCTTCGGGTCGCAAGACAATCACTAGCCGATTCTTGCCGAAGGCGATTGTAAGAAGGCGTCAATTCAAGCCCTGAACGGCTTAACCTGCGATAATATTGCGCGGGCATACATTTGGTTCAGGGTGCCACTTGCACAGGAGGGATTGCGTCCTGGCCTGCCATGCTGCCAAGGAACCTCCCATGCTTTACTCGTTGATCCGCCCTGCCCTTTTCGCTCTCGATGCAGAACGCGCGCATGGCCTTGCCATCGCGGCGCTGAAGGCTCTTCCGGCCGGAAAGCCCGTCAAAGCTGATGGGCCGCTGTCGACAACCGTTGCGGGGATCGCCTTTCCCAACCCCGTCGGCATGGCAGCGGGCTTCGACAAGGATGCCCAGGTAGCAGACGCCCTGCTGGGGCTGGGATTCGGCTTCGTGGAGGTCGGCTCGATCACGCCGCTGGCGCAGGCCGGCAATCCCAAACCGCGCCTGTTCCGGCTGGAAAAGGACCGCGCCGTGATCAATCGCATGGGGTTCAACAACGGCGGGGCGCAGGCGGCGGCGCGGCGCGTTGCCGCGCGCGGGGACAGGCCGGGCGTCCTCGGCATCAATATCGGCGCCAACAAGGACAGCGCGGATCGCATTGCCGATTACGCCGCGATGACGCGCATCATGGCGCCTTATGCCACATACCTCGCCGTCAACATCTCCAGCCCCAACACCCCGGGCCTGCGTGCCCTGCAGGATGAAAGCGCGCTGGTGGAGTTGCTGGACGGCGTGCTGGAAGCGCGCGGCGATGCAGGCCCGCCGGTATTCCTGAAGGTCGCGCCGGACCTGCAACCGGCAGACGTGGACGCGATTACCCGCATTGCCATGGACAAGGGACTGGGCGCGCTGATCGTTGCCAACACCACCATTTCGCGGCCCGATCTCGCCTCGGACAAAGCGCACGAAACCGGTGGCCTTTCGGGTGCGCCGTTAAAACCACTGGCGCTGCAGACGCTGCGCGCATTTCGCAAGGCTTCGGGCGGGGCAATCCCGCTTGTCGGCGTGGGCGGCATCGCCACCGCTGCCGACGCATGGGAGCGTATTCGGGCAGGTGCCAGTCTCGTGCAGCTGTACAGCGCCATAACCTATCACGGCCCCGGTATCGCCAGGCAGATCACCAGGGGCCTGGAACACCTGATGAAACGTGATGGCTTCGCTTCGATTGCGCAAGCCGTCGGAAGTGAATAGCACGCGGCCCGTGACATTCCTTCGTACCCTGCTCGCCCCCGTTGCTGCGCTTTGCCTTGCCAGCTGCCAGACTGTACCCGCCGCACCCGCACCTGCCGAAACGGGCGTGGTGCAGGCCGCCGATCCACGCGCTGCCGAAGCGGGACGCGAGATGCTGCGGCGGGGCGGCAGTGCCACCGATGCGGCAATCGCGGTCATGCTGGCGCTGACAGTGGTGGAACCGCAAAGCTCCGGTATCGGTGGCGGCGGCTTCATGGTGCGCGGCCTGCCGGATGGCACGGTGACCACCTTCGATGGCCGCGAAACCGCGCCGGCCGCCGCCGGGCCGGACTGGTTTCTTGGCGAAAACGGCGAACCGCTGGGCTATCGCGACGTTGTGCTGACAGGGCTGAGCGTGGGCGTTCCCGGCAATATCGCGCTGGCCGCGCGGGCGCATGCACAGCACGGCAAGCTTGAATGGGCGCAACTGTTCGAACCCGCCATCGCCCTGGCAGGAGGTTTCGTGATGAACCCACGCCTGCACCAGTCGCTGGAAGGCAGCATCGCTCGCGCAGGACAGGACCCGCTGATGCGCGCCACCTTCTACCAGAGCAATGGAGAGCCGCGCAGCGTCGGCACGATGATCGCACGCCCGGAACTGGCAGAAACCTTTCGTCTCCTTGCCGCAGAAGGGCCGGACGCCATGTACGGGGCGGAGGCCGCCGAGGCTCTTGCGGCGCACGTCGCTGCCAACACGCCGGGCGAGGCGACGATGCAGCCTGCCGACATCACCGGATACGAAGCAAAGGAACGCGAGGCACTGTGCGGCACCTATCGCGAGTATCGCATCTGCTCGATGGGTCCGCCCACGTCCGGGGGGATCGCTCTGTTGCAGATCCTGGGCCAACTGGAACGGTTCGACCTTTCCGTCATGAAGCCACAATCGGTGCAGTTCTGGCACCTGTTCGCGCAGTCGCAACTTCTCGCCTATGCCGACCGCGAAATCTACACCGGCGACAGCGATTATGTCTCCGTCCCTGCCCGCGAGATGATCGCACCCGACTATCTGGCTGCACGTTCCATGCTGATCGATCCTGACCGAGCGCTGGGCGAATACGAGGCTGGCGATCCCGTCGGCAGCCTTGCCGCATATGCCGACGGGGACGAACCGCCCGAACGTGGCACCACCCATTTCGTGGCCGTCGATAGCGAAGGCGCGATGGTCAGTTACACCTCCACGGTGGAGGGTGGCTTTGGTTCCGGCCTGCAATTCGGCGGCTATTACCTCAACAACGAACTGACCGATTTCAGCTTCAGTCCGCAGCGTGACGGCGTGCCCGTGGCAAACCGCGTCGAGGGCGGAAAGCGTCCGCGCAGTTCCATGTCGCCGGCCATGGTGTGGTCGCCGGAAGGCGAACCCTTCCTCGTCATCGGCGGGGCAGGCGGTCCGTTCATCCCGGTGCAGACCGCGCGTTCCATTATCGGCATCGTGGATTTCGGCATGTCGCTGGAAGAGGCTTTCTCGCTGCCGATCGTCATGGGCTTCGGCTCCACCCTGTTCGTGGAAGAGGATACCTGGCTGGCCGGACAGGAAAATGCGCTGCTGGCGCTGGGCTACGGCAGCGTCCGTACCGGGCCGCAGCCGTTCGGCTCTGTCGGGCAGGTGGGTGCGATCAACACGGCCAACGGCTGGACTGGAGCCTACGATCCGCGCTTTCGCGGACGGCTGGAAGCAGCACCGGTCATGGCCGACTGATGCACGCCCTTGCCGTGATCATTTCACGGCCCTAATCCATGAGACGAGAGTTGTCTGAAACGGGAGAGCGTTCCGCGTGGAACTGAGTGATATCGACAATGCCACCAGCCTCGTTGCGCTGTTCCTGCAGCGTGCCGACCAGCGCGGGGACAAGCCTTTCCTGACTGCCAAGATCGACGGTGAGTGGACGTCGATCTCATACGCCGAAGCGGCGGATAAAGTCTGCCTGCTGGCCGAAAGCCTGCGCGCGATTGGTCTTCGCGATGGCGACCGCGTGATGATCGTCGCCGAAAACCGGCCCGAATGGTGCATTGCCGACCTTGCCATCATGGCGGCAGGCTGCATCACCACCCCTGCCTACACCACCAATACGGAACGCGATCACAGCCATATCCTCGACGATTCGGGAGCCAGCGCGGTGTTCGTAGGCAATGCCAAGCTGACGAAAGCGCTGTTTCCCGCGATCATGAAGACAGGTCGCGGGCACCACGTCATTGCGATCGACCCGGTTCCGTCATCACAGTCAGGCTCGATAGACCTGCACCGCTGGGAAGAAATGACCACGGGCGATGCGGCAGCGGCGCGCAAGGCCGTGGATGCGCGCATTGCGGACATAAAACGCCGCGACATGGCCTGCATCATCTACACCAGCGGCACCAGCGGTGCGCCGCGCGGGGTTATGCTGCACCACGGTGCCATCCTGCACAACGTCAGCGCGGCGGCAAATGTGATCGAGCATGACCTGGGCTGGGAGGAGGAACGGTTTCTCTCTTTCCTGCCACTGAGCCACGCGTTCGAGCATACGGCGGGCTTCTACCTGCCATTGGGTCTGGGCGCGGACATCTGGTTTTCCGAGGGACTGGACAAGCTGTCCAGCAATCTTGAGGAAGCATCGCCCACCGTCATGGTGGTGGTGCCGCGCCTGTTCGAAGTGCTGCGCGGCAAGATGATCAAGGCTATCGAAAAGCAGGGCAGTGTTGCCCGTTTCCTGCTGGGCCGCGCGCTTTCGCTGGGCGAGAAACAGGTTTCCGGTCGCGATGGAATAATGACCCGGCCCGACGAACTGCTGCTGTCTGCCACCCTGCGACCCAAGATCAGGCAGCGTTTTGGAGGCAGGGTCAAAGCACTGGTATCTGGCGGCGCTCCGCTCAACCCCGAGGTGGGCGGTTTCTTTCAGGCCATGGGCCTCACCATGCTGCAAGGCTACGGCCAGACCGAAAGCGCGCCGGTTATCGCCTGCAACTACCCCAGCGCCGGGATCAAGCTCGACACGGTTGGACCGCCGTTGCCGGGCGTCGAGGTCCGGATTGCCGAGGACGGAGAAATCCTGGTGCGCGGCGAATTGGTGATGCTGGGTTACTGGCAGCGTCCCGAAGATACCGAAGCCACCATAAAGGACGGCTGGCTGCACACGGGCGATGTCGGCCATATCGATGACAAGGGCCGCATCAAGATCACCGACCGCAAGAAGGATATCATCGTCAACGACAAGGGCGACAATGTCGCGCCGCAAAAGCTGGAAGGTATGTTGACCCTTCAGCCGGAGATCAGCCAGGCGATGGTTTCGGGAGACAAGAAGCCTTACATGGTCGCGCTGATCGTGCCCGATCCCGAATGGGCGGTGCTATGGGCACGCGAGAATGGCGAGGCTTTCGATATGGCTGCCTTGCAGGATCTTCCCGCTTTCCGCTCCGCCATCAAGGCCGCGATAGATCGCACCAACCGGGATCTTTCCGTGATCGAGAAGGTGCGCAAATTCGTGCTCGCAGATGAACCTTTCACGGTCGACAACGACATGATGACGCCGACGATGAAAATCCGCCGCATGCAGATCCGGGAAAATTACCAGGATCAGCTCGACGCGTTGTACTAGGCCCCTTCGCGGACCTTTCGCGTCACCGCGGTAAACCTCTTTTAAAGGCATCCCCCCTAGGTCCCCGGTCTGTTGCAGCGCGCAAAAAGCGTTGCCCGGATCACGGACTGTTCCGTCGCACCAGGCGCGGCGGGGCAAGCAGGGGAAGTTTTATCATGAATTCGACGGTCCGCAGCCATGCGATGCATGGTCGCTTGCGCAAGAACCTCGCCTGCCTGCTTGCAGGTGCATCCGTAGCTGTTGCAATGCCCGTTGCCGCACAGGATGCAGCGATGCTGGAACGGCTCGAGGCACTGGAAGCGCGCTTTCAGCAACTCGAAACCGAGAACGCGCAATTGCGCGCGCAGGTCGATGCGCTGCGGGACGGCGTCGCGCCCGATCAAGCGAACACGCTCGCCCTCTCCGCCCCGCAAGGCGACGGTCCGGCTGCCACCGCACAGGATGGCATTCCTGGCGGGACGATGATGGCCAGCAGCGACAACGCTTCGAGCGGTCCTGTCGATAATGTCACCGAAGTCGACGATCCGCGCGAAATGCAGGTGGCAGGCTCGGAAAATTTCGTCGGCACCAACCCCACCTACGCCTACCGCGTGCTGGATCATGCCGAAAACGTGAACACCAAGCCGCTTGTCCAGCTGGCCGCGCTGCAGGAAGGCGAACTGTCGGATCGGGTCACTTTGTCGGGACAGGTCACGGCTATCGCCAATTACCAGTGGACCGATACGCCGGACAAGTTCGGTTACCTGATGCGCCATCCCACCAGCGCCAACCAGCTGGGCGATCACGTGTCCGAAGCGGTGCTGCATTCCGCTTCGCTGGCGCTGACCGCCCGCGTCGCACCGCGCCTTATGGCCTATGCGGAATTTCTGTACGATCCGCAGCAAAGCTTCGGCTCGGGAACGATTACTGCGCTTACCCGCAATCAGGTGCAGCTGCGCCGGGGCTGGGTGATGTACGGCGATCTCGACGCGATGCCAGTCTATGCCCTGCTGGGCAAGATGGACATACCCTTCGGCCTGAACGACACGGTCAGCCCCTTCACCAATTCCACCAACTGGCACGCTTTTGCGGGTCTCGCCTACGGGGCGCAGGCCGGGTTCGTTTCGGGCGGACTACACCTGCGCGGTATGCTGATACAGGGCGGTTCGCAGTTCCGCGCTGCCAACAACCCTGTGCTGGGCACATCTGTCCCCTCGCGGGCGAACAATTTCGCCTTCGACGGACGATATACGCTGGAGCTGGGCGGAGAAGGCAACGCGCTGATGGTGGGTGCCAGTTACCAGCATGGCACCGCCTATTGTCAGGGCTATCCGGTGTTCCACTTCAATCCTTGTGCCGATAACAATCCGGGTGTCGCCGCCTATGGGCGCCTGACCTACGGGCCTGTCACGCTGCTGGGCGAATATGCCACCACGACGGATGAATGGGCCGGAACCGCCGTGCCAGACCCGCGCAATCCCCTAAGCCAGTTCAGCGCAGTGGAGGCGCAATCCTTTACGTTCGGCGGGCGCGTGGGTTTTGGCGAGGAACTGGCAAGCTCCCAGCGCCGCGCCTTCGCGCTTTCAGCAGAATTCTCGAAATTTATTTCGGGCGAGGATGGGGCGCCGTGGGAACGGCAGAACCAGATCGTGCTGGGTGGATCGTGGTTCGCCATGCCCAACGTAAACTTGTTCGGCGAATTCGTGCATGTCGACGGTTTCGTGCCGCTCAACTTCCTGTCGGGCGGCAATTTCGCGGATGGCAGCACATGGTCAGAGCAGGGCGTTGACACGAACGTGGTCCTCGCCGGAGCGCAAGTGGCATTCTGATCCGGCGAGCCGGGGTCTCGCGCGATATGGCGAGCCCCGGACCTGGTTCTTCAGGCCGCTTCGATCTCGATCTTTTCTGGAAAGAAAGCCGGTTCCTGCGTTGACCACGCAGGCGCCGTGGCCGCCGCCTCGCTCAGGCTTTGCAGCAGCATACGGCGGCGCTGCGGACGGATCTGGGGCAGCGCGGCTGCCGCGCAGAAGGCTGCCGGAAGGAATGGCCGCACAGCAGCGCCCAGCAGGCGCTCGTACAGGAACCGGTAAGCGGAAAAGCTTTCCAGCTGTTCCATGGCAAGATCCTGCGCGGAAATGCGCATCAGCGTGCCCATCAGGCTCTCGATCCCGTCGAAACCATCGCTATCTGGGATAGCCGAGCGCAATTGCCGCAACTCGCGGTATGCAAGGTATTGACCGCGAATGGCGCGCTGGTCTGCGGCGGAACCGCTCCAGCTCTTGAAGGCATCGCCGCGTGCCAGCGCGATATCCAGCGAACGCTCGATAAACCGCTGCTCGTGCTCGTCAAAACCTGCGAACTCGCGCATTTCTGCGATCGTCAGCGAAAACGTCTTCGATTCGTAGCCCATTGCGACCCTTCCTTTGCGGACAGGAGGAAAGGTGTGCGCCCCTATGGTTAATTATTGGTGTGCATGGGTATCGGTTTTTGCAGAATGTTTGCTTTTCAAAGCCGCCTCAGCGGCTCCGTCCTCGTTATATTTTTGCTTGGCTTCAAGCGCCTGCGTTCGCATCCGCTCGCTTGGCTGCCCTCGCACAAGCTCGTGCGCGCGGGCGGTTGGCCTACGGCCTTCTCCGGCTCCGCCTCCGAATCCGCGCTTGCGGTCGCCTTCGCGCCAGGCCCATTTCAAGCCGATAGGAAGATAGCGGGACACGATCCACCCAGTGAACCGCAAGGCCAAATGGCCGCCCGCAGCGGGCGCAGCTTGCTGAGCGTCTAGCGAGGATGTGAGCGCGAAGGCGCTATCACATTCAAATGAGTCCAGCCAACGGCGAACTCGGATCAGCATATTTGCGCCGCCCCATGCGGCCCGCCAGATAGGCTTCGCGGCCGGCTTCCACCGCCAGCTTCATGGCCCGCGCCATGCGGATGGGGTCCTTCGCCTCGGCAATGGCAGTGTTCATCAGCACGCCGTCGCAGCCAAGCTCCATCGCCACGGCGGCATCGGATGCCGTGCCGACGCCCGCATCCACAAGCACCGGAACATTCGCGCCTTCCACAATCAGGCGGATCGTCACCCGATTCTGAATGCCGAGGCCGCTTCCGATCGGTGCACCAAGCGGCATGATCGCAACAGCGCCTGCGTCTTCCAGCTGCTGCGCGGCGATGGGATCGTCGGTGCAATATACCATCGGCTTGAAACCCTCCTTGGCCAGCACTTCGCAGGCGCGGATGGTTTCCACCATGTTAGGATAAAGCGTCTTCGCCTCTCCCAGCACTTCCAGTTTCACCAGGTCCCAGCCGCCCGCCTCGCGCGCCAGGCGAAGCGTGCGAATCGCATCGTCGGCGGTAAAGCATCCGGCGGTGTTGGGAAGATAGGTGACCTTCTTGGGGTCGATATGGTCCATCAAGACGGGCTGGCTGGGGTCGGAGATATTCACGCGGCGTACGGCCACGGTCACGATCTCGGCACCCGCAGCGTCCACCGCAGCGGCGTTCTGGGCGAAATCCTTGTACTTGCCCGTTCCCACGATCAACCGACTGTTGAAGCGGTGTCCGGCAACTTCCCAGCTGTCATCACCGGCGCCGGAGCCTCCGCCCACGAAGTGCACGATTTCCAGCTTGTCGCCCTCGGCAAGCGCTACGTCTTCCAAAGTGGAGCGCGGCGCGATCTCGCCGTTGTATTCGACCGCAACCTTCTCTGGTTTCAGGCCCAGTTCGCGCACGAGATCGGCAATGCTGGCGGCGGGGGTACGGCGGGGTTCACCGTTGACGATAAGGGATTTGGGCTGGGTCATCACCAGCGCCACATAAGCCCTGTCAGGCTCGGCGCAAGTTGAGGATGTGTCCTGCAGCGACAAGTGTAACGCCGATCATCGTGAGAACAGCCTCCTCGAACCCATGGCCAACGGCCAATGCGCCGCCCATGAAGGTAAGGCCAGTCATCGCCACCACGAAGGGCATGGCGCGCCGGTGGCGAATGGCACCGATACCGATGGCAACGCCCGCGACGATCGTAGCCAGCAACAGGCCCCAGCGGTGCAGATCCGGATCAAGGAGGAACGTTCCACCCAGCCCCATGCCGGCCACCAACACCAGGCCCAGCACGCAGTGCACGAGGCACAGCGCGGAAAGCATGACGCCGGCGCGATCGAGGCGACCGCGAATCCATGGGGTGATCGAAGCCATGTCCGGCATGTATGTAACGTCATAACATTGCGCAAGAGGTAATGATGCAACATTCGGTCCGAGTCTGTCATGGCCCGGCGGTTACCAACCAAAGGGAAGCTTGCGATTTCTCCGGCAAAGTTGCAGATCGCCGCCACTATGGTCGCACAGGCAGCATCCGCAGTTCCGCACCAACCGCAGGCTGGCCCGCGGCCTCTTGCCCTTGCCCGGTGGCTTTTCGCCGTGGCCGTGCTGGTTCTCGTCATGGTCGTGGTCGGCGGGATTACGCGGCTGACCGAAAGCGGCCTTTCGATCACGCAGTGGGACCCGATAACGGGCGCGCTGCCTCCACTGAATGAGGCGGATTGGCAGGCCGAGTTCGACCTGTACCAGCAGACGGGCGAATACCAGAATGTAACGGGACCTGCCGGAATGGACCTGGCCGCGTTCAAGTTCATCTATTTCTGGGAATGGTTCCACCGGCTGCTGGGGCGCGTGATCGGTCTTGCCTTTGCCCTGCCCCTGGCCTGGTACTGGCTGCGTGGCGCAATCCCGCAAGGTTACAAGCCGCGCCTCGTCGCCCTACTGGCGCTTGGCGGGATGCAGGGTGCGTTCGGCTGGTTCATGGTGCGCTCCGGCCTTGGCAGCGAGATGACCGATGTCTCGCATTTCTGGCTTTCGATTCATCTGCTTACGGCGTTCGTCACATTGGGCGGCCTTGTCTGGACCGCGCTGGATCTGCGCCAGCTCGATGCAGAAGGAAGAGGTGCCCCCGCTCGCTTCAACGGCCTGTCGTGGATCGTCGGCATCATTCTGTTCCTCCAGTTGCTGCTGGGGGCATGGGTCGCCGGATTGAACGCGGGCCTTGCATCCGACACCTGGCCGCTGATGCAGGGGCAGCTCGTGCCCGAGGCGGACTGGTCACGCGGCGCTTGGTGGACCTTTACGCACGATCCCTTCTGGTTGCATTTCCTCCATCGCTGGTGGGCATGGGTCGCCGTGGCGGCGTTGATCGTGCTCGCCCGCCGTGTGAAACCGCTGGACCGGCGCGCGTCGATCGCGATCCACAGCGCTTTCGGCGTTCAGATCCTCCTCGGCATCGCCACCGTCATGACCGGCGTGGACCTGTGGCTTGCCGTGGCGCACCAGCTGGTCGGTGCGCTGCTCGTGGCTGCCTTCGCCTGGGGCGCGCACGTCCTCGGCCGAGTGCGGACTTGACCTTGCCCGGCACACAGCAGGCGGCGCTGGTCTGGAGCCCGTTCGATACGACTGACAATGCCATGGCCGTCGCCGGAACCTTGCTGGAAGAAGGGCTGATTGCCTGCGCCAATATCGTGCCGCACGTGCAATCGTTTTTTCGGTACGAAGGAAAGGTCCAGTCCTGCGCCGAAGTAGGCGTATTGTTAAAGACGCGCGCCGACGTGCTCGACGTGTTGACCGCCCGGCTGGCCGAATTGCATCCCTACGATACTCCGGCAATATGCGGCTGGATAGCAGACAGCGCCCCGCCCGAAACGCTCGACTGGTTGGCAGGATCGCTTTCCGAAATCGGCACGCAATAATTCCGCGGCAATTGCTACGGTATTATTTTACCTCTCTCGAGAGGCCCGGATTTGCTTGACTTGAGACCCCCGAAGCGACAAATGCCGCGCCTTCGCTGCTTCGAGAGCGGGTAATGCACCTACGATTCGGACAGCGGCGATCCATTCGCACTGATTTTTGAGGAATTAAGCCATGAAGGCTCTGAGCAAGACCACCCGGTCGATCAAGCCGGCAGAGGTCGAAAAGAAGTGGCACATCGTCGACGCCGAAGGTCTCGTCGTCGGCCGCCTGGCTTCGATCATCGCCAACATCCTGCGCGGCAAGCACAAGCCGACCTACACCCCGCACGTCGATTGCGGTGACCATGTCATCGTCATCAATGCAGACAAGGTGAAGTTCACCAGCAACAAGGCCGCCAAGAAGGTCTATTACAAGCACACCGGCTATCCCGGTGGCCTGAAGGAAACCACCGCCGAGAAGATTCTCGAAGGCCGTTTCCCCGAGCGCGTGCTGGAAAAGGCTGTCGAGCGCATGATTCCCACGGGTCCGCTTGGCCGTGCGCAAATGAAAGCGCTGCACCTCTACAACGGCACCGAGCATCCGCATGACGGCCAGAAGCCCGAAACGCTCGACGTTGCCTCGATGAACCGCAAGAACAAGGTGTCCGCATAATGGCTACCGAAGAAAACAACACCGCAACCGATCTTGCCGACCTGAAGGAAGTGGTTGGCGATGCACCCGCAGCCGACGCTGATGGTGGTGAGAATACGGCTCCGGCTGCCCCCACCATGCCGCTGCGCGAGCAGGAAATCGACGCGCAGGGCCGTGCTTACGCAACCGGTCGCCGCAAGGATGCCACCGCTCGCGTGTGGATCAAGCCCGGCACCGGCAAAGTCACTGTCAACGGCAAGGATCAGGAAGTCTACTTCGCGCGTCCGACGCTGCGACTGGTGATCAACCAGCCGTTCACGATCTCCGACCGTGAAGGCCAGTATGACGTGGTTGCCACCGTCTCCGGCGGCGGTCTTTCCGGCCAGGCCGGTGCGGTAAAGCATGGCATCAGCCAGGCCCTGACC
Source organism: uncultured Sphingomonadaceae bacterium (assembly GCA_947488625.1). Classification (GTDB taxonomy): domain Bacteria; phylum Pseudomonadota; class Alphaproteobacteria; order Sphingomonadales; family Sphingomonadaceae; genus Alteraurantiacibacter. The sequence goes on along the minus strand of CANKZR010000002.1, from coordinate 213,157 downwards.
CGTTACGAGCCCGCGCTGCGTGCCACGGTGAAGGCCGCTGGCTTCCTCACTCGCGACAGCCGCGTTGTGGAGCGCAAGAAGTACGGCCGTGCAAAGGCACGTCGCAGCTTCCAGTTCAGCAAGCGCTAAGTATCGAAGCTCTACCAGCGCTTCTCAAGAGTTTCCTCGACGGAGGAAAATGCGAAGGGCGGCTCCCACGAGGGGTCGCCCTTTTTGCATGGTGCTATCGGGGGTTCGCTATCGAGGGGGTTGGCGCCACGTCCCTAGTGGACCGGTTCGCCCAGCAGCGAATCCACTTCGCCCAGCAACTGATCGATAGAAAGCGGCTTGGCGAGGTAGCCGCTCGCGCCTGCCCGGCGGATACCTTCCTCGTCGCGCTTGCCGGCATAGGCGGTGATGGCGAGGATCGGGATCTGCGCGGTCTCGGGGTTGCGCTTGATCTCGCGGATCAGCTTGCGCCCTGAAACGTGCGGCAAGTGAATATCCATCGTGATGAGATCGGGCGCGAAGTCGTCCACCGCGTCCAGTACGCGTGCGCCATCGTCCACGAGCATCAGCTCGTAGCCGCGCTGGTTGAAGACCGCCTCGTAGAACATGCGGTTCAACAGGTCGTCTTCCACAATTAGGACTCTGGTCGCCATTTCGGCACTTTACGCTGGAACCACGGATTGCGATCCCGCAATTGCGACCAAATGGTTCGATTATTCGACAAACAACCGTAATGAGGCGGTTTCGGTAGTAAATTTGGAATGAATGATCCGGGAAAAGCAATAAATTCAAATCGACTTACATGGTCCTGCCTCAATGAATCGGCGGATCGGTTCGCGGTACCCTGCCAACTGGTGCCACGGGTTCACCGGGCTTGCGCGGCGGCATCGCATCTTCAGGAACATCGCGGATCATCATGTCCCGCGTCCTGAAATCTTCCAAGTTGCGCACCTTCACCTGCAGAGACTCGCCATCCCAACGCAGTTCGTTAAAACTGGGCGGAGTGGACCGGACGCGCTGCGAAAGAGTGCCTGCACCGATCATCCGAACTTTGCCGTGGACCGTTTCCTCCATGATATCGAAGGCATCATGCACATGACCCGACAGCACCGCCAGCACCGGGCGCTGCGCGAGTTCGTTCAGCGCTTTTTGCCCGTGCATCGTCAATGCAGTTCCCTGCGTGCCGACTTCGCGCAATGGATGGTGAACGGTAACCAGCGCCTGCGTCCCCTGCGGCAGGGCGTCGAGTGCAGTCAGGCATCGATCCAGTGCCGCATTCGTGACCCAGCCTTTCGACCAGTTCAATCGCGGTTGCCAGCGGCGCACCGTTTTCAGCGGAATAATGGCCAAGCCGGGCAGATCGATTTCCCGTTCCACCTTGTCGGAGATGGCGCGGATGCGTTTGTAAGGATCGAAGAACCGCTCGATCGGGTTGAAATACGGCAGGTCATGGTTGCCCACTTCCACCGTGACAGGCGCTTCCAGCGATTTGATCCATGCGGTTGCAGCGTCGAATTCACGTTGCCTGGCGCGCATCGTCAAATCGCCCGTGATGGCCACGGCATCGGGCTTTCGGTCTGCAATCTCGCGCTTCACCCAGTCAAGCGCGTGGTTGTCCTCGAGCCCGAAGTGAATGTCGGAAAGATGGAACAGCAGCTTCGTTTCAATCATCGGTGCGCATCGCTAGCAGGTCCACCTCGCATGTCGACAGCTGGAAACGCGTGGCACGAGCGGCGACCGCAGGCTCTCCGTCCAGCAGCACGCCAAACCCGCCGTCGTCAGCCCCCGAAAGCGTCAGGGCCTGCTCGCTGCCGATATGATCGTGCGGCCCTTCGCGAAAGTCATGCTTTGCCAGCGCAAACAGCTGGTCGAGAAATTCCGCAGTCGTTTCGGCATGGTAGGCGTTCACCTCGATACTGCCGTCGCGAGGCTCCAGCAGCAGCAGGGGATAGCCGTCGGGGCGACCCAACGGCGGTTCGACGCATCGCAATCGCTCGTCATTGAGCGTGCGCGCAAAGGCTTCACGCGTTTCTGCCGCCATCGTGATAACATCGAGGTTACGCATGGCTTCGCGCACCTCGTTCCAGCTGGTTCCCGGCCCCGCCAGCAATCCGGCATAGGCCGTGCCCAGGGGGCTGGTGATGACGCCGGGCCTTCGCACGACCAGGCTTCCACTGCCAGCCTTGCTCAACACCTCGGCCAGGTCCATCTCGCCGAACAGGCGATGGTAGAGAAGGTTCATCGTTCCGCCCGGCAGCACCAGCACCTGGCCGCCCCAGCCCGTCAGCGCGTCGAGCGCAGCATTCACCGTGCCGTCACCTGCAAAGATCGCCACCAGATCGAGATCCGCGGCGTCCAGCATCGCTGGCGTTGGTAGATCGTCGGTAGGGAAACTGGTGCTGAAAGCGACGCGCAGACCGTAGTCGGCGCAGTCCTCACTCATCCTTTCCAGAGCCTCGCGGTCGTTGGAACCGCTTGCATCGTTGTGAACCAGCCAGAGGGGCCTTGCTTTTGCCATGGTACTGAAATCGCCGGGGTGGCCTGCCAGTTCCCGTCAGATACGACGCGTGACGATTGACCAGGCCGCAGTCAGGTTGATGAGGAAATAGCCGCCGTACAGCCAGATCCAGTGCATCGCCCCGGCCTTCGCCGCGTATAGCGCACCGCACAAGATGATGAACTCCAGTGTCAGGCTGGAAGCGCGTGCAATGCGCAGCGTTCGCGGAGGGATCTGCGTCACCATGCGATGGCCGCTGGCAATCACCGCCTGATGGCAGGCGAAATTGCCCATGCCCATGAGAAAGGTGATTATCAGCGCCACGCCTGTGCTCCTGCACGATTGGCGTAACAGGTGCAATCTGTCGTTGGTGGAACGCGGTAGCCCCTTGGTCGGATGTGAGGCTCGCTCGTCGAGAAGGCAGGCGCGCAGGTCGACCACTAGCAGCGCTGCCTCGTTGATCGTTCTACATACGTAATCGCACCGCAGCCGTTCCAGTCCCACCGGCTGCGGTGCGACCCCTCCAAGACAGGAGAATACGGGGCTACAGGAGGAGAACCTGATGAAACCCCTTTCAATGACCCATGTCCTGAGTGCCGCTGCACTGATTCTGGCAACAAGTGGCGTCGCCATTGCTCCGGCAGTCTCGGCGCAGAACGTGGAAACGCGCACCACCGGCGTTACCCATACCGACCTTGACCTGGCAACGCCGGAAGGCGTGGCGGAACTCGATCGTCGCATCGACCGCGCGGCGAAGCAAGTCTGCGGCATGGACGAAGTCGAAGTCGGCACCCGGGCTCGCAGCCGCGAAAGTCGGCAATGCTATCGGGATGCCAAGCGCCAGCTTGAACGCCAGTTCGCGCAGATCGTGAACGACGCCCAGCGCGGCGGCTGACGGCTTTCACATCGACGACATCAAACGGGGCGCTCCGCTGGTCGCGGGGCGTCCCGTTTGGCGTCCGGTAGCGAGACAGCGAATTCTAGCGGCCCGCCATCGCCTTCACCTTCTTCAGATAAGTGCGGCCGATCCGCAGTTCCTCGCCATCGGCAAGTTCTGCGCACCATACGCCCAGCCCTTCGTGCTTCAGTCCGGTAATGAAATCGCGGCGCAGTATGGTTGATCGGTGGATGCGAATGAATTTCTCCGGGTCCAGCTTTTCCTCAAGCCCGGCAATAGTCTGCAACAACAGGTAGCTGGTTTCTCCGACGTGCAGCCGCACATAGTCGCGCTCTGCATCGATGCGGTAAACTTCGGAGGCTTCGATCCGCAACAGTTCGGAACGGTGCGGCACCCAGAATTCGCTGAGCCACGTATCCTCGGCATCCTCAGAACCGCGACCCTTGCGGGCAAAGGCGCGCTCGATGGCTCGCTCCAGCCTTTCGGTTGCGACCGGCTTCAAAACGTAGTCGATGGCTTCGAGATCGAAGGCCTCCACGGCGAAATTCTCATGTGCGGTAACGAAGATCACGGCGGGCGGCGCTTCCAGCTTGCCTGCTTCGCGCGCAACCTGGAGCCCATCCTTGCCGGGCATGGTCATGTCGAGCAGCAGGAGGTCGGGATTGAGCTTTTCGGACAGGCGCAGGGCGGATTCGCCATCGCTCGCAGTGCCGATAACGGTCAGCCGGGGTATCTCGGAACACAGAACCTGCATCCGCTCGATCGCCAGCGGCTCGTCATCGACGATAAGTGTCCGAAGATCGTCGTTCTCGTTATCGTTCATGGCGTTTCACGCTCCCGGTTGCACTGGGCCTGTCATGCATCACGCGGCCGCCCGTTCCTTGATGCGCCGCAGCGGCATGCGCAGGTGCGTTGCATAGCCGCCCGGCACCTGGCCGGAGACCACGGTCGCTTCATTGCCGAACCGTGCCTCCAACCGCTCGCGAACATTGGTCAGACCGATGCCGAAACCGGGGCGCGTATCGTCTCGATCTTCCGCGCTCTGGCCATTGTCGGAAATGGTAACCACCAGCCGATCGTATTCCTCGCGCGCCGACAGCGTGATCGTGACCTGCCCCGACGAGGGCGCGACGGCGTGCTTCACCGAATTCTCGATCAGCGGTTGCAGGATCATGCCCGGAATCAGTGCGTTTTCCAGATCGGCAGGAATGTCGTAATGTGTGTGCAACCGCAGGGGGAAGCGCACGGCTTCGATTTCAAGATAGAGCTTCTGAAGATGGATCTCGTCTCGCAGCGGCACGTCGGACGTGGTGTCATCGGCCAGGCTGCGGCGATAGAACGTGCTGATCATCTGGATCATGCGCTCTGCCATTTCGGTCTTGCCGGTCAGCACCAGCGCCGACAGCGAATTGAGCGTGTTGAACAGGAAATGCGGGTTTACCTGGTAGCGCAACGATTGCAGTTCCGCAGCCTTTGCAGCGTTGCGGAACTGCTGCTCGCGCCGCTCTGCATCGCGGGCCTTTTCGCCGGTCAGCAATGCCAGATACAGGGCGCACCATGCCAGCAGCATGAAATAGCGGCTGTAGGTGATCTCGATCAGCTGGGTCCGCGCGCTGACGGAAACCAGTTCGGTCAGCCCTTCGAAAAGCTCGGTACTGCTCTCTTCTTCCTCCGACGAGAAGCCACGCGTCTGAACGAATTCCTGCAGGACCTTCTCGTCCAGCGCAGCCTGCGCATCGGCGAATATCACCCGGTTCGCCTGTGCGCTGAGCAATGCTGCAGGCAAGGCGAATACCAGCGCAGCGGCGATCTTCGTCCATAGCGGCCTGCCGTCGAACGCGCGCAACACCACCCACAGACCCAGCGTTATGAAGATGCCGACGCCCACCGAGAGGAGACGCAACCAGAGAAGTTCGTCCGCCAACGGCATATCGAGCAGTTCTGCCCGCGTGGAGACAAGGACAAAATAGGTCGCCCACAGGCCGACGACAGATGCGAGCACTGTCTTGAACGGCAGACGGGATCTGTGTTTTTCGGGCTTTGCAGCAAAATCCATCCTGCCGGTTTACCCGACAGGCGTAAATCCAGCCAGCCCGCACAGCGGTTTCCATCGAAACCGGTGTGCCATTGGTCGATCAGGACTGCGCATCCACGCCGGAATGCACCTCATTTCGCCGTCAGCAGGCCCTCTTCGCGGATCTTCTCTCGCCAATGCAACGGGGCCAGCGTGTGAACGTTGTTGCCTTGCGAATCCACTGCCACCGTTACCGGCATATCCTTCACGGTGAATTCGTAGATGGCTTCCATGCCCAGTTCCTCGAAAGCGACGACCTTCGATTCCTTGATGGCGCGCGCCACCAGGTATGCGGCGCCGCCCGTGGCCATGAGGTAGGCGACCTTGAAGCGGCTGATCACGTCAACCGCATCGGCACCGCGCTCCGCCTTGCCGATCATGGCGAGCAGGCCCTGGTCCAGCATCATCTCGGTGAACTTGTCCATGCGCGTGGCGGTGGTCGGGCCCGCAGGGCCGACAACCTCGCCCATCACCGGATCGACAGGGCCGACGTAGTAGATCGCGCGACCCCTGAAATCGACGGGCAGTTCCTCGCCCGCGTCGAGCATATCCTTGATCTTCTTGTGCGCCGCATCGCGCCCGGTCAGCATGGCACCGTTCAGCAACAGGCGATCGCCATGCTTCCAGCTGGCGACTTCCTCTGGCGTGAGGGTATCCAGATCGACGCGTTTTGCCTCGGCGTCAGGCTCCCAGTGCACATCGGGCCATGCCTCCAGATCGGGCTGCGGCAGGTAAGCCGGACCGCTGCCATCCAGCGTGACATGCGCATGGCGGGTCGCGGCGCAATTGGGGATCATCGCCACGGGCTTGCCCGCAGCATGGCACGGCCAGTCCAGAATTTTCACGTCCAGCACGGTGGATAGCCCGCCCAGCCCCTGCGCACCCACACCCTGGGCGTTCACCGCGTCGAAGATGTCGATCCGCAACTGCTCGATATCGGTTTGCGCGCCGCGTTGCTTCAGCTGGGCCATGTCGATCGGGTCCATCAGGCTCTGCTTGGCCAGCTTCACGCAATGTTCCGCCGTACCGCCGATGCCGATGCCCAACATGCCCGGCGGGCACCATCCCGCACCCATCGAGGGTATCTGTTCGAGCACCCAGTCGATGATATTGTCGCTGGGGTTCATCATCTTGAACTTGGACTTGTTCTCGCTACCGCCGCCCTTGGCCGCAACATCGACACCCACCGTATCGCCGGGCACCATTTCCACCGAGAGAACGCAGGGCGTATTGTCGCGCGTGTTGCGCCGGGTGAAGGCGGGATCGGCAAGGATCGAGGCGCGCAGCTTGTTCTCGGCATGATTGTAAGCGCGGCGCACGCCCTCGTCGACGACCTCCTGCAGGCTTGAGCTTGATTCAAGGCGGCAGTTCTGACCCCATTTGAGGAACACGTTCACGATGCCGGTATCCTGGCAAATGGGCCGGTGCCCTTCTGCGCACATGCGGCTGTTGGTCAGGATTTGCGCAATCGCATCCTTTGCCGCGGGGCCCTGTTCGGCCTTGTAGGCCTCTCCCAGCGCCTGGATGTAATCCATCGGATGGTAATAGGAGATATATTGCAGCGCATCGGCCACCGTCTCGATCAGGTCTTCTTCACGAATGGTGATCATGTCGCTCATCGTTTCTGCACTCCTCTTGGTCGAGTTGCCCATAGGCATGGCGGGCCTATGTGGTCAAAGGCGTTTCATTGTCCATTGCCGCTATCGTCCGAACCGGGTGTGACGAATTGCGACAACGCGGGCATTGCCCGCCGCCCCGGCAGCCCCTAAGGCGATTTTCGTCCAGCAAGCACGAGAGATTGACGCAGTGATTTCCGACCCGCTCGATTCTGCCGAAGCAGCCAACATCGCCAGCAATCCCGCGCGCCGCGCGATGATTGACAGCCAGTTGCGCACCAGCGGCGTAAATGCGCCCGCCGTCATCCGCCGGATGTCGCAGGTGCCGCGCGAGGATTTCGTGCCCGCCGCCAGCAAGGGCGTGGCCTATGTCGATCGCGCGATCCGCCTCGAAAACGGCGCGTGGCTGCCTGCTCCGCTGGTGCAGGGCAAGATACTGGAAGAAGCCGCGCCTGCGGGTATGGAAAAGGCCATCGTCGTGGATGCAGGCTCGGGCTACCTGGCCGAATTGCTGCGTCCGATGGTTGCGAACCTTACCGTAATCAGCCCTGAAGAAGCCGTCGGCAAGGGTACGAAGGGCAAGGGTGCAGATCTGCTGGTAATCGATGGCGCGGTGGAGGAAATACCCGCCTCGCTCGCCAAACGCCTTGCCGATGGCGCACGCATCGTGACCGGTATCGTCAGCGGCGGGGTAACGCGGATTGCCGTGGGCCGGAAGGGCGACGGCGGTATTTCGCTTATGCCTGTCTACGATATCGGCATTCCGCAACTGCACGAATTCGACAAGCCAAAGGGCTGGAGCTTCTGACCATGCGCCCCGCTTTTCGGCTGGCAACCGCAATGGCGGGCGTCACCCTGCTTGCTTCCCCTGCATCGGCCGACACGCTGAAGGAAGCGCTGACGCAGGCCTATTTTGACAACCCCACTCTGGAAGCCGCCCGTGCACAACAGCGCGCGATCGATGAAAACGTCGTGATCCAGCGGTCCCAGGGTCTGCCCTCGGTCAACACGACCACGACATACTCCGAATTCCTCGTACAGAACTCTACCAGCTTCATCGCGCCGGAACGCCAGATCAATGCCGGCGTCGATCTCGCCGTTCCGCTATATCAGGGCGGGGCTGTGAAAAACGGCATCCGCGCGGCGGAAAACCGGGTGCAAGCGGGCAGGGCAGACCTTCGCGGTACCGAGAGCACGATTTTCACACAGGTCGTCTCGACCTACATGAATGTCATCCTGAACGAGGCGCTCGTCGGTCTGTCGGCCAACAATGTCGAAGTGCTCTCGATCAACCTCGAAGCCACCAGCGACCGTTTCGAAATCGGAGACCTGACGCGCACCGACGTGGCGCAGTCGGAAAGCCGGCTGGCTCTGGCACGCGGGGACTTGCGCACGGCGGAGGCGAACCTGCTTTCGGCGCGCGAAAACTACATTGCCCTGGTGGGTGAAGCGCCTACCGATCTGCAGCCGCCGCCACCTCTTCCGGGCCTTCCCGAAAGCCCCGACATGGCGGTGCAGGTGGCGCTGGAGAACAATCCCGACCTCCTCGCAGCGCAGGAACGGGCCGTTGCCGCAGGGTTCGATATCGAAGTTGCCGGCGCGGGCCGCTTGCCCACCTTCAGCGCCTTCACCAACGGCGGCTACCAGAACTTCCTCGGTACTCTGGGTGCCGTCCCGGGCACCACGGCAGACCAGACGGCCACCAGCGCCACGGCCGGTATCCGCATGACCTTGCCGTTGTTTCAGGGTGGCCGCGTTGCCGCGCAGCAGCGACAGGCCACGGCGCAGGCGCAGGCACAGCTCGAGCAGGTTATCGCCACGGAACGCAACATTATCGCCCAGGTGCGTGCGGCCTATTCCAGCTGGCGCGCGGCCAATGCAATTATCGCCTCCAGCCAGGCGGCGGTCGATGCCGCTGCCCTCAGCCTGGAGGGTGTTCGCGCCGAAAACACGGTGGGCAACCGGACCGTTCTCGATATCCTCGATGCGCAGCAGGAATTGCTCAGCGCGCAGGTCCAGCTCGTAACCGCGCGGCGCAACGCCTACGTCGCCGGTTTTTCCCTGCTCGCGGCGATGGGCAGGGCCGAGGCGCGCGATCTGGGCCTTGGCGACGAGGGCGTGCTTTACGATCCCATCGACAATTACGATCGCGTTCGCGGCATTATCTGGGATTGGCAGCGCGACCCCGAACCTGTCGCCACGAGTTCGCGAACCGTTGACATCATGGCCCCGGATGGGGAAGTTGATGGCAACCAGCCGCTGGAAGAATTCGATACCGAAATCATCGATTATTCGGATACGGCACCAGGGCAGCTGAATACCCAGGGGAATTGAATGCGGCAGGAAGGCGAACCGTCGGTCGAGGAAATTCTTGATTCGATCAAGAAGGTGATTGCGCGCGATGCCAGCGAGGCAGCGCAGGCTACCAAGGCGCGCCGCCGTGAAGGCCTCGTGGCCCGGCAGGAATCCAAAGAGGACGAGGAGGACGACATTCTCGACCTGGGCCTGGTCGGCTCCACTCTTCACGAAGACGAGGATGAGAGCGACCCGATCGAAGTCAGCGACGATAGCGGGAAAAGTGAGGAGAAACTTACCACCGATCGCGCTGCCGATGCCATGCGCCAGTCGCTTGCTGCGCTGGCAATGTTGTCCGATCCTCCTGCCAAGCCGCAGATCGTGCGCTCCGGAGAGACTTCGGTGGAAGGCCTGGTGCGCGAAATGATGCGCCCAATGCTGGCGCAATGGCTGGATGCGAATCTGCCCGAAATAGTCGAACGCCTCGTGAAAGCCGAGATCGCCCGCATCGCCGGAAAGAAGCCCTGACTAACAAGCGAGAAATCGAAAAGGCCGAACGTGCTCTTGCCAAGATCGGCGGGGAGTCGATCGAACGTCATATCTTCATCTGCGCGATGGCAGGCAAGGAGAAGTGCTGCAAACGCGACGTCGGGGAGCGCGCCTGGAAGTATCTGAAACGTCGGATGAAACAGCTGGGCATCGCCGGAAAGGGCGGCGTCCAGCGCACCAAGGCCGATTGCCTGCAAGTTTGCGAAGCGGGACCTGTCGCCGTCGTCTATCCCGACGGCGTATGGTACCGTTCCTGTACCGAAGAGGTACTGGAACGAATTATCCAGGAACACCTGATCGGCGGCCAGCCGGTAGAAGAGTTTCGCCTGAGGCCGAAGCGCGATTAGCGCTCCGCGCCCTCTTTCCAGCCCATGGTTCGGCGATCCCTCGGCCGGTCCCTGTGCTGGCCATTCGAACCCGCGGCATCCGGATCCAGTTTATCCAGATCGTGCTCCACCGCATTGTCATGGCCGGTACCGCTGGAAAGAAACACCAGCCCCATCAACGCGCTCATCAATAGCATCGAGAAACCGATGCCCAGCGCTGCGGCGATGAAGAGGTGCGGAGAAACCTCGTCCACTTGCTTGTAGATCACTGCCAGGGCGATGATTACCGTTGACAGCGTGATCCCCATCATAAGTCGCATCAGGCGGCGATATCGCGCCCACGCGAAGGCAGCGTTTTCCGGATCGTCGAGCGGGGAAGGCTTTGACATGAGGTGAGCCATGCCTGCGGACGGTGGATACAGCAAGGGTCCAATAGGCCATGATTTGCCCAGAGCCGCCCTGTCGTGGCACAATCGCGGCAGACTCCGGCGCGCAACACATGAAGGAGAGCGAGAATGTCCATTTCCAAGATCGTCAACAACCGCGATCACACGATCGTTTCCTGTACGCCGCAGGATAGCGTGCAGCTGGCGGCAACGCTGCTGGCGGACAAGAAGATCGGCGCCCTGCCCGTGATGGATGGCGATGGTATCGCGGGCATCTTTTCTGAACGCGATCTGCTCTATTGCGTCGCACGTGACGGGGCGGAAGTGCTTCCGCGCCCGGTTGGCGAGGTCATGACGTCGCCTGCCATCACCATAGACCTGGACACCGATGCCCTGAAGGCGCTTTCCCTGATGACGCGCCGCCGTATCCGCCACCTTCCAGTGATGGACGGCGCGAAGATGATCGGCTTTGTCTCCATCGGTGACCTGGTGAAATACCGCATGGAAATCATCGAGGCCGAAGCTCAGCAAATGCGTGAATATATCGCCACAGCTTGAGGGTAGGCCGTAAGGTCACTACATCGGTTGATATGACCAGTTCACTTACACTCACCCAAGCCGCCGCCTCGCGCATCGGCCTGATTGCCAAGAAACAGGACAAGCCCGCAGTCCTGCGACTGTCCGTGGAGGGTGGTGGCTGCTCGGGCTTTCAGTACAAGTTCGAACTGGATGATGCCCCGGAGGCCGATGACGCGGTGAGCGAAACCGACGGCGTCCGACTGGTCGTCGACCCTGTCAGTCTCGACCTCGTGGCGGGTTGCACGGTGGATTACGTCGAATCGCTGGGCGGCGCTGCTTTCCGCGTGGAAAATCCCAATGCCGCTGCCGGTTGCGGCTGCGGCAGCTCCTTCGGCATCTGAGTACATCTGTGCGGATCGCCAGCTACAACATCAACGGGATCAAGGCGCGTCTGCCGCGCCTCAAGGAATGGCTGGAAGAAACCCGTCCTGCTGTTGCCTGTCTGCAGGAAATCAAGACACAGGACGAAGGCTTCCCGGCGTCCGAGTTCGAGGACATGGGATACAAGGCAATCTGGCACGGCCAGAAGGGTTTCAACGGTGTTGCCATTCTCGCCGATGGCGTTGCGCCGGTAGAAACGCAGCGCGGGCTGGGCATTGATGGACCCAAGGAAGGCGAGGGCGAGCAAGCTCGCTATCTGGAAGCCGACGTAAACGGCGTGCGTGTCTGCAACCTCTACCTGCCCAACGGCAATCCGCAGCCTGGCCCGAAATTCGATTACAAACTGGCGTGGATGAAGCTGCTGCGTAGGCGCATGGCCGAACTGTCTGCGCTGGAACGGCCCACCGTCGTACTGGGCGATTACAACGTCATCCCGGAGGACAAGGACGTCTGGTCCGTAAAGGCCATGGAGAACGATGCCTTGATGCAACCGGAATCGCGAAATGCCTATGCGCGCTTGCTGGGTGATGGCTGGATCGATGCGATCGACACGTTCAACCCGCGCGGCGGGGTGTGGACATTCTGGGACTACCAGGCAGGTGCCTGGCAGCGCGATCACGGGTTTCGCATCGATCACCTGCTGTTATCGCCCGAAGCAGCGGATCGCATGGCCGCCGCCGGTGTCGACAAGGAATATCGCGGACGAGAGAAAGCCAGCGATCACACGCCCGTGTGGGTCGAGTTGAAGACCTGATCCGTTGTGTGGCTGGCGAAGCCGGCTGTGCGGCTTCGCCAAGCAAGTTACCGATAGAAAATGTGGTTATCGATGGTTGCGCGCGTCGTCATGCGACCGGCCCAACTCGGACGCACGTAGGTCGCGTGGAAATACAACGCATCGTGGGCTGGGCTTTCCCACAGGTCGCGATGGGCGATGCGGGCAATGGCCTTGGCCTTTGTCCATGCGCGTGAGGAGTGGTTGGGGGCAGGGATGCGGCCACCGCGCACGAAGGAGAACTGCGCCCGCTGCGTCACGACCGAACAGTAATCGTCGGGAAAACGCGAGCTTTCCGCGCGGTTGATGACCACGCGGGCAACGGCCAGCTGACCGTCGAGCGGTTCACCACGCGATTCGAAGTAAACGGCCTGTGCAAGGCACATCATTTCACGCGACATCTCGCCGCTGGTATCGATGTCACCCACGAGCTCGCGCAGAGATGCAGCGGCCCCTGGGGTTGGAAGAGAAATTTCGGGAACTTCAGCTTTTTCGGGAAGTTCCTGCACTACCTCGTTCATCACGAAGCGGACTTCGGGTTCCGCGGCAGATGCAACGAAAGCCGGTGCTGATTGAGTCCGGGCCACTTCGAGCGAATCCTGCTCTGCCTGGTCCTGGGCGACGGCATCGCTACCTGCGGCGCCGAAGAATGTCGCAACCAAAGTTGCAGCCAGAGCGGTTGCTCCGACTCGCTTGCTGATGAATTTCATCGATCCCGTTACTCGAGGCGGTGAGAGACCTGAGCAGGCTGGCGGGCGCGGTGCGATAACACCGTCTGTCGCCCACATCCCGTTTCGCAACGGACCTGCCGGTCATCCCCCCGTCTGCGCGCTGAAAACCACCGCCGAATTGCGGTGCCTAACAACCTACGCTGTCGGAAAGTTCGTCGGCAGATAGGCTATCAGATTTCAGAGTCAACTATTGTGCACTGCAACATCGATGAACCGTTCCGCGTTGTCGATATCCAGTTCAACCACCCAGAGATCGGGATCCTGCCGTCCCCTACGCTGACAAAATTCATGAAAATCCATAGGGTTTTCAGGGTCTTGTTCCTTGGATACCGTCCATTTTCGCGAGCCGTCCAGTTGCGGCATCCGCTCGTATGCCCGGGCCAAAGTGGCGCGATTACAACACACTACCATCAAGGTTCCGGCAGTACGTTCCCCTTTCGAAAGAACCATGCCGAACCCGCCAGCGGCCTCCACCGCGCGGATCAGTCCACTCACTTCGAGATGGGCGGGGAGGCGATCGTCCGGCATGCGCTCAACCGGGCAGCCGATAGCCATCGATACCCGAAAGCGCGATGTGCGAACGCATGAAAGTGCCCGTGCCCCGACCGATCTCGTCGCCCTCTTCATCCATCAGGTGCGCTTCGGCGATGAAGATCCGGCGCTTGCCGCTGATCCATTTACCTTCCGCAATGACGCGACCTTCGCGCAAGGGCTTGGTAAAATGAAGGTTGAATCCGGTAGTTAGTAGGAAACGATCGGACACCAGCGAATTGGCGGCGTAGAAGGCGGCATCGTCCAGCATCTTGAAATAGAGCGTGCCATGGGTTGCCCCCGCAGCGTGGAAATATCGTTCCTGCGCCTGGAAGGTTATGCGGGCGCGTCCCGCCTCGACAATCTCCAGATCTGATTCGAATAGCCCGTTTACAGGCGCCGAGGCGTAGAGGTTCTCCAAGGCGCGAAAGTGCGCTTCTTTCGCGCTGTCATCCGCCGTTCGGGCCGAATCAGGCAGCGTCACGGTCCGTCGCATTGGTCAGTACGCTGTAGAGAGCCTCGCCATTGGTGGCATCGCTGAGCGCGTCGTGGACACCTTCGTCCCGCACGAGCCGCGAGATCGCGGCCAGAGCGTGCAGGTGCGTGGCGCCGCTGTTGGCGGGCGATAGGAGGCCGAACACCAAGTCAACTGGCAGCCCATCTGCTGCGGCAAAATCTACAGGACGCTCCAGCTTCAGCAGGGCAGCCACCGGCCGTTTCAGTCCGGGCATGCGGGCATGGGGAATGGCCACGCCGCGGCCAAATCCGGTGCTTCCCAGATTCTCGCGTTCCTCGAGATGTTCCAGAACCATCGAGCCATCGAGAGCATATGCTTCGGCGAACAACTCGCCGAGGCGACGCAGTATATGGTCCTTGCCATCGGCCTGCGTTACGCAAACCGACTCGGGCGTCATCAGAAAAATCGAATTCATTGCTTCAGAAAACTCGTGCTATCCCGTGGCGACCCGCAGCGCCATCTGGCGCACGGTCCAAAACCCCCGTCTCCGGTTGATGCCGCCACAGTCTAGCTTACGTGCTGCTGGCGGTCAGGACGGTTCGACCCATCCGATCGAGCCGTCTTCGCGGCGATACACCATATTATGGCGTCCGGTTCCAGCATTTTTGAAGAACAGGGCGTTGGTGTGCCGCAAATCCAGCAGCATCACGGCGTCCGAAACGCTGACGTCGGGCACATCGATACGCGTTTCCGCGATGATGGGGGGCGACTCTTCGCCGGCTTCTTCCTCGGTCGCCGGTTCTTCGGATGCGAAAATGGTGTAGGCGGCTTCCTCTTCCTTGGCGGAATGGGCCACTTGCTCGTGCCGGTCCTTCAGGCGACGCTTGTAGCGACGCAGCTGCTTCTCGATCTTCTCTGCCGCCTGATCGAAGGCGACATGCGCATCCTGCGCCTGGCCGTGGCTTTTCAGGATAAGTCCGTGATTCACATGCAGAACGATATCGGCGGCAAATCCGCTGGCAGGCGCCTTTCCGAAAGTGACCGAGGATGAAATCGCGCGCTTGAAATGCTTGTCGACGATTGTCTCAAGTCGGTCGGATGCATGCTCCTGTAACGCAGAACCTGTATCGACCTGGTGTCCCGACACGCGAATATCCATGAGGCGTTGCTCCTTTTGTTTTCGTTCGCTTCTCTACCCCATGTGGGACGTAAGTCTCACGAGGTCCAGAGGGGAGATTGCAACGATTCCAGAAAGTCTTTGTGCCGGGCAATCTCGGCTGCACTGGCAGCATGGGGGCGCGGTGCACGGTACTCCCCTGTTTTCGGGACAAAACGTGTCGGCACAGACTTTTCCGCCGATGTGTTGTCGACAGCCAGTTGCAGACCGATCTGCCGCCCGCCGGTTAATTCGACATAGACCTGGGCCAGCAATTCCGCGTCCAGCAGCGCGCCATGCAGCGTACGATGGCTGCGGTCCACGCCGTAGCGCGAGCATAGCGCATCAAGCGAGTGCTTGGCGCCCGGATGGCGGCGGCGGGCCAGCACCAGCGTATCGATCATCCGATCGTTGCCGACACAGGCAAGGCCGCATTGCTCCAGCTCGAAATTCAGGAAGCCGAAGTCGAACTGCGCATTGTGCGCCACCAGGGGCGAATCGCCGAGAAATTCGAGCAGGGCCTCCACTTTTTCCCGAAAGCGGGGCTTGTCGGAGAGGAACGTGGCGGAAAGGCCGTGCACTTTCTCGGCCTCTGCCGGCATGTCGCGATCGGGGTTGAAATATTCGTGAAAGCTGCGCCCGGTTGCCACGCGGTTGACCATCTCTATGCAGCCGATCTCCACCATCCGGTCGCCTGTCCTGGGGTCCAGTCCTGTCGTTTCGGTGTCGAATATGATCTCGCGCATGACCGTCCTATCGCCTGTGTTGGGCTAGCTGCGCAAGTCGGCTTGCAGCTTGTCCACCAGTGCCTGAACCTGGGCCCGCGTTTCATCCAGCGGGGTACCGGTATCGATCACGTGATCTGCACGCGCGCGCTTTTCAGCGTCGGGAAGTTGAATTTCCTGGATCTGCGCGAACTTTTCCTCGGTCATGCCCTTGCGGGCCAGCACCCTGTCACGCTGGACCTGCGCCGGAGCGGACACGACCACCACCGTGTCCACCAGCGAGGCGGCCCCTTTTTCGAACAACAAGGGTATGTCGAACACCACCATCGGCGCGACCGCGTTGGTTTTAAGGAACTGCTCTCGCTGCCTGCCGACCGCTGGGTGCACTATCGTCTCAAGCCGAGCGAGCGCATCGGCATCGCCGAACACGATACTGCCGAGTTCTTCGCGCCGGACCCCTTCCGGACCGGTACTGCCGGGGAAAGCCGCCTCGATCGCGGGAAGCAGGTCGCCTCCCGGCCCTTGCATTCGCCGCACCTCGGCATCGGCGTCGAACACCGGCACGCCTGCATCCTCGAACATCTGCGCCACCGTGCTCTTGCCCATGGCGATCGATCCGGTCAGCCCGATGACAAGGGGTCTCGCGTTGCTCACTGGGTCAATATCCTGCGCAATTCCACGTCGTTCTCCTCCCGCGGCGGGGCCATGCCGAAGAATTTCTCGAAGGCGACGGCCGCCTGCCCGATCAGCATCGATAGGCCATCGATATTGCGAAACCCTTTCGCTCTGGCCGCTTGCAACAGGGGCGTATCCAGCGGAGCGGTGACGATATCGTAGATAATGCTGCCCGGCGGTACGTGGCTGAAATCGAATTGCAGAGGCGGCTGGCCCTCCATCCCCAGCGGACTGGCGTTCACCACCAGATCGAAACAGCCTTCGCGGTCGTCGAAAGGGAAATCCGTCGGTTCGGCAAAATGCGACAGGGGGGCGGCGTGGTGCTCACCGCCCGGAGCAAGTTCGTCCAGAATTTTCCGCGCCTTGTCCGGATCGCGCCCGGCCAGCACGATGGTGAACCCTTTGTCGGCCAGCGCCCAGACAATCGCGCGCGCCGCACCGCCTGTGCCGAGAATGCGCGCCATGCGAAACAGGTGCTGCTTCGCCAGATAAGGGCGTAAAGGTTCAAGAAAGCCGGCGCCATCGGTGTTTGTGCCAAGCAACGTGCCATCATCTGCGGGAATAATGGTATTGACCGCCCCCACCGCTTCGGCGAGGTGATCCATCCCATCCAGCAACCGCATCACCGCCTGCTTGTTTGGCATGGTGACATTGCAGCCTGCCCAGTCCGGATCTTCTCGGCGCGCCGCGATATAATCGGACAGTTTTCCGGCGGTAACCTGGCATACCCGGTAGTCGGCTTGGTAACCGAGCTTTCGCAACCAGTGGTTGTGAATGAGCGGCGATTTCGATTGCGCTATCGGGTCGCCAATTACCTCTGCATATCGGGAAACAGGGCGGGTCACTCCGGCAACTCCCCAAAATCGCGCAGTGCGCCCAGCACCGGCAGCAGCGGCATGCCCAGTACGGTAAACTGGTCGCCCTCGATCTTGGTGAAAAGCTGCGGACCGAGCGCTTCGATACGGAATACTCCAACGCAATATCGGACATCCGGCCATTCGGCATCGAGATAGCCCTCGATAAAGCGATCCGAGAGATTGCGCACCGTCAGGTCGGCGCGGGCAGCGTGCTGCCATATAATCTTGCCATCGCGTGCTATGGCAGCAGCGGAATGAAGCTGCATCGTGTGGCCGGAGAAGGCACGCAGGTGGTTTGCCGCCTCTTCACGGTCTGCCGGCTTGTCGAACCGTTGCCCGTCGACCACGACCAGCGAATCGCTGCCGAGCACGGGTCGTTCGTTTTCTGCGACTGCAAGCGCCTTAGCCTTGGCGAGCTCAAGCGCGACCTCGTCCGGCGCGGCGTCCTTCAGCGCAGCTTCCAGCGCCCGCTCGTCGACATTGGCCGCTCGTACCTCGAAGGCGACGCCTGCCGCTTCCAGCATGGCGCGGCGCGACGCGGATTTCGACGCCAGTACAATCATGCCGGTACGATCATATCGGTTTTGTGCCGGACTGCGGGGCGCGGTCGTTTTCGCGGCGACCTTCGCGTTCCTGGTAGAGCTTGATGATCGCTGCCGCGGTTTCCTCGATCGAACGCCGGGTTACGTCGATCACGGGCCAGCCATTGTCGGCAAACATGCGGCGGGCAAAGGCGACTTCCTTGCTGACCTTGTCCTCGTTCACGTAGGCGGTCTCGGTCTTTTCGTTCAGGGAAAGCAGCCGGTTGCGCCTGATCTGTATCAGCCGCGCGGGCGCCGTGGTCAGGCCCACCACCATGGGATGGCGCAATCCGAACAGCATCTTCGGCGGCGGGCTTTCCACCACCAGGGGAATATTGGCCACCTTGAAGCCACGGTTCGCAAGGTAGATGCTCGTCGGCGTTTTCGAGGTGCGCGAAACGCCCGCCAGCAGGATATCGGCCTCTTCCCAGTCGTCCCAGCTGATGCCGTCGTCATGGGCGATGGTGAACTGGATGGCATCGACGCGCTCGAAATACTCGGCGTCCATCTTGTTCTTGCCGCCGGGGCGACCGTGCGCTTCCTGGCCCAGCCGTTCTTCCAGCGCCTCCACGACAGGGTCCAGTGCGGCGACATGGGGCAGGGCAAGCTGGCGACAGCATTCCTCCAGCCGCTTGCGCGTGGCCTCGTTGCTCAACGTGTAGAGAACAAGTCCGGGGTTGGTCTTGAAGTCATCGATGATCCGCTCGAGGTGCTGCACAGATCGCACCATCGGCCAGAAATGGCGTTGCACATCGGCATCGCCGAACTGCGCCAGCGCTGCCTTTGCAAGCATTTCCAGCGTTTCGCCGGTCGAGTCAGAGAGAAGATGAAGGTGCAGTCTGGCCATGTGGATAAGCACTGGCATAAACCACGGGATCGATCTGCGGACAAGCTGTCGGTTAAGTTAGCCCCCGATCCAAACCGGTTCGATGAGACGGGTCATAGACAGATGAGCCTGGTTCTTAACAGTCTGGGGATAGCGGGGAGAAGACTCGTTTGACTCGCCAGCGAGCATGAGTCGCACGCCCTGAAATGGGTTCTCAATCCGGCAGAATTCAGGCAAAGGCGCGATATCCCCGAAATCCACAGGACCAACAACGTCCTAAATCCTTTATAATATATATATTTATTGTTTGATTGGACTCTTCGATGCCCGGATGTCTCCTTGAAACGCTTGCCGGTCAGCGGACCGCAAGACGCCCGGTCTGGCTCATGCGGCAGGCTGGACGATACCTTCCCGAATACCGCGAATTGCGCGCGGAAAAGGGCGGATTTCTGGAACTGGTCTACGATCATGAAGCGGCAGCCGAGGTCACGATCCAGCCGATCGACCGCTTCGGTTTCGATGGTGCCATCCTGTTTTCGGATATCCTCATCGTGCCGCACGCGCTGGGTCAGGACCTGTGGTTCGAAGCTGGCGAGGGACCGCGGCTTGCTCCTTCGCTCGCCGATGGGGCCTGGGAAGGGCTGGAGCGTGCCTTCCATCACTTTGATGCGATCTACCGTACCGTGGCGGCTGTGAAGGCGCGTTTGGGCTCTGAGACCACCTTGCTGGGCTTTGCGGGTTCTCCATGGACGGTGGCGACATACATGGTGGCCGGGCAGGGTTCGAAAGACCAGGGCACGGCGCGCAAGCTGGCCTACCGCGATCCCGAGGCCTTTGCCTCGCTGATCGGCGCAATCGAGAGCGCGAGTATCGAATATCTCGTCGGACAGATCGATGCCGGTGCAGAAGCGGTGCAACTTTTCGACAGCTGGGCCGGTTCGCTCAGTCCTGCACAGTTCGAAAAATGGGTGATCGCACCCAACGCTCGCATTGCTGCCGCCATTCACGAACAGCGCCCCGGTGTTCCCGTCATCGGTTTCCCCAAGGGGGCGGGCGCCAAGTTGCCTGCCTATGCCCGTGAAACCGGGGTGGATGCGCTGGGGATCGACGAGACGACCGATCCTGTCTGGATCAATTCCGAACTGCCCGCGGATATGCCGGTGCAGGGCAATCTTGATCCCATGCTGCTGCTGGCTGGCGGCAAGGCGATGGAAGATTCGGCGCGGCATATTCTCTCGGCATTCGAAGGGCGCCCGCACATATTCAATCTGGGCCATGGCATCGACAAGGAAACCCCGATCGCCCATGTGGAAAGACTTCTCCAGATCGTGCGCGGATGAGGGGATGACGCAAGGCTATTGTGGCCCTAGATACGCGCTATGCAGGATGTGCTTTCCATGACCTATCTCTGGCTCAAGGCCGGTCATATCATCTTCGTGATTTTCTGGATCGCCGGGCTGTTCATGCTCCCGCGCCTGTTCATCTATCACCAGGAAGCGCCTGAAGGCTCTGACGAAGCGGCCCGATTTGCCGATCGTGAGCGCAAGCTGCTCAAAATCATTCTGCTGCCCTCGATTATCGTGGTCTGGGCACTTGGCATCGCGCTCGCCATCGTGCTCGATGCATGGTCGCAAGGCTGGCTGCATGCGAAATTACTGCTGGTTCTGATTCTGTCGGGCTATCATGGCTACATGGCGGGATACGCTAAGAAACTGGCGCGCGGAGAGCGACCTCTCTCCGGCAAAAAGCTGCGACTGCTGAACGAAGTGCCCGGCGTGGCGGTGGCGCTGATCGTTATCCTCGTGATCGTCAAACCGTTCTGATTTACAGGCGAGTTTCGGCTCACTTGCGATTTGCGAATTGACCGGAATTGGTGAAAGCCATATCTGCATGAATCTCCAACGGCAAAGGCGCGCCGATCATTCGCGCCACCAAGGTCTGCTTTCTCCAAGCCCATATTGACCTGCCGGTACCCCAACTATCTGGAATATAAAGAAAATGCATCTCAAGGAACTAAAACAGAAGGCGCCGGCAGAGCTGGTTTCCATGGCCGAGGAACTGGGCGTCGAAGGTGCCTCGACTCTGCGCCGGCAGGAACTGATGTTCGCCATCCTCAAGGAAGTGGCGGAAGAGGGCGAAGAAATCCTCGGCATCGGCACTATCGAAGTGCTGCAGGACGGTTTCGGCTTCCTGCGCAGCCCCGAAGCCAACTACCTCGCCGGGCCGGACGATATCTACGTCTCGCCTAACCAGGTCCGCAAATGGGGCCTGCGCACCGGGGATACGGTGGAAGGCGAAATCCGCGCGCCCAAGGATGGTGAACGCTACTTCGCGCTTACCAAGCTGAAGGAAGTCAATTACGAGGATCCCGATGCGGTGCGCCATCGCACCAACTTCGATAACCTCACGCCGCTCTATCCCGACAGTCGCCTGAATCTCGATACGAAGGACCCCACGGTCAAGGACAAGTCGGCCCGCGTGATCGACCTCATCTCGCCGCAGGGCAAGGGCCAGCGCGCCCTGATCGTGGCGCCGCCGCGCACGGGTAAAACCGTGCTGTTGCAGAACATTGCCAAGGCCATCACGGATAACCACCCTGAGGTGTTCCTGCTGGTGCTGCTGGTGGACGAACGTCCCGAAGAAGTCACCGACATGCAGCGCAGCGTGAATGGCGAAGTCATCTCGTCGACATTCGACGAGCCTGCTTCGCGCCACGTGCAGGTTGCCGAAATGGTAATCGAGAAGGCCAAGCGCCTGGTAGAGCATAAGAAGGACGTAGTGATCTTGCTCGACTCGATCACGCGCCTCGGCCGTGCCTACAACACCGTTGTTCCCAGCTCCGGCAAGGTTCTGACGGGCGGTGTGGATGCCAATGCGTTGCAACGTCCGAAGCGCTTTTTCGGCGCTGCACGCAACATCGAGGAGGGCGGCTCGCTCTCCATCATCGCAACCGCGCTGATCGATACCGGTAGCCGTATGGACGAGGTGATCTTCGAGGAGTTCAAGGGCACCGGTAACAGCGAGATCGTGCTGGACCGCAAGGTGGCCGACAAGCGCATCTTCCCGGCTCTGGACGTTGGCAAGTCCGGCACTCGCAAGGAAGAGCTGCTGGTGGACAAGGATCAGCTCTCCAAGATGTGGGTCCTGCGCCGTATCCTGATGCAGATGGGCACGATCGACTCGATGGAATTCCTGCTCGACAAGATGAAGGATTCGAAGACCAACGAAGACTTCTTCGAGACGATGAACCAGTAGAAATTCGAAAGAAGTATCTGGAAAAAAATAAAAGGGGGCTTTGCGGCCCCCTTTTTGCATTCGGCATCCAGACGATCAGCTCAGGTGCTGGGCAAAGAACTCCGCCGTGCGTTGGTCTGCCAGTTCTGCAGCTTTCTCATCCCTTCGCTTGCCAAACTCCGTGGCGAAGCCATGGTCCAAGCCTTCGTAGTCATGCAGCGTCACCTTGGGGTGATCGTCCAACCCTTCATGCATGGCCTTTTGCGTATCCTTGTCGACAAAACCATCTTCGGTCGGAATGTGCAGCATCAACGGGTGGGCAATGGCGTGCTTCTCACGCAGTAGTTCGTCGATCCCGACGCCATAATATCCGACGGTTGCATCGGCATCGGTCCGCGCAGCTGTTATGTAGGCAAGGCGACCGCCCAGGC
This sequence comes from uncultured Sphingomonadaceae bacterium, assembly GCA_947488625.1. Lineage (GTDB taxonomy): Bacteria > Pseudomonadota > Alphaproteobacteria > Sphingomonadales > Sphingomonadaceae > Alteraurantiacibacter. The sequence continues at coordinate 190,592 of CANKZR010000002.1, read as the reverse complement.
AGTAGCCCACAGCGCCGACCTTTCCTGTTGAGGCAAGTGTGCGAGCGTAGTGAATCGTCGCTTCAATATCGCGAATGCCCTGATCCTGGTTGAACTTGCCCATCAGTTTGAGCGCGGTTTCAAATTCAGGTTCGATGTCGGGATCGAGTTCCACGGCCGGTTCAAGCCGCCAGAACAGATCGGGCGCAAGGGCGAGATAGCCTTCTTCGGCCAATTTGTCGCACTTGCGACGGATGCCGGCGTTGACGCCGAAAATCTCCTGGATCACGATAATCGCGGATTTTGCAGTCCCTGCGGGCCGCGCAATATAGCAATCGAAGGCGTCGGGTCCTTCGAGGGTGGTAATCCGCACTGTCTCGCTCATATATGTTTCTCCTGCGCGTCACGATTGGTCATACGACTAACTACGCACGTATTGTGAAAGGTGTCCGAGATGAAGGTCAATATCGAGATCGACTGCTCGCCCGAAGAGGCGCGTCGCTTCATGGGTCTGCCGGACGTCGAACAGGCTAATGAGATTTACGTCGAGTCGATTTCGAAGGCGATGCAGGGTGTTACCAATATCGAGCAGCTGGAGCAGTATGCCAAACAGCTTGCTCCGATGGGCCAGATGGGCATGAAGATGTTCCAGAATTTCATGGAGAACGCTGCAAAGGGTGGCGGTGGTAGGTCCCCGTCTGCAGGCAAAGACTCGACTGGCTAGCTTTACGATGAGCACGATCTACGCGCTATCGAGCGGGCAGCCACCTGCAGGAATTGGCGTTATCCGCATCACCGGACCGCAAGTACGTTATGTACTCGAGACAATCGTTGGAACCATTCCACCGGCGCGCCGTGCGGTGCGAACTACTTTCCGCAATGTTTCACGTGAAACACTCGACGACGGGTTAGTGCTCTTTTTCCCCTCGCCCAATTCTGTAACCGGCGATGACCTCGCCGAACTTCATTGCCATGGGGGGCGCGCCGTCATAGCTGCGGTGGAGCAGGCGATCGACGAACTCGATGGTTGTCGTCGGGCGGAGCCGGGTGAATTCACGCGTCGAGCATTTGCCAACGGTCGCATTGATCTCGCCGAAGCCGAAGGGCTGGCGGATCTTTTATCGGCCGAGACCGAATTCCAGCGTCGCAGCGCTCTGGCGATGGCCGGTGGCGCGTTGTCGCGACAGGTAGAGAGCTGGCGCGAGGACCTGTTGCGCCTGTCTGCACAGGTCGAAGCCGTGCTGGATTTTGACGATGAGGATGATGTCGCGGGTCTGCCGGAACGTTTCTCGGAAGACCTTTCTGACCTTGAGGCTGACTTGCGTACGAGCCTTGCCGCACCGCATGCGGAGACGCTGCGCGAGGGGTTTCGTGTGGCACTGGCAGGCCCTCCGAATGCTGGCAAGTCGACGCTATTCAACGCCCTCATCGAGAGCGAAGCTGCAATAACGGCGGACATTGCCGGTACGACGCGCGATGTGCTGACGCGATCGGTAGCGCTGTCCGGAATACCGTTCACTTTTGCTGACATGGCCGGTCTTCGCGACGATAGCGACGACGAGATTGAGTCGATTGGCATTTCGCGTGCGAAGGATGAAATTGCCAAGGCCGACCTTGTGCTCTGGTTAGGGGAAGAAGGGCAGGGGCCTCAAGGAAGTTGGGAAATCGCCGCTCAAATCGATCGCGACGCGCTGGCAAGCAAGCGTTCCCCTGATTTTCGTGTTTCCGCTTTGACGAATGAAGGTATGCAAACCTTGCGAAGTGCATTGATCGATGCGGCACGCTCGATGATGCCCAAACCCGGAGGAGCGGCGCTAAACAAGCGCCAGCGGGATCATTTGCGTGAGGCGGTCGAACATCTCGAGATGGCGCATAGGGAAAGCGATCCGCTGCTGGTGGCGGAAAACCTCCGCCGAACCCGTCGAGCATTCGATACGCTTGTGGGCAGGACCTCGACCGAGGATGTTCTTGATGCGTTATTCGGCCGATTTTGTATCGGGAAATAGCCTGTTCCACGTGGAACAGATCGGCTAAAGGCTGCGTCAATGTACGATTTCGACGTGATTGTTATTGGCGGGGGCCATGCTGGATGTGAGGCGGCTTGCGCCTCAGCCCGAACCGGTGTGCGGACCGCGCTCGTCACATTCGACGCGGATACCCTCGGCGCGATGAGTTGCAATCCTGCCATTGGCGGTCTTGGCAAAGGGCATCTGGTTCGGGAAGTGGATGCATTTGACGGTTTGCTCGGCCGAGCCGCAGATGCTGGAGCGATCCACTATCGGTTGTTGAACCGCTCAAAAGGTAGCGCCGTCCAGGGCCCGCGCGTCCAGGCAGACCGCAAGCTATTCCGGCAGGCGGTTCAGGGAATGATTGCGCGCCAGAAAAATCTGCAGGTCATTGAGGGAGAAGCGAGCGAGCTTCTCCTTGTTGGTGAGCGTGTGCAGGGTATCCGACTTTCCGACGGCTCCGAAATACGCTCGCGAGCGGTCATCCTGTGTACGGGCACTTTTCTTGGCGGTACTCTTTTCAGGGGAGAAGAGCGATTAGAGGGCGGCCGGATCGGGGAGAACTCAGCCCAGAAGTTGGCGCAGCAGTTGCGCGCGGCACAGTTGCCGATGGCCAGGTTGAAAACCGGGACACCGCCACGGCTTGATGGGCGAACGATCGATTGGGCGCGTCTGGCGGAGCAGCCCTCCGACAGCGAAGAATGGACCATGTCGGATCTGACGGTCCGCAGGCAAAATCCGCAGGTGTTTTGCGCGATAACCCGAACCAATCCGCGTGCGCATGAGATTATTGCGCAGAATCTCGATCGATCGCCCATGTTCACGGGGGCGATCGATGCCGTCGGACCACGGTATTGTCCATCGATCGAAGACAAGATACATCGTTTTGCTGACAGGGATGGGCATCAGGTTTTCCTAGAGCCAGAAGGACTGGACACCCATTTGGTCTATCCAAACGGCATTAGCACCAGTTTGCCCGTCGATGTTCAGCTGGCGATGCTGCGAGAGATGGATGGGTTGGAGAAGGTATCGATGGAGGTGCCGGGGTATGCGGTTGAGTACGATCACATAGATCCCCGCGCCCTAGGCCCAGACCTTCAACTGAAAGCCCTTGCGGGTCTGTATTGCGCCGGCCAGATCAATGGCACCACAGGCTATGAAGAGGCAGCCGCACAAGGTCTGATTGCCGGCCTGAATGCATCCGCTGAAATCCGCCTCCAGGCGCCTCCCGGCATTGATCGTTCCAACAGCTATATGGCCGTGATGATCGACGACCTCACCTTGCATGGAGTCAGCGAGCCCTATCGCATGCTGACCGCCAGAGCCGAATACCGGCTACGTTTGAGGGCGAACAATGCGAGTTCTCGGTTGACCCCGATAGCACTTGAGGCCGGTTGCGTCGGGAAAACCCGCCGCGACTGGTTTGAGAGGCGCGAACAGGAACGTTCCACGTGGAACAATGCATTAAACCTCGCAGTGCCCGCAACCGAATTGCACGATGCAGGTCTCGCAGTGAAACGCGATTGGGGGCGCAAGAATCTTGCGGAATGGTTGTCACTGCCTGATTTACATTTACCAGAACTTACGCCTTGGTTGCCTGATGGGCTTGATGCGAGAAGCGAAGTTGCGGCCGAACTCGTTGAAGATGCGGCCTATGCTCCATATCTTGCGCGCCAGGACGCGGAATTGCGCGACCTGCGGAGTAGCGAAGCTCTGACTCTTGGGGATGACTTCCCGTTCGCGGAAGTTCCGGGCCTATCGAACGAGATGGTTGAGAGGTTAAGTTCGGCCCAGCCCCCAAATTTGGCTGCCGCAGGTAGGGTACGAGGAATTACGCCAGCCGCTCTTGCCGCATTGCTAGTCCATGCCAAACGCAGGAACCTGCCGGCGTGATCGAAAGCGAAGCACAGGCCCGCGAATATTGCTCTGAGCGATGTGATTCGGCGGCGATGGAACGACTTGAGCGGTTTATACGACTGTTAATCGCCGAGAATAAGCACCAGAACCTCGTCTCCAATTCCAGCTTGGATCATGTCTGGACACGGCATCTTGCGGACAGCCTGCAACTATTGGATTATGTTCCACGTGAAACAGGTACGTGGATGGACCTTGGATCGGGAGCGGGGTTTCCAGGACTTGTTCTCGCATTTGCGCGGACAGATTTATCCATAACATTGGTCGAGTCTCGAAAACGCCGCATCGAGTGGCTGCGCCAGGTCTGCAGTGAATTCAGCGTAAAAAATTGCGAAGTCGCTCCCGCTCGTCTTGAGAATCTTGAAACCCGAGAAATAGCTGTAATTACGGCAAGAGCGTTCGCTCCGCTGGATAAGCTGCTGAAGTTATCCGCGCGCTTTTCCACACGCTCTACCACCTGGTTGTTGCCGAAAGGGCGGAACGGGGCGATTGAGTTGTCAGAGCAACCGCCAGCGATTCGAAAGATGTTCCACGTGGAACAATCGAAAACCGACCCTACTGCGGGGATACTCATCGGCAAAGGGAGGCCTACGATTCGATGATCGTCATAGCCATAGCCAATCAGAAAGGCGGGGTGGGAAAAACCACGTCAGCCATAAACGTCGCTACCGCCATGGCTGCGAGCGGGTGGCGAACCTTGCTCGTCGATCTCGATCCCCAGGGCAATGCATCAACAGGTGTGGGTCTGGGCGCTGCGGAACGGGATATGTCGAGTTACGACGTTCTCGTCGATAATGTCCCCGTGAGCGAATGCGTGGTGGCCTCATCCATACCCGGATTGGACCTACTTCCTGCCACGGTCGATCTGAGCGGAGCCGAAATCGAGTTGGTTGGCGTAGAGGAGCGCACGCACCGCCTGCGTCGCGCGTTCGCCAATCACCAGGGCCACGATATCTGTTTTATCGATTGTCCCCCTTCGCTGGGTCTTCTCACACTCAACGCCCTGTGCGCGGCCGACACGCTGCTGGTCCCATTGCAGTGCGAATTCTTTGCTCTGGAGGGCCTCAGTCAGCTCCTGCAGACAGTCGAGCAGGTGCAACAGCGATTCAATCCCGATCTGGGCATTATCGGCATCGCGCTGACCATGTTCGACCGCCGGAATCGCCTGACGGACCAGGTTTCTGACGATGTGCGGGAATGTTTGGGTGATCTGGTTTTCGAGTCGGTCATCCCGCGCAATGTCCGTCTTTCCGAAGCGCCCAGTCATGGGCTTCCGGCCCTGATTTACGACCATTCGTGCCCGGGAAGCCGTGCTTACATGGCACTTGCGCGTGAACTGATCGGTCGACTGCCAGAAGAGAGGAAAGCGGCATGAGTAAAGCCGAAAAAGCCGCGAATGACACAGCCGTCACGGAAACTGGCGCGGGACGTCCTCCCGCTTCCCGCCGGAAGCTGGGTAAGGGTCTGGGCGCTTTGATGGGCGACATGAAGCGTGAGGAACCGCTGGTCGCGCAAGGGGGCACCGCGCGTGAAAGACGGGACGGCGCATCATCCGCCAGCGGGCAGGAGGGTGAACTGCGGGCCAACGGCCTCGCGATGCTGGCCATAGCAGATATCGAACCGCATCCTGACCAGCCCCGCACCCATTTCGACGATGAAACGCTGGCCGAACTCGCTGCTTCCATTGCATCTCGCGGTGTGATCCAGCCCATTATCGTGCGGCCGATAGCCAAGGGGAAATTTCAGCTCGTCGCTGGCGAGCGTCGCTGGCGGGCGTCGCAAAAGGCGCAAATGCATGAAATCCCTGCTATAATTCGCGATCTTGACGAGCGTGACGTCATGGCGCTCGCGCTAATCGAGAATATCCAACGCGAAGATCTGAACCCGGTAGAAGAGGCGCGCGCCTATCAGCGCCTGGCCGAGCTGGAGGACATGACGCAGGCCGAGATCGCGGGCCTGGTCGAAAAATCTCGCAGCCACGTGGCCAATCTCCAACGGCTGCTGTCGCTACCCGAGGGCGTGCTCGACCATCTCCAGGCGGGACGGTTGGACATGGGTCACGGACGCGCATTGATCGGTTTGGACGATGCGGCCGAAATCGCCGACAAGGCGGTGAAAGAGAGTCTATCGGTTCGCGACGTCGAGAAACTGGCGCGCAAGGCCCGAAATGGAGGCGAGGCACCGGTAAGGCGTCAGGCAAGGCCGCCACGTGATCCGGCACAGGATGCCGATATTGCGGCGGTGGAGAATCACCTCGAGGAATTCCTGGGGCTGCCGGTTAAGATCACGGCGGATGACGATCCGCGCTCGGGAACGGTGACCGTGCGTTTCCGCACGCTGGATCAGCTGGACCTGATCTGCCAGCGCCTGACAGGTGGCGGAATTTAACGCTATTACAATAGCTTGCCGGACCCGTTTGTTGCGCGGCGCGACTTTCAGGGCGTATCGTCTTACTCTACCGGACGGTCTTGCCGCTCGGCTGCGGCCGCGGAATGACGCGGCGGGCAGGGCGTGCGGCGGGGGCGGGGCGCTCCACTTCGACCCATTCTTCACGAACTGTCGTTGTGCATTCCGGACCGTGGCGATGGCGGCGGCGTTCATGCCCGTGTCCCGCGCTGACCGCCTGCGTCCATGTCGCCGCGTGTCCGTAGCTCGGCTGGCCTGATAGGCCGACACCGCCTCCCATCTCGTAGCGCCGCAGGTAAGCGTCACAATAACGCGCGGCCCACAGTTCGTTGGCATCGAATTCGTAGTCTTCGTAGCGATCATCGTCGCCGCCTTCGATCACCGACCCGATCACCGCGCCTGCAACACCGCCTATGCCCGCGCCGATCAGGGTGCCGGCAAGGCGGCTTCCATCATTGTCAATACGATTACCGGCAAACCCGCCGACGAGTGCCCCAAGAAGTCCGCCGAGCTGACCTCCGCCTACGTCATGATCACGGTCGTAATAGGGCGTATAACCCCCGTGGTGGGCCATCAGCAGGCGGCAGTCGGAAAGCCATGCTTCGCGCTCCGTCAACGAGTAGCCCAATCTCCCGTCGGGAGAGGCGCTGATATCCATAGGGCGGCGCTCGATATGAACCTCGTACTCGCCGTCGTGTTCGCGCCAACCGTCTTCGCCAAGCGCGAGCAAATGCCCATCATCCGCTACGAAGTGACCCTCTCCGATGAATGTCCCGTCGTACTCACCATGCAGCACGTCTCCGTCTGGCGTGGTGTAGGTTCCGTCCCAGGTGCCGCGCCAGGTGTTCCCTTCCTGCCACTGACCTTGCCACTCACCATTGTGGTTGCCCGAGGATACCAGCACCTCGCGATGTTCGATCACCGGGCCGGTTTTGTCTTGAGCCGATGCCGGGACAGAAAGCGTCAGCGAGGCGGCGCTGGCCAGAAGCAGGGAAAAACGGGTCGACATTGCGCAAGGTTCCTTGTGCGGAATCGGGCCAATCGCCCGGTTAACCGCATATTTACCTTGAGAACGCGCGAATTTTCCAGAGTTACTGGAATGCTGTCCCGATCCGGGGCATGACGGGTGGCCTAGACCCGGCCTGTCAGCATGGCGGCAAGCGCCTCGATCCCCTTGCGATCTTCCCGATCGAAACGCCCGGCTTTAGGGCTATCGAGATCGATAACTGCCGTGACCACACCGTCCTTTGCAATGGGGACGACCAGTTCGGACCGGCTGCGCGCATCACAGGCAATGTGCCCGGGGAAGGCATGAACGTCTTCCACCAGCTGCGTTTCGCCCGATTGCGCGGCCGCCCCGCACACACCCACGCCGACAGGAATACGGATACAGGCCGGACGACCTGTGAAAGGCCCAAGCACCAGTTCGCCATTGACCATGCGGTAGAACCCCGTCCAGTTGCAGTCCGGCAGAAATTCTCCCAGCAATGCGGCAACATTGGCCATGTTGGCCACGCCGTCGGGCTCTCCTGCGGTCAACGCGTCGGCTGCAGAAAGCAGATCACGGTAGAGGTCTGCCTTGCTGGCGTCGGGGTCGGGAGCAAAATCGAACATGGATACGCCCTTAGCGGGCAAAGAGATTGCCGCAAAGCCAAGCCTCGCCTAATCTGCGCTCATATGAGCACTTTCAAGAAAATCCTGATCGCAATCCTGGTTCTCCTGCTGCTGGCAGCGGCCGTCATCTGGTGGTTGTTTCAAGGCGAACCCGCCACATTTACACTGGAAGAAACGACGGGCACCGAGCCGACGCTCGCCGCGCCGGATCCCCAGATGGTTCCAACGGTCGAGATCGCTGAACCTATCGGCTGGCCTGATGGGGCGGCGCCGCAGGCGGCCGAAGGATTGGTCGTCAATCGCTTTGCCGAGGGGCTTGATCACCCGCGAGTAATCTATGCCATGCCCAACGGCGATGTCCTTGTCACGCTGACGCGCGCACCGGAGAGCGAAGTGACCGGTGGGTGGCTGACGAACTTCATCGCCGGCATCCTCTTCAGCGAAGCAGGTTCCGCCGGAGAATCGCCCAACCAGCTGGTGCTGCTGCGCGATACCGATGCGGACGGTGTATCGGATGAGCGACACCTCCTGCGAGAGGACGATCTCGATTCGCCGTCCGGCATCGCCTGGTCGGATGGTAATCTCTACATCGCCAACCACGATGAGGTTCTCCGGTTCGACTACGAAGAAGGTGCGAATGCCGTTACCGGAGAGCCGGAAAAGCTGGCCGACCTGCCGCCTGCCGGTAACCACTGGATGCGCAACATCATTCTCTCGGACGATGGCGAGCGCCTGTTCATCGCGGTCGGTTCGGCCTCCAACATCGGCGAAGGCGGGATGGAGATAGAGGAGGGTCGCGCCGCGATCCATGAACTCAACCTCGAAACCGGGCAGGCGCGTTTGTACGGGGCAGGGCTGCGCAACCCGAATGGCATGGCGTTCAATCCCTGGACCGGCGAATTGTGGACGACCGTGAACGAGCGCGACATGCTTGGTTCCGATCTGGTGCCCGATTACATGTCGAACGTGCCGATCGGCGTTCATTATGGCTGGCCGTGGGTCTATTACAACGACGTGATCGACGAGCGGGTGGAGGCGCCCATGCCCCGATATCTCACCGAATATACGCGCACGCCGCAATACGCGCTGGGCGCGCATGTCGCCGCGCTGGGCATGGTGTTTACCGAAGAAGGCAGCCGGATGGGCGAACTTTTCGGACAAGGTGCTTTCATTGCCCGCCACGGCTCATGGAACCGCATTCCGGCATCGGGTTATGATGTGGTCTTCGTGGCATTCGATGAGCGCGGAAATCCCGTAGGCGAACCGCGCCGCGTGCTGGACCCGTTCCTTGCCCGTGAAGGCGAGACGTATGGCCGCCCGACCTGGGTGGAATGGGATCGGATCGGAGCCTTGCTGGTGAGCGATGACACCGGAAACATCATCTGGCGCGTCACCGCGCCTGGCTCGGAAGGGGCTGCGGCTATAGAGCGCAACACGGGTGAGCGCCTGCCCCCGCGCCGCCAGCTTACAGACGATCCTTCACGCGCATTCGAGGAAGGGGCAATCGACGCAAGCGATATCATGTAATCGCGCGCTGCAATCTGAAAATTACGCGAGTGGCTTGCCCGCACGTCCCGCCAGTTCAATGATGAAATGCCAGGCGATGCGACCGGACCGTGCCCCGCGCCGCTTGGCCCATTCCAGCGCTTCGGGTTCGTCCAGTACCAGCCCGTACTCGTTCGCGTAGCCGCGCAGGATTTCGAGATAATCGTCCTGGCTGGCGTTATGAAAGCCGAGCGAGAGGCCGAACCGGTCCGCCAGTGCAAGGTTGTCGTCCACCGCGTCACGCGGGTTGATCGGGTCGTCCTGCTCGCTGCCGTGCCGCGCCAGGATTGCACGCCTGTTCGAGGTAACGGCGATGCGCACCTTGTCAGGGCGCGCTTCGACTCCGCCGTCAAGCCAGCTGCGCAGGTGACGCGGGGTGGTGGAATCGCCCTGCGCAAATCCGAGGTCGTCCAGGAAGACGAGGAAGTTTCGCTCCTCGCTTCCAAGTTCAGCGAACAGCGCCGGAAGCGACGTGACGGCGTCTGTCGCCACCTGAACCAGCGCGATACTCCCACCCTTTTCCTGCGCGTCGGCGACCGCAGAACGTAGCAAAGCCGATTTGCCCATTCCGCGCGCGCCCCAAAGCAGCATGTCATGTGCAGCGTGGCCATGCGCCAGCCGCTCCACGTTACGGACGACCGCGGCCTTTTGCTTCTCGATTCCGCGCAAGAGATCCAGCGCCGGTGCGTCTATACCTGTGACGCTGCGAGCCCCGCCTGAATCCCACACGAAGGCTGGGTGTTTCGCCCAATCGGCCTTCTGTCCATCTACAGGTGCGAGCCGTTCAAGCGCAGTGGCAATGCGGGCGAGCAGTTGGGCTTGGTCTTCCATGGCAATCACCCCTATAGGCGAGGCGAATGAGCGGCAAGCAATCGACCATCTCGCCCGACGCAGCGGGTATCGCCCGCGCGGCGGAGATCCTGCGTAGCGGCGGCCTTGTCGCCATGCCGACAGAGACGGTCTACGGCCTTGCTGCCAGAGCCGATCGTGCCGATGCGGTGGCGCAGATATACCGGACCAAAGGTAGGCCCGACTTCAATCCCTTGATCGTTCATGTCGCTTCGCTGGACATGGCACGGGACCTGGCGGTGTTCGATGAGGTCGCGGAACGACTTGCCGCACGGTTCTGGCCAGGCCCGCTGACATTGGTGCTACCCCTGCGAAAGGATGCAAGGGTTGCTCCGGCGGTGACGGCGGGCCTCGGCACCATCGCCTTGCGCCAGCCTCGCCATCCTGTTGCAGCGCAGTTGCTGCGCGAACTCGCTTTGCCGCTTGCCGCACCATCAGCCAATCGCAGCAATGCGGTGAGCCCGACCCATCCCGATCATGTCTTCGCTTCTTTCGGAGACCAGTCCCCGCCGGTTATCGACGCAGGTTCTTGCAGGGCGGGACTTGAATCGACGATTGTCGCACTCGATCCAGGCGCCGGATGGCGACTACTGCGACCGGGGCCAATCGCAGCAGAAGAACTGGAGGGGCTACTTGGTAGGCAGGCGAAGTCGCGCGGCGCGACTATCGAGGCACCTGGCCAGATGAAGACCCATTACTCGCCCGGAAGGCCCGTGCTGCTGAACTGCAACGAGCCAGAGGGGAACTGCTTCATGATCGGTTTTGGCGATGTGGATGGCGATGTGAATTTGTCTGCCAAGGCGGATATGGCCGAAGCCGCCTCGCAGCTTTATGCCGCCTTGCACCAGGCAGCAAAGTCCGACTGTCAGCGTGTTTGTGTCGCGCCCATTCCGATGCAGGGCATGGGACAAGCGATCAACGACAGGCTGAAACGCGCCGCTACGTCCTAGCTTGCAGGCTCGACCGGAATGGACGGCAACATGGCTTCGATCTCGCGCCGCGTTGACACGGCTTCGCGGCAGGCGCGATCGTCGCCGGACAGGCAATCATCTTCGAGTTCGGCCAGATCGTCGTGCAGCTCGCCGAGTCGTTCTTCCCGTCGGCGTATTTCCCGGCCGCGTGCGCGATCGGCCTCGTCCTGGCTGGTCGTGGCCCAATCGGCCACTTTGGCCCCGGCGCGAATTGGCGCCGTCGCCACGTCGAACGCGGTCCGTGCCACGCATCCGTTTAATGTAAAGGCTGCAAGCAGCGCTAAAGTGATCGAGGGTTTGCGCATCTCAGGTCCGTTATGGGGTGTCCGCCCTTAATGGTCCCGCAACTTGCTCTTCGCAATACGCATTGCAGCCAATCGTCACGAACGTTCTTGGAATCGAGGACCGTTCAGTTGTTCTCGCAGACAAGTTCTCCCGAGCCGACAGAATTGCTCTCGCAGTCCGCCGATCCGCGGACACGCACGTTGCCCGAGCCGACGATGTTCGCGTCAACGCGCCCGTCGGATGCAAATTCTGCGTCGCCCGATCCGGCGATGCTGACCTCGGCATTGTCGACCTGAAGTGCGGCCATTTGCGCATTGCCGCTACCTGCCACGTCAAGTTCGAGGCGACCGGTCCTGCCCGATGCCTCCACAGAGCCGCTACCGGCAATGGTCACCTCCATGCTTTCCGCATCGATACCAGTTGCTGCCAGCGCTCCCGATCCGGCAATGACGATCTGCGCGCTATCGGCCATGGCATCGGTACGCATCGTTCCCGAACCTGCCATGACCAGGGAACCGGGTGGAGGCATGGTGATGTTCACGGTGGCCTGGCCATCGTTGCTTCCCCAATCGCCATCTTCGCGATGAATTACGAGCGTGTCGTCCTCCAACGCAAAGCGCATGCGTTCGGCTGCTTCAGTGCTGCCTTCCACATCGATGGTGAATGCCTCTCCATTGGAGATCAGCACGGTATCTGGCGCAACGAGTACGACATCCGTGGGTGCATCGCCGCTCATGTCGAGCTCGGCCAACGGGACACCGTCGCTTTCGAATTCGACGTTCATGTTGTCGCACCCGGCGAGGCCTGCCGCCGCAGCCAGCGCAACCAACGGTGCTGCCTTGCCGAAGATTTTCCCGATGCGCATTCCTGTCTCCTGTCTTTGCGTGTTAGTGGAGCAATACACTAACGACACGGCGGCTGCAAAGCCATTCGTCGAACAGGCTTTGCCGCTGGCAGACACGATGACCGACGCGAGCGCGCCGTCTTCCGCAAAAAAAACAAGGGGCCGCTCGCGCTATGCGAACGGCCCCTCGGTTTGCCTGCTTGCCTTTCGAGCGAGATCAGGCGTCTTCGGTGTTCTCGTAATACTGCGGCGCGTGTTCTTTCAGCACGTCGAGTATCTTGGTGAGCGCGGTCGGCTCATCGGTCTTTTCCATCGCCGCCAGTTCGCGGGCCAGACGCGAGGACGCAGCCTCGAAAATCTGACGTTCGGAATAGCTCTGCTCCGGCTGGTCTTCAGGACGGAACAGGTCGCGCGTCACTTCGGCGATCGACACCAGGTCGCCCGAGTTGATCTTTGCTTCGTATTCCTGGGCCCGGCGGCTCCACATCGTGCGCTTTACCTTGGGCTTGCCCTTCAGCGTCTCCATTGCTTCCTTCAGCGTCTTGTCGCTGGAAAGCTTGCGCATGCCGATGCTTTCGACCTTGTTTGTCGGGACGCGCAAGGTCATGCGCTCTTTTTCGAACCGGAGCACGTAAAGCTCCAGCTGCATCCCGGCAATTTCTTCGTTCTGCAATTCAATCACACGGCCAACGCCGTGTTTGGGGTAAACAACGTAATCGCCAACTTCAAAGGCGGTCGCATTCGCGGCCATGGACATTCCTTTCTTAAGGGGTTCCGCAGCGAAACGGCTCTCGACGCCGCAAATTAAAGCGACGTTTCAGATTGCCGTTCCTGTAGCTAAAAGCGGAGACCTGCCTTCCTATCCGCCTGCAAATCCGCAAGGATCATGCAGTTGTGCAAGTATATAGCAGATAACCACCTATATTGCGAGTCTTGCAATACGATTCGTAGGCGAATCGCTCAATCCGCCTGCTCTCGCATCGAAACCGCAGCGATTTCCGCACCGAACAGAAGCACATAAGCCGAAAGGTAGAGCCAGGTGAGCAACATGACCACGGCACCCAGCGACCCGTAAGTGGCATTGTAGCTACCAAAGTTGGCGACATAGAAGCCGAACGCGAGCGTCAGCACGACAAGCCCGATGCTGGCTACAAGGGCGCCCGGCAGGACATCTTCGAAGCTCGGGTGGGTATCGTTGGGTACCCGGCGATAGAGCAATGCGGCGCCGAGCGCGCCGACCGCCGCGAGAATTGCATAGGTGACGATCTGCCCCAGAAACTCGCCTGCGCCGGAAAGGCTCGGGATCAACGCGCTGATCGCTGCGGTTGCCGCCATTGCGGCAGCCACCAGTCCCATTCCGATGATCGCCCCCACTGTAACTGCCAGCGCCAGCAGATTGGCGCGCAGGAAGCCGCGGTGCTGGGTGTCATTGAAAGCGAGGGAAATCGCCCTGATCACCGCGCCCGCACCATTGCGTGCTCCGAACAGGGCGAGGGCAATCGCCAGTAGCAGACCGAAGCCCTTGGCAGTGCCCGACGTTTCAACGACCGATTTCAGCTGACCACCGATTACTTCGGCGGCTGCTTGCGGCAGGTTGGCTGCCAGCGTGCCGATATGCTGGGCCACCATCGCAGGGTCCGCAATCAGACCGTAGGTCAGCACGATGGCGGCCAGCAAGGGCACCATGGCCAGGAAGGCGTAGTAGGCGACGCCCGCTGCGAGTATCGAAATGTTATCCCGGCCCGATGCGGCCCAGGCGCTTTGCAATCTATTGAAGAAGCTCATGCCCCGCCAACGCAAATCACGCCGAATTGTTCAAGCAGAGGTGAATTTAGTCGCCTTCGCCCGGTTCTTCGGAGAAGTACTTCTCGAACTTGCCTTCTTCGCCTTTGTGCTCGTCGGCGTTCTCGGGCGGGTCCTTCTTTTCGGTAATGTTCGGCCATTCGGCAGAGAACTTCGTGTTGACCTCAAGCCATTTCTCGATGCCGCCTTCGGTATCGGGGAGGATCGCTTCGGCCGGGCACTCCGGTTCGCACACGCCGCAATCGATGCACTCGGACGGGTTGATGACGAGCATGTTGTCGCCTTCGTAAAAACAATCCACCGGACAGACTTCAACGCAATCTGTGTACTTGCATTTGATGCAGGCGTCGGTGACGACATAGGTCATGGGTTCGTGCGTCCTTCATGCTCGGCCATGGGTGGCCGCGATTCGGCCCCTGCTATGGCGATAGACGGGTTAGCGTCAAGCTCTCGATAGTGCGTGCGTGCCTCTTTTGCCGGGCCGCGCCTGTCGGGAAGGCTTTCCAGTGCGATTACTCGCACACCCCTTCCGATCGGCAATGTCAGCACGTCGCCGGGCGCAATGGCGTGGTCGGGCCGGGTAACACGTCTGCCGTTGCAGCGAATATGCGCACCTGCGATCCAGCGCTGGGCAACCGTGCGGCTTTTCGCAAAACGGAGACGCACGAGGAGCAGGTCTAGCCGCATCAGCCCTTCTTGAGCAGGTCCGCCAGGCCGGCAAAGGCCTGACCGCCATCGCCCTTTGGCTCGCGCCGCGGTGGTGACGATGGTCTGGGCGGCTTCCCGCCCTTGTTCCTGGTATCCTTGCCCTTCAAATCTCTTCGCGGCCCGCGTGGTGCTCGATTGCCGGTCTTGGGTGCAAAGTCCTTGCGCGGCGCCCGCCAAGTCCACGGTACAGGGCGAGGGGGGCCGAATGCGCCCTCGGCCAGATCCACCGCCTGGCCCTGACGAAATCCGGCATCCCTCATCAGGCTGCGGAAGGTTTCGGGCAGCAGGCCCATGCTGGTGGCCAGTGCGCTATCGACGCGAAAGCCGCGCACATCCTTGCTTTGCGGCGCTCTGGCCCTGCTTTCGTGCGCGGCGCGGAACAGTTTTTCCGCCATGTCGATACGGATCGCCTGCTTGCCCGCGCGGCGATACCCTGCAGGAAGCTGCTTGCCGCTCTCGATCACCGCCTCCATAGCATCGCGCACGGGGCGTGGATCGAGGCCCAGGCGTTTAAGCAACTGGCGCGGAGCGGGCTTGAGCAAGGCGGGCACGAAGACGTCCAGCGAGCCGATAGTGACGCCAAGGCGGCGGAGGAATGGCCGCTTTTCCTTTGGCACATGGGCAAGGCCAGCGTCCTCGCGACGGGTGGTGCCGTTGCGTTCTGCCAGCGTCAGCAACAGTGCCCGCACTTCGGTACCGGCTTCAGGGTCGGTGGCGGCATCTTCCAGCGCGCGCAGGGGGGCGAGCGGGGCAAGCTGCTCTTCCAGCCAGAGTTGCAGCGCACCCTCGAGGCGCGAGCGATGTGCAGGATCGAGCTGGCCCAGCTCCTTTGCCATGACGAGACGCGGGCGACTGGGCGTCTTGCCCTTCTCCAGGTGCGCGACCGGCTGGTTCTCACGCAGGACCTCTCCGTTTTCCATCCGCAGATCGCCGAGTTCGTCAGCCACAAGTTTCTGCGCCTTTTGCGCGAGAAGACCCGCCATGTGCTTCTCGGCTGCGGCGAGCATCAGCTTGCGTTCTTCGCTGGTGGCATCGGCATCGACCACGAAGCGGAAGCCATCGAGATGGCCGATCGGCTGGTCCTCCACCGTGACCTGGCCATCGTCTTTCAGTTCAACGCGCAAAAGTCCTGCATCCTTTCCCATTCCCTTCATCAGTACAGATGTCCGCCGATTCACGAAACGCTCGGTAAGCTTCTGGTGCAATGCATCCGACAACTTCGCCTCGGCAGAGCGTGCCCGCGCCGCCATCTCGTCGCGCGCAAGCACCCAGTCGGGCCTTTGGCAAATATAGGCCCAGCTGCGAATGGCGGAAAGGCGCCCCTGCAACGTGTCGATATCGCCGGACGGGTTGTCCAGTTCCGAAATGCGCGCGGCAACGAAGTCTGCGCCGATATGGCCTTTTCGCAAATCGCTCCACAAGCGCGCGACGAAGCGTGAATGCGCATCGGCGCCTTGCTGACGAAAGTCGGGAAGCTGGCAAGCCTCCCAGAAGCGGCGCACATTACCCGCAGTCGTGACGTCGCTGACGATTTCTGGCTGCTCGGCCAACCGCTTGAGTACGGCGAGATCGATGGCTTCGGGCGCGAGGGTGAGACCTTCCTGCATCGGACGGGATTCAAGATCACCGATCAGCACATCGAGCGTATCGAAACGCGGGTTGGGCTCCCGCCAGAAGAGGCTGGTGACGGGCGCGAAACGATGGTTCTCGATGGCGTAGATCTCGTCTTCGCTCAGTTCCAGCGGAGCCCCGCGCCGATTTCCGGAAAGCGTGCCGAAGCTGCCATCGGTCTGATGTCGGCCTGCACGACCGGCGATCTGCGCCATTTCCGCCGGAACCAGCCGTCGTTGGCGCAGGCCGTCGAACTTCGACAAGGCAGCGAATGCCACATGGTGCACGGCGAGGTTGAGGCCCATACCAATGGCATCGGTTGCCACGATATAATCAACCTCACCAGATTGGAACAATTCGACTTGTCGATTGCGCGTTTGGGGTGAAAGCGCTCCCATCACCACGGCTGCCCCACCGCGGAACCGCCGCAGCAGTTCGGCCACCTGGTAAACCTGCTCGATAGAGAATGCGACGATGGCAGAGCGTGGCGGCAGGCGGGAAAGCTTCGAACTGCCCGCATGGGTGAGGGTGGAGAAACGCGGCCGTTCCTCGATTGCCGCCTCCGGCAACAGCTTGCGCACCATGGGCTCTAGCGTGGCCGAGCCCAGCAGCATGGTTTCTTCCCGTCCGCGGGCATTCAGTAGTCTATCGGTGAAAATATGGCCGCGCTCGCGGTCGGCGCCGATCTGCGCTTCGTCCAGGGCAACAAAGGCCCGCCCACCACCATCGCGCGGCATCGCCTCGGCCGTGCACAGGAAATATCGGGCATTGGGCGGTTCTATCCGCTCCTCCCCGGTAATCAGCGCGCAGGCGTCCTCACCCTTGATCTTGCAAACCTTGTCGTACACCTCGCGCGCCAGCAGGCGAAGCGGAAAACCGATGGCGCCGGAGGAATGACCGCACATCCTCTCGATCGCGAGATGGGTCTTGCCGGTGTTCGTCGGGCCAAGGACGGCGCGGATGTGGTTGTCGGAGAGGTGTGGTGTCACAGTGCCGATTCACATGGCGCTTCTGCGTCTCCGGCGCAACCGGGCCAGGGGGCTTACCCCCGCGGTCTCGGCTGACCGCTGGAAGGACTCGGTTCATCGACGTTAAAGCGAAATTTACTTTATTGCCTCACCCTTTAAGGCGATTACACGTGTGCCGGGATAAGGCTGCGCCGCTTCTGCGTGGAAGACGGGCGTTCGCAGCTACCGAGGAGGGCGCTTTGTTTACGGATCGCGACAAGCAGGAGCAGGCAGCTGTGCCGGGCGACTATCCGCCCGCAGAACTCACGCTCAAGCATGTGGTGGACGAAGGTGAAGCCAGGCCGGCCCGCCGTTCGCGCGAGGCGTCGACCATCTCGCAAAGCTACGGCAAATGGCGCAAATCGGCATCTGCACGCCTCGCTCGCGCCGATATCGCACCCGATCTTGGCCGTGACATCGGTTCGCGGCGCTGGCTGCGCGGTGTGGCGACGCTGGTCGGGCTGTCCGCTATCGCGATTGCCGGCTGGCCGGGATTTTCTGCCGTGGAAGCTGCACCGGCCATGCGCATTGATGACCGTGTTCGAGACGAATTTCGCAGCCAGATGATCCTGCCGCTCGCTTTGGGGGCAGACACCGGCCGTCGCATGGGCGCAACAACTGCAGTGCAACCGCTTACCGCCGCGCCGGAACGCCCGCGTCTCGATCTTGTCGCGACGCTGGCTCAGGGCGACGGCTTCGACCGGATGTTGCGGCGCGCCGGAGTCAGCAAGGACGAGGCGCAACTGATTGCGGCGATGGTGGGGAGTGCAGTGCCCCTTGACGATATCGCACCCGGCACTCCTGTCGACATTACGCTCGGCCGCCGCACCGCACCCGATGCGCCGCGCCCCGTCGATGCCCTGTCCTTCCGCGCCCGGTTCGATCTGCAGCTGGCGGTAGAGCGCCGCAACGGTCGGCTCGTCATCGATCCGCGCCCGATCATGGTCGATACAACGCCGCTGCGCATTCGCGCCCCCGTAGGCGACAGCCTCTACCGCTCGGCTCGCGCTGCAGGTGCACCCCCCAGCGCCGTTCAGCAATTCCTGCGCACGCTGGATGGCGATCTCGACATGAGCCGCGAAATTACGGCGGGCGACGAATTCGACATGATCGTGGAATACCGCCGCGCCGCAACGGGCGAAGTCGAGGTCGGAGACCTGCTGTACGCTGCCATCATCCGCGACGACCGTCCGCGCAAGCAGTTGATGCGGTTTGGCCGCGAAGGGCGGTTCTACGATGCATCGGGCGAAGGGGTTGTTCAGGAAGGGCTTATCGCGCCGGTACCGGGCAGTATCAGCTCGCGCTACGGCATGCGCCGCCACCCCATCCTCGGCTATCGCAGGATGCATTCGGGCCTCGATTTCCGCGCTCGCCACGGAACCCCCATATATGCGGCCACCGATGGCACGGTGAACTTTTCCGGTCGCAATGGCGGCTACGGCAACTTCGTCCGCATCCGTCACGGGGGCGGTCTTTCGACCGGCTATGCGCACATGAGCCGCATTGCCGTCCGTAACGGCGAGGAAGTGCGACGCGGGCAGGTTATCGGTTATGTCGGTTCGACCGGCCTCTCCACAGGCCCGCACCTCCATTACGAAATGTATCGCAACGGCCAGAAGATCGACCCGGCCAGCGTACGCTTCGTCAATCGCGCGCAGCTTTCGGCCCAGGAAATGGCCAACTTCCGCCAGCAACTGGTGCGCCTGCAGATGGTGAAGCCCGGAGAGGCGCTTTCTGAACTGGCGCCAGACCCTTCTGCTTCGAAAGAACCGGTGCGCGAAATCGACCGGATCGAAAACCGGCAGGTCGTCGACTAGCCTACCGCTTTATCCAGATCTGTCCGATTGCTCGCGCCAAGCTTTTGCGGCAGAGGTGGCGACCGATGACACGCAGCTATCCGAACACTCGCCTTCGCCGTACTCGTGCCAATGCATGGAGCCGTGCGATGCACCGCGAAACCGTGCTGACGCCTGCCGATCTGATCTGGCCGCTATTCGTCACCGACGGAAAGAGCGTGGAGGACCCGGTCGGCAGTCTGCCGGGCGTTTCGCGCTGGTCGGTAGACAATATCGCCAACCGGGCAAGGGAAGCTGTGGAACTGGGCGTTCCGTGTATCGCGCTTTTTCCCAACACCCAGCCAAACCTGCGCAGCCAGCGGGGGGACGAAGCGTTGAACCCCGATAACCTTATGTGCCGCGCCATTCGCGCAGTCCGCGATGCCTGCGGCAGCGATATCGGCATTCTTACCGATGTGGCGCTGGACCCCTATACCACCCATGGGCAGGACGGGCTGGTGGATGGTGCCGGTTACGTCGTCAACGATGATACGGTCGCCGTGCTCGTCGATCAGGCGATCAACCAGGCGGAGGCAGGCGCGGATATCATTGCCCCGTCCGACATGATGGATGGCCGGGTGAAAGCGATCCGCATGGCGCTCGAAATGGGCGGGCATCACAACATCCAGATCATGAGCTACGCCGCAAAGTACGCCTCCGCCTTTTACGGCCCGTTCCGCGATGCGGTGGGTTCAGGCGACCGGCTGGTGGGTGACAAGAAGACCTACCAGATGGATCCGGCCAATGCGTCCGAAGCGCTGATCGAGGTCGAACTGGACCTTGCCGAGGGTGCGGACAGCGTGATGGTGAAGCCCGGCCTTGCCTATCTCGACCTGATATGGCGAGTGAAGCAGCGGTTCGAGGTGCCCGTGTTCGCCTATCAGGTGAGCGGCGAATATGCACTGATAGAGGCAGGTGCCGCCGCGGGGGTGGGAGATCGCGATGCGCTGCTGATGGAAAAGCTGATCGCGTTCAAACGCGCCGGATGCTCGGGCGTGTTGACATACCATGCCCCCGTCGCCGCGCGCTTGCTCAATGGCTGACTTTCGCCACGAAACCGGGCGCCTGATCCTTCGCGATTGGCGCGAGGAGGACTGGCCACGTTTCTGGGAATTGACCAACACGCCCGCCATAATGCGCTGGCTCGGCGGCGTGGCTGATGAGGCCACCCGCAAAGCGGCAATGGATCGCCTTGCCACCTATCGGCGCAAGTTCGGCCACACCTTCTGGGTGTTGGAGCGCAAGGACGATGGCGGCCACCTGGCGGCTGAAATGCTGGGCTTTTGCGGATTGAAGCGTGCCAATGTGGAAGGCTCGCCCGTGTTCGACATGGTGGAAGTCGGCTGGCGGCTACGGGAAGATTCCTGGGGCCGCGGCTATGCAAAGGAAGCCGCTATCGCATCGCTGGACCTCGGGTTCGCGAAGTTCGGCGCCGAAACGATCATCGCGCTGACCGTCGAGGGCAATGCGGCCAGTCGGGGCCTGATGCGCAAGCTGGGCATGACGCGCCGTGACGATCTCGACTATCGCGACGACAACTGGCCTGCCGAGCTTAATCCCACGATTGTCCACGCCATTACCGCGCAGGAGTGGGCGCAGCGCGGCGATGGCTGAACTGCCCGCAGCACCGCGCCGCTGGCTATTTACGCTGGCGATCTTTGTCGGCAGTTTCCTGCTGTTTCTCGTCCAGCCGATGGTGGCTCGCATGGCGCTGCCGCAACTGGGGGGAGCGCCCAACGTCTGGAACAGCGCCATGCTGGTGTATCAGGCGCTGTTGCTGGCAGGCTATGCCTATGCCCATCTCATCGGACGCTTTTCGCTACGAAAGCAAGGGGTGATCCATCTGGCGGTGCTGGTCCTGGCCGGTCTTACCCTGCCGTTGTCGCTGGCGCCTGTGTCGCCGCTGCAAACCGGGTGGGAGGTCGTATGGGTTCCCTGGCTGTTCCTTTTAACGGTAGGCCCAGCTTTCTTCGCCGTTTCTGCACAGGCTCCGCTAATCCAGCGCTGGTTCGCCGCCCACCCCGATGCGGGCAATCCCTACCCGCTTTACGCAGCGTCCAATCTCGGAAGTTTTACGGGTTTGCTCACCTATCCGCTGTTGGCAGAGCCCTTGCTGACACTGGGCGAGCAGAGCGGAGGCTGGACTGCGGGGTATATCGCGATGGTGGCGCTGGTCGGTCTGGCCGCGTTCAGTCGCCGCGATGCCGTGGTCGTGGATAGGCACCGCTCCGCCGACGAAGAGACCATCGCCTGGCGACGCAAGGCGCTGTGGCTAATGCTGCCTGCCGTGCCGTCGGGCCTGATGCTTTCGACCACGACCTACCTGACCACCGACATCATGGCGATCCCGCTATTGTGGGTGATTCCGCTGGGTCTGTACCTACTCAGTTACACGATCGCCTTTGCCGAGAGGCGCAGCATGGCGAAAGTCTTCCTTGTCCTTGCGCCGCCGGTGGTGCTGGTGGGTGGAGGCATCGCCATTTTCGCAGCGGGCCGCGCCGACCTGCTGGCAGCGATTGTCAGCGTGATCCTGCTGTTCGTGGCGGCCACCGCATTGCACGCACGGCTCTACGACCTGCGGCCCGAGCCGGCGCGCCTTTCGCAATTCTATCTCTATACCGCAGCCGGCGGCGCGCTGGGCGGTCTGTTCACGGCTATACTTGCGCCAGCATTGTTCGACTGGACGTGGGAGCATCCCCTGCTCATCCTGGCTGCCGCTGCGCTGATTCCACTTGGTGTGTGGCGCAAGCTACTGGGCCTGATGAGCGAGGACCGGCAAACCGCTCGCTTGATCCTGGTGGTCGGCGTGTTTCTCGTCTTCAACGCAGCACTGCTTCTCTACACCCGTGTGCAGGGAGACCCGGAACCGGGCCAGTTAGACTGGCTGGCGCTGCTGGCGATTCTGTGCCTTGCCATGGTTCTGGCCGCGCGGCGCATATCTTTCGTGCTGGTCTGCGCGGCCTTGCTGATGGCCCTTGGTGGTCTCACCAACCTGCTCGCCAGCATGAACGGCGAGCGCGAGCGAAGCTATTTCGGCATCTATTCGATAACCCAGCGCGCCGATGGCGACACGATCCTTATGCACGGCACGACCATTCACGGTATCCAGCTTGCGGACGAAAACTCGCTAGAGCCCACGGCCTATTACGGGCGCAGTTCCGGTGTGGGCCTTGCGCTGAGCGAGGCGGAAAGGCTGGTCGGCCCCAATGCCCGCATCGGCAGCGTGGGCCTAGGTGTCGGAACGCTGGCATGCTATCGCCAGCCCGGACAACGGTGGACCTTCTTCGAAATCGATCCGACCGTTCTGGAATTCTCGCAGTCTGGCAACTTCACGTTTCTCGAGGACTGCGCCCCCGATGCGGACATGCTGATCGGCGATGCACGTCTGCGGCTGGATGAACTGCCACCTGCCAGTTTTGACGTTCTCATCATCGACGCCTTCTCCTCGGACGCGATACCGTTGCATCTGCTGACGCTGGAAGCGATGGCGATCTACGAGCGCGCGCTGGCGCCGGGCGGAATCTTGTTGCTGCACACGTCCAACCGGTATGTCAGGCTGGAACCCGTCGTTGCGCGACTGGCGCAGGAGGGCGGGCTTTACGCCATGCTATGGCACGACAAGGCCGAGCGCAGAAACGATCTCTACTCCTCCACCTGGATTGCGCTATCACCCCAGCGCGGTCCGCTGGATGCGCTTTCGACCACGGCCGACTGGCGTTTGCTTGCCGCGCCCGAAGGCCCCGTGTGGACCGACGAATACGCGTCCGTCCTGCCCTACCTCGTCTGGGAGAATTTCCTTTGACCCTCAACAGCCACATCACCGACGATCCGCGCTTTCCCGGTGCCACCATCATTCCGTTCGATGGCAAGGTGCCGCAGATCCATCCCACGGCTTTCGTCGCGCCGGGTGCTCGCATCATCGGCGATGTCACCATCGGGCCGGACGCCAGCGTCTGGTACAACTGCGTGCTGCGCGGCGATATCCACCGGATCGTGGTCGGCGCACGAAGCAACGTGCAGGACGGCAGCGTATTCCATGTTGAAGGGCCGCGTCCCGATACCGAAGGGGAGCCCACGATTATCGGCGAGGATTGCGTGATCGGCCACATGGCGGTTGTCCATGGTTGTCAGCTCGCAGACCGTGCGTTCGTGGGTATGGGTGCGGTGGCGATGGATGGTGCGCGCATTGCCGAGGGCGGCATGCTGGGCGCAGGTGCGCTGCTGAGCCCTGGCAAGAAGATCGGTCCAGGCGAGATCTGGATCGGTCGGCCAGCCAAATACTACCGCACGCAGGACGAAGCACAGATCGCCAAGATCAGGTTCCAGACCGAGCGTTATTGCAAACTGGCGCAAAGGCATCTCAAGCAGCTTCGTGGCACGCCCGAAGACTGACGGTCGCCTGGCGCAGCAAAGGAGCGGATTGTTGCGCGGCGCAACTTCTCGCGGCACACCGCCATGGATCGGGCGCTAGTCGCGGATCAATGCGCGCAGGCTCTCGATCCGGTCCGCCTCGTGTACCGGCTTGTCCCAGCGGATGCGATGGATGCGCGGGAAACGCATGGCCAGGCCGGACTTGTGGCGTTTGCTGGAATGGACGGAATCGAACGCCACTTCGAACACCAGCGTACGCTCTACCTCGCGCACCGGACCGAAGCGGTTGAGCGTATTCTGCCGTACGATCTTGTCCAGCTTCTTCAGCTCTGCGTCGGTAAAGCCTGAATAGGCCTTGCCCACCGGCAGCAGTTCGGCCCCGGCGTCCGGGTCGCCGTCCCAGCAACCGAAGGTGTAATCTGAATAGAAACTGGAGCGTTTGCCGCTGCCACGCTGGGCATACATCAGCACGCAATCGATCAGCAGCGGGTCGCGCTTCCACTTGTACCATAGGCCGGTCTTGCGGCCCGCCACGTAGGGGCTGTCACGCCTTTTCAGCATCAGGCCTTCGATGGCATCGTCGCGCGTGCCTTCGCGAATGTGTGCGAGTTGTTCGAAATCCTTCGCCTCCACCAGCTGGCTTAGATCGAAATGCGTGTCGGGAAGGCGCGGGATGAAGGACTCGAGCCGACTGCGCCGATCCCGCCATGGCAGGCTGCGCAGGTCCTCACCATCCAGCGAGAGAACATCGTAAAGCCGAACGAAGGCGGGACTTTCGGTGAGCATCTTCTTGCTCACAGTCTTCCTGCCAAGCCTTTGTTGCAGCGCATTGAAACTGGCCGCACCGCCGGTATCTCCGCCTTGCACATCGCCGCGCACCAGCAATTCGCCGTCCAGAACGGCCGGGATCGTGAGCGCGTCCACCAATTCGGGAAACGTTGCACTGATATCGTCACCGCTACGCGAATAGACGCGCGTTTCTCCGGCAACATGGACAAGTTGCACGCGGATGCCATCCCACTTCCACTCTGCCGCGTAATCGTCGAGGCCAACTACCGTTTCTTCCAGCGGGTGCGCCAGCATGAAGGGTTTGAACAGCGGCATGTTAGCAGTGTCGGGTGGATCCTCGCCATCGGCGGCCCAGGCGAACAGCTGCGCATAGGGCGGGGCAAGCGCGTGCCAGTATTCCTCGACGTCATCGACCGACACCTCGAAAGCCTGCGCGAATGCTACCTTCGCAAGTCGGCTGGACACGCCCACGCGCATGCCGCCAGTTGCCAGTTTGAAGAAAGCGTACCGCCCCGCTGAATCGAGCCTGTCGAGCAGACGTGGAAGTTCGGTCATCGCGTTGGCGCGCGTCATTGCAGAAAGCGCGTCCACCGCTTCACTGACCGAGGGCGGGGGCGCGATGTTGCCCACCGGGTCGGGCCATAGGAAGCTCGCCGTTTCCGCCGTATCGCCTACGAAATCACGGCTGAGCGTCCACAGCACCGGATCGACCCGTTCTTTCAGCAGATTACGGATGGTGGAGGATTTGACGGCCTTGAAATCCAGACCGTCGGTAAGGGCAGCCAGGGCATAGCCGCGATCGGGATCGGGCGCGGCGCGTAGATACTCCGCGATCAGGCGCAGTTTTTCATTGCGGCTGCGCGTGTAGATCAGCGCATCGATCAGGGCGGCGAATTCTTCCACCCGCTAGTCGTCCTCGTCCTCGTAACCCACCATGGCAAGAGCGCGGGCGCGGCGCTGGTGCAGCTGGTGCCAGCGCAGCAGCGCTTCTTCCCGGCCATGGGTGATCCAGGTTTCGTGCGGATCGACTTCCAGGATCGTGTTTGTCAGTTCGTTCCAGTCGGCATGGTCGGATATGACCAGCGGCAATTCCACGTTGCGCTGCCGCGCGCGCTGCCGCACGCGCATCCAGCCGCTCGCCATCGCAGTGATGGGGTCGGGCAGGCGGCGGCTCCAGCGATCGTTCAATGCAGAGGGCGGCGAGACGACGATTGCGCCGCGCATATCGTCCTTGTCGTGGTCGGCCACCAGCCGCAATTCGCCAAGATCGACACCGAACTCTTCGTATAGGCGGCACATCTTCTCCATCGCGCCATGCAGATAGATCGGCTGCGAATGGCCCGCCGCGCGCAGTTCCGCGATAACGCGCTGCGCCTTGCCCAGCGCGTAGGCCCCCACCAGCACGCAGCGGTCCGGATATGCCTCAAGCCGGCTCAGCAGCTTGGCCATTTCTTCTTCGATGGGTGGGTGGGTGAACAATGGCAGCCCGAAGGTGGCTTCCGTGATAAAGATATCGCAGGGCGTCACCTGGAATGGCGGGCAGGTGGGATCGGCGCGGCGCTTGTAGTCGCCTGTGATCACCACGCGCTCTCCTGCATGTTCCAGCAGGATTTGCGCGCTGCCCAGAACGTGACCTGCGGGAATATAAGTCGCATCGACGCCACCCTTCAGCCGGATCGTTTCGCCATATTCCACCGGGGTTGCACCCTCGCGGGTGTTGTAGCGCAAGTCCATGATCGCCAGGGTCTCCGGCGTGGCGACGGTCTGCCCGTGTCCGCCCCGCGCATGATCGGCGTGGCCATGGGTGACAAGCGCACGATCAACCGCCTTCGATGGATCGATCCATGCGTCGGCAGGCACAACGTAAACGCCATGCGGGTCGGGCCGGATCCAGGAGAAAGGTGCTGCCATCGCTAGATGAAAGTTGCGCGGCGCAAGTTTCGTTCCGGTCAGTCGCGGGTTTCGCGATTCTGCCACATCTCGATCGCAGCATCGTATTTGAGAATGCGGTTCGCAGGATCGAGCAGGTAGCCGGTATTCTCGTCAGGCAATGCGACGCGGCCTTCCCCGCCTTTCATTTCCACGCGGAGCACCGTGTCACCCACGCGCACTTCCACCGGCATCTCGAACGCGAGCAGCGAGGGTGATTGCCACGACAACAGCAGCGCGCCGTCGTCTTCTACTGCCAGCAGTTCGGGCAAGTCTGCCTGATAGAAATAGGCGTCGAAGAACCATGCAAGGTCTCGTCCCGACATCTCCTCCAGGATCGCGCGGAAGTCCTCGGTCGTACGGTTCACCGGGCGGATTGCACCGGGCTGCGGATCGTGCGTTCCATAGGTCAACCGCGTGACGGCGGGAAACAGCACGTCATCGCCCACCAGCCCGCGCAGGGTATGCATGATCCATGCCCCCTTGAAATAGATGTCCTCGCCCCACTTGGCTTCAGGATCATTGTAGTCGGGCAATTCGCCTTCCGGCGGCACCAGGGGAACGCGGCTCCACACGCGCTGGCGGTTCTTCCACATCTCCGCATGGTAGAACATCTCGCCCCGTGCATGTTCCAGGTAAAGCGGCTGGGTCCAGGTGGTAATCCCCTCGGCCAGCCACATATGATTGATGGTGGCGTTGCGAAGCTGGTTGGCAAACCATTCGTGCGCGAACTCGTGCTGCAGCAGCCAGTCATGCCCATAGGCTTCGAGCCTGTAGCCGTTGCCGTAGGCATTGATGGTCTGGTGCTCCATGCCCAGGTGCGGTGTCTCCGCCACGCCGGCCTTTTCGTCTGCGAAGGGGTAGGGGCCGAAGCGATCTTCCATGAAGGCGATCTGGTCGGCCATTTCATCCAACAGGCGATTGGCCCCCTGGGCGTTATCCGGCAGATGCCAGAACGACAGCGGTATCGCATTGCCGTAGGCGCTTTCGTAAGTCCGTGTCGCGAACTCATAGGGGCCGATCTGCAAGGTAACGCCGTAATTGCTGGGGTCGCGCGCCCGCCAGTGAAAAGTCGTGCGGTCACCGGTTTCCGATGTACCGATCAGGCGTCCGTTACCTGCTACGATCAACCCATCTGGTACTGTCACCACAAGATCCAGTGTGCCGATCCGCTTCGAAGAGTGGTCGATGCAGGGCCAGAAAAGATCACACCCCTCGCCCTGAATGGCGGTGGCGATCCACGGGTCGCCGTCCTCGGTTTGCGACCAGACGAATCCGCCATCCCAGGGGGGATTGAGTGCAACATGCGGCGCGCCTGCATATTCGACGCGAACGTCGACAGTCTCGCCAGCGGTTACGGGTGCAGGCAAGCGGATGGTCAGAAGCCCCTCGCTCTTGGCCCACTGTGTCCGCTCGAGCGAGGTGCCCTCCAGCGCTATGGCACGAACGGCAAATCGGGGATCAAAATCGAACACCAAAGTTTGAAGGGGCGCGTCGGTTGAGACGCGGTATCGGGCATCGCCGATAATGCTGCGGGATTGCGGGTCCGCGGCGATGGAAAGGGCAACATGCTCCAGTTGCATCGACGCCCTTGGGCCCTCCAGCGGCAGGTCGGTCTGGGCCGTGCGTTCGTGCAGAGGCGGAGCATCCTCCTGCGCGCAAACGACAGCGGCGGGAGCCAGAGCCCCCGCCGCCAAAATTACAGATATCGTTCTGAAAGCCATGACGCGAACCTAGCCCGACTCATGCCATCGGCCCAGCCAATTTGGACTAGTCCTCCGAATCGGTGCCCGTATCCTTGTCCGCCGCAGGAGTTTCCGGCTTCTTCGCCGCAGACTTCTTCCTGCTTTTCGGTTTGGCCTTGGGCGGCGCCGATGTCAGTTCGAAGGCAAGTTTCTCGTCCTTCACGCTGACGTGCACCTCGCCGCCGCTTGCCAGTTTGCCGAACAGCAGTTCCTCGGCCAGCGGCTGCTTCACCTTCTCCTGGATCAGACGTGCCATCGGGCGTGCGCCCATCAGCTTGTCATAGCCGCGCTTGCCCAGCCATTCACGCGCATCGCCATCGAACTGGATGTGCACGTTCTGCTCGGAAAGCTGCAGTTCGAGCTGCAGGATGAACTTGTCGACAACGCGGCTGATCGTGTCGGAACCGAGGTAGCCGAACGGCACGACCGCATCGAGACGGTTGCGGAATTCCGGGGTGAACATCTTCTTCACCGCCTCTTCCGAAGCCTGCGTCTTCTGCCCGGCACCAAAGCCAATACCCTGCTTCTCGGCATCCGAAGCGCCGGCATTGGTCGTCATGATGAGGACCACGTTGCGGAAATCCACCGTCTTGCCGTGGTGATCGGTCAGCTTGCCGTTATCCATCACCTGCAACAGGATGTTGAACAGGTCCGGATGCGCCTTCTCGATCTCGTCCAGCAGCAGTACGCAATGCGGATGCTGGTCGATGGCGTCGGTCAGCAGGCCGCCCTGGTCGTAGCCGACGTAGCCCGGAGGCGCGCCGATCAGGCGGGATACGCTGTGACGCTCCATGTATTCCGACATGTCGAAACGCTTTAGCTCGATCCCCATGATGTTGGCGAGCTGGCGTGCGACCTCTGTCTTGCCGACGCCAGTCGGGCCGGAGAACAGGAAGGAGCCGATGGGCTTGTCCGCATCGCGGAGGCCTGCCCGGCTCAGCTTCATGGCGGTGGAGAGGCGTTCGATCGCGTCGTCCTGTCCGTAGACCACGCGCTTGAGATCCTTCTCCAGGCTGCCAAGCGCTTTCTTGTCGTCCTTGGAAACGGATTTCGGCGGGATGCGCGCCATAGTCGCCACGACCTTCTCGATCTCCTTGGCGGTGATCGTCTTGCGGCGGCGGCTGGGCGGCACCAGCATCTGCATCGCGCCCACTTCGTCCACCACGTCGATGGCCTTGTCGGGCAGCTTGCGATCGTTGATGTAGCGCGCGCTCATTTCAACAGCGGTTTTCAGCGCATCGGGCGTGTATTTCACGCCATGATGCTCCTCGAAGGCGCTTTTCAGGCCCTTGAGAATCTTGATCGTGTCTTCCACAGTCGGCTCGTTCACGTCGATCTTCTGGAACCGGCGCAGCAGGGCGCGGTCCTTCTCGAAGTGGTTACGGAATTCCTTGTAGGTGGTGGAGCCGACGCAGCGGATCGTTCCGCTGGAAAGCGCAGGCTTCAACAGGTTGGATGCATCCATCGCGCCGCCGCTGGTGGCACCGGCACCGATCACGGTGTGGATCTCGTCGATGAAAAGGATGGCTTCCGGCATCTTTTCCAGTTCGTTCACGACCTGCTTCAGCCGTTCCTCGAAATCGCCGCGATAGCGGGTGCCGGCCAGCAATGCGCCCATGTCGAGCGAGTAGATCACCGCTTCTTCCAGAACTTCAGGCACGTCGCCTTCTACGATCTTGCGCGCAAGGCCTTCGGCAATTGCCGTTTTGCCCACGCCCGGATCGCCCACGTAAAGCGGGTTGTTCTTCGAGCGGCGACACAAGATCTGCACCGTGCGATCGACCTCCGGCCCGCGGCCGATCAGCGGATCGACCTTTCCGTCCAGCGCCTTCTGGTTCAGGTTCACGCAGAACTGGTCGAGCGCGGAATCCTTCTTGTTCTTCTCAGGCTTCTCCTCGCCGCGCGCCTGGCCCTCGTCCTCGCTACCGGGAGAGCGATCTTCCAGCTGGCGACCGCCCTTGCCGATGCCGTGACTGATGAAGCTGACCGCATCCAGCCGGCTCATATCCTGCTGCTGCAGAAAATAGACGGCGTAAGAATCGCGCTCGGAAAACAAGGCGACCAGCACGTTTGCACCGGTAACGGTGTCCTTGCCCGACGATTGGACATGCAGGATTGCGCGCTGGATCACGCGCTGGAAGCCCGCGGTCGGTTGCGGATCCGCATCCTCATCGGTCTTCAGGGACTGGTATTCCTGATCGAGATACTGGCGCACTACACCGCCCAGCTCGTCCATATCGACGCCGCAGGCATTCATCACGTCGCCCGCATCGCTATCGTCCACCAGCGCCAGCAGGAGGTGTTCGAGCGTGGCGTATTCATGTGTGCGATCGATCGCATGCTGAATTGCCGTGTGAAGGGTCTTTTCGAGATTTTGCGCGAAACTTGGCATGAATGTCCTTGGGGCAGCTAGGCCGAGAGGGGTCCGGTCGAATATGCGCAAGGCGTGGTGAATATCGGCCTAACGCGGGTGGTAAACTTGCGCCTTGGTGCGCGGCGCAGTTGGCTTGAAAGGGATATGGTGCGCATTCGCGCAATTTCGAGGGGTGCAAAGGACCGTATCCGGCCCATCAGTCCGTTTCTCTGGGCTTGAACAGCGAGTCGGCAAACTTTCGGTGCGAGCTGGCCTTCTGATGGTGCGCTTTCACGCGGGCGATTTCCGCCTCCAGCAAGGCGATGCGCGCCACCAGCTCATCCTGCGAATAGGTATCGAGGCTTTCTTGGGCCAACTGGCTGGCCGCGTCGGAACGCATCCGGGGAAGGTCATCGTCTTCCATTGCCGGCAACATCCCCAACCGGGCGCTTGCTGTCAATGGTGGCTGTCACTAGGGCTGTGCATCGTGAAGGCAGCGAACAGGGGGAGCTTGGTGACCGAAGACTTGCCGAATACCATGTCCGTTATCGCGATCAGCGAGCCGGGCGGGCCGGATGTGCTGGCGTTGCAAACGCGGGACGTGCCGCAGCCCGGGCAGGGCGAGGTGCTGGTGCGCGTCAGCCATGCCGGGGTCAACCGACCGGACTGCCTGCAGCGCGCAGGCTCCTACCCGCCGCCCAAGGGCGCGTCGGATTTGCCGGGACTGGAAATATCGGGGACGGTCGCCGCGCTCGGAGAGGGTGTCGATCCTTCCGAACTCGGCAAGAAGGTCTGCGCTCTGGTGAACGGCGGCGGCTATGCCGAATACTGCATTGCCCGGCCAGAACATTGCCTGCCGGTTCCCCTAGGCCTCTCGATGGCGGAAGCGGCCGCCATTCCCGAAACCCTTTTCACCGTGTGGCACAATGTCTTCCAGCGTGGCTTCGCCCGTGACGGGGAGACCATCCTGATCCATGGCGGAACCTCTGGCATCGGCACCATGGCCACCAAATTGGCCAAGCTGTTCGGCATGACGGTGATCACCACCAGCGGGTCCGACGAAAAATGTGCGTCGTCCAAAGGTGTCGGAGCGGACCTTGTCATCAACTACAAGACGCAGGATTTCGTCGAGAAGACCAGGGCCTTTACCGATGGCCGGGGCGCGCAACTGGTGTTGGACATGGTGGCTGGCGACTATACCCAGCGTAATCTCGATGCCCTTGGCGACGATGGCCGGCTGGTCGTGATCGCCGCGCTTGGCGGTCCGAAATCCGAAGTGAACATGGCCAGGATGATGGTGCGCCGCCAGATGATTACCGGCTCCACGCTGCGCGCCCGCACCAACGTTTTCAAGGGAATGCTGGCTGACGAACTGTTTCGTGAGGTCTGGCCCCTGGTCGAGAGCGGGGAATTGCGCCCGGTCATGGACGAGACGTTCACGCTGGGCGAGGCGGCGAAGGCGCATTCCCGGATGGAAGCGGGCAATCATATCGGCAAGATCGTCCTCGCCGTCGGGGAGTAGGATCTCTTTCGACCGCATGGCCCCCATGCCGATGGCCCGCGCGCGAGAAGTGCCTGACTCGTAACCGTAACAGTGTCGCACGACTGACCGCGAACTGTGGTCAGGCTGTCATATCGGACAACCATAGACTGTCAGCCAAGCAGGCAGCGATGAGGCGCGGCGGATTATGTTTGGCAGCTATCTCGACGGCGAACTGGGTAATGGCGCAATTGTATCGGCGTTTCCGGACCTCGATACGCATCGACCCGCGATACCGGAGCGTTCGCGGGAAGGTCGCCGCAAGTATCGCACGATCTGGATTTCGGACATTCACCTTGGCACCAAGGGGTGCAATGCCGAACTGCTGATCGACTTTCTCGACCGGGTTGATTCCGAAACGCTCTACCTGGTTGGCGACATCATCGACGGCTGGCGGTTGAAGAAGAAGTTCTACTGGCCGCCTGCACATAACGATATCGTCTGGCGCATATTGAAGCGGGCGAAGCGCGGCACGCGTATCGTATACATTCCCGGCAATCACGACGAGATGTTCCGCCAGTTCACCGGCCTAAACTTCGGTGGCATCGAAATCCGCCGTGCGGCGTTTCACGATACGGCGGACGGGCGTCGCCTGATGGTGCTGCACGGCGATGAGTTCGATACGGTGATGCTGTCGCACCGCTGGCTCGCCTTCGTCGGCGATGCGCTTTATCATTTCATGATGGGGCTGAACAACTGGGTGAACGCCGGCCGAAAGGCGCTGGGCCTGCCCTACTGGTCGCTTTCGAAGATGGCGAAACACAAGGTGAAGAACGCCGTCGAATTCATCGGCAAGTACGAGGAAGTCGTCGCTCGCGCAGCTGGAGAACGCGGGGTGGACGGTGTGGTCTGCGGGCACATCCACACTGCCGAACACCGGATGATCGACGGTATCGAATACTGGAACGACGGAGACTGGGTGGAAGGATGCAATGCCCTTGTCGAGCATGCCGACGGCACGATGGAAATCCTCCACTGGGCCGACGAGATCGCCCAGCGCGAGGAACGAGAAGGGCGCGAGGCACGCGAAGCCGCGTCTAAAGTCCGCACGGCAGTCGCCGCCTAACGGGATAGCGCCTATGAAAATCGCATTGGTAACGGATGCCTGGCATCCGCAGGTAAACGGGGTCGTACGCACCCTTGGCGCGGTGATCGCCGAGCTGCGCAGCCGCGGTCACGAGGTCGAGGTCATTTCGCCCGACCTGTTCCGCTCCATCCCGGCACCGTCCTATCCCGAAATTCGCCTCGCATTCGCCGGAGGGCGCGCCATGGCCGCCCGACTGGAGCAAATCCGCCCGGATACCATCCATATCGCTACCGAAGGCCCGCTGGGATGGTCTGCGCGGCGTTTTTGTTTGCGTCGGAAGCTACCGTTCACCACTGCCTATCACACGCAGTTTCCGGACTACATGGCGCGCCGCTGCGGGATATCGGCAGGCTGGTTCTGGCCGTTGATCCGCCGTTTCCACGCGCCTGCCACCCGCACCATGGTATCGACGGGCACGATCCGCGAGCAACTGCGCCAGCAGCGGATCGGGCCGTTGCATCACTGGAGTCGCGGCGTAGAGTCGAAGACGTTCCACCCGAACCTTCCGCCACCCGACCTGTTCTTCGATCTTCCCCGTCCGATCCAGCTTTATGTCGGACGGGTGGCTGTCGAGAAGAATATCGAGGCTTTTCTCGCCAATTGCCATCCCGGTACGAAAGTGGTGGTGGGCGATGGTCCGGCGCTGGACAGGCTGCGGGCTGAATTCCCCGACGCCCGGTTCCTTGGCAGGCGTGGTGGCGACGAGCTGGCGGCTTGCTATGCCGGGGCGGACGTATTCGTCTTTCCCAGCAGGACCGACACTTTCGGCCTGGTGATGATCGAGGCGCTGGCATGCGGCACGCCCGTGGCGGCCTTTCCGGTTCCCGGCCCGCTGGATGTTCTGGAGGGCGGTGGCGGCGTCATGGCGGAAGATCTGGAGGATGCGATTGCCGGTGCCTTGGGACTCGATCGCGATATCTGCCAGCGTATCGGCCGCGCCTTTACCTGGGAAGCGAGCGCGGACCAGTTTCTCACTGGCCTTGCACCAATCCTGAGCGACGCGAGCCGGAGCGTGCTTTCCCACCACCCCGCGCCCGGCTAGTCCTGAACCCAACACACCGGCATTTCGCGATACAAATTGCCATGCAAGTGCGGCTATTAAGGCGGCGTAAGTGTCAAATGCTTGCTGTTCGGCCGCAAAGGCTCTACATGATCGTGCAACGATGGCCGTCCCGCGAGGGGCGGCCCTTTTATTTTCAGTTTGGAGAATTGCTGTGGCTAACCAGCCCACGCCCCTGATGCCTCATGCCACTGCCAGCTGGCTGGTGGACCATACCGCACTCAGTTTTACCCAGATCGCCGATTTCTGCGGTCTGCATATCCTGGAAGTGCAGGCCATGGCAGACGATCTGGCAAGCGCCAAGTACACCGGGCGCGATCCGGTGCATTCGGGCGAACTGACCCACGAAGAGATCGAACGCGGTCAGCAAGATCCAGACTATTCGCTCAAGATGCAGAAGGCTCCGGTCGATGTCAGCCGCACCAAGGGTCCGCGCTACACGCCGGTTTCCAAGCGGCAGGACAAGCCCGACGGTATCGCGTGGATCCTGCGCAACCATTCGGAAATTTCCGATGCACAGATCGGCCGCCTGATCGGCACCACGCGCAACACGATCAACGCTATCCGCGATCGCAGCCACTGGAACATAGCCAACATCCAGCCGAAGGATCCTGTAACGCTCGGCCTTTGTTCGCAGCGCGAACTGGATGCCGCCGTGGCCAAGGCTGCCAAGCGCGTCGCGGCGAACGAGCCTGCCGAGGAAACCGAGGTCGAGGCCGTGGAAACCGTCGCTCCGCGTGATGACAAGCAGGAGCTTATCGCCGAATTGCGCCGCGAGCGCGAGGAAGCCACGAAAGCTGCCGCCCATGCCGCGCAGGAAGCCGAGGCCGAGGCATGGCTTGAAGCCAAGCGTGCATCAGAGGAAAACGGCGGAGCAGAACCCGAACAGGGCTCCTGAGCCGACAGCCAAAAGAAAGGGGCGGTCCTTGCGAACCGCCCCATCCCCTCCACAAGCTGTGAATGAAGTTATCCGGCGAGGGACAGGCCGTGTTGCCCGTCTGCATCCTTGTCCTTTGCGGCTGCCGGTTTTGCGGCCTGGCCGGACTTGGCGCTGAGCGGGGCAAAGCGACCTTCTACAGAAGCGCCCTGCTCGATAGTCAGAGTGTCGTAGCTCACGTCACCATTGATCTGCGCGGTCTTGAGAACGACCAGGTTTCGCACTGCGATCGTGCCCTGCACTTCACCTGAAAGGCGGGCGGTCTCGGCCTTGATCTCGCCTTCGATACGGCTGTCTTCGCCCTGAACGAGGCTGGCGCAGGCGATGTTTCCGATCACCTTGCCATCGACATGAAGGTCCGCCGATGCCTCTACATCGCCGCGAATGATGACGTCGGTTCCGAGTACGGAGAAGGTTCCACCGGGATTAGCCATTGTTTTCACCGTTGATTTGTCCGTCGCCCGAGGCGAATTCTGCTCTGACTTGCTCGAGAACATGGGGAGCTGTCTCCAGGAAGGGGCGGGGGTTAACCGCATTGTTGTTGATGCGCACTTCGAAATGCAGATGCGGCCCGGTAGACCGGCCCGTGCTGCCGATTGCGCCGATTACATCACCTGCGGTGACTTCGGCACCGACCTTGGAATTGAAGCGCGACATGTGGGCGTAACGCGTCACCATGCCGGCACCGTGATCGATCTCCACAACCTTGCCGTAGCCCGATTTCCAGCCGACGAAGGAAACGCGTCCATCGGCGGCGGCATGAATGGGCGATCCGTGCGGAGCGCGGAAATCCAGTCCGCGATGCATGGCAGCGGTTCCGCGGAACGGGTCACGGCGTGGGCCGAAGCCGGACGAGATCGAATTGAGATCGGCAGGCATCACCTGCGGAATCTGGTTGAGACCACGCTCCAGCGCGCTCATCCGAGCAAGGCTGAGGCCCAGGCGTTCGAACCGGGGATCGAGCGAGCCGTCGTCGTCGGAGGAAAGGCTTTCCAGCGGACCACCCATGGCGCTCTCGTTCGCGCGCATCACGGCACGCGGATCAAGGCCAAGCTGGCGCATCGCGTCTTCGGCGCGGGCAGCGCGGCGATCGGCATAGAGCGTCAGCCGCTCGGCGAAGGCAAGCTGGCGGGCTTCCATCTGGGCAAGGCCCTCGGCCTCGGGGAAGACTTCGCGGATCATGCTGATAAGTTCTTCGCTCTCGGTCGAGGAATCGGTCACCGTGCTCTCGACATCGGCGATCGCGTCTGCGGGCAGCATTTCCACCATGCCATCGAGCAGGTCCTGACGTGACTGCAGATCGGCAACCGTATCGGCGAGGTTCTCGGAATATTCGTCGAAACGGTCTTCAGCCGTAGCGACCTGCGCCTCGCGCTCCAGCAAAGAGGCGCGTTCGGCGCTGTTCTGCCACTGGCTGATTGCCATGACACCAAGCGATACAGCCCAGACCATTACGATCGCGGCGGCAGTACCCGCCGCCGTCATCTGCATCCGAGTTGTGATGGTGAGAAAGCGCACCTGACCTTGCGAGCGCATGAAAAATTCACGCTCCGGAAACCAGCTGCGCAGGCGGTTCAGATACCCACCCGTCGATTGTTTATCCAAGACGACCCCGTCAATCTGCTTGATTTATGACAGGGGTGATAACCGCTGAGCGGCGCAGGTCGAGGGAAGAAATTAACCTTTAAGGCGAGTTGAACCCATCGCGGGATGAAACGTTCCGATAGGACAAAAAATAATTATTTCTCGGGAACTTTTCACTTGCTCATGCTTCGCCAAACCTTGTCCGAAGCGATTTCTCGAATCGACCTGACAGGCTCGCAGCGGGATGTTAGAGGCGCGCGCATGACTGATGAAACCAGAACTACGACAGACTATTCCACTCTCATAGAAGAGCTGGCCCATGCGGGCCGCGCCGCCCAGCGCAAGCTGGCACGTGCCTCTGATGCAGACAAGTCAGCGGGTCTGCGCGCAGCAGCAAAGGCCATCCGCGCCGATTCGGCGACGATCCTCCAGGCTAACCGCAAGGACATGGAGGCCGGGGAAGCCAACGGGCTGACCGGCGCACTGCTTGACCGGTTGAAGCTCGACGAGGACCGGCTGGAAGCCATTGCCAGCGCGATCGAGAACGTTGCGAGCCTGCCCGATCCGGTGGGCGAAGTGATCGACAGCCGCAAGTCGCCCTCGGGCTTCGGGCTGGAGCGGGTGCGTATTCCCATCGGCCTGATCGGGATCATCTACGAAAGCCGTCCCAACGTTACCGCCGATGCCGCTGCGCTCTGTCTGCGTTCAGGCAACGCTGCGCTGTTGCGTGGCGGAAGCGAGGCAATCCATTCCAACCGCGCATTGCATGCCGCCTTCGTGAAGGGTCTTTCCGATGTCGGATTGCCGGAAAAGGCCATCCAGCTGATGCCGACGCAGGACCGGGAAGCCGTGGGCGCCATGCTGAAGGCGGCAGGACTGGTGGACATGATCGTGCCGCGCGGCGGCAAGGGCCTCGTCGCCCGTGTGCAGGAAGATGCCCGCGTGCCCGTGCTCGCCCACCTCGATGGCATTTGCCACACCTACATTCACGCCGACGCCAATCCGGAAATGGCGCGCGATATCGCCGTGAACGCGAAAATGCGTCGCACCGGCATCTGCGGTGCGATGGAAACCTTGTTGATCGATGCGAATTTCGGCTCCGGCGAGAACGTACTTGCCGCAATTGCCGACGCGGGCTGCGAATTGCGCGGAGACGATCGGGCGCAGAAGCTTGATTCACGCGTGAAAGCCGCCAGTTCGGAAGATTGGGACACCGAGTATCTCGATGCGATCCTGTCGGTGGCCGTGGTCGATGATATCGATGCGGCGATGGAGCATATCGCGGCGCACAGTTCGGGCCATACAGAAGCCATCATCACCGATAGCGATGATGCCGCCAGCCGTTTCCTTGGCGAGGTCGACAGTGCCATCGTGATGCACAATGCCTCCACCCAGTTTGCCGATGGGGGCGAGTTCGGCCTGGGCGCGGAAATCGGTATCGCTACGGGTCGGCTGCATGCACGCGGACCGGTGGCGCTGGAAGGATTGACGACCTACAAGTGGCAGGTGAAGGGAACGGGACAGGCTCGGCCCTGACACCGGAAGGGGCAGGGATGCGCTGCAACAGACGCGGCAATAGCGGAACGCTGGCTTGAAGCGCGGGCCGATTACCGGATTGCTGGGTGGCAGCTTCAATCCCGCCCATGCCGGTCATCGCCGGATCACCCTGTTCACGATGAATGCGCTGCAGCTCGACGAGGTGTGGTGGATGGTATCCCCCGGCAATCCGCTCAAACCGAAGAAGGGCATGGCGCCGCTGGCCGCCCGAGTGCGCTCGGCCAAGGCGATGAGCAGGCGGGCCCCGATCAGGGTGACGGCCATCGAACGCGAGCTGGGCACGCGCTACACCGTCGATACCCTGCGCGCGCTGAAGCGACGCTATCCCAAACGCCGGTTCGTGTGGCTGATGGGGTCCGACAATCTTGCACAATTCCATCGCTGGAAGGACTGGCGCCGCATAGCGCGGGAAATGCCCATTGCCGTAATCGCCCGACCGGGGTATGAAGACGATGCTGTTGCGAGCCCCGCAATGGCCTGGTTGCGCGATCACCGGTTGTCCGCATCCCGATTAAACAACCGGGGCGAATGGAGCGCACCTGCGCTGATTGAACTGCGTTTTGATCCCGATCCGCGTTCGGCAACACAGATTCGCCGGGCGGATCCCGACTGGGCAGACGGCTTGGCCGGACCTGCCCCAAGGGACGAAGTGACGCATTCCCTCATAACCGACGGTTCGAGGAGGTTGGACGCGTGAAGCGGTCACAACCTCAAGGTGCCCTTTACGCCGTCAATATTCACCCCATATCAGGAGCATGACCTTTCGCGATGACCAATGCCAGTTCAGGAACGCCTGGGCGTTCCGCCAGTCACGGCACCAGCACCGCAACAGCCTCCATCCTTTCCATGTCTGACATAAACACCACCCTCCAGGCCGAACCCGGCTCGCTCCACGCCATGATTCTCGAGCAACTCGACGATGACCAGGCGCAGGAAATCGTTTCCATACCGCTGGAAGGCAAAAGCTCGATCGCCGATCACATGATCGTCGCCTCGGGTCGCTCTACCCGGCAGGTCGCCGCCATGGCGACCAAGCTGGCGGAAAAGCTGAAGAAATCGGGCGAACCCAGCCCGCGTATCGAAGGCCTTCCCGCCGCCGACTGGGTGCTGATCGATGCCGGTGACGTCGTCGTCCACCTGTTCCGCCCCGAAGTCCGCAGTTTCTACAATCTGGAACGC
Organism: uncultured Sphingomonadaceae bacterium; assembly: GCA_947488625.1. GTDB lineage: Bacteria > Pseudomonadota > Alphaproteobacteria > Sphingomonadales > Sphingomonadaceae > Alteraurantiacibacter. The sequence continues at coordinate 151,084 of CANKZR010000002.1, read as the reverse complement.
ATGTGGGGCTTCGGCGAGGATGGTGAAACCCGCCACATGGGAAGCGCATAGCTTGTTTTCCGATTGCGCATCCGCGCAATCGTCCTCGCTAGGCGCGCAGAAAGCTGCGGTCGGCCGTTCGGCCTTGCGGTTCGCTGGTCGCGGACCGACCTTCGAGAATTCCTTACCTCCAGACGCAAACCGGTCGCGAAAGCCACCACAAGTGCGAACGCACGCCCGGGCCAGTACAATTAAAGCCAAACGGGCCGTACGGCACACGCCCGGCGCTTGAGGGGGAAACCAGAAATTGCTTCTCCACATCATAGCCCGCGGCAAAATCGCTCGTTCGCCAGAAGAAGAGCTGGTGGACCGCTATGCCAAGCGTATCCAGTGGCCGCTCAAGTTCACCGAATTGCCCGAAACCGGCGGGCGCGTGCCCGAACCCCAGACACCGTTCAAGACAGTGCTTCTCGACGAGCGCGGCAAGAACCTCGGCTCGGAAGAATTCGCTAGCATCCTCGAACGATGGCGGGATGACGGCATGCGCGAGTGCCGCTTCGTAATCGGCGCCGCAGATGGACATTCCCGGCAGGAACGCGAAGATGCCGACCTGCTGATCTCCTTCGGCAAGGCCACCTGGCCGCACCTGCTGGCGCGCGCCATGCTGGCAGAGCAGCTGTTCCGCGCCACCAGCATCCTTGCAGGCCATCCCTATCATCGTGCAGGGTAGCGGCAATGCACCGCGTGATCCTCCTGCTTGGCTCCTTCGCCTTTTTTGCCGCAGCAGCCCTCGCCCAGCGCGCACCTGCAAGTGACAGCCCGGAAGAGATGCGGCAGGTGCTGGCCGAAGCCCTGGCGGAGCGCGAGAACGCCGAAGCCCGCAGCCAGCGATTCGAACAGGAAGCACAGGCGGCCGAAGACGCGGCAGAACGCGCCGCCAGCCAGGCCGCAGCGCTTGCCGCTCGTATCCAGCAGGCCGAATCGGGAATTGCCGCCGCCCGCGCCCGCATTGCGATGATCGACCGCGAACAGTTTTCGTTGCGGGAGGAATTGGGCCGCGAACAGCAGCCGGTCGTGGAACTCACTGCCGCTCTGCAGCAATTCTCGCGGCGTCCGTTGGCACTGTCCATCCTGCGCCCCGGATCGGTGAAGGACGTGGTCTATCTTCGCGCCATGTTGCACGACACGGTGCCGCAGGTGCGCGCGGGAACCTCGGATCTGCGCGGACGGATCGGCCGCTCAGCCGAATTGCGTCGCAAGGCACTGGCAGCAGCCCAGGTGCTGGAGGCGGAGGAAATCCTGCTGGCGCAGCGGCGGGAGGAACTGGCCGAGATCGAGACGCGTCAGCGGCTGGCCGCGCGCGCCGCCGGCGGTGCCGCCAGCCGCGAGGCGGACCGGGCCCTCGCCATGGCCGAGGAGGTGCGCGATCTGGATGGACTCGTCACCGAGCTTGAGCGCGCAGCCAGCCTGCGACAGCGCCTCGCCGCCTTGCCCGGCCCGCGTCTGCGGCCCGCGCAGCCAGGACAATCGCGCGTTGCGACCACCGCGCCTGCTTCCAGCAGCACGCCGCGCGCGGATGCGCCGTCTCCCTACATCCTGCCGGTTTCAGGCCGCACCCTGACGGGGTTCGGCGCACCGCAAGCCTCCGGCATCAGCCGTGGCCTTACTCTCGCGCCGATTGCCGGGGCGCAGGTCGTTGCCCCCGCGGCAGGGCGGATAGCCTTTGCAGGGCCCTACAGTGGCTACGGCAATATCGTGATTGTCGAGCATGATGGCGGGTGGACCAGCCTGGTTACCGGACTGGCGCGCAGCCACGTCGATATCGGCGCAACCGTGGTCGCCGGCACGCCGCTGGGTTCCGCAGACCCGACGAACCCCAGTGTTACGCTGGAATTGCGCCGCGATGGGGAGCCGGTCAATCCGTTGCTCTTTACCCGATAGCTGTATCGCTCCGGGGCGACCCTTTTCCCTCATCTGGCGTTAAGCCCCCATATGCGATAGAAGGTTGCAGGGACTCCCTCCTTGCCGAGGACGAAAGATTTTATGAAATTTGCACCCGCCATCCGCGCTGCTGCGCTTTGTACCGCAGTTGCGCTTGTGCCCGCCACAACCGCTGCCATCGCGCAGGTGGAAGGACGCGCCTCACCTGAATTCGCAAAGCTGTTCGCTACCTATCAGCGGATCAAGGCCAGCTATGTAGAACCGGTAGAGGACGAGGTGCTGATTCGCGGTGCGATCGACGGGATGCTTGCCGCACTCGATCCCCATTCCGCCTATCTTGATGGAACCGCGCTGGAGCGACTGACCACGATGATGGACGGCAATTACCAGGGCCTGGGCATTTCGGTACAGATGGAAGACGGCGCGGTGAAGGTGATTTCTCCTTTCCGTGGCAGCCCCGCCGAACAGGCCGGGCTAAAGGCCGGGGACTTCATCACGCACATCAACGGCGACCTTATCTACGGCCTCGAACTGAATGACGCCGTGGAGCAGATGCGTGGGCCTGCGGGCACCGACATCGAAGTCACGATTTTCCGTCCTGGACGTCCGGAAAGTTTCGAAGTCGTCGTGACCCGCGGCGTTATCGAGCTGGAGCCGGTTACCTGGGAACTGCTGGATGGCAATATCGGCCACATCAGCGTGAACGAATTCTCCGCCGACGTCGGCTCCGACGTGCGCCGGGGCCTGCGCGAATTGCAGGAACAGGCGACCGGTCGGCTCGACGGACTGGTGCTTGACCTGCGCCGTAACCCCGGCGGTTCGCTGGACGAGGCAGTGGCGCTTTCCGACCTGTTCCTTTCCGATGGGCAGATCGTGTCACAGCGTGGCCGTTCGCGCCGCGAGACGATCTACTACGATGCAGAAACCGTCTATCGCGGCGATGCGGCGGAAGGTCTGCCGATCATCGTGCTGATCGACGAAGGCTCTGCTTCCGCCAGCGAAATCGTGGCGGGCGCCTTGCAGGATCATCGCCGTGCGCTGGTGATGGGCGAGCGCAGCTTCGGCAAGGGCAGCGTGCAGACGCTGCTCCCGCTCAGCCGCGATACCGCCCTGAAGCTGACGACGGCGCGCTATTACACGCCATCGGGCCGCAGCGTGCAGGAAGGCGGTATCGAACCCGATATCCGCGTGCCGCAGCTGTCCGACCCCGACGCCGAGCGCCGCCAGCGTCTGGCTCTTCGCGAAAGCGATCTTCGCGGCCATCTGGTCGGCGAAATCGGCGGGCAGGACGAGAACCTGGAGCGCGACCGTCTTGACGATCCGCGCTTCCAGCTGACCGCTACCGAACTGGAAGAACAGGGTATCGAGGATTTCCAGCTCGATTACGCCGCGCGCACATTGCGTCGTACGGCAGGCGTTGCCATTGCGAGGAACTGACAGGGTAGCCTAAGGAGGCTCGCATGACCTCGAAGCTATCCAGTTCAGACAAGCTGGCCCAGCGCCTGGCGCTGGCCATTCCCGCGCTCTTGCTGGCAGGGGCCTATATTTCCGAATACGGTTTTGGCCTGTTCCCGTGCGAAATGTGCTGGTGGCAGCGCTATCCGCATTTCGCCGCAGTCGGACTGGCACTGCTCTCGACCTTCGCGCCGCCCGGGCGGGTCTGGATTGCCCTTGCGGCAGTGGCGATTTTCGTCTCCGGCGCAATCGGGGCTTACCATGCCGGGGTGGAGTACGGCTGGTGGGAAAGCCCGCTGGGTTGCACCGGCGGCGATCCGTTCTCGCTGGAATTCGTGCGCTGCGATCAGGCGGCATGGACGCTGCTTGGAATTTCGCTGGCGGGCTGGAATGCCCTTGTTTCAATCGGCAGCGCAGTCGCCATATGGGTCTTGCTGCTGGCTCGCGACAACCAGACACAGGAGAAGCGCGTATGACCCGTCCCCATTCCAAGGACCGTACCGAGATGATCCGCGTTGATCAGGCGGGCGAATTCGGCGCCACCCGCATCTATGCCGGGCAACTGGCGGTCATGGGTGATCGCGGGCCGCATTCGGCGGAGATTCGCGGCATGGCCGAGCAGGAAGCCGGGCATCGTGCGGAATTCGATGCACTGATGGCCAGGCGCGGGGTACGGCCCACCGCCCTGCAGCCGTTCTGGGACATGGCAGGCTATGCCCTTGGTGCCGGGACGGCCCTGATCGGCCCGGAAGCAGCCATGGCCTGTACGGCAGCCGTCGAGACCGAAATCGATGCCCACTATTCGGCGCAGCTGGACGAGCTGGAGAAGGACGGCGACGATCCCGAACTCGTGGAAATGATCCACCGCTTCCGCGAGGACGAGCGCGAGCACCGCGATGCTGCGCTGGAAGCGGGCGCGGAGCGGGCTCCGGCCTATCCGCTGCTTTCCGCCGCGATCCGGCTGGGCTGCCGGGCTGCCATCCGGATTTCGGAGAAAATCTGAAACAGGCAGGCTTCATCATGCGTTCAACCGATGAAGCGCCAACTGCGCACGATACAAGAACACCGAGGATAGACCATGACCCGCTTGCTCACCCTTACCGCCGCTTCCGCCATCGCCATGGGGCTGGGCTCCGCGCCTGCTGCCGCGCAGGACAACGCCGGCGACCGCGTGAACCAGGTCATCATCTTCGGCGAGGATGAATGTCCCGAAAGCACCGGCGATACGATCACTGTCTGTGCCCGGCTGGACGAAAGCGAGCGGTATCGCATTCCGCCCAACCTTCGCACCAGCACCTCTCCGCAAAACGAAAGCTGGACCAAGCGCGCGCTGGCTCTTGAGGCAGTCGGCGATTTCGGACCGCTCAGCTGCACACCCGTAGGGGCGGGCGGCGATCTTGGCTGCACGATGGAGATGATCGAGGCTGCTTACGCAGAGCGCGCCAATTCGAGCGACTTGCGTTTTGCCGAACTGATTGAGGAAGAACGCGCCGAGAGACTTGCCGCCATCGACGATGAAGCTGCAGCCACGCAGGCGCGGGTCGAGGAACTGGAAGACGCCGAATTGCAGCGTCGCCGGGAAGCGCAATCGGCGCCGATTCCGGGCGAGGAGGTCGATCCGTCCGCTCCGCCTGCGACGGTGGTCGATCCCGATCGCATGCCCCCGCGCGATCTCCCGCCGCCCAGCTTCGACGATGACGAGGAGCCGCGCGCGCTGGACGCCGCACCGCCAGCCGAAGAACCCGGGGCCTAGTTTCGAAGGTCTCTCAAGTCAGCGCGATATCGGGCGCGTCTTCCTGCTTCATGCCGACCACGTGATAACCCGCATCCACGTGATGGGTTTCGCCTGTCACGCCCGATGACAGGTCGGAGCAGAAATACAGCCCTGCGCCGCCCACGTCCTCGATCGTGACGTTGCGGCGCATCGGTGCATTCAGCTCGTTCCATTTGAGGATGTAGCGAAAATCGCCGATCCCGCTGGCGGCCAGCGTCTTGATCGGTCCGGCACTGATCGCGTTGACGCGGATGCCCTCCGGCCCAAGATCGTTGGCGAGATACTGCACGCTGGTTTCCAGCGCCGCCTTGGCCACACCCATCACATTGTAATGCGGCACAACCTTTTCCGCCCCGTAATAGGTTAGCGTGACGATGGATCCGCCTTCACTCATCAGCGGGCGCGCGCGCTTGGCGGCGGCAACCAGCGAATAGGCGGAGATGTTCATCGTCATCAAAAAGTTGTCGAGGCTGGTGTCGACATATTTGCCGCGCAGTTCGCTCTTGTCCGAAAAGCCGATGGCATGGACGAGGAAATCCATCTTGCCCCAACGCGCCTCGATCTCGGCAAAGGCGGTGTCCATCGCATCCATGTCGGACACGTCGCACTCGATCAGGAAATCGCTGCCAACCTGCTCCGCCAGCGGACCGACGCGCTTCTTCAGCGCTTCTCCCTGATAGGAGAATGCCATTTGCGCCCCCTGTTCGTGCAGCTTCTTGGCAATGCCCCACGCCAGCGACTTGTCATTGGCGAGCCCCATGATCAGGCCCTTCTTGCCTGCCATCAATCCACTCATGCGACGGTTTCCTCCGTAGTGTCCTGCACGTCCCCGACATCATCGGGGTTTTCCAGTTTCTTGCGTTCACGCTCTTCTTCGGGCGTTTCGGCGAGCGCGGCGTTAAGTTCGCCGCCTGCCACCATCCCTAGGCCCACCAGCCAGAAAAAGAAAAGCGCGATCATGACCCCCGCCAGCGATCCATAGGTGAGATTATAGGAAAACACGCTGCGCAGCACTGGTGGCATGGCAACAGTGACCGTGATCCACCACACGGTTACAAACAGCGCGCCGGGCCACTTTGGATAGCGGCGGTGCCGATATTTCGCCGGGGTTAGGGCATAGAACAACATGAAGATCGAACCGAACAGGCCGATGGCGGGTACGATGCGCGACCATGCAAGGCTTCCCAACGCCTCGTTAAGCTCGGGAAAATAGGCCGCGATCACTTCTTGCGCAGCGCCGATCATCACCTGTGCCAGCAGCGATGTCATCAACAGCAACACGGCAACGATGATGATGCCGGTGGAGAACAACCGATATTTCCAGAAGGCGTGGGTTCGCTGCGTGCCATAGGCGCGGCGCAGGATATCGCGGATCGTCTCGATCAGGCTGCCCACCGTCCACAGCCCGAACAGCCCACCGACCCACAACAGCCAGCCGCTGCGCGATTCCACCACGTTGCGCGCTACCGGGCCGATCACTTCGCCCACCACCGGCGGTAGCGCGGTGAGAATGGCGTTGATCGTGGCGGCGCGCTCGCCCTCTTCCCCGACTGCGGAGAATATGGCGGCGGCGGTAATGAAGAAGGGAAAGATTGCCAGCACCGACATGTAGGCCAGATTGCCGGCATGGATCAGCCCGTCGTTGAAGCAGCCGACCGCTACGCGCTTGGTGATTTCCCAGGCTCTGTCGTGAATGCCAAGCTTGCCGCGCCATCGTGCCACGGCGCCGGGGTCCTCCACCGCAGCCTTCTGCCGCGCTTCCGGCGACAGGTCCTGCGTGGGCGGTCCTGACCTTGCTTCCTTTTCGGTGATGCCGGGTGGAGCCATGTCCTGCGATGTCTACCAGTTACTTTGCCGGTGTCGAGCGCCGACGGTCAGCATAAAGGCGTCAAGGTTCCATTTGCTTGCGGGGGTTTCCATTGTCTCGCCAGCCCTCGAGCTTGTCCGATAGCTCGGAAATGTCATCGGGGAGCTGGATTTGCAGGGTAACGAGTTGGTCGCCCCGCGTGCCGCCCTTCTTGCTGAAACCCTTGCCCTTCAGCCGCAGGACCTTGCCCGAGCTCGAGCCTGCGCCGATGGTGAGCATGACGGCGCCATCCACGGTCGGCACCTTCACCTTTGCACCGTTGAGGGCTTCGTCCAGCGTAACGGGCAGATCCACGCGCACGTCGTCGCCATCGCGGTAGAAGAAGCGGTGCGGCTGGATATCGACGACCACGATGCCATCGCCATCACCGCGCGGCCCCTTCTGGCCCTTGCCCTTGAGGCGCATGGTCGTGCCGTCCTCCACGCCCTCGGGCAGGGAGAGATCGATGGTCTTGCCATCCGACAAGGTGATCCGTTGCTTGGCACGGGTTGCGGCATCGATGAAAGGCACGGCCAGCTTATAGCGAATGTCGGCGCCCTTTTGCGGCGGTGGCGGCGGGCGGCGGAAACCCTGCGGGCCGCCACCCATGCCACCGTTCATGCCGCCCCCCATACCTCCGGGTCGAGGGCCACGGGTGTTGCCGCCGCGGCCGAACAGGCCTTCGAACAGGTCACCAAGGTCCATTTCATCCGCGCCGCCGAAGCCCTGCTGGTCGCGCGGGTTGAAGCCGCCGCCCGGACCACCCCGAGCGCCGGGCCGTTGCCCGCCGAACCCCGCGTGCCCGAAGGGGCTGGTGGGGTTGCCGTCGCCATCGATCTCGCCGCGATCGAACTGGGCGCGCTTGTTCTTGTCGGACAGCAGGTCATAGGCCTGCGTGACCTTGCCGAAGCGCTCCGTCGCCTTGGGATTGTCCTTGTTGCGGTCGGGATGCAGTTCCTTGGCGAGCTTGCGATAGGCGGACTTGATGTCCTTCTCGTTCGCGGAACGGCTCACGCCGAGTGTGGAATAGGGATCAGCCATGGTGTGTTAGCTAGGTAATGCGGATTGTTTAAGCAAGAGAGAGGGCAGCCACGAACTTCAGAAGCGATGGTAGGTCGCGCGTTTCCTGGCCAGTCTCCTCCTGCCCCACCAATAACCGCCGGACCATAGGGCAATGCAGAATGTGAGGAACATTGCAGCGCCCAACATCCTTGGGCCGAGGGAAGTGTTGTCCGAAACATTCAGGAACTCGCGCATTAGCCAACCCGCGACTGCGACGCCGAACGTGAACAGGATCAACAGGCGGAAGGGGATGTCGCGAAAGGAGCTTGCTTTCATGCCATGGCGGGCCAGTGCCGCGCCGAGCAAGACGTGAAAGCCTAGAAGCAAAAAGAGAAACCAGATCATAAACTCTCCCTAGTTGGCGCGCGGCGGGTCAACAAGGTTACTTCCAATAGGCTTTACTGGATTGTAAGCCCCCGACCCATGAGCGACACCGCAAACGCAATTCCCGCCATCGATCCCTTCAGCCTGTTCGACACCTGGTTTGTCGAGGCGAGGGAGAGCGAGCCGAACGATCCCAATGCCATGGCACTGGCCACCGCTACGCCCGGTGGAGCACCCTCTGTGCGCATGGTGCTGCTGAAAGGGCACGACGATCGCGGTTTCGTGTTCTACACCAACGCGCAAAGCCGCAAGGGTGGGGAAATCCTCGCCAATCCGCAGGCAGCATTGCTGTTTCACTGGAAGAGTCTGCGCCGCCAGATCCGCATCGAAGGTCCGCTGGAAGAGGTGAGCGAGGAAGAGGCCGATGCCTATTTCCACTCGCGTCCCTTCGTCAGCCAGGTCGGCTCCGCCGCCAGCGACCAGTCACGCCCGCTGGACAATCGCGCCACCTACGATGCGCGCGTGTCCGAACTTCGCGCGGCGTACGAGGGTGATGGTGAAGTGCCGCGACCGCCACACTGGACGGGGTTTCGCCTTTCTCCGATGGCGATGGAATTCTGGCTCGACCGGCCCAACCGCCTGCATGAACGCCGCCGCTTTTCGCGCGCTGCACAGGAGGCTGCATGGACGAGCAACCTGCTTTACCCATGAGCGATAGTCGCGCCTCTCTCACGCGCAGTGCGGCCATGGCGTCCATACTGACGGCGCTGTTCCTTGGCACGCTGAAGCTGTGGGCCGTGTGGCAGACCAGTTCCACCGCCATGCTAGGCAGTCTTGCCGATACGGCGCTGGATTTCGTGGCCAGCGTGGCAACACTGGTGGGCGTGTGGGTGGCCGCGCAACCCGCCGACGAAGATCATCGCTTCGGCCACGGCAAGGCGGAACCCGTGGCAGCGATGTTCCAGATCATCCTGATCGTGCTTTCGGCCACCGCCATTGGCTTTCGCGCGATCCTGCGCCTGGTCGAAGGCGGCGAAACGCAGGCGGCAGAGCAGGGCATTGCCGTATCGGTAATTGCCATCATCGCCACGTTCGGCCTGATAGCGTGGCAGCGTTACGTCATTCGCCGCACGGGTTCGGTGGCGATCAAGACCGATTCGGTGCATTACCAGTCCGACCTGCTTCTCAATCTCGCGGTGATCGCGGCGCTGGTGCTGGACCAGTACCTGGGCTTTGCGAAAGCCGACCCGCTGTTTGGCCTCGCCATCGCGGCCTGGTTGCTGTGGAATGCCTGGTCTGCCGCGACGGAGGCCATCGATCACCTGATGGATCGCGAATGGCCGGAGGACAAGCGCCGCGCCTTCGTGGAAGCGGCCGCGCGCCACCCAGAGCTTTCCAACCTGCACGACCTGCGCACGCGGACCAGCGGATACCATGATTTCGCGCAGTTTCATGTCGACTTGCCCGGAACGATGACGGTGAACGACGCGCACGCCATTATCGACCGGGTGGAGGAAGACCTCTGCCGTCAGTTCCCCGGTCTTGAACTGCTGATCCACATCGATCCGCGCGGACATGTGGACGAACCTGGCAACCCGCTGGTCGAGACCGATGAATTTGCCCAGCTCAAGGATACCCCATGACAAGGAAATCAATCCCTTACTGGCACGTCGATGCCTTTGCCTCGAAACCCTTTTCCGGCAACCAGGCCGCCGTCGTCATCGTTGACAGGTGGCCGGACGATGCAACGATGGCAGCGATTGCCGAAGAGAATATGTTCGCCGAAACCGCTTTCCTGGTGGAAACGCCGGATGGTGACGCGGATTACGCCTTGCGCTGGTTCACGCCGACGCTGGAAGTGGCGCTGTGCGGCCATGCGACGCTTGCCTCCGGTCACGTTCTGCTGTCGCAAAACGAAAACCGCGAACGGATGACCTTCTCCACGCGCAAGGCGGGCATTCTCGAAGTTCGCCGTGCTTGCGAAGGTTATGAACTGGCCTTGCCCGCCATCCCGACGAAGAAGGGCGACTATGCCGAGGCGGTTGCTTTGCTGGGCGCCAAGCCGGAGGAGGTGTGGTGCAACGCGGACGGTTATTACATCTTTCTCTACGAGGATGCCGCCGCAATCCGCACGCTGGACCCGGACTTGCGGGGCCTCGCCAGACTTGGAGATGCACAGTTCATCTGCACCGCACCGGGCAGGGAAACCGAAGTGATCAGTCGCAATTTCGTACCCGGCGGCGGCGTGGACGAGGACAGTTTTACCGGCTCCGCCCATGCCGTTCTCACCCCGTTCTGGACCGAGCGGCTGGGGCAGGACAGCTTCACCGCGTTCCAGGCCTCAAGGCGCGGCGGCCATGCCACCTGTCGCCTCGACGGAGACCGGGCCATATTGTCGGGCGACTGCGTAACGGTGGTGGAGGGGCGCTTTTACCTGGAGGGGTAAAGCGCGACGATATCGGCCAGTTCCTGCTTCAATCGGTCGCGGTTTTCGTCTTGCGTCCAGCCAAGGCGCACCACAGTCAGCCGCCGATCCGGCGCGACGATGATATACTGCCCCAGATGGCCAACGGCGGCGAAGATGTCGTCGCCGTGATCGCCATCGAACAGGACGCTGCGCGGTCCGTCCGAAGGGCGATTAAGCCATAGGTGGCCACCGTAATCGGGAGAGGCGGGGCTGGGGCTGCGCATGAATTCGATCCATCCGCGCGGCACGATCTGCGCACCTGCGATAGAGCCGTAGTTGCGCAGGAATTCGCCGAAACGTGCCCAGTCACGTGCGCTGGCCCAGAAGCTGCTGGCGCCCAGCAGCGTGCCACTGGCGTCGTATTCGCCCGCAAGCGTTGTCATGCCCAGAGGTACCGCGAGCCTTGCCTCAACGAATTCGCGCATGGCTTGCTGCCGCGCCTCGTCGCTGGCATCGGGAGCGATGGTATCGGCCAGGATATCGCCGAGTATGGCAGTGGTGGCGCTGGAATAGGCGAACGTCGTACCGGGCTCGTACTCCAGCGATTGCGCCTCGGCCCAGCCGGCCGTGTCACCGCGCCCGTCGAGAAACAACATTCGAACGTCGTCTGATTCGTACGCAGGTTCGCCGCCCTCCTGGTGCCGCAGGCCAGACCGCATCTGTAACAGGTGGCGCAAGGTGATCGCGCTGCGCGGATCGCCCGAACGCTGCCATTGCGGCACGGGCGCCGCGCCGTTCAGGGCCATGCGCCCGTCGGCCACCATCATTCCGGCCAGCACGGCGGTCACGCTCTTGGAAAGCGACCAGCCGGTGAACCGCATTTCAGGCGCGAACCCCTCGCCGTATCGTTCCGCCACCACTTCGCCTGCGTGCATCACCACGACCGCGTGGGTTTCGCCCACGTTTCCGACTGCGAACAGTTCGTCTACGGCGCGCGCCAGCCTTTCGCGCGGAACGCCCGGTTCGTCTGCCACCGCTTCCAGCGCACCTTCCGGCAGCGGCGGTTCGGGTGGGGGGCCATCCTGCGAACAGGCGGTGAGCAGCGCGAGGGCGCCGAGGCCGGATACGACCGAACGCAGCACAGACCGGGCGGACACAGGACAAAGGGCCGCAAACGCACTTGGCGAGCGGGCAGGTGGGCGGCTAGGGGGGGAGCGAAGCGTCATTGGCGCCCACCCTTTCCTGCAGGACCCGGCAAATGGCAACCGCAAAACAGGCGCGCGATGTTCGCGGCCTCCCATGGCTGAAACTTCTCGTCGTACTGGCCGCGATCGGCGGCGGCGTGGCATGGTTCTACGGTGAGCAGATCGCCGGCTATTCGCAGGCGAGCACGGGATATGCCGCGAAATACACCTGTTCCTGCCGCCATATCGGCGGACGCGACATCGGCCATTGCAAGGATGACTTGCTGGCCGGGATGGGCGCATTGTGGATCAGCGAGGACGCGGACGAGAAAAGCGTTACCGCCAGCGTGCCGCTGGTCGAAAGCACCACGGCGACATTCCGCGAAGGCGAAGGCTGCGTTCTGGAAGCCTGGGACGGCTGACGCAGGGGACGGCTAGCTTAGGGCCGCTTCGGCCTTCTGTGTCGCTTCGATCCAGCCGCCGCCAACCACGCGCTCTCCGGCATAGATGACCGCGGCCTGCCCCGGTGCGACGCCGAATTCGGGCGATTCGAACCGGATCATGACCGTTTCGCCATCGCCCAGCGTGCCCTCCAGCGTGATCGGCACGGGCTGCGCCAGAGATCGCACCTTGGCCTTCAGCGGCACCTCGGGCAGCGGACCGATGCGATTGGTCTCGATCACTTCTGCCGCCTGCACTGCCAGCATGCGCTTGGGACCGACCATCACTTCGGCCTCTTCGGCATTCAGGCCCACAACGTAGAGCGGTTCCGGCTGGCCACCGATATCCAGCCCGCGCCGCTGGCCGACCGTGTAATGGATGATGCCGGGGTGCTGGCCCAGCACGTCGCCTGTCTCGGCATGTATGATGTCGCCGGCGCGCCCGCCTTCGGGACGCATGGATTTCACAATCTTGGCGTAATCGCCATCGGGCACGAAGCAGATGTCCTGGCTGTCCGGCTTGTTGGCTACGCGCAGGCCGAATTCCTCGGCAATGGCGCGCACTTCGGTCTTGGGAAGACCGCCCAGCGGGAAGCGCAGGTAATCGAGCTGCTTTTCCGTGGTGGCGTAGAGGAAATACGACTGGTCTCGCGCGGGATCCAGCGCGCGGTGCAGTTCCGGTCCTGCATCACTTTCCACCCGGCGCACGTAATGGCCGGTGGCAAGGCAATCGGCGCCCAGTTCCCTCGCCATGCGCAGAAGATCCGTAAATTTCGGACCCATGTTGCAGCGGATGCAGGGAATAGGCGTGCGTCCGGCAAGATATTCGTCGGCAAAAGTCTCCACCACGTCCTCGCGAAAGCTGCTCTCGTGGTCGAAGACGTAATGGGCGATGCCCAATCGGTCTGCGACCATGCGCGCATCATTGATGTCGTCGCCCGCGCAGCACGCGCCCTTGCGTCCGGTGGCTGCGCCGTAATCGTAAAGTTGCAGCGTGATGCCCATCACTTCCGCGCCGCTGCGCGCGGCAAGCGCCGCCACGACCGAGGAATCGACGCCGCCCGACATGGCCACCACGATGCGGCATTCGGAAGCCGGGCGCGGCAGGTCGAAAAGCTGCTCGGCGTTAACCGAGAGGGGAAAGTCGGCGATGCTGGACATGATGGCCCTTCGCATACACGACGCAAGCCTCCACGCAAAACCCCGAATGTACCGTTCAAGTCTCGGTTAAAGACCGATTTACCTGATATTGACGCTTGGCCCCTAGATACTGTTGGCATGTTCGAAGGAAAACTGTCCCATCAGCCCGACTCGCGCGATTCCGCCGCCGGCGATTTGCGTGATAATGCCCTGCGCGACCTGCAGTGGTCGGACCTCGTCGCCCGGTTGACTGCCGCCAGGGAATTGCGCGCCGAACTGGCGGCAAGCGATTCGTCCGTTCTCGCCAGTTTCGATGCCGACTCCGCGCGGCATCTGGCTTCGCAACACGAATGCCAGCTTCACGATGAAGACGAACCGGATGTTAACCCTGATGATTTAGGCAATGGCAAAGGCCACGCGGCAGAATACGGATCACACGCTGATCGCGACACACCGGCCACCCGAGGAAATACATGATAGAGAACCAGAAAATCCGACCGGCGCAAGTGATCGGCCCCCTGGGGGAACCGCTGACGATCGACGACCTGCCGTCGCCCAGCACGAAGCGCTGGGTCGTGCGTCGCAAGGCCGAGGTCGTCGCTGCTGTGAATGGCGGCCTGCTGACCATCGATGAAGTTCTGGAACGCTATAACCTGACGCTGGAGGAATTTGCCGGCTGGCAGCGCGCCGTCGATCGTTCTGGCATGCAGGGGCTGCGTGTCACCCGCATTCAGCACTATCGCGATCTTTACGAACGACAGCTGAAATACTAAGCGTTTTCAGCAAGATGCGAACATTCTAAGAGCGCAGAGCGGCGAGGCCGGAACATCAGGGTGCAACCGGCGTTTCCTTTCCTGCAACCTCCACCAATGGGGGCATTTCGCAGGAGGAATAATATGGGTTGGATTATCGCGATTATCGTAGGCGGCATTATCGGCTGGATTGCCAGCATGATCATGGGCCGTAATGCCTCGATGGGCATTTTCTGGAACATCGTCGTCGGCGTAATCGGTTCGTTCATCGGCCGCTTCATCGGCTCACTGATCGGCGTAGGTGCCACGCTTACCGAATTCAGTATCCCCGGCCTCTTGATGAGCCTGGTGGGTGCAGTGGTTCTCCTCGGCATCGTTAACCTGATCCAGCGCGGTCGTGTGCGTTAATAGTCCGGTCCGGCTGATGTCGGACGGATAAGACGACAAATTGATACAATTCGCGCGAAGGGGCGGAAGGCTTAGGCTTTCCGCCCCTTTTGCCATCCCGCGCAAGACGTTTCATCGGAGACTATTGCGCTTTGGCAGAGGGGCGCGTTGCGCACTGCACCAACATGGCGCTATGGCGCGCGAGATGATGGCCAAAGGGGCCGGTCGCGCAGGGCTGCCACTCGTGGTATTGCATTCGCGCGCGCATAAACGAGGCATGGTGCCGATGAATTACGAAACCCGAGTCGATCCGGCAGATACCGAAGATCGTATCATTCTGGACGACGAGCCCATGGCGGAGGAAAAACGCCAGCGGCGCAAGCGCATGTGGATCGTGCTGGCCATACTGCTGGCGGGCGCGCTGATTGCTGCGCTGATGCTGGCCGGTGGCGACGATGAAGTGGCATTCGCGCCCGGCGAGAACGCAACCGTGCCAGCTGTCACCGTGCTCGCACCGGGTGCCGGAACGCTGCAGGGTGCCATCAACGCGACGGGCACATTGGCCGCACGGCGTGAGATTCCCGTCGGGGCAGTCGGTGAGGGCGGGCGCGTGGTCTCCGTGCCGGTCGATGCCGGTGACTGGGTTCGCCAAGGCCAGGTCCTGGCGGTAATCGATCGCTCTGTCCAAAGTCAGCAGGAATCTGCCCAAGCCGCGCAGATCGACGTGGCGCAGGCCGATGCGGACCTTGCGCAAGCCAATCTCGATCGCGCGCTGCAACTGGTCGAACGCGGCTTCATCAGCCAGGCGGATATTGACCGGCTCACCGCCACCCGCGACGCTGCGGTCGCGCGGGTTTCCGTCGCGCGCGCCCAGTTGGGCGAGCGACGCGCCCGCAATGCGCAGCTCAATATCGTTGCCCCCGCAGCGGGCCTTGTACTGACGCGCAATGTAGAGCCCGGCCAGGTCGTCAGCCCCGGTTCCGGGGCACTGTTCACCATCGCCCGGGGCGGCGAGATGGAGCTGCTTGCCCGCATCGGCGAGGCCGAGCTCAATTCGGTCGATGTCGGCGCAGTCGGAACGGTCACCCCTGTTGGTGGTGAAGAACAATTCTCCTGCACGGTATGGCAGAAATCGCCCGTGGTCGACGAGCAGACCCGGCAGGGCACCGCCCGCTGTGCGCTCAGCTACGATCCCGCGTTGCGACCTGGCGGCTTTGCCAGCATCGAACTGGCGAGCGAAACCGTGGTTGCTCCGCGCCTTCCCGAAAGCGCCATCCTGTCGGACGAAGCGGGTAGTTACGTCTATATCGTGGACGAGAACGACACCGTGGTTCGCCGGCCGATCGAAGTGGGCATGATCAGCGACGAAGGCATCGTGGTGGCTTCGGGCCTGACTGGAAACGAGCGGGTCGTGTTGCGTGCCGGGGGCTTCCTGACCGAGGGCGAGGCCGTTCGCCCCGTAACCGAATAGGCACAACTGGCCCGCTAATATGAACCTCAATCAGATCTCTGCATGGTCGATCCGCAATCCGATCGTACCCATCCTTGCCTTCGTTGGCCTGATGCTGGCGGGCATTCTGGCGTTCCAGGACATGGAAGTGCAGGAAGAACCGGATATCGAATTTCCGGTCGTCATCATTTCCATCTCGCAGCCAGGCGCGGCCCCGCCAGAGGTTGAAAATCAGATCACCCAGCGAGTGGAGGCTGCGGTCCAGACGCTCGACGGGGTGGAAACAATCCGCTCCACCGCATCGGAAGGCAATTCGCAAACGGTTATCGAATTCGCCATCGGCACCGATATCGCCGAAGCCACCAACGAGGTGAAAAGCGAGATCGACAATATCCGCGGCGAACTGCCCGACGGCATCCTGGAACCGCGCGTTTTCAAGCAGGCAACCAGTTCCCAACCCATCGTCTCCTTCGGCGTCTCCGCCGAGGATATGACGCTGGAGCAGTTGAGCTGGTTCGTCGACGATACCGTGACCAAGGAATTGCTTACCGTTGAAGGGCTGGCCGATGTCAGCCGCAGCGGCGGGGTGGATCGCGAGATCCTGGTTATCCTGGATCCGGGCCGGATGCAGTCACTTGGCGTAACGGCCAGCCAGGTCAACAGCACGCTACGCCAGCTCAACATCAATGCCGCAGGTGGCCAGGCCGAGATCGCCGGCTCGCGCCAGTCGGTTCGCGTGCTGGGCAACGCCGAAAGTGCCTACGCCCTGTCGCAGACCCAGATTGCACTGGGAGGCGGTCGTTCCATCAAGCTTTCCGATATCGCTCGCGTGCAGGATTCCTACGGCGAGGTTCGCAGTATCGCGAAGGTGGATGGCAAGCAGATCATCACCTTCTCCATAACCCGCGCACGCGGTGAATCGGATGTCAGCGTCTACGATGATTCGGTCGAGGTGTTGCAAGAGATCGAGGAAGCGAACCCCGGCATCAGCTTCACACGCCTCTTTACCGAGGTCGATTACACCAAGAACCAGTACGAAAGCTCGATGGCGTTGCTGGTCGAAGGTGCCTTGCTGGCCGTGGTCGTCGTCTTCCTGTTCCTGCGTGACTGGCGCGCGACCATCATTGCTGCGTTGGCCATTCCACTGTCGGCCGTCCCGACGTTCTACTTCATGGATTTGCTCGGCTTTACCCTGAACACCATGTCGCTGCTGGCGCTGGGGCTGGTCGCGGGTGTGCTTGTCGATGACGCCATCGTCGAGATCGAGAACATCGTGCGGCACATGCGCATGGGCAAAAGCGCCTACCAGGCCAGTATCGATGCCGCCGACGAGATCGGCCTCCCCGTGGTGGCCACCACCTTCTGTATCGTCGCAGTATTCCTGCCGGTGGCAATGATGCCCGGCATTTCTGGCGAGTTCTTCAAGAATTTCGGGGGCACGGTGGTCGCATCCGTCCTGATGAGCCTTGCCGTGGCGCGTCTCATCACGCCGATGGTCGCCGCTTACTTCCTCAAGGCCAAGGGGCAGGCATCCCATGGCGAAGGTCCGGTCATGGATCGCTATATGCGTGTCCTTCGCTGGTCGCTGGATACCACGGCGTTCACCGCACTCCGCAAAAAGACCGGCAAGGTAGGAACGCGTTGGTTCTATCACCCGCTGGCCTTGATATCGGGCTATATCTTCCTGCTATTTGTACTGCCTTTAATTATCGACGCGATCGGGTCCATCTTTGGTGGCGGTGAGCAGACAGCGCCTGCCATCGCGGAGCAAGCCGCCCGGGACCCGGTGCTTCCCTCGTCGACCGAACTTCTTCTGTTGCTTGTGCCAGCTTATCTTATTGGCGGTCTCATCAACATGATCCTTGGTCTCGTGCTCGGCTTCTTCACCGGCTGGGCAACCCATTTCTCGAAACGCGCCCGTTTCATGGCTGCGCGCTTCCTCGATCATCGCGTGTGGATGATGCTGGTCGGCATCGTCGCCCTGATGCTGACCGTCGTCATCGCCGAAAGACTGCCGACCCAGTTCTTCCCCGATGGCGACAGCGATTTCAGCCGCGTGAGCATTTCCATGGTGCCCGGCACAACGCTGGCCCAGACCGAAGCCGTGGTTGACGAGGTGGCAGCCCGGCTGAGCGAAGAACAGGAAGTGGCTCTGGCACTGGGCACCGCGAACGAAGGATCAGGCCGCATCAGCCTGGTGCTGCGCGAAGATCGCGAGCGCACCAGCATCGATTTCGAACGGGAATTGACACCCGTATTGCAGAACATTCCCGATGCCCGCGTGAACTTCATGAACCGTCAGGGTGGCGGCGGCACCGGTCGCGCCATCTCCATCATGCTGGCGGGTTCGAATCCGGACCTGCTTTACGAAACGGCCGGCACGCTGGTGGAGCAGATGGAAACGGTGGAAGGTGCCGTGGCACCGCGCATCGATTACGATCTGCAACGCCCCGAACTGCTTATCGAACCGCGGGAGGACCTGGCCGCCAGCCTGGGCGTCAGCACCAGTGCATTGAGCCAGGCCATCCGCATCGCAACGCTGGGTGACATCGATCAGAACGCGGCCAAGTTCTCGCTTTCCGACAGGCAGATACCGATCCGCGTGCGTCTTGCGGAAAGCGACCGCCGCAGCCTTTCCACCATTGAGAACCTGCCTGTTCCCACCGCGACCGGGGGGTCGGTTCCCCTCAGCCGCGTGGCCGATATCTCGCTGGGCATGGGGCCGACCTCCATCCAGCGCTACAACCAGGAACGCCGCGTATTCGTGGGCGTGGACGTGGCGCCCGGCATCGCGCGCGGAGACGTGCTGAGTGCGATCAACAATCTTCCCGTCCTTTCAAACCTGCCGACAGGCGTCGCCAACAAACCCGTGGGGGCCGACGAATGGCAGGCCGACCTGATAAACGATTTCGTCACGGCCGTGATTACCGGGCTTCTGCTGGTGTTCTCCGTACTGGTACTGCTTTATCGCCGTGTGGTTTCGCCGCTGGTCAACATGACTTCGCTGCTTCTGGCTCCGCTCGGCGGCCTGATCGCGCTCTATATTTCAGGTTACCTCAGGAACGGCATGCCCGATCCGATCTCCCTGCCGGTGTTCATCGGCATGCTGATGCTGCTTGGCATCGTGGCGAAGAACTCCATCCTGCTGATCGACTTCACGATCGAGGAGATGGAGGCTGGCAAGGCCAAGCTGGCGGCCATTCTCGAAGCAGGGCACAAGCGTGCGCAGCCGATCGTCATGACCACGGTCGCGATGACGGCGGGCATGGTGCCCACTGCGCTTTCGCTCAGCGGCGACGGGGCGTTTCGGGCACCGATGGGCACGGTCGTGATCGGCGGGCTCATTCTCTCAACCGCACTGACCCTGTTGATCGTCCCTGCAGGGTTCAGCCTTGCCGACGGGCTGGAAAAGAAACTCGGACCGTGGCTCCGCGAGAAGCTGCTGACCTACAAACCCGGCGACGAAAACTCCTCAAACCCGGAGGCTCAGCCTGCCGAGTAAGGGAAGCCTGACGATGCAGGGCGGCGCACCGCTGCCGCCGGATCGCGCACGCCGCATGCGTATAGCCGCCACGATGCTGCTGGTGGGCATGGCGGGTGTTTTTCTGCTCGCCCACAACATGCTCAGTGTGCATCCTGCATGGGGCTATGTGCACGCCTTTGCCGAAGCCGCGATGGTCGGCGGTCTGGCAGACTGGTTCGCGGTTACAGCCCTGTTCCGCCACCCGCTGGGCATCCCTATTCCGCACACCGCGATCATTCCGCAGAACAAGGATCGGATCGCGGATACGATGGCGGAATTCCTGCGCTCCAACTTCCTCACGCCCGTCGTGGTGGCCCGGCGGATGCGCGATATGAACGTTGCGCGGGCGGCGGGCGATTTCCTTGTGAAGCGCGGCGATACGACGGAAGGCCGCCTTCGCGCAGGCGCAGTGCAACTGTTCGTCGAACTGCTCGAATCGCTCGATCCGGACAGGCTTGGGCTGCAGGTGAAGGCGGGCCTCGCGCGGCAGGCGGAAAAGCTCGATGTCTCGCCACTGCTGGGGCGAATGCTGGAAGCGGCCATAGCCGACAATCGCCATCGTCCGCTGATGGATTCGATGATCCGCTGGGCCGGCCTTACGCTGGAAGACAACGAGGAGATGGTGCGAACCATGGTGCAGGAACGCGCCAATGCCATCATCCGCTGGACGGGGCTAGACGGTCGGTTGGCAACTTCGGTGCTCGACGGTCTTTACCGCCTGCTGGCGGAAATCCTGGTCGATCCCGATCATCCGCTGCGCAGCAAGGTGCAGCAAGGCCTGGAAAAGCTTGCACACGACTTGCAGCACGATCCGGAGACACGTGCCAAGGTGGAGCGGATGAAGAACGATCTGCTCGCCAATCCCGCCGTATCGGACTGGTGGATGGGCGTGTGGGAACGGCTGCGCCGCTCGCTGATCGACAACATCCGCAACCCGGACAAGGCCATGGGCGGCGAAATCGGTCACTCGCTGGCCGAGCTAGGCGCCACGCTGCGCCAGGATCCGGCGCTGCAATTGCAGGTAAACCGCTTCGCCCGCCGCACGCTGGTGGGCGTGGTAAACCGCTATGGCGAGCAGATCGTGGGCCTCGTGTCCCACACCGTCAAAAGCTGGGATGCCAGCACGGTTACCGGCCGTATCGAAAGCGCCGTGGGGCGCGACCTGCAGTTCATCCGCATCAACGGTACGCTGGTGGGTGGACTGGTGGGCGTTACCATCCACTTCCTGACGACGGTGTTCTAGTCACGTTCCCGGTAGACACGGCCATCTGCGCCGGGGGTCATACCCAAGGACGAGAATATAATATTCGTGAAGAATACGCCTGCTACCGTTTGACCGTCTCCATCGACTGCAATTTCATACTCACCCTGTTCGCGCATGATTGTGCAAACCTCTTCGCGCAGGGCACGAGGGATCAGCCCGTCTCCAGCCTGGCAATCGACCATCGTGCCGGACCCATCGACAACAACGCGGATCGGCATTTCACCCGACACTTTTCGTATCCGCGCCATCCGTGAATAGGGGCGGGAGATCATCGTACCGATTTCCATTGCATTAAGCAGGCGTAGAGGTTGCCCGCCCTCTGATGGTCCCCTTGGGCGCACGCCGAGCGCAGCCAGTTGTTCATCTGCACATTGCTTCAGTGCATCAATGGCCATCCGGACCGCTCCGGTTCTTAAGACCACAGCGTGATCATCGCCATCCTGCACCACGAAGTAGTGTGTGGCAGTTGAAAGGCTGAGCTCGTCTGCATAATGGCCATCGACACGCGGAAAGGCGGGTCCGGCAAAGAACACGCCATCGCGACTACCTGCCGAAGCGGTACCTATCCGACTAAAGCTGGCCAATCCCGTTCCCGGCACAAAACCGGCTTGCAATTCCTCTTCCGGATCGAAGCCACCGCCGACCAGCGCGTATTCAAAAGGCATGCCGGGTTGAAGTCGCTTCATCACGAAAGTGATGTGATTTCCATCGAGCATGAATTCGCGCTGGACCGAACAACCGTCCCCCGCCGAGGTGAGCGACCACGCGGCTTGCGGCGTGTGTATTCGCTCTTCGTCTATCAATGTCTGGGCGACAGGCGAGACTGCAATGTTGTTCTCCTGTGCCGCCAGCGGGGCGGACAGCGCAGTGACGACAGAAATCGCGAGTGCAGAAGTTGGTTTACGCAAAAAGGGCCTCCGCCCGCAAACATACGGGGGAGGCCCTTTGTGTCAAATGTCGGAAAAGCTTACAGCTTCTCTGTCAGCTCCGGCACGGCGTTGAACAGGTCAGCGACCAGGCCGATATCGGCGACCTGGAAGATGGGGGCATCGGCATCCTTGTTGATCGCCACGATCACCTTGGAGTCCTTCATGCCCGCCAGGTGCTGGATCGCGCCCGAGATACCGATGGCGATATAGACTTCCGGCGCCACGATCTTGCCGGTCTGGCCGACCTGGTAATCGTTGGGCACGTAGCCTGCATCCACCGCTGCACGGCTGGCACCGATGGCGGCGCCCAGCTTGTCTGCCAGCGGGGTGATGTATTGTTCGAACGTTTCGCCATCCTTCAGCGCCCGGCCGCCGGAGACGACTATGCCTGCACTGGTGAGTTCGGGACGATCGCTCTTTACCGCATCGAGGCCGACGAAACTGGAAAGGCCCGCATCGCCGGGGCCGCTTGTCGCCTCCACGCCGGCGCTGCCGCCTTCCGCCTCGGCCTTGTCGAAGGCCGTGGTGCGCACGGTGATCACCAGCTTGGGATCGGACGATTCCACCGTGGCAATGGCGTTGCCGGCATAGATCGGGCGGGTGAAGCTCCTGGGGCCTTCCACACTGATAATGTCCGACACCTGCATCACGTCGAGCTGCGCGGCCACGCGCGGCAGCACGTTCTTGCCGGTAGTGGTGGCAGGCGCCAGCACGGCGTCGTAGTCTTCGCCATCTTTGGCCATCAGGCCCGCAATCAGAGGAGCGACGTTTTCAGCCAGGCCATCGCCATAGGCCGCATCGTCGGCCAGCAGCACTTTCTCGACCCCGGCGATCTTTGCAGTAGCATCGGCCGCAGCCTGCGATCCTGCAACCAGCACGTGGACAGGGCCGCCCAGCGCGGCCGCCGCGGTAACGGTGGAGAGGGTGGCATCGGCAACGGTGTCGCCATGCGGTTCAGCAAATACAAGAGCAGTCATCAGGCAACTCCCAGGGCTTTGAGCTTGGCGACCAATGCATCGACATCTTCCACGATCTCGCCTGCCTGGCGAACCGGGGGTTCGGACACGTTGGTGGTGGTAAGGCGCGGGGCCACATCGACGCCGAAGTCATCGGGCGTCTTGGTGTCGAGCGGCTTCTTCTTCGCCTTCATGATATTGGGCAGCGAAGCATAGCGCGGCTCGTTCAGACGAAGATCGGTGGTGACGATGGCGGGCAGCGTCAGCTTCACCGTCTCCAGCCCGCCGTCCACTTCGCGCGTGACGGACACGCTGTCGCCATCAAGCTCAACCTTGCTGGCAAAGGTGCCCTGCGGGCGGTTCAGCAATGCAGCCAGCATCTGGCCGGTCTGGTTTGAATCGTCGTCGATCGCCTGCTTGCCCAGCATCACGATGCCGGGCTCTTCCTGCTCGACGATAGCCTTCAGGATCTTTGCGACGGCCAGCGGTTCGACCAGTTCGTCGCTCTCCACCAGGATCGCGCGGTCTGCACCCATGGCAAGCGCTGTACGCAGCGTCTCCTGCGCCTTGGCAGGACCGACGGACACGGCAATGACTTCTTCCGCCTTGCCTGCTTCCTTCAACCGAAGCGCTTCTTCCACCGCGATCTCGTCGAACGGGTTCATGCTCATCTTGACGTTCGCAAGATCGACACCCGAACCGTCCGCCTTCACGCGCGGCTTCACGTTGTAATCAATCACCCGCTTAACGGGCACGAGGATCTTCATGGATTTACCCTCTCACTGGCTTTTCAATCTGCCGCTTATGTAAGTCGCTTTACGTATAGGTCAAGCAAGTTTGCTTTACCGCGGCGCGTCGTCGCCTTAGCTTTCAGCGGCCATGTGTAAAGGAGACTCCCGCATGCGCCTGCCCGTTCCCGCCATAGCGATGGCCATTGCTCTTTCGCTTGAGGCTCCCGCCCACGCGCAGGAAACTCGCGTTGCTGGCGACGACCACGTTCCGCCGCCTGCTCGACTCGCCCAGCTTGCGTGGCTTGCCGGAAGCTGGAGCGGCTCCGGAATCGGCGGCGCACCCGCGCACGAAAGCTGGCTGCCGCCCACGGGTAACACGATGGTCGGCCTGTTCGTGCAGGAGGATGGGGAGGGCGGCCTGCTGTTTACGGAGCACATGTATATCAGCGAAGTCGACGGTTCGCTGGCCGTGCGACTCAAGCATTTCCATCCCGACCTCACCGGATGGGAGGAGAAGGATGACATGCTGGAATTCAGGCTGGTGGCGCTTGAGCCTTGTGCGGCCTATTTCAGCGCACTGACCTACCGCTGCGCCAACGGCGAAAATACCGAAGACGGGATCGTCGTCGCCGTACGCATGCAGGGCGACGGCGACGAGATCAGGGAACTCGTGTTCGATTTCGACCCGCTCGACTAGGCGGAGTTAAGGCTGCTGCCTTCAAGCGGCTTTCTTCACTTCGGCCACGATCTTCTTTGCGGCATCGCCCAGGTCGTCTGCGGGGATGATCGGCAGGCCCGAGTTGGCGAGGATATCCTTGCCTTTCTGCACGTTCGTGCCTTCCAGGCGAACCACCAGCGGTACCGAAAGGTTCACTTCCTTCGCTGCCGACACGATGCCGTCGGCGATGATGTCGCACTTCATGATACCGCCGAAGATGTTGACCAGAATGCCCTTCACCGAAGGGTCGGACAGGATGATCTTGAACGCCGCTGTCACCTTCTCGGTCGTCGCGCCGCCGCCCACGTCGAGGAAGTTTGCCGGGAACGAGCCGTTGAGCTTGATGATGTCCATCGTCGCCATCGCCAGCCCTGCGCCGTTCACCATGCAGCCAATGTCGCCGTCGAGCTTGATATAGGCAAGATCGTGCTTCGATGCCTCGACCTCCATCGGGTCTTCCTCGGTCTCGTCGCGCATCTCCTCCACGTCCTTGTGGCGATAGAGCGCGTTGGAATCGAAACTCATCTTGGTGTCCAGCACCAGCAGCTCGCCACCCTTGGTCTCCACCAGCGGGTTGATCTCCAGCATGTCGCAATCCAGCGCGGTGAAGGCCTCGTAAAGCTTCTTCGACAGCTTCTGCGCCTCTTTCGCCAGACCGCCTTCCAGCTTCAGTGCAAAGGCGACGCTGCGGCCATGATGCGGCATGAAGCCGGTGGCCGGATCGATGGTGATGGTGGCGATCTTGTCGGGCGTGTTGTGCGCCACGTCCTCGATATCCATGCCGCCTTCGGTCGAGACGATCATGGCCACCCGGCTCGTCTCGCGGTCGATCACCATGGAGAGGTAGTATTCCTTCGCGATATCCACGCCATCGGTAACGTAGAGGCGATTGACCTGCTTGCCTTCGTCACCTGTCTGCACGGTGACGAGCGTATTGCCGAGCATGTCCCGTGCATCCGCCTCGACATCCTCGATGCTCTTGGCCAGCCGCACGCCGCCTTTCGCATCAACGCCAAGTTCAGTGAACTTGCCCTTACCGCGTCCGCCTGCGTGGATCTGCGCCTTCACAACGTACAGCGGCCCGGGCAGCTTCTTTGCACCCTCCACGGCCTCCTCCACGCTGAGCGCCGGATAGCCGGTAGGTACGGCAATACCGAATTTCGCGAGCAGTTCCTTGGCCTGGTATTCGTGGATGTTCATGGGGCGAACCTTCGTTTCAGTGAATGAGAGTCGGGGGACAGCGATGTTTGCGCGCGCTTAAGCATCATCGCGCGGTGCTTGCAATCGGTTCCGCCCTTGCGCACAGGCAACGACACCGATGATCGACAGCATGAGACTTGAACAGATTTGCCGCGAGGCGGGTCACATGGCGCTTCGCAAGTGGCCCGCGGGTGGCCATGACCTGCAAAGCTGGGAAAAATATCCGGGCAATCCGGTGTGCGAGGCCGATCTGGAGGTCGATGCCTTCCTGCGCCGCGAACTGGGTGCGCTGCTACCCGCTGCCGGATGGCTGTCGGAGGAGACCGCCGATAATGCGGACCGGCTGAAGAAGGGCCTGATCTGGCTGGTCGATCCCATCGATGGCACGCGCGATTTTATCCGTGGGCGCAAGGGCTGGGCGGTTTCGGTCGCGCTGATCTGTGCAGGTCGCCCGCTGATCGGTTCGCTGGTGGCGCCAGCGCGCGAAGAGGTATGGTCTGCCGTCGCCGGGAAAGGGGCCTGGCTGAACGGCGAACGGTTGAAAGCCAGCAAGCGGGAGACATTCGCCGGTGCACGGGTACCGGTCCATGACCTGCCCAAGGAAGACCATGACCTGACGAAAGTGGAACAACCGAATTCCATCGCCCTGCGCATCGCCATGGTCGCTGCCGACCGGGCGGACCTTGTCGCAACCGTCCGCTGGGGTTTCGAGTGGGATATCGCCGCAGCGGCCCTGATCGCGCGCGAAGCGGGGGCGGCCGTTACCGACGCATTCGGCCAGCCGCTCGCCTATAACAAGCGCGATCCGCGAGCTTTCGGTCTGCTCGTCAGTGCGCCGGGCATTCACGGTGCAGCGGTGGACAGGTTGCAGGAACGAGCCAGGCGCCTGGTGGGAAAGTAGGCAGGTTGGTTCGCTTCTCGTTTGCGCCTCCGCGCGATCGTCCTCGCTAGACGCGCCCGCTGCTGGCGACCGTTCGGCCTTGCGGTCGGCTAGGCGCAGACCGTGAAGTGGTTTGTTTTTCCAAGCCGCCTCCGAGGCTTCGTCCTAGGTTCTGTTCCCTCCGCTTCTCCCTCCGCTTCGCTGCGGGGCACCTGCGGCCGGCTCAGCGCCGACCGTTCTCCGAAATTGCCTGCAAGGAAGGGAGTGGTTCGGGCGTTCGAGGCCAAACAAAAAGACCGCCCCAGACGGAGCGGCCTTTCTTGTCTAGTCGAAGATCCGATCAGTAGGCTGCGTCGACATCTTCCTGGGTGATCGGCGTAATGCGGATTTCCACACGGCGATTTTCAGAACGACCGGCGGCTGTCGTGTTATCGGCGACGGGATATTGTTCGCCATAGCCGATCGTTTCGATCCGGGCGCGCGAGACACCACGCGACACGAGATAGTTGGCAACCGATTCCGCGCGGCGGCGCGACAGATCGAGATTGTACTGCTCGCTACCGGTCGAATCGGTATGGCCCATCACGTCGATGAGCGATTCGGGATAGTCGATCATCGACTGGGCAACCCCGTCCAGCGTGTTGCGCATCGTGGGCGAGATGCTGGTCGAATCGACCGCAAAGGTCACATCCGGAAAATTGACCAGAATGCCGTCGCCGTCGGGCGTCTGGTTCACATCTACGCCGGTACCGGCGGTGACTTCTTCCAGTTCGCGGATCTGCTCGTCCATCTGATAGCCGACGTAACCGCCAGCAGCGCCGCCGATGCCGGCGCCTACGATACGGGCCGTCTTGCCACCGATCAGGCCGCCCAGCAGATAGCCGAGCCCAGCGCCGCCGAGGCCACCCAGCGCAGTACGCGAGATTTTCGTTTCGCCCGTATTGGGGTCCGTTACACAGGCGCTGGTGGTGCCAACAAGTGCGAGCGCTGCCGTCGTGGATACCAGCATCTTTTTGATATTCATGAATTAATTCCTCCGATTACACGCGCATCCCCATCTCGTTCGTCGCGCGCTGTGAACCCTTTAACGTATGTTTGTGAACCCTGTTCCGTGAACGCCACCTTTCTGGGCCTTTTGCGTCGGACGCGAAACCTGCTAGCGGACAATCCTGATGAGCCCCTTCCCCTGGCATTACGCTGCCGCGCTAGCTTTCCTGATCGTTCTCAACGGCGTCTTCGCCATGTCGGAGCTGGCGATTGTCTCTGCGCGCACGGCACGGCTGCGCATGGCTGCCGAAAAGGGCAGCAAGAGCGCCGAGGTTGCCATGCGGCTTGCCGCAGAGCCGGGCAAGTTTCTCTCCACCGTGCAGATTGGCATCACCCTGATCGGGATCATCGCGGGCGCCGTATCGGGCGCGGCGCTGGGCGCACCCGTGGGCGAACGCATCTCTGCCTGGTTCGGGCTGAGCGAGGACACGGCCTACAATATCGGCTTCGCCCTGGTCATCGGTTTTACCACATTTGCCACGCTGATCGTGGGCGAACTGGTGCCCAAGCAGCTGGCCCTGCGTGCGGCGACGCCGATATCGTTGATCATGGCAAGGCCGATGGCGCTGCTGGCAAAGGTTGCCGCGCCTTTCGTATGGTTGCTGGATGCATCGTCCAGCCTGCTGCTGGCGATGATGGGCATGCGCAACAAGGGCGATCACAGCCTGACGGCAGAAGAACTGCACATGATCTTTGCCGATGCCACACGCACCGGTGTGATAGAGGAACAGGAGCGCGCCATCCTGTCGGGCATCATGCGACTGCAGGATCGCCCGGTGCGGGAACTGATGACGCCGCGCACCCAGATCGACTGGATCGATGTGAATGCCGATGACGAGGAACTGCGCACGACGATAGCCGAATCGCCGCATTCGCTGCTTCCGGTTGCCGAGGGTTCGCCGGACAAGGTGGTAGGCGTCGTGAAAGTGCGCGAAGTGCTGACCCTGCTGATGACGGGCCGCAGGGTCGTGCTGGACGAACTGCTGCGCAAGAGCGAGGTCGTGCCCGACCAGCTGGATGCGATGGACGCGCTGCGCGTGTTGCAGCAATCGGGCACCGGCATGGCCATGGTGCATGACGAATACGGCCATCTCGACGGCATCGTGACCACGGCAGATCTGCTCTCGGCAATCGCCGGCGATTTCGCCAGCCACCAGGACGAGGGGGACACGCCCATGTTTACCGAGCGCGAGGACGGCAGCTATCTCGTCTCGGGCGCGCTGGCAGCCGATGCCTTGGCCGACCGCCTCGATCTGGATTTCCTCGAGAACAAGGAATTCGCCACGGCGGCGGGTTATGTCCTTTCCGTATTGAAGCACCTGCCTGCGGAGGGTGAATTCTTTACCGACCAGGGCTGGCGCTTCGAGATCGTCGACATGGACGGTCGCAAGATCGACAAGTTGCTGGTGGCGCGGGAGAAGTCTGGCGACGCGAGCGACGAATAGACCGGACAGGTTGAGCCAGGGTTCCGCAGGACTTGTTTGTTTTTCGATTGCGCCTCCGCGCAATCGTCCTCGCTAGACGCACAGCAAGCTGCGCCCGCTGCGGGCGGCCGTTCGGCCTTGCGGTCCGCTAGGCGCGGTCCGTGTCCCGCTCTCATCCTATCGCCCAGGAATGGCCCCGGACGCGAAAGCGACCGCAAGCGCGAACGCGCGCCCGAGCTTATGCGAGGAAAGCCAAGCGAGCGGACGCGAACGCCGGCGCTTGAGGCCAAATCAGGAAGGTATTACAGCCCGTGCTGCCTGTCCGTCGCCTTCGGGGGCGGCGATGATGGCCTGCGTGGCGGTGCCCTTGTCCACCGTATAGGTGCCGACGTCGCCGATGGCGGAGCGAATACCGGGAGCGGCGTCGCCTGCCTGATCGAGTGCAGAGGTTTCGATGCCACTGCGCTGGGCAGGGCCGCCGAACAAGGCTTCCAGTGCCTGCTGCGAGGCGGTGCCTTCTGCAGGGCGCGGCGCGCCGGGTGCAGGCGGGACGAGATGGAAATCGGGCGGAATCACCAGCGGCGCCTGGCGCTGCACGGCAAATTCGTCGGGTCGTTCACGATCGATGCTGATGCCGCCACAGGCAGATAGGCCAAGCACGGCCGCACCGGCAATCATGATACGGGCAAAGGGGGCGCGGGTGTGATTACGCATAGTTGTCAATTCTCCGGGCTCATGGGCCAACGGTCTGTTCGCCGTGGTTCTATTCGGCAGCAGCGTCCTGCTCATTGGACGGTTTCTCGCGCATGAACAAGGCGCGGGCAAGGATAATAACGACGCCGATCGTAATCGCGGCATCGGCGACGTTGAAAATCAGGAAAGGGCGGAAGTCGCCGATGTGCAAATCGGCATAGTCGATGACATATCCGTACAGGAAGCGGTCGCGAATATTTCCCAGAGCGCCGCCCAGCACCATGCCGAGGGCCAGAATGTCGCCCAGCAGCTTTTCCCGCAGCATCCATACGAACACCACGACGGAGATCAGCGCGGTCACGGCGACGAGGATCCAGCGCATTTCCATGCTAGTCGCCTCGAACATGCCAAGCGACACGCCGTAATTGTTGGTGCGCGTGAAATCGAAGAAGGGCAGTAGCGGATAATGGTCACCCACGCGGCTTAGCCCAAGGTCCTCCACCACGAAGTTCTTCACCCACTGGTCTATGGCAAAGATCGCCAGCGCCAGTGCGATGCCGTAGATGCGGAATTTGGCGAGCGTGCTCATGCTAGGGCATCCAGTTTGGCGACCACGCTCTCGCAGCGGTTGCACAGGTCTCCATCTTCCGAAACCTCGGGAAGGAGGCGCCAGCACCGGCCGCACTTGGCATCGTTCGATTTTGCCACCGTCACGCTGTCCGCATCTCCCAGGGTCACTGTGCCGGTGATGAACAGGGTGGCAAGGTCGTCTGCAGTGAAGCCTTCGGGCACTGCGCTGGCGGGTACGGTGACTTCGGCTTCCAGGCCTGAACGGATCGCCTTCTCGCGGCGCAGCGGTTCGATGGCTTCCATCACCCGTTCGCGAAGCTGGCGCAATTGCTCCCACCTTTCGCTATTGGCATCCGCAGCGGGAATGTCCGGCCATTCGAGCAGGTGCACCGATCCGGCCCCTCCCGATTCCTTGGCGGGATGGCGCGTGCTCCACACCTCTTCCGCCGTGAACACCAGCACCGGTGCGGCATAGCGGATCAGAGCGTTGAACAGGGTATCGAGCACGGTGCGGTAGGCGCGGCGCTCCAGTAATCCGGGCGCGTCACAATAAAGGCGGTCCTTGCGGATATCGAAGAAGAAGGCCGAGAGGTCTTCATTCATGAAATCCACCAGCGCGCGGGTGTAGGCATCGAAATCGTAATTATCGACGTGGGTGCGCAGCTTGCCGTCAAGCTCGCCCAGCAGGGTGAGGGCATAGCGTTCAAGCTCGGGCATGTCCGCCACGTCAACCCGCTCGCTTTCGTCGAAATCTGCAAGTGCACCCAGCATGTAGCGCAAGGTGTTGCGCAGCTTGCGGTACTGGTCCGCCACGCCCTTGAGGATTTCCGGGCCGATGCGGTGGTCGGCGGTGTAATCGACACTTAGCGCCCACAGGCGGATGATGTCGGCACCGTATTGCTCCATCACCTTGAGCGGATCGATGGTGTTGCCGAGGCTCTTCGACATCTTGCGGCCGTCCGCCGCCATGGTGAAGCCGTGGGTCAGCACCTGCTTGTACGGTGCGCGGCCACGGGTGGCGCAGCTTTCCAGCAGCGAGGACTGGAACCAGCCGCGATGCTGGTCACTGCCTTCGAGGTAGAGATCGGCGGGCGATTGCAGGTCGGGCCAGTTGTCCGATTCCAGCACGAAGGAATGGGTGGAGCCCGAATCGAACCACACGTCAAGAATGTCGGTGACCATCTCGTAATCCTCGACCGCGTAATCGGGGCCGAGAAGCTGGGCGGCGTTTTCCTGCGTCCACGCATCGACGCTGTCCTGCGCGATGGCTTCGATGATGCGCTGGTTCACGGCCTTGTCGACAAGGTACTCGCCGCTCTCGCGATTCACGAACAGCGTGATCGGCACGCCCCAGGCGCGCTGGCGACTGAGCACCCAGTCGGGACGCCCTTCGACCATCGAACCGATACGGTTCTTGCCCTTGGCGGGGACGAACCGCGTATTCTCGATCTCCGCCATCGCCGTTTCGCGAAGCGTAGCGGTCTTGTCCGCCTGCGTGCCAAGCGCAATGGCGCCACCCAGAGGTCCGGAATCGGCCACGGCGTAGTCGAACGTGCCCAGAGGCTTGTCCATCGGCACGAACCATTGCGGCGTGCAGCGGAAAATCACCTTGGCTCTCGAGCGCCAGCTATGTGGATAAGAGTGTTGATAATCTGCGGATGCGCTGAGGAGAGCGCCCGCTTCGCGCAGGTCCGAACAGATCGGCCCGTCGGGCGCGTTGAACTTGGGATTGATGACCGAGGCATTTCGCTCGTCCGTGCGAGGCAGCCAGCCCCAGTCCTCGCGGTAACGGCCATCGTCGTCCACCACGAATTTGGGCGTGATGCCGTTGGCCTTGCACAGGTCGAAGTCGTCCTCGCCGTGGTCGGGTGCCATGTGGACGATGCCTGTACCCGCATCAGTGGTGACGAAATCGCCCGCCAGCATCGGACGCGTCTCGGCGAAGAAACCGCCGAGGTGGTGCATCGGGTGGCGGACCTTGGTTCCGGCGAGG
Organism: uncultured Sphingomonadaceae bacterium; assembly: GCA_947488625.1. Lineage (GTDB taxonomy): Bacteria > Pseudomonadota > Alphaproteobacteria > Sphingomonadales > Sphingomonadaceae > Alteraurantiacibacter. Next base: position 119,015 of record CANKZR010000002.1, on the reverse strand, counting down.
TCGGAGCCTTTGAGCTTGAGGCCTTCTACACTCGTGTATTCAATTCCCGTTCGCTCAGCGACACCGAGAGCGTCTGATTTGCCAAGCATAAGGCTGGGATTGACGAGGAGTTTGCGACCAATCCAGCCTTCCATGCCGGGCTCTGTAGTAGAAGTGACTTCATACACCCAATACTCAATCTCCGGCCCATAAGCCAAAGCCTGGTTCACCGGGATCGTCCAAGGCGTGGTCGTCCAGATCACCGCGTGTGCGCCGACCAGTTCCTCGATTGGCGATTCGACAATCTCGAACGCCACGTCGATCTGCGTCGAGGTGATATCCTCGTACTCGACCTCGGCCTCGGCCAGTGCGGTCTTTTCGACAGGGCTCCACATCACCGGCTTCGCGCCGCGATAGAGCTGGCCGCTCTCGGCGAACTTCAGCAGTTCTGCGACGATGCCCGCCTCGGCTTGCGGATCCATGGTGAGGTAGGGCTTGTCCCACTCGCCCATCACGCCCAGCCGCTTGAACTGCGCGGCCTGCACGGCCACCCACTCGGCGGCGTAGTCGCGGCATTCCTGGCGGAATTCCTTGGGCGGAACCTCGTCCTTGTTCTTCTTCTTCTTGCGGTAGGCTTCCTCGATCTTCCACTCGATCGGCAGGCCGTGGCAGTCCCAGCCCGGCACGTAAGGCGCATCCTTGCCCAGCAGCGTCTGCGTGCGGATCACCGCGTCCTTCAGCACCTTGTTCAGCGCGTGACCGATGTGGATGTTGCCATTGGCGTAGGGCGGGCCATCGTGGAGGATGAACTTCTCGCGGCCTTTGCGCGCCTCGCGCAATTGCTGGTAGAGGCCCTGCTCTTCCCAGCGCGCAAGGATGCCCGGCTCCTTTGCAGGCAGGCCGGCTTTCATCGGAAAATCGGTCTTGGGCAGGAAGACTGTGTCTCGGTAATCCCGCTTGGCTTTTTCGTCGGTCATCGCGCCATTATTCCTTTGGGCGGGCACCTAGTAGGTCGCGCGCCTTGGCACAATCCTCTTCCATCTGGCGCTTGAGCGCGTCCATGTCGTCGAACTTGGCCTCGGGCCGCAGGAAGTGATGGAAGGCCACGTCGATTTCCTGCCCGTACAGGTCGCCGGAGAAATCGAAGAAATACGGCTCCAGCAATTCCTTGGGCGGATCGAAGCTAGGGCGCACGCCCAGGTTTGCCGCGCCCTGCAATTCCTGTCCCGTGGCCAGCACGCGGCCCGTTACCGCGTAGATGCCGAAGCGAGGGCGGATATAGCTGCCCATGTCGATGTTGGCGGTGGGATAGCCCAGTTCGCGCCCGCGCTTGTCGCCATGGATAACGGTTCCGCGCACGGCAAATGGACGGGTCAGCAGTTGCGCAGCCCTCTCGCAGTCGCCCGCCTTCAGTGCGTCACGTATGCGGCTGGAGGATACCACCTGGCCCCCAGGATCGTTGTTGTCGCCGACCGGGCCGATGGCGCGCGCGGTAATGCCGCAGGTTGCGCCCACTTCGCGCAAGACCTGCGTGTTCCCGCCGCGATCCTTGCCAAAAGTGAAGTCCTCGCCCGTCACCACGCCTGCCGCGCCGATGTGGCCTGCCAGCAGATCGCGCACGAAGCTAGTCGCCGTGGTCGCCGCCAGCGCGTCATCGAAATCGAACACCATCATGGCAGCAGCGCCAGCGGCCTCGAACAGTGCTTCGCGCTGGTCCAGCGAGGTGAGGCGGAACGGCGGCACATGCGGCGCGAAATGGCGCACGGGATGCGGATCGAAAGTGGCGACGATGGCGGGGCGGTCCTCCGCGCGCGCCCATTCCACGGCTTCGCGCACCACGTGCTGGTGGCCAAGGTGAAAACCGTCGAAATTGCCGAGAGCGACAATGGCGCCGCGCAGGTTTTCCGGCATGGGATCGCGGTGGCAGAGACGGGTCATGCGCTTGTCCTGCCTTGCGGTTCCAGTCCCTCTTCCAGCACGCGAAGCGCATTGCCACCCATGACCGCGCGTATCTCCTCCTCGCTGAAACCCGCCTCCATCAAAGCCTGCGTCACCTGTACAAGTTGCGCTGTGTCGAACCGCGTGGTGACGGAGCCATCGAAATCGCTGCCCAGCGCCACGTGCTCGATACCGACGAGGTCCCGCACGTGGGTCATCGCGGTTACAATGGCCGTGGGCGAGGTATCGCATACAGCGCCGGGCCAGTAACCGATGCCGATCACGCCGCCGGTGCGCGCCACGCCGCGAACTTCCGCATCGGTCAGGTTACGATTGACCGGACAGGTCGCCTGCACGCCGCCATGGCTGGAGACAACCGGGCGCTGCGCTTGTGCCAGCACATCGGCCACGCAAGCATGGCTGCAATGGGCAATATCGACGATCATGCCCATGCCCTCCATCTGCCGCACGGCTTCGCGCCCCATCGCGGTGAGGCCCGCTTTTTCCACTCCGTGCATCGACCCGGCAAGTTCATTGTCGAAGAAGTGCACCAGCCCGGCCATGCGCACGCCTGCATCATACAAGGCATCGAGGTTGGCAAGATCGCCTTCCAGATTGTGCAATCCCTCGACAGACAGCATGACGGCAACCGGCGGTTCGGCGCTATCGGGCGCGCGGACGGGCACGATATCGGCAGGGTCACGAACGAATGCGAGCTGACCCTCGGACCCCTCCACCGCGCGGGCCAGTTTCTCGCCGTGCCAAAGCGTTCGCTCCAGCAGCGAACCCCACGTGCGCAGCGGCTGCAACTGGCCGATGGCGAGCAGGGTGATGTTGTCGGTCTCATCCGTATTGGCGGTGTAGTTCTGGTCCTTGGGCGTCTTGGTGACGCTGGAGAACACCTGCAGCGCGACGTTGCCTTCCTGCAGGCGCGGCAGGTCGATATGGCCGCGCTGTGCAGGCTCCAGCATGTCGCGCTTCCACAGCAGCGTGTCGCCGTGCAGGTCTACGATCGTGAGCGTATCGTGCAACGCCCGCGCCTCCGGCGAGACTTGCGGCAAAGGCTGGCCGTCGATCTGGTTGCGCTGCCGCTCCACGATACCGGGGGCGAGGGTGACAAAAGCGATAGCCGCCAGCAGCAGCACGCCGCCAAAGCCGATCAGAAAACGCTTCATGCCGGAGTAGCCCGCTCGAACGTTACGAAGTCGTAGGGCGGGAAGCCATCGCTGGCAGGACGGCTTTCGCGGGCGATCTCGCGCCAGGTGGGATCATCCGATGGTGATCGCATGGTGACATCGCCCTGCGTATCCTCGAACACTTCGGTCAGTTCAAAGGTCGTGCCCGCGTCCCAGAAAAGGTCGAACACTTCTGCGCCGCCGATCACGGCGATATCGCCATCGCCCGCCAGGGCAAGCGCCTGTGCAGGGTCAAAGGCAATCTCTGCCCCATCCGCCTGCCAATCGGCCTGCCGCGTCAGCACGATGTGACGACGGCCGGGGAGAAGGCCGGGCAGGCTCTCGAAAGTCTTGCGACCCATGATCATGGGTTTGCCCGTGGTCAACCGCTTGAAACGTTTCAGATCTTCGGAAATGGCCCAGGGCACATCGCCATCCCTCGCGATAACGCCGTTGCTGGCGCGTGCAACGATGAACACTATGTCCCGGCTCATCATCCCACCCGCGTTATGTGGCCCATCTTGCGGCCTGCGCGAGCTTCGGACTTGCCGTAGAGGTGCACGTGCGCGCGGGGGTCAGCCAGGTGTCCGGCAAGGTCCAGCGCCTGCTTGCCGATAAGGTTGTCCATCACGATAGTCTTGGCAAGGCTGTCGGTCGCGCCAAGGGGCAGGCCGCAGATGGCGCGGATGTGATTCTCGAACTGGCTAGTGCGCGCGCCCTCTATCGTCCAGTGGCCAGAGTTGTGAACGCGGGGCGCCATCTCGTTGAAGATCGGTCCGTTTGCCGTGGCGAAAAATTCCAGCGTCAGCACGCCGACATAGCCCAGCGCGTCGGCCACCTTGCGTGCCATGCCGCGCGCCCGTTCCAGCTGGGTGTGGACGATGGCAGGTGCAGGCAATTCGGAGTGGGCCAGGATGCCATCGTCGTGGCGATTGCGGGTGGAATCCCAGAACCGCACTTCCCCGTCGCGTCCGCGCACCAAGATGACCGAAAACTCGCATTCGAAATTCAGCCGCGCCTCGTAGACGCAGCCGCTCTCGGGGATGCGTATGCCTTGCGCATCGGCGCGTTCGTTGATCGCCCACTGGCCCTTGCCGTCATAGCCATCGCGGCGGGTCTTCAGGATGCCGGGAACACCGATCCGCAACACTGCATCGGCCAGTTCGCTGTCATGATCTATCGCCACGAAATCGGCAGGGGTTCCGCCTGCATCCTGGACGAAGCGCTTTTCGCGCACGCGGTCCTGCGCCACTTCCAGTGCGCGCGGGCCGGGGGCGAGACGTTCCTGCGGCAACTTTTCCAGTGGACCGACCGGCACGTTCTCGAACTCGTAGGTAATCACGTCGCAATCGCGCGCAAAGTCGATCAATGCCTCTGAATCGTGCCAGCCCGCATTGGTGAAGCTGGCGCAGACCTCTGCCGCTACGCTGTCGCGCTCAGGTGCGAAAATGTGACAGCGATAGCCGAGCTGCGCGGCAGACATGGCCAGCATGCGTCCCAGCTGTCCGCCGCCTAGGATGCCGATTGTAGAGCCGGGGGGAAGCGCGCTCATGAATTGTCCGAAGGTTTGTCTGCCACCTTGTCCGTCTGCGAAGCGCGATAGGCTTTCAGCCGACCGGTGAGCGCTTCGTCGTTGAGGGCGAGAATGGAAGCCGCCATGATCCCTGCATTCGTTGCGCCCGCGTCGCCGATGGCCAGCGTTCCGGTGGGCACGCCTGCGGGCATCTGCACGATGGACAGCAGGCTATCGAGACCCGAGAGCGCGCGGCTCTGCACAGGTACGCCCAGCACCGGCAGATGCGTGAGTGCGGCGATCATGCCGGGAAGGTGCGCTGCGCCGCCTGCGCCCGCGATCACAACCTTGAAGCCTTCGTCTGCCGCCCCCTTGCCGAAGGCATGCAACCTGTCCGGCGTGCGATGCGCGGAAACGATGCGCGCATCGTATGCCACGCCCAGTTCGTCCAGCACGGCGGCGGCCTTTGTCATGGTTGGCCAGTCCGACTGGCTGCCCATCACGATTGCAACGGGGGCGCTCATAAGCTCAAGCGTCCTTCAGGTAATAGCGCTCACCCACAGGGGCGGAGCCTTCGAATTCGTAGATGATCGGCTGGCCGGTGGGTATCTCCAGGCCGGTGATCTCGTCGTCGGAGATGTTCGACAGGTGCTTCACCAGCGCGCGCAGGGAATTGCCGTGGGCAGAGATTATCACCGTTTCGCCCGCTTCCAGCTTGGGCAGGATGTCGCTTTTCCAATAGGGCAGAACGCGTTCAATCGTCAGCTTCAGGCTCTCCGTCTGCGGAACCTCGATACCTTCATAACGCGGATCGTCGCCGGGATCGTATTCGTCGCCCTGCGGCATTTCCGGAGGCGGCACGTCGAAGCTGCGGCGCCAGATATGTACCTGCTCATCACCGTGCTTGTCGCGCGTTTCCTGCTTGTTCAGTCCGGTCAGCCCGCCATAGTGCCGCTCGTTCAGGCGCCAGTCCTTTGTTTCCGGGATCCACAACCGGTCGCATTCTTCCAGCGCCAGATGCAGCGTCTTGATCGCGCGCTTCTGCACAGAGGTGAAGGCGAGGGTGGGCAGCACGCCCTTTTCCTTCAGCAGGCGGCCCGCCTCTTTTGCTTCGGTCACGCCCTTTTCGGTAACATCGACATCCCACCAGCCGGTGAAACGGTCTGCCAGGTTCCATTCGGACTGGCCGTGGCGCACGAGAATCAGCTTGGGCAATGTTTCTCTCACTTCAGTTTACGAGGGCGAACTTGCAGGAGTGCGCGCACTAGCTTTCGCGGGCGGACTTGGAAAGGTCTGGCGAATCACCTTCCCCACCGGGACTGGCGCTGCCGGGATCCGACGGTTGGCTCATGGCCTTTTTCTGCGCCTTGCGCCGTTTGAGATTGGCGCGAAGTTGCGCGGCCAGTCTTTCTTCGCGGGACAAATCGTTGCTCATGGCGCATACCCTTGGCCCAAGGCGCGTTTCGGCTCAAGCATGGCTTGACTTTCATGGGAGAGACGACAATAGGGCGCGCCTGTTTCGGTTAGCCGCGGTAGCTCAGTGGTAGAGCGCACCCTTGGTAAGGGTGAGGCCGAGAGTTCAATTCTCTCTCGTGGCACCATTTCCCAGCACATTCTTGTTTTGCGAAGCCGCCTCCGCGGCTTCGTCCTCGCTAGACGCGCAGCAAGCTGCGCCCACTGCGGGCGGCCGTTCGGCCTTGCGGCCGGCTAATCGCCGACCGAGCGTGCGCTCTATTCAGCAGATCGCGCGGGACACGGTCGCACAAGCGACCGCAAGCGCGAATGCGCGCCCGAGCCAATGCGAGAAAAGCCAAGCGGGCCGGACGGTCCGCGCCCGGCGCCTGAGGGCTTCCAAAAGAGTGTGTTGCCGTTATAAACCACCAGATGGACACAGAACCGCTCACCAAACTCGATCCGGCCTACACCACCGTCATGCGGATCGAGGGTGCGCTGACTGTCCTGCCGTTCCTTATCGCCGCCACGGTGCTGGGCGTGGTCGGGGCCTTCCCCTCGCCATGGACCTGGGCGCCGATGATTGTGCCTGTACTGATCGCGCTGGTCTTCGTGATCCTCGTGCCGCTCAAGCGCTACATGGCGCGTGGCTATCACATGTCGGACGATCGCTTGCGCGTGGTGAAAGGGGTGATGTTTCATGCCGATACCGTCGTGCCGTTCAGCCGGGTGCAGCACCTTGATGTGGAACAGGGCCCGCTGGAGCGTACTTTCGGCATTGCGCGACTGATCCTGCACACGGCAGGCACGCATAATTCTTCCGTCACCTTGCCGGGTCTTGCCCATGATACTGCGGTGGCCATGCGGGAGGATATCCGCGCCCATGTGAAGCGCGAATCGCTGTGAACGCCGAGGCCGGAACGCAACTGCAAGACGCCAGGATCGGCGAATGGCGACGGGTCAGCACGCTCACACTCGTGGTGAACACGGTGCGCACCGGGGGGCAGGCGCTGATCCCCATCGGTTTTGCGCTCTACTCTGTTTCCAAAGAGGGTGGCGCTACCGGCTGGGCGGCGTTGGCGCTGGGTCTTGGGGGCATCGTGCTGTTCAGCCTTATGGTCGGCGGCGCATGGCTATCGTGGTATCGCCTGCGCTACCGGATCGGTGAAAACGACGTTCGCCTGGAGCAGGGCATCATCAGCCGTTCTGCGCGCTCTGTTCCCTATGATCGTATCCAGGATGTCAGCCTCGAACAGAAACTGATCCCGCGCCTGCTGGGCTTGGTTGAAGTGAAGTTCGAAACCGGCGCGGGCGGCAAAGACGAGCTGAAGCTCTCCTATGTTTCGGAAAGCGAGGGCGAGAGGCTTCGCGATTCGGTGCGCGAAATGGTGGATGGCGAGAAAGCGCCCGTCACGCACAGCGAGGCGCAGGCTTCCGAAACGCGCGCCGAACCCGTGGGCGAAACGCTTTTCGCCATGGATACCAGGCGGCTGCTTACCTTCGGCCTGTTCAATTTTTCGCTGGTCGTATTCGCCGTGCTGCTGGGCGCGATGCAGCAATTGGAATTCCTGCTGCCTTTCGATGTGTGGGATGCAGTGGGAGACTGGTTCCGAAGAGACGGTATCGAACAAGCCGGAGCGCTGGTTTCCGGATACGGCGCCGCGGCGCAGATCGCCGCTCTGGTGTATTCCGTGGCTGCGCTGATCGTTGTCGGCATGGCCAGCGGTATCGTCACAACTTTCCTGCGCGATTGGGAATTCCGGCTGGAGCGCACGCCAAAGGGCTTTCGCCGCCGCCGTGGGTTGCTGACCAAGACCGACGTGGTCATGCCCGTCCACCGTGTTCAGGCGCTTGTGCTGAAAACCGGAATCGTCCGCCGCCTGTTCGGCTGGCACGGCCTTTCCTTCATCAGCCTGGCGCAGGATGCGAAGAATGCGAACCACGACGTCGCGCCTTTCGCCAGGCTCGATGAGTTGCAACCCATCGTGGATGCCTCCGGCTTCGCCCTGCCGCATGCGGCTGTGTCATGGCATCGCCCCAGTGCGAACTACCGGGCGGACAAGGTGGCATTGAGCGCCGGACTTTGTTTTCTGGCTGCGCTTGCCTTCTTGGTCGCCAGATGGCTCTTGCCTCCCGAGGCGCAGGGATTGGGCATCGGTGCAGTGATCATGTCCATCTTCGGGGTGATCTTTGCCGTGCAGCAGGCTTTCCTCTGGCGTTATCACCGCCATGCTGTGGACGCGCAATACGTCTATACGCGGCGGGGCTGGCTGGCCCCGCGCACCGAGGTCGCCAGCCGTATCAAGCTGCAATCGATCGAAGTGGCACAAGGGCCGCTCGCCAGACTGCGTGGCTATTGCGACCTGAAATTCGGCCTGGCGGGCGGAAGCTTCGCCATCGAGGGGCTGCCGCTTGAAGACGCGCAGGAAATAAGGGCGAGGGTACTGGAATCGATTGCCGCGGTCGATTTTGCCAAGCTGCCCAGATAATCGCCTAATTAACTGCGCGGCCTAGCTTTCAATCTCCGCGCGAACGTCCGCCCATTCCGGGTGCTTGCGAAACTGGGCGGCGACATAAGAGCATTGCGGCACGATGGTGAAGCCCTTGTCGCGTGCGTCCTGCACCATGAACTCCACCAGATCGAAAGCGATACCCTTGCCGCGCGCTTCGGGCGGGGTGAAGGTGTGGTTCGCGATGCGCGCACTGCCACGCGCTTGCCAGGTCAGTTCGGCAGGCTGTTCGGCACCATCTACCTTCGCGCTGTATGCGCCGTGGGTGGTTTCGTCGGTTACGCTGATCTCTGGCATGGACTTCTCCTTCTTGCGCTGAACGATCCCCGAGGCCATGGCGTTCCGCGATGCAATTCCTGTCCGATAACGCCGCCCCCGTCCATCCCCGCCTGTGGGAGGCGATGCGCGCGGCCGATGCGCCCGATACGCCTTACGATACCGATGCGCTGAGCCGCGAGCTGGACGCGCGCTTCACCGCCATGTTCGGCCGCGATTGCGCGGCGCTGTGGGTGGCAACGGGCACGGCGGCCAATTGTCTTGCGCTGGCGACGATGGTCGATCCGCATGGCGGCGTGGTGTGCCACGAAGAGGCGCATATCGAGATGGACGAATGCGGCGCGCCCGGTTTCTACCTGCACGGCGCGAAATTGCTGCTGGCCCAAGGCGCGGGCGCGAAGCTGACGCCTGGTTCGATTGGCGACGTATTGAAAGGCATTACGCGGGGCGTGCATCAGGTTCCGGCGCAGGCAATCTCGATCACGCAGGCAAGCGAATACGGGTTGTGTTACCGGCCCGATGAAGTTGCCGCCATCTCGGCTCTGGCGAAGGAGCGCGGCCTCGGCCTGCACATGGACGGTGCCCGCTTCGGTAACGCCACTGCATTTCTAGGCGTTTCGCCTGCCGAGTCGGCGGGCCCGGTCGACGCGCTCAGCTTCGGTTTCGTGAAGAACGGAGGGATGGGTGCAGAAGCTGTAATCCTGTTCGACACCGAAAAGGCGGACATGATCCGCTATCGCCGCAAGCGCGCTGGCCATCTGCAAAGCAAGGGGCGCTTCCTCGCGGCGCAGATTCTGGCAATGCTCGATGACGACTTGTGGCTGGAGAACGCTCGCAGTGCCAACGCGGTGGCTACCGAAATCGCAAGCGCGGCCAGCGACCGGCTGCTTTACCCGGTCGAAGCGAACGAATTGTTCGTGCGGATGAATGCGGACGATCGCGCAAGCCTGCGCGAGCAGGGTTTCGCCTTCTACGACTGGGACGATGCGAGCATCCGCCTCGTCACCAGCTGGGCGACCGTTCCCGATCATGCCCATGCGCTTGGAAAGGCCATTGCTGCTTTATGAGCCTGCCCCATCCCGATCACACGCTGCTGCGGCCGCGTGTCGTTATCCCCTTCCTGCTGACCGGCATGATCTGGGGCAGCACCTGGTGGGTGATAACCGACCAGATTGATGGCGTTGCACCAAGCTGGTCCGTTGCCATCCGCTTCCTGGTGGCAACGCCTGCCATCTTCATCGTCGCACGGCTGATGGGCAAGGCGCTTGCTATCGGCAAGGCGGGCCACCTGCTGGCGCTGGCCGTGGGGATTGCGCAGTTCTGCGGTAATTTCAATTTCGTCTATCGCGCCGAACTGCACCTGACATCGGGCATCGTGGCGGTGATGTTCACCCTTCTGATCGTTTTCAATGCCCTCCTCGGGTGGTTGCTGCTGGGACAGCGCATCACGCGAAACTTCGTGGTCGGCACCTTCATCGCGATGGCGGGGATCAGCCTGCTGTTGTGGCACGAGGCCGGGCTCAATCCGCTGGGTGGCTCGATCCCGCTGGGTATCGTCTGGGCCGTGCTGGGTATCCTGTCGGCCAGTATCGCCAACGTGGTGCAGGCGAACGAAACCGGTCGCGCGCTGCCCATGGTCAGCCTGCTGGCCTGGGCCATGCTTTATGGAACGATTGCCGACGTGGCGCTGGCGTGGGTCACCGCGGGGCCGCCCGTGCTGCCGGACCGTACGACGTTCTGGCTGGGCATCGGCTGGCTGGCGATTGCCGGGAGCGTGGTTACCTTCCCGTTGCACTACACGCTGGTGCGCGAGATCGGCGCGGGCCGCGCGGCCTACAATGGCATCGTGACGGTGATCGTCGCCATGCTGCTGAGCACGCTGTTCGAGAACTATCGCTGGAACGCGCTGACCATTTCGGGTGCGGTACTGGCGGTGATCGGGCTGGTGATTGCCCTGCGTGCACGGCAGGCCAAGGCAAAGCCGGTTCCGGCGAAACCTATTCCCGCACAGCCCTGAGACCTTCGCGATAGGTGGGATAGGCAGGCGTCCAGCCCAGAACCCGCTTCGCCTTGCCGTTCGCCACGCGCCGGTTCTCCGCATAAAAACCGCGCGCCATGGGGGAAAGGCCCGCCTCCTCCATACTTTGCAACGGCGGCGGCGGGATGTTCAGCATGCGACAGGCTTCCTCGATGACGCTGTTCTGGCTGGAGGGCAAGTCGTCGGAAATATTGTAGGCGCCCGGCGGGGCGTCGCCGCCCAGCGCTGCCAGCACGCCGCTGGCGATATCGCTAACATGTACGCGGCTGAACACCTGATCCGGCAGATCGATGCGGTGTGCCTTGCCCGCGCTGATACGGTCGAATGCGCTGCGACCCGGACCGTATATTCCCGGCAGGCGGAAAACCCGCGCGCCCAGCGCCAGCCACGCGCCATCGCACGTCGCCCGCGCCGTGCGTCTGCCTGACCCGGTAGGCGCGCTTTCATCGACCCAGGCACCCTGCGTATCGCCATAGACGCCGGTTGAGGAAAGATAGCCGAGCCACTCGGCTTCCAACCTTGCGCCGTATGTATCCAGCACCGGGTCCGCGCCGCACTCCCGGTCCGGGGGAACGGAGGAAAGGACGTGCGTCGCCTTTCGCAGTGCTGCGTTTACCGAATCGCGATTCGCGAAGTCCAGATTGCCATCGGAACCGGTGGCCGAAATTTGCCAGCCCGCCGCCTTGGCCAGCCTCGCAATACGCTTCGCCGAATATCCGAGCCCGAAAATGAACAGATGCGCCATGTCGTGCGTTCTAAACATTCGACGCGCCAACCCAAGGATTTTAGGCCAGCATGATGGACATCGCACGCACACCCTCGACCCCCGATGGAAACCCCGAACTCGCCGATGCAGCCCGCACGCCGAAGGAACCGCCTGCAATTCGGCGCGAGGATTACCAGCCGTTCCCCTGGCTGGTGCCCGAAGTCAGCCTCGACTTTGATCTTGGGCTGAATGCAACGCGCGTGGTTTCGACCATGAGTGTCGCGCGCAATGCCAAGGCCGAGCCCTCTCCCACCATCCGCCTGAACGGCGATGGGCTCGAGGTGATCTCGGTTTCTATCGACGGTGAACCCAGCAACAGCTGGTCCATGGACGGGGGCGATCTTCTGGTCACCCTGCCGGGCGAGGCGCATGAAATCCGGATTGCGACAGAGATCGATCCTTCGGCAAATACCCAGCTGATGGGTCTCTATGCTTCGGACGGCATGCTGTGCACCCAGTGCGAGGCGGAAGGGTTTCGCCGCATCACCTTCTTCCCCGACCGGCCCGACGTATTGTCCATCTATCGTGTCACCATGCGCGGCGACGCCGAGACATTTCCGGTGCTGCTGTGCAACGGCAATCTGGAAGCTACCGGCGACGGCGAGAATGGCACGCACTGGGCCGAGTGGCACGACCCCTGGCCCAAGCCCAGCTACCTGTTCGCGCTGGTGGCAGGACAACTGGTGGCCAACACCGACAGCTTCACCACCATGAATGGTCGCGAAGTCACGCTGAACATCTACGTGCGCGAAGGCGATCTCGATCGTACGGGCCACGCCATGGAATCGCTGAAAAAGTCGATGACGTGGGACGAGGAAACCTTCGGCCGTGAATACGATCTCGACCTGTTCAACATCGTTGCCGTGTCCGATTTCAACATGGGTGCAATGGAGAACAAGGGTCTCAACGTTTTCAACACCAAATATGTGCTGGCGGACGAGGATACCGCGACCGACGGCGATTTCGACGGGGTGGAGGGCGTGATCGCGCACGAATACTTCCACAACTGGTCGGGCAACCGCATCACCTGCCGCGACTGGTTCCAGCTTTCGTTGAAAGAAGGCTTCACCGTGCTGCGCGACCAGCTGTTCAGCCAGGACATGGGTAGTGCGCCCGTGAAACGCATAGAAGATGTACGGGTTCTGCGAGGGGCGCAGTTCCCGGAGGATTCAGGCCCCCTGGCGCATCCGATCCGCCCCGACAGTTACCGCGAGATCAGCAATTTCTACACTGCCACGGTCTACAACAAGGGCGCCGAAGTCATACGCATGATGCGCACCATGTGCGGCGAAGAGCGTTTTCGCAAAGGCACCGATCTCTACTTCGACCGCCACGATGGGGAGGCCGCGACCTGCGAGGATTTCGTGCGCGCTATCGAGAATGGTGCGGGTCTCGATCTCGAGCAGTTCCGCCTGTGGTACTCGCAGGCCGGCACACCGAGGGTGAACGCGCGGCTGGAGCACGATGGGGATACCGCCACGCTGCACCTGTCGCAGGACGTTCCGCCAACGCCCGGCCAGCCGGACAAGAAGCCCATGCCAATTCCGCTGAAAGTGGCTTTGTTCGATCGCGAATCGCAAGAGCACCGTGGCGAGGAGCTGATCATTCTCGACAGGGACGAAGCCAGCTTCACTTTCGAGGGTTTTGCGCAGGCACCCGTTCTATCCATAAATCGCGGTTTCTCCGCACCGGTGGTGATCGAGCGGGATATCGCGCAGCACGACCTCGTTTTTCTCGCCGCTCATGACGACGATCCCTTCGCCCGTTACGAGGCGTTGCAGGACCTGATCGTCACCCATCTGAAGCAGGCCGTCGATGGCGAGCTTTCGGATACCGGGCGGGATGAAGCGCGTTCGGCTATCGCCGGCGCGATCAAGGCCGTGCTGACGGATGATGCGCTCGATGATCTCATGCGCGGCGAACTGCTGGTACTGCCGAGCGAAAGCTATCTCGCCGAGACCATGCTCGTGGCCGATCCGGGCCGCATCCACGAAGAACGCCAGTCCTTGCGGGCAGCGGTTGGCGATTCGCTGGAAGTCGAGTTCGCCGCCATGCATGAGCGCGCCTCTGCCGTGCCTTACAGCCTCGATCCCGAGGCAAGAGGTGCGCGCAAGGTGAAAACGCAGGCACTGATGTATCTGGCCGCTGGCAATCCCTACAAGGGCCGTGCCCTGGCCTGGGCGCAATACGAAGCCGCCGACAACATGACGGACCGGCAGGGTGCGCTCATGGTGCTGACAGGCGTTTCGGGTATCGAGCGGACCAATGCGCTGCTGGATTTCTACAATCGCTACAAGGGCAATGCACTGGTGGTGGACAAGTGGTTTGCCCTGCAGGCAAGCTCCATGCACCCCCAGACGATAGAACATGTGAAGTCCTTGGCGCAGCATCCCGACTTCACCATGAAGAACCCCAACCGCGTGCGGTCGCTCTACATGGCATTCGCCCACAACCCGCACGCCTTCCACGCCAGCGATGGCGAAGGATACCGGCTGGTGGCTGACGTGATCCTGGAGCTGGATCCGATCAATCCGCAGACCGCCGCGCGATTCGTTCCCCAACTGGGCCGATGGCGGCGGATGGAGCCCAAGCGGTCTGCAATGATGAAGGAGCAGCTGGAGCGCATTGCCGCTGCGCCGAAACTTTCGCGAGACACCTACGAACAGGTCAGCCGCAGCCTTGGGTAACGCCGATCATGTCCTTCGGGCGGAGAACCTTCACGTCCCCCACGGCTTCCTGGACGCCGCGCAAAGCGATGCGCAGGCTTTCAAGCTGGCGGTCGGGGATGCTGAGGTGGTGATGGTAAAACAGGTGCATTCGCCCGACGCCATCGCCGTCACGAAGGGTTTTTCCGAAGGTGACCGTCCGGAAGCGGATGCCATGGCCACTGCAACGCCCGGACTTGCCCTTGCCATAGTGACCGCCGACTGCGCGCCGATCCTGTTGGCGGACGAGGCTGGCGGGGTGATAGGGGCCGCTCACGCAGGCTGGCGCGGTGCGCAAGGCGGTGTGGTGGAGGCCGTCGTTGCAAGCATGGAGGCGCTGGGCGCGCGGCGAGAGCGGATTGCTGCTGCCATCGGACCATCGATAGCGCAGAAAAGTTATGAAGTGGGCGCGGACATGCGCGCCAGTTTCGCCGCTGAAGATCATCGTTTTTTTGAAATCACCGGACCGGGAAAGTGGCATTTCGATTTGGAGGGACTAGTTGCAGCGCGGCTTTCCGCTGCCGGAGTGCTCTCGATCTGTCCGCTGGAGACGGACACTTACGCCGCTTCCCGGCGGTTCCATTCCTACCGCCGCTCCACCCATCGCGGGGAACCCACGACCGGTCGACAGGTTTCGCTAATAGCCCTGCTTGCCTAGTTTCTTGCCAACGATGCCGCCGTGCATGTCACAATAGGGCCAAAAGGCGGGTTGGCAGGAGGAACTTGCTCGTCTATCAGCCGCGCCAAGCCGCCGCCCGGCAACGGTTCGTCGTGCGGCTTTTGGACGAATCTCATCGTCATCGGACAGCCTGCGGGCAACCGGTGGCGGCAGGCAAGGCAAGGGTATGGCATCCACCACCGGTAATGCTGACGCAACTCCTGACGTAAACGACGGAGTCGAAGGCGAGGACGGCGTTCGTCGCCGCGATTTTATCAACATCGCTGCGGTTTCCGCAGCCGGTGTCGGCGGGCTCGCCGTGTTGCTGCCGCTGGTAAGCCAGATGGCGCCCTCGGCCGATGTTCTGGCCGAAAGCACGACAGAGCTTGATATTTCCGCTCTGGATGTGGGTCAGTCGATCAAGGCAGTGTTTCGCAAGCAGCCGATTTTCGTGCGCCGCCTGACGCCTGCTGAAATCGAGGCAGCGAATGCCGTCGATGTTTCGGCATTGCGCGATCCCGCCACGCTGGACGAGATTACCAAACCTGGCCACGGCGATGTGCTTGTCGTGATGGGTGTCTGCACCCACCTCGGCTGCGTACCGCTGGGTGCGCAGGAGGGTGAGAACAAGGGCGAGTTCGGCGGATATTTCTGCCCCTGCCACGGTTCGCACTACGACACTGCCGCGCGTATCCGCAAAGGTCCGGCGCCGACCAATCTGGCCGTCCCCGACTATGAATTCACGTCCGACACGACCATCGTGATCGGCTGAGGCGAGAGAGAACCATGAGCTTCCCCTGGGCCAAGGAATATACCCCGCAGAACGGACTGACGAAGTTTTTCGACGAGAAACTGCCGCTTCCGCGCTTTGTCTACAACGCGGTGGGCGCTGGCTATCCCGTGCCGCGCAACCTCTCCTACTTCTGGAATTTCGGCGTGCTTGCCGGGTTCTTTCTGGTCTTGCAGATCGTTACGGGCGTCGTGCTGGCGATGCATTACGCGTCGAACACACAGGTCGCCTTCGCCTCGGTCGAGCACATCATGCGCGACGTAAACTGGGGCTGGCTGATGCGTTATACGCACGCCAACGGCGCCAGCTTCTTCTTCGTCGTCATCTACATCCATATCTTCCGCGGCCTGTTCTACGCATCGTACAAGCCCCCGCGCGAGATGATCTGGCTGATCGGCGTTGTTATCTTCCTGCTGATGATGGCCACGGCCTTCATGGGCTACGTGCTGCCATGGGGCCAGATGAGCTTTTGGGGCGCGCAGGTTATCACCGGCCTGTTCGAGGCGATCCCGCTGGTCGGCCCGCCGCTGAAGACCTGGCTGCTGGGTGGTTTCGCGCCAGACAACGCCGCGCTGAACCGCTTCTTCAGCTTGCACTTCCTGTTGCCCTTCGTGATTGCAGGTGCCGTTATCCTGCACATCTGGGCGCTGCACATTCCCGGCTCCAGCAACCCGACCGGCGTTGAGGTGAAGGGTGAGAGCGATACGCTGCCGTTCCACCCCTACTACACCGCCAAGGACGGCTTCGGCCTCGGCATCGCGCTGCTGGTGTTCATGACATTCGTGTTCTTCCTGCCGAACACGCTGGGCCATCCCGACAACTATATCGAGGCGAACCCGCTCTCGACACCTGCGCTGATCGTTCCGGAATGGTATTTCTACCCGTTCTACGCCATCCTGCGCGCTTTCACCTTCGATTTCATCCTGCCAGCGAAGCTGTGGGGCGTGCTGGCCATGTTCAGCGCGATCCTGGTGTGGTTCTTCCTGCCGTGGCTCGACAAAGGTCCAGTGCGCAGCGGCCATTACCGTCCGCTGTTCCGCAAGTTCTTCTGGTTCGGCCTGATTCCGACCATGGCGATGCTGTTCTACCTCGGCGGTGCGCCGGCGCATGAGCCCTATGTCATGCTCAGTCAGATATTCACCGCCTACTACTTCCTCCATTTCCTGGTGATCCTGCCGATCATCTCCTCGATCGAACGGCCCGACCCGCTGCCGTACTCGATTACCGAGGCGGTGCTGGGATCCGACAAGAAAGCCGTGCTGGGCGAAAACGCCGAGCCGGTGGCCACCTGACGAGCCGAGATTAAGGGAAAGACGAAAAAATGATCCGCCTTGTTGGTATCCTTATCGGTCTCGGCTTCGCCTTCGTGGTGTTGCTGTCCTTTGTCACCGGCGCCTATACCGCCGCGACCGAGGAAGTGGCCGAAACCGCTGAATACGCCTTCCATGAAGAGTCCCACGGCCCCGCAGACGGCTATTCCTTCGACGGTGCTTTCGGCACCTGGAACTATGCCCAGCTGCAGCGCGGCTACCAGGTCTACAAGGAAGTGTGTTCTGCTTGTCACTCGCTGAACTTCGTTGCCCTGCGCGACCTTGGTCAGCTTGGCTATTCCGAGGCACAGGTAAAGGCTGAAGCTGCGACCTGGCAGGTACCCGGCATCAATCCGGACACCGGTGAAACGGAAATGCGTCAGGCCATCCCGACCGATTATTTCCCTAATCCTTATCCCAACGATGTTGCTGCAGCTGCGGCCAACAACAATGCGATCCCGCCTGACCTTTCGTTGATGGCCAAGGCACGGCACCACGGCAGCGACTACATCTATTCGCTGCTGACGGGTTATCAGGAGCCGCCCGCACGCCTGCTGGAGGAATTTCCCGATGCAGCGCCGGGTCCGGGCCTCTACTACAACCCCTATTTCGCCAATCTCAACCTGGCGATGGCGCCGCCCATCACCACCGATGGGCAGGTAACCTACGCCGATGGTACAGAGGCAACGATCTCGCAGATGTCGGCTGACGTTGCGGCCTTCCTTACCTGGACTGCCGAGCCGACGCTGATCAAGCGCAAGCAGACGGGCTGGCCGGTGCTGGGCTTCCTGCTTTTCGCGACTATCCTTGCCTGGCTCGCCAAGAAGCAGATCTGGTCCGACGCCAAGCCCAAGCGTCGCAAGGACTGATTCCGAATTGCCGGAACACGATCCGGAACTGTCGAATGATGCGCTGAAAGCGCTGATTCGTACAGTTCCGGATTTTCCGTCTTCCGGCATCCAGTTTCGCGATGTCACCACGCTGCTTGCCGATGGCAAGGGTTTGGCGTCTTCAATCGATATGCTGGCCAGCATCGCCGCTGATCTGGGGGCGGACAAGGTTGCCGGTGTGGAAGCGCGGGGCTTCATCTTCGGCACCGCGCTGGCTTTGCGCCTGGGCGTCGGTTTCGTGCCAGTGCGCAAGGCGGGCAAGCTGCCGGTCGAATGCATCGGCGAAGATTACGCGCTGGAATACGGCGAGGCTCGTGTAGAACTCGACCCCACAATCATTACTTCCGGCGAAACCGTTCTGCTGGTGGACGACCTGCTCGCCACGGGCGGCACGGCTGTCGCGGCCGCGCGTTTGCTGCGCCGCGCCGGCGCCAATGTTACCGACGCGCTTTTCGTGATCGACCTGCCGGATCTCGGTGGCGCGCAAGCCTTGGCAGATGCGCAGTTAAGGACGCATGCACTGATGGAATTCAGCGGCCATTGATCGAGAACCGGCACAGGACGAAAGCCTCTGTGGGAAAGTAATGCGACTTCGGGCATTAAGGTTGCAGTTCAGGGGTTACATGAGGGCGGGAGACGGATGGAAGAACAGGCGCTAGTGATCGCGCTGGTCGGTGTCCTTGGCATCGGCGCGCAATGGGTTGCCTGGCGCACTGGCTGGCCTGCCATCGTGCTGATGTTGGCCGCGGGCTTCCTCGCCGGACCGGTTCTCGGCATCATGGATCCCGAGGTCGCATTCGGCGACATGCTCGAACCGATGATTTCCATCGGTGTTGCGCTGATCCTTTTCGAAGGCGGTCTCAGTCTCGATTTCCGCGAGTTCAGGAAATACGGCGGCGGGGTGTGGCGTCTCGTCATATTCGGCGTGCCGCTGGGCTGGCTGTTCGGATCGCTGGCCGGATACTACATCGCCGGGCTGGTATGGCCCGTCGCGATCCTATTTGCAGGTATCCTTGTGGTCACCGGGCCCACCGTCGTCATCCCGTTGTTGCGGCAAAGCGCCGTGCAGCAGCGGCCCGCGGCCCTGCTGAAGTGGGAAGCCATCGTCAACGATCCCTTCGGGGCGCTGTGCGCCGTGATCGCCTACGAGTATTTTCGCAGCACCGCTGCCACCGGAGGCACAGCCTACGACGTGGTGCCCGAAATCGCCATCGCCGCCGGCATTTCCGGCCTTATCGGTTTCGCTGCTGCGTGGATCATCGCCTGGAGCTTCCCGCGCGGGTTCGTGCCAGAATATCTCAAAGTGCCCGTGCTGCTGGTGGCTGTCGTTGGCACATTCGTGATCTGCAACAAGATCGAGCATGAAGCTGGTCTGCTGGCGGTGACTGTCATGGGTATCGCGCTTGCCAACATGCATGTTTCAAGCCTGCGAAGTATCCACCCGTTCAAACAGAACATCGCCGTGCTGCTGGTGTCGGGAATATTCATCCTGCTGTCTGCCAGCCTCGATCTTGGTCAGTTGCGCCAGTTCGAATGGCAATTCGGCCTGTTCCTGCTGGCTTTGCTGTTCGTCGTTCGACCGGCCACCGTGTTGATCAGCCTGCTGTTCTCCGATGTGCCCTGGAACGAGCGATTATTCCTCGCCTGGATCGCGCCCCGTGGTATCGTGCTGGTGGCAATCTGCGGCCTCTTCGCCCTTCGTCTGGAGGATCTCGGCTATGCCGATGGCACTATCCTCATCGGGCTGAGCTTCGCCGTCGTGGTGACGACGATCGTGGCGCACGGCTTCACCATCGATCTGGTCGCGAAGTTGCTGAAGGTTAAAGGTGCAACCAAACCGGGGATCGTAATCGTGGGATCGACCGACTGGACGATTGCGCTGGCGCGCCAGATGCATGACCTTGGCACGCCCGTCATGCTGGTCGATTCCAGTTGGCAGAAGCTGAAACAGGCGCGTGCTGCCGGCCTTCCCACCTATCACGGCGAAATCCTCAACGAGGCAACCGAGCACAACCTCGATATGACCCCGTACCAGGTCTTGATCGCTGCTACCGATAACGAGGCGTACAACACTCTCGTCTGTTCGGAATTCGCCCCGGAAATCGGCACGGACCGGGTGTATCAGCTTGGCGAAGGTGCCGAGCATGACGATCATCGCGCCATTCCTTCCAGCCTGCGCGGACGCTCGTTGTTCCATTCCGGCTTCGGGGTAGACGACGTGCAGCAACGCCAGATGGAAGGTTGGGAGTTCCGACGCACCAAGCTGTCGGAGAAATTCAGCGTGGAAGACGCGCGCGCAACCTTGCCCGAAGCTGCCAGCATGCTGCTGCTGGTGGAACCCGACGGAGACTTGCGCTTCTTTACCCACGCCGCAGCGCCCGAGCCTGAGCCCGGCGATACGATAATCTCCTATTCACCGCCACGTGCGAAGACGGCAGAAGAAAAGGCGGCAAAGCGTAATGGGAAGGGCGGCCAGAAGCCGCAACCCGCATGAGGATGCAGGATATGAGACCAGTTTTCACAATCGCCGCCATCACATCGCTCGCCTTCGCGCTGTCAGCTTGCGAGTTGCGAACGGACGAAGCGGAAGAGGAGCCGGCGCCGAACGAGCAGAACGGCCCGCTCGATCCCGATCCGGCAGCCTCGCCATCCCCGACGCCCAGCGAGTCGGCATCACCGGTTGCTTCCATCATCCGGGACGACGCCGCTGCCGAGACAGAGGATGTCGAACTGCCGGTCCAGCCGGTGGAAATAACGCTGCCGTTTCCCGATGGCTCGACACTCACAGCCGCCGTGGAGCGCCGCCTCATGGGCCTGTTGAACCACCGTGCAATCGATGAAGACTGGCCGGTGGTCCTTGCCGGGCACACGGATTCGGGTGGGAACGACCAGGCCAACATGCGTGCGTCGCGCGCTCGCGCCGAAGCCGTGGCCGCCTGGCTGGTGGAGCGCGGAGTGGACGATGACAGGATCGAGGTCATCGCCTTCGGTGAGCAGAACCCCATCGCGCCCAACGCATTGCCCGATGGTTCTCCCAACGAAAAAGGCCGCCGCACCAATCGCCGGGTGGAAATACGCATCGCGCCGCCCGCCGGGGATGACGCTGATACCGATCGCGAAAATACCGAGACTGATCAGGACGCTTGACGAGAGGCCCCTAGCGGTGGCAATCGGCCGGTCGAGCGGGCGGGTATAGCTTAGTGGTAAAGCCCCAGCCTTCCAAGCTGGTTATGCGGGTTCGATTCCCGCTACCCGCTCCATTGCCCCGTTCGCCAGTGTCCGTATTTGACTGGACAATCCCCTGAAAACCCCCGTATTCTGGCGACCTTAGGCCGCTAGCGTCCGCCCGCGTTCGCATCCAGCCGCACTTCGCTGGGGGTATAATTGGGGGGTATCTGCCAGCGGCCAATGCGATACCCCCAGACGTGGGGGTAATTTGAGGGCGAATCCCTAGAAGGGCGGGCGGATCAAATGGCGCTGACAGACGTGGCAATCCGGAATGCGAAGCCGGGCGAAAAGGCATTCAAGCTGGCAGACGGCGCAGGCATGTTCCTGCTGGTGACACCTGCCGGGGGCAAGCTTTGGCGGCTGAAATACCGGATCGATGGACGCGAGAAATTGCTCGCCATGGGAGCCTATCCTGAAACTGGTTTGAGCGACGCCCGTAAGCGGCGCGATGAAGCGCGAAGCCTTATTGCGCGGGGCGTGGACCCTTCGCGCGAAAAGCAGCGTGACAAGGTGCGCTCCCGCGCGCAGGCGACCGACACCTTCACCGCTATTACCAATGAGTATTGTGCAAAGCGCCGCCGCGACGGGGAAAACGGATGGACGCCCGCCACGGCCAAGCGGAGCGAGTATCTGCTGTCCCTTCTCAATCCCGGCATAGGGCGGCTGGCAATTTCGGAGATCGAACCTGCGGATGTGCTGGCAGCGGTGCGCAAGATCGAGGCGAAGGGCAATCTGGAAAGTGCAAGGCGCACCCTTCAACTGGCGAGCATGGTCTTTCGCTATGCCGTGGCAACTGCCCGCTTGCGCTCCGATCCTACGCGCGATCTCAAGGGGGCGCTGACTGCCCCTACCGTTACGCATTACGGCGCAATCACCGATGCCAAGAATGTGGGCGCATTGTTGCGCGCGATTGATGGTTATGATGGCAGTGGAATTACCAAGCTGGCTTTGCAATTCGCTCCACATGTATTCGTTCGTCCCGGTGAACTTCGCCATGCCGAATGGGAGGAAATCGATCTGGACGCGGACGTGTGGAATATCCCGGCAGGCAAGATGAAAATGGGTAAGGCGCACCATGTGCCGCTGTCAAAGCAGGCGGTGGCCATCCTGAGACAACTGCACGCCGCTACAGGTCCGACAGGCTATGCCTTTCCCTCTATTCGGACACGAACCCGCCCGATGAGCGAAAACACCCTCAACGCGGCTCTAAGGCGGCTGGGTTACACTAGCGGAGAAATGACCGCGCATGGCTTTCGCGCGATGGCATCCACCCTGTTGAACGAAAGCGGCAAGTGGAACCCGGATGCGATCGAACGCGCGCTTGCCCATGGCGACAGCGACAAGGTGCGGGCGGCCTACCATCGCGGTGCGCATTGGCAGGAGCGGGTGCAGATGGCGCACTGGTGGAGCGACTATTTGGACGCGCTGCGCAAAGGCGCGGACGTGGGAGCTTTCCCCAGCCGGGAAGCCAGCTGACACCCCAAGGCTTGCCCGACACCTGCGAACGTGCCTAAACCCTTGCGAACGCTAGGGGGTATCATGCGGCTAGGCTGGGACGAGATAAAGCGGCGCGCGAAAGCCTTCAGTGAGGAATGGAGGGACGCTCACTACGAAAAGGGCGAAACGCAAACCTTCTACAATGAATTTTTCGAGTTGTTTGGCATCAGGCGCAGGCAGGTTGCGATATTCGAACAACGGGTGAAGCTGCTTTCGGAGAAGCACGGCTTCATTGACCTGTTCTGGCCCGGCACCCTGCTTGTCGAACAGAAAAGCGCAAACCTCGATCTGGACCGCGCCCGAGGACAGGCGCTGGATTATGTGCAGGGCGTTCATCCTACAGACCAGCCGCGCTGGGTTTTAACCTGCGACTTTCAACGGTGGCGGTTGCTGGACCTTGAGACAGGCCGGGAATTAAAGTTCCACCTGCAAGACCTGCACAAGCATATAACTGCCTTCGATTTCATGCTTGGCCGCAAGGTCAGTTTCGAGACGCAGGCGGGCGTTACGATCAAGGCTGCCGAGTTGATGGGCAAGCTGCATGATGCGCTGGAGGAATCAGGCTATCGCGGCCATGATCTGGAGCAACTGCTTGTCCGTCTGCTGTTCTGCCTGTTTGCGGACGATACGGGCATTTTCCAGCCGAAGGATATTTTCCTCCAGCTGATCGACAATGACACCAAGCCCGATGGCAGCAATGTTGGCCGGGTGCTCAGTGACCTGTTCGACGTGCTGGATACGCCAGAGAACGCCCGGCAGAGTAACCTGCCCGACGAACTTAATGCCTTCCCCTACGTCAACGGGCAGCTGTTCGGGGGTAGGCTGAGAACCGCCCATTTCGACGCCACCATGCGGGGGCACCTGCTGGACGCGGCGCGGCATGACTGGTCCGGCGTTTCGCCTGCCATTTTCGGCTCGCTGTTCCAATCCGTGATGGATGCAAAGCAGCGCCGGGCGAAGGGGGCGCACTACACAACCGAAGCCAATATCCTGAAAGTGATTGGTCCGCTGTTCCTGGACGATCTGAAAGCGGAACTGGCCAGCATCACCGCGCGAAAGACCGCCCGCGACAGGGAACTGGCCAAGTTTCAGGACAAGCTGACACGGCTTACGTTCTTCGATCCCGCCTGCGGCTGCGGCAACTTTCTTGTTATCGCATACCGCGAAATCCGGCGGCTGGAACTGGAATGCCTTAAGGCGCAATACGGCGACCAGCAAATTGACGCCGCCTTGCTTTCACGCGTTACGGTGGACCAGTTCTACGGCATCGAATTCGAGGAATTCCCCGCGCGCATTGCCGAGGTGGCCATGTGGATGATGGACCATATCGCCAATAACGAAATCAACGAGGCCTTCCGGCTCAATTACGCGCGTATTCCGCTGAAAGAGTCCGCCCATATCCTGCATGGCGACGCGCTGGAGGCGGACTGGAGCGCGCTGCTACCGCCGGAGAAATGCAGCTACATCATGGGCAATCCGCCGTTCGTGGGCGCAAAGTTCCAGAGCCAGTTCCAGCGCGAACAGGTGCGCCGGATTGCCGGGCTTGGCGGGAGCGGGGGAACTTTGGACTATGTGGCCGCATGGTTCATCAAGGCCGGGCAATACCTCCAATCCAATCGCCGCATTCGGCTGGCCTTCGTTTCGACCAATTCGATCTGCCAAGGCGAACAGGTGGCACAGCTTTGGCCAATCCTGTTCGACCGTCATGGCTTGGAAATTGCCTTCGCCCATCGCACTTTCAACTGGGGCAGCGAAGCGCGCGGCAAGGCGCATGTGCATGTGGTGATCGTGGGATTGGCGCACCGTGAACATGAGCCAGCCGAAAAGCGGTTGTTTTCCTATCCCGATATAAAGGGCGATCCGGTGGAGAGCTGTCACTCGGCGCTGTCTGCCTATCTGTTCGACGCGAGGGGAGTGGCTAACCGGCATCTGGTCGTCAAAGAAGAAAGTAGGCCAATCAACGAGGCAAGGCGCATCGCGACTGGCAGCCAGCCCATTGATGGAGGTAACTACATTTTCGACGCCCAGATGCGTGCAGAATTCTTGGAACTGGAACCGACAGCTGAGAGATATTTAAGGCCTTATCTAGCTGCTCAAGATTTCATCAATGGCGGAAGGCGATGGGTGCTTTCACTTCGGGGAGCGGAACCGGACGCAATCAAAGCGATGCCCGCTGTTGTTGAGCGCGTGAAGAAAGTGCGCGAATTTCGGTCAGCCAGTAAGCGCAAGAGCACTTTAGCAGCCGCTAATACGCCAGCCGAGTTTGGAATGTCCGTCATCCCCGACCGACCATTTCTTGTCTTGCCCAAGGTCAGTTCTGAGCGACGGGAGTATGTGCCGCTCGATGTTGTCCAACCGCCCACAATTCCCAGCGACTTAGTCTTTCTCCTGACAGACGCGAGTGCGTTCGAATTCGCTATTCTCACCAGCCGCGCCCACATGTCATGGCTGGCGCACATGGGCGGGCGGTTGAAGAGTGATTTTCGCTATTCTATTGGCCTTGTTTACAACACCTTCCCATGGCCCGATGCCAGCGAGGCACAACGCACCAAAATTGAGGCGTTGGCGCAGGCGGTGCTCGATGCCCGCGCTGCGCATCCTACGTCCAGCCTGGCCGATCTCTACGATCCCGACACAATGCCAGCCGATCTGCGCAAAGCCCATGCCGCACTCGATACCGCCGTTGATAGGCTCTACCGCCCCACTCCCTTCGCAAGCGACCGCGACCGGGTGGAACACCTGTTCGGGCGTTACGAGGCGCTGGTGAACCCCTTGGAGCGGCTGGGCGCGGCAAAGAACAAGCGGGTGGCGAGGCGGGCGGGGAAATGAGCGATAAGCTAGGCAATGCGCCAAGGTGGGTTCCAGTTGGCGCGGCTGTCATTCGTTTGCGCAAACAATACGAAATGGCAGACATTTATGCGAACGACGAAGTTTGCTTTAACGTCGCCACCGATACGATCCTTAGACGCTTGCGCTCTGGGCAACTGAAGGGCCGAGCCGCAAAATATGATTGTTATGAAGACCTGAACCCCGAAATTGCTCCCTCGGAAAATTCGCCCATGAGGCCGGAGCCAGAGGCAGATGGACTATACAGCATTCCATCATCATTCTGGTCCTGCCTACACGAGTGCGAGCATTTCACCCGTGAACTTGATTGGATAGCGGGTGATTTCGAGTATCGAGACAACAGCGATTTCTATAGTCATGGCGGCACCGTCATTGGACTGATCCTTGAGGAAAGACAGCTTCCTTCGGTTGGTCCCTTCGATAATCTTGACACTATCGGGCAACCTGAAGCCAATGCGGTGGAGCCCAAGGCTGTAGGTCGATCTGCCGCGAAATGGTGGCCCGATTTCTCCGAGGAACTGGCGCTATATATCCATGACGAAGGCATTCCTGAAGGTATAGGTCACGAAGGGCAATCAGCCATGATCGATGCAATCTTTGCGCGTCTGGTAGCGGCGGGAAAAGTGGAGCCAAGCCGCACAATTGTGCAGCCCGTTATCAATGCGGTGCTCCGGAGAACCCGCTCAGCCGGAAATTAAGCCGATGCTGTTTTCGGCCATTTCCGGCCAGTCCGGCTGACTGTGCAGGGCCGGTCAGGGCAAAACATCTCCAGTCACAGACGAACGGAGATGCACATGAATACGACCGCTCAACTTGAACCGCTTGCCTATTCCATCAAAGAAGCCTGCCGGGTTTCCTCGCTGGGCCGCACCCGGATTTATCAGCTGATAGGAGAAGGCAAACTTGACGTGTGCCGCATAGGCAAGCGCACCCTCATTCCTGCTGCTTCGCTGCGCGCCCTTATCATCGGGGAAGCTTGAGCCATGGGCAAGCGCCGCAACCGCAACCGCGTCAATGCAACCGGACGAAACATGACAAGCCGCTTTGTCCGGCTGGATTATCAGCTTCTCACCAGCAATGCCTATCGCAGTCTTTCACCCAATGCCCGCTCGCTGCTTGTGGAACTGGCCATGCTCTACAATGGCGACAACAACGGCAGTCTGTATCTGGGGGTGCGCGATGCTGCCTATCGACTTGGTGTGGCGGACCTGACAGCGGCCAGCCGGGCCTTCGATGATCTGAAGGCGCTGGGCTTCCTGCAAATGACTCAGGATGCGCATTTCTCGATCAAGGCGGGGCAATCCTCCCGCGCTCGCTGCTGGCGGCTTACGTGGCATCCTGGGCCGGGCAAAAGGATTGCCAGCTGGGACTTTCTGGACCGGGAGGCGGAACCTAAAACGCCTGCCCGCAAGCGCATGGAACGCGGTTTGAAAGTGCTGAAGGCATACCGGCAAGCACGCTCCAGCGGACAATTCCCGGTATTGGATTACGATACGACAACCCGAATTCCATTGGAACCAGCCGCTCACCCCGTGGCGGAATCCGATACGATAAATGCAAAGAATGGCGGAAATCTGCCGATCCACCGAATGCCGGATATCGCTACACATTTAGCTATACCAAGGGAGGGAGAGCGCAATTGCCTGCCCATTGGCTGGTGGCAGCCTGACTGGTCCGCCCCTGTTGCGCAGCTGGTCTTCTCCCGAACCTTGGCAGCGCATTTCTCCGCTGCGCACCATTCCAGCCGGAGCCATGCGGCATGACAAAACCTAAAACTGCCAAGAAAACACCCGCTCGCCGCGTAACGACCGTGGAAGCTGAAAAAGGCGAAACTGAGCCAGACACCATGGCACGCGTCGTGGTCGCCCCTTTCATGCGGCATGGCTTTCTTGGCCAAGCAGTAGCGACCAAGGCTTTTGGTGAATTGCCCGGCGAACCGAATTTCGATGACTTCGCAAAAGCGATCAAGACAAGGGCGAAGGCCGCTGCGGAAGGGGATTTGACACTGGCAACCGAGATGCTGGTAGCGCAGGCCTTGTCCCTCGATGCCATGTTCGTGGAACTGGCCCGGCGATCCGCGATGAACTTTGGCGATTATCCGTTGGCCGCTGAGCGTTACGCGCGGCTTTCTTTCAAGGCGCAATCCAATTCCCGTGCGGCACTGGAAGCCTTGGCCAAACTGCACCAGCCGCGCGAACAGACAGTGCGCCATGTGCATGTGAACGAAGGCGGGCAGGCTGTGATTGCCGACAACATTCACCACCATGGCGGGGGTAGGGAAAATGCAAAATCAAACGGACAACCCCATGCAACCGGCGCGGCTGGCACAAGCCCCACGCTGCCTAGCCAAGACGCGGATGGGCAAGGCGTGCCGATCCCCGGCAGTGAAGGGCAGCCCGCGATGCAGGATGCACGGGGGCAAGGGCAGCGGCGCACCTAAGGGCAACCGGAATGCCTGGAAGCACGGCGGACGATCTGGCGAGGCTGAAGGCGCGGCGCGATACCTGAAGGCAATGGCCCGCCTGATAGCTGAAGCCGAGTAGTTTATGGAGCAATACGCGCGCGTGCGCGCGCAAGGGGGGTATACAGTCCCCAGCGCAAAGGACCCGGAGAGCGGTCTTAGAATCCGGTGTTATCGCTAATACAGTTTTCGCCATGGCAAACTAATCCCCATGGCCGAAGGAAGGTATCCACTGTCGCACTGTAAGGCAGAAAAAAAGGCGGAGCCGTAGCCCCGCCCTTCTTTATCCTGCTTTAGGCAACGCTCGATTTGCTTCGCGCTGAGCAATGGCTGCAAGCGTGTTGTTCGCGATTTGGGCAGGCAGCTTTTTCTCGTTCACCAAGCGTTTTAGATAGGTCGGCATCTTTTGTGGAACATAGACTTCTCGAAGCCAGCGCTTGAAGGTTGGAATAGCATCCTCTGGATACGCCCATGCGTCCTGAGGATTGGAAAGCGCTTGTGGGAAGTATTGCGGGTAATAATGAGGAAACTGGACCCTCTCGCCATAAGTCTCAACCAGCCTCATGTTCTTCCAATGTGCGCCCCAGCATCCGCCCACACTGAGATCTAGAATGATGCGTGTCCCGAAATCAGCGCCATTGGAAATCATTGAAGCAAACAAATCGGCAATCTGTTGAAAGACACAGAAATACCCGACTGGCACGTTGTCGTATGTGAGCGCCACGCGATCTTCGAACTGCTGCCAAACCCGCTCTGAAGGGTGTCGGCCAGACATCCATTCGACAACCCACTGACTTACTTTGACAGCGAATTCGGCTGAAAGCCATTGTGCCAGATTGACTGCAACTTGCGGGTGCACCCAGGTTCCACGGCCCTCATTCGGACCGGTAGCTATACTCTGAACGATTTGGTCCCGCGGAATTCCGAGGGACCCCTCCAGGGCCTCAAGAAATGCCTTGGTGGACGAATTGGAGTTAAAGTGGGCCCATTCCTTGCCAGCGGCTTTGCACATCGCCGTGGCATTGATGAAGCCATCCTCTTCACGTTGGGTGATTAGCGAACCTTGGTAAGTATGCGGCACCAGTGCCAATTGGTTGTCATTTGTCATTATCAAAAGCCTAGTAAACAGGCTGGCAAACCACCTTGACCGCTTCGTCACTTTGAATCATAGAGACGTTGAAACCGCAGCGAGGGGCCTGCCAGCCCTTAGTTGAACAATCCCGTCAGCCCTCGTGGTTGGCGGGATTTGTTCTTTCTACGGAATCATCAACCCGATTCGATAGCAAGTCCGGCTTTTGTTTCGTGGATAAATGGCAAGCGGCCCAAAGGGCGGAAATCTGTGCCTAGCGACATGTAGCTGGGGGTATCTTTGGGGGTATACCTGAAATCCATTGAAAAAGTTTCAACATTTTTCAACAGGATGGAGTAGTTTCGCGGTTCCCGCTACCGCTCCAGCCCCGCCATCCCAAGCGACCCCTGAAACGCTACGAAACCTTTGAAAATCGCGAGGCAGAGTTTGCGCATGGCGCCACGCGCGTCGTGTAATCTGAAGCGGCGAATGGTCACAGCGAGGTGGAAGTTCGCGCTAGTGTCCAGCTGCCTTGAATTTGCCGCGTCTTCTATCGATCGATTTCAAACGTCCCCAAGTCTGGCGTTGAATGCGGTGATCGGGTCTGGATCGGGTACAGTGCGTTGCAACAAGCCCATGCGCCGGGTCGCTATTGGGACAACAATGCTGATTCTCTGCCTCCATCATCGGCGCGCCATCTCTTTATCCGCGCCGCAGCACGCATCTGGAGAACTGCGAGGGAAGGGATCATCAATTGCAGGATGATCGTACCGAAAAGTACGCCAAAGCCGAGGCTGGCGGACATGGGGATGAGGAACTGTGCTTGCAGGCTCGTCTCGAAGGTGATCGGCGCCACTCCCAGGAATGTCGTGATCCCGGTGAGCATGATCGGCCGGAAGCGCGATTTTGCCGCTTCGACAATCGCGCGGTCGGGCGCCATGCCGTTTGCGAGATTCTCGTTCATGAAGTCGATCATCACCAGCGATCCGTTGATGATCACGCCCGATAGCGCGATGATCCCGAACATCGACAGGATGCCCAGGGGAATGCCCAGCAGCATGTGGCCAATGAGTGCACCAATTATGCCGAAGGGGATCGCGGCCATGATGATGAAAGGTTGGATGTAGGATTTGAACGGGATCGCCAGCAAAGCGTAAATTACTATCAGGGCGAGGCCGAACGCCGCCCAAAGATCACCGAAACTTTCCTGCTGCTCTTCCTGCTCCCCACCGAACTCGACGATCAGGCCGGGGTAATCCGCGCGAATCTGCGGGAATACGTCCTGCTCCAGCAGTGTTGCAACCTCTTGCCCCGTGATGACCTGGGTATCGACATCGGCCGTCAGATTCGTGACGCGGCGGCCATTGTCGCGCCGGATGACGGAGGGCGCTTCGCCGAAGGATACATCCGCCAACTGTGCGACAGGCACTTGCCCTCCGGGTACAGTGACGCGGAAATTCTCGATATCGGCGATGGAATTGCGTTGGTCTTCGGGCAGGGTGACATACACCCGAACATCCTCCCGCCCGCGCTGGACGCGCAAGGCCTCGGACCCGAAGAACGCCGCGCGCACTTGAAAGGCAAGATCCTGCAAGTCGATGCCAAGCGTGCGGGCAGCCGGCTTCAGGCGCAGTTCGATCTCCTGCATTCCGGCATCCTGGTCACTCTCCAGATCGAACACGCCGGAGATGCGGTCGATCTCGCCCATTACCCGCTCGCTGGCCTCGTCCAGAACCGTCTCGTCAGGATGCGACAGGCGCACCGCGACGGGAGCACCGAAACTGACCAGGCTAGAGTTGATGGAGAACGAGTTCGCTTCGGGGACCGGGCCCATTTCCTCGCGCCAGATTTCCTCCATGCGCAGCGCGGATACTTCGCGGTCATCGCTGGAGACCAGACTGTATTGGACAGCGGCCACGTTTGGCTGAAGCGTAGCCGAGCCGCCGCCCGGGCCGCCTGCCTGCGGACCCAGGCCAATGGTCGTGTAGCTTGCCTCGAGTGGGTCGACGCCGCCATTTTCTTCTGTCAGCCGCTCCAATGCGCGCGCGGCCGCCTGTTCGATGCGCAAGGTGATCGCTTCGGTTTCGGAAATCGGCGTGCCTGCGGGCAGTTCCAGCGACGCGATTACGGAATCGCCTTCGATGTCGGGGAAGAATGCCACCTTCAACAAACCGGCCGGTACAGAGGCGGCGAACAGGATCAACAGCGCGATCCCGCCTGAAACGACCACCAGCGGCATAGAAACAGCGAAGCGCAGAGACTTGTCGAGCGGCCCGTCCACGAAAGCACGGAAGCGTTCATCCACCACGCCTTGCACCCGGTTGAAGAAGCGCGTGATGCGGTTCTTCGCGATTTCACCATGTGCAGGCAGATGGCTCAGATGGTGCGGCAGGATCAGCATCGCTTCGACCAGCGACAGGATCAGTACCGCGACCACCACCACAGGAATATCCGAAAGCAGGCTGCCGATTGCGCCGCCCACGGCGAACAAGGGTGAAAATGCCGCAACCGTGGTGGCGACTGCGAAGATCACCGGCACGACCACGCGCTGTGTCCCTGCGATGGACGCGCCGAGGCCCGACCGCCCGCTTTCACGCTCGGCATAGATATTCTCGCCCACGACAACAGCGTCATCGACCACCAGGCCCAAGGCCAGGATGAAGCCGAACAGGGAAAACATGTTGATGCTCGATCCGAACAGTTCGAGGACTGCGATTGCGCCGACAAAGGTGATGCCGATCCCCACCGCCGTCCATGCAGCCAGCCGTATGTCGAGAAACAGCGTCAGCGCAACCAGCACCAGGACCAACCCGATCGTCGCATTCTTGATCAGCAGACCGAGCCGGTCGTTCAGCAATTCCGAATCATCGTCCCACACAGCGTAGGAAATTTCGCCCGGCAGGCTGGGGGCAAACTGCTGGTCCAGATGCAGCTTCACCGCCTCGGCAATGTCCAGCACACGCTCGTCGCTGGTGCGGTAGACATCGACAAAGGCGACCGGTTGGCCGTTGAAGCGAGTGACGAGATCGGCATCCTCGAACCCGTCGCGGACCGTGGCGATATCGCGCAGGCGCACAGTGCCGCCATCGGGACGCGCGAGTACTACGATATCCTCGAACTCCTGCTGCACGTAATTTTGCCCGATCGTGCGAACGCGCACTTCTTCGCTTTCGGTTTCGATCGTGCCGGCAGGCGTATCGAGACTGTTCGCGCCTACGATGCGGGAAATGTCGCTAAGCGAGAGGCCGAGCGATTCCAGCCGGCCCTGCGGAACCTCTACGAAAACCTCGTAATCGCGGACTGCGCTGGTTTCGACAAAGCTGACTTCGGGAAGGGCGGCCAGATCGTCTTCCAGGCGATAGGCAATCTCCTTTAGCGTGCGTTCGGGCGCGTCGCCATAGATCGCCACGCGCAGCACTGAAGTGCGGGTAGTCAGTTCGCGAACATCGGGTTCTTCGGCATCGTTGGGGAAGGTCTGGATCTGGTCGATCTCTGCCTTCACATCGTCCAGCGCGCGCGCCATCGAAGTGCCCAGTTCCAGCTCTACGCTGACATTACCGATGCCTTCGGATGCGGTGGATGTAATGTCCTTCACACCTTCCACCGCCTCGACCGCTTCCTCGATCCGACTGACAATCGATTCCTCGATTTCTTCGGGCGTGGCGCCGGGATAGACGACGCTGACGGAGATTGTATCGAGGCTGCTTTCGGGAAAGACCTCCTGCACGATGGTGCGATAGGAGAAGATGCCGGCGACAAGCATCGCCACCATCAGCAAATTCGCGGCGACCCCATTGCGCGCCATGTAAGCGATCACTCCGCGCCGGTCGCGGGCGGGCTCCCGTTCGGGCGAATTTTCGGGCGCAGTATCGCCGGGGGTTGGCATTTCGGTCACTGGCCGCTTGCCGTGCGGACCGCCATGCCACTGACCGGCGAACGAACATTGCTCGTGATCAGCCGCCCGCCTTGCTGGAGGAACGACCCGGTCACGACTGCGCGATCGTCGGTGCGCTGCAACACGCGGACGGGCACGATGGCGAGCTTGCCATCACGCGCGAGGTAAATGACGTTGCCGGGACGCAAATGGTCGACATCGATCGAAACGTAGCGCTCCACCGGCGCACCCGTGATACCGACTTCCACGAACGAGCCGAGCAGCAAGGGCGGGCCAGCCGCCGCATCTTCAATAGTCTCGCCTTCAGCGGAGACCGGACGACCTGCACGGCCTGGCGATGGTACGCGGACAAACGCCTCTATCAATCGCGTTTCCGCATTGCGCGACGGGTCGGCGCGCACGACCAGCGCATCCCATGCGTACCGAACCCCGGCGAAATCAGCATAGACCGTTGCGGGAATGCGCGAGCTGCCTGAAAGCAGGCCGGGAATGAGCGCCGCGTCCGCCTCGTTCAGCGAAACACGCACTTCATAGGCATCGTTTGCCACCAATGTCCCAAGCGCTTGACCCGGTTGAACGATGGCCCCGCGCGCGACGCTTTCCGATTCTACCGCTCCTGAAAATGGTGCACGGATCGTAGTGCGTCCCAGGGCAAGCTGGGCATCGGCAAGGTTGGCGGCGGCACGTTCGCGCGCAGCTTGGGCTGAGCGCAATTGCGGCTCACGCGTGGCCAACGCCCCTGTCTGCCCAGTCCGGTCAGCAGTGTTGGCAGGAGATGATGCCATCCCGCGCGGCGGCAATATGCGAGAGGCGTAGTCGCTATCGTCTATCGCTTGCGTGAAGGCATCGTTCGCCCCAGTCGATTGCCGATTGTCGAAGCGGGCGATTTCGTCTTCGGCGATCCGCACTTCTTCCTGCGCTTGCAGAACAGCCACACGCTGCGCTTCCACATCGGCGCGGGCGGCGCGCACGCTGTTGCGATAGTCCGCCGCTTCCAGCCGGATCAGGGGAGCCCCTGCGCCAACCGAACTACCCTCCACGAAATTGGGGTTTACATAGACCACACGTCCGCTGATCTCAGCCGCGATGGTGGTTTGCTCGCCCGGTTCGACCACGCCCGTCGCGAGAATTTCCAGGGCCCCGGATGAGGGCACGAGCGGAACGGTATCGACCAGCGGCGCTTGCGCCTGTCGATCCTGCTGCTCTGCCTGCGGGCGAAACAGATACATGATCGCCGCGATGACAAGCGCCCCGGCCAGAATGGCGAGCGCGATTTTGGCTTGGCGGCTCATGGTGTTTCTCCAACGATATTGGCGGGCGCGATCTCGCTAGTCGCCCAGTCTCCGCCAAGCGCGCGATGCACACCGAGACGCGCCAGCGCGACATCGCGGGCTGCCCCGGAAATCGCGGATTCGACCTGGTGCAAGGCGAGTTGGGCGTCCAGGAATGCAGTGTAGGAGCCCACGCCGCGCCGAAATCGTGCCGCTTGCAGCGAAAGGGCGGATTGGGCTTCACGTTCCTGCGCGGCCAGAATGCGGTAGCGCTGGCGCTGTTCCTCGTACTCTTCCAGGGCGGTGACAACTTCCCCATGGGCGGACAAGACAGTGCGGCCATAGGCAGCGGCCAGTTCGTCATAAGTTGCGCGGGCAGCGGCGATATTGGCGGAGATGCGGCCTCCATCGAAAAGCGGTGCGACGGCACTCGCGGCGAGCGATGCCAGCCAGTTGTCGACGAAATCGAACGCACCTGCTGGATCGCCGGCTTGCGTCCCGAGCGATCCGCTCAAGCTCAAAATGGGGAAACGCTCTGCCCGCCTTGCGCCAATCCGCAGCCGCGCCGCCTCCAGCCGGTCCCATGCCGCCGCGATATCGGGGCGCTGGGCCAGCAATTCGATCGGAAGGCCGGTCGGGATTGGCGAGAAATCCAACCGTGGCCGCAGTGCAAGGTCTATTTTCTCGCGCGTTTCGGCAGGATAATCCGCCAGCACCAGGGCAAGGCGGTTGGCGGCGTTCTCGAGCGCGATTTCGCGCGTTGGCAGCGCCGATTGCGTGCTGCGTAGATCCTGTCGCAGCTGGTAGACTTCGAAGCTTTCCGCCAGGCCACGCTGGAAGCGATCCTCGGTTCGCTCGACCCTGTCCTGAAGCACGTCTGCTATGGAGAGCGTCAGCTGCACTTGCCGGCGGGCGTCGACAATCTCGAAATAGCTGCTGATCGCCTCGCTCGCCGCGGCCAATTGCAGGGCCCGATAATTTTCCGCCGCCGCTGCTGCATCGGCACGCGCGGCCGCCAGTTCACTGCGATTGCGACCAAACAGGTCGAGTTCGTATGATGCGCCCAGGCTTAATCCATAGTTCTGGACTGTCAGCCGGCCTGAACCCGGATCGACCGGTTCCGCACCCGGCTCAGCGCCCGGCGCATCGCCACTGCCAACGCTGCCAAATGCAGAACCTGCAAGAGGGCTGTCGGAATAGTTGCCCGAAACCGTACCGTTAAGCGAAGGCAGCAGCGCCGATCGTGCAATGCGCGCTTGCGCGTTTGCGCGCGCCAGACGCGCCGCAGCTTCCGTCAGATCGAGGTTCTCGCGTAGAGCTTCGTCTACCAGCGCATTCAGCACAGGGTCTTCGTATGATTGCCACCATGCTGCGGGGCGATAGTCACCCACCACCGCATTCGCGCCGAAGGTTGCAGGCTGCTGCGCGACGATTGCAGGGGTTTCGCTGTCCGGCGCCATGGTGGAGCAGCCCGCCACCAGGGCAGCACTGCCGAGGCACACGACCACCTTCACGTGATCGCGCTTCCTGAAGATCGAATTCCAGTCATGCGGCATGATTGACATGGAAGGCGCCTATGTGCGAGGGATTAGGTCGGTCGAACGAACCTATGGCAGTATGAACGCAACCAAGCAAGAACTGATCGCCGTCGCGATCCCGGAATTCGGTAAGCACGGATACGAGGCTGTGGGCACGCGCGCCATTGCCGAGCAAGCTGGCACGGCGTTGTCGGCCATCACCTACCATTTCGGCTCCAAGCATGGGCTTTATCTCGCCTGCGCTAAGCACATTGCCGAACGACTGGCGAAGGCGCTCTCGCAAGTGGATTATGAACGGCGTGAGCCTGCGAACAAGGCCGAGGCGCTTGACCTGTGCAAGTCGATCGTAGGCACGATGTGCAAGATCATGACGTCCTCCGAAAGCGAGGCTTGGTCGCTGTTCATAGTTCGCGAGCAGCAAAACCCCACCGACGCTCTAGGTCTCATAGGCGAGCAAACGATCGACCCCATTTTTGCAACGCTGGGGCGTTGTATCGCCATATGTCGCCCCGAACTTCGCGAAGACGAGCGCATTACCTTGGCGGCGCTGCTTTTCGGAATGCCGACCGTGATGCGCAATGGCCGTGCTGGCCTTGCCCGCCAATTTGGTGTGACGGACCTGGAGTCTGCCCACTATCACCTGTTTGAAATGCAGATCGAAACACTCGTCGAAAAGGCGCTAAACTGCTGATTGGATCTGGCGTTTTAATTCGAATGGCTGGAGGCCCGCTAAACAGGCTTGTTATCGATCAAGCGCGTGCCGCCGATGCGGGCTGCAATGAACAGGCGCGCATTGCCATTATCGCCATCCAGCAGGGCAATCGTATCGGCATCGCGTAATTCGGCATAATCGACGCTGGAAAACCCTGCGCCCAGCAACTGATCTTCCAGCATGGCGAGCGTGGCGCGGGCTTCCTGTCCGTCGCGTATGCGCGCGATAGCTTCGTCCATGGCGCGCGGCAGCGTGGCCGCGGCGGCGCGATGATCGGCAGAGAGGTAGGCGTTCCGACTGCTCATCGCCAATCCGTCGGGATCGCGCACGATTGCAGCGCCATGGATCGCATCGGCATGCGGCAGCACCAGGTCGAGATCGCGCGCCATGCGGCGGATTACCGCAAGCTGCTGCCAGTCTTTCTCGCCGAACACCGCAGCATCCGGGCGAACCTGATTGAAAAGTTTGCAGACCACCGTTGCCACCCCGTCGAAGTGGCCGGGCCTATCCGCTCCGCACAGACCGTCGCTTATCCCTGCCACCGAAATGTTGGTGGCATAGCCCGGCGGATACATCGCGCCGCCGTCGGGTGCCCACAACAGGGCTACCCCAGCGGCCTCCAGTTTCGCGGAATCTTGCGCCAGCTGGCGAGGGTAGGCGTCCAGATCCTCGTTCTCGCCGAACTGGCGCGGGTTCACGAATATCGAAACTGCCACGTGATCTGAAATCCGCGCGGCCTGGCGAACCAGAGCCAGATGCCCCTCATGCAGCGCGCCCATGGTGGGGACGAGCGCTATTGTGCCCTTTTTGCGGATTTCATCCACAGCTTGACGAAGGTTGGGAAGGGTGGTGACGGTTTGCATGGGCGCGGCGCTCCGATAGACTGTTGCCACGGCCTAGCGCCCCAGCCACCTGAGAGAAAGACCGACCGTGACAGCCCCTCATCGTATCGTGTTCGCCAACGAAAAGGGCGGCACCGGGAAATCCACCACCGCCGTGCATGTTGCAGTGGCGCTTGCCTATCAGGGCGCGAAGGTTGCCGCCCTCGATCTCGACACGCGGCAAAAGACCTTCTTCCGCTATTGCGAGAACCGCAGCGAGACACAGCGCCGTCGCAACGTGCAATTGCCCGGCCCGGTGTTCGATGTCTGCCATGGCGATACGGTGGAGGAACTGGAGAACGAGGCTGCACGCATTGGCGAGGGCATGGATTTCATCGTCTTCGACACGCCGGGCCGCGACGATCCCTTCGCCCGCCACGTGGCGGCCAGTGCCGATACGCTGGTTACACCGATGAACGACAGCTTCGTGGATTTCGATCTCATCGGGCAAGTGGACGCGGAAAGCTTCAAGGTGCGCAAGCTCAGCTTTTACGCCGAGTTGATCTGGGAAGCACGGATCAAGCGCAGCCGCGCCCAGTTGGAGGAACAGAAGCGCGAAATGGACTGGGTGGTCGTGCGCAACCGCACCGGTTACACCGATGCGCGCAACCAGCGCCGCATTGACGAGGCGTTGACCGAATTGTCCAAGCGGGTGGGCTTTCGCGCGATACAGGGCCTTTCCGAACGCGTGGTCTATCGCGAGTTGTTCCCCTCGGGCCTGACCTTGCTCGACAAGGGGCATCTGGGCGAACTGGGCACCAGCCACCTTGTGGCGCGGCAGGAACTGCGCAACCTCGTGGCCAACCTCAACCTGCGATTGCCAAAAAAAACTGAAAACGCAGCCATGCTGGCCACCACGCCGCTGGTCGAGCCGGCCTGACGCGGGTGAGCAAGTTCCTTATCATCGTCGGCGTGGTAATCCTGCTGTATTACTGGATTTTCAAACGCTGGCCCTGGCAACCGAAAGTCTCTACCCGGCAGCAAGCCATATTCAATGCACGAAAGACGCTGGGCGTTCAGCAGAACGCCAACCGAACTGAAATAATTTCCGCCCATAAGCGCCTCGTCGCCATGGTTCATCCGGATCGGGGCGGCAGCAATGCGCAGGTTCACGAGGCGAATGCCGCGCGCGACCTGCTGCTGGACGAATTGCCCGACCAACTGCCGTAGGGGTGCGCGCAGGGCGGCCTTGAGGAACAGATATGACGTTTGATTTCGATCCGACCGTTCTGCGCGAATACGATATTCGCGGAATAATCGGCCAGACACTCGGAGCGGATGATGCCCGTGCGATCGGGCGCGGCTTCGGAACGCTGCTGCGCCGGGAACTCGACCCGCAGGATCGCGAGCGCGCGCCGCTGGTGGCCGTGGGTTATGACGGCCGCGTAAGTTCGCCCATGCTGGAACACGCTCTGATAGAGGGCCTTACCGGCAGCGGATGCGATGTGCGCCGGATCGGCATGGGGCCAACCCCCATGTTGTATTGCGCAGAAGCCTCAGCCGAAGAGGTGGATGGCGGCATTCAGATAACTGGCAGCCACAATCCCGCCAATTACAATGGCTTCAAGATGGTATTTCGGGGCCGACCCTTCTTTGGCGTCGATATCCAGCGCATCGGGGAACTCGCGACCCAGGGCGACTGGCTCGACGGGTCCGGCACGGTCGAAAGTGTCGAAATCATCGAAGAGTATGTCGAGCGTCTCCTGACCGCACTCGCGGGGGTGGACGGCGCTTCTCTCTCCGGCCTCAAGGTCGGATGGGACGCTGGCAACGGTGCGGCCGGCCCTGCGCTGGAGCTCCTCGCCAAGCGTCTTCCGGGTGAGCACCACCTGTTGTTCACTGAAGTCGACGGTAATTTTCCCAATCATCATCCTGATCCCACTGTTGAGGCCAACCTTGCCGACCTGCGGAGGCTTGTCGCCGAGAAGAACCTCGACTTCGGAGTGGCCTTCGACGGCGACGGCGACCGGATTGGTGCGATCGACGGTGAAGGCCGCGTCATCTGGGGGGATCAGTTACTGATGATCTACGCCGAGGACCTCCTCGGAAGACTACCTAGTTCCACGATTATCGCCGATGTGAAGGCCAGCCGCGCGCTGTTCGATTCCGTCGCCAGGCTTGGCGGGAAGCCTGTCATGTGGAAGACCGGGCACTCTCTCATTAAGTCCAAAATGAAGGAAGTTTCGTCGCCGCTGGCTGGTGAAATGAGCGGACACGTGTTTTTCGCCGACGATTACTACGGTTTTGACGACGCGCTCTATGCCGGAGTTCGCCTGATTGCGGCGTCGGCTCGGCTGGGCAGATCGGTCACGCGGATGCGCGGCGAAATGCCCGATATGCTCAACACGCCGGAACTGCGCTTTCAGGTGGACGAAAGTCGCAAGTTCGCCGCGATCGACGAGGTGAAGGCGCGGCTGACAGGGAAGGACCAGCCTGCCGACGTGGACGTGAATGCGACCGATGGCGTGCGTGTCACCACGCCCGACGGTTGGTGGCTGCTGCGCGCTTCCAACACGCAGGACGTGCTGGTGGCCCGCGCCGAAAGCGATACCGAGGAGGGGCTCGAACGCCTGTTGGGCCTGATAGACGAGCAGCTTGCGCTCAGCGGGCTTGAGCGCGGCGAAAGCGCAGGACACTGAGGGGGACGAACATGTTACGCAAATCAATCCTGACGCTTGCCGGCGTGGCCACGCTTGCACTTACGCCAGCCGTTGCGGTGGCTCAGGACGAGCCGGGCATGGAAGAACTGGCGCAACTGGGCGCCATGTTCGAGGTAGAGCCGCTGACACAGGAACAAAAGGCGCGGCTGCCGATGGCGCGGGCTATTGTCGAACGCATCCTGCCCGAAGGCGCGATGATGGAAGTAATGGGCTCCACCTTCGACGGTGTGCTTGGCCCCATTCTCGAAATGGCCAATGAAGATGAAGGCGCTGCGCTTGCAGGTGCCTTGGGCTACCGTCCCGAAGAATTGTCGCTGGACGAGACTGCGTCGACCGAGATCCTGGCTATCGTCGATCCCGCCTGGCAAGAGCGCAACCGCGTGATCAGCACGATGACCCAGACCATGATGGCGGACATGATGACCCGAATGGAACCGGTGATGCGCGACGTCATGAGCGAGCTTTACGCGATCTATTTTACGCAAGACGAGCTGGTCGATATCGACAGCTTCTTCTCTACGCCGAGCGGACTCAGCTATGCCCGCCAATCCTACGCTATGGCGGGGGACCCTCGCATCGTGGCCGCCATGTTCGCAGAGCCGGACCTGCTGTTCGGTTCTTTCGCGCAGATGCCCGTGCTGATGGAAGAGGCGCTGGCCGACGTTCCCGAAGCGCGTAACTTCGCAGACCTGTCGAAGGCGGATCGCAATCGCCTGACGCAGTTGACGGGTCTTTCCGCACAGGAACTGCAAGCGGGCATGGACGCAGCCGCGCAAACCCACGCTGAGGAAATGTAGCTCACACACACGAGCAAGAAAAAGGGGCCCGCAATCGTGAGCCCCTCTTGCTGTCGTCGGCCAAATCATGGCCAAGAAGCAATCAGTTACCGCATCAGGCAGTCTTGCCGGAAGTGGTGCTATCGCGTGACGTGTCGGTCCGGTCGGCGCGCATATCCGTATCGCGAAGGCGCAGATTGTTCTGCACATGCTTCACGCCCGAAATGTCGTGCACGCAATCCTCTGCGCGGCGCTTTTCCCAGCGCGAGTTGACCTTGCCGTCCAGCGTCAGTTCGCCGTTCTTTACGGTGACTTCCATATCGCTGGCATCCACACCGTGATCGTGGGTCAGGTGATCGCAAGCATCTTCCAGAATGCGCTCGTCCGTCCGGCTGTAGTTCTTCGGCCCGCGACCGCGATGGCTCTGGCCCCGGCTGGCATGATGGTCCTGCTGGCGACGGTAGTCCATCTCGCGGCGTCGCTCGGCTTCATCGTCGCCGAACCAGCTCGCCACTTCGTCGCCTGCCTTGTCGAAAAAGCCGCGGTCGTGGTCGCGACGCTCATCGGGTGCGTACTCACCGCGTCCATAGTTCGAACGGCTTGAGGTGTTGCTGCCATAGCTCCGATCGAAATCGCGGTCGCGCCCCGACCCGCCGTGGCTGCCGCGTGATCGTGTCTGCTGACGGTCGTAATCGGCAAGCGGATCGTATGCGCCCGATCGGCGGTAGTCGCTTCCGCCAAACCCGCGCTCGCTTTGGAAATCACGCCCGAAATTGCGATCCGCGCGGCTCTGGCCGTAGCTGCCAGCGTTGTCCATGCGCGATCCGCGATCATCATAGCCATAGTCGTAATCATCGCCGTACTGGCGTGACGACTGCTGGTCGAACTGTTCGTCCTGTCTCCCGTACCGCGATTGGCCGTTATCGCTGTAGCCTTGTTGGCCTTGCGCCCGCTCTCTGTATCGATTTGCCATTGTCAGTCTCTCCTGCATTTTGCCCCGGTCAACTCCGGCAGCGAAGGGGGCAGCGTTCGCCCGCCGGACCTCGCAATGAAAATGCGGGGTCTGTATGGATTAAACGCAGAACGAGAGCGCGGGGCCATTCGCCTCGGCGCGATGGCAGGACATCTTGTCGCAATGCGTGGCAATATGAAAAAGAGGGGCATTTACAAAGGTTAAGTGCGATGGGTGGCCGCATTCTCCGGACCCGCTAGCAGTGTCGCGGCAAAGGTGACGGAACCTGCGCGAGGCTCTATCGCTTGAGGATCGTGACCGCCTCAGCCATCCCGCCCGAGATTACCGAATGGTTTACCGCCCGTGGCTGGCGGGTGCGGCGGCACCAGGCTGATATGCTGAGCGCCTCCGACGCGGGAAAGCATGCCATGTTGGTGGCCGACACGGGGGCGGGCAAGACCCTGGCCGGGTTCCTGCCTACATTGGCGGCCTTCTGCCCCTCGCGCATCGGGGATGGACAACGTCCGCAGGGGCTGCACACCTTGTATATCTCGCCGCTGAAGGCATTGGCGCATGACGTGCAGCGCAACCTGTTCACGCCGGTAGAGGAAATGGGTCTCGATCTGACGATCGAAACGCGTAGCGGAGACACTCCGTCGGATCGCAAGCGTCGCCAGCGCGCCAAGCCGCCCAACATCCTGCTCACCACGCCTGAAAGCCTCTCGCTGCTCCTGAGCTTTGAGGACAGCCTCACGTTGTTCGAAGGGCTCAAACGGGTGGTGGTGGACGAGATACACGCCTTTGCCACGCAAAAGCGCGGCGACCTGCTGGCGCTGGCGCTTACCCGCCTGCAGGCCATCGCACCCGATATGCAGCGCGCGGCCCTTTCCGCGACGGTGGCCGATCCGGAGGGTTATCGCGGCTGGATTGCGCCTTGGGGCGATGTGGACACAGTAGAGCTGGTGCAGGGAGAAACGGGCGCGGAACCCGAGGTAGAAATCCTGCTGCCGAACGAGGAACGCGTACCCTGGGGCGGCCACGCGGCCACTTGGTCCATCCCCCAGCTTTACGAACGCATTCGAAAGAACAAGACCACGCTGGTATTTACCAACACGCGTTTCCTGGCGGAATATATCTTCCAGCATCTTTGGGATGCGAACGAGGATAACCTGCCCATCGGCATTCACCACGGCTCGCTTTCGAAAGAAGCGCGCCGGAAGGTGGAAGGCGCCATGGCGCGGGGCAAACTGCGGGCACTCGTGTGTACCGCCAGCCTGGATCTGGGGGTCGACTGGGGCGATATCGACATGGTGGTGCAGATGGGCGCTCCCAAAGGCTCTTCTCGCCTGTTGCAGCGTATCGGCCGTGCCAATCACCGGCTTGATCAGCC
This sequence comes from uncultured Sphingomonadaceae bacterium, assembly GCA_947488625.1. Taxonomy (GTDB): domain Bacteria; phylum Pseudomonadota; class Alphaproteobacteria; order Sphingomonadales; family Sphingomonadaceae; genus Alteraurantiacibacter. Next base: position 75,838 of record CANKZR010000002.1, on the reverse strand, counting down.
GAGCCGCGCGCTGCTGGTGCCGGGCAATCGGTTCGAGTTTCTGGAGGCGACCGCTGCAATGCAGGCGGTGGACGAAGGCCAGCGTGATGGCGAGGACTTCCGTCCCGGCGGTCTCGACGTGCTGGCGCAGCATGTGATGGCCTGCGCCTGCGCTGCGCCGTTTCGCGAGGACGAGCTGCTATCGGAAATCCGCTCCTGCTGGCCCTATGCGACAATCGATGCCGAGCAGTTTTCGCGCGTGCTGGAATTCGTAGCCACCGGCGGTTACGCGCTGAAAGCTTACGACAAGTTCAAGCGCATTACGCGCGACGGTGAGGGCGTGTGGCGCCTGACGCATCCCGAACAGGCGCAACGCCACCGCATGAACGCCGGTATCATCATCGATTCCGAGATGCTGGATGTGCGCTTTCGGAACGGTCGCTCGCTCGGCAAGGTGGAGGAACGCTTCGCCGCATCGCTTCGACCGGGCGATACCTTCCAGTTCGCCGGCGTGAATGTCGAGGTGGAGCAGCTCAAGGACATGGAACTGACCGTGCGCGCCAGTTCCAAGTCCGCGATGATCCCCAGCTATGGCGGGTTGCGCCTGCCGCTTACCACCCATCTGGCCGACCGTGTTCGCGCGCTGCTGGTGGACCGGGCGGGCTGGTCACGCTTTCCCGATGATGTTCGCGAATGGCTGGAAGTGCAGGACTGGCGCAGCCACCTGCCGGGGCCGGATAACCTGCTGGTGGAAAGCTTCCCCCACGCCAAGCGGCACTACACCGTCTATTACACCTTCGTCGGATGGAACGCGAACCAGTCGCTCGGCATGCTGATTACCAAGCGGATGGAGGACATGGGGCTGATGCCGGGGGGCTTTGTCGCCAACGACTATTCGCTGGCGGTGTGGGGGTTGAAGCCGGTAGATGATCCGCGCCCCCTGCTGTCACCCGATATCCTGACCGATGAATTTATCGACTGGGTGCAGGATTCGCACCTTTTGCGCCGCGCCTTTCGCGAGGTGGCGGTGATCGGCGGGCTGGTGGAGCGCCAGCACCCCGGCAAGCGCAAGACCGGCCGTCAGGTTACTTTCAGCACCGACCTTATCTACGACGTTCTGCGCAAGTACGAGCCCGATCACGTGCTGATCGAGGCGGCCTGGGCGGATGCGCGCGCACGCATGACCGATATTGGCCGGCTGGGTGACCTGCTGGATAGCGCCGCCGAACGGCTGGATCACGTGACGCTCGACCGGGTCAGCCCGCTGGCCGTGCCGGTGATGGTGATGATCGGGCGAGAAAGCGTGCCGCAGGGCGCGCAGGACGACGAACTGCTGCTGGAAGCCGAGACCCTTGCCGGTGCAGCCATGCGGGTGGACGGTATGCCGGACGTGCTGGGAGACTGAAAGCCGCTTTCAAAGGGGGCAGCCATTCGAGAGGTTCGGGAAGCGCCCTTGCGCAGTGTCGACTTGCAAGACCCGGCGAGACTGCGGAAGCGCGCTTGCCGCCGACGAATGCAGGATTGGAGTGGCGTAGGCCTAGACATCGCCCGCCCTGGCTTCGCAGGTATGAACACCGCAGTCACGCACGGCCTGTGCAATTGCATGTTCGGGGCCCAACCCCAGACGGTGCGACCCGGGCGCACTGTCGAGAGGCCCGTTGTCGGGCCCGACATCGTCGAGGTGGATCCACAATGTCGCCATTTCCACAAGCAGGTCGAAGGGTGGTTCGACATGGTGAACGCCCCGCTTGAGGGTCCAGTTGTCGAAGCCGGCCACGTTCTTGCGGGCGGCCACTGCGACCGTTCTGTCCCGGTGCCATGCGAGCGACCAGTTGGCGCGCTTGGTCTTGTCGAAAAGTACGGCACGCGCGGATTGTCCGATCAGGTCCTGCGCAATGGCAGCACATGCGCTGTCGGCAACGATCGGAGCAAGCGGGCGCAGATCGGGAAACCGGTGGGCCGCAGCCTTGCCCGGCCACTGTGTGAGTATGCTATCGAAAGCAGCTTGTTGCGCGGTTATCGCATTCGGAAAGCACACGGCCCCGGCGTGGGTGAACAGGCTCAAGCGATCGTTGTCATTCACCGTCACGCGCGGTGGAGGCGGCAGTGCTATGCAACCTCTCCCCTTATCAGACCGATCGGACGGTCACTCAGAGTCGAAATCTCGATAACGCTCGTTTCCCACGAAGGCGAATTTGTCGAGGTTGGCGTCGGCCACCGCGTTGATGACGTTGACGCTGTCCTCGTAGCTTGCGCGCGCTTCGGGTTCGAAGCGGATCAGGGGCATTTCGTTCTGGCTTGCCGCGCTGGCGAGGCGAGCCCGCAGTTCTGACGGAGAAACGGCATCACCATTCCATAGCACCCCGCCGTTGTCCCGAACCACGAGAGCAACGCTTTCGCAATTGGTGGCTATTCCGGATGCCGGACCGGGCAGATCCACATCGAGCCGATGCGCGGCGATGGGGATGGAAAGAATCAGCATTACGAGAAGGACGAGAAGGACATCGATCAGCGGCGTTATGTTCAAAGAACTCATCGGCTGGGGCATGGTGTTGAAAGTACGCGTAAGCATGCGGGAACGGATAGCCATTTTTTCTTCCTCCATAGATATAATAACATATCATCACACGTGGAGCAAAGTGTTGAACGCGATGGTCCGCTGCGGAACTCCGCACACAAAAAAGGGGCGGATCGCTCCGCCCCTGATTCGTCCGTAGTATCAGCTTGGCCGCGAATTACTCGCCCTTGCTGAAGCTCCGGTATTTCTCGTTGCCGACGAAGCCGAATTTGGTGACGCCGCTGGCTTTGATGATGTTGAGCACCTTGGCCGACAGGTCATAACCGGCATTCGCCTCGGGCTCGAACTGAAGTTCCGGCTCTACCGCGAAGGTGAGGGACTGCTGCAGATTGCCCACCAGTTCACCCTGGCTGATCGGCTCTGCATTCCAGAGGATCTGGCCGTCCGGGGTCAACACGATCTTGTTCTTGATCGGATCGACATCCGGCGTGTCCGGATTGTTGGTCGGCGATGGAAGATCGATATTGATCGCGTGGGTTGCGACCGGGATGGTGATGATAAACATGATGAGAAGCACGAGCAGGACGTCGATCAACGGCGTCATGTTCATGTCCATCATCGGTTCGCCGTCGTCGCCGCCGCCTGACATTGCCATAGGTTGTTACTCCTTGAAACTCTCTACCGCGCCGATCAACCGTTGGGATCGACGGGGTTGGAAATAAATCCGATGGTCGGATAGCCGGCCGCCTGGACGTTGAAGATCGTGCCTGCAACACAGCGCCACGGCGCGTTGACATCGCCTCGGATGTGCACTTGCGGGATCAGTTCCGGATCGGCCATGATCGCCTCCGGTCCACCAGCGCGCTGGACGATGGCATCGAGACGCTCGAATGCGCGGTCGTATAGCTCGCTGGAATCCACCAGCGTGGTGTTGTTCAGGAAGATCCGGCACTCGCCGTCGCGGGTCGCGCCTTCGAATGCCGTGTTGATCGTGCTCGGCGTACGACCTGCCGCATCGGTGGTGGTCACCGTGATCAGCAGGTTCTCGACCTTGTCGTCGGACTCGACCGATTCGAAAATCGGAATTTCGAGCTCTTCGACGGTCTGGATGGCAACAGGGACTGCGATCAGGAAGATGATCAGCAGCACCAGCATGACATCCACCAGCGGCGTGGTGTTGATGTCTGACATCGGCGTTTCGCCGGCGCCATCTCCCATCGCTATGGCCATGTCTCTTGTCCTATCTCAGGTTACTTGCATCTGTTGGCGGGCGCCCGCATGCGACAGCGCCCGCCATTCGGTATGTATCGAACGCTTAGCGCTTCGGAGCGTTCGGCGTGGTCGAGGTGCTGGTTGCGCCCATCTTGGTGGTAGCGGGCTTGGCGGTAGCACCAGTAGCAGGCTTGGCGGTCGTCGAGGTCGACTTGGCCGCCGGGGCCAGCGCAGGCTTCACGGCACCACTGGAAGTGATGTTGGCCTGCAGATCGGTGGAGAAGCCCGAAAGCATCGCCTGGATCTTGCGGTTACGGCTCATCAGGTAGTTGTAGGCGAACACGGCCGGCACAGCCACGATCAGGCCAATGGCGGTCATGATCAGGGCCTCACCAACCGGACCGGCAACCTTGTCGATCGAAGCCGAACCGGAGATACCGATGTTGATAAGTGCGCGGTAGATACCGATCACGGTGCCGAGCAGGCCGACGAAGGGAGCCGTAGCACCAACCGTTGCGAGGAACGGCAGGCCGCCGTTGAGGCGAGCCATGATGGAGCTTTCCGAACGCTGCAGCGTGCCGTGCAGCCAATCGTGCGATTCCAGGCTGTCGTCCATCTTGGACGATTCGTCGCCGGCACGGATGCCGTCGTCGACCAGCTGGCGCCACGCGCTGTTCTTGTCGAACTTGGAAGCGCCTTCCTTCAGCGAGCCGGCACGCCAGAAAGCGGCACGGTTGCTGCGGTATTCCTTCATCACCTTGTTCTGTTCGAAGATCTTCGTGAACAGGATGTAGAACGATCCGACGGACATGATGATCATGATCCCGAGGATGGTCCAGGCGACCGGGCCGCCCTCTTCCATGGCTTTCCAGAAGCCAAACTCGTTGACGGGGGCTTCCCCGGCTGCGGCAAGAATTTCGATAAGCATGCGATTAAGTCCTCTTCCTAGAGAAAATCTGTTCGATCAGTTGATCTGGTAAACGATGTTGGTCGCCCAGCTGCCGGTGGTCGGGTTGCCGGCGGCATCCAGTGCAGGCTGGAAGCGCGCGTAACGCTCCATGTCATCACACGCGGCCTGGTCCAGGATCGGATCGGCCGACCGGGTAACCCGGCAGGATGAGACGCGGCCATTGCTGCCGACGGTCACGGAAACACCGACCGTACCTTCGATCTCACGACGCAGGGCGCGCGAAGGGTAGTTCTCGATGATCCGGCGTTGCCAGCGAGCCTGCCCTTCAGGCTGTGCCGGACGTGCCTGCGAAGGCGGCGGCGGCGGTGCCGGAGGGGGAGCCGGCGGTGCAGCCGGTGCTGGCGGCGGAATCCTGAGCGCCGGGGGTGCCGGCGGCGGGATGTTCGCCTGTGTCCGAATTGGTGGCGGAGCGACGCTCACGCTGATCGGAGGCGGCGGCGCAACCGGCGGCGGCGGCGCTACGTCCTGTTCGGGCGGCGGGGGCGGTGGTTCCTCCTCCGGCTCCGGTGGTTCCGGCTCCTCAATATCCACGGTGGTGACCCGCTCTGCTATTTCCTGAACCGCCGAAACGGCGAGTCCGGAAATGAGCAGGTAGCCCACGGCCACGTGGATGAGGGCAACGATGATAATCGAGATTACTCGACTACCGCTCATCTCTTGGTCAGCGTAAGCCATCCAGTCCCTTCACTCCGTTTGTGTCAGCCGGACCGAAATCCGGCTCTCCCAAGGATAACCCGGAGAATATCCGGATGATCCAGTATGAAATGTATGCCTACCGCATGATGCCCTGTGATATCACCCCGACACAACAGTAAATGTGCCAAAAACGTCACAGAGGGAAATTTTCTGTACTCTCCCGGACAGACTTGGGCGGCTCTTAACGGGCCGGAAGGGATGGGGCAAACGCTTTGTTGCTTAACTCGCGATTCAGTACCGATCGGCTGAAATGCGTGCATCTGCGGACCCATAGGGTGATCTTGGTCGTTGTCCCAAGGGACACCCACGAGCATAAGGATTGCCATGTCGAGACCCTCCTTTTCGCCGAACCTGCGCGCAGTCCTGCCCGCCGCGCTGGCCCTTGCACTGGGGGCCTGCGCGAGCACGGGCCCCGCTTTCTCGCAGGATGTCCCTCCCGCGGAATTGCCCGACACCCAGGCGCCGACCTATGCCGACCTGGTGACGATGGCGATGGCGGCGGACACGGTGGCCATCGTTGCGGTGGAGGACCAGATCGTCTTCCCCGAGGATCGCGCCCCTGACGTACCGCCGTCGCACGTCCGCCTCTATATCGAGTCGCTCACGCAAAACCTGCTGGCCGGACCGCAGGCCGTGGGCGCTCAGCTCGCCTACGTCGTCGATCAGCGCCGCGATGCCGATGGCGATGTTCCTGATCTGGAGGGGCGCCAGTTCCTGGTCTTTGGCGATCTGTCGCAGAGCCAGCCGGGCGCATTGCAGCTGTTGTCGTCCGATTCGATGCTGCCTGCCGGCCCTCGCATCGAGGCGCGCGTTCGCCAGGTGCTTACCCAGATCTCCGCTGCCGACGTGCCCCCCGCCGTTACAGGTCTGCGCGACGTAATCTCCGTTCCGGGCAACCTGGCGGGCGAATCGGAAACGCAGATGTTCGTCGAAACGGATACCGGCGCGCCCGTATCGCTTTCGGTAATTCGACGCCCCGGCATGGCACCGCAATGGGGCGTATCGCTGGGTGAACTGGTGGATGCATCGGCGGAGCCCGCACAGCGCGACACGCTGATCTGGTACCGTCTTGCCTGCTTCCTTCCGCGTGACTTGCCCGCCGATTCGTTCTTGCAGCGCGATCGCGCATCGCAGGATCAGGCGCGGGCGGACTACGCCTATATCCTGTCCGAACTCGGCCCATGCGAGCGGCGTTTGACCTGAATCCCTGACCGATCGCTGCAAGACCCCTCTGGCCAAGCGTCGCGCCCTTGCCTAACGCCTGCGCCGCACAAGGCGGGTTACATGGCAGACGGGGATTTCGATGGCTGAGAATTTGCGTATCGCACTGGCGGGTCTGGGAACGGTGGGCGCGGGCGTGTTGCGCCTGCTGGCCGACAATGGAAAGCTGATCGCAGGCCGTGCCGGGCGCGGTATCGAAGTGGTGGCGGTTTCGGCCCGCGACCGCGGCAAGGATCGCGGCGTCGACCTGTCTCCCTATGCCTGGGAAGACGACATGACCGTGCTGGCCGCGCGCGATGATGTGGACGTTGTGGTGGAATTGGTCGGCGGTTCCGATGGCCCAGCACTGGCGCTGGCGCGCAAGGCACTGGGCGGCGGCAAGGGCCTGGTCACCGCGAACAAGGCCATGGTGGCGCATCACGGGCTGGAACTGGCGCGATTGGCCGAAGGTAACGATGTGCCGCTGCGTTACGAGGCTGCGGTTGCCGGCGGCATCCCTGTCGTGAAAGGTCTGGCCGAGGGTGCGGCGGCCAACCGTATCGATCGCATTTACGGCATTCTCAACGGCACCTGCAACTACATCCTCTCCGAGATGGAGACGACCGGACGCGATTTCTCCGACGTACTCGCCGATGCGCAGGCACTGGGCTATGCCGAGGCCGATCCGACTTTCGACATCGAAGGTGTGGATGCGGCGCACAAGCTGGCGATTGTGGCCAGCAACGCCTTCGGCACCCAGATCGATTTTGCGGCGGTCGACACTTCCGGCATCAGCCGCATCCGCGCAGCCGACATCGCGCAGGCTCGCGCGCTAGGCTATGTCATCCGCCTGATCGGCCTTTCAGATTGCACCGACAAGGATGGCGCGCGGCACCTGTTTCAGCGGGTCGCCCCCTATCTGGTGCCCGTGCGCCACCCGCTGGCGGCAGTGGACGGACCCACCAATGCCGTTGTGGCGGAGGGTAATCACGTTGGCCGCCTGCTGTTCCAGGGGGCGGGCGCTGGCGATGGCCCCACGGCCAGCGCCGTTGTGGCAGACCTTGTCGATATCGCTCGCGGCAACCGTATCGCGCCCTTCTCGCAAAGCGTAGATTCGTTGCAGGCCAGCACGCCTGCCGATCCGGGCGACCGCCGCAACCGTGCCTACGTCCGCTTCACCGTGGCCGACCGGCCCGGCGTTCTGGCAGAAATTACCGCCGCCATGCGCGACGCGGGTGTTTCCATCGAGAGCATGATCCAGCACGGTCAGCCCGACGAAAGCGGGGAAGAGCCGGTGCTGGTGGCCATCGTCACGCACGAAGGCCCCGAAAGCGGTGTTTCGCGCGCGCTGGAACTGCTGGAAGGATCGGCCAGCCTCGTGGAAGAGCCGCTGGTCATGCGCCTTATCGGCTGATTGCCGTTTCTGCCTGGTTGTCGTCCGACAGGTCTATCGGCACGCGCTTTCCGGTCAGTGAAGACGAGGCGGGGGTCTCGGCCTCGATGGCATAGACTGCGGCGGCATCTTCCTCGCTCAACGGTTCGGCAAAGGCGGTGGTGTCGATCAAGGGCGGATAGGGCGGAACCGAGCCGAACCGCATGCACGGGGTCTTGCCCGTTACCCAGCAGGGCGGTTCGCGCAGCCCGCCCACGTCGTTGATATGAACCTCGACGGGGCGGGGCAGCGGCGACATGTAACGCTCGGATTCGGGCAGTTCGCGGCAGACGACGATGGCGCCGTCCTCACGCACTTCCTCATCACAACGCTCCGGCTCCTGCAGGGGGACAGGATCATCGGATTCCACGACATCGGTATCGTCGACAGGGCCATAGGCCACCTGCGCCGCCGCCTGCATTGCGGGACCAATACCCAATGCCAATGCAATCGCCGCAGAAACGAAAATTACGGCTGACCGCCTCGACATTCCCGCCCCCTCGACCTAAGCGCCTGCTAATTGCCCGGCCAGATTCAGATGGGAGCCTGAATTACCTATGAACTCCGATAACTCCGCAGACAGCATTCTCGACCGCGTCCTCGTGATGGAAATGGTGCGCGTCACCGAAGCGGCAGCCGTTGCCGCAGCCGATCTGGTGGGGCGCGGCGATGAAAAGGCCGCCGATGCCGCAGCCGTCGAAGCCATGCGCAAGTGTTTCGACACGCTTTATATCGATGGCACTGTGGTGATCGGAGAGGGTGAGCGGGACGAGGCGCCCATGCTCTACATCGGAGAGAAGGTTGGCGGCGCACCCGGCAAGGGGCCGAAGATCGACATCGCGCTCGATCCGCTGGAAGGCACCACCATTACCGCCAAGGCCGGCCCGAACGCGCTGGCTGTGCTGGCCGCTGCCGAAAAGGGCTGCCTGCTGAACGCGCCCGACGTTTACATGGACAAGATCGCCGTGGGTCCGGGCTATCCCGAAGATGTCATCAGCCTGGAAAAGAGCGTCACCGAAAACGTCGAGGCTGTTGCCGCTGCGAAGGGTGTGGAGCCCAAGGACATTATCGTGTGCGTGCTGGATCGCCCGCGCCATGCCGAACTGATCGCCGAGCTGCGCGGTATCGGCTGCGGTGTGGTGCTGATCGGCGATGGTGACGTGGCAGGCGTGATCGCCACCACCGACCAGGACACCACCATCGACATCTACATGGGTTCAGGCGGCGCGCCCGAGGGCGTGCTGGCCGCAGCCGCGCTGCGCTGCGTGGGCGGCCAGTTCAACGGCCGTCTGCTGTTCCGCAACGATGACGAGCGCAAGCGCGCCGCAAAATGGGGCATCGAGGACCTCGACCGCATTTACAAGCTGCACGACCTCGCCAAGGGCGACTGCATCTTTGCCGCCACAGGCGTGACCGACGGCTCGCTTCTCGACGGCGTAAAACGCATCCGACGCCCCAACGGCGAGCGCATCATGACCACCGAGAGCGTCGTGATGCGGGCATCGTCGGGCACGGTGCGCTGGGTGAAGGGCGAGCATCGCATCTAGTAGCCAGGAAGGCACTCGACCAGCAAGTACGAGGCTAGGCGATGGCGGAAATCAGGATCAGGAAATTCGGCGTTTCCGCCCTCGGCCTCTCGGTTGTCGGCTTCGTCCTGCTTCTGGCGATAATTGCCGTCCCCGTCCTGCTGCTGTTCGGCGCTGCCGAATTCAGCGTGTGGGCGCTGGGCTGGATTCCCGATCTCATCGGCGGGGCTGCGCTGGTATCGCTGGCCTTCGTGCCGTTGGCATTCATTCCGGCGTCTCGCGGATTGGCAAGCGGCCTGTTCGGCTTTGCGTCGCTGATCTTCGGGATCAGCCTCTGGCTCTATGCGCTCGCCTCGACCTATATCGAATGGGGATTGCTGGGCGTTATCCTCGGCGTGCTGCTTGCAGGTATCGGCGTGGTGTTTACCGGGATACTGGCCGCGCTGTTTTCAGCTAGCTGGGGCGTGTTGGGCAATATCGCGCTGCTCCTCGGGTTAACCATCGCAACACGCTTTGCCGCCAGCATTCTGCGCGCATCTACGGCGCGCGACTTCCTGCGCAAGAGGACGCAGGAAAACCCTTCGGAAGCGATCATCGACCAGCCAAGCGACGAGGATCGTCGCTGAGGCGCTGGGCGGGCGAAAAGCCGCCGAAAGCCGCCAGTGCGCTAACGATCTCGTTGCGGGCAATCTCTAAAACTGTCAGTTATGAAGCGTTTGATGGCGGCGTTGGGAGGCGTATTCGATGAGCAAATCAAGCATACGCAATCTTTTTACGCTTATGACGGGCGTAATGGGCGGATTAGCTATCGCGCACTTTGCAGGAGAGGATCGTCTTGACGACATACACTTCTGGCTAACACCGCTTTGGCTGCTGCTTGCGTATGGGGCATGGCGGACAGACACCGAAGGGGTGGAGCCGAAGCATAGCTGATAGCTTCAAAGCCCCGGTAGTCTTTTCACGTTTCCGCTAGTTCTAATGCCCGCCTACCATCCCATTTCAGCCATTCAGCAATGTCAGAGTTCTCTCTTGGCGCCGAATGAAAACGCCAACCCGGTCGGCGTTCAGCCGACCGCAAGGGCAAACGCCCGCCCGCAGCGGGCGCAGCTTGCCGCGCACCTAGCGAGGACGAAGCCGCGGAGGCAGCTTCGCAAGACAAACGATCTGGACAACCGCCCCCCGCTACGTTGCAATTCCATGACGCTCGGCTAGGGCGAAACCTTCCAGCACCAACCCGTTTGAAACCCATGGGGGATTCGCATCCATGAAAATCATGTCCGGCAATTCCAACCTGCCGCTCGCCCGCGCCATTGCCGGCTATCTCGAAGTTCCCCTCACCGACGCCAGCGTCCGCCGCTTTGCCGATGAAGAGGTGTTCATCGAGATCCACGAGAACGTGCGCGGGGAGGATGTGTTCATCGTCCAGTCCACCAGTTTCCCGGCGAATGACAACCTGATGGAACTGCTTATCGGGATCGACGCGCTGCGCCGTGCCTCTGCCAAGCGGATCACCGCCGTGGTCCCCTATTTCGGCTATGCCCGGCAGGATCGCAAACCCGGGCCGCGCACGCCGATCTCCGCAAAGCTGGTCGCGAACCTGATTACCGAGGCAGGGGCCGACCGCGTGCTTGCGGTGGACCTGCACGCAGGGCAGATCCAGGGCTTCTTCGATATTCCGACCGACAACCTTTACGCTGCACCCACCATGGCTGCCGATATCCAGGCGCACTATGGCGATCAGGAACTGATGGTCGTCTCCCCCGATGTCGGCGGCGTGGTGCGCGCCCGTGCGCTGGCAAAGCGGCTCGACAACGCCCCGCTGGCCATCGTCGACAAGCGCCGCGATCGCCCTGGCGAGAGCGAGGTGATGAACATCATCGGCGACGTGCAGGGCCGATCATGCGTGCTGATCGACGATATCGTCGATTCGGGCGGAACGCTGTGCAACGCTGCACAGGCGCTGCTGGATCAGGGCGCGAAAAGCGTGGCGGCCTACATTACCCACGGCGTGCTGTCGGGCGGCGCGGTCGCGCGGATCGACAAGTCGGCCCTGAAGGAACTGGTGATTTCCGATTCCATTCAGCCTACCGACGCGGCCAAGGATTCGGACCGCATCCGCATCCTGCCCATCGCCCCGCTGCTGGGCGAGGCAATCCGCCGCATCGCCGATGAGAGTTCCGTCTCCAGCCTGTTCGACTGACGTGAACCTCAAAGCCGAAATTGCCCTAGCCCACCGTCTGGCCGATGTGGCGCGCGAGGAAATCCGTCCGCTGTTTCGCTCCGGCGTGCAGAGCGAAGCGAAGGACGATGCCTCGCCCGTAACGATTGCCGACCGCAACGCCGAGGAGGCGATGCGCAAGCTGATCGAGGCGGAGTTTTCCGGCGACGGGATCCACGGCGAGGAGTTCGGCGTGAAGGATGGCATCTCGGGCCGGCAGTGGGTACTCGATCCCATCGACGGCACCACCGCCTTCCTTGCAGGCCGCCCGATCTTCGGCACTCTCATCGCGCTGCTGGTGGAAGGCTTCCCCGTGCTGGGCATAATCGACCAGCCGATCAATTCCGAACGCTGGCTGGGCGTTGCAGGAGAGCCGACCACCTTCAACGGCAAGAGCGTCGAAACCCGCCGATGCCGCGAACTCTCCGCCGCCAGCCTCGCCACTACCGGTCCGCATTATCTCAGCCAGTCGGAAGGCGACGTGTTCATGGCGCTGGCCGCCAAGACCGATCACCGGCGCATGGTGATGGGCGGCGATTGCTATAATTACGCATGCCTTGCCTCCGGCCATCTCGACATCGTGTGCGAAGCGGGTCTGAAACTACACGACTACGCCGCGCTGGTGCCCGTGGTCGAAGGCGCAGGCGGCATGATGTGCGACTGGGCAGGTGAGCCTTTGCACGCAGGGTCCGATGGCACGGTGCTGGCGCTGGGCGATCCTGCACGGCTGGAAGACGTGCTGGAGGCGATGGGCGGCTCTTGACGCTTGCATTCTTGCGCAGAATCGCTAATTGCGCGCCCTTCACCGACACGTGATTCATCGCCGGTCTGGCTCACAAGGGCTGCCAGGGCCGGTTGGACGTGTCTCTGCAAAGGAGATGAAAATGCCCAAGCTGAAGACCAAGAGCGGCGTTAAGAAGCGCTTCAAGCTCACTGCCACGGGCAAGGTCAAGCATGGTGTCGCCGGCAAGCGTCACCGCCTGATCAGCCATAATGCGAAATATATCCGCCAGCAGCGCGGCACCAAGGTCCTGTCGAAGGCCGATTGGGATGCCGTCAAGAAATGGGCCCCTTACGGGCTCAAGTGATCGGGAGGATATAGAACATGCCACGCATTAAACGCGGCGTTACCACGCGCCAGAAGCACAAGCGGCTCCTAGATCAGGCGAAGGGTTATCGCGGCCGTCGCAAGAATACGATCCGTGTCGCCCGTCAGGCCGTCGAAAAGGCCGGCCAGTACGCCTATCGCGACCGCAAGGTCAAAAAGCGCAATTTCCGCGCCCTGTGGATCCAGCGTATCAACGCTGCCGTGCGCGCCGAGGGTCTTACCTACTCGCAGTTCATGCACGGCGTTAAGCTGGCGGGTATCGAACTGGACCGGAAGGTAATGGCCGATCTGGCGATGAACGAGACCGATGCTTTCGGCTTGATCATCAAGCAGGCGAAGGATGCACTTCCCGCCTAAGGTTACTGTCGGTTTAGCCGATCAAGAAGGGCGCGGATGGTTTGTTCCATCCGCGCCTTTTTCTATTGCCCGACATTCTATCAGCAACGGTCCAATTGCTCCATTTCGGACCCGTTTCTTGTGAGAACAGGGCGATGTTCATCGAAAATCGTTGTTATTAACCATGATTGCCGTCTAAACCCCGCACCATGTTCCTGATGCGATGCGCACCAGGCACTTCTGGGGGGCGCAAATTTCCAGCGGACATAGTAATACCGGCAAGATTGACGTGAAGACATATCAACTGTCTTCCGAATTAAGGCCCTATTTCAGCGCGCTATACCATCTTGAGGTAAAGCAGGAGGGGGCGGCGTCGGTGCAGTATTGCCATTACCCCGATTGGGCGAGTTGTCACTTCCTGGTCCAGGGAAAACGACTGAAGGTTGCCATTGGCGATGAACCCATGGAGGAAAGCGGCCCGTTTTCTGCCAAGGGGCCTACCTGCCACGCGCTGCCCATACGGTTCTACAAATCACGCGCCTGGTGCTTCGGGTTGAATCCAGTAGGCTGGGCCCGGTTCGGACGCGGGGCTGCATCCGGCGTTGCAAACTGCGTCGTTGACGGATCGAACCATCCGCAGTTCGAGCTATTCGCACCGATCCTGGATATCGTTCGTGCAACGCCCGATGATGATGAAGGAACGGCCCGGCGGATCAATCGCTTTCTGCGCGATATCTGCCCGCCCCCCAGTCCGCAGGAGGAGAAGGTCGCCATAGTGCACGAGGCACTGTGCAACCCGGAAGTGAGCGACGTCGAGACACTTTCCGGGCAGCTCGGCTACAGTCGTCGTACGCTCGAACGCCTTTCCGCGCGGTTCTTCGGCTTCCCTCCCAAGACCCTGCTGCGCCGCCAGCGGTTCGTGCGGAGCCTTGCCAAGTTCCTTGCCGATCCGGAGCTAAGCTGGAGTGCATCGCTGGACGGACACTATGTCGATCAGGCGCATTTCGTGCGCGAGTTTCGCGACTTCATGGGAATGACGCCCAGCGGATACGCGCAGATGCCCCATCCCTTTATCGGCACCATATTCAACCGAAGGCTCGCCGAGCAGGGTGCCCACACGAAGCGCGGCCCGAATTCCTGAGAATTAGGACTTGGGCGCGGGCGGCAGGGCGGCTAACAGGCCCGGCCTGTCCGTGAAAAAAGCGAAGTGTTCCAAAGCAACCTATGTCCGACTACGATCAAACCGACCAAGAGGCCCAGACTCGCATCAAGGCTGCCGATGATCTGAATGCGCTGGAAGCCTTGCGCATCGAATATCTCGGCAAGCAGGGCAGCATTTCCGGCCTGCTCAAGACCCTGGGCAAGATGACCCCCGAGGAACGGCAGGAGAAAGCGCCCGCCATTCAGGCGCTGCGTCAGTCCGTGGCGGACGCCATCACCGCGCGCAAGGCGGAGCTGGAAACTGCCGAACTGGAAGCGCGGCTCGCTACCGAAACTCTGGACCTCACCCTGCCTGCGCCTCATGCGCCGAGAGGCAGCGTGCATCCGGTAAGCCAGGTGATGGATGAACTGGCAGAGATTTTCGCCGACCTTGGGTTTGCCGTGGCGACCGGTCCTGAAATCGAGGACGACTGGTACAATTTCACCGCGCTCAACATGCCGGAAAGCCATCCGGCGCGCGCGATGCACGACACGTTCTATTTCCCTGACACCGCGCCCAAGGGGGGCAAGATGCTGCTGCGCACGCACACCAGTCCCGTGCAGGTGCGCACCATGCTGGCCGATGGCGCGCCACTGCGCATCATCGCACCGGGTCGTGTCTATCGCAGCGACAGCGATGCGACCCACACCCCGATGTTCCACCAGATCGAAGGGCTGGTGATCGACAAGGGCATTCACCTCGGCCATCTCAAATGGACTCTGGAGACATTCCTGAAGGCCTTCTTCGAGACCGAGGATATCGTTCTGCGCCTGCGGCCCAGCTATTTCCCCTTCACCGAACCCAGCGTGGAAGTGGACGTGGGGTTCGCGATCGAGAACGGCAAGCGCATCCTCGGCGGATCGGGTGACGAGCCGGGCCATGGCTGGATGGAGTTGCTCGGCAGCGGGATGGTAAATCGCCGTGTGATAGAGATGTCCGGCCTCGATCCGGATGAGTGGCAAGGCTTTGCCTTTGGCGTTGGTGTCGATCGGCTCGCCATGCTGAAATATGGCATGAACGACTTGCGCGCCTTCTTCGACGGCGACACCCGCTGGCTGAGCCATTACGGTTTCAGTCCGTTCGATCAGCCGACGCTTTCCGCCGGTGTAGGAGCGCGCTCATGAAGTTCTCGCTCGAATGGCTGACTTATTTCCTCGACACAGAGGCCAGCACCGCCGAAATCGCAGCAGAGCTGAACGCCATAGGCATCGAGGTGGAAGGCATCGAGGATCCGGCGGAGAAGCTGGACGGTTTTCGCGTGGCCGAAGTGCTGACTGCGAAGCCGCACCCCGATGCCGACCGGTTGCAGGTGCTTTCGGTCAACACCGGCGAGGGCGAACCGCTGCAGGTCGTTTGCGGCGCGCCCAATGCGCGGGCCGGGATGAAGGGCGTGCTGGGCCTGCCGGGCGCCGAAGTGCCCGCCAACGGCATGAAGCTGCGCAAGTCCGAGATTCGCGGTGTCGAATCCAACGGCATGATGTGTTCCGTGCGCGAACTCGAACTAGGTGAGGAGCATGACGGGATCATCGAACTGCCGGAAGACGCGCCGGTAGGAGAAAGCTTTGCTAGCTACCATGGCGCTTCGCCCGTGTTCGATGTGGCAATCACGCCCAATCGTCCCGATTGCATGGGCGTGTATGGCATTGCGCGCGATCTGGCGGCGGCCGGCATGGGCACGCTCAAGCCGCTGGCAGAGCATGGTATTGCCCCCGGATTTCCGTGCCCCGTGGAAATTCGTACCGACGATCCCGAAGGCTGCCCTGCGTTCTACGGCCGTGTGATCAATGGCGTGACCAATGGCGCAAGCCCCGTATGGATGCAGAAGCGGCTGCTGGCTGCAGGCCAGCGACCGATCAGCGCACTGGTCGATATCACGAATTACCTCATGCTGGCATTCGGTCGTCCAGCGCACGTCTACGACCTTCGCAAGCTTTCCGGCCCCGTGGTCGCGCGGCGTGCGAAGGATGGTGAGCAGGTTCGCGCGCTGAACGAAAAGACCTATACGCTCGATTCCAGCATGACCGTGATTGCCGATGATAACGGCGTTCACGATATTGCCGGGATCATGGGCGGCGAGGATTCTTCCGTGCAGCCCGAGACGACCGATGTGCTGCTGGAAATCGCCTATTTCGATCCCGAGGCCATCGGCGTTACGGGTCGCAAGCTGGGCCTTGCCACAGATGCCCGCACGCGCTTCGAACGCGGAGTGGATCCGGCGTGGCTGGACGAGGGGCTGGAGAGCCTGACAAGCCTGATCCAGCGTTTCTGCGGCGGCGAAGCGAGCGAGATCGTTCGCGCCGGAACCCCGCCGACCGAACCGAAGGTCATCGCTTTCGATCCGGTGCTCACCGCACAGCTCGGCGGTGTGGAGGTGCCCGAAAGCGAACAGAAGCGTATCCTCGAAGCGCTCGATTTCTCGGTCGGCGCAGGCTGGAACGTCACCTGTCCGCCCCGTCGTCACGATATCGAAGGCGCTGCCGATCTGGTCGAGGAGGTCGTGCGCATTCACGGTCTCGACAATGTCAAAAGCGTCGCGCTCCCTCGGATCGATGGTGTCGCACGCCCTACCGCCACGCCGATGCAGGCGCTGGAACGCCGCTTACGGCGCGCTGCCGCGGCGCGTGGGTTGCACGAGGCGGTAACGTGGTCTTTCCTGCCAACTGCGCAGGCCGAACACTTCGCCGATGGCGAAGCGCTGTGGGTGCTGGACAATCCCATCAGCGAGGACATGAAGGCCATGCGCCCCTCGCTAATCCCCGGACTGCTGTCTGCGGCCAAGCGCAACGCCGATCGCGGCGCGGTGAGCTCTCGGCTGTTCGAAATCGGACGCCGCTACCTGCGCGCGAAAGATGGCTCCAGTGATGAACGTTCCACCTTGGCCGTCCTGTTGGCGGGCGAGAAGAGGGCGCGCGGCTGGGCCACCGGCAAGGCTGAGCTGGTCGATGCCTTCGATGGCAAGGCCGAAGCAGAGGCGTTGCTGGCAGAGGCTGGCGCGCCGGTCGACAAGCTGATGGTGATGGGGGAAGCGGGCGCACAGTTCCACCCAGGCCAGTCCGCCACATTGCGGCTCGGCCCCAAGAATGTGCTCGCTCGCTTAGGCGCCCTGCATCCTGCCACGCTGGACCGCTTCGATATCGATGGCCCCGTGGTGGCAGTTGAAGTCTATCTCGACGCTATTCCCGCCAGAAAGGGCAAGCAGGGTTTCGAAAAGCCCGCCTACATGCCGCCTGCCTTGCAGTCGGTGGCGCGAGATTTCGCCTTCCTCGTACCTGAAGACCTTGCTGCCGGTGAGCTGTTGCGCACGGTGAAGGGCGCGGACAAGGCCAATATCGTCGATGCGCGTACGTTCGACGTGTTCGAAGGCCAAGGCGTTCCCGAGGGCAAGAAAAGCATCGCTGCCGAAGTCACGCTGCAGCCCGGCGAAAAATCCTACAAGGACGAAGAGCTGAAGGCGATCAGCGACAAGATAGTGGCTGCAGCGAAAAAGCTGGACGCGGAACTGCGCGGCTGATCCATGACCTCCAACCGCCGTACATTCGCGATCATCTCGCACCCCGACGCGGGCAAGACCACGCTGACCGAGAAGCTGCTGCTGCAAGGCGGGGCCATTCACCAGGCGGGCCTGGTAAAGGCGCGCGGGCAGGCGCGTCGTGCGCGATCCGACTGGATGAAGATCGAGCAGCAGCGCGGGATCTCCGTCACCTCAAGCGTGATGACGTTCGAGAAGGAGTACGCTGGCGAGACCATTACCTTCAACCTGCTCGATACACCGGGGCACGAGGACTTCTCCGAAGACACCTACCGCACGCTGACGGCCGTCGATTCCGCCATCATGGTGATCGATGCGGCCAAGGGTATTGAGCCGCAGACACGCAAGCTGTTCGAGGTGTGTCGCCTGCGCAGCGTGCCGATCATCACCTTCGTCAACAAGGTGGACCGCGAAGGCCGCGATCCGTTCGAGACGCTGGACGAGGTGGCGGACATGCTGGCACTGGATGTCAGCCCGCAGATGTGGCCGATCGGCATGGGCGGCTTGTTCGAGGGATTGCTGGATTTCAAGACCGGCGAAGTGGCCCGGCCCGAGGGCGGCTCCAGCGAGTATCTGGGTAAGCGCGATGCAGACGCCGAGATCCCCGAGAACTTCGAGGAAGAATACCAGCTGGCGCAGGCGGGCTATCCCGAATTCGACCTAGAAGCCTATCGCAACGGCGACCTGACGCCTGTCTATTTCGGCAGCGCATTGAAGAACTTCGGCGTCGAGGAACTGATCGACGCCATTGCAACGTTCGCACCCCCGCCGCGTCCGCAACCTGCGGGCGATGAGCAAATCGCGCCTGACCATGATGAAGTTACCGGCTTCATCTTCAAGGTGCAGGCCAACATGGACCCCAACCACCGCGACCGCATCGCTTTCATGCGGCAGGTATCGGGCACCTTCAAACGCGGCATGAAGCTGACGCCCTCGGGTCTTGGCAAGCCTATCGCCGTGCATTCGCCGATCCTGTTCTTCGCGCAGGACCGCGAGATTGCCGATACGGCGGAGCCGGGCGATATCATCGGCATTCCCAACCACGGCACCTTGCGCGTGGGCGACACTTTGAGCGAGAAGAATGAGATTCGCTTCACCGGCCTTCCCAACTTTGCGCCGGAAATCCTGCGCCGCGTGCAGTTGCGAGATCCCACCAAGACCAAGCAATTGCGCAAGGCGCTGGACGACCTGTCCGAAGAAGGCGTGATCCAGGTGTTCTACCCGGAGATCGGCGGCAGCAGCATCGTGGGCGTGGTAGGCCAGTTGCAGCTGGACGTGCTGGTTTCGCGCTTGTCGGCGGAATACAAGGTGGAGGCTGCGCTGGAAGCATCCCCATTCGCCACGGCCCGCTGGCTGAAAGGCAGCGATGCGGCGCTGCGCGACTTCGAGAAATTCAACCAGGGCAATCTGGCGCGGGACCGGGATGACGATCTTGTCTTCATGGCCAAGAGCGCTTGGGACGTAGGCTACCAGGAAGAGAAGAACCCGGACCTGAAATTCTCCGCCACCAAGGAGCGGTGACACGGAGGCGCTTCGTGCGTAGTCTTGGAATATGGACTTCTTCGACGAACTGAACTTCAAGCATATCGAGATGATCGAGTCCCAGCCGGTCTTCTTCGTCGCCACCGCCGCGGCGGACGCGCGCATCAATCTCTCGCCCAAGGGTTTGCAGGATACCTTCCGCGTTATCTCCCCCACGCGAATCGCCTATCTCGATCTTGGCGGTTCGGGGAACGAGACAAATGCGCATCTGCTGGCGGATGGCCGGATCACGGTGATGTTCTGCAATTTCCAGCAGCCTGCGCTGATCCTGCGTATCTACGGGACGGGAAAGCCGGTCCTGCCGTGGGAAAGCGGCTGGGACGAGGTTGCGCAGCATTTCACCATGCTGCCCGGTACGCGCCAGATCTTCGATATTACCGTCGAAGGTGTGCAGACCAGTTGCGGCTGGGGCGTGCCCATCATGCAGACGGAGCGCGAGCGCAGGACGTTGATCAAGGCGCACAGCAACGCAGATCCGCAGGAATGGGCGGGCAAGTACGAGAGCCGCAGCACAAGTATCGACGGGCTGCCGACCCGCACGACCGACCGTTACATCGCTGGCGAGACCCCGTCGGGAAAGTGATGCAACTCACTTTCGCCAGCTACAACATCCACAAGGGCGTCGGCGCGGATCGTCGACGCGACCCCGACCGCATTATCGAGGTGATCGAGGAAATCGATGCCGACGTTATCGCATTGCAGGAGGTGGATGAGCGTTTCGGCACGCGGCGAGCCGTGCTGGACACCGATGCGCTGGCCGAGGCCGGCTACCAGATTGCCAGCAAGCGAACGAAGCCGGCCAGCATGGGCTGGCACGGCAACGCCTTGCTGGTTCGGGATGGAATGGAAATCGTCGACATTGACGCCCACGATCTGCCGCAGGTGGAACCGCGCGGGGCAATTCGCGCGACGCTGCGCGCAGGCGGCCATGATATTTGCGTTACCGGAATGCATCTGGATCTTTCGGGCCTCCGCCGCAAGCGGCAGTTCGCGCACGTTTGCAACGCCAGCCGCGCGCCGGGGCTGCCCGCGGTGATGCTGGGTGACTGCAACGAATGGCTACGACCGTTCGGCGGATCGCGCGGCCTGGCGGCGCACTGGCACATGGTGGAGCCGGGCCGCAGTTTCCCCTCGCAGCGCCCGATGCTGGCGCTGGACCGCGTGGTACACACGTCACACTGGAAGCTTGAGGAGGCGCAGGTGCATTCCAGCGCCACGGCGCGGCAGGCATCGGACCACTTGCCAATCTATGCGAGGCTATCCCTGCTCGATTCTTAGGCAGCGTGCCGAAAACTTGGGCGGCCTCACAAGGCAGTGTTCCCGGCTTCATTTCTAAGGCCCCGAAAAACAACCTTTCCCGATTTCTGGCACGGCTGTTGCATCGCACAATCGCGGCCGGGAGCGACCCGGCAAGTCATAGGGGTCAGGGATGAAATTCGTCATCGCCATCATCAAACCATTCAAGCTCGACGAAGTGCGTGAGGCGCTTGCCGGATTGGGTATCGCCGGCATGACCGTGTCGGAAGTGAAGGGCTTCGGTCGCCAGAAGGGTCAGACCGAGATCTATCGCGGTGCCGAATACTCGGTGAACATGCTGCCAAAGGTGAAGCTGGAGATCGCCGTCAGTGACGAACTGATGCCCAAGGTCGTCGAGACCATCCAGGAAACCGCCAGCACGCAGAGCATCGGCGACGGGAAGATCTTCGTGCTTGAACTGGCTTCGACCACGCGCATCCGCACCGGCGAAACCGACGAAACTGCGCTTTGATCAGGGGGTCTGACACAATGAAATCTGCAATTCTCAAATTTGGCGCAGTCGGTGCGACAGCACTGCTTGCCACCAGCCCGGCCCTTGCCGCCGCGCCAGCTGCCGAAGTGGCGCTGGATTCGGTTGGCGGCGGAACGGCCTATATCTTCAACACGCTGCTATTTCTTATCGGTGGCTTCCTGGTCATGTGGATGGCGGCGGGCTTTGCCATGCTGGAGGCGGGCCTCGTGCGCGCAAAGAATACCTCCACCCAGTGCCTCAAGAACATCGGTCTCTATTCGATTGCGGGCCTCATGTTCTGGGTCATCGGCTACAACATTGCCTATCCCGGCTTTGGCGAAGACAGCCTGGGCCTGATCGGCATGGCCGGCACCAGTTACGGCATGCAGGGCGTTGGCGAAGCCGACCTCGATACCGGCTATTCGGTTGCCTCCGACTGGTTCTTCCAGATGGTGTTCTGCGCCACCACTGCCTCGATCGTTTCGGGCACGCTGGCCGAGCGTATCAAGATCGTTCCTTTCTTCATTTTCGTCACCATCCTTACCGGCCTTATCTATCCGGTCGTGGTGAGCTGGGAGTGGGGCGGCGGCTATCTCGATAGCGCATGGGGCTTCTCCGACTTCGCCGGTTCCACGCTGGTCCACTCCACCGGTGGCTGGGCGGCCCTGGTCGGTGCCCTGATCCTGGGCGCACGTCTTGGCCGCTACACCGACGGCAAGGTCAATGTCTTCCCCGGTACGAACATTCCGCTCGCCACGCTGGGTACGTTCATCCTGTGGCTCGGCTGGTTCGGCTTCAACGGCGCTTCGCAGCTTGCGATGGGCACCGTGGGCGACGTGTCCGACGTGTCGAAGATCTTCGTCAACACCAATATGGCTGCCTGTGGCGGCGTGGTGACGGCGATCATCCTGACGCAGCTTCGCTACAAGAAGGCTGACGTCACCATGGCGATGAACGGCGCGCTGGCCGGCCTCGTGTCGATTACGGCAGAGCCGCTGGCTCCGACCGTCGGCCAGTCGATCCTGATCGGTGCCATCGGCGGTGTGATCGTGGTCTTTACCGTGCCGTTGCTCGACAAGTTCAAGATCGACGACGTTGTCGGCGCCATCCCGGTACACCTTTTTGCCGGTATCTGGGGCACGCTGATCGTGGCCTGGACGGGTGATGCCACTTTCGTTGGCCAGCTTGTGGGCGTCCTGCTCACCGCGGTCTGGGTCTCGCTCGCTTCGGCTGCCGTGTGGTTCATCCTCAAGGCAACCATGGGTCTGCGCCCCTCGGCGGAAATCGAGATCGCCGGTCTCGACGTCCACGAAACCGGCGTGGAAGCCTATCCGGATCTCGCTCACCAGACCTGAGCGACATCGAATTGGCGGGACCGGGGCCTCTCCTCCTCTCTCCCCTCGGCCCCGCCAACCCTCGTTCCTCCTGCGAACGTACAACTCGAATGGGCCGGAGCCGCAAAGCTCCGGCCCTTTTTTTGCGCGGCCGAGCGCGGAATATTTTAGTTGCCAGTCGCCCCGTCTGTTCGTTTACAAGCAAGTTACGTGTCGCATCGAAGCGGCGAACAGATAAGCAATCGGGGAAATATTCCATGAAAATGGTCGTCGCAGTCATCAAGCCGTTCAAACTTGAGGAGGTTCGCGAGGCGCTGGCCGCTATCGGCGTATCGGGCATGACGGTGTGCGAGGCCAAGGGTTTTGGCCGGCAGAAGGGGCAAACCGAAATCTATCGCGGGGCGGAATATGCCGTGAACATGCTGCCAAAGGTGCGGCTGGAAATCGTCACGGCCGATGAGACTGCGCCCAAGATCGTGGAGACCATTCGCGAGGCGGCCAACACCGACTCCATCGGTGACGGCAAGATTTTCGTGTTGGAAGTTGGCGGCGTCACGCGCATTCGGACCGGAGAGACCGGGGAACTGGCGGTTTGATCGGTAGCGAAAGTTTGGTGCGCGGAAGGGTCGATCGCTTCGATCCTCGTAGTGGCAATCCGGCAACAAGACGGCTGCACAAGTAGCAATACTCGATCAAAGTAATTGAATTGCAAACCATACAGGCTATGCGCAACTTCTGGTAAGACGCACCTGCCAAGCTGCTTAGTTGTTTTCGCGTATGCGGGACAATACGGCAAATAGTCACTTTGGATTGTCAGGGACGGTTGCCGGACTTATGACCCGACCAGAACAACTTGGGGAAGATCAATGATGCGTAAGAGTGCTTTGGCCATTGGCGTCGCCGCAACGGCTTTCGCCGTGCCCGCGATGGCCCGCGATGGCGACGTCTATATCGGCCTTGATGCAGGTGCCATCGAGGTCGGTGAAACCGAACTTGAAATTCCCGGAGTTTCCTCCGCGACGATCGATTACGATGCCGGCTTCGATGTCGATGCCGTGCTCGGCTACGACTGGGGGCCCATCCGTACGGAAGTGGAAGCCTCCTACAAGCAAGTCGGCAGCGAAGATCTCAGCAGTGCGGCCGTTGGCGCGCCCATCCCGCCGCAGACCATCAACTTTGCAGGCTCGGAGCAGCGCCTCGCTTCGGTGATGGCCAATGCCCTGTTCGATATCGGCGGTGAAGACGGTAATGTCGGCTTCTCCCTCGGCGGCGGCTTCGGGCGCACGTGGATGGGACTGGACACGGACAACACCGTGCTTGCCGGCAACCTTCTCGATGATGACGACGATGCCTGGGCGTACCAGGGTATCGCTCAGGTCCGCCTGCCGGTATCCGACAATATCGAACTTGGCCTGAAGTATCGCTACTTCCGGACCGACGATTTCCAGATTACGGATTCGCTGGGCCGGGACATCGAGTACGATCTCGATTCTCACTCGGGTCTGGTGAGCTTCATTTATAATTTCGGCGGAGCAGAAGCTCCTCCTCCGCCCCCTCCGCCCCCGCCCCCGCCGCCACCACCGCCTCCTCCTCCCCCGCCTCCGCCGCCGCCTGCGGCCGTAGTGTGTGAGCAGGGCCCCTACATCGTATTCTTCGATTGGGACGAGGCGGACATTTCGCCGGAGGCTGCCACGGTGCTGAACAGCGCCATCACCGCCTATGGCGATTGCGGTACCGCCGCAATCATGCTGGCCGGCCATACCGATCGCTCGGGCACGATGGCCTATAACGAAGGACTGGCGGAACGTCGCAACGAGTCGGTCGAGAACTATCTCACCGGTCGCGGCATTCCGGCAGCGCGTATAACCAGCGAAGGTTTCGGTGAGACCCAGCCGCGTGTCGACACGGCAGATGGGGTGCGCGAGCTGCAGAACCGCCGCGTGGAAATCACCTACGGTCCGGGTTCGGGCATGTAGGCGATCCGTACGGATCGAATTATCAAGGGGCCGGGGGAGCGATCCTCCGGCCCCTTTTTCGTGGCCGCTTACTGGCTGTCCTGCGAGGATCGGGAACGCTGCCAGCGCTGGCGGATCATGTCGGAGGTTTCCCGGCTGCCGTCATGGCTCCATCCCGGCACGCGCCACAAGTAGGACAATTTATGCCGCCACGGCGCGTGCCAAACGTCGCGCGCCATTCCCAGCCATTCGTGAAACACGGCATAGGCCAGATTGAATGTGCCCAGCTGGTTGACGATGCCATAGCGAATGCGGTCCTCGCCATCTTCAGCAGCGAAGGTGCCGAACATCCGATCCCAGACAATGAACGTCCCTGCATAGTTACGGTCCAGGTAGCGCGCGTTCACGGCATGATGCACGCGGTGGTGCGAAGGCGTGTTCATCACCGCCTCGAACCAGCGCGGCAGGCGCTTGACCACCTCTGTGTGGATCCAGAACTGATAGATGAGATTCAGTCCTGCGCAGACCAGGATCATGCCGGGCTCGAACCCGGCAAGCGCCAGCGGCAACCGGAAGATGAAGGACAGGGCAAAGAACCCGGTCCAGCTTTGCCGCAGCGCGGTAGAAAGATTGTAGTGCTGGCTGGAATGGTGGTTCACGTGGCTGGCCCAGAACCAGCGAACGCGGTGCGCGCTGCGGTGAAACACGTAATAGGCCAGATCATCCAGTACGAAGCACAGCGGCCATGCCCACCACACCCAGCCGATCGCGAAGGGGGAAATATCGTGCGTTGCCACCAGCAGAGCTACCGTCAGTCCGCCGGTCAACGCTCCTGCTATAGTGCTGCCAAGGCCGATCGCCAGCGAAGTGCCCGTATCTCGCCATTCGTAGGCATGGCCCGCGCCTGTCCGGCGGGACCAGATCAATTCCCCGAGTATCATCGCAACGAAGACCGGGATGGCATAGGCAACGGGATCGAAGGGCATCAGCCGCTATTAGCATTACTGTCAGTAGTGGCCCAGCCCCTCGCTCTGGTCCCGACCCAGTGCCGGGCATTATCACCCAAGTGAAGCCGCAATCGTGGCATATCGGCAATCAGCAGGCTGCCCCCACGCGCGGTAATAGCTGCTCCGCCTTTCACAGGGCGGACAACGAACTGGTTGCCATGTGGAACAAGCACGGCGACCCGCCCCTGTTCATCGCGCGCTATGGCGGCAGCGCCATCGTGATCGAGCGCCAAATCTGCTGGCTCGAACCCGCCGGGCGCAAGCCGGAACAGTTCTCTAGCTTCCGCCTCGCTCTCCAGCTTGCCCGCCTGGCGAAAACCCATGATGTATGTCAGTGCGACGAGTGCGGCCACGGCCAGCAGCGATCCGAGGAACTGCGGCGCTACGCCATCCATCGCGTCAACCGCGGGCCTTCGTGGCCAACATCTCCAGCGTGGGAGCAATCGGGCTGAGATCGTAACCCGCACCCTGCGCGGCGCGTGTCAGGTGCGCCGGGTCTTCTCCGCGATTGGCCTGCGCAAGCGCCCACAGGAAGGTGGAGCGGGTGCCCGAGCGGCAGTAGGCCAGCGCCGCGCCATCCACCTTGTCCAGTGCATCGGCCATGGCCTGCACCTGGGCTTCGCCGAATCCGGCGTGACCCACAGGAATGGCTATATAGTCCATCCCGTTGGCGCTGGCAGCAGCGGCGATTTCGTCACCGGACGGCTGGCCCTCTTCCTCGCCGTCGGGACGGTTGTTGATCAGCAGCGAAACGCCTTGCCGGCCTGCTTCGGCAACATCCTGCGTGGAGACCTGCGGGCTGGTCCACATCGAGTCTGTCAGCTTGCGAAAAGTACTCATCGGGCTTTCATCCTGTCGTAGAAATAGCGTCGTGCGCACCACAAAATTTAGGCGCTCCATGGCTCAAGTCAGGAAGCTTCGCAAATTGTCATGGCGCTGTAATCTTAAATCATTCGCGTCGGGCGGCTTTCTACGTTATAAACCTTGCCCGAAGTGGCGGGGAAAGTCCGTCATTTCCGGCTGCGGAGAATGTCGCTCGAGTCGGCAGCTGGTGTTTCAGGGCGGGAATGAAGGTTTTGCGAATTCATGGGTTATGATCGAGGACGTCGCGGTCGGGGACGCGACAAGCGGGACAATATTGGTGAAGAAGGGTTCGACCCCTTCATGGACGGTTCTCCGCCCATGGATAGCGGCGGATGGCGCGATGGCGGTAATGACCGTGGCGGTTTCGGCGGCGGCGGCGGCGGCGGCGGCGGTCGTTTCAATGATGACCGTGGCGGCGGCGGCTTTGGTGGCGGCGATCGCGGTGGTTTCGGCGGCGGCGGTGGCCGCGGCGGACCGCGTGGCGGTGCTGGCGGCGGCGGCGGAATGCCTGCGCAGGTCGTTGGAGCCGGTCAAGGCAAGGTAAAATTCTTCAATGCGCAGAAAGGCTTCGGCTTCATTCAGCGCGATGAAGGCGGCGAAGATGTGTTCGTGCACATCAGCCAGGTCGAACGCGCCGGGCTGGAAGGTCTTGCCGAAGGGCAGGAATTGCAATTCAACCTGGTCGACCGCGGGGGTAAGGTGTCCGCCGCGGATCTCCAGGTGGTCGGCGATGTGATCGAAGCGCCTGCCAAGGCACCCCAGCGCGAGCTGACGGGCGAGAAGGCCGTGGGCACGGTCAAGTTCTTCAACACCATGAAGGGCTTCGGCTTCATCACGCGCGATGATGGCAAGGATGATGCCTTCGTTCACATCAGCGCTGTCGAACGTTCCGGTATCCAAAGCATTGCCGAAGGCGACCGATTCGAATTTGACCTCGAAGTCGATCGACGAGGGAAATATTCGGCCGTCAATCTGGTGCCGGTGCAGGGCTGAACGCCCTACCAACTATCCCAGGTCGTGGCGGCCGAGCATGTTTGACCGGCCGCCACCACCCTCCTAGATGGAAACGTATTGGCGGTCTCGCGAGGCCGCTTTTTTGGTTTTCACGATTTCATCAAGGACGCATTCTTCATGTCGATCACTCCGCTGATGCCCGTATATCCACGGTGCGATGTGCGGCCCGTAGAGGGCGACCACTGCCACCTGATTGACGAGGACGGCACCCGCTATCTCGATTTCGCCGCAGGCATCGCGGTCAACCTTCTCGGCCATTCGCACGAGGGGTTGATCTGCGCTATTCAGGATCAGGCGGCGAAGCTGATGCACGTCTCCAACCTTTATGGCAGCCCTCAGGGTGAGGCACTTGCGCAAAGGCTGGTGGACAAGACCTTTGCAGATACGGTTTTTTTCACCAACTCCGGTGCCGAAGCGGTGGAAACGGCGATCAAGGTGGCGCGGGCCTATCACCAGCATGTCGGCAATAACGAGAAGTATGAGCTGATTACATTCAAGAACGCCTTCCACGGGCGCACGATGGCCACCATCAGCGCATCGAACCAGGAAAAGATGCACAAGGGTTTCAATCCCTTGTTGCCCGGCTTCAAATATGTCGACTTCGATGACCTGGAGGGCGTGAAGGCAGCCATCGGCCCCAACACCGCCGGCTTCCTGGTCGAGCCGGTACAGGGGGAGGGCGGGATTCGCGTTGCTTCCCATGAGTTCATGCAGGGGCTGCGAAAGCTGGCAGACGAACACGACCTGATGCTGGTGCTGGACGAGGTCCAGTGCGGTGTCGCGCGGACGGGTACGCTCTATGCCTACGAACAATTCGGGATCGAACCCGACGTGATGGCAACCGCCAAGGGTATTGGCGGCGGGTTTCCTCTGGGTGCCTGCCTCGCCACCGAGAAGGCTGCGCGCGGCATGGTCTTCGGCACGCACGGCTCTACATACGGCGGCAATCCGCTGGCGATGGCAGCGGGCGTGGCCGTAATGGACGCGGTGGCAAACGATGAATTTCTGGCTGAAGTGCGCGCCAAGGGCGAGCGCCTTCGTGCGCGACTGGAACAGTTCATCGGTAATTATCCCGACCTGTTCGAAAGCGTGCGTGGCATGGGTTTGATGCTGGGGATCAAGATGAAGGCCGAGCCAAGGCCGTTCATGCAGCACCTGCGTGATCATCACCAGTTGCTCACCGTGGCGGCAGGCGATTCGACGCTGCGTTTGTTGCCGCCTCTCGTCATCGGGAATGCAGAGATGGACGAATTTATCGAGAAACTCTCTGCCGGTGCCGCTGATTACGAGGTTCCAGCCCAAGCATGAGCGAAACACCCCCCCTCGAGATCGCACCGGTGGTCCGCAGCTTCCTCGATCTATCGGACGCTGGCGGAAATGCCATCGCCGCAATGATAGACGACGCGCAGGATCGCAAGACCGCGCGTCGTGGCTGGCCCAAGGGTAGGCCGGACGCCGATCAGCCGCTAGCCGGCCACATGCTGGCCATGGTCTTCGGAAAAAGCTCCACTCGCACTCGTGTGAGCTTCGATATCGCCATGCGTCAGCTGGGCGGTCGCGCGTTGATACTCGATTCGGGAACGACACAGTTGGGCAGGGGCGAATCAGTAGCCGATACTGCCCGCGTTCTCAGCCGCATGGCAGATGCGATCATGGTGCGTACGGACGATCACGCCAAGATCGAGGAAATGGCACACTACGCGCATGTTCCGGTAATCAACGGCCTTACCGATCGTTCGCATCCCTGCCAGATCGTGGCCGACCTGCTGACCATGATCGAACACCGCAAGGCTTTACCCGGACTTGAGGTCGCCTGGTTCGGGGATGGCAACAACGTGCTTCACTCCATTCTTGAAGCCGCTGCCCTGATGAAATTCAACGTGCGCGTTGCGACGCCCGCAGGATTTGAGCCGGATGCCCATTTCGTTCAGATGGCGCGTCAGGCTGGATGCACGATAACGCTGACCGACGACGCCGCCGCAGCCGCGTCGAAGGCCGACGTGCTGGTGACGGACACCTGGGTGTCGATGGGCCAGACACAGGCGAAGGAAAAGCTTGCGGCAATGGAACCGTTTCGAGTGGATCAGGCGTTGATGGCGCGCGCAAAATCCGATGCTATCTTTCTCCATTGCCTGCCTGCTCATGTCGGAGACGAGGTGAGGGCGGAAGTTTTCGAGGGACCACAGTCCGTAGTCTTCGATGAAGCGGAAAACCGAATTCACGCGCAAAAATCCATCCTGCTGTGGTGTTTCGGGAAGCTTGGATAGCCGCGCTTCACAATCGAGGGATGCGCACCATATGATGCGCATGAACGAAACCCGATCAGAAACATTCTCGGACGAGCTGCTGGGCTTTTCCATCCCGTCGCGCGATTCGCGCGGGCGCGCCGTTCGGCTGGGTCCCGTGCTGGAAGATATTCTATCCGCCCACGACTATGCGCCCGCGCTGAAGCACGCATTGGCCGAGGCGCTCGTGTTGGCCACGCTGATGGGTGGACTGTTGAAGGGCGATGGCGATCAATTGACCATGCAGGCGCAGGGCGAGGGCGGAATCGTGAGCTTGCTGGTATGCGATTACCGCGATGGCGAGATTCGCGGTTATATCGAGCACGACGAAGACCAGATGGCAGCCGAGGGTGCCAATCCTTCGCTGGGCGCACTGTTCGGCAAGGCGCACCTCGCAATCACTTTCGATATCGCAAAGACCGGCAAGCGGTACCAAGGCATTGTGCCACTTGAAGGCGATTCGCTTTCAGAGGCCGTCGAAAGTTATTTCGCGCAGAGTGAACAAATCCCTACATTGATCCG
This sequence comes from uncultured Sphingomonadaceae bacterium, assembly GCA_947488625.1. Taxonomy (GTDB): domain Bacteria; phylum Pseudomonadota; class Alphaproteobacteria; order Sphingomonadales; family Sphingomonadaceae; genus Alteraurantiacibacter. Next base: position 45,622 of record CANKZR010000002.1, on the reverse strand, counting down.
GACCGCGATACGGTCGGGTCCGGGGCAGACTGTAGCAGCCGGCCTGCTGGTCCAGCACTTGCCCGAGGGTGAAGAGGGCCGTGAGCGACTACATGTCGAGCTCGAACACCCGGAATGGGAACATGTTTCCATTCTTGCTGACAGCCTTCGTCATGACGAACTCGTCGAACCCGGTCTGTCGTTGGAAGATATCGTCTGGCGCCTGTATCACGAGGAGGAGAAGGTCCTGGTGTCACCAGGCATGCGGCTCTGCAAGGGTTGCCGTTGCACCATAACCCACTTCGAAGATGTGCTGGCCCGTTTCCCGAGGGAAGAGCGCCGCGACATGGCCGACGATGATGGGATAATTCTCGTCGACTGTGCATTTTGCTCCAAGGTGTTTCCGATAGAGGACTAACCATTCGTCGTGCAGCAGGGGCAATTGGTCGTTCATCACAAACGTGCTATGACGTGGGCAACAGGAGTAGAGTTGTTGTGACAGGTCCCAAGGGAAGATTTGGTATGGTAAGCGCGGCAGCGGCGGCTGCGTTCGCGGTTACGTCCGTGTCTGCCCAGGCTCCGGGCCTGGCCATGCTCAACACACTGGATCGGGGCGCTTGGGAGTTGCGTCTGCGGTCCGATGGTTCGACCCGGCGCATTTGTTTACGCACCGGGCGGGAGCTTATCCAGTTGCGCCATCGACAGCCGACTTGTGATCGTTTCGTGGTGCAGGATGAGCCCAAGGAAGTGACAGTGCAGTACACTTGCCGTGGCAATGGCTATGGCCGAACCACCATTCGTCGCGAGAGCCCCGATGTCGTTCAGATTCGAAGTCAGGGTATCCACGGTGGAGCGCCGTTTTCACTAGAAGGTGAAGCGCGTCACGTCGGTTCGTGCTGATAGCCCACTTGCCGAATTGGGATTGAATGCCTAGCCGACACCCATGAAAGAAACGAGCAAGATTGCCGTCGTTTTGCTTTCGGGCGGGCTCGACTCCATGGTCACCAGCGCGATCGCGGCGGAACGAGGCTTTCGCGTACACGCGCTTACGATCGATTACGGCCAGCGACATGGGCGCGAACTGCAATCCGCAAATTTCATCGCTGGCAAGTTGGGGGTTGAGCGTCACGTCAAGCTTCCGCTTGATTTGCGGCAGTTCGGCGCATCCGCGCTGACTGCTGATATCGATGTTCCGAAAGCTGGCTTGGAAGATGATATCCCGATCACTTATGTGCCCGCGCGAAACCTGTTGTTCCTGTCATTGACGACAGCCTTCGCCGAGAGCTCTGGTGCCAGCGACATTTTCATAGGGGTCAACGCGCTGGATTATTCAGGATACCCGGATTGCAGACCCGAATTCATTTCGAGTTTCGCCGAAACCGCGCGACTTGGCACGAAGCAGGGTATCGAGGGTCGACCGTTCGAGATTCATGCGCCGCTACAGCACATGACGAAGGCGGACATTGCGCGCGAATGCAAGCGGCTGAACTTGGATCCTGCATGGAGCTGGTCCTGCTATGATCCGACGCCGGACGGCGAGGCCTGCGGGCTTTGCGACAGTTGTCGACTGCGACTGAAAGGTTTTGCCGAGGCTGGCGTGACCGATACGACAGCTTATGCGCGAAAACCGAATGGCGGCAACATGACGGTATGAGCCTTGCAATTGAGCGTCGAGCGGCAGGTCAACTTTGCGATAACACCCCACATGCCACGCGACTTCCTGCATCACCGGCAGGATTGGTCCGATAGTCATCGGCGCCCTCATGGACGACCACGGCCGTACCGTCGGTATCGAATATCTGCGACATCACAGTCGCGCGTGACCCGCGAAGCGTTTCGCTTACAGTTCCTACACCCGCTGCAGAAACCTGGGCGTTGGGCAGATCGCCCAGATGAGCGCCCTGCGGATTGAGGCTGCCATGTTCATTCCCCATAGGGTTCAAATGGCCGCCTGCAGACGTGAAGTCGTTCGCGCTGCAATCGCCCGTCGTATGAAGGTGAACGGCATGGGTTCCGGCGGAAAGTCCCTCAAGCGAGACGGAGATCGTTACCTCGTCACCCTCGGAATACAGCATGGCGGAGCCTACATCGTTGCCGCTGCGATCCATCAGTACTGCGGAGCCGATTTCGCTGGAAGACCCTTCATAGGCTGTTGCGCATCCGGCAGTGGCAAACAGGGCAATTGCGATAAGGGGAAGGCTGCGGCGTTGCATGGTGGCTCCTTTTGGCTGTCTGACCATAATACGCGCATCGGTGCAGATGGGTCCGCTATTATGCTTTTAGGATGCCAGCTACTGTCAACGCGTCAACAATTCCGGCGATCGCGCTGCGGGCCTCTGTATCGACAGTCGTGCCGCCGTTCGGAATCGCAACAGCAGAAGCTGAACTCCATCCGCCATCATACCGAGCTATCCGACCCGCAGAGGTGTCGAATGCCACCATACCTTTCACCGGAGAGACGAACAGCCAATTGCCACTTTGGTTACAGGCGATCCGGTCGGTGTATCCTGTCCATCCTCCTTTGGGCTGGCTGCCAACGATCCAGCATTCGCCCTCATCCGGCGATAGCGGAGGATCGTTGGATTCCCCTTGCACAACCGGATGAAGGAGTGCGTCGATAAGGCTGAATGCCTCGTTGACGGTGAACTCCTTCTGGGCCTGCGCGGCGAAAAGGTTTGGAAGACCCAGGCGCGGGGTCGTGGAGGTGAAAACAAGCGGTTCGGACATGAAGGGACCTCAGCTAACGTTAGTAAGGAACAGGGGTTCGGAACGGTCATGCGTGCCAATCTGTCGCACCCAGAAGGGTGTGCCTCCGAAATCGGTCTGCAGCGAGGCGTATTCGGCTGGATCGAGCATCAGTGAGCAGGTATTGGTTTCCCACATCCTGATGGGCCGACCGGGGTCGCCAAGACCCACCTCGTAATGCTCGAATTGTTCGTTGAGTGGTACGTCGACTTGACCCTGCCAATGCCAGGCACCGCGCGAGCGACGCCGCCAGCATAGCCTGGTACTGCCATCCGCTGCGCGCACGGTCTTGCCATGGACCGGCGACAGTGGCTTCAGGCTCCTTCGCGGTGTGGATATCGTTGCGATTACAGGCTCACTATCGGCAACGCCGATCGCTGCTATGATGTTGCTGGCTCCAATCTTGGCAGGATCAAGGCCAGTAAGCTTTTGGTCGAGCAAACAGAACGGGACACCGGATGCAGCTCCTGCCAAGGCCTCATGCTCCGTCCCTCCTCGACCACGTAGAAGGCCGGACAATCGCCAGAGACCCCCTCCAAGTCTCTGGGCATGGCAGAACTGCAGGACTTCATCACCGACCAGCGCGCGATTTGCGCCGTTCGCCAGATCTTCCAGAATTACGGAGAACAGGGCGAAATCATCGGAATCGAGCTGCACATCCAGTGCGGTGCGCCGGTCAATTATCAGCGAGGTGCTGGGTCGCAAGGGCGCCGCCGTGCGTCCGGTGATACATCGCCGGGAGCCCGTGCCAGCAATCGCCACAAGGCTGCCGCTCTGCTCTGCATACAGGCCTGCACCGGTCCAACCCGAAGTGACGGCGCTTGCGGCAGCAAAAATCTGTCGCTGGTCCGGAGAGCCTTGGCCATCCCACGGCAATTCGAACGCCATCAGTCTTGTCGGGCTGGCGATGACATCCTTTGGCGGGAGGGAGGTGCCCGCATCGCTGGCGACTACGGCACCGCGTCGATAGGGCATCCTCAGCAGTTCCAGTTCAAGACCGTTCTCGCGCCATTCCCAGGCCTCGATTCGCCAGTTGCCGGGCCTTCCGTCGATGGCGACCAGGCGTCCCGGTCCAAGGTCGGGGTCGAGCTCGGCCACGCGATAAGCAAGTCTCTCTTGGGACCAGTTGGCCCTTTCCGCCGCGTCATTCGCCAGCTCGTGAGCCTTGACCGCCGCAAGAGCGCCGGGGAATTCCAGGATATGGTTTCGCCCGGGTTGGGCACGGCCATCTGCGCGCTGCAAGCCGGACTGGAAGTCGCGGTCCACATCGTAATAGCGCAGTCCGCTCGGTACATCCGTAGCGTCTGCGCGTCGCTGACTCGTACGACCAGAAGTGGCACCGAAACTCTCGGCGGATTGATCGATGGCGGCTTCGGGCAACCTGACGACGGCTTCACTGGAAGGATGCGCATCGAAAAAGGTCAGGTGCGCGCCGCTTGCATCGCACGCCATGGGATAGATGCGGTCTACCGTTTCGAGCATGTACCGGAGTGGCCCTCCCCCGTCCGAATAGCCTTGCAGGTCGTCTAATGTGCGATCCACGGTGTCATGCTGGCTTTTGGCAGAGAGGATGGATCGCAAGGTAACTTCGCCATCATCAGCCACGATTTCGAATGTGAGCGCCGGAATGCGATTGCCGTAGTCTGCCAGTTGCAGGTCTTCGAACACGCAATAGGCCATTCCCCGGAATGCGGGGCACTCGGCACCCTTGTCTGCAGCGATCAGGGGGTCGGGTTGCTGATCGCCCTCGCCGGTGTAGAGCCGAAAGCTGCCGCCTACTTTGAGATCGCCCGCACCGCCACGCAGCAGATTGCCGTCGGCCCAGATGCGACCGATGGAGGAAATGGGACGACTTGCCAGCGCAACCGCAAAAGAAATCGAATAGCTGAACGTCGTCATCGTGGGCTGGCCCTTGCCACCGGACTCATCGCTGCTCTCGACCAGATCAGTCGCCCAGATGATCGACCCTGCCGCGCGCATCGTGCCGAAATGACGAGGTATGGGCATGCCGTAGCTCGAGGTGGTGACCGCCAGTTCCTGCAATCGCGGGCCTTCGCGGCTGCCGCCGCCAAAAACAGCCCCATCCAGCTGGCTTCCGATCAGCGAGCCTATTGCGCCACCGATAGGGCCGCCGATCGCTGTGCCGACGGCGGTAAGGACTAGAGTAGCCATGGTATCTTTCCTTCAGGTTTCCTCGAGGCGCCAGCTCGTCTCGATCGGCCAGGGAAGCGGTGCACGGCTGGCGACCACCCGGCCCAGCCCGGCATGGGCGTGAATGAGCCGATTGGTCGGACCGACGATTGCGAGGTGGTATTGCGCGGCAGACGGACGCAGCAGGAGGATATCTCCTGCCAGCTGCGGTTCGATCGTCACGCCCAGCCCCGCGGCATCGATCAATTGTTCGAAACGTTCTCGTCCAAGATTCCGCATGCCGTAGTTTGGCAAAGGCGGAAGCGTGCGGCCGATGATGGACAGGGCGAAACAGACTAGCCCGATACAATCCATGCCGTTCCGGCTGCGCCCGCGAAGGCGGAATGGCGTACCGATCGTATCTTGCGCAGCGTAGGCGAACGCAAGTGAGACGCTCATGAAGAACTGGTTGGATAGCGGGTCAGAACATCATTGCCCGGCAGGAAAGGCTCGCCCTGAAAATTCACGGCATTGCCGAAACGCGCTGAACAGGTGGAGACTGTATGATCGCAGCCTTCTTTCACATATGCACGGTGGCCGGGTTCCATCGTGACAGAAAGGGGCTGATCGAGAACCAGTCCGCCGCCCTCCGCACCTAGGACACGCATTTTCAAGCCGGCGTGCGGTCCATCCACCCAGCGTAACTCGCCTTGGATGTAGTTGGCCGTCTGGGTCAGCGCAGCGAAGCGAACCGCGTTTGCCATTGTATCAATGGCTTCCACCACGGCGAGGCGTGTGTAGACGACAGGATTCAAGCGGCAAGCGACATCGCAGAATGTCGCACGACAAGTCGGGCTGGTGCGCGGGACCAAATCCTGCTCGAGGCTGGCCTTGGCGGATCGCAATTCTGCGGTGTATCCATCATCCTCCACAGAGACGTTGCCAAGACTGCCATGAAACAGTGTGCTGCGTTGCAGGTTTTCCCAGTTCACCATGCCAATCGCCACGTGCGCTTCGGTAAAGCGTCCATCCTCAAGTTCGGTTCGTGATATTGTCTCGTGCGACAGGATGCCTTGCACCTCCACACTGTCCCGCTCCAACCTTGCTGTGCGCCGTATAGCAGAGGGCAACATGCCCGGTGCCGCCAGATGCGTGATGCCATCGAACTGCAGTGAACGGTTGTGGCTCGTGAACGCCAGCGTGATCCCGTCGCGGCGCATGATGCGCCACCAAGTGGCCACGCCTTCCAGTTCCTCGGCAAAGAAGACCGCGCTCATATGTCCTCACGAACTTCAACAAGCGGCACCGAGGGCACCTCGCCGGCTGCGAAAGTAGAACCACTGATGTCAAGACGGTCTTGCGCGAAGCGAACGGGCACATCGAAGAGGAACCCTGCTCGCACCTCAGCGCCTTGTGCAGGTGCGTTGGCAAATACAATCCTACCCCCCGGCGCTTGCGTCCAGTCGGTCGTCGGAACGCCGTCTACGCTCACGAGGATGGTCTCCCCACGTGGGCGCGTAATATGCCGGACCTGCGGATCTATGCCGGAACCATAGGATTTGATCAGAGGAAAGCTGGCGGTCAGGCCATCGCCTATTCCTATCAACTGGTCAGTAGCGGTCGGATTTGCGGTGAGGGCGTTGGTGCTAAAATCGAACGGATCGGAAAGACGAAAGCCGCGCGCCGGTCCGCGCCGGGCGCGGAAAAACTCCAGCAATGTACCAAGTTCCGCTTCCGACCGAATACCCGGGCCAACGTCGTAATGCATCCGGGCATCGCTCCACTGGCTATTGCGCCGCTCGAACCCCGATGCGGTAAGCGAGATGGAAGTGGAAAATTCCGGACTGGCCGCGGCGTCACGGCCGAGTGCCAGCGGGTACAGAACGTCGTCGAAAGCGTGCAATTCATCCTCCAGGTTTCGGGGTAGCCTGACATAACCATCGCGCAGGACCTGCGGCATGGCCCAGACGAACTGGCGCTTCACGCCGCGCGTGTGCGCCTCGTCGATCCCGCCATCAATCAGTGGCCAGAATGCTTCAGCGTCCGCGGGGTCGAGCACGAAGCCTGACAGATAGTCCTGCACATCCAGGGGATAGCCGAGCCGCTGTTGCACCTCGCGGTAGGCGGTAAGCCTGTTGGCTTCTGCGCCGCCGGTCAGCCAGTCGTAATCTTCAAGCTGTAGCCGGTCGTACGCTGGATAGGCCCAGCCTATCGGCATGTTGGCACGCCGCAGTTCTGGCCACTTGGGATCGAGAATCGTCGGCGTGAACAACAACAGAAGGACTTCAGCGTCCCCGCCTGCCCGTTCGATCACGGCATCGCGCAGCGCCCCCGTAGCGGTTGCCAATTGCGCGCCCGCCCAATCGAGGTGCTGCAACTGGGCGGTATCGAGCGGGACCGTGAGATCAGGAATGTCCGGCGCCTCTGGGCGCAGTTCCCGCACGCCCGGATCATAGGCGCAGAGCTTGCCCTGTGGCGTCACCCACCACCATGGCTCGCCTACCTGGAAGGCGATCGGAAGTTCGTTGGCGATCGCCAGGTCGACGAAGTTCTCCGCAATGCGGGAAAGGAACCCTACACCTTCCGTCGATGCAGGCGAAATCAGCGTGGAAGGGGGCATCCATCCGGTCAGCGCCTGTTCGCCGTCAAAGGTGCGCTGGCTCCATTCGGGCGGGCAATGCTCGGCGAACAGTTCGAACGACAAGGAAATAATTGGCTCGAACCCGAGATTGCGACATTCAGCAAAGAAATTCCGGTGCCATGCGATACAAGGCTGGCACAGCGCGCCGCCCCGGTCGGCCACCAGCGAACCGTTGTCCCGAGAAAGCCTGTAGTAATGGCTCATGCCGACATAATGGACCAGCGCATCGCGATAGCCCAAATGCAGAATGGCGCGCAGCATCCGCGCCGGAGTCAGGTTATAGCTATCGTCATAGGCGGTCGCCATGTGCAACCCGTGCGGCGGCACGAGCACATCGCCAATCGTCAACATCGCACGGTGGCCATCGCAGCGGATGTCGGTCAGGTCGACCGAGCCAATCAGGCGATCCGGCAGCAATCCGCTCGCCGCCGGATCGAAGCCGGGGGCCACCAGCGAGATGAACATGCGATCGATATCCGCAGGCTCGACCGCTGCACCGTCCGCGAGCCAGCCTTCGCGCAGCTGCGAGAACGGTAGCAAGATCGTCGCATCGTTCGGCGAGCCTTCGGCATAGTTCCACATGCGCACATACCAGGTTCGCGGCGCCCCGCTGCTGTCGCGTCCCTCGATGGTCAGCGTGGGTCCGTGGACCGCATCGAGCGGCAGGACACCCGTCGATTGCCAGTGAAAGCTAAGGGTGGTGCGCGAATAGTCGCGATCCGTATCGTAGGAGAGTAGCGGATGGTCGAAACGATCCTCGCTTTCCCAGATCAGGCCGACGAGACCACTTCCCAGATTGAGTTCGACATCCACGCGCAGCGCATCCGGTCCGGTCGAGATGACCGAAGCCATGTCGCCGCGCGGAAAATCGACGGTCCAGAAACGTGGATCGAAACGCTGGATGAAATCCGTCTCTTGCCCGGTTCTTTCCTTGGCGAGCCAATATGACATGATCCGTTCTCCTCAGGCTTCGCGCATGGCGCGGGCGACGGCGCTGGCGACCTGGCGCGATGATCGTTGCAGCATCACTGGCGCATCTGCGCCGCGCGGACTCGCAAGGTTGATGGAAACGCGAACGTCGCGAGACCCGCCTTTTTGCGCGCCAGTCTCGATCCGGCCTGAACTGGTGGGTACGAAGACTTCGGGTCCGCGCTCTCCCACCAGGTAGGCGCTTCCGGGCGCAACGGGTCCACCCGTGGCGCGGCCGGGCAGGCCGAGAAGCGAACCAAGCACGCCATTCAATACCGAACCGACCGGACTTCCGCCGGTGCTTCTGCTGCCAGACTGGACTCCACCAAGAAGGTTCGAAATGCCTGATTGCAGCGCCTGCGAGGCGATCTGGTTCAGTGTTTTGAAAGCGACGTCCTTCAGTTCGTCAAAGCCCAGCTTGCCGCGACGGATAGCCGACAGCAGGCCGCGCTCAAGGACATTCCCCGCCCGTGAAAATCCGTCGATCAGTGAGGTATCGACTGCACTACGCATCGTCTCGACATCGGCGCGAAAGCCGCTCGTGCTGGCGCGCACATCGACCATGAGCGTCTCGACCGTTTCATCCATGTCTTTCCTGCTCCAGTAGCTGATCCAGCTGGGCGCGGGTCATCCCGGCTTGCTGTTCCTCGGGTGTTTCGAAAATGGCGGCGAATTCGCTGGGTGTTGCGCGCCAGAACCAATGCGGCGGCCACCCCAGCAATCGCCCTGCAGCTCCGGCAAGGCGGCGTGCGTGACTGCCGAAGCGATCGGTCATGTCCGGCCCAGGAGAATCTGTTTGAGCAATTCGCGCAAGGGAGCGGAGGCAGCGGCCAGGCCCATCGCCATCACCGCTTCTCCAACGTCTTCGCGCGACAAGGCGGCGCGGTTTTCACAGCAGTGCCAGAACAGGGCTGCGATCTCCGCCAGGCGCAGCTGTCCTTCGCTGGCGCGATCTACCATGCCGAACAGGGGACCGAGTTCTTCCTCTCCTGCAACCAGAGCCGCGAAGCTGGGACGCAAGACAACGATGCGCCCCGCAACAGGAAGTGTAGCCTCGCCGCGCGCGGGGTTTGCGTGGGTGTCGATCATTCGGGGACCACGGCGCCCGAGCTTTCCAGCTGCAGCGTGTAATTGCGCTCCCCGTTGAAATCGCCTGCATAGTCCAGTCGCTGGACCAGAAAGCGACCGCGCAGCCTGGCGCCGTCTTCGAAAGAAAGTTCATAGTTTTCTATCGTCCCCGCCAGCGCATGCGCACGGATCGACGCTTCTGCGTTGCTGCCAAGGAATATTCCTGCGGCGCTCACCGAAACAGAGCGCGTGCCCGCCCCCGATAGCAAATCCCGCCAGCCGCCAGATTCCTTATGGGTAACGACTACGGCATCACCGTTGATCGACATTTGCGTGGTGCGAAGGCCAGCTACGGTCTCATAGGTGGGCGGCTGTGCGCCATCCCCGATCTTGAGGAGGAAGGCGCTGCCTTTCTGAGCTGTCATAAGTGAAATCTCCGGTAATTGAGTCAGGCTTCGAGGATGCGGAAACGGTATTCCAGCAGCACTGCGCGGGTGTTGCGTGGGCGTTGTTCCGCGCGGGAGCGCAGGAAGGTCGTGCTGGCGAGGGAGAAGCCGGAAGGGCTGCGCGGCAAGCTTTCGATGCGCTCCTCGATCTGTGCGACGAGTGCGGTAGTTTCATCAGCCTCGTCGCCCCTTGTCTGCAGCTCCAGCGCGATACGGACTTCGCGACCGCGCGCGGTCTTCGTGCTCCAGTCTGTGCTGGCGCTGGCAGCGATGCCCAGCCACGGCAGGCTGGCGCGCGAGGGTGCTTCCTCCGTCACGTCGTTCAGTGCAGTAGAGAGCACCGGATCGCTTGCCAGCCAGTCAACCAGTATCGCGCGTAATTGGCTTTCCATCATCGATCAGGGCTCCTGCGTAATATTGGGCCAAAGCAGACGCGCATCACGCCAGCGTCCGGGGTCGCGCCCTCGTGCGCGCATTTGGGTCTCGAAATGAACTGCGGCGATTGTGCGGGCGCGGCGGGCGAGTAGGCTGGTGACCCCCGCAAATGGGGCGGTGCTTGCCTCGATCATATCAGGCGCATCCGGCGCCACGGCTGCCATAGGGCTGCGACGGAGGCGGGCGGCATCTGTTCGCCCGCATCGCCGTCGCGCCCTCGATACTGGTGCGCAGCCAAGCGGATGATGCCATGGCGCAGCCCTTCGGGAAGGCCGGGCCATTCGGGCGCCAGTCCCGCATCGAAGCGGACCGCGATACGGCTTTCCTCGATCGACCTCGTCAATCGCACGCGGCCGCAACCTTCGGCCGTGATATCGATCATGTAACCGTCAACCGGCAGTGCCACGCGGGTTCCGTCCCTCGCCAGCGCCTCTACCCCGGTAATTGCGACAACCGGAGAGGTGGCGATGCGCTGCCAGTCACGATTGCTGCGCATCACTTCCTCGCAGCCCGTGTGAAGGGGCATGGCTCCCGTAAAGGCTTCGCACGTATCCAGCGCCGCACGCAGGAGCGCGATGAGCATTTCGTCATCGCGTGTGGTGGTGATGGCGAGCCAGTGTTTCAGCTCTGCAAGTGCCGCGTCCGCCAGTGCAGTCGGCGCGATGATAGCCCGCTTCATGGGTTTGGAATCCTTTTTGTTGTCTTGATTTTCGCTCCGGCCTCCGCGGGAGCGTCCTCGCTAGATGCGCAGGCGAGCTGCGCCCGCTGCGGGCGGTCGTTCGACCTTGAGGGCTGCTGGACGCAGCCCGTTTCTCGCCTCATCAAACCGACCGGGAATGGATCGGTCGCGCCATCGACCGCAAGCGCGCATGCGCCCGGGCCAATGCAAGGAAAGCCGAGGGGCGTACGCGCCCCGCCCGGCGTTTGAGGGACACAACAAACGATACACGCCCGCCCGCCGGAGGGGGGAAGGTCTCGACGGCGGACGGACGCGAAACGGACGGCAGTGGTTCACCGCCGCCCGCTGGTCGAAGCGTCGTAAGGCGCGCTTACGCTTCGATTTTCAGCAGCTTGATCGCCGAGGAATCCAGCACCTGGCCCCCAACACGCTTCGTCGCGTAGAAGTGCACGAACGGCTTGTTGGTAAAGGGATCTCGCAGGATCTGCGTGGCGCTGCGTTCGGCGATGATATAGCCGGCCTTGAAATTCCCGAAGGCGATCGGGGCGCTGCCGCCGGTCACGTCGGGCATGTCTTCTGCCTCGATCACCGGGTAGCCCAACAGTCGGTCGGGTTGACCTTCGACCAGTCCCGGCTGCCACAGGAAGGCGCCGTCGCTGGTCTTCAGCTTGCGGACTGCGGACAGCGTGGCTGAGTTCATCACCCAGCTTGCGCCTTGGCGATGCCCTGCCTTCATGGTGTGCACGAGGTCGATCAGACGGCCTTCGGGATTCGCATCGAAGCCATTCGCATCACCCGAACCGATGTACTGCAACGACCCGAAGGGCCGCACCGCATCGCCGGCCAGGGAGGTGGGCGACGACAGGAAACCGAGCGGCTGGTCGAAGCCCGAACCATTGACGAAGGCTGCACCTTCTGCACGGGCAAATTCCATCGCCACTTCGCTGGCGAGCCAACCTTCCAGGTCGAAAGCCGCATCGTCCAGCATGGACTGGCTGGCCGCGGGGTTTGCGTAAAGCTCGCCTGTCGGCGGCGCGATTTCTGCGAAATCAGGCGTGTCGGTTTCGGGGCGCGGTGCTGTTTCGCCCACCCAGCCGGATGCCGTACCGCCGGTCGCCACCAGCTTGCGATAACCGGCGGAGCCGACCTGCACGACCTGCGCCAGCTGCCGGACAGGCGAGATCTCCTTCAGTTCACGAGCGATCATCGCGTCGATTTCGCGGGGCACGGCATAGCCACCGTCGACGGGCGTGGCACCCGTGATCGACTTGATCTCGGTTTCGCGGCCACGACGCAGGTAGCCATCGACAAAACCTTTCACCTCGGCACTGGGTTCGATGGTGCCATTCCCGGCAGGGTTGCCAATTGCAGGACGAACTGCTGCGCGACCGATCTTGTCGACGCGGGCCTTCACTTCGTCCACGTCGCTGCGCAAGCTCTTGATCGCTTCATCCGCCTTGTCTTGGCGAGCGACGATGTCGAAGCTGTCGGTCATGATGTCGGTGGGGTTTTCGATATCCATAGGTGGAAACATTCCTTTGCTTGGGGTCTTCGGGTGGACTTCGGGTGCGCGGCAACCGCAGACATGAAAGCGCCCGCAACTGTGCCGAGCGGATGGATTCAGGTGACGAGGTGGACGCGGGCGTTCGGTTGAAGCGGATGCGTGACGAGGCTGATTTCGAACAGGTCGATATCCTCCAGCACCCGGCCTGCCGGATGACGGCGAAACCCGCGCGCCCGATAGCCGAAACTCAGGCCGTTGGTGCGGCGGGCGAGCAGTTCGCTGGTGGCACGCGCTTGCGCGTTGTCGATCCGGGCAATTACGCGCAAGCCGCGTTCATCCTCTTGCGCGCGTTCGACTATGCCGATCTGCTGGTCTGGCCTGTGCTGCCAGTAGAGCGGAATTGGACCCCGGCGACCTGCCAGAGTCCGGGCAAACGCACCTCTTACGATGATGTCTTTCGCGCTGTCGGCAATGCCGAATAGCGCGGCATATCCGGCGATGCGGACCGGCGCTTGCCTGTTCAACGCAGCATTCCCGGCACACCCAGCCGCACCGCGATACCGATCAGCAGCAGCGCCATGACGCCGCGCACCATCCATTCGACGGCCGCCTTCCAGGCGCTGGCCTTGGCGGTGCGCCACGCGCCCAGCAATTCGCGCAGTTCATCAAGGTCGCTCTGCGCGCCATCGTCGTCGAGACCAAGACGGTCCAGCACGCGGTCCGCACCCAGTTCGCTCGCCTCCTCCACAATGGCGCGAAGGGTGACGAGGTCGGTGCCGTGATCATTGGCCTGCGCCATCAGCGAGGCCAGCATCTGCTGCCGGTTCATTGCATGTCTCCAGTGGTATGCGATGGCGCGAGGCCAAGCATCGCGCGCTTCTCTTGCGGATCGAGGAAGTCGGCCTCGCTCACATGCTTCCACAGCTTCTCGCGGTCTTCCGAGAGCGCCGGCACCCGGTCGAGATCGATGCCGAGCGACAGGTCGGGGAACCAGGGCGAGAGACCGCCCGAAAGCCCGGTGAGTATCTTGCCCGCCAGTGGCAGGACGGTAAGCCGCCAGAGCGCGCGATTAGCCTCGCGATAGTTGGAATAGGTGTTGTCGCCGGGCAGGCCCAGCAGCATTGGCGGCACGCCGAAAGCCAGCGCAATGTCACGCGCGGCGGCCGCTTTCAGTTCGGCAAAATCCATGTCTGCTGGCGAGAGCGAAAGGCTTTGCCATTTGAGCCCGCCCTCCAGCAGCATGGGCCGCCCGGCATTGCCGCCGCCCTGGTATGCACTGGCGAGTTCCGCCTTCAGTCGGTCGAACTGGTCGGCGGAAAGACTCATGCTGTCCGCGCCGCTGTCATACACCAGTGCGCCCGATGGCCGCGCGGCGTTTTCCAGCAAGGCGAGGTTCCAGCGCGCGGCCTCGTTGTGGATCGCCACAGCCTGCTCGGCTGCCGAGAGGCAACCTGCGCCATAGTGATCGTCCGCCGGGTGAAAGGCCTTGAGGTGGATGAGGCAGGGCCAGCCGTCCTCGTCCTCCAGCGGGATTTCGCGGACTGCATCGCCCACGCGGTAGCGATAGCCGACCGGCCAGCCATCCTCGCCCTGCATGACGGACACGCGTTCTGGCCGCAGGGCGAAGAGCGAGACGGGCCTGTTGCCCGTGCCCCCACCGACCCTTGGGCCGATCTGTACGAAGGCATTACCGTGCAGCAGGAGATGCGCGGCCAAGGTTTCCAGCAGCGTGCCGCCGTCCTGGCTATTGGGCAACATCGCCGCGACTTCGGGCGCGGTTTCGCTTACCGGCGCATTGCCCACGCCTTCCGCCACGATCCGCACAGCGCGCTGGGCCACCGGGTTGTCGAGGAAGGCATGCCGCACGGCGGACCGATATTCGAACGGCTGGCGCGATCCGCCGCGTTCATGCGTCCATGACCATTGCGAATAAATACCGCGCGCAAGCGGCACGGCTGATGCTCCGCCGCCGCCCTTGAAGGCGGTGCGGATGCTGTCGAGAAATGACATAGGTTGGCTCCAAGGCTTTGATGTGGCACCGATACGGAGATTGGGGAGAAGGTCTTGCTTCGTTACTTGCGTTCAGCGTCCGCGCTTTCTGCGCTTCTGATCGGGGCCTCTTGCGGTGTGGGTGAGCCTGCGGACGAGCCAATCGACTGCCCGACAGCGAACCGCCAGATTTTCGAATGTGTCGAGGCCAATCGCGCCGCGGTTGAACAAGGCGAATGGGATCTTTGTATTCCCCATTCGGAAAGCCTGCTTCTCACAGGCATTTGGGTGACCGACTTCGAATGGAACCAATTCCATGAAGATGGTGGCGAAGCCCGGACCTTCGATGACCTCGACGACTACAAAAGGTACAGTGATTGGACGCCGCAGTTGTACGGTCCCGAACCTCTCGGCGAGATAGACAAGGGGGAAGGCGCAGCGATCGGTCGTATCGAGTTCATTGGGCGACGCCGTTTGTGTAACCCGTACCCTGACGCCCCCCGGATCATGGTTGACCAGGTCATCTCGTGGGAAACCATCGAAACCAGCCCAAGAAATTCAATTACCGAAGGAGCGGACGCGGGGGCTTTGGCGGGCGCCAAGCATTAGCTCGGTCAGTGCCCACACCAAGGCATCCGCCCGGTCCGGCGAGCGACCGGGACCTTCGTAAGTCCCGCCCGCCATCACGCCGCACATCTCGTCCTCCAGCTTGGGAAAAGTGCCGACGTGTTTAACCCGGCCCGCTTCATAAAGAGCGGCCACGGGTTCGGCGCGGGCGCTCTTGCCGCGGCTGGCGTGGACGAGGCGGATGGGCATCTGGCAGTCGGCGGCGCGCAGCACGCTTTCCACCATCGCGCCGCCCTGATTGGCCTCTGCGACAACCCGGTCGGCTTTCCAGTGCATAGCGGTGGAGGCCACCGCGCGCGCCCATCGTTCGGGGCTGGGGCGCAGTACGCTGGCGTCGGCCAGCACCTTGCCCTGCCCATCCTGCGTCACCGCGCACACCACGATACCGCAGGCATCGCCGCGTGCGCTGGCTGGCGGGTCGACGCCCACCACGATGCGCGCCATCGGATCGGCACTGAAAGGCTCGCGGCACCGCTCGAGCAGGGAGCGGGACCATAGTGCACCTTCGATATCGGCCAGCAATTCGCCGTCCAGTTCCTGGCGTCCCAGCGCAGTGCGGGCATACTGATTGCGAATGGTGCGCACGAAGCCGGGCGGCAGATGCTCTGCATTGTCGTAAGTGCTGCCTCGCGTAATCACGACGTCCGCATCATCGCTCTGTTCGATCAACCGACGCATCAGCGGCACTGCGCGAGGCGTGGTCGTGGCGAGCGCTTTGGGGCCGTCTCCAAGGCGCAGGCCCATCTGGAGGTTATCCCAAGCCTTGATCGCCCGCTCGGAAGAATTATCCCATTTGGCGATTTCGTCACACCACGCATAACCATGCTGTGGGCCGCGCAGCGACTCAGGCTCGCTGGCCGAATAGAGTGTGGCCTGCGCGCCATTTGGCCAGGTGAGCCTTCGTAAGGAGGGTTCGAAATCCGGTGCTTCGGGATATTGGTGACAGGCGATGATTCCGCTTTCTCCTTCCACCATGACTGCGCGTGCTTCTGCTATCGATCGTGTAACCAGGGCGATGCGGGCGCTGGGGTCTTCTTCGGCAATATGGCGCACCCATTCGGCGCCAGCTCGGGTTTTGCCGAAGCCCCGCCCGGCGCAGATCATCCAGAGGCGCCAGTTGCCGGATGGCGGCAACTGTTCGCGCCGTGCCCACAGCGGCCAATAGTTCTCCAGCAAGTCGCGCTCGTCTCCCGAAAGCTCTGCCAAGAAGTCGTAGCGTTCGGGATCGTCCAGCGCGGTGAGCGCGCGCTGATTTTCAGTCCCGCTCATGGGGCACGATCTCGATGACCTTGTCTTCCTTCAGCAAGCGCTCGGCGGCAGCGCGACGCTCGCGCATCCGATCCAGCTTGGCATTCAGGCTGGCGAGCACGGCGGCCTTGTCCCGCTTGCCCTGGCGGGCCTTTTCCTTGGCCGCGGCCTCCCGGTGGGCCGCCAGCAGGCGCAGCGCGTTGGCGATATCGAACTTGGTGTCGCCCGGCGGCGTGCCGAAACGCAGGCGATGCAGCGTTTCCATTTCCAGGTGCTCGTACCCTTCCAGCAGCGCTGCGCTCCACTGGGCGCGGAACTCCGGACTCTCCCTGCGCCACCTGTAGGCGTAGGACGTCATCGCGCCCGATTTTCGGGCTGCCTCGGAAACGTTGGATGTTTCCGCCAGTGTTTCGAGGAAGACGACCTTCCAGTTCTGGCTCAGGTTCTGACCTTTCTGATCCTTTCGCGGTTTGACGCGTTTTGCCATGTGACCCCACCCTTGCAGTTGCATCTGATCGGATCGGCTGCGGACATGAAAAAGGGCGGCTCCCCTGCGGGACCGCCCTTGTTACGCCTTGCTGCCGACTCGGTTTATCGCGATGTTCGGTTTCTCTAACCAAAGAGCGTCACGATGTCAATATAAAAGTGCCAGATAGGTTACTTTGTAGGACTTGCTCGAAACCTTCTCCTGCACTAAGCGCCGGAAAACCACTCGGGATCAGCCATGCTTCGCGGATTATACAACTGGACGATGGCCAAGGCCGCGCATCCCCATGCGCAGTGGTGGCTGGCGTTTTTCTCCTTCATCGAATCGAGTTTTTTCCCGATCCCGCCGCATCCGCTGTTGGGCCTGATGTGCCTGGCAGAGCCGAAGAAGGCGATCCGATTCGCCGCCATCTGCACCGCCGCATCGGTGGTGGGCGGCCTGTTCGGCTATCTGATCGGTTTCTTCCTCTATGAAACGGTGGGAGAATGGCTGATCGGTGTCCTCGGTCTCACCGAAAGCTTCCCGCAGGCCGCTTGCTATATCCGCGAGCAAGGCGCGATTGCCGTGTTCCTGGCTGCGGGCACGCCGATCCCGTTCAAACTGATGACGATCACTGCGGGCTTCATCGAGATGAACCTGCTCACGTTCGTGATCGCCGCCATCGCGGGCCGCGCGCTCATCTTCATGGTGGTGGGCATACTGTTCCAGTTCTTCGGCGCACCGATCAAGGCGATCATCGACAAGTATCTTGGCACCGTCACCACGGTCTTCGTGGTGCTGGTGGTGGGTGGCTTCCTCGCCATTACGCAGCTTGGCGGCCACGGGGAAGGAGAAGGCAGCGATGCCGATCCCTGCTCCCAAGTGACGGATATGAGCCAGCTTTAGGAACGAGAACGGCGGGCCACGGCCTTGCCGCAACCCGCCGTCAAATTCCTCGCGCGGCGCAGGGCCGCTACGCGTCAGCCCTCGAAACTTGTTTCCAGCGTGATCTCGCAATCAAGCAGCTTGGAAATGGGGCACCCTTCCTTCGCCTCACCGGCAAGCGCCTCGAACTTCGCCTGGTCGAGGCCGGAGACCTTGCCCTTCGTTTTCAGCTCGGATTTTGTCACGGCAAAGCCATCGCCATCCTTCTCCAGCGTTACTGAAGCATGAGTGGTGACAGAGCCATCGGTATGGCCTGCCTCGGCCAATTTGAAGCTCAGCGCCATCGTAAAGCAACTGGCATGGGCCGCCGCGATCAGTTCTTCGGGGTTGGTGCCGGCAGCATCCTCGAAACGCGTCTGGAAGCCGTAAGGCTGCGCTGCGAGCGCGCCCGAGCCCGTGGACACGTGCCCTTTCCCCTCTTTGCCAAGGCCGTTGTAGGTGGCGGAACCGGTATTGGTGGTCTTCATGGGAAATCTCCTTTGCCATGAAGACGAGCAGGCGGCCCCGCTTGTTCCGAACCTATATGATACCCACGGCCTTGCCAGCGCGTTCGAACATGCCGAGTATCGTTTCCACTTCCTCGTCTGAATGTTCTGCGCACAGCGAACAGCGCAGCAGGGTCATGTTGGCGGGCGTTGCCGGCGGTCGCGCCAGATTGACGTAAAGCCCTTCTGTCAGCAGTGCGCTCCACATCGCGGCGCCCTTTTCCAGATCGGGCATGATGACGGCCACGATGGCGCTTTGCGGTTCGTCCGTGCCCAGCGTGAAGCCAAGGTTGGTCAGGCCGCCATGCAGCCTTCGCGAATTTTTCCAGAGGTGCTCGCGCTTGTCCGAAGCGGTCATCAACTTGCGGATTGAGGTGGCGGCCGTTGCAACCACGCTTGGTGGCAGCGAGGCGGTGAAGACATAGGGACGACACACCAGTCGCATGATTTCGAACTTGGGATGGTTGGACACGCAGAAGCCACCCACGGTGCCAACGCTCTTGGAGAAGGTGCCGATGATGAAATCGACATCATCCATCACCCCTGCATCTTCCACCACCCCGCGGCCGTTTTCGCCGATGAAGCCCATCGAATGCGCCTCGTCCACCAGCACCATCGCGCCGTTTTCCCTGGCGATCCTCACCATTTCCTTCAGCGGGGCGACATCGCCCAGCATGGAATAGACGCCTTCCAGCACCACCAGCTTGCCCGCGCCTTCGGGAATGCGCTTGAGGCGCTTTTCCATGGCGACGATGTCGTTGTGCTTGAACGGTACGATTTCGGCATTGCCCATCGCGCAGCCATCCCAGATGCTGGCGTGGCTATCGATGTCGAGCACGACGTAATCGCCCTTGCCCGCGATTGTGGAAATAATCCCCAGATTGGCCTGGTATCCGGTTGAGAACACCATGGCGTGATCCATGGCATAGAAGTCGCGCAGCGCATCCTCGCACTCACGATGACCCTGGTAGGTGCCATTCAGCACGCGGCTGCCAGTCGTCCCCGATCCGAAATCCGAGAGCGCTTTCTGGCCTGCAGCGATGACATCTGGATCGAAAGTCATGCCCATGTAATTGTAGGTGCCCAGCAGGATCGTATCGCGCCCGTTGCATATCGCACGGGTGGGCGAGAGAACCTGCTCCATAACCAGCGAGAACGGGTCTTCGACCCCGCTGGCAAGCAGGTTTTCGCGCAAGGCGATGGTATCGTCGAACTTGCTGAAAAGATCGGGCGTGTCGCCCGTGCGCTCGGGCGGCTGATCCGCCTGCATTGTACCTTCGCTCATGATGCCCTCAACTGCTGACCTGATCGTGCACGGCATCGACGAGTTGACCGTATTTCTCAATCTCGGCCTGCTGGTTCATCGAGATGATGATGTCGAAATCATCCTCGATCGCGGCGACGAAATCCATCACCGTCAAGCTGTCGAATTCCAGGTCGCCAGCAAAGGTCGTGTCTTCGGTGATGACGATGCCCTTCTTGTTGAAGGGTTCGATGATCGTGCGGATACGTTTATCGACTTCGGCGCGGTCCATCAGGGAAAATTCCTCGGGCTAAAAGCGGTTGCCGCCCCTATAGGGCAGGGAGCCGTCGCGGCAAAGCTTTCGCTACTCCGATTGTCAAGCACGGTCGTCGTGGCGGTCCCGACTACCGGATTGGATGCACGGCTGTCGAAGGGGAAGCCCTACTCGGCTGCCTCGACCCGCACGCTGCCGACCAGGTCCCTGACTGCCGCCATGAACGGTCCGATGCTGACGGGTTTGGACAGATAGCCTTCCGCCCCCGAATCGCGGATGCGCTGTTCGTCGCCCTTGCCGGCATAGGCCGTGACGGCCAGCACCGGCACGTCCGCAAGGTCTGCATCGTGCTTGAGTATCGAGATGAGATCCAGCCCCGATACATGCTGTAGCTGGATGTCCATCACAACGAGATTGGGCGTGAAGGCACGGGCGCGTTCTATGGCGAGATTTCCGTCGGCAACCGGTTCGACTGCAAAGCCGCCCGCCTGCAGCACATCGCAGAAAAGCTTTCGATTTAGATCGTTGTCCTCGACAACGAGGATACGCTTCGTCATTTAGCCCCCGAACGCCTCCAGCTCGTGTGGAGGTTAGCAACCGTTTAATCGTTATATCGGACCAGTGACAATTAGCAACGCCCATGAAGATTCGGTAAAAGATGCCTCCGCGCTGGCGCTGGCAGCGCTGGGCTGGGTGCTGACGGATGAAGCGCGGGCGCAACGTCTGCTGGACCTTACGGGGCTGACGCCCGATGGCCTGCGCGGCGCTATTGGCGAACGATCAACGCACCGGGCGATCCTGGATTTCCTCTGCCAGCATGAGCCCGACCTTCTGGGCGCGGCCGATGCATTGGAAATTCCGCCCGAGCAACTGGTGGCCGCTGGCAGGGAGCTTCGCCGATGACACGTCCTCTTGTGGTAACCGATTGCGACGAGGTGCTGCTGCACATGGTGCGCCACTTCCGCACATGGCTCGATACCGAACACGATATCGAGTTCGAACTGGAAGGAAATCCCTTTGTCCAGTCGATGCGCCGGCGGGGTAGCAACGCCACGGTGGCGGAAAAAGAGGTCTGGGCCTTGCTCGGCGGATTCTTCGATACGCAGATGGGCGAGCAGCAGCCAATCGAAGGTTCGGTGAATGCCATCGCCCAATTGCAGCGCGATGCGGATGTCGTGGTGCTGACCAACCTCGTGGATGAGCGTAACGAAGCGCGCCAGCGCCAGTTGAAGGCATTGGGCATCGAAACGAAGATCTATACCAACCAGGGGCCGAAAGGCGATGCGCTGAACCGGATCGTGCAGGAGCACGGGGCCAGCCGCATCGTCTTTGTCGACGATATTGCCCAGCACCACCAGTCGGCAGCCGAAACCACGCCGCACGTCCACCGCCTGCACTTCTGCGGGGAGCCCGCCATCGCCCCGCATATTCCCTGTGCCCGGCAGGCTGGCCATGCCCATGCGCGGATAGACAACTGGGCCGACGCCCTGCCATGGATCCAGGAAACACTGCACGGAGACCCGCAATGAATATCAACGCACGCCTGCAGGAACTGGGCATCGAATTGCCCGAAGTCGCACCGCCGCTTGCCAGCTACGTGCCCGTGATGGTGCATGGAGACCTTGCTTTCGTTTCGGGCCAGCTTCCCTTCATCGATAGCGAGCTTGCGACAGGCATCCTGGGTGAGAACGTCGAAATGGACCGTGCCATCGCAGCAGCGCGTGCCTGCGGTTTGATGATTCTGGCGCAACTTCGCCATGCCATCGGCTCGCTCGACAACGTGGAGCGGATCGTCAAGCTGGGCGGTTTCGTCGCCTCTACTCCGTCATTCACCGATCAGCACAAGGTGGTGAACGGCGCGTCCGATCTGATGTTCGAAGTGTTCGGGGAAGCAGGCCGCCACGCCCGCGCCGCCGTGGGCGTGCCCAGTCTGCCGCTGGGTGCTGCGGTAGAAGTGGATGCGGTGATCGCCATTCGCGAAGGCTGATCCATGTCGCGGGCAGGGAAACTCGCCACGCTTGAGGCTAAGGCCTACGCCCATCGCGGGCTGCACGATGGAAAAGTGCCCGAGAATTCCCTCGCCAGCTTTCGCGCCGCGATCGAGGCCGGGCTCGGGATCGAATGCGATATCCGCAAGAGCAGCGATGGCCGGGCTGTGGTATTTCACGATGCCGAACTGGAGCGGCTGACAGGCAGACCGGGCGTGACCGGGAACTGCCCGGTGGGCGAGCTTACCGGCATTAGCCTGGCTGGAAGCGACGAGACGATCCCGACCTTGCGTGACACGCTGGAACTGGTGGCCGGACAGGTGCCGCTGCTGCTGGAAATCAAGAGCGATGACCGCCGGCCCATCGATGCGATCTGCCGCGCCGTGCGCCGCGATCTGGACGGCTATGAAGGCGCTGCAGGGGTTATGAGCTTCGATCCGCGCGTGCCCCGCTGGTTCGCCGTGAACGAGCCCGAATGCCTGCGCGGGCTGGTTGTAACGCAGCAGAATTCACGCACGCTGTCTGCGGCGATGAAACGGCGTATGGCAATTTTTACAGCCAGGCCGGATTTCCTGGCGCTGGATATTCGCGATCTGCCCAGCGGCCTTTCGCGTGCACAAGCCGGCAAGGGCAGGGCGCTGTTCAGCTGGACCGTGCGAACCGCCGCGCAGCTGGATACGGCACAACAAAGCGGAGCGGTGCCGATTATGGAAGCCGCCGGGGTGGCAGCCTGGCAGGAGGGTTCCTAAGTACAGGCGGATGGCCGAACCTGCGCTCACCGCAAGAATTGCACCTGCCATTGGCGGCATTGCGCAGTCCGAATGGGATCGGCTGGCGGGCAACGACAACCCCTTTACCAGTCATGCCTTCCTTTCTTTGCTGGAGGAATCGGGCAGTGTCGGTCCGGGCAGCGGATGGCAGGCCGCCCCCCTGCTTCTGGAAGATGGCGAGGGCAGGTTGGTGGGCGCATTGCCCAGCTACCTG
Source organism: uncultured Sphingomonadaceae bacterium (assembly GCA_947488625.1). Taxonomy (GTDB): domain Bacteria; phylum Pseudomonadota; class Alphaproteobacteria; order Sphingomonadales; family Sphingomonadaceae; genus Alteraurantiacibacter. Next base: position 22,777 of record CANKZR010000002.1, on the reverse strand, counting down.
AAAGGCCATAGCCAGGGCGAATACGTGTTCGACCATGCCTGGGCCGATGCCTGGGAACGGGCAGGCGGCGACTATTATCCTAAGGTACAGATCGCGGTGCCGTTCACGCCCGCCACAGGCCCGCGCTTGCTGGCGGAGGACGACCGCTACGCGCTGCCACTGTTGCGCGCGGCCGAACAGCTGGTGCACCAGAACGGCTGGTCCGGCGCGCATGCAACGTTCGTGGAGCCTGCCCAGCAGGCCTTGTTCGAAAAAGCTGGCTGGCTGCGGCGCGAGGATATCCAGTTTCACTGGTACAACCGCGACTATGCCGACTTCGACGCGTTTCTGGGCGATCTGACCAGCCGCAAGCGCAAGGACCTGCGCAAGGAGCGTCACGCCGCGAACGATGGTCTGGAAATCCGCGCGCTGCGCGGCGATGACATCAAGACCAAGCATTGGGACGCCTTCTGGTTGTTCTACCAGGATACCGGTGCGCGCAAATGGGGCTCCCCTTACCTCACCCGCAAAGCATTCGAACTGATGAGCCAGCGCATGGCGGACAAGCTGCTGCTGTTGCTGGCGTTCGAAGACGGTATGCCCATCGCAGGCGCGCTGAATTTCATCGGCGGCGAGGCGCTATATGGCCGCTACTGGGGTTGCCTGGCAGATCGGCGGTTCCTGCATTTCGAACTGTGCTATTACCGCGCCATCGATGCTGCGATCGATCTCGGACTTAACCGCGTGGAAGCAGGCGCACAGGGTGGGCACAAGCTGGCCCGCGGGTATGAACCGGTATCGACGGTGTCGATGCACTATCTGGCCGATCCGGGTTTTCGCGATGCGGTGGAGGATTTCCTCTCCCGCGAGCGCATGGGCATCGGCATGGACCAGATGCATCTGGCGAAGCGCACGCCGTTCAAGCAGCGATAGCTTCGGAAATGGTCAGGCGGCCTTGCTCGCTCCCTGGCGAAGCCATTCGCGCGCGCGGCGTTGCGCCTCGGCAATTTCGCGCGCGGTCATCTCGTCCGACACGTCCGCACGGCACCAGCTGGCCGCTTCATGGCCTTGCGCGGCTGCAAGGTTGAACCACTTGTGCGCCTCCACCAGGTCGCAATTCACGCCGTGGCTGCCCGTGGAATAGGCAACGCCGAGGTCGTAGTAGGCGTTGATATCGCCGTCGGCGGCAGCTGCCAGGCAGCGCGGAACGAGCATGTCCATACCGGACACATCGGCGCAGTGTATTTTTGCGAACGTCTCGATCTTGGCAAGTTCCATGATCGTAAATCCCCCTGTTCAAGTCCAATCCCCAATGTCCGGACAGGGCGATGTTTTGACGAACGTGGTCAAGAAATGGTTAACAAGCCTCCGTATTTTAGGGATTTGCTGCGATCCGGCCCTTCGCAAAGGCGCCAGATCAGATTGCTGCTTGTGCCGACATTGCGGGCACCGTATAGGCCCGCCGGATCACGGCTTCGGCAGCCGGGGAGACAGAGCCTGCACTCAAGCAGGCCGATCACCGGATGCAGCAGGGGAAGCCTCCGCGATCGGATTTCGGAGTGACTGAATGGCCATAGCCACACATGACGATATCGACATCCTCGCCAAAGCGAAACGTGCCCTGCCTGCCGATTATTCGCCCAGTGAAGATGACGAGTACATGTCGGACAAGCAGCTGAACTATTTCCGCGTTCTGCTGCTGGAATGGAAGAAAAGCATAGTTTCGGCGTCTGAGGGTACGCTTCAAAGCTTGCAGGACGGACCTATTCGGGAACCCGATCTCAACGATCGCGCCTCCAGTGAAACGGACTGGGGTATCGAACTGCGCACGCGTGACCGACAGCGCAAGTTGATCGCCAAGATCGACGCTGCCTTGCGGCGCATCGACGAAGGCGATTACGGCTGGTGTGACAAGACCGGCGAACCCATCGGGATCAACCGCCTTATCGCACGCCCGATCGCCACGATGACGGTTGAGGCGCAGCAGGCGCACGAGCGCCGCGAAAAAGTTTCCCGCGACGACTGAGATTTGCGCAGGCTGGCCCAGATTGGGACGGTTCGCGCACATGCGGTAGAGATTAACTTCTCGTTAGCCTTTTCTGTCGCATTCCGCCGTGGTTTATGAACAAAGGCCCGAATTGCCGCTGTTTCAGCATGGCTTATCGGGCGAGACCGGATCGCCACCACACCGATGAGGCCCCAAGCATGAGCAATGTCGATACCCGCCAGGTCGATCGCGACAGCCTGTTCCTGTTGGCACAATTGCGCGTCGACGGGCAAAATGAACTCTATCGGGTGAAAGTGCGCAACCTGTCGGCTGGCGGCATGATGGCCGAAGGGGAAGTGCGGGTCATTCGCGGCGCGCTGGTGGAAGTGGAATTACGCAATCTCGGCTGGGTCGAGGGGACGGTCGCCTGGAAGCAGGACAATCGTTTCGGCATCGCCTTCGTCGACGAGATCGACCCCAAACGCGCGCGGGCAAAAATCACCGGAACCACGGTGTCGCAGCACTCCGGCAATACCGGCGCGAACCATCCCGATGCCCAGGTTTTCCGCAAAGTCTGATCCGGCGTCAGCGCGGTTGAAGCAAATGCCAACGCGGCCTATTCGCTTGAGCCATGTTCGCGCGTCGGCCCCTGTTCCTGACTGTCCTGTGTCTGGCCCTCGCGGCTTGCGGATCGCGTGACGATGGGGCCATCGATGTCGCGCTGATCGGCACGCCCGAGAACGTGCTGACAACTGGCCTGCGGCTCGACAGTCCCGCCCAGCACGTGCGCGCCGCCACGCAATCGGGGCTCGTCGCACTCAATCCCCAGGGTGAAACCGTTCCTGCCCTGGCAGAGCGCTGGATCGTGACCGATGACGGGCGCAGCTTCATCTTTCGTCTGCGCGAAAGCAACTGGCCCGATGGCAGCCCCATGAGCGCAGCCAGCGCTCGCGATGCCCTGCTGGAAGCGATTGAGGGTTTGGAGGGGACTTCGCTCGGCATCGATCTTGATTCGATCGAAGAGGTGCGAGCCATGGCAGGGCGAGTGATCGAACTGCGTCTTTCGGAGCCGGAGCCCTATCTCCTGCAGATGCTGGCCCAGCCCGAAATGGCGCTTCGCCAGCCAGGCGGCGGTACCGGTTCGATGGTACTGACACGCGAAGAGGACAGTCTCGTACTATCGCTGAAACCGCCGCTCGAACGCGGCCTTCCCGATAATGAGAACTGGCTTGAGGATGTGCGTGACATTCGTCTGCATATCCGGCCTGCCCGCGAAGCCATCGCCCTGTTCGCCAGTGGCGAGGCCGAGGCGGTCCTCGGCGGGACGCTGGGCGATCTTACTCTGGTAGAGACCGGCCCCCTTTCATCGGGCACATTGCGGCTGGACACCACGTTCGGCCTCTTCGGATTGCAGGTGCGCGCCGACGATGGCCTGCTTTCCAACACCGGAGTGCGCGAAGGGCTGGCCATGGCAATCGACAGGCAGGCCCTGATGGCGCCTTTTAACATCGGCGGCTGGGTGCCGACCACGCGGCCTGTGTCTCCGGGGCTTCCGGGCGATCCGGGGCTGATACGGGAACGGTGGGAGGATGAGCCGATCGAGGATCTGCGAGCGGAGGCTGCCGCCCGCATCACCGCATGGCGTGAACAATTCGATCAGGGCGATCCGTCGCGGCCCGCCACGGTAACGATTGCACTGGGTGACGCGTCGGGGTGGGACTTGCTCTATCGCGAGCTTGCGCGGCAACTGCGTACCATCGGCCTGCAGCTGGAACGGGCACAGGACGTGCGCGATGCGGACCTTGTGCTCGTTGACCGGGTGGCGCGATATCCCGCACCGCGCTGGTTTCTCAACCAGTTCCATTGCTCGCTTGCGCGCGGCCTTTGCGAGGAGGATGTGGACGCGCTTGTCGAACAGGCGCTGGCCGAAACCGATCCGGCCCAGCGTGCCCGTACCTTGGCGCAGGCCGAAGCGGAGTTGACGCTGGCCAATGTCTATATCCCCTTCGGTGCCCCGTTACGCTGGTCGCTGGTGCGCGGCAGCGTGGATGCCTTCGCGCCCAACCCTTACGCCTTCCATCCCTTGCCGGAATTGGCGCTGATCCCCAGATAAGGGCGAAGGAGCGCAATTTTCATGGCCAATTCGCCGGATTCCAGAGTGACCGTGACCGAACCGACGAGGTCGGAAGAAACTGTCCGTCCTCGGCAAATGAAGTTTGGAGAGGATCTGCCTATCGGCAACGATCCCGTCTCGCTCCGCCGGCGGATAGAGGCGATGGAAATGGTGCTGGAACGCAGTTTCGTTGTGCCCGGCATCAACCGTCCGGTGGGCCTCGATGCCATCATCGGGCTGGTGCCCGTTGTGGGCGATATCATCGCCATGGGCATGGGTGCCTACATCGTTTGGGAAGCGCGCAACCTTGGCATGCCCAAATGGAAGCTGATGCGCATGGCCGGCAATGTGGTTTTTGACAGCGCCGTCGGCGCGGTGCCCGTGGTGGGCGACGTGTTCGACTTCATGTTCCGTTCCAACACCCGCAACCTGCGGATCGTGAAAAAGCATCTCGACAAGCATCACCCCGGATCGAAGGTGATCGAGGGGTAGTTTCAAACGCGACTGCTTGTCGCTAAGGCAGGGCATGGCGAAAAGCGACGTAACCTACTCCTCCTATCTCGATCTCGATCGAATCCTGTCGGCGCAGCATCCGGCATCCGATGCGCATGACGAGTTCCTGTTCATCATCGTTCACCAGGCTAGCGAACTTTGGCTCAAGCTGTGTCTGCACGAGCTTGAAGCCGCGCGCGAACTGGTGATTGCCGATACGCTTGGCCCTGCGTTCAAGATGCTGGCGCGCGTTGCGCAGGCACAAAGGCAGCTGATCGCCAGTTGGGATGTGCTGGCCACGATGACGCCGCACGATTATTCCCTGGTCCGTCCGCACCTGGGCGGCTCGAGCGGGTTTCAGTCGGCGCAATATCGCCTGATGGAATTCATTCTCGGCGGCCGCAATCCGGACATGGTGACGATGCACGAGGCGACGCCCGACGTGGCGCAGAAACTCAAAGCCGAACTTGCACGCCCCAGTCTCTATGGCGAGGTATTGCGCCTGTTGCAGCGCCGCGGCTTCGATATTCCCGAAGAGTTGATCGACCGCGACCTGAAAGCTCCGCATGAACCGGTGGAGGCGGTGACTCAGGCCTGGGCAAGGGTCTACCGCGATCCGGACCAATACTGGGATTTGTACGAACTGGCAGAAAAGCTGGTCGATCTGGAATACCACTTCCAGCGCTGGCGCTTTGGCCATTTGAAGACCGTGGAGCGGGTCATCGGCTTCAAGCGCGGCACCGGCGGCACGGCTGGCGTACCCTATCTGGAAAGTGTGCTGAAACTGGGATTCTTCCCCGAACTGCTGGCCGTGAGGACCGAAATTTGACCGATTGGCAAGCCGAAGCAGAGCGCCTCGATGCAAGTGATCCGATATCGAAACACCGCGGCGATTTCCTGCTGGATGATGCGCTTGCCTATCTGGATGGCAATTCGCTGGGCGCGCTGCCGAAAGCGACGCCGGACCGCATCGACAAGGTGGTGCGCGGCGAATGGGGCGACGGCCTGATTTCCAGCTGGAACACCGCCAGCTGGATTGATCTGCCGCAGCGCATCGGTGCGAAGATTGCCCCTCTGGTAGGAGCGCAACCAAGCGAAGTGGTTGTCGCAGACAGCGTATCTGTAAACCTGTTCAAGCTGATCAGTGCGGCACTCTTGATGCAGGATGGACGCAAGGTGGTGTTGTCCGAACCCGGCAATTTCCCCACCGATCTCTACATGATCGAAGGTCTGGAAGGGCAGGGTCTGGCCGAGCGGCGGCTGGCCGATCGCGACGCACTTGAAGACGCTCTCGATGACGATGTGGCCTTGCTGCTGCTGACTCACGTGCACTACAAGTCCGGCGAAATGTTCGACATGAAACGCCTCACCAGAGTTGCGCACCAAGCAGGCGCACTGGTGCTGTGGGATCTTTCGCATTCGGTGGGCGCGGTGCCTGTGGATCTTGGCGGGTCAAACGCGGATTTTGCCGTGGGCTGCGGCTACAAGTACCTCAATGGCGGACCCGGCGCCCCCGGCTTTGCCTTCGTGGCACAGCGGCACCACGATCGCTTGCAACAACCGCTCAGCGGCTGGATGGGACATAAGGCGCCCTTTGCTTTCTCGGACGATTACGAGCCTGCGCCGGGCGTCGACCAATTGCTTTGCGGCACGCCGCCGATCCTGTCGATGAGCGCGCTGGAAGTGGGCGTGGACCTGATGGCCGGCATCGGGATCGACGCGCTGGTGGCGAAATCCCGCGAGCTATCCGAATTCACCCGCGCCGCGATGGCGCAGATGGTGCCCGAACTGCCCTGCATTTCGCCGGATGATCCAGCGTCGCGGGGCAGCCAGCTCTCCTTCCGCCACGAACACGCCTATGAACTGTGCCAGGCGTTGATAGCCCGCAAGGTGATCGGAGATTTTCGTGCGCTCGATATTCTGCGCCTCGGCTTTGCGCCTGCCTATGTCCGCTACGCAGATTGCTGGCGTGCGGTGAGCGAATTGCGGGACCTGCTGGACAGCGGCGAGTGGAAAAAGCCGCAGTATGCACAGCGCGCCAAGGTAACCTGAGCGCGCGCCGCCGCTGTCGTCAGATATCGAAGCCCGGCTGAGGCGTCAGATCGGCCAGTTCCATACGCAATATCGGACCGCTTTCGGGGTTCATTTCTGACTTCAGGAAAGCCCCAAGGCTGCCCGCGCTGGCAAGAATGACAAGCAGCATGAGACCGCACCAGGCCTTCTGGCCCGGCCCGAGGCTGGTGCGCGCTTCTTCGATATGATCGTCATCATAGGCCATGATTGCGCAAGCCTAGGCGATGATGATGGACGAGTGGTTAAAGACCTGCGGATGGAACTGAAGGTTACTCCTCCAGTTCGATATCCCAGTAAAGCCAGTCGCGCCACGTTTCGTGCAGGTAGTTGGGCGGAAACGCCTTGCCGTGTTGCTGCAACTGCCAGCTTGTCGGGCGGATCGGTTTGATCTGCAATTGCATGCTCGCCTCCTTCGGCGTGCGCCCACCCTTCTTCATGTTGCACGGCGCGCATGCGGTGGCGATGTTTTCCCACGTCGTCCGGCCACCTTGTCGGCGCGGGATAACATGGTCGTAGGTCAGATGTTGCTGGCTGCCGCAGTACTGGCAGGAAAAGCGATCGCGCAGGAACAGGTTGAAGCGGGTGAAGGCGGGGAATTCGCTGGTCTTCACATATTGCCGCAGCGCGATCACGCTGGGCACCTGCATGTCCAGAGACTGCGAATGCACGGCGCGGTCGTAACTTGCGACGATATCAACCCGCTCCAGGAACACCGCCTTGATGGCGGTCTGCCATGGCCAGAGGCTGAGGGGGTAATAGGACAGCGGCGTGTAGTCGGCATTGAGCACGAGTGCCGGGCAGCTTTCCAGCGTCCGGGTCGGGTCCTCTGCCGCGCTCCGGAATTTCGCGGCCCGTTCAATCAGTTCGGCTTTGAACACTTGAGTGTCCTCCCTGATAAAACCAAGAATGCACTTGCACGCAGATGCGTCAAGCCTGTTACAGACAGGCTATCCACAGTGATATTCACAGGGCCCATGCCAATTCCCGAGTCGCAGCACGCATGATCGTTACCCGTTTCGCGCCTAGTCCCAATGGTCCGCTACACCTTGGCCACGCCTATTCTGCGATTGTTGCGCATGATCTGGCGAGGGAGGCGAACGGGCGTTTCCTGTTGCGGATCGAGGATATCGATGGCGCTCGCTCGCGCCCGGAACTCGCCGACGACTTTCGCCGCGATCTGGAATGGCTGGGCCTGGAATGGGACGAGGTGCCCCCGCAATCCTCCCGGCTGGACAGCTACGAAGCTGCGGCTCGCGTGCTGATGGAGGAGGGGCTGCTTTACCGATGCACCTGCACCCGCGCGGAGATCCAGGCGCTGGAGCCGCGTATCGGACCGGAGGGGCTGGTCTATCCCGGCACCTGCAAGGGCGCACGCTTCGATCCTTCGCGCGCCTCTGCCATACGGCTGGACATGGAGGCCGCGATGGCGCGCGTGGGAGAAATCGCTTGGGAAGATGCGCAAGCCGGTCGCCTAGCTGCCGACCCGCGCGAATTCGGGGACGTGGTGCTGGTGCGCAAGGATGCGCCAGCCAGCTATCACCTAGCCGCCACGCTGGACGATGCCACCGACGGGGTTTCTCTGGTGACGCGGGGTACAGACCTGTTCTTCGCCAGCCATATCCATCGGCTGTTGCAAGCTCTGCTAGGGCTGCCGGTACCGCGGTGGCACCATCACCAGTTGCTGCTAAACCATGATGGCAAGAAACTGGCGAAAAGCCGCAAGTCCGGCGAGAGCGCGCTGGGATTGTCCGAAATGCGAGCAGCGGGAGAGGATGGCGCTGCGCTTGCCGAACGGCTGCGCATGGGCCAAATGCCGTGTGGCATTACGCTTTCACGCTACCCACATGGTGAAACATGAACACATTTCTCGTCATCCTCATCGTCATTTTCGCCATTCTGGTCGTCGTTTCGCTGGTGCGCGGTATCATCGCGTTCCTGCAAACCACCAAGGTCGACCTTGAAACTGGCGGAGAGAATTCGAAACGGCTGCAGGATGCGCAGAACAAGGCGATGTTCAACCGCATCAAGTACCAGGGGCTGGCAATCGTCGTGGTGGCGGTGCTGCTGATGGTGAACAGTTGAGGTGGTAAAGCTCAACAAGATTTATACCCGTACCGGAGACGACGGCACGACCGGTCTTGTCGATGGTTCTCGCCTCCCCAAACACGCCTTGCGGATGCAGGCCGTGGGCGATGTCGACGAAGCGAATTCTGCGCTTGGGTCTGCTGCGGTGCTGGCGGACGATATACTCAAGGCCGATCTCGTCCGGTTCCAGAACGATTTGTTCGATCTCGGCGCGGACCTGGCTACGCCGCTTGGCGAATTCGGGGGCGAGAATTTCGAACCGTCTGAAATGGTGCTGCGGATCGTTGCATCGCAAGGCGAACACGTGGAGCAGCGGATCGATGCGCTGAACGAATGGCTGGAGCCGCTTACGAGCTTCGTGCTTCCCGGCGGCAGTGAGCTTGCCGCACGGCTGCACCATGCGCGAACGGTCGTCCGCCGTGCGGAACGCTGCATGACGGCACTGGCCGGGTCAGAACCGGTCAACCCCGCTGCGCTGGCCTATATCAATCGCCTGTCGGACTGGCTCTTCGTCGCTGCGCGCATTGCCAATGACGATGGCAGGGATGATGTGAACTGGGTGCCCGGCGCAAATCGCTAGGCTGGAACTAGGCACCTTGGCTACCCGTTGAGGGGGCAAAGGAGAATTTCGCATGACCGATACCAGCAAGAAGTCCGATCCGGAATCCAAGGAAGAGCGCATGGCCGACCTCGCGCCGGAAATGCACAACGACGAGCAGGACGACCATCGCATGCAGGCGCAGGAAATCTCGGAAGAGGCCCAGCGCACCACCGTGACGACCCAGATGCCGACCGAGAGCGCGAAGAGCCCTACCAAGTCGGACCTGATGAATGATTCCACACAGGATACGGTCGACAAGATGCGCGACATGGAAAGCTCTGGCCGGATCGACATGCATGCCTACGATGGTGAGCCCAACCATGACGACAACGTCGACAAGCTTGGCAAGGCGAACAAGCCCGATGACCTGCGCGGCGATGGTACCTGAACGCGATTGACCGGCGTTTGCGGGAAGCGATCAGGCCGGGCCGTCGTCCAGCAGCCAGAGGGCGGCGATAAGCAAGGCCGCACCGGCGCTTATGGCGTAGGCGATCAGCTTGATGCGTGGCAGGTCCGGTGTTTCGACGCTGTGGGACGACAAGCGATCGAACGCGCGCGTCGCACGGCGTTGCGCGCCTAGAGCGAACACGATGGCAAGGGCGATGAAGCCGCTGGCAATCGCCCTTGCCAGCCAAGGTGGTTCGAACTCGCCGAACAGGGCATTGAACCCGATGCCGATGGCAATTGCCGCAAACGCCGTGCGCATCCAGCCCGCAAAGGTCCGTTCGAGCGCCATGATGGTCCGGTCTTCGGCCCAGTCGGTGCGGTTCTCCGCCCACTCGGTGCTGGGGTCCTCGCCATTTTGGGGATCATCTTGCGCCATGACATCAGGCTACTGCCTCCCCTGTCGATTGCAATCGCGCGGTTCTTAACTTTCGCTAGCTTCTCGCTTCAGCCGGTAGACGAGTTCCAGCGCCTCGCGCGGGGACAGCGCGTCGACATCCACGCCTTCCAGCGTTTCGCGCAGGATGTCGCACTCCTCCTCCTGCGCCTCCATCGCGGCGGCGAACAGCGGTAGTTCGCCGAGACCAGCGGCAAGCCCGCCGGTTTCCGCACGGCCCTTCTCCAGTTTGTCGAGAACGCTGCGTGCGCGTTTCACCACGGGGGCAGGCACGCCGGCCAGCTTGGCGACGGCGAGGCCATAGGAGCGGTCTGCCGCGCCTTCGGCCAATTCGTGCAATAGTACGAGATCACCCTTCCATTCCTTGGCGCGGACGTGATGCAGAGACAGAGCGTCGCAAGTTTCGGCCAGCCGTGCCATCTCATGATAGTGGGTGGCGAACAGGCAGCGTGACTGGTTCGTCTCGTGAATGGCTTCGGCCACGGCCCACGCCAATGCAAGACCGTCATAGGTGCTGGTGCCGCGGCCCACTTCGTCAAGGATGACGAAACTGCGCTCGGTCGCCTGGCTCAGGATCGCGGCGGTCTCGACCATTTCCACCATGAAGGTGGACCGCCCGCGTGCCAGATTGTCCGACGCGCCAACGCGGCTGAACATCTGGTCGACAAGGCCGATGGTAGCAGATCGCGCAGGCACGAAACCGCCCGCTTGCGCCATCAGCACAATCAGCGCATTCTGGCGCAGGAAGGTGGACTTGCCACCCATGTTCGGCCCGCCGACCAGCCACAGTCGGTCGGTTTCGGACAAGGAGCAATCATTGGCGACGAAGCGCTCTCCGTTCGCGGATAGTGCCGCCTCCACGACCGGATGGCGCCCTGCTTCGATGCCAAGTTCCGGATCGTCCGAAATCCTCGGCCGGCACCACTCGCCATCGGAGGCGCGTTCCGCCTGGCCCGCCGCGACATCCAGACGGGCCAGTGCCGCCGCGGTCGCTGCAATGGCCTCGCGCCGCACCGAGACCCGCTCCACGAGTTCCTCGAAATGGGATTCTTCGGCTGCGAGAGCGCGTCCGCCCGCTTCGGCGATACGGCTGGCTTCCTCATGCAGCGTCAGCGAGTTGAAGCGTACCGCGCTGGCCATGGTTTGCCGATGGGTGAAGCCGCTATCGGCTGCCATCAGCTTATCGGCATGCTTGCTTGGCACTTCGATGAAATAGCCGAGCACCCCGTTATGCTTTATCTTGAGCGAGGGCGTATCGGTTTCGCTGCGATACCGCGCTTCCATCGCGGCGATGGCGCGTCGTGCGTTGCCGCTGACTTCGCGCAATTCATCCAGGGAGGCATCGTAGCCTTGCGCGATATATCCGCCGGACTGCCGTTCGGTCGGGGGCGCGGGAACGAGAGCGCGCGAGAGCAGGTCGGTCAGTTCGCCATGGCCGGCAAGATCGGGCAGAAGCCGATCGAGAAGGGCGGGGCGTTCCCCCTTGGCCTTCAGCAATTCGTGCAAACGCCGCGCCTCGCTCAGTCCATCGCGAACCTGGCCAAGATCGCGGGGACTGCCACGCCCCGCCACCAGCCGCCCCAGCGCACGCCCGATATCGGGCAGGCTGCGCAGGATTGCCCGCAGGTCCGAGCGCAGGAGCGGATCGGCAAGAAGGTAACCGACCAGCGCCAGCCGCGCCTCGATCGCGTGGCGGTCTGCCAGCGGGGCGGAGAGATCCTCGGCCAGTTGCCGGGCACCGGCGCCGGTAACGCAACGATCGATGGCAGCGATCAGACTGCCACTGCGTCCGCCCTGCTGGCTGGCGAGGATCTCGAGGCTGGCGCGGGTCGCCTCGTCCATCGCCATGTGCTGCCCGCTGGCACGCAGGGTGGGCGGCAACAGCAGCGGCAGTTCGCCGCGCCCGGCGTGTTCGAGGTAGGCGACTAGGCCGCCAGCTGCCGCCAGCATGGCCCGGCTGAACTGGCCAAATCCGTCGAGCGTTGCCACGCCGTGAACCTTTTTCAGCTGCGCCTCGCCCGCATCGCTGGCGAAATCCCCGCGCGGTCGGATCACCGCATCCTGTGGCATATCGTCCCAGCCTTCGGGCACCACGACTTCGCTTGCGCCGATCCGCGCCAGCACGGCGGAAAGGCGCTGCGGCTCGCATTCCTCAAGCTGCATCGCGCCTGTCGAGATGTCGCAGGCCGCAACGCCGCACGCGCCGCGCAGCTCGCAGACGGCGGCCAGCATGTTGGCGCGGCGCGGCTCCAGCAGCGCTTCTTCCGTCAGCGTGCCTGCCGTCACGAACCGCACGATATCACGCCTGACCAGAGCTTTCGACGAAGGCGTGCCCTCTCGCTTGGCGCGGGCCTTCGCCTCGTCCGGCGTCTCCACCTGTTCAGCGATTGCCACGCGACAGCCTGCGCGGATCAACCGGGCAAGGTAGTTTTCCGCCGCATGTACGGGAACGCCGCACATGGGTACGGGCTTGCCCGCATGTTCGCCGCGCGTGGTCAGCGCGATGTCGAGTACGCCGGCGGCCGTCTTCGCATCGTCGAAAAACAGTTCGAAAAAGTCGCCCATCCGATAGAACAGCAGACAATCGCCGGCCTCCGACTTGAGGTCGGAATACTGCGCCATCATCGGAGTTGCGGATCCAGCCATCGTGCCAGCGCGAATACAGGCGCGCGGGCCGATTCGGGAAGAGCGGCAAGCCTGCTTTCCCCTATCGCGGCGGGCAATTGGGCTCTATGGACCGGCTCGATACAGGAGACTTAGCTTGGCCGACGACCACAACAACAGCTTCACCGCGCGCGAGGCACTGTTTTACCACGAAACTATCCGACCCGGTAAGATAGAGATCATCGCCTCCAAGCCGATGACGACGCAGCGTGATCTCAGCCTCGCCTATTCGCCCGGTGTCGCGGTTCCGGTGGAAGAGATTGCGCGCGATCCCTCACTGGCTGCGAAATATACGGCCAGGGCGAACCTTGTTGCCGTAATATCCAACGGTACGGCAATCCTGGGGCTGGGCAACCTGGGTGCGCTGGCGTCCAAGCCGGTGATGGAAGGCAAGGCGGTACTGTTCAAACGATTTGCCGATGTCGATTCTATCGATATCGAACTGGATACCGAGGACCCGGAAAAGTTCATCGAAGCGGTTGCGCTGATGGAGCCCAGCTTTGGTGGTATCAATCTCGAAGACATCAAGGCGCCCGAATGCTTCATCATAGAGCAGGCGCTGCGCGACCGGATGAATATCCCGATCATGCATGATGACCAGCATGGCACCGCGATCATCGCTGCCGCCGGGCTGATCAACGCAGCCTATCTTACGGGCCGCGACCTGAAGGATGTGAAAATGGTGGTGAACGGGGCGGGCGCCTCCGCACTTGCCTGCACCGCGCTCATCAAGTCCGTCGGCGTGCCGCACGAAAACGTGATCGTGTGCGATCGTAGCGGCCCGATCTACCCCGGCCGCGACAATGTGGATCAGTGGAAAAGCGCCCATGCCGTGCCCACCGAGGCGCGCACCCTGGAAGAAGCGCTGGACGGTGCGGATATCTTCCTCGGCCTGTCGGCCGCAGGCGCGTTGAAGCCCGAATGGGTGAAGAAGATGGCCGACAGCCCGATCATCTTTGCGATGGCCAACCCCGTGCCCGAGATCATGCCGGACGAAGCCAAGGCGGTGCGCCCCGACGCGATCATCGCCACCGGACGCAGCGACTTCCCCAACCAGGTCAACAACGTGTTGGGCTTCCCCTTCATTTTCCGCGGCGCGCTGGACGTGCGCGCAACCGCGATCAACGAGGAAATGAAGGTTGCTGCAGCGCACGCCATTGCCGAACTCGCCCGCGAACGCGTGCCCGAAGAAGTCGCGGCCGCCTATGGCATGAACCAGCAATTTGGCCGGGAGTACATTATCCCCGCACCGTTCGATCCGCGCCTGATGGAGCGGGTTTCCTGCGCTGTTGCCAGAGCGGCGATGGATTCGGGTGTTGCGCAGGCTCCTATCGAGGATTTCGACGAATACACGTTGCAGTTGCGCAGCCGCCTCAATCCCACCACCGCGGCACTGACCCGCGTTTACGAGGATGCCAAGGCCAATCCCAAGCGGATGGTGTTTGCGGAAGCCGAGGAGGACGTGGCCCTGCGCGCGGCCATCCAGTTCCGCGATTTCGGCTACGGCACGCCGATCCTCGTAGGGCGTACCGAACGGGTGCTGGAGAAGCTGAAGGAACTGAAGGTCGACGATCCGGAAAGCTACGAGATCGCCAACTCAGCCAACTACGAACACATCGAACCGATGGTGGAATATCTCTACAAGCGGCTTCAGCGACGGGGCTATACCGAACGTGACGTGCGCCGCATGGTGAACCAGGAGCGCAACGTCTTCGCCGCCCTGCTGGTGGCATTGGACCAGGGTGACGGGATGATCACGGGTCTGACCCGCCCGTTCAGCCAGTCCTCGCGTGATATATCCAAGGTGCTCGATCCGAAAGAGGGTGCGACACCTTTTGGCATCCACATGGTTCTGGGCAAGAACCACACCACTTTCCTTGCCGACACGACGATCAACGAACGCCCGACGTCCGAGCAGCTTGCGCATATCGCGAAGGAAACGGCCGCCGTTGCCACGCGCATGGGGCATGAACCGCGTGTCGCTTTCCTGTCCTATTCCACCTTCGGCAATCCATCGGGCCAGTGGCTCGGCAATATTCGCGAGGCCGTGGCGCTCCTGGATGCCGACGAGAGCGTGAACTTCGAATACGAAGGCGAGATGGCTCCAGACGCTGCCCTCAACCCCAAGGTGATGGCGCTGTATCCTTTCAGCCGCCTGTCCGGGCCTGCCAACGTGCTGATCCTTCCCGGCCTGCAAAGCGCCAATCTCTCGGCCAAGCTGCTGCGCGAACTATCGGGCGATGCGGTGATCGGACCGATGCTGATCGGTTCGGAAAAGCCGGTGCAGATCGCCCCGATGACCTCTATCGCGCCCGACGTGCTTACGCTTGCAGTGCTCGCAAGCGCCGGGGTGGTGGGGTGATTACCGCTTGAGAAGGTCCGGCGCGAATCCCGGCTGAGCCAAAGGTCCATCCTCGTTCCGTGGAACACGCGGAGCGGTTTGACGCGCCTGCGCGGTCAACCTGCGTGCGTTCATTTCCGGGCAACGAAAGCTGGCGGATTGGCGGGTCTGTGCACGAATTCGCACGCGAAAGGATACAAAATGAAAAAGACAATCGCAGTGATCGCAATCGTCGCCGGAATGGCGTCAACTCCTGCCCTCGCACAAGACCGCAACGCCGCATCCGGCGGCTTGTACGTCGGCGCGCTGGGCGGTTACGAGGGCCTCAATGTGGACTCGGATGACGGGTCGGTGCAGGCCGACGCCGATTCGGTCGTCTACGGTATTACGGCAGGCTACGATCTTTCGCTCGGCAACGCCTTTGTCGGTGTGGAAGGAGAGATTTCCACCAGCGACAACTCGGCCGAATTTCCCGGCAGTTTTGCGGGCGCGCGCGACGGTCTCGACGCTGATGGCCAGTACTATCTCGGCGCGCGCGCGGGTGTGGCGCTAACGCCGGGCATCGCCGCCTACGGCAAGGTGGGGTACACCTCGCTCGATACGCGGGCCTTCACGACTGCCGGCTCGCTCTCGGAACTTGACGAGAATGCCGATGGACTGCGCTTTGGTGGCGGCCTGCAGGTTCAATTGCCGGGACCGCTGGAGGCGCGCCTGGAATATCGCCGCTCAAGATACAGCGACGTGGCCGATAGCGATTTCGGCGACGCCACCACCGATCAGGTCGTGGCCGGTCTCGGTGTCCGCTTCTAGACAACATCCGAATTTTCAGGGGGCCGTTCTGCGAAGGGCGGCCCCTCGTCACTTGCGCCGATAGCGAAAGTACCAGATTTTATATACTTAAGCACATTAAAACGCTGAAAATATTATCTAATATCGGAAATTTTGAACCTCAAAAACTTCGCTGGCAATCACCGGGTAATCACCAAGCAAATTTGAATTACTAAGTGCTATTCTCTCGACGTTGAGTGCTGAAGGGCGCCCTACGATCGCAACTAGGCCTGGCTGGCGATCCGGTGAATCTTGGCTATGGAAAAGGGCAGCTTGAGAACATCATGATCGTCAGCGATCCATCGCTTCTGATCATCGCTCAGCCTGTCCGAGGACGACTTAACCTCGACGAACCGGAACTCCCCTTCGCGGTGCAGTAGCAAGTCCGGCCATCCCAGATATCGGCCCCAGTAGTCTTGCACGAGATAGTGCAGAATGGCTTTGATTGTTTGAGGTGGTAAAATCTCGAGCAACTTGCGAGCTCGCTCGACATCCTCCGGTCGATGTGCCCAGAGATACTGACGCAGGTTTTCGCTGTGGAACCGCCAATAGTCGAATAACCACTCAAGATCGTCGTCGTGCAGAAATTCGTCGAAATGTTTCTCGATCGCTGTTGCGCGCCGGATTCCATAGCCTGCAGACCCAAAGTCGCTCGGCAAATGTGTCCAGATCGGTTCCTTCGTTCGCCGCTCTTCATACGCAGTACGATCACCGAAACTTACAATCCGGTTCTTAGGGTCGATTGGATCCTGGATGACTATCCACATCATCACGCCGAACAGTGCGTGGAAGGGAACGCTTTCAAGCTGCAGGACTTGCCAGCCCTGCCCGGAATAGTGCCGCAAAGCGAATTCTTCGGCGCTGATTATCTCATCGCCAACTACGATCTGAGCGCCCTTCCGTCCGACCTTGGCATATGTCGCCTGCAGAGGTTCCACTTCGACCGAGTATTGATCGATCACTTCTGCCTGTGACTTTTCAGTGAAAGCATATTTGGGTGCGCTCGCGTGCAGCTCTTTGATATCCTGCAGCACCGCTTTTTCTATTGCGGACTGCGCAGAGCGCCGCTCATCGTGAGTCGCGTCCGGATGCTCTGAGTCCCAATCGTGCAGTGCAGCTTCTTTGGCAAAGAACAGCTCGCGCCAATAGTACCGCCTGATCTTGCTGGTGCGCCCGTGGATCGCCGCTGCTGGTGCCGGATCGGCGGGCAATCCACGGCATTCACTACAAACTCCCTCTTGGAAGCCATGCGTTACCGGCACCCGCTCCTGCGTATCGAGTTCGCAGCCCTCGCTTAGTTGATGCGGCAGAAAGCGATGCCCGCGCACCTCGTCGCACGCACACATCATCACCGCGCCGCAGTCCGCGCAGCGGTATTTGCGGATCAGTTCATGCTGATTGAGGCAGGCGCGGTCTGGGTGATGGCAAGTAGAGGGAGGTTGCCTAGCCATCTTCGATTGCTAACCGGAAGCAGGTGGCAAAGCGGCCTCTGTCCGCAGGACTTAACCCCGCCTTTTCGAACAATGGCTGCCAGCGCGCTGCAACCATCACGCGCAACTCTTCGGTTATGGTCGAGGCCTCATCGGGGCCGAGATCGAATACTGCTGCTCCGGCAAGCGCATTTCCGATGGTCGCATTGCGTCCTTCCGGACCAACGCCCAGCACAAGGCGTCGCTCCAGCCCCACCTGCGGCTTGGGAACGACATCGTAGAGTGGAGACAACCGCCAGCCAGTTCCGTCGAAAAGAAATCCGTGATTGCGCAGGTGGTCATCGTCATTCGTTACGAGAATATTGAACACCATTCGGCGGAACAGCTCATGGAGGTCTGCGCGGACCTGCGTCCCGTGCTGACGTATCGCGCCAGCGAGATCAGCGTAGCTGTAGCTGCTTACCTCGCTTTCATGCGCGCCCAGCATGGTGAGCCCCGACGCGAACGGTCTCCGCTCGAGCCAGTTGCCATGCGGCACGCGGTCGAACCGTTCGATCAGATAGATATCGCGGTCAAGTACACAGCGGAAATCGAGCGCGGGTACATTGAGGCCGCATTCGCTGGCCAGCTGCATAGTCGCCAGCTCTACGCGGCATTCAGGAAAGCTGTCGCCGTGCTTCTGGAATTTGGCGATCCAGGGCTGATAGCCGATTTGTGTTGCCGCCTTTGGACGGGCGCCGCCGAGCGACGAACCGGCAGCAAGCAGCGCGCGCAAGTTGTCATCCAGCTCATCGACGTGTTGCGCTCGTTCGGCTGCCTCGGCGAGTTTGGCGAGGGTGAACTCCTCGCCCGGAGCAGGACCATCGCCCCATGGAGTGATGCGCTCTGGTCGCTCCGGAGTTGGCCCGAATGCGAGCGCGCCGACGCGGTGTTCTCCCGAAGCAAGGATGAGGTCGATCTCGCTCGGCAGACGGTCGCCCATAGCCTTGTACATAAGATATTGGCCCCAGCCATCGGGAGCGGCGTCGCGGATGCCGCCGAAGACAGCAAACCCTTCCTCCGTGCGGAAGGTCCGGCTGGTCCCGGCATCGTGCAGCGGGAGGGCCACCGGATCGACGGGGATTCGGTCAGGGCGCTCAAGATACCGGCGTCCATAAGCGAACGTTGCAAATTGGTTGCGCGGTTCGTCGGTCATCGTCAGCAGTCCCGCCGGGACAGGACCTTCGGGAAGATGGACGAATACGTAGGAGCGGACGATTGTCATGACCGATCAGAAATCCAGCTCGTCATCGCTGGCTGCATGCGTTCGCTCGGGCAAGCGCGAGAGGTCCTCGCTTATGCCCGCTCGATCACTCTCTGGCGCAACCAAGCTGGCAAGGCGCTGGGTCATTCCCAGCACATGCAATGCGCTCACAAGGACTGCGAGACCAACTGTCGGATCACCAGCTTCGAGCCGCTGAAGTGTCTGAACCGACACCAGCATTCGTTCCGCCATCAACCGCTGCGGCATTTTGCGGCGACGCCGGGCAAGCGCGATGTCCTTGCCGAGCTGAGTTATAGCTCGCTGGCTTTGTGGCGGCAGTCCGCTAGCTGCTCTGGAAGCGCGTGGCATAGGCAGTACATGACATATCATGTTAATTTATGCAATAGCGCATGATATGTCATGCATTCTATGACCAGACACGACAAGCTATTGCGGTCGCCGCTTCCTGTCAGGGTACTGCGGACGCCAGTAAGAGCAGAGGTAGGCTGTGGGGAGCGAGCCAAAAGGACCGCATAACCCATGCCCACTCATGAAACGACAAGACCCACCTCACTGGAAGGGACCGCACGCCGTATCTGCGAAAGTCGAGGCGGCAGATGGTCGGGCACGAAGGGCATGGCCTGTTGTCCTGCACATGATGACAGCACGCCATCGTTGGGCGTGACGCTCGGTCGCAAAGCCATCCTTTTTCACTGCTTTGCCGGTTGCGATCAGCAGGCAGTGCTTGCTGCGCTGGCACGCGAGGGCTTCAACGCTTCCATCCTATTCTCGGACTCTTCGTCAGTAGTCCGTTCCGAGCCGAATGAAAAACGCAATCCTTCAGCGGCGGCGTTGAGGATCTGGCGCGAAGCGGAGCCTTTGCGTCCCAGCCCGGCCAAGGCCTATCTCGAGAGCCGCGGCATCCTCGCCGCCTCTTCTGCTCTTCGGTTTCATCCGCGAACACCGCTCGGCCCCAAAGGGCGCACCCGCTACCTACCCGCAATGATTGCTACGGTCAGTCTCGACGAGGGACCGATCGCTATCCACCGGACCTTCCTCTCGCGGGACAGCTGCGCGAAGGCTGGTTTCGACAAACCCAAACGGGCTCTTGGCTCGCTAGGTGAAGCTGCCGTTCGGCTCTTCGCCCCGGTGGATGGTAAACTCGGACTCGCCGAAGGGATCGAGAGCGCAATGTCGGCCTATGCCTTGACCGGCATCCCCGTCTGGGCAGCACTGGGCAATGAGCGCTTCGGTCTGGTCAGCATTCCCGAAAGCGTGAGCGAGCTTCATCTCTTCGTCGATTACGATAGCGGTGGTGATCTCGCAGTCGAACGGGGCCTATCCGCTAATGCGTGTGATGGCCGGACGTTCCATATCCGGAAGCCGTCTGCGCGAGGCACCGACTGGAACGACGAACTCCAGGCATGGCTGCGGCGTAAGGCAATGCGGTAAGAGGAGAGAGGGCTTTTCGATTTCCTGATCCGGCAGAGGGCGCGTGTCCCGATGCCTCAATCAGGAGGACTTTTCGCCATGTTTCAGTCAGACCTTTTTCCCGCCCACCGACAATCTCAGGCCGTTCCGTTGGCCTGCGCTATCGGCGTCAAAATTACCGAGCGCCTCGCTTCTGGACGTCATCTCACTCGAGCCGATATTTCCGCTTTGTTCGCTGACGAGACCGGAGTTCAGGACTGGGGCAGCGCCTGGACCATCGACGACTACAACAATGCGATCGAGATAGGCTCCCTGCTCTGGCTGCGTGGATCTTCGCGGATCGATCTGACGACCGGCTTCCACGAAGCGGAAGCGCGCTTCGACTGGCTCGAGGCGGCTCTACCGCCTCGTCATGTGCGCAGCGAAGCCCAAGTCGAACTTCAGCAATTTTCGACCCCGCCGATGCTGGCCTGGCTGCTTGCGAAAGCCGCAGCGCTTTCCTCGCGCGACACCATGCTCGAGCCCTCTGCAGGCAATGGTGCTTTCGCGACCTGGGCCTACGGCCAAGCCGCATCGCTTACTCTGAACGAGATCGATGCTGGCAGACGCGACAGCCTGGCACACATCTTTCCGAATGCCGCGATCAACTCCTACGATGGCGAACTTATCGCCGACTTGCATCGCGGCCCGATCCCCTCGGTCGTCCTGATGAATCCGCCCTTTGCGCGTAGCGAGGAGCGCGGCAGCGACGGCGGTACAGCGCTGCGCCATCTTCGAAGCGCAATCCGGGCCTGCGCCCGTGGCGGCAGGATCGCCGCGATCATGCCAGATGGTTTCGACGCTTCGCGCTTTGCCAAGGCACAGGACAAGACTTCGCTGCTGCTCGATGTTCGATTGCAGCGAATGTTTGCCCGCACCGGGACGGGTATCGCCGTTCGCCTGGTCGTGTTCGATAAGGTTCCGGCGGGTAAAAGCCGACCGATCACCGGCGATACGTCCGAGTTGAGCCAGCTCCATGCACTCCTCGCGGGTCTTTCGCCTCGCGCCTTAATATCGGCCGATATACATCGCCTGCCGGTGCGAACTCTGCCGAGCCCCGTGGAGCATCGGACAGCGATCCGACCTTCGGCACCGTTTGCGACGAAACCAGCCTCTGGGGCTGATGCGGCCGTACTCAGCTATGCCGCACTGGCGGAAGCTGCACCTGTGCCTGAGCAAGTAGGTATCTATCTCCCCTATCGGCCAAGCCGCATCGCGTTTGCTGATGCTCCGATACATCCCACTCAACTGGTGGAATCGGTCGCAATGGGGTCGGTTGCGGCACCTGTTCCGGAGGTCCGGCCGCTGCTGCCCGCGAACTGGAAAGCAGACAAGCTCCTCTCTGCGGCACAGTGCGAGACGCTCATCTACGCCTGCCAGGCCTTTGACCGCGATCTACCCGGACAGTTTCGACCGAGTCAGGAAGGGGCGATGCTTGAGCTGTCCGAGGACGGGCAAGCCTACCGGCAGGGCTTCTTCCTCGGCGATGGTACTGGAGCGGGCAAGGGGCGGCAGATTGCGGCGGTCATGATGGACCGTTGGCTCGCGGGTGAACGTCGGCATATCTGGATCACCAAGAACGAGGCGCTGCTGCAAGATGCACGCCGCGACTGGGAAGCACTTGGCGGACTGCCGCTCGATATCCAGCCCCTCTCGCGCTGGAAGCTCGCGCGACCCGTAACGCTGTCCGAAGGCATTCTGTTTGTCACCTATCCGACACTGCGCTCGGGGCGCGCCGAAGACACGCGCCTCGACCAGATCCTTGCCTGGACGGGCGAAGAGTTCGGAGGCGTAATCGCGTTCGACGAATCCCATGCGATGGCCAACGCCCTCGGGTCTTCGTCGACCCGCGGCAAGGTCAAGGGCTCGGAGCAAGGCATGGCGGGCCTCCGGCTGCAGAACCATCTGCCGCGCGCCCGCGTGCTTTATGCTTCCGCCACCGGCGCGTCGGAGATCGCTAATCTTGGTTACACCGCCAGGCTCGGCCTCTGGGGACCCGAAACTGCGTTCCCGACGCACGAAGCTTTCATGAGCGATATCCGCGCGGGCGGGGTCGCGGCGATGGAACTCGTTGCTCGCGACCTCAAGGCACAAGGTCTTTACCTCGCCCGCGCGCTGTCTTTTGCCGGGGTCGAATACGAGATCCTAGAACACTGCCTGACCGAAGCGCAGATCAGTATCTACGACGCCTATGCCGAAGCCTGGGCGATCATTCACCGCAATCTCGATGACGCGCTCGAAGCCACACGAGTCGTCGACGAGGACAGCGGCGATACGCTCAATCGCAATGCCAAGGCTGCCGCGCTGTCAAAATTTGAAGGCACAAAGCAGCGCTTCTTTTCGCAGCTGCTTCTGTCGATGAAACTGCCGAGTCTTATCCCGGCTATGGAAGAAGCGCTCGGTAGAGATCATTCGGTGGTCGTGCAGCTGGTTTCGACAGCTGAGGCCATGCTCGACCGCCGGCTCGCCGATCTCAGCGACGAGGAACGCGAGGCGCTCGATATCGACCTTAGTCCGCGCGAATACGTTTAATGCTGAGCTCAGCATTAGACGTATTCTTTGCAGTCGCAGTTTATGTCGAGCGTCGCAGCCGGAGGCGCGGGATTGCGTCGGTTCGTCATGATTTTACT
>CANKZR010000001.1 GCA_947488625.1 uncultured Sphingomonadaceae bacterium | reverse complement strand
GTTCTCTTCATCTCGTCCGTCCTTCTGTCAGGGCCGGACTCTAATCATACTTGGAGGAATATCAGGGGGTCACGTCACAAGGATTGAACTTACGACCCCACCCGTGTGAAGGAAAGACGGACCTCTAAGCGATCGCCGCATAGTGTGGGGAATACTGTGGGTATAAATTCAGATAAGCCGATATTTTGAACATAAAAACATCTGGTTAGTCGGAAGAATGTGCGGACACCCGCTCCGCCACTTGCTGTTTTGAGGCTGTCCAGACATCGCCAAAATTGCGCGAAAACCTTTACAATTCGACTATTTCCGACTCCTATGCTGTCCATGCCAATCTACCCTTAGCCGAAAGCATGTAGGGGTAAATTGGGGGTATCGGAAATTCGGATTGGGGGTATCGGATGCTGACGGACAAGGCAGTGCGGGCAGCCACTGCGAAAAACAAGGCTTACAAATTAACCGACAGCCGCGGGTTGCATCTGCACATATCGGCGAGCGGGCATAAGAGCTGGCGCTTCAAATACCGCTTCGAGAAGAAGGAACGCTTGCTTACCTTGGGTACATATCCCGAGGTTTCGCTAGCGGACGCCCGCGAGAAACGGGACGAAGCGAAGAGAATCCTGCGCAAGGGCTGTGATCCTCGCCATGCCACCAAGAGAGCTCGTCTGGTAGGCGGGAGTGATTCGCCGAAATCGTTCGAGGACATGGCACGCGAATGGCATGCACTCCAGATTGAGCGGTGGAAGCCGGTCCATGTAAAAGATGTCATCACGAGCCTTGAACGCGATATCTTTCCGCACCTTGGATCGATGCCGATGGCTGAAATCGACAAGCCTCTGTTGCTAGCGGTACTGCGCAAGATCGA
The DNA here is from genome assembly GCA_947488625.1 of uncultured Sphingomonadaceae bacterium. Lineage (GTDB taxonomy): Bacteria > Pseudomonadota > Alphaproteobacteria > Sphingomonadales > Sphingomonadaceae > Alteraurantiacibacter. The sequence continues at coordinate 2,137,860 of CANKZR010000001.1, read as the reverse complement.
AGGCCGCGGCGCAATTGAAACTGCACGCCGGATCAAGCAGCGGGTTGCGGCGATCTATCGGTACGCCAATGCACAGGGTGCCCAGGTCGAAAATCCGGCGGTCGATATCAACGAGGCGTTGAAGCCCTTGCCGCCAGCAAAGCGCTACCCTGCTCTAACAGATGTTGAAACTATACGTACCATGATGGGCGACATCGATCGGGCGGGGGCTTCACCGGTCAATCGTCTCGCAGCCCGCGTGCTCGCTCTTACCGCTCAGCGGCCTGGGATGATACGCTATATGGAATGGAATGATATCACCGGCGTCGACTGGGCATATGCCAACGCGGATAGCGGCAGCGCGTTATGGAAAGTGCCTGCGGAGAAGATCAAGCAGGAGCTACACCTTCGTAGCGACGAAGCTTTCGAACATTTGGTTCCACTGTCGGCACAGTCTGTTGAAACGTTACGCGCCGTTCAATGGTTGACGGGTCGATCTCCCTTCGTGTTTCCCGGCGCACGTTCGGGGCTCAAGCCCATAAGCGAGAACGCCATTGGCTATCTCTACAATCGCGAAGGATACAAGGGTCGCCACGTTCCGCATGGCTGGCGTTCCAGCTTTTCGACCATCATGAACGAGGCTGCCGAGCGCGAACTCGGCAATGATGTTCGCCTCTTGGCAGACCGAATGATCATCGACCTGATGCTCGCGCATACGCCCAAGGGAATGAGCGCAAGCGAGTTGCGGTATAATCGCGCCGCTTACATGCCACGCCGCCGCGAACTTGCGCAGCGCTGGGCCGACATGATCATGGAAGGTTCGATACCCCCAGCAGAGATCGTCGACAGTCCGCGACGATAGCGGCGTTAGCCTTCGCCTCGCTTGGCGGCCTGTTCAGCAATCCAGGCGAGCACTTCAGACTTTATCCAACGTGCGCTCGAGCCGATTTTCAAAGGTTCGGGAAACCGGCCGTTCTTTTCATCTGCGTAGATCGATGATCGACTTCGTCCGATAAGTGCGCTGACTTCTTCAACCGAAAGCAGCTCGGGGCCGACACCTGGCGGGGATGCTGCTTGGGTGCCTCCACGTTCGCCCAACTCCGGCTGTTCGTGATCTCTTTCGACTGTCCTTCTCGCGACAGATCTGGCGGCTCTCAACTGTGGATCGATGATTTCTTCAACCTGCCGATTGGTCAACGGCCCAAGCGGCTTGAGCTTCGCGAGCCAGCTGTCAAAATCTTCGCTGTCGACAAAGATGCGATGGGTCGGTTCGGCGCTTGCATCTGCCCAGTGTTCAAGGTTTAGCGCGCCTGTGGCGAAGCGGGGCAGCGGATCGTCAAGCTCCCACAGTTGCGGTCTGATTGCTACAACTTCCCCGCCGCCGAGAGGACGTGCGAAACTGGTGAGGCGGCCATTCGCGAACATGCGAGTCATGTGCTCAACCTCGAGCCGAACGAGGTCGCGCGCAGCATCGTTCTCAGCCTCGTCCACCGGTGCAGCAAAAATATCCGGTAGCTCGTAGGGCAAGAATCCTTGTCGTGAGACAACCAATTCTGCAAACGCCGAGGTGAGAGCTTTGCGTCCAGCGGACACCATCGAAGTGCGTCCCTCGTATGGGGACCACGGGGTTATGGCGTTGGACATCTTGAAAAGCTAGCACGCTGTAAAAACAAGGCAACAGTCCGCTTTACGCCCCACGTCGAAAATTTACTGAACGATATTCAGAACTCGAAAGCAGACATTCGAGTGCCCAATCTCTGCTTGGCTGCCACCTCAATAGCGGAAGGCCCGTTTGATCATCGCCCAATAGCGTTGCGCCCATTCAAGGTGATGTTCGCGGTCGAAATGATCATCGACTTTCGTCAGCCTCGCGTGTCCCGTAACTCCTTCGAGGAGGAAGAGCGATATCGCGTCGATATCCAAGACCTCGATCTCGCCATGCGCGATAGAACTTTCGATCCGTTGGCGTATTTTGGAAGTGGCTTCCGTGGCGGTCCAGCCGCGCAGGGACGGTCCATCATCGCCCGCTTCGATATCGAGCCAGTCGATAAGCCGGTCCGTTAGGCGTCCTTCGGGCGAGTGAAAGTACTCGACGGCATTGGCGCATAACGCGGGAATTGCCTCGTCGATGGACTGCCCGGCTACCGAATCGAACAGGCCCTGCGTATGCTCCTCGATGCTTTGCAGAAGTACGGCCCGCAAAAGTTCGGCCTTGTTCGCAAAGCGTGCATAGATGGTGGGTTTGCCGAACCTGCCGAACCGGGCGAGCTTGTCGAAGGAAAAGTTCTCGAAGCCGATATCGAGCAGCAGCGCCCAGCTTTTCTGCAGTATTCGATCGGTCAACGCCTCGCCGTCTTCCGCGCTGGGGCGACCGGCACGGATCACTGTATCTGCGCTCACCTGATCAATCTCCGTTGGTTTTGACATCCGGGCGATAGGCCCCGTCGCGCGATCCCGCACCGCCCAGGCGTGAATGTCCGCAACCGTCTTTCCGATTGGCACCGCACGAAAGGGTCAATCCCCGAAGGTACGACGCCCACAGCCTTCCCATGAATGTAACGGGTCGAACCATATCCTCTCATCCTTTCCGCTTTTGCGGATGCGAGATCAGGTATCGACTTAAACAAATGGGGTGTCAATCTGCGGCTATGCGGCGTTCTGCTTGCATCAGATGTTCAATCCTGGCGACACCCAAGGCCCAATGCGACGTTCAGGCTCACGAAGGCCCTGACGCATGATAATTTGAACTTTTTGAAGATAGCTCTCGATAGCCAAACGGTGGTGGATCCGACAATTCTTAAAGCACTTATCCACGAATAGAGATGTTCGGCTCCAGATCGGCCTTCTAGTCCGGAATGGGAAGCTTTAGCTGCAAGTACCAACAAAACATGGGGGGCCGCTCTTGATCGGACGGAATAAAAATAGAGTGAGTGCCGCTTGCTGTTTGGAACGATCCGCGAACGCGACCAAGGTAGTAGCCTGGTGAGACAGTCGATCCAACACGGAAAGGGCAGTCGATAGAGGTGTACAGACACTACGAGATCTTCTGGAAAAGGGGCGCTTGCGAGGTCACGTTAGTATCAATGTAGCCACTTCTACACCCTCGTTGGATGGTCAGCGCGCGACAATCATCTGAACCTCCGAAAAAATATCGCGCGGTTCATCGCGGCTGCTCAAGAGCGCAAAAGACCACAATTGTCCGACTTATTCGATTGGCTACCTTTACTGGTTTGCGTCGGGCGTATCTGGTCACGCTCGAATGGGGTCATGACGGCGAGAGCGGGATCAGAAAGCGGGCACTTAATTTAAGTCTAAAGAAGCGACAGTATGGCACTTTACCGATCGCTCGTAAGTTGAAGGATCTGTTAGCCATTTTGTAGCCTGTTCAATCGAATTTGCGATCAGCTTCCTTCAGCACGTTAATGATCTGCTCTTCGGTAAACCTCGTTCTCCTCGAATTGTTCGCTCTTCTGTCAGAGCCGGACTTCGATTGAGATTTGAGCAAAATTACCTGAAACTATTCGCGAGAAGTCTCGTTTACTAAGGAGAGCGTTGCTCGAAGGAGGTTCTAATAAAATGAATCATGTAGCCAAAGTGATCGAGGTTGTAGGAACCTCCGAGAAAAGCGTCGAAGACGCTATCGATGCAGCAGTCGCGCGTTCAGCTGAGACGGTCGAAAACCTGCAATGGTTTCAGGTGACCGAAGTGCGCGGTGCGATCGCTGATCAAAAAGTTGACCGTTATCAGGTCATGTTGAAAATCGGGTTCGGCCTGAACGACGATTAGCCCGCCTTTGAGAATTTTGTCAGCTATCCGAAAGTCTTCATCGCGGTGGGACTGCGTACGCGGATATTAGGATTACTAATCTTGCCTGTCACGCTGATGCAAATGCCGCCCCCTTCTTCCAACCGTCGCGCGGTTTGGGCTAGGCCCCCTGCATTCAAATAGACGAGGTAGAGGCTGCTACCTTTAGGCGCTAAGCGGAGACTGAGTGCGTGGCCGAGACCCTATGCGGCTTCGGTCACAAGATCCACTTTACCGGTGAATTCGCCGCCGCTCATTGGGGAACCCACACCAGCGGTAGCGTCACCGGCTGAATCATGCCCAAATGGTATTCCAGCTGGTGGCCAGACTTGATGCTGAATTGCGGGATCCTGCCGAGGAATTCTTCGAGGGCGATGCGCATCTCGCGCTTTGCCAGGTGCATGCCAATGCAAGTGTGCGGCCCGTAGCCGAAAGATACATGGCGGGGACGGCGGCTGAAATCCACCTTGCCGGGGTTTTCGAACTCCACCGGATCGCGCCCTGCCAGCGTGGTGCTCATCATCACCTTGTCGCCAGGCATCATCTTCACGCCGTGGAATTCGGTTTCCTTCCGGCACGTGCGAAACGTCGTCACAGCGGCATAGGCGCGCATCAGCTCGTCTATTCCATGGGGAATTTCATCGGGGTTGTTGCGCAGGAATTCCTGGTCTTCAGGATTGCGAGCCAGGTGGGTGAATTGTAGGCCCATGTTGGTAGAAACGGTATCGAGTCCGCCAATAAACAGGTTGAACGAGAAGCCGACCAGTTCGTCGTCATTCAGCTTCGCGCCATCGACATCCACCTTCAGCGCGTAGCTGATCATGTCGTCGCGCGGTGCCTTGCGCCGATCTTCGATCTGCTCGCGCAGGAAGCCCACTACATTGCGGGTTGCCTCTGCCATCTTGCCCATGTCGGAAACGTGCAGCAGATCGTACTCCCACTCGAGGAACTTGCGCGTGTGTTCGAGCGGAAAGTCCATCAGTTCGAGGAACACCTTGATCGGGAATTCGAATGCGAATTCGCCCATGAATTCACATTCGCCGCGATGGCGGAAGGCCTCGACATAATCGACCGCATATTTGCGTATCTTGTCGTCGAGCGATGACACCGCCTTCGGCGTGAACAACGGGTTCGCCATCTTGCGATATTTGGCGTGGTTGGGGGGATCGACCTCGGCAGGCGTATTGGTCCAGTTTTCGCCGATAAGTTTCGCATAGGGTGAGAAATCCTTGCTCGAAAAGGTATCGGTGTCGAAATAGATTTCGCGCAGATGGTCCATCCGGCGCACCACCCATGCAGGTGTGCATCCCGGGTACGCGTGAGGCGCGTAGAAAATATCCTGACCTTGTGCGTGGATTTGCGGCGCCCACTCGAGGTGCGGCTCTTCCTTGGTGGTCATGCCGAAAATGTAGGGAAAATCTTTCACCAGTTCCTCGGGCACATGGTCGGGAATTGTCGGTTGGGGTAGATCGGTCTGCACTTTTGGCTTCCTCTTCATATGCGCCGGTTTTTTGCGCATCGACCCGGCCATGCGATACGCGCCGGCCTGTTTGTTGTTTGCAATTTCCAGTCTATTGCCTAAACCAAATTCCAACAAGTAGGATCAGTTTACAGGGGTAAGTCATCTTTTTATGACTAAGGTTGTCGAACCAGAGGAGCTGGACGTCAGCCCGGAAGAATATGAAGCGCTTCGCCGAGCGCTCACCATGATTTCGGGCAAATGGAAGCTGGAAATTCTCTGGCTTCTTTACCACCGCACGCACCGTTTCGGTGAACTTCTCAAGACGATCAACGGCGTTTCTCAGCACGTACTCACCAAGCAGTTGCGCGAGCTGGAAGCCGACGGCCTCATCACCCGTAAGGTTTTTGCCGAGGTGCCTCCTCGGGTTGAATATACCATGACCAACGCGACCCGAGAGCTGGAGCCGACAATCAAGTCTCTGATGGCATGGTGGGAGCTCTACGGCAGCAATACGAGAGAGCAAACATGAGCGAGACAAAGCTGGCATCGGTGTTTTCCGAAGCCCGGACCTACAATGGTTATACCGACAAGCCGGTGCATGAAGACACGCTGAGGGCCCTGTACGATCAGCTGAGATGGGGACCCACGGCAGCGAATTCCTGCCCCGCACGCTTTGTCTTCGTAACCACTGATAATGCGAAGGACCGGTTGCTGGGCTGCGTTAGCGAAGGCAATGTAGCCAAGGTCCGTTCGGCTCCGGTCACCGCCATCGTCGCTGCCGACACGCGCTTTTACGAGGAGATGCACAAGCTCTTCCCGTCGCGCGATTTCGCTTCGATCTTCGCAGGCAAGCGGGATGTAATAGCCGACCTGCTGGCGCGCAATGTGCCCTTGCAAGGCGCCTATATGATCATCGCGGCACGGGGTCTGGGTCTCGATTGCGGTCCAATGTCAGGGTTCGACGCCGAGGCAATCAACCGCACCTTCTTTCCCGATGGGCGTTGGGTAGCAAACTTTCTGTGCACCATGGGCTATGGCGATCCGACAAGCCTCTTCCCCCGTAATCCGCGGCTGTCGTTTGAAGATGCCTGCCTGATTGCCTGACCGCAAAGGAAACGACATGCCCTCGTTCGACCCCGAAAAACGCGACCCGCTGACCGATTTCGAACGCCGCGAGATTACCCTGCTGGGCAAGACCAGGCGCGTTTACGTTGCGGGGGAGGGGCCGGCCGTGATCGTCATGTCGGAAATGCCGGGCATCAGTCCTTATGTCGCGCGGTTTGCCCGTTGGGTGCGCGATGCCGGATTCACGGTCTACATGCCTTCCCTGTTCGGCCGTGACGGGGTGATGCCCGGTGTTCCCGGCACGATGGTAACACTGGCGCGCACCTGCATCAGCCGGGAGTTCCGCGCCTTTTCCGCGAACGCTTCAAGCCCTGTAACGCGGTGGTTGCGCGCTCTGGCCGCGCAGGCGCATTCGGAATGTGGTGGCCATGGCGTGGGCGCGATCGGCATGTGTTTTACCGGCAATTTCGCGCTGAACATGATGCTGGAAAAGTCGGTGATCGCGCCGGTGCTGTCGCAGCCATCTTTGCCTATGAATGATGCAGCCGGACTCGCCATCGACCCTGACGAACTGGTCCGTGTGAAACAGCGGCTGGAGGATGATGACCTGACGGTGAGGGCCTATCGCTTCGAAGGCGATACATTCTGCCCCGCCGCCAAGTTCGCGGCCTATGAAAATGCGTTGGGGGACAGGTTTGTCGGAACAGTCCTGCCAGACAGTGCGGCCAATCCGGATGCGCCGCTAAAGACCCCGCATAGCGTGGTGACGCTGCACCTGATCGACGAAGCCGGTCAGCCCACTGTTCAGGCGCGCGACGAAATACTGGGTTTCTTCCGCGCGCGCCTGATCAACGGTGACTAAGCGCTCTTAATAAGAGCCCGGAGGTGCGATCGGATCGCCACCGGCGAGCGCCCGACCCTGGATCTCGTAGCCGATCGTGGGAATGTTCTGAATGTGCCGCAACGCCATGGAAACATCGCGCCAATAGCGGTTGATCGGCTTTTCAAGCGAAAAGCCCGAAGAACCAGCCTGAAACATCAGCGATTCGCTGGCGGCGTGAATGTTTTGCACCATCTGCGCTCCTGCGGCACGATGCCGGGTCTTTTCCTCGATCGTAAATTCCTCGCCAAGGCCAACGCGGTCAAGCTTTGCCGTCAGGCCAAACAGGATCGTCTTTGCGGTTTCGATCAGCGCCGCAGCCTCACCTAGATCGCGCATGTAGGCACCCGAACCGGTGCGCGGACCGATGGTGGTGGTAAGAACCGGCTTGCCGGACTCTGCAGTAACGATCTCCAGCATGGCCTCGACCGCGCCGATAAGCTGGGCGAGGCCGGTGGTACGCACCATCGGTACCGCCGGGATCAGATCCGACGGGGCACCGAAATGCTTCTTCGTGGGGTCGATCTGGCCAGCGCGCTTGTCCATCAGCACCATCTGACCCTCTGGGATGAACACGTCCTTGGCAATTGCGGTATCGGAGCCGGTGCCCTGCATCCCGCTGACGAACCAGGTATCCTTGATCTCGAACTCGCTCATGGGGATGTAGCACATGCTGATGCCCGGAACGACGGGACCGTCGTAATCTTCCAGGACAACGCCCTGCTGAGTCCAGGTCGCCTGACGAGAGCCCGACATGTACGGCCAGGCTCCATTGATGATCCAGCCACCTTCGACCTGCCTCGCCTTGCCGGGCGGGTTGTAGGCCCCACAGACAGGTTCAGGTCCATTGGCGAAAACGGTTTCCTGCACGCTGTCGGGCGCAAGGCTAGTGACCCAGCTTGTGCCGTTGATGATCTGCATCACCCAGCTGATGGCCGGATCGCCTTTGGCGATTTCCATCTGCACGCGGCAGAAATCGGTAGGAGAAAGCCCATAGCCACCGAGGCGTTGAGGGACGAGCAACTGAAGAAATCCCTCGTCCTTGAGCATCGCGTCGACAGCCTTTGTGGGACTGCGGCGCTTCTCGCCTTCTGGGGCCTGCTCGGACAGAAATTCGCGCAGTTCCTTGGCGCGGTCCACGAGCTTGTCGGCGACCTTTTTGTCTGCCCACCCAGTCTTTGTTTCTACAGGTGCTTCTGCCAGAGTAGCCATTTCATGCATCCTTTTTATAATTCAGGCGTGTTGGTGGGCAATCTCAAGCACCCACTCTTCCAGGTTGTCCGCGCTATCGTTCCATAGCGCAGACCAGTTTTCATCAGCCGGCACCAGCAAGGTGCTCAACTGGAGACGAACAAGTGTTTCGACGACAGCCCCTGCGTTGATACGCTTTCCCAGCTTGTCCTCAATATGGGCAAAGGTCGGCTCGAGTGCGGAATAGACCGCCACCTTGTAGCGATCAAAGCGGCTGCGGAAGAAGGAGAGGTGAAAACGGGGCTCGACTTCGAATACGCGGTCGGGCGAGTTTTCATTGGTGTAGCTTGCGTAGAAGTGCATCACCTTGCGGAAGCGCTCGATCGGATCGTCGATACCTTCTGCCGCTTCGCGAATGCCGGTCTCGAAACCCGTGCAGACGAATTCCGCCACTGCGGCGAGTACATCGTCCTTATTCGAGAAATAGCGATACAAGGTGCCACGCGACACGCCGCTGGCCTCGATGATGTCGCTCATCGAAAGGCGCCTGACCCCCCTCTCGGCAATCGCGTCGAGCGCGCCGGAGAGTATTTTGATGACGCTGGGCGATGTGATGAGGTCGCCAGAGATGTCATTCGTGGTTTCTAGGCCAGGCTGGAACTTCATGTGCCGCCCCTTTCGAGTTCTTCGAGATTGTGCGGAATGCTGACGTAACCCGGCAGGTTCTGCCCACCATCGACGTTGATCAGTTCCCCGGTCACGAAGGATGACATTTCCGATGCCAGGAACACCACCACGGGCCCGATATCCTTTTCCGGGTCGCCCGCACGCTTGAGCGGATTTGTCGCGACCACATTCTCCAGAAATCCGGGAACTTCATCCACAAGCTTGGCGAAGACCTGCCCCAGTCCGGTGGGAGCGATAGCGTTTGCGCGGATATTGAAACGCCCCCATTCCACCGCTGCACTGCGTGTCAACCCGACGATCCCCAGCTTATTAATATTGTAATCGCTGTGCAGCCAGGCCCCCGTCTGCGCATCGATCGAACTGAAGTTGATGATCGAACCGCCGCCGCGTGTCTTCATGTGCGGGAAGGCCGCCTGCATCGACCACCAGTTGCCCCAGATGCCGATTTCCATCGTGCGCTTGAGCATCTCGTCAGTCTTGTTTTCAAGCAACACGCCGTCAGAGAGCAGCGAAGCGTTGTTGACGAGAGTATCAAGACCGCCGAATTCATCGACAGCGCGCTGGACCATTCCCAACACTTCTTCCTTTACACCCATGTCGGCAGACATGCCGATGGCCTGCGTGTCGAATTCCTCGCGGATTTCCTTTGCCACACGTTCGGTTGCTGCGCCTTCTCGGCCGGTAATCAGCAGCGATGCGCCTTCGCTTGCCATGCGGCGCGAGATGCCGTGGCCCAGGCCCTTCGCCCCGCCGGTTACAATCGCCACCTTGCCTTCGAGCAATCCGCTCATGCTGCTTCCCCTACCAATTTATCCATCTCCATGCGTTCTTCGCACTTTTCTCGTGTCAGGACGTAGCCCCGGACTGTGTTGTCGTTGTCCACGAACAGGTGCTTGTCGCCGTGTTCGTCACTTTCCACCTCACGCCACTCGCCCTGCGCCGCAGCGGCCGGCGGAAGGAGGTTGATCGGGAACACGGTCGTCTTGACCTGCACCGAAAGGGGAGGAAACCTGATTGCCGTCGGCGTGCCGAGTGCGCTGGGCGCAATTCCGCGCGCGGCCGCCATGATCGGCGTCACATAGGCTGCAAGGCCGTTGGGGTATTCCGCACAATCGCCGATGGCGTAGATGTCCGGCTCGCTCGTCTGGCCGTATTCGTTCACCTTGATGCCGCGGCCGATTTCAAGGCAGGCTTCCTGCGCAAGTTTGACGTGCGGACGAAGACCCACGGCCGAAAGGACGATATCGGCATCGATCCGGGTGTCATCGTCCAGCGTGGCAACATAACCACGTTCGGTATGGCGATAGTCAATAGCCTCGACCTTGCGACCGAAATGCCATTCAACGCCCTTATCCTGAAGCGATTGGCGTACTTTACTGCCTACAGCAGGCGGCACAAGCTGGGCCAGCGGCGTATCCAGCATATCGACAACGACAGGCTTGTAGCCGTTCGTTATCAGATCATTGGCAAATTCCGTTCCCACGAGACCAGCGCCCATGATCAGGACGCGCGCGCCCTCGGGTAGCTCGTTGCGAAAGCGATCGTAATGCTCAAGCTGATTGACCGAGATCGCCCGATGCGCTGCATCTCCGCCGATTTGTGGGCGGATCGGTTCGGCGCCGGTTGCCAGGATCAGCGCATCGTACTGAATGGGGCCGCCCGTGGTCAGAAGTGCCTTTCCGGCAAGATCGATGGCTTCTGCTTCGCGCCCGATGCGCGCATCGAGCTTGAGATTTGCGATCATCTTTTCTGCCGGAGTGGTTACCAGCGTCTCGCTGGTCTTTCCCTTGGCAAGCGCAGTCGAAAGAGCAGGCTTGGAATAGAAATGCCCGTCTTCCAGGGTCACCAGCACCAGGCGGGCTTCGGGCGAGAGCCGGCGCAGTTCGCGCAGCACTCCGAACCCTGCCAGTCCGCTGCCGACGACCACGATGGTTGGTGAAGCGGTATCGCTCATGTCAGTTACAAGAACACCGCAAAATTGGACATGCCGAGGACGGACTGGTCGACGATTATCTCGCGCCGGGCCAGCTTGTATTCGCCATCAACGTCGCGCCAGATATCGCGGCGCTCTGCCGTGGTTCTCTCGTTATCCGGACTATCGCCGCGACTGCGTTCCAGGAAGAGGTAGCTCACCACTTCGTACTCACCGGGAGTCTCGCACTCGCCGATGCGGACGTTGGTCACGAACCGGCGACACCGCGATGGCGGATCTTCGGCCCAAGCACTCTTCTGAAGGCGACCGCTGCGCATCATCAGCGAATCGTAATTCTCGTCAAAGTGAAACATCGTGCGCATCACGTCCCGGTCCCTGTTGGGGCCGGTGCGGGTAAGACGGATGGGGGCCTGGTAGATAATGTCCTGCGCGATCATCGCGATCCAGTCATCGATCCGGCGTTCATCCAGTGCAGCCGCTTCGTCGTAAAGCGTCTCCAGGATGCGATTGTAGATTTCCGAGCCCAGCGGCACGCGCTTCTTGGACACCAGTCCGCGCAGGATCGTGGTGGCATCGGGGGTGGCAGTCGATTTTGTTTTCCAGGTCATGTCGTCGTTCCCCCGCTCACACTGCGTCCATCAGATCGTAATAGGCGAGCCACCAGTTCCACTGGGTATCGTCCTTGGTAAAACCGGGATAAAGCAGCCCTTCGCCAACCCATCCTTCCGGTCGCTCATGGCCATGCAGAGCCTTGTACTTCAGCGTGACGCCCTTGCTGACCGCGCCGCGTGCGTTCTTCATGATGACGGGCCAGACATCGGCATCGTCCTGCTCGATCACGCCCGAGGTGCCGGTGTTCCAGATCGAGTTTTGCAACATGTCCCGCTTCATCTGCTCGGGAGCATCCTTTTCAGCGAAGATATAGTTCGTGAATTCGACGCGATCCGGCCCCTTGGGCATATAGGTATGCAGCGTCAGTGCGCCGGAAGATCCGCCATCCGTGCGCGGGGCAAAGATGAAGGCGATCAGCACGTTCGGGAACAGGCCACCAACCTGCGGTGGGATTGTGGCTAACTGATTGACCTGGTCTTCACTCAGGTTCTTGAACAGTTCGGGGATCATTTCCTTTGTGATTCCCGGCGGGGTAAGCAATTCCAGCCGCTCGCGGGTGGACTTGCCCTCGAACGGAACGTCGGCGAACATCTTGAAAGTCTTCTCGGCTTCGAGACAGCGGAGCGAGTGCCCCTGCTTGCACGAGATATCGACGCCATACATGCCAGGTGCCTGATCGTAGATCGATTCGGCAGTGCCACCCATAACTCCGCCCTCCATCAAGGAGCGGTGCAGGGTTAGCGTGTGGAACCCGTCGGAGCCCGACTGTTCGCCCGGAACCTTCCAGTTGCAGGGCAAGACGAAGCGCTGCGGCGGGCCGAGCAGCTCCAGCCCGCTGTCAGTGCGGCAGAACAGCTGGTCCATGTAGTATTTGCTGTCACCCAGGAACTCGTCGAAAGACGGGCCATCAACGTCCCAGGTGGCGAAAATCAAGCCGCCGTAAAGGTGCACTCTCGCCTTCTTCAGACCGAGCGTCTTCTTGTCCACGTCGTTGCCATGCATCTTCTCTCGCTCCACCGGGGCGCCGATGAAATCGCCGTTCGGGCGGAACGCCCAGCCGTGATAGATGCACTGGTGAACACGCTTGTTGCCGGCTTCACCAAGGCATACGCGCATGCCGCGGTGCGGGCAGACGTTGAGCGATACGTGGACGTCTCCGTCCGGTCCGCGCGCCACGATGACATTGTCTTCCGCCATGTCGCGGACGATGAAATCGCCGATTTCGGGAATCTCGCTTTCATGCCCCAGCAACAGCCAGGTCTTGGCGAAGATCTTTTCCATCTCGAGCTTGTACAGCTCTTCGTCGGTCATGACGCGTAGCGAAACCTCATTGCTGTCTCGCATGATGAGATCGTCGAGCGAGGTTCCGTCGCGCAACACGAGCTTTGATTTCTGGAGCATTTCAGCATCTTCTCCGTATTCATTTTTATAATTGATTCGCGTTATACACATTGAATAACATCTGTTCAATATGTAAAGTGGCTCTTAAGACGGAAAACGATGGAGAGATTGATGTCTGAAAAGGGAAAACTGAAAGTCGTAATCAACAAACCAGCGTGCTGCGGCTATGGCGTCTGCGCCGAGATTTGCCCGGAAGTGTACAAGCTCGACGAGCACGGAATCGTCTACGTGGACGATGAGATCGTGCCAGAGGGCCTGGAAGATTCCGCCCGCGAAGGCGCCGATGCATGCCCGCAATCTGCCCTGGCGGTCGAAGACGCCTAGGATGTCGCCACGGTCGGTGGCGCAGGCTCTGACGGTTTCGTGCTCGATAGCCGCCGGCTCTTCCAACTGTAGTGCAGGATAGCCTACCGTGTGGCAGGACCATGGTTGTTGCCTGTTCCCGATGTCCGCAGTGACAGAGGGAAACCGATTTATGCGTAACGAATTAAGCGGTCTTTTTTCGCCGTTTTCATGCAAGTCGCTGGACTTGGCAAACAGGTTTGTAATGTCGCCGATGACGCGGCAGTTCAGTCCCGGCGGCGTGCCGGATGAGAACGTTGCCGAGTATTATGCGCGCCGCGCCAGAGCCGACGTCGCCCTTATTGTGACCGAAGGCGTGGGCGTGGATCATCCTTCCGCGCTTGGCCAGGGGAGCATGGAAGAAAAGGACATTCCCGTACTGCATGGCGAAGATGCTATGTACGGCTGGCGCGAGGTGGTGGACCGCGTGCATGAAGCTGGTGGGAAAATCGTACCGCAGCTCTGGCACATGGGTGCGATAAGGCAGGAGGGCACCGGGCCGCACCCAGAGGCGCGCTCGCTTGGCCCGGCCAATATGAGCGAGGGGGAGATTGCAGACGTCATCGCCGCCTTCGTCCGTTCGGCCGAAAACGCTAAGGCTGTGGGCTTCGATGGCATCGCGCTTCATGGCGGGCATGGATACCTGCTCGACAGCTTCCTGTGGGATCAGACCAATACCCGAGACGACGAGTGGGGTGGCGATGCCACGCGACGGTTGCAGTTTCCGGTGAAGCTGATCGAAGCAGTTCGTGATGCGATCGGCCCTGACATGCCGATCATCTTCCGAATATCGCAATGGAAATTGCAGGACTACGAAGCTCGCATGGCCGACAACCCCGATGAACTTGGCGCGATCTGCATGGCTCTGGTTCGCGCAGGTGTCGACATCTTTGACGTCAGCACGCGCGTTTTCTCGAAACCTGCATTCAATGGTTCGAACATGGGTCTTGCCGGATGGATACGCAAACTGTCAGGCTGCCCGACAATGACAGTGGGCGGAATCGGTTTCGACAAGGAACTGGCGGCCAGTTTCACTGAACAGACCACTGCAATCGATAACCTTGCCGAAGTCGTCCGTCGCTTCGACGCCGGTGAATTCGACCTGGTCGCGGTTGGCAGGGCCCTGCTTATGGACCCCCATTGGGCGCAGAAGGCGCTAACGGGCGAACCCTTCAAGCCATTCGATATCTCAGCCTATTCGCGGCTGGACTGAAGCACCTATCAAAAGGTCTCCGACGTTGCGTAGATATGCAGCCGCGCTGCATTGGCATTGCCTGTCTGTTCGCACATGAAACAGACGGCGCGGGCGATCTCTTCAGGTTGCATCGCCGGGATGTATTCGTCCCAGCCCGGTTCTCCCTTGGCCTTCATCTCGGAAAAAATCTCGGTGGAAGTCGTGCCCGGTGCAACGATGCCGACGCGCACGCCCGAACCGGCAAGCTCGACTCGCAGAACTTCGGTGAATCGCTCGAGAGCTGCCTTCAGCCCGCCGTAGACCCCAGTGCCGGCGGCTGCGATGCCGGCGCCGATACTGGATATGTTGACGATCTGCCCGGTGCGGCGTGCCTTCATCAATCTTGCTGCGATGATGCTTGATCGCACGGCAGCCGAATAGTTGATGGCGATCATCCGGTCGAGTTCATCGAGGTCGAAATCATCATGATGGCTGGTGCGCAGGATCCCGGCATTGTTCACCAGAATATCAACTGTACCGAAGGTCTCTTCCGCATAGTCCAGCATCGTCTGGGCGGCGGCTTGTTCGGCAAGATCGATCGAGAGTATCTGCGTATCGCCGCCAATTTCCCGCTGCAAGTCCTGCAGCCGGTCCTCCCGCCGCGCGACAAGCAGCAGCTTTGCGCCGCCTTCCGCAAGCGCTCGCGCAGTGGCCGATCCGATACCAGCCGATGCGCCGGTCACGATAGCGACCTTGCCTTCGAGTTGCATGTCCTGCGTCCTTGTCATTCGAGTATCACCGCCTTGAAAGTCCGCCGCGCAATCTTCCAGCCATCGCCCGTTCGCACCAGAAAATCTTCGTATGTGCCGATCCCGCGATGAATCGGCCCCTTCTCATTCACTTGTCGCAAGAGCGCATCGACATAACACAGCGAACTTGCTCCTCCACTTATGGCGGCAAGCTGGATATTGCTGATACGGTGAAGCGTCGGGCCGAGGCCGGAATGTGCACCGCGCATGTAATCGGTCAGGTCTACCAGATTGTTCCAGCAGCCGAAATTGCCGTAATCAGTTTGACAATCTCCGGTGAAACAGCTGCGAAACAAGGCCCAGTCACGGGTATCGATACTGTTCGCATAGGCAATGAGAACGGCGCTTATAGAACGTTCATCCTGGCTACTCAGCCCGCTTTCGATCCGGCGGTGGACATTCATGGCATCGGCCTCTTCCCGGTGTTCACAATGACGACGGAGTCATGCAATTTTGCTGTCCCAATATTCGGTTCGGGGTGGCTCGGTCAGCATCGCGGCCATCTGATCCATCATCCCCTGTTCGGTGCGGAACGCGACATAGGCCTCGTACGCGGCGCGCGTTTCCCATTCCTCGATGAAGATCACGCGGTTGGGATCGTCGGCATGGCGCCTAATATTGATATTCACAAAGCCGGGAAATGTCCTTGTGCCTTCCAGTGTAAGCGGAATCTGCTCGCAGAATTGCGCGACCACTTCAGGCTTCAGAGTCAGTTCCAGGGTAACAATAATCGTCTCGCTCACGGCTGTCGTTCCTCTCTCGTCGCTATCACCCGATCGGATAGAATATGGATTTTTCGTGCTGGTATTCCCGCAGCCAGCCTGGGCCGTACTCGCGCCCATTGCCTGACCGTTTGTAACCCCCGATCGGGGCGTCGCTCATGGTGCCTGTTCCACCGTTCAGCGAGACGCTGCCGGCCCGGACCTGCATGGCCATTTCATAGCCCTTCGCAGCGTCGGCTGTCTCGATTGCACCATTAAGACCGTAGCGCGAATCATTGGCAATGCGGATCGCTTCCTCGTCAGAGGAGAAGCCGATTATGCAGCCAACCGGGCCGAAGATTTCTTCTTGCGCGATGGCCATGTCGTTGGTGACATCGTCGAACAGCGTCACTTGTGTGAAGTAGCCCTTGTCGAGACCTTCTGGCCGCCTCCCGCCGCACACACGTTTAGCTCCGGCGGAATGGCCCAGCTCGATAAAATGCTCGACCTTGCTGCGCTGGCTTGCGCGTATCAATGGCCCCATGCCGGTCGCAGGGTCTGCGGGATCGCCGACGCTGATCTGCCCTGCCACAGCTGCTGCGGTCGCCGCGAACCTTGACCGCTGGCTTTCGTGCACGAGGAAGCGGGTGGGAATGGCGCACCCTTGTCCGGCATTGATGGACAGGAGAGTTGCGGCGGTTGCCGCAGCGCGCTCTACATCGGCGTCCTCACGCACGATCATCGCCGACTTGCCGCCCAGTTCCAGATGAACTTTTTTCAGCGTTGGGGCGGCCTGCCCCATGATCTGTGCACCCACGGCTTCCGAACCTGTGAAAGTGACCATGTCGACCCGCTCGTCAGTGCACAACAGTTGCCCCTCTTCGATACCTCCGGTGACAATGTTGAGTACGCCCGGCGGCAGTCCGATTTCGTCTGCCAAGCGACCGAACATCAGCGCGGAAAACGGCGTGAAGGGCGACGGTTTCAGAACCATCGTGCAACCCGCCAGAAGGGCAGGGCCGATCTTTGCGAGGTTGAGCAGGAAGGGGAAATTGTAGCCGGTGATCGCAGAGACAACGCCAATTGGTTCGCGCACTACCGTGGTCCCGCCAATGAAGCGGGGGCCGTCGGGCGCGAAGGGGTTGGGCGTAACGTCTATGGGCAGCCGCTCGGACTGCTCGCGCCGCGCATGGCCGATCGCAGCTTCTAAAAGTCGCAGGGGGTTGTCCACCTGCATCAGTTGCGTGATGCTTGCCGCGCAGCCCACTTCGGCCACGATCAATTCCGCGATCTGCGACTGTTTTGCTCGCAGTTCCCTTGCCAGGGCTTCGACTACGTCGGCGCGCTCTGCCATCGACATCCTCGGCCATGGTCCGGTGTCGAACGCTTCACGGGCAGAGGCAATTGCCGCCTCGACCTGCTGTGCCGAAGCGACAGGCGCGTTCGCCAGCACATCTTCCGTCGCGGGGTTGATCACGGCTTCCGTGCCTGCCTGCGGTGCATGCCATGCGCCGTCGTAATAGACCTGCGCAATGTCGATGAATGGTATGGTCATGTAGTGCGTTCCTTGCTGAGGATCATGTCCGAGGCGTTCATCGCGATGGCCATGGCGGGTGCGTTGGTGTTGCCGGATACAAGTTCGGGCATGATCGAAGTGTCGCACACCCGAAGTCCTGAAACACCGCGAACGCGCAATTGCGGATCGAGCACACTGTCTGGCTCCGCGCCCATCGCGGCCGTACCGGCGATATGGAAGGATGTTCCGCCGAGCTGAAGCAAGTTGGCGAGGATTTCCTCGTCCGAATGAATCTGCGCAGCCATGCCCACTTCCTCGACCACCCATGGCGAGAGCGCATCCTGCTGGCCGAAACGGCGGATCCATTTGAATAGGGCGAGCGCCCTGTCGCGGTCGATTTTTTCGGCACAGTGATTCGCGTCGATCCGGGGCGGGGCAGCCGGATCACGGGAACGGATATGCGTAGAGCCGCAGCTTTCCGGGCGAGTGAAATAGCCCAGCAGGCGCATGCCCGGAAAATCATCCAGCACCACCTTGCCCTTGGCGTTCTGCTTCATTGTGACAAGCATCGATCCGACTTGCGCGTCGGGGCGATCAAGGTCCGGCGTCGTCTTTATGAAGCCACCGATTTCGTGCGCTGCACCGGTCATGGGGCCACGCCGCTGGAACAGGTATCGAAGGACCGACGCAATCAGGCCCATTCCGCGCAGCTTCTGGTTCGAGCTATGGCCCCGGATACGCCAGTCGACCGCGACATAGCGATGTTCGCGCAGATTTTCTCCGACATTTGGGCTGTGTGCGACGACCTCGATGCCCAGCGATTTCAGCCGCGCCGTGTCTCCGATACCCGACAGCTCTAGCAGTTTGGGGGACTCGACTGCTCCTGCGCTCAGGATAATCTCACCGCAGCAGGCGATGGTTCGACCATCGACGATTACGCCCGCCGCCCGATTGCCTTCGCATGCGATCCTTTCGACAGAAGCGCTGGTCATGATGGTAAGGTTTGGCCGGTCGCGTATCGGATCGAGAAAGGCTCGCGCCGCCGAGAAGCGTTCGCCTTTCCATGTCGTCGTCGGCTGATAGCCCATGCCTTGGTCCGCCACGACATCGACTGCATTGACGTCATCTACCGTCGGCACACCCATCTGCGCGCCGGCATCCAACATCGCGGCGGTCACGGGATTGCCGTCTGCTGCGACGGTGATGCGCAAGGGACCGCCTGTGCCGCGCCATTCCGCTGCACCCAGGACGTGATTTTCCAGCGCAATGAAATGGCGCCCTATGCGATCCCAGCCCCAACCAGTGCATCCCGCCTTTTCCCAGTCGTCGTAATCCTGCGGCGCACCTCGCATATAGACCATGCCGTTGATCGAGCTCGAGCCACCTATGGTCCGACCCTTGCGCCACATCTCTTCCGGTTGATTGCCCGCAGGGCTGACATCATAGGCGAAGACATGCGGATTAGCCGGATCCAGCAGTTTGCCAACACCGCGCGGCATGCGGATCAGCGGGCTCTTGTCATCCGGTCCGCCTTCGATGAGCAACACGCTATTCGATGAGTTCTCGCTCAGGCGATTGGCGAGCACGCATCCAGACGACCCCGCGCCGACCACAATGAAATCGTATGACGAATGCGCCTTCATCGCGCTGCCACCACGATCATGCAGTCAGTCATGCTATGTGCCAAATACCTCATTCCCGTTCCTCAGGCTGGGAAATCTGGCGTCACACGAGGCTAGCCTGTCCTACCCTGAGGTAGGTTGCCGCAATTTTTGTCCGCATAGTTTCCAACCACTGGAGAGGACAGGAGCGAAAAATGGCCGACCCGACATCGGAGCAGATGATCAAGGAAGCAGGTCTGGACGCCGACATGGCGGCAGGCGTCAGGCCGGGCCTTGCGGCGGCGCTGGAAGCGCTGAAGCAAGAAAACGGGCTTACCTCGACAGGCCACGAGCGTGCGCTAGCTCAGTTTCGCGACAATCTGTCGCGTCTTGCGGCGATTGCGGCAGATCGCAAGGCGCATCCCGAAATTGCCGATGTAGAGATCACTCGCCCGGTGTTCATCCTCGGTCTTCCGCGTTGTGGTACATCAATCCTGCACGCGCTAATCGGTGCAGACCCGCAGATACGCACGCCGCTGCAATGGGAAGTTGCTGCACCATCGCCGCCACCCGAAGCGGCAACATTCGAGACCGATCCGCGCGCGGATGGCTTCGATGCCTACGTGAGGGACAACTTCACCGGCGCATGGGCCGATGTGCTGAAGGCGCACCCCATCGGTGCGCGTATTCCGCAGGAATGCGGGATGATGCTGGAAACCGCCTTCAAAGGCATCAACCCGACGATGCTGTTCCGTCTGCCTTCCTATTACGACTGGTATCGCAAGGCCGACACCCGTTTCGGGTACCAGGTGCACAAGATGTGGTTGCAGCATCTATCATGGAAAAATCCGCGAAAGCGCTGGGTGCTCAAGGTGCAGGAACACGCCCATCATCTGCCCGAACTGTTCGATACCTATCCCGACGCCGTCCTGGTGCAACCGCACCGCGATCCGGTGACGGTGATGGCATCTATTTCGCGGCTTATCGAAGTCATCCGTTGTGTCGCCTTCGAGAAAATCGACCGCGACGATCTGGGGCAGGAACTGCTGTACCTCTGGCACGACGGACAGGCTGCGGCGCTCCGGTGGCGCGAGGCCAATCCGCAGGTAACGGTGCTTGATCTCGCTTTCCGCGAACTGATCGCAGACCCAGCGGGTTCGGTTCGCCAAGTTTATGATCACGCCGACATCGAATTTTCATCCGCCAGTGAAGAGGCGGTTTCCCGCTGGTGGCGAGAGCATCCGGCCGACAAACACGGACAGCATCGTTATGAACTGGCTGACTACGGCCTGACGCGGCAGCAGGTTGAGGACGTCTATGCAGACTATATCGCGGCGTATGAGGATTATCTGTGAGCCGCTGGGCCGACTATATCGCCCGCTTGTCATCAGCTGAAGTGGTATTCGACCTTTTGCCGTCCGGGCATGACAAGAGTGACGTTGCCGAGGTGGAGCGTTTGCTGTTCATGACGCTCGCATCCGGCTGGCTTACCACTTTCGCGGATCGTGACCGGCCCGACTTCGTGCCTGCGGTGAACACCCATCTCAATCTGGTCGGGACAAATCCCGATTTCATATACGGCACTGCCTCGATCGACGGAGATGGCCAATATCTACTGACAGGCGAGCGTGGCGACGGCCTGTTCCTGCAGATGGATATCGCCGCCGGTGGTTTTGCAGTGATGGACAGGCCCGGTCCGTCGCTGGCCACGATCGATTTCGATGATCTCGCCCTTGATGCACAAGGACGTTTCTCGCTGCTCTTGAGTCAGGAAAAGCCCGGCAGTTGGGATGGAAACTGGGTGCATCTCGATACGGCAGCCAGATCGCTATCCATGCGACAGGCCAGCTACGACTGGGGCGGCGGGCGTGAAGCACGCTTCGCCATCGAACGGCTCGACGTTGCGCATGTCCCTCGCCAGTGGTCTCACGAGGAAATTGGCCTGCGCCTTGCGACCCTTGCCGATTATCCGGCGCGGTTGGCGGGAATGGCGCTGCAATTCATTGAGGGGCAGAGGCGCAAGGGGCTATGGAACAGCTTCGAGCATGATGACTGGGCAGGGCGCGGCGGCGTAGAGGGGCAGCACTATTACCAGGGACTGTTTCGCCTGGAACCGGGTATGGCGCTATTGCTTGAAACCGAATTGCCCGATCGTGTTCGCTATTGGAACGTACAACTCAATGATATGCGCTGGAACGCGATCGATTGGGTGAACCACCAGTCCAGCCTCAACGGCGGGCAGGCGGTGATCGATGATGATGGAAAGTTCCGGGCGGTAATCGCGCTGAAGGATCCTGGCGTTGCCAACTGGCTCGATCCGGCAGGAAATGACGAGGGTTCGATCATGCTGCGCTGGACAGAGGCCAACAGCGGTCCTGCTCCCTCGCTCGCGGCAATTCCAATACACGAGATTGCGAAGCGCATCTCTGCCTCAACGGCTCGAGTTTCAAGCGCCGAGCGACAGGAGCAGTTGCGCACCCGCCGTCTTTCGGCACAGATGCGACGGCGCTGGTAGCCGCATGGTTTAGCCAGAGCCAAGCTTCTCCGCTCCGCTGGTCATCACATCGTCGCCCATGTGGGCGCGGGCCTGCTCCTCGGCGGCGAGAGCCTGCGATGTAGGGTGATGCACGTCGTCCTCGGTGAGCTTTTCGGTAAGCTTGTCCCAATGGGTGACAAGCAGGCTGTCTTGATCAAGAAGTGCCGGATCGACGACTTCCGTCGCGTCTTTCCAGTCATGCCAGCTGTCTGCGGAATTGACCTTGTAGATACCGACATAATTGTACCTCGGCATGGTTGGCAGCATCTGGCCGAAGTTGCGAAAGGCCAGCAGCGCAGCGCTATGCACGCCGGGGCGGCGCAGGGCGGATGGCAGGTAGCTGTCGGCATACCATGCGCGCAGATCTGCATCCTTTCCGTGCACGGCATTGAACTGTTCCAGAACCACGCCGCCTGTGTGATGGGCCTCCGGATCGTTGTTGCGAAATGCCAGCGGATAATAGTGATAATCCTCCAGCACACTGTCATCGATGGCCCTGGTCACCATCATGCGGCTGGTAAGCGCGTTCTCCCAATGCTCGCGAGAGAAGCGCTGCGGATCGAAAACATCGTAGAGAGCGAAATACTGCCAGTCGTAGTCCGCTGGAACAGCCATCGGCTGATCTACGCTGCGGCGGAAACGCTGTGCGGTTATGGAGCCGCGAAAGCGCAGGGCATCGCGGATATGGAGTTGGTGTACCAGTCATCCAGGTCTGCGTCGCGCCCAGGTTGCGCTTTGGTCAGCACGACAAGCACGGCTTCTATCATGCCTGCGCTCCTGCCACGCCGGTGAAGGGGGCGTGCGGGGCCCCCATCGACTCGCGATAGGAGATCGGTTGCTTGCCATCGAGATCCTTCACGCCGTACCGCTGTGCCAGTTCGGCCCCGATCAGCGCCTGACCGCTCAAGGAGGTAAGCTCCGGATCGGCGTACAGGGCATCGAGAACCCTTGCGGTAAATTCGGGCGTTTCCCAGTTGGGCAGGCTTTCGCGCATGTCCGGTGGAAGCATGTCGGCCGGCATTTCGCGCACGGCATCGGTGAGAATGAAGCCCGGCCAATAGGATATCGCCGCCACGCCATGCGCAGCAAGGTCCACCGCCATATCGGCCATCATCTTGTCCGTCCCGGCCTTTGCCGCGCCATAGGCAGCGCCGTGAAAGTAGGACACCGCGCCATAGAAGGAGATGCTGGCTATCAGCCCCTTGCCAGCCTTTGTCATGAGCGGCGCAGCGTGCCACGCCGCGACATAGTTGGAGCGAAGGCCCACATCTATCATATCGACAAGGTGGAGCGGCTTTTCCCAAAACCCGCCGGGTGCCATCAAGTCCATCGCGTGAACCGCAGCGGCATTGTTGACGAGAATGTCGATGCCGCCCGCTTCATCCTTGATGCGCGCAAAAGCGTTGGCAATCGATTCATCGTTCGAATGATCGCAGGCAATCGCTAGGCACTTCCCTCCGCGCTCTGCAATTTCGGCGGAAACATCGGCGAGGTCGGTTTCGTTGCGACCTGTAACAATCACGGTTGCACCTTTCGCCCCGAACTCGCGGGCAATACCCCGGCCAAGACCCCTCGTCGCGCCTGTCACGACTGCGATATAGCTCATCTCTCGTCTCCCTGCGTCTGGTCCGCTTGCGGTAATGCGTAGGCAATCAGCTCGTTGCTGTATCCCGACAGGATGCCGCCGTGCCCACCGGCCGCGATGACGATGAACTGGCGCCCGGACTGCGACGACCAATAGGTCATCGGCGTGGCATTCCCGCCTGCCGGCAAGCGGCCGTGCCAAACTTCCTCGCCCGTGCGCAGATCGTAGGCGCGGATCATGTGCTCTTGCGTTGCCCCGATGAAAGCCAGCCCCGATCCGGTGACTACGGCCCCGCCGATGTTGGGAACACCCATGGGTACGGGAATACCCAGCGGCAAAAGCAGTGGCCCGCTATCGCGTGCGGTGCCGAACGGCTTTTGCCAGAGGAGTTCGCCCGAATTCAGGTCGACCGCGCTCACCAGACCATAGGGTGGTTCTATGCAGGGGGCGACGAGGGGCGAGAGAAACGGAGCAACCGAGGCTGCATAAGGCGTGCCCGCTTGCGGCACCGGTCCGGCGACGCTTTCGAAGCTGGCAATCTCGGCGGGCTGCAGCCCCATGCGGTCGGCTTCGTCACGCGATATGAGGCGGTTGTAGTTGATGACGTGGGACGAATTGACGAAGGCGATCCTGCTTTCCGGATCGATCGCGACGCTACCCCAGTTGTTACCACCCAGAGAGCCCGGCCAGACGATTGATGCCCGGTCGGCTTCTAGCGGTGTCATATGCCCGTCGAACCGCGCCTGGCGAAACTTCAGGCGGCACCATGCCTGATCCAGCAGGGCCATGCCCCACATGTTCTTTTCGCTTGGACGTGGACCTTCGAAACTGGGCAACCCCACTGAGAATGGCTGCGTGGGTGACGCGCGGTTGCCCTCTGCATCGGATATGGCCACGGGCAGTTCGTCGACCTGTGCGATGGGTTCGCCCGTGCGGCGGTCGAGCATGAACATTTCGCCGCGCTTGGTGGGTTGCAACAGGGCAGGCCGGCCGTCGGCCAGATCGAGCAGGACCGGTTGCGAGGCGACGTCGTAATCCCAGATATCGTGATGCGTGGTCTGGAAATGCCAGCGTGGCCGCCCAGTCGCAGCATCCAGCGCAACGACGCTGCTGGAATATGTCTCCATTTCCGGAGAACGATGCAGACCGGTATAATCGGGCGTGGCATTTCCCAGCGGTACATAGACCAGTCCAAGCTCTTCGTCCGCGCTCATCACGCTCCAGCTATTGGGCGTGCCGGGCGTATAGGTTTCCCCGGCTTCCGGTTCGCCCGTCCTTTCGGGGGCGCCCATATCCCAAGCCCATGCCAATTCTCCGGTGATGGCGTCGAAAGCGCGAATTACGCCGGATGGCTCGCCCACCATCTGCCCATCTGTAACCCAGCCACCGATCACCAGCTTGCCCGAGACGACGGTCGGCGGGGAGGTGACGTGATAGTAGCCCGGCGGCGCCTTGCTCATCCCGCGTAGCAGGTCCACCTGTCCTGCCTCGCCAAAACCGTTGCAAGGCTGACCGGTCTGCGCATCCAGTGCAATCAGTCGGCTGTCTATCGTGGCCGTGTAGATGCGCGCGCCACAGCTCTGTGCGGCATCGGCATCGGGCACGGCAAAGTGGCTGACTCCGCGACAGTTCTGGCCGAACACGCCTGTCGTATCGGCGTTGGC
The DNA here is from genome assembly GCA_947488625.1 of uncultured Sphingomonadaceae bacterium. Taxonomy (GTDB): domain Bacteria; phylum Pseudomonadota; class Alphaproteobacteria; order Sphingomonadales; family Sphingomonadaceae; genus Alteraurantiacibacter. The sequence continues at coordinate 2,112,918 of CANKZR010000001.1, read as the reverse complement.
TTCAAACCGCCAGATCTGCTCGCCGCTTTCCGGATCGAGCGCGATAACATCGTTGTAGCCGGTGCAGAAATACAGACGATTGGCAATCATCAGGGGCGTGGTCTGGAAGGCAGCTGGCTGGCCATTCGGCTCAGTTCCTGTTGAGAAACGCCATGCTTCTTCCAGTGCGCCGACGTTGGCCCGGTTGATCTGATCCAACGGAGAGAAGCGTTGGCCGGCCTTCACGTTTCCGTAATGGTGCCATTCGCCGTCGCGGGTGGATCCGGGTGCGGTGGCGAGGCTGGAGAGATCATCGCCGCCGGTGATGCGATCGTTCCAGAATGTCCAGCCGATGCCGCCCAACAGGGCCACCAACGCGCCAGTCAGCAGCCCGCTGCTCAATCGCGTTACCGGCTTTGCGCCAAGCGATCGCCTGACCCAGGGTAAAAGCAGCCAGATGCCGATACCGGTCAGCAGGCCCATGCGCCCGAGCAATGGCCAGAAGGCCAGTCCGGATTCCCAAAGTGACCAAGCCAGAGAGATGAGCCAAAGCGCGCCATAGACATACAGGGCCCGTTTCGATTGTCGCCACAGCAGCCACGCCACCGCAACAAGCGCGAAAGCACAGGCCAGATAATAGGGCGATCCGCCCTCCAGCAGCAACTGGCCGCCGAGCCACACCAGGCCGAAACCGAGCAGCAGCAGCACTATTGCCAGCAGTCGATTGAGCCAGGTCATGCGGGTGTCATCCCATGGGGTGAAAGATTAGGGAACAAGCGCGCTCGGCCCTCCGAACAGGATGCGACCGAGGATGGCAGGGCCGATGTTCACGGCAAAGAACGTGACCTGGAACAGCACGATCATGCTCCACAGCCGGGTCCATTCACGGCGAAATCCGGCGGGCTTGCGTTTCGCTCCAGCGCGCAGTTCATGGGGCATGAAACCATCTTCGTCGCGGTCGGCGAGCAGGCCGACGAAGCCACCTGCCCAAAGGCCGATCAACAGCGGAAAGATGAGCGGAAGCCGACCCTGCTCGCTTTCCAGCGCCGGGCCGACAATGGAGTCGTAAGTCCACCAGCCATTGGCGACGGAACTGCCCTCGACATAAATCTGGTATGCGAGGAACAGCGGGAAAGCCGTGAGCATAGAGAGAAAATAGACCGAGCGGCCGGGGAACTTGCGTTTCAGGAAGATCACTAGCGATGTGAGCAGGGGTATCGATACCGCGAACCACCAGCCCCAACTGAACGGCATGAAAAGCGGTTTCACCGGCGTTGTATAGGCCATATCGCCCCAGAAGGGCAGGCGGGTAAATTGCGGGTTCCAGGCGACATAGGCCCCCCAGTCGCCGAAGAATTCCTGCCAGAACCCACTGGTGGCGGCCACGAGCATCAATCCAAATAGTGGAATCCTGCGATTTTTCGCGGTTAGTGCCAGGGCCGCAAGCAGCAATCCGCTCCACAGGTAAATGCTGCCGGTCTCCATCATCCACGGATTGACCGGATCGCCCATCGCCTGCGCGGAGAGCGCCTCGGGGCTCATTGCGTCAGCGCCTTGATGTGTTCGGGAAGATTATGGTTGTAGCCCTTTTTCTCGTAGAGGCTGGAAATTCGCCAGCCGTCGCTGGTCCGGCGGAATTCGTGGATGTACCACAAGCCGAAGAAAATGGTCTGCGGCTCCCCGTCGTCTCCGGGCGCAACCATGGGGTTGAAACATACAGAGCGCGTTTCACAGGTGTCGCCGTCGAACTTGTACTGCGTGGTAGAAACCGCGTGCTGCGCCATCAGAATGGGGCCAAGGCTTGCTTCGAGGAAGTCCTTTATCTCAGGCAGTGAGCCCTTGACGCCAACCATCTCGCTGTAGTCGACAATTGCGTCATCGGTGAAAAACTGGTCGAGCGCGTCAAACTCTCCGTTATCCACGGCATAGCAGTAGCCGACCAGCAGATCCTGGATTTCGAACCTGTCCGACATTTCTTGCATTGTAAGCACGGCAGTCTCCCTCTGTCCGTTGGCACCAGCTTCATACGCGCCTGTCGGATGGGTTATTCCTTCCCATTGGTAGGTTGCAGTCGGCTCTTGCGTATCGACAAAGGCGGGGAATTGGCCGCGCCAAGTTTTTTCGGTGTCGGTGATTTTTATAACAAAGCCGCTATCGGCGGTGACCATGATGGAGATAATAGATGGCTGGCAGAATTCCCCCTTTCACCGAAGAAGATTTCAAGCTTTCGCCCGAAAAGCGCGCCGAGATCTGTAAAGGACTGACAGAGCGGCAGACCTTCATGGTCAACCAGTGGATGGATCTCCATGACAAGCTCAATGTCGGCGACTGGACAGGTTTCGACGAGTTCATGGACAAGAGCAAGATGACCTATGACAATCCCAATCGTCCCGACCTGGGATCGTTTGAGGAATGGTCGACTTCTCCTATCGCCCTTTACAAGACCTTCCCGCCTTCGATCTATCGTACGCTCAAGGCATGGGGCAGCGGCGACGATGAAATCTGCGTGCTGTGCCACCACCACGGCAAGCACACGGGCGGCCCCTACATGGGTGTGCAGCCCACGGGTAATCAGCTTGATGTGCTGTGGTTCAGCTGGATCAAGTTCGAAGGCGACAAAATCGTCCACATTTACTCGATCTCAGATGTGCTCTCGATGCTGATCGACCTTGAAGTGATGGAAGCACTGCAGCCGGTCGATCCCTACAAGTAGGTTCGACAGGTATACAAGGACGCGAAAGGGGAGGCCGCCGGGTCTCCCCTTTTTTGTCCGCGTGGTTACAGGCTGTACCCTCCATCGACGATGATAGTCTGTCCGGTAATGTAAGCCGCCCTGTCAGACGCGAGGAAGCGCACCGCCTCTGCCACTTCTTCACCGCTGCCGAACCGGCGTAGGGCGATTGCCTTCTTCTGGCTCTCCCAGATGTCGGGGGTATAGAGCGTCTTGAGGAAGTTTGCCCCCAGGCCTGCATCAATAATGCCTGGTGCCACCATGTTGGCGCGAATACCGAACTTTCCCTCTTCCTTGGCGATGGCGCGGCCAAGTGCTTCCATGCCGGCCTTGGGAACAGAGGAGAGTGCATCGCCCGGCGGAAATGTGTAATTGGCCACCGACACGAGAATGACGAAATTCCCACCTCCCTGCTCACGAAAAAGGGGAAGCACCTCGGTCACTATCCGCGTCAGGCCGAGCAATTCGGTTTCAATGACCTCGCGCCATTGATCCTCCTCGATCTGGCTGACGAACGGCTGCTCTATCGTGACGCCGGACGCATAGACAAGCGCATCTATGCTGCCGAAATGGTCAACTGCTGTAGCGACGGAAGAGCGGATCGAAGCAGGATCGGCAAGATCGCAGACGGTTGGCCTACCTTCGCACCCGAACGGCAGCGTCGCGGCCAATCCTTCGGCTGCGGAGGCATTGGATCGATAGCCCAGTGCGATGCCATCGAAATCTTCGGCGAGGGCAACGGCGGATGCGCGGCCAAGTCCCCCGGTGGCGCCAACCACGAATGCATTCTTTCCGCTCACTCGGTCACACCCTCTCGATTGCGCTCAAGTTGTGCAAGCAGTTGTGCTGCGAATTCGTCGTTCCTGTCCGCTGTAAACATATGGCCGACGCCTTCGGCGATCAGAATCTCCAGTTGGGGGGCGAGTGACTGGAAGCGAGCCGTGTTACTGTCATTTACCAGGTGGCTCAGTTCCGCTCGCACCATCACCAGGGGCGATTGTATTCTGCCTGCGGCGGCCAGCACCGCCGCATTCTCGCTTGGGGGGTGCAGAAATTCTTCCCGGCCTGTCGCGGGGTCCCAGTGCCAGTGCCACCGACCCGATTCATTGTGCCGCATGGATCGCGCCAGGCGGGCTGCGTCGGCCATACGGGGCTGTTCAAGGTGAAAAGAAAGCGCATCGGCTGCGGCGTCGAGGCTCTCGTACCCGTTTGCCCCCTCGGCGAAGAACTGGCGAATACCGTCGATCTTGTCGTCGGGCATGTCCGGGGCAACATCGGCCAGCATGATAAGCCGGATCTTGTCCGGATGATGCGATCCCGCGATCAGGGCGGCCTGACCGCCGCGCGACGCGCCCACTAAGGTGACACGGCCCGAGAACTGGTAAATCAGCATCTCGACATCGCGAGCGAAGGCTTCGACGTGATAGTCGCCATCTTGCGCCCATTCGCTTTCGCCATGACCGCGCAAGTCGAATGATATTGCGTGGTATCCGGATTCGCCAAGTTTCCTGGCAGAACCACGCCAGGCATTGCGGCTTTGGCCTCCGCCATGAAAAAAGAGGACGGGTGGGGCTGTCGGATCGCCGTAGGCTTCTCCGACAAGCTCCAGCCCGTCCCCTTGGTATCTGGCCTTCGAACCGCGCAAATCAGGCGTTGACGGGCACGGTTTCGGCATGGCTGGGGTGCTCTCCCGGCCCCTTGTAGGCAAACTTGCCGGGGGCGTGGTGCCACTTGCCATCATCGCGGCTCTCGTACGGAGAGGCGACCTCGATCAGGCAGCCGTGCGTGCTCTTGTTGCCGACCCAGCTCCATTTTTGCCAAGTCATGTCCGGGTCGTTGAAGGTCTCGCCGCCACCGGGAAGGTGCAGGCCCTGGGCCTTCAACTTCTCCATTGCAGCTGGCACATCATCGGTGCTGAAGCACATGTGATGGACATGCTCGCCGACCTTGTCGAGCCGCTTGCCCAGCGGGGTGCCGGGGGCGGGCTGGATGAACTGGATTTCGGTCGAATATTCGTTGACGAAGGTCGCCCACTTCATGCCCGCATCGTCACCGCTGGAAAATTCGTCATACTTCACGATGGGCTTTTCGAGCGATTGCGGGTCGAGCACGCGCAGGATCTTGGTCCAGTCCTCGATCGCCTGATCGAGATCGCGAACCACCATGCATACATGGGCAAAAGGACCGCTGGGCATTACTTTTCTCCTTGAATTAAATCAGAATTGTGGCGGTGCCGGCATTCACAGTGCCGCGTCCGTCCACTTCGAGTTTGATGTCGCAGGAAACACGGTTTCCTTCGACCGAGGTGACTTCGCCCGAGGCGGTTGCGCGATCGCCTTCGTAAACATTGTCGAGGAACCGGGAGTCCATGCTTTCTATGCGGCATCCGGGAAACGCCGTCGTCAGCATATTCATCATGTACGCGACGTTGATCGGACCCTGGTTTATCCTCTTGTCTCCCAGACCCTTGGCCTTCACGACTTCCACATCAAGATGGATGGGATTGGGGTCTGCCAGAAACACCGACCAGTCTCGCATGGCATCGGGACTGACAGTGTCGATCACGAAAGGAGGTAGGGTATCGCCGACGTTTGGTTTGTCAGGGCTGCTCATGCGGCCAGCTCCTTGCGCGGGAGAACCCACACGTTGTCTGTTTCCAGCACGGCATCTCCACCGTCGGCCGGATGCAGACGCAATCGGTAGGTCAGAACGTCCATCACGCCCAGCTTGCGGCTCTTCTTGCGAACGAGGCTGAGGATTTCTCCGGTCACCTTGTAAGCCTGTCCGACGATGAGCTGCTCGGTAAATCGGACACCCGATGAGCCCATCATCGGGCCGTCATCGACGTCGAATTCGCATGTTTCGCATACCCCAGCCACGGTCTTGCCCATCGCGACCTGTGTGGCGATGTAGTAATAGATGGGGTGTGCAGTGCCATCGGCAGCAGGCTCTACGCCGGTCGACTTGCACAATGCGGCATTCTCTTCCGCCGTGATCGTGAAGTTCTTGGTTCCGTCAAGCGATGTTCCCGCGACACCGGGGGCAGGGGGGAATTCTTCCATCTGCAAGAACCCTCAGAATGAACGTGGCAGGCCGAGATTTTCGGCAATGGAATTGCGTACCATTTCGTTGGAAATCGGCGTCATCCGCAAAATCCGGTGATCGCGCCAGTAACGTTGCATGTCGGTTTCCGCAGAATAGCCCATGCCGCCCATGATCTGGATACCAAGATCTGCTGCCTTCACGGCATTTTCCGTGGCCACCATCTTTAGCATGTTCGCTTCGGTACCGCATGACATCCCGTTGGATTGCATCCATGCCACGTTGTACAGCAACAGCTCGGTCAACTTTTGTGACGTGGCAATGTCGGCGATGTAGTGTTGCAGAATCTGGAAGCGTCCGATCACGCCGCCGAAAGCCTTTCGCTGCATCATGTATTCCAACGCATCTTCCAGCACGCCGTCGATGGCGCCCAGGCATTGCGCGCCCACCATGATCCGCTCGTTGTTGAGGCTGGGGAGCATGGCGTTCCATGCCTTGCCGGGTTCGCCGAGTACGTCTTCGTCGGGAACGAAGACGTCTTCGTAATGAACCTCGCAACTGCCCATCGCCCGCATGCCAAGCTTCGGCAGCAGGCTGGCGCTGATACCGGGTGACTTGGCATCCACGAACAAGGCGATCAGTCCATGATGCTTCTTTTCGGCATTACGGTCACAGCGAGCGAGCACCAGCAGGCGATCTGCCACCTTCGCGCCGGTGGTCCACATCTTGGCGCCATTCAATTTCCAGCCGCCGTCGACCTTGTCGGCAAAGGTCTTCATCGCCCCCAGTACGTCCGTGCCACCGTCGGGCTCGGTCATTGAAATGGACACCCGCAGGTTGCCTACGGCCATTTCGGGCAACCAGCGCTGCTTTTGCTCGTCGCTGCCGGCAATCGCGACCGAGTGGGCGCCGCCAAACGACGTCAAGCCCCAGACCCACAGAAGGCCGCCTGCCGTGCGAGCCATCTCGCGTGCGAAGATCATCTGCATGAGCACATCGCCGCCAAGGCCGCCATATTCCTCTGGAATACCCACGCCGAAGAAACCCTGCTCCTTCAGCTTGTCCCATATTTCGAAAGGATAGTTTTCCTCGTCGGCCTCAAGCTTTCGCATGAGATCCTTGGGCAGTTCAGCATCGACCCAGCGACGCACGACATCGCGAAAGGCTATCTGTTCTTCTGTTAGATTGAAATCCATACTCGCCTCATGCGATGCGATGATGCCGTGGTAACCTATCGAACGTCAGGTCAAGTCAGATAGAGAGGCCACCTTCCACAGGGATGACCGAGCCGGTGACATAGGAGCCCGCCGGAGAGGCGAGATATATCGCCGCACCGGCCATGTCTTCTGCCATTCCGGTGCGCCCCCGTGGAACCATGGATTCCACCATCTCGCGCATTGCATCGTCCTTGATGACGGTCATCTCGCTTTCGAAAAAGCCTGGCGCAATCGCGTTGACCGTGATGTTATCCGAGGCAAGGTTCTTGGCGAGCGATTTTGTAAGCCAATGCACCGCCCCTTTCGAAGCCTGGTATGCATAGACTTCTCGCGGTCCGACCTTGAGCGCGCCGACCGAACCGATGTTGATGACGCTTCCCGGAAGTTGCGCGGTGGCGCCCTTTCGCATCAAGGGCAGCAGTTTCTGCAGCAGGAAAAACGGGCTCTTCAGATTGAGATCGAGGACGTTGTCCCAGTCGGATTCGGAAAATTCGTCTATCGGCGCATCGGACAATGTGCCGGCATTGTTGACGAGCACATGCAGTGCATCCTCCCGGCCGGAGAGATCTGCAACCAGAGCTTCAATGCCCTCGATCGTCGAGATATCTGCGGAGATTCCGATTACGTCGCCCGCGATGCTATCGGCCGCCGCAGCCACCTTGTCAGCGTTGCGAGCGCAGATATAGACCCGCGCACCCGCTGCGGCGAGGCCTTCCGCTATCATCCGGCCGATCCCGGCACTGCCACCTGTCACCAGCGCGACGCGCTCTTTTACGGAAAACAGGTTCGAGGTATCGATCATTCGGTGATCTCCAGGATCATCTTGGTCAAGCCTTCCGGATCGCCGACCGTAAAGGCGTGGTCGCCAGGGTGCTTGTGCATCGTCCAGCCCAGCTCTTTCGCCCTTTCGTGCATCATGCCCATGATCGTATTTTCAGCGGCGATGTAGTCGACCTGTTGGGTGATCCCATCGGCACCCACGGGGATGACGCAGCTGGTTGCACGCATGGGCTGGTCTGACAGATGATCGAGCAGCCATTTCTCGCGCTCGCTATCCATCATGTGCGGATGTTCCTTGGCCATCGCGCGCTGCTGTTCGTGAACGCCCGAACCTACCGGTCCTTCGCCGTTCTCCAGCATTGCATCGAGCCCCGCGGCTTCTTCCTCGCTCGCGAAGCCCATCATGGATGCAATGCGCTCGCCCGCATGAGGCACGATGGCATCGAGGTAGATCACGCGCCGGATACGCTCGCCGGCCTGCGCTAGAACGCCCGGCGCAACAGTGCCCGCATAGGAATGAGCGACCAGGATTACGTCGTTCAGATCCTCAAACTTCAGGACATTCACGATGTCGGTCACATGCACAGCGTTGCCGACATCGCGGCCTATCAGGTGTTCGCGCTCACCAAATCCGGTGAAGGTGGGCGTGAATACAGTGTGGCCCTTGCTCTCGAGTTCCGTGCGCATGAATTTCCAGGTCCAGCCGCCCATGCCGCCGCCATGCATCAGAAGGAAAGTAGCCATTATTCGGGCGCTCCGGGTTCGAGGTTCGAAACGAGTTCGGGTGGAACATCGGGACCCCAGAGATAGAAACTATCTTCCGGAGCATGCTGGGCTGCAGGCCATTCGCAATCCGCCGGTATGTAATCGATATCGGCAGAATATTCGGCATAGCTGCCCCAAGGGTCGCGGGCATAATAGAAGTAGTTGCCGCCCAGCACGTGGCGACCGACGCCCCATCCTTCCTTGTATCCCGCACGCATCATCTGCGCCGAGCCGAGGCCGACTTCCTGGAAGGAACCGACATCCCAGCTGGTATGGTGCATGCCACGGTGGGTCGATCCCACCAGCGCAAGCAGGTGATGATCGCTGCCATGCGGGCCATGCAGAAACGCGACGACAGGGCCGCTGCCGTCGGACAGACGAAGCCCGAGATTCTTCTCGTACCAGGTAGTCGCGGCCTCGACATCGGTTGTGTAGAGCGCAAAATGCGACATGTTGCGCGGCTTGATCTTCGGCGCCTTCGAATTGAAGATTGCGCCAGATTCACCAGGAGGCGTTGACGCCGTTTCGAACCGGGTCTTGGCTTCGGGCGAGCATTTGGGTGCTACCCGCAACTCGAACGGCAACCCGTCGAAACCTTTGAACCATGTGCCACCTTCGGGCGCCTCGTTCGGTGCGTCGATCTGCGGCACGCCGTTCGCTTTCAACCGATCGATCAGCGCGTCTTCATCTTCGGTGTAGATACCAAAGCTGAGATAGCGAAGCTGCTTCTCCGGACCTTTCACGATCCGAGCCCAGCATTGTTCGTGGCCGGACGTGTAGAGTTGCAGGCCGCTATCGACCTCGCGGACATCGAGACCGAAAGCCTCGTAAAAATCCTTGGCGACCGACAGATCGGGCACTTGCAGTCCGAAATGATCAATCGAGTGGACGCCCAGTGCGCCGGCGCGTTTTTGCGACATTTCTCTCTCTCCCTAGCAGACGGCTTTCAGATCACTCGGCGGCGATGGGGTTGCTGAGCAGGCCAATGCCTTCAATTTCGACCTCGCAGGTATCGCCATCTTTCATCCAGATTTGCGGATCGCGTGCTACGCCCACGCCGCCGGGCGTGCCCATCACGATCACGTCGCCTGCTTCAAGCGTCATGAACGTCGAGAGAAGGTGAATGGTGTTTGCGACGGTGAAAATCAGATTGCCGGTGTTGGAGGACTGCATGACTTCGCCATTCACGCGGCATTCGATCTTCAGGCCTGCTGCGCCCGCGGGCACTTCGTCGGGCGTGACAAGCCACGGGCCGAAAGCGCCCGTATCATCGAAGTTCTTGCCAGCAGTCCATTGCGGTGTGCGAAGCTGGTAGTCGCGAATGGAGGCATCGTTGAACACCGAATATCCGGCTACGTGATCAAGCGCTTCGGTTTCGGCGATGTTCTTTCCGCCCTTCGACAGAACAACCACAAGTTCGGCTTCCCAGTCCAGTTGCTCGGATACGTTCGGCAGAATGATCGGCGCACCATGGCCAATGAGGCTGGAGGCGAAGCGGCCGAAGAGTACCGGGAAATCTGGGATGCCAAGGCCCGCCTCTTCCGCATGATCTCGGTAGTTGAGGCCCAGGCAGATGATCTTCGGGGGTTTGGAAACCGGAGGAAGAAACGTGAGAGAAGCCTGATCGACCGTGTCGCCGCCCTCGGCGGCGGCTCCGGCAGCGGAAAGGTTTCCTGTGGCAATTTTTGTGTCGAGGTCGGCCAGATTCTCGTCCCAGACGACTTTTGTTGTTCCATCTACCTGAGCTGCGAGGCCGGTTTTTCCGTCTTTGCTTACCCTTGCTAGGCGCATGTCATTCTCCGATCAAATTTTAGGTGCTGGCCTTCTGGCCGGTTCCGCCACCAGTGGCGGGCATGAGATTACTGCTCATTCCTCCGTCGACGAGAATGTCGACACCGGAAATATGGCCCGCTTGCGGGCCGAGCAGGAAGATAATTGCGTTTGCCACGTCCTCGGCCATCCCCAGCTTGCCCAGAGGAATCATCGATTCCCGCTGCGCCCTGCGTTCGGGATCGTCATAGCCCGCCTGCGTCATCGGGGTGTACGTGGGCCCCGGCGACACGGTGTTGCATCGTATCCCGTTCGCACCCCATTCAAGCGCGCATTGCCGCATCAGCATGAGTAGCGCAGCTTTGCTGGAGGAATAGAAGCCTAGGCCCGGTGTAGGCTGGGTAGCCGACATGGAGGCAGTAGCGATGAAGGCCCCGCGAGAGCGTGCGAGGTGGGGGTGGGCGGCCTGTCCCAATAGCCAGGTGGCGCGCGTGTTGATGGCATAGACCTTGTCGAACTGATCGATGGTCTGTTCCAGTAACGGCGCACCTGAAATAATCCCGGCGTTGCTGACTACGCCGTCGACTTCACCCATTTGCGTTGCCGCCGCAGCCATGATGGCCCTGCCGCAATCGGGAGAGGACAGATCGGCGACAAATGCGCTGGCCGCAGGACCGATGGACTCGGCAACGGCATTCACACCATTGCTATCTCGATCGGTCAGCAACATCTGGTGGGACGTGTTCTCGGCCGCCAGCAATTCGGCTACCGCCTTGCCGATGCCGCTCGCCGCTCCTGTGATTACAACCCGCATGACATGACCCTCATTCAGAAATTCCAAGCTCTTCCATCAACTGCTTGCGCAGCTTGAACTTCTGGATCTTGGACGCCGACATCGGCCAATCGTCAACATAGCGGACATGCCTTGGCACTTTGAAGGAAGCGATCCTTTCCTTTGCGAAGGCAATCAGCTCGTCCTCGCTGGGGCTGGCACCGTTGGCGAGTTTCACGAAGGCAGCGGGCACCTCGGCCAGCCGTTGATCGGGGATTCCCACGACTTGGCAGAGTTCGACCGCCTCATGTTCGTCGAGAACGGCTTCGACTTCGGCGGCAGCGACATTTTCTCCGCCCACCTTGAGCATATCCTTGAAACGACCGTGAAAATACAGGTGGCCGTCGGTGTCAATCGAACCGATATCCCCGCTATGGTACCAGCCATCCCGATCGATTGCATCTGCGGTTTTTTCCGGATCGCGGTGATAGCCGTCAAGCATGTTGTAGCCCTTAATGAGCACTTCGCCGCGTTCGCCTGCAGGAACATCCTGCCCGGATTCGGTCTCCACGATCCGCACCGCAACGCCCTTCAAAGGATAGCCGAGCGTTTTGAATCCCAATTCCGGATCCATGTCATAACCGCCGGTGCTCACGATCCCACATGCCTCGGACATGCCGAATGTGCCAACCTGAAGAGCATCTGGCATCTTCGCGCGATAGGCATCGCCGATGGCCTTGGGCATCTGGCTGAAACAACTGTTCATCAGGCGCACACCGCTCATATCGGTCTTGTCCCAGTCGGGGTGCGCGATCATGGCCTGGTGGAACGTGACGAAGGGCAGGAATAGCATCGTGGCCCTCTCCGCTTCGATCTGGCGAAGGCTTTCCCCCGCATCGAAATGCGGCTGTCCGATGAAGGTGCCCCCCACTTCAACCGCACCCAGCATCGCCAGCATGGCAGCAATGTGGAACAGGGGCATGGGCGACCAGACCCGTTCGTCATCCTTGAAGGCCCAGCGGTTGCGGGCAAGATTACTGGCTTCGCGAGAGATTGCCTCGTTCGAGAGCAGGCATCCTTTAGGGTTCGCGGAAGTGCCTGAAGTGTACAGGATCATGCAAGTGTCGCGCAATCTCACTGCGAGCCGCGCTTCATGGACCTGACTTGCATCGATTGTCGCGGCGGCATCGTCGAAAGCCTGTTGGTCGACGAAACCGGGCGCCTGTTTGCCGCCGTTCAGGATCAGGCGGCGCAGCAGCGGTGCTTGTGAGACGTTCAACGCCATGGGATCGGGGCAATCACCGATTTCGGGGAAAGCTTCGGTCAGACGCGAGGTGAAGTCTACGAAATCGTCGGATTCGCTGTTCGTCACGACGGCAGAGAGATTGGCGTTCTCGACGACGTAAGCGATTTCGGGTGCGCGATAACGCGCGTTCATCAGTACAGATACGCCGCCCACCATGGAGATAGCGAAAAGGGTTTCGACAAAGTCTACCCCTGAGGGCAGCAGAATGCCGACGTGATCGCCTTGCTTCACACCTAGGCCCAGAAGGCCCCTTGCACGGTGTAGCACCGATTGCACGACATCGTCATAGCTGCGTCGTCCCGATGGGAACACCAGCGCGTCCTTTTGAGGGTGAGCATCCCACGACTTGAGCAGCACGTCGGCAAGCGGACTCACGCTGATCCTGATGCGGGACGCATCTTCGCCGTTATTAGACACGCAAGTCTTCTCCCTGTCCTGCCAAACCTGGCACATCGTTCTTCAGACGCGTCGGAATTCCATTGCCCTCTCCAAGGATAGGCAGAGTGAAATTTGCTGATTCAACCGCAACCGGCCACGCCGCCATCGACGGGAAGCGCAACGCCCGTGATGTAAGACCCTGCCCGCGCAGACAGGAAAACTACCGCACCGGCAATCTCGTCCGCACGACCAAGGCGCGCCATCGGTATTTGCGCCAGCACTTCGGGATCGACCTCATCATCCTCGCGTAAATGCGCGGTCATCTTGGTCGGAAAAAAGCCCGGCACGAGTGCATTAACGGTGATGTTCCGGTCCGCGAGATCTCCTGCGAGGTCACGGCTCATCATGTGGATTGCCGCCTTGCTGGCCGAATAGGAGTAGGCGCTGAGACGGGCCGCCTTCAGTCCGGCGACCGAACCGATGTTGATGATCCGGGACGGATCGTCCTGCGATCCCCCCGCCTCAAGCGGACCGAGCAATTCGCGGATCAGCGTGAACGGCGCCTGCACATTGACCATCATGACACCGGGCCAGGCCTTGTCCGGGTAGTCATCTACAGATCCGCCCCAGGTCTTGCCTGCGTTGTTGACGAGAATATGCAAGGTATCGCCACATGCCTCGCGCAGGCGCGCGGCCAGATCGACGGCAGCTTCTGGGCTGGAGAGATCGCATGGCAGGGGAACACAGCTTCCCAGTCGAGACATCTCCTCGGCAGCGGCCTTGCAAACATCTTCCTTTCGCGACGTAATCGCCACGGTCGCACCTGCATTCAGCAGGCCTTCTGCGATCATGCGGCCCAAGCCTTGCGCCCCGCCGGTGACGAGTGCGATCTTTCCGCTCAGGTCGAACAGGCCCGTCATACCGTAATCGCCACTTTGCCGAACTTGTGCTCTTTTTCGAGGAAAAGAAGCGCCTTGTCGGCCTCAGCCAGTGGGAAGGTTCTCTCGATCACGGGGCGGATGTCGTGCTTTTCGATAAAGGCCAGCATATTTCGAAAATCTTCCGGATCGCCGACCTGGCTGCCGACGATACTGGCGCTCTTCAGGAACAGGGCTGTCGCGGTGATCTCGAACTTGTCACCCGCGGTTGAACCGTAGATCACGATCCGCGCGCCAGGATTGATGGCGCGGATATAGTTGGCATAGCTGGGGCCCGGCGCGCCATCGAGGACGACGTCGATACCGCCTGTCATCTTCCCGACCTTCTTGCGCCACTCGGGATCTGTGTAAAGCAGCCCGTCGGTTGCCCCCATGCTCTTGGCCCGCTCGATCACTTCTTCGCTTTCACCAGTGACGAACACCTTGCAACCAAGAGCAACGGCATATGCAAGACCAAAGGTCGCAACGCCGCCGCCGACGCCGCTGATCAGCACCGTGTCGGTTGGCTGCAGTTGGCCCTTGAACATCAGGGCGCGCCAGGCAGTAAGCCCGGTAAGAATCGATGCCGCGGCTTCTTCCCAACCCATGCCCGCAGGTTTGGGGGCGAGGTTTTCTGCCGGCACACACACATATTCCGCAATCGTGCCGGGATGCGGCATTCCCAGCAAGCCGAATTCGGGCAGCGGCGCATGGCGGTTGGGGCCCCAGTCGCGGCCCGGATAGATTACGACCTCGTCGCCGATATCGACGCCGCTAACGCCGTCGCCGATCATGTCGACTATGCCGGCACCGTCGCAACCCATGGTGCACGGGGTGACCATGCCCGGATAAAGTCCGCGCGAAATCCACATCTCCCGGTGGTTCATGGACGCTGCCTTGATAGCCACACGGACTTCGCCGGAGGCAGGTTCGGGAGTATCGACATCGACCACGCGAACAGCTTCGGGGCCCTCGGTGGATTCGAGCAGTAATGCTTTCATGGGTTCAATCATCCTTTTGTCAGAAAGAGCGGGGGAGGCCGAGAGACTGTGCAATCCCGTTTCGGACCATCTCGTTGGTTATGGGACCGATCCGCCAGAGACGGCTGTCGCGCCAGTATCGCTGCATGTCGGTTTCCGCTGAATAGCCCATGCCACCCAGCATCTGGATGCCAAGGTCGGCGGCCTGGTTGGCGGCTTCCGAAGCGTGTAGTTTGAGCATGTTGGCTTCATTCCCCACATCTTCGCCATGCGCCTGTTTGGAGGCGCAGAAATGCAGCAGAAGCTCGGTCGTTTTCTGCGAGGTGGCAATATCGGCGACGTAGTGCTGCAGTGCCTGGAATTCGCCGATGTATTTGCCAAATGCCTTGCGCTGCATGAGATAAGCCAGCGCGTCTTCCAGCACGCCGTCGATCACACCGAGGCAGAAGGCCCCGACCATGATCCGCTCGTTGTTGAGCGTCGGCAGCAAAGTGTACCAGGCGTTATGCGGCTCCGCGAGGACGTTCTCGTCGGCGACGAAGACATTTTCATAGGCAACGGTACAGCTGCCCATCGAGCGCATGCCCAGCTTGGCGAGCGGCGTGACGGTTACGCCTTCTGCGTCCGCCGGAACCCAGAACAGCGTGAGACCCTGGTGTTTCTTCTCTACCGACTTGTCCGATCGGGCGATGCAAAGCATGTAATCCGCCACATGGGCCGAAGAGCTCCAGATCTTTTCGCCATTGAGTATCCAGCCGCCGTCAACTTTTTCTGCAGTGGTTGCGAGGTTGCCCAGAAGGTCGGTTCCGCCACCGGGTTCGGTGAACGAAATCGCGGCCTTCAATTCGCCGGCCGCGATCTTCGGAAGATATTTCGCCTTCTGTTCTTCGGTGCCGTAGAGTCCGATGGACTTTGAACCGGCAAACGAAGTGATGCCCCATATCCATGCGAGGCCCCCCAGCGAACGCGCCAGTTCGCGTGCCAGCACCATCTGCATGACGACATCGCCGCCCTGGCCGCCATATACTTCATTAATGCCGACACCGTGCAGGCCGGCTTCCGTGAACTTGTCCCACAAGGCATGGGGATAGTTGTGTTCATCCGCTTCAAGCTCGCGGGCCCACTCTTTGGGGCATTCCTTGTTGACCCACTTCCTGATCATGTCGCGGAATGCGCGATGTTCATCAGGCAGTTCAAAATCCATTTTGCTCTCCCAAAAAACCGCGATCTATTCTGTCAGCAGTTCTCCAATGCCTCGTTGCCCCCATGGATGCGTGCCACAACCTATCTGCCGATAGGAAAAGAGGCTTGCCACAGGTGTTTCGTTCAACGATAAGCGAGCCGCTGTCGGCACAAAGACCGACCGGAAATTGGGAAGAGAGTTGCGGGAATGGGCGTAGTCCAGACCACGATCGTGCCGCCGCGTTCGGCGCACGACTATATTGAACGTGCCAGGCTGGAAGCACTGGTGGAGAAGATTACTGGGTATCGTGCAGTCACGGTAATCGCACCTGCCGGCTTCGGCAAGACGACAGCCATGCTGCGCTGGGCAGAGCTGCTATCCGAACGTGGACGTTCCGTCCTCTGGATCGCCGCAAGAGCTGGTATCGACAGCTTGGAAAGCTTTCTTGGTGCGCTTTCGCAAGCTTGCGCCGCGGCAGGGCTTTCGCTGAATTCCAGCGACCCGCGTTCCTGGTTCGTCGAACTTGCCCAGAGATCGGGAGCTGCGCCGATCTTGTTCATCGACGATGGCCAGTTGCTGCCGGCAGAAGTCCACGAATTCATCGAGCAGCTGATCTTCAGTTCGCGCGATGGGCTGATCACGGTGATCGCCACGCGAGGTGAGAGCGATATCCACCTCGCGCGCTTGAGATCGCTCGGCTACCTGCTCGAAATCAATATGCAGGATCTCTGCTTCAGTTCGGAAGAGGCCAGCGATCTTCTGCGGCAAGAAATCGGAACGGAGCCGACCGCATCGCAAATTCAGCGTATGATTTCCGAGACGCAAGGCTGGGCAGCCGGCCTGATCCTCGCGTCGCAAACGTGGCACAAGGACGGCCTTCGCGAAGAAAAGCCGGAGCGTGCGGCGAGTCGGCTGCGGCATGAATATGCCAGCTATTTCCACGAGGAAGTGATCGAGGGTCTGCCACAGGAATTGCGGGATTTTCTTGTCGATACGTCGGTTCTGGAGGAATTGACGCCATCGGCCTGCGCAGCGGTCATCGGTCAGAACGAAGCGCGCAAATATCTCGATGAAGCCTTCGAGCGAGGCCTGTTCCTCATCGAGATTGATCGCGAAGAGGGCGAATACAGGCACTACAAGCTGTTCAGGGAGATGGTTCGTGGGCGGCTCGTCAAACTGGCACCCGCGCGCGCGGCAGAGTTGAACCGGCGCGCAAGCCGCTATTATTCGGAGATCGGAGACTATCACCGCGCACTCGAACATGCGGAACAGAGTGCGGATCAGGAATTTCTGGCATCCCAGATGGAAGCACTCGCCGAGCAGATGATCTACGCTGGCCTGTTGCAACGCCTCGACGAGCTGGCAAGCCAGCTACCCTGGCAGGTCGTAGAGGACAAGCCGCACATCCTGCTAGCCATGTCATGGCGGCGCAGCAGACGTCTTGCATTCAGTTCGGCAGAGCGGCTCATCGAAGCGGCAGAAAAAGCGATAGAGGAGCGGATCGAGACTGGCGAGCTGGATGACTACGCTGCGCGCCAGCTGAATTTTCACGTCCGGCACCGCAAGGTCATGCTCGATGCTGCCCGCGACAATATGGTCGCCGTGGAAGAGGAATGCGGGCCGCTGCTGGCAGACCTGGGTGACGATCATCCCTATCTCAGCTGCACCTTGCTGGCGCAGCTGCTGTCCGCACGCCGCGAACTTTACCATTTCCACGATATGCTCCGCCTCGAAGGCGAGCTGCGCAAGGCCCTGGCACGACCGGGTTCGGCCTTTGCATCGATCGCCCTCAAGTCTTCGGTCGCTCCTACGCTCGTAGCACAGGGCAAGACGGAAACGGCGAAGCAGTTCCTCCACGAAGCACAGGAAATCGCCCGCCAGCGCGAGAACGAAGTGCCGGGACTCGGAGCCTTGCCAGCCTTGCCGATGGCGGAGATCCTGTATGAATGCGACGAGTTGGAGGAGGCTGCGCAACTGGTCGATCGCTACATGCCATCCATCCGGCAATGGGGTTTCGTCGATCAGGTGGCGTCGGGATATCTCGTACGCGCGAGGCTGGCGGCGGCAGAAGGCGATTTTGCCTCGGCCCTCTCGGGCTTGAAGGAGGCGCACCTCGTCGCGATCGAATGCGGGCTAGACCGGCTAAGAGCCATGGTGGTTTCGGAGCAGGTGCGGACGCTGATAAAGATCGGCCACCTCGAGCAGGCCGAAGAGCTATTCCATTCCTGCGATCTGGTGAGCGAGGGAGAGCCCGTGCCCACCCTCAATCCCACACGCCTCAACGAATGGCTTGCGATCGCGTGGCTGCGGATCGAAATGCACCGCTTCCGCCTTGTACGTTCGCGAAAGGTGGCCAAGCGCTGGCTCGAATTTGTGCGCCGCCGCGGTGCGGTTCGTTCAGCGTTGCATTTCGAGCTTCTGCTTGCCGAAATCGCGGTGCTTGCGGGTAATCGTTCGGAAGCTCGCCGCTCGGTTCGCTCGGCTGTGGAACTGGCGGAACCAGGTGGTTGGCTGCGACCGTTCCTTGACGAAGGAGACGCAATAGGTTCGCTGATTGTCGAAGCCTACGGCAGCGGCCCGATCCTCGATAACCCGGTAGACAAGTTCGCGGCCCGACTGGTGAAGTCGCTCAAGGGCAATCCGCAGATGGAGGACGAGGAAGACGAGAACTACGGCCCCTGCGGCGGGTTGTCGCTGCGAGAGATCGAAATCCTGACGCAGGTAAGCGGCGGGCTGCGGAACCGCGAGATCGGGGACAGGCTCGGCCTGACCGAAGGGACCGTCAAATGGTACATGCAGCAGATCTATGACAAGCTGGGCGTTCGCCGACGTCCGCAGGCTGTGTTGCGGGCAAGGCAACTGGGAATTCTATCCTGACACCCTATCGAAGGTTAGATTGCGTCGCTTCCCACTGATCCTACCGCAAGTGGAATCAGAAGATCTTACCGCGGGAGTTTTTTTTTGGCGAAGGGCAAAGTAATAATCAGTTGTGCGGTAACGGGCGCTATTCATACGCCCAGTATGTCCCCGCACCTTCCGGTAACTGCCGACGAGATCGCAGATGCCGCTGTCGGCGCGGCAGAGGCGGGTGCGGCAATCATCCACCTGCATGCGCGCAATCCGCAAGATGGGCGGCCCGACCAGAACCCGGACCTTTACGAGCCTTTCCTCAAGGTCATCAAGCAGCGAAGCGACGCCGTGCTCAATATCACCACTGGCGGCCATCCCTCAATGAAGCTGGAGGAGCGGCTAAGACCGGCAACGCAGTTCGCACCGGAAGTGGCCAGTCTCAACATGGGTTCGATGGGCTTTGGGCTGTTCCCCATGCTCGATCGTTACAAGGAATGGCAGCACGAATGGGAACCGGCGCTGCTTGAGGGTTCTCGAGATCTGGTTTTCAAGAATACCTACAAGGATATCGAGGGCCTGCTGGAATTGCTGACGCCGCTCGGCACGCGCTTCGAATTCGAATGCTATGACACCAGCCATCTCTACAACCTGGCGCATTTCCTTGATCGCGGCCTCGTGAAGGCTCCGCTTTTCGTCCAGACCTGCTTTGGTATCCTGGGAGGAATTGGCGGCCACCCTGAAGATGTCTCGCATATGAAGCGTACCGCTGATCGCCTGTTCGGTGATCAGTACGAATGGTCGGTTCTGGGCGCCGGGGCGCGCCAGATGAGTATCGTCGCCATGGCAGCGTCGATGGGTGGCAACGTCCGGGTGGGACTTGAAGATTCATTGTGGGCCGGGCCGGGCAGACTGGCCAAGACCAATGCCGAGCAGGTTGCGACCGCGAGAGGGATCGTTGAAGGCATGGGCCTGTCGGTTGCCACGCCCGATGAGGCGCGAAAGATCCTGGATCTTAAGGGAGGCGACCGGACAAATATTTGATTGTCGAAGGATGGCCCGGGATGATCCGCGGCGAGACCACCGAATGAAAGAGAATGTAACGCGATATGGTTGAATGGTGGAACGAGTCCGAGGCGCGCGACTGGCTGGAAAGGCTGGAATCGCTGCCTTTGGAAGACCTTGTGGTCGAGGCTGAGGCCAAGACCATGGCGGCGCATGGTACCCTGGTGACCTATTCGCGCAAGGTGTTCATCCCGCTGACAAAGCTATGCCGCGATGTCTGCCATTATTGCACCTTCGCCCATCGGCCCTCGCAACTCACAGCGCCTTTCCTTGAGCCGGAAGAAGTTCTGGAAATAGCCCGCGCCGGCGAAGAGCGTGGCTGCCACGAGGCTCTGTTCACTCTTGGAGATCGCCCTGAGGATCGATACAAAATTGCGCGCGATTGGCTGAACGAGCGCGGCTTTGCCAGTACGCTCGATTATCTCGCACATGTTTCTGCGCTGGTGCTGAAAGAGACAAGTCTGCTTCCGCACCTCAACCCCGGCATCATGCAGGCTGCGGATTACGAGAAATTGCGTCCTGTTTCCGCATCGATGGGCCTGATGCTGGAAAGCACTTCGGGGCGTTTATGCGAGAAAGGGATGCCGCATTTCGGTTCACCTGACAAGGTGCCGGAAGTTCGGTTACAATCGCTTCGTCTGGCAGGCGAGGCGAAGGTACCGTTCACCACCGGGCTGCTGATCGGGATTGGCGAAACCCGGTTGGAACGCATCGAGGCCCTGCTTGCCATTCGCGATCTGCATGCGCGTTACGGCCATGTGCAGGAAGTCATCATCCAGAACTTTCGCGCGAAGGCCGAAACCCTGATGGCCAATGCGCCGGATCTCGACCTAGACGATCATCTCTGGACGATCGCCGCAGCAAGACTGATCCTGCAGCCGAACATGGTCGTGCAGGCCCCTCCCAATCTCCAACCGGGGGAATTGGGCAAGCTGTTGCGGGCGGGCGTCAATGACTGGGGCGGCGTTTCGCCTGTGACGATGGATCACGTCAATCCCGAAGCTCCGTGGCCACATCTCGAGCAGCTGGAAACACAAACTGAGCTGGCTGGACGCCACCTGCGCCAGCGGCTTGCCGTCGGTCCCGCTTTTGCGCGGGCACCTGATGATTGGATAGATCCGGCCCTGCAGCCGCGCGTTCGCCGCGCCACGGATGCGCGCGGCCTCCCGCGTGACAGTGACTGGCATCCCGGCAGGGGAGATGCGATACCCGAAGCGCCGTTTTCCATCGGCGCAGGCAGCGACATGGAGATCCGCATTGCACTTGGCCGAGTGGAGCAGGGCGAAGAAATCAGGGCCCGCCAAATAACGAGGCTGTTTACTGCCGAGGGTCGCGATTTCGAACGGATTTGCAGGTTTGCCGACGAATTGCGGCGCGACAGGGTGGGCAATACTATTACCCACGTGATCAACCGTAATATCAACTACACCAACATCTGCCTTTATCGTTGCGGATTTTGCGCATTTTCCAAGGGCAGCACGAAGAGCGAAAGAGGCCCGGCCTACAATATTGACCACGACGAGATCGCACGCCGGACGATAGAGGCGCATGAACGCGGGGCGAGCGAAGTGTGCCTTCAAGGGGGCATTCACCCCAGCTACGATGGGAACACTTATCGCGGGATCGTGCAGGCGGTGAAGGATGCCGTTCCGCAAATGCACGTACATGCCTTCTCCCCTCTGGAAGTGCACCATGGCGCAACGACGCTTGGATTGGGGTACGAGGAATATCTGGCCTCGCTCAAGGAATGCGGGCTGGCAACCCTTCCGGGCACAGCGGCGGAAATCCTGTCGGATGATGTTCGCGAAATCATCTGCGCGGACAAGGTGAACACAAGCGAATGGCTGGCCGTGATGCGGGCTGCACATAATGTCGGGCTATCGACCACCTCAACGATCATGTTCGGCCACGTCGAACAATATTCGCACTGGGCCACGCACTTGCTGCGTCTGCGTTCGTTGCAGCTGGAAACCGGCGGTTTTTCCGAATTCGTTCCCCTGCCGTTCGTGCATATGGAAGCGCCCAATTGGCGGCGCGGGAACACTCGTTCAGGCCCAACGTGGCGTGAAACAGTGCTGATGCATGCTGTTTCCCGTATTGCGCTGGATGGTGCAATTCCCAACATCCAGGTAAGCTGGGTGAAGCTTGGCGGCGAGGGCGCGGCACGCATTCTTCAGGCTGGTGCCAATGATCTTGGCGGCACACTGATGGACGAATCCATCACGCGCGCTGCAGGAGGAGTGAACGGCCAGGAATTCGGCGTACCTGAAATGCGTGCGCTCGCCCATGGGATTGGGCGAAGGCTGGAAGAACGTACAACAATCTACGGTCGGCGCCTGTGCGAGACCGAAGACATCCATTAAAAGAACAGGAAACAAGCTATGAGCCAGAAAATTGCCGTTGTCGGCGGTACGGGCCAACTGGGCAGCGCGCTGGCATGGCGACTTGCCAAGGCAGGTCATGATGTCACCATCGGATCGCGCCAGGCCCAATCGGCGCAGGCGAAGGCTGACGAGCTGGGGCACGGGTTAACTGGGGCAAGTAACCCGGACGCAGCCGCAGCTGCCGATATCGTGCTGGTGACGGTGCCCTTCTCTGCGCAGGAGGCCACGCTTTCCGAAATCAAGCCGCATGTAGCGGGCAAGATTGTTGTCGACACAACCGTGCCGCTGGTCCCACCCAAGGTCATGCGCGTGCAACTGCCGGAAGAAGGTTCGGCTGCCGCCTGCGCCCGCAAGTTGCTTGGCGACGACGTGCGGCTGGTAGCAGCCTTCCACAACGTAGCGGCGCATCGACTTGCCGAAGAAGGCGATGTCGATTGCGATATTCTGGTGTTCGGCGACGAAAAGGCCGCTCGTGCGGAGGTGGTCGCATTGGCCGAGGCGGTTGGATTGCGCGGCATTCATGCCGGACCGCTCGTCAACGCAGCCGCAGCCGAAGCGATGACTTCGCTGCTCATATTCATCAACAAGAACTACCAGGTGGACGGCGCAGGAATTCGCATCACGGGTGAACTGAAACCTTCCGATTGACGATGTACAGCGTCTATCCTGTCGGCGGATTGCCGGAGTTCCGGGCAAGTGATGATCTGCCGACGATCCTCTCGGAGCATCTCGCCTCGTACGATCCTGGCCTCGCGCCGGGTGACATACTGGTGGTCACGCAGAAGATCGTGTCCAAGGCCGAGGGACGCATGATCGATCTTTCTTGCGTGGACGTGAGCGATGAAGCCAGGGAACTGGCTCGCATCACGCTCAAGGAGCCTGCGCTTGTGGAACTTGTCCTGCGCGAATCGTCGGCGGTGGTAAGGGCGGTGCCCAATGTCCTCATAGCCCGTCATCGCTTGGGCCATGTGATGGCCAATGCCGGCATCGATGCATCAAACCTCGGGAAAGGCGGCGAAAATCGTGCCCTTCTGCTCCCGGAGGATCCCGATTCCAGCGCCCGGCGTATCGCTGAAGCTTGCCAGGATCGAACCGGAGTTCGTCCCGGTGTTGTTATCTCCGACAGCTTCGGTCGCCCTTGGCGTATCGGTACGACGAATGTTGCGATCGGTACGGCAGGCCCACCGGCAGTGATTGACGAACGCGGCAAGCCGGACCGGGACGGACGCATCATGCAGGTGACGCAGATTGCCTTTGCCGACTCCGTCGCGGCGGCGGCGGGTCTTGCGATGGGCGAGGGCCCCGAGGGGCTACCGGCTTGCGTTGTGCGCGGTCTTGAATGGCAACCCGGCGACCATACAAGCAGCGACTTGCTGCGGCCACCGGGAGAGGATCTGTTCAGGTGAAAGATCGCGTCGCAGTTCTGACCGGAGGCGTGGGCGGGGCCAAGCTGGTCAAGGGTTTGCAACAGGTGGTGCCCGGCCCTCAGCTTACCGCCATCGTCAACACAGGTGACGATTTCGAGCATCTGGGTCTGCCGGTGTCGCCCGATATCGATACCCTGCTTTATACTCTAACAGATCTTGCCAACACGCAGCTTGGTTGGGGTCGCGAGGGGGAAACATGGTCGTTCATGGAAGCCGTCAGAAGCCTTGGCGGAGAAGACTGGTTCAGCCTTGGTGATGGCGAT
Source organism: uncultured Sphingomonadaceae bacterium (assembly GCA_947488625.1). GTDB lineage: Bacteria > Pseudomonadota > Alphaproteobacteria > Sphingomonadales > Sphingomonadaceae > Alteraurantiacibacter. Next base: position 2,089,112 of record CANKZR010000001.1, on the reverse strand, counting down.
CTTGCGCTGCATGTGCTGCGCCGCGTTGCGAAGGAAGCTGGCCGGCCGCTATCGGCGATCACCCGGGATTTCGCGCGGCAGTGGGGGCTTGAACTTTCAATCCTGCCGATGAGTGACGATCCCGTTGCGACATGGCTCGAAACCGATTCGGGGTCTCTCTCCTTTCAGCGCTATTTCGTGCAACAGCGTTGCGAGCCGTCCGTTTCCGACATCCGCTTTGAAGGCGCTGCCAGCGCAGTGCCTGCCCCCGGCGTGGTGGAAGCTATTGCCACAGCGGATATCATTCTCCTGGCCCCGTCTAACCCTTGGCTCAGCGTCGATCCCCTGCTGGCGGTGCCTGGCCTTCGCAATGCGCTTGAAACGAGACAGGCCCCGCTTGTAGCCGTTTCGCCGCTTGTCGGCGGAAAGGCGGTAAAGGGGCCGACCGCCAAATTGATGAATGAGTTGGGACTGGCCGTGACGAACCAGTCGATAGCCGACCATTATGGCAGTCTTGTCGACGGCATGGTGATCCATGAAGGCGATGCTTCCCCGGCTGAACTGCCCGTTGCGGTCACCAATACCCTGATGACATCGGACGAGGACAGGCGTCGTGTCGCACTGGCGGCAATCGATCTGGCGCGGCAGCTGCGTCAGTGATGACCTGGACTGCGCTTGTTCCCATTCGCATCGGCATCGCCGGCAAATCGCGGCTGGAAACGGTGTTGGATGCTGCCGCACGGGAGACGCTGGCGATCACGATGGCTCATCACGTTATCGACGTGCTGACCCACTGCCCGGCAATCGGAAGCGTAGCGGTCGTTTCCAACATGCCGTTTTCTCATCCTGCTACGACCTGGGCGAAGGACGAGGGCCGAGGCTTGAATCCCGAGATTTCCGCCTTTCGGGAAGGATATGGGCCTGCACCACTTCTGGTCTTGCATGCCGATTTGCCTCTTCTGGAGGAAGCGGACGTCGAGGCTCTTCTGGGGGCAGCAAAAGGCCATGGCATCGCCCTCGCGACGGACAGAGCAGGAGAAGGCACTAATGCTTTAGCACTGGCCGACGGAAGACCGTTCAACTTCCGTTTCGGCCCGGCCAGCCGCTCGCTCCATTGCGCGCAGGACGCCGAAATGCCTGTGCTGCAGCACAGTGGGCTGTCGGCCGATCTCGATACCCCTGATGACCTCGCGTTCCTGCGAGAGCGGGGTCTGCAGTTCTGACCGGCCTTCCTTCCGGCAGGTCGGAGCGGACCGTCGCGACTGTATCTGCGCGACGAAACGCCGGGAGAGTCGATCATGAAGCTGAGTATAGGTATTCCGAAGAGCATGAAGGTTGCTGCAATGGTGCAGCCATGGGAAGACCCGCTTACAGGTAGCGATGTCGGGGAACTGATGGCGGTCGCGGATCGATTGGGTTTCTACAAGTGCATGCTGGGTGAGCATTTCATCATCCCCAAGGAGCACGTAGAGCTATCGGGCGACTGGTATTTCCATACTGCCGTGGCATTGGGTTTCTACGGCGGACAGACGAAAAATCTTCGCCTTTCATCATCGATTTCCATTCTTCCGCTGCAAAGCCCCATCGTGCAGGCGAAGGCTTGGTCCACCCTCGATTGGGTAACGGGCGGTCGCGCCGAACCGATTTTCGGTGTCGGTTGGCTGAAGGAGGAATTCGACATGCTCGGCGTGGCCTTCGATAAAAGAGGCGCGATGGCAGATGAATACATTGCTGCGATGATCGAACTCTGGACCAAGGACGATCCCCAGTTCGAAGGAGAATTCGTGAGTTTCAGGGACTGCGGTTTTGCGCCCAAACCTGTTCAGAAGCCGCACATGCCGATCTGGTTCGGTGGCGATGCTCCGGCAGTTCAGCGCCGGGTAGCGAAATTCGGCAACGGCTGGTCACCCTTCCGTACGCCGCCGGAGAAATTCACGGAATGTATCGAGTACATCAAGTCGCAACCGGAATATAACGGCCGCCCGCTTGAGGTGTTCTTCGCTCTCGAAATGCTCAATGTCGGTGCGCACCACGAGATCCTGGACGATCCGCGCGCACCCGGTACGGCAGATGCGCGCAAGATCATCGACCAGATCGGTTGGCTGAAAGAGCTTGGCGTTACCGAAACCATCGTGCCGCTACCACCGGGCCTTGCTGACAAACAGGCATGGATCGAACGCCAGCAATGGGTGGCAGAAGATATCATGCCCGCCGTCTGATCGGCAGGACTGGCGAGTGGAAAGGGCTTCGGCTCCGAACCGGAGCCTTTTCACCTGGATTTCAGCCAGCCCCGGCTCATTCTCCCAGGAGTTGCCAGGTGTCGTAATCCTCGGCTGCGGTGAAGAAGCGCTCGTTCATGGGTATGCCGTTTTGCCCCCAGGCGTCGAGATTGGCTGCCCAGGCCTGCAATCCGTACATGACAAAAAGCCGTGTCTGCTCCCATGCTTCGTCAAAGTCCGGCACCCCCTGGGCGCCGGTTGCGATCAGATATTCGCGATAGCGCTTTACCATGTCCTTGTGGTGTTTGCGACGCTCCTCGATACTGAGTGCACCGATCACGAAGTATGTCAGATCGCGCCAAGGCCTTCCGCGCCGAACGAGTTGCCAGTCGAGCCACAAGCGTTCACCGTCGGGCAGAATGTATGTGTTCCCCTGGTGGCAATCGCCCAGCACGATGCAATACGGCGCATCATAGCCGCGCTCTATCTCTCCGAGCCGGTCAAAGGCGCGTTCCACCTTGCGGGGATCGTCCAGGTAGTGCCGGGGAGCTATATCGCGAAAGGCCGGATCCTCGAGATTTGCCTCGATCCACTGCCACATGATCCGCACCTGGTCGCTGTCCACCGGCGTATCCATTTGGGTTTGCAGCCATGGTGCATTTGCACGGCTTATCTTGTCGCTACCCCAGAGACTGCCGTGCAGCGTGGCGAGGCCGTCGAGGTTCTCGAAGATCATGTCCACGCCGTTGGCATCGGTGCTGTGGCCAAATTTGCCGCCGCGCTGGACAAGGTCTTCAAGCACCACGAAACCATGCGCACTGCCGTCATCGTCCCAGTCGGCGTAGTAACACTGGGCGGTCGGCACTTTCATTTCGTCGATCAGGTAGTGGTAGAAGCGCGCTTCCACGGCATGGATATCGACATTGTCGAAGGAACCTGACCAGTTGGCTTTCATGCACACATGCTTGGGCAGACCAGCCGTTTTCCCGGCTTCGTTCCAATCCACCTTCACTCGCCATTTTGTGGTGTGGCTGTTGAGGAGTTCGACGGTTTCCATGCCATTGGCGGCCACGCCGGGGTATTTGTAGCTCATCATCCGCCCAAGCCACTCCGCATCGACATCGTCCATTGAGGTGGGCAACTTGTCCGTCCGCGCGGGGTAGGGGCGCGGTACACAGTTGGTGTCGACCACGGAATTTTGATATTGAGGGGCGGCTTGTGGATCCATTGTTCAGTTCCTTGCGATCTGGGACTTCCTGATTTGACGGCTGGCCAGCAGGAGGAAAAATCCCCCGGCAATACAGAACATCATGGCTGCCGCGATGCCCCATGCGACGCCATCCTGCCCGCCTACTTCATCGGCAACCCGGCCAATCAGCCAGGCTCCGAGTCCAACCCCGATCAGATTGGCGCTAAGCTGCACGAACGAGACAGCAAGGCCGCGCAATTGCGGACCCGCGATGGTGACGATGACGGCATAGATCGGCCCGTTGTAGGACGCGCTGAACAGACCTGCTGCAAAGATCAGGCCTATGGTCAGCGTAGTGTCATCGGTAGCTACCGCTGCCAGCGCGGCAATCGCGGTAAGAAAGGGTATGATCGCACCGAGGAAGGATGTAAGCGCCGGATTGAACCCGCCGCGCGATGCATTAATACGGTCCGTGCCCCATCCCACGATCAGATTGCCGACCGATCCCAGAATGCCATACGATACGGCCACCACCATGCCCGCACTGGAAATTGCCAAATCGTGACTGTGGATCAGGAAAGTGGCGAGCCAGGTGCTCATCCCATAGATTCCGGTGGCGATGCATGTGATGGCGGCAATGCAGTAGAAGATACCGGGCCGCCCCATTAATTCGCGCGTGCGTTGTCTGAAAGGGCCGCTGGCTTCGTCAGAGGGTTCATCCTGTTGTCCGCGCTTGGGTTCCTTGATCGTCAGGAAAAGAAACGGCGCCAGCATCAGGCCCGGAATGCCAGCAGCGACGAAAGCCCAGCGCCAGCCGTAAAGCTCCACGATCCAGCCGCCTACAAAGAAGGCGAGGGCGGTTCCGATGCCGGTGCTGAGGTACCAGATGCCGATTGCGGTGGAGCGCTTGTCCGTGCCGAAATAGTCGGACAGGAGCGACATGCCGGTGGGTGAACCGCCAGCTTCGGCAACACCGACTGCGGCCCGGCCCACCAACATCGTCCAGAAACCGGTTGCCGCTCCGCACGCGGCGGTCGCAGCGCTCCACGCAGACAGGGCAAAAGTCATGAGGTTTTTGCGATTGAACCTGTCGACCGCATAACCGAACGGCAAAGCGGCGATCGCAAACGGAATACCGTAGGCCAATCCTGCAAGAATGCCCAACTGTTCACCCGAAAGGCTGAACTCGTCGCCAACAGGCTTCAACACGAGGCCGATAATGGCGCGGTCGATGCCATGGCACGTTTGCGCAATCGTGAGAATGGCAAGCACGTACCAGCGGTAGTTTCCATCGCTCCTGCCGGTAAGGACACTTAGCATATGTTTTCTCTCTCCTGCCTCTGCATTGCAGAGCGGCGGCAGCCGCAACCTGTCCGACGAAAGGGGCGCTTCTTGCTGGTCAGGTTGATCGTGCGAAATTGGAGAAACGGAAGACAGATGAGCCAGAAAGAACGAAATAAGGATATCGTGCGCCGTTTCCTCGGTGCTATCGAGGCAGGCGAACTGGATACGATCAGGAACCTGCAGGCTCGGGATTGCACCTGGTGGATCATTGGGTCGGGTGAAATATCGCGGGAATCCTATACGAAGGCGGTCGAGGCGATGCTGCTGTCAGCCTCCTCACGCACAGTCGATATTATTGGCCTGGTCGCAGAAGGGGATACGGTTGCGGCAGAGGTGCGATCCAAAATAAAATTCGGCGAATGCATCTATACCAATGAATATCACGACCTGTTCGTGATCAAGGACGGCATGATCGTTCACGGTCGCGAATATTTCGACACCGGCAAAGTGGCGGCATTCTTCGGTGGGCAGGGAGACGGCGCATGAATGCGGAACGCACAATCCGGAACTTCCTGTCGCTTTTCCATACGCGCAAGCTGGATATTGCCGCAGTGCGCGCAATGCTGGCCGACAATGCCCGTTATCAGCCCATCGTGCCGATCGCGCCGGTGCGCGAAGGTGCCGACGCAATCTGCGGCGAGCTTGAACGGCAGTATGAACTGTATGGAGAGTGCGCCTGCAATATCCTCAACATAGCGGTGTCCGGATCGACGGTCTTTACAGAGCGGGTGGATACCTGCCGCCAGCTGAAGGACGGTCGAGAAACCACAACTAACGTGGTGGGTGTTTTCGACCTGGACGAGGCGGGCAGGATCGTTTCCTGGCGCGAATACTGGGATGGGCTGGATTGCGCAGGCCAACTGGGAATCGATGACAAGGCCATGCGGTCGATCATGTGTGCGTGAGGGGAATGACGATGCAATATGACGTAGTAGTTATGGGATCGGGCGGCGCGGGCATGACGGCAGCCCTGGTCGCCGCGAAGGCTGGTCACAAGGTTGCCGTGCTGGAGAAAGCATCGCATTTCGGCGGGACAACCGCGATATCCGGCGGAGGCATCTGGATTCCCGAGAGTCCGCACGCCAAGAAAGCCGGCGTCGAGGACAGCAAGCAAAAGGCGCTCGACTACTGCCTTGGCGTGGTGGGCAATCGCGCGGAACGCGAGTTGATTGAGGCCTATATAGAGATCGGGCCTGAAATGGTGGAATGGCTCGAGGTCAACAGTTCCGTCGAGTTCCTACTCTCGCCACCTTCCAGCGACTGGTATCCCGAAGTAGAAGGCGCGATGCACGAGGGGCGATTGCTGGCGCCGGCCGAATATGACGGCAAGGAACTTGGTCCCTTTCTCAACAGCCATGCGAAGCCACGCGAGGAATTCAACGCACCGGGCGGCATGATGATCGACCTGTTCGATCTGCCTTATATCGAGAAACTTCCACGCCCCGGGGCGCTGTGGCACATGGCCAAAATTGCTGCCCGCTTCGCGCTCGACAAGAAGAGGCTTGGTCGCGGATCGCGCCTGACGATGGGCAATGCCCTGATGGCCCGCCTGTACCGCTCCGTGCTGGATGCCGGCGTCGACCTTTACAACGATGCACCAGTTGAAAAGCTGCTGGTAGAGGATGGCCGCGTCGCTGGCGTGGTGGCGACGATAGCTGGCGAGGGAACGGAGATTTCCGCAACGAAGGGAGTGGTGCTGGCTGCGGGCGGCTTTTCTGCCAACGAACAGATGCGCAAGGAGTATATCCCCTTTGCCGAGCAGCACATCTCGATCCTGCCGTATGAGAATACCGGTGACGGTATTCACGTCGCAACTGCCTCTGGCGCGGCAATCGGTACGGATAACCACGCCAACGCCGTGTGGGCCGTTGTATCCAGCAGGACGCGAGATGACGGCGATGTCGAACGCTATGCCCATCTTATCGATATGTCCAAGCCCGGTTGCATCGCAGTGGGAATGGACGGAAAACGCTTCGCCAACGAGGCCAGCGTGCATTTCGTGGAAGACATGCACGCGACCGGCAATGTTCCTGCGTGGATCATCTCCAACGCACGGAACGTGAAGAAATACGGCCTTGGCCTGTCATTGCCCGGCGGCAGCAAGATCAAGGAACTGATCGCGTCAGGCTATATGAAAAAGGGCAATACGCTGGCAGGACTCGCTGCGCAGATCGGGGTCGATCCCGAAGGGCTGGAGGCGACTGCGGCCAAGGTCGATGCCGATGCTACCACGGGCAAGGACACCGCCTTTGGCAAGGGCGATACACTGATCGACCAGGAAATCGGCGACGCCAGCCACGACCCAAATCCATGTTTCGGCCCCTTGGGCAATGGCCCTTACTTCGCCATCCAGATATTTCCGGGCGATGGCTCGACAACCGTCGGCGTGAAGATCGATGCGCAATGTCGGGTAAAGGACGAGGCGGGGCAACCCATTCCCGGCCTCTGGGCCGCGGGCCTGGATGCCAATTCCATCTGGCAAGGCAAGTCGCCCGCGCACGGCTGCAATGTCGGCCCGGCGCTGGTCACGGGATACATCGCAGGAAGAAGCGTATCGGCTTGAAGACCGCAGTCATAACGGGTGCCAGTTCCGGAATTGGCCTGGTCGTCGCGCGGGAATTGGCGCGCGATGGCTGGCGCGTGATTGCCCAGGGGCGCAATCCTGAGCGTGCGGAGGCCGCGCTAGCGGAAATCCGGTCGAACGCTCCCAATGCGAAGGTCGACATGCTGTTGGCTGACCTCTCGGTGGTGAAGAACGTCTCCGATTTCGCCACGAGAATAGGGCGATTGACCACCAAAATCGATGTCCTCATCAACAATGCCGGATTTACGCCCGTCGAACGTGTCGAAACTATCGATGGGCTGGAGCAGTGCTTTGCAACCAACCACCTTGCAGTGTTTCTGCTGACTAAACGTTTACTGCCTTTACTGAAGGCGGCGGCACCAGGATCGCAGGTCATCAACACAGCATCGGTGGCCCACAAGTTCATCAAAGACATGAAATGGGACGATCTTCAACAGGTTCGAAATTTCAGCGAAAGCGATGCCTACACGCAGACCAAGCTCGCTAACATTCTGCATGTGCGCGCCCTGGCCGAGCGGATTGAAGCCGATGGAGTTCGCGCGAACGCGGTCCATCCGGGTCTGGTCCGAACCAATTTCGACGCCGAGAGCGGCATCAAGGTAAAGCTGCTGTATATATTCGGCCGGCCGTTCTCGATCACACCCGAGCAAGGTGCAGACACGATATTGTGGCTGGTCCGCGGCGGGGCACCGGAAGCGAACGGGCAGTATTTCGTCAAGCGCAAGCCGGGCAGCCTGACCCGCGCGGCCCGAAGCCTCGAAGGCGCAGAGCGGTTGTGGCAGATCAGTGAAGACCTGGTTGCGAAAGCAGGACAATAGCGAAAGCAAGGTCTGCCCGGATAGAACCCGTGCTTATCCGTACATGATCGCGCAGGTGCGCCGGCTTCAGCCTTCGCGGCGCTTTGCCTCCGCGACCATTGCGAACAGACCCTCGTTATACGTGGTCAGCTGCTCCATCGTCAGGTTGCGATAGGGAGTCATCGGGCAAAGCGAGTCCACAACACCCCAGAAAGGTTCGATCTGATCGAGCACTTCGTCAACCGGGCCGCATTTGACGAAAGCCTGCACCATATCGTCGCTGACCTTGTCGATCACACCGGAAACATCACCATGCTCGCCTGCGGCAAGCTGGCAGTCGCGAGCGAGATCGCCAAAGCCGATGGAATCGAAGAAGTCCTCGTATTCCTTGTAACCGGCATAGCCCGCCACAGTGGCCCGACTGTCGTCGATGGCCTGCTGCTTGTCGTCGTTGATCGCAACCCATGGCCATGCGTTGATTTCGATATCTTCGCGCTTTCGGCCAAAGCGGTTCAGTTCCGACCGGATGAAATCATCCTTTTGCACGGTGTAATCTACCGTCCACAATGCATGAACCATCAGTCCGTCGCCGATCTCGAGGGTCATGCTGGTCAGCTTGTCCTTGAGCGCGGCGATCCAGATCGGGATATTCTCGCGAACGGGCGGCGCGGTCTGCATTTTCTCGGTCCATTCAAGGTCGTAATACTCGCCGTGAAGCGGTTCCATTTCCTTGTGACCGTTGGCGTTCACATAGCGTACGATCTTTACGACCTCGCGCAGGTGCGTCAGCAACTTGCGATGCGGTTCCCCATATATACCTTCCAGCGCGCTATGCAGCGACGTGCCCAGCCCAAGTATGAACCGACCTTCGCTGATGGTATCGCATTCGATCGCGTTGTAGGCCGTCTCAACCGGGCTGCGCGTGCCGGCGACTGCGATGCCGGTAGACACTTTCAGCGTATCGGTCATGGCCGCAACCGCAGCCATCGGCACGAAGGGGGCGCCATAAATCTGAAGCGAGAAGACCCCCTCGAAGCCTACCTGCTCCATCTGCTTCGCCATGCCGCCCATTGCAGGGGCTGGAAGGACGGGCATCACACCCCACCACTTGCGTTCACCCCCTACCGCATTCGTCAGCCTTGTCATTTGCCATCGTATCCGATGATCTCACTGCAATCGGCGCTGACGTTATCGCGATAGGCATAGTCGCCGTTCGCCTGTCTTTCTGCCAGGGAAAGCATCAGCACACGATACTTCTGGCCTGCCTCGTCCAGCGGCGAATGCAGATCCTTGCGCTTCTCGGGCTGCATGTAACGCGGGCTCTGCGGCGAGGTCATGGAACTGTCCTGTCGCGAGACCTTGTAGCTGGCCTTGGGCATCATGTAGCGGAAAGGATTGGTCTTTTTCACGTTGGACGTATTCATCGCATAGTCCAGCCGCGTGCGGTCACGGGTTTCCGGTACACAAGGGTGGAACAACTGAACATTGTCGCCCGGGCTGAAGCGACCATAGGCAATCGCGGCATGGCTGCGCAGGTAGATACGGATGACTTGCCGGACCTGCTGCACATCGTCGCGTACGCCACCGAATACCTTCATGATCGGTGCGACGGACTTGTTCACGCAGGTGCGGACCATTGTGATGGTCTCGCTGTCATGAAATACCTCGACGGTTTCCTTGTCCATCTTTTCATCGCCGACGACATCGGCATGGATGAAATCGGCATGGGTCAGGTCGATCAGGTTTTCCAGGCTCAGTGGTGCGCAGCAATCGAACCGTACCGTGCCGAGCATGTGCAGCGGTAGCCCGCCATCTTCGGGTAGGTAGGGGAGGCTCGGAATATGCTCCGGCGCCGCATTGTCCGGATTGCCGAGCCAACCCCATACGTACCCGTATTTCTCGATCACCGGGTAGCGACCATCGGCGTCGGTATATTCGCTTTTCGTCGCAGCCAGCATGTCGTTAGGGTGCGTTTCTGCCGCGATGACATTGCCATTCGCCTCGCGCCACAGGAAGAATGGCTGGGAATAGACTGCACGGCGAACGGGCTTTTTGCCAACGGCAAAACTATGTGCCAGCGGAAACCATGCATCTATCAGCATGAGGTCGTGCGGCATCCAGGAATTGACCCTCGAGGCAAATTCGCGCGGGTCCGAAGTTATCGGATCGTCGTGCGTCGTGGGTTCGGGCTTTTCATGAATATCGAGCATGGGTTTATCCTTGGTCTGGATCGCTCTGCTTCAGGCGACTTCGTCTTGGGGGGCGCTGCGCGCAGCGATCTTCTCGCGCAGGTCGTTTGCGTGGATTGATGCGGAAGGCTTTAGCACGCGCAGTGCGGCGCCATCGATGTTTTCGTGAACCTTGAGCGGTGTTCCGACACCCATGATCTTCGATTGAAGACCCGAACGTTCGGGTGAGAGCACCGCGCGCCAGCGCACCTGTGTAACGCCGCGTGCCGCAGGCACTGGGGCAAGCGTTGCATGAAGCAACAGGTTGAATTCGTCATCGAGAAGCGTGAGATCGGTTTCCCCGGTCACCGCATCGCTGGCGATGCGCAGGCTTAGCGGAAACTCGGACGAGAAAGGCGCGGGCCAATGCGGTGAAGCCCATTGGCAGGAGCGTTCCAGCATGAGCTGGCCCTCCTGCTCGGTAAGCTCGGCAAACAGATATGGCGAAAAACGAACGCCCTTGATTGAAATCAGGAGCGACGGATCATCGAACAGCGCATCCACGTATTGTTCGTGTTGCAGAGCGACGGTCGCCGTGCCCGACAGGGGAAGGGCATCGCCGTCATCAGCAGGAGGCGGCGCTTTCACATCAGCGCAGAGGCGCACAAAACCGCCGCTCTCGTGCACGCCGAAAGGCTTGGCCTTGTAGACTGGCGGATATTTACGCTCGCCCTTCAGGTTCGGGATGTTGATCAGTCGGCCGGTTTCGCCGTCGTAAGTCCAGCCATGATAGCCGCACTGGATCGCGCCCGAACCAAGAATGCAGCCCAGGGAAAGCGGGGCACGCCGGTGAGGGCAGCGATCCTCCAAAGCGCGAACGACACCGTTCGCATCACGCCAGAGGACGATCGGCTGGTCGCCCAGATCGACATTGAGCGGTTTGTCCGCACTAACTTCCTCGGAGCGGGCGACGGCCCACCAGACAGCTTCGGTCATACTCGACTCACATCTCCCATACGTTCTAATGACGATAAAATTGACACATGACAATTTAATTGTCAATGAACGAACATGGATGTCACGCTAGAAACACGCATGCATAAGGCGAATGGAAGGACGACGCGTGAGCGCGGGAGGGGACGTCCCCGTGCGGATACGCGGGACTCGCTCGACGAAGCCTCGCTTTTGCGCACTGCGTTCCGTATGTTTGCGACCTATGGCTATGAAGCCGCGACAATGCGCGGAATGGCGCGCGAGATCGGCGTAAGCCACAATCTGCTGAACGTGCGGTTCGGCAAGAAATCGGAACTTTGGAAAGCTTCGGTCGACTGGCGCCTGTCGGAGGCCGCACGTGAAGTGGAGATCGCTTTCGACCCGGCCCGCCCACCGGAAGAGCAATTGCGCGACCTCGTCCGGCGTTTCTGCCGCTGGGCGATCATCAATTCCGATATCGTAGCGATCAGCCAGCAGGAAGGGCGCGCGGCCAGCTGGCGGCTCGATTATCTGACCGAGCGTTTCACTCTGCCTTTCCAACGTCGTCTGCAGGATCTGCTTGAGCTTGTTTCCTCGCGCACACATTTGAGGTCTATCGGCTCCGCCGCACTTCTGGCGCTGCTTGTTCATGGCGTGGGGTCGTATTTTTCGCTTACTCCGTTGTATGAAGGTCTGCTGCCGGACACGCCTTCGAAGGGTTCTGACAAGCCGGGGCTGGAGGAACGCGCGGACGCTATGGCGGAATTCCTGCTGGCGGGGCTTTTCTCGGGCTGACTCGCCTGTAGTCTTTCAGTCGCTTGCCGAGAAGAACAGATCGGCGATGCGGTCTCGATAGACCGCGGCCTTTTTGTCTTCGATACCGAACTGCGGAACGACGGGTGTGATGGAATCGGCAAACCGTGCGCGATCCAGCACCTGCGCCTCCACCTCCTCGGCTGATCCGAGAATGGTAATGGCTCGCACCATTTCGTCCGGACAGGCTTGCGACATGGCCGCGAAATCCTGTCGCGAAAAAGCCTTCTGGATTGCCAACGCTTTCTCGCCAAAGCCGATTGCCTCGAAATAGCGAAGGTATTGGGGAGACTGAGTGTAGAATGCGATATTCGCTCGGGCGTCATTGATGGCTTCCTCTAGATCATCGTTGATGACGGTAAAGATCATCAGGTTGAGATCGAAGTCGGATCGCTTCTTTCCTGCTTTCTCCAGACCCTTCCGCAAGTGCGTTTCGACCTTTTCGTGAATCCATTGCGTGGTCCACAGCGGGTGGCCCAGCAATCCATCAGCAATCTCGCCAGCCTGGGCACAGGCCTTTTCAAAAATTGCCGGCAAGTAGATAGGAATCGCCGAACGCCGGGCGGGGCCGGTCAGGCGAAAACGCGAGAGGTCCAGCGTGGTATATTCGCCTTCGAGCAACTGCAGTTCGCCGGTGTGCCCCTTTTCGATGACCGCGCGCACCTGGCTTACGACTTCACGCATATGCGCCAGCGGCTTGCCGTAGGGCATGCCGAAGCTGCCTTCGATTTGGCTCTGCGCGCTCGATCCAAGGCCAAGCACCGCGCGGCCATTGCTGATGTGATCGAGGTCGATCACGCTGCATGCTGTCTCCAGCGGGCTGCGGGTGAAGGCGAGGGCGATGCCGCTGCCCAGCTTGATCCGCTTGGTAACCGCCGCCGCCGCTGCCAGCGTGACCTGGGGGAGGCCGAAAATCTGCGGTACCCACACTCCATCGATCCCGTCCGCCTCCCACCTTTGCACCAGCGGCACGAGTTCCAGTGCGGGAAGCACCGGGAGTTGTGCCCACACTCTCTTGCCCGCAAACATTCAGCGAAAGCCCTTCGCTGTGTCGAAATAGTCGCGCCAGGGCGAAATCTTTTCGCCATCCATCTCGTCGAAGAACGCCAGCACTTCGGCGTGCGCATCGCCCATGCTCAGTCTTCCTGCGCGATCGTGACCGTCACCCCATCGAGTTCGTCGGTCATTTCGATCTGGCAGGAAAGGCGCGAAGTCTCGTTCCTGTGATCGGAGCTGTCGAGCAGGTCGTCTTCGTCCTCGCCGAGCTCCGGCAGCTTGCTGACATAGGCCGGGTCCACGTGGACGTGGCAGGTGGCGCAGGAACAGCAGCCCCCGCAAAGGGCAAGCAGTTCGTCGAAACCATCGTCGCGAATGATTTCCATGAGCGTCATACCGGTTTCGGCTTCCACTTCCTTGCTCGTGCCAGAGCGGTCGACCACATTAATCTTGGGCATTTGTTACTCCATATCGATGTTATTTGACTTCGACTTCGACCGGGAAGCGGTCGAAGTAAAACTGGAATTGCTTGCGAATATCTTCCGGCGTCAGATCGAAATCACGCTCCAGATCGAACCTGACCTTGCCTTTGGCGACCGGACTATGATCCCGGTGGTACTGATGGAGCGTTTGTACCGTCTTCTCGTCCAGTGGGAGCCCTGCCTTGGAATATATTTCCTCGAGGATCGGGTCCGGGTCCTTGATCCAATCGTGAAAATAGACGTCGATAGCCTGATCTTCGGGAAGGCAGTCGCGATCCCTCACGCAGCGCGACATCAAGGTCTTGTAACGGTCGATCCAGTAGTTCTTGGGTTCCTCAGGATCACTTTTCGTGCGCAGTACGCGGGAAGCATATAGCCACATTGACATTGTCGAGCGGATCGATCCGACCGGGTCGCGATGCGTGATGACGAATGTCGCGTCGGGGAAGGTCTCGTACAGCACCGGCAGTTGTTCCATGTGCTGCGGACATTTTATGACCCAGCGGTTAGGACCTTTCAAGAATGTAAGAACCTGAAGCCCCTTCTTCAGATAGGCATAGGTGCCGCTCTGGTCATGGCTCAGGTAGTAATCACGCCATCTGGGAACCATGGCCATCCACTCGATCAGGTAGGATGAGAAATTGAGCGCCTGAAGTTCGATATCCTCGCTGATATGATCGGGCGAGAATTCGTGCATGTAACTCATCATCGGCAGGATCGCTTCCTGCTGCTCCCATCCCGCCTGCGCCCTGGTCCAGCGCGGATTGGGATCATCAATTGTCGGTTCGTCCTCAGCCGTCGGGACAGGGGCAATGGCTTCCCACCATGGCAGCGAACGAAGCCGCTCGTCGGCCGAGAGCAGACCCAGCAGATGGGTAGTGCCCGAGCGCGGTGGTCCGGCAACGATGATGGGCCGATCGATCTTGATGTCCAGAATTTCGGGATGCCGTTTGCAGATGTCCTCCACCCGCAATCGATCCGAGGCATAGCGCACGAACATGCTCCAGAGCGCCGCGCGACCGACCGCGGAGAGGAACTCGTCTGCCTCTACGCAATCGCACCACAGGTCCAGCCGCTCGACAAAATCCATCGATCCGAAATCGTCGAGCCCCGTATGCTTTTTGGCGGCCGCCAGAATCGCTTCGGAGGAGAAATCGAACTCCTCCTGCGCCGCCCCTGCAAGTGCCGCTTTCTGCACATCGCTCAATACCGGCGAACGCATGTCCGTAATCTCGAAAATTTGCCCCTTGCCGGTCTGGCTCATCGTTTACGTCCTCTCATGCAGTAAATGCCGCCTCGCAGTTTCGTAAAAGGAGTGCGGCGCAAACTTTGCCCTACCAAAAGATATGCAGCGCCGGTGATCGAGAAGGTTAGACCTCTTCGCTGAGAGGATATGGAAGCATGGCAGAGAAACTGTTCGATCTGACGGGTAAGGTGTCGCTGGTCACCGGCGCGAATTCCGGTTTGGGCTTCGGTTTTGCCGAAGGCCTCGCGCGGGCCGGGAGCGACCTAATTATCTGGGGCAGGCGCAAGGATGCGAACGAACAGGCGGCAGAAAAGCTCAGGGCGTTGGGTGCGAAGGTCCATTGCGCCGAGGTGGACGTATCCAATGAAAAGCAGATCGTTGACGGCGTGGCCGAAGCAATCGCCGCGATGGGCCGCATCGACACGGTTGTCGCCAACGCCGGAATCGCCAATCCGAAGCCCTTCGTCGAGATGGACGCAGAGACCTATGACACGCTGATGAAGGTCAACCAGCACGGCGTGGTCTTCACCCTGCGCGAGGTGGCTAAACACATGGTCGCGCGCGCCGAGGCGGGCGATCCCGGCGGCTCCATGATCCTGTGCGGTAGCGGGGCAATATTCCAGGGCGTACCGACCCTGGTGCATTATGGCGCAGCAAAAGGCGCACTGGCCGGCCTTGCCAAGGGGCTGGCGGCCGAACTGGGGCCGCACGCAATTCGCTGCAATGTCATCGCGCCCGGTTTCATCGTCACGGAAATGACCATGAAGGACCCGGAGGTCGGCAAGGCGATCTCGGATGCCGTCGCCGCGAAGGCGCCGATCGGGCGGGCGGGATTGCCCGACGATCTGTGGGGCGCCGTTGTCTATCTCGCCAGCGATCTGTCGCGCTATCACACCGGCGATACGCTGGTGATCGATGGCGGCAAGATGTTCAACAACTAGGAGCGCCGTTCATGTTTTCCCGTCCACAGGCGCGGCACACCCAGAATGCCTATGTGACCAATGACCTGGATCGGGCACTGGCCATCTGGCGCGATGATTACGCGGTGCCTGAATTCTATGTATTCGAGAACGATACACCGGGGCTCGTTGCCTCTCCCGAATACCGTATGAAAATCGCGCTTGCTAATGTCGGCGGAGTGGAGATCGAACTGATCGAGCCACTGCCAGGGCAGGCGCCCCTGCATGCAGATGTGCTTCCCGACGATGGCAGTTTCGCAATGCGGTTCCATCACGCTGCATTGCGGATCGAAGGTGATCTGGCCGACTTCGAGGATTACATGGCTTCGCTCGACCCGGCGGCGCATCCGGTGGTGTGGCGTGGGGCGCTGGGCGATCTCATGCGCTACACCTATACCGACGAGCGGGCGGCACTGGGCCACTACCTTGAGCATGTCTGGTACGATGCCGGTCTTTACGAACAGCTTGCTTCCGCCATTCCGGTTTATCCAAGGCAGGGGTGATGGAACTGGACCAACTCAATTTTCGCGATCTCGGCGGCCTTCAGACGGAGGGCGGAACAGTGCGCAAAGGCGCACTTTTTCGTGGGGAGGGCCCGGCCAATTTCGCGCCTGACCACCACGCCCGCCTCAGGTCGCTGGAAATTGGCTATATCTTCGATCTTCGCTCTGCCGGGGAGCGGGAGAAAGACCCCCATGACTGGCACGACGAGAATTGTCGCTGGCTGGGGCTTGATGTCAACGCGGATTTGCGGGTCTTTGGCAATGACGGTCGGGAGCGGCTGAGCCTGGGTGATGATGTTCAACTGGCTGTCGATATCATGTGCGAGACATACAGCGAAATTCCCGATGCTCTTGCCCCGCACTGGGAAACCATTGGTGACTGTCTGCTGGAAGGCAGGCCGGCGTTGGTGAATTGCACTGCGGGCAAGGATCGCACAGGCGTCGCCATCGCAATCCTGCTGGAGATGCTCGGAACCCCGCGAAACGTCATCCTCCACGATTACAGCCAGTCCGTAATTTTCGGAGAGAACCTGCGTCGCAGCGGATCGCTGGAAAATGGATTTCGCTCCAGCTTCGGCTTCATGCCCAGTCCGCCGCAGGTGGACGCACTGATCGGCGTCCGGCCAGAATATCTGCAAACGGCATGGCACCAGATCGAAGACAGGCATCAGACCGTAGCGAGTTACCTTGCGCAGTCCGGCCTTGATGAAGACAAGCAAATCAAGCTGCGCAATCTTCTGGTTACAAAAGATCTTGCGGCATCAAACAAAGGAGAAACAGCATGAAAACAGGCGGTGTAATTGGCCTTGGCGGTATTGGCGGCGGCGTTGCGCAATGCCTGCAGCGTTCCGGCCAGCTTTCGGCCATCTACGATGTGCGCGCCGAAGCTGCCGAACGCGTTCCCGGCGCTCCGCCGATGTCGGCTTCGCCGAAGGAACTGGCTGCGGCGTCGGACTGCGTACTGATCGCGGTGCTGAATGGAGAGCAAACGCTCGCCGTTCTGTCGGGTCCGGATGGGGTGCTCGCTGCCAATAAATCGGGGCAGACGGTGATCCTGTTGTCCACCATCGCGATGAAAGACCTGGAGCAGTCACAGAAAATGTGTGCCGAGGCGGGCGTTACCTTGATCGATTGCGGCGTCACGAACGGTCCGAAATCAGGCGAGAACGGACTGATCTGTCTTGCCGGTGGCAGCGATGAAGACATGGCGAAGGCAAAGCCGATCTTTGATGGCTTCGCGGGCGAGGTCATACACATGGGCGGCCCGGGCGCCGGCATGGCGGCCAAGATCGCACGCAACACGACCTATTTCGGCTGCATGCGCGCCGGTTACGAAGGCGCGGTCATAGCCCGCAATTACGGCGTTGACCTCGGTCAGTTGCGACAAGCCCTTTCAGGCGACCCGGATGCAGGCGGCGGCCTGGAAGGCGCGCTAGCCATGATGGTCAGGCCCGAACCGGAGGGTAACGAGCAGGAAACCGGCATTCGCAACTACTTCATGGGCTTGATGGTCAAGGATCTTGAAGTCGCAATAGAGGAAGCTGCCAAGTTCGGCGTGCAACTGCCGATGGTGGAACTGATCCGCGACAACGCAAGATCCACCTCGGGCCTGGAATATCCCGAGGGCCAGCCGCTCAGGTAACGAACTTTACAAGGAATAGCATGATGAGTGAAAAGAATTGGGAAAAAGGCCTAGAAGTTTTCGACGCGGTCTATGGTCCGGGTACATCGACGATGGTGGAGCCGTACAAGGACACGCCGTTCAACCAGGAAATCGTGGGCAACCAGTTTGCCAATTGTTGGGGAAACGAGGCGTTTTCAATTCGCGAAAAGCGATTGATGGTGTTGGGTGCCACGGCAATGCTGGGCCGGGCGGATCTGGTGGAAATCCAGATGACCGGCGCCCTTGTGAACGAGGAGTTCACCGACGAACAGCTGGAGCAGATCCCACTGTTTCTGCTTTTTTACGCAGGTGCCGGGAACACCACTGCCGTTTTTCGCGGGATTGAGGCAGCCAAGGCCCGCGTCGCGGAAATGAAGAAGGACGCATAGGCGATGCGCGATCTTCCCCGCCTGCCACTGGATAACGAGGCCTTTCGCGAGAAATACGGCCCGTGGGCCGTTATCGCCGGAGCTTCAGAGGGTACGGGCGAATGCTTTGCGCGGCAGCTTGCGGAAACGGGCATGAACCTCGTCCTGGTTTCTCGCAGGCAGACGGCGCTGGAAAAGCTGGGCGCTGATCTGGCAGAAGAGCACGGCATTTCCTACCGCGCCATCGCGCAGGATCTTACCGAAAATGATGCTGGCTTGAAGATCGTCGAGGCTACGGAAGACCTCGACGTGGGGCTGTACATCTCGAACGCGGGTGCGGATGGCTTTTCCGCTTTCTTCGAGGACAGCACCGATGCCGCGCACCGGCTGGTGCGGATGAACATCACCACGCTGATTGATGCTACCAACGGGTTCGGCAAGCGCCTGCTCGATCGAGGTCGGGGCGGGATCATCGTGATGGCATCGGGCGCGGGGCTGGGCGGACAACCCAATCTGGCGATGTATTCGGCAACGAAGGCCTTCGAGATTAATTTCGCTGAATCGCTCTGGGGAGAATACCACGATCGCGGGATAGATGTGCTTGGTGTCGCCGCGCCGATCATGCGCACGCCAACTTTGTTACGGACGGTTCCCGAAAGCTTCGATACCTCGGACACCTTCGATCCCGCCGATGTCACACACAACGCGTTGGCCGGATTGCTGGCGGGAGAACCCATCCAGATCATTCCGGACGGGCCGGGCGCAGAAAAGCAGCCGCAAATAGAGGCCGATCGCAAGGCCCGGCTCATCGGTTTTGTCGAATTCAACAAGACATTCACGGAAGGATAAAGCAATGCGCAGGCTTGAGGGGAAGGTAGCCATTGTCACCGGCGGTGGCGGAGGGATCGGATCAGCCGTTGCCCGCCGGATCGTGCAGGAAGGCGGCAGGGTGGCGATTGCCGACGTGTTCGAAGAAAGTGCCAGGAATGCCGCGGAGCCGCTGGGCGATGCAGCGCTGGCAGTGCAATTCGACGCAATTGATCCTGCATCGATAGAAGCGATGGTCAATGCTACGGTCGATCATTTCGGAGGACTGGATATCCTCCACAACAATGCCGCGATGACCGATCCGGAGAAGCATCCACAAGACACCACACCGGTCGATATCCCGATCGAAATCTGGGATGAGATTATCGATATCAACCTGCGCGGTTATCTGCTGGGATGCAAATATGCCATTCCGCATATGCTGTCGCGCGGGGGCGGCTCCATCATCAATACTGCATCCAACAGCGGCGTGGCCGGCGATCTTGCGCGTGTTGCCTACGGGGCGTCGAAAGGCGCCATCATCACATTGTCGAAATATGTCGCCACGCAATATGGCAAGCAGAACATTCGCTGCAATTCGATTGCTCCCGGCGTCGTACTCACGCCTGCGCTCGAAGCCACGGTTCCCGGTCTGAAGGAAGTGATCCAGCGTCATATACTCACACCCGAATTCGGCGTGCCTGACGATATTGCAGCTCTGGTTGCCTTCCTGGCGTCGGACGAGAGCCGCTATATCACCGGCGAGAACATCTCGATTTCGGGCGGCGGTCTGTCACACCAGCCGCACTACGCCGATCTGCTCGACATGATGGAAAAGCATCTCTCATGAGCGATGCGCTGACCGTGGCCGGACTCGAGACGGCGGCCCGTGAGACGACGGGCCTGTCCGATTTCGGACCTGACACCGGCTGGCGCGAAGGGTTCGAGAAATTGGTGGCGGCGGTGGAAGCCATGCAACCGAACGATGAGCTGCGCAAACTCGCCACACACAATATCGTCGGCCAACTTTCCACGCGATTGCGATTTACCGAAGATGACCGAAAGCACCCGGAAATTGCGCAGCAGGACATTGGCGATCCGCTGATCGTGATCGGCCTGCCGCGCACGGGAACCACGATCACCTATGATCTGCTGTGCCTCGATCCGGAAGCCCGCGCGCCGCGTGAATGGGAATGGTATATCCCCTGGCCGCCGACAGATGCGGCGACTTTCGATAGCGATCCGCGTATCGCCCAGGTGACGGCCATGTATGACAACTGGCTCGAACATGCGCCGCAACTCCTGGATATACAGCGCTTCGATTGCACCCAGCCGGGCGAATGCAACCACGGCATGCAATATCACTTCGCCAGCACCAATTTCCCTGCTGAACTGGGCGTGCCGGATTATGCCGACTGGTTGCGTGGCAGCGATGCGCCAGGGCAATACGTGTCCCACAAGCGATTGCTGCAGAACTTTCAATGGAAGGGGCCGCAGGGGCGCTGGACACTGAAATCCCCGCAGCACCTGTTCGATTTGCCAGCCCTGTTGGCGGCCTATCCCGGAGCAATGCTGGTCTGGACGCACCGTGATCCTGCGCTGACCTTCTCTTCCCTTTCCAGCTTCATTGCCGGGTTCCTGGCCGCATTCGGCGGTGACAAGGACAAGGCCGCCATCGGGCGCGATGTGGTGGAGACATGGATCGCCGCGATGAACCGCGCCCTGGCTGCGCGAACTGACCCGGCTATCGACGACCGGATCATAGACCTCGCGCATAAGGATGTAGTGGCCGATCCCAAGGTTGCCATCCGTCGCATTTATGACAATTTCGGTCTGCCTTTCCAGGACGAACACGCAAGACGGATCGACCGCTTTCTGCTCGACAATCCTGCTGCCAAGCGCATGGGCAAGCACAGGCATTCACCCGAAGAATATGATATTGACGTGGCGGAACTGCGCGAGCGCATGGCGGAATACTATGATCGCTTCGGCCATCTTCTGGGGAGGCCCGCATGAGCGTACTCGACCGTTTCCGTCTTGATGGACGAAACGTTATCCTGACAGGTGTTGGGCCCGGCGTGGGAGAGCACGTTGCAAAGGCCTATGCCGAACTGGG
The DNA here is from genome assembly GCA_947488625.1 of uncultured Sphingomonadaceae bacterium. Classification (GTDB taxonomy): domain Bacteria; phylum Pseudomonadota; class Alphaproteobacteria; order Sphingomonadales; family Sphingomonadaceae; genus Alteraurantiacibacter. The sequence goes on along the minus strand of CANKZR010000001.1, from coordinate 2,067,907 downwards.
CGCCAATGTCGTGATCTCGGCGCGCTCGCAGGATCGGCTTGTCAGGATCGCGGAGGAGATCAATGTACTGGATGGCGGCCGTGCCCTGGCAGTGGTAGCCGATGCGGGCGAACGTGCCGATCTGGAAAACCTTGTGGCCAGGGCGCGCGAAGCTTTCGGTCCGATCCACGTGGTTTTCAACAATGCTGCCGCTGGCGTCGTCTACGCGGCTGACGGCGGTCTCTGGGCCAATACCGACGAGGTGTGGAAGACGGCGATCGACGTCAACGTGATGGCCACCTGGCGTCTGGCCGAACTTACTGCGGCGGACATGGAAGCGCATGGCAACGGGGTCATCGTCTCGGTGCAGAGTTGCGGCGGCTTCACGCCTATACCCCCCGCTGTTGCCTATGGCGTCAGCAAAGCGGCGCTTGCCTTCCTCACCCGCAGTCTCGCCAAGGCGCTCGCCCCGCACACACGCGTCAACGCGCTGTGCGTCGGTTCGATGAGCCCGGATGGACAGGAGGCCGAAATCCACAAGGGCCTGGGGCTGGCGGAGCGCAATGCCATCAAGCGGTTCGGCGCTGCGGACGAAGCCGTTGGCGCAGCCATACTGCTGGCCAGCAACGCATCGAGCTACACCACCGGGAGCACGATTTTTGTCGAGGGTGGCCGGGTCGGCACCATTGCATGAGCAATCCGCTTTATACTCCCGATCAGGAAGCCGCAGAAAAGCTGGCGTTGCGCCTGATAGAGCGAGCGGATGTAAGAGCCGCCCGTGAACAGGCGCGCCAGGGCATGCTGAATGACCCGGCAGCAGCGACCATTGATGGCAACCTGGATCTCGACCGCGCGCTGGATCAGTGGGTTCTGGCGCTGGCCATGCGCGAAGCCAATGGCGACACAGCCGATCCGCTCGTCACCTGGAACGTGTCCAATCCACCGCGCCGGTGGTTCGGGCACGTTTATCATGGCGCGGCAGTGGCCGTGGACAATCCCGACAATTTCAATCGGGAAATCCCGATCGACGGCGATGGACAGTACCGTATCGACCTGCGCTTTTCAGCAAATCCCCCGCAGTTCAGCGTGGTGATCGAGATTGAACCTGAACATCACGCCGGGCTCGGCCACAATATCGGTGCGCTGACGCTACAGGACCTGAGGCCGCATTGCGATGGCGAGGGGCGGGTGTCGGTGACCGTGGGGCCGCAAAACGGCGGGCCGCTACACCTGCAATCGCAGCCCGGTCGTATCCAGATCTATACCCGTGACAGCCAGTGCGACTGGAACCAGTTGCCGGCCGAAGTCGCTGTCGCGCGCCTTGATCCGCCGAGGGGGTGGAGGGCGCGCCACGAAGACGAGATTGCCGCTGCGATCATCGCAGACATGCCCGCCTGGGTGCGTTTCTGGCGCGGCTTCAAGGATGACTTTCTCGACTTTCCGAAACCCAATCGACTGGTCGGCCCCAACGGGCGCGACGGAAACTGGGGTTATCTGGCGGGTGGACGTTTTGAACTTGCCGATGACGAAGCGCTGCTGGTTACGCTCGATCCGGTAGACAGCTATTACACCGGATTCCAGATTACCGATCCCTGGACAATCGCCCCGGATCCCATGTTGCGGCTTGCCAGTCTGAACAAGGGGCAGGTAGTGCCTAATGCGGACGGAACTGTAACCTACGTTCTTGCACTGGTCGATCCGGGCGTGGCGAACTGGATCGATACTTGCGGAATGCACGAAGGCTGGATGCTGACCCGTTGGCAGGGCGTACCTACCGGTGCGGACCTTTCTAGCATGATCCGCGAAGTGCGGCTGACGACGATTGGTGGGCTGCCAGACGACATTCCGATCACCGATCTTGCCGGACGGCGGGCGCAGATTGTAGAGCGAGCGCGAGCCTTTGCTCAACGAACCAGCAAGGTGGGCTGGCCCGATGCAGGCTGAGGGAACGATCGTCGAACTGTGCCACGTCGTTAAGAACATAGATGCGGCGCTGGCTCACTGGACGCAGGAGCTTGGGGCCGGTCCTTTCTTCGTATTCGATGTGCCCGTTCTTCCGGGCCAGTTGTACTATGGCGAACCCACCCGGGTTTCCATGCGCGTGGGCTTTGGTTTCTCCGGCGGCGTGTTGATTGAATTGCTCCAGCAGACGAATGACGGAGCCTCCCCATTTCTGGATTTCCTCGAGGCGCGCGGGGAGGGATTGCATCACATCATGCCGCGCGCCGATTTCGACAAGGCGTCAGCGCGACTTACCGGTGCAGGATATCGGGTTGCTTATAGCGGCATGATGCTGGCGGGTGAGCGCTTCTGCCTGTTCGATACTTTCGCCTCGCATGGCTATTATACCGAGTTGATGGAACTTTCAGACGCTATGCTGGCCAGTCTTTCCCTGATGGAAAAGGCACACGCGCAATGGGACGGCACGACCGATCCCGTACGCAGTATGGACCGGTTGGCAGAACTGGCGCCCTAAAGTTTTCCACTTCCCATTTCGGCGAACATCTTCTGAAAATCGGCATAGCTTGGCTGATGCGCAGTCACGCCGCCATCGATGGGGATCGCCGCGCCAGTGATGAATTCGCTTTCGTCGCTGGCGAGAAATGCCACCAGATTGGCGACGTCATCTGCCTGTCCCAGTCGCGGCGTGAGGTGGTGCGACAGGAGGATGTCCTTGACTACAGGCGGCGTCGATTCCTCTGCCAGCGGCGTTAGCACGAAACCGATAACCATGCAGTTGGAGCGTACGCCCTGTTTGCCATATTGCGTGGCGATCATGCGGTTAAGCTGGATCAGGGCAGCTTTTGAAGAACCATAGGCAGTCAGCGTCGCTTCGCCCTGGACGCCGAAACCCGACGCGCTGTGAATGATTGACCCGCGTTTGCCTTCGATCATGTGGGGCAGGGCATATTTGCTCATCAGCATCGCCCCGCGCACATTCACGGCCATCGCCCGGTCCCACGCCTCTACATCGAGGTTGATAACATCGAGATCGGATTGGCGCTGTGCATCATTCTGGATAGCCGCATTGTTGTGCAGGATGTCGATCCGGCCGAAATCCGCAATCACCCGCTGGGCCAGTTCGCGCACCGAGCCCTCGTCTGTCAGATCCAGTGGCAGGGCGGTTGCGCCGGCAATGTCCTGCGCAACCGCCCCTGCCGCATCGGCATCGATATCGCCAAGCACGACAGTCGCACCTTCCGATGCCAGCCGCCTGGCGGATGCTGCACCGATACCGCCTGCTGCCCCGGTTACGATGGCAATCCTGTCTTGAAGCCGTCCAGTCATGGATACTCACTCTCCTTCGCCGCGATAGTTGTCCTTACCGCCAGTAATCCAACCTGTCGCAGGGAAGGTTGCGAGGGCTTTTTGTGCTTGCACCTGCTTCATAGCGGGCAGGGAGGGACTTTTGGAATCGACGATTATACCAATGCCGGTGATGCCGGCACCCGAACCGGCAGGTACGATCTTCCTGGTCGGCACATGCATCATACTGGTTGCCATTCTGGCCTGGTGGGCGCTGGGCGAAGAACGGCGATTGCGCGGCTGGGTTCTGCCGCTGATATTCGCCGGTACGGCACTGTCGGCAGTGATGATAGAGCCGATCTATGACAACACGCTGCTATACTGGTATCCTGACAAAAACCCGCTGGCCTTTTTCCGCGGCTATGAACGCACCATTCCCTGGTATGTCCCGCTTGGCTATGCCTGGTTTTTCGGCGGGTCGGCCTATCTGGTGTGGCGCGTGATCGATGCCGGCGCATCGGCTGCACGTATCTGGCAACTTTTTTTCGCCACCGCAGCGGTGGACTGGCTGGCCGTTTCCATTTGCGAGTGGATGGAGCTCAGCGCCTTTTACGGCAACCAGCCATTCCACTTCTTCGGATCGCCTATCTGGTTTTCCTTCTGCGATGCCACCGGCGGCTTTGTGCTGGGCGCGGCGCTGGCGAAGCTGATGCCATATATTTCCGGAGCCAGGCGGCTCTGGCTGCTGATACTGCCAAGCTTTACATACGCCTCCACGCTTGGCTCGACGACCGCGCCGGTATCGCTGGCGCTCAATTCCGCGTGGTCACCGATGATGACCTGGATTGCGGGCGCTGCCACGATGGTCCTGTGCATGATAGCGATCCACGTTATCGCCCAGATGGCGCACCTGCGTTGGAAAAGCCTGCAGTGAAAAGTTTCCTGCCGCGCGACTGGTGGTTCATAGGCCTGCTGGGCACGATCTACGCCTTCAATTTCATCGACCGCATGATTATCGCAGTGGTTGGAGAACCGATCCGGCAGGAATTCGGGCTGAGCGACTTTCAGCTCGGCATCATGGGTGGGGCAGCCTTTGCGCTTTTCTATGGCGGTATCGGCATCCCGCTCGCTCGGCTTGCAGAGCGGGTAAATCGCATCGGCATCGTGGCCACGGCCACCGCACTGTGGTCTGCCATGACGATCCTTTCCGGCGCTGCCGGCAGCTATGCTCAGCTTTTGCTTGCGCGCATGGGCGTGGGCGTGGGCGAAGCCGGCTTTACCCCGCCGGTGGTTTCACTGATTGCCGATCGCTTTCCGCCCGAGCGCCGGGCGACGGTGTTCTCCATGATAGCGGTGGGCGTATCCGTCGGCGGCGCCATAGGCGTGCTTGGCGGCGGCTGGATCGCGCAGTTCTATGGTTGGCGCTGGGCCTTCGTGGCGGCAGGCGCGCCGGGCCTGTTGCTGGCGCTGTTGCTTTGGCTGACGATCAGCGAACCTGTGCGACTGAATGCGGACAAGGCGGCACCCCCGTTCGGCGCAGTCATCCGGCGAGTGCGCAAGTCGAGGGCCTTCATGGCATTCACGTTCGGCAGCGGCATAGTGGCGCTGGTCGGCTTCGGCCTGAACCTGTTTCTGATCCCGCTGCTGGTCCGCCGCTTTGATTTCGACCTTGCCGAAGCCGCGCTGACATTTGCCTTCACCTTCAGTGCCGCCACGGCACTGGGCGGCGTGGTGGGCGGCCTGATAGCCGATCGCTTCGCCGCCAGAGCACATCGGCTGTACGGATATCTCCCGATGGCGGCGACCACGGTGGCGATGCCCCTGTTCCTTGCAGCCATCTATCAGCATGACTGGCAGGCGATGGCAGTGTTGTTGTTCGGCTCTACCTTCTGTCTCTATGCCTTTCTGCCTACTATCATGACAGTTACACAAAGGCTGGTGGAACCGCGCATGCGTGCGACGGCCGCCGCGATCCACGCCTTCGGCCAGACTGCTTTCGGGCTGGGTCTGGGGTCGGCCTTTCTTGGATATATGAGCGATGTTCTGGCAACGGTGCGGTTTGGTGCATCCTATGCGCAGGAATGCCTTGGTGCGGGTGTTAGCGGTTCTGTTCTTTGCGCTGAAGCGGCGGGCACCGGGTTGCAGCAGGCATTGTTGCTGCTGGGCCTTTTCCTGCTGCTGGCAATCGGTTGCTACTGGCTGGCAGCGAGATCGATCGCGGGGGAGATAACAGCGATAGAGGATGATGCGACATGAATGCGACCTATGATGCGGTGATAGTCGGGGCTGGCCACAATGGCATGGCGGCTGCAGGATACCTGAGCCGAGCCGGCAAGAAGGTTGCTGTCGTGGAGCGCATGGCAAAGGTCGGCGGGATGACCAGCGCGGGATACATGATCCCCGAAGCGCCTGAATATCTGGTGACCCCATGCGCGGTGGAACTCCTGTTTGCGCGCGGCTCTGGCATTATCGAAGATCTGGAGCTTGAACGGCATGGCCTGCGTACAGTCGATCCTGATCCAAGCTATGCCTATCTGCATCCTGATGGCAGTTCGATCGCGCTGTTTCGCGATTACAGGCGTACGGCAGATGATATTGCTCGCATCCATCCGGAGGACGGGAAGCAGTATCTGAAGTTCATGAAAGTCATGGACGCAATGATGGATATTGGCTTTCCGATCATGATGGCGGAACCGGGCAGGCCCGATTTGCGCAACCTTTGCAAGATGATCAAAGGTGGCATCCGCAATGTGAGGCTGAAGGATCAGCTGCTTTCGATTTCCAAGGCGACTGCCGATCAGGTTGCCTGCGAATGGTTCGAACATCCGGCTACGATAGCTTTGTTGAACGGAATCGCCGCAGGTGCGGGGCCGGTGGATGATGACGGCAATGCCGCCGCCTACATGATATTCGCTGTCACCCACCGCCTGGGGACGGGCAAGCCCATCGGAAGCCTGCAGGCATTTGCGGATGCCATGGCCAGCAGCATCACGGAATCAGGTGCCGATATTCTGCTCAATGCTCCGGTCGAAGAGATATTAATCGACGATGGGAAAGCCAAGGGCGTGCAGCTTTCTGATGGCCGTAATCTGCAGTCAAAGGTCGTGATCGCAACTAGCGACCCCAGAACAACATTTGCGATGACTACACGGAATGCGGTTGACCGTCGCCTGATGAAGCGGATCGAGCATGTTCCCGCCAACCGCTCCAATGCAGCGCCATTCCTCGCCAATGTCGCGATGAATGCTCCTCTCCGCCTGAAAAGACACCAGGACCTGCGCCATGACGATGCCGATCTGAACAAGGCGGTTGGCGTGATGGGACTGGCCGACGATGTGCGTAACAGCTTTGCGGCGGCGCGGCGCGGTGATATCCCCAAGCGTCATGCCGTTACGCTGACGCCGCTATCCAATACCGACCCTTCGCAGGCGCCTGAGGGGTGCTCGCTAGCCTATCTTTATCTTCCTGCCATGGCTGTCGACGCACGTGAAGCTTGGTCGCAGGAATTGAAGGACCGCACGATGGCGTCGATAATCGAGCAGGTTTCGGATTATTACGACGGGTTTCATGGCGAAGTAGGGCGTTTCGTGGAAACACCGCGAGAACGCGAGACGCGCCTCAACGTTACCAATGGCTGTGTGACACATGTCGATTTTGGCGCTCTGCGCGCTGGCCAGCATCGCCCGGCTACCGGGTTCGGCGGGCCAAAGCCTGCCGTTGCGGGCCTTTATCTTGGCGGTGCTGGAAGCCATCCCGGCGGCGGCGTATCGGGCATCGCGGGGCGGATTGCCGCAGAGCGCGTGTTGCGACATCTGAAATAGCATGGCTGGAACCGCGGGTAGGTCAATTGCGGTCTATCCAGGCATTCAACTCGGACCAGTGGTGAGTGCGCGTACTGGCAAAGTTCTGACAGTGAGCCGCTTCTTTCAGCACCTGCAGCTCGGTCGACGCTGATTTCTCGAAATATGGCAGTTCGTTTTGCGGATCTGGACTGGTGTCCACCACGCTCTGAACCACCAGCACAGGCACTTCGATCATCGCGGAATCCGCGTGCATTTCTCCGGGCGTCAGCGCCGCACGGCCCAGTGTAGCGGGTGTGGTTGACGCATGTGCCTCATCTTTGTCGATCAGCGAATGCGGCACGTCAGGCCAGTAGAACAATTTGCGCATCGGCTCGCGCGGAGTGGGCAAATAGCCATCGGGGATTAGATCGGCTTGCATGGTCTCGACATCCGTATCGCCAAGCACCATCGGTTCATTGGCCCAGCCCAGAACGGCGACCCGATCGAAGACGGGATGCGCTGCAGCTTGGGAGATGATCATCATGCCACCCATCGAATGCCCGATCCCGGTAACGCTCACCGGCCGATCCATGGCTTCGAGGACCTGCGAAAGTGCTGCCGCATGTGCATCGGTGATGATCTTTCGGCTCAGCTTGCTTTCGGCTTCCGGTTTCGTGCTTTGCCCCATCCCCAGCATGTCGATTGCGAGCACAGCCTTGCCGTGATCGGTAAACCACCGAGCGAAGCTGTAGCTGTCGTCGGCAAAGTGCGGGTGCCAGTAAATGCGCGAATATCCTCCGCCATGGATGGCGAAGACGAGATGCTGTCCGTTCTCGTCCCAGTCATCAGGCAGATGCATTGTCGCGGCAATCTTCACCGGCTCGCCAATGGCTGCCGCAGTGGTAACGTCCAACATCATGTCTTCTGATCGCATCGCTCGGCGCTCCTTGTTGAAGGTTCTGGCTCTGACAAGCTCGACAGGCCTTCACCTGCCGAGAGAAAGGTCCGCCCGGCGGCTGGTAGGCAAAGATGCCACACACGGTACGCAAGAGGAGCTGTGCAGCATGACGGACGATGGCTTGGCGTGGGAAAAACTGATCGATGAATTGCGTCCGCTGGGTGATGCCATGCGCGCCCGCGTGCCGGAAAGGCTGCGCACCGATCCGCAAGTAATGGCCGAATCGATGCGACTGCTGCTGGCGGGCCTTGCCCGCGCAGGTTCGGATGCGCTTGTCGGCGATCGGCGGCACCCGATGTTTGTGCCCGAACTGAACATCTCGCAGAACATCTTTCAGCCGAATGCCGATACGATCTATAAATCGGCATTGATCGAGAAGGGCGGAAGTTACCTGCTGCGCGGTGATCGCGGCACGGTGCGGATGATCATACTCGCCCAGATGGGGCCGGACACCTTGCGCACCGGGCAGCATCACCCCTTGCTGGGGCAGATCGATTTTGGTGATCTGGACGTTGGCGACGATGGCTTCTTCGAACTGGTCATCTCGCCCGAACGGCCCGCAAACTACACGGGCGACTGGGTTGCCCTCGATCCACGGTGCGAAAAGCTGATGGTTCGCGTGGTTTCCTGCGACTGGGGCGTCGAACGCGAACCGCGTTTGGGGATCACCCGTCTCGACGTCGCAGAGGCGAAAGGGCGACCCTCGGCAGCGGACCTGCGCGCCGCCTTCGAGGAAATTCCGTTCATAGCGAAGGTCTGCGCACTGGCCTTCCCGACCCATGTGGAGGAACTGCGACAGGAGGGATACCTCAACGAACTGAAAGTTTTCGACGTTGCTCAAATGTCGGGGCTGCAGGGCCAATTCTACTACGAGGGTGCTTACGAGCTGGCGGATGACGAGGCGCTGATAAGCGAAGTGCGCATTCCCGAAAGTTATCGTTACTGGTCCATCATCCTGACGAACGAATTGTACGAGACCACCGACTGGTACAACAATCAGGCAAGTCTCAATGACATGCAGGGCGTGGTCGATCCCGACGGGATATTCCGTACGGTAATCTCTGCCCGCGATCCCGGGGTCCACAACTGGCTTGATACCTCCGGCTATTCGGGCGGCGCGATCCAGGGCCGTTGGTTCGAGGCGAGCGAAAAGCCTATGCCTACCATAAGAAAGGTCAAGGCAGCCGATGTCCTGTCGCATTTGCCTGAAACAACAAGACGTGTGAATTCCCAGGAGCGCACCGAGGCTTTGCGAAATCGCAGGCTTTCCGCTCAAATGCGTACCATCTGGTAGTTCCAGTGAAACTTAACGGAGAGAAATGATGGCTTCCGCCCCGATGCGAGAGATCCCGGAACATGTTCCCGCCCACAAGGTGGTGACGCTCGATTTCTTCAAGCGAGAGAATGTCGATGCATGTCCGCAGGAAACCATGCTGCCGGAGATACATCGCACGCTTCCGCCGCTCACCTGGTGCACTAACATCTTCCCGGGTGATCAGGGCGGCTGGCTGCTGACGAAGGTCGAGGACATGCACAAGGTGCTGCGCGATCCGGACAACTACACGAAGAACGGGATGGGCAAGTTTGCCCAGTCGATCGGCGAGGATTGGCTGGTCATTCCGACCGAAACCGATCCGCCCGAACACGGCGAATACCGCAAGGCGCTGAACCCGTTTTTCGCGCCCCAGAAAATCGCCAAGATGCGCGACGAACTGCACGAACGGGCGATCCGCCTGATCGACGAGTTCAAGGATCAGGGCCATTGCGAATTCGTGGACGATTTTTCCGCGAAATTCCCAATCTTCATCGTGCTCGATCTGCTGGGCCTGCCGCAGGAACGGATGCCTGAATTCCTGGAGTGGGAGAAAGGCATTTTCCACACCAATGATTATGAACTGCGCACCCAATCCGTGCGCAAGGTGGTGGATTACCTCAATGAAGTGATTGCCGATCGTCGGGCCAATCCCGGCGATGACTACATCAGCGGTATTTTCGAATACGAAATCAATGGTCGCAAGTGGAACGACAAAGAGGTGTTCGGCCACTGCTTCAACCTGTTCATCGGCGGTCTCGACACCGTCACATCGCTGATGGGCAACATTTTCGCCTATCTGGCGAGAAACCCCGACAAGCAGCAGGAACTTCGCGAGGATCCCAAGAAGATCGTGCTGGCGGTTGAGGAGTTCCTGCGGTTCTTCGCCCCGGTCAGCGTATTTCGCATCGCGGCCAAGGAAATCGAGATTCACGGGCAGAAGATTATGCCCGGCGATTACGTGGGCATCTCAACCCCGATCGCAGGGCTCGATCCCGATTATTACGAGGAGCCGGGCGAAGTGCGGTTCGATCGCAAGGCCCCGCATATCTCGCTTGGATTCGGCATTCACAAGTGCCTCGGCATGCACCTGGCGCGAATGGAATTGCAGACCGCGCTGGAGCACTGGCTGAAGCGCGTGCCGCCGTTTCGCGTCGCAGAAGGGTTCGATATCAAATACCATGTTGGCAATATCACCCATGTGCCCAAGCTGGAACTGGCCTGGGACGTGTAAGGTGACAGTCGAGTGCACCGGCTGGCCTGCTGAGGTCAGGCCGGGTGCATATCGACATGGAAGCGCGACAGGCGAAGCGAGGCGATCTTCCAATTGCCATCCACACGTCGATATTCCTCGTGGTACTGGCCATAGCCGGTGATCGAGGCGATGCCTTCCAGTGGTGACTTGCCCGGTTGCCAGACGACCCTGTCTTGCATGGCCCATACCACGCGGGCGGCATCGGGACTGCTGAATTCCACTTCAGGGGTATGGACCTGATGGCAGGTGGCTGCATGATCGACGGCGAAGCGTACCTGCGCCACGATGGCGTCAACTCCGGTAACGGGATCGAGGCCGGTGTCTTCGCGAACGTCCATGACCGCGTCGTCGGTAAACAAGCTGGCGAAGCCGTGCCATTTCTTGGTGTCCAGAAAGCGGCAATAGCGTGCCTTCACTAGCTTGATGTCTTCGCAAGCTACAAGGGGGGCCAATCGGTCTCGCGTGGGACTCATAAATACCTCCAAACACGATGCAGCCTGCCGTGCGATCAGGAGAACTGGCCTTCCTTTGGAAAGGTTTCCTGTTTGGCCGACGCGTTGACGGTAAGATAAATTCTATTCGGAGCGAGAGATGACTGAACCCGGTGCACAAGAGCTGTTCGACAAATTCGGAACCTATATCCTGCCTGGACGCGTGGATGATCCGCGGCGCGGCATCGAGGAAGCGCAGGAGGCTGAACGCATCGGTCTTGGCGCGGTGTGGATTTCCGAACGCTTCGCCCTGAAAGAGCCGGCCGTGCTGGCCGGAGCGGTTGCTGAAGCGACCAGCAAAATCCGCATCAACGGCACCTTCTATGCCACCATGCGCCACCCGCTTGTCACCGCCAGCATTGCGAACATGATGCAGGCGATGAGCGGCAATCGCTTCGGTATCATGTTCGCGCGCGCCGTGCCGGCCTATATGAAGATGATGGGCGCGCCGGCCATCACGATGGAACGTCTGGCGGATTACATCTCCATCTATCGCCGACTGTGGAACGGCGAAACGGTTTCATACGAGGGCAAGCTCGGGACCTTTCCCACCCTGAAGCTGACCGACATGCACGAGGGTCCGAAGCCGCCGGTCATCTTTACCGCTATCGGACCCAAGAGCCTCGCCTTCGCGGGAGAGCATTGCGATGGCGTGCTGCTGCATCCCTTCGTTTCCCCCAAGGGCGTGGCCAACAGCGCCAAGATCGTTCGTGATGCGGCCGAAAAGGCGGGGCGCGACCCGATGTCGGTTCGTATCTATCACAATATCATCGTGGCCCCCGATCTACCGAAGGATGAGGAGGATGCCGTTGTGCGTGGCCGCGCCATTACGTATTTCGAATTGCCCGGATTCGGTGACCTGATCGTAGAGATCAACGAATGGGACAAGTCGGTGCTGGAGAAGGTTCGCGCCCATCCCAAGATCGCTTCGCTCGAAGGGAAGCCTGCCGATCAGGCCTATACAAGGCAGGAGCTGGTCGATGTGGGGCAACTGCTGCCGCAGAAATGGATCGACGAGGGTGCCGCCGTCGGCACCGCTGCAAGATGCGCGGATCAGCTGATGGATTATCTCGATGCAGGAGCGGACGAGATTCTCCTGCATGGCGCAGCCCCCAAGGACATGGGGCCGCTCACCAGGGAACTGAAACGTGCCCTTGCCGCGAGGAGTGAATAATGACCCCTTCGCAAGTTCAGGATCGGCTGCGCGACTGGCTTGAAGCGAATGTGGATGGTTGGAGCGATGTCCGCATACAACCGCTCGAGGTGACGACCGGCTCTGGCTTTTCGGCGCAGATCTTTTTTGTCGATGTGGAATTTGACGACCCTGACGGACCGCAGGCCAAGACACTCGTCGTGCGCCGCCAGCCGCAGGATCACGAGGTGGTATTCGGCTCCAGCCTGAAACTGCAAGGGCAGATGATCGCGGCACTTGATGCGCTGGGTTCGGTTCCGGTGCCCGAATGGATTGGGATGGAACTCGATCCTTCCGTGCTGGAGATGCCCTTTATTGTCATGGGGCGGGTCGAAGGACACGCAGCAACTCAAAATCCCAACTACAACAAGGCTGGTTGGCTGTATGACATGACGCCCGCCCAGCGCGGTGTCTCGTGGCGCAATGCCATCCATGCCTTTGCCGGCATGGCCAGCATCGATTGGCAGAATGACGGTTTCGGTTTCATGGCCCGGCCCGACTGGGGCGCGCCGGGTCTGGATCAGTATCTTGGATATATAGAGGCCTGGTATCGCGCCTGTCACAAGGATCGCGAGATGCCCTATGTCGACAAGGCGATGGCCTATATACGGGAGCATCAGCCAGCCGACACCCCGGTCAACGTCCTGTGGGGAGACAGCACGCCTTCGAACGTCATGTTCGCCGAAGACGGCACCGTGAATGCGTTGATCGATTGGGAACTGGCGGCGCTTGGTCCGTCCGAACTGGATCTCGCCTGGTGGCTCTATTTCGATGATCTCTTCAGCCGCCGCTTCGATGTCGAACGGCTGGAGGGTCTGCCGACGCGCGACGAAACCGTGGCAATCTGGGAAGCTGCGACGGGCCGCAAGGCACAACACCTCGAATATTACGACATCGTGGTAGCCCTGCGCATGGCCCTCGTCGCCGTGGGCGCATTCGACCGGCAGGTTGCCATCGGCAATATCCCCAATACGAACAAGTCGCTCAACGCCAACTTCATGACCTTCTACCTGGCGGAGCGACTGGGCATGGAACTGCCTGAGCTGGGAGCGGATTTCTACGCTTTCATGAGCAACATGACCCCTGTCGATCAGAAGAAGGATGGCTAGGGGAGGTGGCGAGAGGCCCACAGGGTCTATCCGGGAGAGATCGATGTTTGCGCCAGCCATAGCAACACCGCCGCGCGATCCTGCGATGGAAGAAGCAGCCATTGCCGCCTGGCTTGAGGAGGAACTTGGTTGCCGCGAGGTATCCATCACCCGGATGCACCGGTGGCGTCCTATTTACGAGGCCGAGGTCATGCGCGGTGGGGAGCGCGTACGTTATTTCCTGAAGGGAGAGCGGACATGGCCGACGCATCCCTATCCACTGCAGTACGAATGTGACGTGCAGCGGGCGCTGTCGCGAAACGGTATTCGCGTGCCCGAGATCGTTGCATGGATACCCGAGCCCCCCACGATAGTGATGGAGTGGGTGGAAGGCGGCCGCGACGCCGGGTTGATTCAGCAAGCCATCGAAAGCGGATCGCAGATGACCTCCGACCGCTGGCAGGCAAGCCTTGCCTACATGGATCGGCTGGCCGAGTTGCACGCCATCCCGGTAGAGGAATTCGTCGATGCCGGGGCCGAGCTTCCGGAAGATAACACCGACCTGATGCTAGGCAATTTCGAGCGTTTCGATGCGATGGGGAGGGGCGCCGGTGTCTATGATCCGTTCCTGTCGTTCATGGCTGGCTGGCTGCGCCGCAAATGTCCACAAAACACAGCGGGAACGGCCTTCCTGACGGGCGACTGCGGACAGTTCCTGTCCGATGGGCCGGACGTCACGTGTCTGATGGATTTCGAAATAGGTCACGTGGGCGATCCGATGCGCGATCTGGCCTGTTATCGTGGCCGCCACCCGATCGAGAATATGGGTGATCTGCCGGCTCTCTTCGAGCGATATTCCAAGTCCTCTGGCACGACCATCGACTGGACGGGGATGGCATTTCACACCGTCGCCTTCCTTACCGAGGCCTATTACGGCCCGCTCATCGGACTGCACGACATGGGGCCGGGTGGCGACTGGGTCGAGAGTTTTGTACAAGTTGCGATTATAGGCAGGCGTGCACTCGAGGCATTGGCCGAACTGGACAATATCTCGCTCGACAGCCTGGAACTTTCCGAACCGCGCCAAACGCCGCTGCAAGACCTGGCGCTTGAGCGTTTGACTGCGGAGATCGAGCGTCTGCCCGAGCATGCGCTAATGCAGGGTTGGCAGCGAAAGGTCCTGGGTTCTCTGCCGCAAATGCTGATGCAAATCGGGCATTACAGCCAGTGGCGCGATGAAGCCTATTGTGTCGACATTGCCGAATTGACGGGAAAACCCTGTGCCGGGCCGACCGATGCGGATACTCTCCTCGAAACCTACATCAAGGAGGCCGGACCGGACAGCGATGCAGAGATCGTGCGGGTGCTGCATCGCAAGCTGTTGCGCGACTGCCTGATTATTGCAGGTCCGGATGCTCCTGAAGATCATATCGCCCTGGCGCGGATCGAGCCGGTCCTGCATCTTGCCGATAGTTGCGCGCAAGACTAGCCAAACGCCAGAGGGGAAAGCGCATTGGCACAGACGCCGCGTGAAATAATGGACGAGGGCAAGCTGGGCAACTGGCAGATTGCCGCGCTCTGCATGACGATTGTGCTCAACGCCCTCGACGGTTTCGATGTCATGTCGATAAGCTTTGCAGCGCCCGGCATTGCCGAGGAATGGCAGGTCCCGCAGGACGTGCTCGGCTGGGTGCTGGCGATGGAGCTTATCGGCATGGCTGTCGGATCGATCCTGCTGGGTGGCTTGGCCGACAGGTTCGGTCGCCGCCCCACGATCCTCAGCTGCCTGACAGTCATGAGCGTAGGGATGTTGATGGTGCCGCTCTCGTCGGGCGTCGGCGAGCTGTCCTTCTGGCGGCTTCTCACCGGGCTGGGCATCGGCGGCATGCTTGCCGCCCTCAACGCCACTGTCGCGGAATTCTCCAACGCCCGTTATCGCAGTCTCGTGCTGCCGCTGATGGTTACAGGATATCCACTCGGAGCGTTCCTGGGCGGGTTGATGGCAAGCAATGTGCTGGAGGCGGGTAACTGGCGCGGCGTCTTCTACCTTGGAGCAGGCTTCACGATTGCCGCAATCCCCCTGTCCTTCTGGTTGATACCCGAAACACCGGACTGGTTGGCCGACCGCCGCCCCAGGAATGCGTTGCAACGAATAAACCGCACTCTCACCCGTTTCGGTCTGCCAGCGGCCGAGGTGCTGCCAGAAACGGTAAGGCAGCAAAGCAAGGCCTCGCTGGCCGATATATTCAAGCCGCCGCTGTTGTCGCGCACGGCGTTGCTGACGTTCGCCTACCTTACCCACGTAACGGCCTATTACTACTTCGTGAAATGGATCCCGAAGCTGGTTGTGGACATGGGGTTCGATGCCAGCGCAGGTGGCGAGGTGCTGACAAAGGCCATGCTCGGCGGCGCGATCGGCGGCGGCACGCTGGGACTGCTGGCGCTCAGGATCGGGATCAAGAAAGCGACCGTCATCGCTCTTGCCGGGGCGTTCGTAATGCTGAACGTGTTCGGCAGGACTCCCGAAGATGTTGCCTTGCTGGGCTGGATTGCAGGTGCCACGGCATTTTTCTCCAATGCAGCAGCGGTCGGTTTCTATGCACTTCTGGCGATGGCATTCCCGCCGCACGTGCGAGCAACCGGCACCGGTTTTGGTATCGGCTTTGGCCGCGCGGGAGCGGCAATGGGGCCGGCGCTGGCCGGTATTCTCTTCGCGCGTGGTCTTGATGTCGGGCTGGTGTCGCTGATTATCTCGATCGGCTCCGCCATCGCGATCGGTGCTGTCCTGCTCGTCAAGCTGGCGGCTACCAGCGATACACGGCCCGCGTGATGGGGATCTTCACGCACAATTGTGTGGGCACCAACGATCTGAAAAGGGCGGGGCGTTTCTACGATGCCTGCCTTGCGCCTCTGCAGATCCGCCGGCTCGGGAATTTCCTCGATCAGGGGCTGGCCTATGGCAACAGGGCGGCAGAATTCCTCGTCCTGCGCCCGGTCAACGGAGAATCCGCTGCGCCAGGCAACGGCGTGACCATCGGCTTCAAGGCGCAAGACCGGACTGCGGTTGCAGCGTTTCACGCGGCAGGACTGGCAGCAGGCGGAAAGGATGCGGGAACTCCGGGGCCGAGGGGAGCCGTGCCGAATGCATTCGGCGCATACCTGCTCGATCCGGATGGCAACAAGATCTGCGCCTATTGCTTCAGGGCGCCGGAGAATTGATCCGGGCGAATCCGTTGTCGATCACGCACTGTTCTGTTCCATTGCGATAGGCGCGAAAATACAGCGTGTCGCCATCCTGCCAGATATGGGTATGAATGCTGTCGCCCGGAAACACCGGTGCGGTGAAGCGCACGTTCATTTCACACAGAGCCGACGCTACGCCTCCACAGGCGGCGTGAACCAGCGCCCTGCCAACGATGCCCATGGTGCCGAGCCCGTGCATCAGCGGCCGGTCAAAACCGGCAGATGCGGCAACGGCGGGGTCGATATGTAGCGGATTCCTGTCACCCGAGAGGCGATAGACAGCCGCCTGTGCCCGATGGGTGGGTAGCACCACGGCGAAATCGGGATCACGCTGCGGAATTTCTGCCTGTGGCTCTGCAGGGAGAGCGCGTTCTCCGCCAAAACCACCTGCCCCTTGGACGAACCAGGTCTCCGATGTTTCTGCCACCAGCGTACCGCTAAGGGTGTGCACTTCCTTTTTAGCGCGGATCAGGGCCGGCTTGCCGGGGCCCTTGTCGGCAAGGTTGGTAACCGTGGTATTCCCTACGAGAATACCGGCCGTTTCCAGCGGCGCATGGATCTTCAGCCGCTGTTCGCCATGCAGGATGGCCATCCAGTCCAGCCCGCTTTCCGGAGCCATCGCCCAGAAGCCCGGAGTGCCCAGTACCAAGGCCATGGTGGGCAGGACCTGAAGGTCTTGCTCGTAGATGAAGCGTGTCTCGTCGATTTCACTATTCAGCCCGGCGCCGACGCCGAGCGCATACAGGATAACGTCCTTCGGATCGTATTCGTCATGCGTTTCGGGTATCTGGTAGGCGAGCAGTTTCTCGACATTGAGCGGCGTGGTCATCAAAGAGGAGCCTTTTTCAGAGCATTATCCTTATGTAGGGCGGCGGACCAAAAGAAAACGGCCGGACATCCCTGCCCGCCCGTTTCTTCGTGTATCGGCTTGCGCCTTAAAAGCTGTAGCGTGCTTCTACACCCCAGGTCCGGGGCGGGCCAAGATATACCGAATTGAACGGCTGATTGGGCAGAAGAATTGACACGCCAGACTGATAGGTGGCGTCAAACACGTTCTTCACATACACGCCCAGGTCTAGACCGGTTCCACCGATCTCGTTCCAGTCGATCCTGACATTGGCCAGTTCATAACCTTCGAGTTGAAAGCCCTGCTGGCCACCATAGTCGTCCGTTATATAGAGATCGCCGTTCAGCACCACTTCACCGTCCAGCGGACGAATCGGGAGCGTCCACGAGGCACTGGCGGTTCCTGAATATTCTGGTGTGAGGCGGTTGACGCTATCTTCCGTGAATGATCCAAAGCCTGGCAAAACGCTGGTGTCGAGCGGAAGAAGTTCCGCGACATCGGTTTTAGTATAGGCACCGTTGAGCGAGAGTGTCAGATTGCGAGTAGGTGAGATGCTGAAATCGAACTCCACACCGTAGATATTCAAATCCGCCGCATTGGCAATGAATGCCGCCGGCGAGCGGTCGGGTGCGAAGTTTAGCGCTGGAATGCTGCTGTTTGAAACGAACTGGATGGCATTGTCATACCAGGAGTAGAACATCGCCACGTTCAGTCGTCCGACCGCATCACCGGCGTAGAAATTGAACTTCTGGCCGATTTCAATGTCCGTTACGCGTTCCTGATCCACAGTCTGAAAACCACGCAGATCGGCGCATTGGAACCCACCGCACGCAGTAGGGTCGCCAGTAACCTGCGGTGACTCGTAAGTCGGATAATTGAGGATGCTGGGCCGATATCCGCGCCGGCTTGTGATATAAACCAACAAGTCGGGGTTGACTTGGTAGTCAAGGCCGATGGTCCATGCCACACCCGTATCCTTGATCTCACCAACACTTTTGGCGTCCACATTAGCTGTCGGAAGAGCGTTGGACGCTTGGACTTCGTCAAGGCATGCGCTGTAATCAAGAGGGCCATCCGGCAAGGCCGGAAGATAGCAGAATTGCTGCTTATCCCAGCCGTGGCGAGCACCCAGCGTCAGTGTGAGATCTTCAGACAAGTCGAGACTGGCCTGACCAAAGACCGAGATATTCCGGTTAGTGACGTGTTCCGTAGTATAGTTATTCAGACCGAACGGAGAAAATTGCGTAAAAGCACTGCCCGATTCACCTGAAGGACCATCTTCACTGTAGTAAACACCGAAAATCGCGCTGAGGGTATCAGATTCCCAAAGAAGCTGAGTTTCGATATCCAGATAATCGCGCCGATACTGCTGCGCTGCATAATAGACGATGAGTGGCTCGGTGATAAGTTCGTTTGTGGGCCGTGGATCAAGATCGATCCCGCCATCGTCCAATAACGGAAGACCGGACGTGTTGATAAGCTGTTCATTGACCGTGTCCCTGTATCCGAACACGTTCCGAAATGTCAGATTATCAGTCAGCTCATATTCCAGGGTGTTCACCACCCCTATCGTTTCGCGATAGGCGCGGCCCCCGTTGATACCGCCATCGAACGCTCCGCGCGGGTTAGCCTCAGAGACCTGCTGCGCGGTTACTCCATTGGCCAGGAACTGATTGAACCCAGCCGGCCCACCGAAAAGCGGTGTAAAATTGGCGACGGCAGCAGGGCTGAATCCCAAAATCGCAAAGCCGGGACCTTGCCCGAAAGCATACAGCGAAGACGCGAGTTCGTCCGCCTCGAAATATTCAAATACAGTTGTATTGGAGAGGCGCGAGCCTGGAGTTAACGACAAGGTGACGCGAGCCGAATCCTGATCGACATCGTCAAATCCGGGATAGTTATCCCGCACACCGTCTACATTGGCGAAACCCGGGTAGGCGACCGGATCTGCCAGTATGTTATCGATGGCCGGCGTGCGCGGGTCCTGTCGGCGAACTTGTCCGGAAAAGCGAATCGCGGCCGTGTCTTCAATCAGTGGAATGTTCAGCGCGCCTTCAAGGGCGATGTAATCAAATCGCCCAAAGGTGCCTTGCACATAACCTTCAAAATAATCGACGGCAGGAGCGGTATTGATCAGGATAGCGCCGCCGAGAGTCGTCTTTCCGAAAAGCGTTCCCTGTGGGCCTTTCAGAACCTGAATGCCCTCAAGGTCATATGTAGGAATACTCGATCCCAGACTGGGGATCGCAACGCTGTTTACGTAGGTCACTACGCCAGGAGTTGCCAGGCCGACGGGGAGCTGGCCAAGGCCTCGCAAGCTCACGTTGATGGTATTCTTACCGCCTTCCGAGTTGAAGTTAAGCCCTGGCGCAATGACACGTACGTCAGAAAGTTCCTGAACTGTGCTGCGCTCCAGACCTTCCGCCGAAAAAGCGGTAACTGACAGGGGAATCTCCTGCAGGTTTTCCTCGGTACGACGAGCAGTAACTACAATTTCGTTGGCCGACCGCTCGAGAGCCGCCTCCGTCTCGGTTGCATCGGGCGCACTCGATTCTTGCTCAAGCGCATCTTGCGCAAACACAGGGGTCGATAACATTGCCAGACCAGCCACAGACGTTGCGAGTCCGACTTTCAACCGAAGAAAATTCATTTTTTCATCCCTTCCCAAATCACGAACCCTATCCTGGGCCCAAGTTTGTACCGCCGGACTACCCGGTCATGTGATTATCATTTATCGGTTCGTACTCTGACGGTTCCTATCGAAGGGTAGGGGGGTGGATGCGCATTTAATTTAGTTAGCCGATCTGTAGCAATTAAGTCACAGCGCATTTTCGGACGCCTGTCCTGATGCAGGTTCTTCGACCGCCACCTATAGACGAGGAATAACAATGCCCCACGGCCCGCTTGCTGGAATCCGTATTGTGGAAATGGATGCGATAGGGCCGGTCCCGCTTTGCGGCATGATCCTTTCCGGACTTGGTGCGGAAATTGTTCGCGTAACACGTCCCGGGGGTCATTCGGCCTGGGGGGACATCGGCGATGCCGTGGTTCTGCGAGGGCGCACGCAGGTGCAACTGGACTTGAAGTCCGACGTTGGCAGGCAAGCCCTGCTGGATCTGGTGACCCATGCGGATGGCCTTGTCGAAGGCGCTCGTCCCGGAGTGATGGAAAGATTGGGTCTGGGACCGGACGAGTGTCTCGCGCGCAACCCGCGCCTCGTTTTCGGTAGGATGACAGGCTGGGGGCAGGAAGGCAGCCTGAACAAGGCTGCGGGTCACGATATCAACTACATTGCTATGACCGGGGCGCTGCACGCCATCGGCAAGCAAAGTGAGCCGCCGACCGTACCGTTGAACCTGGTAGGCGATTATGCCGGCGGAACGATGTTCCTGGCGCTGGGCATGGTATCGGCCATTCTTTCCGCCCGCGAGACGGGGAAGGGACAGATCGTCGATGCAGCGATGGTTGACGGGGTCGCCAACCTGCTGGGGCTGTATCACGCCTTCGTCGCCAACGGTCTCTGGCAGGATGAACGGGAATCCAACCTTTTCGATGGCGCTGCGCCGTTTTATCGCTGCTATTTGTGCAGTTGCGGCGGCTCGGTTGCGGTTGGCGCGCTGGAACCGCAATTCTTCGCGGCTCTGCTGGACGGGCTTGAATTGCCGCACGACCGGTTCGAGCAGAATGACCGTAACCAATGGCCGGCCATGCAAGCCGAATTCCAACGCATCTTCGCCTCGACCTCGCGCGACGCGTGGGAGCGGCGGTTCGCCGGAACCGACGCCTGTGTTTCGCCGGTCCTTTCGTTGACGGAAGCGACCAGCCACCCTGTCAATATCGAGCGCGGTGTCTTTCTGGAACACAATGGCGTGATGCAGGCATCGCCAGCGCCGCGCTTTTCGCAAACGCCCGGCAAGATTGACAAGAGCAGGGATGCCACGGTGGAAGACATCGTGCAGGAGTGGTCTAGAGGCGGATAATCCGCTTGCCGCTGTTTTCGCCGCGGTACAGCCCCGCAATGGCGTCAGGACACGCTTCCAGCCCCTCCAGCACGTCCTCGCTATAGTCCAGCTTTCCCTCGCGTATCCATTGCGCGAGCGTTGTTACCGTCTCCTCCCACCTGTCCATATGGTCAAAGACGACAAAACCCTGCATGCGTGCTCTTTTCACCAACAGGTGGCGCTCCACTCTCGGTCCGGTTGGCCAGGGATCCCAGCGGTCGACGGCCGCCGTGCCGCAGACAATGACGCGCGCTCCCGTCGCCAGATGCGGCAGCACCGCATCGCTGACGGCCCCGGAAGTGTTGTCGAAATAGATATCGACACCGTCCGGACACTCCATCGCAATCGCCTCATTCAGATTGCCGGCCTTGTAGTCGATAGCCGTGTCGTATCCGAACCTGTCCTTGCAATCGCGGACCTTCGTCGAACCACCCGCGATGCCGACAGTCCGGCAACCCAGTAGATGTCCGATTTGCCCGACCGCCGAACCGACCGAGCCTGCCGCGGTCGAAACCAGCAGGGTTTCACCCGCCTTCGGTTCGCCGATCGTGGTCAGCGCCAGCAGCGCAGTGACGCCATTGATGCCAAGGACGCCCAGCGCCAGTGACTGTGGGAGATCGGAATGCACCACGCGTCGCACGACCGCGTCTGCTGCGACCGTCGCGATTTCCTGCCAGCCGAACCAGCCCAGTACTGTCTCGCCTTCCGACCAGTTCTTGCTGCGACTTTCGACCACCTCACCCACTGCAAGCGATCGCATGACCCCGCCTATCGGTACCGGGTCGGCGTAGTTTCCGGCATCGGCGATCCAGCCACGCATGGCGGGATCGACGGATAGAAAGCGATTTCTGATTCGCACCTCGCCCTCGCGCAGGGGTTCGAGCGCAATCTCGTCTATCGAAAAGTTTTCAGCCTGGGCAATGCCGGCGGGCCGCGATGTCAGGATTACCCTTCGGTTCATACCGCTTTTTCGCATTGTCATTCGTTGCCGAAAGACAGTCTTTTTCTTCCGCTCGTCCTATCGCAGGGTAGGTGATGGCAGCGGCTGTCGCGGAAAAGGCAATGGTCAAACGGATGAACACCGGTTCGTCTGCAATCGACCTCGGGAGAATCGCTCCAATGCGTGAAGTATTTATCTACGACCATGTCCGCACACCGCGCGGTCGCGGGCGGGCGGATGGCTCGCTGCATGAGATCACCGCTATCGAACTGGTTACGCAGTTGCTGGAAGCTGTCCGCGATCGAAACGATCTGGACACGGCATTGCTGGATGACGTGGCGATCGGTTGCGCGCAGCCTGTGGGCGAGCAGGGCGGCGTGCTGGCACGCGGCGCAGTTATCAACGCCAAATACCATCACACGGTGGCGGCGCAGCAGTTGCACCGGTTTTGTGCATCGGGCCTTGAGGCGGTCAACAATATCGCGGCTCAGATCGGTACGGGCATGGCCAGCGCGGGTATCGGCGGCGGTGTGGAAAGCATGAGCCGCGTGGTCATGGGATATGACAGCGGTGCATGGGTGGCCGATCCCGCCGTGGCGGTCGAAAATTACTATGCCCCGCAGGGCTTAGGCGCTGACATGATCGCCACCCTTGAGGGATATACCCGCGAGGACGTCGATGCCTATGCCGTGGAAAGCCAGAAGCGCGCGGCAAAGTCGTGGGACGATGGCAATTTCGCGCGCTCGATCGTGCCGGTGAAGGACGTGATGGGCGAGGTCATTCTCGATCATGACGAATATCGCCGGCCCGGTACGACGATGGAATCGCTCGCCGGTCTGAAGGCAGCCTTTCCCGGATTTGCGAAGATGGGGTTCGGCCGCGTGGCCAAGGAGCGTTATCCCGAGATCGAAGAGCTGGCCCACGTTCACACGGGCGGCAATTCCAGCGGGATTGTCGATGGTTCGGGGATCGTGATGCTGGGCGATGCCGAGTTCGGCAAGGCTGCAGGATTGAAGCCACGCGCCCGGATCAAAGGCTGGGCCTCGATCGGATCCGACCCGACGATCATGCTCACCGCGCCAGTCGATGTGGCGCGAAAGGCGTTGAAGCATACCGGTATGTCGAAGGACGATATCGATCTGTATGAACTGAACGAAGCCTTTGCCAGCGTCGTACTGCGGTTCATGGACCACATGGAGGTGGACCATGCCAAGACCAATGTCGCGGGTGGGGCGATCGCGATGGGCCACCCGCTGGGCGCCACCGGGGCCATGATCCTTGGCACCGTGCTGGACGAGCTGGAACGCCGCGATTTGAACACCGCCATGACCTTGCTGTGCGCCGGTAACGGCCTCGGCACCGCCACCATCATCGAACGGGTCTGACCCGATGAGCGAAAGCGCAAAGAGCAAAACAATGCGACACATCAAGCTGGAAAAGGGCGCCGACGGCGTCGCCATTCTCACCCTCGACAATGCTGACGAGAGCATGAATGTCGTCTCCGACGAATGGCTCGACGACATGAACGCCGCCATCGCCGATTTGCGCGATGACGGATCCGTAACGGGTGTCATTATTGCCTCGGGCAAGAAAGCCTTCATGGCGGGTGTCGATCTCAAATTCGTCGTCGACGCCTATGAAACCATGTCTGCCAAGGAAGCCTATGCCTTCAGCCAAAAGGCCACCGCGATGCACCGCGCGCTGGAGACGATGGGCAAGCCCGTTGCCTGCGTCATGAACGGGCTTGCGCTCGGTGGTGGTTTCGAACTCGCCCTGGCATGCCATCATCGCGTTCTGGTGGACGATCCGCGGGCCGTCGTGGGTTTGCCTGAAGTCACGTTGGGCTTACTGCCCGGTTCCGGTGGCACGCAGCGCCTGCCACGCATAATCGGGCGCAAGCCGGCGCTCGACCTGCTCCTTTCGGGGCGTTCTGTCGCCCCGCAAGACGCGCTTGAGCTCGGCATCGTCGACGAGGTGGCTTCAGCCGACGAACTGATGGACAAGGCGCGCCAGTGGCTGGCAACCGATCCGCCGGCAGAGCGCATTTGGGATGTGAAAGGCTACGCAATCCCCGAAATGCGTGGAATGATCGTTCCCGAAGTGGCCATGGACTACTCGATTGCCGTGGCAGGTGTCGTCAACAAGCATGGCTACAATTATCCGGCACCCGGCGCGATCCTGTCCTGTGTGTTCGAAGGGCTTCAAATGCCGATGGACAAGGCGCTGTCGGTGGAAAGCAAGTATTTCGCCAAGCTCCTGACAGACCCGGTGGCGCGCAATATCATTCGCACCACTTTCATTTCCAAACAGGCCGCCGAGAAGGGCGCGCGCCGTCCCGATGGCGTGCCCAAATCCGAAGTGCAGAAGCTGGGCGTGCTGGGTGCCGGGATGATGGGCGCAGGGATTGCGCTTGTCTCGGCCAAGGCGGGCATCGACGTTGTTCTGATCGACCGTGACACCGCCACCGCCGAAAAAGGCAAGGGCTACAGCGAAAAGGTTTTCGGCAAGGCCGTGGAACGCGGCAGGATGACGCAGGAGAAGGCCGACGCCGCTCTCGCACGCATCAACCCGACTGACGATTTCGCCCATCTCGACGGCTGCGATCTGGTGGTTGAAGCGGTATTCGAAGATCTGGACATCAAGGCACAAACCACGAAAAAGGCCGAAGCAGTTCTGCCTGACAGCGCGGTGTTCGCAACCAACACGTCTACCTTGCCCATTTCGCAACTGGCCAAGGCGTCGAAGCAGCCCGATCAGTATATCGGCCTGCACTTCTTCTCGCCGGTCGATCGCATGGGCCTGGTCGAAGTTATCATGGGGGAACAGACGTCGGAGGAAACCCTGGCGAAATCGCTCGATTTCATTGCGCAGATCCGCAAGACCCCGATCGTGGTGAACGATGCCCAGGGCTTCTACACCAGCAGGGTGTTCCGCATGTTCATCTTCGAAGGCGCTGCCATGGTGGCAGACGGTGTCGAGCCTGCGCGGATCGAGAACGCTGCCAAGGCCGCCGGTTTCCCCATAGGTCCGCTCGCCCTTCTGGATGAAGTGACAATCGACCTTCCCGTAAAGATCCTGAAGGACGCACAAGGCAAGGACGGCAACCTCTATACGATCGAGCGCGGCGGCCAGGTGCTTGACCGTATGCTCGAACTCGGCCGCGGCAGTCGCAAGGCCGGGGGCGGCTTTTACGAATATGCCGAGGACGGAACCAAGCGCGTTTGGACCGGGATGGCGAAAGAGTTTCCGACCAGCGAAGAACAACCCGAGCAGGAAGAACTGAAGAAGCGCTTCCTCTACTCGCAAGCCAATGAAACCGCCCGCTGTCTGGAAGAGGGTGTGCTGGAAACGCCGCAAGATGCCGATCTCGGCGCCTTGCTGGGCTGGGGTTTCCCATCCTGGACTGGGGGTACGTTGAGCTATATCGACACTGTGGGGATCGAGGCTTTCGTGAATGACTCGAAGCGTCTGGCCGAGGCCTATGGTGAAAGGTTTGCGCCTTCAGCATGGTTGCAGGAAAAGGCCACGAAGCAGGAAAGTTTCTATCCGCCAGTGGCGTCTAAGGGCTGACGAGCAATGCAGCGTACGATCTTCGAACCCGAGCACGAGCAGTTTCGCGACAGTGTTCGCAAGTTCATGCAGACCGAGGTCGGTCCGCATGCCGAACGCTGGCGCGAAGCCGGCATAGTTGATCGCGATGTCTATCTGAAGGCTGGCGAGCAAGGGCTGCTGTGTGTGTTTGCAGACGAGAAATATGGCGGCGCGGGGATTGATGACCTGCGCTTCGACCAAATTATCGTCGAAGAGAACATGCGTCATGGTGACATCGGGTTCTACATCAATCTGCATAACAACCTCGTGGCGCCCTATATTCACAAGCTCTGCAACGACGAACAAAGGGATCGCTTCATGCCTGGCGTGGTTTCGGGCGAGACGATCCTGGCGGTCGCCATGACCGAACCCTCCACCGGAAGCGACCTTGCCGGTATGAAGACCCGCGCGGTGGAGAAGGGCGATCACTGGGTATTGAATGGAGCCAAGACCTATATCTCCAACGGCATTCTGGGCGATCTGGTGGTTGTTGCCGCGCGCACCGATCCCGACAGGCCCCACGGCATCAGCCTGTTCTTGGTGGAGCGCGGGATGGAAGGGTTTGAACGCGGCCGCAAGCTGGAGAAGATGGGCCTCAAATCGCAGGATACGGCAGAGCTGTTCTTTAACGATGTTAAGGTGCCACAGAAAAACCTGATTGGTGAGGCAGGGCAAGGCTTCAAATACCTCGCACAGATGCTGGCGCAGGAAAGGCTTATCGCCGCCATCGGGTTCATGGCAACCGCACAGACCGCATTCGATCTGACGCTGGAATATGTGAAGGAACGTCGCGCCTTCGGCAAACCGATCGGCGCCTTCCAGAATACCCGTTTCAAGATGGCGCAGATGCGCGCGCAGCTCGATATGGCGCAGACTTACGTCGATCAATGCGTGATGCTGTTGAACGACGGCGCCCTGACGGCGGAGGATGCATCGGCAGCGAAATTGCTCACCAGCGAACTTGAGGGCCGCGTGATGGACGAATGCGTGCAGCTGCATGGAGGTGCCGGCTACATGGAAGAATACCGCATCAGCCGTATGTTTACCGATGCGCGCATCAGCCGCATTTTCGCTGGGACGAGTGAAATAATGCTCGAGATAATCGGTCGCGGGCTGGGACTGGACGAGCGCAAAATGAATTGATCAAGGTTGCGCACGAAGCGGACCGGAACGATCGGGAATGCTGCCGAGGAACTCGCCGCAGTATGGGAGACGGCAGAGTGATTGCTAGCATTGAAGAAATAGTCGAAGAGGCCCGCAACGGGCGTATGTTCATTCTTGTTGACGATGAAGATCGCGAGAATGAGGGTGACCTCATCATCCCCGCGCAGATGGCCACGCCGGCAGCGGTCAATTTCATGGCGACCCACGGTCGCGGACTGATTTGCCTGGCACTCACCAGGCAGCGGGTGGACCAGCTGGGCATCGATTTGATGAGCCAGCAGAACCGCACCCGGCACGAGACGGCCTTCACCATCTCCATAGAGGCGCGCGAAGGCGTGACCACAGGCATATCGGCTGCGGATCGTGCCCGCACAATCTCCGTAGCTATCGATGGCGGTAAAGGCGGAGATGATATCGTCACTCCGGGTCATGTATTCCCGCTCGTCGCCCGCGATGGCGGCGTGCTGGTGCGTGCCGGACACACGGAGGCTTCGGTCGATATATCGCGGCTGGCGGGCCTGAATGCCTCTGCAGTCATTTGCGAGATCATGAACGATGATGGCACGATGAGCCGGATGGACGATCTCGTGGGCTTTGCGAAAAAGCATGATCTGAAAGTCGGCACGATCCGCGATCTCATCGCATATCGCCGCGAGCACGACCATCTGATCGAGCGGAGATCCGAAAGAGTCTTCTCCAGTCGTTGGGGTGGCGACTGGAAAGCGATCTGCTTCTACAACAAGGCAACCCGCGAAGAGACACTTGCCCTGGTGAAGGGTGACATCGACCCGGCGACTCCAACGCTGGTGCGGATGCAGTTGCTGTCTGTCTTCCCCGATGTGTTTGCCGAAGCCGGTGGGCGGGAATCGTTGGTGCGCCGATCAATGGAGAGCATTGCCGAAGAAGGGAGCGGCGTATTGGTGCTTATCAATCGCCCCGTGCCCGATTTTGTCAGCCGGGCCATGCGGATTGCAGGGTCGGAAGCGGCAGAAAAAACCGCCGGCGAGAATCCTGAACAGCGTGACTACGGCAATGGCGCGCAGATTCTAGCCGAACTCGGCGTGAGAGACATGATACTGCTCACCAATAACAGCCGTTCCCTGGTTGCGCTTGAAGGCTATGGCTTGTCGATTGTCGGCGAACGGAGCATCGACCAAGGTTAAAGTCGCAAGCCCGACGTCAAGCGGGAAAGGACCGCGCGAAATGCCGTGTTATGAATTCCAGGGCATCAGGCCAGTGGTCGATCCCTCCAGCTATGTTCATCCGCTGGCTTCGTTGATTGGCGATGTGATTGTCGGTCCGGGATGTTTCATCGGCCCAAGTGCGAGCCTGCGGGCTGATTTCGGACGCCTTGTCGTGGAGGCCGATGCCAACATTCAGGATTGTGCCACAGTGCATGTCTCGACCGAACGCGACACAGTGATCCGGCGTGGTGCCACAATTGCCCATGGTGCAGTCATCCATGGCTGCGAAATCGGAGAGAATTGCCTGGTCGGGATCAACGCTGTCGTGCTCGATGCGGCAATTCTCGGGGCCGAGTGCATGATCGGTGCCATGTCGCTTGTGCCGCATGGGCTGGAGGCACCACGGCGCAGTCTGCTAATGGGCGTTCCGGCACGGATTGTCCGCACGATGTCGGCTGACGAGATCGGATGGCGCAACGATGGCGATGGTGAGTACCAGCGACTCACCCGAGAGGTGCAATCGAGTTTGCGGGAGACAGCGCCCTTGCGCGAAGTCGAGCCGGATAGAAGACGTACAAAAATGGCAGCAAGCCCGGTGAGGCTTGGCAAGCGACCGAGGAAATAGTCGGCGCAAATATAGTGGTTAGGTCTGGTCTGCCTGTAGGGCGTTCATCACTTCGAGGTGCTGCGTCGAGGCATCACCGTTATTGAGCGAAAGTTCATCGAGAAGATGCGACAAAAGCGAACGAAGTTGGTCCAGCTCATCTACCGAAAAAGCCTTCTGTGCGCTTGCCTCTCTCGCCTTCGCTTGTGCGAACAGCCCGATCATCGTCTCGCGGCCGGACTTCGTAAGCGCAATCCTGCCGCTGTCTTCTACCGTGATATGATCCTGTTCCGCCAGCCTTTGAAGGTCATCCTTCGTCCATTCCCAGCCTGATGCTTCCAGAATGGCGTTTACATCGGCCAGTGTTGCGGGTCCGCCTTTCATGAGGATGGAGAGTGCATAGTGATCGCCTTGTGAAAGGCCGAGCCTGCCGACTTCAGCTCGTACGCCGTCTGTCAGCATGAAATAGGCCCGTGCGACAAGATAGTTCAGGTCACGGGGATTGCCCTCGTCATCGTCGATGTTTGGTGAGGTCTTGCGGGCATATTTGCCGCGATGGAAAAGCAGGGGCTCCTTCTCGGACTGCTCGAGATCGAGCACTTCGCCAACGAAGATGATATGGTCGCCGCCATCATACTGGTATGCTGTCTGGCATTCAAAGCGTGCCGCGCAATCGGTGAGTAGGGGAATGCCCGCGCGGCCCGTCTTGAATTCGACTCCCTCGAATTTGTCGACGCCTGGCGTCGCAAACTGATTTGAAAGCGCTTCCTGATCCGCGCCCAGTATGTGAACGGCAAAAGCATCGACTTCCCTGAAGGCCTCGATGTTCGACGATTTTTTCGCCAGGCTCCAAAGCACGAGCGGCGGATCGAGAGACACCGAATTGAAGCTATTGGCCGTAAGACCAACGTTCCGGCCATCATGGTTCGTGGTGACGATGGTCACACCGGTAGCGAAACTCCCAAGCGCACTCCTCAATGATTTCGCGTCGACCACAAATTACCTCTCGTTGGTCGGGCATAAGCCCATGCAAGTCTGGCTAAGGATGTTAGTTTACCGGTCGTATCGCTCACCTCTCGGACGATAGGTGGAAAACATCCAAAGGAACCCGGCCGTCGCAGCCGTCAATTTTGGGAGCGATGTCTTCAAAGCTGACGAGTTGAAGCTTTGTCACGACTAAGCCTCAGACCCCATTTCGTCGCTTAGCATCCCTGCATGACTTCGGCCGTGTGATTGATCGACTCGCAATGCGCTGCTAAAAGCACATAGGTGTAGGCCGCCGCAAAGCCGCTGGACGAGGGTTACGAGCAAGAAACTCCAATTATGCTGTGTGCCGATACCGCTTTGTGATTCAGGCGCTCCAAAGTAGACTGTCAGCAATCGGCCAATTAGCGGACCTAAAGACAACTCATTCGACGGCGAGAAACGAGAACGACGCCAGCGGCATTCGTGATATCGCGGTCCTAGTTGAGCATACCTACATCGACCGCGTCAATAACCTTGCGGGCCGCAATGATACTCTTAGGAGCTCAGCGTATCTCCTAGCTAACCCACAAACTCAATTTTATTTCTCGGGAAACACCTCATGCTTACGGTCTAGCCAGAACAACGGAATGCCGTGCGTCGTTTTTAATGCCGAGGATGTCGGCGCGACGGGATATGAAAGCCGCGAACAACTGGAAAGCGATGCGCTGGCTGCAGTTCGCGAAAAGGTGGAGGCGATCCGGCTGGCGGCAGGTCCGCTGATGAACCTGGGCGACGTGACCGACAAGACCGTTCCCAAGATGACGCTCATCGCGCCGCCGCGAGATGGGGGCGCGCTGACAGCACGCGTGTTCATCCCGCACCGGGCGCATGCAAGCATCGGTGTTCTCGGCGCAGTCACCGCCGCCACCGCTTGCCTAATCCCCGGCTCTCAGGCTGCGCAACTGGCCAATGTCCCGCAGGGTTCGAAGAAGACGCTCAGCATCGAACATCCCACAGGCGAGATGAGCTGCGTTCTGGAAGTCGACGAAGCGGGGCAGGTTGTATCGAGCGCGATATTGCGTACGGCACGAAAGCTGATGGATGGGATCGTCTATGTCTGACCGTATTGTAAGTTGGCATCCTGCCCCGGCAAAGCCGACCTACAAACCGCCGCCCGGCGCGGTGGATGCCCACTGCCATGTCTTCGGCCCGGCGGCGAAGTTTCCGTTCAGTCCGAAAGCGAAATACCATCCCGAAGACGCCGGGCCAGAAAAGCTATTCGCCCTGAGAGACCATCTGGGGTTTGCGCGCAGCGTAATCGTGCAGGCCAGCTGTCATGGAACGGATAATTCGGCTACGCTTGATGCCATTGCCCGGTCCAATGGCACAGCGCGCGGCGTTGCCGTGGTGAATCCCGCAATCTCGGCGACAGAACTGGAAGCGCTGCACGAGGGAGGCATTCGCGGCATCCGCTTCAATTTCCTCAAGCGCCTCGTCGACGATGCTCCGAAGGACAAATTCCTGGAGGTTGCTGCGCGGCTTCCATCAAGCTGGCATGTCGTGATCTATTTCGAGGCCGATATCCTTGCCGAACTACGCAGCTTCATCGCGGCAATTCCGGTACCCGTAGTGGTGGACCACTTGGGACGTCCTGACGTTTCGCAGGGGGCGGACGGTCCGGAAATGCGGGCGTTTCGATCTCTGCTCGATAGCCGCGAGGATATCTGGTTCAAACCTACCTGCCCCGATCGTCTTGATGCCCGCAAAAATGGTGGCACCGGCGACCCGTGGGACGCCTTTGCCTCGGCAGTGGCTCCGCTCGTGCAGGATTACCCGGACCGCTGCATCTGGGGCACGGACTGGCCGCATCCCAACATGCAGGACGAGATACCCGATGACGGCCACCTGGTAGACATGATCCCGCGCATCGCGCCGACTGAACTGCTTCAACGAAAGCTTCTGGTGGACAATCCGATGCGGCTCTATTGGTCGGCGTGATACACCCCCGCTTGTAGACCAAAGATGGCTGATCTGACTGGCCAGAAATGCAATTGAGTTATCGCTACCTTTTCGTTGGCTTGAGCGCAGGTGCATTGGTGGCGTGCGACAGCAGTGAGCCGGACGAGGGCGAACCGACGCGACCGGATTCAGCAGCAGCTTTCGCCACCGCCGCCGATTGTGGCGAGGTTCCGAACGATCCGGTAAGGATAGAGGGTGGCCGCTTCACCATGGGGCAGGATGGCCAAATGCTATGCGGTTGGCCGAAGTACTCGGTATTGCCAGCTATGCAGCCCGAGGCTCGACAATGTGCAATGACGATGCGTCAGCGGCGACCGGTCGCGACATCCGTTCCACCTGTATTGGCAAAGCGAGGGTATGGTAGGGGGTATTATCTCGTTTCTTGGATGAATATCTATCTTATCTACAAGGGGATATTGCCTAAAGCCGAATCCCACCCGCTTCGCCACCGGCCCTTACAAGCCGACCCAATGCGCTCCGGGATCGCGCGAGGTCTTCATCCCTCGAGCGTCTTGCTGCTTGCGTGCTTGCTTTCACCGGCCGACATGATCTTGGAAGGTTCGATACCTTCAGCAGAGATCATCGACAGTCACCGTCAGCTAACAATGGTTGGTTCGAGTTCTGGCAGGCGAAGCGACGGCAGGAATTCTTGGAGCGTGCGAGATCGCCTGTCGAACAGCGCGAGAGTTTTTGCGATACCGGACAGCTAGTTGCGGGCTCCAGCGGCAAGGAGCAGCGCGCCAGTGATACCAGAATCTGCGTTCAGCCCCGGAGCAACAACCTCCTGCTTGTCGCGTCCGGGAAGGTAGTTGCCACCGGCCTTAGCACTCGCTCGCCCGATCCGCTCAATGAGGCCAGGCGTTTGCATAACCCCTCCGCCCAACACTACGCGCTCAACCGCGCAGCAGGCGAATACGGTGTGACAGGCGTCTGCGAGGTAACCGGCAACCAATTCATGAGCCTCGTGGTCCTCAGGCAGATCTGACAGAGTACTACCCCACCGCGCGAGGATGGCAGGTCCGCTTGCCAGACCCTCGAGGCAATCGCCGTGAAAAGGACAAGTGCCCTTGAAATCGCGATCGTTTGCATCGCGACGAGGATAGAGATGCCCCATCTCCGGGTGACCCGCGCCGTGGACGAGATTGCCATCGACGATCAGGCCACCGCCAACTCCAGTGCCGACGGTGATGTAGGCAATACCGCTCGTACCGCGACCGGCACCGAGATGAAATTCGCCAAGGGCGGCGCCGTTCACATCGGTATCGAAACCAATCGGTACGCCAAGCTCGCCGGCGAAGTAGCCCGCTAGATCGCAATTGCTCCAGCCCGGCTTGGGCGTCTCGGTAATATGACCCCATTGCGGAGATTGCCGGTCCAGTTCGACGGGGCCAAACGATGCGATCCCCAGCGCCGCGATGGACGATTGCCCTGCGAACCAATCCCGTGCTTGGGCCATGGTTGAGGCAGGGTCGGTTGTTGCGATGCTCTGCCGCGTCAAGATCTTGCCATTCGCGGTGCCGGTCGCGAGCACGAACTTCGTGCCGCCTGCTTCGATAGCGCCCAAAAGCATTCCGGAATCCGATTGCGCAGCCATCAGTCGAGCACCAATCTGGAGCGATCGCCCTCAAGCGCGAGTTGCAGGAATGGTGCAAACGTGCCGCCGAAACGTGCGCGGCGAGATTCAATTTCCGGTCTCTCTGGCTCTTCCGGCCCCCAGTAATCCACAAAGCTTGTCACGGTAAGATCAGGCAGGACCCACCAACTGTAGGCTTGCGTGGGGCGTTCAGCCGGATTGGCGATGACCAGCCCGTGGCCGTTCAGTAGCGTCCAGGGCCCTTCGATAGATTTCGAGGTTGCGCCATACATCCCTGTGGGCGCCTCGATACCTGGAGCGAAAACGCCGCGCTGGGTGGACCAGAAGAGATACAGCGCACCAGCGTGCTCGACGATATGCGGGCGCTCCAGTTCGTTGTTCACTCCGGTGGCCTGCAAAAGCGGGGGCAACAGGTCGAATCGACCATCCAGCGCCTCCGCAGCTATACCGATCACGCCGTCGTGCGCACTGGGCTGGCATGCAGACGAACCGGTGAACAGAACATAATTGGTGCAATCCTCATCGCGGAAATAGCTGGGGTCGCGAAATGCCTTTATCTTGCCAGCCTCGCCCTCGTTTTCATCAGCCGGACGGTAAATATCGCCGTCTGCCTCGAAGATTTCGGTGGGCTCCGACCAAGCTGAGAACTCGCCCGTTTCATTTAAGAGCGACTGCGTGGAGAATATCCGCTGGTGATAGGTAAGCTTCCAGTCACCCTTTCGGCCTGCTGCCGTAAAATAGAGCGTAACCACGCCGTCTTCCAGTTTCGCGGAACCCGACCATTCGCGTGCTCCGGGACACAAGCCTTCCGGCAAAGTGCGTGCGATATGGTGGAAACGGTCGCCACGGCGATGAAAGTGATGGATGCGCGCCATGTGGTGCCGCTGCTCGGGATCGGCCTCTCGCGGCACGGCAAGCGCGAACCAGAGTTCTCCGCCTTGCCATTTAACGGGCACCCCACCTGGATCGGCAAGCGGCCAGGCATCCCAGACGTCCAGGTCAGGAGACATGGGGTTGGCGCAGTCTTTGTCTATCACAGGAGCCTGGTTGGTATCGTCGAGTTGCAGCTTTCGTAATGCGCTGGCGGACCATACAGCCGTTCTGATGCTCGAAGTGTCTGCTGAGGCCACGCTCGGTTTCATACTACCTGCTCTGTCTTTATCGGCGCACCATCGCGTCCGACCACGCAAAGGTCGAACAGTGCATTGATACGGGAAAGTATGGCCGGCGGACATAGGGAGGAGCATCCGCCGGCCATTATTGCTGATCTGGAAAGATCAGAACTCGACCCTGACCGAGGCGGAAACCGTACGACCCGCGATCGAGCGAGCTCGGACGATACCGTTGCCAGGGATCGAACCTTCTTCGGCTTCGGTGTAGCCGTAGGCATTGAAGAGGTTGTTGGCATTGATCGAAAGTTCGAGACGATCGAGCGGACGTACTGCCAGAAAGGCATTCACCTGCGCATAGGCGGGAAGCAACAGGTCATTGCTGTCCTGCGTGAAGCTTTCCGTCGTGCCGATCAGGTTAAGGCCAGCAGTGAAGAATTCATCTTCGTACTGCGCTGTACCTTGATAGACGAGATCGGCCTGGCGACGCGGGGTGTTGCCAATGACTGCGGCGTTGTTTGCATCGACAATCTCAGAATCTGTCCAGGTAGCGCCTGCCGAAAGCGAGAATGGGCCAACGGCATAGCTGCCTTCGAGTTCAACGCCGAATGCCTCGTACTCGTTGTCAGTCAGCAATAGCGGAGCGATCTCGACATTGGTTTCCGCCACTTCTGCATAGAACGCCGTGGCATAGAGGCGTAGCCCGCCGCCCTGATACTTCAAGCCGCCTTCAAGCTGGTTGACCTCGGCAATTACGCCACTGTCACCACCTGGCAAGCTGCCGTCTATCGTGCTGACGGCTGGCGAGAACAGGCTGCGATCAGCCGTGTGGCGACCACCCTGACTGTAGCGTGCGAAAACCGAGAGATCGTCGGTCAGCAGGTAGTTTGCGCCGAGCGAGAACGAGAAATAGTTGTAATCGTAGTTGACCGGACGGGCATTGTTGAGCGGCAGGATGCTGGTCTGCGCTTCCGCCGGATCTATCATGCCATCGTTATTGAAGTCGAAGCTGGTCAGGCCATTGCCGAAACCGGTGTCGCTTCCGGTGATCGTGCCATCGGCAGACCCGAAGTCGTAACGGACACTGCCGTCGAGGGTCAGGCTGCCAAGTTCGGCCGAGATAGCGGCAAAGGGGGCGTAGGTGTCATAGCTGACATCGTAGTTCCGGCGGCAGCAATTGCCGAAGAAGCTGGCACCAAAGCCCACCACGCCGTTCTGGGTGACAAGATCGCCATCGGCATCGCGGACATCGACCAGCACGGCTTCACCATCACCTTCGACCGTCTGGACGAACGACGTCCAGAGCCAATCGGTATCGACCTCCTGGCGCGAGGCATAGAAACCGCCGAGGAAGGTGATACGCGCGCCACCCGCATCGAACTCTTTCGAAAGGCGCAGGTCGTTCGAAATATTGTCAAGATTGTTGAGGCGGACGTTGAACAGCACAACGTTCGTCAACAGACCGTTTCCGCCGATCGACCCCGCATCCGCAACCTGCCCGGTGTTGGGGCCGCTGGCGAATTCGATGGTCGAACCTGCCCCGCCAATACCGTCGGCAATCGATTGCGCGGATCCTGCACTGGCCGGGAACGGCGATACGAAGCTGCCTAAATTATCGGCGAAGCGAAAACGCTCGGTCAGCACCCAACCGTCGGCAAACTCGATCTCGGCTTCAAGACCGAGCGCTGCGGACTTGACCGAAAGACCATCGTGCAGGTCATATGTGGTCGGATTGTTGTCGCCGTCCAGCGTGGCTGCTGTCGTGATGTAACGGCTGTAGAGCGAGTCCGTGCGCGGATCGAAATTGTCGATTGCCTGATAGTCCGGATCGGAATTCGTCCCGCCTACGAAAACCGGCTGCGGCAGGATGGTCGGCGTGCTGTCATCCAGATACTTGCCGTAGATGCGGATATAGCCGCCATCGAATTCCTGCGTGAAGTTCGCGCGGATCTGGCCTCCGTTGCTACCAGTATAACCGATGTCGCGGTTGCCTTCGCCGGTGCGATAGAAGCCGCCGATATGGAAATAGCTGTCGTCGGTCAGGCTGGCGCCATAGTCGAAGTCGAGACGATAGGTTTCATAATCGAGACCCACCGTGCCGGCGATCGCACCGCCTTCGCGCTCTCCTGTCTTCGATATGAAGTTGATGACGCCGCCGGGGGAGTTGGAGGCGAACGTCGAGGCCGAACCACCACGAACGGTTTCAACGCGGCCGACGTTGCGGTCAGCACGAATGAAATTATCGGAGTTGCCGAAGACGATGTCGCCGAATTCGAGCACGGGAAGGCCATCTTCCTGCAACTGGATATAGCGCGCACCGCCGGTGGATACGGGAATACCGCGAACGGCGATGTTGGCGTTGCCTTCACCACCCGAAG
Organism: uncultured Sphingomonadaceae bacterium; assembly: GCA_947488625.1. Lineage (GTDB taxonomy): Bacteria > Pseudomonadota > Alphaproteobacteria > Sphingomonadales > Sphingomonadaceae > Alteraurantiacibacter. The sequence continues at coordinate 2,030,964 of CANKZR010000001.1, read as the reverse complement.
CTTCGGCACGGATGCCGGGGATCTGGCGTACCAGGTCAGCAGCAGAGCGCGGGTTGATATCGGTAATCGCATCGGCATCGATCACACTCAGCGAGACCGACGTCTCCAGTTCATTTCCGCCGCGTGCAACCGCGGTTACGAAGATCGTGTTTTCTTCCTCGGCGGCTCCTTCGCCAGTGGTAGCATCCTGTGAAAGGGCAGGGGTGGAGATGGCCGAAAAGGCAACACCAAACGCAAGTGCGTGACGGAACTTCATGACAAACTCTCCTAGATCGTTCGCGCTATCTTGCACGATTCGCCATTAGGGGTAGGCAAATTTCAATCGATTGCAATAAAAAAGTGCAATCGATTGCAACGAATGCGAAACTGTGTCACCAGAATGCATATCGACCGCTAGAAAATGCGGCGTGCAAGAGGATGGTTGAACATGAAGACTGCGGTAAAACCCCGCCTTTCGCTGCTGCGAATCATCGAAATGAACATCGGCTTTTTCGGGCTGCAGTTCAGTTTCGGGCTGCAACAGGCCAACATGGGGCCGATCTATGGCTTCCTGGGTGCGGACGAAGCGACGATGCCGCTGCTATGGCTCGCCGGACCAATGACGGGGTTGATAATTCAACCGATTGTCGGCGCGATGAGCGACCGCACCAATTCGCGTTTCGGCAGGCGCACACCCTACTTCCTTATCGGTGCGATAATCTGCACGATCAGCCTGTTCTTGATGCCATATTCCAGCACACTCTGGATGGCCGCATCGTTGCTGTGGATCCTCGATGCAGGCAACAATATCACGATGGAGCCATACCGGGCTTACGTGGCGGACCGACTGGTTCCCGAACAAAGGTCTATCGGATTCCTTACGCAAAGCGCCTTTACCGGCCTCGCCCAGACCTTGTCCTACCTGGCGCCTACCTTGCTGACGGCTTTCGTCGCGCAGGACGTGCTTGATGACAACGGCATTCCGGTGATCGTGCGCATCGCCTTCATCATTGGCGCCATCCTGTCGATCTCCACCATCGTATGGTCGGTCTGGCGCGTGCCGGAACTGCCCATGACCGATGATGAGAAAGCAGTGCTTGAGACCAAACCTCTCACGGTCAAGGCAACTTTCGCAGAGATCGTCGATGCCATTCGCGACATGCCCAGACCAATGCGCCACCTCGCCGTTGCCATGCTGTGCCAATGGTATGCGATGTTCGCTTACTGGCAGTACGTCACCTTCGCCGTCGGTCGTGCGCTATACGACACGAGCGATCCCTCCAGCGCTGCCTTTCGCGAAGCTACGTTGACGACCCAGCAGGCAGGCGCGCTGTATAATTTCATCGCTTTCATCGCGGCCCTTGCCCTTATCCCGATCGTGGCCCGGCTGGGTGCGCGACTGGTGCATGCGGCGTGCCTGACCGCATCGGGCGCAGCGATGCTGATGTTGCCGGGGATAGAGACGACTGCGGCCCTGTTCGTGTTGATGCTGGGCATCGGCGTGGGATGGGCCGGCATGATGGGCAACACCTACGTCATGCTGGCGGATTCCATTCCGGCAGAGCGCAACGGGATTTACATGGGCGTGTTCAACATGTTCATCGTGATTCCGATGCTGATCCAGACGCTAACAATGCCGCTGATATACAATCCGGTTCTGGGTGGCGATCCGCGCAATGTTCTGATGCTTGGCGGCCTGCTGATGCTTGCAGGTGCCGTGGCCACGTTATTTGTGGATGCAGGACATCGCGTGCCGCGTGAACAAAAGCACATTGTAGGCTAGGGTAGAAACATGGCGACACCCGAAGATCAGGATCCGGATTGTGCAACCGCACCAGTTCGCACCATTGCCGATCTGGCCAAGATCGCGGGCGTATCGGCGGGCACGGTGTCACGCGCCTTGGCGGGCAACAGTCTGGTGAATGCAAGAACGCGTGAAAAGATCGAGCGGATCGCTCGCGAACACGATTTTCGCCCGAACCAGATGGCCAGTAAGCTGCGACGGCAGAAGACTGGCGTGATCGGCGTGGTCATCCCGCTTGGGCATGATCGCCAGCAGCAGATTTCCGATACGTTCTTCATGACCCTGCTGGGCCACTTGGCGGACGAACTGACAGCAAAGGGTTACGACCTCATGCTGCGCAGGGTCATCCCCCAGCAGGACAAGGATTGGCTGGACAGGTTCATCCGCTCGGGAATGATCGACGGCGTATTGGTGATCGGACAGTCGAACCAGTTCGAAAGGATCGAGGAAATCGCCGATGGCTATCTACCGATGGTTGTCTGGGGCAACCATCAGGAGGGACAGCGACATTGCGTGGTCGGCGCGGACAACAGGCTCGGCGGAAGGCTGGCGGCGGAACGATTGATAGCGTCCGGGGCGACACGCCTTGCCTTTCTGGGTGACACCGGGCCGTTCGAATTCGCCGCGCGCTTCGCAGGCGCGCAGGATGTGGCCACCCGGATGGGCGCATCGATCGAAGCAGTCCCCACCCACCTTACGCCCGATCGGACGGGCAGGGAGATCGCTGCCTTTCTTGCTGACAACCACGGTGAGATCGATGGCATCTTTGCCGCAAGCGACACCATCGCCTTTTCCTGCCTGCGCGAATTGCAGAAGCTCGGTATTGCAGTTCCCGAGCAGATGAAGCTGGTGGGGTTCGATGACCTGCCTATCGCCGCCCAAACGCTGCCGCCGCTCACAACCATTCGTCAGGATATAGCCGCTGGCGCTCACGGGCTTGTTGATCTGCTATTGCGACGTCTGAATGGCGAAGAAACCGAAAGTCTCATCATGCCGCCCAGGCTCATTATCCGCGAGACTGCATAGCTGCCGAGATTGTGGTGCACGCAGAGCTGTGCGCCTGAAGTGCGCCATCTGATTTGTTCGCCCGATGAGAGATATCAAGGTCTCGAAGCGCCGCGAAAATGGGGCGCTGGCTCAACCATCGAGCCGCGAACAGGCCACTACCTCTGTGACGAAGAGAGCGCATGACGCCCAGACTTCGCCAGAGGAAGTCCCGGCAGAAGTTCGCCTCCGCGCACGCCAACGTTCGGCTTTCGTATTAGCCGACCGGTTCGGCGGTTTTTTCAGAGGGCGGCGTCTCATCCGCCCAGTCGGTCATGTTCTTGCGGTATACATTGGCGACGCGTTCCCAGTGCGCTTCGTCGTTGCCCTTGAAGTGAATGTTGAAGCGCGTGGCATTGCGCACTTCCAACAGTTCAAGACCGTCAGGCCCCACTTCGTAGGTGTAACCTGCATCGGCAGGAACGAACATACCATCGCCCTTGCCCAGCACCTGGCTGCCCATCTTCAGGTTGCCGGCGATGACATAGTAGAGGCAATCGGCGTTGTGGCTGTGGCGGGGGAGGATGTAACCGCTCTTGAACCAGGCGTACATCATGCTCATCCCGCATTCGCCCGGTTCGCGAAACAACACGACCGTCTTTTCCGCCATACCGTCCTGAGCTCCGACTTGCGCCAGCTTGGCCATTCCGGCCATCGTGGCTTCATCCATGCCCTCCCAGGGCATCACGTCGTGATCGAGACGTATGCCTTCCGAAGCGCGAAAGACCTGCATACGTTTGCGATCAGGTTGCTTGTTCATGATTTTCTCTCCGGATTATTCTTATTGTGGTTACACCAATCCTGATCCAAACCGCGCCGAAGGGCAAGGTCACAGCATCTGCGCATCGCGCCGCATCCGGTATGCCGTGGGACTCCGAAGCCGGGGATCGAACGCTTCCGCATGATCGCGAATGAACGCCGCTTTCCCGCACACCCCGGCTGCAATCGCACTATCGCGGATCGCATTCCTTTCACCTGGCCTCGTTACATGTTGCAATTGCGCTATGGGGATGGCGCGATAGGCTGCGCGCTTTGAAGGGGAGGGTTAAGTGACAGGAAGTCAGGTCGTCCACGCTTATCTGTCGGAGCCCGACAAGTGAGCCTAACCCTATACGGCATGAGCAGCCCGAACGTGGTCAAGATACTGATCATGCTCGCAGAACTGAACGAACCGTTCGCGTTCCAACACATCAATCTGTTTTCCGGCTCGCAATTCAGTGCAGACTTCCAGCGGTTGAACCCGAACTCCAAGGTTCCCTTACTGGTGACCGACGATGGGAAGGCAATCTTTGAGTCGGGTGCGATTCTGCTTTACCTCGCCGAAACCAACGGTCGCTTTCTGCCCAAGCAAGACAATCAGCGCTACGACGTCATACAGTGGCTGATGTTGCAGAATACCACTGTCGGCCCATTGCTCGGCCAACTGAATCACTTCGTCTCCTATGCTCCGGAAGGCGAAGACTATGCGCTGGGACGGTACCGGCGCGAAGCTAAACGCATTTACGCCATGCTGGATAAGCGCCTGGAAGAGTTCGACTACCTGGCCGGGCATGAATATACGATCGCCGACATGGCGACATTGCCCTGGACCGATTACATCGAAAACCATGGACTTGATCGCCTCGACTATCCGAGCCTGAACCGCTGGCGCACTGCACTCGAACAACGCGAAGCCGTGATCCGCGCCCGACGCTTCACGCGAGATGTTCAGGAACGAGACGGCGTAATGTTCGCTCAAGCATCGCTAACCGAACGCCGTCGCTTCTTCGGTCTGGATGAATGAGCCACTGAGCGGATCTTTCCGACTGCCATTGCGATGCCGGGGAATAGGGAAACAGTGAAGAAGGAGCCATCCCGTCTCGCGTTCAATCAGCCGATCTGCAGCGTCCTATTTTTTTCTCTTTCTTTGGGGCATGATCCTGGGTGATCTGTGCTGGTTGTCGAAAGCTCGGGGCTATTCAGGATGAGTGATACGAAATACGAAAAATTGCCCTGAAAATCCCTTATTTTTCTAGCGACATTTCGGTGTACGACCTTAAAAACGTTAGCTGCTAATCTTTGCGCGGAGCCAGTGTGTCAAGGTTGGTGAGCTGACGGATGTATCGACCTGCTTCGGGGAGCGCGAAAAAAGCCCGAACGCGGTAGGCGAAAAGGGGAGAAGAGCCTGGAATGACATATCAAACCGTGCGCGTGGACTTCGATGGCAAGATCATGACGGTAACCCTGAACCGCCCGACGAAGATGAACGCCATGTCGCCCACGCTTCTTGCCGAGCTGAAGCAGGCGCTGGACCATGCGGCGCAGGATGATGCGATCTCCGTGGTGGTGCTGCAAAGCACCGGAAAAGTGTTTTGCGCAGGATATGATCTCAGTCCGGAGGACTGGATAATCTCGCAATTCCCGGCAGAATTCGATGGGGGCGTCGATCTTCAACAGGACCGTGAAGATATCATCAAGTTGCTGGAATATTGGCTGGAGATGTGGAAATTTCCCAAGCCGATCATAGCGGCGGTTCAGGGGCCGGCCTTGTCGGGCGCTGGCGAATTGCTGGCAATGTGCGACCTGGTGATAGCCAGCGAAGACGCAAAATTCGGTCATCCCGCTGGCCGTGATCTGGGCATTCCGCCAACGGTGTTCTTGTGGCCGATGCTGATCGGCATGCGCAAGACGAAGGAACTGCTTTACACCTCGAAACTCATAGACGCAGCCGAAGCGGCGCGACTGGGCCTGGTCAACAAGGTAGTTCCGCCGCAGACTTTGCAAGAGAGTGTCCACGAAATGGCCGAGGACGTTGCGCGAACACCGGTTAATCACCTGAAAATTCTTAAAGAATCGGCTAACAACTGGTATGAAAACATGGGGCTGTCGACGTCTTCATATCAAGCGGCGGATCTCGACGCGGTGTTCCATCAAAGTCCCACTTTCAACGCATTCTTCAAGGTAGTTGCCGAGCGGGGCATGCAAGCTGCCCTGGCTGAACGTCGCCGACTTTACGGCTAGAACCAAATTCAATCGAAAGTCGCCTTTTATGCCTACATTTGATCATGAAGACCTTAGCTTTCAGCTGTTCGACATTGCCGGTCTGGACACCATCCTTGCCACGGATCGTTTTGAAAAAGTCGATCGTGATGTCGTCGAAAACGTGATTGATACAGCCACCAAACTCGCGGCATCGCATTTTGAGCCTTTTGCTCGCCTCGGTGACGAGAATGAGCCGCAATTCATCGATGGAGAAATCCAGATGATTCCGGAAACCGGTGCTGCGGTGCGTGCATTTGCCGGCGCGGGATTTGTCGCGGCTCCCTTTCCGGAAGAATTGGGCGGCTTCGGCCTGCCCGAGACGGTGGTTCAGGCCGTTTACTACATCTTCGCCACGGCCAATATCGCCTTTCAGGGATATGGGATGCTGTCTGCTGCGGCAGGTCGGCTGCTCGCTTCCTATGGCAATGCGGAGATGAAAGACACCTACCTTACGCCTATGCTGGATGGACGGTATATGGGAACCATGTGCCTGTCTGAACCGCACGCAGGGTCGTCCCTTTCGGATATCACGACTTCCGCGCGACCGTTGGAGGATGGCACTTACAAGATAACGGGCAGCAAGATGTGGATCTCATGCGGCGACCACGACATCTCTGAAAACATCGTTCATCTGGTTCTAGCCAAAGTTCCAGGCGGCCCCGCTGGCGTGAAAGGGATATCACTGTTCGTAGTGCCGAAGTTTCGGGTGGAGGACGGGGGCGTGCTGGGCAAACGCAATGATGTCTCCCTTGCAGGTTTCAATCACAAAATGGGTTACAAGGCGACGACAAATTGCGCCCTGAACTTCGGCGAGAACGACGATTGCATCGGCTACCTGGTCGGCGAAGAAAATTGGGGCCTCGGCTACATGTTCCAGATGATGAACGAAGCGCGTATCGCAGTAGGGCTCGGGGCCACAGCGCTGGGGCAATGCGCGTATCAGGCATCATTACAGTATGCTCGTGAACGACCACAGGGCCGCCATCCTGACGACAAGGACGCGACAAAACCACAAATTGCGCTAACCGAACATGCCGATATCCGGCGTTTGCTGTTGGCACAAAAGTCCGCCGTAGAGGGCTCCTTGTCGCTGGGTCTATATTGCGCAAGGTCGGTCGACACTATCAGTTCAACCGATGATCCCGTCGAAAAGCGCGAGGCTGAACTGATGCTCGAGATGCTGACCCCGATCGCAAAATCATGGCCTTCCGAATTCTGCCTTGAGGCGAACAAGCACGCTCTGCAGGTCCTCGGTGGGGCAGGCTACACGCGCGATTATCCGATTGAGCGGTGCTATCGGGACAATCGGCTCAATCCAATCCATGAAGGAACGCATGGCATCCAGGGCCTGGATTTCCTTGGCCGGAAGGCGACCATGCAAGACGGGGCCGGCGTAGCCTTGCTGACGCGCCGCATTCGGGCGGACATCCAGGATAGTCTTGACCAGGTCGACCCTGCCTTGATCAATTCCATGGAGGACTGCGTGGACCGATACGAGAAGGTCACTGCATTCCTGGTCGAAGAGATCGGGAAGGATCGCAGAAAGGGTCTGGCCAATGCGACGCTATATCTGGATTTCTCCGGCCATATGGTCCTGGCGTGGATGCATCTGCGGATTTTGGGAGCAGCCGAGGGGAAAGCCGCGCGCGAAGGTGAAAGCCCTTTCACCGAAGGGAAAAAGCATTCGGCGCGCTACTTTTTCAACCGCGAGCTTGTCCGCACCAAAGGGTGGGCGGAAACGCTCCTCCGCAATGATCTTTGCGCTTACGAGGCGGATGCCGCCTGTTTTTAATGGCTCAGTTCAGGCCGATGAGTACGGTCGCTCGGCGTCGCCCGTAATTGTGACATGCGTTGTTTGATGCTGGTTAATATCCCGCAGCCAGAGCCTACCTTGCATCACAGCGCTGGGGATACTGGGACAAGGGAGCCGCACGAGCAGGGCGACACTAGTGTGCCGCCCTGACGTGGATCAATCCGCCTGTCTAGCGATCCGCTAGAACCGGGCTGCCTAGAACTTCGTAGCTACGCTGATGCCGTAGGTGCGCGGCGTACCGTACACCACGACACTGTACGCGAATGAGCTGAAATCGATGTTGTCGATGGTATATTCGTCATCCAGCACGTTCTGCGCCCAGCCGGTGACGGACACTTCGGTACCGTTCGCCAGCTCGAACTCCACACCCACGCGCAAGTTGACGAGATCCTGATTGGTCAGGAACGCACCCTGCGTCAGCTCCGTCGAGTCCTTGTGATTGTAATCGATGTGGGCGATGAGATCGGTGCCGGGCCGCATGGTCCCGCGGTAGTCCAGCGCCACGGTATAGCTGTTTTTAGGCGCGGCGAAGAGGTTGTCCCGCTCTTCTACAGCGCCCGACAGAGGATTGATCAGCGGATCGGGATCGCCATCGGTATAAGCGTAGTTGCCCGCCACTGTCAGTCCTTCGGCCAGAGCGAAGGCGACCTCCACTTCGCCGCCCCAGATGTCTGTGTCGGCATTGACAACCGCACGCGCCACCGGGTTGCGGATGTCGAGTATGATGCTGGTCTGCTCGTCGGTCAGCTGGTAATAGAACGCCGCAGCGTTGAAGCGCAAACGGCGTTCGAACAGGTCGCTTTTGAGGCCCACCTCGTAGGCGGTAATTTCCTCGTTATCGAACAGGAAGTCGCTGCCAAAGGTTTCGTTCGGCAGGCGCGGCGCCAGTGCGACCGCGTTGAACCCGCCAGAGCGAAAGGACTCGCTGCGGCTGGCATAGACGAGAATGTCCTCATCTGGTTCGAACTCGACGATGATACTGGGATCGAAGCTGTCGAAATCCCTGTCATTCACGATATTGGGCAATATGGGATCGCCCAGCAGGTTGATGTCGTCGAAGAAAAACGAACTACGGGTACTGTTGAAACCGCTTTTAGTCTCCGTCGAATAGCGCAGGCCCCCGATTATGCGGAAGCGGTCGCTTACGTTCCACGTAAGCCGCGCGTAGGCGGCGTAGGCTTCTGTCTGAATCTCGAGGAAGTTGGACGACGAAAATCGCGCGGCTGCCAGGATATTCGCCGTCTGCTGCGCCTGCGCCTGTGCTTGCTGAAAAATCGCGGCCTGCTGCGCTGGCGGCAGTGCCGGGTTTTGCAGTGCGCCAAGCAGCCCCAGGCCGGTCAAGGCGGGTTCCAGTACGGGAAGCAGGCTTAGATATTCCTGCGCATCACCCGCTAAAAAGGTGGGACGCCCGGTCGATGTATCCTCGTTGAAGTAATAAAGACCCGCAGTGTAATCGAACATGTCATTGCCGAAGGTGCCGTTTGCGGTCAGCTCGAAACTGTACTGCTTATGGTCATCCAGGGTTGGTGAGCCTCCCGGAGGTGATGTAAACAGGCCGATAAGCTCCTGCGGGGGAACGCCCGCGAAATAGTTCGGTCGAACGGTCTCCCCAATGATGCCAAGCAAGCTCGGAATGGCGCGGAGTGTATCGTTGATCGAAAATGACCCATTGGTGGGGTCCTGATCGAGGTCGGCGTTGAATACTGCGTTCAATGCCGGAACGTTCGCATCGGGTGCGAGCGTCACGAACCGGCTGGCATCTGCGCCGCGCCAGCCGCCTGTAAAGGTAAGGCTGTGATTGGCCGCGAGGGACCATTCCGCCCGGCCGACAAAGCCGTAGTTCTGGACCAGTCCGTCCTCGACCTCGAACGACGTATCGACTTCCTCGCTACGTTCCGAAAAGGCAGTGATGGCAGGTGCGAAGAGCGACGTGGGTTGCTGCGTCCCGGCGACATACTGGTAATAATATGGCGTATTGCGGGACTCGCTGTAATCGGCCGCCACATCAAGTCTCAGTTCAGGCGTCACATCGGCGCCGAAGGCGACCCGGCCGCCATAGCGTTCATAACCGGAAAGATCCTTGCCGAGGCCGGTGTTCTCCACCCAGCCGTCGCGGCTTGCATACAGTCCCGAGACGCGGATGCCGGCCATCTCGCCGACGGGGATGTTGACCGCGCCATCAATTCGCATCTCGTTGAAGCGACCGTACTCTGCCGACGCCTTGCCGTAGAACTCGCCTCCTTCGGGGCGCGCGGGAATGATGTTGATCGCGCCGGCCACAGCGTTGCGGCCGTACAGGGTTCCTTGCGGTCCCTTCAGGATTTCCACCCGCGCGATGTCGGGGGAATCAAATGCCAGACCCGGCGTCTTGCCGATGTAGAGCCCATCCACATACAGGGCGACCTTGCTGTCGAGACCAAGTTGCGGATCGGTGACGCCCACACCGCGAATGGTGAAGCGCAGACCGTTACTGTCGGCCGAGTTGGGGACGGCATATACACCGGGGGTAAACTGCGCCAAATCCTCGAACCCCTGGATCCGGTTGGTTTCAATGGCAACTTCGTCGAACGCGGCGATGGAAATCGGTACGTCCTGCAGGCGTTGTTCCTGCTTTTGCGCAGTAACGATGATTTGGTCGAGCTGTACCTCATCGTTGGCTGCGGACGTCTGCGCTGCGGCCGGCATGGCGGCAAGCGCGATGACGCTTGCTGCGGTCGAGCCAAAGAATGTTGCTTTCATATCCTGTATCCTCCCCAGTGTTATTGTTTTGTCATTTATCCCTTCGAGATGCCTGCAGGGCGAAAGATGCGGGTTTAAGGTCCCAACCCGGCTGGCGCGCCCGGCAGCACGTTCAGCATCAGGCCTGCGGTCCAGCCGCCATCCACTGCCAGTTCCGCGCCAGTGATGTAGCTGGCGTCGTCACTAGCGAGGAACAGGGTGGTGCGGGCAACTTCCTCCGGCTCTCCAATCCGCTGCATCGGCACGCGTTGAAATGTCTTGTTGAGCTCTTCTGTTTCGAGGCCGCGCGAATTGCCCATCGGCGTATCGACACCGCCGGGGTGCACACTGACGACGCGGATACCGCGCGGTGCCAGCTCGATCGCCAGCGTCTTGGTGACGCCTCGCAGTGCCCATTTGCTGGCGGTATAGGCGCTGAGACCATTGCAGCCGCGAAGGCCGTCCACGCTGCTGATGTTGATGATCACACCGCGCCCAGCCTTGGCCATTTGCAGTACCAGATGCTTTGCACCGATCAGTGGGCCAATGGCGTTCACATCCATGATCCGCCGCGCTTCGTCCGGCTCGAAATCCTCGATCGCGGTGAAATGCACGAGGCCCGCATTGTTGACGAGGATATCCACGGTGCCGAACCGGTCGTTGGTCTTCTTGACGATAGCTTCCCATGCGCGTTCGTCGGTCACGTCCAGTGATTGGAACAGGGCGTTGTCGCCCAGCTCCTGCGCCAGCGCGGATCCGTCCTTCACATCGCCGATAGCGACCTTTGCCCCTTCGGCGACGAACAGCTTTGCGGTGGCGGCACCCATGCCCTGAGCGCCGCCGGTGATGATCGCTGTTTTCCCGCTCAATCGCCCCACTTTATAAATCCTCTCTCAGGTGGCGTACTAGCTTGAACTATTCGGCCGCGACGGCCTGAGGCTCCTCTGCCTGGTCTTCCACATAGAACTGACTGTACCATTTACGCCATTTGAGGATCGGGCCATCACCGTCGCACAGGAGCGGCTGCGGCCGGTACTTCTTGTTATCCCACACGATCATGTCGACGGATTCGAACCCTGCGGAATCCTCGCCATCTGCCTCGCCGATCGAATGCTGATACAAGTGCTCGGCCACCTGCCGCTCGGTCGAGCCCTCGGGATAGTCTTGGAAGGTGAAGTGCATTCGCGACAAGGTTTCTTCCCGCGAGATCGGTAGCGGGGTCGAGAACATGAGCATGGATACGCCGTCCTTGTTATGGCGTACCACCTGCGCTCCGGGTCCATAATACTTGCCGTGGATATAGCCTTCGCCAATGTCGAACTCGAAATGCTCGTCTTCGAGCTTGCAGGTGCCCGGCGGAATGATTGGCGATCCGTGCAGGAATTTCAGATGGGCGAAATCCACGCCGTTCTCGCCGATCTCCTGCATGCAGGTGTGCATGGTCCATTCGCCGCGGCGCACCGGCACATGCGCGTCGGGGTTTTCCAGTTCGTCGACGACCGGCAGATCGAAAGAAGGCTCCGCCTCTTGCGGGTGGTACCAGGCCCAGATCATGCCGTATTTTTCCTTGATCGGCAAAGTGCGTAGCACCGGCTTCTTGCGCGCAATTCCCGGCATGACCTTGCCGTAGGGTATTTTCTTGCACCATCCTTGAGCGTTGAATTGCCAATGGTGGAATGGGCACTGGATATTATTACCCTGGACCGTGCCACCCTTGCCAAGGTGTGCGCCCAGATGCGGACAGAACGGATCGGTCATGCCGACCTCGCCCTCCTCGCCCCGGAACAGTACCCATTGCTGATCGAACGCCTGGACGTTGCGGATTTCGCTGGGTTGGAGGTTCTCCGACAGATCCACGACGAACCAGCCAAAAGGAATGGGAAACGGGCACCTTTCCAGCTCATGTCCGCGCTGGATGCGGTCAACAGGGGCAGTACTAGCCATCGGACTTCTCCTCTCTTTGTTCGGGTTTCAAGGCTCTTGCCGGCCTTCGTTCGCCCAGCACACGGACCTTGAAGTCCATGGACGGGCCGGGGGTTGGAGCTGACTTGGTCTTCAGCACGTAATCGGGGCTGGGCAACGCCAGGTCGAGCCGGTGGAATATGCGAGAAACCGTTGCGGCCATCTGTACTTCGGCAAGGCTTTGACCAAGGCACGAGTGGGGGCCGCGGCCAAATGGGCTGTAGGCACCCTTCTGCAGATGTTCGGCGCGAGGCCGCTGATAGCGGTCGATGTCGAAGCGCTCCGGTTCGGGAAAGTATTCTTCCATGAAATGCGGAACGCTGGTGCCGATGTAGATCATCTCGCCTGCGGGAATGGTGTAGCCGGCGAAGGAGAAATCTTCGATCGCGGTGCGCATCTGAGCCACCGCGATGGGCCACAGCCGCATGGCCTCCATGATGGCCCCGTTGATAGCGGGCAGGTTGTGAATGTCCTGCTCCGTCACGACATCCTTCGCATACAGCGCATCGGCCTCTGCCTGCACGCGCTCCAGCACGCCCGGCGTTTTCAGGATGCCGTAGGTTGCTGCCGCAATCGTGTTAGCCACCGTGTCCAGCCCGGCAACATAGGGGCCGGTAAGCAACAGGGCGAGGTCGCGCTCCTGAATGAGGTCGGGATCGGTCTCATGCGCGTGCATGATATCTCCCAGCAGGTTCGAGGGCAGGGTTCCCGCTGCCGCATGCCCCTTGAACTCGGCGATCATGTCGCGGCCAAGTTCGTTCACCCGCGCATTGGCGCGTTTGAATTCGGGCCGGTGGAGCAGGATCTTGGGCCGGGTGCGCGCCACCAGCGTGTTGAGCAGATACAGGATGTTGAGGCGAATATCGGGCACATATTCCAGCGGCGCGTGGCCGGTCATGATCTCGCCCAGTTGCGCCACGATAAGGTATTGATAAGCTTCGACGACCGGCACTTGCGGGCGCGAAAGCCAATCGCGCTCAATTGCCTCATCTGTAATCTGCGCCAGCCGATGATATTGTCCGGCAACAGCGGCCTTGGAGAACCCGTGCCGCATGATCCGGCGCAACTTCTCGTGGGTTTTCCCATCCTCGCCCGTCAGCGTCTTGGATGCGCCGTGGAAGTCGACGAAATCGCCCCAGAACTCTTTGGAACGCAAGCTGTCGCGGCCGTCGCGCGTAGTCATGAAGGTGCTGGCTTCTGGGCCGGCGATGACAATCGTGCGCCGCCCGAAGACGTTCACCCGGTAGACCGGACCATAATCGCGGTAAGCCCTCAGGAAGAAGGCCGCCGGATCGCGTGCCATTTCCAGCGTGTTGCCAAGAAGCGGCAGGCCCGGCACGTCGGGGATCTTGTCGGTCGCCTTTGGTGCCGAGGTTCGGACTTCGTCCGGCGCTGGGGCGGACGTAGCCATCAGTCGCTCGGCGTCAGAAGCATATCGATGAACATCGCAGCTTCGGCTGGAAAGGGCGGATAGGTCATCGGCGTGCCTTCGGCAGGGTTCAGAGCGTCTTCCACCACCGACCTGGCATTGGAAAACTCCTTGAAGCCGGCATGACCCCCGAGCCTGCCAATACCGCTGTGATTGACGCCGCCGAACGGCAGGGTCGGGATATTCGCCTGCACCACGGCATTGTTGATGGCGCTGGTGCCCGCCCGCGTATTCGCAAGATACCAGTCGGCGGTTTCGCGTGAGGAGGTAAAGATGTAGATGGCCAGCGGTTTTGGCCGCTTGGCGATTTCATCGATCGCCGCCTTGTTCGAAGCAACGCCGCTGATGGCAATGACTGGGCCAAAGACCTCTTCCTGCGCGATAGCCATGTCATCGGTGATGCCGGTAATGACTGTGGGCTCCACAAAGCAGCTGTCCACATCCACGTTTCCGCCGTGAACGATTTCCGCGCCCTTGCCGGTCGCATCATCGATCAGCTCCTTGATGCGGCTGGCATGGCGCGCGTTGACGATGCGGGCAAGATCCTTCGATTTGTCAAAGCCAGCGCCCTCGGGGTTGAACATCTGTTCAAGACTGCTGACGAGTGCACTCGTAAAAGCCTCCCTAACCTGCTCTTCGACCAGTACGTAATCGGGGGCGAGGCATACCTGCCCCGAGATGAGATTGCGCGCGAATGCAAGCTTGGCCGCAGCATCCGCAACATCTGCGTCGGCAGCTACTATTGCCGGGTTCTTGCCTCCCATTTCTAGCGTGACACCCGCGAAGTGTTCGGCAGCCGCCTTCATCACCAGCTTGCCCACTCGGTTGTTGCCCACATAGCAGATGTGATTGAACGGAAGCTTCAGCAGCGATTCGGCCACGTCCGGTCCGCCGGTGACGACGGCGATGTCGTCCGCCAGATCGGCCCCGTCGATGATCTTGCGCACCAGTTCAGCGGAATTGGGCGTGATCTCGGAAGGTTTCACCACGATCGCGTTGCCAGCCGCGATCATGCCGATCAGCGGGGAAATGGCAATCAATACCGGGCTGTTCCAGGTGGCCAGATGCAGCACCACGCCCTTGGGCTCGTAATGGATGAATCCCTTGCGCCCCTGCAGCGCCAGTACGTCTTCCACCGGCTCGCGCTCCATCCACCCTGCCAGCCGTTCGCACACGAACTCGACCTCGCCCTTGAGCGGCACAAGGTGCATCTTGCCGTCCATGCCCAGCTCGGAGTGACCTGTCCGGCTTATCTCGTGCCTCAGATCATACACCGCACGGTAGAGCCGCTTGATTTTCTCGACGCGCTCCTCGGCACTCGTGGCTGCCAGTTCCAGCGATCGGTCGTGCAGCTTTTCGAACATGGCGGAGAAGTCGTGATCATACGTTGTTGCAGGGTTCATGTCGTTCATCGCGGCACCTCAAAGCATCTGGGGAAGGGTGGGGTGGCTTTGCGTCAGCATTTCCTCTGTCCGCTTGCGGATTGCCTTCTCGGTCTTTTCCGTGAGCGGCAGCACCCAGAATTTGTCGCTGAGCAGTGCATCGTGGGTGTAATCCGCGAAATCCTCCGGTTCTGTCAGCTCGACCTCGTGTCCGATCACCATCTTCATGCTTGCCTGGAACGTCTCGATAGAGTTGATGCCGCTGCCTGCGCGCAGCGCCGGATCATCATATTGCGTCTGCAGATTGCGCTGCGAATTCATGAGGTCGGAATTTACAACATGGGGGCCGGGGAACAGCAGGGCCGCCCGTACGCGCGAACTGTTCATATCAAGCTGGTGCTGGGTCGTTTCCCACAAGGCAATCAGCGCTGCCTTGGACGCGGAGTAGGCATGGCTCATCGGCGGAAAGACGAGGCCCGCCCCCGACGAAGTGGCAGAGATGATCGCTTCTTCGCCCCGCTCGACCATTCGCGGCAGGAAGGCATGCAGGCCATGCAGCGGACCGAAAAAGTTTACCTCCAGAGCCCAGCGATAGGCTTTTTCCGGCGTGACCCAGTTGGTCGCTCCGCCGCCTCCGCCAACGCCTGCATTGTTGAAGACGGCATCGACATGACCCCAGCGTTCATAAGCTTGGTCCGCCATGGCAAACACTGCATCGCGGTCGGTAACGTCAAGGCCGATTCCCTCGGCCCCCGAGCCGATATCCTGAGCGACACTTTTTACGCGGTCTTCTTCGATGTCCGCCAGGAGCAGATTGGCACCTTCGCGCGCAAAGCGGCGAGCAAGCGCTCTGCCGACGCCTGAACCGGCCCCGGTGATGACAACGTTCTTACCCTTGAAACTGTCCATGCATCCTCCTTGTGGGCTTATCCGATTGCCGGCTTTGCCCAATCTTCGTTCATTCCGGCATTTGTTCACCCCGGCGTAGCAACCAGGCCTGCAGGACCGGTTCCAGGAACTGGTCGAGCAGGGTATCTGCCGGAGCCGCAAGCTGAGCGCGTACGGATCGCGTCAGGGGAAAATCGGCTTCCGGCGCCGCGGCAAGCTGCCGATCAAGCACATCGGTCGGCTTGGTTCCGCGAGCCAGGAACGCGCGCTCGCGAATGATCTCCATCGCGCCGCTCATGGACGCCATCGTTACACCGCGCAGCAACACCATGCCTTCTTCGGCGCTGAAGCTGCGCCGCTGCATCGTGGCGAGGAAGTGTTCGACCATCTCGATCTGCACCTCGAAACCGTAATCCGCCTGCACGTAATGGGAAATTGCCGATGGGTTCTCGACCAGAACAGCCTGCATGATGCGAGCGTGGTCGCGCGCGAACTCTGTCCAATGCTGGTCGGTATCGCACGGCAGGTGCATGTCCTGAAACGCATGCAGCGCAGCCGCACGCAACAAGGCGTCGCGATTGTCGAAATACTGGTAAAGCGTCGCCGCCCCGGTACCCAGCTTGGCCGCCAGCCGCTTCATGGTCAGCGCTTCCAGCCCCAGTTCCAACGCCGCATCGAGAATGGCTTCGCGCGTCAACAGGCGCGGACGTCCCACGGGGCTTGGGCCATCGTCGGTGGCGCTTGGCGAAAGGGTGAGGGGTTTATCAGTCATTTTCCGAATCCTGTTCTGATATTCGTTCAGATATTGTTTGCTGTCAATTGGTAAAATCGTGGCAGTTGTTGCGGCGAAGTGGCAGACGGGTGACATGGAGTTGCTCGAACCGCAATCGCTGGCGTGGATGGACCCGCAGGATGTGGGGCCGCTCACCGCTAGGCCCGCGCTATTGGTGGATACAGCGGTCGGCCCAGTCGATCCCGACCTGGTCGAGCGTTTCCCATGTCCGGTGCTGGGAGTTGGGCCTTTCGATCCCGCTTGCGATACCCGATTGACAGCCGATGAGGTCGTGCGCGTCATGCGCAACGTCGCGAACGCTCCCTTCACGGCCAGCGTACTCGTGCAATTGATGCGGATGACGCGGCCGCTTCCCCCCGCTGCGGCACTGACAGCCGAAAGCCTTGCCTATGCGGCGGTACAGCACGGGCAGGAGTTCCGGCGTTGGCAACGCTCCCGCCCGGATGGTTCCACGAGCTTGTCTGGTAATGCCGCGCCACTTCTGGTCGAGCGAACGGGTTCGCACCTGCGCCTTGTCCTGAACGACCCCGATCGTCGGAATGAAATCGGCACGACCATGCGGGACGCCCTGTGCGAGGCGCTGGATGTGGCGGTTCTCGACCAGCAAATCGAACAGGTTTCGCTAGAGGCTAGCGGCCGTGTGTTCAGCACCGGCGGCGCGGTAGGGGAGTTCGGCACGGTCAGCGATCCCGCAACGGCGCACGCGATCCGAACGGTGCGCTTGCCGGCCAGCCGCCTGCTCCGCCTGCATCAGCGTTTGCACGTGCACGTCGATGGCGCGGCGATCGGAGCGGGGCTGGAGATGGCCGCATTCGCCAAGCATTTGACCGCTAGCAAGCGGGCATGGTTTCAGCTTCCCGAACTTGCCTATGGCTTGATCCCCGGCGCGGGCGGAACGGTCAGCGTTGCGGGGCGGATCGGACGGCACCGGACCGTCTGGATGGCGCTGTCGATGGCGCGGGTCCGTGCTCGTCAGGCGCTGGCCTGGGGCCTTGTGGATGAGCTCCGCTGATAGGCGAACCGACCGCCGATGATCGTGGCCTGCACCCGGACAGCGCCAAGATCCAGCCGCACGTCCTGCCATGGGCGGGACAGGAGACAAAGATCGGCCACGGTGCCCGCCTCGACCTGCCGGGATGGTGCGCCGGCATTGCAGACAGGCTTGGTATAAAGCGCGAGCGCTTGTTCGGGGCTGATCGCTTCGTCATGCCCGAAACCATCGGGCCGGTTACAGGCCGCTGCCATTGCCTGCCATGGGCCAAGGCCACCGAAGGGATGGTCGCTGCCAGCTGCCAGGCGAACACCGTGCCGCAGAAACGCGCCCAAACGCCAAAGCTGCGCGTGCTGGTGGGGAGGGACCTCGGCGCGGTAGGCCGCTTGCCTCTCTGTCAAGAATTGCGGCTGGGTCACGACCGTGAGATCAAGGCGGGCAATCGCCTCCATGGCGTCGTCGCTGCACAGAGCGGCGTGTTCGATGCGGTCGCCCGGGTGCGGTCCGGATTGCTCGATCGCTGCCAGCACCAGCCACAACTCCGCTTCGGTCACGCAGTGGGCGGCCACCGGGCGGTCACGTTCGTGTTCCCGCGCTACAAGCCTGGCCAGGTCGGCCAGCGGAGGCAGGTCGTGGTCGTGATAGTGCAGCTTACGCGCAATCACCGGGAGGCCGCTGGTCCCGCCGTCGGTCATCGCCGGACCGCCCATCACCGCGATGCGCTGCGGCATTCCACACCGGGCATAATGCTCCGCATCGCGGTCATCGTTGCGCGGGGTCGTGTCCGTTACGCCGGTGATACCATGGCGCGCCATCGCTTCGCCCAGAGCGGCAAGGTCTGGCGGGTCGCGGCGAGCCGCTGCCAATTGCGTGTCGCGGTCGATCAAGCGTCCGTCGGCAGGACAGTCAATATCGAGCAGTTCTGCCGCCAAGGTATTGACGACCCACATGCGGCCGCCGCGATGCTGGATGCGAATGGGCCGAGCCGGACCGTTTCGGTCGAGCCACTGACGGTCGATCTCACCCGTCACAGAAGCGTGCCAGCCGATGCCGCGGAGCCATTCGGTGCCCGGCGCGTCATGCAGTGCGGCAACCAGATCGTCCGCCGAACCGACGGCAGGCGGTCCGCAGGTAATCGACGTGCGAGCCGCAGCTGCTGCGTTCAGGTGGATGTGATGATCGTGCAAACCGGGGAGCAACGCCCCGTTGCCCGCGTCGAGAAGCTGTTCGCCTTCCTCAGGTTGCAAATGGCCAATTGCGGCGATGCGCCCCCCGGTAACGCGCACATCGCAAAGACGTCCCATCAGGTCGGCGTTCCTAATCAGCATGCCGCCGCCAGAACCTGATGGTTGTCCGCACCCATTGGCGGTGCCGGTGGCGCGGTCCGCAGCGGGTAAAGCGGCGCAGTATCGGCTTCTGCCAGTCTCTGCCAGTTCACCGTTCGCTGGTGGTTTATGGCATCGTCGCGCCGCAAGGCTGACGCGATTGTTCCCGATAACGAAAGAGAAAGCAGCTCGCTGCCGCCGCGCAGCCAGCTCGCCCAAGCTGCTTGTGCGGCAGCCAGGCCTACCAGGGGATCGGCGATTGCGTCGCCTGCGAACAGCAGTTCGCCCCAGCCTGCCTCCATCGCCGTCGCCAGCCCGCCCGCGACGGCGGCATCGTCGCCAAAGCCGGTCCAGCTTGCAGCTTCCCCTTTGCGCCCATGCGCGGTGATGGACACCCACACCTTGCCAGATTTTGCGCGCACCAGTTCCTCTGCATGGACGCCAAGTTGTCGCAGAGCGCGCGGCCGTGAGCCTTCGATCACGATGTCGGCTCGTACAAGCAGATCGATCAGCGCATTGCGACCCGATAGACTTGCAAAATCAAGGGCAACGCTGAGCTTGCCCGCATTCAGCAAGTCGAAGACCATGCGGTTGCCAAGCCGGGCAGCATCTGGGCGACTGGTACTTTCGACCTTGATCACTTGCGCTCCCGTCATCGCCAGAAGCGAACCGGCGAGCGGTCCGGCCCACAGGGACGAAAGATCGACCACCAGCGGTGTTCGTTCGCGCGGCTCCTGCCGCCGTCCTATGCGCTGCGGTTCCGCATCGGTATCGACTTCGCTTGCTGTCCCCGGACATGCCACCGCAAGTCCCATCTCGCGTCCACGATCGAGCAAATGCGCTGCGTCGCGATTGCCGATTGCCGCAGCGATACCTTCTAGCGTGGTGACCGGGCGTTCCAGCCAGGCGGGCATCAGCGCCATGTCATCCTCGCGCGCCAGATTGAGGGCGATGGTCCCGTTGCTGGCGCGGAAGAGATGACAAAACGTATTGGCCGAAGTGCGACCGTGCCGACCAAGCCCCAGCATCCGAGCCCGCTCTCCCAGCAGCGCCGCGCCGTTTGCAGGCAAGCGATGACCATCAGGCGCAGCGGCGCGGAGTCGCGCCAGACTGCGCTCGGCAGCACTCGTGAGGTCGGCGGGGCAAACCAGCGAACTTCCGGCCGCATGGCCTGTCACCGCCATCAACCCCGACCGTCGCCATGCGAGTGCCGGATGGTCAGTCATGCCGACGTTTGCAGAATGGCGCCGATCTCACGCCGCAAAAGCTTGCCCATCTCGTTGTATGGCAGCTGGTCGATGAAGCGGATGACGCCTGGTATCCTGCTCGAGCGCAGCTGGGCGCGGATATGATCGATCAGTTCCTCCGGCTCTGGCTGCGCCATGCCATCGCGCAGCACGACGGCCACCCCGATTGCCTCACCCCATTCGTCGTCGGGTATGCCAACCGCTGCAGCCTCCTGAACGGCAGGGTGCGAGGCCAGCACATCCTCGATTTCACCTGGAGATATGTTCTCCCCGCCGCGCACGATCACATCGTCGGCGCGTCCATCGAGAAACAAGAAACCGTCCGCGTCCAGGCACGCACGGTCGCGGGTCGCGAACCATCCATCTGTCCGATCCTTGGCGGCCCCGCCGGCATATTCGCCGCTGACCTGCTCGCCGCGAACGTAGAGGTCGCCCGTCTCACCAGTCTCGCACCGTGCACCGGACGCGGTGCGGATTTCTATCTCCAGTTCCGGCAGGGGCTTGCCTACCGATGCCAGGCGGCGACGAATTGCCGGGTCGGTCGATGCGGCGGCGACGCGGTGTTCATCTGGTCCCAGTAGCGCGATCGTGGAGCTCGTCTCGGTGAGGCCGTAGGCATTGGTGAACGCCACGTCCGGCAACATCTCCATGGCCGCTTCGATGACCGACAAAGGCATCCTGCCGCCACCATACGCGATCGATCGCAGCGCCGGCAGATGCAGTCCGCCGCGCTCCTGCCCCACAGCGACGATCCGCTGCAACATGGTGGGAACCAGAAAGGCTTGCGTGATATCCTCACGTTCAGCCAGATCGATCCATGCCTCGGGCGTGAAGCTGGGCAGTTGCACGGTGCGGCGTCCTGCATAAGTGGAGCTCAGCACCGTTGAAACGCCCGCAATATGATAGGGCGGTACCGTCACCAGGGCCGCCTCGTCCTCACTCGCCGCCATGAACTCAACCGAGCCCAGGATGTAGGCAAGCAGGTGATTGTGACGCAGAATTGCCGCCTTGGGCTCGCCGGTCGTGCCGCTGGTGAACAGTTCCACCGCGATGCCGCCCTCTTCCTCAGGCATATCGTGGGCGGTTTCGCCGTCGAAAGTGCGCAGGTCGGCCAGGAAGGCTGCAGGATCAATCTGCTCTACCTGCGGCAGTACCGCATCGGCTTCGCCAACCAGCAGACATGGACCAACCCGGCGGAGCAGCGCCTCCACACGGTCGGGCGCGAGCCGGTAGTTGATCGGAACATAAGGCACTCCGGCCAACGCCGCTCCGAACAGCGCGATGGGGGCCGCGGCAGAGTTCTCGGCTACGTAAGCTATCTTGCGGTTCGGCCCGATGCGCTTTGCCGCCGCGACTGAAAGCCGTTGAAGCTCGCCATAGGTGAGTTGGTCATCGCTGGACGTGAGGGCCACCCGATCGGGCATGGCATCCGCCGCCATCTGCAATATCAAGGACAGATTCATCGCCGACCGTGCTCAGTCAGAGGAGGGAAGCTTCTTGGCAAGCTTTTGTTCAAGCAGGGTGCCATCCACGCTCAAGCTTCCCGCACCCCCCCGCGTGCACAGAAACTCCATCGTATCATCGGCATCGTTATAGCGTTTGCCGACCAGCGTTCCGCCGTCGAAGCCAGCTTCCGGCTCACCTTCCTGCTGACCTGGGTCAAGCTGAAGGGGCACGCCGCCGCAGCGCACATCCAGGTCTCTGTCCGGAACCCGCAGCACCATGACCTGCGTGTCGCAAACCGCACTTTCAAGCTTTGTTCCTGCCTTTAACTTCAACGCCTTCTCTCCTTAAATTCCCAGGATCGCACCGGCGACGCCGGATGCCATGAACACGGTTTGTGCATCAGCAATCTGGTTCGCCGCCGTACCGCGCAGCTGTCGCACGCCTTCGGTGAAGTTGTTCATGCCGTGAATATACGCTTCGCCCAGCAGACCCCCGTTGGGACTGAGCGGGGTGCGGCCGTCCAGGTCCAGGTGCCCGTCGGCCACGTAGTCTTTCGCCTCGCCGTATCCGCAGTAGCCGAAGCCTTCCAGCTGGCGCAGCACTTGCGGCGTAAAGTTGTCGTAGATCATTGCAACATCGGTCTCGCGCGGTGCTATTCCGGCAGCTGCAGTCAATCGTTTCGTTACCGCTTCGCTGTTGTGCAGCCGGGTGAGATCGCCTTCGTAGAAGTCGCTGATGATTTCGTGATTGAAGCAGAAGGCATATTCTGCGCCGAGGATGCGCACCGGTTTCTGTCTGAGGTCGCGGGCCCGTTCCTCCGTCGTGACGAGCAGCGCGACACCACCATCCGATTCCTGGCAGCAATCGAGCAGGCGCAGCCATGGCTGCACGATCCAGCGCGAAGCCTGGTGATCCTCGAGCGTGATCGGACGATCGTAGAACTGCGCCAGCGGATTGGTTGCCGCCGCACGCCGGAGGATAACGGCGATCCGGCCCAGATCCTGTGTCGTGACCCCGATAGTATCGAGATAGGTGCCGCAGGATAATACCTCCCAGGCCGCCGGCGTCTGCGCGCCGAAGGGAAAACACCATTCGATGAAGGTGGAGGAATGGGCATCGGGAGACAGCGACTGGTGCGGCTGGCCAAACCGGTATTGCGACCGCTCGTTCATCGCGCGCCAGATCACCACGGCATCGCACATGCCCGATTCCACTGCATTCTTGGCGTGAACTACCGACGTTACGCTGGCAGCGCCGCCCTGGGGCAGGCGAACGGTGTATTTGAGTTCCTGCGCGCCGGTGGAGCGCATGACGTCCACCTCGTCCGAGTGGTCGAGCGCGAAAGTGATCATTCCGTCGATTGCATGCGGGTCGAGCCCCGCATCGATACACGCAGAGGTTACGCACTCGGCGGCAAGCTGCTGCTCCGAACGGCCGGAGTCCTTGGAAAATTCGGTTTGCCCAATTCCGGCGATGACGGCCCGTCTGCTCATGTGATGTCCTCTGTCGGGCGGAAGACCGGCACCGCCTTGCCTCCCGAAGTTGCCGCAAAGGAGACCTGCACCGGCATGCCGACGCGAATGGAGGCAGGTTCCACATCGACCAGCGTGCCGACAAACCGCAAACCTTCTTCCAACTCGATCAGCGCGGCGATCGGCGGTTCGGCAAAGCCGTAAGCGGGCGGATGGACAGGCATGACGTAGCTCATCACGACACCTTTGCCCGACAGCGCGGCGGCGCTTTTCTCTGTCGAGTGACAGATGGGGCACATCGGCCGGGGCGGGTGCCACAGCCGTTCGCATCCTTCGCAGCGCTGCGCCACGAATTCGCCGCGCTCACAGGCCTCCCAGAAGAAGGCGCTGTCTACCCGCACGACCGGATCGGGCCGGGCTCCCAAATTCTCTACATTCCCCATGGACTGTCTAGCTCCTTCTGCCCGGCGCGCGGAGGATCGCACAGGATGGCGGTTTCCTGCGCCAGTGCATCGATTTCCTCTTCGCTGTAGCCTAGCTCCGTCAGAAGCTCGGCGGTTGCATCCCCGACAATCATCGGCGGAATGTGTTCTGGCGGCGCGGCACCCGACAGCGCGTAGCTGGAGCCGATCTGTTCAAGGGTGCCCACGTCGCGGTGTTCGTAGCGCGTGGTCCATCCGCGCTTGGCAAAGTCGGGATTATCGAACACCTTGCGGCTGGCATCAGCATTCGAAACCTCGGCCGGTACCCCGACGGATTGCAACCGCTCGAGCATGTCTGCGGCCGGTGCGCTGGCAAACACCGTTTCCGGGTCCGGATCGGCCAGACCGGCGAATGCCGCCTGTTGCTCCCCGGTAATCGCCGCGATCTGGATCCACTTGTCATCGGCGCAGCGATACAGGCGGTAATGCGGACCATACCCTGTCTGCGACGCATCCAGTCGGGGCCGCTCTACAGGTTCGCCGCTGGCGGTTGCCACGGCATAGCTTGTGTTGAGGAGCGCGGCGTTGATGATGGACGTGTCGACGAACTGGCCGCGCCCGGTGCGCTCTCGATCCATCAGTGCGTTGCAGATGCCGATGGCGCTGAGGAAGCCGTTGCCAGTATCGCCCAGCGAGGTAAGCGACCAGAACGGGAACCCCTCGCCTGTATGAAGTGCGCCATCCTCATGCTGGATACCGGCGAGACATGCACCGGTCTGGTCATTGCCTGGCAGGTTCATGCGCGGCCCCTTCTCGAACCCTCGCGAATGGCAGTAGACAAGGCGGGGGTACCGCTCCTTCAGGGTGGCATAGTCGAGACCCAGCCGCTCTACCGCCCCGTAACGCATATTGTGTTGCACCACGTCTGCCGTGCCAAGCAGGCGGTGGAGCGCCTCCATCGCCTTTGGATGTTTCAGCATCAGGGCAATCGAACGCTTGTTGCGGTTCGCCATGTAGGCAATGTGGGTGCGGTGCCAGTACATGTCCCACAAGGTATTAACCTTGATGACATCGGCACCCAGATCGCCCAGCAGCTGGCAACCGAACGGCCCGGCAATTGCCAGCCCCAGATCAATTACCCTTACTCCTGCCAGCGGTGGCGCGGGCTTCGCCTCGGCCGCCGGGCGAGGGACGGGTTCAGGCAGCGAGGCGGCGTGGCGCTTTACCTCGGTTGTGTCCGCTCCGCATGCGCGCATCGGCCCCTGAATGTCGCCGGGGCTGGTTTCCAGCCGGTAGGTGATGCCCACCTGATTGATAGCGCCAAGCTGCGCATCCTCGACCGTGGTAACGCAATTATCCGCCATCAGCAGCGGATCGGTAAGCGATTCCTCCACCGAGCGGCAGGGCTGCATCGTGACTTCGGCCGTTGCCGCGGCGTCGACCCACTGCGCGACGGGAAACTTGCGCACCGCTTCGGCGAGGATAGGCTGGTAATGCGCCATCACCAGCAATTCTTCGGGACCGATGCCGAAGCGGTCGGGATCGTTCTGCACCGTCAGGTCGGGCGTCGCATCCAGCGTTGCGCCCTTCGATGCTTCCAGGATGAAGCGCGGATTGGGCACCCAATTGTGCAGCCATTCGCCATCCGCACCCTCGAAATGTCCCTTGGGCGAGCGGGCGTTCATGATCCAGGTATCGAAGCCTTCGGCATCCGGGTTCCCCATCCGCTGCCAAACGCCGCTGGCGCATACCATCGCGCCTTGTTGCAGCGAGGTACTGACCTTTTGTCCCTGCCCGGTTCGCTCCCGGACATACAGGGCAGCAGCGATGCCGAGCGAAGCGGAGAAGAACGCGCCGAGGCTGGGCCAGGGCGAAGCTACGAACAACGGCCCATCACGGTTTGCACCCTGAACGTTTTCGCGCGGGATCTCGACCTCGGCGAAGGGGACATCGCGGCCCTTCATGTGATTGACGGCGCCTTCGGGCCAGCCGCGCTGCTCGTATTGCAGGCCGCTGCGTGCTGCGACAAGCGCGTCATAGCCGGGACAATCCTGATCCGGCGTTCCCTCGCCATAGGCTGTGATCGAGCAGTAGATGAGACGGGGGTTGATTTGCGACAGCGTGTCGAAATCGATGCCCAGCCGCGACGTCACTCCGGGCGAGAAACTTTCGATAAGCACGTCCGCTTCGGTCACGAGGCGCACGAACAGCGCGTGGTCATCCTTGTCCTTCAGATCGAATACGGCGTTCTTCTTGCCACGGTGCCAGACGTGGTAGCCGAGGAGATCGGGAAAGGGATCGCCCTGGGGCCGCTCTATCCTCGTTACATCCGCCCCGTGATCGGCCAGCAGCATCCCGGCCATCGGCCCGGCTATGCCCCAGCTGAGGTCCAGAACTTTCAGTCCCGCCAATACACCAGCCATGCGTTTCGCTCCTCCTCGTCCCGTTCCGCTATTTCATGATCTGGCCGTTGCCATTGCAGCTTGCCAGAACACTTGAATGCGATTCACAACCCTGCTTATCAATTTCCGAACGAAATTCAAAAACTCATTTCAGGTCGATCTGATAAAGGAGCAAACGATGATAGCAGTTGAGGTGCAGACAGTTGACGGAGCGGAGCGGCTCCTGTCCGTCGAGGGCGGCGGTTCGCTCATGGAAGCTCTCCAGAATGACGATCTGGTGAAGGGCACCTGCGGCGGCGCGGCATCGTGCGGCACCTGTCATGTCTATGTAGACCCAGCCTGGCTCGCAGCGACGGGCGAACGGACGGAGGATGAAGAATACATGCTTGAAGCGCTGGAGGACGAGGTGGAGGTCAAGGCATCCTCGCGCCTGTCGTGCCAGATCGCGCTGACCCCGGCGCTGGATGGCATAAAACTCGTCATTGCGCCGGAGGTTTGAGAGATGGATTACAAGACAGACGAGATTGCCGTGCTGCCGGTTTCGTTCGCAGACGGATCGATGGGAGCGATGCAGGTGGCGATATACCGGCCCGAGTGCGCGCCCAGCGGTGTCTGCTTCTTCTGCCTTCCGGGCGGAGCCAGCTCGCGCCGGTATTTCGATCTGGGAAGCACCGTTGCGGCCGATCTCAGTTTTGCCAGGTTGATGACGGCGCGGGGCCATCACGTAGCGGCGATGGACGTGCCGGGAACGGGCGACAACGCGCTGCCTGACGATCACCCATTCCTGCTGCCCCGTACTTCTGCCGGCTATATCGCGGCGGTCGCCAAGGCGCTGCGCGGGGAGCTTGGCGAAGGTGCGCGCTCACTTGTCGGAACCGGCCACTCGATGGGCGGGATGCTGACTGTTCTGGCACAGGCTGATTGCAACCCCTTCGACGCGGTGTGCCTGATGGGCAGCGGTGCGGGAGGCCTCGAGTGGGGTCTGGACGAGCAGGAACGCCAGTTCATCGACCGGCCTGCCGAACTGGAACGCGCCCTGCCTGATCTGGTACAGCGCAAGTTCGGCTGCGCCTATCCGGATGGCGGCCCCGGACCCAGAACAGGCTCGAACCTGTTTGGCGGCGAGGACGATGCCGCCAATGATTTTCTGCGGGCAGCGGTTGGACCGTTGTTCGGCGCGGGCGGGATCATGGCGATGACGAAGGGTTCGTTCCGCGCAGAAGCCGCAGCACTGGATTGCCCGACCTTCTTCCTGTTCGGAGAGAACGACATCGGTGATGCGCCCAGCGAGGTGCCAAGGCATTTCACCAGCCTGACAGATTTCCAGCTGCTGGTCCTGCCTTGCACCGGACACAATCACTTCGGCTACCGGACGATCGGGCGGTTTGCCGAGCGGCTCGATCGGTGGGTAGAGACTGTCTGCTGACCGACAGTGCCATTATCGCTGCTGCCGAGGTGATTGTGGCGCAACCGCAGCCGCAAAGTGCGCTACGGATAACGATACGCCGGAAGTACGAAGCGTGGCCAACGTGAGGCATAGATCATATCTGCCAGGCGTCTGGCAGCAGGAGCACCGCCGTTCCCGCGGGTTCCGATCCGTCGTGCTGTTACTCACAGGCACGCGGATTTGCGCACCTGCGGTCAGCGCGCTCTAGGTGCAGCTCAGTCCCCCGTCCACCGTGATCTCGGTACCGGTGATATACGAAGAAAATGGCGATGCCAGAAAGGTGCAGGCGCCAATGATATCTTTGGCTTCGCCAAGCCGACCGAGCGGGATCTGCTCATGCAGGTCGGTTACGAGATCTTCGTCCGAGCAAATGTGGGCGGCCATGTTTGTCGGGAAAAACCCAGGCAATACCGTGTTCACGGTAATGCCGCGGCCCGCAAGTTCCGCTGCAAGGTCTTTGGACAGATGGTGCAGCGCTGCCTTGCTGGCCCCATAGCTGAAAGCATTGAGGCGTTGGACTTTAGTGCCCGCAATCGAGCCAATGTTGATTACCCGTGCCGGATCATCGGGTGATGCTGCTCTTTCCAGCAACGGAAGCAACCTTTGAATTACGGCGAATGGCGTATGCACATTGGTTGTCATGATGTTTGACCACGCCTTGTCAGGAAATTCGGAAAAAGCGTCGCCCCAAGTTCGGCCGGCATTGTTGACCACGATGTGAACCTTATCGGTGAGCTTTTCCACCTCCGTCAGTAGTGCATCGTAGGCATCAGAACCATCAAGACTGTTCGTAATGCCGTGGCATGCACCTGACCCTGACATTTCATCTGCAGCGACCTTCGCGTTCTTGCGCGAGGTGATGATGACCCGAGCGCCGCACTGCAGAAACCCCTCTGCAATCATACGGCCGAGACCCCGCGCCCCACCTGTAACGAGGGCTACTTTCCCTTCCAAAGAGTAGCTGATCATACCTGTCATCCCATCCGATTTTCTTGTTCTATTCACTCTAGACAGTCATCCAACGGCAGATCTTCTGTCCCGTCGTCACGACATTTGGCACAACTCGCGGCGTAGATCAGACTGTCGCTAGCAGCCGACGATCAGCGAACGCCTGTCCCGAAGGTGTAGGTGAGGGCGATGCCGCCCGAAACCTGATCGCGGGAGCCGAACGTTTCGACCAGCGGTGAATCGGCAGGATCGCCTAGGAGTCGATTATACTTGGCGTAGCTGTAAATACCCCAGCGCTGCGTGATCTGGCGTATGTAACCGACCGTCGCGCCGACCGCCTGCAAACCGCCGTCGGCGTCATAAGCCGCGATACCGGACGCGGCGACATCTTCGGGCCGAACGCCGAAATACGCATCCTGGTAATTGCTGTCGGTCACCGTCACGCGGGGTCCGATGGAAAACAGCTGCCGGTCGCCCTCTCGCCAGACATAATCGGCGCCCAGATTTGCAACAAACCCGTCGTGGCCACTCACGCCTTGCCGCCCCTCGGCCCGGAGGCGGATATTGTCGGTCATCTGATACTGCATGAAAGCACCGAGTTCGACCGAAATGCCCACGTCCGGCAGCGCGCCACCCACATCAGAGGAGGAGCGTTTCCCTTCAAACCCGAGTGACGGTCCTGCCGAGAACTTGTCACCGCCCAGCAAAGCGAAGCCGAAGCCTTCGTCTGGCGCCTCGAATGCAAATTCTTCCGCACCGCGAGCGCGAGACAGATCGACGAGCGGACGAAATGAAACGTCGTCTGCGCCGGGATAGCTTGGCGCGATCTGTGGTCCAAGCGCGATACGGGTGCGCTTTGTTTCTTCCCCACCAGCCTCCTGGGCCAGTGCGGGCGGAGCAGACAGGGCCGCAGACGTGATGGCAAGAACGAGAATGGTTTTAAGGTCAT
This sequence comes from uncultured Sphingomonadaceae bacterium, assembly GCA_947488625.1. Taxonomy (GTDB): domain Bacteria; phylum Pseudomonadota; class Alphaproteobacteria; order Sphingomonadales; family Sphingomonadaceae; genus Alteraurantiacibacter. The sequence goes on along the minus strand of CANKZR010000001.1, from coordinate 2,001,482 downwards.
GCATGTCGGTTTCCTCTACGAGGTGGTCTGCAATTGCACACCCTCGCTGCGGTACGTTTTGGATCAACCGACCATGGGGAGTTGCATGCCTATTGTCACCCGCCTTCTCCTCAACCGACGCGTGCCGTGGGGGGAAGGAGCGCGACTCAGACAGGCGAAGGTCCGTCCGGGCCGGACCTTGCTGGTTGGGCTGGCAGAGCCTGCCGACCTCCAGCCGGTCCGGCCACAGCTCAATCCTGTTTCACGCTTTCGCGATCCCAGAAGCGAAGTTTTCCGCACTTCTCGATGAACTTCGCCGCCGCATCCTTGCCTGAAGACACGTCGACAAAGCCATCATCCATCCAGTTCCAGACGCCCGCGGCTTCGAACAGGGGTTGTACAGCAGGAACGTAGGCAACGAACTTTGCATGAGCGAAGGCATCGTTCACGAAATCGATGCTGGGCTTGTCGGTATTGTAGCGTTTGGCCGATTTTTCGCTCATCACCACGGCCACCGCGTCGTAAACCACCGACGGGCCGCCATCGATCTTCTCGTCGGCTTCCATGAAATTGCCATCAGAAAGCTTCGCGCCCGCCACGTGCGGTGCCACGATTTCGGCCATTGCTCCCGCAGCCTTTGCAGCGTCCTGCAGAGCCTTTACGACGCTCGCATCGCCGCCCTCGGCAACGTAGATGCCAAGCTTGCGCCCCTTGAAGCTGTCAGGTCCGTTCTTGATGATGGAAAGGGCGGGGCTTTCCGGCAGATCGGTAATCGGTTCGCGTGCGAGAGGAACCTTGTCCGGTAGCTCCGGCAGGCCGAGCCCGTCGGCAACTTCCTGCGCCAGACCATCGTCGATATGCCGCAGATGGCCAACCATGCGCTTGCGAATATCCATGCGTTCGACCTTGGAAAGCTCGAACGTAAGGGCATTGGCCATGTGGGTTTGCTCAACCGGGGTCTGCGAGACGTAGAATTGCCGCGCCTGGCTGTAATGATCGGCAAAGGTTTCGCTACGTACGCGTACTTTCGTCCCCGATACTTCCGCCGGGTAACTCGCGAAACCGCGATCGGGACAGGCACGCGGTCCGCGATCTTCCTCCGTTCCATCGCCCATGCCCCAACTGTTCGGCTCGTAATTCGCACGTCCCTTGGGGTTGTGCATGGCCATGTGGCCGTCCTGCTGGAAATGCCGCACGGGACACTTTGGCGCATTGATCGGGATATGGGTGAAGTTCGGGCCACCAAGCCGCTTCAACTGGGTATCGAGATAGCTGAAATTGCGACCCTGGAGCAGCGGATCGTCCGAGTGATCGATGCCGGGAACGATGTTCTGCGTACAGAAGGCGACCTGTTCGGTTTCTGCGAAGAAATTGTCGACATTCGCATCGAGCGTGAGTGTGCCGATAATCTCGACCGGTACCTGCTCTTCAGGGATGATCTTGGTCGCATCGAGGACATCGAATTCGAATTTCTCGGCAAATTCGTCATCGAATACCTGAATGCCAAGATCCCATTGCGGAAAATCGCCAGCGTCGATTGCATCCCACATGTCGCGGCGATGAAAATCGGGGTCTGCCCCGTTCACTTTCAGCGCCTCGTTCCAGATCACCGACTGCAGGCCCTGCCGCGGCTTCCAGTGGAACTTCACGAAATGAGACTCGCCCTTTTCGTTCACGAGGCGGAACGTGTGCACGCCGAACCCTTCCATGAAGCGGAAGCTGCGAGGGATGGTGCGATCCGACATGATCCACATGACCATGTGCATGGCTTCCGGACTCAATGAAATGAAATCCCAGAAGTTGTCGTGCGCCGTCTGCGCCTGCGGAAAACCGCGATCGGGTGCGGGCTTGGCTGCATGGATAAGATCCGGAAACTTGATCGCGTCCTGGATAAAGAAGACCGGGATATTGTTGCCGACCAGATCCCAGTTGCCTTCGGGAGTATAGAACTTCGTGGCGAAACCGCGCACGTCACGGGCAAGATCGGGCGAACCCTTGTTTCCTGCCACGGTGGAGAACCGGGTAAAGGTTGGCGTCTTCACCCCTTCCTCGTTGAATATCCGGGCGCGGGAATATTGCGGGATCGCCTTTTTAAGCTCGAAGTGTCCGTGCACGCCATAACCGCGCGCATGAACGACCCGCTCGGGAATGCGCTCGTGATCGAAGTGGAAGATCTTTTCCCGTGCCGCCTGATCCTCCAGCAGCTGTGGGCCCCGTGGCCCGGCAGTCAGCCAGTTCTGATCGTCGGAAATGGGACAGCCCTGGGCCGTGGTCATCACATCATCGTCCCCCTGGGGTTTCTGATGATTGGCACCACCTTTGGAAAGATCGAATTCGTCAGCCATGGAAAGTCCTCCGCTTGCAGGTAAGTCTCAGGGTTAACGATGCCGATCAGTTTGGGTTGCAGGAAAACTGCCTCTTAAACTTTATCAATGAGCACTCGCGGGAGTGCTGCCGAAGCTCGGGGGCTCTGACCGTAAATTGTAGCTGGTGAAATCGCGGTATTAACAATGGTCAAGAAATGACCGAGTGCTCTCAAGGTCTTGGAGGAACCGATTACCAGTACGCCAATTTCTAAAGAGCGCTTCGCCCAGGTTTCATCAGGACCGGAGAGAGTGGAGCTGCCTTCATAGGAGATTGCTTTGCTTGCCCCCAAGAATATTGCCGAGCGTAGCGTCAATGTGGCCGCCAGATGAGTTTGCAAACCAGAGGCGAAGCGCGGTTTGACGATAATGCAATGCCGGTTGCGCGCGTCTCTCGTATCCCGCGGCTGGATGCACCAAAATTGAATAAGCCGACCGAGTGGGCGGTTCGCGACGCCTTGCGGCAGCCTGCCTTCGCCGGACAGGCTGAATTGATCAATCTGCTGGATCGGTCTGCTCCCGATGCGCGCTTTGCCATCACCGTTCCGGTTTATAACGAAGCCGAACTTCTCCCCCGATGCCTGAATGCCCTGGATACTGCGATCATGCACGCAGGCACCAAGGGATTGGTGGTGTTCGCCGTGCACGATAGCGACGACGATTCTTTCAGGCTGATCCGCGAATGGTTCGGCAAAAGTGGTCATGCAGGTTGCGCCCTGGAATTGAAATTCGATGAGGAAATTCGCGATGCCCCTCACGCTCGGCGCATCGCAATGGATGTCGCCGCGCATATGGTCCCTGCAGGCGTACTGCTCACCACCGATGCCGACACGCACGTCGCGCCGGGCTGGTGTCGCAATATGCTGGAGCTTGCAGGCGCGGGGCACGATCTGGTTTGCGAAGATGTGCGGCTCGATGATCGCGAGCTTGCCGACCTTCCCGAGAAGGTGCGGGATGTGGGCGAAGCGGAACGCGCCTATTTCAACGCGATAGAGGAGTTATGGACGCAGTGGACCGAGGGCGTTTTTGGCACCTTCGCTCACCGGGCCAGCGGAGCCAGCATGGCCATCCGATCAAAGGCCTACACGGCGCTCGGTGGGCTTCCTCTACCCTCTTCCGGAGAAGATTCCGCCCTTTGCGAACTGGCTTTGCAGTCGGGATACGAGGTCATCACCATCCGCGACGGCGGGACCCGCACGTCCGCGCGAACAGCAGGGCGCGCCGATGGTGGTTGCGGGGCCACGCTGGCGCTGCGTGCAGCAACGGACGATCCAGTGTGCGATGGCCGGTTGATACCAGTCGCGAGCCTGTATCGCAGAGCACGTCTGCTAAATCCGAACTCGGCCGTATTTGAAGGTGCCGATGAGTTAGCCAAAGCAAATGTATTCGCTTCTGACGACGCGGCCCCCTTGCGCTACAGCCGGGTGCTTCAGGAGCTCGCCATTGCGCGGGGTCTGTTACGCCAGACAGAGCCCGTCCATGCGCGATAGGACACCACCTTTCCTGCAAAAGATCGCTGCTCATGCGATGTTGCTGGATGCTCACGATGCAGACCCTGCGGAAGATATAAAGCTGCTTGAAAGCCAGGGCTGGCTTGCGGCCTGCCTGCCGGAAAGCGAGGGCGGCAATGGCTGGGGCTCGCAACCATCCGGGACTGGCGCTGCCCTGAATGCCCTTCGCCGTCTGGGCCGGGTGAACCTTTCCATAGCGCGCCTTTTCGAAGGCCATATGAATGCAGTGAAACTGCTTTGCCTCTATGCCGATGCAGACCTGCAAGAAAGCAGTTTCAGTGCCGTGCGAGATGGGACATTGCTGGGCGTCTGGGGTGCCGATCTGCCGGCGGCCCCGCTGACTTTCGAATGCCATGAGGGCCAATTGCGGCTTGGAGGCGTGAAGCAGTTTGCTTCGGGATTGCAGTCGGTGGATTTGGCAATTGTCACGGCTTCTACCGACGCCGGTTTGCAATTGCTGCTCGTGCCTACTGCCGAAGACGCCAGAAGCGATTCGACGCATTGGCGGATGGCGGGCATGCGGGCCAGCAGGTCCGGACATTACGATTTCAACGGCATCGCAATATCACCCGCAAACCTCGTCGGGGAGCCTGGCGACTATCTGCGCGAACCGCATTTCGAAGGCGGCATCTGGCGTTACTGCGCTGCCCATCTGGGAGCTGCAGAAGCCCTCTTTGACGTGATGCGGGACATGCTTGTGGAGAAGGAGCGAGCGGCCGATCCGCACCAGCAACGCCGGATCGTGGAATGCGCCTGTGCCGTGGAAACGGCGCGGCTATGGCTGGTCCGCGCGGCCAGCAAGGTCGAGGCGACGGACGCGCCGCCGGACGCGGCAACCCATTCCCTGCTTGCCCGCGAAATAACCGAACAATGCTGTCGCCTGGTGATCGATCGAACGCAGCAGGCGCTTGGCATGGCGGCGCATGTCGAAGGTTCGAAAGTTGAGATGATCTGCCGCGATCTGAGCCTGTTCCTCTGTCAGGCAACACCTGATGCAAAAAGGGCCCGCGCTGCGGAAGCCCTGGTCGTCTCCGGCGCTCGCGTGGAGGACTTGTGATCGATCCTTCAATCGCGGAGAATACGATGCTTCGCCAGGCGGCGATCGCGCCGCAGATTTCGATCCAAACGCTGGCGCCCCCTGGCTGCCTGCTTATCGTATCGCCCCATCCGGATGACGAAACTTTTGGTTGCGGCGCGGCTTTGGCTACCGCCGTAGCGGCGGACCGCAGGGTTGCGATTGTCCTGTGCACCGATGGCGAAGGTTCGCATCCCAATTCCCGGCGATATGGAAGACAACGGCTTGTCGATTTGCGACGTGCGGAGTTTGAAAAGGCGTTAAGTGCCCTTGCTCCAGGCGCCGACGTTCCGGTTCTTCGTCTCAACCTGCCGGACGGCTCGTCCGACATCTCGGAAATGTCGGACGGCGCCGTCGCCCGTATTACTGCCTTTGCACATGAAAACGCCGTCTCTACGATATGGACGACATGGATCGGTGATCCGCACTGCGATCATGAGACGGCTGCCCTGCTTTCCAGGGATCTGGCCGATTGCCTCGACGCTGAACTCTTCAGCTTCCCGATCTGGGGACGGTTCGGTGTGCAATCGGTGCCTTCAGAGCTGTTCGTATTCGCTGCTGACCATCAGGCCGAGGCGAAGCAGCGCGCGATTGCCGCCTACGCATCGCAGACGACCGATCTTGTCGGAGACGATCCTGACGGTTTCACAATGCCGCACGAACTGGTTCGCCACTTCGCGGACCACCCGGAAATCTTCATTCGTGAACGATAGGAAGCAAAGCCGACGCGCCACTTTCGAGGCACTTCACACGAAGGATGCCGATCCCTGGTCTTTCGAGACGAGCCAGTACGAGCGGGCAAAACGAGCGAAGGTTCTTGCCAACCTCGAAGGGCGGCGTTTTGCCAAGGCACTGGAAGTCGGCTGCTCGAATGGGGTACTTACCCGCGACCTGTCACCGTACTGCGATCGCCTCCAGGCTATCGACGTCGCCAGCAGCGCGCTCGCCCTTGCCGAACAACGCCTGCGCGGCATAGGAAACGTCGAACTTCTACGATGTGAAATACCGCGCGAGTGGCCCGCGGGTTCGTTCGACCTCATCGTTCTGTCAGAGATTCTCTATTTCCTCAGCGCGGACGAGATCGCCGCCACCGCCGGACATGTCTGGCGTTCACTTGCGCCGGCTGGACTATGTGTGCTGGTCAACTGGACAGGCTCGAACGATCTCGCTGTCGATGGTCAGGAAGCGGTGGAGATCTTTCGTCATGCTCGACCATGGAAAGCGGACCTTCGATCTTGCCAACCAGAATACCGCATAGATCACCTCGAACGGTCCGAAAGAGGAAGGCTGAAAGACTAACCTAGATCATCGTCTTTCGTCAGCGGGATGAGGGGGCCTGCCGCTGCTGCTCCTGCACATCTCACTTTGTCTTGAGCGGAGAACCTGATGTCGGATATTTTTGCAACGCATCAAGGCATTATGGCGGTTCGCGCGTTATCTCTTCAGAAGCCATCAGAAAGTTAACGATGCGTATTGCTCAAATTGCCCCACTGGCCGAAAGTTGCCCACCGAAACTCTACGGTGGAACGGAACGCATCGTACATTTCCTGACCGAAGAACTCGTCCGGCAAGGTCATGATGTTACCTTGTTCGCGTCAGGCGACTCCCAGACTGCAGGTGAGCTTGTTCCTTGTGTGCCGGAGGCCTTGCGACTGGTTGACGGCGCACAAAATCTCGTACCCCATCACCTCAGCCTCGTCGAAAGAGTGCGAAGGCGATTGGATGACTTCGATATCGTGCATTTTCATATCGATCTGTTCCATTACCCGGCGATATCGTCCTGGCGCACACCAACGATTACGACGCTGCACGGCCGCCTTGATCTGCCGGAACTGTATGACTGCTATCGCGCCTTTTGCGATGTGCCGCTGATTTCGATATCGAACAACCAGCGCTTACCGCTTCCGCCGGTGAACTGGATCGATACGGTCTACCACGGACTTCCCGAAGACATGTTGCCCTACAACCCCGATGGCGGGGACTACCTGGTTTTTCTCGGACGCATCTCACCGGAGAAGCGGCCCGACCGGGCGATCGAGATAGCAGTTCGTAGCGGAAAGCAGCTCAAGATTGCGGCCAAGATCGACAATGTCGATCGCGAGTACTGGGAACAGAAGATCGAGCCACTTGTCGGGGCGCATGACAATGTCGAATACCTTGGAGAGGTGAACGAGGCCCAGAAAGCAGAACTTCTTGGCAATGCCGGTGCGCTCCTGTTCCCGATCGATTGGCCCGAACCCTTCGGGCTGGTCATGATCGAGGCCATGTCTTGCGGCACGCCGGTGGTCGCGTGGCGGAACGGCTCCGTTCCCGAAGTCATCGATAATGGACGAACGGGTCGGATCGTCGGGACTATAGACGAAGCTGTCGTCGCAGTGGACGAGGTGCTGGCGCTGCCGCGCGCTGATGTGCGCGCAGCGTTCGAGGAACGCTTCACCGTCAGCAGGATGGCTGCGGATTATGTCCGGGTGTATGAAAGGCTGATCGTGGGTCATGGCAAGAAGATGAACGATCGCCCTGCCACTTTCATGCTTGGCGACAAGTCGCGTAAGGACACCTTTGCCACCGGGCCGAAACTTAAAGCTGACCCGGCCATTTGATTCACATTGACACGTTTAAAGGGAGCACCGTCATTGCGGCGGTGGGCAGCAATATGAACACCCCTCCCGAAAGCGACCCGCAGATCTTTACCGAGGCTGCAAGTTCGACGCAGGAACGCAGGTTGCTAGCCGTCAAGCACGGTGATGCCTTCGCTTTGTTCGACAGTCACGGCGATGTCGTAGGCGCCGAGAACGCGCCGGAAGGCGTCTTCTTCCGCGATACCCGGCACCTTTCGTTCTGGCGGCTTACGGTATGCGGCACCTATCCGCTGCTGTTGGGGTCGGCCATCGACGATCGCCTCGACGCGTTGAACGTCGATCTTACCAATCCAGGGGTCACCAACCGTGATGGGGCGCGCATACCTGCAGACGCCCTCCATATCAGTCGCACCAAGTTCCTTTTTGATAAGAGCGGTTATGAACGGCTGACGGTACGAAACTTCGATCGGAAACCCCACAAGTTCAGTCTCGAAATCGTGCTGGGTTCGGATTTTTGCGACATGTTCGAGGTGCGCGGAAGCAAGCGGAAGATGCGAGGTACACGCCACGAACCGATCCTGAACGAGGGTTCGGTTCGTTACCGTTACACTGGCCTCGATGCGGTAGAACGCCATACGCACATGACGTTCGAACCTTTACCCGACGTGTTGAACAAGAACCGAGTGCGCTTCGATATACAGCTTGAGCCGGGACAGCGGCAGGTCATCTTTACCAGGGCCGCGTTCGACGACGATGCTGCAGACAATCCGGCGCGGGCCTATCTCAAGGCTTACCGCGCCCTGCGCAAGGGCCGGCAGGAGTCGCGTACGGCGCGGCCCCGCATCTCCTCCTCGAATGCGGCGTTCGACACCATGCTGGAGCGCAGTATCGCCGATGTCACCACGTTGACCACGCAAACGCCGCAGGGGCCTGCCGCCTATGCAGGCATCCCATGGTATTGCACCCTGTTTGGTCGGGATTCCCTGATCACCGCGATGCAGACCTTATGGTATGACCCATCGCTATCGCGCGGAACCTTGCTTCGGCTTGGAGAACTGCAAGCGCAGGAGGACGATCCCATTGCCGATGCGGAACCGGGCAAGATCCTGCACGAAACCCGCCGAGGTGAAATGGCGAATACGGGCGAGGTTCCGTTCCGTCATTACTACGGCAGCGTCGATTCCACGCCGCTTTTCGTCCACCTCGCCGGTGAGTATTTCCGGCGGACAGGCGACGAAGAAACAATCGAGAAGCTATGGCCGCGCCTGGAGGCCGCCACAGGCTGGATCGAGACCTCGGGTGATCGCGACGGCGACGGCTTTTTTGAATATGGTCGCCGCAATGCAGAGGGGCTTCGCAACCAGGGCTGGAAAGACAGCCACGATGCCATTTCGCATTCCGACGGGCGTCTTGCGGAAGGGCCGATCGCACTGGTGGAGATGCAGGCCTATGTCTACGGCGCATGGCGCGCGATGGCATCGCTTGCTGCTGCACGCGGCGACAGCAACAGCGCGAAAACGTGGGAAGACAAGGCGGCAGACCTTAAACACCGCTTTGCAGAAACCTTCTTCGACGCTGAAATGGGCTGCTACATTCTTGCTTTCGACGGTAACAAAGAGCCTTGCCGCGTAGTGTCTTCGAATGCTGGTCATGCCCTGTTTACCGGCATCGCCATGCCGGACCATGCGAAAGCTGTCGGGGAGCGGTTGCTGGCCCCGGATGTCTTTTCCGGATGGGGCATTCGAACGCTTTCGCGCAGGGAAAAGCGCTACAACCCTATGAGCTATCACAACGGCTCGATCTGGCCACATGACAATGCGCTGATCGCCGCCGGGCTCGCGCGGTATGGTCTCAAGGGGGCGGTAGAGAAGGTGTTCACCGCGCTGTTCGAGGCGTCCCAGTATTTCGACCAGCAGCGCTTTCCCGAACTGTTTTGTGGTTTCGGACGCAGATGGGGCAGGGGCCCTACGCTTTACCCCGTGGCCTGCGCTCCGCAGGCCTGGTCCAGCGCAACCCCCTTCATGATTACCCAGGCCGCATTGGGCATGTCTGTAGAGGCACCTAGCAAGATCACTTTCGAAAAGCCGCGCCTCCCTTCCTTTCTGGGGAGCCTTTCACTGGATGGTCTGGTGTGCGGGGACCACAGCATCGATCTTGACGTGCAGCAAATCCCCCCTGCGACGAGCGTTTTCGTCAGGCGCGGCGATGATGACTGGGACGTTTCGGTTTCGATCTGAATGTTCTTCCGTCGATAACTCTTCACAACGCCTCGGTAAGGACACTTGCGAGCAAGTCGGCCATACGACCGATCCCGACTTCGGACGCCAACCTGTCCTGCCGCACCTCCAGTTCGATATAGGGCAATTTGCGCGGGTAGGCATGGCGGGGGACGGTATAGTCGGTGTCGTCCATGTGATACGGCTGGTTGTCGCCGACAACATATTCCCCCCTTGCGCGCAAAAGTCCCAGCACATCGCGAGCGAAGCCATCTTCGCGCCCGTCGTGAAGGACGGCCACATCCCACGGTCGGTCTTCCGTGCCCATATCTGGCGTGAAACTGTGCAGGGAGACGAATACGGTGGGCGTTCCCTTCGATTGGCGTTGATCGAGAGCGCTTTCGATCGACGCATGATAGGGTTCGAAGATCTCGTTCTCACGCGCCCGCAGGTCGGCATGGCTCAATCCGCGATTGCCGGGAATGTCTGTCCCATCACTAACCTCCGGCGCCCACTCTTCGCTGGCAGGATGCCGGTTGCAATCGCAGACCAGCCGCGAGAAGTGCTGCCATGTAAAAGGTGCCCCCAGCCTCTCGCCTATTTCCAGCCCCAACTCCCTCACTCCGATATCGAGTGCGATATGTTTCGTCAGTTCCGTATCGGGCAGGCCGAGACCGCCAAGCGCGGACGGGATCGCCGAACCAGCATGGTCTCCAACGAGAAAAAACGGGCTGTGCGTTACGTTTACGTGAGTTTTGCGGACCGGATCGCCGTCGGACGCGTTAAGAAGGGTGTTATCAGCCATATGTCCTGAAAGTTTTGCGCCAGACGCTGTTCCATGCCGACCGTATCTATCAACCATGTAACCCGGTACCGCTATCGCCGAAACGTCGAATTCGGTGAACATCGCATACTCGTGCGCCCGCGAGAGAGCTATGACCAGCGCGTTCTCCATGCGGACCTGCAGATCGATCCGGAACCGCAATCCTTACGCTGGCTGCAAGACGTGTTCGGTAACGCCGTGGCCATAGCACAGTTCGATACGCGCTCCGACCGACTGGAAATCCGCGCCACCGCCGAAGTGGAGCACCTGCCAACGGGGCCTGACGAGATCGCCGTCGAACCTTACGCCCGGCGATATCCCTTCACATATTCGGCAGAGGACATGCCCGACCTCCTTCGTTCAATTGAGCGACGCTACGCCGATCCCGATCGCAAGATCGACGCATGGGCGCGCAGCTATTTGCCTGCGGGACAGACCGATACGCTCGATCTCTTGTGCAGCCTCACTCACGCAATTCACGATGATTTCGAATACGAACCGCGAGATGAGAAGGGCGTCCAGTCACCGCTGGAAAGCCTGGCTTTGCGCAAAGGCACATGTCGGGACTACGCCGTGCTGATGATGGAGGCGGCAAGGGCACTAGGTTTCGCCGCTCGCTTCGTATCGGGTTATCTCTATCAACCGGACAAGGAAAGCACGCGAAAAGGCGGGCACTCAACCCACGCCTGGCTACGGGTGTTCATACCGGGATCGGGCTGGATAGAATTCGACCCGACGAACGGTATCGTCGGCAATTGTGGATTGATCCGTGTGGCTGTCGCGCGTGAACCGGCACAAGCGACACCGCTTTCGGGAACCTGGGTAGGACACAAGGGAAGCCATATCGATATGGATGTCGAAGTGCTCATCAAACAGCTCGATCTGAAAACCAGCCATCCCGGCGTTCCTGAGAAGCGACAAGCGTCATGCTGATCCGGACAGGCTACAATCTCCGCTTCGAGACCGAAGCCCCGGTTCCGATGCTCGCCCTCTTGCATGTCCGGCCTGAGAGGCAGGGCGATTTGCAGACGCCGGAGATATTGCAGACCGAACCTCGCGTGCCGGTGCAGACTTATATCGACCACTTCGGCAATGTTTGCAGCAGGCTGGTCCTGCCTCCTGGCAGCACGACGCTGTCTGCGGATTTCGTGATCGCAGACAGCGGCAAACCGGACGCGGTTGATCTTGATGCAAGACAGGTTCCGGTCGAGGAACTGCCCAACGATGTTCTGCAGTTTCTTTTCAGTTCCCGCTACTGTGAAGTCAGCAAGCTGGCTGACGCGGCATGGGATATTGCAGAGCGCACCGAGCCTGGCTGGGGGCGTGCGCAGGCCATGGTAAGCGCGGCCCACGAAAGAATTCAGTTCGATTACATGAAAGCGAGTACCGAGCATACGGCACGCTCGGCCTTTGACCAGCGCTTTGGCGTTTGCCGCGACTTTGCTCACCTTGCGATAACGCTTTGCCGAGCCGTGAACATTCCAGCCCGCTATTGCACCGGCTATCTTGGCGATATCGGTATCGAACCGGTCGACTACCCCATGGATTTCTCGGCCTGGTTCGAAGCCTATCTGGGTGGCCGCTGGTACACTTTCGATGCGCGCCATAATACGCCCAGGATTGCCAGGATCGTCATGGCGCACGGTCGCGACGCCACCGATACCGCCCTGACGACCCAGTTCGGCGCAGCGAAACTGGCGCATTTTCACGTTCACACCGACGAAGTGGCCGATACCGATCTTTCGCGCCCTCCCAATGAGACCGCGTTACCGCAAACCAAACTGGATTGAGCGGCTTGATCTCAGGGAAGCAATCGGTTGCGCCCCTGCGCCACGCATTGCCTTAACCACTCCTTCCCGGCCCGCACCTTGGCAAGGGTTTGCGTGTCGCGGTGAGTGACGATCCAGAAGCTGCGCTCGATGAACTTCTCCGGACACACGGCCCTGAGACCCGTCGACCTATCCGCGATAAAGCAGGGCAGCACACCGATCCCGGCGCCGGATTCCACCAGCTTGTGCTGTGCGTTGATGCTGGATGATCGAACCTGCGCCTCGATCCCGGAGTGGAATTCGTCCAGGTAATTCAGTTCGGGTGCGTAGAGCAGGTCCGGCACGTAGCTAATGAAACGGTGGCCCTGGTCAAGATCGGCCAGCGTAGCGGGTGTGCCATTTTGCTGAACATAGGAGTGGCTGGCATACAGTTTGAGCCGATAGGCGGACAGCTTCCGGCACAGTACTGGCCCGGCCTTGGGACGCGATAGCATGACGGCAATATCGGCTTCGCGCCGCGAGGGACTGAGGAAACCACTGCTGGCCACCAGTTCGATTGTCAGCGCAGGATGTTGCCGGGCGAAGGCCTTCAGATAGGGTGCAAGGAATTGACTTCCAAACCCCTCCGACACGCTGAGCCGCAGGGTGCCGCTCAAACCCGAGTGCGATACCGAGACATCTTCGATCCTGCGCGCCAGTTCGGCCATTCCTTCTGCCTTGGCGAGCAGTGCTTCGCCCGCTTCGGTCAGCGCCTGTCCCTGTCTACTGCGTTCGAAAAGGGTGACTTCGAGTCGCTGTTCGAGACGTTTGAGTCGTCGGCCCAGTGTGGTGGGGTCCAGTTTGAGTTTCTGTGCAGCGCGGCCAAGTTGCCCTGCATCGGCGACGGCAAGGAAGACGCGCACATCATTCCAGTTCAGGTCCTGCATATTTGCAGCTTATGTCTGCAAAATTCGATCTTGTCTGCAACTTATCCGGCCTGCATGAAGGCCTTTCAACTTTTGAGGATGCTTTCCCATGCGACAGATCGACCATTTCATCTCAGGCGGCGCCGGTTCGACCGGAACCGGACGCAAGCATCAGATATGGAACCCTTCGACAGGCGAGGTGCAGGCTGAAGTTGCGCTTGGCGACGCGTCGCTGCTGGCGCGTGCGGTGGAAGCCGCGAAGAAAGTGCAGCCCGAATGGGCAGCGACCAATCCGCAGCGCCGCGCGCGGGTGATGTTCAAGTTCAAGCAACTCATCGAAGACAACATGCAGGAACTGGCCGAATTGCTTTCGAGCGAGCACGGCAAGGTGGTCGATGACGCCAAGGGCGATGTGCAGCGCGGGCTGGAAGTGATCGAGTTCGCCTGTGGTATCCCGCAGGCGAGCAAGGGCGAATATACCACCAGCGCAGGGCCGGGTATCGACGTCTTTTCGATGCGTCAGCCTTTGGGCATCGGCGCTGGTATCACGCCGTTCAATTTCCCGGCGATGATCCCCATGTGGATGTTCGGCATGGCCATCGCGGCGGGCAACGCCTTCATCCTCAAGCCGTCGGAACGCGACCCAAGCGTGCCGATGCGGCTGGCCGAGCTTTTCCTGGAGGCGGGAGCTCCGGAAGGATTGTTGCAGGTGGTGCATGGTGACAAGGAGATGGTCGATGCCATTCTCGACCATCCCGATATCGCGGCGATCAGCTTCGTCGGCTCCAGCGACATCGCGCAGTACATCTATGAGCGCGGCGCGGCGAACCACAAGCGCGTGCAGGCGTTTGGCGGGGCGAAGAACCACGGCATTGTCATGCCCGATGCCGATCTCGATCAGGTTGTGAACGATCTGTCAGGCGCAGCCTTCGGTTCTGCGGGAGAGCGCTGCATGGCACTGCCGGTAGTGGTGCCGGTAGGCGAGGAAACGGCAGAGCGGCTGAAGGAAAAACTGATCCCGGCAATCAACGCGCTGCGTGTGGGCGTATCGAGTGATCCGGACGCGCATTACGGCCCCGTGGTCACGCCCGAACACAAGGCGCGCATCGAGAGCTGGATCGACACTGCCGAGAAAGAAGGCGCCGAAGTGGTAATCGACGGGCGCGGGTTCACGCTTCAGGGTCACGAGGACGGTTTCTTCGTCGGCCCGACGCTGCTCGATCATGTCACGCCCGACATGGAAAGCTACAAGGAAGAGATCTTCGGGCCGGTGCTGCAGATCGTGCGGGCGAAGGACTTCGAGGAGGCGCTGCGCCTTCCCAGCGAACACCAGTACGGCAACGGCGTGTGCATCTTCACCCGCAACGGCCACGCCGCGCGCGAGTTTGCTGCCCGCGTGAATGTTGGCATGGTGGGCATCAATGTTCCGATCCCCGTGCCGGTCAGCTACCACAGCTTCGGCGGCTGGAAGCGCAGCGGTTTTGGCGACATCGACCAGTATGGCATGGAAGGCCTCAGGTTCTGGACCAAGTCCAAGAAGGTCACCCAGCGCTGGCCCGATGGCGGCGGCGACGGATCCAACGCGTTCCTCATTCCGACGATGGGGTAGGCCCGTGGCGAGCCAATTCCAGCTTACCGAAGACCAGCGCGCCATTCAGGAGATGGCGCAGCGTTTCACGGCGGACAATATCACGCCGCACGCGGGCGAGTGGGACGAGGCCCATCACTTTCCGCGCGATGTGATCAGGCAGACAGGCGAGCTTGGCTTCGGCGCGATCTACGTGTCGGAGGAAAACGGCGGTATTGCGCTGGGCAGGCTGGAAGCGGCGCTGATCATGGAGGCCATGGCCTACGGCTGCCCCACCACCAGTGCCTTCATCTCGATCCACAACATGGCCGCATGGATGATCGACAGGTTCGGCGGGCAGGACCTGAAGGATCGCTATCTCCCCGACCTGGTGACGATGGACAAGCTGGCCAGCTATGCGCTGACGGAACCGGGTTCGGGCTCGGACGCTGCGGCGCTGAAGACGAGCGCCAGGCTGGATGGCGACCACTACGTGCTCAACGGCACCAAGCAGTTCATTTCGGGCGGTGGGGTGAACGATGTCTACGTGGTGATGGTGCGCACGGGCGAGCACAAGACCCGCGGCATTTCCTGCGTGGTGGTGGACAAGGATACCCCCGGCCTCAGCTTCGGTGCGCCCGAGAAGAAGCTTGGGTGGAATGCCAGCCCCACGGCGCAGATGATCTTCGAGGACGCGCGCGTTCCCGTGGCCAATCGCGTTGGCGAGGAGGGCGACGGCTTCAAGTTCGCCATGGCGGGCCTTGATGGCGGGCGGCTGAACATCGGTGCCTGTTCGCTGGGCGGTGCGCAGCGCTGCCTGGACGAGGCCGTGGCCTACACCAGGGATCGCCAGCAGTTCGGCACGGCCATTGCCGATTTCCAGAACACCCAGTTCATGCTGGCCGACATGGCCACCGAAGTGGAGGCGGCCCGCGCGCTGCTCTATCTCGCCGCGGTAAAGGTGACCGAGAACGCGCCTGACAAGACGCGCTTTTCCGCGATGGCCAAACGTCTTGCCACCGACAGCGGCAGCAACGTCGTCAACAACGCGCTGCAGTTGTTCGGCGGCTACGGCTATCTCAAGGACTACCCCATCGAACGCTTCTGGCGCGATCTTCGCGTACATTCGATCCTGGAAGGCACAAACCAGGTCATGCGCATGATCGTGGGAAGGGACTTGCTGCGACAGTGACGGACATCGAGGATATCGAAGATCTCAACACGCACCGCCACGGCGCGGCGGGGCACATCTCGCTCAATCGGCCCAAGGCGATCCACGCTCTGACGCATGAGATGTGTCTGGCGATGAGCGCGGCACTGACGACCTGGGCCGATGACGACAGCGTGCAGGCGGTGATGATCGACCATGCCGAAGGGCGCGGTTTCTGTTCGGGTGGTGACATCAACCTGCTGCGCAAGTCCGCGTTGAGCGATGGCGGCAAGGCCGGCCGCCGCTTTTTCTACGATGAGTATCGCCTCAACCACCAGCTGTTCACCTATGCCAAACCGGTCGTGGCCTTCATGGACGGTATCACCATGGGCGGCGGCGTGGGCATCAGCCAGCCGGCGAAATACCGCGTGGCGACTGAAAACACGCGCTTCGCCATGCCCGAAACCGGGATCGGCCTGTTCCCCGACGTCGGCGGCGGCTGGTACCTGTCGCGGCTGGGTGGGCGGATCGGCCAATTCGTGGCACTGACAGGTGCCCGGCTGGATGGAGCAGATTGCCTGTGGGCGGATCTTGCCACGCACTATTTGCCGCATAACAGGCTGGCCGAAGCGAAGGTCCGCATAGCGCAGCATCCCGATCGGATCGACGGTATTCTGGCCGAGCTTTCAACCGCCCCTCCCGAAGCGCGCCTTGCCGCGAATGCCGATCGGATCGCCCGGCATTTCGCCTCCGACCGGCTCGAGGACGTGCTGGAAAGTCTCGAAGCAGACGACAGCGAATGGGCGGCAAAGGAACTGGCAACGCTGCGCACCAAGAGTCCGCAGGCGTGCAAGGTATCGCTGCGCCAACTGGCTCAAGCCGCTCAACTCGACGATTTCGCCGAGAACATGGCTCAGGAATATCGCATTGCCAGCCGCGTACTCATACGCCCCGATTTTTCGGAGGGAGTACGCGCGGTAATCGTCGACAAGACGAACGACCCCCGATGGAACCCTGCCACGCCCGCAGCGGTCGATGATGAATTGCTTGATGCGATTTTCGCTCCGCTGCCGGCAAACGAGGAATGGACCCCGCTATGAGTTACGAAAACATCTTGGTCGAACAGCGCGACGCCGTCACGCTGGTGACGCTCAATCGTCCCCAGGCGCTTAATGCTCTCAACACAGACGTACTGCGCGAACTGGGCGAAGCTTTCGCCAGTTACGAAGCCGACTCCTCCCCGCGCTGCCTGGTGCTGACGGGCTCTGGCGACAAGGCTTTTGCAGCCGGTGCCGATATCAAGCAAATGGCCGACAAGCAGGCGGTCGACTTCTACCTCGAAGATTTCTTCTCCGGATGGCAGACCAAGGTCGTTCAGGGCACCCGCAAGCCGTGGATTGCCGCGGTAAACGGTTTCGCGCTGGGCGGCGGGTGCGAACTGGCCATGATGGCGGACTTCATCCTTGCCAGCGACAAGGCGAAATTCGGCCAGCCAGAGATCAATCTGGGCGTTGCGCCCGGCATGGGCGGCAGTCAGCGACTGACTCGTGCGGTGGGCAAATCGAAGGCCATGGAACTGTGCCTGACGGGCCGCATGATGGACGCTGCCGAAGCCGAGAGCGCGGGGCTGGTGGCGCGGGTGGTGCCGCACGACGAGCTGCTGGACGATGCGCTCAAGACTGCGGCTACCATCGCCGGGAAGGCACCGCTGGCGGCCATGGCCAACAAGGAAATGGTGAACGCGGCATTCGAAACGACGCTGGAACACGGGCTTGGCTACGAACGCCGCCTGTTCCAGATTCTTACCGCCAGCGAAGACAAGGCGGAGGGAATGAATGCCTTTGTCGAGAAACGCGAAGCCACGTGGAAGGGGCGCTGACATGAAGATCGCTTTTATCGGCCTTGGAAACATGGGCGGCGGAATGGCCGCAAACCTCGTCAAAGCAGGACACGAGGTGCGCGCTTTTGATCTGAGCGAAGCGGCGCTGGAGGCCGCGCAAGCCAAGGGATGCGCCACTTTCTCTTCGGCTGCCGAAGCTTGCGACGGGGTCGATGCGGTGGTCTCGATGCTGCCCAACGGGCAGATCGTGCTCTCCGCCTATACCTCTCAGGTAATAGACGCGGTGCCGCGCGATGCCATCCTGATCGACTGCTCGACGATCGACGTCGCGACTGCTCGAGAAACGGCGGCGAAGGCACGCGAGGCGGGGCTGGACATGGTCGACGCGCCGGTATCGGGCGGGATCGCCGCCGCAGATGCCGGAACGCTCACCTTCATGGTGGGTGGCAGCGAAGAGGCTTTCCGCCGCGCCGAACCGATCTTGCAGGACATGGGCAAGGCAGTGATCCACGCCGGCGATGCCGGCAACGGGCAGGCGGCCAAGATCTGCAACAACATGCTGCTGGGAATTCACATGATCGGCACCGCAGAAGCTTTTGCCCTGGCGCAGAAGCTGGGTCTCGATCCGCAGACTTTCTTCGACATTTCCAGCGTCAGTTCCGGTCAGTGCTGGTCCATGACCAGCTATTGCCCGGTGCCGGGCGTGGGCCCCAAATCGCCTGCCGACAACGACTACCAGGGCGGTTTTGCCACCGCGCTGATGCTGAAGGATCTCAAGCTCGCAATGGAAGCGGCGCAGACTGCCGGAGCCGAGATGCAGATGGGTGAACGGGCGCGCGAAATTTACGAGGCTTTCGACCGCGATGACAACGGGGGCCTTGATTTTTCCGCGATCATTCGAACCCTTCAGTAGGGGCAGTTCCTCGTTCGCCGACAGCGCCGGAATGGAACGCCATTGTGCGATCGCCTGCACTGTTGGCGGACCATTGGTATTGAAAAGCCCGAATTCCAGAAAGTATTTGGCTCAATCGCGTCGGCGCATGGAATAGGGCACGACACCGCGATCATAAAGGTCCACTCTGATCATCTGGTCGCTGGGAGGATAGGCGCGCTGGTTGCATCCCGTACGTGGACAGATGCGGCACGACGCGCCGATCGGGATTGCGGCGTCCGCCGAAGTGACATCGATTGAATCGGCATATACGAAGTCGCTGGCGTGCGCCGCCTCGCAGCCCAGTGCAACCGCGTAGCGCCTCGGATTGCGGTCATAGCTGCCGGATGGCTTGATCAGACCCTTCGCCATGGAAACATAGCGAACACCGTCCGGCGTCTCTGCCAACTGGACGAGGATGCGGTCCGGAATGGCTACGGCTTCATGCACGATCCACAAGGGGCAGGCCCCGCCGAAACGCGCGAATTGAAGTCGCGTCGCGCTGTGGCGCTTGGTGATATTGCCGGCCATGTCGACCCGGCAAAAGAACACCGGCAGCCCCCTCGATCCGTCGCGCTGCAGCGTGGAAAGCCTGTGACAGGTCTGTTCGAAACTCGTCTGGTAAACCAGGGCCAGGCGATCGACATCGTGCCGACTTTCCCGGGCGGTGCCGCGAAAATGTTCATAGGGCATGAGAACGGCCCCGGCCGCGTAATTGGCAAGCCCGACCTTAAGGAGTTCGCGCGCCGCATCGGTTCGCAGGTCTGCGTCCCGGGCGATCTGGGAGATAGTTTCGGCAAGGGACATAACGGCGACGTGATAGGCCAGCTGGAACCGGATGCCCGTAGGCGGTTGTCCCGCGTCAATCCGCAAGAGCTTTTCCTGTCTGTCGAACTGGCGAAGCTGACCAGAACGCTCGATATCAACGGCGATGCCGTGCTCGTCAGCGAGATGCCGTTGCAGCGCTGCCGCCGAAACCAGCCCGGTCTGGTCGCTTATTCCGGACGCCAGGCTTTCCGCCGATCGGTCCAGCAGATCGACATAGTTGTTGGAGATATGAAACCAGTCGCGCACCTCTTCCCAGGGAAGGCGCGAGCCTGTTGCGTTACCCTGCGAAATTGCCTCATCGGCCATTTCCAGTTGCTGGGTGTTGCGCCGATACGCCTCGTGAATCTCGACAAACCGTTTGGCGAAAGCGGGATGTTGCTGGGCGAGTTTTGCAAGGGAGTCGATGTCGATTGGCGGACTGAAGGAAGGGTCCTCGACAGCTTCGCTCAGGGCGCGCGTCAAACGCTCCGCGTCATCCAGCGCCACATCCTGCCAATCGACGGGAAAGAGCCGGGCCAGCTTATCGGCCAGTTTTGCCGTCAATGGTCTGTCATCGTGCTCGATCTGACTGAGATAGGAGGCGCTGATGGAGAGTTTTTCGGCCATCTCCTTTTGTGAATAGCCTTTGGTCTCCCTGATCCTTCGCAGGTGCGCTCCCACGAAAAGTCTGCGATTATATTTCATGAAAGCAGGAATACTTTGCAAATCCCGGATTAGCAAATTTGCAAGTTTGCAATGGACGGCAAGGGTCGAGGCTTCCATTCCCCAAGTCTTCAATTTCATTTTTCTCAGGGTGCCAATGTCAGCCAATATTGCCGAGATGGAACGCCGCCGCGAAGCTGCCCGCATGGGTGGGGGCCAGAAGCGCATC
This sequence comes from uncultured Sphingomonadaceae bacterium, assembly GCA_947488625.1. Classification (GTDB taxonomy): domain Bacteria; phylum Pseudomonadota; class Alphaproteobacteria; order Sphingomonadales; family Sphingomonadaceae; genus Alteraurantiacibacter. The sequence goes on along the minus strand of CANKZR010000001.1, from coordinate 1,981,075 downwards.
GATGCCCAGCACGCCAAGGGCAAGCTGACCGCGCGCGAGCGACTGGACGTGCTGCTGGATGAAGGATCGTTCGAGGAACTGGACACCTATGTCGAACACGATTGCGTCGATTTCGGCATGCAGGACCAGAAGATACCCGGCGATGGCGTGGTTACCGGCAGTGGCACGATCAACGGACGGCTGGTCTATGTCTTCAGCCAGGATTTCACCGTCTTCGGCGGTTCCTTGTCCAAACGCCATGCGGAAAAGATCTGCAAGGTGATGGACAACGCCATGAAGGTGGGCGCGCCCGTTATCGGTCTCAATGACAGCGGCGGCGCGCGCATCCAGGAAGGCGTGGCCAGCCTCGGCGGCTATGCCGAGGTGTTTCAGCGCAACGTACTGGCATCGGGCGTGGTGCCGCAGCTCAGCCTCATCATGGGGCCGTGCGCGGGCGGGGCGGTCTATTCCCCCGCCATGACGGACTTCATCTTCATGGTGAAGGACAGTTCCTACATGTTCGTGACCGGGCCCGAAGTCGTGAAGACCGTCACCAACGAAGAGGTGACCCAGGAAGATCTGGGCGGCGCGGTGGTTCATACCACGAAGACCAGCGTGGCCGACCTCGCGCTGGAAAACGACATCGAGGCGCTGCTGGCCGCCCGCGAGCTGATCGGCTTCGTCCCGGAGAGCAACCGCGACCCGCTGCCGCACCTGCCGACAGACGATCCGTGGGACCGGCGCGAGGACAGCCTCGACACGCTGATCCCGGCAAGTTCGAACATGCCCTACGACATGCACGAACTGATTTCGAAGGTGGTCGACGATGGCAATTTCTTCGAGATACAGCCTGCGCACGGCGCCAATATCATCACCGGTTTTGGCCGCATCGAGGGCAATCCCGTGGGCTTCGTTGCCAATCAGCCGATGGTGCTGGCAGGCGTGCTGGATATCGATGCCAGTCGCAAGGCTGCGCGCTTCGTGCGATTCTGCGATGCCTTCAACATCCCCATCATCACCTTCGTGGACGTTCCCGGCTTCCTTCCCGGCACCGGGCAGGAGCACAACGGCATCATCAAGCACGGCGCGAAGCTGCTCTTTGCCTATGCCGAGGCGACCGTGCCCAAGATCACCGTTATCACCCGCAAGGCCTACGGCGGCGCCTATGACGTGATGGCATCGAAGCACCTTCGCGGAGACCTGAACTACGCGTGGCCCACGGCCGAGATCGCCGTGATGGGCGCGAAGGGCGCGGTGGAAATCATCTTCCGCCAGGACCGCGACGATCCGGACAAGATCGCCGAGAAAACGAAGGAATACGAAGACCGCTTCGCCAATCCCTTTGTCGCCGCAAGCCGTGGCTACATCGACGAGGTGATCTACCCCCACTCCACCCGCCGCCGCATCGCGCTGGGGCTGCGCAAGCTTGCTGGCAAGCATCTGGAGAACCCTTGGAAGAAGCACGATAACCTACCGCTATGACCGATAAACAGACAAAGTCCGACTGGCAGGCGAGAGCTTCCAAGGAAGTGAAGGGCCGCGATCTTACCTGGCATACGCCAGAGGGGATCGACGTGCAGCCCGTGTATAGCGCGCAGGATGCCGAAGGTCTCGATCCCGGCCTGCCCGGTTTCGAGCCTTTCACCCGTGGCCCTTATGCCAGCATGTACACCGGTCGCCCGTGGACGATCCGGCAGTATGCGGGATTCTCCACCGCCGAGGAATCAAACGCCTTCTACCGCCGCAACCTGGCAGCCGGGCAGAAGGGCCTGTCAGTCGCGTTCGATCTGGCTACCCACCGCGGTTATGACAGCGATCATCCGCGCGTGGTGGGCGATGTGGGCAAGGCGGGTGTTGCGATCGATACCGTTCGCGACATGGAAATCCTGTTCGACCAGATCCCGCTCGACACCATGAGCGTATCGATGACGATGAACGGCGCGGTGATCCCGGTGCTGGCGTTCTACATCGTTGCTGGCGAACGCCAGGGTGTGAGCGCGGAGAAGCTCTCCGGCACGATCCAGAACGACATCCTCAAGGAGTTCATGGTTCGCAACACCTACATCTATCCGCCCGAGCCATCGATGCGGATCGTGTCGGACATCATTGCCTATACGTCTGCGCATATGCCGCGCTTCAACTCGATCTCAATCAGCGGTTATCACATGCACGAGGCTGGCGCGACGGCGGTGCAGGAACTCGCCTTCACCATTGCCGACGGCAAGGAATACGTGAAGCGCGCGATGGAGACGGGGCTCGATATCGATGCCTTCGCGCCGCGCCTGTCGTTCTTCTGGGGCATCGGCATGAACTTCTTCATGGAGATCGCCAAGATGCGGGCAGGCCGCGTGCTCTGGCATGATATCATGGACGAGCTGGGCGCGCAGAATCCCAAGTCCAAGATGCTGCGCACCCATTGCCAGACAAGTGGCGTGTCTCTGCAGGAGCAGGACCCCTACAACAACGTGATCCGCACCACGCTGGAAGCGCTGGCCGCGGTGCTGGGCGGCACCCAGTCGCTGCACACCAACGCGCTGGACGAGGCGCTGGCGCTGCCGACGGACTTCTCCGCCCGCATAGCGCGCAACACGCAACTGGTGCTGCAAGAGGAAAGCGGCGTGACGAATGTCGCCGATCCGCTGGGCGGAAGCTATTATATCGAAAGCCTGACGAACGAACTGGTCGAAAAGGCCCGCGAACTGATCCGCGAAGTGGATGGCCTGGGCGGCATGACCGCAGCCGTTGCCAGCGGCATGCCAAAGGCACGTATCGAGGAAGCGGCGGCAGCCAAGCAGGCCAGCGTCGACAAGGGTGAGACGGTCATCGTGGGCGTGAACAAATACCGCCTCGATGAAGAAGCGCACATCGACACGCTCGATATTGACAACCACAAGGTCCGCAAGAGCCAGATCGAACGCATCGAGAAGGTGCGCCGCAATCGCGATAATGAGGCGGTGAAGGTGGCGCTTGCCAACCTCACGCGCGGCGCGCGGGTGGATCGCGCCGCCAACGAGGCGCTTTTGAACGAAGGCCGCGATGACAAGGGCGTGCCACTGCCGCCGTCGCAGATGGAAAGGCTGGCGTCCGACAAGGAGACCAACCTGCTGGCGCTGGCGGTCGAGGCCGCACGCGCCGATGCGACGCTGGGCGAAATCAGCAAGGCGATGGAAGACGCCTTCGGCCGCTACGACACCGTGCCCACGCCTGTGAAGGGCATCTACGCCAGCGCCTACGAAGGCGACGCACGCTATGCGCAGGTGGTCGAAGGCGTCGATTCCGTCGCCCATCGCCTTGGCCACAAGCCGCGCATCCTCGTCGCCAAGATGGGGCAGGACGGGCACGATCGCGGTGCAAACGTGATCGCATCCGCCTTTGCCGACATGGGGTTCGAGGTGATCTCCGGCCCACTGTTCCAGACGCCCGAAGAAACCGCGGCGATGGCGCTGGAGAACGAGGTTGACGCCGTTGGCGCATCGTCGCTTGCAGCGGGTCACAAGACGCTGATCCCCGAACTGATAAACCACCTGCGCGATGCGAACCGCTCCGATATCAAGGTGGTGGCAGGCGGTGTAATACCGCCGCAGGACTACGAGTTTCTCAAGAAGGCCGGCGTGCAGGGCATCTATGGCCCCGGCACAAACGTGGTGGAGGCCGCCGCAGACCTGCTGCGTCTGCTCGGCCACAACATGCCGCCCGCCGAGGAAGAATTCACGATGGAAGGTGAAACTGAATGAACATCCACGAATACCAGGCCAAGGAACTGCTCGCGAAATTCGGTATTGCCGTACCTACCGGCTATCCGGCGCTCAGCGTGGAGGAGGCCGTGGAGGGTGCAAAGAAGCTGCCCGGGCCGCTGTACGTTGTGAAGGCGCAGATCCACGCAGGCGGACGCGGCAAGGGCAAGTTCACTGAACTTGGCGTTGATGCGAAAGGCGGCGTGCGGCTGGCCAAGAGCATCGAGGATGTCGAGGCGGATGCACGGGACATGCTCGGCAATACGCTCGTCACCGTGCAGACAGGTGACGAGGGCAAGCAGGTCAATCGCCTCTACGTTACCGATGGTGTGGATATCGCGAAGGAATACTACCTCTCCATGGTGATCGACCGCGAGACGAGCCGGGTGGCCATGATCGTCTCGACCGAAGGCGGCATGGATATCGAGGACGTGGCGCACAACACGCCCGACAAGATCGCCACCATCACGATCGATCCGGCCACCGGCTTCATGCCGCATCATGGCCGCAGCGTCGCCTTTGCACTGAAGCTGGAAGGCGGTCTGGCGAAAGAGGCGCAGAAGCTGTCGAAGAAGCTTTACGAGGCCTTCACCGCGCTGGATTGCGACATGCTGGAGATCAACCCGCTGGTGGAGACCAAGGGTGGCGAGCTGCTGGTACTGGACACCAAGATGAGCTTCGATTCCAATGCGCTCTATCGCCACAAGGACGTGGAGGAGATGCGCGACGAGACCGAGGAAGACCCGATGGAGGTCGAGGCATCGAAGCACGATCTTGCCTATATCAAGCTCGACGGCGACATCGGCTGCATGGTGAACGGCGCAGGGCTGGCGATGGCGACGATGGACATCATCAAGCTCAACGGCTCGTTCCCGGCAAACTTCCTCGACGTGGGCGGCGGCGCGACGACCGAGAAGGTGACGGCGGCGTTCAAGATCATCCTGTCCGACCCTTCGGTGAAGGGCATTCTGGTCAACATCTTCGGCGGTATCATGAAGTGCGACATCATCGCCGACGGCATCGTGTCGGCAGCGAAGGAAGTGAACCTTTCGGTACCGCTGGTAGTGCGCCTGGAAGGCACGAACGTGCAGAAGGGCAAGGATATCCTCGCCAACTCGGGCCTGCCGATCATTCCCGCAGACGACCTGGGCGATGCCGCAAAGAAGATCGTGGCCGAAGTGAAGGAAGCCGCCTGATGTCCATTCTCGTCGACAAGAACACCAAGGTCATCACGCAAGGGATGACCGGCGACACCGGCACGTTCCACACGCAGCAGGCGCTGGACTACGGCACCAAGATGGTGGCGGGCGTGACCCCTGGCAAAGGCGGCACCGAGCATATCGGCCTGCCCAACTTCAACACCGTGCGCGAAGCGAAGGAAGCCACCGGCGCCACCGCATCGTGCATCTACGTGCCGCCGCCGTTTGCTGCCGACGCCATTCTCGAAGCCATCGAGGCCGAGATCGAGCTGATCATCGCCATCACCGAGGGTATACCCGTGATGGACATGGTAACGGTGAAGCGCGCGCTTTCCGGCAGCAAGTCCCGCCTGATCGGCCCCAACTGCCCCGGCGTGCTGACGCCTGAAGAATGCAAGATCGGCATCATGCCCGGCTCCATATTCAAGAAGGGCAGCGTGGGCGTCGTCTCGCGTTCGGGCACGCTCACTTACGAGGCCGTGCACCAGACAACGGCTGTCGGCCTTGGCCAGACGACCGCTGTCGGCATCGGCGGCGATCCGGTGAACGGCACCAACTTCATCGACATTCTCGACCTGTTCCTGGACGACGATGAAACAAAGTCGATCATCATGATCGGCGAAATCGGCGGAAGTGCCGAAGAAGAAGCGGCAGAGTTCATCAAGGCCGAAGCCGCCAAGGGCCGCCGCAAGCCGATGGTGGGCTTCATTGCTGGCCGCACGGCCCCTCCGGGTCGCCGGATGGGCCATGCAGGCGCCATCGTATCGGGCGGCAAGGGCGGCGCGGACGACAAGATCGCGGCAATGGAAGAGGCGGGCATCCGCGTTTCGCCTTCGCCAAGCGAGCTGGGCACCACGCTGGATGCCCTGCTGAAGGAACTCTCCTGATGTTCAAGAAAATCCTCATCGCCAATCGCGGAGAGATCGCGTGCCGGGTCATCAAGACGGCGCGGCGCATGGGTATAGCCACGGTGGCGGTATACTCCGACGCCGATGCCCGCGCGCCTTTCGTACAGATGGCGGACGAAGCCGTGCATATCGGCCCGGCGCCAGCGGCGGAATCCTACCTGCTGGCTGACAAGATTATCGCGGCCTGCAAGCAAACGGGCGCCGAGGCTGTGCATCCGGGCTACGGGTTCCTTTCCGAACGCGCCAGCTTCGTCGAGGCGCTGGCCAATGAAGGCATCGAATTTATCGGTCCGCCGGCCAATGCGATTGCGGCGATGGGCGACAAGATCGAATCGAAGAAGCTCGCAAAGGCAGCGGGCGTGAACACCGTGCCCGGTTCCGAAGACGCCATCGACACGACCGAGGAAGCGCTGACCGTCTCGAACGAAATCGGCTATCCTGTGATGATGAAGGCCAGCGCTGGCGGCGGCGGCAAGGGCATGCGGCTCGCCTGGAACGACCAGGACGTGAAGGACGGGTTCGAGGCGACCAAGCGCGAGGGCCTCAATTCCTTTGGCGATGACCGCGTCTTCATCGAGAAATTCATCGAGGACCCGCGCCATATCGAGATCCAGGTGCTGGGCGACAAGCACGGCAAGGTGCTCTACCTGAACGAGCGTGAATGTTCGATTCAGCGCCGCCACCAGAAGGTGGTGGAAGAAGCGCCGTCGCCGTTCGTCACGCCTGAAATGCGCCGCAAGATGGGCGAGCAAGCCGTCGCACTATCGCAGGCCGTGGGTTATTATTCGGCAGGCACCGTTGAACTGATCGTATCGGGCGCGGATCCGACTGGCGAAAGCTTCTACTTCCTCGAGATGAACACCCGTTTGCAGGTGGAGCATCCCGTGACGGAGGCGATCACGGGCATCGATCTGGTCGAATACATGATCCGCGTGGCGGCTGGCGAGAAGCTGCCGATGACGCAGGATGACATCGGCATCGATGGCTGGTCCATCGAAACGCGCATCTATGCCGAAGATCCCTACCGCGGGTTCCTGCCGAGCACGGGGCGGCTCGTGCGATACGATACACCTGTCGAACCGTGGTCGGGCGAACTGCGCGGAGTGGATGGCGTCCGAGTCGACTCGGGCGTGCAGGAAGGTGGCGAGGTTTCGATCTTCTACGACCCCATGATCGCCAAGCTCATTACCTGGGGCGAGACCCGTAACGAGGCGGCAGACCTGCAGGTTGAGGCGCTGGACGGGATCGAACTCGATGGCCTTGGCCACAACATCGATTTTCTTTCCGCCCTGATGCAGCATGATCGCTTCCGCAGCGGCAATATCACCACAGGCTTCATTGCCGAGGAATATCCCGAGGGCTTCGAGGGCGCGGCTACCAGCGAGGAACGCACCCGCGTGATCGCGGCGATTGCCGCAGGTATTGAGTTCACCCACCAATCACGACAGAGGCAGGTGTCCGGTCAGCTGAACGGTCCGCAGCCGGTTTCACCGGCCTGGATCGTGCGCGTCGATGGGGTGGACCACACGGTGACGCTGGGCGATGGCCATGCGATTGTCGACGGCGAAAAGGTGGCAGGCACTTGCGACTGGCAGCCGGGAGACCGTACTGCCACCGCCACTCAGCCCGATGGCCCGACGCTGGGGCTGACCGTGACCCGAAAGCGGCCAAGCTGGCAGATCAATACCCACGGGCGCACCTACACCGCACGCGCCCTGCCTGCGAAAATTGCGCCGCTTGCCGATCACATGATCGAAAAGGTGCCGCCCGATACCTCCAAGATGCTGCTGTGCCCGATGCCGGGCCTGCTGATGAAACTCCACGTGGGCGAAGGCGATGCCGTGGAGGCTGGCCAGCCGCTCGCGACAGTGGAAGCGATGAAGATGGAAAACATCCTGCGCGCGGAGAAATCCGGCACCGTGGCAACCGTCAATTTCAGCGAAGGCGAAACGCTGATGGTAGACGCCGTCATTCTCGAACTGGAATAGGAATAGCGCCATGAAGATCCTCGTGCCCGTGAAGCGGGTGATTGATTACAACGTGAAGCCGCGCGTGAAGGCGGACGGTTCGGGTGTCGATCTTGCGAACGTCAAGATGAGCATGAACCCGTTCGACGAGATCGCGGTGGAAGAAGCGCTTCGGTTGAAGGAAGCCGGCAAGGCGGAAGAAGTCATTGCCGTGTCCGTCGGTCCCGCCAAGGCGCAGGAGACGCTGCGTACAGCGCTTGCCATGGGTGCAGACCGCGCGATCCTGGTGGAGAGCGACGAACTGGTCGAACCGCTGGCCGTCGCAAAGATCCTGAAGGCTATCGTCGAGCAGGAAGAGCCCGGCATCGTGATGCTGGGCAAGCAGGCGATCGACGACGATTCCAACCAGACCGGCCAGATGCTGGCTGCATTGCTGAACCGCCCGCAGGGCACCTTTGCCAGCAAGGTTGAGCTTGATGGCGACAGCGTGTCCGTCACGCGCGAAGTGGACGGCGGGCTGGAGACGGTGAAGCTGACGCTGCCCGCCATCGTCACCACCGATCTTCGTTTGAACGAGCCGCGCTATGCCTCGCTGCCCAATATCATGAGGGCGAAGAAGAAGCCGCTCGACACCAAGACGCCCGATGACTTCGGCGTCGATGTGGCCCCGCGCCTTACCACCACCAACGTGTCCGACCCCCCGGTTCGCCAGGCAGGCGAGATCGTGGAAGATGTCGATGCATTGGTCGCCAAGCTCAAAGCCCTGGGAGTTGCCTGATGACTGCTCTTGTATTTGCTGAACCGCATGGCGACACCGTTGCCGATGCCACCCTCTCCACCGTCACCGCGGCGGCCGCGCTGGGCGGCCCTGTCCACGTGCTGGTTGCAGGATCGCAGGCTGCGGCCGATGCTACTGCAAAGATCGCCGGTGTCGAGAAAGTGCTGCTGGCCGACGATGCGGCCTATGGCGATGGCCTGGCTGAAAACGTCGCTCCTCTGATTGCGGGCCTGATGGATGGCTACGACGCCGTGCTGGCGCCTGCCACCACCACGGGCAAGAACGTGCTGCCGCGCGTGGCGGCGCAGCTGGACGTGATGCAGGTGTCGGACATTATCAGTGTGGAAGGCCCCAAGAGCTTCACCCGCCCGATCTATGCCGGCAACGCCATCGCCACGGTGGAATCGTCCGATCCCAAGCTGGTGATCACCGTGCGCACCACGGCCTTCGACAAGGCCGAAGCCGAAGGTGGCAGCGCCAGCGTGGAGGCGACAAGCGGCCCCGGCGATGCGAGCCTTTCCAGTTTCGTGGGTCTTGATGCGGTAAAGAGCGATCGTCCCGAACTTACCAGTGCAGGCATTGTCGTCTCCGGCGGCCGGGCGCTGAAGGATGGCGAGACGTTCGAACAATATATCACCCCGCTGGCAGACAAGCTGGGCGCCGCCATCGGTGCCAGCCGCGCAGCGGTGGATGCAGGCTATGTGCCCAACGATTACCAGGTCGGCCAGACCGGCAAGATCGTGGCACCGGAAGTCTACATCGCCATCGGTATCTCGGGCGCGATCCAGCACTTGGCGGGCATGAAGGACTCCAAGGTGATCGTGGCGATCAACAAGGATGCCGATGCCCCCATCTTCCAGGTCGCCGATATCGGCCTGGTCGCTGACCTGTTCAACGCCGTGCCGGAGCTGACAGAGAAGCTGTAAGGGAAAAGCTGCGAGCCGATCCGGCATGCTTTGTTGCATTTGATCTGCAACAAAGCCCATGCATATCCGCGGTAACGTTTCCCGGAGAATCAGAGACATGGCGGATCGGCGACACAGGCAGATCATACTGAACAGGCGAAATCTGCTGCGCAGCTTTGGTGGTGCCGCGATAACGGCCTTTGCGCTGCCTGTTGGTGCGCCGGTGTTGGCAGCGCCGGTGTTTCGCAACTATCCGTTCCAGTTAGGCGTCGCGTCCGGCGATCCGGCGCACGACGGCTTCGTGATCTGGACCCGACTGGCACCCGATCCGCTGGAGCTGAATTACGGGATGCCTGCGGCCGCCGTCGAACTGGGCTGGGAAGTGGCGGCGGACGATCGTTTTCGCGACGTGGTGCAGGCTGGCACCGCTGTGGCCCGGCCGGAACTCGGTCACAGCGTCCACGTGGAAGTGGCAGGCCTGCAGCCGGACCGCCCCTACTGGTATCGCTTCACCGCCGGGCGGGAGCGTAGCCTTTGGGGCCGCGCCAAGACTTTGCCTGCGCCTGGCCAGCCGCTCGAACGATTGCGTTTCGGGATAGCGGGATGCCAGCATTACGAACAGGGATATTACACCGCCCATCGGCACCTTGCCGCCGAAGAGCCGGACTTCGTGTTCTGCTATGGCGACTATATCTACGAAGGCCGATCCAGCAGAGTGTGGAATGGCGGTGAGACCGGGCCGCTGGAAAACGTCCGCCAATATGCGGGCGACGAGCTTTATACCTTGAGCGACTATCGCCGCCGTTACGCGCAGACCAAAATGGATACCGACCTTCAGGCCGCACATGCGGCAGCGCCATGGTTCGTGACCTGGGATGACCATGAGATCGATAACAACTGGGTTGGCGATATCGATCAGGATGGCACGCCCGAAGCGGTATTTGCGCTGCGCAAGCAAATCGCCATGCAGGCCTATTACGAGAATATGCCGCTGCGCGCTTCCTCGATGCCGCGCGGCCCACAGATGCAGCTTTATCGCCAGGCGCGCTATGGCGACCTGCTCGATCTCAACCTGCTGGATACCCGGCAATATCGCAGCGATCAGCCGTGCGAGGATCGCTGGGGCGTGGCCTGCGAAGCTATAAGTCGGCGCGATACTGCGGTTCTGGGCGGCGGGCAGGAAGAATGGCTGTTGGGGCGGATGCAGGCCTCGGATGCACGATGGCAAGTACTGGCCCAGCAGATCATGATGATGGATCTCGATCGCATGCCGGGTGAAGGGCGCACCGAGAACCTCGACAGCTGGGCTGGCTATCGCGAACCGCGCCGCCGCGTGCTGAAGGCCGTGCGCGAGCAAGGGCGGGGCAATGTCGTGGTGCTGACGGGGGACGAGCACCAGAATTACGCCGGGGAACTGCATATCGACGGAAAGGCACCTGCCGCGCGTCCGGTCGCTACCGAATTTGTCTCCACATCGATCACATCGGGCGGCAACGGCGTCGATCAGCGGCCGGACACATTGCTCATCCAGCAGGAAAACCCGCAGCTCAAATGGCACAATGCCCAGCGCGGTTACGTGATCTGCGACGTGACGCACGATCTATGGACGACCGAGTTCAAGACGCTCGACAATGTAAGAGAACGCGGCGCTCAAATCCGCACTCGGCACCGAATGGCGGTGGAGCACGGCCGTCCCGAATCGCTGGCGGACGCCTGATCAGTCTTTCGTGAAAGAGAAGGCGGCAGGAAGCAGCGCGCTGATACTTGTTGTCACCTGTTGCCCGCCATTGTGATCGCAGCAGGTCACCTCGATATCGCGGCCGGAGATCTGCGCAGCTTCCATAATCGCCTGTCGGCATCCGCCGCACGGCATGACCGGATCGCCCGAAGCCGTCTCGTCGGCAGAACGTGGTCCGCCCACCACCAACACGCGCTTCACCTTGCCAAGACCGAAGGCAATTTGCGCGGCTGCCAGTGCTGACTGCTCGGCGCAGACGCCCAGCCGGTAGCACACGTTCTCCATGTTGGCGCCCTGCGCGATCTCGCCATTTTCGCTCTCCACCGCGCAGCCGACGAGGAAATCGGAATAGGGCGCATGGGCGCTGGCCCGTGCGGACATGGCGGCGGTGATCAATTTGTCGCTCATGTCGAAGCCACCTGACGTTGCCCATCCAACCACCGGGCGATTGCCACTGCACCGAGGATCAGGAACGGCACCAGCACGAAGGAGAGCACGATCTTGGCAATGGCTTGCCCAATCAGCAGATTACCGATGGGAAATTCGCCATAGAAGGCGAGGGTGATGAAAATGAGCGTATCCACCGCCTGGCTGATTGCCGAGGCAACAGCGCCGCGCGCCATCAGCCCGAAGCTGTTGCCCTCAGCACGATCTGTCCCGCGCAGCTTGTCGAATATCCACACGTTCAACAGCAGCGACACCCCGTAGGCCACAGGCCCCGCCGCCATGATGCGCGGGGTCTGCCCGTGAACCCGCTCGAACGCGGAAAGGTTTTCCGCAGGCATTTCGGGTGATGCAGGCAAGAGCAGCACCAGCCCGATCAGCGCGATGGAAAATGCAAGGGGAAGGAATCCCCATAGCACCAGCCTGTCCGCCGCGGGCTTTCCATGCAATTGCGATACCGCGCTGGAGAGTACCACCAGCAGCAGGAAAGCCAATATGCCGCTTTCCACCACGATGGGCCCGATGGCGAATTGCTTGTAGGCCAGAACGCCCGCGATCACCGTCATCCCGCCGTACAGCAGCGAGAATACGAAGAACGAACGGGGTAGCGAGTCGACAGGTGATTTTCGATCCATTCGAGGGCGCTATAAAACGATGGCTGCAATTGGAAGGGGCAGAACGCATTCGTCGTGCGCAAAAACCGTTTGAACGGGCGGCGCAGATAGGCAAGATGGGCCCTCGCCACAAAATCAGGAGTAGCCGTGCCTCCCCAATTGATCTCGCTTGCGGGAATTGCCGCCATCCTGCTGATTGCCTTTCTGCTATCCAGCGCCAAACGCCAGATCAGGCTGCGCATCGTGGCCGCGGCCTTCGCCTTGCAGGCCGGTATCGCCGCACTGGTATTGCGCACGGACTGGGGGGCATCGGTGATTCGCGTCATGGCCGATGGCGTATCGGCGCTGCTTTCCTATGCCGATGCCGGCACGCAGTTCCTGTTCGGCAGCAATGACAACAATCCGTTGTCCAACACCTTTGCGCTGGGCGCTTTGCCGGTGATCGTGTTCTTCGCCGCTCTTGTTTCGATCCTTTATCATGTCGGCGTGATGCAGCGGCTGGTGCGCTGGCTGGGCGGGGCGATTGGCTGGATTACCGGCATATCCAAGGTCGAATCGCTTGGTTCCGCAGCCAACATCTTCGTCGGCCAGTCCGAAAGCCCGCTGGTGGTGCGACCCTATCTCGCAGCGCTATCGCCCTCCCGGCTGTTCACCCTGATGACCGTGGGCATGGCGGGTGTGGCCGGCACTATCCTGGCCGCCTATGCCGGGCTGCTGGGGGCAAGCTATCTGCCGGTGCTGCTGGCGGCGGCCTTCATGTCGGCCCCGGGCGGCATATTGATGGCGAAGATCATCATGCCCGATACAGAAGAACCCGCACCGGAGGCCGAAGGCGAGGTTACATTGCCGCACAGCCGCATCAGCAGCGAAGGTCCGGCGGCCATTACCGAAGGCGAACGCCCGCACGAGGTCGAGGCCGCTGCGCATTTCGATGAACATGGCCGCGCCGCCAACATCATCGAGGCGGCCGCGCAGGGTGCGCAAACCGGTTTGAAGCTGGCCGTGGCGGTTGGTGCGATGGTGCTTACCTTTGTTGCCCTGATAGCCCTGGCCAACGGCGTACTTGGGGCGGTCGGCGGCTGGTTCGGCATGCCCGAGATATCCTTCCAGCAGATTCTTGGTTGGGTTTTCGCGCCGATCATGTTCCTGCTGGGGATTCCATGGACGGAAGCGGTCACGGCTGGGGGGCTGTTCGGCACGAAGATCGTGCTCAACGAATTCGTCGCTTTCATCGAACTGGGTGCACTGGCGGACGGTACGCTGGCTCCGCGCTCTGCTGCTATCGTCACCTTTGCCTTGTGCGGTTTTGCCAATTTCAGCTCGATTGCCATCCAGATGGCGGTGACGGGTGGCCTTGCGCCCAACCAGAGACCGGTCATCGCAAAACTGGGCCTGAAGGCGCTGGCTGCAGGCTCGCTCGCCAATTTGATGAGCGCGGCACTGGCGGGCCTGTTCCTTCCCTATTAAAGGCCTTGCCCCATGGAAAATATCGCCACGATATCGCTCGCACGTCCAGTAAGCCAGATCGCCGATGAACTGGGCCGAAGCTTTGCCGAATACGGTTTCGCCATCGTGTGCGATCACGCAATTCCGCAGGACCTGATCGACCGGGCTGAAACCATGGCGCGCGACTTTTTCGCTCTGCCCGATACCGTGAAGCGCGGCTATCACGTCGAGGGGGGCGGCGGTGCGCGTGGTTATACACCGTTCGGAACGGAAATCGCGAAGGATGCCAAGGTTCATGATCTGAAGGAATTCTGGCACGTCGGGCGCAGCCTGCCCGTTGGGCATCCGCTTTCCAGCACCATGTCGCCCAATATCTGGCCAGACGAACTGGCGGGATTTCGGGAAACCTTCGAGGAACTGTACCGCGCTTTCGAGGAGACGGGCGCGCGCGTGCTTAGTGCCATAGCCCTGCACCTGGGGCTGGAAGTCGACTGGTTCGAGCAAAGTGTGGAAGACGGCAACTCGGTCATGCGCCTGCTGCATTATTCTCCGTTGCCCGAAGATGCGCCGGAGGGCGCGATCCGTGCAGCCGCACACGGCGACATCAACACCATCACCCTGTTGCTGGGCGCGGAGGAGGCTGGCCTCGAACTTCTCAACCGGCAGGGCGAATGGATCCCCGTCTCTCCGCCGCCCGGCGCACTGGCAGTCAATGTCGGCGACATGCTGGATCGGCTGACGAACGGGAAGCTGCGCTCTACCACGCACCGCGTGGTCAACCCATCGGGCGAAGCGGCGCGCAGGTCGCGCTATTCGATGCCCTTCTTCCTGCATTTCCGGCCGGATTTCCTGATCCAGCCGCTGCCGCAGTGCGTGGAACCGGGCGAAATAGCCCCGCCACCGATTCTTGCGCACGACTATCTGATGCAGAGGCTGCGCGAAATCGGACTCGCCTGAGCCCGCGCGACAACTGATCCGGGGTCCTGCTTTGCCGAACGGACCTGGTATCATGGGAAACTGTGTTGCGATGCAGCAACAGCCGCGGGCAAATGCGCCGCATTGCAGCAATTAAGTCCCCCTCGCGTCTGGTTTTTGACCGTCTGTCATATCACAGCAAAGAAACTGTCCCCTGGTGCCGCTAGTCGCCCGCTAGCCACTTAGACGGGCTCCTACCCACCTCTCCTCGATTAGGGATCTCGAGACATGAAACTCCGTTATCTACTCGCAGCCAGCGTGTTCGGCGTCGCCGCCGCTGCCGTCGCGCCGCAAGCCGCTCATGCCCAGCAAACCACTTCCGGTGTTCAGGGCGTTGTCCTCGACGATGCAGGAAACCCGGTTTCCGGCGCGATCGTCACCCTCACCGACACGCGTACCGACCAGACCCGTACGCAGACCGTCGATTCCAGCGGTGGTTTTCAGTTCGGCTCGCTGACCACCGGCGGTCCCTACACGGTTACCGTGACGGCGACCGGGTTCGAGGGGCAGCAGGTCGAGGACCAGTTCATCAGTTTGTCGGGCAACACTTCCTACACTTTCGAATTGACGGCCGATGCCAGCGCCGATGCAGGCAACTTCATCGTGGTGACGGGCGCGCGCGTTAACGCGCAGCAGCTCGCCGTTGGACCGGGCATCGCTTTTGGCGAATCCACGCTGGAGGCTTTTCCGTCCATCACCCGCGATATCCGCGACATCATCCGCATCGATCCGCGCGTCAGCCTCGACCGTGCCAATGAAGTGGATCGCATTTCCTGCCTTGGTGGCAACGATCGCTCCAACACTTTTACCGTGGATGGCGTAATCCAGGCCGACGTCTTCGGTCTCAATGGTACGCCGTTCGCTGCACGTAACGCGCTGCCGCTGCCGTTCGATGCCATCGGCGCGACCTCGGTGGAATTTGCGCCGTTCGACGTGGAATATTCCGAGTTCACGGGCTGCCTCGTGAACGTGGTCACCAAAGCGGGCCAGAACGAATTCCATGGCAGTGCGTTCTACGCCTTCCGCAACGCAGACCTGCGCGGCGATTCGATCGACGGTACACCCAACATCGTCGACGATTTCGAGGAAAAGCGCTGGGGTGCCACGCTCTCCGGTCCGATCGTGCCCGATCGCCTGTTCTTCTCGGCTGCCTATGAAGAAACCGACCTTGGCTCTGCCAACGATTTCGGACCTTTCGGTTCTGGCTTTGCCAACGAAGCCAACTTCGTGACGCAGGACCAGTTCGATCGCTTCGCAGAGATCGCCTCCAGCCAGTATGGCCAGGACATTGGCGGCTACCCAACCACCCTGCCTGAAAGTTCGGTGCGCTATTTCGGCCGTCTCGACGCCGTGATCACCGACGATCACCGTTTCGAAGCCACCTATCAGCGTCTGGAAGAAACCAATGTCGAAAGCGACACCGGTTCGCAGGAATTGACCGGCCTCAACAGCTTCGAGGACGAAGGCACGATTTCCGATTACTATTCGGCGCGCCTGTTCTCGCAGTGGAGCGACGATCTTTCCACCGAGGTGCGCCTCAGCCGCTCCGATGTTTCGGACGTGCAGGGTCCGGTCGGCTTCGGTGAAGCCCAGTCCGAAAACCCGACTGTCCGCCTGGTGGTGGGTGTGCCCAATGCAACGAACGGCCTTATTCCCGAAGGTCAGAACGGCCTCCTCGCCACCGGTCCGGGCATCTTCCGCTCCGCCAACGCGCTGGAGACGCAGACCGACCAGGCCAAGTTCCAGGTGAACTGGACGCCGGGCGATCACGACTTCAAGTTCGGCGCTGATCTCAACGATCTGGAAGTCTACAACCTGTTCGCCATCAACGCGACCGGCACCATCTTCTTCCGCAACCTCGACGATTTCGCCAACGGCGTGGTCGCCAGCGGCGGCTTCTCCAGTGTGTTCGGCGGTGCTGACGATCTGGCAAGCGGCGCGCTTGGCGGTGCCACCATCGCCCAGACACCAAGCGGCGACATCAATGAAACGGCGGCTACCTTCAATCGCCGCATCATCTCGCTCTATGCACAGGATAGCTGGCAGGCGAACCTGAACCTCACGCTGACCGCCGGTCTGCGCGTGCAGTTCTACGATGGCGATGCCCCGCGCGATAACCCGAACTTCGCCGACCGCTACGGCTTCAGCAATGCAGTGTCGTTCGACGATCTGCCCACGCTGTGGCTGCCGCGCTTTGCGCTGGACTATGAATTCGACAACGACGGGTTCTTCTACAACACTCGCTTCACCGCGGGCGTTGGTCGCTTCTCCGGCGGCGATCCGGTCGTCTATTTCTCGAATGCCTTCTCCAACAACGGGTTCAGCTATGCCAATGGCGATACCTTTTCCGACGCTTGCGACGGACTGCTGGATGCCGACGGCAACTTCAACGTGCTTTCGGGCGGTTCGTTCAGCGGAATCCCCGCTTGTGCGCTGGCCGATGCACAGGCGACCGCCGGTGCGGGCCTGGCCGACACGCAATCCACCGATCCGAACTTCACGCTGCCGAGCGTGTGGCGCGGCAACCTTGGCCTTGCCACGCAGTTCGGCACGCAGGGCGGTTTCTTCAGCGACTGGTCGCTGAACCTGGATTACATCTACAGCCGCTTTGTCGACACGCTGAACTTCGTCGACCTGTCGCAGACGCCGAACCCGTCGCGTGGCATTGGCGGTTTCACCGTGGACGGTCGTCCGATCTACGCAGCGATTGATCCTTCCAACGCAGGGTGTGGTGCAGAACTGCAGGGCACGGGTGGCACCCCGCCGGTGTACAGCAACCTTAGCGCCGCGTGCTTCAACACGCGCCGCGACGACGAAATCCAGCTGACCAACGGCCCGAGCTACGACAGCCACGTCGTCTCGCTGTTGCTGTCGAAGGGCTTCGACGGCGGTCTGTTCACCTCGGGTGGACGCGTCGACATGAACTTTGGCTACGCGTGGACCGAATCGAACAACAACCGCAACAACGGCAGCTCGACGGCAACGTCCAGCTACGACGTTACGGCTGCGTTCGACCGGCAGGACCCGGCGATCAGCACGTCGAACAACGAAACCCGCCACAACCTGACCATGGCCGTGAACCTGCGCGAGCAGTTCATTCAGGATTATGATACCCAGCTGGGCTTCATCTTCGTGGCGCGTTCGGGTCGTCCCTACTCGCTCACCTTCGATGGTGGCGGCGTGTTCAACGACAGCTCGTCGGGTAGCGACAACGCGTTGCTTTACGTGCCAACGGGCGCTGGTGATCCTTTCGTATCACCGCTGTCCGATGCGTCCGCAGTCAGCGAACTGGTGGATTACGTGAACGAAAGCGGTTGCGATTTCACCGCCGGTCAGTCGATCGAACGCAATTCCTGCCGCAACGACTGGTTCTTCGATCTGGACCTTCGCCTCAGCCAGGAAATTCCGGGTCCGGCTCATTTTGCCGGGATCACGGACGACCGTATCGAGCTGTTCATGGATTTCGACAACTTCCTGAACTTCCTTGACGATAGCTGGAACGTCTCGCGCGCTCGCGGTGATTTCGTCGATCTGGTTGATGGTGGTGTGGACTCCGAGGGCCGGTACATCATTTCCGACTTCAACCCGGACGATCAGAACTTCGTCAGCACGACATCGTCGATCTGGCGCATTCAGATCGGTGCCCGCTACGAGTTCTAGGGCACCCGTAAAGTTCGTCACAAAAAAGGGCGGCGGCGTTTGGGGAAACGCCGCCGCTTTTTTGTGTATGTCGGGATTGAGGGCTTGCGTCGATCAGCGCAGCGGCGGTTCGTCGAAGCTGCGTAGCTTGCGGCTGTGGAAACTGCCCTTCGCCTGGCTGAGCAAATCGAGCGTTTCGATACCTATCCGCAAGTGCTGACTGATGGAGCGTTCGTAGAAGGCATTGGCCTGTCCCGGCAGCTTGATCTCGCCGTGCAACGGTTTGTCCGACACGCACAAAAGCGTGCCGTAGGGCACGCGAAAGCGATAGCCTTGTGTGGCCACTGTGGCCGATTCCATGTCGATAGCCACAGCGCGGCTCTGGTTGAAACGCAGGGCGGAGCGGGTGAAGTGCAGCTCCCAGTTGCGATCGTCGGTCGTCACCACCGTGCCGGTGCGCAGCCGCCTCTTCAGTTGCTCGTCACTGTCACCGGTGATCCTGCGCGCGGCCTTGAACATGGCGGTCTGCACTTCGGCAATTGGCGGAATGGGAATTTCCGGCGGGATCGCGCTATCCAGCACATTGTCATCCCGCAGGTAGGCATGGGCCAAGACGTAGTCGCCGATGGTCTGGCTGGGCCGCAGTCCGCCGCAATGGCCGATCATCAGCCAGACTTCGGGCCGCAGCACGGCAATATGGTCGCAGATCGTTTTCGCGTTGGAGGGGCCGACACCGATGTTCACCAGCGTGATGCCGGAATTGTCCTTCGCCACCAGGTGGTATGCGGGCATCTGGTGCTTGCGCCAGGTGCCGGCGGTAACCCGCTCGCGCGCGCCTTCCAGGTCATCCGCTTCGATCACCACGCCCGGCGCGGAAAACCGCTCGTAACGGCTGTCCGGATCGGCAAGCTGTTCCAGTGCAAAGTCGATGAACTCCTCGACATAGCGGATATAGTTGGTGAACAGCACATAGCGCTGCACATGATCGGCCGGGGTGCCCGAATAGTGGCGCAGGCGGGCGAGGCTGAAATCGGTGCGCAGCGCATCGAACAAGGAAAGCGGTCGGCTTTCATTCGCGCCTTGCACCCACGTACCGTCCACGACCTCGTCACCGATCCTGACAAGATCGGACGCCGGGAAATGCCGCGTAAGGTCGGCACTGGCGGCCTGCCGCAAGTCCAGCGTGTCGCCATCCAGAACATATTGATAGGGAATTTCGTCGGTGGACCGGCTGACGGAAATCTCCACGTCGTAATCGGCCACCAGCGCTTCCAGCTGCTCTTTCAGATAGGGACGGAACAGCCGCGGTTCGGCGATGGAACTGGAATAGGTGCCCGCCTGGTTCAGCCTGGCGTAGGAGCGCGCGGGATGTTCCAGTCCTTCGTCACTTGCGAAATGCAGCGTCAGTTGCGGGTATGCAAAGTTACCGTTGGCGCGGCCTTGCGGGTCGGGCGGAACACGGGTTTCGGCGTAGCTGTGCAGCGCCGTGACGAGATTTTCACGGGAGGCATCCGAGATAGCTTCGAGCTGGTCCAGAATGCCGTCGATTTCAGCGATAGTCGTCGTCACAAATTCTCCGTGTGTCCGGGCCTCGCTGGCCCGTAAAGTCAGTTACTCGTCGCCGAATACCCGGTCGAGATAGGCTGCAAGTCGAATGCCCGACTGGGCCAGGCGTTCCTCTGCTACCGGCATCCAGTTCCAATGGTAGCGATAGCCGATGACTGCCGGGCTTTCCGGTGTTCCTTCGACCGCTTCGCCGCCTGTCGTTGGATAGATACGGTCGCGTAATTGGGCGCTTTCGGCAACCCATGTGGCGGGATCGGCATCCCACCAACCGATGGTTTCTTCCGGTCCGATCCGGCGCTCCAGCCGTGCGACATATTCGCTGTACGACAGTTGCTGGCGCAGGATCATCCCTTCATCCCACACCCAGTGCAGGTTTGTGGTGTTGTCGAACCAGTCGGTGATGAAATCGTTGCCGCCCCGGTCGGTGCCGTCGCCCGCATGAAGCGGTTGATGAAGGTCCGACACGATATGCACGATGAAGCGCAGCGCGAGCGCCTTGTCCTCTTGCGATGCGCCATCATCGCGCAGAGTGGCGGTGAAACCGTCCAGCGCGGTGAGGGCATCGCCCTCGGGCGGGTGCGCTAGACTTTCCACGCCCACGCCCGGTGGCAGCGTGACATAGTGGAAGGGTGAGGCGGTTTCCTGCCAGAACTGCACCGGGTTGGAGCGTTCTTCATCAGGCCAGGTACTGGCTTCGGGCAAGCCTTCATGCCCCAGTATCCCGGCAATCTCTGCGCGGGTTTTCCCGCTGATGTTGTCCTCTGCAATCTGCGCGCTGACACGGTGCCCGATTGGCCCCCATGCAGATGCAGGCGTGCTGAGGCCGATACCGGCGAGGGCGGATGCGATGGCAAGTTTCTTGATCATGATACCCGGTTAGTTGGTGTGCATGGCAGTACGATGAATTGAGTGGCCGGCAAAGCGTGATGTGGGACGCGCATCACACGCCTTCGCCTATATTGCCTCTGCCGCGCCAATGGCGGAATACAGGTCAACAAGCGAGGTTGCGAGTGCGGCTTCGCTGTCGATCAGCGATTGGCGGCTGCTGATAAGCTGGCGCTGCGAATCCAGCACGTCGAACAGGCTGGCCAATCCTTCGCGGTAGAGCGCATTGGACTGTTCGAAAGCCCGCTCGCTTTCGGTAATGGCCTGCGCCAGATCGGTGTTGCGATCCGAAAACGCCTGAATGGCGACCAGCGAATTTTCTACCTCGCCCATCACTTCCAGTACCGCCTGACGGTATTCGAGGAACCGGGCCTGAAGTTCGAATTGCGCCGCATCCACCTCTGCGCGCCGGCTGCCCCCGTCGAAGAACGGCAGGTCCAGTGAGGCGCCCAGGCTGCCGAGGAAATCGGACAGGATACCGGAGAAAGTGCCGTCACCCACCAGCACGCGACCCGTCAGAGCGAGGGAGGGGAGCAGGTCCGCCCGTTCAATGCCGACATTGGCGGCCGCTTCAACCAGGTCCGCCTCGGCAACCAGCAGGTCCGGGCGGCGGCGCAACAAGTCTGCCGGGACGCCCAGCGCCGGTCCCCCTTCGAATGAAGGAACGCCGATGGCTTCGCCGGGCACGGGCGGCGCGCTGCGGGGCACATCGCCTGTCAGCACGGCCAGCGCGTGTGCTGCTTGCGAACGTTGCAATTCCAGCAGCCCACGCTGTGCCCGCGTCTGTGCCAGGTCGGCTGCCGCGCGGCGCACGTCGAGATTGGCGGAAAGGCCCGCCTCGAAGCGCAGGGTGACGATGCGCAGTGTCTGCTCCTGCAACTGGGTTGATTCATCCAGCAAGACGAGGCGTTCGCCCGTGCGGCGCAACTCTATGTATTGCCGCGCCACCTCGCCAGCCACGATGCGTTCGCGATCAGCCACGAGGTAGTCTGCTGCTGCCACGCGCGCAGCCGCAGCTTCGAGTTGTGCGGACAGGCGACCGGAGATATCGGGATCGAACAGCGCCACGGCCCCGGCAGACAACGTATCGCCCGAGTCACCGGAGGTTACATCTATCCCGCTATCGACCACGCCATCGACATTGGGCAAACGGTCCCCCTGCGCGGCGCGCAGCAACGCGCGCGACGCCAGCAGGCGTTCACGCGTCGCCGCGATATCGAGGTTGGCTGCAAGCGCCTGTTGCACCAGTTCGTTAAGGCGGGGATCGTCAAATCCTTCCCACCAGTTGCGCTCCTGCTCCAGCGGCGGGCGGTATTGCGCGGCGAAGGCGGGCGGCAGCTCGATACCCGAACGGCCCGGTGCCTGCGGTACGGTTGCGGCGCAGGCCGAAAGAGCCATGGAAGAGGCAAGCAGGGCAACTGCGGGATACTTCATGTGGCGGAAAGCGCCGCAGCTTCGTCGGCTCCCTCGATCTCTTCACGCACGCGTTTCAGATCCACGCTGCGGGGTTTCCCGAAACGGGCAATGCCCATGTAAAGGACAGGCGTGAGGAACAGGGTGAAGATCGCAGCGATCCCGAGCCCGCCGAAGATCACCCAGCCGATGGACTGGCGCGCCTCTGCCCCTGCGCCGCTGGCAAGGATAAGGGGCAAGGCGCCAACCACGGTGGAGATCAGCGTCATGGCGATGGGGCGCAGGCGGATCGTCGCGGCCTCTTCCACGGCTTCGCGAAGGTCGCGCCCTTCCTGCCGCAACTGGTCTGCAAATTCCACGATCAGGATACCGTTCTTGGCCATAAGGCCGATCAGCATAACCAGCCCGATCTGCGAATAGATGTTGAGCGAGGTGCCGGAAATGAAGAGCGCGAAGACCGCAGCGGCCAGGGCAAAGGGCACGGTCAGCATGACCACCAGCGCGCTGGTTATGCTTTCGAATTGCGCCACCAGTACCAGCAGGACGATGATGATGGCGAACAGGTATGTCATAAGCAGGTCGTTGCCGGTTTCCTCCAGCGATTGCGCCTCACCCTGAAGGATCAGGTCGACGTCGTCGGCCACGCTGCCATCTGCCAGCCGCTCCAACTCGGCGATGGCATCGGCCAACGTCACGCCGGGTTCGATGGCTGTCTCTACCTCGATTGCGCGGCGTTGGGCGGTCCGGTCGAGCTCGGCCGCGATGCCCTGTTCCACGATCGTGGTAACGCTGGAAAGCGGCACAAGTTGTCCATCTCGTCCACGCACGTAGAGATTGCGCAGGTCTTCCGGATTGCTGATGGAAACGGTTTCTGAGGTGAGGAAAATCGGAATCGACTGGTCGCCCACGTTCAGGTCCACGACCTCAAAGCCGCCGACCATTGCGCGCAAGGTCTGCGACAGGTCGGCAAAATCCACGCCGACATCCGCGGCGCTGCGGCGGTCGATCTGGATGGAAATCTGCGGCTGGGTCGGCTGATAGGAAATGTCGGGGTTGGAGAGGATATCGGAATCGCGATCTATGGCTTCGGCCAGCGCGCGCGCCGATTGGTAAATGCCATCATATTCCGCGCCTGTCAGAGCGACTTCCACACTATCGTTTCCGCTGCCCCCAAAGCTGAGCGTTCCGCGACCGCTGGCGGACGCGCGCGACCCCGGAATGCGTGACAGCGGCTCCTGCAATTGCTCCACGACTTCGGTCTGGCTGATGTCGCGGTCTTCCCACGGAACCAGTTCAGCTTCCACCTGCACGCGGTTGGGGTCGTAGCGGCCGACGATCGAGAGGGTGGAGGTGATCAGGCCTTCGTCCACCAGCGGTTGCAGCACCACTTCTACCTCGTCGAGTTCGCGGTCCATGAAATCCAGCCCGACGCCATCCGGCCCCTGTGCGCGCACCCGCACGGAACCGCGATCCTCATCCGGCACGAGTTCGTTTTCCAGCGTGGTGTATAGCAGGCCAGCAGCCACTGCGACGACAACGGACGTGCCGAGTGTCAGCCATGGGCGGCCAAGGCAGCGATGCAGGCCTCTCGAATAATAGCCACGAGTGTGTCCGCCCAGAGTATTCAGCTTGCGTCCGATATCGCGGAAGAAGCCCGCCTTCCCGTCATCGCTGCCGCTGGTCAGGTCGATACGTGCCGCAAGCGCGGGCACCAGCGAAAGCGCTACGAAGGATGACAGGATCACCGCCACGGCCAGCACGAAGCCGAATTCGCGGAACAATCGCCCCGCTTGCGAGGGCAGGAAGGAAATAGGCAGGAACACCGAGACCAGCACTGCCGTTGTCGCCACCACGGCGAAGAACACCTGCCGGGTGCCAAGCACAGCAGCTGCGCGTTTGCCAAAACCCTTGTTCTGTAGGCGCTGCGCGTTTTCGAGCACGACGATGGCATCGTCCACGATCAGGCCCGTGGCGAGCACCAGGGCCAGCAGCGTGAGCAGATTGATGGAGAAGCCCATCAGCCAGACGCCCGCTATCACGCCCATCAGTGCAACCGGGATCGTGGTGCTGGGGATAATGGTCGGGCCGATCGACCCGAAGAACAACAGCATCGTCACCACCACCACCAGGATGGTGAAGGCCAGGGTGATGATCACCTCTGTTACGGAGGTGCGAATGAAATCGGCATCGTCGGAAATCACGCGTACGTCGAGATCGTCGAACCTGGCGTTTACCGCCTCGACGGCCTCGTTCACCGAATCCGATATCTCAATGGTGTTCGATCCCGCCTGCCGGATAACGCCAAGACCAACGATCGGTTCGCCATTGAGGCGTACGAAATTGGTGGCATCGGCAGGTGCGAAATAGGCTTCGGCCACGTCGCCGATGCGGGTGCTGTCCGATATCACCACGTCCTTGATAAGGTCGGGATTGCTGGCATTGGCTTCCGCCCGTACGATCAGTTCCTGCGCATCGCTGCGAAAGCTGCCAACCGGTACATCGAAAGGCGCGCGTTCCAGCGCCTCTGCAACGTCGGAAATCGTCAAGCCGAAGCGGTTGAGGCGTTGTGGATCGATGGCCACGCGCAGTTGCTGCGGTCGCGATCCGAACTCGTCGATGCTGGCCACGCCCTCTGCTGTCAGCAGTTCGGGAATAATATCGTTCTGAACGATCTGCGTCAGCGTGGCGGTGTCATAGGATCGGCTGGAAACGGCCAGCGTCAGGATGGACTGCGCATCGGCATCCGCCTTCACGACGCGCACCTGTTCTACCCTGTCGGGCAATTCACGCGTCACCCGCGACACCGCCTCGCGCACGTCGGACGCCGCGCTGTCGAGGTTCGTGCCCGGATTGAATTCCACACGGATACGGCTGTTGTTCTCTTCGCTGGAAGACCGGATCTCGCGCACGCCGCTGACCCGCGCCACCGCGTTTTCCAGCACGCTGGTGACTTCGGCATCCATGGTCTCGGGTGCGGCGCCGGGCAGGTTGGCGCTGACAGAGACGATGGGGCGGTCGACATTGGGAAGCTCGCGCACCTCCACGCCGAAAAAGGCAGCTAGCCCGGCCAGCACGATCAGCAGGTTGAGAACGCCGATCAGCAGCGGGCGTTTTACCGCCAGCAGGGGAAGGTCGTTGATGTCGGCCTTCATTCAGGGTTTCCGGTGATGGGCGGGCTGTCGCGCATTTCCACAGCCTGCGTATCTTCCACCTGTGGCCGGACGATTTCAACGGACTGCCCTTCGCGAACCTTCTGCACCCCTTCCACGATCACCACATCGCTTTCGCCCAGCGGCGCGTCTACCAGCGCCAGGCCGTCGCGCCGTGATACGATCGTAACGGGCACCTGCGTCGCCGCATCGTCTTCGACGGTCCAGAGGTACGACCCTTCTCCGCCCCAGACGATGGCCTCCTCCGGAACGGCGGGGCGCACGATCCCGGCCCCGAAAAAACGCACGCGAAAGCTCATTCCCGGTCGCAGGCGATCGTCCGAATTGTCGATGGCGGTGCGCACGGTGTAGGTGCGCTGGTCGCTGGCAATGCTGCTGTCCACCGTCACCACCCGCGCCTGGATCGTGCGATCCGGCTCCGAAAAGGGAGTGACTTCGACACTGGTGCCCGGCGTCAACCGCGAGAAGGCAGCCTCCGGCGCGGGAAAATCCACATACAGCGTGCCGCGCTGGTCAATCTGGGCGATAAGCGTATCTGTGCCGACCCTGTCACCGGGATCGATCTCTGTCAGACCGATATGACCGCTGAAGGGCGCCCGCACGGTGCGGTTGTCCAAGGCTTCCTGAGCCTGCTCCAGGCCGACCCGCGCCGATGCGAGCGCGGTTTCACCCGCTTCGATCTGGCTGTCTGAAATGGCACCGGTATCCTCGATCCGACGATAACGGGCGAGCAACTGGGATGCCTCCTGCACTTGCACCTGCGCCAGGTCCACGGCGAGGCGCTGCTGCCGCGAATCGAGAACGACCAGCGGCTGACCCCGCCGCACGTAGTCTCCTGCGGAAAATCGGACGGAAACAACGCGTCCTGCGGTTTCGGGGTAGAGGTCTGCCGATGTCACAGCCCGGGCGGAACCCACGGCTTCGACCTGCAGTTGCTCCGACAGCATCACCGGATTGTCCGCCACGACAGTGACCGCCTCGTCCGCGCGCTCCGCTTCCTCCCCCGAACAGGCGGCGAGCAGGAAGATCGTGATACACAGGCAAAGCGAACGGATGGACATCCGGGGGCTTTCTAAACATCTCAAAGCGCAATGGAAGTGGTGCTTTAGGCCCTGTATGCCAAACCGGCATGCCAGGTTCGGGGTGTCGGGGCCAGAAAACGTCGAGCTAATAAACTTTGGGCCGGAAAACGTTGGGATAGTGCGGGCGCGCTGCTAAGGGGCCGCGCATGCTTACGATTGACGGCCTTACCGTCCGGCTTGGTGGCCGGCCTATCCTCGAGCGCGCCAGCGCCACCGTTCCGATCGGAGCGCGCGTCGGCCTGATCGGGCGCAACGGGGCGGGCAAGTCCACTCTGATGAAGACGCTGATCGGTGAGATCGAGCCAGACGATGGCGAAATTTCCAAGCCCTCCCGCGCCCGGATCGGTTATATCGCGCAGCAGGCCCCCAGCGGATCGATGACGCCGGAGGAAATCGTACTGGCCGCTGACGTGGAACGGGAGCGACTCCTGGTAGAATCGGAAACCTGCACCGATCCCGATCGGCTGGGCGAAGTGCACGAGCGATTGCTGGCAATCGATGCCTACAGTGCCCCGTCGCGCGCAGCCAAGATCCTGAAGGGTCTGGGCTTTGACGAGGACATGCAGGCCCGTCCGGTCGATACCTTCTCTGGCGGCTGGAAGATGCGCATCGCCTTGGGCGCGCTGCTGTTCTCCGAACCCGATATCCTGCTGCTGGACGAGCCTTCCAACCACCTCGACCTGGAAGCGACCTTGTGGCTGGAGAATTTCCTCAAGTCGTACCCCGCGACACTGGTTGTGATCAGTCACGAGCGTGATCTGCTCAACAACGTGGTCGATCATATCCTGCACCTGCAGGGCGGGCAGTTGACGCTGTATCCCGGCGGCTACGATTCGTTCGAGAAACAGCGGGCCGAGCGTGCAGCGCAGCTGGCTGCAGCCAAGGCAGCGCAGGACGCGCAACGGGCAAAGCTGCAGGATTACGTCGCGCGCAACAGTGCCCGCGCATCTACTGCAAAACAGGCGCAATCGCGGGCCAAGATGCTGGCGCGGATGCAGCCCATTGCTGCGCTGATGGAAGATCCGTCGCTCACCTTCGATTTTCCCGATCCAGCAGAAATGCGCTCTCCGATGATCACGCTGGATGGCGCTGCGGTGGGCTATGGCGAGGCGCCGCCCGTCTTGCAGAAACTGAACATGCGGATCGACGCCGACGACCGGATCGCGCTGTTGGGACGCAACGGCAACGGCAAGACCACGCTGGCCCGCCTGCTGGCAGCGCAGCTTGACGCGCTGGAGGGGGAAATGAATGCGCCGGGCAAAATGAAGGTGGGCTATTTCACCCAGTACCAGGTAGAAGAACTTTCCGACGAGGAAACACCGCTCAGCCTGATGACGCGGGCGATGGATGGCAAGCCAGCGGGCGCGGTGCGCGGACAGCTGGGGCGTTTCGGCTTCTCCGGCTCCCGCGCAGAAACGCAGGTGGAGCGACTGTCGGGCGGAGAGCGGGCGCGACTGGCGCTGGCCCTCATCACCCGCGATGCGCCGCACCTGCTGATCCTGGACGAGCCGACGAACCACCTCGACGTGGACGCGCGCGAAGCGCTGATCCAGGCGCTGAACGATTATTCGGGCGCGGTCATCCTCATCAGCCACGATCGCCACATGGTGGAACTGACGGCGGACAGGCTGGTGCTGGTGGATAGCGGCACGGCACGCGAATATTCTGGCAGCATGGAAGACTACATCGACTTCGTATTGGGGCGAAACCAGCCCAAGCCTGCAAAGAAGCCTGCGCCAGCGAAGCCTAAACCAGCGCCTGCCGGTGTCGACCGCGCGAAGCTGAAATACATGCAGTCCGAATTGACCAAGGCGGAAAAAGCACTGGCGAAGCTCACCACGCAGGCAGAGCAGATGGATCGGGAGATCGCCGATCTTGCCGCGCGCCAACCAACAGCCGACGCCAACCGCATGGAAGACATTCTGGCCCGGCGGGCAAAACTGACGGACAGGCTGGAACAGGCCGAAGCACAATGGCTTGCCGCGGGTGAAGCGCTGGAGGGTGTAGCGGGACTTTAGACAAAGCCCGGCTTCAATCGGGCGGTAGCAATTTCGCGCTTCGCACAGTCCTGTCGATTACAAAGCCCGGTCTGTCACTTTGTGTCGACGGGTGGAATGCAAAGGCGGATAGGCCCGGATCGTTCCATTGGGCATCCGTAAGCGGTTCGCCCGCAAGGTCGGTCCAGCGACCGTCCTGGGGAAACCGGGTCATGGCCTTGATGTGGCTTGCCCGGATTGCCGAGAGACTGGCGACGTGATCTTCCAGCGCCAGATCGCGCGCGTCCCAGTCGATCGGCATCGGCTGGCAATAGGCATTGTTGTTGCCGTTCTGGCTGCGGCCAAATTCGTCTCCGGCGGTGAGCATGATCGTGCCCATGGAAGCGAAAAGCGTGCCCAGCAAGGCGCGCAGGTCGGCAGATCGACGGGCTAGGATTTCAGGATCGTCGCTGGGCCCTTCTGCGCCGCTGTTCCAGCTGAAATTTTCGCCGTGCCCGTCGTTATTGTCCTCGCCGTTGGCGTGGTTGTGCCGTTGTTGGTAGGCGACCGTATCAGCCAGCGTGAACCCATCGTGCGCAGCGAGAAAGTTCACGCTGCGGCTTTCAGTTGCGAAAATGTCGGAAGAGCCTGCCATCCGTATCGCCAGGACGTTAGCAGCACCATCTCCGCGCCAGAACCGGCGAACATCGTCGCGGTAACGGTCGTTCCATTCCAGCCAGTTGCCGGGGAAGTTGCCGAGTTGGTAGCCGCCGGGGCCGATGTCCCAGGGCTCTGCAATCATTACGCGGTCGGCCAGCCACGGATCGGCTGCAATCTCTTCGAATATCGGCGCCGCCTGGTCGAAGCCGGGGCCGCGCGCGAGAATGGGCGCGAGATCGAAGCGGAACCCGTCGATGCCGCAATGGCGTACGAAATGTCGCAGCGTTGCCAAGGCCATGTCCCGAACATGCGTTCGTGCAAAATCCAGCGTGTTCCCGCATCCCGTATCGTTGATCAGCGCGCCATCGGAGGCATGGGCGTAAGCCGAATTGTCCAGCCCGCGCAGGGAAAGCACGCCGCCGTGAATGTCGCTCTCCCCGGTGTGGTTGAGCACAAGGTCGAGGATCACACCGATACCGGCATCGTGCAGTGCCGCGACGGTTTCGCGCAATTCGGCCACCCCGCCGGGGCACAAGCCGGGGTCCAGCGCCATCGGTACGACCGGATTGTATCCCCAGTGGTTTGCAAGGCCCAGCGGTGGCAGGTGTCGCTCGTCGATCCATGCAGTGATCGGCATTAGTTCGACCGCGCTGACGCTGATCTTTCGAAGGTGCGCGATGACCGCGGGATGGGCAAGGGCAGCGATGGTGCCCCGTTGCGCTTCGGGTACTTCGGGGTGCAACCGCGTAAAGCTATCGACATTGAGCTCGTAAACCAGCCCGCCATGCGTGAAATTCGGTGGTGCGTGCGCGACTTCGGGCAATGACGAAGGTATGATCGCGCGCGGGACGATATCGGCTGTGTCCGCCCCGTGTTGAGCGAGGGAAGGGTGTTGCACGAACTGTCGATCCAGCTCCAGCGCGTAGGGATCGACCAGCAGTTTTGACGCATCGAACCATTTGCCCTGATCGGGCTGCCATTCGCCATCGGCCCTGTATCCATAGCTGGCACCTTCAAGCTTGCGCGGCACTTCGACCACCCAGTCCTCGCCATCGCGCCGCATGGTGATGCGCTGCTCCTTTCCCTTCGCAAACAGGCACAGTTCCATGTCGGAAGCGAGAGGGGAGCGAACCCGGAAGTGCGTCTTGCCACCCTGGACGGTGGCTCCGTATCCGATCACGTCACCACGTCTGGCGCGGTTCGGCCTGTATGGCGGGAAATCCCGGCGACCTCTTCAGCAGCGGCAACAATCTCGGCCAGCATGTCCGGCGTATCGGCATCCAGATTGCCGCCGACAGGCTCGTAACGTTCCAGATAGACCCGCAGGGTCGCGCCCTGCGTGCCGGTGCCGGAAAGGCGGAATACCACGCGGCTGCCGCCCTCGAATAAGACGCGGATCCCCTGGTTCGTGCTGACCGAGCCATCCACGGGATCGGTGTAGGAGAAGCTGTCTGCCGCCGCCACGGTGAGCGGACCAAAACTGCGCCCCGGCAAGTCTGGCAGGCTGGCGGTCAATTCTGCCATCAGTGCATCGGCCTTGTCGCTGGCGATGGCTTCGTAATCATGGCGGGCGTAGTAATTGCGGCCAAAGCGCGCCCAGTGGTCGCGGGCAAGCTGGTCCACGCTCTTGCCGGTCACGGCAAGGATGTTGAGCCATAGCAGAACGGCCCACAGCCCGTCCTTCTCGCGCACATGGTCGCTGCCGGTGCCTGCGCTTTCCTCCCCGCAGATCGTTGCCATTCCAGCGTCCAGCAGGTTGCCGAAGAATTTCCAGCCGGTGGGCGTCTCGTAGGCAGGAATGTCCAGAGCCTGCGCCACGCGGTCTGCGGCGGCGCTGGTGGGCATGGAGCGGGCAATGCCCTTCAACCCATCGCAATAGGCAGGCGCAAGATGAGCGTTGGCGGCCAGCATCGCCAGCGAATCCGACGGGTTGATGAAACGTCCCTTGCCGATGATGAGATTACGGTCCCCATCGCCATCCGACGCGGCGCCCAGGTCGGGTGCGTCAGGCGACATCATCAGGTCGTAAAGCGGCTTTGCATGGACGAGGTTGGGATCGGGATGGTGGCCGCCAAAATCCTCAAGCGGTGTTCCATTGCGCACCGTTCCTTCGGCAAATCCGAGACGGTTTTCAAGAATTTCGTGCGCGTAAGGCCCGGTAACGGCGTGCATCGCGTCGAAGGCCATTGTCAGTCCGTCGCGTGCTGCTGCGCGTATCGCGTCGAAATCGAACAGGTCCTCCATCAGCGCGGCGTAGTCGGCTACTGGATCGATCACCGTCACTTTCATGTCGCCAACCATGACTTCGCCCGGCGTGTCGAGGTCGATATCGGGCGTGTCGATAGCCTGCCAGCGGTCGATCTCCAGCGTGCGCGCATGGATAGCGCCGGTCACGCTTTCAGGGGCGGGGCCGCCATTGGCGATGTTGTACTTGATGCCGAAATCCTCGTCCGGCCCGCCGGGATTGTGGCTGGCGGACAATACCAGGCCGCCACTGGCGCCGTATTTGCGGATCACATGGCTGGCTGCCGGGGTGGACAGGATGCCGCCTTGCCCGACCAGCACGCGGCCATAGCCGTTTGCCGCCGCCATGCGGATCGCCTGCTGGATCACGGTGCGGTTGTGATACCGTCCGTCTCCACCAATCACGAGAGTGGCACCTGCATCACGCTCCACCACGTCGAACACCGACTGGATGAAGTTTTCGGCATAATTGGGCCGGGCGAAGTCGCGTACTTTCTTGCGCAGGCCAGAGGTGCCGGGCTTCTGGTCATCAAAAGGCGTTGTCGGGTGTTGCTGGATCATGCGGTTCTTTCGGTCAGTTCGCGATAAAGTTCGGCGTAGGCGCGTCCGCTGGCATCCCAGGAAAAGTCGGCCTTCATCCCGTTTTGCTGGACCCGTCGCCATTGTTTGGGCTGCTGATATAAGGCCATGACCCGGTCGATTGCCGCGCGCAGGGCATGGTAATGCACCCCGTCGAACTGCACGCCCGTGGCAACGCCTGCGCAAAGCGCGGCGGGGTTGGCGTCTATCACCGTGTCCGCCAGTCCGCCCGTTCGCGCGACCACGGGCACGCAGCCATAGGCCAAGCCGTAAAGCTGGGTAAGGCCGCACGGCTCGAAACGGCTCGGCACCAGAATGGCATCGGCGCCAGCCTGCAGGCGGTGCGACAAGGTCTCGTCATAACCGATATGCACACCGATCCTGCCAGGGTGGCGCGCGGCAGCTCCGTGCAGGTCTGCCTCGATAGCCTTGTCGCCGGAGCCCAGCAGGGCCAGCCGCCCGCCTACGCCTACCAGGTGATCCAGCACCTCCAGCAGCACGTCCGAACCTTTTTGCCAGGTCAACCGACTGATCGCGGTGAACAGCGGTCCATCACTTCTCTCCAGTCCGAAAGCCTCCTCAACCGCGCGCTTGTTGATCTTGCGGCGGGCCAGCGTACGGACGGAATATTGCGCGGGAATCTCACTGTCCTCGGCAGGATTCCATACCGTAGAATCAATCCCGTTCAGGATCCCGCGCACCCTGTTGCCGCGCGTCGTCACCAGTCCTTCCAGTCCCATGCCGAATTCCGGCTGGCGAATTTCGGCGGCATAACTTGGGCTGACGGTGGTTATGATATCCGCCATCTGCATGCCCGCCTTCAGGAAACCGACCCCGCCATAATTCTCCACCCCGTCCATCGACCACGCTGACGATGGCAGGCCGAGGCGCGGGAAAACCTTGGCGTCGAAATGCCCCTGGAACGCCATGTTGTGAATGGTCATGACGGCGGGTAGGTCGGGCGTGTCGCTGGCCAGCTTCAGGTAGGCGAGCGTCATGGCGGCCTGCCAATCATGCGCGTGAACCAGATCGAAGCTGTGGCCTTTCGCCTTGCCCGACGCGATATCGGCGGCAGCCCGTCCGAACGCGGCGAAACGTTGCCAGTTGTCGGCCCAGTCCTGCCCACCGGCATCGCCATACGGCCCACCTTCGCGCGCGAAGTAGGCGGGACAATCCAGCATCAGCAGCTTGTGCTTGCCGATCGATCCGGAAAGCAGCCGGGCAGGCTGGCCCAGGAGTGATGCCCATTTGTGCACCAGCTTTCCCTTGCCCAGCGCCTTTTGCACTGCAGGATAGCCGGGCAGCAGCGTGGTTATCTCCACGTCGTGTGGCGCGACAGCGGCGGGCAGGGCACCGGCTACGTCTGCCAGCCCGCCGGTCTTCACCAGCGGTACCGCTTCGGATGCTACCGACAAGACCTTCAGAGGCATTAGCTCTCCAGCTTCTCGATCATCGGTTGGGTAATCAGACACACGCCCTTCTCGCTGCGCCGGAAGCGTCGGTCGTCCAGTTCGGGGTCCTCGCCGACAACCAGCCCTTCGGGAATGCGAACGCCGGAATCGAGGATCACGTTTTTCAGTCGCGCACGCCTGCCGATGTTGCAATAGGGCAGGATAACGCCGCGCTCGACCTTGGAATAGCTACCCATCTTCACGCCGGTGAACAGCAGGCTCTGCTTCGCCATCGCGCCAGAGACGATGCAGTCCTGGCTGACAAGAGAACTGATCGCCGTGCCGCGCCGCCCGTCCTCGTCGTGCACGAATTTGGCAGGTGCGGCCACGATCTGGTCTGTCCAGATAGGCCAGTCGCGGTCGTAGAGGTTCAGTTTGGGGACGGTATCGGTAAGGTCCAGGTTGGCTTCGAAATAGGCATCCAGCGTGCCGACATCGCGCCAGTATTCCTCGATCTCGTCGGCTGCACGGATGCACGAATGGGTGAAACGGTGCGCCTGCGCTTTCCCGTTCTTCACCAGCCAGGGAATGATGTCCCCGCCAAAATCGCGCTTCGATTGCTGGTCATCGGCGTCGCGGCGCAATTGGTCGAACAGCAGCTGCGTTTCGAAGACGTAGATGCCCATGCTGGCCAGAGCCATGTCCTCCTGTCCGGGAATACCCGGCGGATCGGCAGGTTTTTCGATAAAGTCGGTGATGCGATCTGTCTTGTCGACGTGCATCACGCCAAAGCCCGTTGCTTCCATGCGCGGCACCACCAGGCAGCCCACGGTTACATCCGCGCCGCTTTCCACGTGCTGGCGCAGCATCAGTTCGTAATCCATTTTGTACACATGGTCGCCCGCCAGGATGATCATGTACTTGGGCGCGTGCGCTTCGATGATGTCGATATTCTGGAACACGGCATCGGCCGTGCCTTCGTACCACTGGCTTTCGGAAACGCGCTGGCTGGCGGGCAGGATATCGAAACTTTCGTTACGTTCGGGACGCATGAAGTTCCATGCGCGCTGCATGTGGCGGATGAGCGAATGGGCCTTGTACTGCGTGGCCACGCCAATGCGCCGGATGCCGGAGTTGATCGCATTGGACAGGGCGAAATCGACGATCCGGGATACACCACCGAAATAGACCGCAGGCTTGGCGCGGCGGTCTGTCAGTTCCAGCAGGCGACTGCCCCGTCCGCCGGCCAGCACATAGGCCATGGCATCACGTGCCAGGGGTTGCGAATGTCTTTCTGTCATCGGCCTCTTCTCCCGATTGTCTAAGCCTTGTATTCCAGCATGATGGTGGACAACGGCGGCAGGACCACGCTGGTTCTTCCGCCGTCCACAGTTACCTCGCCCATATTGCCCTTGCCGCTACCGCCATATTCGCTGGCGTCGGTGTTGAGCACTTCGGTCCACGTGCCGTCCATCGGCAGGCCCAGTCCATATCCGTCATGCAGCATCGGCGTCATGTTGCAGATGACTGCGACGGGCGGCTCTCCCGGACACTTGCGCAGCCAGGCGAACACGGATGCATCCGCATCATCGGCCACCAGCCATTCGAACCCTTCGCCTTCGCAATCGCGCGCGTGCAAGGCAGGCTTGTACTTGTAGAGATTGTTCAGATCGCGAACGAGATTTTGCACACCCTTGTGTGCTGGCGCATCCAGCAGGTGCCAGTCCAGCGCCCGTGCCTCGCTCCATTCGCGGCGCTGGGCGAACTCCTGTCCCATGAACAGCAGCTTCTTGCCGGGATAGCCCCACATCAGGCCGTAGTAGGCGCGAAGGTTGGCAAATTGCTGCCAGTCGTCGCCACTCATCTTGGCAAGCAGGCTGCCCTTGCCGTGGACGACCTCGTCATGGCTCAGCGGAAGGACGAAATTCTCGCTGAAGGCATAGACCAGTCCAAAAGTGATTTCGTCGTGATGGTGTTTCCGGTGCACCGGTTCGCGCGCCATGTATTGCAGCGTATCGTGCATGAAGCCCATGTTCCACTTGAAGCCGAAGCCAAGGCTTGTGCGCGGACCTTCTTCGAATGCAGGCTGGGAAACGCCGGGCCAGCTTGTCGATTCTTCCGCAATCGTCAGGATGCCGGGGTGACTGGCGTGCACGGCGCGGTTCATGCCGCGCAGAAAATCGACCGCTTCCCAGTTTTCGCGGCCACCCTCCGCATTGGGTATCCATTCGCCATCCTTGCGCGAATAATCCCGATACAACATCGAGGCGACGGCATCCACGCGCAAGCCATCGACATGATAGCGTTCTGCCCAGAACAGCGCGTTGTTGACTAGGAAGCTGGCGACTTCCCGCCGCCCGAAATTGTAGATCGCGGTGTTCCAGTCGGGATGGAAACCCAGTCTGGGGTCGGCATGTTCATAAAGCGCTGTGCCATCAAATTCGGCAAGGCCGTGATCGTCGACGGGGAAATGCGCGGGCACCCAGTCCAGCAGGACCGAGATACCGGCACGGTGCGCGCCATCCACGAAGCGAGCGAACCCATCGGGTCCGCCAAAGCGCGCGGTGGGCGCGTAGAGCCCGGTCGTCTGGTAGCCCCAGCTGGGATCGTACGGGTGTTCTGACACCGGCAGAAATTCGATATGGGTGAAGCCCATGTCGGCAACATAGGGGATCAGCCGCTCTGCCATCGTGTCCCAGCTCAGGAACCAGTCGTTCTCGTCACGCTGCCATGACCCAGGGTGCACCTCGTAAATCGAGATAGCCTCGCGCCGGGGATCGACGCTGGACCAATGCAGACGATGGGCGTCGTCGCCCCAATCGGGTTTTGCTGGCCTTGCAGTGATAGAGGCGGTTTTCGGACGCAGTTCGCTAGCAAAAGCGAAAGGATCGGCCTTCAGCGGTTGCTCTTCGCCATCTGGCCCCACGATCCGGTACTTGTAGGCGCGGCCTTCGCCAATGTCGGGCAGGAACAGTTCCCACACACCGATATCGACACGGTGCCGCATGGGATGGCGAGTGGCATCCCAATCGTTGAAATCGCCGACCAGAATCACGTTGCGCGCATTGGGTGCCCACACCGCAAAATGCACGCCTGCGCAGCCCTCATGCTCGATCAGGTGCGCGCCAAGTTTGTCGAAAAGGCGAAAATGCGTGCCTTGCGCAATCAGCAGATCGTCCAGCTGGCCAAGCACCGGGCCGAAACTGTAGGGGTCGGTAATCCACCACTGGGCGCCGCCGCCCTGGCAGTGGTACTTCACCGGTTTTGGCTGGCCACGCAGTTTGCCCTCGAACAATCCCCGATCATCGACGCGTTTCAAAGTACCCAACTTGCCGCCGCGCAGCGAGAACGCCTCGACCTTCTCGGCACCCGGCAGCATGGCACGGGTGAACGTGCCCTCCGGGCCATCGTGCGGACCAAGCATTGAAAAGGGGTCGGCATGCCTACCGGCAAATAACGCGTCGATTGCTTCCCTTGGCGGTTTCAAAAGCTTCCCCTTGCGCGGTGTACTGTGCAACACGGCGCGACGTTTAGAAACACCTAAACGCTTCGCGCTCCTATTTGGCCCGGGGGTTCGGCAGGTTTTACAATACGCCCCAGATGTCGCGGGCATATTCGCCGATCGTCCTGTCGGAAGAAAACCAGCCGACGTTGGCAATGTTGTGAATGGCTGCCTTGCGCCATCCGGCAGCATCACGCCAACGGGCATCCACATCGCGCTGGGCTGCTGCATAGGCATCGAAATCGGCCGCCACCATGAACCAGTCGCTGTCGTAGAGCCCGCCCATCAGATCCTTGTAGCGATCCTTGTCGTCGGGTGAGAACACACCGCCCGCGATTCCCTCTACCGCCTGGTGCAGTTCGGCCGAACCCTCGATCACCTCGCGCGGGTTGTAGCCATTGGCGCGTTTTTCGGCGACTTCCTCGGCGGTCATCCCGAAGATGACGATATTCTCGTCGCCCACGCGATCCTTTATCTCGATATTGGCGCCGTCCAGAGTGCCGATCGTCAATGCGCCGTTGAGGGCGAATTTCATGTTGCCGGTGCCGCTGGCTTCCATGCCCGCGGTGCTGATCTGTTCGGATAGATCGGCAGCGGGAATGATGCGTTCGGCAAGCGACACGTTGTAGTTGGGCACGAACACCACTTTCAGCAGGCCGGATACCGACGGATCGGAATTGACCCGCCGGGCAATGTCATTGGCCAATTTGATGATCAGCTTGGCGTTGTGATAGCTAGGCGCGGCCTTGCCGCCGAAGATCTTGACGCGTGGTACCCAGTCCTTTTCCGGATGGCTGCGGATCTGGTCGTACAGGGCCACCGTCTCGATCAGGTTCAGCAGCTGGCGCTTGTATTCGTGGATGCGTTTGATCTGCACGTCGAACAGGGCGTCGGGGTCCACGCGGATACCGGTCAATTCCTTGATATGCGCGGCAAGAGCCACCTTGTTGTCGCGCTTTACCGCGCCAATACGCTCTTGCAGCGCAGTGTCGCCGGCCAGCTTGTTCAGCTTCTCCAGTTGCTCCGTATCGTCCAGAAAGCCATCGCCGATGGCATCACGGATCACGCCGGTCAGCCCCGGATTGCACTGCATCAGCCAACGGCGCGGGGTCACACCGTTGGTCTTGTTGTTGATCCTGTCCGGGTAGAGCGCGTGCAGATCGTGAAAGACGGTCTGCTTCATCAGTTCGGTATGCAGCGCAGCCACACCGTTGACGCTGTGTGCACCCGTGAAGGCGAGGTTGGCCATGCGCACGCGCCTGTCGCCGCCCTCGTCGATCAGGCTGATGGCCGCCACGGCGGGATCGTCCATCTGCGCCTTGCGTGCATCGCGCATTACCCGGCTATTGAGCGCGTAGATGATCTGCATGTGGCGCGGCAGCAGACGCTCGAACAGTGGCAGCGGCCAGCTTTCCAGCGCTTCGGGCAGAAGCGTATGATTGGTGTAGGCGACGGTGCGGCGGGTTATGTCCAGCGCCTCGTCGAATTCCAGACCGTGCTCGTCCACCAGCAGGCGGATCAGTTCGGCCACGGCAACCGCCGGGTGGGTGTCGTTCAGCTGGATCGCGGCTTTATCAGGCAGGGTGCGGATATCGTCGTGGAACTGCATGTGGCGACGGATGATGTCCTGGATCGAAGCGGCGGAGAAGAAATACTCCTGCCGCAGCCGCAATTCCTGCCCGGCCCGGTGTGAATCGGCGGGATACAGCACGCGCACAAGGCTGGCGGCCCGCGCTTCGCCTTCCAGAGCGCCGACGTGGTCGCCTGCGTTGAAGGCATCGAGCTTGATCGGGTCCAGCGCGTTGGCGGTCCACAGGCGAAGCGTGTTTACCCGCTTGCCGCGCCAGCCCACCACCGGCGTATCCACGGCGGATGCTTCCACCATCTCGGCCGGTTGCCATTCCACGCTCCCGCCATCATTATCGCCGTCGCTGACAACCTCGCCGCCAAAGCCGATACGGTAGGCGCTTTCGCGGCGGTCGAATTCCCATGGATTGCCATGGCTCAGCCAGGTCTCGGGTAGCTCGACCTGCCAGCCATCGTCGATCCGCTGGCGGAACATGCCGTTTACATAGCGGATGCCATAGCCGTAGGCCGGAATGTCGAGGCTCGCGAGGCTTTCCATGAAACAGGCGGCAAGCCGGCCGAGCCCACCATTACCCAGCGCCGCGTCAGGTTCCTGCTCCTCCAGTTCAGCAAGATCGAAGCCGTGCTTGTTCAGGGCGCGTTCCAGCGCGCCGGACAGGTCAAGGTTGTTCACCGCGTCGCGCAGCAGCCGCCCGATGAGGAATTCCAGGCTGAGATAGTAAACCCTCTTTGCCCCGTCGGCATAGGTGCGCCGCGTGCTTTCCATCCAGCGGTCGATCACCTTGTCGCGCAAGGCATAGACCGTGGCGGTATACCAGTCGTGTGGCCTGGCAGCTCGCTCGTCCTTGCCCACGCGATGACGCAGGGCATCGATAATCAGGGCATCGATTTCATCATTGCCGGGACGCGAGAGTGTGGTCACTTGAATACAAATCCTTGATCTGGCCCGTGATCGCCGCGAATGCGGCTTACGCGGGGTGCCGTTGCGCCTCTCCTCCGCGTCACTAGGCAGGTTTTTTTGCGCTGCGCAATCCGCAAGACCGAGGGCGGGAGATAAACTTGTGCAACGCAGCATTCGAGTTGCGGTTTCCGCTATGTCGGGCAATGCTCGGCTTGTAACGTCGAGGAACAGCGATGATTAACAGGAATGAGTCGTTGTACGCACTGGCCGAAGCTGCCGGGTTGCAACGCGAATGGCGCGATGTCGACGGGCGTGAGCACGTGGTGCCGGATGCCACACTGACAGCGATATTGGCGGCCCTTGGTTACAGGACGGGTTCTCCCCGGCAGATAGCTAGCAGCATGAAGGCTCTGCAACGCGAGCAGGAAAGCCTTCCTGCGCTGCTGGTTGCCGATGCAGGGCAGCCAATCGACGTCCCGCATCGTTGCCAGAGCGTCGAGATAGCAGAGGCGGATGGAACGCGGTCGACGCTGGAGCTGCGCGATGGTCTGCCGATTGCACCTGAAGTGCCAGGTTACTACGATTGCCGCGTCGACGGCGCGCAGACCCGGCTGGCAGTTGCGCCGATGGAATGTCCACAGCCACCGGTCCAGGATCGAAAGCCGTGGGGCATCTCGCTGCAAATCCCTGCGTTGCGCGGTGAGCATTCTTCGCATTTCGGTGACTTTGGCGATCTGGCGAGGGTAGTAGAGGCTCTGGCAAAGGCGGGAGCCAACGCGGTGGCCATCAATCCCGTCCATGCGCTGTTTCCGGGCAATGGCGAGGGGTTCAGTCCTTATTCCCCATCCAGCCGCATCTTCCTGAACGGCGCGATGGCCGACCTGACGCTGCTGGACCAATCACATCCCGTCGATGCGACGCAGAGCGACGCTTTAATCGACTGGCCCCGCGCCATGCCTCAACGCTACACTCGTCTTCGCGCCATATTCGACGGACTTTCCCCGGCGGAAAAGGCCGAGATCATCGGCGAGCCGGACGCGGCGCAGCGCCTGCATGCGATCTTCGATGCGCTGGATTGCCATTTCCGTCCCGGCGGTGCGAGAGGCTGGCGCGACTGGCCTGCGCGCTACCGCAACCCCCATAATAGATCGGTCGCCAGTTTTGCCGCAAAACATGCGGAAGAAGTGGAGTTCCACCTCTTCGTGCAAGCCCTGACCCGTCAGAGCCTCGCGACCGTGCAGGACCGCGCATTGGCAGCGGGTATGACTATCGGTCTGGTCGGCGATCTTGCAGTCGGGGTTGATCCGGGTGGCAGCGATTGCTGGGCCATGGGCGATACCATGTTGCGCGGCCTTACTATCGGCGCGCCGCCTGATCCGCTTGGCCCGCAGGGGCAGAACTGGTCGATCACCAGCTTCTCTCCCCAAGGGTTGCGGCGTAGCGGCTATGCCCCGTGGATCGCCATGATCCGTGCCGCGCTGGCGCACGGCGGCGGACTGCGGATCGATCATGCCTTCGGTCTTGCCCGGTTGTGGGTCATCCCCGAAGGTGGAGGCCCAGCAGACGGCGCCTATCTGGCCTTTCCGTTCGACGATCTGCTGCGGCTGGTGACGCTGGAAGCGCATCTGGCAGACGCTTTCGTGGTTGCAGAGGACCTGGGCACGGCCCCCCACGGCTTTTCCGATGCCATTGCGCGGCGCGCGATGCTGGGCATGCAGGTGCTATGGTTCAAGCGGGCAGAAGACCACGGCTTCATCGGGGCGCGCGATTACGATCCGCAGGCGGCAGCGATGAGCGGCACGCATGACACGCAGACGCTGGCGGGCTGGTGGACCGGCCGCGATCTTGAATGGGCAGACCGGCTGGGCCGGTTGCCGCCTGGCGTCACCCTTGCCGATGCGCAGGACATTCGCGAATGGGATCGCGGCCTGCTGTGGTCCACGCTGGCAGGGGA
The DNA here is from genome assembly GCA_947488625.1 of uncultured Sphingomonadaceae bacterium. Lineage (GTDB taxonomy): Bacteria > Pseudomonadota > Alphaproteobacteria > Sphingomonadales > Sphingomonadaceae > Alteraurantiacibacter. The sequence goes on along the minus strand of CANKZR010000001.1, from coordinate 1,939,839 downwards.
TACACCGCGCCCCAGCGCGTCGGATCCGCAAACCTTCGTGGATGCTGCACTCACGCACATTGCCGGTACGCCATGCGCGCTGGCGATCGTTACGCTGGAGGATTTGCTCGGATTGATTGAGCAGCCCAATATTCCCGGCACCGTTACCGAACATCCCAACTGGCAAAGGCGCCTTGAGGCACCGTTGAGAGACCTTCTGGCAGCACCGCAAATCCAGCATCGCCTTGACCTGATGCGCGATCACCGGCCCTGACCGGCGACTGGTATGTCGCCATGGCCGAATACGCCTTCGGCTACTGCGCGGTTCAGGCAGCCTGCCATCGGCTTATGGACCTTCTCGTCCCGAGCATCTAAGTCTTCATGGCGAGGGGCCGGGGCAGCGGCAGGCAGTTTCAGGAGGAGGGGGCGTTGGAGCAGATCGTGGTCGCCAGCCTGATATCGGCCTTGCTGGTGTCGGCCTGCCTTTATGTTCATTACATCGCCCTGCGATTGTTCGCCGTTACCATATCGCGGATGCACACCGATGTTCGACGGCCCATGCTGTATGTGCTGGCAGGCGTGTTCGCCGCGCATCTTGTCGAGGTGCTGCTGTTCGCCCTGGCGTTCTACCTCATGCACTGGTCGAGCTGGCTGGGTGCGCTGGAAGGGTTGGGCGAAGGAGGGGCAGACCGTTTCGTGAACTACTTCTACTTTTCCATCACCACCTTCACCACGCTTGGCGTGGGCGACATCATCCCTACAGGCGCGGTTCGTATCGTTGCCGGGATCGAGGCGCTGATGGGCCTGATGCTGATCGCCTGGAGCGCATCGTTCAGCTACCTGATGATGGAGAAACTGTGGTCCGGCGGCGAGGAAGCGAAGTGAGCGTCGCGCGCCCGGAACTGGCGCTGCGCCACCTCTCGCTCGCCGTAACCGGGCACCGTCACAACAATCCCGCGCTGGAAGCCAATCTTGGTCAAGTCGAGGCGGTCCTCCACGGCATTTTCGACCGGATTGCTTACCTGCTGGAGCAGTCGGCTGACACGCTCGCGCCGGTGCGATTGCACAACCTGCTGGCTGAAGGTGTCGATCAGATCACGGCGCGGCTGGCGCTGGAAAAGGGCTGGCAGGTGATCGCACCGCTGCCCTTCGGCAAGGCGCTGAACGCCGCGATAAACGCCCAGCCCGTCACGCTGGAGGATGCGCAGGCATTGCTGGAAGGCCGCGACGCCGCCGATGCCGAGGTCGCCCGCCGGGCTGCGCGTCTGCGCGAGATGACCGAAGCCGCGCACTGCTTTGCCCTGGCAGAGCGCGATGACGAGATTGCGGCCCTGTATCTCGATACGCTGGCGTCACCGGGAAACTTCGCCATCCGGCGCGCGCTGGAAATGCAGATAAACGATCGTGTGACGTTGGCGGGGCGGGTGATGATCGAGCAGGCGGACCTGCTGATTGCCGTATGGGATGGCAAGGCTGCCAATTTTCCCGGCGGCACGGGGCATACCATCAAGGCGGCGCTGAGCAGCGGTACGCCGGTCGTTCTGATCGATCCGGCGTGTCCGGACGACTGGACTATCCACACTCTACCCGAAGAAATCGGTGTTCACGGCGAACAACGCGGCCATGCCCTGGATACGCTGATCGAAGCCGTCACCGGCGGCTCCGAAGCAAACACGCCGACCCCGCTGGAGACCGAACGCTGGCACCGTGGCAGCAACCCAGCCTGGTTGCTGTACCGCTGGATCGAAAAGACCTTCGGCAGCGATGGGCGATCGCGTACGCGTCTCGTCAATCGGTATGAGCAGCCCGACGAGATCGCCGAGGGCAGCGCCGCCCCCATGGTTCTTGCCGCCCGCGGTGTAGAGGGGGCGGACAGCCGACAGATTGAAACGATCGTCCAGACTATCATGCCGCAGTTCGCCTGGTCCGACGGCATCTCCAGCTGGCTTTCCGATGCCTATCGCAGCGGCATGTGTCTGAACTTCATGCTCGCTGCCTTCGCGGTTATCATCGGTGCAGCCTATCTTCCGCTTGGCCTGGCGGAGCAAAAATGGATCTTCGCATCGATAGAGCTGGTGCTGCTTCTTCTGATCGTGGGCATCACCCTGATCGGCAAGCGATACAATTGGCACGCCCACTGGTTCGAGACGCGCCGCGTGGCGGAATATCTGCGGCATGGCCCTATCATGCTGCTGCTGGGTGTCTTTCGCCCGGCGGGAAAGTGGCCCAGGGCTGAAGGGCGCGAGTGGCCAGAACAATACAGCCGCCATTGCCTGCGCTCTCCCGGATTGCCGAACATCGCACTTACACATGCGTACCTGCGCACGATGACGCAAGGCATCCTGCTGCCCCATGTAGAGGGGCAACGCGATTATCACCGCGCCAAGGCAAAGCGGCTTCGCAAGGTGGACCATCGGCTGGACAGGATTGCAGAGACGCTGTTCGTCCTCGCGATCATCTCGGTATCGGTCTATCTGCTGCTGAAAGCCGGGGCAGTAGCCGGCGCGCTGCCTTACGCCTGGCCTGCATCGGTTTCCATGGGCCTTACATTCCTCGGCATTGCCTTCCCCACCCTGGGTGCCAGTATTGCCGGCATCCGTTTTTTCGCCGATTTCGAGAGGTTTGCCGCGATATCACAGGTCACGGCGGGCAAGCTGGATAACATTGCGCAGCGCATAAACCTCCTGCTGCAATCGTCCGATGCGGCAATTACATTCGGCGCGGTGAGTGAGCTTGTCCATGGCCTGGACGAGGTCGTGGTAGAGGAACTGGAGAACTGGCAGGCGGTGTTCAGCGGCAAGCACATTTCGCTTCCTGCCTGAATTGCGGTAACATGCCTATCTGTTCGTTGAGGAAGGGGCCTTGCCGATGGACGAGATGGAGCGGCTCTCGCAAGGTGGCAACGAAGCGAGCGTCTTTGTCAGCTATTCGCGTGCGGACAAGGATCACGCCCGGCGCATAATCGACCTGCTGGAAGGCGCCGGTTTCCGGGTGTGGTGGGACGACGCGCTGGAAGCGGGAACCACTTACGTGGAAACCACCGAGCAGGCTCTGGAAAATGCCGAAGCCGTGGTCGTTCTGTGGACGAAGACCTCGACCGGATCGAACTGGGTGCGCGACGAGGCGATGAGCGGGCGGGAGCGCGGCTGCCTGATCCCGGTCTCGATGGATGGCAGTATCGCCCCGCTTGGCTTTCGGCAGTTTCAGGCGCTGGATTTTGCCGGCTGGGGAGGGCGGGCGAGCGAGCCTGCCGCTCAAAAACTGGTGGCAGCCGTGGCCGGAATGCACGGGCGCGAGATGCCCGCGCCTTTGCCGCAAACCAGCGGGCCGAGAGTCTCTCGTCGCGGCTTGCTGGCAGGCGGAGCGGTTGCAGTCACTGCGGGACTGGCGGGCTTTGCGATGCTCAACCCGCAGTTTTTCGCCAGCGGACCGGCAGGGAACAGCATCGCGGTTCTGCCATTTCGCAACCTTAGCGGCGATCCGGAGCAGGATTACTTCTCTGCCGGTCTGGCCGAGGAACTGCGCATCACCCTCAGCCTCAACCGCCAACTGCTGGTCGCCGCCGAAACATCTTCGCGCATATTCGAGGAAGCGACGCAGAATGTCGCCGAAGTGGCAGAGCGGTTGGGTGTCGCCTACGTGCTGGAAGGATCGGTTCGCCGGTCTGCCGAGATCTTGCGGATTACCGCCCGGCTGGTGGACGTGGCGTCCGGTTTCGAGGTGTGGTCGCAACTGTTCGAGCGCGCCAGCGAGGACGCGCTGGACCTGCACCGCGAACTGGCCACCAGCGTGGTGGATGAATTGTTCGCTGCGGAAGAAGATGGTGTGGCGATTACAGAGCGCCCCGGCGGCACGCAGAATACCAAGGCGCTGGATCATTACCTCCATGGCCTTGCTCTGCTGCGCAGCGCCGCCAGCGAGGAAACAGACCGGCAGGCGCTGGCCGAACTTGAACGCGCAATCGCTATCGATCCCGAATATGCCGTGGGCCATGCGACCTGTGGCTGGGGCCTTGCAATCGTGGCCGCCGCTTACAGCAGCGGTGAGCAGCTGGCGCAGGCGATGCAGCGCGCCGAAGCGCTTGCCAAGCGTGCTATCGAACTGGCGCCCAACGCGGCGGAAGGGCATGCGGCCCTGGGGATCATCAGGCAGTACAAGCTGGACCTGCGGGGGGCGCGTGAACCCTACCAGACCAGTTTCGAGCTGGGCTTCGGCAATGCGCAGATCATCGGTGCCTTTGCGCAATTTTCCGCCTATATCGGCGAATTCGACACGGCAGGCGACGCGATTGCGCGCGCCTTGCGTATCGATCCGCTCAACGCGCAAGTTTTCCGGACTGCTACGCTGATCGAATACCTGGCAGGCCGTTTCGACGCCGCGCAAGACCATGCCCAAACTGCACTTGTTCTCAATCCCGATGTCGGCAGTTTGCAATGGATGCTTGGCGATATCGAATTGCTTTCCGGCGATTACGAGGGTGCGCGCGGGCATTACGAGGGAGAATCGGTAACGCTCGCGCGGTTGCGCGGTCTTGCCATCGTCGACGAACGGCTTTCGGGCCGGGAAGCAGGCGAGGCGAGAATTGCCGAAATGGTGGAGACCTATGGTGACAACAGTCTTTACCAGCAGGCGCAAGTGTTTGCGATGTGGGGCGAAACAGAAGCGGCGCTGAGTGCGCTGGAGGCAGGGCTGCTACGCGGCGATGCAGGCTTGCCAATGTCCAGCGTCGATCCATTACTTGCCGGGATTCGACAAGACGCCCGTTTTACGGCAGTCCAGACAAGTCTCGGTCTGGTATAGGGCGGGATAATTGGAACCGGGTCCGGAGACTATGCTATGAAAAAATTCGTTTTTGCCAGCTTTGTTGCAGCCGCATCTCTCGGCCTTGCCGCTTGTGCAGAGCCCGAAGCAGAAGACGAGATGGTCGAAGAAGGCGCTATCGATGCCCTGCCCGACGAAGAGGTGATGGGTGATGCACCGGCCATGGACGGCATGGACGAGGGGATGGACGAAACCATGGGGGACGATAGCGAGACGGTCGAGCCTGTCGCTTCCATCGACCCCAACGGCGATACCAGTGGTCCCCGCCCGAATGACGAGTGAGGCGAAACCCCTCACCTAGCCACTTTAACGGGCAGCGGGGCACGAGGCGTCTGTATCTCGGGCGCTTTGCGGTGTTGATCGGCCTGGGCATGGCCGTATTCCTCACTTCGCCCACGATCAGCCCGGCGAAGGATGTCTCTCTTCCTGATGAAGAGAACGCCCCTGCCGATGACGTGTCGTTCACCGTGTTCGAAACGCAGGTGTACGGGCGTATCCTGGAAGAACTTTATCCCGAGGAGCAGGCGCGTTTCCAGGAGGTTTTCGCAGGCCTTCCCGCTGCAGAACGCACCGCACTGCTGGAACTGACCGAGGTGCTGCCGGTTGGCGAGCGGGGCATTCTTGCAAGTGCGCTCAACAAAGCCGAACCCGCACAGCTTCGCGCCTTTACTGCGTTCCTCGATTATCTGGGATACCAGGCCAGAGGGGTGCTGGCAGAACGGGCGACCGCCCGCTTTCCACGCAAGTGGAATGCATTGATCGCCTATACGGCGCAGGTCTCTTATGGCGAAGTGGCGTGGGCGGTGCTGGTCTCCACGCCAAATTCCTATTGCCCCGATCCTGCATTTCCCGGTGCAACCGAGCCGATGGACGATGAAGGGCAGCAGCCTTTTTCGCCGGACGGGCATGAGCAGGTTTCCGAATGCTCCCCGGCGACCCGTGCGTTCATGACTGCCTGGAATCCGCCCACGAGGCGAGTTCTCAGAGGACGCGACGTGCGACCTGGGGAGGCACCCTGGCAGGCGCAGTTGATCCGGTCCCGCGCCGGTCTGTCCCTGTTCCAGACCCCGACCCTGCGACGCGAGGAATTGGAACGGTTCGGCTCCTATCGCCCCGATTGGGAGGGCCGACATATCTGCGGCGGGGTGTATATCGGGGGCCGGTGGGTACTGACGGCGGCACATTGCGTGGAAGGCTGGACCAATGACGACCTTTCCCGCCTGATGCGTGTTCGCCTCGGCGCCAGCGATGCGCAGGACGGTGGCCAGGCATTCCGGATCGTCGCGGCGGTGGTACATTCAGGATATCGTGGCCGGTCGAATGACTTCCAGCATGACATCGCCCTGTTGCAACTGGATTCCGATATCGAAACCAGCGGGGTGAGACGTGCAGCCGTTCCGAGCCGACCCTATCGTGGCCGCGCGCTGAGTTCCCCGCTGATGCTGACGGGCTGGGGGCTGACCGGGGTCACTTACGATACGTCAGATATTCGCGATGTGCGAGGTCGGCTGCAACGCTACTCGCAAACCTTGCAGGTGGGTGATCTGTATCTTCGTGACCCTTCGGTTTGCGGCAACATGGGACAATTGAACGATGTCCGCATCCTGCCCGGCCAATTGTGCGCCGGCAATGACGAAGGCGTGGATGCGTGCCGCGGAGACAGCGGCGGTCCGCTGGTTTACCGGACCGGAAGTCGGCGGGAAGTTGTGGGCCTGGTCTCCTACGGTGCAGGCTGCGGCCTTGCCGACACGGCGAAGATTTTCGCCGATGTCGGTTATTATCACGACTGGATCGAACGCGCGCGCGACAGCGCGAGAGGCGGGCGTATCGTGCAACTGGGCTGCCGTTCGCGAACTTCCGATATCTGCTAGCTGCAAAAGTCCGATCGCTATGCTTCCCTTCAGCGCTTCGACCTTACCTTCAATTGGCAACCGGCAACTGAACGACAATCCAACTGCTGGCAGCGCTCGCCTGCATGCTATAGGCTTGGCAGGTTGCCGGGCACTGGCAGACGGGGAGTAAGCAATGGATGAGCCGGACAGGCGAGATACCGAGCCATTTTCGGAAGAACAGAGCCCTATGCGCAAGGCCTATTGGCGGGCGAACATTCGGCTGCTTGCCACTTTGTTGAGTATCTGGTTCGCGGCATCATTCGGGGCCGGTATCCTGTTTCGCGACTTCCTCGATCAGTTCAGCATCGGCGGATATCCGCTAGGCTTCTGGTTTGCACAGCAAGGCGCGATCTACGTCTTTCTTGCCCTGATCCTTATCTACGTGGTCGCCATGCACCGTATCGAGCGCAAGTTCGATGTCGATGATGACGACGGCTGAGGCGGGCAGCATGGACACGCAGACGCTGATCTACATTTTCGTCGGCCTCAGTTTCGCGCTCTACATCGGCATAGCGATCTGGAGCCGGGCAGGCACCACCAGCGAATTCTACGTCGCAGGCGGCGGGGTCAATCCGGTAGTGAACGGCATGGCCACCGCTGCCGACTGGATGAGCGCGGCCAGCTTCATCTCCATGGCGGGCCTGATCGCCTTCCTCGGTTATGATGGCAGCGTTTACCTGATGGGATGGACCGGTGGCTATGTGCTGCTGGCGCTGCTCCTGGCCCCATATCTGCGCAAATTCGGCGAGTTCACCGTGCCCGATTTCATTGGCACTCGCTATTACTCAAGAACCGCGCGCGTGGTGGCCGTTATCTGCCTGATCTTCATCAGCTTCACCTACATCGCTGGGCAGATGCGCGGCGTGGGCATCGTGTTCAGCCGCTTCCTGGACGTGCCGATCCTGTGGGGCGTGATCATCGGCATGGGCATCGTGTTCATCTATGCCGTGCTGGGCGGAATGAAGGGCATTACCTACACACAGGTTGCGCAATATTGCGTGCTGATCTTCGCCTATATGGTGCCTGCGTTTTTCATCAGCTTCCTGATTACCGGCAACCCGATCCCGGCACTGGGACTGGGAAGCGAGGTGAACGACGGCAGCGGTCTTTACGTGTTGGAAAAGCTGGACCTGGTGCTGACCGACCTAGGCTTTGCCGCCTATACCGATGGGTCCAAATCCACGATCGACGTCTTCTGCATCACGATGGCGCTGATGGTGGGTACGGCGGGCCTGCCGCATGTGATCGTGCGCTTCTTCACCGTGCCCAAGGCATCGGACGCGCGCAAATCTGCGGGCTGGGCGCTGTTGTTCATCGCATTGCTGTATGTGACGGCAGGGTCGGTGGGCGCCTTTGCCAGCCTCAACTTCATCGATACGGTGAACGAGCAAAGCTATGCTGAAGCGCCTGAATGGTTCACCAATTGGGAAGCGAACGACCTGATCGCCTGGCGCGACAAGAACGACGACGGGCGCATGCAATACAGGCCGGGAGACGCATTCGAGGGCGCGCCGGTGTTCAGCGAAAGCGGGGAGGGTGCGTCGGGCGAACGCGTGCTGGAGAACGCCGCCACGGACAATGAGAACGAGGTCTATGTCGACCGCGACATCATGGTGCTGGCCAACCCCGAAATCGCCAACTTGCCTGGCTGGGTGATCGCACTGGTCGCGGCGGGCGGGCTTGCCGCGGCGCTGTCGACTGCGGCGGGGTTGCTGCTGGTGATATCCTCCAGCGTCAGTCACGATTTGCTGATGAAGACATTCCGGCCCGACATTACCGAGAAAGGCGAACTGCTTGCCGCGCGCATCGCGGCGACAGCGGCCATCGTGGTGGCGGGCTATCTGGGAATCTATCCGCCCGGCTGGGTGGCGCAGGTGGTGGCCTTTGCCTTCGGGCTAGCCGCCGCCAGCCTGTTCCCTGCGATCTTCATGGGCATCTTTTCCATGCGCATGAACAGGGAAGGGGCCATTGCCGGCATGGTGACCGGACTTGTCTTCACCTTCCTCTATATCGCCTGGTTCAAGCTGTGGGCGCCCGCCGCCAATGTGGAGGCGAACTGGCTGCTGGGCATTTCGCCAGAAGGTATCGGCGTGGTCGGCATGGTGATCAACTTCGCCGTGGCGACCGTTGTGGCGTCCCTTACCAAGGCGCCGCCCGCCAACATTCGCAAACTGGTGGACAACATCCGCGTGCCGCGCGGGGCGCAAAAGCCGCACATGCATTAGGGCATGGATAGGCTCACCTAGCGGTTCTGACGCCCGTCGATCAGCCGGTCCACCAGCGAAGGATCTGCCAGCGTGGAAGTATCGCCCAGCGCCCCGTAATCGTTCTCGGCAATCTTGCGCAGGATGCGCCGCATTATCTTGCCGCTGCGGGTCTTGGGCAAACCGTCGGTGAAATGAATGTGATCGGGCGTGGCGACAGGCCCGATCTCCTTGCGAATCTGCTGCTTCAATTCGGCGTGCAGTTCGTCCGATGCTTCCACGCCTTCCATCGTGGTGACGTAGCAGTAGATGCCCTGTCCCTTCACCTCGTGCGGGTACCCGACCACGGCGGCCTCTGCGACCTGGGGATGCAGCACCAGCGCGCTTTCGACTTCCGCGGTGCCCATGCGGTGGCCCGAGACGTTGATGACATCATCCACCCGGCCCGTGATCCAGTAATAGCCGTCATCATCGCGCTTGCACCCGTCGCCGGTGAAATATCGACCGGGGAAGGTGGAGAAATAGGCCTCGATGAAGCGATCGTGATCGCCGTAAACGGTTCTTGCCTGCCCCGGCCAACTGGCAGAAATGCACAGGTTCCCCTCGGTCGCGCCTTCCAGCGCTTGTCCTTCGTTGTCGACTAGCAGGGGCTGCACGCCGAAGAACGGCCTGCCAGCGCTGCCCGGTTTCATGTCGTGGGCGTAGGGAAGGGTGGTGATCATGTGTCCGCCCGTTTCAGTTTGCCACCAGGTGTCCACCACGGGGCAGCGGCTCTCGCCCACCACCTCGAAATACCAGCGCCACGCCTCTGGGTTTATCGGCTCACCCACCGTGCCGAGGATACGCAGGGACGATCGGTCATGCCGCTTCACCCAGTCGTCGCCCTCGCGCATCAGCGCGCGGATGGCGGTGGGGGCGGTGTAGAAGATGTTGACCTTGTGCTTGGCGACCACGTCCCAGAAACGGCCGTGATCGGGGTAGTTCGGCACGCCTTCGAACACCACGCTGGTGCCCGCGTTCAGCAGCGGACCGTAGGTAACGTAGGAATGGCCCGTCACCCAGCCGATATCCGCGCTGCACCAGAACACTTCGCCCGGCTGGTAATCGAAGGTGTAGTGGAAGGTGGCGGCACACCATAACGCATAGCCGCCGGAGGTGTGCACCACGCCCTTGGGCTTCCCGGTGGAGCCGGAGGTGTAGAGGATGAAAAGCGGGTCTTCGGCGTTCATCTCCTCGCACGGGCAATCATCGTCGCTGGCAAGATCCGCGTACCAGTGGTCGCGCCCTTCCGTCATAGTGATTTCGCCACCAGTGTGACGGATCACCAGCACGCCATCCACCGCGGCTCCTGGCAGTTCCAGCGCAGCATCGACATTGGCTTTGAGAGGAATCGTCTTGGTGCCGCGCAGCCCTTCATCGGCAGTGATGACGAAGCGGCTTTCGCAAGCTTCCAGCCGCCCTGCCAAGGCTTCGGGAGAAAAACCGCCGAACACGACCGAGTGAATCGCTCCGATCCTTGCGCAGGCCAGCATGGCCAGCACGCCTTCGATCACCATCGGCATGTAGAGCGTGACGCGGTCGCCTTTTTTGACCCCCATCGCCTTGAGCGCATTGGCCATCTGCACGACCTCGCGATGCACATCGGCGTAGGTCAGATTGCGTGACGGAGTGGCAGGATCGTCGGGCTCGAATATCAGTGCAGTGCGCTCGGCATGTTCTCGCAGGTGGCGATCCACGCAGTTATGGCACAGGTTCAGCGAACCATCGGCGAACCATTTGATATCGACCGGATCGAAAGACCATTCGCCGGCCCTCGTGGGCTCGCGATACCAGTCCAGCCGCTCGCGAGCCTGCTCCAGCCAGAAGGCATCCACATCCTCGACAGAACGCTTGTACAGCGCCTCGTACTCCTCCGCCGTGCAGTGCGTGTCAGGGGAATTGCCGGGAATGCGAACGATATCGCTCATGAAATGCCTCTCCTTTTCCTGCCTATCTAATGGACGCGGCCAAGGGGGCAAGCCAGCGCGGGCAAGTTGGCGATTCAGGCTGCGTCGGGCTGGTTGTCCGGATGGGCACGCTTGAAAGCGGACAGCGCAAGGCAGGCCTGCTCTATCTGCACCATGCGGGGCGAGGCAGTAAGGTCGTATTCAAACCGGCGCGCGTTGTAGAGCTGGGGTATCAGAACGGTTTCGAACAGGCCCGGCTGGTCGAAAAGGAAATCGCCAGTCTTCAGTTGTTCGAGCCGTTGTTCCACCGGATTCAGCGTCTTGGCGAGCCAGTGGCGGTACCAGGTGTCAATCTCCTCCTGCGAATGGCCCAGTTCGTTCTTGAGGTATTTCAGCACAGGCAGGTTCAACGGTGCATGCAGTTCGGTGGCGATGGCATAGGCAAGCTCGCGCGCGGTAAAACGTTCCTCTACGCTAACCGGAAGCAGGGGGGCTTCGGTAAAGCGCTCGTCCAGCCATTCGATAATGGCCATGCTCTGGGCGCGATCGCGGCGGTCATATTCCAGCATGGGCACCGTGGCAAAGGGATTGCGCGAGGCAAAAGCCTCCCCCTTTTGCGCGCTTTCCAGCAGGTTTACCGGGTCCTGATCGTAGTTCAGCCCCTTCAGTTCCAGCGCGCAGCGAAGGCGATAGCTGGTAGAGCTCCGCCAGTATCCATAAAGCTTCATCGGCACCTCCTGCGGTTTGACACGTTGTACCCCTACGACCATTGCCAACAACGGCCAAGAGGGGCATGAGGCCTGAAAACAAGTTTCAGGTGAGACCAGACGGATGCAGTACCAGACCGGATTTCTCAACCATTTTGCCACACAGGCGGTGGAGGGCGCATTGCCCGAGGGGCGCAACAGTCCGCAGCGTCCGGCATTCGGTCTTTATGCAGAGCAATTCAGCACTTCCGCCTTCACGGCCCCCCGCGTAGAGAACCGTCGCAGCTGGCTTTATCGCATGCGGCCCACCACGGCGCACGGTGCTTTCCAACCTTACTCCGGCGCTGGGCACCTTACTGCGCCTGATATCAGTCACACCACGCCCAATCGCCTGCGCTGGGATCCACTGCCAATGCCCGAAGGCGCGGTGGATTTCGTGGATGGCCTGATCACTTACGGTGGTAATGGCGATCCAACTGCCTGCGGCATCGGGATTCATCTCTATGCCGCTACAGCCAGCATGGACGCGCGCGCATTCCAGAACAGCGATGGCGAGATGCTGATCGTGCCGCAGCAGGGCACCTTGCGTATCGTTACCGAGCTTGGCCGCATGGATGTGTCGCCCGGTTCCATTGCGCTGATCCCGGCTGGCATGCGTTTTCGTGTAGAGCTGGCGGGGCCTTCGCGCGGGTATGTCTGCGAGAATTTCGGCGCGCCTTTCCGCCTGCCGGATCTCGGCCCGATCGGTGCCAATGGCCTTGCCAACCCGCGCGATTTCGAGGTTCCCGTCGCCTGGTTCGAAGATCGCGACGAACCCTTCGAAATCGTCCAGAAGTTCAACGGCAAGCTGTGGACCACCATGATCGACCACTCGCCCTTCGACGTGGTGGCATGGCACGGCAATTCCGCACCCTGTCGATATGACCTGTCGCGCTTCAACACCATAGGCACGGTCAGCTTCGATCACCCCGATCCCTCCATTTTCACCGTTCTCACCAGCCCGTCGGATACGCCGGGCACCGCCAATTGCGATTTCGTGATCTTTCCGCCGCGATGGATGGTGGCCGAGGATACATTTCGCCCGCCATGGTTTCATCGCAATGTGATGAGCGAATTCATGGGCCTGATCCACGGCGTGTACGATGCGAAGGAAGGCGGCGGCTTTGCCCCCGGCGGCGCATCGTTGCACAACCAGTTCAACGGCCATGGCCCAGACGCGGAAGCTACGCGCAATGCGATGGCGGCCGACCTGAAACCGACGAAGATCGAGGATACGCTGGCATTCATGTTCGAAAGCCGGTCGATCATTCAGACCACGCAGTTCGCCATGGGCGGCGGCCTGCTCCAATCCGACTACGATGCCTGCTGGCAAGGCTTCGAGAAAGCGAAACTACCATGACCATCGAAACCGATTTCACCCATGATGCGAACGCCACCAGCTGGGTGGAAAGCGCCAATGGTCATCCGCATTTCCCGGTTCAGAACCTTCCGCTCTGCGTGTTCTCTCCTCCCAAGGGTGGCGAGCCGCGCGGGGGCGTTGCCATCGGCGACATGATACTGGACCTTGCGGACATCGCGGATTCACTGGAACTGGACGCAGCGACTGCTGCCCGGCTCGCAAGCGGCCCCAAATTGAACGACCTTCTGCAACGCGGACCGGAAACCATGCGCGCCCTGCGCCATGCTCTTTTCACCATGCTAACCGACGACGACCACAGCAAAGCGTTGGAGTCCGCGCTGCACAAGGCCGAGGATTGCGATCTCTACGTGCCTGTGACCGTCGGCGACTATACCGATTTCTACACCGGTATCCATCATGCAGAGAACATCGGCAGCCTGTTCCGCCCCGACAATCCGCTATTGCCGAACTACAAATATGTGCCGATCGGGTACCACGGTCGCTCCTCCTCCATTCGCCTGTCGGGCAAGGATGTAAAGCGACCCAGCGGCCAGAAAAAGCCTGCAGAAGATGGCGGAAAGCCGCCATTCGGGCCGAGCGCGCGGCTGGATTATGAAATGGAAATGGGCATCTGGATCGGGAAGGGCAATGGCCTTGGTCAGCCTATCCCGATCGACAAGGCCGAAGAGCATATCGCCGGTATCTCGATCCTCAACGACTGGTCGGCTCGCGATATCCAGGCGTGGGAATATCAGCCACTCGGCCCCTTCCTCGCGAAGAACTTTCACTCCACCATTTCACCTTGGATCGTGACCATGGACGCGCTGGCGCCTTTCCGTACGGAGCAGCCGCCACGCCCCCAGGGCGATCCGGCTCCGCTGGATTATCTGTCGGACGAGGAAGACCAGAAGACCGGCGCCTTTGGCGTAACCATGGATGTGTTCATCAGCACCGCGAAAATGCGCGAGGATGGCGACGAACCGCACCAGCTCAGCACCGGGCCGATGACGGCGATGTACTGGACTGCGGCGCAGCTCGTTACGCACCATTCGGTTGGTGGCTGCAACATGATGCCGGGCGACCTGCTGGGAACCGGCACGTTGACCAGCGGTGAAGAGGGCGGCGAAGGCAGCCTGATCGAACTGACACAGGGCGGCAAGAAGCCGATTACCCTGGCAAACGGCGAGACACGCACTTTCCTGGAGGACGGCGATGAGGTCATCATGACGGCCTATGCCGAGAAGGAGGGTTTTGCACGGATCGGGCTTGGTGAATGCCGGGCCGTGATAACCGGCTGAGTACCATTGTCGGGGGCGGGGCGTGTCATGTCCGCTTCGCCTCCCCACGGTCGCCCGCATCGGTACTAAAGGTTGGCTTTGCCGTACCGAAGAAGCGGAAATATTGCGTCGGTCATTGGGCGCACCATCTCCTTTCTAAAGGAGATAACTTATGATCGAAGTCCGCAAGTTCGATACACTGGGCAAGTCCGATCACGGCTGGCTCAAGGCCAATTTCCACTTCTCTTTCGCAGATTACTTCGACCAGCGCCGCATGCACTGGGGCGCGTTGCGCGTCTGGAACGATGATATCATCGCGCCGCGTTCGGGCTTTCCGCCGCATGGGCACGAAAACATGGAAATCATTACCTATGTCCGCAAAGGCGCGATCACCCACAAGGATAGCCTTGGGAACGAAGGCCGTACCGAGGCGGGCGACGTGCAGGTAATGTCGGCAGGAACGGGTATCCAGCACGCCGAATACAACGTCGATGACGAGGAGACCCATTCGTTCCAGTTGTGGATTCTGCCCGATTGGCAGGGCCACGAGCCAAGCTGGGGCAGCAAGAGCTTTCCCAAGGATGCCCGGTCGGGCCGGTTCGATGTGTTGGCAAGCGGGCGTGAGAACGATGCCGATGCCTTGCGCATACAGGCCGACGCCCGCGTGCTGGGCGCTACCATCGCGGCAGGCGAAACCGTCACCTACGATCTAGGCGGTCGCAAAGGGTACCTGGTACCTGCCACCGGCAAGCTGGAGATCGAGGGCGAAATTGCCGAGGCTCGTGACGGCGTCGCCATTGCCGATCTCGACACCTTGCGGATCACAGCGATCGAGGACAGCGAAGTGGTATTGGTAGACACGGCCTGATCAGGCGCCCCAAGCTGGGCCTACTCGTGGCGCAGGGCGTCGATCGGGTCCAGCTTGCTGGCGCGGTGGGCGGGGTAATACCCGAAGACGATGCCCATGATGGCCGAAAACACGAAGCTGAGCACGTTGACCACGGGATCGAAGATGAATGGCAGGTCGGCCACGCCCGCCAGCATGATCGACAGGCCCAATGCCAGGATAATGCCGATCAGCCCGCCGAAACAACACAACACCACCGCTTCTGTCAGGAACTGAAGGCGCACTTCTCGCGCCAGTGCACCGATGGCAAGCCGAATACCGATCTCGCGCGTACGCTCCGTTACCGATACCAGCATGATGTTCATGATGCCGATGCCGCCCACCAGCAGGCTGATCGCTGCGATCATCGTAACGACGGCAGTCATCGTGCCTGTAATGTTGTTCACAGTATCGCTGATCTCGGCGGTATCGACGATGTTGAAATTGTTCTCTTCGCCTTCCTGGATCACGCGGCGTTCGCGCAACAGGTCTATCAACTGCTGCTGGATGGTGGTGGTTGAGTAAGTGGGGTCGTATTTCACCACGAAGAACTGCACATTGTCGGCATTGCCGATAAAGCGACGCTGCACGGTTTTCAGGGGCATGAAGACAACATCGTTGGCATCGCCGCCGCCCACGGAATTGCTGCGTTCCTCGAGCACGCCGATTACCTGGCAAGAGACATTGCCTACGCGCATCTCCTCGCCGATCACCTGATCTTCAACGAAAATCTCTTCCACCACCTTGGGGCCGATGATGCAGACGCTCTCCCCGCGCGCCTCGTCCTGTTCGTTGAAGCCACGCCCTTTGGTGATCTCCATCGATTGCGCACGGAAGAACTCCATGTCCGCACCTTCCACACTGGTTGCCCAGTCCTGCCCGTTGTGAAACGCGGTGGTGTTGGTGCTGACCGACCCGGCGGCGTTCTCTACCCCTGCAATCTGGTTCTCTACGGCGCGGATATCCGCATCGTCGAACGGGGGAGGGGCGGTGTTGGGATCGACGCGGGTGGGGAACACGATGAAGACATCGGAACCCAAGCCCGAGACCTCTTCCTGCACATTGGCCGTCAACCCGCGGCCCAGCGTCACCATGGTAATGACCGCAGCAACGCCGATGATGATGCCCAGCGTCGTCAGGAAACTACGCAGCAGATGGCGGCGGATTTCGCGCAAGGCCAGCAGGAACGTGGCGAAGGTCATGCGCAGCATCAGGCGTGCTCCCCATGCGGCGTGGCGGCAGGTGCGCCCGCTTTCAGGCCACGCTCTATACGTTCAACCAGCCCGTCGCGGAAGTGCACGATTGTCTTGGCGAACTGCGCCATCTCTTCCTCATGGGTCACCATCAGGATGGTGATACCGGTCTTGTTCAGATCGGTCAGCAGTTCCATGATTTCCAGCGAACGTTCGGTGTCGAGATTGCCGGTGGGTTCATCTGCCAGCAGCACGTCGGGATCGGTCACCAGGGCGCGGGCGATGGCCACGCGCTGCTGTTGTCCGCCGGACAGTTCCGCCGGCGTATGGTCCGCCCACGGCAGCAGGCCGACAAGATCGAGCGAACGTTCCGCAGCTTGGCGGCGCTGCTTCTTGGTCTCGCCGCGATAGAGCAGGGGCAGTTCCACGTTTTCCAGCGCGCTGGTACGCGCGAGCAGGTTGAAACCCTGAAACACGAAGCCAAGATAGCGCCGCCGCAGCAGCGAACGCTGATCGCGCGAAAGGTCCTGCACCTCCACGCCGCGAAAGCGGAAACGGCCGTTGGTGGGCACATCGAGGCAACCCAGAATGTTCATGGTCGTGGACTTGCCGGAACCGGACGGCCCCATGACCGCCACGAAATCGCCGCGATCGATGGACAGATCGACTCCCTTCAGCGCCTGGAATGCCGCAGCTCCCTCGCCGAAGGTCTTGGTGATGCCTTCCATTTCGATCAACGCCTGGGCATCGCGCCCCTGGTTTGGGGTGCCAGTTTCGGCAAAGGAGGTCGCGGGCGGTGTCACCCTTGCGCGGCCTTGATACCGGTGACCACGCTCATGCCCACCTCGAGTTCGTCCGATGTCACGACGGTCTGGCGCCCGTCGCTTTGTCCGGTCACGACCTCGATGGAGCGCAGCGTGCCGTCATCCTGCACCACGTAAACCGTCTGGCGGCTGCCAACGCCGATGGTTGCGTTGTCCTCGCCTTCCAGCCCGAATTGCTGCGGTCCGAAAATGCCGCCGCCTTCTTCCTCCTCGTTCGGATCGAACCTGAGCGCGCCATTGGGCACCAGCATGGCATTGCCGGTGTTCGTGGTAGCGATCGTGGCCGTGGCCGTCATGCCGGGACGCAGCAGGCCTTCCTCGTTACCCACGGTCAGGCGCGCTTCGTAGCTGACCACCTGATTGCCCTGCTGTTGCTGACTGGCGAGGGCGATATTGTTGGAAGCAAGATCCACCCGCTCCACGACTGCGGGAAAGCGGCGTCCGGGATAGGCATCGACGGTGAAGGTCGATGCCTGGCCGGGCTGCACCTCGCCCACATCGGCCTCGTCGATATCCACGCGCAACTGCATGGTCGCGAGATTTTCCGCCAGCACGAACAGGGTAGGGGTGTTGAAGCTGGCGGCCACGGTCTGTCCAGGCTCCACCTGCCGCGCCAGCACCACGCCCGACACGGGCGAGCGGATTACGGCGCGCTCGCTGTTGGTCTGCGCGCTGGAAAGCTGGGCCTGCGCGCTGGAGACATTGGCGCGGGCGCTGGCTACGGCAGCGCGCCCTCGGTTCACGGCAGCCTCTGCCTGCTCCATCTCCGCCTGTGCGGGCACGCGGCCATCGGATAGGCGGCGCACTTCGCGAAGGCGTTCCAGCTGTGCGGTGTCCGCGTCAAGCGTCGCCTGCGCCTGCACCACGGCGGCGCGTGCGGCATTGAGATTGGCGCGGCCTTGCGTGATCTGGTCCTGAATTACGTCGGTGTTGATCCGCGCCAGAACCTGTCCGCGCGAGACGATATCGTTCACGTCGACCAGCACGGCATCTATCCGGCCGGACACTTCGGAGCCGACTTCCACCTGGTTGGTGGGGCGCAGGTTGCCCGTTGCGGTAACGGTCAGGTCCAGCGAACGCTCTTCCACTTCGGTGGTGATGTATTCCGGACCCTCTTCATCCTCCGAAAACACCGTGGACATCAGTATCAGCGCCAGCACAATCACCGCAATTACCCATACCCAGCGCTTCTTGTACCATTTGCGCGGCTTGCCGGTGTCGAGATACTCGCCAATGTCCTGTTCGTTTTCGGAGTCGGTCTGGCTCATTGGGCGATCCTGTCGTTGTTCGCCGTGGCGCTACTGGCCACCGGCGGGAGGTCGTAATCGGAAATGGTCCACCCGCCGCCCAGCGCCTGCGTCAGGCGGACAAATGCGATGGCACGGTCGGCCTGGGCGGCAACTAGCTGGTTACGGGCGGAGAGCAGTTGGTTCTCGGCCGTCAGCAGGGTGCGAAAATCGGTGAGGCCCGCCTGGTACTGGCTGCGCGCCAGAAGAGCGGAGTTTTCGGCAGCATCCAGCGCCTCCTCGTTGATGGTGACACGCTCGTCCGAGGTGCGCTGATCAACTGCGGCGGTTTCCACGTCTTCCAGCGCGTTCAGGATCGATTGCTCCCAAGCTGCCAGCGAAACGTCGGCCCCGGCCTGTGCAATATCGACCTGAGCAGCCGTGCGCCCGCCATCGAAGATCAACTGGCTTACCCCGGCAAACAGCCCACCGGTTATGATGTCGAAAAGGTTGCCGCCGGTTACTGGCCCGGTGCCGATATTGCCTGAGAGGCGCACTAGCGGCAGCAGTTGCGCGCGGGCAACGCCGATGCGCGCGGTGCTGGCAAACAGCGCAGCCTCTGCACTGCGAACATCCGGGCGGCGGCGCAACACTTCTGCCGGTGCTTCGAACCCGGCCAACAGGGGCGGGGAAGGGACCGGCTCCGGCTCGGTCGCGACGATGGCGTCCATTACCGGTCCCGGCGGTTCGCCGATGAGCGTAGAGATGGAGTTGGCGGTTGCAACGAGACTGCTTTCCAGCAGCGGAATAGTGGCGGCAGTCTGTGCGCGCTGCGTACGCGCCTGTTCCACATCCAGACTGGAAACCAGACCGGCCTGGTTGCGCCAGCGCGCGATCTGAAGGTTGTCGTCCTGATAGGCCAGCGTCGAGCGCGCAATCGCCAGTTGCTCTGCCGTGGCGCGTGCGTTGATCGTGGCGATGGCGACTTGACCAACGATCAGGCGTTGCAGGTCTGCCAGTGAATAGCCTTGCGCGGCCAGTTCTCCACGTGCGGCGGCAACGCTGCCGGATATCTGGCCGAACAGGTCCAGTTCCCATGCGGCATCTGCGCCAAGCGAGAATTGCACGTCGTCGCGGGCAAGATCGCCGACATCGCGATTGACCCCGCCGGTGGCCGAGACAGACGGAAGGTAACCAGCCCGCGCCTGCACCAGTGAAAAACGCGCCTGTTCCAGCCGTGCTGCACTTTGCGCCAGATCGCGGTTATCGAGGATGGCCTGTTCGACGAAATCGCTGAGCAAGGGATCGCCCAGCAGCGTCCAGTATTCGGTAAGGTCGGTACTGACCGGTGCAGGCTCGGCGATCTGCCACTGGGCGGGAACAGCGATATCGGGCTGCGCGATGTCGCTCGCGGGCGTGGCACATGCCCCCAGCGCAAACAGCGGACTTGCAAGCACCGCCATGCGCCGTGCGCGTACCCTGCACGTATTCCCGTCCATCCCCACTGATGCTCCCCTATGCGACACGAAGTGTCTAAACTATGGTTTCAAATGTTCCAACCGGGCGTCTGCAACTATCCGCAACTCTCGACACGGCGTGTTCTTCGCGCAACAAATGGTTAACAGTGCGCATCTTCCAGACTTGTCTCGCTCTCACTATCTCGACAATCCTAGTAGTTCTGATCAGCTACTGTCACGGTAGCCGACATCGAAAGTGTGCCGGCTATTCACACGAAAGACGTTGCGCATGAAACCGGGATCGAGGAACCGTCCACCCTGTTCGACGAACGTGTGTTAGCGTCTCAACACAGTAGGATCAAGGCCATGGCGGCGCGGCGGACCGTTCCACAGCCGGGATGTTTCAGCAATCTTTCGAGCCATCATGTGGGATAGGTTGCAACCTCATCCTGAATTTGGTGGCACATCGAGCGGGCGCGGCTATATCGGCCCGATGGTGGCGTTCGAGGAATTGCGGTGACACAGCACCTTGGTGCAAGGGTATCGGACCTGCAGAAAACCCGGCGCACAACCCTCAGTATGATGGGCGCTTCCCTTGCAGGCGATCATGCAGCCTTGCGTGCGGCCTGCCAGCCCGGCGTGGGCCTATGCACCATCACCCATATCGAGGGCAGCTTTTCACGCCGCCTTGGTGCGCAACTTGCGGTTCACCCCGGCGGCGACATCGTCGGCAGCCTTGCAGACGGTTGCCTGGAGCAGGAAATGGCTCGCGAAATACGGAAGGGCGGCGAGAGGCGGATCATCCGCTATGGCGCGGGTTCGCCCAAGATCGACTTTCGCCTGCCTTGCGGCGGCGGGCTGGACATATTGATCGATCCCCATCCCGATCGCACCGCTTGCCAGAACGTGATCGATGGCCTTGATGCGCGAAGGGAAGCCCGGCTGCCATTGCCCGCCCCCAGTCCGCTGGCGCAGCGCCGCTATGTGCCGGAACTGCGACTGGTGGTGTTCGGGGAGGGGCCGGAACTGGCCGCCATGGCGCAGGTTGCGGCAGCCTGCGGCATTGCCGTCGAAACGCACGACCGCGAAGACAGCGCATTGTCGCTGGGGAAGATACCCGATTACCTCCTTGCCGACCGTTGGACCGCGATCATCCTGCTGTTCCACGATCATGAATGGGAGCGCGCTATCCTGCAATGGGCGCTCACCACGCCTGCTTTCCTGATCGGCGCACAGGGCGGGGCACCTGCCCGCGCGGCGCGGGAGGCGGAGCTGGTCTCGATCGGCTTTGCGCCCGAGCAAGTCGCACGCGTCGTCAGCCCCATCGGCACGGTAAAGCATAGCCGCGAACCGATTGGCCTGGCGCTTTCGGCCCTGGCGGATATCTCGGGCGCATACGAACTGCGCCACCCGCACCACCATGCGGGCCGCTGAAGGCGAGCCGCTGGTGGCGGTGCTTGCCGCCGGTCTTGCCAGCCGTTTCGGCGGAGGAAAGCTGGACGCAGACTGTGCTGGCCGTCCGCTGGGGAACTGGGTGCTCGATAGTGTCGCGGCTGCGGGCTTGCAGCCCGGTATCATCCTGGTGGGGCCCGAACCACCGGCCTTTGCCAGCGGGGCGCAAGGGTGGCGCATGGTCACCAATCCGGCACCGGAGCGAGGGCAGGGCACCTCCGTCGCGCTGGCCTGCTGCAACGCTGCCCGACAATCGCGCGGCGTCCTGCTGTTGCTGGCCGATATGCCGATGATCGATCCCGGTCACTTGCACCGGCTAGCGTCCTGCCCATCCACCGCCGCCACGCGCTATCCCGATGGCCATCTCGGGGTTCCAGCGCAGATCGCAGCAGGTGATGTTGGACGGTTTACCGGGTTGGCGGGCGACAGTGGGGCGGGAAAGCTGTTCTACAACCTTGATGGCGTAACGGTGTTCGACGCACCGCCGGAAACCCTATGCGATGTCGACGATACGTCTGCGCTGGAGGCGGCTCGGCAGATACTTGCCGCGCGCTAGCGCGGATTATCACTTAGTTCCCGCAACTGCCGGGTTCGCACGCGGGTGACCTGGGTCTTGCAAGTGGCAACCAGTAGCGGCTCCAGCGTTCCACCGCGGGCGTAATACCCTTCGCTGGCGCAATGCGCGTCACGGTAGATGAGCCACGCACGCTGGGCGGCAAGCAATTGTTCGAAATAGCCGGGGCGACCGTCGTCCGGAGTGCTGGCAGCGTCCATCCGACGCATCTCTGCCGCCGTTTCGCGCCATTGTGCATTCAGTGCCTTGTCCGCCTCGTTGTATTCCAATCCTGCGCAATAGTTCATGGCCTGCTGCGTCATCGGCTCCGCACAGTCAGGCGCTTCGCTCGCGAATACGGGAGCATCAGTTTCGACACCGCGTTGCGCGGCAAGCAGCATCAGCAAGGGAAGGGCAGGACTCACGATCTATCCTCTCGTATCGGTCTTTTGCGCCCGGACGGCTGAATAGGCACCGAGTTGCGGCGCAAACCAGCGCGCACCGCGCCGCTCGGCCTCTTCGGGTGGTATTGTGGCCAGCGCGTGCGCCAGACGCGCCACGTTCCCATCCGACAGCGTGCCCAGCGGTGCCACATATACGCCTATGGTGAACAGGATGACACCTGTTTCAGGGAGTCGCCGCAGGGTCTGTCGTTCACAGCGCACGAACAGCGTTTCGCCTGCATTTTCGGGCGTGACGGCAGCGAAGGTTTCATGGGGTGGAGCGGTATCGACCCAGCGCATCGCGGGTTTCGGAGCAACGAACCAGTTGCAGCGGCCGAATATCCGGCCGGGCTTCAGCTTCGCCATGAAATGATCTACCGCGCTTGCAAGCTGCTGCCTGAACCCATGGATAGGAGCATGAAGGGCGACCAGCGGCAGACCCAGCTTGTCCGCCGGATGCCAGTCCGTGGGCCATGCAACTGCCGCACCGATCAGCCGGTAGACATCCTCTGAATCCTGCGCCGCGAGCAGGCACATATCCTCGTGCGCACTGCGTGCTGCACCCTCCAAACCGCCGCTTGTGCCCAGCAAGGCGGAAACTTCAGCGCCTGCAGGTCCGACGCCCGGTGCAAGCTGGACGCTATCGGAATGGGCGTCGAAGGCGGCATTGCGCGCGGCGAGGTCGGGTTCGGGCTGAAGCCACTCGTCCTCGCTCAGACCCACCAGTCCCATTTTCAGCGCACCGCCACCCCGCGCTTTGGGCAGTAGTTCCTCGACCGAGAAGCCGAGTTTGGGGATCAATGAGACGCGCCGTCCTTCGGGGTTTCCATGATTTCTGTCAGCTGGCCCAGCATGTCCTTGGGATGGAGAAAGAAGATCGGCGTTCCATGCGCGCCGATCCGCGTGGGGCCAAGGATGCGCTTGCCCGCAGCTTCGAATTCGGCGCGCGCTGCCTTGATATCGGGCACCTCGAAGCACACGTGATGCTGGCCGCCCAAGGGGTTCTTGGCGATGAAATTGGTGACGGGCGACTCCTCGCTCAGCGGAGCCAGCAGTTCCACCTGCGTCCCCTCGGTGCCCGCGTGGCCGGGGGTGTTGACGAAGCAGACCTTCACGCCCTGTTCGGGCAAGTCGAACGGTTCGGTAATCATGGTTGCGCCCAGCACATCCCGGTAGAACGCAATGGCCTCGTCGATGTTGGGTACGGCGACACCGATGTGGTTGAAACGACCTAGTTGCATGATGAATCTCCTTTGCCCGACGCCCTAGCGCAGGCCTTGACGTTCTGCCAAACTCCCGGTGCGCGCTGACATCGTATCTTCGGACTTGGGTGCTGCTTCATCGTTGGCGGTGACGTTTGCGATGAAGCGGCTGGCATCCTCCAGCACCGGGGCACGGCCGCGCAAGGGGCGGGCCAGCGCAACAAGAATGTCGATATGATCGACGCCGGGATAGGTCACCATCTCGGCCCCTACGCCAGCATCTGCAAGCGTGGTCGATAATGCCTCGCTGTTGCGCGGCTTTACCACAGTATCCTCCTCCCCGGTCAGCAGCAGGGCCGGAGGGGCGCTTCCATCGGCATAGGTGATCGGCTGGGTCTCTTCGCCGCGCGGCCAGTCGCCAAACGCCGCAATTGAAGCGGCGGTGTCGAACGGAAAGAAGTCGTATGGGCCGGCCAGACCCACCAGACCCTGAACGGCACCGCGATCATCCCCCAGCCACTGCGGATCGGTTGCCAGCATGGCAGCGATGTACGCTCCGGCGGAATGGCCCATCAGCACGATGCGATCCGGATCGCCGCCAAAGCTCGCGATGTTCTGCCGTACCCAGCGAACGGCAGCGGCGCCGTCCTCGATAAATTCAGGGAAGCGGATTTCCGGTACGAGGCGATAGTCCGGCACGACCGCCACGAAGCCGCGCGAGGCCAGGGCGTGTCCGGCAAAATCATATCCGGCGCGGGTGCCGCTGTTCCAACTGCCACCATAGAAGAAAACCACCACCGGGCGAGCAGCTTCCCTTGCGCCGTCTGGAGCGTAGATATCCAGCATCTGGCGCCGGTCACTGCCGTATGCCTGCCCCTCTGCCACCTTGCTGCTGCCCTTGTCCTTGGGCACCAGTGTGTTGAACGTCCGCAGCGGGGAGATCATGTAGGAGACAGCCAGCCCGATTGCCGCCAGCACGATCAGAGCAATGGCAAATTTCATCTTGCGGCCCCGATTTGGCGGCGCAAGGTCTGCAGACTGGCAAGACCCGCCGTTGTCCGGTTTCCAAGATCATGCCTAGCTGCAGAGGGTAGCGGTTGCGCATTCATGGAGCGATTTAACCTGCAAAACTCTGCCATGGCAATCGCGCGCATTCGCTGTCGCTGCACTGTCGCCTTCAGGGCGCATGACGAAGCAGTCGTTTACCTCATGTTGCGCGCAGCGTAGAGCGAGCCGATGAGCGAATCCCCCCTTAACGGCATCAAGGTCGTCGAACTCGCCCGCATTCTTGCGGGCCCCTGGGCCGGGCAGGTCCTGGCCGATCTGGGTGCAGAAGTGCACAAGGTTGAAGGACCGGACGGCGACGATACACGGCAATGGGGGCCGCCGTTCATAGATCGGCCCGATGGCAGCAAGGACGCTGCCTACTTCCACGCCGCAAATCGCGGCAAGGATACGATGGTGGCGGATTTCAAACGCGCCGCGGACCTGAAAAAGGTTCACGCCATGATTGCCGAGGCAGACGTGGTGATCGAGAACTTCAAGCCCGGCAGTCTCGCCCGGTTCGGCCTCGATTACGACAGTCTGAAGGAGGCCAATCCGGCCCTCATCTATTGTTCCATCACCGGGTTTGGCCATGATGGCCCCTATGCCGGGCGCGCGGGTTATGACTTTATCGTGCAGGGCATGAGCGGGATCATGGACCTGACCGGCACCCCCGATGGCCCGCCCAACAAGATCGGCGTGGCCTATGCCGACATCATGACCGGTCTCTATGCCGTTATCGGCATTCAGGCAGCGCTGCACCAGCGGGCACGCACCGGGCGCGGTCAGATGGTGGACTTGGCGCTTTTCGATGTAATGGTGGGCACGCTGGGGAACCAGGCCATGAATTACCTCGCTTCCGGCCGCAGCCCGAAACGCATGGGCAATTCCCACCCCAATATCGCTCCATACGAAGCGTTCGAGGCGAAAGACGGTTCGCTGATCGTGGGGGTGGGCAATGATCGCCAGTTCGAACGTTTCTGCGAAGCGATAGACCTGCCCTTGCGCGAGGAATGGACCACCAACGCCCGTCGGGTGAAGAACCGCGTGTCGCTGTCCGCCTCCATCGCCAAGCGCATCGCGGAGATGAAGCGCGAGGACGTGTTGCTGAAAATGGAAAACAGGGGCATTCCTGCCGGACCCATCAACACGGTAAAACAGGCGCTGACCGATCCGCAGATTGCGGCGCGCGGCATGGTGGTGGATCTGGACGAAGACGGGCTGCAGGGCCTGCGCACGCCAATCCGCTTTTCCGATGCGGACCTTTCCATCGGCAGGCCGTCGCCGGTACTGCCAAAGGTGGAAGAGGAGGAGTGATTGCGGCGTTGAAAAGATCGCACGATGCGCGGTCGGTCGCTACATTTCGAGGGCGCGGGTGAAGGGGTGACGGGGTGAAAGGCTGACCATGCGAGACGGGATGGGGCCGGAAGGCCTGGGCGACCTGACCGAGAAGGAGAGGGAAACCCTGCGCCTTCTACTTTCCGGCCACGATACCAAGTCCACCGCCAGTACGCTTGGTCTTTCGGTCTATACCATCAACGATCGCCTGCGCTCCGCTCGCCGCAAACTGGGCGTGACCAGCAGCCGGGAGGCCGCAAGAATTCTGGGTGAGGTCGAGGGTGGCGCACCCCAAAATCCTGCGCACCTGCAATCTGGGGTGGGCGAAAACGGGAATGCTGCGGCATTATCCGGACAGTCGAAACCGGCCCGGCTCAGCACCAGAACGCTGGCCTGGCTAGCAGGAGGAATTGCCATGATTGCCCTTATTACTGCCTTTGCCATGCTGGCGATGGGCCCCGCCAGTGAAGTGCCTGCAACAGAAGCGTCGCTACAGAGTGATGACGACGAAGAAGTTGCCGCCAACGATGCTCGCAGCACCGAGGCTGCGCTGGGTTGGCTCGCATTGGTCGATGCAGGTCAGTGGGAAGAAAGTTGGCAAAGGGCCGGTGCGATCTTCCGCAGCGAGGTTACTGCTGGGCAGTGGGAAGATGCAGCAAGATCTGTTCGCGATCCGCTTGGGGCGGTGCAATCGCGAGAGGTCGTCTCCGTACAGCAAACGTCCAACCTGCCCGGTGTGCCGGAAGGCGATTATGTCGTGCTGCAGTTTGCAACCGCGTTTGCCGGTGCGGCACAGTCCGTGGAAACCGTCATCATGCGCGATGAGGATGGCGGTCTGAAGACCGTCGGCTATTTCGTCAGGTAGGCAGGCATGACCAGCTAGATCAGCTTCGTCCTCCAACATCGGCGCAGGCTACGCGTCGATGGTGGTGAACCGAGCTTTTAGTAGCTGGACTGCCGGCTCTGGTCGCGCGTGTAATCAATCCTGATCCGCACCCAGCTTCCCACCTGGTACGCGCCGCCAAGCCGGGGCGGGCGAACCTTGAATTGCCACGCTGCCGCCTGAACCGCGCGGGCTATTCCCGAATTGCGGGGATATTCTTCCACGATCGCGCATTCCTCGACGCGCCAGTTCGGCGCGGTCTTGCAGGCGATCAGTCCCCAGCCGGGGCCGGAAGCGGCAGAGAGATAACCTGACAACTGGTCCGGTGTCGGTTCGCGGTACCAACGCGCTGCGTAAAGCGGCGACCCATCGGGCGCAGTGCCCACCCGCTCGCTATCTTCTCCACGACTGGAGCCGGTATCTGCGGGGCCGAAATTGCGATCCGAGCGGACGACCGCGGCAATACTCGATGTCGGGCTGGGCGCAGGTTGCGGCTGCGTCCTTGGTGCTGCTCTAGGGACGACCTGAACCGGGGGAGGTGGCAGGGGCAGAAGCGCAGGGGCGGCAGGTTCCATCGGCGTTGGCCTTGGTTCGGAAGGCATGTCCTGCCAGGCAGGCGCGTCTTGCGACACTGCATTGGGCTCGTTCGTTTCGGGCTGCGTCTTGGATTGCGGCTCGGATACGTCGAAGGTGCTGATACTGCTTGCTGTGGGCGGCATGTCGTCCCGACCAAAATTAAGCGACAGCAAGAGCAGGATGATCAGGAGCTCGATCCCGATCGCCAGCGCAAAGCCCACGCCGCGGCGCGAAACATCGTCCGGTAAGGCGGACACCAATCTGTGCCACGCGTTCCGGTCGGCTGGAATTTCGGCGTCAGAGTGAATGGGCAGAGTTCCGAAAATGGAGCGAAGGTGAGGCGATAGGCAGGCGACGATGAACGCGCACTGTCATCGGGTGGGTGCAAATTCAACAGGCCATGCCGCGTGAGAGCCAGGGCACAGCACAAACAAAAAGGGCCAGGATTGCTCCTGGCCCTTCTCGTTATGCTTGAAGCGTAGTCGCTTACATGCCCGAACCCGGACCGTAAGTGATTTCCACGCGGCGGTTCTGCAGTTCACGCACACCGTCGGCAGTGGGAACGCGCAGGTCGTTCTCGCCGAAGGCTTCGCTGGAGATGCGCGCTGCCGGAACGCCGCGACCGGTGAGGTAGGACTGCACCGATTCGTTACGACGCTCTGCCAGACCCATGTTGTAGGCCTGCGTACCCGACGTATCGGTGTGACCGGCCAGCATGATCGCAGCGGTGCCGCAATCGCCATAGGCGGTGATAGCCGAGTTGAGCACGGTGGCTGCTTCCGGCGTGATGGTCGCTTCGTCCCAATCGAAGAACACGATGTAGGGGCCCTGCTCGCAAACCGGAGCCGGCGGAGGCGGCGGCGGGGGCGGCGGAGGCGGGGGAGGAGGCGGCGGGGGCGGCGGCGGAGGCGGCGGGGGCGGAGCAGCTTCTTCGCCACCCATCAGGAACCGCAGACCCAGCACAGCGGAATGCTGCGCGAATTCGGTGTTCAGACCGTCGATCGGCAGCGGGCCGGTGACGTTGAAATCAGGCTCGTCGAACATGCGACGATACTTGTATTCAGCGAACAGCTGCACGTTGTCGGACAGGTCGCCGGAAACGCCGGCGATGCCCTGGTAGGCCCACACGGGATCGGCGTCGTTCACCAGACGGAGACCGTCGGGCTTGTAATCGAGATCGGTGACCATGATACCGCCACCGACGCCGAGGTACGGTGCGATGCCGCCCAGATCGAAGTCATACAGCGCGTTCAGGAAGACGCCGTAGGTTTCCACGTCGCCATCGCCATCGGCGAGAAATTCACCCACGGTCGAGTTGGTGGGGTTGGTGGTGCGACGAAAAGCCTGACCATAATCAAGACCATCGATGTTGGTGCCACCGATGGTGAGGCCTTCATGGAAGTCAATCTGCGTCGACTGGTAGTTACCGTCGAGTTCCAGACGGAAACCGTTATCGAACGCGTAACCAATCTGCGCACCGGCAGTCCAGCCGAGTTCCGTGTTGGTTTCGAATTCATATTCCGTGCCCGACGGGATTGCCGGCAGGGCACCGTTGGCGGGAACGCTTCCGGCGAAGTCGCCTTCGTTCTCCAGGTCTTCATTGGAGACAACGCCTCCGCTGACGCCGATGTAGGCTTGCGCCTGGGCGGTTGCCGGGAAGGCAAGCGCAACCAGTGAAGCACCGATCAATAGCTTTTTCATATTCGTCCTCATTACGACCTACGGGAGGACCCCCTCCCGCATCCCTTGCTCAATGGCATATCTATACCATTGTTCCAGTCTGAAGAACAAAACCTTCAGAACATTTGCGACTGTTGCGTCAAAACCACAAGTCACACCACAGGTCACTTCGTTTTGGCGTTGAACCGTGTCAAAATGCGGACAAGCCGGTGATGGCCCGCCCGAGGATCAACGCGTGGACATCGTGCGTGCCCTCATAGGTGTTCACTGTTTCCAGGTTGAGCATGTGTCGCATGACCTGGTACTCTTCGGATATACCGTTGCCGCCGTGCATGTCGCGTGCGGCCCGCGCGATATCCAGCGCCTTGCCCACATTGTTGCGCTTTACGATGGAAACCATTTCCGGAGCAAAGCGCCCTTCGTCCATCAGTCGCCCAACCCGCAGGCTGCCTTGCAGACCCAGTGAAATCTCGGTCACCATATCGGCCAGTTTGAGCTGGTAGAGCTGTTTCGAAGCGAGCGGCACGCCAAACTGGTGCCGGTCCAGACCGTACTGGCGCGCGGCGTGGTAGCAAAACTCCGCCGCACCCATGCTGCCCCACGAGATGCCATAGCGCGCGCGGTTGAGGCAGCCGAACGGCCCCTTGATCCCCTCGACATTGGGAAGCAGGGCATCGGCCGGCAGTTTTACCTCGTCCATCTGGATCATGCCCGTGGTGCTGGCACGGAGCGAAAGTTTGCCGCCGATCTTGGGAGCCTCCAGTCCGGCCATTCCCTTCTCCAGCACAAAGCCGCGCACCTTGTCATCGTGCGCCTCGGACTTGGCCCAGACCACGAAGACATCGGCGAACGGAGAATTGGATATCCAGGTTTTCGCACCCGACAGCGAATATCCGTCGCCGTCCTTCTTGGCGTAAGTGCGCATTCCGGAAGGGTCGGACCCGGCGTCGGGTTCCGTGAGGCCGAAGCACCCGATCAGTTCGCCGGATGCAAGGCCGGGCAGGTATTTCGCGCGCTGTGCATCCGAGCCATAAGCATGAATCGGATACATCACGAGGCTGGATTGTACGCTGGCCATGGAGCGATAGCCGCTGTCGACCCGCTCGATCTCGCGCGCCACCAGCCCATAGGCGACGTAACTGGCGCCGGAGCCACCGTATTCTTCGGGGATTGTAACGCCCAGCATTCCAGCCTGGCCCATCAGCGGAAACAGCTCGCTGGCGTCGTTTTCCTGCGCGAAATCCTGCGTCACGCGCGGTTGCAGCGTGGATTGCGCGAAGGAATGCGCAGCATCGCGTACCATGCGTTCGTCTTCCGAAAGCTGGTTATCGATGTTGAAAGGGTCAGCCCAGTCGAAGGGCACCATATCGGCCATTGCAAATAGTCTCCTTTGTAACCGCCCTAGTTGTTCAACCACGGCGCGGCAAGGAGATGGGCAATCAATGCGCCTGCGCTTTGGCCTTCTGGATCATGGCCATCAGCCGATCAGGCGGACAGGGTTTCTCGGCGGCCTGCGCGGAAGGATAGCGCTCGGCAATCTCGCGCTTGGTAAAGTGGCCCGAGTGGAAGATGATTGGAACACCTGCTTCGGTCAAAGCATCGGCAAGCGGAAACACTTCGCCATCGGCTGTCATCACATCCAGAATTGCAAAATCCGGCATGTCCTGATCGATCGCGATCATGGCGTGGCTGCGCGTCGCGTAAGGTCCTTCGACCCTGTAGCCCAGATCGCGCACCGTTTCGGTAAGGTCGAGAGCGATGATCACTTCATCCTCCACCACCAGTACGGTGGGCTGTTCGATCACTGCTTGGCTGGCCATATAACTTCCTCGGGCGTGACTAAAAACTACTGCGCAGATGCAAAACTACGCTCGTAGTGCATGCCGGTTCCCGATCAGGCCGTGCGTCCGAACTTCGCTTCGTACGCGGCGGTGTCGCCATCTTTCAGCAAGGCGGCCTGCTCAACCCAGTTGTCCCGCCTGATGCGACCCTGGAAACGACCAAGTTGCGGATCGATGCGGTCGATATCCGCATCCGACCAGCCGGCAATCTGGGCAAAGGAGGTCACGCCCTGTTCGTGCAGTATGGCGACGAGCTTCGGGCCGACTCCCTTGATGCGCTTCAGGTCGTCGGTTCCAGAGGATGCCGCTGCACTATCAGTATGCGGGGTTTGCGGTGGGGTGTTCTTGATAGCGGCGCGGGCGGGCACGCCATCGCCCGTTTCTGCATCGGTGCCAAGGGGCGCGGCAGCAGTGGTATCGGCATTGGCTGCAGCGGATGTCTCACCGGGCGAGGCTGCCGTTCGTGCTGCTTCCACGTCCTGCGCATCACTGGCGACGGACTGCCTGTCCTCCTCGGGATTGTGGGCAGAGGGTTGGCCGACGCCGGCGCCAGCGCCAGTTGCTGCGGCAGGCGGTGTATCTATCAGTGCCTGATTGCGCTTGGCTGCGACGGGTGTGGTATCGTCCTTTTCTTCCACCTCAACCTTGGTGCGGCGGGAGGCGACGAAGATCCACCAGGCGACCAGCAATCCGATCACCAGGGCCAGGACAACCAGTATCCAGTTTGCCTGCAACAATTCAGCCATGTCCAATTCTCCGAAAAATCATGCGTCCCGGCCCCAGACGGCCCAGCCAAGGCCAAGTCCGACAGCATAGGCGAACAGCATCAGCACCAATACTTCCATCCAGATCGGCATGCCGGTCCCTTTGCAACGAGTGAGGCGATTCGGGCAACTCGCCCTTAAGCCCTTGTCGACTGATTAGCGTGGCCCTGGCGTGTCGACCGGGGTCGGCACCAGGGGCTGGGTCGATATGACCGAGAATTCAATACGACGATTGGCAGGGTCTGTCGGTTCCAGACCCTCCACCGGGTGGGAGGATCCTTCGCCCTCGACCAGCAGGACATTGCCCGGAATGCCGCGCCGTATCAGCGCCTGGCGCACGGCTTCGGCCCGTTCGGAAGACAGCGCGATGTTGATGTCCTCCGGACCGGAGCGATCGGTGTGCCCGGTAATCTGGATCACCGCGCCAAGGCATGGACGCAGCGACGTGGCGACCTCGTCGATCAACGACCGGCTGTTCACATCTATACGGGCGGAGCTTTCCTCGAACCGGATGGTGCGCGCGCGCAGTAGAGCCTGCACATCCTCCTGACAGTGCAACGGGCTGAAATGCTGCTCCACCATCATGTCCCCATCCGACCAGCGGATGCCGCCGACACCCGGCAGGCCGGCCACGGCGCGCGCGATGCGGGCGCGGGTCGTCTCGTCCAGCGTTTCCGCGCCGGTCAGCACCGGATGGCGGCTGGGCCAGCCGTTGGGCGACTGAAAGTGCGCTTCCACCCCGTCACCGTCTACCTGCTCGATTGCAGCGGATGCGGAAGCGGAAAGGCGTTGCGCGATGTCGGGGCCGCTGGCCCCGCCGACCGTATAGGCCAGCGCGATACAGGCCAGCACCCCGGCGATCAGCGCGAATTGCGGTTTGCGAAGAAAATTCATCGCAGTGCCTTAGCGTGTCCGTTCAACGCGCGTCGAGTGTTTCTGCAAGTCCGGCCAGCTGCAGAAATTCCTCGCGCCAGTAACCGTCCTGTCGTCCGGCCAGCGTCACCGCGTCATCGAAGGCGAAGCCGTTCAGCAAGGTGTCACCGCGCAAGGACTGGCCGTATGCGGCTACCGCTGCAACGAAGGCCATGTCTCCGCGCGCGGGGCGGGCATTTGCCAGCATGCGGGAGCTAACAGGCTGCTGGATCAGGCGAGAGCGATCCTGACCCGGCAATTTGTATCGCAACTGCACGAAAGCCACCTCGTTTCCAGAGCCGCCTTCGCGCATCACAGAGCGGGCACCTTCGCGATTTCCATCGTAACGGCGCGGGCGGACCCAGCCGTCTTCACCGACAGGCACGATTTCATACAGTGCGGTGACCTGATGGCCTGCACCGATATCGCCTGCATCAACGGTATCGTTGTCGAAATCCTCTTCGCGAAGTGCCCGGTTCTCGTATCCGATGAGGCGATATTGCGAGACGTGTGCGGGATTGAATTCTACCTGTATCTTCACATCGTGAGCGATGGTGAAAAGGGTGGAGGTCATCTCGTCCGACAACACCTTGCGCGCCTCCATCGCGCTGTCGATATAGGCGTAGTTGCCGTTACCGTGATTGGCGATCTGTTCCATCATTGCCTCGTTGTAGTTGCCCGAACCGAAGCCCAGCGTGGTCAGCGTGATGCCGCTGTCGCGCGCCCGCTCGATCATATCGACCAGCGTATCCTGATCTGAGATGCCGACATTGAAGTCGCCATCGGTCGCCAGGATGACCCGGTTCACGCCGCCTTCGATGTAGCTATTGCGCGCCATGTCGTAGGCGAGCCGTAGTCCGGCAGCGCCCGCCGTGGAGCCGCCCGCTTCAAGCTGGTTCAGCGCAGCGCGAATGGCGCGTTCGTCGTTTGTAGGCTCCAGCACCACGCCTGTTGCCCCCGCATAGACGACGATAGAGACGCGGTCCTGCCGCTCTAGCTCGCCCGCCAACTGGCGCATGGCCGTCTTGACCATGGGAAGCTTGTCCGGATCGTTCATGCTGCCAGCACGTCCAGCAGGAAGACAAGGTTGGCTGCAGGTCGGTTTTCGCGTGGCAGATCATAGCCGCGAAGTCCGATCCGCAAGATCCGGGTATCGGAATTCCACGGCGTAACCGCCATGTCGGTGGTAACCGAAAAGGGCTGGGCGCGGGTTGTCGGCGCGGGGTAATCGTACCGGAAGTAATTGATGAGTTCCTCGGTTCGCACGGCGGCCTGCGGTGGCAGTTGGCCTTGCGAAAGGAAGCGGCGAACGTTGGCATAAGAACCGGTATCGACATCGACTGAAAAGGTGGAAACGGGTGCTTCGGCCACATGGCGAACCGGAGACACCTCTTCCCCATCATACCGCTCTCGGCTCTCGTACTGCGGCAGCATCGTAGGGGACGAAGCGCGGGCATATTCCATGTCCGCTATCACTTCGTGCGCCATGGGGGCTCCGAGCGACGGCTCCGCAATATCGACGGTGGTTACGCTTTCGGCCTGCGTGCGTTCTTCGTTCTGCGAGCAGGCGGCCAGTGTCAGTAGCATGGCAGTGGCAGTGCAGACTCCGGTCAGGCGGGTAATGCGAGTTCTGCTGTTCATGACGTCTCTCCCCGATGGCACCGAAATATCCTCTCGGCGCACCAATATGAGATGTTACAACATTAATGTCAGATGAATTGTGGCAAGAATGAGGCAGACGTGCCTTATTCCATGCCTCTCGTCAAATTTCACAGGGTTGATCGTTCTGCCTAGATCGGCGGCTTGTCCTGCACAGGGTATTTGCCATCATCCACCGCCTTGGATTTGCGGCTGAACAGTACCCGGTCTTCCGGTCCGAAACCGCGGGTCCAGATGATGTAGCCATAAACACCAATGATTGCCGGAATGCCCAGGGCCAGCTCCGCCCATTCGGGTAGGAGAATAACGATCTGGCCCACCACCACGGCGGCGGCGGCTGCCCATACCAGTGCCCAGCGCCAGTTATTGATCGAATGCCCCAGGATTCTGCCCAGCATGATGGCCTTCACCAGCGAGGCTATGCCCAGCGCCAGCATGAGGGCGCCTGCCGCGGCTGCCGCTCGCCAGATGTCGGCGCGGCCCGGATCGGCAAAATCCAGAGTGTCGATCACCAGCATTGCCGCAATGGTCAGCAAGGCCTGCAACACGATCGTACCGATAGACACCCACAGGTTGCGCACCCGCGCGACATAAATCAGGGCCGCTTCGGAAACGACTGCGGTTGCCGCCACCACCTCTGCCGCCAGCAGGAAGGCAAGTGCTGCCGTTCCGGGTACGAACTCGCCTGCGTCGCCCATCAGACCCATCAGCGCTTCACCCGGAATGCCAAGGGCCAGCGCAATGCCTGCCTGCGCGGCCACGATCCAGAACCCCACCTGACACACCTGTCGGGCAATGGCGGCGTAGTCCTTTTCCTTCAGTTTGGCGGTAATCACGGGGCCGAGAATGGGCTCGAAGCTGGTTTTCAGCTTTTGCGGCAAGCTGGCGACCTGCTGCGCCATCCAGTAGATGCCCAGCGCCACCGGACCGGCAAACCAGCCCAGGATCAGCAGATCTACCCTCCGCGTGCCCCATTCGATCGCATCGGTCACCGCCAGCGGCAACGCGCGCACCACCATGGGGCCGATGCGGGAGGGGTGCGGCACCCAACCCCTTGGCATTCCATAAGTCCTGAAGAAGGGGACAAGCGCGGTCAGCAATCCTGCGAAGATGGAGGCGAGATAGGCCATGGTCAGCCCGGCATCGCCAATGGCCGGCACGAACCAGAAGGCACCTGCAAGGATGGAGATGGTCCACGGTTCCACCACGGCGCGAGCGCGCACGGTCGTGCCGATATCGTACTTGTAGGCCTGGGCTGCCAGCACGATCTCGGTCAGCGCATAACCGGGAATGGCCAGCACGATCCAGCGGTCGAGATCGCTGCTCATGCCATTGGGAAACAGCGGCGCTGGGAACACGAAAAAGACTGCAGCGGCAAGGCAGGAGAACACCAGCGCCACCAGCATCGAATCCGCTATCAGGTTGACGGCGTTTTCTTCACCTTCGCGCAGACGCTGCGCCAGCCCGCGCTTCTCGCCGATGGAGCAGACAAGCGCGGTGAGTTCCACAACCAGCAGCGCATAGGCGTAAACGCCCAGCGCCTGTGCCCCGTAAAGCTGTCCGGCGATGAAGAGGAAAGGCAGGCGGGCCAACAGGCGCAGAACGAAACCGAAGACATTCGTCCGCCCCCCCTTAGCCAGCGCGGCAATATCGCCGCCCGGCTCCTCTGCCTGCCGCACCTTTTCTTCGGATGTGCTCAAGCGCCCGAACCCTTTGCGCCGATACCCTGCGTCCGATGTCCTTCGGCCTTCAGCGGGCGGGCGAGGAGACCCTGCACCACGTCCCGGGCGGCTTCGCCATTCAGCAGGGCGTTCACGGCGTCGGTGATGGGCATGGATACGCCGTGCCTTGCTGCCAGTTCGCGCAGCACCGGCGCTGTATGTGCGCCTTCGGCAACGGTGCGCTTGTCGGACAGCGCTTCGGCCGCGCTCATCCCTTCGCCCAGCGCCTTGCCCAGCGAGAAATTGCGACTGGACGTGGAGGAACAGGTGAGCACGAGGTCGCCCAGACCGCAAAGACCATTGAGCGTTTCCGCCTTGCCGCCCAGTGCCACACCGAAGCGCAGCATCTCTGCAAAGCCGCGCGTGATCAGCGCGTTGCGCGCGTTTTGACCGAGGCCAAGGCCGTCAACCACGCCGCAGGCAATGGCGAGTACGTTCTTCACCGCGCCACCGATCTCGGCACCGGTCACATCATCCGAATAATAGGGCCGGAAGTTGGGACGAGCGATGGCAGGCGCCAACCGGTCCCATTGCGTGTCTCCTCCGCCGCAGGCCAGGGTGACGGCAGCAGGCAGACCATCGGCCACTTCATGCGCGAAGGTGGGGCCGGACAGCACGGCGATCTCGGCGTCGGGCGCGGCCTCTTGCGCCACGTCGTTCATCATGCGTCCGGTGCTTTGCTCGATACCCTTGGAACAAAGCACAAGGTCACGCGGGAAGCGGGCCATATTGCCCAGTACCGTACCCAGATGCTGTGCCGGCGTGACCATCAGCAGGACGTCGCAGCACTCCATGTCGGACAACGCGTTCGTCGCGCGGATCGAAGGTGCAAGGTCGGCAGAGGGCAGGTATAGCCCGTTGCACCGAGTTTCGTTTATCGCCTCGGCAAGCCCGTCATCCAGCGCCCACAACAGAACCTCGCGCCCGTCGGATGCCAGCATCTGTGCAAGAGCCGTTCCCCAGGCGCCTGCGCCAACCACGCCAATTTCACTCATGCTTTCACTCCTGCACCTCTTGCGGGCTGCGCATCCGGGTCCAGTGGCCATCGGGGGCGCGCTTTCAGATCAAGCGGATCGGGCGCGAACCCGGCCGCCATGCGTTCCACGCCTGCCCACGCGATCATCGCGGCATTGTCTGTGCACAGCGCCAATGGCGGGGCAGTGAACGGCAGATCGAATTCGCTGGCCAGTGTCTCCAGTCCGCGGCGAATAGTCTGGTTCGCCGCGACGCCGCCAGCCACCACCAGCGCCGATACAGGCTCCATCGCCGATAACGCGTGCCGGGTGCGATCGAGGAT
The DNA here is from genome assembly GCA_947488625.1 of uncultured Sphingomonadaceae bacterium. GTDB lineage: Bacteria > Pseudomonadota > Alphaproteobacteria > Sphingomonadales > Sphingomonadaceae > Alteraurantiacibacter. The sequence continues at coordinate 1,902,663 of CANKZR010000001.1, read as the reverse complement.
GCAATCGAGAGCGGCCTGCTGGAAGCTGGCGGCAATATCGGCATCGTCGTGGGCCCCTGCATCATGCGCACGCAGCACCGCGCTTTTCAGTCCGGCGAAACTGAAATGCGGTTCCTTGCTCTTCAATAGCGGGCGGGGAAGCGGCACCGCGGATGGATCGCCGTGCAACGCCAGCTTCTCAACCGCTGGCCCTCCGGGATAGCCAAGGCCCAGGATCTTTGCAGTCTTGTCGAACGCCTCGCCCAGTGCATCGTCAATGGTAGTAGCGAGGCGCTGGTATCGGCCCACGCCTTCCACGCGCAGTATCTGGCAATGGCCGCCGCTCACCAGCAGCAGGGCATAGGGAAAGTTCAGCGCGGCATCGGCAAGGCGCGGCGACAGTGCATGGCCTTCGAGGTGATTGATCGCCAGCAGCGGTTTGTCGCTGGCCATGGCCAGTGCCTTCGCCGTGACAAGGCCCACCATTACCCCGCCGATCAGACCGGGGCCGGCGGTTGCGGCAATGGCATCGCAATCGTCCAGCGTCTTGCCAGCCCTGGCCAGAACCTGTTCGATCAACGGGGCTAGCCGCTCTGCATGGGCGCGTGCGGCAATTTCCGGAACAACGCCGCCGTAGGGCGAATGCTCCGCCTCCTGACTGGCGATGGACTGCGCGAGAATGTCCCGCCCGTCCGTCACCAGCGCGGCTGCGGTTTCGTCGCAGCTGCTTTCGATCCCGAGAACCAGTGTCATCCCGCTTCCCCTTAGACTTTCCCGCCGCTAGGGCAAGCAGAGGCATGACCCAGCAACCTATCTTGAAGCTCGGAACGCGGCGCTCGCCGCTGGCATTGGCACAGGCGGAGGAAGCACGCGCGCGGCTATGCGCGGCCCACGGGTGGGACAGCAATGCGGTCGCGCTGGTGCCGGTGGAGGCCAGCGGCGACAAGATACAGGATCGCCCGCTGGCCGAAATCGGCGGCAAGGCGCTCTGGACCAAAGAACTGGATGTCTGGCTGGGCGAGGGGCAGATCGACGCATCCGTCCACTCGCTGAAGGACGTGGAGACGATCCGCCCGGACGAGTTTACTCTCATCGCCATCCTGCCGCGCGCGGACAAGCGCGACCGGCTGATCGGCGCTGCCAGCATGGCGGACCTGCCGAAGGGTGCGGTGATCGGCACCAGTGCCCCGCGCCGTGCGGCGCAGGCGCTCTACCAGAGGCCTGATTGCAAGGTCGTGACCTTTCGCGGCAACGTGGCCACGCGCCTCGCCAAGCTGGAAGCGGGGGAGGCCGACGCCACTTTCCTCGCCGCTGCGGGCCTCATGCGGCTGGGGCAAAAGAACGTCGGCACTCCTCTGGATGCAAAGGAATGGCTGCCTGCCCCTGCCCAAGGCGCGATCGCGGTGGAATGCCGCACCCATGATGCGCGCACCCGAAAACTGCTTTCGGTGCTGGACCATGCGCCCAGCCACGCAGAGGTGATGGCCGAACGTGCGCTGCTGCTGGCCCTGGGTGGCAATTGCCATTCCCCCATTGCGGTGCGCTGCGACTTTGCGGATGGACAGCTTTCCATGCGTGCGGCCCTGTTCAGCCCTGCCGGGCAGGAACGGGTCGAAGGCGAAGCGCAGTTTGCGGCGGAGGATAAGGAGGCACCTGCGCGGCTGGCAGCCGACCTTCTGAAAAGGGCAAGCTCTGGCATTTCGGCCGTGTTCGCCGGTTCATGAAAGCATTCATCCCATGATCTTTGTCATCCGGCCCGAACCGGGCTTGCAGACCACGCTGCAAAGCGCTCGTGAAATGGGGCTGGCCGCCGTCGGCCTGCCACTGTTCGAAGTCATGCCGTTGGCCTGGGACGCGCCCGAAGCGACGGACTTCGATGCCCTGCTACTGGGCAGCGCGAACGCTATCCGCCGCGGCGGCAAGGGGCTGGAGAAACTTACGGGCCTGCCGGTCCATGCCGTAGGACAGGCTACTGCCGAGGCTGCAAGAGAGGCCGGCTTCACGGTCGATTGCGTGGGCGAAGGCGGATTGCAAGGCGTGATCGATGCGCAGGATGCACCAATCCGCTATCTGCGCCTTGGCGGAGTGGAAAAGGTGGCGCTGGACCCCGGCCACCACACCATCACCGCGCGCGATGTGTATGAAGTGCGCGCCTTGCCGATCAGCGGCAGCTCGCAGATTGGCCTGCGCACCGGCACCCCGTGCGTATTGCTTCACAGCGCGGCGGCGGCCCGCCATTTCGGTGCTGAGATCGACCGTATCGGTCTCAATCGCGCAGCCATCCACCTCGCCTGTATCGGTCAGCGCGTGGCAGCAGCGGCAGGGCCGGGCTGGGCAAGCGTTGAAAGCGCTCCACAGCCCAATGACGCGGACCTGTTGGCCTTGGCGCGCGACATGTGCCATTAAGGTACGCGATCCGATAGGGCAGACCGCGCGAAGTTTGCGACGGATCGCGCGAAGGATAACATGGACCAGAGTCACGATTTCACACGCGCCGGGCGAACGATGCGCAGCATGTCTATGCGCACCGCCCTGATTGCACTTGGCATTGCCTTCCTGCTGGGGATTTCCATCGCCTGGTATTTTTCCCGCGGCGGCGAATTTGCCCTCGGCAACGTCTTCCAGGTTCGCAGCGAGGAAGGGGCAGAGCTGTCTCAGGCGCAAGGACAGGACCCGGTAACGCTGGCGGCAGAGGACCTTTCCGCTCCGCAACCCACGCCCAGCGCATCGTCCAGCCCCGGTGCCGCAGCCGCCGCACAGGCTGTGGAGCGGGTGGAGCAGGTGGTGGAGCAGCAAGGCGGGCTGGACAGCCGCGTCGCCGCGATGGAACAGCGCCTTACCCGCCTCGATATGCAATCGCAGGCCGCGGCCGGTAACGCCGCGCGCGCCGAAGGGTTGCTGATCGCCTTCGCCAGTCGCCGCGCCATCGAACGTGGCGCGCCGCTTGGCTACCTGGCCGACCAGTTGCGCCTGCGTTTCGGCGAAGCGCGGCCCAATGCCGTGCAGACGGTGATCGACGCCGCGCAGGACCCCGTGACGCTGGACAGGCTGGTGGCCCGGCTGGAGGGGCTGGCACCCGTGCTGAACGATGCCCCCGCCAACGAAGGCGTGTTCACCATGCTGGGCCGCGAACTGTCTTCGCTGTTCGTCGTGCGGCGTGATGATACGCCCTCTCCCGTGGCGGAAAGGCGGTTGGAACGCGCACGCCTGTTCCTGGAAAGCGGGCGTATAGCACCAGCCGTGCAGGAAGTGCGCGGCATGCCAAACGCGGTGGAGGCCGAAAGCTGGATTGCAGATGCGGAAAGGTTCGCCGCCGCACAGCGCGCCCTGGAGACGCTGGAAACCGCCGCCGTGCTGGACCCGCGCGGCATCCGTGATGCAGAAGGGGAACAGGTCCAGCAATTGAGCCCGGCACTGCCCGGTGCGCAGGGTGTGAATTAGGTTTTCGGCAATTCAGTCGCGGTCCACTGCAACAACCTGGGGGCGGCCGCTTATATGCAATTGTCGCCAATTACGGACTGTCGGCTAACGACCCCATTGCGGACGCAAGAGACTCCCCTATCATATTAGTTCTTCGGAAGCAGAGAGGGGCGCAAATGACTGAGACTTCGAGTTCAGCGGAAAGACACCGTGCAGATGGTGCATTGATTGCTAGCGTCCCGACCACGACAGTGATTGTGGGGCATCTGACCAACCCTGATGTCATCGACATCCCGGTCCATGTTTTCTACTTTTTGGTTGCTTATCTGACCATGACACTAGCCTTCTATGCTTGGTCGAGAACGAAGCAGTCTGACCTTGAGCAAACATAGCTCAATGTCCGCTTTCCACCCTATTTCAGCCGTTCCAGCCTTTCGCGGATTTCACCATTAGCGGACTGGCAGCAATCCGGGTCTTTCAGACAAAAGCAGCCTGTCGGCTAACGACCCCATTGCGGACGTCAGCAATTGAACCCGTGTTGGCGGAGAGAAAGGATGTATTCTTCCTTGACGCTGGCTAACGGTTTCCGAGTAATTCGACCACATACCTTGGCCAATGTGTCTGTTGCATAATCTGGATTTGCTCCGTTCGACAAGAGAGCCTGAAACGTGTCTGCATTCACCCCGGCTGCCAAGACGATCGGGGTTTGGCCCATACCGTTCTCCTCGTTCAAGTCATATCCACAGCTGGCTAAGGAGTGGATGTTTTCGGCTGTTCCTCTCACGGCCGCGTCGTGAACGATCGTAGAGTAACGATCGAAGACACTGTTGCCATCGATTGGTGCGAACTTCTGTGAAGGCACTGTTACCCTTGAACAAGCCGCCACCTCGAACAGTTTGGTATTTTCAATACTGAGGATAGTTCGAATTGGGTATTGGCCATCGCCCTGCCCCATAAAAGGATCGGCCCCCGCCTCAAGTAGCCTCCCAATCAATGCAGTATCCGGCGACCTTGCATTCGCTGCACGATAGAGAGGGGTCTGACCATTCTCATCCAAAGCATTGATATTTAGGGAGATGTCTCGATCCGACGATTCGCCATGCTCAAAATCGGCAAGAAATCTATCAGATCCACTTGAGGACAGTGGCAACTGGCACGATGCGACGACAAAGCTGAGACCCACCAGCAATTTCTTAGCAGAGTTCATAGTTACACAGATTGGAGACCCGACCTGAAAAACGCAATGTCCGCTTCCCACCCCAAACTCGACCATTGCGGACAAACGACTTCTCAACCCTGATAGCAGCCGCTCGCAAACCCTCTGCGAACTCAGCGCCTTTCAGCCCTTCAGCAATTCGGGCAGGTCGCCGCTCATCCCGCGTGCCTCATCCATGAACCAGTCTTTCAGCACCGGAGTGCGCTGCACGCCCGCCATGCCGAAGCGGCGTACGGCGCTGGCCAGCTTGCCGGGGATGCCGAACACGCGGGTAAGCGTGTCGGTCGCGCCCATTACCATCAGCGAATCCATCGCGCGCCATTTCTCGTATTTCGCCAGCATTTGCGCATCGCCGGGGTCGAGGCCGAGGCGTTGCCCTTCGGCCAGCACGTCCACCAGAGCGCCCACGTCGCGCATGCCAAGGTTCAGGCCCTGTCCTGCAATCGGGTGCATCCCGTGTGCAGCATCGCCCACCAGCGCCAGGCGATGATCGACGATCCTGGCTGTATGCTGAAACCCCAGCGGCCATGAGGACCGCTGCCCCTCCACGGTAATTTCGCCGAAGATGCCGTGCATGCGCTTTGCAACCTCGTGCCGGAAGGCGCGGTCACCCAGCGCCAGCACACCTTCTGCGTCCTTTTCTTCCACGGTCCACACGAGGGCGGAGCGATGGCGGCCCTGATCATCGTCCAGCAGTGGCAGCAGCGCGAAGGGGCCGTCGGGGTAGAAAATCTCCCACGCCACGCCCTCGTGCGGCTTTTCGTGCGTCAGCGCCGCGATGATGGCGCGGTGGCTGTAATCCCACTGCGCCATGGTGAAGCCTGCTTCCTTGCGTGTGGGGGAGCCGCGCCCTTCGGCGGCGCACATCAGGCTCGCCTCCAGCACGGTGCCATTGTCCAGCGTTACCGAAACGCCGTGCTCGCCGCGCTGGCGGTCCACCACGTTCGCTTTCGAATGCCATGCGATCAGCGGCTGATCCTCCGCTGCCTCGAACAGCGAGAGGCGAAGCTGCCGGTTGGCGAACATGCGGCCCAAGGTGCCTTCGTGGGGCTCGAGCTGGAAATCGATCCGGCCCGGTTTCATCCCGTCGGTCACGGCGATGGAGGAAATCGCGCAGCCATGCGGCTCCAGCGCGTCTGCAAGGCCGATGTTGGTGAACAGGTTCCAGCTGGCCGTGGAAATGGCAGAGGCGCGGGCGTCGAAACCCTCCGCCGTCAGCTCTGCCGGGTCCGCCCGGTCGACCACATGGCTGGAAATGCCCCTCTTCGCTGCTGCAAGGGCCAGCGTCATGCCGACGAGGCCGCCGCCGAGAATGAGAAGATCGCGCCTGGGATTCAACTTGTCCGCCATGACATCCGCTCCTAGTTGTCCCGCGATATGCAGGCAAGCACCCTGAACCTTTTCCGGTATCTGATCGGCGTATGCATCTTGCTGGCCGCGATGCTTGCCGCGCCTGCCTGGGCGCAGCGAGATAACTACATCGCTGCCGATCTGGTGGCCGAAAGCGCCCCTGTTCCGGGCGAGACGCTGACGGTGGCGCTGCGTTTCCGCCCGCAGGAGGGGTGGCACGGATACTGGGCAAATCCCGGCGACGCGGGCGAGGGGATGCGGCTGGACTGGCAATTGCCCGAAGGCTGGGATGCAGGCGAACCGCAATATCCGGTGCCGCAGCAACTGGAACTGCTGGGCCTGATCAACCACGTTTACAAGGATCCCTACGCGGTGCTGGTGCCGATCGAGGTGCCGCAAAGTGCTGCCGTCGCCAACATCGCGCCGATTACGGTAGATGCCCAGTGGCTCGCCTGCTCGGACCGGCTGTGCGTCCCCGAACGTGCCACGCTGACGCTGCGTTTCCCGCAGGCCATTCCCGAACTGTCGGCGCAGTTCGACGAACATCGCGCGGCCATTCCGCCGGTGATCGATGCCAGCGCGCGGTTCGCAATTACGGGTGAGAAACTGCGTCTGGCCATCCCTTTGCCCGCCAGCCTCAACCTGGCCGATCCGCACGTTTTCATCGAGCAGAAGGACGTGATCGATTACGGCGCGGTGCAGACCTTCTACCGCGATGGTGACATGCTGGTAGCCGAAATTCAGCGCGGCGGATTGCGCGCAGAGCCGGACAGTTTGCGCGGTATCCTGGCCTTTGCCGATATGGGAGAGGGCGTGCGTTTCGAGGCTGTGCCGGGCGAAGTTTCTGCCGGCGGCACCCGCATCGGCCCGCGCGCGGTGCAGAGCCCACTGGCCGTGCTCCTGGGCGGAGCGCTGCTGGGCGGTTTGCTCCTTAACCTGATGCCCTGCGTCTTCCCCATCCTCAGCCTGAAGGCACTGACCCTGGCACGCGCCGGGGGCGAGGAGCGGCAGGCGCGCATCGAGGGGCTTGCCTATACGGCGGGCGTGGTGCTCGCCTGCCTCGCGCTGGGTGCGCTGTTGCTGTTCTTGCGGGCGGGCGGGGCACAGATCGGCTGGGCGTTCCAATTGCAGCAACCACTGGTCGTGGCCGCATTGCTGGTGCTCGCTACGCTGATTACAGCAAATTTTGCCGGTCTTTTCGAGATACCTTCCATGCCCATCCGCACGCGCGGGGAGGGTGGAGCCTTCGCCACGGGCCTGCTTGCAGCCGTGGTCGCCACGCCGTGCACCGGACCGTTCATGGCTGCGGCATTGGGAGCCGCCTTGCTGCTTCCGCCTGCACATGCCCTGCTGCTGTTTGCGACGCTGGGATTGGGGCTGGCGCTGCCGTTCCTGCTGCTGGGCTTCGTACCTGCCTTGCGACGCCTGTTGCCGAGGCCCGGTGCGTGGATGAACATCTTCCGCAGGGTGCTGGCGATCCCGATGGGGCTGACGGCGCTGGCGCTGGTATGGTTGGCGTGGCGTCTTGGCGGCACCAGCTTCGCCTTTGCCGCGCTGGCTCTCGCCATCCTTCCCGTGGTGGCGCTGGCGGCACGCCGGAATGGCAATCGGGTGGTGGCGCTGATCGCCGTGGCCGCTGCGCTGTATTTCGCAGCCTCCTTGCCGTTTCGCGCAGAGGAGCAGGTCGCCAACAGCGAAAGCGTTCTGGAACCGGTCGCCTATTCCGAAGACGCGCTGACAGATGCGCGTGCATCGGGCCAGCCGGTATTCGTGTGGTTCACTGCCGACTGGTGCCTTACCTGCAAAGTGAACGAGCAGGTTGCCATAGAACGCGAACCCACCCGAGAGGCTTTCGAGGAAGCGGGCGTGATCGCGATGCGCGGCGACTGGACGCAGGCCGACCCCGAAATCACGCGCTACCTGGAAAAGTGGCAGGTCGCGGGCGTGCCGTTGTATGTCTGGTATCCGGGGGGCGGGGAAGGGCGGCAATTGCCACAGGTCCTGACGCCGGAAACCCTCATCGATCTGGCGAAAGGCTCGAACTAGTCCTCGGCGGTTTGTGGCGGTTCGGTTATTGCCTGATCCGGCACCCCGCCAGCGCGGCACCATTCCAGGAACTCGCCTGCAATCCGCCCACCGTCGATTTCCAGCGTGCCGCGCCCTGGCAGGGTAGCAATGATGTCTCGCGTGCCAGAGAACACCTCAAGCTGTGGATCGTCGGCAGGCAGGCGCGCTTCCCAATGCCATTCGCCGTCCGCCAGCACGGCATCGACCGGGAAGCGGGCGTTAATGCCATTTCCGATTATCGGAAACAGTGCGCCCTGACCCGGATAGGCCTTGGCATGGCGGATAATAACGAACTCGGAAGGCACTGTGCTGACATCACAACCCAGCGTCAGGAGAGGCGGTTCGCCGCTATCGCCAAAGTGGATCGCCTGACCATTTTCTGCCACCTGCCAACCCGCCTCGCTGGTATCGGGAGAAAGTTCGGCCATGGCCTGCCGCTGTTTTTCACCCGTGATGGCGACGCGCTGGACTGCATCCTGCGACGGCACAGGCGCTTGCCGTTCGCAAGCAGCGAGGAAGCCCAGTAGCAAGATCACCGTAAAACGCATGGGCACCGCGCTAATCATCTCGGCAGCCCGCAATCAAGCATGCCCATGCTATAGTCTGGGGATCATCTGGCATGAATGATCTGCCAGTGCTGCCACGCCATCACTTCCCGAACTTGCGCTGTGTTTTGCCGTAACGCAGCTTGCGCGTGCCGGGCTTGCCCTCGTTGGACCGTCCCACCACTGGCGCTTTTTTCTGCTCGTCGGGAATACCCAGTTCGTCCGCTTCCAGACGGCGGATTTCGTCGCGAAGGCGGCCCGCTTCCTCGAACTCCAGATCGGCGGCGGCGTTGCGCATGCGCTTTTCCAAGTCTTCGATATAGGCGCGCAGATTGTGGCCGACGAGGTTGTTCACCTCGTCATCGCCGGTACCCACGGTAACGCCATCCTGCGCAGCGGTGTGCGCCACGATATCCTGGATGTTGCGCTTAATCGTAGTGGGCGTGATTCCGTGCTCTTCGTTGTATTCGCGCTGCTTCTCCCGGCGACGGTCGGTTTCGGCCATCGCGCGTTCCATGCTGCCGGTGATACGATCGGCGTAGAGGATAACTTTGCCGTCCACGTTGCGCGCGGCGCGACCGATAGTCTGGATCAGCGACGTTTCGGACCGCAGGAAGCCTTCCTTGTCCGCGTCCAGAATGGCCACCAGTCCGCATTCAGGAATGTCCAGGCCTTCGCGCAGCAGGTTGATGCCGATCAGCACGTCGTACACGCCAAGGCGCAGGTCGCGGATCAGCTCGATACGCTCCAGCGTCTCCACGTCGGAATGCATATAGCGCACGCGCACACCCTGTTCGTGCATGAACTCGGTCAGGTCTTCGGCCATGCGCTTCGTCAGCGTGGTGACGAGGGTGCGATAGCCCTTCTGGGCCACGGCCTTGGCCTCGGCGATGCAATCCTGCACCTGGTCTTCCACCGGGCGGATTTCCACGGGCGGGTCGATCAGGCCGGTGGGGCGGATCACCTGTTCGGCAAAGACGCCGCCCGTCTGTTCCAGTTCCCACGATCCGGGCGTGGCGGATACGGCCACGGTCTGCGGGCGCATCGCATCCCATTCGTTGAAGCGAAGCGGGCGGTTGTCGATGCAACTTGGCAGGCGGAAACCGTATTCCGCCAGCGTGATCTTGCGGCGGTGGTCCCCTTTCGCCATCGCGCCGATCTGCGGAATGGTCTGGTGGCTTTCGTCCACGAACAGCAGCGCGTTTTCGGGCAGGTATTCGAACAGTGTTGGCGGCGGCTCGCCGGGCAGACGGCCCGTCAGGAAGCGGCTGTAATTCTCGATACCGTTGCAGCTGCCGGTGGCGGCGATCATTTCGAGGTCGAAATTGGTGCGCTGTTCCAACCTCTGCGCTTCCAGCAGGCGGCCTTCCTCGTGCAGTTCCTTCAGCCGCTCGGTCAGCTCGAACTTGATAGCCTCGCTCGCCTGTTTCATTGTCGGGCCGGGGGTGACGTAGTGGCTGTTGGCGTAGACGCGCACCTTGCCAAGGTTCTCCCCTTTCCTGCCGGTGAGGGGGTCGAACTCGGCGATATCCTCGATCTCGTCACCGAAAAAGCTGATGCGCCAGGCGGTGTCTTCCAGGTGGCTGGGAAAAATTTCGAGGTTGTCGCCCCGCACGCGGAAGCAGCCGCGGGCAAAGGCGGTGTCGTTACGCTTGTATTGCAGCGCCACCAGCTTGCGGATCAGCTCGCGCTGATCCACGCTTTCGCCGGCTTTGATGTCAAAGATCATCGCCGAATAGGTCTCGACCGAACCGATACCGTAGAGGCAGGAAACGGACGCCACGATCAGCACATCGTCCCGCTCCAGCAGGGCGCGCGTGGCGGAGTGGCGCATCCGGTCGATCGCCTCGTTTACGCTGGATTCCTTCTCGATATAAGTGTCGGACCGGGGCACGTAGGCTTCGGGCTGGTAGTAGTCGTAATAGGATACGAAATACTCGACCGCGTTCTCCGGGAAGAAGCTCTTGAACTCGCCATATAGCTGCGCGGCCAGGATCTTGTTCGGGGCCAGCACGAGGGCAGGGCGCTGCAACTTTTCCACCACCTTGGCCATGGTGAAGGTCTTGCCGCTGCCGGTCACGCCCAGCAGTACCTGCGTCTGCTCGTCATCTTTGGCCGCTTCCACCAGTTCCGCGATTGCCGTTGGCTGGTCGCCCGCAGGCTCGTATTCCGAGACCAGTTTGAACGGCTTTTGCTCGCTGGACTTTTCGGGGCGAGCGGGTTTGTGCGGGGTAAATTCACCCGAGGTATCGGGTTCTTCCAATCCGCGCCTGATGATGAGTTCGGCCATGGCGGTGCATATGGGATCGAATTGCCGCTTGCTCAACTGCCTGCGAACCTTCAGCCTGTGGCTCGATCGAAAGTAAAAGGAATTCCACTCGATGAAACTCACGCTGATGCTTTTCGCCGCCTCCACCCTCACGCTGACAGCTTGCGGCGAATCCGGAACTGTGGAGGACCCGTCCGACCCCGCGCAGATCGAGGCGGCGACGCAGGACCTGCCCAAGCCGCAGCCCGGCCAGTACCGCACCACCGGAGAACTGGTGGAGCTGGAAATTCCCGGCGCGTCGGAGGACGAGTTGCAGATGATGCGTGGCATCATGGAACAGGGCGCGACGCAGGAACGCACGTTCTGCATGACGCAGGAAGAGGCTGACGAGGGTTATCGCGAATTTCTCGAAAACCTGCAGCAGGGTTCGGACGAATGCCAGTTCACCGACTTTGCCGTTTCGGGCAACGAACTGGATGCCACCATGGCGTGCGACGATGGCCAGGGCGCAACCGGAACGATGGCCTTCGGCGGCACCATCAGCGAAACATCGCAAGACATGACGGTGACGATGGACATGCAGAACCCGGCTGCCGACGGAAACATGCGTATCGTGATGCGCACTTTGTCGGAACGCGTCGGCGATTGCACTGCCGATGCCGGTTAAGCATGATAGGGGCTGCCTGACCTGAAATGGGACGGCAGCCCCATTCTGTGCGCTGCTCGATTGGCACAAGGTTCCCTGCTTGATAATCCCTCCACGCACGCGGCGGAAAACCTGTCGCACGAAAACAGGGAATTACCATGCGCCTGATCCATTGCCTGCCGCTGATAGCCGGCCTTGCCCTTGCCGCCTGTGACAACGCGGACGAGGAACTGACCGACGAGGCTCTCTCCATGGACGAGGTTCTGGCGCAGGGCGAAGACAACGGCATCATGCCGCAACCGGGCGAATACAGCGCCAGCTACGAGCTGGTGTCTGTCGAGATGGTTGCCGGTCAGGTGCAGGACATGGCTGCGCTGGAAGCGGCATTTGCCGAGGGCGCGCAAGAACAGACCAGTTTCTGCGTGACAGAGGCGATGGGCCGGGAAGCCTGGATTTCGGCCATGACGGATAACAGCTGCGCCATCTCGCGCCTGTCCGCCAACGATGGCGACATCGATCTTGCGATGACTTGTGACGCCGAAGACGGACCACAGGGCCGCATAACCATGGCCGGCACGACCAGCGACACCGCATCCGATATGGAAATGGGCTTTACCCAGCCGATCCCCAATGTCGGAGATGTGAATATCGTGCTGCAGGTGCAGACCGAGCGCGTCGGCGATTGCGGCTGAGCCACCGGTCCCGGCACCAGCGCGCGCCGGAAACCTTGACTGCCTGGGGCGTTCACCGTGTAACAAGTCTCTTTTGTTACATTGGTGCTCATGACTTCAGTCGCTTCGATCCTTTCGCCGGTTCCCGGCCGTATCGCTGATACCCTTCGCGGTGTTGCCGATGCCGTGCGCGGTGTGGGCATGGCGCTACGGCACCGGTTCGATCTGCTGAGAGGCGAGGCACCGCCGGACGCGCATACCCCGCCCTTGCGCTTCTTCGCAGCGGAATTTGCCGAACTTTTCGCTCCGGCATTTCGTCTGTTCAAAGCCCCCTTGCCGATAGAGCGGGCGGAACATCCGCGCGTTATCATTCTGCTGCCGGGCTTCGCTGCCAACCCGCAGAGCATGAAGCGCATGGCGAGGGAACTGGAACGGGCAGGCCATACGGTAAAGCGCTGGGGTCTAGGCTCCAATTACGGGCCGACGCCCGAGAATTTCGAACTGCTGGCTCAGCGTGTGTCTTCGGTAAGGCAGCGCTATGGTCAGGATGTGGTCCTGATCGGTTGGAGCCTTGGCGGTATCTTCGCACGCGAGGTGGCCAAGATGGAGCCAGACTGCATTGCCAAGGTCATCACCATGGGCACGCCTTTCAGCCACACACCCTATTCCAACAATATGTGGCGAATCTATCAGGCGATAGTGGGCCACCACGTAGAGGAGCCGCCGGTAAAGGCAAATGTTGCGGAGAAACCGCCTGTCGAAACCGTCGCATTCTGGAGCCCGCGCGACGGAGCGATCTCCCGCCGCAGCGCCTGTGGTCTCCCCGATGAGCGAGACCGTGCCGTGGCCTTGCGCTGCTCGCACATGGGGTTTTGCTACTCCAGCGAAGCAATCCTTGCACTGGCCGAGGAACTGAAACGCTAATCAGGCTTTGCTTTATGTACGGGTAACGCGCATGCTGCATGCGCGAAATCAGCTGATAGCAGCGCTGAAACCAGCACAGCAAGGGGACTTGAGTGACCGCGACCGAGCCGGCCAAATTCGATGAAATGCACAAGCCTGACGGGTCAGTGCGAGAGGCTTATCGCGGTTACGACGAATGGCTTTCGGGCCAGAACGATGGCTGGATGCGCCGCAAGGCGTTCGAGGCGGAGAGCTTCTTTCGCAAGACCGGCATCACTTTCAACGTCTATGGCGAAGACGATGCCGAGGAGCGGCTGATCCCCTTCGACATGGTGCCGCGCATCATCACAGGTGGCGAATGGCGCCGCCTGTCGCGCGGTATCGAGCAGCGGGTGAGGGCACTCAACGCCTTCATGCACGATCTGTATCACCGTCAGGAGATCATCCGCTCGGGCCGCCTGCCCGAACGCCTTTTCCGCGACAATGCGGCGTGGCTGGCCGAAATGGTTGGCTTTACCCCGCCCGGCGGCGTCTACACCCATATCGTCGGTATCGACCTTGTTCGCACAGGGCCGGACGAGTTCATGGTGCTGGAAGATAATGCCCGCACGCCCAGCGGCGTTTCATACATGCTAGAAAACCGTGAAACGATGATGGCCATGTTCCCCGAGCTGTTCAGCAAGGTGAAAGTGAGCGACGTTTCCGACTATCCGCGTAGGCTGGCGAAGAGCCTCGCGGCCTGTGCACCCGAAGGGGCAAACGACAAGCCCAGCATCGCCGTGCTGACGCCGGGCATCTACAATTCTGCCTATTACGAACACGCCTTCCTGGCCGACCAGATGGGTGCAGAGCTTGTCGAAGGTAGCGACCTTCGCGTGATCGACGGCAAGGTCCACATGCGCACCACGGTGGGCTTCCGCCCGGTTGATGTGATCTACCGACGCGTGGATGACGAATACCTTGATCCGCTTACCTTCAATCGCGACAGCGTGCTGGGCATTCCCGGCGTGATGGACGTATACCGCGCTGGCAACGTCACCATCGCCAACGCGCCGGGTACGGGTGTTGCCGACGACAAGGCCATCTATTCCTTCATGCCCGAGATAGTGGAGTTCTATACCGGTGAGAAGCCGCTGTTGCCCAATGTGGAAACCTTCCGCTGCGCCGATCCGGATTCGCTGAAATACGTGCTGGATAACCTGGCCGAACTGGTGGTGAAGGAAGTCCATGGTTCCGGCGGATACGGTATGCTGATCGGCCCCACTTCTTCGAAGAAAGAGTTGAAGGAATTTCGCGCCAAGCTGGAAGCCCGTCCGGAAAATTACATCGCGCAGCCCACGCTGGCGCTTTCGACCTGTCCCATCTTCACCAAGAAGGGGCTGGCACCGCGCCACGTCGACCTGCGGCCTTTCGTCCTGTGCTCGCCCGAAGGCGTGGATATCACGCCGGGCGGCCTGACGCGCGTGGCGCTGAAGAAAGGCTCGCTGGTGGTGAATTCCAGCCAGGGGGGCGGTACGAAAGATAGCTGGGTACTGGAAGATTGATGCTGGGCGGAGAAACACTGTAATGCTGGGACGCGTCGCCCACGGAATTTTCTGGATGTACCGCTATCTCGAGCGGGCCGAGAACACGGCCCGTTTGCTGGCCGCCGGACAGCGTATGGCGCTGACCCGCGGACAGGATATGGCCGACCAGGAATGGAAATCCATCCTCACCACGCTTGGCCATCGCCAGGCTTACGAAGAACATCATGACGATTACGAAGGGGCGCATGTGTGCGACTTCGTTTTGCGGTCGAAGGACAATTCCGAAAGCGTGTTCTCGATGGTGGAGAACGCGCGCACGAATGCCCGCGCCTGCCGCTCTGCTATTACGGGAGAGGTTTGGGAAGCGGTCAACGAAGGTTGGATGACCATGCGCGACCTGCTGGCAAGGCCGGTGCGCAATTCCAACCTCAACATGGCGCTGGGCGCAATCCGTCGCGGCAGCACGCTGGCGCGTGGCGCCTCGCATGGCTCGATGCTGCGTAATGAGACCTACAGTTTCTCGCGCCTCGGCACCTTTCTGGAGCGGGCGGACAACACCGCGCGTATTCTTGACGTGAAGTACTACCTGCTGCTGCCGTCGCTATCCTACGTGGGTACGCCGCTGGATACAGGACAATGGGACAACGTCCTGCGCTCCCTTTCGGCTGAGCGCGCCTATCGCTGGCTGAACGCCGGACGGATGGATGCGCGTTCTATCGCGGATTTTTTGATCCTTGACGGACGCTTTCCCCGCAGCCTCGTATTCTGTTATTGCGAAATGCGCGAAAACCTGGCCGAACTCGCGCAGGTGCATGGTAGCGAGGGCACCTGCCACTCTGCCATGCGGGAAGCCGATTTGCGCCTTACCGGCAAGAAGGTGGAAGACATCTTCGATCAGGGACTGCACCAGTTCCTGCTGGAATTCATTGCCGATAACCAGAAGCTGGCCGGTGCCATTGCCGAGGATTATCGCTTCGTCGCCTGACGGGAAAACACCATGCGCCTCTCTATTCGCCATACCACTCGCTATCGCTTTGCATCCCCGGTTGCGCACGGCATCCAGCGGTTGCGCCTCACGCCGAAGGAAACGCAGGGCCAGAAAATCGTCGAATGGAATATGGAATTCGAAGGCGCGCACGAACAGCTGACCTACGATGACCAGAACTTCAACCACGTCACCCTGGCCGCAGTTGAAGAAGGTGCGACCGAAGTGGTCGTGTCGTGCTCGGGCAAGGTGGATACGCAGGATCACGCCGGAGTTATCGGCCAGCATTCGGGCCATCTGCCGCTCTGGGCTTTCCTCAGTCAGACAGACCTCACCCGTCCCGGCCCGAAGATCAAGGCGCTGATCGCGCAGGTCGAGCGTAGCGAGGAAGGCATGGTCGGCACGCTGCACAATCTTTCGGACGTTATTCGCAACAAGGTGACATATGGCACCGGCAGCACCGGCGTTGCGACGACTGGCGAGGAGGCCGCAACCGAAGGCATCGGCGTGTGTCAGGATCATGCGCACATCTTCATCGCCGCGGCGCGCTCGCTGGATATCCCGGCACGCTACGTCAGCGGGTATCTGATGATGAACGACCGGATCGAACAGGAAGCCAGCCATGCCTGGGCAGAGGCCTATGTGCAGGGGCTGGGCTGGGTCGGCTTCGATATCTCCAACGGCATAAGCCCCGATCCGCGTTATGTGCGCGTGGCGACCGGCCGCGACTATCGCGATGCGGCACCAATCACGGGCATCAGCTTTGGCGCGGTGACCGAAGACCTTACGGTCGATCTTGCCGTGGAACAGCAAATGGAAGAACAGCAGCAACAATGACGTATTGCGTAGGAATGGTGCTCGACAAGGGCCTTGTACTGATGAGCGACACCCGCACAAATTCGGGCGTCGACAATATCTCGGTATTTCGCAAGATGTTCCACTGGACGGTGCCGGGGGACAGGGTCATCACTCTGATGACCGCGGGCAACCTTGCCACCACGCAAGCGGTGATCAGTCGCCTGGAAGAACGGACAAAGGCCCCATCGGAGCGACAGAATTCGCTGATGGAACTCAGCACCATGTTCCAGGTCGCCAGCGAAACCGGCAAGCTCTTGCGAGAGGTGATCGCAGAGACGCAGACCGACAACGGCGCGCGCGGCAAGGGACGGTTCACCGCCTCGATCATTCTCGCCGGACAGATCAAGGGCATGGAACCGCGCCTTTTCATGATCTACCCCGAAGGCAACTTCATCGAGGCGAGCTTCGATACGCCATTCTTCCAGATCGGGGAAACCAAGTACGGCAGGCCCATCATCATCCGCGGCTATGACCGGAACATGAGTTTTGAGGATGCCGTAAAGCTGTTGATGGTCAGCTTCGATTCCACCCTCAAGGCCAATCTTTCGGTCGGCCTGCCGCTGGACCTCATGGTGATCGAACGCGACAGCTTCGAGCCTACGCACGAGCGACGCATCGAAAGCACCGATCCCTATTTCACCGCGATCAGCGATAGCTGGAGCGAGGCACTGCGCAGCGCATTCCACTCGTTGCCCGACTACAGCTTCTACCAGCCCGACGAGACAGCCTAGGGTAATTACCTAGTAAGAGCTACGGATAGGGGTCGCGACGAATAGCAAGTATTCGCCCTTTCCGGGTGGTTTGCATAAAAAAGATCCGTTCCCGATGCTCTGAAGTCCGCGGCCTTGCTGGGTTTAAGCCTTACTTCAAAGGCTTATAGGTCCTCATCCGAGATAATACGGATTGGTTCGCATAAGGTTTTCTGCGCAGAAATTGCGCTATGGAACAGCGTATCTCAATTCATATCGTCGGCGGTAACAGCCGTACCCGGGCTGAACAGTGCCGACTTATCCTGTCGATGGGACATCACGCGGAAGTCTATTCCGACCTGGTTGAACTGATCGACCGGCCACCACGCTCCGGAGTCATAATCGCCAGCGAAGGGGTGCTGGAAAACGGTATCGCACACTTGCTGGATGAACTGGCCGGGGCGGGCATCTGGATACCGCTGGTGGCTGCCAAGTCAGAGCCGGGGGTGGACGAGGTGGTGGAGGCCATTCAGGCCGGTGCGCTGGATTTCCTGCAATTGCCGCTGACGCCCGAGGAATTGCGACGCATGATCGCGCATGTCGATTCAGACGCCGGTCGGCATGCGGACGCGCGCCGCCGCCTGATCGAGGCGCGCAGCCGCATCGAAACCCTGTCGCGGCGTGAGCGCGAGGTGCTCGACTGGCTCAGCGAGGGGTGTTCCAACAAGGCCATCGCTCGCAACCTGGAGATCAGTCCGCGTACCGTGGAGATTCACCGGGCCAACATGATGGACAAGCTGGGTGCGAACCACGCTGCGGAAGCCGTTCGGTTGCGGATAGAGGCAAGCTACCGGGAGACGAAGGAGGCCTAGGCCGCAAGCCATCGGTGTCTGGGTCTTCTCACCGGCAATAGGAATTGTCCTCGATCACCCCTTCAAGGTGCAGGTGATCGCGATGGGCCGCGTTGTAATCGGGGCTGAGCACGGTGTCGAAACGGCGGCAGGCGCTACGCTGCACGATGCGCAGAAACTCGCGTTCCTGCCTGCTGCCGGACCAACCATCCGCCACGCTGATACGCCGCCCATCCGCCAGCACGAAACCGCCGACGTCGATCGCACCGGCGCTGGCATGGGCGGAACGGCGCGAAGTTCCGGCGACGTTGCGACAGTTGAAGCTGCCCATCGTCTGAACGCTGCTTAGCGATGATCCAAAGACCTGCCGCGCCGCGCGGTCCACCCCAAAGCGCACCCAGGCGGCGAATGCGGTGCTGACCGCGCAGGTAACCGGACCGAGGTTGCGTACTTCCAGCGTCCCGTTGTCCCCTGCCAGGGCGTGCATCTGCACAGTGTTGAGATTGCTGCACCCTTCGCCGAGGTAGCGATCTGGCAGTGTATCGAACTGCACGCCTGCCTGCCCCAGTCCGGTGAGGCACTGTCTGTCTGCCGGTCTTTGCGACAGGGGCGGCGTGGTTGCGGCAGGTGACGCGACGGTATCGCTCGCTCGGCCATCGCGGCCACTGTCGGACCCCGGTGGAAGGAAGGAGCACCCGGACAGGGCAAGCGCTGCGATGAATGGCAGCAGTATCGTCTTCATCGAAGTCTCCGCGCCCCCGCACATAGCCAACCCATACTTGCGCACGATCATAATGCACCCGCTGTTTTCGGGGAACCCCCAGCGGCCCCAGCCGTCAAATCGGTAACACAAGAAACCGCATATTCGTTTGACTCAATCGCGCCTGTCTCTAGTGCGCGCAGCGGGCCACGCGGTCCCAACGCCGCGCGAGCTCTCTGTAAGGAGAGAATACATTATGACCAAGCAACCTGACCTCCGTCCGGAGCGTCCTTTCTTCTCGTCCGGTCCCACTGCAAAGCCTCCCGGCTGGTCGCCTGAAAAGCTCGACCTGAAATCGCTGGGCCGCTCGCACCGCTCCAAATATGCCAAGGGCCGGCTAAAATACGCCATAGACCTGACCCGCGAACTTCTGGGTATCCCTGACGATTACCTTGTCGGCATCATGCCCGGGTCCGATACCGGCGCGCTGGAATGCGCGATGTGGACCATGCTGGGCGCGCGCCCCGCAACCGTCGCGGCGTGGGAAAGCTTCGGTAATGTCTGGATTCAGGATGCGGTGAAGCAGCTGAAGCTGAAGGACCTGCAGGTGCTGGACGCCGACTATGGCGAAATCCCCGATCTGTCGCAGATCCCGCAGGAAAATGATGTTGTGTTCACATGGAACGGCACCACATCGGGCGCGCGGATTGCGAATACCGACTGGCTGGCAGAGGGCCGAGAGGGACTTGCCATCAACGATGCCACCAGCGCTGTATTCGCAATGGAGATGGACTGGGCAAAGCTCGATGCCACTACCTACTCCTGGCAAAAGGTGCTGGGCGGAGAAGCGCAGCACGGAATGCTCATCCTCTCACCCAAGGCGGTTGAGCGGATCGAAAGCTACGATCCCGAATGGCCGTTGCCCAAACTGTTCCGCCTGAAGAAGGGCGACAAGATCAATCGCGCCATTTTCGAAGGCGCGACGATCAACACACCCTCGATGCTGGCGACGGAAGATTATATCTCCGCGCTGGAATGGGTGAAGTCGATCGGCGGCAAGCAGGCCATGTTCGACCGCGCCGATGCGAACGCCAAGGTCGTGAAAGACTGGATCGAAGCCACCCCGTGGCTGCGCAACATGGTTGCCGATCCCGCCAAGCAGACCAACACGGGCGTGTGCATGGTTTTCCAGGGCGACTATATCGACGGCCTCTCTGCAGAGGACGCCGCCGCCGTGCCGAAGAAGATCGCTTCCAAGCTGGAAGAGATGGACATCGGCTACGACTTCAACGGCTACCGTGATGCCCCTGCGGGCCTGCGCATCTGGTGCGGCGGTTCCGTCGAGTCCGAAGATATCAAGCGCCTGCTGCCGTGGATCGAATGGGCTTACGAAGAGCTCAAGGCCGGCAACCTCTGATAGTGGCATGGCCCCGGACCTGATCCGGGGCCTCTGCTTATCCTTATTTCACAAACCGGCCGACGCCCGAGTTGCATACGCGCGCCGGTTTATCCTGACAGGAAATCCCCATGACCAAGCCCAAAGTCCTCATCTCCGACAAGATGGACCCGAACGCCGCCCGTATCTTCGAGGAGCGCGGCTGCGATGTCGATGTAATCACCGGCGAGACGCCCGAAGAACTGAAGGCCCGCATCGGTGAATATGATGGTCTCGCCATCCGTTCCTCCACCACCGTAACGGCAGAAATTCTGGAAGCCGCGAAGAACCTCAAGGTGATCGGCCGCGCCGGTATCGGTGTCGACAACGTTGATCTTGCTGCCGCCAGTTCGCAGGGCGTGGTGGTGATGAACACGCCGTTCGGCAATTCGATTACCACTGCCGAACATGCGATTGCCATGCTGATGGCGCTGGCCCGCCAGATTCCCGATGCCAACACTCGCACCAAGGCCGGCGAATGGCCCAAGAAGGATTTCATGGGCATCGAAGTCACCGGCAAGACGCTGGGTCTGATCGGTGCAGGCAATATCGGTGCCATCGTTGCCAGCCGCGCGCTGGGATTGAAGATGAAAGTGGTTGCCTATGACCCCTTCCTGACCCCCGAACGCGCTATTGAAATAGGGGTGGAGAAGGCTGACCTCGACACCCTGCTAGCCAAAGCCGACTTTATAACGCTGCACACGCCGCTGACCGACGAGACGCGCAACATCCTGTCGCGTGAGCGGCTGGAACGCGCGAAGCCAGGCGTGCGCATCGTGAATTGCGCACGCGGCGGCCTGATCGACGAGGAAGCTCTGAAGGACATGCTGGAGAGCGGCCATGTTGCGGGCGCCGCGCTGGACGTTTTCCTGAACGAACCGGCCAAGGAAAACCCGTTGTTCGATGCCCCCAATTTCATCTGCACCCCGCACCTTGGTGCCTCCACCACCGAAGCGCAGGTGAATGTTGCGCTACAGGTGGCCGAGCAGATGAGCGACTACCTCGTCAATGGCGGCGTCACCAACGCGCTCAACATGCCAAGCCTGTCTGCGGAAGAAGCGCCCAAGCTGCGCCCCTATATGGCCCTGGCCGAGAACCTAGGGTCGCTGGTGGGCCAGCTGGCACACGGCGAATTGCCCAAGATCAGTATCGAAACAGAGGGCCATGCAGCCGAACTGAACCAGAAGCCCATCGTGGGCGCCGTGCTGGCAGGCTTGATGAAACGCTATTCGCAAAGCGTGAACATGGTCAACGCGCCTTACATGGCGAAGGAGCGCGGTATCGAAGTGCGCGAAATCCGCAACGAGCGCGAGGGCACTTTCCAGACACTGGTGCGCGTTACCGTGGCCACCAGCCAGGGCAACCGTTCCGTCGCAGGCACGCTGTTCGGCAATTCCGATCCGCGCTTGGTGGAAATCTTCGGCATCGGTATCGAGGCGGACCTGAAGGGCGAGATGCTGTATATCGTGAACGAGGATCTTCCCGGTTTCATCGGCCGCGTCGGCGCGCTGATGGGCGAGCACGATATCAACATCGGCACGTTCCATCTGGGGCGCCGCGACAGCGGCGGCGAAGCGATCATCCTGCTGAGCGTCGACCAGAAGATTCCGCAGGACGTGATCGATGCCGCCTGCAAGCTGGACGGTGTGAAGGTCGTGAGGGCACTTTCGTTCTGACAATTCTGCCCCTAGGGGACAGCGCATGACCGATCCCACGCAGGACTTGTTGCCCGAAGGGCTGGAGGACCGCCTGCCGCAAAGCGCGGCCGCGGCCACCCGTATCGAACGTGCCATGCTCGAAGCGATGGGCGCGCACGGCTATGATCGTGTGCGTCCGCCGCTGATCGAGTTCGAACATTCGATGGGTCGCCGTATGGATGGCGTGATGACGCGGCACATGTTCCGCTTCACCGATCCTGCATCGCTGAGAACGTTGGCCCTGCGAAGCGACATGACGGTGCAGGTTGGACGTATTGCTACCACCGGCCTTGCCGACGCACCGCGCCCACTGCGGCTTTGCTATGCCGGACAGGTGGCGCGCATCCGCGGCGATAGCCTGGAGCCACGCCGTGAGAACCTGCAGGTCGGCGCCGAACTCATCGGTCGCGACACGGTGGAAGCTGCTGGCGAGATCGTGGAACTGGCCATCGCCGCGCTTGAAGCAGCGGGTGCCACCGGCATCTCGGTCGATTTCACCTTGCCCGATCTGGTCGATACGCTGGCGGACGGCCCCTTGCCGCTTGACGCGGAGGCCCGCAAGCGCGTGCGCCGCGAACTCGACACGAAGGATGCCGGCGGCCTGGTTGAAGCTGGCGGGGCAGATTACCTCCCGCTTATTCACGCGACGGGCGATTTTCCTGAAGCTGCCGGGAAGCTCGCCGCGCTGGATACATCCGGCGTGCTGGAAACCCGCATCGAAGGGCTTCGCCGGATCGCAGAGCGCTTGAACGGTCGAGCGCGGCTTACGCTGGACCCGAGCGAACGCCATGGTTTCGAATATCAGAGCTGGTTCGGTTTTACCCTGTATGCCGAGGGCGTGCGCGGTGAACTGGGGCGGGGCGGCACCTATTCCATCGGCATGAGCCACGAACCCGCTACCGGCTTCTCGCTCTATCCCGAAGAACTGGTGGAGGCGACAAAGGCTAGCGAGGAACTGGGCCGGAAGCTGTTTTTACCGCTGGGCCATGATCGTGGCGCTGCCGATGCCCTGCGCGCCGAAGGATGGCGCACCGTTGCCGCGCTGGACGAGGGCGATGATGCCGGCGCGCTGGGGTGCAGCCACGTGCTGGATAAGGGCGAGGCGAAGGCGCTCTAGGAAAGCAGCCTGATCGGGAAAGCTATGCCCTTGGGT
This sequence comes from uncultured Sphingomonadaceae bacterium, assembly GCA_947488625.1. Classification (GTDB taxonomy): domain Bacteria; phylum Pseudomonadota; class Alphaproteobacteria; order Sphingomonadales; family Sphingomonadaceae; genus Alteraurantiacibacter. The sequence goes on along the minus strand of CANKZR010000001.1, from coordinate 1,879,703 downwards.
TGTCGGCAGCGTGGCAGGCGCGCAATCGGTTGCAACCAATTGCGCGCCCGCATGCAAGCTGCCGGAATTTCGTTCAGCAGAATTCAGATGGGTCAGGGCCCATGCGGCCGCCCTCACTGTCCAGCGCATCTACTGCGGCCATCTGATCGTCGCTCAGGGTTAGCTGCAGGCACGCAAAGTTCGCCTCGATATGATCGCGGCTGCTGGCTTTTGGAATAGGGGCAAGGCCATGTTGCAGGTGCCAGGCAAGGATCACGGCGGAGGCTGACTTGCCAGTTTCCTCGGCGATCTTTCGGATGGGGCTACGATGCAGGCCGTCGCCCTGTCCCAGTGGCGACCAGCACTGCGTGACTATGCCCATGTCATCGTGCACGCGCCGCAGTTCGCGCTGCTGAAACGCCGGATGCAGTTCGATCTGGTTCAGCGCGGGTACGACGCCGGTCTCATCGACGATGCGCTTCAGGTCATCCTCGCGAAAGTTCGATACGCCGATCGATTTCGCCCTGCCTTCGTCGCGCAGCTTGATAAGAGCTTTCCAGGTTTCCACGAACTTGCCCTGATCCGGGCAGGGCCAGTGAATCAGCAGCATGTCCACGTGATCGCGGCCCAACCGCTCGATGCTTTCATCAAAGGCGGCAAAAGTCTCGTCATAGCCCTGGCGGTCGTTCCAGATCTTCGTCTGCAGGAAAATGTCGCTCCAGTCTCCAAGGCCTTTGCCGACACCTTCCTCGTTCTCGTAGACAGCGGCGGTGTCTATCAACCAGTAGCCCACGTCCACAGCCGTTTTCACGGCCTGCGTCGCGGTGTCGCCATCCATCTTGAAGGTGCCAAAGCCCAGTTGGGGGATCTGGCGATCGTCGTTCAGTGTCAGGGTGGGGTAATCTGTCATGTGGTTCTCCTTTGCCTGAACAACGGGCGCGGCGCATATCCTATCCACAACAGGTTTACGGGCTTTGGTCCAGCCTCGGTTCCGGGCGTGCCATTCAAGCGCGATGACCCAGCCGGTTGCCCTTTGTGCCAGCTTTGCCTACGGCGCGGCGGGTTCTCTCGAAAAGGATTTGTGCATTGGCCAACGTCACCGTGATCGGCGCCCAGTGGGGCGATGAGGGCAAGGGCAAGATCGTCGACTGGCTGGCATCGCGCGCCGATGCCGTCGTGCGCTTCCAGGGCGGTCATAATGCCGGCCATACGCTGGTGGTGGGGGATCAGACCTACAAGCTATCCCTGCTGCCCAGCGGCATCGTCACCGGCACTCTCAGCCTGATCGGCAACGGCGTGGTGCTGGACCCATGGGCTTTGCAGAGCGAGATCGCCAAGCTGGAATCGCAGGGTGTTTCCATCAGTCCGGAAAACTTCGGCATTGCCGACAACTGCCCGCTGATACTGCCTCTGCACCGCGACCTGGATGGTCTTCGCGAGGCGGCCGCGGGTAAGGGCAAGATCGGCACCACAGGCCGCGGTATCGGCCCGGCCTACGAAGACAAAGTAGGGCGCCGTGCGATCCGTGTTTGCGATCTCGCACATCTCGACGCTATCGAACCGCAGCTTGATCGTCTTTGCGCCCATCACGATGCCCTGCGCGCCGGTTTCGGACAAGGCGAGGTGGATCGCGAACAATTGTTGGCAGAACTGCGCGAGATTGCGCCTTTCGTGCAGCAATTCGCACAGCCGGTGTGGAAACGTCTGGATGCGGTGAAGAAATCCGGCGCGAAAATCCTTTTCGAAGGCGCACAGGGCGTGCTGCTGGATGTTGATCACGGCACCTATCCTTTTGTCACCAGCTCCAACACCGTGTCGGGCACGGTTGCCAGCGGATCGGGCATGGGGCCGGGCGCTGCGGGCTTCGTGCTGGGTATCGTCAAAGCCTACACCACCCGCGTAGGCAGCGGGCCGTTTCCCACGGAGCTGGAAGACGAGATCGGCCAGAAGCTGGGCGAGCGTGGGCATGAATTCGGCACCGTCACCTCGCGCAAGCGACGCTGCGGCTGGTTCGATGCCGTGCTGGTGCGGCAGACCTGCGCACTGTCCGGCGTCACCGGCATTGCGCTGACAAAGATCGACGTGCTGGACGGGTTCGATACGATCCGCATCTGTACCGGCTACCGGTTGGGGGACCAGGTGCTGGATTACCTGCCGGCGCATGCCGCCGAACAGGCCGCTGTCGAGCCGATCTACGAGGAGTTCGACGGTTGGGAAGGCACGACCGTGGGCGCGCGCAGCTGGGCGGACCTTCCGGCGCAGGCGATCAAATACATCCGTCGGATCGAGGAGTTGATCGATTGTCCGGTGGCGAGCGTCTCCACCAGTCCGGAGCGGGAGGATACGATCCTTGTACGGGACCCTTTTGCGGACTGATCTTGCACGACAATTCTTGACTTAGGCTCCTTTTGTTCTACCCCTGTTCTCATACGATTCGAGGGGGAGCAGGAGTATGGGACAAGTGGATTTCGCTTACGAGATGGCCGCCGATTCGGCAGGGATGCCGCTGGCCGCGTCAATCTATGCCGATAGCGACGACGTGCGTGACGCCTTGCAGGAAGACGTAAAGGCCGCTGGCTTTTCCGTCAGGGAAAGTGGCACGCTTGATGAATTGCTGGCAGGCGATGCGCGCGCGCTGGGCGAACTGACCCTGGTCGATTGCCCGCGGCCCGATGTCGCGTCGATGGCGGCACTGGCGCGGCTCGATGGCCGGGTTGCCAATGCCGGTGCGAAATTGATCGTCTCCACATCCGTTGACGGGCTCGACGACGTGTTTGGTGCCTGCGCCGAAAGCGGCGCGCAAATCCTTGTCGATCCGCGGCGGGGTGAGCGGGTGATCGCGCTGGGCCGGATGCTGGCGGAAATGCCGAACCTGCGACTGCGTGAACTTTCCGAAACCGATCGCCTGGCCTTGCTGCGGCTTACCGAACAGGTGGGCAAGATCGCGGAGCGGCTTGATCGGATGGATACCGCCAGATGGGGGCAGGATGCCTCGCAAGACGAAAATAGCAGCGCTTTTCGCTTCGAAAGCCCTGTCGACAGCTATCGCGCGCCGGGATTTGAGCGCCAGCCGCATCTGCTTGCAGCGCCGCAGCGCAAGGCCAAGCCGCCCCTGCCCAGCGCCACTCTGGTGCGACAGATAATCGCCGCGCGTAAGCTGCGCACGCGGTTCTTCGATGGTGATTTCTTCGCTGATCCTGCGTGGGACATGCTGCTGGACCTGACTGCCGCGCGGGTGGAGCATACGCGCGTTTCGGTAACATCACTGTGCATCGCGTCCGGCGTGCCGCCCACTACGGCTCTGCGCTGGATTGGCCAGATGACCGAAGCCGGCCTGTTCGATCGTGTCGAAGACGATGCCGATCGTCGCCGAGCTTTCGTATGCCTTTCCGACAAGGCGGCAGACGGCATGGCGCGCTACTTCAGCGAACTTGATCGCGATGCGCAAAAGTTGATTTGAGGCAGGCGCGAATCACCGCTTGCTGAAAGCTTCCTGCACCGCTGCCGGATCTGTCACACCGTTGGCGATCAGAACCTGCAAGAGAATGCGCGCCTTGGCAGGGCCGAGTGCGCGCGCTGCGACGAAGCCGTTGGCATCATCCTGCGGTTCCCGGTCGACAAGGCCTTCATCAACCCGCGTGGCGCGTACGACTACAACGTCCTGGCGTGCGGCATCGGCCAGCGCCTCTCGCACTTCATCGGGCGCATTCCCGTCGCCGAGCCCCGCGAGAACGATACCCTTCGCGCCCGCCTCGACCAGGCAGGTAACATTTCGAGCCGTTTGTCCGGCATAGGCGTAAAGTATCGGAACTTCCGGGAATTCGCTCGGGAAATTCCAGCGCGCCGCTTCCCCAAGCCGCCATTGCGGCTGCAGCCAGTCAAGCGAGGCAGGGTTGGCCAGCGCCACAGCGCCGCGCGGAAAGCCTTCGAACGCGCCGGAACCTGTCGTCTTCGCCTTGCGCGCATCGCGGGCCGAAAGCACCTGGTCACCCATCACCAGCAGCACACCGCGCCCCGGCGCCTCGGGATCGGCCGCTGCGCGCACGGCATTGGCAAAGTTGCGCAGGCCATCGGCACCCACCGCATCGGCGGGCCGCATCGCGCCCACCAGCACGACAGGCTTGGTGCTGGGCAAGGTCAGGTCGAGCAGGAAAGCAGTTTCCTCCGCCGTATCCGTACCATGGGTGATGATAACGCTGTCGCATGCCGGATCGGCAATTGCCCCACTGATATGGTCATGCAGGTCGCGCCAGATGGCCGGGCCGATATTGGCCGAATCGATGTTCGCGATCTGCCGTCCTTCCATGCGGGCAGGCAGGTCGAGTGTCGCAAATTCCTTCAGGAAGGTGCCAATGTCGATTTGTCCCGGCCGATAGTCGCGGCGGGTGGCAGAGCCGGCCTGACCGGCAATGGTGCCGCCGGTGGCGAGGACGAGAATGGAAGCATCGCGCATGCTCACAGCGTTAGCTACGGTGTCGATAGGAGGCTAGCGAAGCTTTCGCCAAAACAGAAGCGCTGGTGGGCGATGACGGGCTCGAACCGCCGACCCTCTCGGTGTAAACGAGATGCTCTACCAACTGAGCTAATCGCCCCAGTGCTTCGACAACTACCATGCTTCAACAGATAGCACGCTTCGACAAACCATATCAGCCTGTCGCTTGTAGCGCGCGCCCCTTAGCGTAAGGTTGCGGCCCATGGGAAGGGGAAAGATGCGCAAAAGCGATATTGCTGTTGTCGGTTGCGGGATAGCGGGCCTCGCCGCGGCGCTTTTTCTGCATCGTCAGGGCCACGCCGTTACGCTTTACGAGCGTTTTGCCGAGCCCTGTGCCGTCGGTTCCGGTCTGATGGTGCAGCCAACCGGGCTGGCCGTGCTGGCAGCCCTGGGATTGGCCGAGACAACGGTGGCAAGGGGTGCGCCGGTGGACGCACTGCTGGGGCGAAACATAGAAGGCGTGGCTGTGCTGGAAGCGGAGTATCGCCATCTTGCCATTCCCGGTGCCTTTGGCTTGGGTATCCACCGCAGCAGCCTGTTCGATAAGCTATTTTCTGCCTTGCAGACGGCAGGTATACCCATCGAGACCGGACACGACGTAGCCGAAACCGTGCTGTCGCGAGGGAAGCGACATCTCGTCTTTGTCGATGCTGCGCAATCGCCGCCGTATGATCTGGTGATCGATGCGGCCGGGTTGGGGTCGCGCCTTGTTCCCAAACCTGCCGAATGGCTGCCCTATGGTGCACTCTGGGCCACGATTGACTGGCCCACCGATGGTCCTTTTCGACCACGTATGCTGGAACAGCGCTATGCCCGTGCGCAACAGATGGTGGGATTGTTGCCAGTAGGCGCAGGCCGGGCGGCCTTTTTTTGGTCGCTGAAAGGGAGTGATCATCAGAACTGGCTGGATCGTGGGCTTGCAGCCTGGAAGTCCGATGTATGCGCTCTATGGCCCGAATGCGAACGCCTGGTGAACCAGTTCAGCGATCAGACCCAGCTTACCTTTGCCAGATATGCCCACCGCACGACGAGGGCACCGATAGGGGAGCGGATCGTGCATATTGGCGATGCGTGGCACGCTGCCAGCCCGCAACTTGGGCAGGGGGCGAATATGGCCCTGCTGGATGCATACGGCCTCGCGCTGGCTTTCGAACGCGAGGATGATCTGCGAAACGCGCTCGAAGAATTCCTGAAGCTACGGCAGGGGCACGTCAGGTTGTACCAGTGGCTGACATGGGCCTTCACCCCTCCGTTCCAGTCCGACGCCGCGTGGCCGGCGGTTTTCCGCGACCTGTTCATGGCGCCCGGCTCGCGCATTCCGCCTGGCCCCCGTATGAAAGCTGCAACGCTTTCCGGGCTTGCCGGATCGCCGCTGGCGAAACTTGGTCTTGCCGCGCCCGACTACGTTTCGCTGGCGGCAAGTGCTTCAAGTATCTTTGCCCGCGCTTCCTCGGTGCCCCAGTCATAGGCACCGATCACGCGCCAGAGCTCATTCCCTTCGGCGTCGTAAAGCACCGTCAGCGGCAGCACCGGTCCGCCGCCAAAAGTGAAGGCCAGATCATTGTCCGGGTCCAGCCATTGCGGCAGGTTGGGCAGGTCTGCTTGCGCAAAGAAGGGCTCCACCACTTCGGCCCCGCGCATGTCCTCGCTCACGGTCAGAACGCGCACCTGCCCCTGCAGATCGGCGGCGAGCTCATCCAGCAGCGGCATTTCCACCACGCAGGGTGCGCACCATGTGGCCCACAGGTTCAACAGGACTGGCTCCCCCACTTCGGAAAGCAGCAGCTCCTCGCCCGCCGGATTGACGACGGTGATCTCGGGAATTGCCTCTCCGGCGAAGCTTTCGTCCAGCGTACCGGTCAATTCGATAGTTTCGCTTGTCGGTGGCGGCGCCACGTTTTCTTGCGCCGCCTCCTCCGCGCCGTTATCGCACGCGGCGAGACCAAAAGCCGTCAGGGCGGCAAAACCAGATAGGAACAGGCGCGACTTGGCCAAGGAACAATCCTCCAATGCAATGTGGGGCGGGCGGTTTGCCGAAGGCCCCTCTGCCATAATGCGCGAGATCAATGCGTCGATCCCGTTCGACAAGGCTTTGTGGCGTCAGGACATAGCCGCCAGCAAGGCACATGTCGCCATGCTGGCTGCCTGTGACATCGTGACGGATGCCGATGCCGAAACCATTATTGGCGGGCTCGATCAGGTTGCGGGCGAATATGAACGCGACGGCGTGCCCGAGGACTGGGACCTTGAAGACATTCACATGACCACCGAGGCGCGGCTGGCCGAACTGGTCGGGCCCGTAGCAGGGCGTCTGCACACGGCCCGCAGCCGCAACGATCAGGTGGCAACCGATTTCCGGCTGTGGACGCGTGAGGCGATGGATGAGGCGATTGCCGGGCTGGAGGCGCTGCAACGCGCGCTGGTGACGCGGGCGGGTGAACATGCCGATTCGATCATGCCCGGTTTTACCCATCTGCAAACCGCGCAGCCTGTAACGCTTGGCCATCACCTCATGGCCTATTACGAGATGGCGGAGCGCGATGTCTCCCGCTTCAAGGATGCACGTGATCGATTGAACCAGTGCCCGCTGGGCAGCGCGGCGCTGGCGGGCACGGGCTTTCCGATCGATCGCGAGATGACCGCGCAGGCGCTGGGTTTCGCGCAGCCGACGGCCAACAGCCTCGATGCCGTGTCGGACCGTGATTTCGCCCTCGATTACCTGACGGCGGCCAGCCAGTGCGCGCTTCACCTGTCGCGCCTTGCGGAGGAATTCGTGATCTGGGCGAGCCAGCCTTTCGGCTTCGTGCGCATGCCCGATACGCTTTCCACCGGCTCCTCCATCATGCCGCAGAAGAAGAATCCCGATGCCGCAGAACTGGTGCGCGGCCATGCCGGGCGGATCATTGGCTGCCAGACCGCACTGATGGTGACGATGAAAGGCCTGCCGCTCGCCTATTCCAAGGATATGCAGGACGACAAGCCGCCCGTGTTCGAGGCGTCCGGCTTGCTGCGCCTGTGCCTTGCCGCGATGGCTGGCATGATCGACGGCGCCGATTTCAAGACGCAGCGCATGTTGCAGGCGGCAGAGCTGGGTTATGCCACCGCCACCGATCTGGCAGACTGGCTTGTGCGCGAGGCGGACATTCCATTCCGCGAAGCGCATCATATTACCGGCGCCGCCGTGAAACTGGCGGAAAAGAAGGGCGTCGCCCTGGACGAACTTTCCATGGACGAACTCACTGCAATAGACACGCGGATCGACGACCGCGTTTACAAGGCGTTGTCCGTTGAGGCATCGGTTGCTGCGCGCAATTCGCACGGTGGAACCGCTCCCGACGAGGTGCGAAAACGCGTGGCGCAGGCCCGTGAGGAACTGGGGATGAACACATGAAGCGCGCCCTTGTCACTCTCCCGCTGCTGCTTGGTGCCTGCGCCCAGACCGCCGATCTCGAGCCCGCGGCAGGCGAGACCCTGCCACCCGCGCCCTACGGGGCCGAGGAACCGCTGGATGCCGAAGAGTTGCTCGAACTCGATCCGCAGGCCGCGCCCGAACGCAGCGTGGAACTGCGGCGCGAGAGCGAGGAGCGCGAGGACGATCCCTTCGACCTCCCTCCTGAAATTTGATTGGACACAGGTAATTGGATTTCTTCCAGCTTAAGAACGGCGAACTGCACGCCGAGGACGTTCCGCTTTCGCGCATTGCGAAGGAGGTGGGGACGCCCGTCTATGTCTATTCGCGCGCGACTTTTGAACGCCATGCCCGCGTGTTTCGGGATGCTCTGAGCGGGTTGGAGCAGGCGCCGCATATTGCCTTTGCGGTCAAATCGAATCCGAACATTGCCGTGCTTCGCCTGTTGAGCCGCGAAGGGTATGGTGCGGACGTGGTGTCGGGCGGCGAGATGGCACGTGCACTGATGGCCGGCATGCCTGCGGAAGACATCGTATTTTCGGGTGTGGGCAAGACGCAGGCCGAACTCGCCCAGGGGCTCGATGCGGGAATCGGCCAGTTCAACATCGAATCGAGCGAGGAAGGCCGCGAGCTTGCCGAAATGGCGAAAAGCCGGGGCCAGCAGGCGAATGCCACCTTGCGCATCAATCCCGACGTCGATGCGAAGACCCACGAGAAGATCTCTACCGGAAAGGCGGAGAACAAGTTCGGCATCCCGCTGATCCGGGCGCGCGAGGTGTTCGGCGAACTGGCCGCGCTGGACGGGCTGAACCTGCGCGGCGTGGCCGTGCATATCGGCAGCCAGTTGCTGGATCTGGAGCCACTGGAAACCGCCTTTGGCAAGGTGGGCGCCTTGGTGGATGACCTGCGAAGCGATGGGCATACAATCACCCACGTCGATCTGGGTGGCGGTCTTGGCGTTCCGTACAAGGTTGACGAAACGCCGCCTTCTCCTGCCGAATATGGCGCGATGGTAGCGCGCGTCACGAAAGGGTGGGGCGTTCATCTCACCTTCGAGCCGGGCCGCGTGATCGCGGGCAATGCGGGCGTATTGCTGACCCGCGTCGTGCGCGTGAAACGGGGCGGCAATGGCCCACCTTTCACGATCGTCGATGCGGCGATGAACGATCTGGCTCGTCCTGCGATGTATGGCGCGTGGCATGACTTCGACGCGGTGCGCCCGACCGGAGAACGCATGACCGCGAACATCGTCGGTCCGATCTGCGAGACCGGCGATACCTTCGCCAGCAACCGCGAATGCGATGCTATGAAATCGGGCGATCTGGCCGTATTCCGCACCGCCGGAGCTTATGGCGCGACGATGGCCAGCAGCTACAACTCGCGCGGTTTCGTGCCCGAAGTGATGGTGGACGCAGATCAATACGCCGTGGTGGCCGATCGCATTCCCGCGCATGCCATCATGGATGCAGAACGGGTGCCGGACTTCCTGAAGGACTGATGCGCTCGCTACCGCTCTTTCACCGCATTACCGGACAACCCGTCATCGTGCTGGGGGAAGGCGAGATGGCCGAACCCAAGCGTCGCCTCGTCGAACGCGCCGGTGGCCGCGTAATTACCGATATGCAGGAAGGTGTGGACGAAGGCGCGCGGCTGGCCTTCGTGGCGCATGACGACGCGAGGATGTGCGAGGGCGATGCCATCCGCCTGCGGTGCGCAGGTTTGCTTGTGAACGTTGTCGACCGTCCAGACCTTTGCGATTTCACCACGCCCAGCCTGCTGGAACGCGACCCGGTGCTGATCGCCGTAGGCACCAGCGGCGCTTCTGCCGGTCTTGCCAAGCAATTGCGCCTGCGGCTGGAAAGGTTGCTGCCCGCCGACCTTGGTAATCTGGCAGAGAAACTTTCGACCATGCGCGGCGCGATCAAGGCGCGTTTTCCCGAAATGGGCGAGCGCCGCCGTGCGCTGGACGCGGCATTGGGGGAAGGCGGTCCACTCGATCCCCTGTCTGCCGGTGGAGCGGGGCGCATGGAGGCGTGGCTAGAAGGCGCGCAGGACCAGAGCGCCAATGCCAGCGTCGCTTTCACGCTTCAAAGCGACGATCCAGAAGACCTGACCATACGCCAGTCCCGCCTGCTGGGCAGCGCCGACGCCGTTATCGCCGATAAAGCGGTTCCGGACGCCATACTGGACCGGGCAAGGGCCGATGCGCAGCGGCTCACCCTGCCGCACGACGGGCCAGTGCCGTCCGGTCTGGTTATCATAATAAAGCGCGCCTGATCACGGCGCAGCTTTGGCGCGATCTAGAACAATCCGCCCGCCAGCCGGTCTATCGCGCCTTGCAGGATGACGGCAGCAGCATGGCTGTCGATCCGTTCGGCGCGCTTCTTGCGGCTGGTGTCGGTGGCGATCATGTCGCGTTCTGCCGCCGTGGTGGACCAGCGCTCGTCCCACAACAGCACCGGCAGGCCCAGGCCGGTTTCGGCTGCCGCAAGATTGCGAGCGAAGGCGCGGCTTGCCTGCACACGAGGGCCAGCGCTTCCATCCATGTTCAACGGCAGGCCAATCACCACCCCCGCCACCCGCCTTGCCTTGCAGATTTCCTGCAAGGCGGCTCTGTCGCGGGTGAACTTGCCCTTGGGCATAGTCTTGGCGGCGGTGGCGAAATTCCATCCCGCATCGCACAGCGCGGTGCCGATGGTCTTGGTGCCAAGGTCCAGTCCCAGCAACGCCCCGCCTTCGGGTAAGGCATCGCGGAAGACGGCGGCATCCTCCGTTACGAGGCTGGCGTCGGCTGCCACTGGCGCACCCTGTTCACGACATCCTGCTGCAGATTCCTCCAGAACAGGGGGATGTCGTAGACGTGATAGTTGTTGCCGGGCAGCACGTACTGGCCAAGTTCCGGCGGATCGCCGATCAGCAGGATGCCGGATTCGGGATCGCATCGCGCGGGAACGGAACCTGCGACCAGTTCGCCACTGGCAAGATCGTCCTCCGGCACCAAGGTGCCCAGATTGTCTGACGCTTCAGCCTCGCCATTCAGCGTGCCGGTGACGGGGTTCACACACAGAATCGGCGTGCCTTCGCGCACTTCGCCGTCGATACCGGGGGTATCGCCATATAGCCGCAGGTACTGACCGGGATCGGCAGGTTCGGCAAAACTGGCCCAACTGGCGACGCATCCAGCCTGCTGCGCCGTGGCGCAGGCGGGGAGGCCGAGAGCTGGCAGATCGGTCTGGATGGAGATGGGCATGCCGATCGGGTAAGCCACGGCCACCCGGTCCATCAGCTCGCTTCCCTTCAGCTTGTCGGTCAGCAGGCGTACCACGTGGTATCCGCCCTGGCTGTGGCCGGCAATGACGATCGGCATGTCTTCCGGAATACTGTCGACAAAAAAATCGAAGGCTGTCTCGATATCGGCATAGGCTGCATCCAGCGCACGTCCGGCTTCCGGCGCATCGGTAAGAAACGCGCCGTAGGTTGCCTGGCGATAGCGTGGAGCCCAGATTTCGCTTGCACGGTTGAAGGCGCTGGCCATGCCGCGCACCATCAGCCGAGCGCGGGTTTGCGACTCCTCGTCTTCCAGGGGAGCATTCCACGCATCATTGTCGAGAAAACTGGTCGGGTGCACGAAGAAGACGGCAAACGGCGGCGCGTCCTCGGCGTCTGCCGTTACCGGTTCCGGGGCTGAGCCTTCTGCAGCGGCGGGTTGCCAGCGCGCAGGATCGTTCACACCCTTGCCGGGGCGGCTGAACCACATTGCCGGATCCTGGTAGGCGTTGTCGTCCAGCGCTGCCTGTTCGACGAATTCGACATCGGGCACCAGCGCCAGTTCGGTCAGTTCCTCCGCATAGAAGCGCAGGACGAACAGCACCGCCAGCGCCAGCAGGATGAGGATTACGATCGTATAGAGGAATTTACGCAGGATCGCTCTCCATCACATGCGTGTCACCAGCTGCTCTTGCAGCGGCATCGATTTCGTTTTCATCCTCGGCGTCCTTGGCCTTTGCCCGTTCTTGCAGCGCCACCTTGATCATCGCCAGCAGCGGATCGGCCAGGAACAGGCCGAGGATGCCGAACAATATGCCCATGATGAGCTGCATGCCCAGCACGAGTGCAGGGGCAAGGTCCACCGTCTTGCGGGCGATCATGGGGATGACGATGTAGCCATCGATGTTCTGCACCGCGAGATAGACGAAGATCGTATAGATGCCCATCTGCGCTCCGCCGGAAAAGCCCACCAGCACCATCAGTACGCCGGAGATCAGCGCGCCGATATTGGGCACAAAGGCCAGCAGACCGGTGAGAATGGCCAGCAGGGCAGCCATCGGGATAGTGTCCCCCGTGACCAGGCCGTAGCCAAGCAGCATGATGTAGGTAAACACGCCTTCGAAAACCATGCCCACCAGACGCCCGAACATCAGGCGACGCATGGTGTACCCCATGTTGCTGGCGGTAGTGTAGAATTCCTCCCGGCGGGCCTTGGGCAGCATCCACGCCACGCCGCGTTCGTACAGCCGTGGTTCGATAACCACGTAGACGCCGATGATGATGATCAGCACCAGCGTGGTGACGCCGCCCAGCAGGCCGCCCAGTGCGCGGGTGACGGTGCCGAAGCCGCTGGCAGCCTGGCTGGCCATGGCCTGCACCGTGTCCATGCTGATCTGAAAGCCCTGTTCGCGCATCCAGCCGAAAAGTGCACGGGCCTGCTCTTCCACGATGGTGGGAAATTCGGCGGCCTGCTGTGATATTTGCGACCCGGCGAACATCGAAAGCCAGACCAGGAATGCGATAGCGCCGGTCAGCACGATGGCGATCCGCCAGCCACGCCCTATCGGCAGCACCCGGCCCAGCAGCCGCGCGCCGCCATCCACCAGCGTGGCAAACACCATCGCGCCGAAGATCACCAGCAGGCTTTGCGAGATGTAGACGGCCAGCACCACCAGGCCCACCACGGTGGTCCAGGTCAGTGCCCGCCATGCCTCGAAACGCAATTCGGGCGAGGAAATGCGTGTCGGACTTGCGCCCATCTGGCCTTGGCCATTGGGTCCCACCGGATCGCTCATGTATCTTGTTCCCCTCGCAGTTCAGGACGCAGACTGGTCCAGGCGCGCTCTCCGCGCAAGGCCGGCCACCAGGTTAGCGGATTCCAGGAGGCGCGTCCGTCGAGGGAGAAGGTGATGATTTCCGCCCTCCCGCCGACATCTTCCAGCGGCACGGGCCCATCCAGTCCGCTTTCGAACGAAGACGCCCGACTGTCTGCCGAATGGTCGCGGTTGTCGCCCATCAGGAAGACATGTCCGTCGGGAATGGTGATCTGGGCCATGTCGTCCAGCGCCTGGTCCTTGTGGTCGATGACAAGGTAACTCGCACCGTTGGGAAGCGTTTCACGATAGGTCGGTGGCTCGTAAACGCGCGTGCCATCCTCCAGTGTCACCTGATACGGGAGGAAGGCGGAAAGGCATTCATTGCCATAGCCGCAGATATTGTCGTTCTCGGCGGGAATGCGCACGGGCGGTTCCATTTCCTGCGCGATGGGTTCGCCGTTCAGGATGATCTGTCCGTCCACCAGCGCGATGGTATCGCCTGGCAGCGCGATCACCCGCTTGATGTAATCCTCCGCCTTGCCGGGCGGGACTGCGATAACGACGTCGCCATATTCGGGAGTGCCCGGGGCCACGCGCCTGTCACTGCGCGGCAGAACGTGAAAGCTGGCCGAGACCCAGCTCCAGCCGTAGGGAAACTTGCTCACCACCAGCCTATCTCCCACCATGAGGTTGGGAACCATGGAGATACTGGGGATATAGAACGGCTTGGCCACGAAGGTGTGGAAAGCGAGCACGGCGAGCAACATCAGGGCAAGGCCCCGGATTTCCGCGATCCAGTTAATCGGCGTCTTCGGTTTTGTGTCGCTCATTGCGGGGACAAATCATGCTTTCGGATGGGCTTCTAATATCACGAAGGCCTGCGCCCATGGGTGATCGTCGGTGAGGGTGAGATGAATGGAAACCACGTGGCCTGCAGGTGTAAGTTCCTCGATCCGAGCGGCCGCGCCGCCTGCCAGCGCAAGAGTAGGTGCACCGCTGGGTGCGTTGACCACGCCGATGTCCTTCATGAACACGCCGCGCTTGAACCCGGTGCCCACGGCCTTGCTGAAAGCCTCTTTCGCAGCAAACCGCTTGGCATAGGTGCCCGCCTGCGTGTGCGGACGGCGCGCGGCCTTGGCGTTCTCCACATCCGTGAAGACGCGATTGGTGAACCGTTCGCCAAAGCGATCAAGTGAATTTTGAATCCGCTCGATGTTGCACAGGTCGGAACCCAGGCCAATGATCATCGCGGCCACCTCATATCGCCCCACATCATCGTGCGTGGTCCATCAGTTCGCGCATCTTCAGCACGGCTGGCTCCAGCCCGCAGAAGATCGCCTCACCGATTAGGTAATGGCCGATGTTCAGTTCGGCCAGTTGCGGGATGGCGGCAACGGGCTGCACGTTCTCGTAAGTAAGGCCATGGCCAGCGTGGGGTTCGATGCCGTTCTTGGCCGCCAACGCCGACATGTCGGCCAACTGCTTCAGGATCCGCGCGCGCTCCTCCCCCTCGGCATGGGCGTATGCGCCGGTGTGAAATTCCACCACCGGCGCGCCGAGTTGCAAAGCTGCATCCAGTTGCCGCTCCGTCGCTTCGATAAACAGGCTGACGCGAATGCCCGCATCCTTGAGGCGGCTGACGATGGGTTGCAACTGGTTGTGCTTGCCTGCTGCATCCAGCCCGCCCTCGGTCGTGCGCTCCTCGCGCTTTTCTGGCACGATGCAGGCAGCGTGCGGCTTGTGAGCAAGAGCGATGGCCAGCATCTCTTCGGTTGCAGCCATTTCCAGGTTCAGCGGCAGGTCGGTCGCATCCTGAATGCGGCGCAAGTCTTCATCGCGGATATGGCGACGATCTTCGCGCAGATGAGCGGTAATGCCATCGCCGCCGCAGCGGGCCACGATTTCAGCCGCGCGCACGGGATCGGGATGATCGCCCCCGCGCGCATTGCGGATGGTAGCCACGTGATCGATGTTGACGCCAAGGCGGAGAGGAGTGGTCATTGCAAGTGCGCCTCTAGTCAAACGGACCGGGTAATTCTAGCTGCAAGCAAGGGTAGCGAGCAGATCGTGCATCGGCCCACTGCCACTGCCGACCTCTCCGAATACGAATTCCGGCTGGTCGGTGGCGAGGGCAACGGCGATGCCCTGATCGGGCAGCATGACGTTGCGCAACTGATAGTCGGCAATTCCGCCGCGCCGTTCCACGATTCGAACGGGCTCTGGGCATCCCGATAGCGTTACTTCGTAAACCCACTGCCCCAGCGCCATCGAACCTATCGCAGGATCGCTGTTCCAAAGCTGTGCCAGGGCATCGTCGCCCAGCAATACGCCGTCCATCAGCGCGCGGTCGAACAACAGCATGTCGTCAAGCGGCCCGACCAGCGCGCCCGATGCGCCGTAGCGGGCGATGCGCCGGGCGGCGTCTTCGTCCCGCGACGCGAAGGGGCGATCGCTGTCGGGATCGAGGAAACTGGTGTTGTACCAGCCCGCTTCCAGTCCAATTCCCTGCGCCAGCAACAGGTCGAGGCTGGAATCGGCAGATGCTTCCAGTACGGCGCCCAGCACGATGTAATCGCAATTGTTGTAGCTCCAGCCTTCTTCCGGCGCGGGCTCACCCTTGCCGTTGGTGCAGAACGCGAGCGGATCGCTGTCGCCCATATAGAAAGAAGGAATACCGCCCGCGCCAGCAGGCGTGTTGTCCGGATTCGGCAAGTCGCTGCGATGACGCAACAGGTCTTCCACCGTCAGGCCCCTGCCGCGCAGAGCGCGCATGAACTGGCCGACATCACTATCCAGCGATAGGCGTCCTTCCTCGACTTCGCGCATTACCAGCACTGCAATCACCTGCTTGGTAACGGACGCCCATGGCCAGCCATCCAGTGTTCGTACTTCCGCTTCGTCCGGGTCGGTGGCGCCATAGTATATGGTATCGGCACGGCCCGGCTGCGATACTGCGAAGTCGCCTTCGAAGCCGCTGTCCGTCAGGTCCGCATAGGCACGCACGGCGGCGCTCTGGTCTTCGAAGCCCAGCTCCTGCATCATCGCGCATCCCGCCAATACCGGAATGAGGAGCGCTGCTGCGACCGAGGCGCGCCGCAATGTCATTTGCGGCTACCCGGCTTGGTAATGGGCAAGGCCGCGAGTTCTTCGGGCACCTCGTCCTCGGCGTAGGTGGGAAAATCGATGTCGATCAGGGGAAAGAACGGCACGCCCAGATCGGCAGCCCCGTTCGAACGATCGACAAGCGCCACTTCGGCCAGCACTTCGCCGCCTTCCCGGCCAACAGCGGCAATCGCCTCGCGGCTGGAAAGGCCGGTGGTGACAACGTCTTCCACCATCAGCACCTTCGCACCCGGTTCCAGCGCAAAACCGCGGCGCAGGTGAAATTCGCCATCGGGCCGTTCGAGGAACATGGCATCGAGGTTAAGTGCACGGCCCATTTCGTGCCCGATAATGATGCCGCCCATTGCCGGCGACACCACCGCATCGAGCGAATCGAGGATATCGCCGGGGAGCTTTTCGCCCAGCGCTTCTGCCAACCGCGCAGCGCGATCCGGGTTCATCAGCACGCGCGCGCATTGCAGGTAGTGGCCGCTGTGCCGCCCGGAGGACAGCTTGAAGTGACCTTCCAGCAGCGCGCCGCTCTGGCGAAATTCCTTGAGGACCTCGTCCTGTGTCATGGTGTTGGCGGTGCCTTTCTCGTGCCTGTTTTCGTATCGCAGGGGCGACTTGGACCAAAGCCCGCATGGGCATCTTGGAAAAAAGTCCCTAGTTGCGCTTGAGGCATGGGGCAAGCGCGCGTATAGGCGCGGCGTTGGCGGCCCCTGCCGGGGTCTGGGGGCAGTTGTGCCCAAGACGGAAAATGGAAAGCATCGACGCAATGAATTTCGGCGCTATTGCCCGCAAGAAGCTCAATCTCCTCGCCCTTATGGTGATGGCAGCCTTTACCCTGTCGGCCGTACC
Organism: uncultured Sphingomonadaceae bacterium; assembly: GCA_947488625.1. GTDB lineage: Bacteria > Pseudomonadota > Alphaproteobacteria > Sphingomonadales > Sphingomonadaceae > Alteraurantiacibacter. The sequence goes on along the minus strand of CANKZR010000001.1, from coordinate 1,862,776 downwards.
GCAAGCGGTGCTGGCGCAATCGGGCGAGGTGGTTCAGGCCGCCACGGCCGAGGCGGAGGAAACTCTGGTGACAGAGGCCGAGGCAGCAGGCTTCGATTATTACGGTCCCGAAATGATCAAGGGGCAGCCCACCTCGTCCGAAGAGGATCTCTGGAAATCGATGAATTTCCAGGACCAGTATACGGAAACTGGCCAGTATGCGCTGTGGATGCACGATGCGATCCTGATCCCGATGGTGTTCATCATCAGCATTTTCGTTCTGTTCCTGCTGATGTGGGTGATGTTCCGCTATAACAAGCGCGCGAACACCGTTCCTTCCAAGACCAGCCACAACACGGTGATCGAGGTTATCTGGACGGTGATCCCGGTGCTGATCCTCGTGGTTATCGCCGTGCCTTCTATCTCCCTGCTGGCAGACCAGTACGAGACCCCGCCCGAAGATGCGATCACCATCAAGGCCAATGGCTACCAGTGGTACTGGGGCTACGAATATCTCGACAATGGCGGTTTCGAGGTCATCTCGAACATGATGCCGGAAAGCGATGCGCTTGACGCAGGTCTGCCGCCGCAGCTGGCCGTGGACAACCGCATGGTCGTGCCTGTCGGCGTGCCGATCCGCCTGCAGACGTTCGGCGCGGACGTGATTCACTCTTTCGGCGTGCCATCGCTGTGGTTCAAGATCGACGCGGTGCCGGGTCGCATCAACGAAAAGATGCTGATCATCGAAGAGCCGGGCATCTATTACGGTCAGTGCATGGAGCTTTGCGGTGCCCGTCATGGATATATGCCGATCGCGATCGAGGCGCGTCCGCTGGCGGAATACAACGCCTGGGTGCAAAGTCAGCCTGGCGGTATGACCCGCGCGCAGATCGAGGCCGAGGAAGCTGCCGCAGCGATGCCAGCTCCCGCCGCTGACGACACGGTTGAAGTGGAGGGCGTTCGTCCTCCGGTCAGTTCGATGGAAGATGCGCCGATCGCCGGCGAAGCGCGCACGCAAGACACTTCGCCGACCACCTGATTTAATTTAGACGACACACGATAAGGTTCGTACGAAAATGGCTACCACCGCTGAAGGTTTCGACGCCCACCACGAAGACCATGCCGCGCATGATCATGCCGATCACAAGCCCGCATTCTTCGCGCGCTGGTTCATGTCGACCAACCACAAGGATATCGGCACCCTGTACCTGATCTTCGCGATCATCGCGGGTATCATTGGCGGCGCCATTTCCGGCCTCATGCGTGCAGAGCTGGGTGCGCCCGGCCTGCAAGTCATGGGCGACGTGGTCAATTTCCTGGGTGGGGATGGTGCCAGCTTCGACCAGCAGGGCCACATGTGGAACGTGCTGATTACGGCGCATGGCCTGATCATGGTGTTCTTCATGGTCATGCCCGCCATGATCGGCGGCTTCGGCAACTGGTTCGTGCCGCTGATGATCGGCGCGCCCGACATGGCCTTCCCGCGCATGAACAATGTCTCGTTCTGGCTGACCGTCGTGGGCTTTATCTCGCTGCTGTTCTCGCTGTTCGTGCCGGGCGGTACGGGCATGGGTGCAGGCGTGGGCTGGACGGTCTATGCGCCGCTTTCCACCACCGGTTCCGTAGGTCCGGCGGTCGATTTCGCGATCTTCTCGCTGCACCTCGCCGGTGCCGGTTCCATCCTGGGTGCGACCAACTTCATCACCACCATCTTCAACATGCGTGCACCGGGCATGACCCTGCACAAGATGCCGCTGTTCGTATGGTCGGTACTGGTAACGGCCTTCCTGCTGCTGCTGGCGCTGCCCGTGCTGGCTGCGGCCATCACGATGCTGCTGACCGACCGTAACTTCGGCACGACCTTCTTTGATCCGGCGGGCGGCGGTGACCCCGTTCTGTACCAGCACCTGTTCTGGTTCTTCGGCCACCCCGAAGTTTACATCATGATCCTGCCGGGCTTCGGCATGATCTCGCAGATCGTTGCCACTTTCAGTCGCAAGCCCGTGTTTGGCTATCTCGGCATGGCATATGCCATGGTTGCAATTGGTGTGGTGGGCTTCGTCGTGTGGGCGCACCACATGTATACGGTGGGCCTCGACGTAAATACGAAGATGTACTTCACCGCTGCCACCATGGTTATCGCAGTGCCTACGGGTATCAAGATCTTCAGCTGGATCGCCACGATGTGGGGTGGTTCGCTGGAGTTCAAGTCACCGATGGTGTGGGCGATGGGCTTCATCTTCCTGTTCACCGTAGGCGGTGTGACCGGTGTGGTGCTGGCCAATGGCGGTATCGACGATAACCTGCACGATACCTACTACGTGGTTGCGCACTTCCACTACGTGCTGTCGATGGGTGCAGTGTTCTCCATGTTTGCCGGTTTCTACTACTGGTTCCCGAAGATGTCGGGCCGCTGGCACTCCGAGTTCCTGAGCCATGTCCACTTCTGGCTGTTCTTCATCGGCGTGAACGTGATCTTCTTCCCGATGCACTTCCTCGGTCTGCAGGGAATGGCGCGTCGCTACCCCGACTTTACGCCGGCATTCTCCTACTGGAACGAGATCGCGACATACGGCTACATGATCATGGCCGGTTCGATGATCGTGTTCTTCGTGAACATCGGCTATGCCCTGTTCGCCGGCAAGCGCGCTCCGGGCAATTACTGGGGCGAAGGTGCGACGACGCTGGAATGGAGCCTTTCCAGCCCGCCACCGTTCCACCAGTTCGAAACGCTGCCCGTGATCGAGGATCATCATTCGCCCGACGACCACATCAGCGAAAAACCGGCGACCGCCTGAACGGCGACCCTCGCCTGACTGAAAACGGGAGGGGGCGCGCCGGAAACGGGGCGCCCCCTCCATATTGAGAAACGCAACTTGACTTCGACCCTGGCCCCTACTGCGACACCTTTGCCCGCCGAGTGGCGCGATTTCTTCGCGCTGACGAAACCACGGGTGATGAGTCTCGTCGTGTTCACGGGGCTGTGCGGATTGCTGGCCGCGCCGGGTTCGATCCATCCCGTGCTGGGTTTCACGGCGATCCTGTGTATCGCCATGGGTGCTGGCGGTGCTGCCGCGCTCAACCAGTGGTGGGAGGCCGATATCGATGCCAAGATGAAGCGCACGGCAAAGCGTCCGCTTCCTGCCGGTCGCCTGCGCCGTCAGGATGCGCGCGATTTCGGCATGCTGATGTCCGGCGCGTCGGTCTTCATAATGCTGGTGGCAATCCACTGGCTGGCCGCCCTAGTGCTGGCGTTTTCAATCGTATATTATGCCGTAATCTACACCATGTGGCTCAAGCCGCGCACGCCGCAGAATATCGTGATCGGCGGCGGGGCAGGGGCGTTTCCCCCACTGATCGGCTGGATCGCCGTGACGGGTGAGATTACCGCGATGCCGGTGCTGTTGTTCGCGATCATCTTCATCTGGACGCCGCCGCATTTCTGGGCGCTGGCGCTGTTCGTGAAGACCGATTATGCCGATGCCGGAATACCCATGATGCCGGTCGTCGCCGGCGAGAAATCGACCCGCTACCAGGTGCTCGCCTATTCCGTCCTGCTGCTCGGGGTAGCCTTGCTGCCCTGGATCATCGGCGGAACCGACCTGATCTATGGTATCGCCGCGCTCGCGCTTTCGGCACTTTTCGTGGCGCTGGCCGTGCCCGTGGGTTTGCGCACTTCGCAGCCGGAAGACAATATGAAGCCGGAGAAGCGCTTGTTCGGATACTCGGTCATCTACCTGTTCGCCCTGTTCACCGCGCTGGTCGCAGATCGTATGGTGCTGTCATGACGCCTGACGAAGAGAAGGAATTCATCCGCCGCCGCAAGCAGCGCAATCTCGTGATCGGCCTGTTGCTGGCAGGTTTCGTTATCCTGTTTTATGCCATTACAATTGTAAGGATGGGTGACTGATGAGCACGCTGACACTCGAAACCCGTAACAAGCGCACCATGCTGATCGCTTTCGGCATGGCGCTGGCGATGCTGGGCATGGGCTATGCCGCAGTGCCGTTGTACGATCTGTTCTGCCGCGTCACCGGTTTTGGCGGCACGACGCAGGTGGCCAGTGCAAGTGATGCAGCCATGGCGGAGCGACTGGCGGCGAGTGCGGGCGGGGTGAGCTATTCGATCCGTTTCGATGCCAATACGTCGCGCAGCATGCCCTGGGAGTTCAAGCCTGTTCAGGTGACGGATACGGTCGCCGTCGGCCAGCGCGACATGGCCTTCTACACTGCGCGCAACAATTCCAGCGTCCCCATCACTGGCACGGCCACTTTCAACGTGGAGCCGGAACAGGCCGGACGCTATTTCAACAAGATCCAGTGTTTCTGTTTTACAGAGCAGACCCTGCAGCCAGGCGAAGAGATCCGGATGCCGGTGCTCTATTTCGTCGATCCGGCGGCGCTGGACGATCCCAACATGAAGGGTGTGGAGCAGATCACCCTTTCCTACACCTTCCATCGCGCGTCCGAAGCGGACAAGAACCAGAGCTAGGCTCTGGACCCGGACGCTCTCTCGCTTTACAGGCCCACAAAACCCAAGGATCAGGACTACAATCATGGCCGGCGCCAAGAACCACGATTATCACATTCTCGCTCCCGACATCTGGCCATTGGTTGGTGCGTTTTCCGCGCTGATCTTCTTCACCGGCCTGGTGATGTACATGCACAGTTCGGGCGACGCCTTCCCCGAAGGTGCGTGGCGCATCGTGCTGGGGCTGGGCATTGCCGGCCTGATCGCAACCTTTTTCGGCTGGTTCTCCAAGGTGGTGAACGAGGCGCAAAGCGGCGATCATACCCCCGTCGTGCAACTTCACATGCGTTACGGCATGATCCTGTTCATCGCTTCCGAGGTCATGTTCTTCGTCGGCTGGTTCTGGAGCTGGTTCGATTTCGCCCTGTTCCCCGCACCGCTGGAAGCCATGGGCGAGGGTACCTGGCGCAACCTCATCGGACAGGAAGGCGCTGCCGCACTGGCCAACTTCCCGCCCGATGGAATCGAGGTTCTGGACGCTTTCGACCTCCCGCTTCTCAACACGCTGATCCTGCTATGTTCGGGCACCACGGTAACCTGGGCGCACCACAGCCTCATCAACGGCGACCGTGACGGATTGAAGAAGGGCCTGTGGCTCACCATCGGTCTTGGCGTATTGTTCAGTGCCATCCAGGCCTACGAATACGCGGCTGCGCCCTTCGGCTTTGGCGGCAACAACTATTCCAGCGCCTTCTACATGGCGACCGGCTTCCACGGCTTCCACGTGATCGTGGGTACGATCTTCCTGATCGTTTGCCTGCGACGCACGTACCTCGGACACTTTACCCCGCGCCAGCATTTCGGTTTTGAAGCGGCGGCGTGGTACTGGCATTTCGTCGACGTGGTGTGGCTGTTCCTTTTCATCACCGTCTACGTCTGGGGCGGCTGGGGCGCAGAGGTCCACTAAACGTTCGTGACCCACGAGAATGAAACCACGAAGGGGCGGCCCGCAGTGCGCGAGGCCGCCCTTTTCGGTTCCTGCCCCCGCTGCGGTGCGCATACGCTGTTCGACGGCTGGATCGCCTTTGCCGACAGATGCGAAAAGTGCGGGCTGAACTATTCGCGCTTCAACGTGGGCGATGGGCCTGCCGCTTTCCTTACGCTTGGTATTGGCACGATCATCGTCGCGCTCGCGCTGTGGTTGCAACTCGGTTTCGATCCGCCGTGGTGGCTGCATGTGATCTTGTGGGTACCGCTGACGATCATCGGCGTTATCGTTGGCCTGCGGGCCACCAAGGCCTGGCTGTTGGTTGCTGAGTACAGCCGACGCGCCGAAGAGCATCGCCATGACGGGAGCGATCTTTCATGATTGCCGGCCGTATTCCCATTGTTCCAACTGTCCTTGTCGTCGCTGCTGCGGCGGTGATGGTGATGCTGGGGTTCTGGCAGCTTGGCCGGATGGACGAAAAGGCTGCGCTGATCTCGCAGTATGAGGAAAACCGGCAATTGCCGACGCTGCGCAATTTCCATGCCTTTCCAGCCTCGACCGGGGCGGACAGTCTCGCGCGACTGGACGAAAACCTGTTCCGCACCGTGGACATCGCCTGCGACGACCCGCAAGAATGGAAGGGCGTGGCCGGGCGCAACGCAAACGACCAGTCAGGTTATGTCCACATGTTCGTGTGCGACCGGATGTCCACCGGCTCATCCGAAGATGACGGGTCCGTTACGAAGCTCTACGCCACGATCGGCTGGTCCCGCTCTCCCGAGCAGCCTGAATGGGGCGGCGGTACGGTAACCGGTATTCTTTCTACGGCAGGCAACGATTACGAGGTGTTCGCCAGCGAACCCGAGGCAGGGCTGGAGCCGCTCGCCCGCCCCGATCCGTCCGACCTGCCCAACAACCACCTTGCCTACGCCGGACAATGGTTCTTCTTCGCACTCACGGCGCTGGCGATTTATTGGCTGGCGCTGAGGGCGCGCTGGCGGGATGGCAAGCCCAAGCGCAAGTGACAGTGCGGCAACCACTGCTTGCTTGCCCAGCGCGTTTCATCATTCTAACGCGCGCCTCACCATGAAATACATTTCCACCCGTGGCAGCGCACCCGCGCTCGATTTCGAAGGCGTTACGCTGGCCGGGCTTGCCAGCGATGGCGGGCTTTATGTCCCAGAAAGCTGGCCGCAGTTCTCCGAAAGCGAGATCGCGGATATGGCGGGCCTGTCCTATGTCGAGTTGGCCGTGAGGGTGATGACGCCCTTTGTCGAAGGTTCGCTGACGCCAGAGGAACTGCGCGACCTTTGCACGCGTGCCTACGGGCGTTTCTCGCACCAGGCCGTCACTCCGCTTGTGCAACTTGACCAGCAGCAATGGGTGCTGGAATTGTTCCACGGCCCGACGCTGGCTTTCAAGGATGTCGCGCTGCAGTTGCTCGGCCGGCTGTTCGAGCATTTTCTTGCCAAAAGCGACGATCACCTCACCATCGTGGGCGCGACCAGTGGCGACACGGGCAGCGCAGCCATCGATGCGGTTGCGGGGCGAGAGCGGATCGACATCTTCATGCTCCACCCCAAGGGCCGCGTCAGTGACGTGCAGCGCCGCCAGATGACAACGGTGCGTGCGCCCAACGTCCATAACCTCGCCATTGACGGCAGCTTCGACGATGCCCAGGCGATGGTGAAGCGCATGTTCAACGATCCGGCTATGGCAGCATCGCACGGCGGGCGCTTTCGCATCAGTGCGGTCAATTCGATCAACTGGGCGCGACTGATGGCGCAGGTTGTGTATTATTTCGCCGCCGCGCTGCAATTGGGTGCGCCTGCTCGCAAGGTCGCCTTCAGCGTTCCCACGGGCAATTTCGGTGACGTGTTTGCAGGCTATGTCGCGGCGAAGATGGGCCTGCCGGTGGAGCGGCTGATCGTTGCCACCAACGTGAACGATATCCTGCACCGCGCACTGACAAGCGGGGACTATTCGACCGGTACCGTAACGCCCACCGCTGCGCCCAGCATGGATATTCAGGTCAGCTCCAATTTCGAGCGTTTGCTGTTCGATCTTGGCGGCCGTGATGGGGTGGCGATGGCGCAGCAGATGGGCAGCTTCGAAGCGAGCAAGGCGATGCAGCTTACCAACAGCCAGCGCGACGGCGCGGCGAGCCTGCTCACCAGCGCGCGCGTCGATCAGGCGCAAATGGCGCAGGCGATGGGCTGGGCGGCGGAATGCTGCGGGCAGACGCTGGACCCCCATACCGCCATCGGGCTGCACGCTGCGCGCAGTGCGAGGCTTGATCCGTCAACGCCCGTCGTGACTTTGGCAACGGCGCATCCTGCCAAGTTTCCCGATGCCGTTGAGCGCGCCACGGGTGCGCGGCCTGATCTGCCCCGCCGTGTTGGCGACCTGTTCGAACGCAGCGAAGCCATGGTGGATCTTCCCGGTGAATACGATGCCGTGGCCGAGTTCGTCTCGAAACGCGCCACGCCCAGCAGCTGATGGCAAAGCTGGTACGCGATCCGGTTGTAATGGTCGGCGAAGGCTGGCCGGACTACGGGCTTGTCGACAGCGGGCACGGGCGCAAGCTGGAACGCTACGGTTCGCGCCGCTTCATTCGACCCGAACCGCAGGCCATGTGGTCTCCCCGAGGCGATAGCTGGCGTGCCGATGGGGAATTCGTGCCTGGCAGTGACGAGGACGGTGGCGGTCGCTGGCAATTCAGCGGCGATGTACCGCCCGATGGCTGGCCGCTTGGCTGGGAAGACGTCCGCTTTACTGCCCAGTGCACGCCGTTTCGCCACCTTGGCTTCTTTCCCGACATGGCACCGGTCTGGCACTGGATGCGCGGACAACTGGCAGGCCGTGACGATGCTCAGACATTGAACCTGTTCGGCTACACCGGCGTCGGCTCGCTGGCGCTAAGCCAGTGCGGCCCCGTGGCGCATGTGGATGCCAGCAAGAAATCCGTGGCGCAAGCGCGTGAGAATGCCGCGCTTTCGGACATGGAAGACAGGCCGATCCGCTGGCTGGTGGACGATGCTGTAAAGTTCATCGCGCGCGAAGTGCGGCGAGAGCGGCGGTACGATGGCATCATCCTCGATCCTCCCAAGTTCGGTCGCGGCCCGAAGGGAGAGACGTGGCGCATCGAGGAAGGGCTGCCGGGTCTGATTACCGATTGCCGTCAGCTGCTGGACGCCGAAAGCCGTTTCCTGTTTCTCACCGTCTATGCAGTACGGATGAGTTCGCTTGCCATAGGTGGGCTGTTGGCGGATGCGTTTGCCGATCTGCCGGGCACGGTGGAGCACGGCGATCTTGCGGTTCAGGAAGACGGACATGATGGCCGCCTCCTGCCCACCGCAATTTTCGCGCGCTGGTCCAATCCTTAAAAGCTATTCGGCGGTGCGAAGGTCCGCCAGAAAGCTTCTGATGCGCGCTGCGTTGTAGCCAACGTCACTTACGCCCACCCGGCTGACGGAGCGCATGTCAACGCGAGTGGAACCGTCGGTCACGGGTGTAACCTCTACCACCACGTCATCGTAGAAGCGCACGTAACCTGCCGTGGCGGTGGCTTCCAGAATTCCGGCATCGGGATCGGCATCTGCAATTTCCCAGCCGCGTGCTTCTGCCAGGGCGCGCGCATTGGCCAGCACTTCACGCGGCGGCTTGTCGATGATGACAGGCTCTATGTCGGCATAGGATTCCTCGTGGTAGGCGCGCCACTCTTCCTGTGTGAAAGGGCCGGTGCTCACCGGGTCGACGTCCAGCGTCGCGAATTGCGGCGGGTCGTTCAGATCGGTGGTGATATCGTGAATAGGCGGTACTTTTCCGCCGGGGATCACCAGCAGGACATAGACCGCCAGCATCAGTGCGCCCGAGAGGATCGTGCCGACGAACAGTTTCGGCACCTGGCCGGTGCTGCGCCAAAAGGCGAACCCCAGGCCTGCCAGGCCGATCAGCGTCAGTGCGCGCGCCGGATTGAGTGCCATGTAGAACGGACCGAACCCGGCGATCTTGTCGATAATGTCGAACCGGGCCAGCGTGGCGGCCACCAGCACGACCACGATCAGGATGAGCGCACCGCCCAGCACGAAATTGCCCAGCCACCGGATGGCCTTGCTGCTCTTGCGTTCCCCGCCCGCAGCCGGTGTCACCGTTTCGCTCGTTTCGGCCATGTTGCTTGTCCCTTTTCCTGTTTCCGGCAGGATTGACCCTAATTCGCGCGCCCGGTCAACTGCGGGCAGAGGTCCATGGTGGGCTGTCGTGCCGCGCGATCGTCACCCGTGGCTGCTTTCTTGCCAATCGCGCTGCAGCCTGTAATCACGCGGGCCATCATGGCAGACAGCCTTCATCTCGAACTCGTGGATTTCGTGCACATGGTGCACACCGGTATCTATTCGGAGGAAACCGGCAAGCCGCAGCCGCTGCGGTTCACCGTGCGGGCAAGGCTGAAGGTGCAGCCGCATTACGACCCCGATACGCCGCTGGATGCCAGCAAGAACTACATGGACCTGAAATTCGCCTGCTCCGATTCGCTCGGCAAGCGGCATTACAAGCTGATCGAGGCTGTGGCGGATCACGTTTGCGACACCCTTTTCCTGCAGGACGCCCGGGTCGAGGAGGTCAGCGTAAGGATCGTGAAACTGGCCCTGTCCGAAGCGGACGAGGAAATCGGCATCACCCTGCTGAGGGAGCGCAAGTGAAAGCGCTGGTGCGGATCGCGGCGCGCGGCCTGCCCACCGCGCCTCTGGATGCTGCGGCGGCCTTTCACGCGCGTGTTCTGCCACAGGCGCGCCGGGCAACCGGCAGCGACATGCTACTGTTGTTCGATCCTGCGGACCACAGCCATGAAACCTGGCGCCGCGGCGCGGTGGAGGAACTGGCGCGCGAGGCAGCACCGTGCCGTGTGAATGGCGCTGTTGGCGGATCGGCTGACGGTGTAGAATCGCTTTGCGATTACCTGAATAATGCCCCCGGCGTGACGGGCCAGGTGTTCGCTTTGGATGGCAATTCGCCTGCGGATGACTAGGTTGGGTACTGGATGACATGTTCAGAACCCTTGGTTGACGCCTTCAAGCGGCGCATTTCCTATCTCCGCCTGTCGGTGACGGACCGCTGCGACCTGCGCTGCTCCTACTGCATGCCCGAACGGATGACCTTCCTGCCCAAGAAGGAAGTGTTGAGCCTGGAAGAGCTGCACAAGCTCGCGCTGGCCTTCATCGAACGCGGCATCACCAAGATCCGCCTGACCGGTGGAGAGCCGCTGGTGCGGCGCGACGTCATCGAACTGGTCCAGGCCCTCGGGCGCAAGCTGGGGGACGGTCTGGACGAGCTCACGCTCACCACCAACGGCACCCGGCTGGAAGAATTTGCAGGAGACCTGTTCGAGGCAGGCGTGCGGCGGGTGAACGTGTCGCTCGACACCATGGACGGCCAGCTGTTCGAGGAACTCTCTCGGCGGGACAGGCTGGTACAGGTTCTGCGCGGCATTGCCGAGGCAAAGCGCGCCGGGTTGCAGGTGAAAATCAACACCGTAGCTCTGAAGGGCATCAACCAGAGCGAAATTCCGTTCCTGGTCGAATGGGCGGGAACGCATGGGCATGACATGACACTGATCGAGGTCATGCCCCTTGGTGAAGTGGATGGTGAGCGGGTGGACCATTACCTGCCGCTGCCAGCCGTGCGAGACGAGCTTGAGGAGCGCTTCACCCTTACAGACATCGACGACGATACCGGCGGCCCGGCGCGTTATGTTCGCGTGGGGGAGACCGGCGGTCGGCTGGGCTTCATCACCCCGCTCACCAACAATTTCTGCGCCACCTGCAACCGCATCCGCGTGACAGCGACAGGGCAGCTTTACGCTTGCCTCGGCGGGGCGGAGAAGGTCGATCTGCGCGCAGCCCTGCGCTCCGATTCGCCAGATGCCAATCTTGCCGTCGCGCTTGACGAAGCGATGCGGATCAAACCCGAAAAGCATGACTTCCGTATCGAGGAAGGTGCCGCGCCTGCGCAGCCGCGCCATATGTCGATGACAGGTGGCTGATGGCCGTCACCGTCGTTTTCATCGGAAAGCTGTCTGACCTTGCGGGCGAGGCCGAACGCCATATCGCCGCGCCGCTGACCTGGGCCGGCCTGCTCGATGCGCTGGACGCCGAGGTGGCCGGGGCGGCTCGGGACGAGCGCACCAAGGTCGCGGTGAACGGGGAAGTACTTTCCGACAAGGCCACGCTGGTAGCAGGCGAGGGAGACGAGATCGCGCTTCTCCCGCCTGTATCGGGCGGCTGACATGGCGCGTGACGTGCAACTGCTGACGAAGGGTTTTTCGCCCGGCAAGGCGCTAGGCCTGTTCGCCAAGGCGCATCCGGAGGCAGGCGGCATCGCCAGCTTCGTCGGCAAGGTTCGCCCCGACAAGGACGTCAAGGTCCTCCAGCTCATCCATTACGATCGCTTGACGCTACCCGGCATGGAGAAGCTGGCAACTAATATCGAGGGGCGCTGGCAACTCGATGGCTTGCTGATCCATCACCGCACCGGCCACATGCGCCCCGGCGCGCCGATCGTGCTGGTAGCAGCCGCCGCGCGCCATCGCCGCGATGCTTTCGAGGCAGTGGATTTCGCCATGGACCATCTCAAGTCTCGAAGCTGGCTCTGGAAGCGCGAGAAGCGCGGCGATACCTGGCACTGGATAGAACCACGGGACGAAGACCACGAAGACGCAAATCGCTGGGAAATTTGATCTCGGTCAAAGCGTCGGCGTGAGAATCGGAGCATTGCCTTCTTCAGACAGGAAGGAATGCAATCATGGTCGAACAACTTACTCGCGAGAAAATTGCTCAGCACGCCGATATCCGGATCGAGGCGCCGCGCGTCATCGTGCCGACGGACCGTACGTTCGAACTGCCCACCGGGCTTTACGTGGCAACCGCCGCGCTGTTCCTCGGCTTTGTGACGACGCTGAGCATCGGCTTTGCCAGCCCTGGAATGATAATTCCGTTCGCCATCTTTGCGCTTTTCATAGTTGCCTTCTTCAGCGTTCCGGCGGTCTGGACGCGCCTCGCTCCCGCTACGAAAAGCAGGGCCAAGACATGGGCGCGCTTCCGGCAGGAAGGCATCATGACCGCCTACGGTCGCACGACCGCCCGCGATGCCACGCTACAGGTTATGATCCTGCCAATCCTGATCTTCGCATGGGGCCTCATCATGGTGACTATCGCAGCACTGGTATGACGGATTGCGCCTTCGGGCGCGCGCTATGGGATTAGCGCTGTTGGCGCACGGGATCGAGGTATCGAACCCGTGCGTCTTTGTTTGCGGTGAAGGATAACGGGATTCGCGGTGCGGCTTGGCGCGACAGGACTGCCGGATGCTATCCGGCCAATGTTGCCAGCAACGATTCGATTACCGCATTTTCTTCGGCCACCAGCGCCTCGACCTCAGTGCGAATGGCATTGATCGATTCGGTCACCTGCGCCGATGTGGCGGCATCCACGAAGATACGGTCCAGATCGGCAAGCGCTATCATTGCTTCGCTCCGCGTGCTTTCCAGGTCAGCGATCGCGACTTGTGCGACGGACCATCGCTCGCTGCCCCGCGCGGCACCGCGGGCGGCATTTGCTAACGCGCGAGCCCTGGGCGTAGCGGCGAGAAAGTCCGCATGGGCGGCGCGCGCCGTGGCTTCCAGGTCTTCGAGTGTGGCCAGCGTCGAGGGCGCAGGCGGCGGGGGCGGCGGAACGGGCTCCGCCTCCATGACGCCGCCCGTCCGCTCGATATCGCGCGTGGCCAGGCTGGGATAGCCTTCCCCGGCAGCGGCGCACGCTCCCAGCAGCGGAAGCAGGACGAGCGTAGGGAGGGCCATCGAAAAGGCGCGGGACGGAACACGAGTGAGGACTTGCACCATATGCGCCTTTCCCTACATTCGTCATCGGAAGCTTTCCAGCGCGCATTTTGGTCGACGATTCGGCCATGTGACGGTTGACAGCTTTCAGCGCTTCGCCTAACGGCAGCGCTCTTTCCGGTGCCCTGCGGGCGCCTTTTTTGTCGTTGCTGTGGATTGGCCTGGGATAAGCTCGGGTGGGTGTGCAGCTTAAAGACACCAGATAAACGGATTTGAGCACCATGTTCGCAGTAGTGCGCACGGGCGGCAAGCAGTATCGCGTCGCCGAAGGAGACAAGATCGCAGTCGAGAAGCTGGCGGGTGACGCTGGCGACACGATCGTGCTGGAAGATGTATTGCTGGCCGGCGAAGGCGCCGACATGGCCGATGCATCCAAGGTTACGGTTTCGGCCGAGGTAATCGCCCAGGCGAAGAGCGAGAAGGTGACCGTCTTCAAGAAGCGTCGCCGTCACAACTATCGCCGCAAGAACGGCCACCGCCAGCAGATGACCCTGCTGCGCATCGTGGGCGTCGGCGAAGGCAAGACCGCTGCGAAGAAGGCACCTGCCAAGAAGGCCGAAGATGCACCTGTGAAGGATACTTCCGAAGAGAAGGCTTCGTCCACGGCGCGCAAGGCCGCTCCTGCCAAGGAAGCAGCCGGTTCCGCCAAGAAGGAAACGGCTGCGAAGAAGCCCGCCGCGAAGAAGGCAGCGCCGAAGAAGGCTGCTGCAACCGAGAAGAGCGCCGACACGTCGGCCGACAAGAAGTAAGGATTTCGAACCATGGCACATAAAAAAGCAGGCGGTTCATCGCGTAACGGTCGCGACTCAGCAGGTCGCCGCCTTGGTGTGAAGAAGTTCGGCAGCCAGGACGTGATTCCGGGCAACATTATCGTGCGCCAGCGCGGCACGAAGTTCTATCCCGGTGTCAATGTAGGCATGGGCAAGGACCACACGCTGTTCGCCCTGGAAGCCGGCAAGGTCCGCTTCCACGACGGCAAGCTCGGCCGCAAATACGTATCGGTAGATGCGATGGCGCAAGCCGCCGAATAACCGGATGATTCGATAATGGGGTCATCCACCGGGATGGCCCTTTTCGAGCCTTTGTAGGTTCGGATTAAACGAAAGGAGATGGGGCCGCCCCGTCTCCTTTTTTGATTCTCCTTTCCGCGGGTCAGACCCGAATTTGAAACACCGAGGGCCTAATGGAGGCAGGCGTTCGGTATTGGGAGAATAACGATGTTCATGCGTACCGATCGGCTGTTCCTGCGGCCCGTGTTCCCCGAAGACTGGCGCGAGATATATCGCGGCATTGCCAACTATGGCATTGTCCGGATGTTGGCGCGCGCGCCCTGGCCTTATACCTGCGCAGACGCGATCGCCTATTGCGGCAGGCCTGCAACAGGTAAGGCCATGAAGTTTGCCATCACGCTGCCCGAACGCACCGGTGCACCCATCATCGGGCAGATCGGTATCGAGCGCGACGATGAAGGCGAGGAGCTGGGGTATTGGATCGGGCGCGAGTGGCGAGGGCGCGGCTATGCGACCGAAGCCGTGCGCGGCGTGCTGGACATGGCGACCGCGCTGGGCCTGAAGCGAGTCAACGCCGGCCATTATCTTGAGAACCCCGCCAGCGGCAAAGTTCTGAAGAAGAACGGTTTTGTCGAAACCGGCGAGGTGAGACCCACGGCCTGCGCGGCGCGTGGAGGCGAAGTCATCCTCGCCCGGCGCTATATTTGCGACCTGACCAGAAACGTGGCCATGCAAGGGGCGCAGGCAGCCTAGAGTAGGCCGTGGCCGCTGTTATTCGGCGGGCACGGCCGACCGGCCGGCAGACGTTTCAGGATCGTCGAACCTGGCAATCAGGTGGCGATCGTCATGGTCCCACGGATGGAAGCCGGGGCGGAAATATCCGAGCCATGCCGGTGCGATCTTGCGCAGGATCCCGGGCTTGCCGAGCAGGTAGCTGAAAATCCCCCACCTGGCGCGCCATCCCTTGATACCGTCTTGCGCCAGCAGTTCCATCGCATCGGTGCTGCGGTTCTTCAGAAAGCGGAACGTCACCAGCACCATGATGATGCTGCGTATCCGCCAGCGTTTGAATGACGACCAGTCGCGGGTGGCGTGCAACCACGTGTCGTAGGCCACGGCCTTGTGCTCTATTTCCTCCACAGCGTGCCACAGCCAAAGCTGGGGATCGCCCATGCCCGCCGTCGTCAGCGAGGCGGGATCCTTCAGCAACTGGTGGGCGAACATGGCGGTGAAATGCTCCAGCGCGCAGGTGATGGCCAGTTGTACTATGGGCGGCGCGGCAAGCGTCTCGTCGACAAGGCGATTTACGCGGGAATTGATGGCGGAAAGCTCGTAACCCGCATCCTGCACTGCGCGATTGAATGCGATGTGCTCTCGCGAATGGTTCACTTCCTGCCGAATGAAGTCGCGGATCTCGCCAGCCAGCTTTTCCGGCACGCCGTCGCGGTGGGCCTTCACAGCTTCGATGAACATCGCCTCCCCACGCGGGAAACTGCATGAAAGGGCGGCAAACCAAGCCGCAGCCACCGGGTCCACACCGCGCAGACGCTTCTGTCCGCGTTCGAACCTGCGGTTACGCACGGTAAGCTTATGGTCTTGCGGGGTGCTTGCTTGCCATGGGGAATATGCAGTCATATCACGAACCCATCCAACTAAATGTTGCATTGTCAATCTAGGGAAACTTACATCAGTGTCAATAAGGAAGAGGCTGAGCCCCGAAGAGAGCCGCGCGGCAGCGCTGGAGGCGGCGCGTGCGCTGCTGATCGAAACCGGCCCGCAAAGCGTAACCCTGAAGGCCGTGGCCGGGCGCGTGGGGCGCACGCATGCCAATCTCCTGCATCATTTTGGCTCCGCTTCCGGCTTGCAGAAGGCGCTGGCTGGTCACCTCGCGCAAAGCGTGTGCGATTCCATCGGCGATGCCGTGCGGGCGACGCGCGCCGGTATCGGGTCACCGCGCGAAGTCGTTGACCTGACTTTCGATGCCTTCGGTCGCGAGGGCGGGGGCGCGCTCGCCAGCTGGATGCTGGCATCGGGGAACGAGGATGCACTCAACCCGATTGTCGAGACCATTCATGCCCTGGTGGATGATCTCAATCCGGAGGAATGCTGCGACGATGCCGATTCCTCGATGCACGAGACGACCTTTTCTCTCGTGCTGCTGGCGCTGGGCGATGCCCTGATGGGCGAACAGCTGGCAGAATCGCTGAAGGTCGAACGTACCACGGCGCGAGAGCGCGCGGAATCGATGATGATCGCTGCTTTCGAAGCCAACGGCGTTACCGTCTAGCCTAGCCGGTTGTGCCAAGGTCCAGCCATTGCGGGACCAGTTCTGCAGGAATATCAGCCACCCGCAGGTGATCCACGGCCAGGCCCAGGTCCTCATGCGCGGCCTTGCGCCGTTTCTCCTGCGAGGCATCCAGCGGCACGACCAACAGTCGGCGATTGACCTTCTGCCGCCAGTTCATGCGCGCGGTATTCTCCTGCCCGATGTAACAACCCTTGTTGAAGCTGACGCCGTTCAGTTCCACCGCGTTGGTTTCCAGCCACAGGATATCGCCAAGTTCATCGTGCCCCTCTGGCACGCCGAGAGAGAGGCGATGCTTGCGCCACGCCTCATCCGCATTGCCGGCAGTATTCTCTGCTGCTTCATCGGCAGGAGCGAGCCAGCGATGGCCGAGCGCGGGCAGGCGCGGGTCGGGTGAAGCGCCCTTGCACTGGGCAATCTGCCAATGGACGGTCAGCCTATCGTCCAAGGCGATGTCGATCTTGCGGCGCAGGCGATAAAGTGAAAGTCGCTTCACCAGTTCCTCTGCCACGTCGGCCTCGCAATCGAGCAGCATATCGCCATCATCGCGCCACACGATCATGTCGAACATGGTCTTGCCTTGCGCGGTCAACAGCGCGGCGTAGGCGGGCAAGGAACCGGTCACGTCGTTGGTTAGCAGGCCTTGCAGAAAGGCGGCGGGGTCTTCCGATCCATCGGAGGATGAGAGGCGCACCACGGCGCGGCTGGCAAGAAGGGTCAAACTCATGGGTGACAGATAGGGCGGCGCCAGCCATAGGCAATGCAATGGCTTCGCAATACGATCAGCTTGTGTTTTCCGGCGGCGGCATCCGCTGTTTCTGGCACGGTGGTTTCCTCAGCCAGGTTGGTTCTTACGAGGACTTGCGTCCCGAACGGATCAGCTGCGTTTCGGGGGGAGCGTTGAGTGCCGCCAGCTGGATCGGCGGGCGCGAGGAAGACCTGCTGGCCGTGATGCACGAGGCCTTCCTGCAGAACGATTCTAATCTCGATGCCGGAAGCTCCAATTACACTCCGCATCAGGAAATCTACCGCGCCGTCGTGGACGTGACGCTGGACCGGGAAGCGATAGAGCGGGTTGCGGCCGGGCCGGAATATGAAGTCGTACTGTCTGTGCCGCCGGAGCAGCTTGCGCCGCATGTATGCGCGGTGGTTTACGGCGTACTTTACCAGCTGGACCAGGCCGTGCGCTCCACCCCGCACCTGCGCGTGCCGCGCGGAGCGGGCCTGCGCGAACTACGCGTGGATGCAAGACAAGCGGCACGAGACGGCAAGTTGGTGGACCTGATCTGCGCCGCGGCCACGATCCCGCCGGTGTTCGACGTACCGCAATGGCAGGATTGCCGCGTGCTGGATGGCGGCATGCTGGACAAGGCACCGCTGCCGCGTGACTGCCGCGGGGAAACGCTGGTGCTGCTGACGTCGCGTTATCGCAATTGCCCTGATATCGAAGGCCGAACCTACGCGCAGCCAAGCAAGGAAGTGGCGGCGGACAAGATCGACTTTACCGATGCCACCAAGGTCACGCGCACCTGGGACCAGGGCGTGTGCGATGGCAAGGCATGGCTGGCGAAGCAGGGCCGCGCAGATTAAAGCGCCCGACATGACCGATTCCCTTACCATTCGCCGCCCCGATGACTGGCACGTTCACCTGCGCGATGGCGCCATGCTG
This sequence comes from uncultured Sphingomonadaceae bacterium, assembly GCA_947488625.1. Classification (GTDB taxonomy): domain Bacteria; phylum Pseudomonadota; class Alphaproteobacteria; order Sphingomonadales; family Sphingomonadaceae; genus Alteraurantiacibacter. The sequence continues at coordinate 1,844,464 of CANKZR010000001.1, read as the reverse complement.
GAAGCCGTCGCGGGCCATACCGCGCGCCAGTTCGCGCGCGCCATCGTGATGCCCAACCTCAGTCCGCCGGTAACGAATGTGGCCTTGGCCACGGCTTATCGCGAGCGGATCGTGGCGGCCTTGCCTGAAGGCGCGGATTTTACGCCGCTGATGACCTGCTATCTTACCGACAACACCGATCCCGACGAAATACGGCGCGGGTTCGAGGCGGGCGTCTTTACCGCGGCAAAGCTCTATCCCGCAGGCGCTACGACCAATTCCGATAGCGGCGTGACCGATGTCGCCAATATCCGCGCCGTGCTGGAAGTGATGGCCGAGATCGGCATGGTGCTGTGCGTACACGGCGAAGTCACCCATGCCGATGTCGATATCTTCGACCGGGAGGCGGTATTTATCGAACGCGTACTTGCTCCGCTTCTGGCAGACCTGCCGCAGCTCAAAGTGGTGTTCGAACATCTCACCAGTGAGGAAGGCGTCAAATTCGTGGAGAATGCAGATGCGAATGTCGCTGCCACGATCACGCCGCAGCATCTGCATATCAACCGCAACGCCATGCTGGTGGGCGGAATGCGTCCGCACGCCTATTGTTTGCCCGTTGCCAAGCGCGAGAAGCATCGGCTTGCCCTGCGCCGGGCAGCCACGGGCGGCAGCGCGAAATTCTTCCTTGGCACCGACAGCGCGCCCCATGCGCGCGAGGCGAAGGAAAGCGCCTGCGGCTGTGCGGGTATCTTCAACGCGCCGTTCGCGCTGGAAAGCTATCTGGCCGTGTTCGAGGAAGAGGGCGCAATCGACCTGTTCGAGGGTTTTGCATCCGAGCACGGTCCGCGTTTCTACGGCCTGTCGCTGAACGAGACGCGCATCACGATTGAGCGAACAGATTGCAGCGTGCCCGCGCAAATTGCGGCCGATGGCACGCAGCTTGTTCCCTTCCATGCAGGCGAAACATTGCGCTGGCGCTTCGCCGGTTAGTGCGCAACGTTACTGCGGTGTCACGCCGCGCCCAAGAACGGCTCCACGGCGGGCCTTTCGGGCCTTGTTGGCCGAATGCAGCAAGTCCCACGTAAACAGCGCAATCGCGGCCCATATCAGCGCAAAGCATACAAGTTGCGCGGGCTTCATCTCTTCGCCGAACACCGTCAGGCCGAGGATCAAGATAGCGGTTGGCGAGATGAATTGCAGAAAGCCGATCGTGGTGTAGGGCAAGGCGCGTGCCGCTGTGGCGAAAAGCAGCAGGGGCGTGGCCGTCACCAGTCCGCCTGCGATGATGGCCAGTGTTTCCAACATGTCGCGGCCCAGTGTCAGCCCGTCGCCCGAAGTGTTTATCCAGGTCAAGTAGCCTGCGACCAATGGCAGGAGGATAATGGCCTCTGTCGTCAGGCCGATCAGGGGTCCGGCGGCCACCGTCTTGCGCAGCAGGCCGTAGATGCCGAATGTGGTCCCCAGCAACAGGCTGATCCACATCGTGGTAAGCGCGCCGGCGGCCAATGCTCCCACCCCGATGGCGGCCAGCGCCACGGCCACGACCTGCACCTTGTTCATCCGTTCTTTCAGGAACACGAAGCCCAGCAGCATCATGTTCAGCGGCAGGATGTAATAGCCAAGGCTGGCGGCGTAGACATACTCGTTCTGGATGGCCCAGACATAGCCGAACCAGTTGATCGCGATCATGCAGGCGCTGGCCATCAGAACCAGCATGGTGCGCCTGTCGGTAAGCGTCTGGCGGAGCTGGCCCAGCTTGCCGGAACTTATGACGAAAAGCAGGCATACCGGCAGAGTGAAAAGCGTTCGCCAGGCGACGAATTCCAGCGGCGGCACATCTTTCACCAACAGCAGGTAGAGCGGCATCGATCCCCAGATGGCATGGGTGCACAAGGCAAAGACCAATGCCCGCTGCCGACTTGTCTGTTCTTCGCCCATTCAACGGTTCCTGGCGCCTGATGCGGCTTTCTCGACAAAGGAATAGCGAGGCATCTTGCGTGCGCCCGTTGTCCTTTGAACAAATCATACGTTGCGTCTCGTTCAGATGCCCGGTGGTACAACTACACCTGAATTTAGAAGCATGGTTTTGTTACCGGATCGGTACTGCCCTCCCTGTTGGGCAGCGCCGCAGCGCGATCCTTCGGGTCGTGTAAAAAGGGGGATCGCGCCGAGGCGTCCGGATCTAGCGGTCCGGGCGCCTTGTACGCGTTCTGGTCCGTTCAGGCATCCTTGAAACCTACGCCCACGCTCGCACGCGGCTGCTCCATCTCCGTACTTGTGACAGGATAGGCGCAGTAGTCCGCCGCATAATATGCAGCGGGACGATGGTTGCCCGAAAAGCCGATCCCGCCGAATGGCGCGGCGCTGGATGCGCCGTTTGTGGGGCGGTTCCAGTTGACGATACCTGCACGGATATTGGCCCAGAACCGGTTGTACTGCTGCGGTTCGCCGCCGATCAGGGATGCGGAAAGGCCGAAGCGCGTGTTGTTCGCCTCCGCGATCGCCTCGTCGAAGTCGTCCACCTTGATAACCTGCAGCAGCGGCCCGAACAGTTCCACGTCGGGGCGTTCGGCCATTGCGGTCGTGTCTATGATGGCAGGCGAGAGGAACGGCTTGTCGTCAGACAAGCGCCGCATGTGGCTGATCGCCTTGCCGCCGTTGGAGAGGAGGTAGAGGAAGCTTTCGGTCAACTGGTCTGCGGTGTTGTTGTCGATCACCGTGCCCATGAATGGTTGCGGATCGTCGAAAGGCGCGCCCACGATGATGCGGCTGGCAAGCGCCTTCACTGCGGCAACGGCCTCATCGTACATCGAGGCCTTCACGATCAGCCTGCGACCGGCGGTGCAGCGCTGCCCGGCGGTGGTGAAGGCGGACTGGATGATCAGCGCGGCGGCATCGGCGATCTTGGGCGTATCCCACAACACGATGGGGTTGTTGCCGCCCATTTCCAGCGCCACGATCTTGGCCGGATCGGTGGCCAGCTTGCGATTGATGGCAATGCCGACCTGGGCGGAGCCTGTGAACAGCACACCGTCCACGCCCGGATGCGCCACCAGCGCCTTGCCCTCGTCAGGTCCGCCGATCAGGCACTGCACCAACGCATCGGGAATGCCTGCCTTCGCAAAATAGCTTACCAGCCTTTGCCCCACCGCCGGGGTCTTCTCCGACGGTTTGAAGACGATGGCATTGCCCGCGATCAGGGCAGGAATGATGTGGCCGTTGGGAAGGTGCGCGGGAAAATTGTACGGCCCCAGCACCGCCATGACGCCGTGCGGCTTGTGTCGCAGCGCTGCGCTTCCCTGCAGCGCGCTGTCGAGCTTTCGCTGGCCGGTACGTTCTGCATAAGCCTTGATCGAGATATCGACCTTGGCGATCACAGCCGCAACTTCTGTGCGTGCTTCCCACATGGGCTTGCCCGTATCGCGTGCGATCAGTTCGGCAAAATCTTCCTGATCCTTCTCCACCTGAATGGCGAAGCGGCGGACAAGCTCGATACGTTTCGATAGCGGCTGCGCTGCCCATGCGGGCCATGCACGGCGCGCGCGATCGACGAGTTCGTCCACATCGCCGTGCATCGCGCGCCACAATTCGTTGCCCGATGCGGGTTCGAAGGAGATCAGTTCTACATTCTTGGACAAGGCAGCACGCCCTTCGTTAAAAAGTTTATGTCGCGCGCCTTACAGAAAGTAATGCTTCTGCGCAAAGTGTCGGTTAACGCGCAGGGTTCAACTCAGGTTCCAGCATCAGGTTCTAGCCGGCCCAAGGCGCGGCATGCCCAGCGAGGATCACCCGCACTCGCCCAACCGCCGGCCCGTTACATCGAACGTCATGGTCATGGGCCCCATCCCCATGTCGCCTTGCATGGCCATCGTCATGTCATAGGTAACCGCGGTATAGGTGCCATCCATGGTCATGTTCATCACGCCCTGATCGCTGCTGCACTGGGCAACGGCATGGATCGTGCCGCCGGACATTTCAAATTCGGAATAGCGGCATTCGCCGTTGGTCTCCTCGAACACCCGCTGGGGCGAATTGTCGAGATCGTCCTGCGTCACGCAATTTTGCGCGGTCCGACCTTCGCCGCCCATGATTTGGCGCACCATGTCGGCCGCCTGCGGTGGCATGCCGGGCGGAAGCTGGATGTCTGTCATCCGGCTGGTCGCCTCCCAATTGCCCGGCTCTATGGCATAGGCGGATGTTGCGATCGTAAGGGCGCCGAGACCGGCGATGACATGTTTGCGCATGGTATTCTTCCTTCTCCAAGAAAAAATCGAACCGGCAGAGCCTATCATCGCCTTTCGATTTGCGCGAATCAGGAAGTGTGGCCGAGGGGTTCCGGCGGTTCGCCCAGTGCTTCCCCCATGCGGCGTATTCGGGTTACTTTCTCTTCCAGCGGTGCCCAGTCGTCCCGCTCGTCGATGGCGGACCACAGCGTTTCCACCTCGTCGATCAGCATGGTTTCAGGCTGACCGTCAGACCAGTACTCGTGATCGCTGTCGAGCGGTTCGTAACCCTTCAGTGCATCGGCCAGTGTGCCCTGTGCTGCCTTTCCGCCCCGGTGGCGGTAGAAGAATTCGTCCGGGCCCACCCGACCCTCGCGCATCGTGACCTCTGCAGCGCCTATTACGGCCGCGTCCTTCTCCAGCCCGCGCGGTGCAATGCCCAGGCGCCAGCAGAACCGGCGCGCCATGGCATCGTGGTAGAGTGGTCCGAACCGCTCCAGCGCAGCCACCAGCGGCTCTGCTTCCACCAGGGGACGCAAGGCTATGGCGAACTGGCCGAGGTTCCAGCGTATCGCCTCGGGCTGGCGGCCAAAGGCATAGAGGCCCGTCTGGTCGAAATAGGCGGCGGTAAAGCCGGGGTCCCACGCGGGCAGCCAACGCCATGGGCCGTAGTCGAAGCTTTCGCCCGTGATGTTCATATTGTCGGTGTTCAGCACGCCGTGCACGAAGCCTGCCACCATGTAACTGGCAGCAAGATCGGCCATACGCTCCGTCACCTGGTGCATCAGCGCGATTGCTGGCTGATCGCGGCCCGGTGCATCTTTCGGGGGCAGGGGGCCGGGATAGGTCGCGAGGCAATAATCCACCAGCCGCGTCAGATGAGCGTCTTCCTCCAGCGCCATCAGCCGCTGGAAACTGCCGATGCGGATATGTCCGTGGCTGAGGCGCACCATCACGGCGGACCGGGTGGGGGACGGCTCGTCCCCGCGCTCCAGCGCCTCGCCCGTTTCGATGATGGAAAAGGTCTTGGATGTGTTCGCCCCCAGAGCCTCCAGCATTTCGGTCGCAAGTATCTCGCGCACGCCGCCTTTCAGCGTCAGCCTGCCATCGGCCGTGCGGCTGTAGGGCGTGAGGCCGCTCCCCTTGGTGCCGCAATCCAGCAAATGGCCAGCCGCGTCGCGCATCTGGGCGAACAGGAAACCGCGCCCGTCGCCTATTTCCGGATTGTACACGCGGAACTGGTGGCCATGATACCGCAACGCCAATGGCTGCGGCAGGTTGTAGGGCAAGGGGGAAAACTTGCCGAAGTGGCCAACCCAATTCTCGTCCGACAGGTGGTGCAGGCCCACCGCCTTGTCCCACCGTCGATTACGAAAGCGCAATGTATGTTGCGGAAACTCAGCCGCCACCACCGGATCGGCGAGGAAATCCGCCACCTCCTCGATTTGTGGGTCGGGAGTGTACTTGGCCGGTTGCGGTTCGTGTCGCATGCATCCATTAGTGGCCCTTCGCAGGCCCAGCCGCAAGGCGGGCAAAGCAAAGGGGCCAGAATTGAGCGACGCCGCCTATCGGCAAGGGACATGGAAAAGCGGTGAGGGGCTTACCCTGCATTACCGCGATTACGCGGGGCGCGATGATCGCCCGGCCATCCTGTGCATCCCCGGCCTGACCCGCAACGCCCGTGATTTCGAGCCGGTGGCAGAGGCCTTTGCCGGTGAATGGCGTATCGTCTGCGCAGACCTGCGGGGCCGCGGAGAAAGCGATTATGCCAAGGACCCATCCAGCTATACGCCTGCCAATTACGTGGAGGATATCTCTGCCCTGATAGAGCAGGCCGAACTGGGCCGGGTTGTGGCCATCGGCACCTCGCTGGGCGGAATTATCACCATGCTGCTGGCGCAGGCCGATGCCAGCCGGCTGGCAGGAGCGGTAATCAACGATATCGGTCCGGTGATAGAGGAAGACGGGCTGGAACGTATCCGCGATTACGTGGGGCAAGGACGCAGCTATCCCACCTGGATGCACGCGGCATGGGCGATGAAGGACAGCGCTTCGCACGTATACCCCGCCTACGGCATCGAGGACTGGCTGCGCTATACCAAGCGGCTGATGTGCGTATCGGGCAACGGCCGCATAACTTTCGACTACGACATGAAAATCGCCGAGCCCTTCAGCCAGCCGGGCGCGGACATGGGGCTGGACCTGTGGCCGGCTTTGAAAAAGCTGGAAGGCAGACCGTTGCTGGCCTTGCGCGGGGAATTGTCGGATTTGCTGTCGGACGCGACGTTCCGCCGCATGGACGCAGAGATTGCCGGGTTGGAAACCGTCACCGTTCCGGGTGTGGGCCACGCACCCACGCTGGAAGAACCCATCGCGCTGGATGCCATCGCGCGGTTGCTGGGAAAGGTTGCATGAGCAAGACGCCCAAGATCCTCCACCTGCATTCCACCTTCGACATAGGGGGTAAGGAACTGCGCAACGTGCGCCTCATCAACGAATGGGGCAGGAAGGTAGATCATGCCATTGTCTCCGGCGATCTGGAGAAGCGCGGCGCGGCAGCGTTGATCGGCAAGAAGGCGCGCGTGTCGTGGCCGAAGTTTCCATCGTTACAGGGAAAGCCCATGCCGGGACGGCTGGCGGCACTGGCCCGGGCGATGACAGGGTACGACCTTGTCTGCACCTACAACTGGGGCGCAATCGACGCCGTGATGGCGCACACCATTTTTGCCGACGCGTTCAAGCTGCCGCCGCTGGTGCACCACGAAGATGGCTTCAACGAGGACGAAGTGAAGAAGCTGAAGCGGCGGCGCAACTGGTATCGCAAGATCGCGCTGGGGCGTGCTGCTGCGCTGGTGGTGCCCTCTGCCACGCTGGAGGATATCGCGCTGAACGTGTGGGACCAGCCGCGCACCCGCGTGCGGCGCATTCCCAACGGTATCGACACCCGCGCCTATGCCGCGCCGCCCAAGCGCGACATCCTGCCGGGGCTTATCAAGCACAAGGACGAGTTCTGGATCGGCACGCTGGCGGGGCTTCGGCAGGTTAAGCAGCTGGACGTGCTGGTACGTGCAATGGATCGCCTGCCGTCCGAATGGCAACTGGTGATCGCGGGCGAGGGGCCGGAGCGCGACGCGCTATTGGCCGAAGCAGAGCGCATGGGTGTGGAAGATCGCGTCCACCTGCCCGGCTTCGTGGCGCAACCTGCCAAGCTGGTCGGGCTGTTCGACATTTTCGCGCTTTCCAGCCATTCGGAGCAGTTCCCTATCTCCGTCGTGGAGGCGATGGCCGCCGGGCTTCCCGTTGTCGCGCCGCGCGTCGGCGATGTCGGTTCCATGGTTTCCAGCGACAACGGGCCTGCCCTGGTGGAACCCGTAACCTCGCCAGAGACCGAGAAGGCCCTCGCCAAGTCGCTGTCACGGCTGGCGCAGGATCCGGCGACGCGAAAGCGCATGGGGCAGGCCAACCGCCAGAAGGCGCGAGAGGAATTTGACGAGCAGCGCATGATCGAACGCTACCGCGCGCTTTACTGGGGCCTGATGCAGAAATATCCGCGCTCTCAATAGCTTGCGGGCATCTGGGCGCAACGTGGCCTTCATGGGGCGTTCACGCGAGCGGGGACACTGTCTGCTCTTCGATTGAAATGCCTGTGCCATCCGTTAAAGAGCGCGGCTTGATATCCATTCCAGCACGATCGACACAAAGTGGCCAAAGCACCGACGAATTCAAACGTACCTGCCAGGACTTCGGGTAAACCGTCGTCGAAAGACCGCGCCGATGCAGAGCAGGAAATGCTCATGCGCGAGGTGGACGAGGCCGTTCGCCATGACGAGGTCGGCGATTTCGCCAGGAAGTACGGCTGGCCACTGGGCATTGCCTTCGTCGTTGCCATCGCGGCATTCGGCGGCTTTCTGTTCTGGCAGGACCAGGGAGAGGGCGAACTGGAAGTCGCATCGGAAAATCTGGTCCAGGCCATCGACGAACTGGAAGCAGGCAACACCGACATCGCCGATGAAGAGCTTGCCGCACTGGCGGCAGGCGAGGGCGGCGCTGCCACCATGGCCGCCATGCTGCGCGCGGCAATCGCGGTGGAACGCGGCGATACCGAAGCTGCTGCCGCGCTTTACGACCAGATATCCTCCGACGGCGATCTCTCTGCCGAGATGCGCGATATCGCCACGATCCGCAGCGTTTCGGCGCGCTATGACGAGATGGCACCGCAGGCCGTGATCGACCGCGTCGGACCGCTCGCCGTGCCCGACAACGCCTATTACGGCAGTGCCGGCGAACTTGTGGCCCACGCCTATCTCGATCAGGGCAAGACGCAGGAGGCTGGCGCCTTGCTGGCCGATATCGCTGCCAATGACGAAGTGCCTTCCACCCTTCGCGCCCGTGCGCGGGAGCTGGCAGGCCTGCTGGGCGTCGATGCGATCGAGAATGTCGATGCCACCCTTGCCGAACTGACTGGCGAGCCTCTGCAAGAGCCTGACGCCGAGCTGGTAGAATAATAGCGAGTATGATGACGATGACGAAGCTGCGCCCCACGGCGAACCGATTTGCAGCCCCGCTGCTTGCAGGCATGCTGGCCTTGACCCTTGCCGGATGTTCCGGCGGCCTGTTCGGAGGTGGCGGCGACGATGATGAAAAAACGCCGACGCTGGGCAATCGCATTCCCATCCTCTCGCGCATCGCCACCGATATTTCTGCCGACCCTGCCCTGGCCGACGTTACCGTGGTCGTGCCCCCGGCTACCACGAATGAAGCTTGGCCGATGGCTGGCGGCAATGCCGCGAAGGTGGCGGGGCATGTAACCCTTTCCAACAATCCCACCCGCGCCTGGAGCGCCGATATCGCGGGTACGACCAAGACCCGCCGATTGGCCGCTGCACCCGTGGTTGGCGGCGGCATGCTGTTCGCGGTGGATACCGGCGCCGTGGTCTACGCGTTCGACGCCCAGACAGGCGCGCGCCTCTGGAACCACCAGATCGTGGTTTCCGGCGATTTGAAGAACGCCACTTTCGGCGGCGGCGCAGCCTATGACAATGGGCGTGTCTACGCCACCAACGGCGTTGGCGATGTCGTGGCGCTGGATGCGCAGACCGGCACGGAAATCTGGCGGGTAAAACCCGCAGGTCCGCTGCGCGGCGCGCCCACCATCGCGTTCAACGAAGTCTTCGTGATGACGCAGGATAACCAGCTTTTCGCACTGGATACCGACGATGGCAGCATCGTGTGGCAACGCGCTGCAGCATCGGGCCAGTCGGGCCTGTTCGGAGTGGCCGCACCCGCCGCAGGCCAGGGTACGGTGGTGGCTGGCTTCTCCTCCGGCGAACTGGTGGCCTATCGCTACGAGAATGGCCGCGAATTGTGGTCTGACGCTCTGGCGCGCACGTCCATCAGCACGCAGGTAGGCACGCTTACCGATGTCGATGCCGATCCGATCATCGATCAGGGCCGCGTCTATGCACTGGGGCAGGGCGGCCGCATGGCTGCCTATGAACTGCTGACCGGACAACGCATCTGGGAACTGACGCTGGCAGGCATCTCCACCCCTACGGTGGTGGGCGAATGGGTTTTCACCCTTACCGACGATGCGCAGTTGCTGGCTATCCAGCGCACCACTGGCCGCATTCGCTGGCTCACGCAGTTGGAGCAGTGGCGCGATGCCGAGGACCGCGAAGGCCCGATTTTCTGGACCGGACCTGTGCTGGCCAGCGGCCGTCTATGGATTGCCAGCAGCCGCGGTTATGTGAAAAGCGCCGACGTGATGACCGGCGAAGTTACCGACTTCACCCGTCTAAGCGATGGCGTATCGCTGCCCCCCGTGGTGGCGAACAACATGCTGTATATCCTCGACGACGACGGCACGATCCACGCCTGGCGCTGAACCCCGCTTGCCCGGCATCTGAACGTCGGGATTGCAGGCGCTTTAGAAGGTTGCCGTTACCGGCCCTTTAACCCTTGCACGCTACCTCGTGCGTGATGAGCGCGACCAGCGATTTCACGCCGCCAGCAAAGCCGCCGGCCAGCGATGTATCCCCGTGGGTGGGCCTTGTCGGCCTTGTCACGCTGTTGTCGTGCATCCTGTTTGCGCGAAACTGGCCTGAAATCTGCGAATTCCTCGGCTGGCCCAGCGATCGCGGGCGCCTTTCCGGTCCTAACGCGGCCCTAGCCGCCATGGTGCTGACCGGCCTTGTCATGGCCGCATGGTCCGTGCTGGTGGAAAAGGTCCATCGCAATGCCTCTACCGGCATCGACTGGTCGCGCCGCCGCCCGGTTTCCGAAGTGCTCGATATCTCCATCACCAAGCTGGCCGGGCTGTGGGCGACATGGTTCATCATCGGCGCGCTGTACATGCTGTGCCGCTGGTACTGGGATGGCAATTACATGTTTGCGATGCGCGTGATCGGCTGGGCCATCGTGCCCATGTTCGTGTTGTCGGTGCCCTATGTCATCTGGATCGACCGGGTGATGGTGAACCCGAAGGACCATTGCTGGCATTTCGGCGCCATGCTGGTGGGGCGCGAGGCGTGGGATGGAGAGCAGATCAAGAAGCACTGGCGAGCATGGATCATAAAGGGATTTTTCAGTGCCTTCATGATCGGCATCCTGCCCCCAGGATTTGCTGCCGTGGTTGAGGCGGACGGCACAGCCATGCTGAACGATCCGGTGCGCCTGGGTGTAACCCTGTTCGAATTGTTGTTCGTGATCGACGTGCAGATCGGCACGGTGGGTTACCTGCTCACCCTGCGCCCGCTGGACGCGCATATCCGCAGCGGCAATCCGTTCCTTGCCGGCTGGGTGGCGGCGCTGCTGTGCTATCCGCCATTCGTCTATGGCATCATGGGCGATGGCGGGGTGATCCAGTACGAATACAACACGGCCGACTGGGCCTACTGGCTAGCCGGACATACCGCGCTGCTGTACCTGTGGGCGGCGTGGCTGGTATTTCTCACCTCGATCTATGCCTGGGCGACGGTGGCCTTCGGCATCCGCTTTTCCAACCTCACCTACCGCGGCGTGATCACGAACGGGCCATATCGCTACACTCGCCATCCGGCCTATCTGTCGAAGAACGCGTTCTGGTGGTTCTGCTACATGCCCTTCCTCGTCACTTCGGATTCGCTGGCGGACGCCATTCGCAACAGCGTATTTTTGGGCGTGGTGAGCGCGATCTACTATTGGCGCGCGCGCACCGAAGAGGCGCACCTGTTGGCCGAAGATCCGAAGTACCGCGAATACTACGACTGGATGCAGCAACACGGCGCGATCACTGCGCGCCTTTCAAAACTCATCCGCCGCGCCAATCCGCGCAAATCCGACGCGGTGCCGCAGCCCGCGGAATAGCATCTTACCCGCCGGAGTTGCCGACAACGAAACAGGCCGCTGCCACCAGCGCGCCAGCATAACGATTGCTGCGAAAGCGAGCGAGCGGGTTCGTCGGATCGTCCGCATCCAGCGTTATCACCTGCCAGCCAAGGTGCATGGCAGCCGGGACCAGTGCTAGCAGAGCGATCCAGTCGCCGCGCAGTTGCCAGAAGGCGAAGGCCCACAGCGCGACTGCGGCGAAGTAAAATGCGGCCACGCCCGGCTTCACCTTCCCGCCGAGGCGCAGGGCAGAGGACTTGATGCCAACCAGCGCATCGTCTTCCCGGTCCTGCAGGGCGTAGATGGTGTCGTACCCCATGCACCAGAAGAACGCGCCAGCGTACAGAGCCAGCGGAACCGCCAGATTGTCTGCGCGCAAAGCGGTCCACCCCACCAGCGCACCCCAGGTGAAAACCAGCCCCAGCCACGCCTGTGGCCACCATGTGATGCGTTTCATGAAGGGGTAAGCCGCCACCAGCGCAAGGCTGCCCAGCGCCACCAGTTGCGCTTGCCAGCGAAGTTGCAGCAGCACCAGCAGCCCCACGCCGCACAAGGCCAGCAGCCATACCCACGCCGCCTTGCGGCTCACCCGTCCGCTGGCGATGGGCCGATTGGCGGTGCGCGCCACGCTCTTGTCCAGATCTCGGTCCACGATATCGTTGTAGACGCATCCGGCAGAACGCATGGCGATGCTGCCAAGCAGGAACCAGAGGATAAGCTGCCATTGCAGGCCCGCGCCCGCCAGCCATGTGCCCCAGGCGCAAGGCCAGAACAGCAGCCACCAACCGATCGGCCTGTCGAACCGCGCCAGCAGCGCGTAATCGCGCAAGGGTTGCGGCAACCGCTCGGCCAGGCTTTTGTGTTCGCTGTCGGGCGTGATGGTTTCGGCAGTCATGCCTTGCCTGTTAGCCGCGCTTGGCATTAGTGGAAAGCCATGCCCGCTACACCCGCCTGGCCGCCCAAATCCGCCCCGCGCCTGTTCGTGGAAGGGGAAATGTCCGAAGGGCACTCGCTGGTGATAGACGGTCAGCAAGGGCACTACCTTGCCAAGGTAATGCGCGTTGCGCCGGGCGACGCCGTGATCGTGTGCGACGATGTGACCGGCGAATGGCTCGCCAATGTCTCGCAAGCTGGTAAGCGGTCCGTCACCCTTTCCGTCACAAAAAGGCTGCGAAAACGGGAAGCCGTGCCCGATTTCTGGCTGTGCCCAGCATTGTTGAAGAAAGACCGTTTCGACATGGTGCTGGAAAAGGCGACCGAACTGGGCGTGGCCGCTATTCACCCCGTCATTACCCGACGCTGCGTGGCGCACAAGCTGAACCCGGATCGCGCACGCAGCATCGTAACCGAAGCCGCCGAACAATGCGCGCGCACCGCCTTGCCTCAATTGGAGGCGCCGCGAAAGCTGGATGCCTTGTTGCGCGACTGGCCCGAAGATCGCCTGCTGTTCTTCGCGGACGAGGATGGCGGTACGCCCGCCGCCGATGCCTTTTCCTTCAGCAAGTACCCGGACCGGGGGGAGGGCGCGCACAAGTCGGCTCTTCTGACCGGCCCCGAAGGCGGTTTCGACGATGCAGAGCGCGAGGCCATCCGCTCCCATCCGCAGACACGACCGATTTCGCTCGGCCCTCGCATACTGCGCGGAGAGACCGCTGCCATCGCCGCTGTCGCCCTGTGGATGGGGCTGGCGGGCGATTGGGACAGCCATGGCTGATGCTGGCTCCGGTCAATTTGCCCGCTGCGAATTTGCAGGTGGCCAATCGATTCCGATAGGCTAGAGGCGGAGGCCTATGAGCACGCGCAAGACCTCCGAAGAGCTAGAACCGCCGATCGAAAGCCGCGACCAGCTGGTTGCGCCGATGGAGGCAGGCGAAAAACCGCGCGAGCAATGGCGCATCGGTACAGAACACGAAAAGCTGGTGTTCAAGACCGACGATTTGCACGCCCCAACATACGGCGAAGACGGCGGCATTCGGGATATCCTGATGTCCATGCGCCGTTTCGGCTGGAAGCCGGTGCAGGAACGCGGCCCGGACGGCACGGTAGACACCATTGCCATGAGCGGGGCCGACGGCACGATCAGCCTCGAACCCGCAGGGCAGCTGGAACTGTCGGGCGCACCATTGGAAACGCTGCACCAGACCTGCGCCGAAACGGGCCGCCATCTCGACCAGTGCAAGACCGTGGGGGAAGCCTGCGGCGTCGGCTTCCTGGGCCTCGGAATGTGGCCGGACAAGGCGCGCGAAGACCTGCCGATCATGCCGAAACAGCGGTACGAGATCATGCGCAACCACATGCCGCGCGTGGGCAAGCTGGGCCTCGACATGATGCTGCGCACCTGCACGATCCAGGTAAACCTCGACTATTCGTCAGAGGCCGACATGGCGAAGAAATTCCGCACCGGCCTGGCGCTGCAACCGCTGGCCACCGCATTGTTCGCCAATTCGCCATTTACCGAAGGCAAGCCCAACGGATTCCTTTCATACCGCAGCCACATCTGGTCCGACACCGATCCGCACCGCACGGGCATGTTGCCCTTCGTGTTCGACGATGATTTCGGCTACGAACGCTACGTCGACTACATGCTCGATGTGCCCATGTACTTCGTCTATCGCGACGGAACCTACATCGACGCTGCAGGGCAAAGCTTTCGCGACTTCCTGAAAGGCGAACTGCCGGCACTGCCTGCCGAGTTGCCCACGGCCAGCGACTGGTGGGATCACCTATCCACTGCTTTTCCCGAAGTGCGGCTGAAGAGCTTCCTGGAGATGCGCGGCGCCGATGGCGGACCGTGGAACCGTATCTGTGCCTTGCCTGCCTTGTGGGTGGGCCTGCTTTATGACGATGCCGCTCTGGATGCCGCGTGGGACCTGGTAAAAGGTTGGACGATGGAGGAGCGCGAGCACCTTCGGGGCGCCGTGCCCGCCCAGGGGCTCGACGCACCCCTGCCGCGCGGCGGCACCATGCGAGACCTTGCCCGCCACGTGCTGGATATTGCGCATGACGGGCTGGTGGCACGCGGGCGGCAGAACTCCATGGGGGACAACGAAAGTGGCTTCCTCAATCCGCTGAAGCAGATCGTGGAAAGCGGCAAGGTGCCCGCGCAGGTGCTGCTGGACAAGTACCACGGCGAATGGAACGGCGATATTACGCGCATCTATGAAGAGGCGTTCTGACCTGCCGGTTCAGGCGTAGCTGACCACTTCGAACTCGATTCCGTCCCAATCGAAGAAATAGAACGTGCGCGGGCCGGGCTCATATTTGCCGTGACTGAAGGTCTTTAGCCCCGCAGCCAGCACCGCGCGCTCCGCCGTGTCGAGATCGCCGACTTCGATGCCCACATGGTTCATCGGCTTGCCCTTCTGCTGGCCCGAATAGTCGCCGCCATCGGCCCACAGTGCGAGGTAGGTATCCTCCGCCCCGACATGCGCGAATTCACCGCGAACACCGTGTTGATCGCGGATGCGCACCTTCCACCCGCACAACTTTTCGAAAAGCGCGATGGAGCGATCGAGATCGCTGACGGTGAGATTGACGTGTTCGATGCGGGCTTGTGTCATTGTAGGAACTCCTGGGTTCAAAGCATTGTATTGCAATGATTGTCCGCCACCCTGACGAGCAAGCCGCGAATCACTGCTTGCACTGTGATGCAACCTCAAGCTAAGTTGAGGTCAAGCGTTTGTGGAAAAATGCGTCGGGGGATCGCGATGCCTAGGGCGGAATTCATCACCATCGGCGAGTTGTCGAAACGCACCGGCGTTGCCGTTTCGGCCCTGCGTTTTTACGAGGACAAGGGCTTGCTCCATCCCCTGCGCACCAATGGCAACCAGCGCCGTTTCCTGCGCAGCGATATCCGCCGCGTCAGCTTCGTGCTGATCGCCCAGAAGCTGGGACTGGGGCTGGAGGAGATCGTTACTCACCTCGCCAACCTGCCCGAAGGCCGCAACCCTACTTTGACCGACTGGCAGAAGATCAGCCGCGCCATGCGCGAACAGATCGACGCGCGAATTACCTTGCTGAACCGCACGCGCAACCAGCTGGACCAGTGCATCGGCTGCGGCTGCCTGTCGCTGACGAAATGCCAGCTTTACAACAAGGACGACAAGCTTGGCCTGAAAGGGCCGGGGCCGAGGGCGGTGCTGGATTAGGGGTGCGTCCGCTTACGACCCCTTTGCGGACATTCCTACGAGACTGTATCAGGGGGCGTGGCTGACATTGTTTACCTCGCGCCCAAAGAGGCGATGCCTGATGTTGGAGATGAAGATCGTTGGCTCTTCGTCGAGGCTTTTGATGGCAAGTTTTACGGCACTGGCGGGTCATGGAAGGCGACAGGAGAATGGGTGGGCTACGGCTCACTTGCTGAGGACGACATTTCACTAGAAGCAGCTTTGGCGGCAGCTGAGGGATGGGCATTCAAATACGACGTGCCAACCATATGGGTGCAGCTATCGCCGTAATGTCCGTTTCCCACCCCATCTCGGCCAATCCGCATCTACTCCGCCGCCATCGCCTCCGCCTCACCCAGGTCCACGCTCACCAGCCGCGAGATGCCGCGTTCCACCATCGTCACGCCGAACAGGCGGTGCATGCGGCTCATGGTGACGGCGTTGTGGGTGACGATGAGGTAGCGGGTCTTCGTGTCGCGGTTCATGGCGTCCAGCAGGTCGCAGAAGCGTTCGATATTCGCATCGTCCAGCGGGGCATCCACCTCGTCCAGCACGCAGATGGGAGCAGGGTTCGTCAGGAACAGGGCGAAGATCAGCGCGGTCGCCGTCAGCGCCTGTTCGCCGCCTGAGAGAAGGCTGAGGGACTGCAGGCGCTTGCCCGGCGGCTGGGCGTAGATTTCAAGGCCAGCCTCCAGCGGATCGTCGCTGTCCACCATCGCCAGATGCGCCTGTCCGCCTTCGAACAGGCGGCTGAACAGCTTGCGAAAATGGCCGTCCACTTCCTCGAACGCGGCGCGCAGGCGTTCGCGGCCCTCGCGGTTGAGATTGCCGATACTGCCGCGCAATCGCGCCACGGCCTCGGCCAGTTCGGCCTGTTCCTGCGCGCTGGCGCCGTGTTCCGCCTCGATCCGCTCCAGTTCCTCGGCGGCAACGAGATTGACGGGGCCGATGCGTTCGCGGCTGGCGGTGAGGCGGTCCATCTCCTCGCTCTCGGCAGCGGAATCCTTCACCGTATCGTCGTCGAATTCGAACTTGCCCGGCAGCAGCGGGGGCGGGGACTGGAACCGTTCGCCCGAAAGCCGCGCCATTTCCTCGCGCCGCTGTTCCTCGTTTTCCGCCCGCGTGGCCAACGTGGCCCGCTCCTCGCGCGCGGTGGAGAGCGCCTCGTTTACTTGCGCCAGCTTAGCATCGGCGGCGCGGGCCTGTTCCTCCGCCTCGCGCATGGCGGCCTCCGCCTTCGCCAGTTCCTCGGTCAGCCGCGCACGCACGGCTTCTCCGCCCTCGATCTCCTTGATCAGGCCCGCAGGCTTGGCGGCGATCACGGCGCGTTCCTCGGCGATTTCCTCGAACCGCGCTTCCATACCGGCAAGGCGGTTGGCGGCATCGCCCGCGCGCGCCTGCCATGCGGCCATGTCCTTGCGCTGCGTTGCCACCCGTTCGCGTGCCACGGCCAGCGCCTGGTCATGCACGGCCAGCGCGGCGGCGGCGGCCTGCGCGGCCTCTCGCGCCGCCTCGTTCCTGGTGCGGGAAACTTCCAGGGCCGCGCGCCCGCTCTCGGGATCGGGAAGCTCGGCCTTTTTCGCCTTCGCGCTTTGAAGATCGGCCTGAGCGGCTTCGCGCTGCTCCTGCAGATCCTTGCCGCTGTTCGCCAGTTCCTCCCGCCGGGCGGCCAGCCGTTCGCGGCGCGCCTCTGCCTGATCCAGAGAGCGAAGCGCCTGCCGCTCCGCCTCTGCCGCCTCGCCGATGCCGCGTTCCTGCGCCACCAGATCGCGTTGCAGATCGGATAGTTCGGCCTGCGCCGTTTCCTGTGCGGAGGTGGCGCTCTCCACGGCGCTGCGTAGATCGGGAAGCTGATCTTCCAGCGCGGCAAAGCGGTTGTCCGCTTCCAGCCGGGCGGCCTCTGCCGCGCCCTCTCCGCGGGCCACGAAACCGTCCCAGCGGCGAAGGAAGCCATCCTTCGTCACCAGCCATTCGCCGGGGCCAAGGTCGCGATCGTCGTCTGTTTCCACCACGTGCACCAGCGCAAGGCGGGCGGAGAGTTCATCGGGACATTCGCGGACGTGATCGGCGAGGCTGTCGGCTACCTTTTTCGGCACCCTTGACCCTGTCCAGAAGCGGCCTTCGGCCTTGCCTTCGGGCGTTCCCAGCGGCGCCTTTGAATCGCGGCCCAGCGCGGCGGCAAGCGCGCGTTCGAAGCCGGGCTCGGCGGAAATCCTGTCCAGAGCGGCGGGCAGGCCGTGGCCGCCCTTCTTCTGCCTCTCGCGGGCTTCACGATCCCGCTTCAGCGCCTGCCATTCGCGTTCGATCCCCGCCAGTTCGGCCTTGGCGGTGGAAAGGGTGGAGGCCGCCTCGTCGCGGGCGGAGGCCAGATCATCCTTGCGGGCGCGGGCGGTTTCCAGGGCCTCGCGAAGGCGCGCGGTTTGCGCCTGCGTTTCCTCGACGCGGGTCTCGGCGGCGGCGACATCCTCCTCGGGGTCGGTCTCGCCCAGCAGGGCGGCGCGCTGGTCTTCCAGGCGGCGCGCTTCCGCTTCCAGCCGGTCCACCCGCGATTGCGCCTGCGAGATTTCCGCCTCGGCCACGCGCCATTCGGCTTCCACCCCGGCGTGATCCGCCGTGGCCTTCGCCAGCGCGAGTTCGGCCTTGCGTCCCTCGCTCTCCGCCTTTTCGACGGCCCTGGCGATGTCGGGGCGCTTCTCCTCATCGGAAACGAGTTCCCTTGCACCCTTGTCGAGCGCGGATTCGAGTTCCTTCAGCGCGTTGGCGGCATCGCGCGTCATACGGTCGGCGTCGACGCGGTCTTCTTCCAGCCGCACTTTCTGCCGGTCGAGGTCTTTCAGCCTGTCCTCGGCAGCTTCCAGCTGGCTGGACAGGGCGGCCATGCGGTGGCCATGCGCGCTGGCATCGTCACGCCGGTCGGCCAGTTCGTCGCGCAATTCATGAAGGCTCTGGGCAAGGGACGCTTGCGCCTTTTGCGCCTCCTTCGCAGCAGCCTGCGCCGCGGCCACCTTGTCGTCCGCGCCCCTGGCCTGACCGCGGGCCGTCTCCGCAGCGGCGGCGGCATCGCGCCAGCGGGCGAACAGCAGCCGGGCCTCAGCCACGCGAATCTGGTCGGACAGGGTCTTGTACCGTTCTGCCTGCTTCGCCTGCCGTCGCAGCGATCCGATCTGCGAATCCAGACCGGCCATCAGGTCTTCCAGCCGTTCCAGGTTCTTCTCGGTGCTGCGCAGCTTGCTCTCGGCATCACGGCGCCGGACGTGGAGACCGGCAATACCTGCCGCTTCCTCCAGCATCATGCGCCGTTCGGTGGGCTTTGCGGCGATGACCTGCGCGATCTTGCCCTGGCTTACCAACGCGGGGCTGTGGGCGCCGGTGGCGGCATCGGCGAACAGCAGGGAGATATCCTTCGCCCGCACGTCATCGCCGTTCAGGCGGTATGCGCTGCCTGCACCGCGCTCTATCCGACGGGTGACGTCCAGCGGCTCGCCCTTGTCATCCACGGCATGGAGAACAACTTCGGCAAAATCGCGCGGTGGGCGGTTGGCGGTACCGGCGAAGATGACATCTTCCATGCCGCCGCTCCGCATGGATTTGGGGGAGTTCTCCCCCATCACCCAGCGGATGGCTTCCAGCACGTTCGACTTGCCGCAGCCATTGGGGCCAACGACACCCGTAAGGCCGGGTTCTATGCGCAGTTCGGCGGGCTCTACGAAGCTTTTGAAGCCGCTAAGGCGTAGCTTGCGAAACTCCATGGGCGCCCGTCGTCAGCCTCAGCCTTCGGCAGGCCGTGCGCCTGCCTCTTGCAGCACGGTTTCCAGATCGTCCCAGCTGCGCTCTTCAAGGACGCGGCCATTGAGGATGAAGGTGGGGGTGGAGTTCACGCCCAGTTCTTCCGATTGCTGGGTGGAACGTTCGCCGATGGCCATCACCGATTCGCTATCGGAAAGGCAGGCTTCGGCCTGATCACGGCTAACGCCACGTGCGGCGAAGAAATCCAGGAAACCGGCGGCATTGGCGATGGCGACGAAGCGCTGGTCCTCGGGAAGTTCGCCGACATTGGCGAGCTGCGACTGCGCGCCCTGCATGCCGCCCATCACCTCGTTGAAGTTCAACCACACCTGTTCTGCCAGCGGGTGAAAGCTTTGCGGAGCGGAACAGCGCGCAAGGCGGGCCAGCGTCAGGTCGAAGACGTTGTGGACCTGGTTGCGCAATTCGAAGGAGACCGTGCCGGTCGACACATAGTCCTCCTTCAGGGATTCTGCCCCCGTCTGTGCGAAGTTGGCGCAGGCGCCGCAGGTGAGCGAGGCATATTCCACCAGCTTCAGCGGCGCATCCGGATTGCCCAGCAGGTAGCCGTCAGCCTCGGTCACTTCGACCACGTCGGTCCATTCCTGTCCCTCGGGCGCAGGTACGGCTTCCAGCGGTTCGCCAGAGATATCCCCTGTCTCGTTATCGCCGCACGCGGACAGGGCCAGCGCCAAGGGAGCGGCAAGGGTGGCAAAGGCAATACGGCGCGAGATGGTCATGGGTCGTGTCTTCCGAGATGATCTGTGCGGCCTTAACGCGGGCGGTGCCGCAGTTTAGAACCGGATGGTTGGTAATTGAAAAGCGTCGATAGCGTCTAATTGCAGCTTTTGCACAGGGTTGTCCCCTATTCGCTGTCCCGCCGCGCCGCGACAAGGGCAGCGCGCAGCGGTTCCCACGCGTGTACGCCGTCCAGCAGCGTACCGTTGAGCACGAAGCTGGGCGTGCCGGGAACTTCGTATTCCGTCACGTTGCTTTCGGAAGTGTCGGCGATTGCGCGCGCCCGTGCATCGTCGCCAAGGCAGACGGAGATTTCACTGGGTGAATAGCCGCGGCTTTCCATCAGATCGTCAAATGCCAGGTCCGAAGCGATCGCCCGCATGCGGGCCGTCAGCGTGCCGCTTTGCCAGCGGGCCATCTGTGCCTGCGACAGGCCTTGGGCGCGCGCCAGCCATTCGTCCTGCGTCGCCAGCATGGCCTTGTGGTTATCGAAGAAGCGGGAAGGGGCGCCGCACTCGGTCAACATGGCTGCGGCAAGGTCTACCGGGTTGCGGATCATGTGCCGCACTTCCACCGCGGCAAACCCTTCATGGACGTAATGATAACGCAGTTCCGCCTCTGCATCGGCTTCGAAACTGGCGCAGTGCGAGCAGGTGTAGCTGACGAATTCCACCAGTTGCAGCGGGGCATCCGGATTACCGATGCGATGCCCCTTGCCGGTATCCTCGACCTCGGCATTCCAGTTCTGCGCTATCGCAGGGTTCGCCGGGATCATGCAGGCCAGCGCCAAGGCTGACAGTATGCGCTTCATTTCTTCTCGTCCTCTTCCTTTTGCGCGACCGATCGCGCCAGCGATTCCAGCACCGCGCGCAATTCCGGGTCGCCGATATCGCGCAGGCTGTCGCCCAGTTCCATCGGGATGGGTTTGAGCGACGGGGGTGCTTTACGTTTCTCCTCAGCAGCAGGCGGCTTAACCGCGCCTTGCCGGATCTTAATCCGCGCCACCGCGCGATAGCCGAAAAAGCGGTTCACCCGCTCCATGATTTCAGGCGTCACGTGCTGGATCAAGGTCGCGTGCCCAGGCAATGCAACCAGTTCCAGGATCCCGTCGCTCTTCTCGCCGGGCGGGAAGCGGATGCTTTCGGGCGCGCATACCCTGGCGTGGGTAGGTCCGACGATTTCGGGCCAGCGGGTGACGACGCTGGATTGCACGAAACCGTAGCGGCGAAAGGCCGCGCGGCCGATTTGCGGCACCAGATCGGCCACGGCCTTTGCCGGACCGCCGCGTGGGCGCTGATAGGGCTTTGCCGCTTTCGCCTTCGGCTTGCGCGGCGCAGCCTTGCCGGTCTTCGCTGACCCGGCCTTATCCGCCCCGGATATACCCGTTTCGGTCTTCCCCGATTTCGATGGTGGTTCGCGTTCCATGAGAACGGCACCCATGGCATAGGCACGGCGTGACCGCCACCATCTCCGACATGCTTCTCGACTGGTACGATGCCCATGCGCGGCCTCTGCCCTGGCGCAGCCCCCCCGGCACGACACCGCCGGACCCGTATCGGGTGTGGCTGGCGGAAGTCATGCTGCAACAGACGACGACCGCGGCAGTCGCGCCCTACTTTACGAAGTTCACCCAGACCTGGCCCACGGTGGAGGACCTGGCAGCGGCATCCGAAGAAGACGTCATGGCCGCCTGGGCGGGGCTTGGATATTACTCGCGAGCGCGCAATCTGGTTAAGTGCGCTGCCGAAGTTGCGACGCGCGGCGGCTTTCCCGAAACCGAGGCCGAATTGCGCAAGCTGCCGGGGCTGGGTGCCTATACGGCAGCAGCAGTGGCAGCGATCGCCTTTGGTCAGCGGGCCGTGGTGGTGGATGCCAATGTGGAGCGGGTGGTGTCGCGCCTGTTCGCCATCCGCGAACCGCTGCCCGGTTCACGTCCGCTGATCCGGGAAGCGACGGATTCGATAACGCCGGACGAGCGCGCGGGCGATTTTGCGCAGGCGATGATGGATCTGGGGGCAACGATCTGCACTGCACGCGATGCAAGGTGCTTGCTGTGTCCGCTCTCCATCCGATGCGAGGGAAGGGCACAGGGCAATCCGCTGGAACTGCCGGTCAAGGCGAAGAAGAAAGCCAAGCCCAGCCGGACCGGCACAGCGTTCTGGATAGAGCGCGACGGCCCCGATGGCGCGCAGGTCTGGCTGGTGAAACGTCCCGGTACAGGCTTGCTGGGCGCAATGCGCGCCTTGCCCGACGACGGCTGGTCCGCGCGCGGCGATGGCCACGGTGAGGCGCCCCTATCGGGCGCGTGGAAAGGTGCTGGCGTGGTGCGGCACGGCTTTACCCATTTCGATATCGAACTGGGCGTGGCTGTTCATGCAGGCGGCGCTGCGCAGCCCGAAGGCGAAGGCCAGTGGTGGCCGGTCGAAACGATAGAAGATGCGGGCCTGCCCACCTTGTTCGCCAAGGCCGCACGGCTGGTGCTGTCAGCGCGTGATTAGAAGATCCCGCCGCCCAGCATCAGGCGAACCACCGCGATAGCGAAGATCACGAGGCAGAAATTGCGACCACCGTTGCTACTCGACAATTGCCCCACCACGATGCCTGTTACGATGACGGGCAAGGCAAACCAATTTCCGATGCCCAGGAACGGGATTTGCGATGGAATAACGATAATCAGCGACAACAGGCCGATGAGAATAGAGACTATGTTCAGCATGTGTTATAGATAGGCAATACAGCGATAACCTGCAAGCTTGCCGCCCGCATTTTCGCTGGTTAGGGCTTGCGCCAGGGCTTTTTCCGGCAAAGGACGCGTCTCTCCCATGTACAACCAGTCTGCTGAGTTCCTTTCCCGCCGCGCGGTTTTGCGCAGTTCGGCCATGCTGGGCGCAGGTGCCGCAGCCTCTGCCCTTCCGTTTGCCAGTCCCGCCTTCGCGCAAGGGGAGCCGCAGGCGCGCTGGCCGGCGGTTGCCGATTTCGTGCGCGGCTTCGTGAACCAGGGCAAGGTGGCGGGCATGGTGGCGACGATGGGCTTCGGGCAGAACCCTGCCGATACCATCGCGGCTGGCAAGCGCACCTTCGGCGGATCGGGGCCCGCCGGGCCGGATACCATCTACCGCATCTATTCCATGACCAAGCCGATCACCGGCCTCGCCACGGTAATGCTGATCGACGACGGCCTGCTGTCTCTGGACCAGCCGCTGGCGGACATCATCCCGGCCTTCGCCAACATGCAGGTGCAAAAACGGTATGATGGACCGATCACGCGCGACAACCTGGAACCCGCCGCGCGTCCCATCACCATCCGCCACCTGCTGACCCATACCGCGGGGATGGGCTATTCGATCATCCAGCAAGGCCCGATCAACGCCGCCTATCGCCAGCGCGGCATCGTGCCGGGGCAGATCAGCAACATGGCCATCGCGCAGGAGCTTTTCGGCGGCACCCCCGCACCCAGCCTGGCCGCATTCGCCGATGGGCTGGCCGAATTGCCACTTGTGTACCAGCCGGGCGAGCGTTGGAGCTATTCGGTCAGCCTTGATCTGCTGGGCCGCGTGATCGAAGTGGTCAGCGGGCAGGAGTTCGACGCTTTCCTGCAAGACCGCATCTTTACCCCCTGCGGCATGACTTCGACGGGGTTCCGCGTGCCGCGCAGCGATATCGACCGGCTTAGCGGTAACTATTTCATCATGGGCGGGGTGCCCATTCCTGTCGATTTGCCACGCAGTTCGGTATTTCTGAACGAACCGGCCTTCCCGTTTGGCGGAGCGGGGCTCGTGTCCACCGGGCGCGATTACGACCGCTTCCTGCAGATGCTGGCGGGCTGGGGCGAGATCGAGGGCACGCGCGTCGCCAGCGAAGCGGCGGTGCGGATGGCTTCCTCCAACCTTTTCCCCGAGACGCTGGCGGCCGATGGCGGGTTTTCAAACGGCGGACGGAACTTCGGCTTCGGTGCGGGCGGTCTTGTCGGCACGGGAGAGGCCGAGGGGCTGTTCGGCTGGTTCGGTGCGGCTGGCACGTCCGGGCTGGTCAACCTCAAATGGGGTCTGCGCCATAATCTGATGACCCAGTACATGCCCGCCGAAACCTACGAGGCGCAGCAACAGTTTCCGCTGGTCGTGGCGCAGGATGCCATGGGGATGGTGCAGGGCGCATGACGTTGCCGCTCGCTTTCACCGGTCACGATCTGGACCGGGACGATCACACCCGCGCCGATCCTGCGCGTCTGGCGGAAATGCGCGCGCGCAGCGATGCCCGCCTGCTGGCGCTGGACGGGGTGATGCCCCGGTTCAGCGAGGATGGCCTGCTGCAGACGGACCTCTCCGAAGTCAAAGCGGATGACGAACTGGTGTATCTTGGCCTGCAGGATGGCGCTCCGCTGTTCGCGCGGGTGCCGCCCGAAGGGGACTTGCGTCCGGCCGTCACCATGCGCGATACCATGATGGCGCTGATGCGCTTGCCGTCCGCAGAGCTGGCACTGTTCGGCGGCGCGCGCAGCATTGCCGATTGGCATGCCCGCCACCGTTTTTGCGCGCAATGCGGCGGAAATACGCACATCGCCAAGGGTGGCTGGCAGCGCAATTGCGGGGCGTGCAAGGCCGCGCATTTCCCTCGGGTGGACCCGGTGGCGATCATGCTGGTGGAGCATGACGGCGCGCTACTTCTTGGGCGCGGACGCGGCTGGCCTGATCGCTCCTTCTCGGCACTGGCAGGGTTTGTCGAACCGGGCGAAAGCGTAGAGGAAGGCGTGGTCCGCGAAGTGTATGAGGAAGTGGGCGTACGGGTGCGCGATGTCAGCTACATCGCCAGCCAGCCCTGGCCGTTCCCTTCGCAGCTGATGATCGGTTGTCACAGTTATGCGGACAATCGCGACCTCACGATCGACGAAACCGAAATAGAGGACGCGCGCTGGTTCACCCGCGACGAAATAACAGATGCCATGGCCAACGGCCCGGATGCTGCCAGTTTCGTTCCCCCGCCGCGAACGGCCATCGCGCACTACCTGTTGCAGACCTGGCTGGAGAACGACGCATGAGCACGCCCATGGTCGTCGACATCTGGTCGGACGTGATGTGCCCCTGGTGTCTCGTCGGCTGGCGCAGCTTCGTGGAGGGGGCGAAGTTGGCGTCCGACCACGTGGAAGTCACGATCCGCTGGATGCCGTTCGAACTCAATCCGCAAATGCCACCCGAAGGCAGGTCACAGGCAGAGCATCTGGCCAGCACCTATAATCGCAGCGCGGAAGAGGTGGAGACGATGCGCGCCGAACTGTCAGGCGCGGCCGAGCGCGTAGGCTTCCCAATCGACTGGCGAGGGGATGGCGAAGCACCGCCCGCGATGATGTGGAACACCTTCGATTGTCACAAGCTGCTGCGCTGGGCTTTGGCAAGTTACGGCCCCGCCCAGCAATCCGAACTGAAAGAGGCAATGTTCGCCGCCCATTTTCAACAGCGCCGCAACATGGCGGACCGCGATGTGCTGGTGGATATTTGTCGTGAGGTGGGGCTTGAAGCCGAGGGTGCACGCAAAGCGCTGGGCGACGAGGCGCTGGAGCTGGCCGTGCGCGCCGACGAGGAACGCGGCGTCTCAGGTGGGATAAGCGCCGTGCCTACGTTTGTCGTGAACCATAAATACATGCTGCAAGGGGCGCAGGAACCTGAAAACTTCGCCCGCGCCCTCTTGCAGATCGCCGATATGGAAGCGGCGGCCTAGTCGCTAAGAATCGTTACGCTTGTCCTGAATGGCGGCGCGGGTCTTGGGACCTTTCTTCGCATCATCTGCGGGATTGTCGCTTCCCACTTCGGGTTCACGATTGTCGGGATCGGTGGCGCGATTCACTTCGTCACGCGTACCGACGCGGGTGTTCACTTCCCCGCCCGATCGGCTGCCTTGCGATGGCGTGGCACCGTCCTGCATGCTGTCGATAAGGTCGTTATCGGGATGGCGGTTCTGGCGTTCGGGCATTTGAATTCTCCTTTCCCCATCAACGGGGCGGGCGGGCCAGATGTTCCGAACAGTTACCGTTCCTCAGGCGTTTTGCAGGCGCCTTCTCAGCGAAGTGCCCAGCGTGGAGCGGCCCAGGGGACCTTCGGGCCTAAGCTGTTGATCGTTGCCGGAATTGCTCATGGTATCGAAAAAAACGCCCTCGTGCGCACGGCATGCCTGATGCAGGCGCTCCTTGAGGGCGCTATCAAGTTGAATGGGCTCGCGTTTTTCCATGCTGCATCAACTGCGTCGGGCGTTCGCAGTTCCCGCGACCCGCGCGATGCCGGACCAATGCGTCCGAACCTGCGACAAATCGAAGGGGCTACTGGCCGGGAATGCATTGATCGCGCGGCTAGATAAGGCCCAGCCTTTGCAGCTTCCCCGCCAGCCTGCCGGGGATGACATCGCCGATATCCTCGCCCTCTGAAAGATCGCGTGGCGGTTCGCCCTTCAGGTAACGCCAGCCCTGGTGCGCCCGCTTTGGCCTTGGCATCACGCGAACCAGCCGGGGCTCGATGACAATCCACCAGCGACCGTCATCCTGCTGTTCGTACCCCGTGATCTGGGATCGGGCGACGATATTGTGTTCGTGGATCCAGTATAGGGAGCCGCCGATCGTCTCCTCCCAGCGCGTGGGGCGATAGCGGGTGTTGACCTTGAAGCTGGCTCGGTTGGCATACCATGCCTCGATATCGGCAAAGCTCTTCGCGCCGAAAGCGATCTTCGTAAGGTTGAGCGGCATGAATGTTAGATAGGCGTTGCCATGGCACGCTCAAGCCTTGCCAAGCCGTTCAACCGGCATCAGGCTGCACGCGAAGTAATCTGGGAGGGTGAACACATGCGTAGATTGATTAAAAATGCGACCTTGCTGACTTTGGCGGCATTTGCTGCGTCGGCGCAAGCCGATGATGGCAACGCGGCGGCAGAGCAGCTTTACAGCGACGCGGATGCCGGTGCCCTGACCGGCCTCACCACTGCGATGGTGCGCGATGCCGCAGACCTGGTGACCGAAGGAAGGATCTATCGGCTCGGCATAGTCAGCGGGCCGGAAACGCCCGTCTGGGGAGAGCGTGCCTACGATATGCAGATTACAGATCTGGGAGAATTCGGCCCCAACAAGGTGACAGGCCATGACGACCGGGTCGAAACACACCTGGGCATCGGTACGCAGATCGACGGGCTGGGTCATATCGGGATCGACGGGGTTCACTACAACGGCGTGCCGGCCAGTGACATCATGCGCGAGGACGGGCTGATCCGCTATGGCGCGGAGAACATTCCGGCCATCGCAACGCGCGGCGTGCTGATCGATATCGCCGCCCATCGCGGGGTGGACGTGCTGGAGCCGATGGCGCAGTTCGGGGCCGAAGAGGTGCAGGCCGCTGCCGCTGCGCAAGGCGTAGAAGTGCGCGCGGGCGACGTGGTGCTGTTCCACACCGGATGGCTTTCCACCATCGATAATGCGCAGGCGTTCGTCAGCCAGGCGCCCGGCATCAATGCCGATGGCGCTGCCTGGCTGGTAGAGCAGGGCGTGGTCGCCGTGGGCGCGGATACGGCCGGGCTGGAAACCAACGCGCCTTCCGAAGACGGCGTGTTCCTGCCCGTCCATGCCATGCTGATCGCCCGGCACGGTATCTATATCCTGGAAACGATAGATACCCGCGAACTCGCTGCGGACGGGGTCCATGAATTCATGTTCGTGCTGGGGGCTGCGCGCATGAAAGGCAGCGTGCAGGCGATCGTCAATCCGGTGGCTATCCGCTAGCCGAACGAAAAAAGGGGGTGAGCATGGCCCACCCCCTTCTTCGGAACGTCTGGCTGGCGGCAATTACATTCCTGCAACAGCCTTGCTGACGAGGATGTTTACCGAAACGCGGCGATTCTGTGCACGGCCCGCTGCGGTGGAGTTATCCGCCGTGGGGTCGGCCTCTGCCATGCCGGTCGGCGAGAGCATCCGCCAGGGTTCCCAGTCGCATTCCTGCTGCAGGAAGTTCACCACGCGGCCTGCGCGGCGTTCGCTCAAGGTCTGGTTGTAATCCTGATCGCCAACCGAGTCGGTGTAGCCGACTACCAGCAGCAAGGAGTTGTCCATCGCGCTGGCTTCCTGCGCGGTGGCGCAAAGCTCACGCTGGCCCTCGGGCGTCAGGTTCCACTTGCCGGTGTCGAAATAGACATTGGCCACGTCCATGACGTTGTACTGGTCGATATTGGCGACACGGCCACGCAGCGCTTCTGCGGCAGCGGCGTTTTCCTCGATCATCGCGCCCTGTTCGGCAAACTGCTGACCGGTACCGTTGCGGATCATGTTGGCGGTTTCCAGATCGTTGTCGCTGAAACGCACCTGGCTGGCGACAAGGCCGCCTTCCCATTGCACCGTCTCCACACTGACGGGCAGGCCGTTGAGCAGAGCGTTGGCAGCAAGTTCCTCGCGGCCAAGACCCAGGAAGCCGCCGCGGGCCTTGATATCGGTCGAATCGGCAATCAGCACGGTGGTGCTCTGGCCGTCTTCGGTCGTCACCTGCATCTCGCGTCCGCGACGTGCGGATATGATACCTTCGATTTCCGGTCCGGCGGTAAGGCCGGAAAGGTCGGTCGGCAGCGCGCCGTAGACATTGATATCCTGTTCCACCGCGACCGAGGTCTGCGGCTGGGATTCAACGGACTGGGGCTGAAGCTCCTGCGCCGAAACGCCGGCAGCAGCCGAGGTTGCCAGCATGCCCGCAATGGCAAGTGCCACGGGCCTTTTCGAAATTATACTCATCGTGTTACTCCTTCAACTAACGCGAACCGGATCGACGGACGAAAATGTCGTCCGACAGCGTCGTAGAACTGGCCTGTCCGGTTGCCTGATTCCTTCTGCGCCGATCTGTTATCGGACGCTTAAGTCACTCTTCTCGTGCAACCACGGCAGGTCGCCTGTTCGTGTCTGCCTTTCAGCCGGATGAACATATATGGCAAGAATAGGGCAGTTGCAGCTGGCTCGAGCGCTCGCTGCGATGAAGCGTTAAGAAATTCTTAACCATCCAGTTAACCGAATCGATTGCGCGCGTGCATGATTTCGCTGGATCGTTTGTCGGGCCACGGCGTAATGGACGGCAATCGAGGTCGTCGCGGTTCGACGCTCGCACAGGGTTCACATTCATGTCATCCATTTTCGCCGTGCTCGATGAACACGGCGCCATTATCGGGCTTGCCCTTCTCGTCGTTCTGTTCGTCGGCTTCGCGATGGAAAGGTTTCCGCCTGTCATCCTCGCCATTGCGGCTGGCGTGGCGATGATGGCGCTGGGCTATCTCTCGCCGGATCAGGCGCTGTCGGTATTTGCTAATTCGGCGCCGATCACCATCGGGGCGATGTTCGTCCTTTCCGGCGCGCTGCTACGCACCGGCGCGCTGGAGGAGGTTTCGGGCTGGATCCTGCGACGCACCATGCGCAAGCCCAGACTTGCGCTGGCGGAGATCGGCGCCGGAACGATGCTGGCTTCGGCCTTCATGAACAATACGCCGGTGGTGATCGTGATGATCCCGATCATAAAGCGCCTGTCCCGGGTGCTGGGAACGGCGGCGACGAGATTGCTGATTCCACTGTCCTATCTATCGATCCTCGGCGGAACGCTGACCATGATCGGCACCTCCACCAATATCCTGGTGGACGGGGTTGCCCGAGAACAAGGCCTTGCCCCCTTCGGCATTTTCGAAATTACCGGCGTTGGCGTGATCGTGGCACTGGCGGGTATCGCCTTTCTCGTAATTGCAGGGCCGATCCTGCTGCCGGACCGGCAAGAGCGCGGTATCGGCCAGACCGGCGAAAGCGAGAACTATCTGTCGCACCTCGCGCTGGGCTCCGACACTTCGTTGATCGGCCAGACAGTGGAGCGGTGCGCCGTTTTCCGACGCCCCGGCATCGAACTGATCGCCATACAGCGCGGCGCGCGGACCTTTCGCCGGAACCTGGACGAACATTGCATCGAGAGGGGCGACGAATTCATCGTCAGCGCATCCCCATCCGAACTGGCTTCGCTGGCCGAGACCGTGGATTTTCGCGTGGGACTGACAGGTCTGGGCGGCGGTATCACGCTAAGCGGCAGGAAACGTGACAGCGATGCGCAACTGGTGGAGGCGGTGGTATCCTCCAGCCACCCCATCGTCGGGCGTCGACTTGCAGAAATTCCGCTGCTGTCGCGTTTCAAGGTGCGCGTTCTTGGCATCGCCCGCCCGCGCCATGTGCCCGGCCCGGAACTGGCGGAAGTACGGGTAAGGGCGGGCGACCGCCTGCTGATTGCCGCGCTTCCCGATGCGGCCCATGCGCTGGAAGGCAATGCGAACCTGGCACAGGTGACACAGGCACCCGCGCGCGCCTTCAAGCGCCAGAAAGCGCCATGGGCCTTGCTGACCCTTGCAGGCGTGGTGCTGTGCGCTGCCCTGTTCGAACTGCCGATTGCGGCGCTGGCGATTGGGGGAGTGAGCGTTGTGCTGATAACCCGCTGCATAGAGCCGGAGGAAGCGTGGAATTCCATCGACGGCAACACGCTGGTGCTGATCTTCGGTATGCTGGCTTTCGGACTGGGCTTGCAGAACGCCGGTACGCTGGACCTGATCGTGCAGTGGTTCACGCCCTTGCTGGCCGATGCCTCCCCCCTCGTCCTGCTGATCGGGGTCTACGCGCTTACCAGCACGTTGACCGAAACCGTCACCAACAATGCCGTGGCGGTAATCATGACGCCGCTCGTGATTACGCTTGCCGGGTCGTTGGGAGTCGACCCGCGCGCGCTGGTGGTGGCGGTGATGTTCGGCGCCAGCGCCAGTTTCGCAACGCCCATTGGCTACCAGACCAACACGCTGGTTTATGGCGCGGCGAACTATCGATTTGCCGATTTCCTGAAAATAGGGCTGCCCATGAACATCGTGGCGGGCCTGGCGGCCTGTTTCGCTATCCAGCTGTTTTTCTCGGCCTGATCTTCTAGCGAGCGCGCCGCGGTCCTGAATGCCGGCTGGATTATCCTGCGAGACCGGAGGCTACGGCCAGACCCAGAAACGCGAAGAAACCCATGGAATCGGTAATCATGGTCACGAATACGCTGCTGGCGACTGCGGGGTCCTGATTTAACCGCTCGAACGCGACGGGCACCAGCACGCCTGCCATGCCCGACACGATGATGTTGATCACCATGGCAGCGGCAATAACACCGCCCAGCGGCGGGGTAAAAAGCAGCGCGGTGGCAATACCGATCAGTACGGCGATGGTCGCCCCGTTCATCAGCGCCACTTTCAACTCGCGCAGCAGTATGCGCTTGGTGTTGGACTTGGTAAGCTGGTTCATGGCGATGGCGCGAACAGTAACGGCCATGGTTTGCGTGCCGGCATTGCCGCCGATGCTGGCGACGATCGGCATCAGGATGGCCAGCGCCACCAGTTCTTCTATCGCGGCTCCGAAAAAGGCGATGATCGCGCTTGCCACCACCGCCGTGCCAAGGTTCGCCACCAGCCAGCGCACACGCGCGGAATAGGCATCGCGCAACGGCTCGTTGATATCGCCTTCACCCGCGCCGCTCATCAGCAGCGCATCCTCGCCCGCCTCTTCGGAAATGATGTGCACGATATCGTCGACCGTCAACTGGCCGACAAGGCGCCCGCTTTCATCAACGACGGCAGCGGAAATCAGCGCGTATTTCTGGAAGCGCAGGGCCACTTCTTCCTGGTCCATCGCGACGGGGATCAGCGTCTGGTCGCGTTTCATTACGTCGGAGAGGGCGACAGAGCGGGGGGTGCGCAATATCCACGATAGCTGGATCGTACCGACCGGATGGAAGCGGTGATCCACCACGAAGACTTCCCAGAACTCGGTCGTCAGGTGATCTTCGGCACGCAGGTAATCGATCAGGTCGCCCACGCTCATGCTGTCGGGCACCGCGATCAGTTCGCGCTGCATCAGGCGACCGGCGGATTCCTCGGGGTAGGCGAGGGCGGTCTCGATAACCGCGCGGTCGCCCGCTTCCACTTCGGCCAGGATGGCGCGCTGGTCGGCGTGGTCCAGATCCTCTATCAGCTGGACGGCGTCATCGGTATCGAGCTGGCCCACGATCTCGGCCACGGCCTCGGGCGGAAGGGCCTCCACCATGTCCTCGCGAACGTAGTCGTTAAGCTCGGCCACCACGTCGCTGCTCATCAGGTCGGTGATGGCAGCGGCCAGATCGTTGCGTTCGCGCCGTTCCAGCAGTTCGAACAGGTCGGCAATGTCGGCGGGGTGCAGCGGCTCTACCAGATCGTAGACGCTGTCCTCGATCTCGTCATACAGCGCTTCGCGCACCTGCCGCACGAACTCCGGCTTCAGCCGGTTTTCCTCGTCGAACTGATGCCCTTCGCCCTGCTTGGGTTCCTCCGGGGCGGACGTTTCGACGTCTGGTTCGTGAAGATCGGATTGGGCCATCGCTCGCCGGTCTATTGTGCTGTGCGGCAAAAGCAAGACGGGCCGTCATGCCATGCAGGTGTTTGGGGCCGTGACTCTGGAGGCATGATCCTCTAGGTCGCCCCCAACTTTTCAAGGAGATTTGATATGGCCGACGAAAAATTGACGCTCAATCTGGATTGCGGCGATGGCAAGGGTGGCGACGTTGTCATCAAGCTGCGCAGCGATGTTGCTCCCAATCACGTGGCGCGCATCACCGAACTGGCGAAGGAAGGCTTCTACGATGGCGTGGTGTTCCACCGCGTGATCCCCGGCTTCATGGCACAGGGCGGTGATCCCACCGGCACCGGCATGAGCGGGTCGGACAAGCCGAACCTGAAGCAGGAATTCAGCAACGTCCCGCACACCCGCGGCGTCTGCTCGATGGCCCGCACGCAGGATCCCAACAGCGCCAATTCGCAGTTCTTCATCGTGTTCGATGACGCCCGCTTCCTGGATAACCAGTACACCGTGTGGGGCGAGGTAGAGAGCGGCATGGAGCATGTTGACGCACTGCCGACCGGCGAACCGCCCGCCAATCCGGGCAAGATCACCAAGGCGACCGTCGCCTGATTTTGTTGAGGGGGCGCCGCACTGGCGCCCCTTTTTTCGTTCTGCCGTTGTCGGTCGGCGCACTGATAAGGCCAGTCGCCGTGGCCCGCGGTGCTACAGGCCAGCCTTCACGATCCAGTCATGGAAGATCCGCACCGGCCGCGCATCGAGATCGGCCGGGCGACAGATGAACCAGTAGGAATAGGGGCTTTCCACCTTCACATCGTACAACCGCGCGAGGCGGTTGTCGTTGTTACGGGCCAGATGGTCGTAGTGCATGATGGCGATGCCGATACCCTGCGCAGCAGCCTCCAGGATAAGCTGGCCCGAATCGTAGTGATCAACCGCTGCGGGCTGCAATTTCTCAAGACCAAGGGCCGCTTTCCACGCATCAAAACTGCGCGGCATGTCGGTGTGCATCAGGAAGGTCTGCTTTTCCAGCAGCGCGATATCGGGGTTTTCGCCCAGTTCCTGCACCAGTTCCCTGCTGGCGATGGCGTGGACGGTGTTCTGGTCAAGCTGGACGGAATAAAGCTCGGGGTCGGGGTGCTGCACCAGGCCGATGGCCGCATCCAGCGTATCGCCCACCCGGTCTATCAGGTGGGGGCCGGTATCGATATCGAGATGCAGGCGCGGGTGGACGGAGCGCAGTTCATTCAGACGCGGAAACAGGCGCTGGGTACCGAACAATGGCATGACCCCCAGCCGCAGCCGGAGCAGTTGCAGGTTTTCGCTCTGCGATTCCACTGCCGCCGCCAGCGATTCCAGGTGTGGTGCCACAGCATCGTAGAAAGTGCGCCCCTCGTCCGTCAGTTTCATCGTTTGGCCTGAACGCGAGAACAATTTGCGACCCGTAAAACTTTCCAGATTGCTGATCCGCCGGGACAGGGCCGACGGGCTTAAACCCAGTTCGCTGGCTGCCGAACGCGCCGAACCCAGGCGCACGACACGAATAAACGCCTCGAGGGCTCTTAGGGGCGGAAGGCGACGCATGACGGCAGTGTCTGTTCTAAAGCGGTTTCTGTCGAGATGAAATTGGCGTGATCAGGAAAGTTTTTGCCGCAGCGCACCAAAAATGCTGCATTGCGAGACACTTCGTCGCGAAAGACTTTTCCCTAGTCGTCGCTCGAGCTCTCGTTCGAGGTGGGGCGGTGGAGCCGCAGGCGGGTCACGTGGGTTTCATCGCCCGCAGTAACTTCGATGCGCCAGCCGCTGGGATGGGTCAGGATAGTACCGGGTTGCGGAACCTCCTCCGCCAGCACGAAGGCAAGACCGCCCAAAGTATCGACCGATTCTTCCACTTCGGCCAAAGCCGGATCGCCGACCACCTTGGCTACGTCCTCCAGCTCCACGCTGGCATCGGCGTCCCATACACCCTCATCGATAGCCACGACCTGTTCGATCGGAGCCTCGTCATGCTCGTCCTCGATCTCGCCGACGATTTCCTCGACCAGATCCTCGATGGTGATAATCCCGTCGGTGCCGGAAAATTCATCCACCACGATGGCCAGGTGCACACGGCGCTGGCGCATATCTGCCAGCACGTCCAGCGCGCCGCGTGCCTGCGGTACATACAGCGGCTGGCGCATCAGCACGGTCCAGTCGGCCGGTGGTTCCTTGCCCAGTGCGATGAAGGCGAACACATCCTTCAGGTGCATCATGCCGATCACGTCGTCCAGCTGGTCCCGGTAAACGGGCATGCGCGAGATACCGTGTTCGGCGAACAGGCCCACCATTTCGGACCACGGCGCGGTGGCCTCCACCGCGATGATTTCCTTGCGCGGGATCGCCACGTCGTCGGCATCGTGCTCACTGAAATGAAGCAGGTTGCGCAGCATCATCAGTTCGACGGAGGACAGGTCCCCCTTCGAAGGCTTTTCGCCGCCATTGGCCGCTTCGTCCTCATGCTCGTCGATGGCTTCTTCCAGCTGCGCGCGCAGGCTGGTGTCGCCCTGGTCTTCAAAAAGGCCGCGGATGGCATTCCACAATCCGCCGCCCTGGCCCCCGCCTTGACCAAAGCCGTTGCTACTTTCCGATTCTCCGGTTTGGGAATCGTCAGATCTGTCAGTGTCGGGCATCGCCCTGTTACTTTCTCCGTTCAGGAATTGGTTTCGCTATATGGGTTGTCGATACCCAATAGTGCAAGCGCCTTCACTTCCAGCGCCTCCATTTTCTCGGCATCCTCGTCGGAAACCTCGTGATCGTGCCCGGCGAGGTGGAGGAATCCATGCAGGATCAGATGCGCCGCATGGGTATGCAGTGCGAAGTTCTTTTCCCCGGCCTCGCGTAGACAGGTCTGATAGGCAAGCGCGATGTCGCCCAGCATTTCAGGGGGTCCCTCGTCCGGATCGAGATGTACGAGGTCGGAGCGTTCCAGCATCGGAAAGCTTAATACATTGGTGGCCTTGTCGCGCTGGCGCCATTCGCGGTTAAGTTCGTGAATACGGGTATCATCGGTGAACAGCAGGCTGGTGACCAAGCGCGGATTGGCTAGTTCCGGCGCCACCGATTGCGCGGCCTCGGCCACACGGTCGGCCAGCGCTTCCCAGTCCCCTTCGGGCCAGTCCTCTATCTCGATTTCCAGTTCCACAGCGTCAATCCGCGTGGCCACGCCCCTCGGAAGGGCCTTCGTAAGCCTCGACGATCCGCCCGACGATGGGGTGGCGCACCACGTCCGCCGAGGTGAAGCGGGTAACGCCGATACCTTCCAGACCCTCCACGCGCTCAACGGCATCGGCAAGGCCGCTCATCTTGTCGCCGCCGGGAATGTCCACCTGCCTGGGGTCGCCGCAGACAACCATCCGGCTGTTCTGGCCAAAGCGGGTGAGGAACATCTTCATCTGTTCCTTCGTGGTGTTCTGCGCTTCATCCAGAATCACGAAGGCATCGGCCAGCGTACGCCCGCGCATGAAGGCGATGGGCGCGATCTCGATCTCTCCGCTGGCGATGCGGCGGTCCACCTGTTCGGGCGGCATGCAATCGTAAAGCGCATCGTAAAGCGGGCGCAGGTACGGATCGACCTTTTCCTTCATGTCGCCGGGCAGGAAGCCCAGCCGCTCCCCTGCCTCGACAGCGGGGCGCGACAGGATCAGGCGCTGCACACTGCCTGTAATCAGCTGGCTGACCGCCTGCGCGACCGCCAGATAGGTCTTGCCCGTACCTGCCGGACCAAGCGCGAAGATCAGTTCGCGGCTTGCCAGCTGGCGCATGTAGTCGCCCTGCGTGGCGCTACGCGGGCTGATGGTCTTCTTGCGGGTGCGGATCATGATCGGAGGCACCTTGGCATCGCCCGTGATGATGCCTTGCAGCGTCGGCTCGTCAGACATCGAAATCAACGCGTCGATAGCGCCTGCATCCATTTCCTCGCCGGTCAGCAGCTTTTCGTGCAGCTTCACCAGAACTTCGCGGGCGCGGGCCACCTCGTCCTCTGTACCTTCGATGGAAATGGTGTCTCCGCGTGCCGCGATATAGACGCCCAGCCGGTTCTCTATCTGAACGAGATTGGCATCGAATTCACCGAACAGGGCGCCAAGCACGGCCTGATCGTCGAAAGATACCTCTACCCGGGCGCGGCGCGAAGCATCGCGGCGTTCTTCCGGATGGGCGATTGTGGCGGCATGGTTGCCGCCATCACGGTGGGGTTTGCGGGCCATCGAGGTCGGGCGATTCCTTTCGCATGTGTAGCTGCGAAGATAGGCCGACATATCGCGCTGGCAAGCAGCGCCATGCCACAAGGCGGTGGAAAGTCATCGAAATGCCACAGGCTGTGGGTCCTGATCGACTGACGTGGACTAGCCGACGACGCGCTCCAGTATTCGCCCTTCCAGCGAGCTTGGCCCCGCATGAGCCAGTTCGGCGCGAACTATGTCACCGATCTGCACGTTTCCTTCGAAAAACACCGATTGCAGCCATGGCGACTTGCCCAGCATCTGGCCCGGCCGGCGGCCCTTGCGTTCCACCAGTACGTCGCAGGTCTTGCCGACGCTGGCCTTGTTGAAAGCGTACTGGTCACGATTGAGGTGAGCCTGCAGGCGCTGCAGCCGTTCGTCCATCACTTCCCTGGCGACCTGCCCGTCCATGGTGGCGGCAGGCGTTCCGGGGCGGGGCGAGTACTTGAAACTGAAGGCGGCAGCATAACCCACCGCATCGACAAGTTGCAGCGTCTCCTCGAACTCGGCCTCGGTCTCGCCCGGAAAGCCGACGATGAAATCGCCGCTCAGCGCGATATCGGGGCGAACTTCGCGAAACCGGTCCAGCAGCTTCAGATAGCTTTCCGCCGTGTGCGAGCGGTTCATCGCTTTCAGCACCCGATCCGATCCGCTTTGCACCGGCAGGTGCAAGTAAGGCATCAGCTTTTCCACCTCGCCATGTGCGGCGATCAAACCGTCGGTCATGTCATTGGGATGGCTGGTGGTGTAGCGGATGCGCTTGAGGTCGGGCAGCTTTGCCAATTCGCGGATCAGGCCATCTAGGCCAACCGCATGACCTTTCGCGTCCTCGCCGCTCCAGGCATTGACGTTCTGGCCCAGCAGCGTGATTTCGCGTGCACCGGCATCCACCAGCTTCGCAGCTTCGTCCACCAACTGGCTGAACGGCCGGGAGATTTCCGCCCCGCGGGTATAGGGGACCACGCAGTAGGTGCAGAACTTGTCGCACCCTTCCTGCACCGTCAGAAAGGCAGTAGGGGCCACCTTGCGGCGCTTCGGCAGCGCTGCGAACTTAGCATCTTCCGGCATATCGGTGTCGGTGGAGCGTTCGCCTTTCACGGCACGGTCCAGCATGTCGCCCAGCCGGTGATAGGCCTGCGGGCCAACAACCATGCCCACAGCCGGAGCGCGCGCCATGATTTCCTCGCCTTCGGCCTGCGCCACGCAGCCCGCCACCGCGATCATCGGGTCCTTGCCAGCCTGTCGACCGGCCTTTTGCAGGCGACCGATATCCGAATAGACCTTTTCGGTGGCCTTTTCGCGGATATGGCAGGTGTTCAGCACCACAAGGTCCGCTTCCTCGCCATCGGGTGCGGGCGCGATGCCCTTGGCTTCCAGCAATTCGGCCATCCGCTCGCCATCATAGACGTTCATCTGGCAGCCGAAGCTCTTGACCCTGTAGGTCCTGGGATTGTCAGTAGGTTTCATGAGGCTTGCGGCTTTAGTCGAAACCTAACGACGGTTCAATTGCTCGCTGGATGACCGAGATTGGGACCCAGACGCCAAAGCGCGATTGCTGCCAGAATTGCGGCCAGTGCCGAGGTGGCGAGGAAGGCCGTCACCTGGGCGGCGTACGATGCCCGTTCTGTATCAAGCAGCACCTGGCTGAGGTTCGCGCTGGCGTGCAGGATGACACAGGCGGCGAATCCGCCCTGCTTAAGCGAAAGCAGGGCTGTGGCAAGGATCGAAAGGCCGATGCACGCAAAGGCGGCACCGAGTATGTAGTCCCAGCCAATTGAAAACTTGGGCGCGTGCCAGGCAAACCAAACGAGCGAGACGCAGAGGCTGGCGCCGAGTGGCGAGACGCGACTGAGAAGGCGAGGGGTAAGATAACCGCGCCAACCCGTCTCCTCCAGCAGGCTGATGACGAAGATATGAAATACGAGCGTAGAGACCATCGTCGTGCCGCTTCGCCATTCGACATCTGCACCGCTTGCCGTCGCTGATATCCAGACTGTGGCAGCGAACAGGGCGGGCAGCGCAACGACCCACAGCGAAGGAAGGCCGGAGGTGATGCGGGCAAGCAATGTCCGCAAGGTTCCACTTAGCCGCGAGAGCAGGATTGCCGCGATGGCCGGACCACTCACACCGGCAGCGAAACCGATGTCCGGTGGCATTGCCGGCGCACCGGTGAGAGCGAATGCTGCGCCGATAGCGGCGATTGCCGCCAGCGAGAACAAAAGCGAAAGAAGGCCGAAGCCCAGCGCAAGCAGGATTGCCTTGCCAGTAAATGTCTTGGTCACGAAGGTCTTCTAAATCACGAAGTTGGATTGCGCAGATTTAACTGGGCGGCGATTACGGCCTGCGCGGTCGCAGTGATCGTCTTGCGATTGGCGAGGGCATCCCCTGCGACAGGCGGCAGGAAATGCACATCGACACGAACCGGGCGCAGGCGGGCAAGAATACGCTTGAAGTTGCGCATCCCCGGCTCTTCGCCAATCCAGCTTACCTCGGGAGCGTCGTCATAAACCAGCGCCACCGGTTGCACTACGGCATCTTTTGGCAGCGGCTCCAGCGCGCCCAGCAGGCTGGATTTGAACGGAATGATCCCGGTGCCGTCGCTCGTCGTGCCTTCGGGAAAAAGCGTCAAGGTGCTGTCATGGGCCAGCGCTGCGCGGATATCGTCCGCCTGGCGGCTGACATCGGTTCGTTTGTGGCGAGCGATGAAGACGGTGTCGTTCATGTCGCACAGCCATTTCAGCAGGCCGAACTGCGCCAGGCCGTCATGCGCGATGAAGGCAGAATTGGCGGCATGCGAAAGGGCGGGAATGTCCAGCCAGCTTACATGGTTGGACAACAGCAGCGCGCCGGGCACGCGCTTGCCATGGCGATGCAGATCCAG
The DNA here is from genome assembly GCA_947488625.1 of uncultured Sphingomonadaceae bacterium. Taxonomy (GTDB): domain Bacteria; phylum Pseudomonadota; class Alphaproteobacteria; order Sphingomonadales; family Sphingomonadaceae; genus Alteraurantiacibacter. The sequence continues at coordinate 1,804,682 of CANKZR010000001.1, read as the reverse complement.
CCCCGCGATCATGCCGATGCCGGAAAGAAAGACGCGCGGCCACATTCTGTTGAGGCCCAGCAGCCGCCAGAGATAGTGCAGCGGTACGCAGATGGCCATCAGCAACAGCATCAACACGATGCGGAAGGCGACGAGCAGGTAGGCGGGAAAGGCGATGCGCCTTTCCGGGGAAGCGACCACCTGGCCGGACATGGGCGTCAGCCTTTTTCTTCGCGGTCTATTCGCACGGCGTACAGTTCCATGCGGTGATCGACCAGGCGATAGCCCAGCTTCTCAGCAATCTGCTTTTGCAGCGCTTCCAGTTCAGGATCGACGAATTCCACGACCTTGCCCGTTTCCACATCGATCAGGTGATCGTGATGCGCCTCTGGTGCCGCTTCGTAACGGGCACGGCCATCACCAAAATCATGCCGATCGAGGATGCCCGCCTCTTCGAAAAGACGGACGGTGCGATAGACCGTGGCGATCGAAATCTTGGGGTCGACCGCACTTGCCCGCTCATGCACCTTTTCCACATCGGGATGATCGGTGCTTTCCGACAACACCTTCGCGATGACGCGGCGCTGATCCGTAATGCGCAGGCCGCGCTCGGCACAAAGGGCTTCAAGGTCGATCTGCTGCTGCAAGGTTTTTCCTGCCAATAAAATGAAAACGCCCCGTAGCCTTAAAGACCCGGAGCGTTTCACTCAAGCACGGTAACAAAACCGTAGACAGCCCGTTAGCTGGACTTCTTGCGTCCGCGCTTCTGACCGGGCTTGCGACCGAGGCCGATTTTCTTGGCCAGCTCGCGGCGTTTTTCCGCGTAATCCGGGGCAACCATGGGGTAATCGGCGGGCAGATTCCAGCGCTCGCGATATTCCTCCGGCGTCATTCCGTGGTCGGTCATCAGGTGGCGCTTGAGCATCTTCATCTTCTTGCCGTCTTCCAGGCAAACGAGATGATCGTTCTTCACCGAAGCACGAACGGAAACGGCGGGTTCGGGTCGATCTTCGACGGTTTCTTCAGCGCCAAGGCCAGCCAGAGCGCCGTAGACGTTCTGAATCAGCGAAGGGAGTGTTTCGCCATCGACATTGCCGTTGGCGACATGAGCGGTCACGATATCTGCTGTTAGAGTAATCAGCATTTCGTTCGCGCCGTTTTCGGTATTATCCATTTGTACCTCTGGTGTTGCGAGACCCGTTATCAAACCACTCTCTTTAGCGGAGTGGACAAGGGCCATTTACGCAATCAACCGCTATTCACAAGGGTTGCAGCAACCGTTCATCGAAAAAATTTGCGATGAATAGTTCAAAGAATTAACGTTGCGTCAAAGTTGCGTATTTCGTCAAATATCCTTGGCGAAAGTAATAGCGTCCAACGGTCCACCTACAGCACCGCGATAATAGCCTTTGCGGTGTCCGATTTTTTCAAAACCGAACCGGCGATAAAGATGTTCTGCCGGATTGCCGTCACGCATCTCCAGAAACAAGCGTGAAACCGATCTTGCGAGCGCCCGGTCTATGACTTCGGCCAGCAACTGCTTGCCCACACCGGTGCCGCGAACGGATGGCAGCACCGCTATCAGCAGGATTTCTTCTTCATCGAGCACCTGGCGGGTCAGCGCAAAGCCGGTCACCTGGTCGGGATCCACGTCGTCCGTTCCCGCGGCATCGATCAGCGTGAAATGGACGTTTTGCAAGGTGAGCGAATCCAGCACCTGCCGCCGCGTCCAGGCTTCGCCGTAGCGTGGATCAAAAGATTCTTCCATCACCGCCATGATGGCGTCCAGCGCATCGGTCACTTGCGTGGCTCCCGAGGTTGCGGGATTTTCGCATCGGGTCCGCGCCCGTAAATTGGCGAGAGATCGCGTGTCAGCCGGGTTTCAGGCAGCAGATAGGCGTAATTGGCATCGGGCAGCAGATCGAGTGCAATACGGCCATCGCCCAGCAAATCTGCCAGCGCCTGTGCTCTGTTACCAGCGATGGTATCGTGCCGGGCGGCAACGACCGCTTCTGCCGGGGGCAGGGATCGCACCGCATCCTGCGCCGTGCCATCGGCGGCGAAGTTCTGTACGAAATACTCGCCGTGGCCCCCATTCATGCAGACCGTAACGGCGTGCGGACTGGTCTCTCGGCTTCGCGCAGCCACGAGTTCGAGGGTGGGATACCCCAGCACCTGTGCGCCCCAGGCAAGGCCCAGCGCGCGGGCTGCGGCCAACCCGATGCGCACGCCGGTAAAGCTGCCGGGACCAAGCGAAACGAGGATACGGTCCGCATGGCCCTTGTCCGGCAACTCGGCAATCATGGGAACCAGCCGCTCGGCGTGGCCCCGCCCAATGGTCTCGCAGCGACCATCCAGCCGCTGCGTGCCATCAAACAGCGCCGCCGAGCATGCCTCGGTCGCACAATCTATCGCCAATACCCTCACGGGGTTTGCGCCTAGTGGGCTTGCCCCGTCAGATCAATCGTGCCTGCGCGAACAATTCTCAGATCAGCTGGTTGAACTTGTCAAAATCGGGGCGCGGGCTGCGATCAAAGATCGTGGTGCGGTCACCATAGCCAATGGAACAGAGCCAGTCGGCCCGGTAGCGAGGTTGATCGGCGAAAAACTCCCTTGTCGCCGCGTCCTGGTCAAAACCCGACATGGGTCCGCAATCGAGCCCCATCGCGCGCGCCGCGATCATCAGGTAGGCGCCTTGCAGCACGGAATTGCGAAAGGCGCTTTCCCGGCGAGCGTCCTCGTCACCTTCGAACCAGCTTTTCGCGTCGGTATGCGGGAAAAGCCATGGCAGTTGCTCGTGGAAATCCAGATCGTAGCCGATGATGACGCAGACCGGCGCGGTCAGGATTTTTTCCCGGTTCCCCTCGCTGGCGCACTTGGCCAGCCGCTCTTTCGATTCTTTCGACTTGCACCACACGAAGCGGCCCGGTTGCTGATTGGCAGAAGTCGGGCCCATCTTCGTCAATTCGTAGATGGCATGGATCTGTTCGTCCGAGACTTCCTTGTCGTGCCATCCGTTGAAGCTGCGCGCTTCGCGAAAGATCAGGTCCAGGTCGGCGTCGGAAAGAGTGTCGGTCATGGAAGGGATTTTCTCCGGAGAATTGATTTCGACCAACCAACGCGGCAAATGGCCGATTGTTCACGCAAGACCCGTCAGGCGGCGCGCACTTCCTGCACTTCGGGAACGTAGTGCTTCAGCAATCCCTCGATACCGTGCTTCAACGTGGCAGTGGAACTGGGGCAGCCCGAACAGGCGCCCTGCATCTGCAGGTAGACCACGCCGGACCGGAAACCACGATAGCGAATGTCGCCGCCGTCGTTGGCAACGGCAGGGCGCACTCGTGTCTCGATCAATTCCTTGATCTGCTCCACGATATCCTCGGTCCCCTCGTCGTCGCCAAGGTCCGCCTCTTCACTTTCCGGCGGAACGGAAATGCCGCTGGCATCGCCGCCGGTGAACAACGGTGCCTCGGATACGAAATGATCCAGCAGCACGGCCACCACCTGCGGCTTAAGGTTCGGCCAGGCGACGCCCGGTGCGGCGGTAACGGAAACGAAATCGCTGCCGAAGAATACGCCTGTTACCTCTCCGGTATCGAACAGGGCCTGCGCCAGCGGACTGGCCTCAGCCTCTTCCGGCGAGGCGAAATCGCGCGTGCCCGAAGGCATGACCTGCTTTCCGGGCAGGAACTTCAAAGTGGCAGGGTTGGGCGTGGTTTCGGTTTCGATAAACATGATCCTGATGTAGGCGCGCAGAGGGTCTGCCACAAGGTAGGACAAGTGCTGGTGGCGCAAGGCTATCTTCACGCCTATTCACGCTTGCTTCATCGCTTGCTGGCCTAAGGGGCACCATGACATTACTCTCGCGCACCGCTCGCGCTCTTGTTCCGTTTCTCCTCCTCACGCCGGTTCCTGCCCTGGCGCAGTCGCAGCTGGGCTGCACCATCGCTGCCACGCCGGAGGATACGCCAGAATATTCCCAGCCGGATGATCCGTGGATCTATCGCGGCACGGATATCCCCATCGATACGCAGTGGCTTTTCGGCGAACTGCCTAACGGGGTGAAATATGCCGTACGGCAGAACGGCGTACCGCCCTGCCAGATGAGCCTGCGCGTCGCCATCGATGCAGGCTCCATCTACGAGCAGGATGAGGAGCGCGGCTTTGCCCACCTGCTGGAACACATGGTGTTCCGCGAGTCGGTGTATTTCGGCCCAGGCGAGGCGATCCCGCATTTCCAGCGGCAGGGCGCGGCGCTTGGCTATGATACCAACGCCACCACCAGCCCCACGCAGACGGTCTACAAGCTGGACCTGCCCAACGCGAACCGCACCAGCATCAACGAAAGCGTTCGCCTGTTCACCGGCATGGTGACGCAACCCGTCCTCTCGGAAGAGAACGTGGCTACCGATGTGCCTATCGTATTGTCCGAACGGCGCGAACAGGCGGGCCCTGCGCGCCGCGTTCAGGAAGCGACGACCCAGACGTTTTTCGCTGGCCAGCGCCTCGCCAACCGCAGCCCCATCGGCACGGTAGCTACGCTGGAGGGCGCAACGGCAGAGGCGGTGCAGGCTTTCCACGAGCGTTGGTACAGGCCCGAAAACGCCACCGTCGTATTGGTGGGCGATGCCGATGTGCGCGTGCTGGCGGATATCGTGGAAACCCATTTTGCCGATTGGGTGGGCGAGGGGCCTGTCACGCCTGCGCCCGATTTCGGCGATCCCGTTGCTCCTGAGGAAGCAGACCCGCAAAATCCCGTCGGCGAAGTGAATGTCATCGTCGAGCCGGGCCAGACCCGCGCGCTGACTTTCGCCATCATGCGCCCCTGGGTGCAGGTGGTCGACAACTTGGAGTACAACCGTCGCAACCTGCTCGTGCAGGTGGCGGGCGCCATCGTGAACCGCAGGCTGGAAAACGCCGCACGGGCAGGGGGCAGCTTCCTGTCCGCCAGCGTCGGTCGGCAGAAGATCAGTCGCACGGTGGACGGGACCTTCGTTTCCGTCACGCCTATTGGCGAGAACTGGGAGGCGGCCCTTGGCGATGCGCGTGGCGTGATCGCCGACGCCCTGGCACAGCCGCCCAGCCAGGCGGAAATCGATCAGGCCGTGTCGCTGTTCGATGTCGCCTTCGTCGACCAGGTCGAGCAATCGCGCATCCAGGCTGGTTCGCAACTGGCGGACCAGATCGTGCAAGCCGTCGACATCCGCGAAGCGGTCGCCAGCCCGGAGACCTTCCTCGAAGTCTTCCGCTCCATCAGCGAACGGTTCACGCCGGAGCAGGTGCTGGAAGCCACGCAGGAAATGTTCCAGGGCGAGGTGGTCCGCGCGATCATGCTGACGCCGCAACCGGTCAGCGACGAAGCGGCGCAGCTTCGCGCTGCACTGGAAGCCCCTGCCGTTGCCAGCGGTCTTGCGCGTGATGATGGCGAGGCGATAGATTTCGCCGACCTGCCGCCTGTCGGAGAGCCGATGCTGCCAAGCGTTCGCGAACCGCTGGGCGTGCTGGATATCGAGCATCTGGTATTCGACAACGGCGTGCGCGCCCTGCTTTACAGCGGCGATAACGAGCCGGGCCGGGTCACGGTGCGGGTGCGTTTCGGCGCAGGCTGGCGCGGGATCGAGGATGACGAGGCGGCCTATGCCCACCTTGCCCCGTTGGCGCTGATCAATTCAGGCGTCGGTCCGCTGGACCAGAACGACCTCGATCGTGCAGCAGCCGGCAGCAAGCTCGGCTTCGATTTCACGATCGAGGACGGCGTCTTCGTTTTCGAGGGGCTCACGCGGCAGGAAGACCTTGCCGCCCAGCTTTACCTGTTTGCCGCCAAGCTGCAGAACTCCGGCTGGGATCCCGCGCCTTTCGAAAGGGCCAAGGCCAGTGTGCTGCTGGGATACGATTCCTACAACCGCGATCCCAACGGCGTGCTGAACCGTGATCTCGACTGGTTGCTGCGCGACCGCGATCCACGCTTTGTTACGCCCGACCCCGCGATGATCGAGGATGCAACCGCCGAAGGCTTCCGCCGCACTTGGTCGCGGCTGTTGTCGCAAGGCCCGGTAGAGGTTGCCGTGTTCGGCGATATCGACCGCGAGGAAACGGTGGAGGCCCTGTCGCGTACATTCGGCGCTATCGATCCGCGCATGCCGCTCACCCCTGAAGTGGCCAGTCGCCCGCTGGCGTTTCCCGAAGTCGGCAGCGGACCTGTTCGCCTGACGCACGAAGGTGACGCAGACCAGGCCGCCGCCGTCATCGCCTGGCCGACCGCAGGCGGGTCCGATGGCCTGGTGCAAAGCCGCAAGCTGGACCTGCTTGCGCAGATATTCTCGATCCGCCTGATGGACGGGTTGCGAGAGCGGGCCGGCGCTGCCTATTCGCCCTTCGTCACCTCCAGCTGGCCGCTCGATACCGATACCGGCGGGCTGATCTTCGCGCTGGTGCAGCTTGATCCGTCGCTGGTGCCCGCCTTCTATGACGAGGCCGAGGCGATTGCTGCCGACCTTGCGGAAAACGGTCCGACGGCAGATGAACTGGCGCGTGTGGTGGAACCTGTGCGACTGCGCATAGAACGTGCATCCACCGGCCATACCTTCTGGCTCAACCAGTTGCAGGGCTCTGCAATGGATCGCAACCGCGCGATCTATCTGCAGTCGCTATACAGCGATTATGCCAATGCCACGCCGCAGGAGGTGCAGGCATTGGCCCAGCGTTACCTGTCGGCACGTCCGGGCCTGCGTATTTCCGTGCTGCCGGAAGAGGGCGCACCGGTGCAGGCTGGTCGATGACCGGGGGCGCGCATCCGTTTCTCAAGTAACCTTTGCGCGGCCAGTGGAGCCTCTGTATGGAGCGGGCTTCCCCGACATTATCAAATGTATGGCCCATTGGGGAACGGGCGCGCTTGAACGAGATACGACGTGGCACACAACTGGACACCCGAGAGCTGGAAGCAGGACCGTTTCACCGCGAAGCACCTGCCCAAATACGAGGACGCTGCGGCCCTGGCCGAGGCTGAAAAGTCGCTGGCCGGGTTTCCTCCGCTGGTGTTTGCAGGCGAAGCGCGCCGCCTGAAGGCCGAACTGGCACAGGTTGCGGCTGGCGAGGCGTTCCTTCTGCAAGGCGGCGATTGTGCCGAGAGTTTTGCCGAATTCCATCCCGACAATATTCGCGACACCTTCCGCGTGATCCTTCAGATGGCAGCCGTGCTTACCTTCGCCAGCAAGATGCCCGTGGTGAAGGTGGGCCGCATGGCCGGCCAGTTCGCCAAGCCGCGCAGTTCCGATACCGAAACCAAGGATGGCATGACCTTGCCGAGCTATTTCGGTGACAATGTCAACGGCATCGAATTTTCGCCCGAATCGCGAACCAACGATCCGCAGCGCATGGTGCGCGCCTATTCGCAGGCGGCCGCCACGCTGAACCTGCTGCGCGCCTTTGCTGGCGGCGGCTATGCCAATCTGCGGCAGGTGCACCAGTGGACGCTGGATTTCATGGGTCGCAGCGCCTGGGCCAGCGAGTTCAAGCAGATTGCCGACCGGATCGGCGAAGCGCTGGATTTCATAGAGGCATGCGGCGTCGATATCGAGGACCAGCAACAGCTGAAGTCCGCCAACTTCTATACCAGTCACGAGGCGCTCTTGCTGCCTTACGAGCAGGCCATGACGCGGCAGGATTCTCTGACTGGCGACTGGTACGATACGTCCGCCCACATGCTGTGGATCGGCGATCGCACCCGCTTCATGGATAGCGCCCATGTCGAATTCCTGCGCGGAGTGAACAATCCCATCGGCGTGAAATGCGGCCCCTCGCTGGAGCCGGACGCGCTTGTCGAGATGCTCGACGTGCTGAACCCGTCGCGTGAAGCTGGTCGGATCACGCTGATAAGCCGTTTCGGCGCGGGCAAGGTGGAGGACGGCCTGCCGCCGCTGGTGCGGGCGATCCAGCGCGAGGGTCATCCCGTCGTGTGGAGCTGCGACCCCATGCACGGCAACGTCATCAAGGCGGAGAGTGGCTACAAGACCCGTCCGTTCGACCGCATCCTGTCCGAAGTGCGCGGCTTTTTCGCCGTGCACCGTGCCGAGGGCACCCATGCCGGCGGCATTCACGTGGAAATGACCGGGCAGGATGTGACGGAATGTACGGGCGGATCGGTGGCGATCACTGATGCAGGCCTTGCAGACCGCTACCACACCCATTGCGATCCGCGCCTCAACGCCGCGCAATCGCTGGAGCTTGCGTTCATGCTGGCAGAGATGCTGAACCTGGAACTGGGCGAGGCGAGGGCGGACGCGGCCTGATCTTCCATGCAGGTAACCGCTTGATTTAGGGTCTAATCCCTAGGTCTTTCACACATACACCTAATCAATCGCGGTTACTTTCTCTGACGTGTTTCAGAGGGAGTAACCGTGCGCGCCTTGCGCAATCTTCGTGAGCCGCTGCTGGCGGCACTGCTGTGGTCGGCCATGGCGCTGGCCTGCATCGGTCTGCGCGATGGGCTGGGCGCCGCCATGCTGCTGTGGCTGCCTGCTGGCGTGGCGGTGGCGGCGTTTTATGCGACGCCCAGGAACCGCTGGCCGGTGCTGGCAGCGGTCCTGCTGCCGGTTCAGGCCGGTACGGTCTGGCTGACGGGCATGCCCATGCAGCAGGCAATCGCCTTTTGTGCTGCCGCTCTCGTGCAATCCACGATCGCGGCGCAGATCGGTCGAATGGTGCTGGGTGGCAGGCGACAGGTGCCGCACCGGTTTCGCCATGTGGCGGGCCTCTTTGCTGCGGCCTTGCTCGGTTCGCTGGCAGGGGCACTAGTGGCATTTGCGTTCCAGGCGGGGCAGACCATCAATCAACTCTCTTCGTGGTTCCTCGCGAACGCACTGGGTATTCTTACGCTTGCGCCCGTGATCCTGCTGCTCCGCCAGGAACTGCACATCGGTGCCCGCCTGCAGCGGTTCAAACCGGACCGATCCATGATTTCGTTCATGCTGGGATGCTCGATATGCGCGCTGATCGCCTTGCAGATTGATCACCTTGCGCTTCAGCCGCTGCTGTTTGCAGGCGTTGTCATGGCAACGGTCCGCTACGGCCAGATTGCCCCGCTTCTGGTCATCCTGATCTATGCTGGCGTCGGTACGGCATTGAGCATCATGAAAGGATCGCCCACGCCGTTCATGGAGGCAACCGCGGCCGAGGCGACCGTGATGCTGCAAAGCTGGCTGCTGGCAATGCTGGCAACCGTCCTGCCCATCGCTGCCATGTTGCTGAAGCGGCAGGACCTGCAATGCGAACTCGTAAGACGCAATGCCGAGATGCGAAGCAGCCTGATGCTGTTCAACCTGGCCGAGGATACCGCCGGCATGGGGCGGTGGTGGTTGAATCTCAGGACAGGAGAGCAGGACTGGTCTCCCAAGATGCTGGAATTGAACGGCCTGTCACGATCGCTTGCGCCCGACCCGGGCGACGTGCGAAGCCGCTTGCCCGACGGGGGAGAAGAAGTGTTCAGGCAGATCGCCTTGAACCGCGACACGTCCGGAACCTATAGCTTCATCTACCGGATCAGGCCGCCAAACCAGCTGGAACGGATACTGCGCATGGCCATGCGCAACGAATTCGATGGCGATGGTGAGCGCTTTGCCGTGTTCGGCGTGGCGGTGGACGTGACACGGCAGGTGCGCCGCGAAAACGCGCTGGAAGCTGCACACGCGCGCGCAGTGCAACTGGCGGCAGAAGCGCAGAAACTGGCTAACACCGATCCGTTGACACGGCTGCCAAACCGCCGCTGCACGTTCGACAGGCTGGAGACGATGGCCGTTTTTGCAGAAAATTCGGGCACGCCTTTCAGCGTCATCCTGTTCGACATCGACCATTTCAAGACGGTGAATGATCTGCATGGCCACCAGGCGGGGGATGCGGTGTTACAGGACGTAGCGGAAATATCACGCCAGCATGCCCGCAGGGCCGACATCGTGGGGCGGGTCGGCGGCGAGGAGTTTCTGTGGCTGGTGGCGGACACGCCGCAACGCGGCGTTCGGCAATTGGCTGAGCGATTGCGAACGAGTGTAGAGCAAGGCCGGGCAGGGTCGTCCTTACCGAAGGTGACGGTCAGCATGGGTCTTGCCCATTTTCGCGAGGGCGACACGTGCCAAAGTCTACTAGCGCGCGCTGATGCAGCCCTGTATCGAGCAAAGGACAGCGGCCGAAACCGGGTAAAGCGCGCGGCGTAATTGCTTGCAGCTTGACAGTTGCGGGCAAATTCGGGGTTTTAATCGGAAACCCTATCGGCCATTCATGCGTAGGACGCAGGACAACCGACGACGGGAGAGGGCCTTGCCCCAAGCCAGTACCCGCCCAGATGACGCACGATCAACGCCTTCTCTGGCAGAGCGTTTCACGGCGACGCGCCATCTGACCGAAGCCCTGCTGGCGCCCTTGAGTGAGGCCGACGCCACGATCCAGTCGATGGAAGATGCCTCGCCTGCCAAATGGCACGCGGCGCACACAACGTGGTTCTGGGAAACTTTCCTGCTTCGCGATCAATTGCCCGACTATCAGTTGTTCCACGAAAAATTCCCGTTCCTGTTCAATTCCTATTACGAGGCCGAGGGCGATCGCCTGCTGCGCCGCCAGCGCGGCCTGATCACGCGGCCTACGCTGGCAGAGGTTCTGGAGTGGCGCGCCCATGTGAACGACGCGATGCAGCCCTTGCTCGAAGACGAATCCTGTGCCGAGCTGATCGCACTGGGCATCGCGCATGAGCAGCAGCATATCGAATTGTTGCTGACCGATATCAAACATGCCTTGTCAAAAAATCCGCTCGGCCCCGCCATGTGGGATGACGCGACATCCGCCCAGCCTACGATGGAAGCAGGGTGGATGGAACATCCCGGCGGTATCGCCCGCGTGGGTCATCAGTCCGACGGCTTCCATTTCGACAACGAAGGGCCGGTGCACCGCGTTCTGATGGAACCCTTTGCCCTTTCGCGGCGGCTGGTGACGAACGGCGAGTGGGCCGAGTTCATCGAAGACGGCGGCTACAAGGATCATCGCCTCTGGCTGTCCGATGCCTGGGCCTGGCTGGATCGCTGCAACGTCTCGTCGCCCTTGTACTGGCGCGAAGGCCAGCACTTCACCCATAGCGGCTGGCAGGATCGCGATCCGGATGCGCCGGTTGCACATATATCCTATTACGAGGCAGATGCTTTTGCCAGCTGGGCAGGATGCCGGTTGCCGACCGAGTTCGAGTGGGAAGCCGTGGCGCGCGGGCAGGACAAACCCGATAGCGATCAGCGTTTCGATGCAAGAGCGGGCAACCAGTTGGACAAAGCTGCACCGCCAACGCCGATCGGTACGAAAGAGCTTTTTGGCGACGTCTGGCAGTTCACCCGATCCGCCTATCTGCCCTATCCCCGCTTCCAGCCAGCCGAAGGCGCGGTGGGTGAATACAATGGCAAGTTCATGGCCGGACAGTGGGTGCTGAAAGGTGCAAGCTGTGCCACGGTGCGCGGCCATTCCCGGGCCAGCTATCGCAACTTTTTCTACCCGCAGCAGCGCTGGCAATTCACCGGCCTGAGGCTGGCAAAGGACGTTTGATGTCGAAAAACGAAGGAATTCAGCTCGTCGATCTTGACGAGAGCGGGGTGGATGTTGCCTTCCGCGAGGATGTGCTGAAAGGCCTTTCCCAGGAAAGGAAAGCCCTGCCCGCGCGCTGGCTCTACGACGATGCCGGATCGCAGTTGTTCGAGGATATCACGCAGGTCCCCGAATATTATCCGACCCGTTGCGAGACCGAGATCCTTCAGAACAATGGTGAGCAATTTGCTGAAAGCATCGGCACGGGCCGCGCGGTGGTTGAATTCGGCTCCGGCTCCTCGGTTAAAACCCCGCTGCTCCTCAACGCTATCGAGCCGGGCGCCTACGTGCCGCTGGACATCGCCGGAGACTTCCTGCGCGCCGCTGCCGCCGAACTCTCGGCCAAGTTTCCAGGTCTGCCGGTATATCCGGTGGAAGCAGATTTTATGAAGCGCGTGGAATTGCCGGCCGCGGTGAAATCGATGCCCAAGCTAGGCTTCTTTCCCGGCTCCACCATCGGCAACATGGTGCCGCGCACCTCGGTAGACCTGCTGCGCTCCATGCGCGAAACGCTGGGCGACAATGCCAAGCTATTGATCGGTATGGACCTTATCAAGGATACCGACGTTCTGGAGGCCGCCTATGACGATGCGGGCGGGGTGACGGCGCAATTCAACCTCAACCTGCTGCGCCGCATCAACCGCGAGCTGGAAGGCACGATCCCGGTCGACAAGTTCCATCACGAGGCGCGCTGGAATGACACGTTCGCGCGGATAGAAATGCACGCCGTGGCGGACGAGGATATCGGGTTCGCCGTCTCGGGTCAGACGTTCTCCATCAAGGCGGGTGAGACGATTCATACGGAAAACAGTCACAAGTTCGACGCGCGCAGTTCCAACACGCTGTTGCTGGCCGGACACTGGACCCCGACTGCGCGCTGGACAGATGCGAAAGATCGCTTTTCCGTAATACTGGCAGAGGCAACCATCGCGCGCACTGCGCCCTGAAGTCCTTCATCGCACAATCAGGCAACAGCCCCTATATAGCCCGCATGGACTTCGCCGCGATCTTCGATCAGCTCGCTCTCACCATACGCGAGATTCCGCAATCGGGCCTGCTGATGGCGGCGATCGGGGCGATGGCAGCTGGTGTCATCGGCTCCATGTTGCTCAAGCGCGTGCCAGCGCTGGGCAAGCTGCTGCGATATGCCAGCACGTTCGTCTTGATGGGCGTATTGCTGCTGGTGGTGCTGCAACTTTCACGCCTCGATCCCCGCTTCTCGATGGCAGTGCCCGAAATCGGTCTGCCGGAACAGGTGGTGCAGGGCGGGGAAACACGCATAGCCCAGTCGCGTGACGGTCATTACTGGCTGGAGGCGGAAGTGAACGGGGAGCGGTTCCCCTTCCTCGTCGATACCGGCGCAACGCTGACGGCGGTGTCGCAGCAGACGGCGGATGCCGCCGGACTGGAAGCACGCGATGGCGGGCTACCCATTCGCCTGCAAACCGCCAATGGCACGGTTGCTGCCTACATGACCAATATCGACAGCATGCGCTTCGGCAACGTGGCCGCCAGCGGCCTGGACGCCGTGATTGCGCCGGGTCTTGGCGAAACCAACGTAATCGGCATGAACCTGCTGTCCCGCCTTGCCAGCGTACGCATAGAGCAGGGCGAACTCATTCTCGTACCGAACAACCCGCAAGAACCGTTGCCGGCAATTCCTGACAGATAGGTCGCGGCAGACCGGCTACATCCCGTTTATCACGCAGATTGAACGCGGTGCTTCGACATCGCTTTTGCAATTGCTCACCCGCTGGGGCAGGGCGGCGCGATGATCCGTCGCGCATTACAGAACACCGGCTGGCTGATGGGCGCGCGCGGGATCAACGCCGTGCTCAGCCTCGTCTATCTGGCGCTGGCCACCCGCGCGCTGGGACTGGATGGCTTTGGCCAGTTCGTCATCGCCTTCACCTTTGCGCAGCTGGTGGTGGGCTTCACCAGCTTCCAGACATGGCAGGCGATTATCCGCTGGGGCCAGGAAGACGAAGGCCGCAAGACCGCATCCGGCTTTGCCCTCGCGCTGGATGCAACCACGATATCCGTCGGCACCCTGGCAGCTGCGCTGATCCTGGGGCTTGCCGGGGACTGGCTTCCGATCGCGCAGGAGTTGCGCCTGCCGACCTTCCTGTTCACTGTCGTCTCGCTACTGGCCATCAGGTCCACTCCCACGGGACTGCTGCGCCTGCACGACCAGTACGCCCGCGCCGCCGCCGCCGATGCCACCACCAGCATCATGCGGGCGGTGGGCGCGGCCATCGTCGTGGCTGTCGACCCCTCGATCACGGCCTTTCTGGTGGTATGGGGAGTGGCCGAACTGGCGACTGCGGGCATGTACTGGCGCCTGGCCGGACGTACCGAGGCGATACATTGGCAACGCTTCAGTCTCACGCGCCTTCCGGGCGGACAGGAACAGGCATGGCGCTTCGTAATCGGCACCTCACTCACCGGAATGCTCACCATCGCCAGCAGGCAGCTGCTCGTGTTGCTGACAGGCGCGTTCGGCGGCGCGGCACTGGCGGGTATCTACAGGGTGGCGGCGCAACTGGGTGAAGGTCTGCTCAAGCTGGCGCAGGCGCTGCTCCGCGCCGTCTATCCCGAACTGGTGCGCAATCCCGAGGGGGCCAGGGCACTTACCGCCGCGATTACCCGCATCGCCATTGTCACCGGGGTAGTGGTTGTCGGCGTGGGCTTGCTGGTTGGAGAATGGATCATCGTCGCCATTGCCGGGCGCGATTACCTGGCTGCCTACTGGCCCATGATCATCCTCGCCGCCGCTGCATCGCTGGAACTGGCGGGCGCCAGTCTGGAAGCTTTGCTGGTGGCAAAGGGTCGTGCGATTACCAATTTCCTGCTGCGCGCATTTCCAACCCTGGCCGGACTGGTTGCATTGCCGTGGTTGATCGACTGGCTTGGGGCCGCAGGTGCCGCATTGTTGGTGCTGGTCGCCAGCGCCGTCAGCGTCACCGGGTTCGTCATCGCGACGCGGGAGAGATCGGGGAAAAGCTAGGCTTCCTGCGCCTGTGCATCCTCGCGCTTGGCGATCTTGTGCGCCTCTTCCGTCAGCCCGCTTTTCCAGTAACTCGACAGATAGAGTTGATCGGATCCCAGGCCGCGTTCCTCGCGAAGGTAGGACCGTAGGTGCCTCATCGCGGAAAATTCGCAGGCTGCCCAGCAGTAGTTGCGCCCAACCGGCCAGCCATGTTCGCGCAAGGCTTGCGCGAGCGCATCGGGGTGCGTTCCGGGGTGGGGGTTGACCAACCAGCGGATGTCCATGTTGGCAGGGGCAGACAGGTCCTGCCGATCCGCCTCGTCCTGAATCTCCAGCACGGCGAGGCCGGAGGCATCGGCAGGCAGGTCCTCCAGAATTCCAGCGATTGCGGGGAGCGCCGTCATATCCCCTGCGATCAAATAGTTATCGAAGCCGGGCGGAAGGGGCTTTGCTGGGCCGGGGCCGCCGACTTCGATCTCCTCATCCGGCTTTGCGGCCATGGCCCACGACGTTGCCGGTCCTGCCTCGCCTTCGCCGTCGACGTGCAGAACGAAATCGATATCCAGTTCGTCGTGCCGCTGATCGCGAATGGTGTAGGTGCGCAGGGTCGGCTTGCCTTCTCCCCCATCCGGGCGAAGCATCAGTTTCACATAACCGCCCTTCTGACCGGCAGGAAAGTCAGCCATGCTGGTTCCGCCCAAGGTCAGCCGCAGCATGTGCGGCGTAAGTTGGCGAGAGCGTAGGACAGTCATTGTCCTGGGGGCAGGGCGAGCGGCCATAGGTTCGGTTCCAATTGTCTATCGAAGTGCGCTCTTTATGATAATGATAACTACTCGCAATTACAAGCGACCGCTGGCGCTGGGCACCCATGGATCAACAGAGCGGAGGCAGAAGTCCACGATCCGATTCATGGATCGGAAACACAACGAGGCGGCACGCGGGTTTGACACGCGGGGAAACCTGACCGGTTTCAGGCACCTGAACTATTTCGGAAGGCTGGCTGGGGTGGCAGGGATCGAACCTGCGAATGCCGATACCAAAAACCGGTGCCTTACCACTTGGCTACACCCCAGCAGACGCGTGCCCATATAGCGGGACGGGCGGGGGACGCAACCCGCCGCCGCGCTGTTTCTCGGGCGACCGATCAGGCGTCGACCCGCTTGCGTACGGGATCGAACAGGCTGCGGTCCTCAACCGCATCGAAATCGGCTGCGTCGTGGCGTTCGGGCATGGCCTGCGTGTTCACGAGGCGGCCACGGATCACTGCCGGTCGTGCGTCCAGTTCCTTCACCCAACGGCCGACGTGTTCGTATTCATGCAGCGAGAGAAACTTGTCCGAACCGCTGTAGGCTCCGTGATAGAGGGCGCTTAGCCAGGGATAGGTGGCAGTATCGGCGATGCTCATTTCATCGCCTGCAAGGAAGCCGGTCTTGCCGAGCTGGTTGTTCGCGACATCGAAAATGCGCTTTGTCTCCATCGCATAACGATCGATGGGGTATTTGTACTTCTCGGGCGCATATTCGTAGAAGTGTCCGAAGCCACCGCCGATGAAGGGGGCGGTGCCGATCTGCCAATTGAGCCAGCTGAGCGTCTCCGCGCGGGCGGGGTTGGTCTTGGGTAGCAGGAAATCGAACTTTTCTGCAAGATGGATGAGTATTGCGCCGCTTTCGAACACGCGAAACGGTGCCTTGCCGGACCGGTCCTGCAAGGCAGGTATCTTGGAATTTGGATTGAGGTCGACGAAGCCCGATCCGAACTGCTCGCCTTCGAAGATCTTCACCATCCAGGCATCGTACTCGGCATCTGCAAATCCTGCTTCCAGCAGTTCCTCGAACATGATCGTCACTTTCACCCCGTTGGGCGTGCCGAGCGAGTAGAGTTGGAACGGATGTTTGCCGACCGGCAGTTCCTTCTCTTCGCGCGCGCCGGCAGTGGGCCGGTTGGTGCCGGAGAACTTCCCTCCGCTTTCGGTGTCTTGCCAGACGGGGGGCGGGGTATAGACGTCGGACATTGGCGGTTCTCCTGAATTGGGTCGTATGGCGGTGAGATGGGTTGCAGGCTGCGACAGGACAAGCAAACCTTGTTGGTCCCTGCATAAAGCTGGGCTTGGGGCAACCGCCATCACCAGTTGCGCCGGAGATGTAGATCTGCGTATACCTCCGGCAGGGTCAGTATCGGGTCGCGGAAGGCAGGGGGGTCTTATCGCGAGCATGCAGCCTGAGGGCAATCTCATCCTGGCCGCGTCCAGCCGGTTGCGGCTGTTCACGCTTTTCATCCTTTATGTCGCGCAAGGCGTGCCTCTGGGGCTGTTCTGGTTTGCCATCCCGGCCTGGATGGCAGCAAACGGCGCTGATGCCAGCGATATCGGCTACGTGCTGGGGCTGACTGCGCTGCCCTGGACGCTGAAGCTGGTGAACGGTTTCATCATGGATCGCTACACCTTCCTGCCGATGGGCCGCCGCCGCGTATGGATCATCAGCGCACAGCTGGTGATGATTGCCCTGCTGGGCGTTTGCGCTCTCGCCCGCCCCGGTGTGGAGGACATCGTACTCCTTGGCATAGCGGGCTTCGTGGTGAACATGGCAACCACCTTTCAGGACGTGGCCGTGGATGGGCTTGCGGTCGATATAATGGAGGAAGACGAGCGCGCCCGTGCCAGTGGCATGATGTTTGGCGGTCAGGCCATCGGCATTTCGCTGGCAACAATGCTGACGGGCCTCGCCATTGCCGAATTCGGACCCTCTGCAGCCTATCTGCTGGCAGCCGCCTTCATCGGCATTATCACCGCATACATCATCCTGCTGCGTGAGCGGGACGGAGAGCGTCGCCTGCCGTGGAGCGACGGCCAGATCCATCCCCGCAACGATAGCATCCAGCTTGGCGCGTGGTGGCCGATCCTCAAGACTACCTTCTCATCCATCCTGCTTCCCGTCAGCCTCTTGTGGCTTCCGGTGACGTTGGTGAGGGGGTTTCACTATGGAATGTTTACAGGGCTGACGCCTGTCATCGGTGCCACAGAGCTGGGTTGGGACGAAGCATCCATCACTTCGCTTGTGGGGACAGCACAGCTCGTAGGCGGCATTCTTGGCCTGACGCTGGGCGGCTGGGCCGGAGACAAGTTCGGTGCCAAGAAATCCACGATCGCAATATTCGCGATCTACATGGCGCTGTCTGCAGCGATGTTTGTCTTGCGCGACAGCTGGAGCGATCCCGACCTGTTCTTCATATTCGTCTACGGCTGGGCATCGCTGGATGTTCTGATCACGGTGGCAGCGTTGCCCATTTCCATGCGGCTGTGCAATCCGAAGGTCGCGGCGACCCAGTTCACGCTCTACATGGCGTGTTCCAATTTCGGGATATCCATCGGGGCCTGGATGTTCGGCATGTCCGAGGCCTTGGGCGGACTGCGCAACATGTTCCTGCTGATCCTGGGCGCGCAAGCTATTGGCCTGTTGCTGATGGTGTTCGTGAAATATCCCCGGCGCGCAGGGGTGCCACCCGAAATCGTGGAGCAGGTGGCAGAGGCGCCGGGGCCAAGGCCAAGTATTAGCTGACGCCTGCGGAACCGCTTGGCATATCAGCCCGTTATCGCGGGGTTATGGCCTCACGTCCCGCAAATCTGATCTATGTCGACGACAGCCTGCCGGGCATAACCCGCAAGGGCGCGGGCAGGGGCTGGGCCTATTACGACCCCGATGGAAAGCTGATCCGCGACCGTGCGGAAAAGAGGCGGCTGAACGCCATCGCCTTCCCGCCCGCCTATCGCGATGCCTGGTTCTGCCCCGCGCACAACGGCCATATCCTGGCCACGGGATATGACGACAAGGGACGCAAGCAATATCGCTACCACCCCGATTTTCGCAACTGGCGCGAAGGCGAGAAATTCGACGGATGCCTGGCCTTTGGCACCAAGCTCCCGCTGGCGCGCAAGCGGGTTGAGCAGGATATGCGTGCGCCTACCGTCAGCAAGGAGCGCGCGGTCGCCAGCGTGGTGCGGCTGCTGGATCTGGGCGCGATCCGCGTCGGGAATACAGGCTATGCCAAGGAGAACCGGAGTTTCGGTGCCACCACGCTGCGTCGCCGCCATGCGGAGGTGACGGGCCGCACCCTGCGCCTCAGCTACAAGGGCAAGGGCGGCAAGCAGCGCGAGGTGGAATTGTCCGACGCTGCACTGGCGGCATGCGTGAAACGGATGCAAGACCTGCCCGGTCAGCATCTGTTCCGCTGGCTGGACGACGATGACGAGGCGCATGACGTTACATCAGGCGACGTGAACGCCTATCTGGCGGAAACGATGGGCGGACCGTTTACCGCCAAGAATTTCCGTACTTGGCATGCCAGCGTGATGGCGTTCCGATTGCTGGGGGAAGCGCGGGAAAAGCTGACGATCAAGGCCGTGCTGGAACGCGTGGCCGATCACCTTGGCAACACGCCTGCCGTGACCCGCAAGAGCTACGTGCATCCCGCCGTGATCGACCTGATCGCGCGGCAGGAGGAATGGCGCGAAAGCCTGCGCCTGCCGCGCCGCACGCAGTACCAGAACCGCTGGGAACGCGGGCTTCTGGAACTGCTGGAGGAATGCCCCGGTGCAGAGGAATTGCTGGCGGCGGCCTAGGGTCGCGGGAAGATCAATTGGCCCGCCAACATCGCCAGTTGTCACGAAAGAGTCCTCAACACGTAACATAACTGGTGTTGTCACAGCGCATGATACACCGCGCCCTGATTGCCGTTGCCCTGCTTGCCATTCCTGCCGCAGCGCATGCCGGAGACCTTTCCGGCAAGGTTCGCGATGCCGCCGCGTCGCCAGTCGCGGGCGCGCAGGTGGTCATTCCCGAACTTGGTTTGGCCACGCTGACCGATGCTGAAGGCACCTACCGTTTTGAAGGGCTAGCCGAAGGCGAATATCGCATTGCGGTGAAACTGGCCGACGATGCGCGCCAGCATTCCAAGGCGCGGGTGCCGCTGGTGGGCGAGGCTACGCGCAACATTTTCCTCTATTCCAGCGCCGCACTGGATCACGCCCGCAGCGGCCTGAACCCCGTGGAAGCCATGCTGGCGGAAGCCTTGATGGCGCAAGCCTGGGAAGAGGCAAGCGAGATGACCGCGCAGGCAGAAGCTGGCGCAGAGCGCGTCGCTCCCGAATTCGCCGGATAGCATCGGCTGGCCGCCTGGCGTCGGCCACCTCCCGGTTCACACCCGTTTTCTCGTTGCGGTTATCGGCGCACGCGTGACACCGGCTTTTCGCTGGGGTAAGTGCTTGCGCCTGTAACCAACACGAAGGAAACCGCCGATGCGCCGCACCCTGATCGCCCTTTCGCTGGCCGCTGCACCTTTCGCCATGCTGGCCGCATGCGCGCCGACCACGCAGCAAGGGGGCGAGATTGGCGGCTACGACATGGCTGCAAGCCGCGCGTCGATTGCCGATGTTCAGATGGCGCCGGATACGTCCTACCTCACCGCCGAGGAACGGCAGGTTGTGAACCTGCTGATCGAGGCAAGCGGCTACATGGACGAGATCTACCTGCGCCAGCGGGGCGAGGGTCTGGTCGAACTGCGCGAGGACATCGCGGCCAGCGGGAATGCCGAATTGCTCGACATGTTCGATCGCAACTTCGGCCCGTGGGACGCGGTGGACGAACTGCACCCCTTCTATGGCAGCGAGCCCATGCCCGAAGGCGCGGGCTTCTATCCGGCAGACCTGACGCGCGAGGAATTCGACGCCTACCTCGAAGCCAGTCCCGATCAGCGCGAAGCCCTGATGAGCCCCTACACCGTGGTGAAGCGCGATGGTGAAGGTGGCTTCGTCGCCGTGCCCTATTCCGAGGAATATGCCCGATTTCTACAGCCAGCGGCGGAATTGTTGCGGGAAGCTGCCGAAATCACCACCAACCCCAGCCTGAAGCGCTTCCTCTCCCTGCGCGCCGACAGCTTCCTGTCCGATGACTATTTCGAAAGCGAAATGGCATGGATGGACCTGGAGGGCACGCCGATCGAAGTCGCCATCGGCCCTTACGAGGTTTATACCGACAGGCTCTACGGCACGAAAACCGCTTTCGAGAGCTTCGTGACGCTTAAGAACCCGGAAGAAAGCGCCGCGCTGGACCGCTACGTCGGCTATCTGCGCGACATGGAGGGCAACCTCCCCATCGATCCGCAATACCACAATTTCACCCGCGGCTTCGAAAGCCCGATTGCCGTCGCCGATCAGGTGCATGGCGGCGGCGACAACGTGCCGGGCGTGCAGACCATCGCCTTCAACCTGCCCAATGACGAGCGGGTGCGCGAGGCAAAGGGCGCGAAGAAGGTGATTCTCTCGAATGTGCTGGGCGCCAAGTTCGACCGCATCCTCGATCCGATCGCCGATGTCGTTCTGGCGCAGGAACAGGCCGCGCTGGTCAGCCGCCGGTACATGCAGCTTTTCACCCTGTTCCACGAACTCAGCCACTCGCTGGGGCCGGGCACGATCACGGTGGATGGCCAGCAGACTACGGTGAACGCGCGGCTGCGCGAACAGTATTCCGCGCTGGAAGAGAGCAAGGCCGATGTCATGGGCATCTACAACCTGCTCTACATGATGGAACGGGGCGAACTGCCGCAAGGCGAGCGCAGCGAACTTCTCGCCACTTATGTCGCCGGCCTGTTCCGCTCGATGCGCTTCGGTATCGAGGAGGCGCACGGAAAGGGCGCGGCTGCGCAGTACGGCTACCTGCTGGAATATGGCGCCTTCGCGTGGGACGCGGACGGCGGCCACTACGTGATCGACGAGGACCGGCTTGTTTCCGGCATCACCGAACTGCTGCGCGCCGAACTGATGTTGCAGGCTACCGGCGACTACGAGGGTACGATGGCCTTCTTCGATCGGTACGCGCACCTCGACGTGCACGCCGAGGCGGCGATAGCCGGAATGGACGACATTCCCGTCGACATCCGTCCGATCTATCCCGACAGCGTTTGACCGTGATCTGATCCCGCCGGTTCTTCGCGAGTGCTAGTCCGCCAATCTGGCGACGATGATGCTGAGCGGAGACGCGGTCGGGACGATTTCCTCGATTTCGAACCCGGCCTGGCCGAGCAGGTCGGTGAACTCGGTCTTGGTCCGTTCGCGACCGTTGGACATGACCATCATGTTCACGTCCATCCACTTGCCCATGTCGAAACCGGAAGTTTCGGGGATGACCGATTCCACCACCATCAGCCGTGCGCCTGACGGTGCGGCGTCCTTGATATGGCCAAGTATCTCGATGCATCTGTCGTCGGGCCAGTCATGCATGACCCAGCGCAACATGTAGGCATCGGCTGCAAAGCCGAGCGGCTCGAAAAAGCTGCCGCCGACCGTTTCCATCCTGCTGTTTTCGGGTGCCTGCGCCACGACTTCGGGCATGTCGAAAAGCATGCCCTTCGGCGCGGAATGGTGCGCCAGTATGCTGGAGAGTTGCGCACCGATGCCACCGCCAACATCGGCTATGACGTCGAAGCGGCCCCAGTCGTAAGCCGCCGCGACCGCGGGGCTGATCGAGGCGCTGAGGTCGCGCATCGCCGCATTGAATATTGTCTGCATCTCCGGATGCTTCTGAAGATACTCCCAATCGTGCATACCCGTTACCGCATCCAGACCGGGCGTGCCTTCCCTGATCGAATGCGCAAGACCACGCCACCCTTCGAAAACCAGCGCGCCCGAGCTCAGCGTAAGACGGATCCACGCCCAGTTGGAGCCGGGCCGGTCGCGTTGCAGACATTCACTTAGCGCGGTGTTGGCGAACACCTGCGGTTCGGTCTGCCTGAAGATGCCGGTGCTTTCGAGCGCGCGGAGCACGCGATAGAGACTTTGTGCGTGGGTACCGGTCTGCCGGGCGAGTTCTTCTATGTGCAGCGGACCGTCCGCAAGGTGATCTGCAATTAGCAGTTCGGCGGCTGCGCCTGCGCATTGGCCCTGCCAGAAATTGTTGACGATCCCCAGCATCTGCATTTCAGGTGAAATTTCATTCATGCATATGTCCCCCCGCATTTGTGGTTAGCACAACCGGCAGGATTTGCATCTGGCGATTGCGGACCACGGGCCTGGCCGTATCCCGGTCTGGAAACGCAATGGCGTGCAGGCTAAAGGCCTGGCCATGGAATCCCGAAATACCGATAGACCGGCACCCATCTGCGTGGCCGCGCTTTACAATTTCGTTCGTTTTGACGATCCCGCCGCTCTGCGAGAGCCCTTGCTGAAGGCTTGCCGCGATAACGGGGTAAGGGGCACGCTGCTGCTGGCCCCCGAAGGTATCAACGGCACGATTGCAGGTTCGCAAGATGGCATAGACGTGGTGCTGGCGCATGTCCGATCCTTGCCCGGTTGCGCCGATCTGGACGTGAAATATTCGAGCGCGCAGACCATGCCGTTCCACCGCACTAAAGTGCGATTGAAGCGCGAAATCGTGACGATGGGGCAGGGCGATCTCGATCCTGTTGCCAAAGCCGGAACCTATGTCGATCCGCAGGACTGGAACGACCTGATCGCCGACCCCGACACCATCGTGATCGACACCCGCAACGATTACGAAGTCTCGGTCGGCCAGTTCGAAGGCGCGATAGACCCGCGCACACCCAGTTTCCGAGATTTTCCCGCGTGGTTCCGTGCAGAGCGCGAACGCCTGCTGGGCGAGGGCAAACCTGCAAAGGTGGCGATGTACTGCACCGGCGGCATCCGCTGCGAGAAGTCCACCGCCTTCCTGAAGGCCGAAGGGGTGGAGGAGGTTTACCATCTGAAAGGTGGCATCCTGAAGTACCTCGAAACCGTGCCTGAAGAACTAAGCATGTGGCGCGGCGAATGCTTCGTTTTCGACCAGCGTGTGAGTGTGGGCCATGGCCTTGCGCCGGGCAGCCACCTGCTGTGCTTTGCCTGTCGCCGCCCCGTCAGCCGCCGGGATGCCGCCTCGCCGCTGTACGAGGAAGGCGCAAGCTGCCCCGCCTGTCATGGCGAACGTAGCGACGAACAGCGCGAATCCTATCGCGAACGCCACCGGCAGGAGATGCTGGCAGAAGCGGAAGGGCGCGCGCATGTCGGCGCAACATTGCCGGAGCATGGCGATGACGAGTGAGAAAGGCCGCATCTTCTACAGCTTTCGCCGCTGCCCTTACGCCATGCGTGCGCGCCTCGCTCTGGCCATAAGTGGAACGCACTGCGAACTGCGCGAGGTGAAACTGTCCGACAAACCGCAGGCGATGCTGGACGCCTCGCCCAAGGGGACGGTGCCCGTACTGGTTCTGGCCGATGACACGGTAATAGAGGAAAGCCTCGCAGTGATGCGCTGGGCGCTGGGTCGCAACGATCCCGAAAGCTGGCTGGCGCGCGACGATACGCAATTGATCGCGCATAATGACGGGCCGTTCAAACATGCGCTGGACCACTACAAGTATCCTAACCGCTACGACGATTGCGACCCGCTGCCGCACCGCGATGAAGGGCTGACCTTTCTACGCCAGCTTGACGGACGCATCGAGGGGCAGGGCCAGCTTTGCGGCGAACGGCGCGGGCTTGCCGACATGGCGATCTTCCCTTTCATCCGCCAGTTTGCAAACCACGACCGCGAATGGTTCGATGCACAGGACCTGCCGCACCTCCAGCCATGGCTGGCAGACCATCTGGAATCGCCTTTGTTCAAGACGATCATGCAACGCGAAAAGCCATGGTCGCCGGGGGATGCACCGATAGAGATGGCCATCTGACGCTTCCCGCGCGCACTGCCTCGCGCACGGACCTTGTCGATTGCCCCGGTTTGCAATCGTAAAAAGCCTGTCTTAGACATCTGTCAGGGGGGGTGGCGACATGCGCAGGATCCATGTGGTTTTCAGCGGCGTCGTGCTGTTTGCACTGGCCGTTTTTACTTACACCTACGTCTATAGTGTAGAGCAGGGGGGGCGCGAGACGATCCGCCTTGCGACGGGCAGCGAAGGCGGCACTTATCACGCCTTCGGCCGCGCCTTCAGCCAGAACGCCGAGATCGATATCGAACTGGTGGAAACCGCCGGATCGGTCGAGAATCTCGAACTGTTGCGATCCGGCGAGGTGGATTTTGCCGTGGTGCAGGGGGACATGGCGGAAATGTCTGCGCAGGGCCTGGGCGGGGAAAGCCGCTTCGACGACTATGCCTATGTCGCATCGCTCTTCCCCGAATATGTGCAGGTCCTCGTTCCGGTGCAAAGTGGGGTCGCGGTGCTGGGCGATCTAAGGGGCACCAGCATATGCGTGGGGCCTCCGGGCTCCGGCACCTATGTCCATGCAAACCAGATCCTGCAGGAAGCGGGCCTGCGCGCCGGCATCGACTATTTTCCCGTTACCTTGCCGGTCGGCGATTGCCTGACCCAGATGGTAAACCCACCCGCGCCCGTTATAGCCGAGGAAGAAGAAAGCGATGGCGGCGAGATCGATGCCGAAGAGGCGGCCGATGGGCAACAAACGGAGCAGCCTGCGGAAGTCGTCGAACTGGGCGCGGGCCCGATCGCCGCCACCTTCACCGTTTCGGCAGGACTGGTTGCCCCTTCCGACGCTGCCTTGCGACAGCTTCAGTTGTCACAGGAGATTGCCAGCGCGCTGTTCAGCCAGGCGCACGATTACCGGCTCGTTACCCCTTCCACGCAGGCCGGACAGCAACTTGCGGTCCAGGCCTATTTGCTGACCAACGTCAATCAGCCGGCCTCCACGGTCGATCGCGTGACCGGTGCCCTGATCGACGGTTGGGCAAGACTGCGACAGGCAATACCGGGACAGCCCGCTTTCGATGTGCGCGAACCTGGCGGAATGATCGAATATCACTCCGCGGCGCGTAGCGAGTTCGAGCAGGCAGGTCTGCTTCCGGCGATACCGATGGCAATCTATATTGCCTCTGGCCTGGCCCTGGCAGTCGTCGTGGGGTGGGCTTTCTACCATCGCATCACCCGCACCAAATACGATCGGCTCGGCAATCTGCAGGCGCGCAAGCTGGGTCGCAAGGTGCTGGATTTCCTGTCCTACGTCATCGTCGCGATTTTTATCATAGCCTCAGCCATTGCCGCGTTCCTGTTCCTGCTGCTGGAAGTCGAGGATGCCTTCGCGGTGGCACAGGGCTCTCTCAGCCCCTTTGCCCAGCTGGACGCAATGGACGCTTTCGTCTGGATGATCACCTACATCGGCAGCGGTTTCACGGCCGATAACATCTACCCCGCCAGCTTTCTGGGCAAGATCATCGTTGCGATCCTGGCCATTGCCGGCATCGCGACCCCGCTCGGCTACATGTATTCCCGCATTCAGAAGGTGGAAAACAGGAAGCAGCGCGCGATCGAGGGCCGGGAGAAAAGCACGCAGAAAGGCCATATCCTGATCTGCGGCTGGAACGAGAAGGCTTCCGGCATCATCTACGCGCTTACCGGCGACAACATTGCCACCGCGAGAGACGTAACGATCGTGGCAAATTGCCACGAATTTCTACCGCTGCAGGAACACGATTTCGATCAAAAGCGGGTCTTCTACTGCTGCGGTTCTCCGGCCAGCCGGAAGGCGCTTGTCGCCGCCAATGCCGCTGATGCCAGCGCGGTGATCGTCCTCGCCGATTTTTCGGCCGCCAATTCGCAAAACAAGGTGGGAATCCTTGCAGCGATGAATGCACATGGATTGGCACCCCACGCCCATATCTGCGCCGAGCTTGAATTTGCCGAGAATTTCGATGCCTTCCGGGTCAGCGGGTGCAAGGGATTTGTGTTCGACAGGCTGGTTGCCATCCGTCTGGCCACCACTGCGCTGCGTTCTCCCGATCTCGTGGACTATGTGTTCGATAGCCTCACGTTCAACAAGGGCAAGACCGATCGCCTGTTCTCCAAGCCTGTCAGCGAGCTTTCGCAGGCACTCGGGAAAGACGCGATGTCGGTCGCCGATCTGCGGCGTAGCAAGATCGGTGCGGGGGTGAATATCGTGGGCGTATTCGACAGGCCCATCAGGAGCGACAAGCTGACCGTTTCCATCTGTCCCGACCCGAACCAGCGAACGATCGTGGATGTCGACTTCCGCAAGCGGGAGCTGAAAAAGGACGCGACGATCGTTTATTCCGCTGCCTCGCGCAGGAAGATCGATGACCATGCCAAGGGCCATTCCCCCCAGCCGGTAGAGAGCCCGCAATTCCTGCTGGAGGACGAGCGGGAGCTGTCCGTATGCGTTGTTACCGGCAAGCGGACCCTGGTGGATCTGGAGGAGCAACTCCGCTGCTATTACGACAAGCGATTGAAGTTCCATCCCGTCGATCTCGACGCAGGGGCGATGCAGATCGAAGCCATTCTCGATACGCTGCCCGATCACCTCGATAGCTGCATCATCCTGCAAACCACTGACGGGCGCACCGATCATTCATCGATGGAGGACGTGCACGAAGCGGATTCCGACCAGATCCTACGCACCAAGATAATGGCCGATGTCCGCCGGAGGTGGAAACAGCGCCACGGGCTTGGCGAAGACGACAAGGCATGGCCGATCATGGCGGAGATCACGATCAAGGAAAACGATGCAGCTCTGAAAAGCGCCGGGGCCGATCGCGTGCTGGCCTGTTCCGTACTGGCAGAACGTTTCCTGGCCAAACAGGCGACGGACAAGGGGCACGTGACCGACTTCCTGATGGCAGCGATGAACTTGCAGGACTCGGTGCATCTACACGCGCACACCGTGCGCGAAGGTGACGGTT
Organism: uncultured Sphingomonadaceae bacterium; assembly: GCA_947488625.1. Lineage (GTDB taxonomy): Bacteria > Pseudomonadota > Alphaproteobacteria > Sphingomonadales > Sphingomonadaceae > Alteraurantiacibacter. The sequence goes on along the minus strand of CANKZR010000001.1, from coordinate 1,777,415 downwards.
TTTGCGGAGAGCGCTGGGACCGGCTGCTATCCACACAGATCGACGGCGCCCGGATTCTCGCATGGCGTCCGCATAAAGCAGAGGAACTCGAGAACGAGTTGCAGGACTACGGCTTCCACTTTCGCACCGTGATCGACCGGCGGATCGCCAGCAAACACGAGATGGCCGCGGCAGGGGACATCATCATCTTGCTGCGACGCAGAGCAACAGCCTATGAAAACGCCTCGCTCAGGGAAGTGGGGGACGCCCTTGGCCACGACGAAGAACGTAGCCAGGAACATGAGGTCGCCTGACGTCAGGCAGCCATTCGCCGCCCGGTCATTCCCGGCCATCGCAAATCAGTCGATGCGGCGAACCCAGCCGTGGGTATCTTCAACGGTGCCGCGCTGGATGCCTACCAGCTTCTCACGCAGCTTGGTGGTCAGTTGCCCCGGCCCGCCCGATCCGATGGTGAATTCTCCGTCGCGGCTGGCCACACGGCCAACAGGTGTCACCACGGCAGCGGTGCCGCAGGCCAGTGTCTCCACCAGGCGGCCTGATTTCGCATCATCGCGCCACTGTTCCAGCGAATAGCGTTCCTCGCGCACGGTCAAACCTTCCTCGCGCGCCAGCGTCAGCAGGCTATCACGGGTGATGCCGGGCAAAATCGTGCCGCCCAGCGGCGGGGTGATCATGGTGCCATCGTCGAACACGAAGAACAGGTTCATGCCGCCCAGTTCCTCGATCCACTTGCGCTCCACCGCGTCCAGGAACACGACCTGGTCGTGCCCCTCGGCAATGGCCTCTGCCTGCGGAACGAGGCTGGCGGCGTAATTGCCGCCGCACTTGGCAGCGCCGGTGCCGCCGGGCGCGGCGCGCGAATAGTCGCTCGACACCCAGATGGAGACGGCAGGCGCGCCCGATTTGAAGTAGTTTCCAGCTGGCGAGAGGATCACCAGGAACTTGTACTTCTTGGCCGGACGCACACCCAGGAAATGCTCGTTCGCGAACATGAAGGGGCGGATGTAGAGCGAGCCGCCCTCAACACTGGGAAACCAGTCGCGGTCTGCCTTCACCACGGTTTCCACCGCCTCGATGAAGGCGTCCTCCGGCAATTCGGGCATAGCGAGGCGGCGGGCCGAATCGTTGAAGCGGCTGGCGTTCTTTTCCGGGCGGAACAGCGCCATCGAGCCATCATCGCGCTTGTAGGCCTTCATGCCCTCGAAGATTTCCTGCGCGTAGTGCAGCACGGACGCGGCGGGATCGAGCAGGATCGGCTCGCGCGCGCAGAGCCTTGCAGAGTGCCAGCCTTGCCCCTCGTCCCAGTCGATGGAAATCATGTGATCGGTGAACACCGTGCCGAAGCCGGGATCGGCAATTGCCTGGTCGCGCGTGGCACCGGGCACGGGTGCGGGGTGGGGAATCTGCTCGAACTTCAGGGCGGGCGCGTTGGCCATATATGCTCTCTCCTTGGGCACCGCGCCGATTAGTGGCGCGCGGGGTGAGAGGCAAGGGGAGAGAAGGTTTAGTAGACCTGTCGCCCACACTTCGGACAGTTGCGTGGAACCCAAAGTAGAAAGAAAATGCCGTGCGTCGCCACCAATCCGTGCCCGCAGGGTCGGGGTTGTGCGCTAATCGCACTGACGAGAAACAGGGCGATGGTGGCAGGAATGATAAAGACAAGACTTGCCGGGAAGTCGAGCGCAACAGCTGGAAGCAAGAGCAGCAACCCGCCGAGCGCCAGAGGCAGGAGGTAAGGGTAAAAAGCTTTGAGCTTCACGCTATTTTCTCCAGCATAAAATGAGAAGGGCGGCTCCGCCATTTGGCAGAACCACCCTTCGCATGGTCAGCGGTCAGTTAGACCGCCCACGTAGCCCTACTCGGCGCGTAGAAAACTACCGAATATGCTCCGCATGGGTCATCACCGACCTCCCTGCTGAACCATGAGACATCGGATCACCTCCTTTCGCGCTTTGAGCCAAGGACCCTCTCGTATCACCGGGGGCCAAGACCGCGTTCACCGCTGGCCTTGGGTATGGTTTTGAATCACTGAGTCGCCGAACGCAAGCCTAGTTTTTTCGTTTTGAACATTTTGTTTTTCGAAGCCGCCTCCGCGGCTTCGTGCTCGTTGCTATTCCCTCCGCTTCGCCGCGGGGCACCTGCGGGCGGCCGTTCGGCCTTGCGGTCCGCTAGGCGCAGACCGTGTCCCGCTTCAGCCTCTCAATATTACGCGAATCCCGGTCGCGAACAGCGACCGACAGCGCGCGAACGCGCAGCCCGCAGCGGGCGCAGATTGCTGCGCGTCTAGCGAGGACGCACCGCCGGAGGCCGGTGCGAAAAACGAATTATTCCTACCCCCGGCAATCCTCGATCACGCGTGTGACTTCGGGCCAGGCTGGAACGAACACGGGCTCAAGCCCGGCAACCTCGACCGCGAAACGACCCTTCGAGAAGGCCATGGCATCCAGCAGCGGATCGCTGGCGGCAACTTCTGCTACCACCATCGGCGCGCGGCTCGTGACCGGACCGGCGGTCAGGCGCCGATCCTGCGTTTCGGTGCGGACCAGCATTTCCGCCTGGCCTGTCACCGAACCCTGCCGCGCAATGCTGATCCGGTTGCTCTGGCGATTGCAGACCAACAGCAGGGCAATGCCCTGCGGCGTGCGGTCGGTGCCGAAAATTGCCATGGTCTCGCCCGGTTCGCTCACATAGGTCCAGTCGCCCGCCGTCTGCGGCGCATCCATCCAGTTGTCGAAGCTGGGTGTCACCACCTGTGGCGGAGCGGCATCGGGTTCGGGACTGGGCGCGGTCGCCGCAGGTGCGGGGGAGGGGACCGGTGTCGGCTCTGGCGAAGGCGGCACGCAGGCTGCCAGCGCCATCGTGCTCACGATCGCAATTGCGGATGTTCTGATTCGGTTTTTCATCAACTGCATGCATCCAATACGCGCGAGATGCCCGGATGTGTCGGGAATTGCATTGTTTCCCCCTCGGGCGAAGTCAAAGAGACGATTCCGCCGGTGGCCGAGAAGGCATGGAAGATGGCAAGGCCGCCATCGATCTCGGCGGTGATCTGCGGCAGTTCGCCGCCTGTCGGCGTCATGTCGATCCGCGCCGCTTCGCCGCCTGCATCGATGCGCCACGCCTCCGGCCCATCCGCCGTTTGCGCCATGCGTAGCGTGACCGTGCCGGTCGATGCCTCGCAATCGATGGCCAGACCCGGCTCGGTCGCTTCGCCGCCGAACATGGCGGTTCCGCCTTGTGCGTTCTCGTTTACGCGCCAGCTACCCGTCATCAGTGCGGTGCCATCGGGCGCGGCGGTGGGCTGGGGTGCCTGGGTGAGGACAGGTTCCGGCTGAACGGCATCGTCGGCCATGTCGGCGTCTTCGCTGCTGTTGCAGGCCGCGAGAATCGCGCTGGCTAGGCTGAGGGTAAGAATGTGGCGAAATGTCATCGGGATTCTTCCTTCTGGACGGGTGACCATTGGCCGCTCTATCGCTGCGCCGATGACCGAGCGCAAGCCATCTCGCAAACGGATCGACCAATTGCTTGTCGAGCGCGGCGAAGCCGAATCGCGTACGCGCGCGCAGGCCCTGATCATGGCCGGACTGGTGTTTGCCGGACCTGCCGGAAAGCTGAGCCGCGTCGACAAGTCCGGCCAGCAAATTGCCGACGATTGGGCAATCGAGGTGCGCGGGCGCGATCACCCGTGGGTCGGGCGCGGCGGAGTGAAGCTGGCGCATGCGATAGAGCACTTCGGCCTCGACCCCGCGGGCGCGGTGGCCATGGACATCGGTTCTTCCACCGGCGGCTTTACCGAGGTGCTGCTGCATCACGGGGCAGAGCACGTCTTTGCGGTGGATGTCGGCACCAACCAGCTGGCGTGGAAGCTGCGGCAGGACCACCGCATCACCGTGCTGGAGCAGACCAATGCCCGCGCGCTGACGCCCGAGATCATAGATCGGCCCTGCAACTGGGTCGTGTGCGACGCCAGCTTCATCGGCCTTGCCAAGGTGCTGGAGGTGCCGCTGGCGCTGGCTGCGCCGCACTGCCGCCTTGTCGCGCTGATAAAGCCGCAGTTCGAAGTTGCGCGCAACGAAGTTGGCAAGGGCGGTATCGTACGCGACGAAGCGCTGCACCAGAGAGTGTGCGGCGAGGTGAGCGAATGGCTGGAAACGGGCGGCTGGCGCATCGATGGGATTACGCAGAGTCCCATAACGGGAACCGAAGGCAACGTAGAATACCTCGTTGCCGCCTTGCGCGATGGCTGAGCGCCAGCCAAGCTGCCCGCGCAACCGAATCACGGAGTAGCGTCAACCGATGAACCGCCTCGCCTCGCCAGCGCAATTGCGCGCCAGCCTGATCCGCTGGGCCCTGTTCATCATTCCCACGGTGATGTTGCTGGGCTTCCTTTCGGGCCAGGTGGCCGGCAGCCCGGCAGACAACGCGTGGTTCCAGTCATTGAACAAGCCTGCGCTGTATCCTCCGCCCGCCACGTTCGGCCTGGTGTGGAGCGTGTTGTACTTCATGATGGGCCTGGCGCTGGCACTGGTGTGCGCTGCATGGGGATCGCGGCTGCGCGTGGCGGCGATCTTCGCATTCGTGATCCAGTTCATCCTCAACCTGGCATGGTCGCCGATGTTTTTCGCGCGGCACGATATCGGCATTGCGCTGGGCGTGATAATCGCGCTGGACCTCGCCCTGATCGTCACCGTGATACTGTTCTTCAAGGTGCGCAAATGGGCCGGCGTGCTGCTGCTGCCCTACCTTGCATGGGTGCTGTTCGCGACATTGCTGAACTACCAGTTCCTGCAGGCGAACCCCGGTGCCTCTCAGGTCGAGAGCACGGGCGCGGTGCAGCGGTACGAATTCTAGGTTGCCAAGGCGCGCCGTCTTCACCACATTATATCCCATGCAGAGCCAGAACCCGATCATCGCCGACTTCGTCAAACTCGCCAACAGTGCCGCAGGCACCTTTGCCGGGATGAGCCGCGAGGCCCGCGATGGCGCGCGCGAAAAGATGAAGGAGGCCATGGGCGGCCTCGATTTCGTCAGCCGCGAGGAATTTGATGCGGTGAAGGACATGGCCGCTCTTGCCCGCGAGAAGGTGGACATTCTGGAAGCCCGCCTCGCCGCTCTCGAAGCGAAGAGCAAGTAAGGAGCTTATTCGCTCCTGCGTATCATTTAATCACTGCTTCGCAATGCGGTGCAATCGTGCAAGCCATCCCTCGGGCAGTTGCGGCGGCAATCCGATGTTCGGATGGCCCGGCAGTGGCCCGGCTTCCTTTCGTGTCCATTCGAGTGCGATCAGCGCCGCCTCCCGCGCGTCTTCATCACGGCCAAGGTGATCGAAGATGATGGCCGAACCATAGGCCCCGGCAAAGCTGCGGACAAAGTCGCGACCCACTTGCTGCCGTGCCGCCTGGTCCCAGGGTTCGAAGAGGGCAATCGCGCGTTCGTACCGATCTTCGCGGCCCAGCAGGGCTGAAAGGAAGGCGTTCTCCATCACGCCGACGGCGCCAAGACCCATTCCCTCGTCGCCCATCGCCATATCCAGATGCTTGAAAAGTTTGTCTCCACGCCCTTGCGTGAAGTGAACCAGCGCAATTTTGTAGTGAATGTCATTTGCGCCCTCGACACCGGCATCGAGATATTCCTGGTAGAGCGCCAGCGCCTCGTCAGGGTGCTGGTTCGAGATCGCGGAAGCTTTTACACGCACGTAGAACCATTTGTGCTCTCGCGCACGCGCCAGCTTCTTTCGGAAAAGCTCTTGTGCTGGCCTGTCCCAGTCCGCGCCGCGATACCAATCGTCTTCCGCCATATCACCTCACAAGCTTGCGCCTACGATACCACCCGCTAGCTAACAAGGCATGCACGTTCGCGCCCCCGCAATTCTCATTTCCGCCCGCCAGCATGGCGAAACGGCAGTCGTCGCGCGCTTCCTGACCGAGCAGTACGGCATCGTTGCCGGTTACGTCGCCGGTGGGCGCGGGCGCAATCTGCGGCCGGTCGTGATCCCCGGCAACCTTGTGGACCTGCAGCTCTCTGCCCGGTCGGAAAGCCAGCTTCCCTTCGCCAAGGTGGAACTGAGCGAGAGCCGCGGGCCATGGCTGGCCGAGCCGCTGCCTGCCGCAGCCATCGGGTGGGTCACTGCGCTCACTGCCAGCGCCCTGCCGGAGCGGGAGCCTTATCCCTCGCTTTACAGCGCGCTGGAAGGCACGCTTTCCGCCATCTGTCACGCACCCAGCGCACGCGGCTGGGCCAGCGCGCTGGTGGGATACGAAGTGCTGCTGCTGCGCGAACTGGGCTACGGCGGCGCCGGCGCGCGCCCGGAAGGCGACTTGCGCCAGGTGCTGGAAGCGATGGATGCGCTTGGCCCCGCGCTCGATCACTACCTGCTTGCCGACCGGCGCGGAGACGTTATGGCAGCGCGCAATCGACTGCGGGAAATGCTTGGACGGATAGCCTGACATGAAAATAGCTCTCTTCGCCGGTGACGGTATCGGCCCTGAAATCATGGATCAGGCGCGGCGCGTTCTCGATGCATTGAACCTGCCCGGCCTGGTGGTGTGGGAAGGCGACGTAGGCGGCGCGGCCTATCGCCGCCACGGCCATCCCCTACCCGAAGAAACGCTGGAGATGGCGCGCGCGGCCGATGGCGTGTTGTTCGGCGCGGTGGGCGATCCGGAATGCGACAACCTGGAACGCCACCTGCGACCGGAGCAGGCGATCCTTGGCCTGCGCTCCAACCTCGGCCTGTTTGCCAACCTGCGTCCCGCCAAGATGTTCGCCGGGCTGGAGAACATGTCTGCCCTGCGCCCGGAAATCGCGCGACAGATCGACGTGCTGATCGTGCGTGAGCTGAACGGCGATGTCTATTTCGGCGAGAAGGCCATGCGCACGCTGGATGACGGACGGCGGCAGGGCTACGATGTCATGTCCTACGCAGAGGACGAGGTGCGCCGCATCGCCCACGTCGCCTTCCGCGCCGCGCAAGGGCGCAAGGGCATGCTGTGCAGCGTGGACAAGGCCAACGTGCTGGAAACAAGCCAGCTGTGGCGCGACGTGGTGGTCGAAACCGCGTCCGACTACCCCGATGTGGAATTGACCCACATGTATATCGACAATGCCGCCATGCAGATGGTGAAGGACCCCGGCCAGTTCGACGTTGTCGTAACCGGCAACCTGTTCGGCGACATCCTGTCGGACCAGGCCAGCATGTGCGTCGGTTCCATCGGCCTGCTCGCCAGCGCCGCACTGGGCGAACGGCAGACGGATTTCGGCACCTTTGGCATGTATGAACCGATCCACGGCTCTGCTCCCGATATTGCAGGGCAGGGCAAGGCCAATCCGATGGCGATGATCCTCAGCCTTGCCATGCTGCTACGCCATTCGCTGGGGCGCGAGAATGATGCCGTGCGGATCGAGAGGGCCGTAGCAAAGGCGCTGGAGGATGGCGTACTGGGCGGCGATCTTGGCGGCAATGCGGGAACGGTGGAAATCGGCGACGCGGTGCTGGCGCGGATGTAACTCGTCGCTCAACAAATCGGCGCGCTGGTAACCTTATGGTTAACAATTGCGCGTAACGCGGGCACATGGATATGGTGACCGAGCAATTCCAGCAGCAGATCGCAAGCGCCAGCGCCTTGGCCCGCGCGCAAAGCGCTCGCCCGCTGGAACTGGCCGTGGTGCTGCCCACGCTGAACGAGCGCGGCAATATCGCACCGATGGTGGAGCGGCTGGAAAAGGCGCTTGGCCCGTCAGGCTGGGAAGCCGTTTTCGTCGATGACAACTCGCACGATGGCACCGCCGAGGAAGCGCGCCGTATCGGCCAGAGCGACAGCCGCATCCGCGTGATCCAGCGCATCGGTCGCCGCGGCCTTGCCAGCGCCGCGATCGAAGGCATGTGTGCCACCGCTGCACCCTTTGTTGCGGTAATGGATGCCGACCACCAGCACGACCCCGCCTTGCTGAACGATATGCTGGCAGCGGTGAAATCGGGGGAATACGATCTTGCATACGCCAGCCGCTTTGCCGTGGGGGGCAACGCCGATGGCCTTTCCAGCAAGGGCCGCGAAACGGGCAGCCGTATCGCCAATGCGCTGGCGCGCAAGCTGACCGGTACCGAACTGTCCGACGCGATGAGCGGGTTCTTCCTGTTGCGGACCGATCAATTGCGCAGGCAAGCGCAGGATCTGTCCGGCATCGGTTTCAAGATCATGCTGGATATCCTCTCCACCGCTCGCCCGCAGCTACGCGTAAAGGAATTCCCGTTGAAATTTGCCGAACGCCTCTCGGGCGAAAGCAAGCTGGACCATGGCGTTGCGCTGGATTTCGTCGCCGGCATCTACGATCGCTACCTTGGCCGCATCATTCCCACGCGCTTTGCCCTCTTCGGCACGGTCGGCGGGCTGGGTGTATTCGTGCACATGGCGGTTCTCAGCCTCGTCTACCTCGCCTTCGGCAGCAGTTTTGCGCTGGGGCAGGCCGTGGCGACGATGGTGGCGATGACGTTCAACTTCTGGCTGAACAACCTGCTTACCTACCGCGACAGCAAGCTATCGGGCGCGAGGGACGTATTTTTCGGTTGGCTGAAATTCTGCGCCACCTGCGCCGTGGGTGCCTTTGCGAATGTCGCGGCGGCGGCGATGCTGCAGGCAAACGGCGTGGTGTGGTGGCTGGCCGCAATGGCGGGCATCGTATTGGCCTCGGTATGGAATTACGCACTGTCCAGCAAGTTCGTTTGGGGCCGCTTCCGCTAGGCGAGCGCTGCCACTTCGTTGCCGATCGCTGCACTTTCCGGGTTGTAGCCTGACAAGTAAAGTTCATGCCAGTGTTACTAATCGCTTATCTTGGGAAACAGATGCAGAAAGTATTTCACCGAAGTTTTCGCAAGCTGTTCGATTAACCATAGTCGTTCGCCCGCTTGCCCGAAATCCGAATGCGCTGTATATTTTAGGGGGCAACAGGAAGGACTCGAGCAATGGCAAAGTCAGTCAAAGCATTTCTCGACAATCGCGGCGGACTTCACATGAGCGCGACCAGCGCGGTTATCGGCGACATCGCTGGCGCCCTTGGGCGCGTGGGCGAAGAGGGCGGCCTGACAGAAGGCGTGGCGCGGTTGATCCTCGATAAGCGTGCGGCGATTGAGCAGGCATTTGCAGACCTCGACTCACTCGATAACGCGAAATCGGTTACCATCGATGCGGCGGAAAACAGCACCATCGAGATTCTCGATCTGGAAGAGCGTCGCCGGCACCACGCCTAGCGCCAGCCATCGGTCCATGCCCATTTGAGGAAATCCTGCGGATCGTCCAGCGGGGCGGCCGTCAGGATGGGGAACCAGTAGGCAAAGCATCCCAGCGCACCCAGGCCGATCAGCCATGCTACCGCCCTGTTGCCGCGCAGGTACAAATTCTCCACGCCCAGCGCCAGCGCCGCGCTCAGCGCCATGGCGGGAAGGAAATAGTGGAAGTAGAATTGCACGGCCTTCGGCGCCACGATCCACAGCGCAAGGCTGACGACGAATACCGCCGCCACCGCAATCCTGTCCCAGCTTACTGCGCCCACGCCGTCGCCCGTATTCGTTCCATTCCGGCTGAGCCAGCCGGTCCACGCACACCAGCCTAGCGCCACGATGCCTGCCAGCATCGTTACCGGGTTGCCGATCAGCATGACGCCGCGCTGCGCGCCGTCCACCACCTCGTAAAGATACCAGATCGCGCGGCGATTGATGGTCCAGTCCCACCACTGGCTCTGATAGGGGTGGGCTTCGGGCACCTGCGTTTGCAGCGCCAGCATCTGCTGGTGAATGCCGATCAGCCCGCCCGGATCGCCCGAACGCACCTGCCAGAACAGGTACGGCCAGTAGGTGGCGGCATAGACCAGCAGCGGCACCACACCCAGCCAGATTGCAGCCTCCCACAAGGTCATTCCGCCCACGGGCCATCCGCGTGCAGACATCACCAGTCGCCGCCGACCGGCTGCCCACCGGGCTGCCAGGAAGGCGAGACCCGGCAGCACCGCCAGCGGGATGGCATTCCACTTGGCCGCCATGGCGCAGCCCAGCGCCACGCCCGCGATGGCGAAGCGCCAGCGCGCGGTCTCGTTCTCGCGCAAGGCAGCTGCAAACATCCACGCGGCCAGCATCAGGAAGGCCACCATGAACCCGTCAAGCATGGCGATCCGGGCATGCACGAACAGCAGGAAATTCGTGGATACGAACAATCCCGTCAGCAAGCTGGCGGCGCGCGTCTGGCTGGCGAACCACATGGCCCGCATGGATGCAAACAGCGCCAGTGTGCCGAACACCACGCTCATGATCCGCCAGCCGAGCGGCTCGTCTCCGAAGATGGCGATCCCCAGGGCAATGATCTGCTTGGCCAGCGGTGGGTGTTCCACGTTGGTAGCCCATTCCAGTTCCAGCACCGCCCGCGCGGCGGGCAGGTAGTGGACTTCATCGAAGAAGGGAGAAGCAGGCGTGTCCAGCCGCACGAGGCAGGCGAGGAAAAAGCCGATGGCGATAACGCAGTTCCAGCCGAACGGGTCGCGGGGGTGGTCTGGCACGGCGGTCATCGGGCCGAGGGCATAGCAGGCAAACAGCGCATGACAATCGGGAATGGAACCGCGCCGCGCCGTGGTGGCTTGATTGGTCATGGCTCAAGCGCTCTACCTGCTCTGGTTCGATTCTCCCGGCGGGCTGCCGGACGGCTTTGACTTTCACGGCGATGCCCATGTGCTGGCAAACGACCTGTGGCTGATCCGCTCCGACCTTACGCGCTCGAAACTCTATCACCGCATCAAGTGGCAGTTGCCCGCCGATACACCGATCCTGCTGGCCCCGCTGGACGACAATCGAGAGGGCTGGCCCAAGTTCAAGGGCATGGAAGCGGGCGCCCTGAAATGGCTGCGTTCAGGCTGACTGCGCTTGCCCATGCACAAGGGCCTGCCTAAACGCGGCCTCACGATGAAGAAAACCACCGGCACCGATCCTTCCGTCACCGCCACATGGCGCCCTGCCACACAGGCCGTGCGCGCGGGCACCATGCGCAGCGAACACGGGGAGACGAGCGAGGCGCTCTACCTCACCAGCGGCTATACCTTCGATACCGCGCAGGAAGTGGCTGCGCGTTTCGCGGGTGAGGCGCAGGGAATGCAATATTCCCGCTTCAAGAACCCCACGGTGGAGATGCTGCAACAGCGTATCGCTGCTATGGAAGGGGCAGAGGCATGCCTGGTGCAGGCGAGCGGCATGGCGGCTATGACCAGTTCGTTATTGTGCATGCTGAGCGCAGGCGATCACGTGGTGGCCGGCCGCGCGGCCTTCGGCTCATGCCGCTGGATCCTCGACAACGTGCTGAACCGGTTCGGCATCACACACACCGCGATCGACGGCACCGACAATGCCGCGTGGGAAGCCGCGGTGCAGGACAACACCAAGGCGTTCTTCTTCGAAACGCCCGCCAACCCGACGATGGACCTGGTGGACCTGGAATTCGTCTGCGGTCTGGCGCGCAGCAAAGGCATCAAGACTGTGGTGGACAACGCCTTTGCCACCCCCGTGCTGCAACGCCCGCTGGATTTCGGCGCGGATATCGTCGCCTATTCCGCGACGAAGCTGATGGACGGACAGGGCCGCGTGATGGCAGGGGCGGTGTGTTCCAGCCGCGAATGGATTGAAGAGACACTGTCACCCTTCCAGCGCAACACCGGCCCCATCTGCGCGCCCTTCAACGCATGGGTGGTGCTGAAGGGGCTGGAAACGCTGCCCCTGCGCGCGCCTGCACAAAGCGCCAATGCCTTGCAGGTCGCGCAATTCCTGGAAGAGCGCGGCCTTCGCGTGCTGCATCCCGGTCTGCCCAGCCACCCGCAGCATGCGCTGACGCAAAAGCAGATGGTGGCCGCAGGGCCGATCTTCGCTTTCTTTGCACCCGGAACCGGTGACGCGGGCAAGGAACAGGCCATGGCGATCTGCAACGCGCTGGAACTGATCGACATTTCCAACAATATCGGTGATGCGAAATCGCTGATCTGCCACCCGGCCACCACCACGCACCACAATATGGGCGCAGAGGGACGTGCAGCGGCGGGTATCGAGGACGGCATGCTGCGCATCAATATCGGCCTGGAAGACCCGCTAGACCTGATCGACGATCTTGCGCAGGCGCTGGACCGGGTGGGCGTCTAGCAACCTTTTGCGGCAGGCTGATGCTTTAGTCCCCTTGTAGCGGTCTGCAAAACCGCTAACTTGGCAGAGATGACTCAAGCCGCGATCCAATCACTGTTTCAGCATGCCGCCATCACGGCGGGCGTGACCGTGCGCGTGTCGGTAAACTTCATGCCGGAGCAATCGCGCGTAGGCGCAGGGCGCTGGTTCTGGGTCTATCATATCCGCCTGGAAAACGGCCGGGACGATACCGTCCAGCTGAAAAGCCGCCACTGGCGCATCACCGATTCGAACGGGATGGTGAACATCGTCGACGGTGAAGGCGTCGTGGGGGAAACCCCTGTGCTGAAACCGGGGCAGACGCACGATTACGTGTCCGGTTGCGAGCTCACCACCAACCAGGGCGCGATGGAGGGGCACTACACCTTTATCCACGCCGATGGCTCGCAGTTCGAAGTGGCAATCCCCTACTTCCCCCTTGCCGCACCGGCAGACAGTTCGGTCTGATCGGTCCGGGCCCGGAATTCGGGCGCCCGGTAAAGCGGCTTGCCGCGACGCTCCGCCTTTCCTAGAGGCTGGGGACGGACGAAAACCATGAAACGCACCCACCTTCCCCTCAACGCCCTGCGCGTGTTCGATGCCGCCGCGCGGCACCTGTCGTTCACGCGCGCGGCAGACGAGCTGGCGGTGACGCCCGCTGCCGTTGGTCAGCAGATCCGCGCGCTGGAAGACGTGCTGGGCGTGGTCCTGTTCCGCCGCACGTCGAAGGGGCTGGAGCTGACCGGAGAGGCCGAGGCCGGCCTTGACGCTTTGCGCGAAGGCTTCCTGCATTTCGAGGAAAGCGTGCAGGCGATGCAGGCGGGCCAGTCCTCCTCCAACTATGCCATCGCCGCCCCGCGTGAATTTTACGCCCAGTGGCTGGCGCCGCGCCTGGCGGGGTTCCGCAGGGACAATCCCGATATCCGCTTCCAGATCGCGGCCAGCGAAGATGCCGAATTTACCGAGGCCAATCTCGACCTTGCCGTGCGGCTGGTGGAAGGTCCGGGAGAACTGGAAGGCGTGCAGCTGGAACCGGGGCACCGCGTGGTCGTGGCAGCACCGGGCGCGCCCGACGGCTGGATAAGCTGGCCCACGTTCGAAACGCCAACGGGCGAGAAGACCGCGCTTAGCGTGGGCAGCGCAGGGCAGGCTCTCAGCTCCGCCCTCGCAGGCCTTGGCCGCGTCACCCTGCCGCTGCCGCTGGTGGCAGAGGCTTTGGCTCAGGGACGACTGGAAGCCATCGGCGAGCCTGTGGAATGCCGCCGCGCCTACTGGCTCCTCGCTCCGCGCCCGCAATGGCGGCAGAAAAAGGTGAAGGCGCTGGTGGAGTTTCTGACCGCCGGGTGATGGCCAGCCTGCACGGGCATTAAGGTCTGGGAATCAGCCTGTCCGCTAATGGCGATGTTCGCGAATGAGCGGGACGTTTGCGATTGAGGTTGAAAGCGGTCGTCAGTTGAAGGCGTATCTCGCTCAGATCATAAGTAGCTTTCGCCGTGCGAGCCATGCTCCCCACTCAAGCAAGATGAATAACGCAGTGGCCAACATAATGCCTATCCACGCTGGCTCATCGGGCGGTGGGTCTGTCGTGAAAGCACCAGTTCCGCCAAAGCCAACAATGGCGAATGCGATAAATGTCAGCAGGGTAAGTGCGGCTATCCACACCCAAACGAGGTTCACGGCGATTTTCACAAACAGGTCAGCGATATAGTTCTGCCGCAGGGTTCGATCCTCGTCGCATAGCCAGACTATAAAACACGCTAAGCTATTAAGACAGCGCCCGCAACAAGGTCGCTAGCCGACCAGCCGCTTGTGGCGAAACCATGCGCTCAGGCTGCCCCCCACCCATAGCGGCGTCTGCGCACTCTCCAAATGAACTGTGGATTGGATAGGCGGTTGTGGTTGAGGAATGCGCCCCGGTAGTTTTACGTATTGTTCCAGCAGTGAGAAGATGCGTAGCTCAGATAGAATAATGTAATCGGGCGATATAACGGGGCGGGCCGCTGGAAGACTATTACAAAATTCTAGGTGTCTCCCCATCGGCTGAGCCGGAGGTCGTTACGGCCGCATACAAGGCCATGATGCGAAAGTATCATCCGGATGCCAACCGGAATCCAGTTTCGGTCGACAAGGCGCAGAGGCTGAACGACGCTTACCGGTGTCTGCGCAATCCCGCGCGACGGTCCGCTTATGATGCCTTGAGAGCCAAAAAACACGCGCCTCGTCCGTCGAGACCATTGCGACCAGCACGCTCACCGCAACCGAAACATCGCAAGCGTTCACCCGTAAAGGCCGAATACTCCGGCAAGTCACATGCAGCAGCTCTGGCGCGTACGGCTATCGGCGTGATGATCGCCGCGACATTCGTATCGATTGCCTTGAAAGTCGCCGATCAGGAAGAAGGCGTCGCATTGTCCAGATCGGTGATCGACGCATTCGAAGGCGACGATTTCGTTCCTGAAGTCAGGGTCGATCTGAATAGCGCGAACAGATCTTTCGCGAATGGTTCTAACGAAGGGTTCACAGGTACGGTCGACCAGGTTCCGGACAATGCGGCGTTCGAAGCGAAAGTTGCCACGGCAGTGGAGGACTTCGTGCGCGTTCAGGGCGAAACCGGCCTGGTTGGCGCGCAGGACTTCAGCATCAACTGCCACCAGGCTGCCGAGCCGATGAACGACGTCCTGTGGATGGACTACTGTGTGGCTTTCGACTTCTCCGCCTGGACACTCGATCGCGCCCTCAACGATCATTTCGATACCGCATCGTATTCGTATTTTGCTGACCGGGTGGCGTCCTATCAGCAGGCGCAGTTTCCGTTTGCCCGAACGCATCCCCAGCGAATTCGGATGATCCAGACGATCGTGGCGGAATCGCTGTTCGAAACGGTGCAACGGCGCGGGTCCGCCAATCCCCACACTGCATCCTCGCAGGGATAGCCCGAATGGTGGGTGTTGGCCTGCCGACGGCTAACGGTTGAAATTCTGACGAGAACGGGCGCGAAGCTGCTCGTCCCGAAGTGAGTCAAACGCTCGCTTGGCCCGGGTAAGAGCGCTGACTTGCAAAACTAGTGATTCAGGTTGTGGAACTTCCACCGTCACCAGGCAATAATCGGGTATGGCGTTGAGAAAGCCGGCAACATCAAGCTGCCCCATCCCCGGCATCAATCTGTTGGACGAGGCTTCATATTCCCTCTCGTCGAAGTCGATTGCGGCTGGCGCATCGCAAACCTGCGCGCAAAAAATGGCCTCCGGCGCGATCTTCCCAAGGTCATCGGCCGAGCCACCAGAGCGGATCAAATGCAAGAGATCGATATTGAGGCCGAGCGTTTTCGGCCTTTCAACCGCAGCCAGCAAAACCTGTGCGTCATCCAGGGAGCGAAGCGCGGACATCGGATAGAACTCGACTGCGAGCTTCACCCCGTATTCCTCGGCCAGGTCGCACATCCCGCTGGCGGTTGCAGCCCGTCTGGCCAGATCGCGATCGAAGACCAGAGTATTGAGAAACTTGGCTCCCAGCTCTGCGGCGCAATCAAACAGCGGACGAAGAGACTGGGTCTGCGTGCCCGGCTCGATCGCGAGGGGATACGCCAGATCTATGCCTATGCCGCTATCGTCGGCCTTGTCTCTTAAAGCTTTTGTGTCGGCACGATTTTGGATCAGATCATACTGCGGCATCAACGGAAGCTGGGGCATCGTATACAGGAAGGGGCAGATTGCATCATAGCCGGCCGCACTGGCGATCTCGATCAACGCGAAAGGATCCGCGTCGATACAGGTCAAATGGTCAAGTGCGATGCTCGGCATATTTTATCCGGTGGCGGGCTGAGATTGTTCGATAGTTGAACGGCTTCAGAAACGGAACAATCGGGTCCATTGCGATGAAATTTTTGGAGGGCAAATTGGTGATCAACGATCCCACCAGTGGCCTTGCTCGATGTGAAGACCTTAAGGCTATTCGCAACCTGATTGCCAGCTAGCCGACGCCGGGGATGGGAAAATCCGCCAGAGGTGAAAACGTCTGAAGTTGGGGCGATTAGCGGTTCTTCGGTCGAGAATAATACGAAGCTATTCGGACGAGGGCTAAAATCAACAGAATGAAGGAAGCTGCCAGCAGCACGAGTGACCAATTATTCGGCAAACCATTCACGTTCGCGAATAAGAGAAGCAACGAGGCGATCACCAACGGAAGAAAATCCAAGCGAGATGGCGCTTTGGACTTCGAAGGAGACGGCTCATCCATGACGCTACCCTATCAATTTTTAAAACATCAGCAACGGGGGCGTTAGATGGCAGTTCGCTTTCGACAAGAACAGGGGCGAAGCTGCCAGTCCGCTGACGGGAAATTCTGCAAAGCGCGGGAACGTCCGAAAGGGGGTGGAAAGCGGAAGTTAGCCAAATTTCGACGGTAGTTCCTTCCACTCATATACGAACTGTGTCCAAGGCTTGTTTCGCTCACCAAGCTTGGCGAAATCTAATGCACTCTGGTAACTTGAGATTTCTGACTCTTGCTCTTGGCTCGCGAGCATTGAATCAGGGCGTTGAGCCAGTTGGATAGCGACGTCCGCTTCTGGCAATAGCAGCAGAATGCAGTCGCGGTCTCTGCTGATAAAATAAAGCACGCTGTCGAAGAATGGCCCAATTCCGACCTCATGGGAAACATTCTCGGTCAGTTCCCCTGTGTCAATACTGATCGCGCTCCAAGGATTACTCCGCTGATCATTGGCAATATCACAGATCATAAACTGCGCTTGTGGATCGAAGACCAAAGCGTGTTTGAAGTTCTCGAACAGAACATGGCCGCTTTTTTCGATGATTTTCATGATTGCGCCCAAGGTCAGCATGCGGCTTAATCTAGGCCAACAGGCGAACGTCCGCAATTGGGTCGTTAGCAGACAGGCGAAATTCGGTGGAAGACTTGGCAAAGCTGCCAGTCCGCCAATGGGAAAATCTGCAGAGCGCGGGATAGTCTGAAATTAGGGTGGGAAGCTGCCGTTCGCTCTTACCCGATGCGGATCACGGATTTGGCTCCTCCCGGAAGAACTCGACGTGCAGTTGCACATCTTGCGCGGTTTCCACGTGATGAATTGACTGTGGTGGGATCTTCGCTGGCCTGCCGGGGAAGACTTCTACCTCCCGCCGCGGTTCGTGGAATACGAGCCGGGCGCTTCCTTCGTCTACCACCAACAGACCCCACACCCCCGCCTTGGTGCTATGCGCGTTACGAATGGCCTCGGGCAGGGTGTTTTCGTCGAACCGCGGGGTCGTCTTGTATGGTGTTGGCATGCCGCCCTCAGGAATGGGATTGCGCATTGTATAACTCGGACTCTTGTGCAATCAGGATATCGGCCAGATACCAGTATGCGTCGCCCCAGGCGGCTAGGATTTCGTCGGTGGCAACTTCTCCCAGCACATCCTTGATCGCGGCGAGCAGGTTGTCGGCCACGATCGGATAGTGTTCGGGCTTTACGTGAGTTTCCACGTGGCGCCGTGCCATGCGCATGACCGGGCCAGTCAAATTCTCGAGTTTGTCGACATTCTCGGCGTAAGCGAGGATGGCACCTGCAAGCCTCTTCGGTTGCTCGCCCGATTCCTGAGCCGCCTGATCGAACATATCCTTCACCTCCGGATGCGCTGCAAACATACGCTCGTACATGCGCTCGGTGATGGCCAGTCCATGCACCCTGAGGGCGGGCGCTGTAGCCTTGACGGTTGCCATTGCTTCGGGGGAAAGTGTGCGGGTCATTGCCGATCCTTTTTGTTGCATTCAAAATGCATCTATACAGCTCGCGTTTAAGATGTAAATAGAAAGCATCAATTGGAGTGCGCGTCATTAAACTCACATTGCATACCGACTTTGCCTTGCGCATTCTGCTGCAGGCAGCAGCCAATCCCAAGAAACGCCTGTCGATCGCCGACGTAGCAACGCAGCACGGCATCTCGCGAAACCATTTGACCAAGGTCGTAAACCACCTTGGCAAGCTAGGTCTGCTGCACACTGCGCGCGGCAGAGGCGGAGGCTTCTCGCTGGCCCGTGACCCAAGAAGCATTAGTCTGGGAGCTGTAGTGCGAGAAACCGAGCCCGATATGCAGCCAGCCGACTGCGACAATTGTATTCTTAGCCAGGGCTGCGGTCTGACACCAATCCTGGGCACGGCGATGGGCGCTTTCCTGGCCGTGCTGGATGACACCACTCTCGCAGACGCGCTTGAACGAAGTAGGATCGATTTTCAGAAGCTTTGACATGATCCAACCTGACCAGCGGAACCCCTCTGGTTCCATTAAGGTTCGACGGGCTTCCATGTCCCGCTCCCCGAAGCTAAGTCTTGCCGACGATGAATGGTCCACAAAGGGGTCGTTAGCTGAAGGGCAGCTCTATCTGGTTGCATTCGTCGTCCCGAACAGTCCGCTTACCACCACTATCCACATCGCATTGCACCGATACTGGCGCCACTCGACGCGCCTGCTATCACCGTCCCGATGTCCAACACTCCCATAATCACAACGCCGCGCTTTCACTGCCGCCCGCTCAAGCAGGGCGATGAAACCGCCTTCTGGCCCGCCTTCTCCAGCGATACGCAGATGCGCTACTGGGGACGGGGGCCGTTCGACGATCTGCAAGAATTTCGCGAATACCTGTTCGACACGCGCGGCACGTGGAACGGGCGCACCTGGATTTGCGAGCCGCACGGGGGCGGCGATCCGGTTTTCCGCATGGTGGCCAGCAGCAATGTGGAGCAGGTGGCCGAGATCGGCTATATCATGGTGCCCGGCAACGGCGGGCGCGGGATTGCGCGCGAGTGCGTCAGCGCGCTGGTGACGCACCTGTTCCGGGAGGAGGGATTTCATCGCATCTATGCCGATGTCGATCCGCGCAATGTCCGCTCCAACGCATTGCTCGAACGCCTCGGCTTCACGCGCGAAGGGCACCTGCGCCATACCATGAAAACGCATATCGGCTGGACCGATACCTGGCTCTGGGCGATCCTGTCCGACGAGTGGCGCGGAGGGACGGGCAAAAGCGGCGATTGAACGGGCTTCGATAATCTTTAATGGTTGCAGGCGAAATGCTTTTGCGCACGCCAACAGGGGACTACTCGATGACCAAGCCAATCCGCACCGCAATCCTGCTAGCCGGGGCCAGCGCCCTGCTGACATCGCCAGCCAGCGCGCAGGTTCGCGATCTGGACGGCGCGCAAAGCGACGCGCGCATTTTCCAGGGCGAAGTGGACGGGGAGGCGGCTGTCTTCGGGCTTACCGTGCCTGCCGATACCGCGATGCAAGTCGACGTGATTTCGCGCGATGGCTTCGATCCCGTCCTGCGCGTGCTGGATGCGGGCGGCGAACTGATCGTTGAAGATGACGACGGCGGCGACGATCTCAATCCACGCGCGCGCATTGCAGCGGAAGACCGCAGCCGCCGCATCACGCTGGAAGTCGACAGCTTCGATGCCGGATGGGACGAAGACGAGGCGAGCTACGGCGGCAGTTTCGACCTGCGCCTTTCCACAAGCAATTATGTCGCGGTTGGCACCCGCGCAGTCAGCTACGGCGCGCGCGAAACGGGCACGCTGGCGGGGGAGGAACATCTCTTCACCATGCAGGGCCAGGCGGGGGAGGCTGTGGAAATCGCCCTGGTGGCCACCGATGACAATCTCGATCCCTATCTGGAACTGCGCGATCCCGGCGGCGAAACGGTCGCCTCCGACGATGACGGGGGGGAGGGGCTGAACTCCGTATTGCGGCACACCTTCGCCGACACCGGCACCTACACCATCGCCGCAAGAGGGCTGGGCGAGAGCGAAGGCGGCTACCGCTTGCGCGTGCGAGAGCAGCGGGAGGCCTTGGCGCAATTGCCCTTGCAGGTGATCGGCTTTGATGACGAGGCGAGCGGGGAGCTTGCCTCCGGTTATGGCGAGGCCGCCGACCCCTCGCTGATGCCCAGCCACATCGACTACCAGCTGAGCGAGGCGGCGAAGGCGGCGATCCGCGCGGGGAATGGCGAGGTGACCATCCGCATGGGCGCCAGCGGCGCGGGCGATCCCGACTTCGGCGGCGAAATCGATTCCTACCTCGAACTGGGCTTCGACACCCCGCTGGGTTTCGCCGTGGTGGCCAGCGATGATGACGGGGGCGGTGATCTGAACGCACTGTTGCCGGTGGACCTTGGCCTGGTTGCCGACCAGCCCGGCCTGCTGGACATGCTGCGTGTGCGGGCGCAGGGCTACGGCGGAACGGCCGGCTCCTATACCCTGATGATCAGCGAGGGGATGGAGCCGCGGCAGGGGACGGACTGGGAGGTTGGCGCCGAAATCCAGTAAGTGCGGCGTATTGAAAGCTGGCCGATCTATACAAAGCGATAGTCTTAACCATCATCGCCTTGGTTGTTATCAATGATCACTTGTAATTAAATTTCTTTTCTTGAAGGCTTTTGCCATTAGCCTTTTCCGTCTTTACGGAAGGACAAGACTTTGTGGGGCGAGGTTCGCTAAAACCTCGTCCGTCACATTGGGGTACGCATTATGTGGGGCAGCGATTTGCATGACTTGAACACGTCACAAGACCAGACACCGGTGGAGAGCGTCACGTCCGCCGAACTGGTGCGATCTTTCGCCAAGTGGCGGGAAACGGCACTTTCCAGGCCCGTCGCCATTACCACCCACGGCCGCGTGTCGCACGTGCTGACCGGGGCCGAGATTTTCGAGCAGATGGCCCGGCCCGCGGGGGGCAGCGGCGCGATGACGGCCGACCAGCAGCTGATCTCGCTGTCGGAGCGCCTGAAGGAAGGGCTCCTGGTGTGCGACCGCGACGAGGTGATACTTTACGCCAACAGGCAGGCGAAGGAGTTCCTCGATCTCGAACCGCTCCAGCCCGGCGTCCGTCTTACGCAGTGCCTGCCGGAGCTGGAGGGCAGCGTGATGCAGGTGCAGTATCGCCGGACAATCGAAACCAGGGAAGCCTTGGCCGCCGACCTGCCTTCGCAGCGGCGCAAGGGGCGGTGGGTCAACTTCCAGTCCATCCCCCTGGGTGAGCAGTTCGTGCTGCTGCTGCGCGATATTACCGAGGAGGTCGAACGCTACCGCATGGCCGACGCGAAGGAAGCCATGCTGGAGGCGATCAGCCGCAATCCCGATGTCAGCTACGTCCGCCTGTCGCCGCGCGGCCTTATCGCGATGGCCGACGCCACGCTGGAAGACTGGCTCGGCATCTCGCACGAGAAGCTGATGGGCATCCGCCTGGACGATGTGATCGTGCGCGAACACCAGCACGCCTTTCGCAAGATTCTCGACAAGGTGCTGGAGCGTGACTGCGCAACCAATTGCGACCTGGACCTGCTGGCGAACAAGGGCGCATCGCTGAACGTGCACTGCGCCATCGTTCCCCTGTGCGGCGCCTACGGGGTCGAGGGTGCCTCGATGATCATGACGCGGCGCTAAAGGCCCAAGGCGCAGCCTTTCTCCACGCGCGCATGGCAAGAGACGCGCTACTCGCGTTCCGCGTCCCCTTCCAGCAGGCGATCCGCCGCGCGGCGCCGCTGGGCCATGCGGTCGAGCTTGGCGTTGAGGCTGGCGAGCACTTCGGCCTTGCTGGGCCGCTTGGCGGCTTCCTGAGCCAGCACTTCTGCACGGATGCGCTCGTACAAGGGATGGCCGGGCGCGATGTCGGGGCCGTAGCGGTCCGCGCGGCGGTGGCGCAGGAAGAACATCACCAGCGCCTCGTTATGCCGCCGCTCCGTGCCCACCACCTGTCCGGCAGAGACGACCATGCGCTCCTCCCCCTCTATCGCGCGGGCCAGCGCGCAATCCTCCAGCCGGGATACCCCGCGATCCACCGCCTTATCCCACGCGGCGCAGAACTCTTCCGCCCCCGCCTTCTGCCGCAGCTTGTACAAAGCCTCCATGCTCGCGCCGATGTGCTTTGCAGCCTGCGTGACGATGCCGGTGGCGGCGAGATGGGCGATGAACTTGCGCTGCCGATCGGGCGTGATGGAGTTCCTGCGCGGCTGGACATGCGGAACAGGCGCGAAATCGAGCAGCGGATCGTCCGCTGCCACGGGCGGGGGCGGGGCGGTGACGTAGCTGGTGGCCTGGCGAGGCGTGGCGCGCTTTCTGGCGGGCAAAGAGTTCACGCGCAAACCCCGATGTCTGGCGAAGGTCCGATCCCGCAGGGCTCGCAAGCGCGGAATCGGAGCCGAAGGCGAAGATGGCCAAAGGCCACCTGCCTGCGCGCCCGAGCCAATGCGAGGAAAGCCAAGGAGTGCGGACGCACTCCGCCCGGCGCTTGAGGGGCTAAACAAATAAGATGGGTGTCAGTCATGCGCTGGGTGGAGCATAGGCGGACAGTTGTAGGGAAGGGCTAATGCCCCTCTAGGAATGCTCGCAATCCGTCTGGCATCGGACTTCTGGCAGAGAAGGCGATTAGTCCCACATCGTTGATTGCGATGTCGGTCAAGTCTTCATCGTATACAAGATCTGATTGTCCTCCAATCAGCTCTTGGCGCAATGACGCGATCCACTTGTTAAAAAAGCTAAACGCGAACTTCCCGCGGTAACGGGTGTAAGCATTAAGCTCGCTAAATGCCTGTCGCCAATCTTTTTCTTCAGCGTTACTAGGTTCACGTTCAAGTTCTATTAATTTAGAAAGATCGCACGGTCGGGGTACTACATTAGCGACCTGGACTGAAACGAAACCTTCCACATTCTTCGGAACAGAAAGCCGTTTAATCCCACATTTCTTAGCGACGAATAGCCTCCAATTTGCTTCAGTCATTAAATCTAGAAAAGTGGAGTAATCAGCCTCAAACTGATCGAGTATACGCTGGCGGAGTGAGGGAAACCCTTCCAATCCAAAATCATCTCGAAGGCCGAGATCCAAGACAGACCGACAGACAAGGTAATTTTCTATACTATAGCGACAAGTGCAAAATACGAAATCGATGGCCTCGAATCCGTCCAAATCATCGAAGTCTCGATCAACAAAAACAAATAGCTCAC
Organism: uncultured Sphingomonadaceae bacterium; assembly: GCA_947488625.1. Classification (GTDB taxonomy): domain Bacteria; phylum Pseudomonadota; class Alphaproteobacteria; order Sphingomonadales; family Sphingomonadaceae; genus Alteraurantiacibacter. The sequence continues at coordinate 1,754,247 of CANKZR010000001.1, read as the reverse complement.
CAATTCCAGCACGGTCGTGCTCTATGATCTCACTTATCTGACGCGCTTGTCTCTTACCGTCGCCGACAAATGGCTCATACTCGCGGCCCTCAGCAACCCTGAATATCCAACGACCAAAAACCTTGCGATCATCCCGTCCTTCAAAGGCATAAATCGTCCGCGATCCAACTCTACTCCTGACCTTTAATAGCTTAAGCTTTAGTACCGAGCGTTTGCTTCTCTTGGCGATCAGGGCATCTACCGCTTTATCTGCCATCGCCTAGATCTTGTCGTCCATTTCATCGTCGATCATTTCTTCTTCATCGAATACTTGATCAAAAAGATCTTGAGAAAAATCAAGATGAAGGCTCAGTGAACCTGCGAAAGGCTCAAGGTCGTTATCGAAAACGAAAGGTGAATGAGTAATCGCAATTAGTTGCTGGCAGTCCGGCGCCAATAGAATATCTTCGAGAACATGAGTCTGCCACTCTATCGAAAGCGACAACTCTGGTTCATCAATCAGTACGATTTTTGGTTTTGGATATAGATACATTTTAGCAAAAAGAGAGACCATCTGCTTTTCGCCAGATGAAAGCGCATCTAAACTTATGCGTTTCCTTGTAGGTAGGCTTTCGACCGATACCCGCAGTGTTCCGCGATCGACCCGCAAGCACTTCGCATCTAAAGCATTTTTAGCCCAATCTGCCTCTGACGGGTCAACCGAGAGGTCTGGGCTGGCCAAATACTTATTGCACGTGCTTATGAAACTATCTACTGATCTCTCAATGTACTTTGTTGCATCGATTACTTCGGTGAGCTTATCCATAAAATATCTTAAGAATACGTCGGATTGAGAATTTTCTAGTTCGATACTGTATAGTTTTTCGATGTTAGGTGCGGAAATTTGGGGGTAAGGGCCAACTCGGCGTGAGTCTGAAAGGCGTTCAAAGAACATTTCCAAGTCTTCACGGTCAGGAATGCGCTCGGGGGCGGCTTCGTCCCTGTCTAGGCGGCCTTCAATCATGTCATTGATGATGCGCGCTGTCAGATCACGATATCCGATGTTGGATCTTCGTACGATAGCAGAGTTGAGTTCCGCCAACTGCTCACGAATATCGGAAAGACCGAACTCGACTTTGCCGGAATGGATGCTCCGTCGAGCGAATTTTAGACGCGGACGGCGACGGCGCCGAACGTACTTATCGTCTTGAGCGAGATCGAGTTCTAGTCGGCGGTAGGTTGGCAAATAAACTATTTCAAATTCAGAAAACGCACGAACAATGGCCCCATCGAAAGTACTTAGTTGATCATCTACACCAATGACTAAGTTGAATAGTGCATTCATAGACTTCTGAGTTTGCGAACGAACATATCCCTCTGAATGATGAACTTTACTTAGTGTGGAGTTGTCGATAAAATCGGTATCTTCGATTGTCGACCATTCGTCGAGTAGAAATGAAACTAGATTCACCGGTTCGATATCGTACTTGACCGAAGCGCTCACTAATTCTGGTGCGGAAGCGGCTGTCCTAGCGACTCCACTAATGGCCTCTTTCGTAAGAGTAAGCCTATCAAACCCAGCGATCTTTAATCTTATCTCCCTGAATTCGAGATTTCTAAGTCTGCCATAGTTCCTCGTGACCGTATTGTAGAGCGCATTCAGAAGTGTAGTTTTTCCTGCGCCATTCTGGGCTATAAGAATTTTCGCGGTGGTTGCGCTCTCAATCGTCAAGTCACGATAGCCATAGAGCCCTAAAATTGAAAATTCTTGAATGATAGATTGCTTGCTAGCTTTTTCGGTGGTTTCGAGCATGTCATGCCTTTTCAATCTGAGCTCCGAATAACAGCATTCATGTCATGAGCAACTGCTAAGACCACCCTTGACCCCCCACCCAAATCCAACTAAGTGCGCCCTCAACCGAGGCCCGCTCCCGTAGCGAGTCTCCGGTGAGATAGAGCTGAACATTGCCGGTCATGTCCCGGGGCTCCCATTGCGTGGAGCCTTTTTCTATTGGGATTTCCTGGTCTGGTTCCCCGCCTTCGCGGGGATGACGAGGACTTCGTGGGGCAGCCGTCAAAGTAACCCGGTGCCGGAAGGTTCGGGTGGAGTGTTTCAGGCTCGCGCGATTGATCGGCTTAGCTCCCTGGTGGGCGTCCGGTCTGGTTTGCGCGATCCCGATATATTCCATCCGGTGCAACTGGCACTACACATTGGGTGAAGGGCCAACCCCTCGTATCCGCTTGGCAAAAGCGGGCATGGTGGGCGGGCCACGAACCCCTCGAACGGTGAAGAGAAACTATGCCGACAATTAACCAGCTGGTCCGCAAGGGCCGCAGTCCCATCGTCAAGAAAAGCAAGTCTGCGGCGATGATGAACAACCCGCAGAAGCGCGGCGTTTGCACGCGCGTCTACACGACGACCCCGAAGAAGCCGAACTCGGCACTGCGCAAGGTGGCCAAGATCCGTCTTACCAACCAGCGCGAGATCATCGCCTACATTCCAGGCGAGGGCCACAACCTCCAGGAACACTCTGTCGTGCTGATCCGCGGCGGCCGTGTGCGCGACCTTCCCGGCGTGCGCTACCACGTGCTGCGCGGCGTGCTCGACACGCAGGGCGTGAAGGACCGTCGCCAGTCCCGTTCGAAGTACGGCGCCAAGCGTCCGAAGTAAGTTTGGTGCGGCGGTGGGTCGCTCCCCCTCCCGGCTACCTTACGCAGGTATGTCCGATGGGTCTGGAGCGGGCCAGCGCCGCAAGGCAGTCACGCAGGTGACTGCCGCATTCCGAAGGAATATGAAATATGTCACGTCGTCGTCGTCCCGAGAAGCGGGAAATCCTGCCTGATCCCAAGTTCGGAGATCAGGTGCTTTCGAAGTTCATGAACAACCTGATGCTGGACGGTAAGAAGGCCGTTGCAGAAGGTATCGTCTACAGCGCGCTCGACACCGTCGAGAACCGTGCCAAGACCGATCCCGTGCAGCTGTTCCACGAAGCGCTGCAGAATGTTGCGCCCGCCGTGGAAGTGCGCAGCCGCCGCGTTGGTGGTGCTACGTACCAGGTGCCGGTGGAGGTTCGTCCCGAGCGTGCCCAGGCGCTGGCCATTCGCTGGCTGATCGGTGCCGCTCGCGGTCGTGCGGAAACCACCATGAGCGCGCGCCTCTCGGCAGAGCTGATGGATGCCGCCAACAACCGCGGCAATGCCGTGAAGAAGCGTGAAGACACGCACCGCATGGCGGATGCCAACCGCGCCTTCTCGCATTACCGCTGGTAGGACGTGCTGCTTGTAAGGTCGGGGCCAGGTGCCCCGGTCTTCAAGCGGTCACAATCGAGACTATATGGGGCGCGACCCGTTTTCGCACCCGAACACTAAGGAATTGAACATGGCCCGCGACTATCCGCTGGAGCGCTATCGCAACATCGGCATCATGGCTCACATCGATGCCGGCAAGACCACTACGACCGAGCGTATTCTGTATTACACCGGCAAGTCCTACAAGATCGGCGAAGTGCACGATGGTGCCGCGACGATGGACTGGATGGAGCAGGAGCAGGAGCGCGGCATCACCATCACGTCTGCTGCGACCACCACGTTCTGGTCCGCCGAAGACGGCGAAGGCCCCAAGCACCGCATCAACATCATCGATACGCCCGGACACGTGGACTTCACCATCGAAGTCGAGCGTTCCCTACGCGTTCTCGATGGTGCAGTGGCCGTGTTCGACGGAGTCGCAGGCGTTGAACCGCAATCCGAAACCGTATGGCGCCAGGCGGACAAGTACAAAGTCCCCCGCATGTGCTTCATCAACAAGCTGGATCGCACCGGCGCCGACTTCTACTATTGCGTGCAGAGCATTGTAGACCGCCTGGGTGCAAAGCCTCTTGTGCTTTACTTGCCGATTGGTGCGGAAAGCGACCTTCAGGGCGTTGTTGACCTTGTAAACATGCGTGGCATTGTTTGGGAGAACGACGGTCTTGGCGCGACGTTCAACTACGTCGACATCCCCGCCGACCTCGCCGACAAGGCTGCCGAATATCGCGAGATCCTTGTCGAGCTTGCTGTCGAGCAGGACGACGACGCGATGGAAGCCTATCTGGAGTCAGGCGAGGCGCCCGACGCTGCTACGCTGAAGCGCCTGATCCGCAAGGGTACGCTGGAGCAGGCTTTCGTGCCGGTGCTGTGCGGCTCCGCGTTCAAGAACAAGGGCGTGCAGCCCCTTCTCGATGCCGTGGTCGATTATATGCCCGCGCCGACTGACATTGCTGCCATCAACGGCGTCGTCCCCGGCGAGGAGGACAAGGAAGAGTCGCGTCCGTCGTCCGACGATGCACCGTTCTCCGCGCTGGCGTTCAAGATTATGAACGATCCCTTTGTCGGCTCGCTCACCTTTACCCGCATCTATTCCGGCAAACTGTCCAAGGGCACCGTCCTGAACTCCGTGAAGAACAAAAAGGAAAAGATCGGCCGTATGCTGCTGATGCACTCCAACAACCGCGAAGATATCGATGAGGCATTTGCCGGCGATATCGTCGCCATCGCGGGCCTGAAGGAAACCACCACGGGTGACACCCTCTGCGCTCCGCAGAACCCGATCATTCTTGAACGGATGGAATTCCCCGACCCGGTGATCGAGCTGTCGGTGGAGCCAAAGACCAAGGCCGACCAGGAGAAGATGGGCGTGGCCCTCAACCGCCTGGCTGCCGAAGATCCTTCGTTCCGCGTTTCGACCGATCACGAGTCGGGTCAGACAATCATCAAGGGTATGGGCGAGCTTCATCTCGACATCCTTGTTGATCGCATGAAGCGCGAGTTCAAGGTCGAAGCGAATGTGGGTGCGCCGCAGGTGGCCTATCGCGAATCGCTCGCCCGTGAAGTCGAAGTGACCTACACCCACAAGAAGCAGTCGGGTGGTTCGGGTCAGTTTGGTGAAGCCAAGGTCAAGGTGATCCCGGGCGAACGTGGTCAGGGCATCGTCTTCGAAGACAACATCAAGGGTGGCAACATCCCCCGCGAGTACATTCCTTCGGTAGAGAAGGGTATGCGCGAGCAGGCTGAAAGCGGCTACCTGGTCGGCTTCCCGATCATCGATTTCACGATCGAGCTGATCGACGGCAAGTACCATGATGTCGACTCGAGCACCGTGGCGTTCGAAATCACCGGTCGTGGCGCAATGCGCGAAGCGGCAGAGCGTGCGGGCATCAAGCTGCTGGAGCCTGTGATGAAGGTTGAAGTGGTTACGCCTGAAGAGTTCATAGGCGACGTTATTGGCGACCTGAATTCGCGTCGTGGCCAGATCCAGGGTACCGATAGCCGCGGGAACGCACAGGTTGTCGACGCCTTTGTCCCGCTGGCCAACATGTTCGGTTACGTGAACGAACTGCGTTCCTTCACCCAAGGCCGTGCCCAGTACACGATGCAGTTCAGCCACTATGACGAAGTTCCGTCGAATGTGGCTCAGGAGATCAAGGAGAAGCTTGCCTAAGGTGAGGCAAGCGTTTAGGGGCGGCGCCTGATTCAACGGGTGCCGCTTCCTCTCCCGATGAAATTTAATTTAGACTAACAGAGGTTATTTGAAACATGGCGAAGGAAAAATTCCAGCGGAACAAGCCGCATTGCAACGTCGGCACCATCGGTCACGTTGACCACGGCAAGACCACGCTTACGGCTGCTATCACCAAAGTGATGGCTGAAACCTATGGCGGTGCTGCTGTCGATTTTGCAAACATCGACAAGGCTCCTGAAGAGCGCGAGCGCGGCATCACCATCTCGACCGCACACGTCGAATACGAAACCGACGCACGTCACTATGCGCACGTCGATTGCCCGGGACACGCTGACTATGTGAAGAACATGATCACCGGTGCTGCGCAGATGGACGGCGCCATCCTCGTTGTGAACGCTGCCGACGGCCCCATGCCGCAGACGCGTGAGCACATCCTGCTGTCGCGTCAGGTCGGCGTTCCGGCTCTGGTCGTTTACCTGAACAAGGTTGACCAGGTTGATGACGAAGAGCTGCTTGAGCTGGTCGAACTGGAAGTTCGCGAACTGCTGAGCGACTATGACTTCGACGGTGACAACATTCCGATCGTCAAGGGTTCGGCTCTGGCCGCTCTTGAAGGTCGCGATGACGAAATCGGCAAGAACTCCATCATCGAGCTGATGAAGGCTGTTGACGAGCACATCCCGCAGCCGGAACGTCCGGTTGACCAGGCATTCCTGATGCCGATCGAAGATGTGTTCTCGATCTCCGGTCGTGGTACGGTTGTGACCGGCCGCGTCGAAACCGGCGTTGTGAATGTTGGCGACGAAGTTGAAATCGTCGGCATCAAGGACACTTCGAAGACGACCGTGACCGGCGTTGAAATGTTCCGCAAGCTGCTCGACAGCGGTCAGGCCGGCGACAACATCGGCGCTCTGATCCGCGGCGTTGGCCGTGATGACGTTGAGCGTGGTCAGGTTCTCGCGAAGCCGGGCACCGTGACTCCGCACACCGAGTTCTCGGCAGAGGTCTATGTCCTGTCCAAGGACGAGGGTGGTCGTCACACGCCGTTCTTCGCCAACTACCGTCCGCAGTTCTACTTCCGTACGACTGACGTAACCGGTGAAGTGATCCTGCCGGAAGGCACGGAAATGGTTATGCCTGGCGACAACGTGACGATCGGTGTGAAGCTGATCGCTCCGATCGCCATGGATGAAGGTCTGCGCTTCGCTATCCGCGAAGGTGGCCGTACGGTTGGCTCGGGCGTTGTCTCGAAGATCACCAAGTAATCCTGCCGCGCCGCAAGGCGCAACTGGATAGAAACGGGCCCGGCCTCATTGCGAGTGCCGGGCCCTTTTTATGTGAGCCTGGTTTTGCCTTGTCGTTGTATCGGCGGCAATAAAGTCGGGCTTACAAAATTGGCGTAACTCGGGGGTTGCAAGCAGCGCTTCATCTCCGTATACGCGCCCCAACAGACGGAGATTCGTCTCTGTCGCAACGAACTTGAACACAAGGCCGCCCGTTCCGGGAAACCGGGCAACAGCGGGGCGGGCCTTTTTATTTTGGCGGGTTTGAAAAGGCTCGCTTGGCTCTTTCGCATCGGTAGACGGAATTATGGACGCACAGAATATTCGTATTCGCCTCAAGGCCTTCGATCACCGCGTGCTCGACCAGGCAACTGGCGAGATTGCGGACACGGCACGCCGCACCGGCGCGCTTATTCGTGGTCCCATTCCGTTGCCGACGCGTATCGAGAAGTTCACCGTGAACCGCGGCCCGCACATCGACAAGAAGTCGCGCGAGCAGTTCGAGGTGCGCACATACAAGCGGTTGCTCGATATCGTGCAGCCCAACGCCCAGACGGTCGACGCGTTGATGAAGCTGGACCTTGCTGCGGGTGTTAACGTAGAGATCAAGCTGGCTTAGCGCGGATCACTACTGGTCTTTCTGGTGGACCTAAAAGCAGCCAGAGAGTTTCGGGGCACCTACGGCCCCGCCGGATCGCCAGAGTTTCTGGATTTTCGGCAAGACATAGGGATACCGCCGGACCCCTCCTTCGGGAGAGCAAGGGCCGGGTCTGCGTCCCCCGTCTCGCTCAATCGGCTTCTAGTCGTGCGAGCATTTCAGCCCGGACGGGGCGACACATCGAAAAATTTGGGCTGACAAGCATCTGGGGAATGGTCCCCTTGTGCCTCTGTTTAAGGAGTTTAGGTCATGCGCACTGGCGTGATCGCGAAAAAAGTCGGGATGACCCGCCTGTTCCAGGAGGATGGACGTCACGTTCCCGTGACTGTTCTTTCGCTGGAGGGGTGTCAGGTTACCGGCCAGAGTACAGCCGACCGCGACGGCTATTTCTCGGTACAGCTCGGTGCTGGCGATGCGAAGCAGAAGAACGTTGCCAAGCCGCAGCGTGAAGCTTTCGCAAAGGCCAATGTCGGTCTCAAGATGAAGGTCGCCGAATTCCGCGTCGACAGCGAGGAAGGTCTCCTTCCCGTGGGCGCGACGATTACTGCGGATCACTTTATCGCTGGCCAGAAGGTCGATATCACGGGTCATACCGTGGGTAAGGGTTTTGCCGGTGCCATGAAGCGTTGGGGCTTCGGTGGTCTGCGCGCGACGCACGGCGTTTCAATTTCGCACCGTTCGCACGGTTCGACGGGTAATCGCCAGGATCCGGGTAAGGTCTTCAAGAACAAGAAGATGGCCGGCCATATGGGTGACCGTCAGCGCACGCAGCAGAACCTGGAAGTTGTGCGTACCGACTCCGATCGTGGCCTGATCTTCGTTCGTGGCTCCGTCCCCGGTTCGAAGAATGGCTGGTTGCTGGTTCGTGACGCTGTCAAGTTGCCGATGCCGTCTGAGGCGCCTTTCCCCGGTGCTCTGCGTCGCAATGCCGACGAGATCGAACACGACGAAGCGGCGCCTGGTCTGGTCGAAAGCGCAGCCGAGCACGAAGTGAATCCCGAAGTGACGCCGGAGCAGCAGGAAAAGCTGGCTCGGCAGCAGGATTCGGGTGTCGGAACCGAGAGCGGTACGCCCGAGGCCGATTCCAACGACAAGAACGAGGAGTCCTGATCGTGAAGGTCAAGGTCCAGAAAATCGACGGCAAGGCCGCCGGTGACGTAGAGCTCAATGATGCCGTTTTCGGCGTCGAGCCGCGCGCCGATATCCTGCACCGCGTTGTTACGTGGCAGTTGGAAAACCGCCGCGCTACGGCTCGCCCGACGCGTGAGCGTTCGGACGTCAACCGTACCGGCAAGAAATGGGGTAAGCAGAAGGGGTCCGGCGGCGCTCGCCACGGTAACCGCGGTGCTCCAATCTTCATCGGTGGTGGTAAGGCTCACGGCGCACGCAAGCGTGATTTCGAGCAGCAGCTGAATAAGAAGGTCCGCGCGCTCGGCCTGAAGATGGCTCTTTCGAGCAAAGCAAAGGACGGCCTGATCGTCGTCGATAGCCTTGAGTTGAGCGATCCCAAGACCAAGGCGCTCAAGGGCCAGTTCGACAAGAATGGCTGGAACGGCAAGGTTCTGATCATCGACGGTGAAAGTGTGAACGACGGCTTCCGCAAGGCAGCTGGCAACCTGCCGGGTATCGACGTGATGCCGGCAGCAGGCGCCAACGTCTACGACATTCTCAACCACGACACGCTGGTCCTTACCAAGGATGCTGTCGAGAAGCTGGAGGCGCGTTTCAATGGCTAAGAAGCAAGATATCGACGCCCGTCACTACGACGTGATCCTCGCTCCGCATATCACCGAGAAGGCAACCCTTCTTTCCGAGCACAATGCCGTTGTGTTCAAGGTGGCGAACGATGCGACGAAGCCACAGATCAAGGAGGCCATCGAGGCTCTCTTCGATCGCAAGGTGGCGAACGTGAACACGATCGTTTCGAAGGGCAAGAGCAAGCGCTGGAAGGGCAAGCCCTACAAGCGTTCCGACGAGAAGAAGGCAATCGTGACCCTCGCCGAGGGTCAGGACCCGATCGACATCACCGAAGGCGTGGGCTGATCCGATGGCACTGAAAAACTACAAACCGACAAGCCCGGCGCGCCGTGGCCTCGTCCTGGTCGACAAGACCGGTCTCCACAAGGGTGGCCCGGTCAAGTCCTTGTCCAAGGGCCTGACCAAGACCGGCGGCCGTAACAACAAGGGTCATGTGACCTCGCGCGGCAAGGGTGGCGGTAACAAGCAGAAGTACCGCTTCATCGACTTCAAGCGTCGCAAGTGGGATATGGAAGCAACCGTGGAGCGGATCGAATACGATCCCAACCGCACGGCTTTCATCGCGCTGATCAAGTATGAGGACGGCGAGCTGTCCTACATCATCGCTCCCAACCGTGTTGCTCCTGGCGACAAGGTTGTCGCTGGCGAGAAGGTCGACACCAAGCCTGGTAACGCCATGCTGCTGGGTCAGATGCCGGTCGGCACCATCATTCACAATGTGGAGATGAAGCCGGGCAAGGGCGGACAGATCGCCCGTTCCGCAGGCACCTATGTGCAGCTGGTCGGTCGTGACCGCGGTATGGTGATCGTGCGCCTCAACAGCGGCGAGCAGCGTTACCTGCGCGCCGATTGCATGGGTACGGTTGGCGCGGTTTCGAACCCCGACAACCAGAACCAGAACCTGGGCAAGGCAGGTCGTCGTCGTCACATGGGCATCAAGCCTCTGACGCGCGGTGTCGCCAAGAACCCTGTCGATCACCCGCATGGCGGCGGTGAAGGCCGCACCAGCGGTGGTCGTCATCCGGTCACTCCGTGGGGCAAGCCTACCAAGGGTGCCCGTACCCGTAAGAACAAGCAGACGGACAAGATGATTATCCGTTCGCGTCACGCGAAGAAGAAGAGGTAAGGCACCATGGCACGTTCCGTCTGGAAAGGTCCGTTTGTCGAGCTGAGCCTTCTCAAGAAGGCGCAGGAAGCGCAGGAAGCGAACAACACCAAGCCGATCAAGACCTGGTCGCGCCGTTCGACGATCCTGCCCGATTTTGTCGGCCTGACGTTCAACGTCTACAACGGGCACAAGTTCGTGCCCGTCTCGGTCAACGAGGAAATGGTCGGTCACAAGCTTGGTGAATTTGCGCCCACGCGCAGCTTCCCGGGTCACGCTGCCGACAAGAAGGGTAAGCGATAATGGCTAAGGCTAAGGCTCCCCGCCGCGTGGCGGAAAACGAGGCGCTGGCTGTGGGCACGACCATTCGTGGCTCGGCCCAGAAGCTGAACCTCGTCGCCGCCCTGATCCGCGGCAAGAAGGTGGAAGAGGCGATGAACATCCTCTCTTTCTCCAAGCGTGCGATGGCACGGGATGCGTCCAAGGTTCTGGCATCGGCAATCGCCAATGCCGAGAACAACCACGATCTCGACGTCGACGCGCTCGTCGTCGCCGAAGCGTCGGTCGGCAAGTCGATCACCATGAAGCGGTTCGCAACGCGCGGCCGTGGCAAGTCCACGCGCATCCTGAAGCCGTTCAGCCGGCTGCGGATCGTCGTTCGCGAAGCAGAAGAGGCGTAAGATGGGTCATAAGAGCAATCCGATCGGTCTGCGCCTGCAGATCAACCGCACCTGGGACAGCCGCTGGTACGCCGAAGGTGGCGACTATGCCAAGCTGCTCAAGGAAGACATCGAGATTCGCAAGCACATCATTTCGAGCCTGCCGCAGGCAGCGATCTCGAAGGTTGTGATCGAGCGTCCGGCCAAACTGTGCCGCGTATCGATCTATGCTGCGCGTCCCGGCGTCATCATCGGCAAGAAGGGCGCTGACATCGAGAAGCTTCGCGCCAAGCTGGCCACGATGACCGACAGCGAAGTAAAGCTAAACATTGTCGAGATCCGCAAGCCGGAAATCGACGCCAAGCTTGTCGCTCAGGGCATTGCCGATCAGCTGATCCGCCGCGTTGCCTTCCGTCGTGCCATGAAGCGCGCGATGCAGTCGGCCATGCGTCTTGGTGCCGAGGGCATCAAGATCATGTGCGGCGGCCGTCTTGGCGGTGCCGAAATCGCTCGCGTCGAACAGTATCGCGAAGGCCGGGTGCCGCTGCACACGCTGCGCGCCAACATCGACTATGCCGAAGCCGAGGCGCTGACCGCTTATGGCATCATCGGCATCAAGGTGTGGGTCTTCAAGGGCGAGATCCTGGGGCACGACCCGACCTCGCAGGATCGTTTGATGATGGAATCGCAGACGTCCGGCGTCCGTCCGGCTCGTTGAGGTAGAGAACCATGCTGCAACCGAAAAAAACCAAGTACCGGAAAGCCTTCAAGGGCAAGATCCACGGCAAGGCCAAGGGCGGCACCACGCTGAACTTCGGCGCCTACGGTCTGAAAGCCCTTGAGCCGGAACGTATCACCGCCCGCCAGATCGAAGCTGCGCGTCGTGCAATTACCCGTGCCATGAAGCGTCAGGGTCGTCTCTGGATTCGCGTCTTCCCCGACGTGCCGGTTTCGAAGAAGCCCGCCGAGGTTCGTCAGGGTAAGGGCAAGGGCTCGGTCGAATTCTGGGCCGCTCGCGTAAAGCCTGGCCGGATTCTGTTCGAGCTCGACGGTGTACCCGGTCCCGTGGCCGCCCGCGCTTTCGAACGCGCTGCCATGAAGCTGCCGATCAAGACGAAGGTTATCGCACGTTTCGGCGACACCTCGCACCTGGGAGGCGAATGATGGCCGACAAGAGCAACACCGAAGATCTGCGCACCAAGACCGACGACCAGCTTTCCGAAGCGCTGACTATGCTCAAGAAAGAGCAGTTCAACCTGCGCTTCCAAGCCGCGACCAACCAATTGGAAGGTCCGGCCCGTGTGAAGGAAGTCCGTCGCCAGATCGCGCGCATCAAGACGCTTCAGAGCGAGCGCGCCAAGAGCGCTCAATCCGAAGCAGCGAAAGCGTAAGGAGTAGACAATGCCCAAGCGTATCCTGACCGGGACTGTCACCTCCGACAAGACCGACAAGACCGTGACCGTGCTGGTCGAACGCCGTGTGAAGCACCCGTTGTACGGGAAGATCATCAAGCGTTCGAAGAAGTATCACGCTCACGACGAGAAGAACGAATTCGTCACTGGCGACAAGGTTCGCATCGAGGAGACGAAGCCGATCTCCAAGACCAAGACCTGGGCGGTAAAAGACCGTCTCGTCGCCAGCCGTGGCACCGAAGTGGAGGCCGACCTCGATGTCGCCGAAGCTACCCCCGGTGGCGCAGAGTAACAGACGTTAGGAACTGCCGGACTGGTTTCGGCAAGCCAATTGAGAAGGAACCGGATCGATGATCCAGATGCAATCCAATCTCGACGTCGCGGACAACAGCGGCGCCAAGCGCGTCCAGTGCATCAAAGTACTGGGTGGCTCGAAGCGCCGTACCGCGTCTGTCGGTGATGTGATCGTGGTTTCCGTGAAGGAAGCCCAGCCACGCGCCCGCGTCAAGAAGGGCGACGTGCACCGTGCGGTGATCGTACGTACCCGCAAGGACGTTCGTCGTCCCGACGGTAGCGTGATCCGCTTCGACAGCAACGCCGCAGTCCTGGTTAACAAGCAGGAAGAGCCGATCGGCACCCGTATCTTCGGCCCTGTGGTCCGCGAACTGCGCGGCCGGGGCTTCATGAAGATCATTTCGCTCGCACCGGAGGTGATCTGATGGCTTCTGCTAAGATCAAGAAGGGCGACACCGTTGTCGTGCTCTCGGGTAAGGACAAGGGCCAGACCGGCACCGTCCAGCAGGTCATGCCGAAAGATGGCAAGGTCCTGGTCGAGGGCGTCAACGTGATGACCCGTCACCGCAAGCCTTCGCAGGCTAATCCGCAGGGCGGCATTGACCGCATGCCCGCTCCGATGGCGATCTCCAAGGTCGCTGTTGCCGATCCCAAGGATGGCAAGCCCACCCGGGTCCGTTTCGAAGAAAAGGACGGGAAGAAGGTGCGCGTTGCCGTCAAGTCCGGGGAGACGATTGATGGCTGAGTACACACCTCGTCTGAAGAAGAAGTACAGCGACGAGATCGTCAAGGCGATGACCGAGAAGTTCGGTTACAAGAACCACATGGAGGTTCCTCGCCTTGAGAAGATCACGTTGAACATGGGCGTTGGCGAAGCGAGCCAGGACAAGAAGAAAGTCCAAACCGCTGCCGAGGAAATGGAACGTATCGCTGGCCAGAAGCCCGTGATCACGAAAGCCAAGAAGTCCATCGCTCAGTTCAAGCTGCGCGACGGTATGCCGATCGGCTGCAAGGTAAACCTGCGCCGTGACCGCATGTACGAATTCCTCGATCGCCTGGTGACCATCGCGATGCCGCGTATTCGCGACTTCCGCGGGGTCAATCCCAAGTCGTTCGATGGCAATGGCAACTATGCCATGGGCATCAAGGAGCAGATCATCTTCCCCGAGATCAGCTACGACAAGATCGAGAAGGTGCGTGGCATGGACATCATCGTCACCACCACCGCCAAGACCGACGAAGAGGCGCGTGAGCTCCTCAAACTGTTCGGTTTCCCGTTCCCGGCTGAAGAGGCCGAAGACAAGGAAGCGGCGTGATCCGTTTCCCTGACCTGAGAAAGCAAGAGAGAGCTTAAGTCCAATGGCGAAACTGAGTTCCATCAACAAGAACGAGAAGCGCAAGAAGCTCGTTCAGAAGTACGCAGTGAAGTACGAAAAGCTGAAGGCGATTGCCGACGATGAGTCGCTCGACGACACAGAGCGTCTCATGGCCCGCCTGAAGATGGCCGAACTTCCGCGTAATGCGAACCCCACCCGTGTGCGCAACCGTTGCACCACCACCGGCCGCCCGCGCGGCTACTACCGCAAGTTCGGGCTTAACCGCATCGAACTCCGGAACCTGGCCAACAAAGGTCTGATTCCGGGCGTGACCAAGTCGAGCTGGTGAGGACCTGACGAATGGCTATGACCGATCCCTTGGGTGATATGCTCACCCGCATCCGCAACGGCCAGCAGGCGAAGAAGGATTCTGTCCTTTCGCCCGCTTCCAAGCTGCGTGCGAACGTGCTCGAAGTTCTCCAGCGAGAAGGCTACATCCGTGGCTATTCCGAGGACGCGAGCGGCAAGCACCCTGCGCTGCGTATCGAACTGAAATATTTCGAAGGCGAACCTGCGATCAAGCATGTCGCCCGCGTCTCCAAGCCAGGCCGTCGCATCTATTCGGGCTCGAAAGAGCTTCCGGCAGTGCGCAACGGCCTTGGCATCACCATCGTCTCGACGCCGAAGGGCGTGCTTTCGGACAACGAAGCGCGCAACGAAAACGTCGGCGGCGAAGTGCTGGCGGAGGTATTCTGATGAGCCGCATTGGCAAACGGCCGGTGGCGCTTCCCAGCGGAGTGACCGCCAAAACCGAAGGCAAGACCCTGACCGTTAAAGGTCCCAAGGGCGAGCTATCCATGACCATGCTCGACCTGATCGAATACAAGATCGAGGGCGAGGAAATCCAAGTCAACCCGATCAACAAGACGCAGAAAGCGCGTCAGTTCTGGGGCATGCACCGCACGCTCGTTCAGAACCTGGTTGACGGTGTGACGGAGGGTTTCACCAAGGTGCTTGAGATCAACGGCGTTGGTTATCGTGCGCAGGCGCAGGGCAAGAAGCTGAAGCTTCAGCTCGGTTTCAGCCACGATGTCGATCTGGACGTACCTGAAGGTATCGACGTCAAGACGCCCGATCAGACCACTGTCGAGATTTCGGGCATCGACAAGCAGAAGGTTGGGCAGTTCGCTGCCGAGATCCGCGAATGGCGCAAGCCCGAGCCGTACAAGGGCAAGGGTGTGAAGTATCGCGGCGAGTATATCTTCCGCAAGGAAGGGAAGAAGAAGTAAGATGGCAAAGCTCTCCCTCTTTGAACGTCGCCGTCGCCGCGTGCGCACTGCGCTCCGCAAGCGTTCGGGCGACAAGCCCCGTTTGTCCGTTCACCGCACCGGCCAGCATATCTACGCGCAGATCATCGATGATTCCGATGGCCGCACTGTCGCCGCCGCCAGCACGCTGGGCGCCGATGGTTCGGGTGCGAACGTCGATGCCGCCAAGAAGGTTGGCAGCGATATCGCCGAAGCCGCCAAGAAGGCTGGCGTGACGACTGTCGTGTTCGATCGCGGCGGGTTCCTGTACCATGGCCGCGTCAAGGCGCTGGCCGATGCCGCACGCGAAGGCGGGCTGGAGTTCTGATGATGGCTGACGAAACCAACAACAACGAAGAAACCAAGGTCACGAACGAGGGTTCGACCCCGACGCCGACCATGGCAACCACGGAAGCCGCGGAAAACCAGTCGCCGGCCCAGGCCGACGATGGCCAGGCACGCACCCGTGACAACAATCGCGGCGGCGGTGGTCGCGGTCGTGGCGGTCCCGGAGGCGGACGTGACAACAATCGTGGCCGTGGCCGTGGTGGTCGTGACGATCGTCGTGGTGGTCGCGGTGGCGATGACGATGGCGAGGAGCTGATCGAAAAGCTCGTCCATATCAACCGCGTCGCCAAGGTGGTGAAGGGCGGTAAGCGCTTCGGTTTCGCCGCGCTGGTCGTGGTGGGTGACGGCAAGGGCCGCGTAGGCTTTGGCCACGGCAAGGCCCGCGAAGTTCCTGAAGCCATCAACAAGGCGACGGCTGCTGCCAAGAAGAAGATGATCCGCGTACCGCTGAAGGAGGGTCGTACTCTCCATCACGACGGCAAGGGTCACTTCGGTGCCGGCCGGGTCGTCGTGCGTTCGGCACCTGCGGGTACCGGCATCATCGCTGGTGGTCCGATGCGTGCCGTGTTCGAGGCGCTGGGTGTTTCCGACGTTGTGACCAAGTCGGTCGGCACATCCAACCCCTACAACATGATCCGCGCCACTTTCGACGGCCTGACCAACCAGTCTTCGCCGAAGTCGGTTGCGCAGCGTCGCGGCAAGAAGGTTGCAGACCTGTTGGGTCGTGGCGGCCAGGTGAGCGAAGCCGAGGCCCAGGCCGAAGCTGAAGCGATCACGGAGTAAGATAGATGGCTACCATCAAGATCAAGCAGATCGGTTCGCCGATCCGTCGGCCCGAAAGCCAGCGCAAGATCCTCATCGGTCTTGGTCTCAACAAGATGCACAAGGTCGTCGAGCGTCAGGATACGCCTGAAGTTCGCGGCGCGGTGGCGAAAGTCCCGCATCTTGTGGAGATCGTGGAGGGCTAAGGCCCGCCGCGAAAGGCAAAACAATTTGACGGTGGTGGCCCGCTCGCGTAGCGGGCCGCTTCCATTTTAACAGCGCGAACAAAGCGAAAGCGAGTGCAGACTATGAAACTTAACGAAATCCGTGACAACGAAGGCGCCCGTAAAGAGCGTATCCGCGTAGGCCGCGGCATCGGCTCGGGCAAAGGCAAGACGGCAGGTCGTGGTCAGAAGGGCCAGAAGAGCCGTTCGGGCGTTGCCGTAAAGGGCTTCGAAGGCGGCCAGATGCCCCTTCACATGCGTCTGCCGAAGCGCGGCTTCAACAATCCGTTCGGCAAGGACTACGCCGAAGTGAACATCGGCATGGTTCAAAAGCTGGTCGACAACGGCAAGCTCGATTCCAAGTCAACTATCGATCACGCCGCGCTGAAGGCTGCCGGTGTGGCTCGCGGGGGCAAGGACGGCGTACGTCTGCTGGCGAAGGGCGAAATTTCGTCCAAGTTGACATTCAATGTTGCGGGCGCTTCCAAGGGTGCCGTTGCCGCCGTCGAAAAGGCCGGTGGCAAGGTCGATGTAATCGATCCGGGCAAGCCCGAGCACGAGAAAAAGGCTGCTCGTCGTGAGGCCAACACGGCCGCCAAGAGCGCCAAATAATCGGATAACGGCACGCGCGGGTTCGACAACGGGCCCGCGCGTCCCTATCTAGCCTTCCTGAGCCGGGAGGGACCGGCGGAATTACCAGGATTTAGATACTTCTCATGGCATCTCGCGCCGACAATATTGCTAGCTCGCTGAGCTTTTCGAACTTCAGCAAGGCCACCGAGCTCAAGCAGCGCATCTGGTTTACCATCGGTGCGTTGATCGTTTTCCGTTTCCTCAGCTTCGTGCCGCTTCCAGGCGTCAATCCGCTGATCCTTGAAACGCTTTACGACCAAACGCGCGGCGGCATCCTCGACATGTTCAACATGTTCTCCGGCGGTTCGCTGGAGCGGATGAGCCTGATTGCGCTGGGCGTCATGCCCTACATTACCGCCTCCATCGTCATTCAGCTTGCTGCGTCGCTGCACCCCAGCCTGATGGCGCTGAAGAAGGAAGGCGAGGCCGGGCGCAAGAAGCTGAACCAGTACACGCGCTATGGCACGGTATTCCTGTGCGCGATTCAGGGTTGGTTCCTGGCCTCGGGCCTCGAGGCTTACGGCGCACAAAGCGGGCTTCAGGCTGTGGTCGATCCGGGCCCCATGTTCCGCATCGTGGCCGTGATCAATCTTGTCGGTGGCACAATGTTCTTGCTGTGGCTGGGTGAGCAGATCACCGCACGCGGCATCGGTAACGGCGTATCGCTCATTATCATGGCGGGCATCGTTGCCCAGTTCCCGACGTTCACTGCCAACCTTTTCGAAGGCGGTCGTACCGGCTCCATCAGCGGGGTGCTGATCGGTGGCTTGATCGTAATGGTGGTCGTGCTGATCCTCGTAATCTGTTTCTTCGAGCGTGCGCAGCGGCGACTGTTGATACAATATCCGAAGCGAGCGACGCAGCGCGGCGGGATGCAGGCAGACCGTTCGCACTTGCCGCTCAAGCTGAACACCGCAGGCGTTATTCCGCCGATTTTCGCCAGCTCGCTCTTGCTCTTGCCGCTGACCATCACGCAGTTTGCCGGTAATTCGGTCGACACCAGCAGTACCTGGGGCGGCATCATCGTGACGCTCAACCAGTATCTGGCACACGGTCAGCCGCTTTACATGCTGCTGTATGGCCTCGGCATCATGTTCTTCGCCTTCTTCTACACTGCAGTTGTCTTCAACCCGGAAGACACGGCGGACAATCTCAAGAAAAACGGCGGCTTCATTCCGGGCATTCGTCCGGGGAAGCGCACCGCCGACTACCTGGATTATGTCCTCACCCGTATCACTGTCGTGGGTGCGATTTATCTCACCGCAGTCTGCATCATTCCGGAATGGGGCATAGCACAAACCGGCCTACCGCTGTTCCTGGGCGGCACCAGCTTGCTGATCGTGGTGAACGTCACCGTTGATACTATCAGCCAGATCCAGTCGCATCTGTTGGCGCACCAGTATGGCGACTTAATCAAGAAGGCCAAGTTGAAGGGTCGCATGCGCTAGGCTAGCGCTGGAGGTTCTTCGAAGTGGGGATTCGCGTTTCATGAATATCATCCTTTTGGGGCCTCCGGGCGCAGGCAAGGGCACCCAGTCCTCCAACCTGGTAGAGCATCATGGGATGCGCCAGCTCTCTACAGGTGACATGTTGAGGGCTGCCGTGAAGGCGCAAACACCCGTTGGCATCCAGGCCAAGGAAGTCATGGATCGCGGCGAACTTGTTTCCGACGAGATCGTTTCCGCCCTGATCGATGCCGAACTGCTGGCGATGGGCGATGATGTTGGTGCGATTTTCGATGGCTATCCCCGCACCGAGGCACAGGCCGTGGCTCTTGATGACATTCTTTCCGGCCACAATCGCAAACTGCATCATGTCATCGAACTGTCGGTGAATGAAGAGGCGCTGGTCGATCGGGTCACCGGTCGGTTCACCTGTGCCAATTGCGGCGAAGGCTATCACGATCGCCACAAGCTTCCTTCCACGACAGGCGTGTGCGACAAGTGTGGCTCCACCGAGTTCAAGCGTCGACCCGACGATACCGAGGAAACGGTGCGTACGCGGATGCAGGAATATCGCGCCAAGACAGCGCCGATCCTTCCGTATTACGAAAAGCGCGGCATCGTTCAGCGTGTCGATGGCATGGCATCCATCGACGACGTGACAACCGCGATCGAGAAGGTGTTGGCCTCAAGCTGACTCTCTCGCTATCCCATCTTCGTTCGGAGGAGGGATCATGAACTGCGCATTCTTGACCATATCGGCCAGCCTGTTTGCCTGCAGCCTTTCCGCTCCTGCGGCAGCCGAGGTGGTCGAGTCCGCTACGGGTGGCTTCGCCACGCACGACGAAGCCGTCGTTTCGGCCGATCGGAAAGTTGTCTGGCAGGAACTTGTCCAGCCTGAAAACTGGTGGAGCCATACGTGGTCCGACGACGCCAGGAACCTGTCG
Source organism: uncultured Sphingomonadaceae bacterium (assembly GCA_947488625.1). GTDB lineage: Bacteria > Pseudomonadota > Alphaproteobacteria > Sphingomonadales > Sphingomonadaceae > Alteraurantiacibacter. The sequence continues at coordinate 1,734,620 of CANKZR010000001.1, read as the reverse complement.
CTCGAACCCGTTGCAGGTGGTTGTTTCTGCGAAGCGATCCCTGCGCAAGGGGACTGGCCGGAAGGCTCGGTGGAGCACATGCGGGTCATCGTGGTAATTCCCGGCAGTTTACTACGCATGTCGGGGTCGCTTGGCCCGTTGCAGTCCGAGGGATTGGTCGGAACGCTCACCGTCACGCTGGACGATGAGGGCATGGGCACGCGCATCAGTTGGGATTACGTAACCGGCGGTGAGGCGCGTTTTTCGCCGGCGCAATTTGCGCCTGTTGTGGATGGCGTGCAATCCGAATTCCTTGCCGCCCTCGTAGAACGACTGGGCGGCGCTGTGGATACGGTTGTCGACGGGGAGTAACGGGAATTTTGACTAGGAGGATTTCGCAAGGTATATGATGCCGCTCGGAGCGCAGATGCTCCTGTGTGCAACGGAACATTCCGTAGGCATGCTTTCGGCTGTTGACGCGGAAGGGGAATCACCCTATCTGCGCGCACTACTCGTCCATTAGTATCGATAGTCACTATCAGGCGGCAGCCATCGGCAAGCCTCCTGTTTTTGCTTTCGGCGCATCCGGGGCGGGTTTTTGTAGCTATGAGATAGGGGCGTCCATCTGGCGCATTCCCTGTGGAGCATGGAGAATTAAGTGGCTCGTATTGCCGGGGTAAACATCCCCACCAACAAGCGCGTTATCGTCGCGCTCACCTACATTCACGGGATCGGTCCCACCACTGCAGTGAAGATTGCCGACAAGCTCGGTATCGATCACTCGCGCCGGGTGCAGGATCTGTCGGACGCCGAAGTTCTGCAGATTCGTGAAGCGATCGACGCTGATTACACTGTGGAAGGCGACCTGCGTCGTAATACCGCGATGAACATCAAGCGCCTGATGGACCTCGCCTGCTATCGTGGCCTGCGTCACCGCAAGGGCCTGCCCGTTCGCGGTCAGCGTACCCACACCAATGCCCGCACCCGCAAGGGCAAGGCCAAGCCGATCGCCGGCAAGAAGAAGTAAGCAAGGGGGAACCCCCGCGCTTTTCCCTTCTTTATAGATACGAGGAATACGACAGATGGCACGCGAACCAGGCCGAGTAAGGCGCCGCGACAAAAAGAATATTTCAAGCGGTGTTGCGCACGTCAACTCCAGCTTCAACAACACGATGATCACCATCACCGATGCGCAGGGCAACGCGATCAGCTGGTCCAGCGCCGGCATGATGGGGTTCAAGGGTAGCCGCAAATCCACGCCATATGCAGCGCAGGTCGCTGCTGACGACGCGGGCAAGAAGGCCGCCGAGCACGGCGTGCGGACGCTAGAGGTAGAGATCAAGGGTCCGGGTTCGGGCCGTGAAAGCGCGCTGCGGGCGCTGCAGGCGGTGGGCTTTACCATCACCAGCATCCGCGACGTGACGCCGATCCCGCACAATGGTGTGCGGCCGTCCAAGCGTCGTCGCGTCTGATCGAAGCCTGCCGCGAGGTTCACCCCTCGCAAACAGTCACTCGCATCGGCCGCGGCGTACCAGCGCTCCGCGGCCTTTGTGCCACGAAATACCTTTAGGGGAAGTCCATGTCCGTCAACACGAAGAACTGGCAGGAACTGAAGAAGCCGAACACTCTTGAAATCAAGGAAGGCGCAGACAAGAAGCGCAAGGCGACGTTTGTCGCTGAGCCGCTTGAGCGTGGCTACGGCCTGACGCTGGGCAATGCCTTGCGCCGTGTCCTGCTTGCCAGCCTTCAAGGTGCGGCCATCACGTCGATCAAGATCGAGAACGTGCTGCACGAATTCTCCAGCCTGGCTGGGGTGCGCGAAGACGTTACCGACATCGTTCTCAACGTGAAGCAGATCGCGCTGAAGATGGAAGGCGAAGGCCCCAAGCGCCTGCAGCTTTCCGCCACCGGTCCCGGCGAAGTGAAGGCCGGCGACATTGCCGTATCCGGCGATATCGAGGTTCTGAACAAGGATCTTGTTCTGTGTCACCTCGATGAAGGCGCCACGCTGAACATGGAACTGACCGCCGATACCGGCAAGGGCTACTCGCCCGCAGTGCAGAACCGTCCGGCCGATGCGCCGATCGGACTTATTCCGGTCGACAGCCTTTATTCGCCGATCAAGCAGGTCAGCTACAAGGTTGAGAATGCCCGCGTTGGCCAGGAACTGGACTTCGACAAGCTCTCACTCTCCATCGAGACCGACGGCACCGTCACCCCTGAAGATGCCATCGCCTATGCGGCGCGCATCCTGCAGGACCAGCTGACGCTGTTCGTCCACTTCGAAGACGGCATCCCGCAGCCTTCCAGCGCCATGATCGGCGTTGCTGCAGAGCCGCAGGAAAGCGACACCAACCAGCTCAACCGCTACCTTCTCAAGAAGGTGGACGAGCTGGAACTGTCGGTACGTTCGGCCAACTGCCTCAAGAACGACAACATCATCTACATCGGCGACCTGGTCCAGAAGACCGAAGCCGAGATGCTGCGCACGCCGAATTTCGGCCGCAAGTCGCTCAACGAGATCAAGGAAGTGCTGTCGAGCATGGGCCTGCGTCTTGGCATGGACATCCCCGGATGGCCGCCTGAGAACATCGAGGAAATGGCCAAGAAGCTGGAGCAGGAACTGCTCGGCTAATTGCCGCAAGAGGGGTTTGGGCCGGACCCCGTTTGCCGGCCTGCATCGGGCTTCCGTAAGACGGGCCCGTTTCGAACTGGAGTATAGAATATGCGTCACGGAATTTCGGGCCGTAAGCTCAGCCGCAAGAGCCAGCACCGCACCGCCATGTTCCGCAACATGGCTGCCGCGCTGATCAAGCACGAGCAGATCCTCACCACCACCGCCAAGGCGAAGGAACTGCGTCCCTACGTCGAGAAGCTGATCACGCTGGCCAAGCGTGGCGGCCTTTCGAACCGTCGCCTGGCGCACGCCCGCCTGCTGGACGATGCGCAGCTGAAGAAGCTGTTCGATGTCCTGGCAGAGCGTTATTCCGACCGTGAAGGCGGCTATACCCGCGTCATCAAGGCCGGCTACCGCGCCAGCGACGCAGCCCCCATCGCCTACATCGAACTGGTGGACCGCGACATGGACGCAAAGGGCCAGGACAGCGGCCCGGTGATGACCGAGGACGAATACGAAGACGCATAAGCGCTTCGATCACGAGACATGCGAAAGGGCCGTCGGAGCAATCCGGCGGCCCTTTTCTTTTGCGCTGCGCATGTCACAAGAGTGGACATGATCCGCAACGTATTCCTGGCCGCCACCGCGCTGTCTCTCGCCATTCCCGCAACCTCTCCCGGCTTTGCACAGGCCATTTCGCAGGACGAGATGCAGCAGCGGTATGACCGCGCGCTGGCCGCCGGGTACAAGGCGTTGTTCCTTTGCAGCGCGATCGCCAATGCAGAGCGCAACGGTGCCACCCGCACGCCCGAGAGCGTGATGAAGTGGGAACTCACCGGCATTCAGGCACCGCTTGATGAGATCGTGCAAAACCTCCCCTACGCTATCGTGCGACACGGGCAGGCCGAGACGGTAGAGGCCGCCGCCGATATCAGCAGCGCCGACGGATACGTTCAGAGCGCAAGCATCGTCCAGCACGTGGAAGTGGAGTGGGCAAGCGATATGCCCGCCCGTATGGCCGTTCATACGCCAGGTGCGGGCTGCGCCCTGCAACCGATCGGCAGCACTGTTGTCGGCAGAAGCGAGCAGTCGTTTGCAATTACGCAGACTTCGGCAGGACCTTTTCCCTCTGCACCTGCCAGTGCTGCGCTGGAAACTGCGTCCGCGCGCGCATTTGGCGCAACCTACGGTGAAGACAGTCGCACGACCGCAATCCTCGTCATGCGCAATGGGACAGTCCTGGATGAGGAATACGCCGCGGACTTCGGCCCGGACGTGCCGCAGCGCACATGGTCTGTCGCCAAGAGCATCGCCGCGACGCTGGTTGGCGCCGCCGTGCACCGCGGGGAGGCCAGCGTCGATGATCCGGCAGGTCTGGGCGTGGGTGAGGGTGATCCGCGCGCAGCCATCACGATAGATCATGCATTGCGCATGGCGTCGGGTCGCTATTCCGACACCAGCGGCAGCCGTACCGATCCGCTTTATTATGGCGGCGCGACGGTGGAGGAGCACGCGACGGACTGGCCGCTGGTGCATATGCCCGGTGCGAGTTGGCGATATGCGAATAACGATACCCTCATGGCGATCCGCGCAGTGCGCGATGGGTTCGATGCACATACGCCTGCCGATTTCTTCCGGCAGGCAGGCATGCTTCACACCGTTGCGGAGACGGACTGGCAGGGGGGCTACATCCTTTCAAGCCAGGTATGGACTACCGCGCGCGATCTTGCGCGCTTCGGGCAACTTTACCTTGATGACGGCGTACTGGCTGACGGCACCCGCATTCTGCCCGAAGGATGGACCCGATACGTCTCCGCCCCGAGTGGCCCGCAACCGAGTGGTCAATCGGGCTATGGCGCTGGTTGGTGGCTCCTGGGCGGATATGAGGGCGTTCCCGAAGACGCCTTTGCAGCGCAGGGCAATCGCGGGCAATATGTCGTAGTCATTCCCAGCCTCGACATGGTCATCGTGCGGCGCGGAGAAGACCCGGCAGGCGGAAGCGGTTTCGATATCGCGGCCTTCGCGCGTGATGTGATTGCAGCACTGGAAGAATAGGGCTGGACCAACGTCGCGCTTGAAACTGGGTAGAGACTGGTTACATCAACAACCAGATCGATTTATCCGGAGATTTCATGCGCTTCCCCATTCTCGCAGCCTCGCTGCTTGCCGCTACTGCAATTCCCGCTAACGCGCAGGATATGATTGCACCTGATTATCCCGAAACGCGCCAGGGCGACGTTGTAGAGACCTTTTTCGGCGAAGATGTTGCCGATCCTTATCGCTGGCTGGAAGAGGACGTTCGCAATAGCGAAGAGGTGGCAAACTGGGTGGAGCGGCAGAACGCCGTTACCGACGCCTACCTGGCAGAACTGCCCGCGCGCGATTGGTTCGCCAATCGCATCGGGGAGCTTTACGACTACGCGCGCTATTCGGTTCCGGTGGAGCGCGGCGGGCGCTATTTCTACACCGGCAATTCCGGCCTTCAGAACCAGTCGCCGCTTTATGTTCGCGATAGCCTGGATGCAGAGCCGCGCCTGCTGATCGATCCCAACGAATGGGCCGAGGACGGCGCGACCGCGCTATCGGGCTGGGTTCCATCGCCCGACGGCAGCAAGCTGCTTTACAGCGTGCAGGACGGCGGCACCGACTGGCGCATCCTGCGCGTGATGGACGTGGCCACCGGAGAGCAGATCGGCGGAGAGATCCGCTGGGCCAAGTTTACTTCATTAAGCTGGGTGGGCGAAGACGGCTTCCTCTATTCCCGCTTCCCCGAACCGGAGGAGGGTGAGGACTTCCAGGCTCTCAACATGAACCAGGCGATATACTATCACGCGCTTGGTTCAGAGCAGGCGGACGACACGCTGGTTTTCTCCACTCCCGATCATCCGGAGCGCAACCACACCGCGCAGACCACCACCGATGGCCGCTGGGCGGTGGTCACCTCCAGTACGGGCACCGATGCCCGGTACGAGGTTAACCTGATCGATCTTTCTGCCGGGTGGGAACCGCGCCCTCTCGTGACCGGGTTCGAGAACGCCTGGAGTCTGATCGACAGCGTGGGCTCGCGACTGTTCTTCACCACGAATGCCGATGCGCCGCTGTATCGGGTGGTTTCCATCGACATGGACGATCCCGAAGCGGGCTGGACCGAGGTCCTTGCAGAGCGCGAACAGCCGATTGCGGGTGCTTCCCTAGTGGGTGGGCACCTGGTGGTCGAATATCTGGAGGACGCATCCTCTGCCGCCTACATCCACACGCTGGACGGCGAACTCGTACGCGAACTGGACTTTGCCGGCATCGGTAGTGCAGGCGGGTTCTACGGTTCTCCCGATAGCGCGGAGATGTTCTACAGCTTCTCCAGCTTCAACCGCCCAGCCACCATCTATCGTTACGATGTGGAAAGCGGCGATGCTGCCGTCTTTGCCGAGCCCGAACTGACCTTCGATCCCGACGATTTCGTGGTGGAGCAGCGTTTTTACGAAAGCAAGGATGGCACTCGCGTACCCATGTTCATCATGCGCCGCGCCGATGTGGCGGCCAGCGGCGAGGCCGTGCCAACGCTGCTATATGGCTATGGTGGCTTCGACGTGTCGCTCACTCCCGGCTTTTCCACCAGCCGTATGGCCTGGGTGGAGGCAGGTGGTGCCTTCGCGCTGGCCAACATTCGCGGCGGCGGCGAATATGGCAAGGCGTGGCACGATGCCGGACGTCGGGCCAACAAGCAGAACGTGTTCGACGATTTCATCGCTGCAGGCGAATTCCTGATCGCCGAAGGGCTCACGCCGGAAGAGGGGCTTGCCATTCAGGGCGGGTCCAACGGCGGGCTGCTGGTGGGCGCGGTATCGAACCAGCGGCCTGACCTGTTCGCTGCAGGCAACGCCGCCGTTGGCGTGATGGACATGCTGCGTTTCGACCAGTGGACTGCCGGTCGATACTGGGTGGATGATTACGGCTATCCGGACCGTGAGGAGGATTGGCGCATACTGCGGGCCTATTCTCCGCTGCACAATATTCAGCCCGATACCGACTATCCGGCGCTACTGGTGACGACTGCCGATACGGATGATCGCGTCGTGCCGGGTCATAGCTTCAAATACACCGCGGCCTTGCAGGCAGAGGAGCTGGGTGAGCGCCCGCAACTTATCCGGATTGAGACCCGCGCTGGCCACGGATCGGGCAAGCCGACGGACAAGGCTATCGAGGAAGCTTCTGATATTGCAGCCTTCCTTGCCTACTGGACGGGATTGAATCCCGGCGAGTAATAGCGTTCACGTTAAGTGTGACTTTCCTGAACGGTTCCTAACACGCAAGTTCAGCGTCATCTCACGGGGTCTCTTCTATAACCGTCATCACAAGTGGCAATCCTGCCACTTGGACGAACAGGAGAGACCCCATGAAGTCCATTACCAAAGCTCTCGCCAAGGGCACGCTAGGAACCGTCGCGGCAGGTGCGATGGCAGTGGCCTCGGCGTCTCCCGCCATGGCTGACGATCACCGTTATCGTGACCGTGACCGCGACGGCATTTCTGCCGGTGAAGTGATCGCCGGTGCCGTTGTTCTGGGTGGCCTTGCCGCCATTCTGTCCTCTGGTAACAACGACCGCTACGATCGTTACGACCGGTATGACAGGCGCGGCTATCGCGGCGATTATCGCGGTGGCTACAACAACGGACGGACAGCGGTGGAGCAATGTGTGCGTGCAGCCGAACGTACTGCACAGCGCTATACCGGCAGCCGCGCCGAAGTGTACGAAATACGCGACGTCGATCGTGAACGTCGCGGTTACGAAGTCGAAGGCCGGATCGCCGTACGCGAATACCGCGATCAGCGACGTGGCTGGGGCGATCGTCGACGTGGCGACTACCGTCGCGGTTATCGCAACAGTGGCTGGGACGAAGGCCGCTTCAAATGCGAAATCCGCCGTGGCCGTGTCGTCGACATCGATTTCAGCGGCATCCGCGGTCTTTGATAGCCGGTCCAATCCACTAACCCGCAGGCGGTTCAGGCTGTTGTCAGTCTGGACTGCCTAGCATCGTTAGCAATCCGAAGTTCCAGGGGGAATTCCATGGTCCGCAAGCCCAGCTCACTCGCCAGCGTCGTGGCCATATCCGCTGCGCTTTCCATGGCGGCTACGCCAGCCGCCGCAGCAGATATGCCCGCTGTGGCAGTCCCTGCTGGCGAGTTCCTGAAAGTGAATACGGGTGAAGCGGGCGAGGCTAACCAGTATCGCCGCTATCGTCGCCATGGCCGTTATCGCCACCGCGATCGCGGGATCGATGCAGGTGACGTGGTTGCCGGGGTCGTGGTGCTGGGTGCGCTTGCGGCTATTATCGGATCATCGAACAACCGCGACCGGGATCGTCGCGACGAGCGGCGCGAGCGCGTTCGTTACGATGACCGGCGCGATTCCCGCTACGAAAGCCGCGGCGTGGAAAGCGCGGTCGACATGTGCGTGGACCAGGTCGAGTATCGCGACAACCGGGTCGAGAACGTGGATCGTGCAGACAGGTCGGCCAGTGGCTGGAATGTTTCGGGCACCCTGAGCGATGGCGAGCGCTGGACCTGCTTTATCGACAACGGCGGGGAAATCCGCAGCATCGATTACGGCGCCGGGATATACTCCCAGGCGGATGCCGGGCCAACCGGAACGCAAATGAGCGATGCCGCCTATCGAAATGCCCGCGCTACCACCCGCACGGCTGCCGACGAGGCTTACACTTATGACGAAATGCCAGCTCGGTCCGCAACGATACCTGCCGCTGACGGGCAGCGCCCGGCCTATCCCGGCGGTCCGTTGCCCGGAGAGGATGGCTATGTCGAAGACTGGCAGTCCGACGCGGAAGTCGATGACGGCGAATGGGAAGGCGATGGCCGCTACACCACTGCACAGGCACCCGATTTCCAGCAGCCTGCGCGCTAGTCGCTAACCTCGCGCGAATAGGCGGGTAGTTCGATCCGCCAGAACATCGCCGCCCCGCGCAGGATAAACCCCGCCAGTGCGGCAATGCCCATTGCCCAGGCCTGTTGCATTCCCAGCAAGATCATCACGCCGCATAGCGAGGAGGCCAGAGCGGCCGCCGTCACGTAAAGCTCGGGTCGCATCAGGATCGACGGCACGCCTGCAATCACGTCGCGCACGATGCCACCTACGCAGCCGGTCACCACGCCAAGGATGATTGCGGCAAGCGGCGCCACGTCGAAGGCCAGCGCTTTCGCCACGCCCAGCGTGCTGAACAATGCAAGCCCCAGCGCGTCCGCCCATTCCAGCCAGCTGCCTTCCCACCATTTGCGCGGCGTAAACCACGCGATCAGCGCGCAGACCATCACCACGGGCACAACCCAGAAATCACGCAGCCAGAAGGCCGGTACGCCCAGCATGGCATCGCGCACCGATCCACCGCCCACGCCCGTCAGCAATGCGAAGAAGGCGCAGGTCACGAAGGTTTGATTGAGCCGCGCTGCCAGCAATGCGCCGGAAAGCGCGAAGACCGCAGTGCCGCCCAGATCGAGAAACGGGGGGAGGACGGGAGCGATCATGTCGATTGTACCCGTGCCTTGCGCCGCCGGAACATCAGCACGCATCCTAATAGGGAGCCGATCACGCCCAGTGCGGCGAAGGTGATGAGAATGGGATGGCTGGTATCCTTCCGCGAATCCAGATCCATGATGTGCAGTCCCCACATGAAATCGAACACCCGCCACCAACCGCTGCGCACCGCGAGCACCTCACCGGTCTGCGCATGGATATACACGTTCGTGTCATCACCGAAGCGCGCCTGCCAGCTGTTAGCCGGCGTGCGCAGATCGTTCGGGGCACTGTCAGCGGGGTAGTAGGTCACTGTCTCCAGCGGGGCGCCACCGGCATAGGCCGCAACGGCTATGGCGCGTGCATCTTCTTCCAGCACGGGAGCATATGGCCTTCCGTCTTCCGGCGAATAGCGCAAGCGGGCACCGCTATCATCCACCACGATCCAACCGGGTCCATCGGGCAGGCTTTGCAGGCTGATGTTTCGTACAGGACCGTCAACACGGGGCATTACGAGTGTCTGCGCCTGCAACGGCGGCATCTCGGCGCGCAAGTGGTTGCCGCGCACATGTTCGATCGGGTGCCACACCATGATCAGACCTGTCACCGTCCACATCAGCACCGGCAGGCCGACCAGCCAGCCGAGCCAGATGTGCCACCTGGCGAATTTGAGCATGATTTGCTGGCGCGTCATGCGCGCCCGATAGGCGCTTTGTTCTTTCCCCGCTAGTCGGTTGCGAAGAGTTTCGAACGGTCTGCAAAAGCCTTCATCTCAATGGCGTTGCCCGCCGGATCGCGGAAGAACATGGTCGCCTGCTCCCCCGGCTGGCCTTCGAAGCGAACGCGCGGAGGAATGTCGAACTGTACGCCTTTCACGATCAGACGCTCGGCCAGAGCCTTCCATTCGTCCATGTCCAGCACGATGCCGAAATGTGGCACGGGCACATCGTCGCCATCCACCGGGTTCGTGCCATGTCCGGCCTTGGCCACGATGGATGGCGCCTGATGCGCCACGATCTGGTGGCCATAGAAGTCGAAATCGCACCAGTCGTTGGTGGACCGGCCTTCCTTGCAGCCCATGACATCGCCCCAGAATTCGCGCGCAGCCTGTAGGTTGTCGACGGGGAAGGCGAGGTGGAAGGGGGAAAGCTGGGTCATCTCTGGGGTATCCTGTGAAGTCCGAAGGCAAGGCCGAAACCCAGGATGGGCGCTGCGCCATAGCCAATGAGGGGGGTGGGGTAATTCGCCATCAGCGCCATCATTCCGAAGCCGAAAAACAGCCCGGCCAGGGTGAAGCGCTTGGCCCTGTCGAAAGGGAGGGCAAAAAGGATCAGGAAAAAAGTAGCGATCATCGCCGCCGCCAGGGCAAGGGCCAGCACGATTGAATGGCCTGCGGCTTCTACCAGCACGCGTTCCACGAATGGCTGGGGTGGCAATTGGCCCACCATCGCCATCTTGATCGATGCGAAGAAGCCGATGGCGGCCACTACACCCACCTTCCAGTCCTTTGTCACGTGGTGCAGTCCAACAGCGGCGAAGGTAAGGGCGAAACCGGTGGCGGCGTCGGGCTGGAGGAAACTTGCGGCGAGAGCGGCCAACAATATGGGTGCTGCCAGTTGACGATTGCGGGCTGCCAGCATGACCAGCGCCGGGGTGGCGAGCATGCCGGTATGCAGTGCAAGCGGACCCAGCGGAAACCACCGCAAGACTTGATCGCCGCTGGTGGATCGCACCTCCGGGCTGATGGCGAGCGGGGCCAGCAGCACCAGCAGCGTGGCGATAGCCAACAAATGGCGACTGGTGGCCGTATGCGGCCCGCGCCCGGTCACGATCCAGAGGCAGCCGATCACCAGCGCACCAATATTGGTGATCACATAACGCGCTGGCGCCTCACCCAGTGCCATGTACAGCGCGCCAGCCAGCACCGGGATGGCCAGCGCCGCAATTGCGGGAAGGCGATCCCGTACTGACACCCTAGATGTGTATCGGCTTGCCCTGAACGCCCATTGCCGCCTCTTTCATGGCTTCGGCATGGGTGGGGTGCGCATGGCAGGTGTAGGCGATGTCTTCCGATGTGGCGCCAAACTCCAGGGCCAGCGCTGCCTCGGCAATCATGGTTCCTGCGACAGAGGCAATGGCCCAGACGCCGAGCACGCGGTCACTCTCGGCCTCGGCAATCACCTTTACCAGGCCATCGGGCTCATGATTGGTTTTTGCACGGCTGTTGGCCATCATCGGGAACTTGGAAGTCTTCACAGCCTTCTTGTCGCCGCCCATCTTCTCGATGGCCTGCTCCTCGGTGAGGCCCACACCGGCGATTTCCGGCCAGGTGTAGACGACGCTGGGGATCACGTCGTGGTTCACGATGCCTGTCTCGCCAGCGATCCATTCAGCGACGGCAATGCCCTCGTCCTCGGCCTTGTGCGCCAGCATGGGACCGGGCACCACGTCACCGATCGCGCGCACGCCCTCGACAGAAGTGCGGAATTCGCCGTCCACTTCGATCTGGCCACGCTCGTTGGTTTCAAGACCGATGTTTTCCAGTCCCAGCCCATCTGTATTGGGCTTGCGACCGATGGACACCAACACGCAATCCGCAGTCATTGTCTCCTCGTCGCCGCCATTGGCGGGTTCCAGCGTAAGCGTGGCCTTTTTGCCCTTCACGCTGACGCCGGTGACCTTGGTGGAGAGCTTGAATTCGATGCCCTGTTTCTTGAAAATCTTGCGCGATTCCTTGCGGATATCGCCGTCCATGCCGGGCAGGATTTCGTCCAGGAATTCGACGCAGGTCACTTTCGCGCCAAGGCGGCGCCACACGCTGCCCAGTTCCAGCCCGATCACACCGCCGCCGATCACCACCATGTGCTCCGGCACCTTGGGCAGTTCCAGCGCTCCGGTAGAATCCACCACGATATGCTTGGAATTGTCGACTTCGACATTGGGGAGAGGCGTGACGCTGGAGCCGGTGGCGATCACCACTTCCTTCGCTTTCACTTCCTCGTCGCCAACCTTTACCGTGTGCGCATCCACGAAAGTGGCATGGCCCTTCTTCCAGTCGACCTTGTTCTTCTTGAACAGGAACTCGATGCCCTTGGTAAGGCCATCCACCGCTTCGATCCGCTGACCGTGGAGCTTGTCCATGTTCAGCTTCGGCGTCACCTCGATGCCCATGTGCTCCATCGTGCCATTGGTTGCGGCATCGAAATATTCGGATGCGTGCAGCATGGCCTTGGACGGGATGCAGCCCACGTTGAGACAGGTGCCGCCCAACTTGTCGCGGCTTTCCGCGCATGCCACCTTCAACCCGAGCTGTGCCGCGCGGATCGCTGCAACATAGCCGCCGGGGCCGGCACCGATGATGAGGACGTCGTACTGATAGTCTGCCACGTTTCTACTCCGCTGGCGTCGTTTGGTTGGAGGCTTCTTCCGGGGAATCCGTACTGGCTGCACATTCGTTCACGATTGCTTCGATGCGTTCCCTGCTCACATCGTCCATCGTCAAGTCAGGGTCGTTTACGAAGGTCTCGGCGCTACACTCACACACTTCGCCTAGACGCGCAGCAGCGATGCCAGCGCCTTCGGAAACCTGCAGGCACTGCTGGACGATGGTGTTGCGAATCTCACCCTCGATAGCGTCGCCCGCAATATCCGAAGCCACATCGCAAGCTGCGAGGGAAAGGCCGCACAAGGCAACTATCATGATACTTCTAAGCATTTTCTCAGGTTCCCGGAAAGTCACAGGTCGATCAGCATCCGCATCGGATCTTCGATCGCTTCCTTCATGATCTTCAGCGCGGTCACGGCTTCGCGCCCGTCGATGATGCGGTGATCGTAGCTGAGCGCCAGATACATCATCGGGCGGATCACCACTTCACCATTCACCGCCACTGGGCGGTCCTCGATGCGGTGGAGGCCCAGCACTGCCGACTGCGGCGGGTTGATGATCGGGGTGCTCATCAACGATCCGAATACGCCGCCGTTGGAGATGGTGAAGGTGCCGCCCTTCATGTCTTCCATGGTCAGCTCGCCAGCCTTGGCGCGCTTGCCGAAGTCGGCGATGGCAAGTTCGATCTCTGCAAAGCTCATCTGGTCGATGGAGCGAACCACCGGAACCACCAGCCCGTTGGGCGCGGACACGGCAACCGAGAGATCGACGTAATCGTAATAGATGATCTCGTCGCCTTCGATCTGCGCGTTGACCGATGGCACGTCCTTCAGCGCCAGCGCGGCGGCCTTGGCGAAGAATGACATGAAGCCCAGCTTGATGCCGTGCTTCTTGGCGAAGGTATCCTTGTATGCCTCGCGCGCCTCAATCACGGCGGTCATGTCGCAATCGTTGAAGGTGGTGAGCAGCGCGGCTTCTTCCTGCGCGCCCTTCAATCGCTTGGCGATGGTCTGACGCATCCGCGTCATCTTTACGCGCTCTTCACGGCGTTCGCCCTTCGCGGCGGCCGGGGCGGGGGTTGGCGCTGGAGACGGGGCGGGAGCGGCTGCAGAACCCTTGGACTTGGCCGCAGCAAGCACGTCTTCCTTGGTGAGGCGACCATCCTTGCCGCTGCCCTTGATGGTGGTCGGATCCAGTCCGTGTTCCAGCACGGCGCGACGCACGGCAGGCGACATGGTGGGGGCATCTCCGCTCTGGCCGGCATCCTTGCCACCGTCGTCGGGCAGCCTTTCCATTTCCTCGGAGCTTTCCTCGGCCGCATCGTCGGCCTTTGCCGCAGCGGGCGCAGGTGAGGCGGATTTACCCTCGGCGCCTTCTTCCACCTTCGCGATGACTGCGCCGACATCCACGGTATCGCCCAGTTCCACGGTAAATTCGGACAGGACGCCTGCGACAGGCGATGGAACTTCCACCGCCACCTTGTCCGTCTCGAGACTGACGATCGGCTCGTCGGCCTCGACTGCGTCGCCGGGCTGCTTGAGCCATTCGCCAACGGTGGCTTCGGTGACCGATTCACCAAGCGTGGGGACTTTAACTTCGGTTGCCATGATCAGCGTTCCTTGCGTGCCCTCGAGTAATGCTCGCGGGCTTTCTTCTACTTCGTGTTGCGCGACTTGCGCTTTGCAGCCGTGGTGCCGCGTTCGGAAAGACCCAGCGCGACGGAAACCAGCGCCGCCTGCTGCGCCTGGTGGCGCTTGGCAAAGCCGGTTGCCGGCGATGCGGCTTCCTCACGTCCGGCATAGCGGGGGCGCATGCCCTCGTGCCCGGCAGCGGTAAGCGCGTCTTCGATACGGTTCTGAACGAAGAACCACGCGCCATTGTTGTGCGGTTCTTCCTGACACCACACGACCTCTTCCAGGTTCGTCATGCGCTTGATGCGCTTGGCCAGCGGTTCGCCGGGGAAGGGGTAAAGCTGTTCGATGCGCACGATGGAGACATCGTCCACACCCTCTTCGTCGCGCTTTTCCATAAGGTCGTAGGCGACCTTGCCCGAACACAGCACCAGGCGCCGCACATTGTCGTCCGCGATCTCTTTCTTGTCCGAAAGGATGCGCATGAAATGGCTGTCACCCTGGAACGAACTGGAATCGCTTTTCGCCATTGGGTGACGTAGCAGGCTCTTGGGGGTCATGATGATGAGCGGCTTGCGGAACGGGCGCAGCATCTGGCGCCGAAGGACGTGGAAGTAGTTCGCCGGACTGGTGATGTTGCACACCTGGATATTGTCGTTCGCGCACAATTGCAGGAAGCGTTCGAGGCGGGCGGAGGAGTGCTCCGGTCCCTGGCCCTCGTACCCGTGAGGCAGCAGCATCACCAAGCCATTGGCACGCTGCCATTTCACTTCGCCCGCAGCGATGAACTGGTCGATCATCACCTGCGCGCCATTTGCAAAGTCGCCGAACTGCGCTTCCCATAGAACTAGCGTCTTGGGATCGGCGAGGCTGAAACCATATTCGAAGCCGAGTACGCCGAACTCGCTAAGTGTGGAATCGTACACTTCGAACTTGCCGTGGGGCAGGGTGGCGAGGGGAATGTATTTCTCCTCGTTCGTCTGGTCCACCCAGATGGCATGGCGCTGGCTGAAGGTGCCGCGTCCCGAATCCTGGCCGGACAGGCGCACGCCGAAACCTTCGGTCACGAGACTGCCGAACGCCAGTGCTTCTGCCGTGGCCCAATCGAAACCGGCGCTGCTGTCGAACATTTCGCGCTTGGCATTCAGCACCCGCTGCAGCGTCTTGTGGACGGTGTGGTTCTCGGGAACCGTGGTGAGCGTGCGACCGAGACTGTCGAACAGCTTTTTCTCGATCGCAGTGTGTACATTCCGGCGCGCGGTTTCCGGGTCGGCGGGCTTGTGCAGCCCGCTCCACCGACCGGCAAACCAGTCCACGTCGTTGGGCTTGTAGCTTTTGCTCGCCTCGAACTGCTCATCGAGATGGGCGATGAACTGCTGGCGGATTTCCGGCGCAGTGCCTTCTTCCAGCACGCCTTCCTTCTTCAGCCGCTCTGAATAGATTTCCGACACGCGAGGATGCTGCTTGATCTCGTCGTACATCAGCGGCTGGGTGAACTTGGGCTCGTCGCCCTCGTTGTGGCCGAAGCGGCGGTAGCACCACATGTCGATCACGATGTCGCGCTTGAACTTCTGGCGGTATTCGATGGCCAGTTTGCAGGCGAAGGTCACGGCTTCGGGATCGTCGCCGTTCACATGGAGGATAGGGGCCTGCACGCCTTTAGCAACGTCAGACGGGTAGGGGCTGGAGCGCGCGAACTTGGGGCTGGTGGTGAAGCCGATCTGGTTGTTGATGATGAAGTGGATGCAGCCACCGGTGGAATAGCCGCGCACGCCGGAAAGACCGAAGCATTCCCACACGACTCCTTGCCCGGCGAAGGCAGCATCGCCGTGGATCAGTACGGGCAAAACCTGCTCGTGCGTGTCCAGATCGTCACGGAAAGCCTGCTGCGCGCGGGTCTTGCCCAGCACAACGGGGTTGACCGCTTCCAGATGCGACGGATTGGGTACGAGGCTCATATGCACCTTGATCCCGTCGAACTCGCGGTCGGTACTGGTGCCAAGGTGGTATTTTACGTCGCCCGATCCGCCCACGTCGTCCGGATTGGCGGAGCCGCCGGAAAATTCGTGGAAGATTACCTTGTAGGGTTTCGCCATCACGTTCGCGAGCACGTTCAACCGGCCCCGGTGGGCCATGCCGTAGATGATCTCGCGCACGCCGGTGGCGCCGCCGTACTTGATCACGGCCTCCAGCGCAGGGATCATGGCTTCACCGCCATCGAGACCGAAACGCTTGGTGCCGACGTATTTCTTGCCGAGATAGTTCTCGTATTCCTCGCCGCGGATCACCGCCTGCAGGATGGCCCGCTTGCCTTCGGGCGTGAACTGGATGGTGTCTTCGGGGCTCTCGAACTGGTCCTGCAGGAAACGCCGTTCTTCTGTATCGGCGATGTGCATGTATTCCAGGCCCACGTGCCCGCAATAGGTGTTGCGAAGCGCGGCATAGAGCTCGCCGACCTTGACCCATTCGAAACCGAATGCGCCGCCGACGTAAACTTCCTTGTCTTCCTGCCCTTCGAAGCCATGCCATTTCAGCGTCAGCTCTTCGGGGTTGTCCTGATGCGACAGGCCAAGCGGATCGAGCTGCGCACCCAGATGACCGCGCACCCGGTACAGCCGGATGAGCAGCATGGCCTGGATGGAATCGCGCGCTGCCGCCTCGATGCTGGCGGAATCGGTGGGTTTGCCCGCCTTGGTGGCGGCCTGCTTGACCACGGCGACCATGTCGGTCGGGTCCATGGCCTGCGCCCAGTCGCCGCCATCGTCGCTCAGCGGCCACCGCGGATTGCTCCACGACGGGCCAGGCTGCGCGCCCTCCTGCGATGGCATTTCAGGGAGGAAGTTCTGCGGCTCTTTACCCATCATGGGCCTCGCGATTGTGTGTTACCGAACATGCCCACTACGGGCGAGCGGTTATGCCAGTTCCTTCAGCAGGGCATCCAGCGTGGTGCCCAGCTCGCTTGGCGAAGGCGAAACGCGGATGCCCGCGTCTTCCATTGCCGCGATCTTGTCGTCCGCGCCGCCCTTGCCGCCCGATACGATGGCGCCGGCATGGCCCATCCGACGGCCCGGAGGGGCCGTGCGACCCGCAATGAAGCCCACCATCGGCTTGCGGCGGCCCTTGGCGGCTTCAGCCTTGATGAACTTTGCCGCTTCTTCCTCTGCACTGCCGCCGATCTCGCCGATCATGATGATCGACTTGGTTTCATCGTCGTCCAGAAACAGGTCGAGAATATCGATGAAGTTGGTGCCGTTCACCGGATCGCCGCCAATGCCGACAGCAGTGGTCTGACCGAGGCCGACAGCCGTTGTCTGGTGCACGGCCTCGTAAGTGAGCGTGCCCGAACGCGAGACGACGCCCACGCTGCCCTTCTTGAAGATGGAGCCGGGCATGATGCCGATCTTGCACTCTTCAGGTGTCAGCACGCCAGGGCAGTTGGGGCCGATCAGGCGAGACTTGCTGCCCGAAAGCGCGCGCTTCACCGTTACCATGTCCATCACCGGGATACCCTCGGTGATGGCGATGATCAGCTCGATCTCGGCCTCGATGGCTTCGAGAATGGCGTCGGCAGCAAACGGCGGCGGCACGTAGATGCACGATGCGGTGGCGCCGGTGGCTTCCTTCGCTTCGCGCACGGTGTTGAAGTTGGGCAGGCCGATATGCTCGGTGCCGCCCTTACCGGGAGTAACGCCCGCCACCATCTTGGTGCCGTAGTCCAGCGCCTGCTGGGTATGGAACGTGCCGGTATCGCCGGTCATCCCTTGGGTGATGACTTTGGTGTTCTTGTCTACGAGGATGGACATTTGCTTACCCCTGAGATCTTTCAATTGATTTGTGCTTGTCGAATGCGAACGCATTGATAGCTGAAAAAAGAAGGCCCGATAGGATTGCTAAACCCGCGATAAACAGCGGAATGATAATCCCGTATCCTTCAGAGCCGGAAATCCACCTTGGTATCGCACCAAACGCATCGAGGATTTGACCCCCTAAGATTATAGCAATGCCATAGACCAGCAGTCCGACCGTACTTCTTTTAGCAAGTCTCGCCCCGCCTTTGCTCAATGTCGTGATGCCCAAAAGCCATAGTGCTCCCAAGATTACGAGCGGTATAGCAAAGGCGACAAGGTTCATCACGCCAGCGAGCTATCCAGCCCCTTGCATGCTTCGAGCAGTTCCTTGACCGCATCGACGCTGACCTTGAGGTTGTTGGCTTCCTCTTCCGACAAGTCGATCTCGATCACGCCTTCGATGCCGTCGGCACCGATCACGGCGGGGACGCCGACGTAAAGCCCGTCAACGCCGTACTGGCCCGTCAGGTGCGCAGCGCAGGGAAGCACGCGCTTCTGGTCACCCAGGTAGGCCTTGGCCATCGCGATGGCGCTAGTGGCGGGGGCGTAATAGGCAGAGCCATTGCCGAGAAGGCCAACGATCTCGCCACCGCCCTTGCGAGTGCGGTCCACGATCTCGTCAAGGCGGCTTTCGTCGACGCCCTTGATCTTCGCCATGTCCTTCACAGGGATGCCGTTGACGGTGGAGTAGGAAAGCACGGGCACCATGGTATCGCCGTGGCCGCCCAGCACGAAGGCGTTCACGTCCTTCACCGAAGTGTCGAATTCCCACGCCAGGAAAGTAGCGAAGCGTGCGGAGTCCAGCACGCCAGCCATGCCCACCACCTTGTTGTGGGGCAGACCGGAGAATTCGCGCAGCGCCCATACCATCGCGTCCAGCGGGTTGGTGATGCAGATCACGAATGCTTCGGGGCAGTTGTTCTTGATGCCTTCGCCAACGGCCTTCATCACCTTCAGGTTGATGCCCAGCAGATCGTCGCGGCTCATGCCCGGCTTGCGCGGTACGCCCGCGGTCACGATCACCACGTCTGCGCCGGCGATGTCGGCATAGTCGTTGGTGCCGGTGATCTTCGCGTCGAAACCCTCGATGGGGCCACACTGCGACAAGTCCAGCGCCTTGCCCTGCGGCATGCCCTCGGCAATGTCGAACAGGACGACGTCGCCCATTTCTGCCTTGGCTGCGAGATGGGCGAGGGTGCCGCCGATCATGCCGGAGCCGATCAGGGCGATTTTCTTGCGTCCAGTGTTGTGGGACATGAGAGCCTTAGTCCTTACTCGGGCGCGTCAACCTGCCAATGGTGACAGCCCAGCGCCCACGCAAGACTCGTCACCCGGAATCGATGGGGCCGCCCTAGGCCGCGTGCAACCCTATTGCAACAGTGAATTCAGACAGTTGTTGCAAATAGTTTGCAGTAGCAATAGGCTACCCCGTTCGTCTGTAATTCGTTACAACAATTGACGCGGGCACCTGCAATTCGTTCCCCGCTGCCTCGCGGATGGCGGAAATGAAACTTGTACGGCAGTTGATTTGCGGAGGAGGGGCGCTCAGCCGCCTGCCTGCGCAGGATCGTCAATACGGTGTGCCATCCGTCGATCCAGGGCACGGCAGATTTCCAGCCACCATTCGAAGGTCTGACGGTCGCCTGCGTGACTGGCGGCGACTGCCTGCTGCCTCGCGTGGTCTGCCGCGGCCAGTCCGTACTGCGCGAAATGGCGCAGTGCTGCGTGGAGGTGCGCGTTTTTGACCGCCTTGCCGCGATTGTCGTTCGCCGGACGAAACCGCTGCGCCCGCACCAGAGGGCGCGGCATCCGGCAATGGGTGCGTTTGAGGGAAGCGGCAAAGCGAATGGGCATGGGGGCGAGGTCCGTCATTTTCTTGTTGGCTGCGGGGTGCGACGGACAGACCTATAGGCACGCCTCCGCTAAGCGAAGGTTGGAAGGGATGGTTTCCGAAATGTTTCCGTTGAATTCACAGGTTCTTCAATAGCCTGTGGCGGCCTCTGTGCACGGCTTCGCCGATCAGGGGCGCTCTATCCAGCGACCGCTGTTGGCATATTCGCTGCGGACACGACCCGCCGATGGCAGACGGTCGTTGGTGGCTGCCACTTGGGTGGGCATATCGACGGCTGGCGATGGGTTCTCGGTAGCAACCGGCTCAACCATTTCGAGGGATGGAGCATTCGCCAGCACGACGGGATCCTGGGCGCCGGTGCGTGTTGCAGCAGCACGTCCTGGTTCGGGCTCCCCGCCACGATGGTTGAATGCAAAGGCTGCCCGCTGCCCGGCTGCACCAGGCCAGCGATAGAACACGTGCGCGCCGATTACCGTGGTACGTGCAAGGCTGGGGGCCCAATAGGGGCTGACGGCCAGCGTGTGATAATGGGTCGAGAGACCTACCGGCTCATACACTGCGCCTGCCAGCGCCGCGCGCGCAATCCGGCTTGCCCGCTCCCACCCGCCGCGCGACGGACGCCGTGCCAGCGAACCGTCGCAGGTAAAGCTGAACTGGCAGCCGGTACGCCGCGCCGAGCCCTGGAAGACGACGCCGCACACGGTACCGGGCCATGCGCTATGCGCCACACGGTTCAGCACGACCTGGGCAACGGCGCTTTGTCCGGCGACAGATTCGCTTGCGGCCTCGTAATAGATGGCGGTGGCAAGGCATTCCTGAGCGCGCATGATGTCGGTGCCGGTGCCCGACGCCACCAGCGCGGCTGCAGCAGGACCGATGGCGGAATGCGTAGCCGAGGCCAAGTCTGCCATACCCTCAGCCCCACTCGGTGCGGCGATTGTTTCAGTCGCGGGAGGCGTATCGGCGAGGTAATAGAAGGCAGAGCCAGGGAAGCTTTCACCCGGCGTTTCGAACCCCATCGGTTCTACCGTGGCAGCAGGGGCCTGCGTGATCTCGGGCTCGAACGCTGTTTCGGCTGCAATTGCGGGCATGGCCAGCACCGCAGCCAGCACGCCGATGCGCCGAACCAGCGACATGCGGCGCGATCTGCGCGCGCGGCGACGCTGGGCAAGCAGTTGCTGCGGTGTAAGGCGGGCGATCTGATCCACGCCGGGCCGATAGGGCGAACCGCTCACGCTTGCATCACGCTTGCCGCAACCGTCTCACAAAGGGACGCCACTTACCGGCTGGTTAATCACACCGGTAAAGAGCGTTGCGGGCCATTGCACATCCGCGAATGTGCGCATATTGGGGCGGCGACGTCACGGGTTATCCGGGAAACCGGATCTAAGAGGGAAGCGGGTGGAACACCCGCGCTGCCCCCGCAACTGTGACCGGGGAGCCATGCACCCAATTGCCACTGCCCGAAAGGGTGGGAAGGCGGGCGCAAGGCACTGATCCGGGAGCCAGGAGACCTGCCTGAGACTGTCGCTTGTGCTGCCGGGCGGGGTGTACCGAAGGCCTGCGGAAGAGCGTGTTTACGCTCCCTCCGTCATGAGCGACGTGTTCGTTTATGATTGGAGGTTTTGTGTCTAAATATCTGTTTCTTGGTGTTTCTTTCCTCGCAATCGCGACCCCTGCCATTGCGCAGGACGAGGCCGCGATTACCGTTACCGCCACCGGCACCCGCATCGAGGTGGAGGATACGGGCCAGGCCGTCACCGTCATCGGCACGGACGAGATCGAGGCGGTGCAGGGTGCAGACCTGACGCGCATTCTCGAGCGGGCACCCGGCGTTGTCACCACCCGCAACGGCGGCGTGGGCAGCTTCACGGGCGTGCGCCTGCGCGGCAGCGAAGCCGAACAGGTGTTGACCGTGATCGACGGTGTGCGCGTGGCCGATCCCGCTGCACCATCGGGTGGGTTCGATTTCGGCACGCTGCTGGCGCTGGACCTGGCCAAGCTGGAGATATTGCGCGGTTCCAACTCAACGATCTGGGGGTCGGACGCAATCGGCGGGGTCGTGGTCGCGTCCACCCGCGCGCAGAGCGGATTGCGGGCCAACGCCGAATACGGCGCGCGCGATACCGCCAGCGCCGCCGTTTCGGGCGGGCTTGCAGATGCCGATACCGGCTATCTGGGCCTTTCGGGTACGTGGTTTTCCAGCGACGGTGTCTCCGCCGCAGAAGCCGGGACCGAGGAAGACGGGTTCGAGCAATGGGCGCTGAACGGCCACGCCCGCTATTATTTCAGCGATCGTTTCGAAGTATTCGCACGTAGCCGCTATGCCGAAGGCGAACTGGAGATCGACGGTTTTCCCGCGCCCAGTTTCACCCTGGCGGATACGGACGAAGTGCAGGAAACCCGCCAGCTGACAGGCTCTACCGGTGCGGTGTACGATACTGGCGCACTGTTCGTCTCTGCCGCCTATAGCTTCGCCGATACCGAGCGCGACAATCTGGACGGCAGCGGGGCCGAGACCTTCACCAGCCAGGGACGATCGGACCGGCTGGACGTGCGCGGGGAATGGCGGCCCATCGGCCCGCTGCTGGTGCATTTCGGCGCAGAGAACGAGTGGACAAGATACGCGACCCAGTTCGATGTGGGTGACGATACGCGCATCTCCGGCGCTTACGTGCAGGGCGGCATCGAATACAATGCCATTTCCGGCCATATCGGCGTGCGGGTGGACGACCATGCCGACTTCGGCACCGCGTTCAGTTTCGGCGCGGACGCGAGTTACGAAGTCGCCCCCGGCTGGCGACTGCGCGCCAGCATCGGGGAAGGCTTCAAGGCCCCCAGCCTGTTCCAGTTGCATTCCGACTTCGGCAACATCGCGCTGGAACCCGAGGAGAGCACCAGCTTCGATCTTGGCCTGGCCTATGGTGAGCGCACGATGGACCGGCGCCCGGTCTATGCAGCGGTTACGGCGTTCCAGCGCGATACCAACAACCAGATCGCCTTCGTCAGCTGCTTCGGCCAATCAGACGGTATTTGCGAGGACCGCCCTTTCGGCACCTATGACAATGTCACGCGCACCAGGGCGCGCGGGGTCGAGGCCGAGCTATGGGCGCGTCCTGCAACAGACCTCACGCTGGGGGCGCTCTACGCCTATACCGATGCGGAAAATCGCGACACCGGCCTGACGCTGGCTCGCCGCCCGCGCCATGCTGCCACGGTAACGGGAGAATGGCGTCCGGTGGACAGGGTGACCCTGGGCGCGGATCTGCGGATTGTCTCGGGCAATTTCGACGATGCCTTCAACGCGGTGCGGCTGGATGGCTACGAAACGCTCACGTTGCGCGGAAGCTTCGACGTGACCGAGCGGGTGCAGGTTTTCGGCCGGATCGAGAACCTGTGGGACGAGGATTACCAGACCGCGGCGGGCTACGCCACGGCCGGGCGGGGCGCGCATATCGGGGCGCGACTGGCCTTGTGAGGACAGTGCTGACCCTCGCGTTGATGCTGGCAGCGTGCTCCGACACTCCGCCCGTGCGACCTGTACAGGACCAGCCCGCGCAAGATCATCCGACCATCGTCAGCCTGAATCCTTGCGCCGACGCTATTCTTGCCGAGATCGCGGCACCTGGCCAGGTGCTGGCGATCTCGCATTACAGCCACGATCCCGCTGCAAGTTCCATGCCCGTCGATCAGGCGGCGCAATACGGCGTAACGGGCGGTACGGCGGAGGAAGTTCTCGCGCTGGCCCCAGATATGGTGGTGGCCGACCCGTTCATTTCGCCAGCCACCCGCCGTGCGCTGGAACAGGCGGGTGTCGTGGTCGAAAGCATGGGGATGGCGGGATCGCTGGAAGACAGCCTTGCGCAGGTCACCGCGCTGGGCGCGGCAACCGGCAACCCGGACCGCGCCAGGGCTCTATCCCGCCGCATTGCCGATAGCTGGGACAAGTATCGCTGGCAGGGTGAACCGGTTGCGGCCTTACTTTGGCAGCAAGGTGGGCTGGTGCCGGGCGACGCCTCGCTCGCCCATGCCATGCTGGAACGGACTGGATTTGCCAGCCATTCGGCGGCGCGGGGAATGGGGCAGGGTGCCTACCTGCCGCTGGAGCGCGTGCTGGCCGATCCGCCGCGGGTGGTGATTGCGACCGGGGATGAACGCGCCGCCGAACATCCGGCCATGCGCGAAACATCCGGAATGACGCGATACGATCTCGATCCGGCGCTGCTCTATTGCGGTGGTCCTACCATTCCCCGCGCAATGGAGCGGTTGGCCAGCATCAGAAGTGCCACAGGGTGACTCGGGCCACGCTTATCCTGATCGCGTTGCTGGTGATCGCGGTGCCATTGTCGCTACTGACGGGGCGCGTGTGGGTGGACCCCGATACGACGCCCAATGCCGTGCCGATTCTCGTCGAACTGCGCCTGCCGCGCGCGGTGCTTGCGCTGGTGGTGGGTAGCGGTCTGGGCGCGGCAGGAGCAGCGATGCAGGGTTACCTGCGCAATCCGCTGGCCGATCCAGGCCTGTTCGGCATTGCTCCAGGCGCGGCGCTGGGTGCAGTCATCGCGCTGTACATCAGCGTAGCGAGCGCGATCCTGCTGCCGCTGTTCGCACTGGTGGGCGCAGGCGGTGCGATGGCACTGCTGGCGCTGATTGCCGGGCGCACGGCAAACCCCGCGCACGGTATCGCGCTGTTTACCCTGGCAGGAATGATGATCGCCAGCCTTGCAGGCGCGCTCACCTCGCTGGCGATCAGCCTTGCCCCCAACGCCTTCGCCATGAGCAGCATCGTCACCTGGCTGATGGGCGCGCTGACCGACCGCAGTTGGGCCGACGTGATGCTGGCCGCGCCGCTCACCCTAGGGGGCCTCGCCCTGCTATGGTTCGCGGGCCGCGATCTCGACGCGATGACATTGGGTGAGCCCGCCGCGCGTTCGCTCGGCGTTTCACCGGGGCGGCTGATGGCACTGCTGGTGCTGGGCACGGGCCTTACCGTAGGCAGTGGCGTGGCAGTGGCGGGCATCATCGGTTTCGTCGGCCTGATCGTGCCACACCTGGTGCGACCCCTGACGGACAAGCGCCCGTCCAGCCTGATTGTACCGAGCGCGCTGGCAGGTGCGTTGCTGGTGCTGGTGGCGGACGTGGTGTGCCGCATCCTTCCGATGGTAACCGAACTTCGGCTGGGCATTGCCCTGTCGCTGATCGGGGCGCCGTTCTTCCTGATGCTGCTGCTGCGGATGCGAAGGGGGCTCGCATGACGCTGTCCGCCCGAAGTATTTCTATCGCCGACCGGCTTGAAGATGTGAGCACGGCGCTCGAACCCGGCACGATCACGGCAATCTGCGGGCCGAACGGTGCGGGAAAATCCACCTTGCTATCGGCGATGGCGGGCTTGCTTCATCCCGATAGGGGTGAGGTGCTGCTGGATGGTGACCCGCTTGGCAGGTTGCATCCACGAAAGCGCGCGCAGGCGATCGGCTACCTTCCACAATCGTCGGAGGTCGCGTGGGATGTATCGGTGGCCAATCTGGTGTCGCTGGGCCGATTGCCGCATGGCGACCGGGGCAAATTTGCCGTGGCCAGCGCAATGGCCGCCACGGACCTGTCGGACTTTGCTCATCGTCCCATGTCCACACTATCGGGTGGAGAAAAGGCGCGTGCGTTGCTCGCCCGTGTTCTGACTGGCGAACCGCGCTGGATCCTCGCCGACGAGCCACTCGCCGCATTGGACATCGCCCACCAACTAAGTCTGCTGCGGGTGCTGCGGACCGAGGCGCAAAAGGACACTGGCGTGGTGCTGGTACTGCATGATCTGGCATTGGCAATGAACCACGCGGACCGCGTTATCGTGCTGGATAGAGGTGTCCTGAAAGCAGACAGCGCCCCCGAAGAGGCGCTGTCGCTTGATATCATCATTGATGTCTGGGGTGTAAGGGCGCGCTGGCTGGGAGACCCCGGACAGCGCGCCCTCATCACGAAGGGTTAGACAGCGCCTTCGGCCCCGTCGATGCCCTGAACGTCGTCATCCTCTGCAATCAGTCCGCGTGCTTCCAGCAGTGGCTCGACGCGCGGATCGCGGCCGGTAAAGTCGCGGAACATCTGTTCGTACGTCTTGGAATGACCCTGGCCGAGGAAGGTGTCCACGATACGGTCGCCCATCTCGCGGGTCATGCCACCGTTGTTCGCCACGTAGCTGTAGGCGTCGTGATGCAGCATTTCGGTCCAGGTGTAGGCGTAATAGCCTGCGTCATAACCGTGCTCGAAGATATGACGGAAGTACGGCGTGCGATAGCGGGGCGGCACCAGATCGCTGCGCAAACCGATACGCTCCAGCGCGGCTGCTTCAAAGGCCATCACATCGTCGGGAGCCTGCGCGGCAGGATCCATCGAATGCCATTCCATGTCCAGCAGCGATGCGGCGATCACTTCGCCAAAGCTGTGGCCCTGGTTGAACTTGCTGGAACGGTCGATGGCCGTGATCAGCTCGTCCGGAATGACTTCGCCAGTCTCGTGGTGGCGGGCATAGCGTTGCAATACTTCGGGTTCGGCGGCGAAGTTCTCGTGGAACTGGCTGGGGAATTCCACCCAGTCACGCGCTGTGTTGGTGCCCGAAAGCGAAGGGTACTGCTGGTCGGCAAAGATGCCGTGCAGCGCATGGCCGAATTCATGGAACATGGTCGTCACATCATCCCAGGTTGCCAGGGCCGGCTGGCCTTCGGCGGGCGGGGCGATGTTCTGGGTGTTGGTAACGACCGGCTTCAGCCCCAGCAGGTGGCTCTGTTCGATGAAGTTGCTCATCCACGCACCGCCACGCTTTGAATCGCGGCTGAAGGGGTCGAAGTAGAACAGTGCCTGTTCCTCACCATCATGGAAGACGGTGTAGACCTTCACATCGGGGTGATAGGTGGGAATGTCGCTGCGTTCTTCGAAGGTCAGGCCGTAAAGCTGTTCCGCCATGTAGAACACGCCGTCTTCCAGCACGTTATCGACCACAAAGTACTGCTTGATCTCTTCGTTATCGAGGGCGTAGCGTTCCTGCCTCACTTTGCTGGCGTAATACTGCCAGTCCCACGGGGCGAGGGTGAAATCGTGACCATCCTGCTCGATCCGCTCCTGAAGCACAGCCGCTTCGCGTTCCTGCGTTGCGCGAAGGGCAGGCACCATGTCCGACATGAAGCCGATGGCCATTGCCGGGTCGGATACCATGCGATCGTACATCTGCCAGTTGGCGTGGCTCGGCTCACCGAACAGCTGGGCACGGCGGTTGCGCAGCGCGATCACTTCGCGGATCAGCGGCAGTGTGGATGCCTCGCCGGTCTGGTTGCGATCAACGCTGGACCGGTAAAGAAGCTCGCGAATTTCGCGATTGTCCAGCTGCGCCAACTGCGGCACGCCGGTCGTGTTGCTGACGGAAAGCATGTATTCGCCGGGGCGGCCTCGTTCTTCGGCAGCGGCAGCGGCGGCTTCGATCTGGCCTTCGGACAGGCCGGACAAACCTTCGCGTTCGCTCACAAAAATCGCGGCGTTGTTCTGACCGGTGGTGATCTTCTGCGAGATCTGCGACGAAAGGGAGGACAGTCGCTCGTTGATCTGGCGTAGCTCGGCCTGCTGCTCGGCACCCAACTCGGCACCGCGGTGAACGAACTCGTCGTAAGTGGTTTCCAGCAGCATCGCGTCTTCGGCCGTCATCGCCATGGCAGCGCGGTTGTCGTAAACCGCCTTCACCCGCGCAAACAGTTCCGGATCGAGATAGATGCTGTCGTACATCGATGCGACCTGCGGAGCCAATGCTTCGTCCGTGGCGGCGATGGTATCGTTGATATTGGCGGAAACGACCTGGCTGAAAGCGCCGTATGCGCGGGAGAAAACCTGGCCGGAACGCTCCATCTCTACCAGCGTATTGGCGAAGGTGGGGGGATTGGGGTTGTTGGCGATGGCATCAACCTCGGCCAACTGGATGGCAATCGCCTCTTCCACGATACCCTGCCATTCTTCATCCGAAACCTGGTCGAACTGCGGCGCATGCATGTACAGCGGCGAAAGCTCGGCAAAGATGCTGGTCGCTTCGGGGATTTCCGGATTATACTCGGCAGTACCGGGCAATTGTGCGGAAGCATTCATGTCGGCATCCTCCATCGTCGTGCAGGCGCTGGCGAAAGCCGCGATCATGGTAGTGGCGAGTAGGGTCGATTTGCGCATTCGGGCGTCTCTTCCTTGTGATGATTATCGTTGCGCCCAGAAACCGGGCGTAGGTCGTTACTTATGAAACTTGGCGCATAGTCCTAAGGATACAAGCTGCCAAGAGCCTGAACGCTTCGGTCAGGAGGAGGTTTCCTCATCCAGCGAGGCCTTGGCTGCCGCTTCGGCCAGGGCCTGACGGTTGATCGTGACGAGGCGCGGGCGCCCACCCGGCTCTCCGGGGCTGAGCCAGATCGCGCCGAGCTCGAAAAAACCACCCTGATCAGGAACAACGGTCATCTCGTTCAGGTCCAGTTCCCGCATCAGCGCCAACATTTCGGGCGAGAATACTTCTTCGAATTCGTCGGCTGCAAGATCGGTATCCGCCAGTTCGCGGCGGTCGCCGTTCGCATCTATGTACAGCAGCGGAACATTCAACTCGCGCAGCAAGGCAGTGCGGTCATTCCCCGAAGCTGCATTGCGCAAGGCCGTCAGCGCAGCCTCGTACTGGCTGGCGCTGGTGCCGGTGGCACATGATATAAGCCCACCTTCGACAGGATCGTTGGCTCGGTCGAAATTCGGGTTGGGGGCTGCCTGTTGCTCCCATACGACCAGCAGGCAGTCGCGTTCGGCCTCCACAGCGGCAGAACCTGCCTGCGCGGGGATATCGAGTTCACCCGATGTATCCAGCGGAATAGGCTCTTCGGCTGAGCATCCCAGCAACACCACAAGACCCGCCAGCGCGGCAACGATACGGGCCGGGGCGGGTCTTGCTGTTGGTGTTTGCGAAATAAAGGTCATGGTTCGTCAGATGGAGCGGGGCAGATGCGGGTACAAGAGCCGGTGATCAGGCGCTGACCTGCCCGGTAGTTTCGACCTCTACTGCACGCGGATCGTCGTAAGCTGCTTCCATGAAGATCGCCTGGCGACGTTCGCTGCGGTACTGAAGGCCGCGCGCAACCTTTCCGGCTGCTGTCGTATATTCAAGTTGCCGCGCGATGCCTTCATAATCGGCATTGGCAATCGCATCATTCAGACGCGGGCTTTCACTGGGGGACACATTGCCCTCACCGACATTGTATACAAGATCGACAAGCGCGTCGAATTCATGCTGGTAGATTGGCAGGTCACCCACCAGTCGCTCCACGCCTTCCTCGGCCTTCTCAAGGTCTTTTTCCAGAAACTCGATGGCTTGATCGTAAGTAATGCGGTCGCCGACCGATAGGCCGTCGTCCGGAGTGACCAGATGGCCCACGCCAACAGTCGGATAGCCTGCAACGTCGCGATATACGACAAGACGCACGCCCTCCTCTTCAGCCAGAGCTTCCTTCATGGTCTCACTCACCTTCAGGTCGAGCGCATTAACACGCTGCTGCGTGCCATCGAGATCGGCGAAGGAGATGGAGTACTTCGGATCATACGTCGAGATATCCGCTGCACCCGTGCTCAATCCCATCACCGCAGCCGACATGGCCATGGCAGTCTTGCGCTTGCGCATGCGGCCACGCAAGCTTGCGCCGCGCTCTCCCCGGTGCTGCTTGCGTAGACGTTTGATGAACTCCTGCACCATCTGACCGCGCATCCAGCGTAGGGCCGGACGCAGTTCTTCGCCTTTCGAAGACGTTCGTCCTTCGGAGCGTGGCGGTGGACTAGGAGGATGAGTCGAGCCGTCGCGCGGGTCTGACCGCATTGCTATGGCTTCTGTTTCTATGGGAGCTTCGATTGTTGCCGCGTTCGACATAAGAATCCTGTTGGTTGTGGAGACCAACGCAAAATTCAGAGGCGTCGGTCCGCCGTGTATCGTTTCACCCTATCAACGGACGGCAGACGGTCTTGGTCCACGCTTCGTCCCGTCATGCACTCATCCTGCGGGGTCTTGAAATCGCGGTTGCGCGGATCGCGCTGATTGCGAAACAATCGCAAAGAATATGTGATTTCAGGGAAATACTTCAACTTCCGAATAGATGGCGCCATTCGGTGTAAGGTCGCTTTCGTACAGTGATATGCGATCGACTGTCCACGGACCAAGGTTCAAGGTGCCATGCCGAAGCAGCCAATCATCGATCAGCCCGCTGCCGGAATTTAGCCGGGCGAGGGTGACATGAGGCACGAATTTGCGCGTTTCAGGGCGCAAACCCGCACGGCGACAGGCCATTTCTACCCGCATCTGCAATTCATCGAGTTGAGGGGAGGGCGCGACCCGCGCCCAGATGGCCCTGGGTCGCTTGTTTCCCTCGAAATGACCGACACCCGAAATGGATATGGGGAAAGTTGCAAAGGTCAGGCTATCCAGCGCGGTTTCCACATCTGCCGCCGTGTGGCGGTCCACTTCACCGATGAAGCGCAGGGTAACGTGCAGATTATCGGCGTCCTGCCAGCGCGCACCTGATATTCCTTCCATCGTATCGAGCAGCGCCTCTGCCACGGCTTCCGGGGGGCGAAGGGCGATGAACAGACGGCGCGACGACATGGAGCAAAGATGGCTATTGTCAGCCTTGCCGTCCAGCCCTGCGCACACCCGTGTCAGTTGACGAACCAGAACCTTCACAAAAGATAAAACGGTGCCGGGCCTCCCACTTACCAGTCGGGCCCGGCACCGTGATCGAACGGCGGTTTCGCCGAACGAATTCCTGAGGTGTCAGCGTTGCAGCGCAGGAGCCTCTATCCGCAATGTAGCCACCTGATCGCGCGCTCCGCTGCGGGCGATCTGGACCCTTTCATCGCGCATCGGGTTTATTCTGGCCTGCGTGTCGCGCTCACACCGACGCTCCCATTGGCTGTCGATACGGTCCGATGTAGCCCCGATGGAGCAGACGCGGACGATGGCCATGCGGATACGTTTGTCGAAGTTTTCGACGCCCACATCGCTGGCCAGGTTCAGATCGGCGAAGTCCACCTCGACACTCCGCAGCTCTTGCGCTGCAGCGGGAGTTGAAAGAACGGTGGCTGCAATAGCAGCGATGGCTAAAGTAAAAGTCTTGGTCATGGCAATTCTCCTGAGTTGTCGCGTCCCGTCTGGACCAGAAGAGAACTGCCCGAATTCAATGTTATGGCGCTACCAAGGCCATCGAATGAATGGCTTATGATTTCCTTATGACAGTCGATTCTGTTAGAATATTACCAATTTCAACCCGTGAACTGTGCTAAGTGACAAAAACGATTGGCAATGCGACTCTGCCAACGGGGGACCGACTTTTGAACTTGCACGATAGCGGCACGATGCTGGCGTCACGGATCGACCTAGCGCATGAACAACCGTTCATGCTCGCGGGCGTTTGCGTGGAACCGTCCCTGCGTCGGCTATCGCAAGGTGATGAGGAGCGTCTTGTCGAGCCCAAGCTGATGCAGGTGCTGGTGGCTCTGGCGCGGCAACCTGGCACGATCCTTTCTCGAGACGATCTGATCGATTGCTGCTGGGACGGACGTATCGTGGGGGATGCTTCGGTTAACCGCGTGCTATCGCTGCTGCGCACGGCACTCCGGGAGCTGGGCGGCGATACGGTGACGATCGAAACAGTGCCACGAGTGGGGTATCGCCTTTTGTTGGCGGACAGCGACAGTGATGTTGAAGGCGAAAGCGATGATGGCCCACCTTCGCAAGCAGCGCCTCGACCTCAGCGAAAGCCGCTTCTGTTTGTAGCTTTAGCGATTGTCATCGTCGCGATGGCGATTGTCGGCGCCTCCTTGCTGCCGCGACCGGTGGAGCGGCTGGAAGCTGTAAGTATCGCCATGTTGCCGTTGATCGTCGAGGAAGGCGTGGATCCGCTTTACGCGACCGGGATGGAAGCCGAAATCAGGAGCAAGCTGGCACGAAGCCGCAACACGCAGGTCACGGCAAGCGAAAGCGCGCGGCAGATGGCTCAACAGGGCCTCGATCCAGCTGAAATCGGCAAAACCCTGGGTACCGACTTCGTCTGGCAAGGAACCATCGGGAACTCCGCCGATAGGGTGGTTATCTCCGGTCGCCTGATAGATACGCAAGACGGCCGCGTAGTCTGGAATGGCGAACTCGCCAGCGCGCCGGGTAGCGCTCAATCGCTTCCCTTGAGGGTTGCACGCGCATTGCTGGAGGCACTGGGGATGCCCGCTGCATCGAATGTCACTGCGCCGAACGCCTCGGCTGACGACTTTCGACTTTACCTTACCGCGCTGGGCCTGATCAGGGGCGGAGCAACGCCGCGTGGCGCACGATCTGCTGGAACAGGTTGTCGCCCGCAATCCCGACTTTGCCGAGGGGCTGGGGGGTCTTGCCAAGGCTCACTACCTATATCCCGCTTCAAGCGTCGAAGAACGGTATGAGCGATGGCGCATGGCAAAGGAGTTTGCAGAGCAGGCGCTGGAAATCGATCCGGATACTGTTGATGCGCTTAAGGTGCGGGGCCAACTTGGCGAGGGGCCGAGCGATACCCTGCCTTATCTGCATCGCGCGGTGGCACTGGATCCAGGTGATTCAGAAGCATGGTACTGGCTTGGTATAGTCCAGCGCAGGTTCCAGTTCGAGCGTGCGAATCCCCTCGAAAGCCCGATCCGGATAATCGCGATCGATCCGCTGTGGCCTGCTGGCTGGGGTGGATCGAGCGTGGCGGCAGAATACGGCGATCTTGAACTGGCGCGGAAAATGGAGCGCGACATACTGGCGGCCGCCATCACACCCTCGCAAAAATTGCTGGCCGATGCTCGCCTGGCACGGCTCGACGGTGATCTCTCGGAATTTTACGCGCTGACAAGAAGGGCGGCAGCCATCATGACGCCGGCGGAACACAGATACGGCGTCACACAGCAATATCGCATGATGGAAGTTCTTCTGGCATTGCCGCCCGCCTTCATGGAAGGGTCTTACCAGAACCGATTGCCGCCTGAAATCATGGCCATGCTGGTGACCCGCGAACTGCCCGGCCGCGCGGCGCTGCAATCCGAAGCGATGCTGGGAAGTGATCCGTGGGCAAATGGAGATTTCCTGATGATGGCCGCGCCGCTGTATCTGTCGAACGGCCGTCATGACGAATTGCTGGCGCTCTACGATGCAAGCTTTGCCAATCATGCTGAATGGATCGCGTTTGCCCAGATGACGGGTTTTCGCCACGAGATAATCTCGGATTTCGTACCATACCTGGTGCTGGCCATGCGGCGTGCAGGGCGAGATGCCGAGGCGCGGCAGCACCTTGCCAGTCTGCGGCAATCGACTTCGGAATGGGAAGAGCTCGATAAGGACTGGATAGGAATTACACTGCGACGGCTTAAATTCGCGGCCGTGTCGGGTGACAGGGAAGAGGCTGCGGCCCTGGTGCGGCGCCTGCCGCAATATGGCTGGCCCTATGTCGGAATTGAGCAACTGGATTTCGGCCTGCTGCGTGACGATCCGTTATACGACGATATCCGCGACATGCCGGAAGTGCGCACGGTGCTGGATCCGATCCGCGCACGCGTTGCCCGGGAACGCGAGCGGATACTGCAGACTGGTACCGGCTGACGCTCGGGACACCTCGAACCGGACGCCATAACCATAACGCGAAGGCCGCGGCGAACCATCGGTCCGCCGCGGCACTGGTGCGACCCTTTTCGGGGCTTTTGTCAGAAACTGAACCCGGCACCGGCGCTGAAGCCGCCGTGGCCATCCGTATCCATGGTGCCGCCCGCGGTGATGACCCCGCCGCCATCGTTAAAGGTGGTGGAGACGCCAATCGCGAACGCCGTTCTGCCGCGATAATGGCCAATTGCACCGCCCACCATCGAACGACCCGGATCCATGGTCTGCGGGATGCCCGCCATGGCCATGGCGCTTGCCGTGCCGGAGAATGCCTCGTCGCGTACCTCGTCGAGGTCGAAGGCAAGCTGGTTCAGCCCATTGCTGAGCAAGTCGAAACGCTCATCCGTATAGGCTGTCGATCGTGCCATCGTTTCCGACATGCTCGCCTGTAGTTGCCGCACGTTCACCGCGTCGGTTGCCAGCGTACCGTCGGCCACGTTGTGGACGCGTACGGGCTGTGACGCGTCGACCCCTATGAAGGTCACGTCCTGTGTCATCGTACCACCATTGCTGACGGTGGGGTCCGAAGGATCAGAATACTGAACCGATACCATCATGCTTCCCGCGATCCTGGTGTTTATCGCGGCGATTTCATTGGTGTTCCGATCGATGTCCGAACGGTTGACGGCGACCGCGGAATTGGTGGCTGCCAATTGCGAGCCGTTGATGGCATCGTCCGATCCGGCAGCGACATTGCCTGCAGCCACGTTGGTAACCCGCACGCTGTCTCCACCTGCACCCAAGAGTGCGGCGGTATTGGTGGGGGTATCGCTGCGAACCGACGGATCGTTGTCGGCGACGTAGCCGATGGGCACGTTGGCAAGTTGCTCCTCGACCTCGGTAATGGCGGTCGTATTGACGGTCACGCGCCCGTCAAGGTTGGCTATCGCCGTGCTGTTACCGGCGATATCGCCCTCGTTGGTGGTTACGCGATTATCGAGATTTCCGATATTTGTCGAATTACCTGCAATGTTGGTCTCGTTCACCGTCGTACGACTGTCGAGGTTGGAAATGTCTGTCTGGTTCGTGGTTACGCGACTGTCCAGGCTGGCGATATCGGTCGTATTATTGGAGATCGCAGAGCTGTTCACGGTAACGCGCGCATCCAGATTACTGATGTCGCCCTCATTGATCGTAACTCGGCCATCAAGATCGGTAACGGCTTGGTTGGTGGCGAAAAGCTGGCTGCCGTTCACCGCTTCGCTGGATGTGGCGCTCACTTCGCCGCTCTGGACATTGGCAAGAAGTGTCCCGCCAGCACCATCGAATGTCACGCTGGTGCGGGTGATATCGTCATAGGCCACGCCCAGCGGATCCCCCGTGCTTCCGACGGCGAGAATGGCGTTGGCGTTCGCCTGGATAGCGACCGTGTTGGCATCCACCTGCGTGTTCGTGGCGAAGAGCTGCGCCCCGTTCACCGCGTCGCTGGAGCCCGCGCTTACGGTACCCGCCGCAAGATTGGTGATGGTTGTACCGCCAGCGCCGCCAAGCGTTACGCTGGTCTGGGCGGCATCGTCGTATTGTACCGCCGTGTCCTGCAGTTGCGCAATATCACCGGTGTTGACGGCTATATCCGCAGAGTTGTCGCCAACTGCGACTTGCAGGTTGGTAATGGCGGTGCCTTGCGTTGCGACATCGGCTTGAAGAACGGTGATGTCGGCAGCGTTCGCGCTCACGTCGGTTTGCAGCGTGCCGATGTCTCCTGCATTTGCAGCTACCTGCTGATTGGTGGCGAAAAGCTGCGAGCCGTTTACCGCTTCGTCGGAGGAGGCGCTCAGCGTGCCATCTGCTACGTTGGCCACGGTGGTTCCGCCAGTACCCCCCAGCGTCACTGCTGCCTGGGTAGCATCGTCATAGAGAACCGCGGTATCCTGCAACTGGGCGATGTCGCCTGCATTTACGGTAATATCGGCGGCGTTCGCGCTTACATCGGTTTGCAGCGTGGTGATGTCACTCGCATTCGCGGCAACCTGCTGGTTGGTGGCAAAAAGTTGAGAGCCGTTTACCGCTTCGCTCGAGGCCGCGCTTACGGTGCCGTCCGCCAGGTTGGAGACGGTTGTTCCGCCAGCGCCTCCGAGGGCCACGGCCGTCTGGGTAGCGTCGGTATATAGCACCGCGTTGGCAACAGCGCCGTTTACACTGTCTATGGCTGCCTGAACCTGTCCCACGGTTGCTGCGTCGTTGGCATCCGATCCGGGGGCGAGATTGGTGATCTGGCGCAGCGACCCGGCTGCGCCCACCGAAACAGAGCCTGCAGAATCGAAGGTTCCACTCAGGAATGCCGCGCTATAGCCGGTTTGCGGGCCGCGATCGGCGAGCGATCCTGCGCCCAGTGCCACGCTGTTCGCCGCCGTTGCGCTGGCACCGGTGCCCAGGGCGACTGCGCCATTGGCGCCGGCTGCAGTTGAAGCACCATTGCCAAAGGCAATCGCGTCCAGTTCGCCTGCACTCGCGATCTGCCCACTTCCCAATCCGGTAATCTGGTTGCCCCCGATGGCGATCCCGCCTGCATCGTTCAACGTGTAACCGTCCGCCGTTACGTTACAGTCACCCGGCGAAATGATGTTTCCATCCGTATCCAGCACCTGCAGCGAAATGGGATCGCCTGCGGCAAGGGAAGCGGTGGTTTGGGCGACGCCCAGATCGACATCGGGGATATCGAGCAGGTCGATCGTGCCGATCCCGATATTGAGCTCGATATCGAGCAGATTGTCGTACAGCGTTTCCAGAGCGCCAGCAGTGGGCACGACGGTTGTCGAGAGTATGTCCCGCAACAAGGAATCTTCGAGAGAAATGCCCGTACAGACATCAACTACGGGTTGCAGAACCTGTGCCTGGGCCGGCTTTGAAAGCACAGGCGCGGCCATTCCAGCCAGACCAGCGCTGGCCAGCATGGTTGCCCGAAAAATTCTGGTTTGCGTGTTCATCATGTTTGCATCCTCTCGGTTTTACCCGCCCAAATTCTTGCGACGATTGGATTTTATCCGGAGAGGAGTTGAAGACCTGCCTGCTTGCGACAAGCCGGGTATTACGCAAATTGCGTGATCTTGAGTGGCAACACGTGTCGACGAGTTAACCGTGGGATCTGCGGGAAACAGGGGATTTGCCCATCTTGAGCGCAAATTCCGTGCAACAAAGATTAAGTTTCCGTTACTTAACCCGGAGTCGCAGTTTCATAAACTACGCAAATCCTTGCGTGTAACTTTATGTCTTAAATGCGAAACTTTTGGCGCATTGGTTTCATCTGCCCCGTTGGGACGGATACTGCGACGTCGAGAAGACTTGCTGGAACGCGAGAGAACATTATAGGAACGTTGGTGGCTGCTCCAGCCATCGTGGCAACACGTGCTTCAGGCCCACTGGACTAACCGGGGGTCAGGCCCCACTTGGACCGACTATGGCTCTTACCAAAATCTCCGTCAAAGGCGCGCGCGAACACAATCTCAAGGGGATCGATATCGATCTCCCGCGCGACAGCCTGATCGTCATCACCGGGCTTTCGGGCTCGGGAAAAAGCTCGCTCGCCTTCGATACGATTTATGCGGAGGGGCAGCGTCGCTACGTCGAAAGCCTCTCGGCCTATGCGCGCCAGTTCCTGGAGATGATGCAGAAGCCCGATGTAGAGCATATCGACGGGCTTTCGCCTGCGATCTCCATCGAGCAGAAAACCACCAGCCGCAATCCGCGCTCCACCGTAGCGACCGTTACCGAGATCTACGATTACATGCGCCTCTTGTGGGCGCGAGTGGGCGTGCCCTATTCGCCCGCCACCGGGGAGCCGATCGAGGCGCAGACCGTGTCCAACATGGTGGACCGGGTGATGGAACTGCCAGAGGGCACACGCCTCTACCTGCTTGCCCCCGTCGTGCGCGGGCGCAAGGGCGAATACCGCAGGGAAATGGCCGAGTGGCAGAAGGCGGGCTTCACCCGCGTTCGTATCGACGGCGAAATGTACGCGATCGAGGAAGCGCCCGCGCTCGACAAGAAGTTCAAGCACGATATCGAAGTGGTGGTGGACCGGCTGGCGGTAAAAGAGGGCCTGGAAACGCGCCTTGCCGACAGTTTCGAAACCGCGCTGAAACTGGCCGAGGGGCTGGCCTTCGTCGACCTTGCCGATGGCGTGGTGCCGGGGCGGGAGGACGATGCAGAGGGAGGCGGCGCGATGAAGGGCGCTGGCCTGCCCGCCAATCGCGTCGTGTTCAGCGAGAAATTCGCCTGTCCCGTCTCCGGTTTCACCATCGAGGAGATCGAGCCGCGCCTGTTCTCCTTCAACGCCCCGCAGGGCGCATGCCCTACTTGCGACGGTATCGGCGAGAAACAATTGTTCGACCCGCAACTGGTGGTCCCGAACGAGGAACTGACGCTAAAGAAGGGCGCCGTGGTGCCCTGGGCCAAGTCCAACCCGCCGTCGCCCTATTACATGCAGGTGCTGGGATCGCTGGCCAAGGAATATGGCTTCGACCTCAACACGCCGTGGAGTGAACTGACGCCCGATCAGCGCGACGTGATCCTCTACGGCACCAAGGGCAAGCGCGTGCCCCTCACCTTCAAGGACGGGCGCAAGCAGTACACCGTCAGCAAGCCTTTTGAAGGCGTGATGGGCAATCTCAACCGCCGCCTGGCACAGACCGAGAGCGCGTGGATACAGGAGGAGCTTTCCAAGTTCCAGACCGCGCAGCCGTGTGAAACATGCGGCGGCGCGCGCCTGAACCAGAAGGCGCGAGCGGTGAAGATCCCCGGTGCCAATGGCATCACCGATATTTCCCAGCCCACCCGTTATTCCGTGGCCGATGCGCTGAAATGGTTCGAGGAACTTCCCGGCCAGTTGACAGACACGCAGAACCAGATCGCCAAGGCCATCCTCAAGGAAATCGTGGAGCGGCTCGGCTTCCTCAACAACGTTGGCCTCGATTACCTCAACCTCGATCGCACCAGCGGCACGCTGTCGGGCGGGGAAAGCCAGCGCATCCGCCTCGCCTCGCAGATCGGCAGCGGCCTTTCGGGCGTGCTGTATGTGCTGGACGAGCCGAGCATCGGCCTGCACCAGCGCGACAACGACCGGCTGCTGGAAACGCTGAAACGCCTGCGCGATCTTGGCAACACCGTGATCGTGGTGGAGCATGACGAGGACGCCATCCGCACCGCAGACCACGTGGTGGACCTTGGCCCCGGCGCTGGCGTCCACGGCGGCGAGGTGGTGGCGCAGGGCACGCTGAAACAGGTGCTCAAAGCCAAGCGTTCGCTCACCGCCGATTACCTGACCGGCCGCCGCCGTATCGAG
Source organism: uncultured Sphingomonadaceae bacterium (assembly GCA_947488625.1). Taxonomy (GTDB): domain Bacteria; phylum Pseudomonadota; class Alphaproteobacteria; order Sphingomonadales; family Sphingomonadaceae; genus Alteraurantiacibacter. The sequence goes on along the minus strand of CANKZR010000001.1, from coordinate 1,695,799 downwards.
GTTCCGGAAAAGCGCCGCAAGGGCAATGGCAAGAAGCTGACGGTGCACGGCGCGCGCGCCAACAACCTTAACAACGTGACCGCCTCCCTCCCGCTGGGCACCTTTACCTGTATCACCGGCGTATCGGGCAGCGGCAAGTCCAGCTTCACCATCGACACGCTATATGCCTCCGCCGCGCGCACGCTGAACAACGCCCGCGTGGTGGCCGGCGCACATGACAAGGTGACGGGGCTGGAACATTGCGACAAGGTGATCGAGATCGACCAGTCGCCCATCGGCCGCACCCCCCGCTCCAACCCCGCCACCTACACCGGCGCCTTCACCAATATCCGCGACTGGTTCGCCGGCCTGCCCGAAGCGAAGGAGCGCGGCTACAAGCCGGGCCGCTTCAGCTTCAACGTGAAGGGTGGCCGGTGTGAGGCGTGCCAGGGCGATGGCCTGATCAAGATAGAGATGCACTTCCTGCCCGACGTCTACGTCACGTGCGAGGAATGCGGCGGCAAGCGCTACAACCGCGAAACGCTGGAGGTGAAGTTCAAGGGCCACTCCATCGCAGACGTGCTGGACATGACGATCGAGGATGCCGAGGGCTTCTTCAAGGCCGTGCCCTCCATCCGCGACAAAATGCACATGCTGAACGAGGTGGGGCTGGGCTACGTCAAGGTGGGCCAGCAGGCCACCACGCTATCGGGCGGAGAGGCGCAGCGCGTGAAACTGGCGAAGGAGCTGGCCAAGCGCAGCACCGGCCAGACGCTGTATATCCTCGATGAACCCACCACCGGCCTGCATTTCGAGGATGTGCGAAAGCTGCTGGAAGTGCTGCACCGGCTGGTGGACCAGGGCAATTCCGTGGTGGTGATCGAACACAACCTGGACGTGATCAAGACCGCCGACCACGTGCTGGACCTTGGCCCCGGCGGCGGCGTGCGCGGCGGCGACGTGGTGGCGGAAGGGACGCCGGAACAGGTCGCCAGCGTGAAGGGCAGCTATACCGGCGCCTACCTGAAACCGATGCTGGGCGGGGTGAAGGCGGCGGCCGAGTAAGGCGCCTCTCCACCCGATCTTAACCATCAGGTGCAATCCTGCTACTTCGCAACGTTACGAACGGGGAGGGATGTACCATGATGAAACTGCTGGTGGGCATTATCGCCGGAGTGATCGGCTTCCTCGCCGCGTTCTCCTTCACCGCGCGCGACGAGATCGCCGCCGAAGTGAATGCAGACCTGCAATCGAATTTCGTCGCCCGCTGCGTGGTGCGGCTGGAACGCGAACTGCCCAATGCCACCCGCGTGCCCGATATCTGCGGCTGCATGGAAGCTGAATTCGCCAACAATGGCTACACCCTGACCGACGCCTTTGGCGACGACCTCACCCGGATGCAGGACATCACGCGCTCTTGTGCGCAGCTTTATGGGTGAAGCGCCTTGGATCATCGACGTTTTTACGTTGGCGGAAAATCGAGAGCTTATAAGTGGACAGGCTCCAAATCGCAAGTTGTACAGGATGGCCGAATGCGCGAGTAGCTACTATCTCCGATTATAATATGTTTGATCAACCTTGTTTTCGAATTCCCGCCTTTTTACAATGTCCATCGCAAATGCAAGAGCTTGACCATAGTCGCGTTCCTCAACTGCAGTGATTATTTCAGCCAGAGCATTCGACCAATCTTCATCAGCGATTTGATAAATCCGCCTTGAGGGTTGTTCCGCAATTATGACAAATCGCGCCGGAGTGGTCTCGCCAATAGCTTCTAGCCCATAAAATGAAAGCGCAGCCGTTAAATCTATATTTGCTTTAACTCCAGCATCCCGCGCCGAGTATATACGCGCAAGCATAAGAATAAGGCTTACTGCTCGAAGCGTTTTATGTGGCTTCGTCTTTGGATCAAAATCGAATGCTTTGAAAAAATACGACGGAGAGAAAGCAAGCCCCGTCGCGAAGGCTTCGAGAGAATCACCGCCGAAGTCATCCGCAAATATTGCCGCGAATGCCACGAGCGCATCTCGGTCAGCTAGTAGATCGAGCTCTGCTATGAGCGGTGAGAATCCAAGCTCTTTCAAAGATTGGATAGCCTCGAATCTTTCGACACCCTGATCAATATGACGCATTTCGTGGAGCAAAAAAATTGCCACGATCATGCGGCACAGTGGAATTATTTCCTGGGGATCTAGTTCAAGTTCATCGATTGAAAGCTCTTCGAGTACGGTCTGGAAAACTCGACTGAGTGGTACCGCATTTAAGGTGAACAGCCCTTCACTCAAAATAAATGCGCGTCGATCAAGTTTGCGGACATCGACGTTTTTGATTTCCCGAAGTGCAGCTTCGAAACGCCTCGAAACTTCGTCAGTAGGATTGTCTGCTGCAAACTTCCGCAGTCTAGCGATGCAGTCCTCTGCCCAATCTTGCACAGTTTCTGCGGCAATTAATGAAGTCTCATTCTCTTCAGGCATGTCGATACCCTCTCTCGCGTGACGCACCCCCTTTTGTTGCTCGAAAAACGTGCGCACCCCCGCGCGCTACCTATTCGTGTTAAGGTTTTGGCAAGCCTACTTCAAGGGTATAATTGGGGTACATCATTCAGCTTATCGCTATAATAGCACGAGTAGGCGTAATTTCGTGAGTCGGGACGTTGACACTGGCACCCCAAAAGTCTTCCACCATTCGATAATGAGTTTATCCCAATGGTAACGAGACTCAATCCCTAATAGCTATTAACTCACTGGCAGTTTTTAGAAAAGCGATGGATTTATAGTGGATAATGGAATCGTCGAAATGACTAATTCTCCACAAAATGTAGAGAAGATGGCAACTCAATCTCCGGAAGAAAAACTCCAATATACGATAAAAGGTATTGAGCGAAAATCTGTAGATCTTATGCGCGATGCTGCAAAGCAGGATGGCATGAAGATTGGTGTTTGGGTTTCGCGTCGTATGAGAGAAGCTGCAGAAGCGAGTCTTGAAGGCAGTTCAAGAAAAATCAGCGGACGTAGAGATCTTTCCGGAAACTCCATAGAAAGAGAAGAATTCATAGACTTGGTTAAGACCATAGAGTCTTTACGAAAGGATATTGAATCCATGCGTGAGAATCAGCAAATGCTGATTTCAGGTCTCATTTCTTCGCGTCATAAGTAACTTAGAACCCTTCCCTACACCCTCAAATCCATGCCTCCCTACGCGGTCCTGCAACCGCACACCGAGGCCCATCATGTCCGCCGACGCTCACACATCTCCCGACACAACAAATCTCGTCCCCCTGCGCCCGCTGAACGCGTCGCCGCAGAGCGGCCCTGCGCCATTGCTCACGCCGCCAAAGCAGGCGGCGTTCTGCAAGGCGCTGGCCAATCATGGCAATGTGCGGCTCGCGTGCCGGGCGGTGCAGGTTTCGGCGCAGACGGCCTATCGCGCGCGGCGGGCGTCTCCGGCCTTTCGCAAGTGTTGGGACGCGGCACTGGTGATCGCGCGCGACCATGCGGAGCAGGTGCTGGCCGACCGCGCTCTTAACGGGGTGGAGGAGACGGTGTTCTACCACGGGGAGGAGGTCGCCACCCGCAGGCGTTACGATTCGCGCCTGCTGCTCGCCCACCTAGCGCGGCTCGACAAGCGGGCCGAGGAGGCGGAGGCTTGCGAGACATGCGAGGCTCCGCTGCTGGGGGAGCATGAATTCGATGCAGCCGTGGATGCGCTGGAACGCGCTTCGCAGGCGGCTACGCCAGAGGCCGGGGAGGCGGGCGATGCGGAGGGGCCAGATTTTGCTTCAGGACACTGTTCCATGTGTTCCACATTGGCGGAAGAAGAGGAGTTCCAGGAGCATGGCGACTGGCGCGAACTGGGGCTGGACTGGCGGCTTGCGCTGATGGCCGACGCCTTGCCCGGCGATGCGCAGGCGCGCAGCGGCATGGACGATGCCGAATGGCATGCATCCGAAGCCGCGCGGCTGGCGGCGTTTCAGAACGGGGTGCCGGAATGGTGGTGCGTGCGGGAGGAGGACGGCGCGGGCCGCGCCGGGTGACGCGGCCTAGTCGTCGAGCAGTTCCAGCTCGACCCGGCCATGGCCCGAACGCACGATGCCCACTTCCTCTGCCGCTGCGCGCGACAGGTCTATGTGGCGGCCGCGCACGAACGGTCCGCGATCGTTGATGCGCACCACGACGGATGCGCCGCTGCGCGGGTTCGTTACCCGTACGCGGCTGCCGAAGGGCAGCGTCTTGTGCGCGGCGGTGAGCGCGTTCATGTCGAACCGCTCCCCATTGGCGGTGCGTCGACCGTGGAAGCGGCGGCCGTAATAGCTGGCAACGCCGGGGCCGATGGGGGTGGCGCTGGGCTCTGCGGGTTCGATGCTGGTGATGTCCACCGCGTGATCGGGCAGGGCAGGCTCGATAGGCTCTGCAAAGCGGGCAAAGGCGTTCTCGAACTGCGCCGCTTCGCTGGGCTGGAAGGCCGGCTGCGGGGCCTGCGGCTCTGCCTTGGCGGCGCTGCTTTCCGCCGCGAACTGCGCATCCTGCGCCCGGCTGACGCCCGTCGCCCCCAGCAGCGCAAGCGCAGCGAGGGGGGTGATCCAGCGCAGGGTAGCGCGGGTGATGTTGTTCCCGTCCATAGAGAGCGGGGTTAGTCGATGGAAGTTACAAGAGCGAGTCCGGCACGGGCCTGAAAACGCTTCACCGGGGCGGTCCGTCGCGAAATGAGGCGAAAATGCGACGAACCGTTCGGGCGGGCGGGAACGCGCGATGGTTAACGAAAAATGGGGTCGGTATCGCTACCGACCCCACTCTCACCGACGTGTGGACCACCCCTGAGGGTGATACTTTACGCCTTGCGTGTCTCCCTCGCGAACCCGAAGGTTCAGCCAGGGATATGTCGCCCGGCGCTCGCGCCGGTGCCGGATAGGTGCCCGGTCTTGCAAGGGGATCCAGAGGACCGGTCCTTGCGAGGTCTGGCGGCCTGTCCGCAGCCTTCGCCCTGGTTGGCATCTCGAGCGGTGCCGCGTGCAGCAAGCTGCGCGTGTCACCATCGATACCGGTCCAAGGGTTCCGGCCAACCGATGACAGTCGATGCGGTTTCAACAGTCCGACACGTCGTTACCCGAAGGTAGCGATGTCTCTTTCCTACGCCGCGATCGTGCTCTCATCGCGTCGAGTGCGCTTCGGTTTCCGTTTTCCTGCCTCGTCGGGCGATGCAGGAAGCTGGTCCTTCTTCACTCTCGATACAAGCAAGGTGCGCCCACAGGGCCGAGTCGGGCAAGAGCGGGGACGTCGACTTATCCACTTTGCAAAGAATTGCCGGTGGACAAGGGTGGACAAGTCAACGGCTCGGCGTTTCGACTGAAACTATCGCCTGCGATCGCGCGCCGCCAGAAGGCGCAATCGCAGGGCGTTCAGCTTGATGAAGCCTTCAGCGTCCTGCTGGTCATAGGCGCCTGCATCGTCCTCGAACGTTACATGCGCTTCGGAATAGAGCGAATTGGGGGACTTGCGGCCCACCAGGTGAGCGCCGCCCTTGTAGAGCATCAGGCGCACGGTTCCGTTCACCTTCTCCTGGCTGAGATCGATTGCGGCCTGCAGCATCTCGCGTTCCGGGCTGAACCAGAAGCCGTTGTAGATCAGCTCCGCATAGCGCGGCATAAGCTCGTCCTTCAGGTGGGCAGCCCCGCGATCCAACGTCACCTGCTCGATACCGCGATGCGCAACGGCGTAGATCGTGCCGCCCGGCGTCTCGTACATGCCGCGCGATTTCATGCCGACAAAGCGGTTCTCGACCAGATCGAGACGCCCGATACCGTGCTTGCGGCCCAGTTCGTTCAAGGCGGTGAGCAGAGTGGCCGGGCTCATCGTCTCGCCATTCAGCGAAACGCCGTCGCCCTTTTCGAAGCCGATCTCGACATATTCAGGCTCGTCAGGTGCCTGCAGTGGAGAGACCGTGCGGGAGAAAACGTAATCGGGGGTTTCCTCCCACGGATCTTCCAGCACCTTGCCTTCGGACGAGGTGTGCAGGAGGTTCGCGTCGGTGGAGAAGGGCGCTTCGCCTCGCTTGTCCTTGGGCACGGCGATCTGATGCTCTTCGGCCCAGGCGATCAATGCGGTGCGGCTCGTAAGATCCCACTCGCGCCAAGGGGCGATTACCTTGATATCGGGATCGAGCGCATAGGCCGAAAGCTCGAACCGCACCTGGTCGTTGCCTTTGCCGGTTGCGCCGTGCGCGATGGCATCTGCGCCGGTTTCGTGGGCGATTTCGACGAGCCGCTTGGAGATCAGCGGACGGGCAATCGAAGTTCCCAGAAGGTAATCGCCTTCGTAGCGGGCATTGGCGCGCATCATCGGGAAGACGTAATCGCTTACGAATTCCTCGCGCACGTCCTCGATATAAATGTGCTTGTCGGGAATGCCCATGGCGCGCGCTTTCTCGCGCGCTGGTTCGATTTCCTCACCCTGGCCCAGATCGGCAGTAAAGGTGACGACTTCGAGCCCACGCTCGGTTTCCAGCCATTTTGCAATGACACTGGTATCCAGCCCGCCGGAATAGGCGAGGACGACGCGTTTGATTTCAGACATGGACGGTTCCCGTTACGGAGTAATGCGAGGCGGCGGTTAGCAGCGCGCTACGTATATCGCAAACTAGTCTATCTCTCTGGCACCCAACTGGGGGTTGAGGCGTGTGACGTAGTTCAGCCAGGCCTTGGGGCGGCGCAAGTACTCTTCGGGTACATCCGCTTCCAGCCCCGTTGCACGGGCCAGCGCCGCGACGAAATGTATGCAGTTGTTCTCGTCGAGGTCGTAGTACTTGCCAGGATAGTCCCTCCAGGCAAGTACAGTCGCCAGCAAGCGGCGATACTGGCGATCCGATACGGTGACGGTGAAATGTCGATTGGTTTCGGCAATCGTGCGTTCGGTTTCGGTAAGGATCATGTGTTCCGCCGGACCCGAGGAGATGGCCTCGACGGAGCTGCGGGCTGAAAAGCCGTAATTTTCGGAGACGCGGGTGCCATCCTCCAGCTCTCCATCGAACACGACGAAAGTGTGCGGATAACGACCCCAGAGCACGGAGCCGTTGAACGAATGGAAGTGCACATCGACATCCGCCCGAGCAGGGCCAGCAACGGCAAGCATCGCGCAAATCATCAGCAGGCCGGCAAGGAAACGGGAACAGAATTTGCGGATCATGGCGGTCGGTCAAACTCCGGATGGTGGGGCATCTCCCACGTCTTTGATCAGTCGCGGCAAATACAATGCCAACCCGCCCGCACGCAAGAGATAGCTGGCTGTCATTGCGATCCATGCGCCGGTGTTGTCAAACGGACGCAACGCGAGGTCGAGCGCTATATAGAGAACGGTTGCCAGCACCCCTGCATTGCGCAACGCCTTGCCGCGCGTGGTCCCGATGAATACGCCGTCCAGCAGCCAACTTGGCATGCCGACCAACGGAACCAGGGCCGCGAACGGAAGATAAGCGCGCGCGGTTTCACGTACTCCTGCATCGGTAGTGAGGAAGTCGATCAACGGCCCCCCGAGCAACAGGAACGATAGTGCTAACCCCGCCCCACTGATCAGTGAAAACTCTCCCGTCAAACGGACGGCGCGCATGAAGCGCGGCTTGTCACCCTGGCCAAATGCGCTGCCAACGCGCTCCTCCGCCGTGAAGGCGAAGGCATCGAGAATAAAGGCGGCGAAACTGACGAACTGCAGCAGCACGTGGTTGGCGGCCAGAGTCTCTGCGCCCAACCGCGCCCCGGCGTTGGCGAACCAAGTGAAGAGGATCAGCAAGGCAATGGTGCGGATCATGATGTCGCGGTTGACGGCAAACAGCTTAGCAAGACGCGCACGGTTTGTGAGCAGGGAGCGGGGCGAGCGGGCGATGATGGCCAGTACATTGGCCCCAGCCACGCGCCCTACGATAAACAAGCCGAGCACCAGTGCGATGCCTTCCGCGCAAGCAGTGCCAAGACCGACCCCATAGGCACCGAAGCCCATGCCCCAGACGAACCAGATATCGAGGGCGATATTGGCGAGGTTCATCACGATCTGGAGTGCCAGCGCCTCACGCGTGCGGCCAAGGCCCAGCAACCAGCCATTGATGGCGTAGACCGATAAGGCCGCAGGCGCGCCCATGAAGCGGCCCTGCATGTAACCACTCGCCTCGCCGTCGACCGCAGCGGTCCCGCTCATCATGGCCAGCGCTGCTTCGCTCAACGGCCAGCTGATGGCCAGAACGATGAAACCAAGCCCGATGCCGATGGCGAGCGCGCGCAGCAGCAGCGCCTCTACTTCGGGCTTGTCTCCGGAACCCTGGGCCTGTGCGGTCAGGCCCGTCATTCCCATGCGCAGGAAGCCGAAGGTCCAGAACACCAGCGTGATGATCGTCGCACCCAGTGCCACGCCGGCCAGCGCCACGGCATCACCCGTGCGCCCGATCACTGCTGTATCGACGATGCCCACCAGCGGCACGGATGCCTGCCCCAGCATGATGGGCCAGGCCTGCGCGAATATCGCGCGGCGCGTGAGGGGTACAGGGGCGGGCAAGACTATCGGGACAGGAGCTTGCGCTCAGCCTCTTCGATATAGTCGCGCGTCAACGGCAGGGCATAGCGGTTGCGGCTGTATTGCACCTGGAAATTGCAAAGCCCGCCCCATTCGAAAGTGGAAACAGCGCCCGCGAGGTAGAATGTCCACATGCGGAAGAAGCGTTCGTCGAACATCGCGATGATGGTTTCGCGATGCTCCATGCACCGCGCATACCATTCGCGCAGCGTCTTTGCGTAGTGGACCCGCAGCACCTCCACGTCCGTCGCCATCAGTCGCACCTTCTGGCTAGGCTCCATCATCTGGCTGAGCGCCGGGATATAGCCGCCGGGGAAAATGTATTTGCGCGTGAATGCCTCTGCCGCCACCGGGCTGCCGAACCGGCCAATGGTGTGCAGCAGCATGACTCCGTCGCCCGAGAGCATTCGCGCGCAATCGCGAAAGAAGGTCTCGTATTGCGGCACGCCGACATGCTCGAACATGCCGACCGATACGATGCGATCGAAGGTCTCCCCGCGCGCGGCAAGATCGCGGTAGTCCACGAGTTCGAAGGTAACCTTGTCCGCAACACCGGCAGCCTTGGCCCGTTCGCGGGCGAGGGCGAGCTGTTCCTCGCTAAGAGTAATGCCTGTTACCCGCACATCGGCGCGGCTGGCGAGGAAGATCGCCATGCCGCCCCAGCCACATCCGATATCCAGCACGTGGTCGCCCGGCTCCAGCATCAGCTTGGCGGCGATATGCGCCAGTTTCGCCTCCTGCGCCTCGCCCAGGCTCATGCCATCGCGCGGCCAGTAACCGCACGAATACTGCATGTGTTCCTCGTCCAGCATCAGCTTGTAAAGATCGTTGCCGATATCGTAATGATGCGCGACATTGTCCTTCGATTTGAAGGGGTTGTTGAAGCTGTCTTTGATGAAGGCGAGGCGCTTCAGTGCGCGTCGGTGCGGCGCCAGTTGTCCGAAACTGCCCTTCGCTTCCCACGGCCGGTTGCGACGCACCAGTTCTATCAGTTCCATGATCCCGCCGCGTTCCATGATGATACGGCCATCCATGAAAGCCTCACCGACGCCCAGTTTGGTGTCGAGCGCGATATCACGGATCACTTTACTGTCGGCCAGCCGGATCGCAACATCGGGGTAATCCGGATGCGGCTGGCCATAGGTGGCGCTGCTGCCATCATGATGCGTAAGCTTCAGAGTCCCGTGCTCGATTGCCTTGCCGATCAGCCGGTCGATCAGGGTGGTGCTCATGGGGCCTCCGCCGGTCTACTCCGCCGCCTGTTCCAGCGCCGGATCGAGATGCCATTGGGGCGGTTCCTCCAGCCCCCGCAGGCGTTCGCTTTCCTCGTACACGAAATCGCCTGTCATCGGGATAGCCTCGCGATCCTTCACGTAGATCATCTGCCAGTTCACCAGCGTACCGTGGCGGAAACTCTGCTCCGCGCCCGCAAGGTAGAATTGCCACATGCGGAAAAATTCCTCGTCGTACAGTTCCACCAGTTCCCGCTCGTGCATGGTGGTGCGGTTGTACCATTCCTCCAGCGTGTGGCTGTAGTGGAAGCGCATGGCTTCCACGTCCATCACCTGCCAGCCGGCTTTCTCGCTTTCCGTGACCAGTTCGGAAAGGGCGGGAATGTAGCCTCCGGGAAAAATGTATTTGCGCGTCCAGGCATCGGTGAAGCCCGGAGGGCCCGCGCGGCCGCAACAGTGGCTGAACATGACGCCCTTGGGTGCCAGCAACTCGTGCGTCTTTTTCATGAACTGCGGATAGTGCGGCGTACCGACATGCTCCAGCAAGCCGACGGAACTGATCCGGTCGAAGGTGCCTTCCACGTCGCGATAATCCATCAGTGCAAAGCGTACCTTGTCGGAAACGCCCGCCTCCTTCGCGCGCTCCTTGCAGAAGGCGATCTGATCCGGTGCAAGCGCCACGCCCAGTACTTCGGCGCCGTAGTGCTTGTTGAGATAGAGCGCGAGCCCGCCCCAGCCACAGCCGATATCCAGCACGCGCAAGGGGCGATCCATCTCGCGCGCCTGCTGCATGTACATCTTGGCGGCAATGTGCGCTTTCTTGTCCAGCTGCGCCTTTTCAAGGCTGTTGGACGGGTCGCGGTAATAGCCCATGGTGTACTGCCGGTCTTCGTCGAGGAAGAGTTCGTACAGCTGCCGTGTCAGGTTGTAGGTATGCTCGGCGTTCTTGCGCGCTTTGCTCTTGAGGTTGACGCTGTCGATCTTCGCCGCGGTCTTCTGCGCCAGGCGCTTGAGCGGACCTTGCGGTTGCAGCGCCTTGTCGCCGTGCACCTTGGCCTGGCTGGTAACATAAAGCACCATGTCCCTGATATCGTGGGGTTCCTCCACGACGAGCCAGCCCCACATGTAGGCTTCACCTGCCCCGACCTGGGGGTAGCGGGCGATGTGGCTGGAGGCCTTCTTGTTGGTGAGACGCACCCGGATCGGTTCGCCGTATTCGCCGTTAACGTCCCCACCGGGGCCGTATTCGTAAACCTTGCCGTCGTAATCGGTGATTACCAGCTTGCCAGCACGGATCAGTTTCGTCAGCATCTTGTCGAGCAGCCACATAGGCGTGAAGTTCCCCGCATTGCGTTTGAGTTTCGCGCAGGTTTGCGAGCCGTTTGGCGCCCTGTCAATTCTGCGCTAGCATCGCTCCCCATGAGCGAGAACAAGACCCAGCCGACCGAAGCGAGCGTAGAGGCCTTCATCGATAGTGTGGATCACGCCCGAAAGCGCGAGGAAGCGCACGTGCTGGACGCTTTGTTCCGCAAGGTGACGGGACAAAAACCGGCAATGTGGGGGCCGAGCATGATCGGCTATGGCAGCTATCACTACGAATACGAAAGCGGACGTGAAGGCGATTTTCTGCGGACAGGCTTCTCCCCGCGAAAGGCAAAGCATTCGATCTATCTCATGGGCGGATATTGCGAGGACATTACCGCCAGAAGGAACGAGGAATTGCTTGCACGTCTCGGCAAGCATTCTCGGGGCAAGAGCTGCCTCTACATCAACAAGCTGGCCGACATCGATCTGGACGTTCTGGAGGAACTGGTGAAGGTCAACTGGGAGGCGATGAACAGGGTTTATCCGCCAGAAGGTTGATCAGATCCCAGCATACCACTGATAGCCCCGGTCTTCCCAATAGCCGCCGTTGCCCTGCCCATAACCATCCAGACTTGCAACCGCTTCGATTCCGGTCAGGTACTTGGCGTGTTTGTAGCCCAACTGCCGCTCTATCCGCAGGCGCAGCGGGGCACCGTTGCGAACGGGCAGGGCCTCGCCGTTCAACTGGTGTGCGATGATGGTTTGCGGGTGGATCGCATCGTCCATGTCGCAGCTTTCATAATAGTCCGCTCCGTTCAGATTGTCGGCGCAACGAAAGATGATGAAATTTGCTTCGGGCTGCACCCCTGCTGTCTCCAGTATTCGCGAGAGTTGCGGGCCGGTCCATTCGCCGATGGCGCTCCAGCCCTCCACGCAGTCGTGCCGCGTGATTTGCGTGCGCTGGGGCAGGGCGCGAAGATCGTCCATCGTGAGTTCGCCCGGATTGTCCACCAGCCCGCCCACGGCCAGTCGCCAGTTTGCAAACCCTTCCGCCTCGGCCGCGCGATAGGCATCCGTATCTACCGTCAGGCTGCCGTTACCGCGAAAATACGGTGAGAGATCGGCGCGGCTGTATTCCGGCGCCATAGGAATACGACCGACACCCAGCGCGCGATGTAATCCGCGGTGCCAGCCTTCGGCACCGTCCACCAGTTTGCCGAACCAGTTCGTCTTGCCGATTTCGCTGCATCCGGCCACAAATGCAGCACCCGCCGCAACCAGGAAATTACGCCGTTGCATCGTCGTCTCCTTCGATTTTGCCGCCGGTGATCATATCGCGGATCTGCCCAATCGGTCCGGCGGCCAGCACCAGCAGGATATGCACCACGAAGAAGGCGAACAGCAGCCAGGCCGCGATAAAATGCAATGACCGCGCGCTCTGTCGTCCGCCGAACATCTCCGTCATCCATGGCCAGGCCGCTTCCATGCCCGGGCTCATCACCATGCCGGTAAAGATCATCAGAGGTATCAGGATCAGGATCACGCCTGCGTAGGAGATCTTCTGCAGGATATTGTACTTTCCGGCGCCATGATCGAAGTTGAACTTAAGGTGCTCTCGGACGTCGCGCCAGATGTTCGACGGTTTCCATTCCCGGCGACTTGCGAAGATATCGCGCTTCATGTGGCCGTTGAAGAATGCAGAGATCATGAAGGCCAAGAGCGAGAAACCCAGCACCAAGCTGAACAGAACGTGCCAGTCTCGTGCCGCCGCCAGGCTGTAGTAGTCGGGAATGGTGGCCCATCCGGGAAAGCGTGGCACTTCGAGCCAGGCCTGTTCGGGCAGAAACCCGCCATCGCCCCAATAAAGGCGGCGATGCGCGTTGGAGATATTGAGACCGCTCATGAACAGGATGATCAGCGCCAGCGCATTGACCCAATGCCAGATACGCGTGGAAATCGCATGACGTTTCCGCTTCTTCGCCATCAGGCGTCTCCTTCGCGTTCGAGGTAGATCACGTCCCTCGACTGCGACAACAGGTGTTGCCCTGAATCGATGTAAAGCGATTGCCCGCTGGCCAGGGGGCCTTCTGCGAGGAACAGCGCAGCATCGGCAACTTCGCTGGCGGCAGTGTGCCGCTCCAGCAGGTTCAGCCTATGCGATCGCTCGGCCTCGGTGCTGCTCTGGTCGTGGCTGGGAAGGATAGCGCCGGGAGCAAGGGTATAGACCTTGTCGTCATCGCGGTGGACCATTGCCATCATGCGCGCGGCAATATCGGCGGCGGATTTGCTCATCGTATAGCTGAAGAAATCCGGGTTGAGGTTGGCCAGCTTCTGGTCCGTCACCTGCACCACCCGCAAACCCGCGCGGCTGGTGGCATGGGCGAGGTAGGTCTGCGCCAGCAGGGCAGGGGAAGCGGCGTTGATGTTCATTGCTTTCCGGTTCGTCTCTATATCCAGAGCGGTTACATCGTCGGGTTCGAAGATCGATGCCGAGTTGATCATGCATCGCCAATCTTCCAGCCTTTTCGATAACGTGCGCACCATCGCTGCCGCCTCGTCCAGGTTCGCCAGATCGCATTGCACGACCTCGGCGCTCGGCAATTCGTCGGCCAGTGCATTGGCCGCCTTTACCGAGCGGTTGCAATGAACGACGACATGCCAGCCTGCTTCGCCGAAACGGCGGCTGATCGCACCGCCCACCCGCTTTGCGCCTCCGGTGACGAGAACTGCCCTCGGGGTCATGACAGGTCCGACAAGGTCAAATGAGAGTATGTTCGCATACCATCACGATAGAGGCGCGCGCGGGCGAGACAACCGGGCTTTTGGTACGATGCCATGTCGGAACGTGAAAGCCGGCGGGGTCGGTTGACTGCGGTGAGGTAATTCTCATTCCGCAGGTACATTCTCGCGTAGATCGGCCAGCCATACGTCTGCCGCCGCGTCGCTGGGCGCGCGCCAGTCTCCACGAGGTGACAGTGCTCCGCCAGCGCTTACCTTCGGGCCATTGGGCAGAGCGCTGCGCTTGAACTGGCTGAACTGGAAGAACCGCTTTGCGAAATTTTCCAGCCAGTGGTGAATGGTGGGCAGATCGTAGGAGTTCTTGAGCGCCTCCGGGAATTCATGCGGCCAGCTTCCTTCATTCACGTCACGCCAGGCATGCCAGCACAGGAATGCGATGTGGCTGGGCTTTTGCCCCCAGCGGATGGTGTGGTGAAGGAAAAAGTCGTTCAACTCGTAGGGGCCGATGATGCTCTGCGTGCTCTGGATATTACCGTCATCATCGGCGGGTACTAGTTCGGGGCTGATTTCGGTCCCCAGCACGGCTTCCAACGCATCGTCGACGACAGGTTCGAACTGGTTGGTGCGCGTTGCCCATCGGATCAGATACTGGATCAGCGTCTTGGGGACGCCTGCATTCACCGCGTAATGGCTCATCTGGTCACCCACGCCATAGGTGCACCAGCCAAGCGCCAGTTCGGAAAGATCTCCCGTTCCGATAACGAAGCCCTTGTGGTGGCCAGCCAGGCGAAACAGGTAGTCGGTACGAAGGCCCGCCTGTACGTTCTCGAACGTGACGTCGTAGTGCTTTCTTCCCTCGGCGAAGGGATGGTTCATATCCGTGAGCATCTGCTGCGCGGCGGGCCTGATATCGATCTCTTCCGGCGTCGTTCCGAAAGCCTCCATCAATTTCCAGGCATTGGATTTGGTATCATCCGAAGTGGCAAATCCGGGCATGGTGTAGGCGCGGATCATGGAGCGGGGCAGCCCCAGCCTGTCGCAGGCCTTGGCCGCCACGATCAGGGCATGGGTGGAATCGAGCCCACCCGAAATACCGATCACCAGGCTTTCGGATCTCGTCGCCTTCATTCGTCGCATCAGCGCATCGACCTGAATATTGAACGCCTCGTAAGCGTCCTGGTCCAGCTTGTCCTGGCGGTTGGGCACGAAGGGGAACCGGCGGATAGGGCGACGCAACCCAATATCGCTACTGGCGTAATCATGCTCGAAGCTGATGGTGCGATAGCTGTCCTCGGGTCGCCCGGCGTCCTCCACGGCATCGTTGAAGGTTTGCATGCGCATCCGGTCGTTGAGGATGCGCCTGGTATCGATGTCGGTAACGCACAGTTCGGGTTCCAGTTCGAAGCGGACGCTTTCCACCATCAGGTCACCCAGCTCGTAGACCATTCCCTGACCGTCCCAGGAAAGATCGGTCGTGCTTTCGCCGAAACCGGCGGCCGAATAGGCATAGGCACAGACCGAGCGGCTTGAACTTGCCCTGCACAGCAGGTGCCGCTCATCCGATTTGCCGATGGTGATGTTGCTGGCCGAAAGGTTCAGGATGATAGTGGCTCCGGCCAGCGCGGCCATGGTGCCGGGCTGGATGGGGCTCCAGAAATCCTCGCAAATCTCTACGCCGAAAATGAAACCGGGCAGGTTCTGCGCGCTGAAGATCACGTCCACGCCGAACGGGATTTCCTCTCCGCCCACGGGGATCCACAGGTCGCGGCAGTTGTTGCCGCGCGCAAACCATCGCTTCTCGTAGAATTCACGATAGTTGGGCAGATAGGTTTTCGGCACGGCACCTAACAATTCGCCGTGGGCGATTACCAACGCGCAGTTGTAGATACGGCCATTGCGGCGCAGCGGTGCCCCGATCACCAGCACGGGAGTCAGTTCCGTGCTGGCCTGTCTGATCTCCTCGATATGTTCTTCCACACTGTCGAGCAGGGCAGCCTGGATGACAAGATCGTCCAGCGCATAGGACGAGAGGCACATTTCGGGATAAAGCAGCAGGTCGACATGCTGCTCGTGCGCCATCTGCGCCTGTTCGATAATCGCTTGAGCATTGAAAGCGACGTCAGCGGTGCGGACCTTGGGTGTACTGGTGGCCACGCGAACGAAACCGTGGCTGTGCATGTCGAAGAAAGGGTGCGTTTCGGCAGTCATTCACCAAGTTCCTGTTCGATAAGGTCTAGCGCCACTTCCAGCGCAGCAATGCGTACACCCTGGCGTCCACGTTTTCCAAAATGGCATTCTCGATGGCTCATGGCGTTACCCTTGCGGGAACAGGCGAAATGAACAAGCCCCTCTTCGCCGTCATCACCTTCGCCGGGCGGGCCAGCATAGCCTGTGATTGAGATACTCAGGCCAGCGTCGGAACGGGCAAGGGCGCCCTTGGCCATGGCAATCGCGACCTCCCGGCTTACCGCCCCGCAATCTTCCACCATGGCGCGTTCCAGACCCAAAAGGTCGCATTTCGCCTGATCGGAATAGACCACGAACCCACGCTCAAACATATGGCTGCAACCGGGGATATCGGTTAGCAATGCGGACAGAAGCCCGCCGGTGCAGCTTTCGGCTGCGGCAATGGGACATTCGCAGTCACAGGCTTTTCGCAGCACGCGGCGTGCATGTTCCTGCAATTCGTGAGGAAGCGCGGGGCCGAGCGTTTCCGCCATTCTCATCTCCTATCGGTTACGCCGGATGAGCAACGGGCGGTGCGATGCACGAGTTCCGCAAGTTGGACCAGGAATTGTCACTCTTTTCGGAATCGTAACCCTACGCCTGATATGAGAAAGTTGTTCAGTTCCTCCAACGCACACGACAAAACGCCGCCACTCCTGGGGGAGAGCGACGGCGTTTCATGTAGTTCCGGCGATAACCGGGATTAGCGGCAGCGTGCACCACCGCGGTCGATTTCACGACCAAGGACTGCGCCAAGCGCACCGCCCAGCAGCGTACCGACGGTGCGATCGCCATCTGTATCGATAGTGCGACCGAGCAGCGCGCCACCGGCAGCGCCGATAATCAGGCCCGTGGTACCGTTGTCCCGCTCGCAGTAATAGCGGCCATCGCGGCCCTGCCAAACACGGTCGCCACGGCGTACCTGACGCGGTTCGTAATAGCGGCCACGATCATCATAGTCGCGATGACGGCGTTGGTCGCGGTAGCGGCGACGGTCGCGTCGATCGTCGCGGTCGTAGCGAACCTCGTAACGGTCGCGGTCGTAGCGATCGTGTCGGTCGTTGTCGCGATAGCCGTGTGCGGGAGCCCAGGACGGCGGACCCTGCTGCGCAACGGCAGGCGCGGCGGGAACTGCCAATGAGGCGGCGGCGATTGCAAGAAGAGTCTTGTTCATGGCGATTACCTTTCCGATTCGACATCGCTCTGTGTCGGAAACCGCTTTTCGTTCATAGAACCGATACTGAACATGAACGACGCGTTGGAATTGGCATTTCGAGATGAGCCGTTTTCATGCGGCGATCAGTCGAGCTTGAACGCTGTCATAGCGATCCAGTCGCGTTTCACCCCGCCGATGCTGTCGCTACCGTACTTCTCGGCCTGATCTACCTGCCAACCGGTGCTGCGATAGAGTTCCAGCAGATGGCCCGATGGAGCACAATTGTACAGGCGTCCGAACCGATCACGCCCCTCGCCACAACCCGGCATATAGTTGGCGAAGAACCATCCGTTTACGCGGATGGCGCGGTGGATGCGGATGAGCACTTCGCCGAGCCCGGACATTGGTTGGTGATGCAAGGAGGCATGGGCCCACACGGCACCATAGGCATCGACCGCGTCGAGTTCCTCGAAGCGGAGCAACCGCACGTCCTGGCCGGTGCGCTCTCGCGCTTTCCGGACCATGCCTCGCGAGGCATCGGTCATATCTACGGTGAATCCGCGTTCGATCATGCGGCTGGCATCGCGACCGCCACCGCAACCGAGTTCGAGGATATGCGCGCTCGCTGGCAGCCGATCCAGAAACTCGTCAAGATGGCGCGCGGGCCCTTGCGCAGAGCTTATCGTGTAGCGGGCGCCTCGCGATCGTAGAACGCGACGGTCGCTTCGTCGGTCATGCCCCAGCGGCGGCTTCGGCTTCCTCGCGGTCACGCTGCGCACGGCTTTTTTTCTCCGCCGTGGTCTTGAGCTGGCCGCATGCCGCATCGATGTCGCGCCCGCGCGGGGTGCGCACTGGGGCGGAGATGCCACCTTCGAAGACGATATCGGAAAAGCGCTTGATCCGCTCCGGCGTAGAACAGTCGTAGGCAGCGCCCGGCCAAGGGTTGAACGGAATGAGGTTCACCTTGGCGGGAAGCTTGTAATGCTTCAGCAGCCGAACAAGTTCGCGCGCATCTCCGTCGCTGTCGTTCTTGTCCTTCAGCATCACATATTCGAAGGTGATGCGCCGCGCGTTGGAGGCACCGGGATAATCGGCGCAGGCCTGCAGCAACTGTTCCAGCCCGTACTTCCGGTTGATGGGCACGATCTCGTCGCGGATTTCCTTGGTTACGGCGTGGAGTGAGACAGCGAGGTTTACCCCGATCTCCTCCCCGCAACGCGCCATGGCCGGCACCACGCCGCTGGTGGAAAGGGTAATGCGGCGCTTCGACAGGGCAAGGCCGTCACCGTCCATTACCAGTTTCAGCGCATCGCGGACGTTATCGAAATTGTACAACGGCTCGCCCATGCCCATCATCACGATATTGGTCAGCAAGCGGCCATCGGCGGTATATTCCGCCTCGTCCTCCACTTCGGCGAAATCCATCTTGCCTTTAGGCCATTCACCCAATGCATCGCGCGCCAGCATCACCTGGCCCACGATCTCGCCAATGGTCAGATTGCGCACCAGTCGCATGGTGCCGGTGTGGCAGAAGGTGCAGTTGAGCGTGCAACCGACCTGAGAGGAAACGCACAGCGTACCGCGGTCCGCATCGGGGATGAAAACCATCTCGAACTCGTGACCGTCCGGCGTTTTTAGCAACCATTTTCGCGTACCATCGGTGCTGTGCTGCGCTTCTACTACATCGGGGCGACCGATCACGAACCGCTCTGCGAGCCATGGCCGCATGGTCTTGGCGATGTCGGTCATCGCCTCGAAATCGGTAACGCCGCGATGGTAGAGCCAGTGATATACCTGCTTCGCCCGCAGCTTGGCCTGGCGCGCGTCCAGCCCGGCGCCTTCGAACAGGACAGCAATATCCTTTTTGGGCAGACCGATCAGGTCCACACGCCCATCGGCGCGCGGCGTTATCTCGCGCGCGACGGGTACCGGGTCTACCTGCCCGGGAATGCTCATCAGTGTCGTATCGGCCATGGGAGGCAGCGATATAGGGATGTCGGAGCGGTTTGGGAAGGAGATGCGTTTGCCGAGCCTTCGTACCGGTTCCCTTGCCTTCGCCGTCAGGACGGACGAATTCATCGATAAGGCGTTTGGAACGCCTTTTTCGAGGATGAGCCGGGTAGATTTTGCGATGGAGCGCGCACTAATCATCTACCCGGCTATCAATTTGCAAATGTTCCTGCCGTTCGTCGAGCCATTAATGCATTTCGTCGAGTAATATTGTTGCTCAAAAACCACAGGTTTTTCGTTGTGCTGGGTTCATGAAACGAACCCGTGATCCGCATCATTATGGCTGTCCACGCACGGGAAATCTCGTGGTGAAACAAGAAATGGAGTACATAATGAAAAAGGATATCGCACTCATTCTCGCATCGGCTTCGGCAACGGCGCTGGCCGTCCCCGCCGCCGCGCAGGACAACTCGGCATTCACCGGACCGCGTATCGAAGGCATCGCCGGATACGATATCAGCAAGGCCGGTAGCAGCGTCGATAACGACCTCAACGACGAGGACGATCAGTCCATCGATGGCTTCATGTACGGCGTGGGCGTTGGTTATGATGTCGCCGTAGGTGGCATTGTACTGGGCGCGGAAGCCGAACTTACCGGGTCGACCGCAGAAACCGAAGTCGTCGACGGTGATCTGGAAGACCTCGGCTTCGGCGCTGAACTCAGCACCGGACGCGACATTTACGTCGGTGCGCGTGCAGGTGTCCTGGCCGGTGACAACCTGCTTGTCTACGCCAAGGGCGGTTACACCAACGCTCGCTTCAACCTGCTGGCCGACAACGGCACAGACGAGCTTGAAACCGACCTGGATCTTGACGGCTGGCGCGTAGGCGCTGGTGCGGAATATGCCATGAGCGAGAACACCTTCGTGAAGCTGGAATATCGCTATTCCAAGTATTCCGAAGGCGAATTCGACTTCAACGACGATGACTTCTTCGACGACGACACTGGCGAAAGCGATCGCTTCGATGCCGATCTGGATCGTCATCAGGTCGCGGTGGGCTTTGGTTACCGTTTCTGATCGAATAGACCATCGAATGAAGGGGCCGGGGGAGCGATCCTCCGGCCCTTTTTCGTGGCTAGCGCAGTTGCGCGCACCCCACCTGCGCTGCATCCAGCGCGGTTGCTGCGCCTTGCAGCGAATAGCGATCGGTAAAACGATTGCCGCGGTTGTCGGTCGCACTGATATAAAGTCGGCTGCCTGCCCGCATGGCCGCCAATATAGCCGCATCGTCCTGCGCATTCGCCGCCCACGCGTCGCTGCCGCCTCCCGTCAGATCGAACCTTTGTCCGCCGATGGCGAGCCGTATTCGCGGACTGTCCGACAACTCGCGGCTCAACCGGAAATGCACCTGCGCGCGAATGTTGCGGCGTGGCCAGGTGCCGACGCTTGCGTAAGGCTCGAAGTCGCGGCGGTTGCGGGATGCTTCAGCCGTAGCAATGGCATAGCAACGCGGGACTTGAGAATCACGAAATGCTCCCCACTGCCCGAACACGCCGAGGCTGTCTTTCGCCACCACGGGTGAGGCCAATGAAAGGGTGATCCCGGAAGCGATAAGGGAAATAGTCGTGCGCATTGATTTTCTCTTAGGCCAAGTGCGGCAACAGTCAAAATCGGACTCGTTTCATCCGATATTTCTGGATTTTTTCCAACATTTCTGCCATATGAACGGGACGGGAAGGGACACCGATAAAATTGGCCCCAAAATGAAAGGACGCCCTCGGCAATGCGCCGGGCGGCGCGCGTTACGATGAGCCTGCTTGCCGATTACAACCTGCCATTTGCCATCGCTTTCGGGTTGTTGGTGCTCGCTCTCGTGTTGCAACTGATAGGTCTCGGCGATTTCGATTTCGGCGGTGATGTCGGCCTTGATGCGGATGCACCCGATTTTGACGCCGACGCGGTAGAAGCGCCGACTGCCGGATTTGGCGGGGCCGTACTTACCTTGCTGGGCCTGGGGCGGGTGCCGCTGATGGTGTGGCTGGTGGTTTTCCTGCTCCTTTTCACGTTGATCGGGATGAGCATCCAGCTGTTTGCCACCGATCTTACGGGCAGCCCTCTCTATGCGGGCCTCGCCGCGCTGTTTTCCGGCGGGGCGAGCCTGCCTGCAACCGCCGTGCTGGTGCGCCCGCTAGGCCGCCTCCTGCCGCAGGACGAGACCAGTGCCGTCGGGCTCAACAGCCTCGTCGGACGGCGCGGCACCATCACCACCGGCAGGGCCGCTCGCGGCTCGCCGGCCAGAACGAAAGTGCGCGACCGGCATGGCCATGCGCATTACGTCATGCTCGAGCCACATGAGAATGCGAGCGTCATTCACGAGGGGGACGAGGTATTGCTCGTGCGCCGCGAGGGACAGGTCTTTTTCGGCGTGCCCCTGGCAGAGCGCAAGCTGGCGCCAATGTCCTGAAACTAGATAATAACAGGAGAAGAAATGGAGAGTTTTCTGAACGTTGGCCTGATTGGCATTGTAGGGATCGTGATCGTCGTGGCGACGATCTTTATTTTCCTGCTGAAGATGTATCGCCGGGCCTCCAAGGAAACCGCTTTCGTACGGACCGGCGCAGGTGGGGAGAAGGTGGTGATGAACGGGGGCGCGCTGGTGTTCCCGATTTTCCACGAGACCATGCCCGTCAACATGAACACGCTGGTGCTGTCCGTCATGCGCCGCGACGGCGAGGCGCTTATTACGCTGGACCGGCTGCGGATCGACGTGAAGGCGGAGTTCTACGTTCGCGTGAAGCCTGACAGCGAAGCCATCGCCATGGCCGCGCAGACGCTGGGCCAGCGCACCATGCAGCCCGAAATGCTGAAGGACCTTGTCGAAGGCAAGTTCGTCGACGCGCTGCGTTCCGTCGCAGCCGGGATGACCATGAACGAACTGCACGAACAGCGTGCCGATTTCGTGCAGAAGGTGCAGCAGGTCTCGTCAAACGATCTCGCCATGAATGGCTTGGAACTGGAGTCCGTGTCGCTGACCGGGCTTGATCAGACCAGCATCGAACACTTCAACGCAAACAACGCGTTTGACGCCGAAGGTCTGACCAAGCTGACCGAGCAGATCGAGGCGCGCAAGAAGCTGCGCAACGATATCGAGCAGGATACGCGCGTGCAGATGGAGACGAAGAACCTGGAAGCCGATCAGCGGTCTTTCGAGATCAGCCGTGACACCGAATATGCGCGGCTGGGGCAGGAGCGTGAAGTCGAAGTGCGCCGCGCCGCCCAGATGTCCGAAATTGCCAGCCAGCAGGCAGAACGCCAGCGAGAGGCCGATGCAGCACGTATCGAGGCGAAAAAGCAGGTCGACGCGCAGCAGATCGAGGCTGACCGCCTGGTGGAAGAGGCGCGCATCGATCAGGTGCGCGCACTGGAAATCGCCCGGCAGGAACAGCAGATCGCGGTGCAAAACAAGTCGCGCGAGGAAAGCCAGGCCAAGTCCGAAGCCGACGAGGCCCGCGCCAAGGCTGTCGAAGCCGAGGAGCGCGTTGCCACGGCTCGCGAAAGCGAGATCGCAGAGCGTCAGAAAAAGATCGAACTGATCGAGGCTGCAAAGCAGGCAGAGCGCGATGCCATCAAGATCCGCGTGGATGCAGAGGCCGACAAGGACGCTGCCACCAACCTGGCCGAAGCTACCCGCCGCGAGGCGGAGGGTGAAGCAGACGCCGTTAAGCTGCGCGCCGAAGCGGACCGGGTCCGCTTCGAAGTGGAAGCTGCCGGCCAGCGGGCCGTGAACGAGGCGGCCAATATCCTCTCGATGGACCAGATCAGCTTGCAGACGAAGCTGGCCCTTCTGAAAGTGCTGCCGGAAGTCATCCGCGAAAGCGCGAAGCCGATGGAAGCTATCGACTCCATTAAGATCGTGCAGGTCGACGGACTCACACAGAAGTCCGGCGCACCGGGTACGACCACGAATGGCTCCGGCGGCGGCAGTGGCAACCTTGCCAACGATGCCGTGGCCGCGGCGCTGGCCTACCGCGCTCAGGCGCCCGTGCTGGATGGCCTGATGAAGGAACTTGGCCTCGATGGATCGTCGCTGGGCAAGATCGTGGAAGGCGCGGCCAATGGCAACGCCACCGATGCGTTCGGGACGATATCGGAACTGAGCGACGAGGCGGTCACGCCCTCATTGTTCGACACTGAAAACAGGAGCGATAACAAGACCGAAGCCGGTGTAGAAACCGATGATGCCAAAGCAGGCAAGGACAGCGGCAAGGAAGCCGCAGAATAACCAACCTTGCGTAGAAGAAAGGGCGGGCGTGGTATGAACCGCGCCCGCCCTTGTTCTTGTGCGTGGCCTATTCGGCCAACAACGCATCGATCTCGTCGATCTCCTGCTGCAGCTTGCGCGCAGCCCACTTGTTGAGTGCATAGACACCGCCGAAAACCGCGACGATGAAGGCTACAGCCAGCCAGAAGTCGGCAGGAGGCATCTGCCATTCGTCGAACGATGTCGAGAGGAAGGGTGCGGCAATCAGCACCAGCATTCCGGGGATCAGCGGCAGCAGATACCACGTGAATATGCTGTCCAGCGCATCGCGCTGTTTGGCCAGGTCACAGCGCCGGTACTCCATCACCGACAGTTGCCCACCGTGCGTTGGCGGGGTGAGCGGAGTGCCGCGCTTGTGAAGCTGCCACAGCAGCACGCAGGTGCCGCCAACGACCATCGCCGAACCGATCCGCATGGCTGGCACGGGCATGACGAAAGTCATGACGCCAAAGGCGATTATGACGAATAAACCGGCTGCATATTCTATCCAGTTGCGTCGCGCGATCTGACGTCGAAACTTGTCTGCACGGGCACGCAGCTCCTCCAGCGGGGGTAGCGCCGTAGTTGCGCTAGCGGTCTGCCAGCTATCGCGCGCAAATTCTTCGGGAGTCATCGAGCTTCTCCTTGCTTCAGGGCATCGCCAAGCAACGCCTTCAGTCTATGGATACGGGTGGCGACCGCGCCGGATGAAAGTCCGGTCACTTCGCCGATTTCGGCGGCGGTCAGGTCCTCGAGGTAGAGCAGCATCACCTGCCGGTCCGCAGGTTTAAGATGGTGAACCGTTGCCAGCAGCCTGTTGCGCAACTGGTTCTGCTCGGTTGCCGCTGCCACATCGTCCGGAGCGACGAGTTCGTCCATCGCATCAAGTCCGACAAGCTTGCCCGGTTTGCGGCGCAGCGCCGTTTGCACATGGCTGACCGCGACATTGTGAGCGATGCGATAGACCCAGCTTTTGAATGAACACTGGCCTTCGAAATATTCGAAGCTGCGCCAGAGCTCTGCATGGATATCCTGCACCAGATCACGTGCCAGGTCGGGGTCGGCCTCATACCCTCGCGCCAGGCGTTCTATCGCGCCGCCATAAAGTTCAGCGGCGCTTCGATAGCCCTCGTCCTGTGATCGCGGTGTTTTGTTCACGGTGTTTTTCCCTCGTGCCATGCAAGGGTAGTCTGCCGCTGGGCGCAAGTCTTACAGGACTGGCGAAATTTTTTTCCGACCCGTCAGTCGGTGGGGTCGCCGGGATAGCTGATCGCCATCACTTCCCATTCCTTCGCCCCCTGCGGAAGACGCACCGCGCGCAGGTCGCCCACTTCGGCACCGCGAAGGGCGCGGGCGATGGGGCTGGACCAGCCGATGCGGTTGTCGCTGGCGTCCTGCTCCTTGTCTCCAACAATGGTGACGGTGCGCTCCTCGTCGTCCTCATCGGCGAGGACGACGGTAGCGCCGAAGAAGACGCGGCTCTTGTCCGGCTGCTGGCGGGGGTCGACCACCTTGGCGTGCTTCATCACCTTGGCGAGGTAGGACAGCTCGCGGTCGATCTCGCGCATTTTCTTTCGACCGTAAAGGTAGTCGCCGTTCTCGCTACGGTCGCCATTGCCCGCCGCCCAGCTGACGATCTCCACGATCTCGGGACGTTCCTTGCCGAGCAGGTGATCGTAGCGCGCTTTCAGCGCGGAAAGGCCTGCGGGTGTGATGGGGCTGGTGTTGTCGGGCGACGGCATAGCGGCTTTATAACGCGATCCGATTTTCGGGCCAGTTTGAATGTCAGCTAACGACCGCGTTGCGGACATTGAACCCGGTCAATCGGTTTCTTTGGCCATGACGGTAGGCAAAGGGTCAGCGCGTTTCCCTTTCCTCCTGCCCTTGCGGTAACGGCTCTGGTAATCTCGACGTTGCTTAGTCACCTCATACAACACAATTCCCGATGATGTGCCGAGATTGAGGCTCTCGATCATCCCAAACATTGGTATGGCAATGCAAGCATCGCTACGTTCAACTGCGCCGTCACTGATCCCGCGTTTTTCATTTCCAAACCACACGGCCAGTTTCGTGTGTTCGGTAAAGTCTGCTTCGTGGAGCCAGTCGTTCCTTTGGCCCTTGATGTGAGGAGATGTGACTACCGAATGGAAGTTGTTCTTCTCCAAATGTTCAAAGCAATCGTCGGTGCTATCGAACCTCTTCACAAAGCTCCATTTCACGGCTGAAACAGAAGTCCGTGCCAATGACTTGCGTTCACGCATCTCTTGCCAGTCATCAGGCAGCGCCTTTCGAGGATCGACGACATAGACCTTCTCAACCCCCAGCGCGTTCACGTTGCGAATTACCGTCCCGATATTTTGAATGTCCGAGGGATTTTCGATTACGGCAATCAGGTTCTTGCAGATGAATGGCTTGAATGCTTCGGCCCGCTTACGAACGGTCGGCTTCGACTTTTTCGGTTCTTCCGTTTCCATTGGACTGGCATAACACCGTGAGGCCTAGTTTCAACGCAGAGATACGAGCATTGTCCGCTTCCCACCCTAATTCCAGACGTCAGGCTCAGCGCAAGAAATCTTCCACATCACGCGGCGCGCCAGCCCTGCCGGTGCGTTCGGGATAAAGGTGTTCGTACACTACGGCATTCTCGATCACGCGCTGCACGTAGTTCTTCGTCTCGAAGAAACCGATTTCCTCGATCCAGCGCAGCCAGTCGCCCGTCTGGCGCGGGTCGCCATTCTCACGCAGCCAGCGGTTCACATTGCCGGGGCCAGCATTGTAGGCCGCAATGGCGAGCGGATAGCTGCCGTCGTAATAGGAAATCAGGCGTTCGATATGGTTGGAGCCGAGCTGCATCGAATATTGTGGATCGTCGATCAGGCGACTGGCTGAATATTGTACACGCGCACGTCGCGCCTCTTCCTGTGCGGTTGCGGGCATGAACTGCATCAATCCGCGCGCACCTGCATGACTGATGGCGTTTTCGGCAAACTGGCTTTCCTGCCGGGCGAGCGCGTGGATCATCGTCCAGTTGGTGCCGGGAGGGGTTTCCAGTGTGGGGTAACCGATGCGGGTAAAGCCTTCGTGCCCATCGGACATGGCGGCATCGGCAAGGTTCACGGCAAGGTCACGTCGCCCGATTTCGCGGGCAAGGTCTGCCACCAGCATGTGCTCGCCCACCGTCTCTGCCTGGTCGGCGATGGAGCGGTAGAAGCGGATGCCCGTGCTCCACGGTGCATCGCGGGCAACTTCGGCCACGGCGCGGGTGATGGGGGCAGAGAGAAACTCCTGCCGCTCCGCCATCGTGGGCTCGCCCTCGGGCTGCGCGTCGAAGCTGGGTACATCGCGGCCCAGGCGATCCAGCGCCAGCAGGCCATAAAAGCGGTCCGCGTATTCGGCGGCCATCTCGTAATACCGCTGCGCCTCTTCCGTGTTGCCTGCGCGGCGATGGGCCTCGCCAGCCCAGAAGAAGCCCTTTGAACGGGTCTGCGGAGTGCGGGCGGCGGCGCCGTACTGGTAGAACAGCGGGGCAGCGGCTGCGCCATCGCCAAGCTGCCACAAGGCGTTGGTTCCGCCCAGCCACATCAGCGAGGTGTAATCGTCACGCAGACGATATTCGCCGGTGGAGATGTCATAACCCGGCTCGAAAGCCTCGATAGCGCGCTGGGCCACGCGAACCGAATCGCGGGTGCCCGCGCTGCGCGCAACAGCGAGCAATTCGGTAATCCACGCGGTCTGATCGAAGGGGAGGACGGATAGCTGCGGCCCGTCCACGATATTGCGTACGGCTGCCGATGTCTGGCCCTCTTGCCGCAGTTCGCGGCTGCGATTGTAAAGGTAGCCGGGGTCGGCCATCGCGCCGGGCGCACTCGTCGCGCCGTCACCGCCTTGCAGGATGGCAAGCCGAGCCTCGAACACCGCGCGCCGCTCTGGCGAAACGCGCGAAAGCTGGCGGGCTGCGGCGTCCCCATCGCGCTGCCATAACAGTGCATCCATGCGACGATCATGGTCGCCCTGCTCGAACATCTGCCCGAAATTGGCCGATAGCGAAGCTTCCGCCGTCGGACTCATTTCACCGCCACGCCATGCTTCCAGGGCCCAGCGCTGTGCCGCGCTGCGATCCTGACCCATCAGAGCAAGCGCGTAATGCGCCTTGGCATAGTTGGTAACGGGTTCGTGATTCTCGAAGAAACGAAGAAGAAGAGCGGGGTCGGTAAATTCCTCCCGCAGGCGCTGCTCCGCACGGGCGCGCAAGGCCGTCTCGTCCGGAAAGCCCGGATTGGCGAGCAGGAAGCTGGAATATTCTGCAAACGGCAACTGCGCC
Source organism: uncultured Sphingomonadaceae bacterium (assembly GCA_947488625.1). Lineage (GTDB taxonomy): Bacteria > Pseudomonadota > Alphaproteobacteria > Sphingomonadales > Sphingomonadaceae > Alteraurantiacibacter. Next base: position 1,668,040 of record CANKZR010000001.1, on the reverse strand, counting down.
TGTCGATCTTCCCACAAACGCTCCCACCGGCTGATCTGTGCTGCCATGGGGCCGGGCTGCTGGGCGACGAGCTGGGCGCGATTGCGATCCCACTCGCCCGCATCCTGGGCAAAAGAGGTGGCGGGGGCGGCCATTGCCGCGACGAGTGCTATAAGGGGAAGTCGAACCATACTGGACATAATGGCAGGCGCATCCTTATCAGGCGCTGAATACATAATCCCTCCAAACGGGTAAGGCTATTGGGAAATCGCACTGGTTCAGCGCGAAATTTCCGATGAGTTATCTTTTCACACCAACGCACGAGAGGCGTAAAATGTTCTCAGGATCGATACCCGCGCTGGCAACGCCCTTTGCAGGCCAGGACATTGACGAGGCGGCATATCGCCGGTTCATCGATTGGCAGATCGAATCCGGCTCCTCGGCACTGGTGCCCTGCGGCACCACCGGCGAAAGCGCCACGCTGGACAATGACGAACATCACAAGGTGATTGCCATTTGCGCCGATGTGGCCAAGGGCCGCGTGCCGGTTATCGCCGGTGCCGGGTCCAACGATACGAAAACGGCGCTGTGGCATATAAAGGAAGCGCAATCCGCCGGAGCGGACGCACTGCTGATGGTGGCACCCTATTACAATCGTCCCAGCCAGGAAGGGTTGCTGGCACATTTCAGCTATCTGGCAGAGCGCGCCGATCTTCCCATCGTCTTGTACAACGTGCCGGGCCGCACGGTAACGGATATCGCGCCCGAAACCGTGATCGAACTGCATCGCCGCTTTCCGAAGAAAATTGTGGCGATCAAGGACGCCAGCGGCGACCTGTCCCGCGTGGTTACCCACCGCATGGGGGCCGGCCCCGATTTCTGCCAGCTATCCGGTGACGATCCGCTGGTGCTGGCAGGTTACGCGCTGGGTCAGGCCGGCTGCATCTCGGTGACGGCAAACGTCGCGCCCAAGCTGTGTGCCGATTTCCACGCTTCCGCCGCGAAAGGCGATTTCGCCACCGCGCGCGAACTGAACGAACGGCTCTACCCGCTGCATCGCGCAATGTTCGCCGACGCTTCCCCCGCGCCCGCGAAATATGCGTTGAGCAAGCTGTTCGACTGGTTCGCGCCCGACGTGCGCCTGCCGATCGTGCCATGTTCGGATGCGGCGAAGGCGGCGGTGGACGAGGCTATGGAACTGGCAGAGATTGGATAATGCAAGTATCGGACGGTCGATCGATCAACGAGGTCTTGGTCGAGCTCGTCCGGCGCTCATTCGATTTCAAGGAACGTTCACGCCGAACCGACGGATGGATTTGGCTTGGCGTGGAGATCGTCTTTAGTTCGATTGCCTTGGTCGCATTATGGAATGCCCCAGATCAATTCTGGCGCGCTTATGTCGTTCTTTACTTGATTCTGAGTCTGCCAGTTATCGGTTGGACCGTAAGACGTCTCCACGATGTCGGTCTTTCCGGGTGGTGGGGTCTACACCTCCTCCCTGCATATTTTTGGTCATTTCTGTATATTCCCGATTGGCAAGATGGGTGGATGACCGGCCTCCATCTCGTATTCGCGATTTTGGCTATTCTTCCACTCCTTTTGCCGCCAGACATCGGACCGAACAGTTATGGAGCCGATCCTCGGTCAAGCAATTGGATAGATAGGCAAGGAGCCTGATATAGTGACCCGCCACCTCGTCCTCGCCGCCTCCGCTCTGGCAATCATTTCCTGCGCAACTGTGCCCGGTATTGCGCCGCCCGCGCTTGACGTTCTGGCGCGCGACTATCTCGCCTTGCAACTGGCCATAGGGGAGAAAGACCCCGGCTACGTCGACGCCTATTACGGACCGGAAGAACTCGCCACGCAAGCTGCGGCGCGCGACGATGAGACTTCGCTTGCCGAATTGCAGGCGCGGGTGGTGGCGCTGGATGCGACGCTTGCCCTGATCGATGCGGAACCCGGTACGCAGGAAGCAGAGCGGGTGCGATATCTGCGTGCCATGCTCTCCAGCGCCAAGGTGCGGGTAAGAATGCTGCGCGGCGAGGAAATAACTTTCCAGGACGAAGCCGAGGGATTGTTCGGCGTGCGTCCCGAACTGATCGATCTCACCACGCTGGATCCCGTGCTCGCCCGTATCGAGGAGCTGGTGCCGGGCGATCCGACTGACGGTCCGCTCAACAAAAGGCTCAATGCCTATCAGGACCGCTTCATCATTCCCAACGATCGCCTGCGCGCGGTGATAGATGCAGCGGTGGACGAATGCCGCGCGCGCACTTTGCCGCATATCCCCTTACCGACAAGCGAGAGCTTCGATCTTTCCCTTGTCACCGACAAGCCATGGGGTGGGTTCAACTACTATCAGGGTGATTACCACTCGGTGATCGAGATCAACACCGATCTGCCCACGCGGCTGGATCGCGCGGTGGATGTAGGCTGTCACGAGGCCTATCCGGGTCACCATGTCTATTCCACTTTGATAGAGCGGGACCGGGTGAACGATCTGGGGCAGATCGAATTTACCTTGCTGCCGCTCTATTCCCCCCGCGCGATTATATCCGAAGGCAGCGCGGAGTACGGCGTCAAGCTGGCATTTCCGGGCGACAGCCAACTAGAATACGAGCGGGACGTGCTCGCGCCGCTGGCCGGCATCGACGCCAGCGATATCGAACAATATTACGAACTGCGCGAGGCGTTGGGCGACCTTTCAGGCGCCTACTACACCATCGCAGCCGCCTACCTGGACGAAACCATGACGCGCGAGGAAGTCATCGATGCCTCGATGCGCTATCGCCTGATGAGCCGCGAGCGCGCCGAGCAATCGCTGCGATTCATGGATACATACCGCAGCTATGTGATCAATTACGGGTTGGGCGAAGAGATCGTGGGCGCTGCGGTGGAAGCTGGCGGTGCGGACATGGCCACGCGCTGGGGGCGGTTCATCGGCATCCTCAGCAATCCGACATTACCTTCCGACCTGATGTAACGATCCAATATTCGTGTTTGCGATAAGTACAGACGTTTCAAAGGCACAAAAAATACAGTGTTAACAGGGAACTACACCGATTTCCGTGCGTCGATACTCCAGGTGGAGAAGGCGCATGGAAACGATCAGCTTGTATGACGAGCCGGGTCTCCAAGACCCCGCGACAATTGCCCAGAGATTGCTCGAAAAGGCTTACCGCCTCGATATCACCCTTGCCTGTGCAGAGTGTTTTTCCGCCGGCGGCATTGCGTCCAAACTGGCGGCTGCGGAAAGTCACCGCCGGCAGTTTTCCGGTGGCTTGATACTCAATTGCGATGAAGCGATCGCCGAGGCCATCGGCAAGGATGCGTCTTACGCTCGCCGCGCGACAGGGGAGGACCTGGCCCTTGCAATGGCGCGCGCGGCGCAAAGACGCATGGGCGCTGGCCTGGCCTTGGGAGTGGTGGCACCACGCGGGGCGATGCGGTTCGGCACCATCAGCTTTGCCGTGGCCGACGACTGCGGGAAAACCTGGTTCGATGACATATCTTCTCGGGACCAGCCCGAAAGGCAGATCATCGCGCGCGCACTGGCATTCTTCATGGATTGCCTTTCCCGCAGCGATAGTGGCCATTTCTGATAAGTAACGCTTGGCGTCAAAGCTGGCTTTGCAATCCGTGCACTTCGCCCCTACATGCCGCCACCTTATGGCACGCCCCAAACCCGCCACGTTCGACAAGCAGAAAGTCGTCGCCGAAAACCGCAAGGCCCGGCACAACTACTTCATCGAGGAAACCTTCGAGGCAGGGCTTGCCTTGCAAGGCACCGAGGTGAAAGCCCTTCGCGGCGGGGAAGGCAGCATCGCCGAAAGCTATGCCGAAGTGCGCGACGGGCAGGTCTGGCTGATCAACGCCAACATTCCTGAATTCAGCCACGGCAACCGCCACAATCACGAGCCCAAGCGCCCCCGGAAACTTCTGCTGCACAGTCGTGAGATCGGGAAGTTCGTTGGCGCGGTGGAGCGCAAGGGAATGACGCTGGTACCGCTTTCCGTTTATTTTAACGGGCGGGGTCGTGCCAAGGTAGAACTGGCGCTGGCCAAGGGCAAGCAGGCGCACGACAAGCGTGCCACCATCAAGGATCGCGACTGGAAGCGCGACAAGGCCAGGATCATGAAAGACAACTCCTGATGCGAAGCGGGCGTCGGCACTCTCTTCTGCCCCCGGCTCAAATATTGTAAAGTGGCCGCATATCGCCGTTAAGCGATGGTTGTTATCCTGCTGTCTAAAACCATCTTGGCAGGTACACGCAAAGGAGTAAGGCCGTTCCATGATGGAAAAGGCGAAAAGGTGGCTTTCGGCGCAAATGCCGAAAATGCCCAAGCGGGACGAGATGGCGAAGAATCGCTGGCTCGCTCCTGTTGCCGGCACCATCGCGCGCTCCGAACTGTGGCGGTTTACGCGTCGCAGTGTTCCGCGCGGCGTGGCGCTGGGCGTTTTTGCCGCTTTCATCATCCCACTGGGCCAGACCTTTCTCGCGGTTGCACTGGCGCTGCCTTCGCGGGCGAACCTGCCGCTGGCGGCGGTGACCACGCTGATCACCAATCCGTTTACCGTCGCCTTCTGGGCGGTAATCGCGCACAAGCTTGGACAGTTCGTGCTGAAAGTGGATGCCGGAATGTCCGGCACCGCCAACGAACACATCAAAAGCACCTGGTTCCAGGAATTCGCGCAATGGGCGGAGATTGCAGGCGTTGCCGCTTTCGGCTTCGTCCTGCTGGCCGTGGTCGGCGCGGCGATCGGATATCTGGTGGCCAGCTTCTGCTGGCGCTTCGTGGTTGCGCGCAAGTGGGGCCAGCGTCCAGCAAAGATCAAAGCTCCGCAACCGGCGGAGTGAATTCTTTCTGCTACCAGCCAAATTTCCCATCTAGGGCGCATGCAAAGCCGATGCTAAGGCGAAGCCGATGAAGATCGTCAAAGCGCAGGAATCCCGTCAACTGATCGATGGCATTGCCGTGGCAGCCGCGGTGCTGGCCAGCATTGCGCTTATCCAGCTTGCGACTGGCAGTTCAACGGCCACGCTCGCCTACGCCGGCGGCCTGGTGGTGCTGGGGCTGATCGCCTTTGCCGCAGGCCGGGCACATGTCGGTGCGCAAAGCAAGCCGGAGCCGGATCAGCCCGACTGGTCCGTAACCGTGGCGGCCATAGCACGGGCCGATCTGGCCGTTGCCATTACCGACCGCGCCAACCGCCTCGTGTGCGCCAATGCCACGTTCGAATTGTGGTTCGGGTCCAGCAACGCTCCGCCGCGCCTGCCAGTGGATGGGGCAAGTGCCGAAAAGCTCACGCGGCTGGCCCGCGCCGCCTGGCGTGACGGGCAAGGCGGAGAATCTGTTATCATTGCCGATGAGGAGAAGACCTGGGAGGCCGAAGCGGTTCGGGCGGGCAGCGGTGACGACCATCTTGTCTGGCGGTTCTCCCCCGTTGTCCGCAACAATCCGCTGGCCGGGATCGGTAGCCACATAACCGGTCTGTTCGGCACGGTTCTGGGGGCGGCGGGGATCGCCGTGGCCCTGGTATCCCCCGATGGCATGGTGCGCGCTGCCAATCCGGCGCTGGCACGCCGCGCGCTGGGTGACGAGAATGCCAGCATGTCGGGACAGGAATTCGTCCACCTGCTGCGTTCGGACGACCGTGAACGCATCTATTTCGCGCGGGAAGGTCAGAAAGGGTCTCCGCAAACGCTGGTACAGGTGCCTCTGGTCGATCCGGCGATATCTGCCAGCGAAGCAGTGCCGGGCAAGGCGGCCGCCGAAGCACCATCCATCATGCTGCTGATCGACAGCGGCATCGGCCTTGGCGGCTGGGGAGGGGAGAGCAAGGGCCAGGCAGCGCAGCTTGAAAACCTGCTGGAGCAATTGCCGCTGGGTCTTGCTACCACCAACCGCGACGGCAAGTTCCTGTTCGCCAATCCCGCATTCCGGCGCGCATCAGGCATTGGTGCCGACCTGCCGCCATATCCGTCCGACCTGGTGGTGCCTCGCGACAAGACGGCGATGTCCGATGCCGTGCGCCGCTATGGCCAGGGTCCAGCGTCCAGCGGTGATATCGCGGTGCGCATGCGTAACGAGCCAGAGGAACCGATCAGCCTGGGCCTTGCCGGCGTTCGCGGACTGGGTGAGGCGGCAGTTCTGCTCTCGCTGGCAGATACGACCGAAGAAGCCCGCCTGAAACGACAGGTGGCGCAGGCGACCAAGATGCAGGCGGTGGGCCAGCTGGCAGGCGGTGTGGCGCACGATTTCAACAACGTGCTCACGGCCATCATCGGCTATTGCGACCTTATGCTGCTGCGCCATACGCCGGGTGATAGCGATTACGACGACATCCAGCAGATCAGGGCGAATTCCAACCGCGCCGCCAGCCTGACGCGTCAGCTGCTTGCCTTCAGCCGTCAGCAGACACTGCAACCCGAAGTGCTGCAATTGCCCGACGTGCTGAGCGAGGTCTCGCAACTTCTGAAGCGTCTGCTGGGCGCAAAAATCACGCTGAAGGTGCGGCACGATCGCAACCTCGGCCCGGTGCGTGCCGATCCGCGCCAGCTGGAACAGGTGATCATCAACCTCGCGGTGAACGCGCGCGACGCGATCCAGTCCAGCGGCGGCGGGGAGGGAACCAGCGGCACGCTTTCGTTCTCCACGCGCCGGGTTGAGGCTCGCGATATCCGCCGCATGGGCAGCGAAATCATTCCCGCGGGGGATTATACGGTACTGGTGGCAGAAGACACCGGTGGCGGAATTCCCGCCACGGTTCTGGGCAAGATATTCGAACCCTTCTTTACGACGAAGGAGCAGGGCAAGGGGACGGGCCTCGGCCTCTCCACCGTGTACGGCATTGTCAAGCAGTCGGGCGGGTTCATCTTCGCCTCCAACGCCAAGGCAGCCGATGGCGGGATCAAGGGTGCGCGCTTTACAATCTACCTTCCAGTCTACGAGGCGACGGAAGAGGAACTGATCCGCAAGGAAGAGGAAGAGAAGGACAGCGAGTGGTCCGGCGGTGGCTGCATCCTGCTGGTGGAAGACGAGGACATGGTGCGCGCCGTGGCGGAACGGGCACTGGCGCGGCAGGGCTATGACATCGTGACCGCCAGCGACGGGGACGAGGGGCTGGAAATCGCCAGGTCCGGCAAGCACAAGTTCGACCTGGTCGTATCCGATGTGGTCATGCCCAGCATGGATGGCCCCGCGATGGCGCGCGAAATCCGCAAGCTGCATGCCAACCTGCCGGTGCTGTTCATGTCGGGCTATGCCGAAAGCCAGCTGCGTGACGAAATCGATATCGAGGCGATGCACTTCATTCCGAAGCCTTTCAGCGTGAAGCAAATTGCCGACAAGGTAGGAGATGTGCTGGCGAACCCGCGCAAGGGCAGTTAGCACGGACTGGTCGATCTTGAAGGGGCGTTCATGATCGATACAGGATCATGATACTCTATAACATGACAATTCGACAGGGAGGGATCGGCCTATGACATTTTGCAAGACAGCTGCCGCATTGCTGGCGGCCACTACACTGGCACTGCCCGTCTCGGCGCAGCAGAGCGACGAGACCGCACAGGGCGATGTCGCGGTGACGATCTATCAGAACGGCCAGTCGCTGGTGCAGGACGTTCGCCAGCTCAACATCTCGCGCGGCACGACGCGCATTGAATTTCCCGATGTCAGCGCGCAGATCCGCCCCGCCACGCTCAGCTTCAATGCCCAGGATACGGCGATTGTAGAGCAAAACTTCGATTTCGACCTGCTGACGCCGACGAAGCTGATGGAAAAGGCCATCGGGCGCACTGTTACCCTGATCCGCACCAATCCCGCCACCGGCAGCGAAACCCGCGAACGCGCAGAAGTGCTGTCTACCGTCGGCGGTGTGGTCTTGCGCATCGGTGACCGGATAGAAGTGCTGCGCGACGATGGCCTGCCCGTGCGCGTTGTGTTCGACGAGGTTCCGCCAAACCTGCGGGCACGGCCCACTCTCTCGGTTACGCTGAACTCCACTCGCAGTGGCACGCGCGATGCCTCCATCCGCTATCTTACGCCGGGGCTTGGCTGGACGGCCGACTACGTCGCTTTGTTTGACGAGGCGAACGGCGCTGTCGACATGCAGGGCTGGGTCACGCTCACCAACACCACCGGCACCACCTTCTACCAGGCCGATACGCTGCTGGTGGCCGGTAATCCGAACGGCTCTTCGGGCGGCCCGCGTCGCGATCTGGTGCGTCCCGGCACACAGACTGCCGACCGGGAGCGGCTGGGCGACTTCTACCTTTATCCTATCGATGGCCGCACCACGATTGCCAATGCGCAGACGAAACAGGTCAGTTTCCTCGAGGTGCAGGGTGTGCCTGCACGCAGGGTCTACACCATCGGCGCTGATTGGCTGGCGAGCGACGACGATTTCCGGCCCGCGTCCACCGCAATCAGCTTCAATTCCAGCCGCGAGGGTGGCCTTGGCGATGCGCTGCCCGCTGGTACAGTGCGGTTCTACCAGCGCGATGCCCAGGGAAATCCGCAGTTCATTGGCGAGAACGGCATCGGTCACACCCCGATGGGCAGCACGCTTTCGCTGCGGACCGGCGACGCCTTTGACGTCTATATGAAGGCCGAAGTCGAGAATCGCGAGCGCATCACCGCAGCCGAATACGAGGCGAGCAGGCGTTACCGCGTGATTGAGGATGGGGAAGTGGTGCGCGAAGTCCAGGTGGACCGTGCTGTCACCTACTACCGCACCACCATGCGTTACACCTTCACCAACGCCAAGCCAGAGCCGGTGGAAGTGGAGCTTACGCAATCCGGGCTGGGTCGTTACTGGTGGGGCTGGGATTACCGCGTGGTGAGCGAGGATGTGGCAGGCGAACAGCTCAACATCGACAACCGCCTTTACCGCGTATCCGTGCCTGCCAATGGCGAACGCGAGGTTCGCGTGACCTACGAGACGCGGTTCTAGGACGGGCGGCATGGCCCGTACTGCGCTTCTCCTCCTACCGCTGCTGGCTCTCGCCATCCCCGTTGCTGCGCAGGACCGCGCGATTGTCGAGGCGTCGGAGCCCGAAAGCCTTGCCGTTACCGTCTATCGCGATCCCAATCGCGGTGTGGGCGGAGCCATGAACACCAATTGGCCGCAGGGCTTCGCGATGATCAGCGAAACGCGCACCGTCACCCTGCCGCCCGGCGAATCGCGCATCCGCTTCGAAGGGGTGGCCGAAGGGATGGTGGCGGTGTCTGCGATTGTCACCGGACTTCCCGGCGGCACGATAGAAAAGAACCGCAATGCCGATCTGCTCAGCCCGGCGGCATTGGTGAACGGTAGCCTGGGCAACCGGGTCACCATAACGCGCACCAATCCCGCCAGCGGCGAGGCGGCCAGCGAGGATGCCATCATCCGGACCCGTGCCGATGGCGGGCTGGTGCTGCAAACGCAGGAGGGGTTCGAAGCCGTGCGCTGTTCCGGCCTACCGGAGCGGCTGACGTTCGACGATGTGCCTGATGGCCTTTCTGCCGAACCGATCTTTTCCATCGATACACGCGATGCCAGCGGCGGAACCTACACCGTTACGCTCTCCTACCTTGCCTGGGGCTTCGATTGGGAAGCCAGCTATGTTGCCACCTTGCATGAGGGCCGCGATCCCGATGATCTGCGCTTCGATCTCACCAGTTGGCTGACGATCCTCAACGACAACGGACAAAGCTTCGAGGATGCCGAACTGATGGCGGTGGCGGGTACGCTAAATGTGACGAGCGACTTGCAGGGGCTGTCCGATCCACCCACGGCGCGCCCGCTGCGCCTTACCTGTTACCCAATCGGCAGCACGGCAGCAGGATCGCCCGTACCGCGTCCCGGCTATCCCCCACCACCGCCGCCGCCTCCACCGGCAATGATGGCTCGCGATACGATCATGGTGACAGGCGCGCGCGTAGAGAACGCAATGATGGAATCTGCAGCGCCGATGGCCGTGATTGCGGGGGAAGAGCAGCTTGGGGATCTGAAACTCTATCGTGTTCCGGTGCCGGTCGATGTGAACGCGCAAGGTTTGAAGCAGGTTGCGTTCCTGCGCGAGGAGAACGTCGAAGGCGAACTGGTTTACGAAGCCGAGTGCACCCCATGGAATTGGGACGAAGGCGCGCCGCGCGCCGCGCGCATGGTGCTGGAGACGGTGAACGACGAGGATCACGGCCTCGGCGTAGCGCTGCCCTCCGGTTCGGTCTCGGTCTTTGAGCGCGGCCCGCGCACAGAGCTGCTGGTGGCGGAGGAAAACTTGCGCGATTATGCATCCGGTCAGGATGTTGAACTGGGGCTTGGCCATTCCTCGCAGGTGTTTGCCGCCTGTAACTACGCAGGGGACGAAGACCCGCGTGGCAGCGGTGCGCGCTGGATGGATGCGCGTGCTACGCTCACCAATGCCAATCCGCACCGCGTCACGGTAAGGGTCGAACTCGGCTCGCCAGCAAGATGGCGATTTCAGGGACTGCGCGAACGCGTTCGCAACGGACAGCGAATCATCGAGGTGGACGTTCCCGCCAACGGCACGCGAACGATCAAGTGGAAGGTTGGCGAGACCTCCAGCTAGGCATCAGATGCTGTTGCGGATGCTGGATTTCCCCAGGCCGTGAGGCGAATCCAACAAAAATTCTGTTCCACTCTTGTTCTTCTGGAACAAAGTGCGTACAAAGACATCCGTTGAAGAGTTGAACACGACCCTAGCGAACTGACGGAGGCCATGTCATGGCAAGTGCAAATCTGAAGCTTGTTGAAAAGGAAACCAACGTGGACCGTCAAAAGGCGCTGGACGCCGCACTGTCACAGATCGATCGCGCCTTCGGTAAGGGTTCGGCAATGAAGCTGGGCTCGAAAGAGACGATGAACGTGGAATCGATCTCCACCGGCTCGCTCGGCCTCGATATCGCGCTTGGCATTGGTGGCCTGCCCAAAGGCCGCGTGATCGAGGTGTACGGGCCGGAAAGTTCGGGCAAGACCACGCTGGCACTGCATGTGCTGGCAGAGGCGCAGAAAGCTGGCGGCACCGTGGCCTTCATCGATGCCGAGCATGCCCTCGATCCCGTTTATGCAAGGAAACTGGGCGTCGATATCGACGAACTGATCGTCTCGCAGCCCGACACCGGCGAGCAGGCGCTGGAAATCACCGATACCCTGGTACGCTCCAACGCGATTGACGTGCTGGTGGTCGACTCGGTTGCAGCCCTGGTGCCGCGCGCGGAAATCGAAGGCGAGATGGGCGATAGCCATGTTGGCCTTCAGGCGCGTCTCATGTCGCAGTCGCTTCGCAAGCTGACAGGTTCGATCAACCGCTCTAAGTGCATGGTCATCTTCATCAACCAGCTGCGCATGAAGATCGGCGTGATGTACGGCAATCCGGAAACCACCACTGGCGGTAACGCGCTGAAGTTCTACGCCTCTGTCCGCCTCGATATTCGCCGCACTGGCCAGATCAAGGATCGCGACGAAGTGATCGGCAATTCCACCCGCGTGAAGGTGGTAAAGAACAAGGTCGCCCCGCCGTTCAAGCAGGTGGAGTTCGACATCATGTATGGCGAAGGCATTTCCAAGATCGGAGAGATTCTCGATTTGGGCGTGAAGGCCGGCATCGTCGAGAAGTCCGGCTCCTGGTTTAGCTATGACAGCGTAAGGATCGGTCAGGGTCGTGAGAATGCGAAGAAATTCCTCAAGGAAAACACCGAAGTTTGCGACAAGTTGGAGGCTGCCATCCGCAGCAAAACCGACGAAGTCGCCGAGGAGATGATGGCAGGTCCGGACGCGGAACCCGAAGACTGATCCTCAAGAAGACCGCCGGAGAGTTTTTTCTCCAGAACGGTGTTCCAGGTGTTCCACATTAGCGTGGAACCAGGATCGCCCCAGGTCTTGCGAAAGCGGAGCCGGCGACAGGTGGCCATTCCAGGCCGCCGTCGCCGGCTTCTCCGTTTTGTTGGCGTTATGGTGATTGTCTCGCGCGTCGCACCGCGATAGGCTGCACTTATAGGGGGAGGTTCGGTTTGACAGACAAGGGTGAGTGGCAGGGTCGTGTCGGCGAAACCTGGGCTGCGCAATGGCGGCGGACCGATCGCAGCTTCAACCTCCTCACCGAGCGCCTTCTCCAAAGAATGCGGGAATTCACTTTCAGCAAGGTGTTGGACATCGGCTGCGGCGCAGGCGAACTCTCGCTCGCCACGGCAAGAGGCAGGCCGGGCATATCGATAACGGGGATCGATGTGTCTCCACAACTCATCGCCGTGGCAAGAGAGCGAGGCAGCCACCTGTCCAATGCCCGCTTCGTTCAAGCAGATGCTGCCGAATGGCAGAACGCGGACGACGCTGCGCCCGACATGCTCGTCTCGCGCCATGGTGTGATGTTCTTCAGCGATCCCGTGGCAGCATTCGCGAACTTGGCCAGTCAGTCTCGACCGCGCGCCTCGCTCCTGTTTTCCTGCTTCCGCGAAGCTTCTCAGAACGCGTTCTTTACAGAAATCGTTCGACTCCTTCCGGAAGCACCGCCCGTAATGGATCCGCTTGATCCTGGCCCGTTCGCTTTTGCAGACAACAGCCGGGTCCGATCGATCCTCCATTCAGCGGGATGGGAGAGTGTAGCTTTCGAAAAGTTCGACTTTCCCATGATTGTCGGTTCCGGCGAAAAACCGGTTGAGGATGCGGTCGAGTACTTCTCGCTCATCGGTCCGGCTGCGCGCGCCGCGCGCGAAATGGATAAGGAAGAAAGAGACCGCTTTTTGAAGAGGGTCCACCAACTTTGCGAACGCAAATGCCACCAGGGTATTGTCGCGCTTGAGGCGTCCGCGTGGATTGTTTCGGCACGCAAGGCCCGTTAGTCGCGCGAGGCGCCTTGCCGCAGCGCCAAATGGCTCCTAATTCGCCCTCATGACAACGACCAACGATATCCGCCGCACATTCCTCGAATACTTCGCGGCGAACGAACACCAGATCGTGCCTTCGGCGCCACTGGTACCGTACAATGATCCCTCGCTCATGTTCGTAAACGCGGGCATGGTGCCATTCAAGAACGTGTTCACCGGCGTTGAAACCGCCCCGGCGCCGCGTGCAACCAGCAGCCAGAAGTGCGTTCGTGCCGGCGGCAAGCACAACGATCTCGACAATGTCGGCTATACCGCCCGTCACCTGACGTTTTTCGAAATGCTCGGCAATTTCAGCTTCGGTGACTATTTCAAGGAAAGGGCAATCGAACTGGCGTGGAAGCTGGTTACCGAGGAATTCGGACTGGACGCCGAACGTCTTCTGGTCACTGTCTATCACACCGACGACGAAGCCTACGATCTCTGGAAGCGTATTGCCGGGCTACCGGACGAGCGCATCATTCGCATCGCCACGAAGGACAATTTCTGGGCCATGGGTTCCGATGGCCCCTGCGGTCCATGTTCGGAAATTTTCTGGGACCATGGTCCCGAGGTCGCTGGCGGACCACCGGGATCGCCAGACGAAGATGGTGATCGCTTCGTGGAGATTTGGAACCTCGTTTTCATGCAGCACCTGCAGGAAAACGATCGGATTGCAGGAAACCTGCCACGTCCCAGCATTGATACCGGCATGGGGCTGGAGCGTATTTCTACCGTACTGCAAGGTGTCCATAACGTGTTCGAGACGGACACGTTCAAGACCATCATAGCAGCAGGTGAAGAACATTCCGGCGCGAAGGCAGAAGGCGATGCGTTGGCAAGTCACCGCGTGATTGCCGATCATCTGCGTTCGACGAGCTTTCTGATCGCGGATGGCGTGCTGCCATCGAATGAAGGGCGCGGCTATGTGCTGCGCCGTATCATGCGCCGGGCTATGCGCCACGCGCATCTGCTGGGGGCCGACAAACCGCTGATGCATCGCCTCGTGCCAACGCTGGTGAGTGAGATGGGCCAAGCCTATCCCGATCTCGGCCGGGCACAGCCGCTTATTACCGAAGTCCTGGAGCGGGAGGAAAGCCGGTTCCGCCAGACGCTGGAAAAGGGGCTTCGGCTTCTCGACGAAGAGACCGGTTCGCTCGGCGAGGGTGATAGCCTGCCCGGCGAAACCGCGTTCAAGCTCTACGATACATATGGCTTCCCTTACGACCTGACCGAAGACGCCCTGCGTGCGCGTGGCGTTGGTGTCGATCGCGAAGGTTTCGATGCGGCCATGGCGCAGCAGAAGGCTGCGGCGCGGGCAGCATGGAAAGGCTCCGGCGCAGCGGCGGATAGCGAACACTGGTTCGATATCGCCGAGCGAGAGGGCGCGACCGAATTCACCGGATACAGTTCAACAGAAGGCGAGGGCCGCGTTGTGGCTCTGATCGTCGACGGCAAGGAAGCGGATCGTGCCGAAAGCGGGCAGGACGTACTGATCCTTACCAATCAGACTCCGTTCTACGGAGAGAGCGGTGGCCAGAGCGGCGACGCTGGCACGATCACAGGCGACCATCGCCTCGCGATTGCGGTGAGCGATACGTCCAAGCCGCTGGGCAGGCTCCACGCGCACCACGGTACGATCCAGTCGGGCATCGTGTCGGTGGGTGATACCGTGCACCTCGCCATTGATGCCGAGCGCCGCGACAAGATCCGCGCCAATCATTCCGCCACGCATCTGGTACACGCAGCCTTGCGAAACCACCTGGGCGATCATGTCACGCAGAAAGGATCACTGGTCGCGGAAGATCGTTTCCGGTTCGACTTCTCGCACCCCAAGCCGATTACGCCCGCCGAGATCGCAGCCATTGAGGCTGAGGTTAACGCTGAGATTCGGGCGAACGAAGAAGTGCGTACGCAATTGATGAGCCCCGATGACGCGATCGAGGCCGGCGCGATGGCGTTGTTCGGCGAGAAATACGGCGAGGAAGTTCGCGTGCTTTCTATGGGGAGAGGGCACAAGGACGGCATGGGCCGCCATTATTCCGTCGAACTGTGCGGTGGCACCCATGTGAAGGCTACGGGCGATATCGGCTTGTTCCGCATAATCTCGGAGAGTGCGGTATCCTCGGGCGTGCGCCGTATCGAGGCGCTGACGGGCGAAGCTGCCCGGCAGTGGATCGTCGGGCGTGAGGAAGCGCTCAAATCAGTCGCGGCTACATTGAAGACCGCACCGGACGAGGTAGAGGCGCGGGTCGCCGCGCTGGTGGATGAACGCAAGGCGCTCGAGCGTGAACTCGCCGAGGCACGCAAACAACTGGCCCTGGGCGGTGGAGGTGGTGCACCTGCGAAAGCGGATGAGGAGATTGCCGGTATCAAGTTCTCCGGCCAGGTTCTGGAAGGTATGGATCCCAAGGAATTGCGCGGGTTGCTGGATGAAGCCAAGGCACGCATGGGCTCTGGCGTAGCGGCAATCTGCGCCGTGAACGACGGCAAGGCTGCATTCGCTGTGGGTGTTACCGACGACCTTACCGAAACGACGAGTGCGGTCGATCTCGTTCGTGCAGGTGTCGAGGCGCTAGGTGGAAAAGGTGGCGGTGGCCGTCCTGATTTGGCGCAAGGCGGCGGTCCCGATGGCGACAAGGCAGAAGACGCAATGGCCGCCGTGCGCAATGCACTGACGGCCAAAAGCGCCTAAAGCTCAGTCGACGCGGTTTTGCGAGGCACGTCGGCGGTCGCCCTCGCTTCCGCGGGGGACATCCTTCATGTTGCGCGTCGCACGACCGTGCTCGTCGTCGGCAGCCACGTTCTTGGGCTTGAACTTTTCATCGTTCGGCGTGGGCTTGGTGGGGTCTTTCTGTTCGCTCATTGAAAACTCTCCTTTCCCCACCAACGCGCCAGGCCGGGCAAATTTCCGAGAATAATCAGCTTTTGAGCGTTCCCGTGCGCAGCTTCGGCTTGTTTTCCAATGCGCCGTTCTCACGGATCTGTTCGCGGAACTCGTCCCTCTTTTCATGTATCGACGCGATTACCGGCCCCATCGGAACGCCAAGGTCCACAAGCACGGCTTCCGACAGCTGAAGCGAACTTTCCAGTGTCTCGGGCACTGCGGTTGAAGCTCCGCTGCGATAGAGTTGCGCTGCGTGAAAACTGTCGCGCGCACGGGCGATGATGGGCAGGTCAGGGTGAGAAGCGCGCAGCTTCTTTACCAGTCGTTGCGCCAGAACATGCTCATCCATGGTCAGGATCACGGCCGGTGCTTTTTCGATACCAAGGTGATCCAGTGAATCCGATCGCATCGCATTACCGAACACGGCATAATACCCATCGCGCCGCGCCTGTTCGATAAGGTCGCTATCGGCGTCGACAGCGACATAGGGCTTGTCATGCATTTCCAGCATCTGGGCCACCAGCCTGCCGACGCGGCCGAAACCGACGATGATGACGCGCGGCGTTTCACTATCGCCATCGACTTCGTCCAGCGTGGGGGCGGGCTCCACTCGGCGCGCGACGTAGCGGCCCAGCAGGGCGAGCAACGGCGTTATGGTAAGGCCGATCGCGGTGACGATCTGCCAGAATTGCGCCGTACCGGGTTGCACCAGCAAGGCACTGGTGGCTGCAGCCAGGACGATCAGCGTCGTTTCCGAAGGGCTGGCCATAAGGATGCCGGTTTCGGTCGCAGTGCTGCGCCGCGCGCCCATAAGCCGCAGCAAGACGCCGGTGACCACGGCCTTCAGCGTCAGCACCCCGACAACAGCGCCAAGGATCATCCAGAGGTTGTTCCAGATTGTGGCAAGATCGATACCCATGCCCACCGTGATGAGGAATATGCCCAAGGCAAGGCCCTTGAACGGCTCCATGATCCCTTCGACCTCGGTGTGGTACTCCGTCTCTGCAATCAGCAGGCCCGCGATCAGCGCGCCCACGATAGGGGAAAGGCCGACGAATGCCGTCGCAAGGCTTGCACCGATCACCACCAGCAGACTGGCGGCAAGGAACAGTTCCGGGCTCTTCGTTCGCGCGGCCTGGGCGAACAGTTTGGGCAGAAGGAAGCGCCCTGCTACCATCATCACGAAAACCACCAGCAGGCCCTGCCAGATCGTTTCGAACAGGCTGACCGCGCCTTCCTCCGCCGCGAAAGGTGCCAATGCACCGAGCAGGAAGATAACCGGTACGATCATGATGTCTTCGAACAATAGCATCGACAGCGCTGCACGTCCGACAGGCGTATTGGTGCCCGATATCGGCAAGACCAGTGCGGTGGAGGAAAAGGCTAGCGCAAGTCCCAGCGCCATCGCACCCGTCCAGTATTGCCCCATCATTGAGAGGATCGCCGCCAGCAGCGAGCCGATCACCAACAGTTCCAGCGCGCCGAGCCCGAAGACCAGTTTTCGCAACTGCCAAAGACGGTTGAAACTCAGTTCAAGCCCGATGGCGAAGAGCAGCAGGATGATGCCGAACTCGGCAAACGGCTCGAGCCGCTCCTGATCGTTGATGGTGATGTAGGAGAGCCAATCGTAACTGGGCACCATGCGCCCGAGACCATAAGGCCCGACGAGCAGCCCGATCAGGATAAAGCCGATAATCGGGGTTACGCGAAAGCGCGCGAACAGGGGAATCACGATACCGGCTGCGCCCAGGATGACGAGCGCGTCCTTCATGATAGGGGAAATGGCTTCGGCACCGTGCATCGCCTGCCATTATCCAAGATCGCAGCACGTTTAACAACCGATATATTGCGTTGCAGCGCGGTTGATCGACACACAATGGCAAGTTTCGCGAAACGGGTGACATGCGCGCTGCGGTCTGTATGCAAGGCGCCATGCAGACACCCACACTGATTGCCCTCGCTTTATATTTCATTCTCATGCTCGGTATCGGGCTATACGCCTGGAAGCGTTCTACCGAGGACAGCGAGGGATATCTTCTGGGCGGACGCAATCTGCCGCCTGCGGTTGCAGCGCTTTCTGCGGGTGCTTCGGATATGTCGGGCTGGCTGCTGTTGGGACTGCCCGGCGCACTGTACCTTTCCGGCCTTGTGGAGGCGTGGATTGGCATCGGCCTGTTCGCGGGCGCGGTTGCCAACTGGTTCGTCGTCGCGCCGCGTTTGCGTAAGCAGACCGTGGAATACGGCAACGCGCTGACAATCCCCGAATTCCTCGCCAACCGCTTTCCGGACAAGGCGATTGCCCTGCGTGTGATTTCCGCGATCATTATCGTGATCTTCTTTGCGGTCTATTCCGCGGCGGGACTGGTGGGTGGCGGTTTGCTGTTCGAAAGCACTTTCATCGATGCGCCGATCATGGGCTTCAGCCCTTATATGGCGGGCGTGTTGATTACGGCACTGGTGGTGCTGGCCTATACCATGGTGGGCGGCTTCCTGGCCGTGAGCCTGACCGATTTCGTGCAGGGCTGCATCATGGTGGTGGCGCTGGTTGTCATGCCGCTGGTGGTGCTGCTGGGCGATGGCTGGGGCGCGACGGGAGAGGCGCTCAACGCTGTCGATCCCGACTTTCTCAGCTGGTTCGGCGGGTTGACCGCCGTCGGCTTCCTCTCAGCCGTCGCATGGGGTCTTGGCTATTTCGGGCAGCCGCACATCATCGTGCGCTTCATGGCAGTGAAGGAAGGCGGCATTCCGGCGGCGCGCAATATCGGCTTGCTGTGGATGCTGGTGGCACTGATCGGCGCGCTGGGTGTCGGCCTCGCGGGCCGCGCCCATGTTGAGTTGAACGGCCTGACGCTGGAGAATTCGGAAACTATTTTCATTCTGCTGGCCAACACGCTGTTCCACCCATTTATAACGGGCTTCCTGCTGGCTGCGCTGCTGGCCGCGATCATGAGCACGATTTCATCGCAACTGCTGGTGTCCTCCAGCTCCCTGACTGAGGACTTCTACCGCCTGTTCCTGCGCAAGCAGGCCAGCGAAACGGAAATGGTGAACGTGGGCCGCGTGTGCGTGGCGCTGGTAGCGGTAGCTGCCATCCTCATCGCCAGCGATCCGGAAAGCGGCGTGCTGGCGCTGGTTGCCAATGCCTGGGCGGGATTTGGCGCAGCCTTCGGTCCGCTGATCATCCTTTCTCTGACATGGAAGCGCATGACAGGCGCAGGCGCGGTGGCGGGCCTTGTGACGGGCGCGGCAGTCGTAATCGCGTGGATCGCGCTGGGCTGGAACGGGGAGTTCCTGGGCGGACCGGGCGTTTACGAGATCATTCCGGGCTTCGTCGCGGCGTGGCTGGCTATCTGGCTGGTGAGCAAGGCGACGGCGAAGGGAGCTGTAACGTCCGCAGCATCAGCCTCTGCCTGAAATTAGTTGAGTTGAGCCTGCATGAGAAATATTCTTCTACGGATGGTAACTCCTGTCGCGGCACTGGCAATTGGCAGTGCTCTGCTGGCGCAGGATCATCCAGATGAGCAGGAGCGACTTATCGCACTCATCGAAGCGATCTACGAGGGTATATCGGTTGACGAGATAGTCGGACTGCCGGAATTGGACGAGAACCAAGTCGACGAGCTTGAACGACTAGCCGGTTGCACGCCCACTGCAGAGCAGCATGCGAACGCACTTATTCCGATCCTTGACTGGCATTGCGAATCAATTCCGGACGACAGTCGTACGATTGCGTTTTACCTGTCCAATGGTGGGGGCATCGTTATTCAACCTCTTGCTGCCAACTTCCGACCAACTGATCGCGCCTTGGCAACAGCCAGCTTGCCGAATTACCGAAGATTGACGAGACAGTTTCTCAGTGCAGTGCGCGCTGGCGAAGATCCAACACTCTCTGGCGTGATTCCGATAACAGCTATGCAACTGGAACTGCTCGAAGTTGCACGAGGTAAGCACTTTCAGAAAATGTCGGGCAGTAATCGAAGCAGTCAGGTTCATCTCTGGCCGGAGGCGTTATCTGAACAAGGTCCGCTTATTACAGATTTGCGCTTTGACGATGAGGGTATCCCAGTAGGTTTGGTAATTTCCTACGGCATGGCCGCCAATTAACCCCCGCCAGGCCCATGTTGGTGCAGCGGCGGCGGGCCGCTGATGTCTGCCGCATCTCCGCCCGATCCCCTTTGCTCCCATTCGATACGATAAAGATCGAAGCGGCGGTCTGCCAGGTTGCGGACGGTTCCTTCAGCGCGGGCCCAAGCTAGGTCGGCCAGGTTCACGTCACTAATCGTCAATGTTTCGACATTCTCGGTGGCTTCCGCGGCGATGCCGTCGCGGGCGAAGGGGAAGTCGCAGGGCGTCAGAATGCAGCTTTGTGCGTACTGGATATCCATATTGGCAACATTGGGCAGGTTGCCCACGTTGCCGCTCATCACGACGTAGCACTGGTTCTCGATCGCGCGGGCGGCGGCGCAGTACCGCACGCGCATGTAGCCTTGCCGGCTGTCGGTGCAGAAGGGGACGAAGATGATCCGCGCGCCTTCGTCGGCCAGACGGCGTGCGAGTTCGGGGAATTCGCTGTCGTAGCAGATCAGTACGCCTACGGGGCCGCAGTCCGTCTGGATCACGTCCACCGAATCGCCGCCACGGATGTTCCACCAATATGCCTCGTTCGGGGTGGGGTGGATCTTCTCCTGCTCGTGCGTGGAGCCATCGCGCAGGCACACCATCGCCACGTTGTGGATGTCACCATCCTCCATCCGCGTGGGGTGTGAGCCGCCGATGATGTTGATATTGTACTTCAGCGCCATCTCGCTCAGCGCCTCGCGAATGCGCGGCGTATATTCGGAAAGCAGTTCGATGCTTTCCATGGGCGAGAGTTCCTTTTCCTCTGCGCTCAACAGCATCAGGGTGAAAAGTTCGGGAAAGAGAATGAAGTCCGATTCGTAATCGCTTGCAACATCGACGAAATATCGCACCTGGCGCATGAATTCGTCGAAATCCTTCACCGCGCGGGCCTGCATCTGGCAGGTCGCGACGCGCACGTTTTCCACCCCGCGCGGCACGCGGGCCTTGGGGCTGGCTTCCTGGTCCACGAACGGGTTGCGCCACACCATGTGCGTGGCAAAGGCGCGGCTGCGCTTGTCCTCCGGCAGGTAGTTGGGAAGGATGCCAATAGGCTCGAACCCGTTGGCAAGCTGGAAGCGCAGGACGGGATCGTGGATTTTGCCGTGGATCACCTTTTCCAGGTAATCTTCGGGACCATCGACACGGCGCCAGCTTTTCGCAAGGTTCGGCATGCGTCCACCAAAGACGATGCCTTTAAGTTCCAGCCGCTCCGCCAGCTTGCGGCGTTCCTCGTAGAGCCTGCGCCCGATGCGGGTGCCGCGAGTCTTGGGATCGACACAGAGCTCATAGCCATACAGCCAGTCACCCTTGGGATCGTGGCGGCTGCCATAGCCCTTGCCGGTAATCTCGTCCCAGCCATGCGGCCGCAACGCCTTGTCGCCTGCGATCCGCATCGAGGCGCAATAGCCGATCAGCTTGTCGTCCAGGAACGCCACGAAGCAGCCTTCGCGGTAGTTGTTCAACTGCCCGCGAATTTCGCTCTGCGTGTAAGGCACGAAGTCTTCATACACCCGCTTGGCGAGAGCGGCGATCCTGCGGATATCGCCGATCTCCGCCTGGCGGACTTCGAGGCGGGCCCGGGTCATGGCCTTGAATCCTGGCGACTTATGCCAGACCCTGCTTCTTCATCTCGGCTTCAAGGCCGTCGACAATGGCTTCGAAGAACTGCTCCGTGGTCATCCAGCTCTGGTTGGGGCCGATCAGCAGGGCGAGGTCCTTGGTCATCTTGCCGTTTTCAACACAGGAGATGCAGACCTTTTCCAGCGTTTCGGCAAAGGCGACCACATCAGGCGTGTTGTCGAAACGGCCGCGATACATCAGGCCGCGCGTCCACGCGAAAATGGAGGCGATGGGATTGGTGGAAGTCGCCTTGCCCTGCTGGTGCTGGCGATAGTGACGGGTGACGGTACCGTGCGCCGCTTCTGCTTCCACCGTCTTGCCGTCGGGCGTCATCAGTACAGAGGTCATCAGGCCGAGCGAGCCGAAGCCCTGCGCCACGATGTCGGACTGTACGTCGCCGTCGTAATTCTTGCAGGCCCAGACGAACTTGCCATTCCACTTCAGGGCGGCGGCCACCATGTCGTCGATCAGGCGGTGCTCGTAGCCGATGTCGGCTTCCTCGAACTTCTCCTTGAAGCCTTCGGTGTTGAACACTTCCTCGAACAGATCCTTGAAGCGGCCATCGTACTTTTTCATGATGGTGTTCTTGGTGGACAGATACACCGGCCAACCGCGATCCAGGCCGTAGTTGAAGCTGGCGCGCGCAAAGTCGCGAATGCTCTCGTCATGGTTGTACATCGTCATGGCGACGCCGGGCTGGTCGAAGGTATGAACCTCAAGATCGATGTTGTTGCCGTCCTCGCCTTCGAACACCATGCGCAGCTTGCCAGCACCGGGGATCAGCGTGTCAGTGGCGCGGTACTGGTCACCAAAGGCGTGGCGACCAACAACGATGGGATCGGTCCAGCCGGGTACGAGGCGCGGCACGTTGTCGATTACGATAGGCTCGCGGAAAATGGTGCCGCCAAGGATGTTGCGGATCGTGCCATTGGGCGACCGCCACATCTGCTTCAGGTCGAACTCTTCGACGCGGGCTTCATCAGGCGTGATGGTGGCGCACTTCACGCCGACGCCGTATTTCTGAATGGCCTTGGCGGAATCCACGGTGATCTGGTCGTCCGTCTCGTCACGCTTTTCGACCGAAAGGTCGTAGTACTTCAGGTCTACATCGAGATAGGGCAGGATCAGCCGTTCGCGGATCCACTGCCAGATGATCTTCGTCATCTCGTCGCCGTCGATCTCTACAATGGGGTTCTTGACCTGAATCTTCGCCATGGATGTCCTGCCTTGTCTTGGTATCTGAGTGGTCTGAATCTGTATCGGATTTGCGCGCCTCTTAGCAGGGACGTGCATGTGCGCAAGTCGCCCGGTCGGTGTTGCCGGAGGTTGGCATGATGCGGCAACGCTCGGCAATGTCGATAACCAGCGAAGGTGCCAGCCTGGCAAGCGCAAGCGCCGTTGCGCTGCCCAACCGCGTTTCCGCCAGAATGCGGGCAGCCTTTGCGAGTTGCACGGGCGGATATGCGCGCGCGGCAAAGGCACGTTGGAACGCGGGCGCTGATGAGGACCCTCCCGCACACCAGTGCCGGGCGGCCATGGTGCCGCTGGCGACGGCGATCGACATGCCTTCGCCCGCCAGCGAGGGAATGACGGCGGCCTGATCACCCAGCCGGAAAAGACCGGGTGAGGTATCGTGCGCAATCCACCCGTATGGAACCGCGCCGATAGTTTCGATCCGTGCTTGTCGCCAGTCGCTGCCGAGACGAGCCGCGAAATCGTCATTCTGATCTGCAATCTGCTGGAGCACGGCCAAAGGCTCGCCACCGGCGTCTCCAAGCGCGGATTTGCGCAAGGCAAGACAGATATTTGCCGTTTCGCCCTCTTGCAGCACGATACCCACGTATCCGCCACGAAACAGGTGGAGTTCGATGGCGGAGCCGATCAGTGCGGTACGCTCCTCGCTGCGCGGAAGCTTTATCCGCAGGCCCAGGGCCGGGTCGTTCGCCAGGCGTGGGCGACTGGTTCCCCGAATGTCGTGCTTTCCGCTGGCAAGAAAAATGGATTCTGCCATCCAGTCGGTGGACTGGCCATGCGCCGTTCCGGGCGAGACTTTGCGGATCGTGTCGATCTCCAGCCGCGCTCCGGCCGCAACGGCGCGGCGGCGCAAGCGGCTATCCAGCGCATGCCGGGACAGACCCAGCGCGGGGTGGGGCAGGGGCGTTTCCACCGTTCGCCCCTGCGCGAACAGGCGAAGGTGATCGACCGTGTGGCCGCCAAGACCATCGGTGTTCACGCCAAGCAATTCAAGCTGCGCCAATGTGCGCCAGCTCATGAAACCTCCACACAAAGGGTCGCCCACGGTTTCGGACCGGTCCAGTATCACGGGGTTGGTACCCGCAAGCGCCAATTCCATTGCTGCCGCACATCCGGCGGGGCCTGCGCCAAGGATAAGCGGCGTTTCGCCTAGGCTGTGCACGAGACACACAGGCGGAAGGGAAACTTGCGCTCGATCCGCGCGTCCGTGACACCAGCCTCGGCCAGCATTTCGCGCCATTCTTCGGGCCTGAAAGACCTGGCGATCGAAATCTGACCGTCCATGCGCACGATACGGTGCAGACCTGCCAGCTGGGCCAGTACCGGATAACCGAAGTAACTCATCGGATGGCGATGCAGATCGTTCACGAACCAACCGATCCGCGCCTCGCTATCCATCACTTGCAGGAAGAGTAGCAGTTCGGCGCGGGTCATGTGATGAGCGACGAGGCTGGAGACGATGAAATCCCATTTCTTATCCATCAGATCGGCATAGTCGCCGGTGCGGTATGTGATCGGCAATTCAGGCGGGGTGACCTCGCGCGCCGCAGACTGGCTGCGTGAATTGAGATCGATCCCGACGAGCGTTGCCTCAATTCCCCGGGCCTCGGCCCATTCCGCAATCTTGCGGAGCATATCACCCTGGCCGAAGCCGACATCCAGAAGTGTGAAGCTTTTTCGGCCATTCAGAGCACGGTCGAGAAATTCCAGCGTTGGACGATATGCCAGTGTCAGCCGGTTTGCCTTGCTGAGATCGGCCAGCACGGTCCGGTAAACGGACTCCGGCAAGGCCGGGTCGTCCATCATTTCCTGCGTATCGAGACGTTCAGACAGCATCATCGCCCACCCACCCGAAACGCAGTCCTTCCATTGCCAGTCCGGGTCCGAATGCGAGCGCAATACCGCTTTCGGGACGTTCGCGAGCCAGCCGTTCGAGGACGAAAAGCACCGTTGCAGAGGACATGTTGCCGAATTCGTCGAGAACACTGCGTGATGCATCAAGCGCGCCGGGAGGAAGGGGAAGGCCGCGCTCCACGGCGTCGAGTACGGAACGGCCTCCTGGGTGAACGGCCCAGGCGGCAGGGGCCTCCTCGCCAAGAATGGCATTACGGGTCGCATCGGCATCCAGCGCCTCTGCCAATCTGCCGGGCACTTCACCCGAAAGATGCATGGCAAAGCCGCTGTCACCGATTGTCCAGGTGATCAGCTCGTCGCTTTCCTCCAGTGCAAGTGAAAGACCTGAACCAAGGGAGAGGCCTTCTCCAGCTGCGCTGACAAGCGCCGCTGCGGCACCATCGGCAAACTGTCCCATGGCCAGCAGGCTCTCGATGTCGTCGGTTTCCTGAAGATGAAGAGAGCAAAGCTCTACCGATACGGCCAGCACTTTCGCCGTGGGATCGGACCGGACGATGTGACCGGCGGTGCGCAGCAGGGTCACGCCCGCATAGCAGCCCATGAAGCCGATGGAGACCCGCTCCACGCTGGCGGGCAGGCCAAGGCGCCGGGCGATCAGCTGGTCCAGCCCGGGCGCAATAAAGCCAGTGCAACTGGCGGTTACGATATGCGTCACACCGTCGGTGGGAGGCAGACCGGCAATCGCTTTCATGGCAAGATCCGGCGCGCTGGCTGCATATCGCTGCATCCGGGCAGCCGTGCCCGGTTCCTTGCCAGTCATGTAGAAACCGCCGAAGTCCAGTGCGGCATCATTGCCGGAAAGGACGGAATAGCGGTGAGAAATGCCGCCGCGCGATTCCATCCGTCGAAACAGCTTTGCGCGGCGATCGTCATGCAATTGACGCGCCGCCCATTCCGTATAGCGATCATGTACATCGCAATCGGGCACCGCGGTTGAGATCGCCGTGATGCGCGGGACGCAAGGTTCAGTTTTTCCGGACATTCACATGCCCAAACGGCAGCAAGGACCGATGGTGCCCGTCAACGGCAGAATTTTGCGCGTGCGTTTTCATACTCGGCAATCAGTTGCTCGCAAATCTCGCGCGTCGGCCGTACATCGCGCACCGCGCCCGTGCCGTGCCCTGACGACCAGATCGTTTTCCAGGCTTTTGCTTCTTCATTAAGCGACATTTCGCCTGGTGCATCGTGCAAGGTGGCGGCCTGAAGGCTGGGGGTCAGGAAATTCGCGCCCACGCCCGTTACCTTGTCGGTATACGAGACGTCCTTGGCACTGGCGCCGATCATCATGTCCTTCTGCCCCTGCGGGGCCATGCTCTCGGTGGCGGCGATAAAATGGCTGCCGAAATAGGCGTAGTCCGCACCCATCATCTGGGCGGCGGCGATGTGGCCGCCATGACTCATGGAGCCGGACAGGATGAGCGCGCCGTCCCAGAATTCACGAATTTCGCTGGTGAGGGCGAAGGGGCTGAGCGTGCCCGCATGGCCGCCTGCACCGGCAGCAACGGCGATAATGCCATCGACGCCTGCCTCGGCAGCCTTCTCCGCATGGCGGCGCTGGATCACGTCGTGGAACACCAGCCCGCCATAGGAATGCACCGCCTTCACCAGGTCGGGAACTGCGCCCAGCGAGGTGATGATCAGGGGCACCTTGTGCTTTATGCAGACTTCGAGATCAGCCTCCACGCGGGGGTTAGAGCCGTGGACGATGAGGTTGACGCCGTAAGGCGCGCTATCGTCACCCAGCCGTTCCTTGATCTCGCAAAGCCACTCGTCAAAGCCTTCCGTTGTGCGCTGGTTCAACGCCGGGAACGTGCCGCACAGTCCCGCCTTGCAGCTTTCCACCACAAGGTCGGGACCGGAAACCAGAAACATGGGAGCAACGATGGCGGGCACTTTCAGCCCGCCAGCGAAACTATCCAGGCGGGGGTTCAAAACGCCTCCTCCGGCATATCCATCATGCTGCCCTTGCCGCTGGTGATCGCCATCATCTGCGCCATTGCGGGCGGCAACAATCGATCGAAGAAGAAACGCGCAGTCACGATCTTGGCTTCGTAGAAAGCCTTCTCGTCAGTGCCTTCTTCCAGCTTTGCATGAGCAATCTTCGCCGCCTTGGCAAAGCAGTGACCCATGGCAACAAAGCCCAGCAATCGCAGGTAATCGGTTGCGGCTGCACCGGCTTCTTCAGGGTCTTTCATCCCCTTGCGCGCGATGTGACCGGTGGAAAGCTGCAAGGCGCCGAAGGCCTGCTGCAATCCGGCAACCATCTTGCCGATATTGGCGTCCTGCCCGTGATCCTCGACAAATTGCGAGACCGGGTGGAAGAAGCTGCGCAGGTTGCGACCCATGCGATCGGGCAGCTTGCGCCCCACAAGGTCCAGCGCCTGAATGCCGTTGGTACCCTCGTAGATCTGCGCAATTCGTGCGTCACGAGCAAACTGCTCGACACCGGTTTCCTGAATGTAACCGTGGCCGCCGTGCACCTGTATGGCCAGATGCGCGCTTTCATGTCCAAGATCGGTGAACAGGGCCTTCACAACAGGCGTCATCAGGGCGACGAAATCCTTGGCGCGCTCGCGTGCCTCTGGCTCCTTCGCAGCGTGCTCCGCATCCAGCGCACGGCTGACCCATGCGGACACTGCACGGCTACCTTCGTTGTAGGCGCGCATCGTCATGAGCATGCGGCGCACATCCGGATGAACGATAATCGGATCGGCGGGACCATCCGGGTTCTTGACGCCCGAAAGCGAGCGACCCTGTACCCGATCCTTCGCGTAGTAGACGGCGGACTGGTAAGCGATCTCGCCAACGCCAAGGCCCTGGATACCCACGGCCACGCGCTCGGTGTTCATCATGGCGAACATGGCTTCCAGCCCGCGGTGCGGCTTGCCGACGAGCCAGCCCTTGGATTCTTCGAACGACATCTGACAGGTGGCAGAAGCCTTGAGGCCCATCTTGTGTTCGATGGCGGTTGCCGTCGTATTGTTGAAATTGCCGGGATTGCCCTGCTCGTTCGGCAGGTACTTCGGCACGAGGAACAGCGAGATACCCTTCACGCCCGGAGGGGCATCGGGAAGCCGCGCCAGCACCAGATGGATGATATTGTCGGACAGGTCATGGTCGCCCGCGCTGATAAAGATCTTGTTGCCTGTGACGAGATAGCTGTCGTCGTCCTGCGGTACCGCCTTTGTGCGCAGCATGCCCAGATCCGTGCCGCAGTGCGATTCAGTAAGGCACATGGTGCCAGTCCATTCGCCATTGGCCATCTTGGGCATGTAGAAGTTCTTCAGTTCGTCGCTACCATAGGCTTCCAGCGACACCATCGCGCCGCCGGTAAGACCGGGATAGAGGCCGAAGGACAGGTTGGCGGAGCAGGTCATTTCCTCGACCATCTTGCCGATGGCGTGAGGTGCACCCTGGCCGCCCCATTCTTCGGAGACGCCGAGGCCTGCCCAGCCGCCTTCGCAGAACTGCTTGTAGGCATCCTGGAAACCATCGGGAGTGCGCACCACGCCGTTTTCGATCCGGCAACCCTGCTGGTCGCCCGGCCAGTTGATCGGCAACAATACGTCACGGCAAAGCTTGTTGGCCTCTTCGAGGATGGCGTTGGTCACGTCATCGTCGAAATCCTCGAACCCTTCGAGATCGCCGAAACCGTCGTCTTCGTGCAGTTCGCGAATATTGAAAACCATGTCGCGGATGGGGGCTTCATAGACTTGCATTGGACAAATCCTCTCTATCAATTGCGCAGGTTCAGTTCCGAAGTGGCTTGCCGGTTTCGAGCATGTGCTCGACCCGCGCCTGCGACTTTGGATTGCGGACAAGGCGCATGAAGGCTTCACGCTCCAGCTTCAGCATATCGGCCTCGGTCAGCGTCTCGGTAACATCGGTGTTGCCGCCGGACAGGACGTAGGCCAGCTCGCCCGATACGGTAACGTCGTGATCAGTCGCCTTGCCCTGGCGGTGGAAGCTTTCCACGGCCAGTTCCAGCGCTGCCTTGCCGGTGGGACCAGGCAAGCGATATTCCGGTTTTTCCGGAGCTTCGTAGCCATCCACCATCGCCAGCGCGCGCTGTTTGGCATCAAACAGCAGCCGGTCCCGGTTCATGCTTACACCGTCGTCCCGCCGCAGGAAGCCATGTTCCTTGGCTTCGGAAGCCGACCTGGCGACCGTCGCGGTAGAAATGATCTCGAACGCCTTCGATACGGCGGGCATCGGACCATTGGGGTGGCGCGGATTGTCCTCCCAGCGAGAGATCATCTCGCCGCAGCCGCCCCAGCCGGGAATGATGCCGACGCCGCATTCCACAAGGCCGATATAGGTTTCGGCATGGGCCTGGATCGCATCTGAGTTGAGACAGATTTCGCAACCACCACCCAGCGTCATGCCGAACGGTGCGGAAACGACGGGGAAGGGGGCGTATTTCAATGCCTTGTAGGCATCCTGGCCACCCTTGACGCTTTTTTCGACTTCGCCCCACGCCGCGATGTTTAGCGCAAAAAGGGCGAGGCCAAGATTGGCACCGGCAGAGAAGTTGGAGCCTTCGTTGTAAACGACCAGCGCCTTGTAATCCTTCTTCACCATCGGAATGGCCTTCTGGATCAGCTTCATCACCTGCTCGTCCAGCGCGTTCATCTTGCCAGTGAATTCCAGCGCGACAACGCCGTCACCCACGTCCCAAAGGGCAGCAGAGCCATTGGCCATCAGCGGTTCCGAAGACAGCTTGATATCTTCCAGCAGCAGCACGCCCTCGGCACGCTCCACGTCGTGATATTCGCCGTCGGTACCCAGATACTGGCGCTTGCCACCCTCGACCCGGTAGAACTTGCGGCCATCGGCCATTTTCAGGATCTCGGGAACGGGGATGCCGTCGGCCTGCAGGCGCTCGACAAGATGGGCAACGCCGATCTCGTCGATCATCTCGAACGGGCCGGTTTTCCAATTGTAGCCAAGCTTCATAGCATCATCGATGCCCAGCACGGTCTTAGTGGCTTCGGGTACGATGCTGGCGGCGTAGGACAGCGTCGGGCCGACGATCGCCCAGGCATAGTCGCCAACCTTGCCCTTGTCCGAAATCAGCGCCTTCAGGCTCTTCTTAGCAGCGCCGCGCACGATGCCGGGGCGGGCTGCGGCGCGATATTCGCCGGACTTCAGGTCCTTGGCTTCCTTCACCTTCTTCCCGCCTTCGCGGTTGATGCGATAGAAGCCACCCTTGCCCTTGCGGCCGGTGTAACCTTCCTCGATCATGCTCTCGATCAGCGCCTCGCTGCGGGCGATCTTCTGGTAGGGATCATCCTTTGGCAGAGTGCTGGTGAGGCTTTCCATGAGGTGCGGCATCAAATCGATACCGACAAGGTCGACCAGTCCGAAAACACCGGTGCTTGGCACGCCCATCGGCTTGCCGGCAATCTCGTCCGCTTCTTCTACCGTCAGCCCTTGGTCGAAGGCGGCGTTTACCGCAGCCTGGATCCAGAAAGTGCCGATGCGATTAGCGATGAACCCCGGTGAGTCCTCGGCATCCACAGGGGTCTTGCCCAGTTTGCGGTCAACGAATTCGCGAACCATATCCACCGTGGCGGGGTTGGTCTGCGGGCCCGCAACCAGTTCGATCAGCCGCATGTAACGCGGCGGATTGAAGAAGTGGGTGATCAGGAAATCCTGCTTGAAAGCATCCGACCGGCCATCGGTCAGGTTTTCCAGTGGGATGGTGGAGGTGTTGGATGAAACCGCGGTACCGGCCTTGCGAACCTCTTCAAGCTTCGCATACAGGTTCTGCTTGATGTCGAGCCGTTCGATGATGGCTTCCACCACCCAGTCACACTCGGCAACCTTGCCCAGGTCATCTTCGATGTTGCCGGTTTCCACAAGCTTGGCCGCCCGCTTGCCCATGAAAGGGGCAGGGTCGGTCTTGAGCATCTTCTTGACCGCGCCTTCCGCGATGACGTTACGGTTATCGCCTTCCTTGGGAACGATATCCAGCAGCAGCACGGGCACACCGGCGTTTGCGATCTGGGCGGCAATACCGGCACCCATCGTGCCTGCGCCGATCACGCACACCTTCTTGATGGTTGCATCAGCCATTATGCGGTCTCCAGCACGGTTGCGATGCCCTGTCCGCCACCAATGCACTGGGTGACGAGGGCGTACTTCTTGCCTTCCCGCTGCAGCAGGCTTGCCGCCTTGCCTACGATGCGCGCGCCGGTAGCACCCAGCGGATGCCCGATGGCGATCGCGCCGCCATCGAGATTGATCTTCGATTCGTCGATGCCAAGATCGCCGATGGTTGCCAGCGACTGGCTGGAGAAAGCTTCGTTGAGTTCGATTACGTCGATATTGTCGATGGTCAGCCCGGCGCGCTGCAAAGCCTTCTTCGAAGATTCGACCGGGCCGATGCCCATGATCTCGGGTGCGCAACCGGAAATCGCCATGCTCTTTACCTTGGCCATCACCTTCAGGCCGTTCTTCGCCGCGTAATCGGCACTGCATACCAGCAAGGCGGCAGCGCCATCAGTCAACGGAGATGCGGTTCCAGCGGTCACGGTGCCATTCTCGTCAAATGACAGCTTGAGACCAGCTAGATCTTCGGCGGTAGTCTGCGGACGCGGCGTGGCGTCGGTTTCGATCACGGTGCCATCGGGAAGGGTAAAGGGCACGATTTCGTCCTTGAATGAACCCTTCTTCATCGCCTCGCCAGCTTTCTGCTGGCTCTTGAGCGCAAAAGCCTCCTGCGCTTCACGCGTCAGTTCGTATTTACGAGCAACGTTTTCTGCCGTGTCACCCATGCCGATATAGGCGGCGCTGCGCTCGGCAAGTTCGGGGTTGGGCATGGGGTTGAAGCCGGTCATCGGAACGCGGCTCATCGATTCGACGCCTGCCGCGATGAAAACCTCACCAGCGCCCATCGCGATCTGGCCGGCGGCATAATGCACCGCGCTCATGGAAGATCCGCAGAACCGGTTCAGGGTCATGCCGCCGATGCTCAGCGGCAGGTCTGCCAGCAATACGACGAGTCGCGCGATGTTGAAGCCTTGCTCCCCTTCAGGGAAGGCGCAGCCCATCAGTACATCTTCGATATCTTCCGCATTCACGCCGGTGCGTTCGATCAAGCCCTTTATGGTGTTGGCAGCCAGATCGTCCGGGCGAACCTTGGCGAGCGCACCACGATAGGCGGGATGGAATGGGGAGCGGACATATCCTGCAATGACGACATCACTCATGGTACTGGCTTGCCTTTCTTTTTCGCGCGTTGACCTTTTGCGTCGAATGATTACGATAAAGTATGTGACCTGACGTATACGTCAAGTAGAGACAAATCAAGCTGCAGTTTCACATTGGCCTGCGCTGAATGAGGAAAGGATGTTTCATGACCGAGGCGGCGGTAACGTCCCACCCGCTCGATCCCTCCAGGATCCTGGATGCCGAGGGCAACATTCGCCCGAGGCTGCTGACGGAAAGCTTTGATCGGGCGGTCACGCTCTATCCCGGCCACGTGGCCGTGGATTTCCTCGGCCGCGAGTGGACCTACGGGGACCTTGGCAGGGAAGTCGACAGGGTCGCGGCGGGTTTGCAGGCGCTCGGTCTGGAGAAGGGCGATCGATTCGGGCTTTGTTTGCCCAACACGCCATATTCGGTAATTCTCTACTTCGCCGTGTTGCGAGCAGGCGGTGTGGTGGTCCAGCTGAACCCGCTCTATTCCGATAGCGAGGTCGAGTTTCTCATCACCAATTCGGGCGCGAAAATGGTGGCAGTCCCCGACCTCGAAATGCTTCATGCCAAGGTTGCCGCAGCGTGGGGCGCGGATGACAGCGCGATGGAGCGTATCGTGCTGTGCTCGATGGGCAATGTTCTGCCGTTCTGGAAAAGTTTGGGACTGCGCACGCTCAAACGCTCCTCGCTCGCCAAAAGGCGATCCGAGGTCACCTATTCCCGCTACAGCGATATCGCCGCTCACAAAGCCTCTCTCCGCCCGGTCGAGCAGGATCCGCATGACGTTGCAGTCCTGCAGTATACCGGTGGAACGACCGGGAGGCCAAAGGGTGCCATGCTGACCCATGCCAGCCTTGCGGCAAACTCTGCCCAGATGCTGCTGCATATCGGTGAGGAACGTGACCAGCAGGAGCGAACGCTGGGCGTACTGCCCCTGTTCCACGTTTTCGCTTTGACCTGCGTTTTGAACTTCGGCGTAGAAATTGCTGCGGAGCTTGTACTGCTGCCGCGCTTCGAGATGGACGAGGTGCTGGCAACCATAAAGCGCAAGCCGCCCACGATGATGTTCGGTGTTCCCACGATATACAACGCGCTGGGTTCGCTGCCCGATGACAAGGTGCCGGATCTCTCTGCCGTGCGCACCAGCATTTCGGGCGGCGCACCATTGCCGCTGGAAGTGCGCATGCAGTATGAGGCGCGCACGGGCTCGCCGGTATCGGAAGGCTACGGCCTGACCGAAGCATCTCCCATCATTACCAGCAATCCGCTGCTGGGCCGTACCCCGGTGAAGGAAAACTCGGCCGGGCCTGCGTTCCCGCATACCATCGTCGAGATACGCGATCCCGAGACCGGCAAGCTTATGCCGCAGGGGGAGCGTGGCGAGATTTGCGCGCGTGGCCCGCAACTGATGAAGGGCTATTGGAACCGTCCCGGCGCGACGGAGGAAACCTTCATCGACGGCGCGCTGAAGACCGGCGACATCGGTTATCTGGACGAGGACGGATACTTGTTCATCGTCGACAGGATGAAAGACCTGATCCTGTGCAGCGGCTACAACGTCTATCCGCGCGCCATCGAAGACGCGGCCTATGAACATCCTGCGGTGAAAGAGGCGGTCGCCATCGGCATCCCCGATGATTATCGCGGCGAGGCGCCCAAACTGTTCATCGCCTTGCACGAGGGGGAGGAACTGGATGCTGGGCACTTGCATGCCTTCCTGAAAATGCGGCTCAACCCTATCGAGATGCCCGATGCTTACGAATTCCGGGACGAACTACCGAAAACCCTGGTGGGTAAGCTGGAGAAAAAGCAGCTGGTGGCCGAGGAAAAGGCCAAGGCAGCCTCCGCGGATACGAATAGGTCCGAGGAGGACAGCGCATGAGCGAGCCGGAACCACGCGAACCTGGCGACATGCCCGGTTTCGAAGATATGAAGCAGGGCGACCTGAAGAGCATCGCAGAAGCGTCGGAAGCCCTCGGCGTTACACAGCGCACCTTGCGATTCTACGAAGACAAGGGGCTGATCCAACCCAAGCGGGTTGGTTCGATGCGCGTATATTCACGACGTGAAATGGGTAGGATGCAATTGATCCTTCGCGGCAAGCGCCTGGGATTCAGTATCCGCGAGATCGGGGAGTTCCTCAGCCTTTACGACCACGATCCCGATCAGGTGGTGCAAGCCCAGCTCATGCTGGAAGCTACCCAGGAAAGACTGTCGGAATTACGCCAACAGCGCGAGGCGATCGACCAGACCATCAGCGAACTGGAAATTATCGAGGCCATGTCCCGTCGACATCTGGAGCAGCGGGAAAGCTAGGACTGTTCGGAGTTTACTGCAAAAGTACCGCGAATGGTGGGCGTAGCAAGGATTGAACTTGCGACCCCTACGATGTCAACATAGTGCTCTACCACTGAGCTATACGCCCGCACCATTCGGGTTATGCCGTCAACACAAGGACGGCAGGCGGGCCATCTAGCGCCGCCCTGATTGTTTCGCAAGAGGGTCGTTCGGTCTGGTGCCAAAAACCCGTTAAACCGACATTGCGGCAGTGTCCTCGAAGACCCTTTCCACTTCCATCACCAGATCCTTCAGGTGGAAGGGCTTCGACAGCATCTTGGCATGCGGCGCTTCTCGGTTGGCCTTGAGTGCCACGGCTGCAAAACCGGTAATGAACATCACCTTCGTGGAAGGGCTCAGGTCATTACAGCGCTGGGCCAGTTCGATTCCGTCCATCTCCGGCATCACGATATCGGAAAGAAGCAGGTCGTATATTTCCGTTTCCAGCAAGGGCAAGGCCTCCGTGCCGCACGATACCGCCATCACCGAATAACCAGCCTGTTCCAGCGCACGGGTAAGGTAGGTGCGCATTGCGTTGTCGTCTTCGGCTAGCAGGATACGGATCATGCGTTCGTCTCTTCGTGTGGTTGCGGGTGCCAGTGGTTGCTTGTGATGCTCACCTCTAGGCACATGCGCATTAAAAATCTGCATCTTATGCCAAGCTGCCCTGCATTGGGACAGCATGCCTTTGACATGGGGATGGTTCGCGGCCAGCAAAGACGGCGATGAGCGAACGCAATTCCGGCCTTCCCGATTCGCAAGCGGTCACTGGCGGCGCCATTCCCGGAGGGGAAGGGCAACCGGCGTATCTGCTGCACCGCCAGCTTACGTCGGCCATACCGGTGGTGATCGCAGTGCCTCACGCCGGGCGCGACTACCCGGCCAGCCTTGTCAATCGCATGCGCCACCCGGGTGAGGCGGCACCGCGTCTGGAAGACCGCTATGTCGATCTGATTGCGCGCAAGGTAGCCGACGCGACGGGAGCGGCGCTTCTGGTCGCCAGCGCCCCGCGCGCCATGATCGATCTCAATCGTTCGCCAGAGGATGTCGACTGGGAGATGATTGCCGGACCGCGTACCGGCTACGTTCGGTCCCGACTGGCCGTGGGTAGACGCTCGCGCAGCGGACTGGGATTGGTCCCCCGATGTCTGCCCGGTCTCGGGGAACTCTGGCGCCAGCGCCTGCCGGGTGTCGAACTCTCCAGGCGGCTGGAACAGGTTCACACGCCATATCATCTGGCGCTTTCGCAAACTCTGGAGGGCCTGCGCGATCGCTGGGGAGCAGCGCTATTGCTGGATGTGCATTCCATGCCGCCGCTCGGGCCCAAGACGGGCGAGGATGCCGCGGCCGACTATGTTGTTGGCGATCGCTTCGGCGCAGCGTGCGAAAGCCACTTGGCTGGCGCTGCGCTGGAATACCTCGAAGCGAACGGCGCTCGCGCTGCACACAACCGGCCCTATGCCGGCGGCTATGTGCTAGACCGGCACGGCGCCCCCGCGAGGGGCATTTCTGCCATGCAGCTGGAAATTTGCCGCGCCACGTATCTGGACCCGCAATTGCGCGAACCGGGTAAAGGACTCGACCGCGTGGCGGACCTGGTGACGGGGCTTGCAATGCGGTTGGCGCAAGAGGTCGCGGGCAATGTGCGCGGATTTCCGCAAGCAGCTGAATAACCATGAAAAAACCGCCCCGTGCATGAAGCACGAGGCGGCCAAGGTTCAGGGAGGAGGCACGCCGAAGCGCGCCTATCCGACCAGGCCATGAGGGGAGCCGGCCGGACACTGCAAAGATAGTCCCGCTGGCAGATGTTTCAAGATCACATAGACCAAAGGCGGCCCCGCAGGGCCGCCTTCGTCGCAGCATAGGGGCGCCCCACCGGCGCCCGTCGCCTTTCAGTTAGGCTTTCGGGGCAGCACCCTTGGCGGCTGCGCTTTCGGGTCCTTTGCCGATGTCGACCTGTCGGGCGAAGATGTTGCGCATCAGGTCCAGCGAGAACAGGTGCGCGAAGATCAGCGGCAGCAGGCCGTTTTCGTTCCACTTGCGAAGCTGGTCACCCCGCAGTTCGCGCAGTTTGTCCTGGTTGACCATCCGGAAGCCGCGATAGGTATAGGGCTGTTCCGGGTTGTCGGCGCGATTGATGGCAATTTCGCCGTCCATCAAGAGGTCGTTGTCTTCCAGTTCCTTCATGAACAACTGGGTGCGATTGCCCGCCTCCTCGAACTTTTCACAGAACTGCAGCAGCCCCTTTGTGTGCTCGCTCGGCTCTTTCTCACTGGTGAAAAGCGCCTGGCCCTCGTCGAACTTGCCAACCAGATCGCTACTGGGATCGAAGCAGAGCGAAAGATTGTCGGAATTCTGGTCCAGCTTGGCGAGCAGGAAAGGATAGCGGCGGATATAAGCGGGAATATACGGCGGCGCCTTGTCGCGCGGTGCGCCATCGTCGTCGAAGAACACGTTCACGCCTTCGTTCAGGCCCATAAGAGCCAGCGGAACGGAGCGTTCGCCAGAGGAGAACACAATCGGAAAACTGCGCTGCGCAGCGGGAAATTCCTCGACCGTCAGCGGAATGGCGTGCTGGCCTGCGACCCACGGTGCCTTGTCGACAGAACGGGCATGCCAATCGCCATGATCGTTGCTGTTGAGGGGGATCAGTTCCTTGTAAAGAACGGGCAAACTGGCTTTCGGCTGGCTAGCCATCATACTCTCCGATTAATTGGATATCCGGGATCCGACTGAAGTGTCAGGAACCCTCAAAACTTTCCGTGAAACTCGGGCCGGGGCCTTAAAGCGACTCTGCACCGGTTTCAAGCGGCACCAGCTTGCCGGGGTTGAGAAGGCCTTTCGGATCCAGCGCCTTCTTCACTTGGCGCAGGATCGCCAGTTGCGCCGGGTCGCCCAGCCTGCCCAGCTCCTCACGCTTCAATTGGCCTATCCCGTGCTCTGCACTGATAGAGCCGCGCCATGCCGTCACCTCGTCATGCACGAATGCGCTGATGGCTTTTCCCTCGGTCCTTTCCCACTCGCCGGGCGTGGCATCCCTTGGTGCGAGGACATGGAAGTGCACGTTACCGTCACCCAGGTGTCCGAATGCGACCGCCTTGCTGCCGGGAAAAGCCTTTTCCACCTTGGGAACGGCCACTGCTACAAAATCAGCCATGTCCGATACGGGGACCGAGATATCGTGCTGCATGGCAGGGCCAATAGCACGCTCGGCAGGAGCGATCTCGTCACGCAACATCCAGAAGTCCTGCGCTTGTGCCTCATTGCGAGCGATCGTCGCATCGGCAACCAGACCTTCTTCAAAAGCGCTTTCGAGCAGGTTCTGGGCGAGGTTGGGCAGGGCAACTGCTGCCGAAGCATCGCCGGTCAACTCGATCAGCGCGTTCCATTCGTGCTGTTGCTGCAACGGCGCGCGGGCGTTCGGGCTATGGGCCAGAACGGCTTCCAGCGAGTGGCGCGGCATTACTTCGAAACCCTCGAGTGTATCGCCCGCTACACGTTCCGCGTGGAGCAAGAGCTTGCGCGCATCGCGTATGTCGCCCAGTCCGGCCCACAGCACTGCCCGATCTGCCAGGGCGGGGAGCAGCCGCAAGGTGGAGGCGGTAACGATGCCAAGCGTCCCCTCGGACCCGATGAGCAATTGCTTCAGGTCGAATCCCCGGTTGTCCTTCTTCAACGGTCGCAGAGTGTCGAAAATCTCGCCGTCGGCCATCACGGCTTCGATCCCCAGAACTTGGGCCCGCATCGATCCGTGTCGAAGTACTTGCGTACCCCCTGCGTTTGTCGAGATCAGTCCACCGATGGTTGCTGACCCCTTGCCGCCCAGGGTCAACGGGAAGCGCAGGCCTGCGGCTTCTACCGTTTCGTGCAGGGTTTGCAGGATGACGCCAGCCTCGCAGGTAATCTGCCGCGCATCCGCATCGAAAGCGCGTACCGTGTCCATCCGGCGAAGGGAAAGGATGATGGACTCCCCGCTCTCGTCGGGCGTAGCACCGCCGGACATTCCGCTGTTTCCACCCTGGGGTACGATAGGGATGCGGTACTGGCTGCACAGTTTGACAAGCGCGGCGACATCCTGCGTCGTAGCGGGCGAGGCAAGGCCAAGCGCCTGGCCGGTAAAACGGCCGCGCCAGTCTGTCAGCCACGGTGTTACGAGTTCGGGGTCGCTGGTCCATCCGCGCGCACCCAGCAGGTCTGCCGCGGCCTTCAGGAAATTGTCTGTCTCTTTCATGGCCGAACCGTTGCCAGCATTATGGCTGGGTTGCAAAGGCGCAGCGGCAGGTTAAGCCATCATTCAATCCACGCTGGTATTCAGGCGCAGTCCCCGAAACGGAGATCCGTCGCGAGCCCTTCGCAAGACATTCCATTCATGAAACGCATTGCTTTCCTTCTTGCGCTTGTCGCACTGCTTGTCCCGGTTTTCGCGGCGCAATTGCCGGTGCGCGCAGCAGCGCAGGATGTTGGCAGGCTCAGCGGTCCGCAAAGCTCCCTGCCACTTGGCCTGAGACCATCGCACAGGCCCGTGGGCACATTGCTGGACGAGGCGCATCTGCCACCCGAAGCGAACCAGGTGCGCATTCGTCGGCGCGTGGTAGTGCGCGTGTCGCCTGCTCCGCCGCGCGCCAGATCGCAGATGCTGGCGGAACTTCCGCGCCGCCCGATGCGCCGCAGTTACGAAGAGGTCGATCACGACAACTGTGTAGACGTGGGTGACATTGTGGGAGTCCAACCCACAAGCGACAACCGTCTGTTGTTCTTCACCCAGCAACGCGACGTCCTGGCGGCCCGGCTGAATTCGACTTGCTCGGCACGGGCGTTCTATGCTGGCTTCTATGTGGAGCGCAGCGAGGACGGAAAGCTATGTGTCGCACGCGACCGGCTACAATCGCGGGCCGGGGCCAGTTGCCAGGTGGCCGAATTCAGCCGTCTGGTTGCCATCAGCCAGTAACACCGGTACCCTCGTAAATCTTGACTTTCACCGCCTCTGCTGCATAGGGCGCGGCACGTGAATGGCATCGCGCAAACGCGCCCCCTCTTATTTCCGGACCTTACGCATTGACCACTTTTGCCGATCTCGGCCTATCACCTGAATTGCTCAAAGCCGTGGAGGAGGCCGGGTATACCGAGCCGACTCCGATACAGGCTGAAGCAATTCCGGCGGTGCTGATGATGAAGGACGTGCTGGGTATTGCGCAAACCGGCACCGGCAAGACGGCCAGCTTCGTGCTGCCGATGATTGATGTTCTGGCCAATGGCCGCCGCCGCGCGCTGATGCCGCGCAGCCTGATTCTCGAGCCCACGCGCGAACTCGCGGCGCAGGTGGCGGAGAACTTCGAGAAATACGGCGCAAACCACGACCTGAAGATGGCGCTGCTGATCGGCGGCGTGCAGATGGGTGAGCAGGTGAAGGCGCTGAACGATGGCGTCGACGTGCTCATCGCCACGCCGGGCCGCCTGATGGACCTGTTCGAGCGCGGCAAGATCATGCTCAACGCCTGCGAACTGGTGGTGATCGACGAGGCGGACCGGATGCTCGACATGGGTTTCATCCCCGATATCGAGTTTATCTGCGACAAGCTGCCCGACCAGCGCCAGACCCTGTTGTTCAGCGCCACCATGCCCGCACCGATCGAGAAGCTGGCGAAAAAGTTTCTCGACAATCCCAAGCGCATGGAAGTGAGCCGCGCGGCTTCTACCAATGAGAACATTACAGCGTTCAAGATTCCGGTGAAGAACCGTGAAAAGCGTTCAACGCTGGAATGGCTGCTGCGCAACGATCTGGTGGATACCGCGATTGTCTTCTCCAACCGCAAGACCACGGTTCGCGAACTGAACAAGGCCTTGCAGCGCAATGGCTTCGCCAGTGGCGAAATTCACGGCGATATCGATCAGGCCAGCCGCAACGCAGAATTGCAGCGGTTCAAGGATGGCGAGATCAACATTCTCGTTGCGTCAGACGTTGCGGCGCGCGGGTTGGATATCAAGGGCGTAAGCCACGTCTTCAATTACGATACGCCCTGGCACCCGGACGACTACGTTCACCGCATCGGTCGCACAGGTCGCGCCGGTGCCAAGGGCCGCGCATTCACCTTCGTCGGTGAAGGTGATGATGAGGCGATCGACAACGTCGAGAAGCTGACCGGTGCGAAGATTGCTGTTTTCGGCAAGAAGGACGTTCGCGTCGAACTGCCCAAGGCGGAGCCGAAGGCGAACAGGCCGACACAAGACGCGACGGACCATTCCGACGATGCCGATGAAAAGCGTGAGGAGAAGCCCAAGCGCTCTCGCTCGCGCAAGGCTGATCCTGTCGAGGCAAAGCCCGAACGCAAGGCGCGCGATGAAAAGCACGACAGCGGGCAGCGTAACGAAAAGCCGGAACGCCAATCGGGCGGGCAGTCACGCCGTCGTAACCAGGACGATGAACCGGTACCAGCAGGCGAATGGAACGGGCCGAAGCCGGAGTTTCTCAGCTTCGGTTTCAAGTAACGGTCAGACAGGCAGGCTCAGCCGTCCAGCACCATCTGGGCAACCTCTTCGATCTTCCCGGTAACAAGCAGCGGACTGCTGCCGACCATCCCGACCAGTGTCTGGCCGTTCTCGCCGGTGCGCAGCCATGCGATATTGCTGGTGACCACAAGATAGTCGCCGCCGCGCGAGTGTAGTTTCACGAATTTCATCGAAGTGCCTCCTGGCGAGGCCAAGCTTACTGGTGCGCACTCTTTTTTGGGTTAACGCCAGGCTCGTTGCGATGACAGAAATCACGACTACAGCGAGCAATTGCGGTTCCATTCCCCTGCCGCAAATCGACCCTGATAAACAAAGTTTGTCGTCCTTCTGCGTTCTTGGGCCGCATAGAAGAACCTAACCATATTCGGGGGGCGTAAATGCTCAGGAACGACGACGCAAATATGAGCATTCCGCGCAGCGTGAGGCACAGAGACGCCGATAAGCAACAGCTGTATCTCCTGAGAGTTCGGGGCGAGGGCGACAGTCCGGCTCGAGAGATAGAGGTACATGCAACGAATGTCGTCGTGGCGATTGAACGCGCCGTGATAGTCTTCGGGGCAGGCGAAGTGGAAATACGAAGCGACGCCAAAAGAGGCTATCGACTGAAAATTCAGAAGGATCGGTCCTGGTCGCTGCAGCCGCTTTATCAGCTATGACCATAGGCTGGTGAGAGCCGCTTTTCAGGCTTCACGCTTTTCAAGGTAAAGATAAGCGGAATCGAAGTCCGCAAGGTCGCACAGGCCATCCCAGTCGTGAATTTCGGCTTGGCGATCGTGGAGCGATAACAGTTTGCTTTCGCGTAGATCCCGCAAGAGGCGGTTCACGTGCACTTGGGTAAAGCCCAGGCATTCGCCGATCTGCGTCTGATTGAGGGGGAAGGGGAA
The DNA here is from genome assembly GCA_947488625.1 of uncultured Sphingomonadaceae bacterium. Taxonomy (GTDB): domain Bacteria; phylum Pseudomonadota; class Alphaproteobacteria; order Sphingomonadales; family Sphingomonadaceae; genus Alteraurantiacibacter. Next base: position 1,626,470 of record CANKZR010000001.1, on the reverse strand, counting down.
CCTTCGGTCTTGTGTCAGGCCAACCACCTCATAGCGGCAATAAAGTTCACATAGGAGGTGCGCGATACGTGCCGATCCCGAACGCGATCCGATGTTCATTATCCACTCGCGATGGATCGATGCATCCACCATGGTGGAGAACCACAGGATACGCGCAAGCCGGGGATGCTCCTCGATCAGCATCGTTATGTCTTTGTGATACAGCTTGGCGATCGTGCAATGCGCCAAGGCGCAAATCCCATGATCGAGCACTTCGAGAGGGTAGGAGTGCAAATCGACGAAATCGCCGGGTATCTGCAATTCCATGATCTGCCGGTCGCCGCCGCGTGTTTCCTTGCAGCGAGCGGCGAAACCTTCGAGAATGAGCGAGCAATAGCCGATTTTCTCGCCCTCACGCACCAGGAACTCACCCGGTGTAAAGCTGGCGATCTCCGTGATTCGGTCCTGTATCAGGAGGGTCTCGCTCGGGGTGAATTCGTAGCGACGGCGAATGTTCGCGACGAACTTCTCGATATTCGGACGATGGTTCGGATTAGCATGCGCGGCCGGGACCGCTCCGTCACCATTCTTCATTTTCTTCCCCTCCGCAGCTACGATCAAGTCGTGCTCATGCACACGTGTCCAGCCCGTGAATACAATATTTGCTTATGAAAAGCGCCTGAAACTTCAATTCGCGCCGAACATAGGCGTTGGCGCTGCCTTCTAGTTGGCCAAAGTCACGAAACTGTCGATCACTCGCTTCGTACCGGCCTTCTCGAAATCGATTTCCAGCTTGTTGCCTTCCTGTCCGATTACCTCACCATAGCCGAATTTCTCATGAAACACACGCGCCCCCAGTTCAACGTCGCCGCGCGGCTGCGCAGCGAAGCTTGCTGCGGAGCGACCGGGTTCCTTCAAGCGCGCCTGTTTCGTGTCGTAGCCGGTAGCCAGTGCGCGTTGCCAGCCAGGGCCACGGGCTGATGAGCGGTCCGGCCTGTCGCGTGAAACATGGGCGAAGGGATCTTCGCTCTCGCTCCAATTGGCTTGCCATAGCGATTTGCCGCCAGTCATCGTGGTTTCCTGCTCGATATGTTCATCAGGCAGTTCTTCTATGAAGCGACTGGGGATCGAACTGGTCCACTGGCCATATATGCGCCGGTTGGCGGCGTGCAAAATCGTGCAGTGGCGACGGGCGCGGGTAATAGCGACATAGGCGAGGCGGCGTTCCTCCTCGAGGCTGGCCAGCCCGCCTTCGTCCAGCGACCGTTGCGAGGGGAAGACGCCTTCCTCCCAGCCGGGCAGGAAAACGTTGTCGAATTCCAGCCCTTTTGCTGCGTGCATGGTCATGATCGTCAGCTTTTCCTCGTCACTGGCGGCGTCATTATCCATAACCAGGCTCACATGTTCGAGGAAGTCGCCCAGCGTTTCATATTCTTCCATCGCGCGCGCCAGTTCGACGAGGTTGTCTGCGCGACCCGCACTTTCGGCGCTGCGATCCGCCTTCAGCATGGCATCGTAACCGCTTTCCTCCAGCACGGCGCGCATCAGTTCAGACGGGGTTACCGAGTCGCTCATCTCCCGCCAGCGCAGAAAATCGCCCATCAGCGCCGCGATGGTGTTGCGTGCGCGTGCAGGCAGCTCGTCACTATCGGCCAGTTGCAGCGCGGCGGCAGCGAGCGGGATACCTTCGGCGCGCGCGTGCTGATGCATCTTTTCCAGTGTCTTTGCGCCAAGTCCGCGCTTGGGCTGGTTGTAGATACGTTCGAAAGCCAGATCATCCGCCGGTTGGGCCACCACGCGCAGGTATGCCAGCGCGTCGCGGATCTCGGCGCGTTCGTAAAAGCGAAAACCGCCGATAATGCGGTAGGAGAGTCCGATCTGGATGAACCGGTCCTCGAATTCGCGCGTCTGATACTGTGCACGCACCAGAATGGCGACCTGTTCGAGGCTGGCACCCTCACGTTCCAGCCGTTCGATCTCCTCGCCCACGCGGCGGGCCTCTTCTGGCGCGTCCCACACACCGATCACGCGAACCTTCTGCCCCTCGGGCAGCTGCGTCCACAAGGTCTTGCCCAGCCGCTGGCTGTTTTCTTCGATCAACCCGCTGGCGGCGGCAAGTATCTGCGGAGTCGAACGATAGTTCTGCTCCAGCTTCACTACCTTTGCGCCCGGAAAATCTTTCTCGAAGCGCAGGATATTGGCAACCTCCGCACCGCGCCAGGAATAGATCGACTGGTCGTCGTCCCCTACCACGCAGATGTTCTTGCGTTCTTGCGCCAAGAGCCTCAGCCATAGGTATTGGACGGCATTGGTGTCCTGATACTCGTCCACCAGGATGTACCTGTAGCGCTGCTGGTAGCTTTTCAGCACGTCGGAATGCTGGCGGAAAATGTTGAGGACGTGCAGCAGAAGATCGCCAAAATCACAGGCATTCAGGTTTTTCAGGCGTTCCTGGTAAAGCCTGTACATTTCAGCGCCTTTGCCATTGGCATAGGCTTCATTGTCCACTGCGGTCAGGTCCGCTGGGTTGAGGCCGCGGTTCTTCCAACTGTCGAGCAAACCTGCAAGCTGACGCGGCGGCCAGCGCTTTTCGTCGATCTCATGTTCGCGGATAAGGGCTTTCAGCAACCGCAACTGGTCATCGGTATCGATGATCGTGAAATTGCTTTGCAGGCCGACGAGTTCTGCATGGCGGCGCAGCATCTTTGCGCAAATGGAGTGGAAGGTGCCAAGCCAGGGCATACCTTCCAGCGCACCGCCCGTCAGCGTGCCGACGCGTTCGCGCATTTCGCGCGCAGCCTTGTTGGTGAACGTGACGCACAAAATCTCGCTGGGCCACGCCAGCCGTTCGCGCACGATATGCGCCAGGCGGTGCGTAAGGGCGGCGGTCTTACCCGTGCCCGCGCCGGCCAGCATCAGAACTGGCCCTTCCGTCGTCATCACCGCCTCGCGCTGCGGGGTGTTGAGATGGGCAAGCCAATTTGGTGTACCGGTGGCGGAGGGCAGCGCAGTGTTCGTCACTCGTGAACAGTTAGGGAACGCCGCCCTTGCGCGCAAGCGCGCGCGAACGATTTTAGGGTCCGCTACCCGCGCACCAACGCCATCCTGAGAAGCCGCTCAACCCACCGATGCCCAGCGCCGCCTCATCACAAATTCGGAACCTCGGCAGGGTTCGATGGGTTCCATAGCCAATTCGTCAACCAAAAATTCCCTACTCAAGGTGAAGGATGCAGAAGATGAGAACTTTGAAAATTATGGCCGGCGCTATGCTGCTGGCAGGTGTCGCCACACCCGCAATCGCAGATGATCATGATGATATGATGGAACTTTCTGCGCAGCAGCAGTCGATGTACGACGGTTGGTCCGCAGAACAGCAGACCACTTATGACGCATGGCCGATGGAAGCCCAGACGTACTACTGGACGCTGGACGACATGCAGAAGGATGTCTGGTGGAATGCCCTGAACGACGATCAGCGTGTGCGCATTGTCGGCATGAACGACCAGCAGCGCATGGCCGCGTGGAATTCTATCCGCAGTCAGATGGGTGGGGCGGCAAACGCGACCACCTCCAGTACTGCGACAACAGGCAATACCGGCATGGCAACGCGCAGCAGTTCTTCGATGAACAGCAACATACGCTTCGTGCAAAACGCGATGGTGCAGAACATTCCGGCCCCGCACAACGGTGAATATCCGCCGTGTACGGATGGGCGAACGGACAATTGCATCAACCCGCGCGAAGCCGGGTTGAATTATGGCAACCGTCCGCTGGACTACTGGCCTGGTCAGCCTGCCAGCCAGATGGACTAAAGTAATTTAATAAAAGCGTGCCTCGAGCGGTACGCGATACCCTTACGCCGTATCGGGCCAGCGGAGCAAAACCAGCTTTGCCGGTCCGGTGCGGCGTTCGGTTTCAATCTCCAGCGCCTTGATTTTGACGTCATCCTTGGCGCCCACTTCCAGCGCGACCCACGTTTCCGCACCAATCCAGCCCAGCCGCACCAGTCTGTCTATCGCCACCGCGCCAGCATTGGTGCCGTAAGGCGGATCGAGCAGCACCAGATCGCGCGGTTGCTTCGCCGGACCGAGCGACATCACGGACCCTGCTATGACCTCGCAACGTTGTTGCGCACGCAGACTGGCAATATTCTGCCGCAAAGTGCGGATGGCGGCGGATTCCTGCTCGACGAACAAGCAATCGCTGGCACCGCGAGATAAGGCTTCGAGCCCCAATGCGCCCGATCCAGCAAACATGTCGGCCACCGATAATCCCTCGAAGGATCCCAGCCGACTCGCCAGCATGGAAAACAGCGTTTCACGAGTGCGATCCGCCGTCGGCCGCGTTGCGTCCCCGGCAGGAGCGCGCAACTGGCGTCGTTTCCATTCGCCTGCTATAATTCTCACGAACGTTGACCTGGCTTTAGTGTGCTGCGGAACCTCTCGATATCTTCCTTGCGGATTTCGACAGCTGCGCCGCGCGGCAAGTCTGCAAGGCCGAAGGGGCCATAGGCGATACGAATCAAGCGGCTGACTTCCAGTCCCAGGTACTCGAGCACGCGGCGCACTTCGCGGTTCTTGCCCTCGGTCAGCGACAGTTCGATCCACTGGTTGCGGCCCGTGCGGCGTTCCAGGTTGGCATCGATGGGACTGTAACGCATTCCTTCGATTTCGACGCCGTCCATCAGGCTCTCCAACTGTTCCTGCGTAACGTCACCGAATGTGCGGGCGCGATAGGTGCGTGGAATTTCGGAGGATGGCAATTCCATCGTGCGCTTGAACTCGCCGTCGTTGGTCAGCAGCAGCAGGCCTTCGGTGTTCATGTCCAGCCGCCCGACGGGCATCAGGCGCGGCGTATCCTTGGGCAGGGCATTGCGCAGCGCGGTATAGATCGTGGGGCGGCCAGAGAAATCCCGTTCCGCCGTCAACAGCCCAGTGGGCTTATGGAAGGCGAACAACCGCGTGCGTTCGGGCTTGCCGACGGGCTTTCCATCCACGCTCACGCCTTTCAGCGAAGTGAGGAAGGTGGCGGGGGTCTTGACCACCTCGTCACCGATCTTCACCCGCCGATCCTCGATCATGCGTTCCACCTCCCGGCGGCTGGCGACACCCGCGCGGGCAAGTAATTTGGCGATACGATCGCCCTCGGGCCGTTCTTCCTGGGACATTCACCGGCCCATAGTCGTTGATGAGCTGTTCATCCAGCCTTCCATTGGCGTGGTTTACGTTTAGACGGATTGTTCGCACTGACGCGGAGAGACATTTATGGCCGAAGCGGCCGTTGACACAAAGAAATCCAAGCCAGGCTGGCGCACGCTGGCCCGCTCGTTAAGAAACCCCAAAAGCGGCTATATGGCGCTGTTCGGCTTTGCCAGCGGCCTTCCTTTTGCGCTGTTCCTGGGCACGCTTTACGCCTGGCTCTCGGAAGCCGAGGTGGAGCTGGAAACGATGGGCGTCTTTTCGCTGATCGGGCTAGCCTATGCCTTCCAGTTTCTCTGGTCCCCCCTGATCGACAAGGTTTCCATACCCGGTTTCCGGCGGCTGGGTCGACGCAAGCAGTGGATTGTGCCCTCGCAGATATTGCTGGGCGTGATTCTCATCGCACTCAGCCTGTCCAACCCCACCAACGAGGCTATCGGCTGGTTCAGCCTGCTGGCGGGCATCGGAGCGCTTGCCAGCGCCACGCAGGATATCGCTATCAACGCCTGGCGCATCGACGTGGCCGATGAAGAAGCGACGCTGGATATTCTCTCTACTGTCTACCAGATGGGCTATCGCCTCGCTGCACTTGTGGGTGGCGCCCTGGGCCTGATCATCGCGGCTCGCATCGGTTGGCCGCAGACCTATCTGATGATGGGTGGAATCCTGCTCGCCATCGGCATCGTCGGTCTGTTCGCTCCTGACAGCAAAGCGGGCGAGAATGTCGACGGAACCGTGGACGACGAACTGCTTCTCAGCCTGCGCAAGAAGGGCGAATTGAAGCCGAAAGTGCGTGCTCGCGCGCTGGCGGCGGTGGGCGTGCTGTGGGCACTCGCCATCGGGGTTGTCCTCACCTTCATGTACATGTCGCTGGCCTTCCCGCCGGAGGAACGACCCAATCCCACCGATTTCACGGTGAACTACGGGCCGTGGATCATCGTTGCGACCGTGGTGATCCCCGCCCTGATCGCTGGCTGGCTTGCCGCGCAAAAGGAAAAGGGCGTCAACGTGATGACCGAGGATTTGCCCGAACGCGCAGGCAACTCCTACGCCATTGATCATCTGTACCGGGCGCTGGTTATGCCGCTGGTGGAATTCGTGGGCCGGATTGGCTGGTCGCTGGTGCTGATCCTGTCTCTGGTGCTGACCTATCGTATCTGTGATGCGATCTGGGGCACCTTCGCCTACCCCTTCTATCTGGGAGAGTTGAACTACACGAATGACGAGGTGGCCTTTGCCTCCAAGTTCTTCGGTGTAGGCGCCATCATCGCCGGACTTGCCTTCGGCGGTTATCTGCTGACCGTGATCGGTCGCATGGCAACTCTGACGCTGGGCGCACTGATCGCGGCGCTTACCAACCTGCTTTATGCAGACATGGCGGCAGGCGGCGCGAACATGCAGGCAGCCAGTGATTTCATCGGTTTTTCCGCGCTCATCAATTTCATGGCACCCTTCGGGTCTGACGCGCTGCCTCGCCTGACTTTCACAATCATGTGGGAAAACCTCGCCATCGGTATCGCGGGCGCAGCCTACGTGGCGTGGCTCAGTTCCATCGTGTCGAAGAAATACTCCGCCGTACAATACGCTCTGCTCTCATCACTTACCCTGCTGGTTGGCACGCTGGGGCGCGGCGCGCTGGGTGAGATGATCGAGAACCAGGGATATTACGATGTATTTATTCTGACCACGCTGATCGGCATGCTGGCCGTGGTTCTGTGCGTGTTCGAGTGGATACGGGTCAGCCGGGCCGGCAAAAACTCTGGCGTGGTGACACCCGATGCAGCCGTCCAGCCTGCGGAATAGGCGTATCAGTCGGGAAATTCTCGGTTGAGTTGCAGCACTTTGCCCGCAAGGTAAAGCGAACCGCAGATCAGCACCGTGGTTGGCCCTTTTCTGTGTTCGCCCACCATTCGCAGGGCCGATGGCACATCTGGCGCGGTCTGGCAAAACGGCGCGATGTCATGCGCCATTTCGGCCAGAACGTCTGGATCGAGGCTATCGTTGCCGGGTATTGGCACCGCCGTAATGCTGCCAAGGTGCGGGCCGAGAATGCCCAGAAAACGACGTGCGTCCTTTGCAGCCATCATGCCGATAATGGCGTCCACGGGTTGAACGGCTTGCTGCCCCAGATATGCGGCGAGGGCCTGCGCCGCGTCCGGATTGTGGCCGCCATCAAGCAGGAAGTGCTTGTCCGGCAGCAGTTCGGTCAAAGGGCCGTCGCCCAGCTTTTGCAGCCGTGCAGGCCAACGTGTCTCGCGAATACCTTTCGCCATGGAGGCGGGCGAGACCGTCACCGTGTCCTGGTGCCGCAGCATCGCTACCGCCAGCGCGGCGTTGTCCGCCTGATGCGCGCCGGGCATGGAGGGTAGAGGCAAGTCCAGCCGTCCGTGCCTGTCCCGATAGGCTATCGCCGCGCTGCCTGCTTCGGCCCACCAGTCACGCCCGCGCATGTGCAGCGGAGCGCCTGCCAACCCCGCCCGGCGTTCCACCTCTGCCGCGACATCCGGCGTATAGCCCTGCGTCACCATAGGCGATCCGGGGCGGGCTATGCCTGATTTCTCGAACGCGATTCGCACCATCGGGTTATCGGTTGGGGAGGGGGCTTCGGGGTCTTCGTTCAGCAAAAACTGGTCGTGATCGATACCAAGACTGGCGATGCCGCAGGCGGCGGGGCCTTCCATTACGTTCGTCGCATCGAACCGTCCGCCAAGGCCGACCTCGATGACGCAGGCGTCGGCAGGTTCGCGCGCAAAGGCAAGGAATGTCGCGGCCGCGGTCACCTCGAAGAAGCTTGGCGACAAGCCCGCGGCAACGTCCAGCACTTCCTCGAGCAAAGCGGCCAGCATCGCGTCGGACACCAGTTCACCGCCAATGCGAATACGTTCGTTATACCGCACGAGATGGGGCTTGGTGGCAACATGAACGCGCAACCCGTCAGCCTCCAGCATGGCACGAAGGAAAGCGCAGGTAGAACCCTTGCCGTTGGTGCCTGCCACATGGAACACTGGTGGCAGGCGTTTTTCGGGGTTGCCGAGCCGCGCCAGCAATTCACGGATCACATCCAGCCCGATGCGCCCCTGCGGCAGTGACAGCGCACCAAGCCGGTCCAGCTGCTTTTGCACCGCCGGATTGTCCGATATCGCGAAGTCCTTCATCGAGATCGCGCTGGAGGCGTCAGGCAGCTTTGGCCGGCGACAGGTAATCGAGAAGCTGACCCAGCGTGGCGCGCAAATCCTTGCGATGCGTAACCATGTCCACCATGCCGTGCTTGTGCAGGTACTCCGCGCGCTGGAAGCCCTCGGGTAACTGCTCGCGAATGGTTTCCTGGATCACGCGCTGTCCGGCAAAGCCGATCAAGGCTCCGGGCTCTGCAATATGTACATCGCCCAGCATCGCGTAGCTGGCGGTAACGCCGCCCGTGGTGGGATCGGCCAGCACCACGATATAGGGAAGGCCAGCTTCCTTCAGGCGACGCGTCATTACCGTAGCGCGCGGCATCTGCATCAGGCTGAGAATACCCTCCTGCATGCGTGCGCCGCCAGCAGCCGTTACGCAGACGAAACCGCATCTCTCAATTAAGGCGCGCTGAGCAGCGCTGCAGAAAGCATCACCCACGGCCATGCCCATGGAGCCGCCCATGAAGGTGAAATCCTGCACGCCGACCACGGCCTTGTGCCCTTCGATTGTACCATAGGCAGCGGTAAAGGCGTCGGGATGCGGGTTGCTGGCACGCGCGGCTTTCAGCCGGTCCGTATAGCGCTTGCTATCCTTGAAACGCAGCGGGTCTTCCGTGACTTTGGGCGCGGGTAGGATTTCGAAGCTATCGTCCAATATCTGCTTCAGTCTCGCGTCTGCACCGATACGGCCATGATGGTCGCAATTCGGACAGACGCTGAGGTTCTTTTCGTATTCGCTACGAAACACCATCTCCTGGCACCGTGGACACCTGATCCACAGATTGTCAGGCGATTCGCGCTTGTTGCCGAAGGGCAGGCGCTCTCTAACTCGATCTAGCCAACTCATAGGATGCGCCTATCGTGCAGAATGCACCGCATTGGCAAGTTTTTCGGTAAGCGCGCGCAGGTGCTGGGGCGCGTTTTCCCCATGCTCGGCCACCAGGTCCACCAATGCGGAGCCGACGACAACGCCATCGGCGACTGCGGCGATGGCCTCGGCCTGCTCGGGCGTGCGCACACCGAATCCCACCGCTACGGGCAAATCGGTGTGGCGTTTGATCCGGCTTACGTTGGCGTCGATATCGGCGACAGCCGCGCTCTGCTTGCCGGTGATCCCCGCCACGCTGACGTAATAGAGAAACCCCTGCGACTTATCGAGCACCATCGGCAGGCGTGCTTCGTCGGTGGTAGGGGTGGCAAGACGTATGGGAGCAATGCCACGCTCGCGCAGGGCAGGGCCAAGATCGTCATCCTCCTCCGGCGCGAGGTCGACGCAGATCACGCCATCCACGCCTGCATTTGCCAGCGCATCCGCAAACCATTCCGGCCCGCGCCGGACCATAGGGTTGGCATAGCCCATCAGCACCAGCGGAACGTCGGGGTGTCGGGCGCGGAAATCGGTGGCTATTTGCAGCACGTCGGCGGTCTTTGTGCCGCGCCCGAGCGAGCGGATATTTGCCGCCTGAATTGCGAGACCATCGGCCATGGGATCGGTGAAGGGCATGCCCAGCTCGATCACATCCGCGCCGCCTTCTACCAGTGCATCGAGATTGGCTGCCGTATCTCCGTCACCAGCGGTGATGAAGCAGACGAGCGCGGGGCCGCGGGAGAAGGTGTCGGTAAAGCGGGTCATGATGCCGGGCGCCATAGCCCCGCTGCGATCCCAATCACAATGGCAATTCCGCCTGCGAAGGGCGCAATCTGCGGCGCGCTGATTTCCTGCCCGCTAACCGCGAAGCCGAGCGCCGACAGGATGAAGCCGACGGGCAGGCCGATTAGGAAGAAGACGCCAGCGCGGGCTGGGGAGAAGGTCACTTCGCCGTCTCCCATTGTTCGTCACCCCGGATCAAGCGGAGGGCGACCATGGTGGAGTTGCAGTGGCCCATCACTGGAAGTTGCGTTCTTTCATTCGCTGTCTGTGGTCGCGCCGCTTGGCATACCGCTCATCCAATGGAATGGAGATCATAGTCAGCAAGGTCATCGATGCTGCCACGATAAGCCAAAACCCAAAGTCCTTCGCGCTGCTGGTCCACCAGCCAATCCATTCAATGAATGAGAAAACACAGAACATCCACGCAGTCCAGAAGAGCGAGTGCATGAAGGCTTTCTTGAAAAGCTTCGTCACATCTCCACCCCGAGAGCCTCCGCCACGGTGAAGATGTCCTTGTCGCCGCGCCCGCACAAGTTGGCGAGCACGATGCTGTCCTCCGGCATCTCGCGCGCGATCTTCACGATCGCCGCGATGGCGTGCGAAGGCTCCAGCGCGGGGATGATGCCTTCGGTGCGGCAAAGAAGCTGGAATGCGTCCAGCGCTTCCTTGTCGGTGGCGTAGGTGTACTCGACGCGGCCCGATTCCTTCAGCCATGCGTGTTCGGGGCCGATGCCGGGGTAGTCCAGGCCAGCGCTGATCGAATGGCCCTCGGTGATCTGGCCGTCCTCGTCCTGCAACAGATAGGTCTTGTTACCGTGCAGGATGCCGGGGAAACCCCCCGCCAGGCTGGCGGCGTGTTCGTCTCCGTCAAGCCCGTGGCCTGCGGCTTCCACGCCAAGCATCTTCACCGATGGATCATCGAGGAAAGGGTGGAACAGCCCGATGGCGTTGGAGCCGCCACCGATGGCGGCCACCAGCAGGTCCGGCAGGCGACCTGTGCGCTCCAGCATCTGCGCGCGCGCCTCGCGCCCGATCACGCTCTGGAAATCACGGACAAGCTCCGGATAAGGATGCGGGCCTGCCGCGGTGCCGATGATGTAGAACGTGTCATGCACATTGGCGACCCAGTCGCGCAGCGCCTCGTTCATGGCATCCTTCAGCGTGGCGCGGCCGCTGGTGACGGGCACAACTTCTGCGCCCAGCAGCTTCATGCGAAAGACATTGGGCTGCTGCCGCTTCACGTCGGTCGCGCCCATGAAGATGGTGCAGGGGAGGCCAAAGCGTGCGCACACGGTGGCAGTGGCAACGCCGTGCTGTCCCGCGCCGGTCTCGGCGATGATGCGCGTCTTGCCCATGCGGCGAGCGAGGAGGATCTGGCCGATGCAATTGTTGATCTTGTGCGCGCCGGTGTGGTTCAACTCGTCCCGCTTGAACCAGATCTGCGCGCCCTTGCCTTTGGGTGCTTCCTTGCGCAGCTCCTTGGTGATGCGGGGCGCGTAGTAGAGCGGGCTGGGGCGGCCCACGTAGTGTTCCAGCAGGTCGTCAAACTCGGCCCTGAAGCTGTCGTCCGCCTTGGCGGCGGTATATTCGCGCTCCAGATCAAGGATCAGCGGCATCAGCGTTTCGGCAACATAGCGGCCACCAAACTGGCCGAAGTGGCCGCGATCGTCGGGCTGGTTGCGGAAGGAGTTTGGTTTGCTTTCGGTCATGCGAAAGCGATTGGCAGAGCGCCGCTTGCAAGTCCAGCGAGTCGAAAGCCTATGCCGCCTGTGCGCGCGCGGCCTTCGCCGCCTCGCAGAATGCCTTGATCTTGCCTGCGTCCTTCACACCCGGCTCGCTCTCCACGCCGGAGGACGCATCCACCAGCGGTGCGCCGGTGTAGCGGATCGCATCGGCCACGTTGGAGGCGTTCAATCCACCTGCCAGACCCCACGGCAGAACATGCCGATGGTTCAGCAGCAGCCGCCAGTCCAGCGCCAACCCATTTCCGCCCGGAAGTGCGCCGCCCGCTGCATCATACAGCAGGCGATGGGCGCATTCCTTGTATTTCGCTGCACGTTCCAGCGAAGCGCGATCCTTCACCGCCACCGCTTTCCAGATTTCCAGATCCGAATTTTGCCGAATCAAAGAAATCCACTCAGGCTTCTCCTGTCCGTGCAGCTGCAAAACGTCGGGCTGAATTTCCTGCAAGGCCTCTGCCGTGGGCTTCGGCTCCATGTTCACGGTAAGCAGCACCACCTTCACGCTTTTGGGAACGCGAACGCGCAGCTTGGCCGCATCCTCGATAGAGACGTGGCGCGGCGATTTCTCGAAATGCACCAGGCCAACGTGGGTCGCGCCTGCCTCTACAGCGGCGTCGATGGATGCCTCGGTGGAAAGTCCGCAAATCTTGATGAGCATGTCGGCCATGGAACCCACCTAGTGACCGCTGGATGGTTGGGGAAGGGTTAAGGCGAACCAAAGCGTTTGAAAAAACTATTTAAAGCGTCGCCTCGATATCGCGCGCAGCCTGCAACGGGTCGTCCGCACGGCTGATCGGGCGACCGATCACCAGCACGGAGGCGCCATCGTCCCGCGCCTTTCGCGGTGTGACAACACGTTTTTGATCGCCAGCCGACTTGCCGCCGGGGCGCAAGCCGGGAACGACGAAAAACCCGTTCTTCCATTGCTTGTGTACGGCGCCCACTTCCTGCCCCGAGCATACGATACCGTCCAGCCCGCTCGCTTGCGCAAGTTCGGCCAGACGCATCACGTGGTCGTGCGGCGTGCCGGAAACACCTGTTCGTTCAAGGTCTCGCTCATCGAGGCTGGTGAGCATGGTGACGGCCACGACTTTCGTATTCTCGCCCGCAGCGGCCTTGGCATCTTCCATCATCGCGCGGCCGCCGCTGGCATGTACCGTCATGATGGACGGTTCCAGCACGTTCAGCGATTGCATCGCGGCGGCGACAGTGTTCGGGATATCGTGCAGCTTCAGGTCAAGGAAGACGGGAAGACCAAGATGGGCTATTTCATGCACGCCATGGGTACCGTGGGCGCAGAAGAATTCCAGACCCAGCTTCACCCCGCCGATATGGCCCTTGACCTTGCTTACCAGATCCTTGGCCGCTTCCAGCTGGGGCACGTCGACGGCCAGAAAAACAGGGTTGCTCATGCCCTTGTATCATCCTCGCCGTAATGGCCAGGTCGCGCTGAAACGCCGGTGTAACCGTCATCGCTTGAAGATTGCAGAGGCGTTTCCGTCGCCCGGTGATCCGTCGCAACTTCATCATCGCTGTTGTGCTTTGCCACGGGTGTTGCGGCGGTAGTGCGCGCGGCATTCTCCAGGCTCTGGATCTTGCGCTGGAGTCGCCACTTGCTGGCGCGGTGATACAGCCACATCGGCACAAAGCCGATGGCGAAGGACACGATCACGATGGCCGGTATCTTGGTATCCACCACGATCCCCTGCCAGATCCGCACGGTCACGGTAGGGTCCCAGTTGGCGATGGAGAACAGCAGCAGGCCTACCAGCAGCAGCACCCAGATAACTGTGCGAACGATTTGCATGTTTCAGTTCCTGTCCTTGACCTTTTGCAGACGATGCTAGGCGCTAGCTTCCGCCTTGGGAAGGGTGCGTCAGTCAGTTCGGGAATACGCGATCGAAAATCGTGTCGACATGCTTGAAATGGTAATCGAGATTGAATTTCTCTTCGAGCTGTTCGCTGGTCATGGCGGCTTTCACCTCATCGTCCGCCTTCAGCAGTTCCAGAAGCGACATCTGACCGTCCGATTCCCACACCTTCATCGCATTGCGCTGCACCAGCCTGTAGGCATTGTCGCGGGTGATGCCTGCTTGCGTCAGCGCCAGCAAAACACGCTGCGAGTGAACAAGGCCACCCATCTTGTCGAGGTTCTTCTGCATCCGCTCCGGGTAGACCAGCAGCTTGTCCACAACGCCGGTAAGGCGGGCGAGCGCGAAATCCAGCGTGATGGTGGCATCGGGGCCGATGAACCGCTCGACGCTGGAGTGCGAGATATCGCGCTCGTGCCACAGCGCCACGTTTTCCAAGGCGGGGAGGGCATAGCCGCGGATCATGCGGGCCTGGCCGGTCAGGTTCTCCGTAAGGATCGGGTTGCGCTTGTGTGGCATGGCCGACGAACCCTTCTGGCCGGGTGAGAAATACTCTTCGGCCTCCAGCACTTCGGTGCGTTGCAGATGGCGCACTTCCACCGCCAGCCGCTCCATTGAAGAGGCGATTACGGCCAGCACGCTGAAGTACATGGCATGGCGATCGCGTGGGATCACCTGCGTAGAAACGGGCTCGACCGTCAGGCCCAGCTTCTCAGCCACATATTCTTCCACTGAAGGATCGATATTGGCAAATGTGCCCACCGCGCCCGATATGGCGCAGGTGGCGATTTCGACGCGGGCAGCTTGCAGTCGGCTGCGGCAACGGTCGAACTCGGCATAGGCCTGCGCCAGTTTCAGGCCGAAGGTGGTGGGTTCCGCGTGGATACCGTGGCTGCGACCGATGGTGGCGGTGTATTTGTGCTCTTGCGCACGGCGCTTCAGCGCGTCGAGCAGCGCGTCCAGATCTTCCAGCAGGATATCGGTGGCGCGGGTAAGCTGCACCGCCAGCGTGGTGTCCAGCACGTCGGAGCTGGTCATGCCCTGGTGCATGAAGCGCGCTTCCGGGCCCACCTGATCGGCCACCCAGTCGAGGAAGGCGATCACGTCATGTTTGAGCACGCGTTCCTTTTCGTCGATGGCGTCAACGTCGATCTTCGGCTTGGTTTCCCACCAATCCCACAGCGCCTTGGCCCCACTCTGGGGCACCACGCCCAGTTCGGCCAGCTTCTGCGTGGCGTGGGCTTCGATGAGGAACCAGATCTCGTACTTGGTTTCGGGTTCCCAGATCGCGGTCATGGCGGGGCGGGCGTAACGGGGGACCATCGTGAACTCCGAGAAATTGGGTTTGGAAGATGGCAGCGCGGCTAGGCGCTGAGCCTGCGATTGGCAAGATGCCGGGCATCACGCATTCCATTTGCGTTGATTGCGATGGAGCTCTGATCCTAGATCAAACCCTTTGCGCGCAAAGAGACATGCCCCTCCCGTCCAACGATCACGTGATCGTGCACCATGATGCCCAGCGGCCTGCCTGCCTCGGCAATGTGCTTTGTAATCTGAATGTCGGCGCGGCTGGGTTCCGGATTGCCGCTGGGATGGTTGTGAACCAGGATCATGGCCGATGCGCCAAGGTCCAGCCCCCGCTTGATCACCTCTCGCGGATGGATGGCGGCCTCGTCCACCGTGCCATCGCCGAAGTGATGATCCAGCAGCAGACGGTTCTTCGAGTTGAGATACAGGACGCGCACACGTTCGGTGTGCAGGTGCGCCATATCGATTGCGAGGTAATCCAGCAGCGCCTGCCAGCTTCCCAGTACCGGCTTGTTCTGCACTTCGCTGCGGGCCATGCGCCGGGCAACTAGCGCCGCGATCTTAATCTGGGCGACGCTGGCATCGCTGATGCCTTTCACCTGTTTCAAGGCGGGCGGTTCTGCATTCAGCACGCCCGCTAGCGTACCGAAACGCGCTAGCAGCGCCTTGGCCATCGGCTTGGTGTCACCCCGCGCCAGCGCGCCGAACAGCAGGTATTCGAGCACCTCGTAATCGGCCAGGGCTTCCGCCCCGCCGTTCAGCAGCCGCTCCCGCAATCGCGCGCGGTGACCCGCCGCACCAGATCGTGTGGGAGCCGAATTTTCAGTTTTTTGAACGTCCTGCACCGCGCGGCCCCTCTTGCCCCTTCAAGCTTTCATTGCCTTTGTCACCGCACTCGCGCAAGTGTCGATGGCAATGGCGCAGGGTTCGCAAGAGACGGTTGAATCGCGCCCGCGCGGGCGCAAGCGTCGCATCTTGCGCAACGCATTCTGGCTTTCCATCCTGCTGATTCTCGCGGTTATCGTGGTCGCGTGGTTCCAGCGCGAGCGGATCGCCGACAATGTGATCGCAGACACCTTGGCCGAGCGCGGCGTGTCGGCCACCTATACCATCGACAGTATAACGCCGAACAGGCAGGTGCTGTCTGATATTGTAATCGGAAATCCCGACAGACCAGACCTTACTGTAGAGCGTATCGAGGTGCTGATCACGCCGCGTTTCGGTCTGCCCGACATCACCGAAGTCCGGCTCATAAGGCCACGCCTGTTCGGAACCTTGCGCGATGGCGTGCCCAGTTTTGGCGCTCTTGATCCGCTGGTGTTTACAGAAGGGGAGGGGCCATTCGAGTTCCCCGATCTGAACCTCGCCATCGAGGATGGCCGCGCGCTGATGGAAACCGACTATGGCCGTGTTGGTCTGAAGCTGAGCGGAAGTGGCCACTTGCGCGGTGGATTCTCCGGCACGCTGGCTGCGGTTGCACCCGATCTTTCGGGCGGTGGCTGTACCGGCGATGATGTAACCTTGTTCGGCAATGTTGCGATCGATGCAGAGCGTCCCGAATTCCACGGTCCTGTACGCTTTGCCGCGCTGGACTGCGAGGAAAGTGGCCTTGCCATCCGCGACACGGGCATCGAACTGGATTTGCAGGCAGAGCGGAATCTGGTCGAATATGAAGGCGACATCGCTTTCGTATCCGGTTCGGTCGGCATCGCGAACGTGGAAGCAGCAATGCGCGGCAACGGGCGTTTCACCTGGCGCGACGACGATCTCAACATCCGTTATGATGTTAGCGCCAGCGATGCCGAGACGCCCTATGCAGCTATCGGTTCGCTTGCCCTTGAGGGGCGAGTGCGCGCCCTGGAAAATTTTCAGCGGGTGGAACTCGACGGCGATCTTGCCGGAGAGAACCTGCGGATGGGCGGGCAATTGCTTGCCGGACTTTCCGATGCGCGTTTGGCAAGCGATGGCACCATGCTGCAACCTCTTCTCGCCAAGTTGCAGCAAGCTCTCGGCCGCGAACTTCGCGCGAGCACGATATCCGCCAGCTTCACCGCGCGGCGACTGGAAAGTCGCACCAGCATTTCCATCCCGCAGGCAGCGCTGCGGGGCGGCAGCGGTGCAATGTTGCTGTCGCTGTCGCGCGGGCAGCTGGCTTTGGGTGAAGCCGATGGAACCGGCATTCCGCTATTTTCCGGCAACTTCCAGACCGGCGGCCCCGGGCTCCCCAATATCTCCGGCAGGATGGAGCAGGCGGCCAATGGCGCGCTGGAACTGCGCATGGCGATGCGCGAATATGCTGCGGGAAGCGCCAGCATCGCCTTGCCCCAATTGCGTATGGCCCAGGGGGTAGGCGGGCGTATCACGCTGGATGGCAGGGTTCTTGCCAGCGGCGCACTTCCTGGCGGGTTTGTGTCGAACCTCGACTTGCCACTGGATGCGACGATTTCGCCCGCTGGCGAGCTTGCCCTGTGGCGCGGATGTCGCGACCTGCGGTTCGACAGGCTTGCCGTCGCCAATGTCACGCTGCAGCGCCAGTCGCTCACGCTCTGCCCGCAATCCGGGCGACCGATCCTGCGCTATGGCAGCGGCGGCTTACGCATTGCCGCCGGCACCAACGCGTTGGACCTTTCCGGCACGCTTGCTCAAACGCCGATCCAATTGCGCTCCGGCCCGATAGGATTTGCCTGGCCGGGCGCGCTTGCCGCACGCGATCTGGATATCGTCCTGGGGCCGACGGGTAGCGCACAGCGTTTCACCATAACGGACCTTCGCGCCGACCTTTCATCCAAGGCCATCGGGGGCGAATTTTCAGGAGCGGATGTTTTCCTCGCTTCCGTGCCGCTCGATATCTTCGATGCTTCGGGCAACTGGACTTACGTCAATGATCGATTGTCGATTGAGCAAGGAGACCTGCGGGTCGAGGACCGGCAGGAGAACGACCGGTTCGAACCACTGAAGGTCCGCGATGCGTTGCTGTCGCTGTTCGACAATCGGATAGAAGTTGATGGGGTGCTTCGCGAACCGGTGACGGGCCGCGCGATCAGCGATGTGCGGATCGCTCATGATCTTGGCACAGGCACGGGCCATGCCGATCTGAACGTGCGCGGCATTACCTTCGACGACGACCTTCAGCCTGCGCCCACGGCAGCCCAGTGCCTCGATAGCCCGGTCGCCGTCTCGCAGTACCCTCGCGGGCTGACGTGTCGGGCGCTAGGCGTGGTCAGCAATGTAGAGGGTACCGTAACGGGCACCGGCCGCATCGACTGGAACGAGGCGGGAGCGACCTCCAGCGGCCAGTTCAGCAGCGATTCGCTCGATCTCGCCGCGGCCTTCGGCCCGGTCCAGGGCGCAAGCGGCACGGTGGTATTCACCGACCTTCTCAGTTTGACCACCGCGCCGGACCAGCGCATTGCCATCGAGGCGGTTAACCCTGGTATCGAGGTGCTGAATGGCGAAATTTCCTTCCAGCTGCGCAACGGCGAGTTGCTGGCACTGCAAGGCGGCACATGGCCCTTCATGGGCGGAACTCTCACTCTTCGCCCCGTGGATATCCGATTCGGCGTGGAGGAGGTGCGCAGCTATATCCTCGTCATAGAGGGGCTCGAAGCCGCCCGCTTCGTGGAGCAGATGGAACTGGGCAACCTTGCCGCATCGGGAATTTTCGATGGTACCGTGCCAATTATCTTCGACGAGCTGGGCAATGGCAGGTTGGAGAACGGCATCCTCACCTCGCGGCCGCCGGGTGGCCATGTCTCCTACGTGGGGGAACTGACGTACGAAGATATCGGGTTCTTCGGCAATCTCGCTTTCTCCGCCTTGCGCGACCTCAGCTATGACAGCATGGCGATTGCCATGGACGGCCCGTTGACCGGCGAACTGGTAACGCAGGTCCGGTTCGAGGGGATCGGGCAGGGTGAAACTGCCGAAAGCAACATCGTAACGCGCGCAATTGCCGACTTGCCAATCGAACTGCGCATCAACATCCGCGCGCCGTTCTACAAGCTCATCACTTCCATTCGCGCGCTCTACGATCCCAGCGCCGTGCGCGATCCGCGCGATCTTGGCCTGCTGGGCAGCGACGGGGATATCCTGCGCGATGCGGTGGACCAGCAAACCGTGGACGAACGCGATGCTGCCGCAGAAGCGGAGGAGCAGCGTGAACTGCTCGAGGCGCTCGATTCGCTAGGCGATGATCCAGACAACGACGAAACCGATATTCAGCCCCAGGAAAGCGAGGCCATGCCATGATGCATGCGAAATTGACGAATTGCGCCTGTCGCGCGCATAAGTCTCCCATGAGGGGGCGAATGCGCAAAAGGGCCGCAATGATGGCGATGGTGGGTCTGGTCCCGCTTGCAGGGTGCATCACCCTTGAAGCACCTGACGAGCCGATCGTGATCGAACTCAATATCAACATCACGCAGGAAGTGATTTACCGCCTGGCCGAAGACGCCAGCAATACGATTGACGAAAACGCCTCGATCTTCTGACAGGCGTATCGCGAGGAGCGAGAACAATGACGAATGGCAAGACTTTCCTGAAAATCGCCGGAGCCGCCGCGATGCTGGGCATGCTCGCCTCTCCCGCCCAGGCCCAGCGCGATCCCGCGTACCAGTCTGCGCGCGAAAGCGGGCAGGTGGGAGAGAAGATGGACGGCTACCTCGGCATCGTCGGCGCTGCCACACCCGATCTTCGCCGCCTGGTGGACGACATCAATATCCGCCGCCGCGCCGTTTACGCAGAGCAGGCGCAGGCCAACAATGCCACGCTGGAGGAATATGCCTTCACCGCCGGCTGCCTCGCCATTTCACGCACATCTCCTGGCGAAATGTATCAGGCGCCCGATGGCTCGTGGCAGCGCCGTGGGAATGGCGCACCGCAGCGCGATCCGCGCTGTCCGTAAATTGATCTGAGAGCGTCGGCTTCCGACCCCATTGCGGACCCCACCATGAACTGCCATCCACGATGCAGTCGACATAGCATTCGGAAGGTGAACTTTGAGCGAAGACAAATGGAAAGGTTCGCCATACGTTGTCGCCAGCTTGGCTTTGCTGATCGCGATACCGCTTTTTCGTGAATTTGGCAGTGAAGCGCCCACAGGCTTGAAGGTGCTGATGGGACTAATTCTCTTGGGTTTGGTCATCGGAGCTTTTGTGCTCTCTCGTTTTTTCGCGAATAACTGGGATGAAGT
Source organism: uncultured Sphingomonadaceae bacterium (assembly GCA_947488625.1). Taxonomy (GTDB): domain Bacteria; phylum Pseudomonadota; class Alphaproteobacteria; order Sphingomonadales; family Sphingomonadaceae; genus Alteraurantiacibacter. The sequence continues at coordinate 1,606,354 of CANKZR010000001.1, read as the reverse complement.
AGGCGAAGCCCGCTTTGAAACGAAGGCCAACGACGACCGCAATTATCTACCGTAAAGATCGTAGCCGAGGCTTCCTAACTCACCCAACGCTGAAGCGCGGCCCGCTTCCCACCCCAATTCCTGCCATTCGAGCTCACGCACAGCCAACCCATTCCACGTTCGCCCAATTCCCCTTTAACATCGCCCCACCGGTTGACTCTAAAACACCCCCCTTCTAAGGGGGCGGCGCCCTCGGCGGGTAGCGCGTTGCGTGTGTCATTTTCCTCACCTAGAGAGATCGGCATGAGTGACGACAAACCTGCACGGGAACCCATCGGCGAAGATGCGCGGATCGACGCGCTCGAGGAGCGGCTGAAAACCGCACGCGAGCGAGAAGAGAAGCGCAACGCGCCGCAGGTTAGGGGAGCTGGCGCCAGCGACAAGGCTGGCAGCCGTGCTCTGACGGACCTGATCGGTGGGCTTTTCGGCGGGGTTGTTGTCGGATGGACCGTTGGTTGGTTGTTCGACGTCAATCCCTGGGGTCTGTTGGTGGGACTGTTCCTTGGAATAGTGGTCGCCTTCAGGAATATTATTCGGGCATCCAAACAGCCGCCTTCGGGCGATTGAGCGGATAAAACGCAAGGGTTTACACAGACGTGGCAGTCGCAGGCGAAACGGCCAAGGTCGATCCGATGTACCAGTTCACCATCCAGCCTCTGCTGGGTGAGAACATGGACATTGCGGGATACAATATTGCGTTCACCAACTCCGCCTTGTGGATGATGATCACGGCCGTCGTGCTGTGGATCTTCATGCTGGGCGGCATGAAGCGCGAACTGGTACCCGGTCGCTGGCAGATGACGGTGGAAAGCTTCACCGGCTTCATCGACGATATGCTGGAAGCCAACGTGGGCAAGGCGGGGCGCAAGTACGTGCCCTATATCTTCAGCCTGTTCATGTTCATCCTGTTTGCCAACCTGCTGGGCCTGCTGCCGCTGGGTATCGTTGGCGTGCACCCCTTTACCTTCACCAGCCACTTTACTGTTACCGGCGTGCTGGCGATCATTTCGTTCTCCATCGTGCTGCTGGTGGGTTTCTGGAAGCACGGCTTCCATTTCTTCAGCCTGTTCGTGCCGCACGGCACGCCGCTGCCCATGATCCCGATCATCTTCCCGATCGAGCTTATCTCTTTCCTCGTGCGCCCCTTCAGCCTCGGCCTGCGACTGTTCGTCGCCATGATGGCCGGTCACGTGCTTCTGGAAGTCCTGTCCAGCTTCGTGATCGACGGCTGGAACGCCGGCGCCGGCTTTGGCCTTCTTGTGGGCGTACCCAGCTTCCTGCTGATGATCGGCATCTGCGCGCTGGAAATCCTCGTCGCAGCCATCCAGGCCTACGTTTTCGCACTTCTCTCGTCGCTGTACATCAACGACGCAGAGAACCTGCACTAAGTTCACAACAACTCTCCCTAACGAATTCTCTTGAAAGGATAATCTCATGGAAATGGAAGCTGCCAAGCTGATCGGTGCCGGTCTTGCTGCTATCGGTGCGGGTATGGCCGCCATCGGTGTGGGTAACGTGTTCGGCTCGTTCCTCGAAAGCGCCCTGCGCAACCCCGGTGCCGCCGACGGCCAGCAGGGTCGCCTGTTCATCGGCTTCGCCGCTGCCGAGCTTCTCGGCCTGCTGGCGTTCGTCGTCGCGATGATCCTGATCTTCGTCGCCTGATCGACTTGCCGAAATCCGGCCGGGCGATACACGTCCGGCTGGTTTTCAATTTTTGTAATCTCGCGCAGATAGGCGGAATCCGTCCATGCCCCAGATAGCCCAATTGGCCGAAACCTATGCCAGCCAGATCTTCTGGCTGCTGTTGATCTTCGGCTTTGTCTATTTCGTCATCGGTCGCGGCATGGTGCCGCGTGTGATGGATACCGTGGGTCTTCGCGACAAGCAGATCGCGGACGATCTGGCTGCCGCGCAAGCGGCACGTGACGCTTCCGATGAGGCCGAAGAAGCCTGGCGTCAGCGTGAGAACGCCAATCGTGAAGCGGCGCAAGCACTGGTGAACGAGGCGAAAGCCAAGGCGCAGGTGTCCACCGAAAGCAAGCTTGCAACGGTGCAATCGCGCATCGATGCGGAACTGGCCGACGCCGAAGCTCGCATCGATGCAAGCCGCGCGGAAGCTGCTGCCGAGATCGAGACCGTTGCCGCCGAAGCGGCGCAGGACATCTCGCTGCGTCTCGCCAACATCAATGTCACCAAGACCGAGGCCCGCTCGGCAGTGAAGAAGGCAATGGCTCATGGCTAATCCGACCACGACCCAGGACTTGCCCGAAGTCTTCGCCACGGAACAGGCACAGATCGAGGTTGCCGACGATCACGCCGGTGCTACCCATGCAGAGCCTGAACTGCTCGGCCTGGCGCCGTACCAGTGGGTGTCGATTGCGATGCTTGTGCTGCTGCTGATCGCCTTTGTCGGCGCCAAGGTTCACAAGACCATCGCTGGCGGCCTGGATAACAAGATCAAGGCTATCCGTGACAATCTGGACGAGGCAAAGCAGCTTCGCGCCGAGGCGGAAGCCTTGCGCGAGGAATACGCCGCCAAGATCGCGGGTGCCGAGAAAGATGCCGAGGCCATGCTCGACAACGCCCGCCGCGAAGCCGACGGGATCGTAGCCAAGGCGGAGGAAGATACTGCCGCGATGGTCGCACGCCGTGAACGCATGGCGCAGGACAAGATCGCCGCTGCCGAACGTCAGGCTCTGGCCGATCTTCGCGCGCGGGCTGCCGATGCCTCCACCGCGGCTGCTGCGCAACTGATTGCCAGGAACCACGATGCCGCCGCCGACAAGGCGCTGGCTGACGAGGTTATTGCCAACATCTGATTGGTTGGCCTGGACACCGGGCCGGGACGCACGAAATTAAAAAGGCGCCGCGTTCCGATGGAGGAGTGCGGCGCCTTTTCTTTTGCACGTGACGAACGTGATGCCTAGCGGTCGATCATGGTGACCCGTAGAGTTTGGCCGCGATCGCTTGTCACGGTCTGCGTCTCGCCCACCATCATGGGTTCGTAGGGCCAGCATTCTTCCCCGCGGGGCGCGAAAGCAACGCAAAGGGTATCCGCGTCGCGGTAGCCCCAAACGCCATCGATAACGGGGCCGCCTTGCTCCACCAGTATTTCCATCTCACCGCCTGGCTGGAAATTGATCCGGTTTTCGATCCCGTCCTGCGTAACGATATCGACGGTCCGCCCTTCGAGTTCAGCAGGCCAGCTGGAATAGGGTTCGATCTCCGAAGCCGGGACGGGTTCTCCCGTTGCGCCTACATAGGGGACGCAAGCCGGAAGTGTTGCCGCAAAGGCCAACGAAAGGATGGCGGGGATCTTCATTCAGTTTCTCCTGTTACCACTAGGAGAAATACTTAAGCAGCCCCGCATGTTCCGAAAAACACTGGTAACGTTCGTCAGCCCGTTGCTGTCAGCGTGTACGACAGCGGAGCGATTCAGACTTTCGCAAAGCATCGCGCGGCTAGCAAAATCGGCGCTCTGGTTCGGCGTCCGTTCCTTGGTCCGGCACATGTACGGTCGCTAAAAATCGTCCTTTGCCGCCCTCAGCGCAGCAAATGTTTCATGCGGCGCATCTCCGCCCCAGCGCGATTGCATGGCGGGGTCATCTGCGCGCAGAAACGGGTTGGTTTCCAGTTCGCGACCGAGAGTGAAGGGCACGGTCGGCTCGTCCGCCGCGCGTTTCTGCTCGATCTCTCGGGCGTAGGATTGCAACGCGGCGTTTTCGGGGTCTGCATGCAGCGCGAAAGCGGCATTCGCCTTTGTGTACTCATGCGCGCAATAGAGGGTCGTATTCGATGGCAGACGCTTGATCCGGGCAAGGCTGTCCCAGAACTGGGGCGCGGTGCCTTCGAACATTCGCCCGCATCCCAAAGCAAACACGCTATCGCCAACGAAGGCCATGCGGCTTTCAGGTAGGTGATAGGCAATGTGGCCCATGGTGTGGCCGCTTACGTCGATGACCCATGCGGTGTGATTGCCCAGCTTCACATAATCGCCGTCGCGCACCGTGCGGTCTACAGCGGCGATCTTTTCGGCGTCCAGCAGCGGGGCCGTGACCTTGCAGCCGGTGGCGGCCTTGATCGCCTCGTTCCCCCCTGCGTGATCGGGGTGCCAGTGCGTGTTCCAGATCTGGGTGATCGTCCACTTCTTGGCCTTGGCCTGTTCCAGATACTCGTCCGCGTCGGGCGTATCGATACAAGCGGTTTCGCCGCTGTCGGGATCGTGCAGCAGGAAACCGTAATTGTCGGAGAGGCAGGGGAACTGGTGAACCTGTAATGTCATGGTGCCCATTCTACACGAGCGCCAGATGTAGGAAAGGCCCGCCCGGATCGCTCCGGACGGGCCTTTTCCAAATCCCGTATCGGGAAAGAAGAGCTTAGTCGTTCTTCTTCAGGGCCTCGCCCAGGATGTCGCCCAGCGATGCGCCGGAGTCGGCGGAACCGAACTGTGCCACGGCTTCCTTCTCTTCGGCGATCTGGTGCGCCTTGATGGAGAAGTTGGGCTTCTTCGAACGGTCGAAGCCGGTAACCATGGCATCCACCTTCTGGCCGGTCTGGAAACGATCGGGACGCTGTTCGTCACGGTCGCGGCCCAGGTCCGAACGCTTGATGAAGCCGGTTGCGCCGTCATCGCCAACCTGAACTTCCAGGCCGCCATCGCGGACTTCCAGAACGGTGACGGTGACGACTTCGCCGCGACGCAGCGAACCCGCGCCAGCAGCGCCTTCAGCCGAGGGAGCACCCTTTTCAAGCTGCTTCATGCCAAGGCTGATGCGTTCCTTGTCGACATCGACATCAAGAACCACGGCTTCGACTTCTTCACCCTTGCGGTGCAGGGCGAGGGCGTCTTCACCCGAGATACCCCAGGCGATGTCGGACATGTGAACCATGCCGTCCACGTCGCCGGGCAGGCCGATGAACAGGCCGAACTCGGTGGCGTTCTTGACTTCGCCCTGGACGGTGGAACCAACCGGGAACTTCTCTGCGAAATCGTCCCACGGGTTCGACTGGGCCTGCTTCAGGCCCAGCGAAATGCGACGCTTCTCGGAATCCACTTCCAGAACCATCACTTCCACTTCCTGCGAGGTGGAAACGATCTTGCCCGGATGCACGTTCTTCTTGGTCCAGCTCATTTCGGACACGTGGACCAGGCCTTCGATGCCCGGCTCCAGTTCCACGAAAGCACCGTATTCGGTGATGTTGGTAACCTGGCCGGTGACCTTTGCACCCACCGGATACTTGGCGCCAACGCCTTCCCACGGATCGCTTTCCAGCTGCTTCATACCCAGCGAGATACGCTGCGTTTCGGCATTGATGCGGATGATCTGCACGGTCACGGTCTGGCCGATCTCGATCACTTCGCTGGGGTGGTTCACGCGCTTGTAGCTCATGTCCGTGACGTGGAGCAGGCCGTCGATGCCGCCCAGGTCCACGAAGGCACCGTAATCGGTGATGTTCTTCACCACGCCATCGGTGATCTGGCCTTCTGCCAGCTTGTCGATCAGCTCGCTGCGCTGTTCCGCACGGGTTTCTTCCAGCACGGCACGACGCGAGACGACGATATTGCCGCGGCGACGATCCATCTTCAGGATCTGGAAGGGCTGAGGCACATCCATCAGCGGGGTCACGTCACGCACGGGCCGGATGTCGACCTGCGAACCGGGCAGGAATGCCACGGCGCCGTCGAGATCGACGGTGAAACCGCCCTTCACGCGGCCGAAGATACGGCCTTCCACGCGCTTGCCTTCGCCGAATTCGTTTTCCAGCTTGTCCCAGGCAGCTTCGCGGCGGGCGCGGTCGCGGCTGAGCATCGCTTCGCCGTCGGCGTTTTCAACGCGGTCGACGAAAACTTCGACTTCGCTGCCGACGCTGAGACCATGCTCGCCATCGACGCGGGAGAATTCCTTGAGATTGACGCGGCCTTCGCTCTTGAGGCCCACGTCGACGACCGCCATGCCGTTTTCGATTGCGGTGACGGTTCCCTTGACGACGCGACCTTCGAAGCCGCCCTCGGCACCGCCGAGTTGTTCGTCAAGCATTGCCGCGAAATCGTCGCGGCTCGGATTGGCAGAAGTAGCCATGTGTTGGTGTTCCTAATCAATCATTTTACCGGCCACCCAGTTTATCTGGGGGTCTTGTCTCCGCGCCCCGCGGGATTGCGAGAAGCGGGCCAAAGGGCCGAACTGCCCGTGCGACCTCGTGCCGACACAGGCATTCTTTGAACAGCAGGCCTGCGAATGCGAAAACCATCATGGCATGAGCGTCGTTGCGCCCCGGTGGAAAGCCGACCATGCTGGCTTGGCATTCGCGGACATGTAATCCGTCCATCGAACGGACGCGCGCCTATGCGAAAACGGCGCGGAAGGCAAGGCCAAAGCGCTTTTGCAGGCCGGCCGCCTGCTGTAATGTGGAACACATGGAACACTGTCCTGGTCGGAAAAGCCAAGGCCTTGCATTCCATTGACTAGAACGAGGGTGGCGCCGGGTTGCTGAGCGGATTCCATGGCGACTTTTTACCCGCCGCGAACTGGTGTAGGGAAGCGGGATGAGCATTGCACAGCAACTGGCGACATACCGCGAGTATCACCACGATCATCGCAACGTGCTGACCCACGCGGTAGGCATTCCGATGATCGTTCTGGGCATCACCACGCTGCTGTCCCGACCAATGCTGGATCTGGCGGGCTTCGCTTTCACTCCGGCCATGGTCGCAGGAGTTCTGGCCTCGCTCTGGTATCTGCGCCTGGACCTGCGCACCGGCCTTATCATGACGGGGCTGCTGGCGTTGTTCGTCACGCTTGGTCACCAGATCGCGCAATCCTCCACCGCAGTATGGCTGGTCAGCGGTATTGGCCTGTTCGTAGTGGGTTGGATTTTCCAGCTGGTCGGGCACAAGTTCGAAGGCCGCAAACCCGCTTTCGTCGACGATCTTCGCAGCTTCCTTGTCGGGCCGCTGTTCGTGGTGGTGGAAGGGTTGTTCGCGCTCGGCCTTATGAAAGACCTGCAACGACAGGTGGACGGCTAGGCGCCTTCAAGTCGCGCCAGCTGGCGATCGTGCCAGCGCGAAAGCAGCAGCAGCGCCAGACCTGCGCCGATGAGGCACATTAGCATGTCCCATTGCGTGTCCCACTGATCGCCCTGTGTGCCGAGGAATTCTTCCGCCCCCTGGCCCAGAGCCATGGCTGCGCTGAACTCGATCAGCTCGTAACCGGCGCTGACGGCCAGACAGCAGGCCAGCAGAAGCGCGGTGAGCAGCCAGCCGGGTCGAAGAGGGGACAGGCGCAGCAGCATTTCCCTAAACACGATAGCGGGGACAAATCCCTGAATCAGATGCCCGAACCGGTCGTAAGGGTTACGCGCCAGGCCCAGCCATTCCTGCATTTCGAAACCGATCGGCACGCGCGCATAGGTGTAGGCGCCGCCCAGCATCAGCACCATGCCGTGAACGCCGATCAGCGTGAGAGCCAAAGGTGTAAGCGGGAATGCATTTCGCGTCAGCCACAGGATCGGCAGTGCGATCAACACGGGTGCCACTTCCATCAGCCACGTCGCGCGGTCGAAAGGTGCCCATCCGGACCACAGCAGTATCGCGGCCCAGATCGCCGATAACACCGCGAGGGCAGACGAGTAATTCAAGGGCAGGGCTTCTGCCCGGTCGCTTCCAGCACCGCGTCGATAGCGGCAGCAATGCTGGCGTCCTTGTCCAGCGCGGTGGTTTCAAGCACGAATGCATCCTGAGCCACCGTCAGCGGGGCGGTTTCGCGGTTGCGGTCACGCTCGTCGCGGCGGCGCAGGTCTTCCTCGATCTCCAGCAAAGTATGGCTTTCGCCCCGGTCGCGCATTTCCTGCCAGCGCCGCTTCGCCCGCGCCTCCACGCTGGCGGTGACGAACAGTTTCACGTCTGCATTGGGCGCGATCACCGTGCCGATATCGCGCCCGTCCAGCACCGCGCCGCCGGGCTGGCCCGCGAAAGCCTGTTGCCGCTGGAGCAGCGCCTTGCGTACGCCCGGATGCACCGACACGCGACTGGCCAGCCCGCCCGTCGCCTCGCTGCGCAATTCGGGGTGACCGAGCAGTTCGTTCGGAAAGTTGGTAGCGAAGAGCGCTTCGGACGGGTCGTCCGGATCGCCTTCATACTGCGCGACCTGATAGCCCACTGCGCGGTAAAGCAATCCGGTATCCAGATGCGGCAGACCGAAACGCTGCGCCAGCGCCTTGGCAATGGTGCCCTTGCCACTGGCTGTCGGGCCATCGACCGCGATGATCATGCTTCTCTCGCGCCTTCTTCACTGCGCCTGCGCCCCCGAACGGCCTTGCTGAGGCCCCACAGGGCAATCAGCGCCCAGAACCCTTCCAGCATCAGGCTGGGCCAGTTGGTGTGAACCACCAGCGAAACGGTAAGCAGCGATGCGCCGACAAGGTTGGTGCCATGCAACAGGAAGGGGTTGGGTTTGTCACTGGCAGTCAGGTACAGATAGGCACCGATAATGCATATCATGCCGGCAAAACCAATGTAGCTGTAGACGTCTAGTTCGCTGTTCACCGGCTCTCGTCCCTATTCGTAACTGGCGAAGACGGACAGGCCGGCTTCTCCGAAAGCGATCACTTGATAAGGCTGGGTCCGATCTCCCATCTCCATACCGGGGGAGCCGATGGGCATTCCGGGAACGGCAAGTCCGCGCACGCCTTCGAGACGCTCTGCCAGCAAGCGGGCGATATCGGCGGCGGGCACGTGGCCTTCTATGACGTAGCCATCGACGATCATCGTGTGACAGGATCGAAGCTGTGCGGGTACGCCTCGCTCATCCTTCACGGTGGCCATGTCACTGCTCTGGTTGACGGCGACGTCCGTTGCCAAGTCCTCGCGCACATGATCGGCCCAGTGATCGCAGCAGCCGCAGTTGGGGTCCTTGAACATCGTATAGGTGGCCGCCTGCGCCGCGCTGGAACATGCAGCGAGGGACAGCAGGAAAGGTGCGACAAAACGGCGAGCGGCGAAGTTGGTCATCGGCAATCTTTCTGGTTGGTGACTTGAGCCTAGCTGGTGGCTGCAGCCTTATCCAGCAAGGCTTCGAAGGTGGGGAAACTCGTCGCGATGGGCGCGGTGTCGTCCACCGCCACGCCGCTGACACTGGCGAGACCCGCCACGGCCATGCTCATGGCAATGCGGTGGTCGAGGTGGGTGATGACTTCCGCGCCTTCGGGAGTGCCGCACAGGGGATCGCCACAGGTGCCTTCGATCACCAACCCATCCTCGCGCTCCTCCACCCGCGCGCCGGCAAGTTTCAATGCGGCAGCCATGGCAGCGAGACGATCCGATTCCTTCACCCGCAATTCTTCAAGGCCGGTTGTGATCGTGGTTCCTTTCGCCATTGCGGCGGCGACGAACAGGACTGGAAATTCGTCCACCATGGCGGGCACTACTGCAGGATCGACCTTCACACCTCTCAAGTCTGAATGGCGAACGCGAAGATCGGCCACCGGCTCTCCGCCGACCTCGCGTCTGTCCAGTTCCCCGATATCGCCGCCCATGTCGCGCAGAACATCGAACAAGGCGGCGCGGGTGGGGTTGAGGCCGACGTTCTCGATCACGAGATCGCTGCCTTCCACCAGCAGCGCGGCAACGGCGAAGAAGGCGGCAGACGAAGGATCGCCCGGCACCACGATGTCCTGGGGCTGCAAATCCGCCTCGCCATGGATCGCGATCACACGTTCGCCATTTTCCTCACCAAATTCCAGCTTCGCGCCGAAACCGCGAAGCATGCGTTCGGAATGGTCGCGCGTTGGGACAGGTTCGATCACGCGGGTGATGCCAGCAGTGTTGAGCCCCGCCAGCAATACCGCGCTTTTCACCTGGGCAGAGGCAACGGGAAGGCGATAGGTTATCGGCACAGCGGGAGAAATACCGCGCAGCATCAGCGGCAGCGTGCCGCCCGGTGACGCCTCGAACGAAGCGCCCATCTGCGAAAGCGGATCGATCACGCGGCCCATAGGGCGTTTTGACAGGCTGGCGTCGCCGGTAAACATCGCGGTGATCGGATGGCTGGCGACAAGCCCCATCAACAGCCGCGTACTGGTGCCGCTGTTACCCATGTCCAGCGCACGGTCCGGTTGCAGCAGCGATCCCACGCCCACGCCGTTGATGCGCCAGGTGCCGTCCTTGTCGCGCTCCACCGATGCGCCCATTGCGCGCATGGCGGCGGCGGTGGCCAGCACGTCCTCGCCTTCCAGCAGGCCACTAATGTGCGTTTCCCCCACCGCCAGGGCACCCAGCATGATGGAGCGGTGGCTCATCGACTTGTCACCTGGAACGCGAATACGTCCGGTCAGCGCGCCTTGCCTTGAAAAGCGTTTGGGGGAGGGCGGGTTGGAATGGCTCAAGGCTCTGCCTATCTGGTCTTGGTGAAGCAGGCGCTTTGACAGCGGCATGGCCCTATGGCAAGGCGCGCCCGCTTGCGATTCCGCAACCTGCTCGAACACCGTGGGGCGCGGAAAGCACAGAATTTTTCCCGGAAAACCTTCCGGACGAGATTAAGGACATACACATGGTTAAGCCAGAATGGGGCACCAAGCGCACCTGCCCCAAGTGCGGTGAACGTTTTTACGACCTGAACAAGGACGACCCCGTCACCTGCATCGAATGCGGCAACGAATGGACGCCGGAGCCCGTGCTCAAGTCCAAGCAGCCGATCCCGTTCGAGGAAGAGAAGAAGGACGAGAAGAAGGAAGCCGATTCCGATCTCGCCGATGACGATCTGGATATCGACGTCGATGACGACGACGATTCGCCTGACAATGATGTCGACCTTGGCGGCGATGACGATCTCGGCGTGAAAACCGCCGATGACGAAAAGGAAGACGATAGCTAGGCTTTTTTGTTTAGCCCTCAGGCGCCGGGCGCAGCGCGTCCGCGCTGCTTGGCTTTCCTCGCATGAGCTCGGGCGCGCGTTCGCGCTTGCGGTCGCTTCGCGCCCGAGACTCGTCGGCTCGCAATGAGGGCGGGACACGGTCCGCGCCTAGCGGGCCGCAAGGCCGAATGGCCGCCCGCAGATGCCGCGCAGCGAAGCGGAGCGAATAGCACCGAGGATGATCCGGCGGAGGCCGGATCGAAAAGCAAACAATCCCGTAAACCCCGGCTCGACCAAACCTGGTCCGACCAAACAGGGTAAAGCCAAAAAGGGGTTGCACAAATTTCGGCCCCGCCATAAAGGGCCACCTCCCGACGCCGATGGGCAACCACTGGCACAGGGAAACCGCATCTGGTATGATGCGGATACATCGATGGACAAGGGGCCTTAGCTCAGCTGGGAGAGCGCAACACTGGCAGTGTTGAGGTCAGCGGTTCGATCCCGCTAGGCTCCACCATCGAAATTTGAAATACCGCCTCGCCATCAGGCAGGGCGCACAATTTTAGCGGGCCTTCGGGCTCACGCTGGCCAACGAGTTCTCGTTCGCCGGCGTTTTTCGCGTTTGGGCCATTTGGTCCGGTTTGGAGTAGATTAGCGCATGTTCGATACGCTGTCCGATCGCCTGAATAGTGTCTTTGACCGCCTGCGCGGTCGCGGGGCCCTGGGCGAACAGGATGTGCGTGACGCCATGCGCGAAGTGCGCGTTGCGCTGCTCGAAGCCGACGTGGCGCTACCTGTCGCGCGCGATTTTATCGCTCGCGTAACCGAACGCGCGGTCGGGCAGGAAGTCCTGAAGTCGGTCACACCCGGCCAGCAGGTCATCAAGATCGTCAACGACGAACTGGTCACCATGCTCGGTGGCGAGGATGATGGGGCTGGCGACGCCTCGCCCATCAACCTTGATGTAAAGCCGCCTGCCGTGGTGATGATGGTCGGTCTGCAGGGTTCGGGCAAGACCACCAGCACCGCCAAGATCGCCAAGCTGCTCAAGGAAAAGCAGGGCAAGAAGCCGCTGATGGCTTCGCTCGACGTCAATCGTCCGGCGGCGCAGGAACAATTGGCTATTCTGGGCGAACAGGCGGGTGTCGCCACCCTGCCGATCGTTCAGGGTCAGCAGCCGGTGGATATTGCCAAGCGCGCGCTGGAAAGCGCGAAGCTGCAGAACGTCGATGTCCTGCTGCTGGATACTGCGGGACGCCTGCACGTCGACGAAGCGCTGATGGCGGAAATGAAGGCCGTCGCCGGCGTTTCCGATCCTGCCGAAGTGCTGCTGGTGGTGGACGCGCTGACGGGTCAGGACGCGGTCAACGTCGCGCAAAGCTTCACCGATGAAGTGCCGCTGACTGGTGTCGTGCTTACGCGTATGGATGGCGATGCGCGCGGCGGCGCGGCGCTTTCGATGCGCGCTGTCACGGGTAAGCCGATCAAGTTTGCCGGTACGGGCGAAAAGCTGGACGCGATCGAGCGGTTCCATCCCTCGCGCGTGGCCGATCGCATTCTTGGCATGGGCGATGTCGTCAGCCTGGTGGAGAAGGCTGCCGAAAGCATCAAGGCCGAGGAGGCCGAAGAACTCGCCAATCGCATGATGAAGGGCAAGTTCGACCTGAACGACCTTCGCAAGCAGTTGCAGCAGATGCAGAACATGGGCGGCCTCGGCATGCTGGCAGGCATGATGCCCGGCATGAAGAAGGCCAAGGCAGCGATGGCCAATGCCGACATCGACGACAAGGTGCTGGTGCACATGGATGCTGTCATTTCCTCCATGACGGCGAAGGAGCGCGCCAACCCCGCGCTGCTCAACGCCAAGCGCAAGAAGCGTATTGCAGCAGGCAGCGGGCGCAGCGTGCAGGAGGTGAACAAGATCCTCAAGATGCACCAGGAAATGGGCCGCGCCATGAAGCAGATTAAGAAGATGGGCGGCATGAAAGGCCTCGCTGCCATGTTCGGCGCAGGCGGGGGTGGTGCCATGGGCGGTGCGCCCAGCGGTGCGCCGGGTCTTCCCGGCGGCGGCATGCCGGGCCTTCCGGGTGGGCAGATACCCCCGGAAATGCAGGATTTTCTCAAGAAGAAATAAGTTTATTCAAGAATTTGGACTGGAAAGGTAATCTACAATGGCAATTTCACTTCGTCTCTCGCGCGGCGGTGCCAAGAAGCGCCCTTACTATCGTATCGTGGCTGCCGATAGCCGCCGTGCGCGTGACGGCAAGTATCTGGAGCAGCTGGGCACCTACAACCCGATGCTGCCCAAGGATTCCGAAGAGCGCGTGAAGCTGAACGAAGACCGCATCCGCTACTGGCTGGGCGTTGGCGCACAGCCGAGCGACCGCGTTCTGCGCTTCCTCGATGCAGCCGGCATCATGGAGCGTGAAGCACGCAACAACCCGAACAAGGCAGAACCTGGCGAAAAGGCCAAGGAACGCGCCGAGGAAAAGGCTACCAAGGCCGCCGAAGCCAAGGAAGCTGAAGAAGCCGCCAAGGCCGAAGCCGAGGAAGCTGCAAAGGCCCCCGCCGAAGAAGCTCCCGCAGAGGAAGCCCCCATCGAGGAAGCTGCGACCGACGAAGGTGCCGCTACCGAAGCTGCGGACGCTGCCGAGGAAGCCAAGGAAGACGCTCCTGCCGAGGAAGCTTCGAGCGAAGAAAAGTCGGAAGGCTGACCTGACGCATCAGGCGCGCTGATATGACCAATACCTCACCCGTCACCCTGGCCGCCGTTATCGGCGCGCACGGCGTGACGGGTGAAGTGCGTCTGAAACTGTTTGGCGAAGGCGTCGAATCGCTGAAAGGCCACAAGGTCTTCAACGATGGCGCCTTCACGCTGAAAAAGGTGCGCGACGACGGGAAGGGCGGTGCCATCGCACGTCTTGCCGAGGTGGATAGCCGTTCCGCCGCCGAGAAGTTGCGCGGCACCACGCTCACCGTCCCGCGTGAAGCCCTGCCGCCCTTGCCGGAGGGCGAATACTACCACGCTGACCTGGTCGGGCTTGCCGCCGCGTCAACCGCCGGAGAAGCGCTGGGCGAGGTGATCGCCGTGCACAATTTCGGCGCGGGCGACGTGATCGAAATCCAGCGTCCGGCGCAGGATAGCAGACCGGGCAAGACCTTCATGGTGCCCATGCGCATCGAGGCCGTACCCGGCTGGGATGGCGATACAATCACCATATCGGAAGATTTCTCCGACCAGTAACGCTCTCCTTGCAGCCACCGTCCTACCTCGTTAATACACCTGGCGGGACGATAAGCGAGGGATTGAACACCATGTGGCTTTTGTGGGTTGTGCTGGGCATTGCACTTATCGCGGGCATGTCCGCCGGACTTGCACTGGGGATGCACCTGCTGTTCCCGCGCTCGACTGAACGCGCGCGCATCCTGTGGGCTTCCGGCCTTGCCGCCTTTCTTCCCATGAGCCTGGCCTTCGGCGGTTTCTTCATGGAGGCCAATGTCAGCGGCGATGAGTTCTGGATCAGCACGATAGCGCTGGTGCTGCTCAGCATCCTGATCCTTTCCGTCTGCTGCCTGCCGCCCGCCTATTGGGCCACCACCAGCCTGGCACGCGACAAGGGCAAAACGCCCGAACTGGACGCCAACGAACCTGACCTGATAGAGGGTTGATCGGGAACTTCTCATTCTCTCGGTGTTGATTTGCCATGAGAAAAATTTTTGCAAGCACCGCTGCCGTAGGTTCGCTGCTCGTACTGGCCGCCTGTTCGGGCGGCGGAGATAATCCGGCATCCCCCCAGTCGCAGAACGATGATTTCGCCGGCACCCGGCCTGCCGACCAACCGGCGACACTCGCGCTGGAAGGACGTCTGGAGCAGGGCACCGAATGTCTCGTGCTGCACTCGCCGGATGGCGAGCGCTGGGCGATATCGGACGCGGGCGAGTTCGGACCGGGCGATTACGTCGAGATCAGGGGCGAGCGCGCCGACGCCAGCTTCTGCATGGAAGGCGAGGGCACACTGATCCCTCAACACATCGGCGCACTGCAGCCGCCCGCCGCCGACAGGGATCCCGCACGGGCCGGCGGGGTGGCGCTGACCGAAAGCTACGTCACCGGCAGCTGGACCGCGCCCGGCCTCGAGGCCGATTGTGATCGGCCCGATTTCCAGATCACCTCCAGCCCCTCGGAAACGCTCGTCATCGAAACAAGCGTCAACGGCGTACCGGAGACCGGCCGCGTCGTGCTGGGCGACTATCCGCGCATCGACTGGGACGATCCCCTTCCGGACATGCCTATCGAAAGCCGTGGTCCCGATGGACTTGCCATCCTGCGACCCGCGACCGATGCCGAATACGAGGCTGTGGAGGTCGCCGGTAATCCTGTTGAGGGCGATGGTGTGGAGTTCATCAGATGCGGGTGATAGGCTGCATGGATGGACGGGAAGGTTACCGCGAAATCCGAGCATGACGCGCTGCGTGCGCGATTGTTCACCTACGCGATAGGGCCGGAAACCGCAGTTCTTTCATTTGCTGATCGACTGGCACGCGAGAACCGCTGGACACCCTCCTACGCCAAACGCGTAATCCGCGAATATTACCGCTTCTGCTTCCTCGCGATCACTGCCGGGCACGAGGTGACGCCATCCGATCAGGTGGATCAGGCCTGGCATCTGCATCTCACCTACACGCGCGATTACTGGCACCGCTTTTGTCCGGACATTCTGGGCATGCCCCTCCATCACGGCCCTACCGCCGGAGGGCAGGGCGAACGCACACGCTATTACGAGCAGTATGCGCAAACGCTGAAAAGCTATCAGCAGGCATTTGGTGAAGCGCCGCCTGAAGACATCTGGTCGCCGGCCGCAGAGCGGTTCGGCGATCACCCACGCGCCTTCCGTATCCGCCCCTCGCAGGTTATATTCCTGAAGGACTTCGGCGGTATTGCGAGCGCCATATTCGCGGGTACTGTCCTGCTGGGCATGGGTTTTGCGCTGGGCGTGGTTGTGGGAGGGTAGCGAAGTGGAAATCGGCTTTGCCAGCTATACGGGTGCGGATTTTCTGCTGTTCTACGGCTTGCTGATAGTCGCGGCGATTGTCGCGGGTGTTTGGATCCCCGCCGCATTGCGCCCAGTCGGCAAGTCTTCACAAACAGCCGATCACGAGGAACTCGCCTATCTTGCGGGAGGCACCACCCGCTTCGCTGACAGCGTGATCGCAGCACTGTTTGCACGCAAGGCGCTTCGGATCAACAAGAAGGCCATCATCAAGGTCGAAGGGGCACAAGGCCATACCAGCGCCGAGAAAGATCTATTACGACAAGTTGATGACCTCGGCTTGAGCGAGGCGAGGGTAAGGCTGGTAACCCATGCCGATGCGATCGATCAAAACCTGAGTCGGAAGGGACAGCTTATCCCGCGCTCCAGCAGGCTGGTGTTCCGACTGCTGCCTGCGCTTCCCTATGCTTTCCTGCTGCTGCTTGGCGCGTTTCGTTGGCAGGCGGGGTATGCCGACGGCGAACCAGTGGGTTATCTTTCCATGTTGATGATCCTGGTTGTTGTTCTGGGAGCGGTCCGGTTGTTGAAGTTCAATCAACGAACGCAAGCGGGCGATGCTATCCTGATCGCGGCGACGACAGACGCGCAGCGACTGCGCCGCGCAACCACTTCGGGCGAGGCGGGGTTGGCTGTGGGCTTGTTCGGCACTGCTGTTCTGATGGGTACACCCTATGCTCCCCTTCACGCTGCGAAGTACGGCAAGGGCGGTTGCGGCACCGGCGGCGGCAGCGAGGGCGCCGGAGGATGCGGCGGCGGCGGCTGCGGTGGTTGCGGAGGCTAGCGACACTTCGCTGCTGCGAAGCGTAATCGCTGTAGCCATGCGAATTGCACGGCGGCGTTTTCCTGCCTAACGCTGGCATATGATCGACCAGTATCTCATCTTCATCGCGGTTATCGTGATCCCGTTCCCCATCGGCTTCGCGCTGGCGCACTACCGCCCCCGCAGCAAGCCGATGAAGAACGCCCTGCTTGCCGCGATCCCGATATCGCTGCCATGCTTTGCCTACGCCCTCTGGATCGCGCTGACGCAGGACTTGAGTTGCCCTGTCGAAGGGCCGTGCGAGAACATGGCGCAGCTGTGGCTGATGGCCTTCTTCGTGATCGGGGTACTGACTGGCGTTACCGGCTTTGGCGTCGGACTGCTGGGCGACGCCTATGCACGGCGGCGGGCTGAGGGGAGGGAGGGGTGACCTTCTCCGCCACGATTCTCACCCTCTATCCGGAGATGTTTCCCGGACCCTTGCGACAGTCTATCGCGGGTCGCGCGCTGGAGGAGCAGAAGTGGTCCATCGACACCATCCAGATCCGCGATTTCGCCACGGACAAGCACCGCACGGTGGATGATACCCCCGCAGGTGGCGGAGCAGGTATGGTGCTCAAGGCAGACGTGCTGGGTGCGGCGGTGGATCACGCCATCCGGCAACAGCCCAAGGTTCCGATCCTCGCCATGACACCGCGCGGCACGCCCATTACCCAGGCGCGGATTCGCGAGATCGCGTCGGGGCCGGGGGTCACCATGCTGTGCGGTCGTTTCGAGGGCTTTGACGAGCGATTGTTCGAAGCCCGCCCGCAGATTGAGCAGGTATCGCTGGCCGACATCGTGCTTTCGGGCGGTGAACCTGCCGCGCTGGCCATACTCGATGCTTGCATTCGGCTGCTTCCCGGCGTAATGGGCGCGGCTTCCAGCGGTACCGAGGAGTCGTTCGAGGACGGCCTGCTCGAGTATCCGCAATATACCCGACCTCCGGAATGGGAAGGGCGCACGATCCCTGAAGTGCTGCGATCGGGGGATCATGCGAAGATCGCGGCGTGGCGCAAGCAACGCAGCGAGGAAGATACACGGTTACGCAGGCCGGACCTATGGGAGCGCCATGGTGGAGCTCCGGGCCAGTCTGCCTCTGATGCGCGGCAAAAAGATAAGGATTGACCAATGGGTCTGATTCAAGAGCTCGAGGCGGAAGCCATCGCAGCACTCAAAGAGGGAAAGGAAATCCCTGACTTCCGCGCCGGTGACACGGTCCGCGTCGGCGTTCGCGTCGTCGAGGGTCAGCGCACCCGCGTACAGAACTTCGAAGGCGTTGTGATTGCGCGTTCGAACCGTTCGATCAACTCGAATTTCACCGTTCGCAAGATCAGCTTTGGTGAAGGCGTGGAACGTGTGTTCCCGCTGTACTCGCCCAACATCGACAGCATCACCGTGGTCCGCCGCGGTATCGTGCGTCGTGCAAAGCTGTACTACCTGCGCGGCCGCACCGGCAAGCGCGCACGTATCGCCGAACGTCGGGACAACGTGGCCAAGTAAGGACTGCGTTCTTCCAACCCCACACCAAAAGGGGCGGCTTCCCGGTAACTGGAAGCCGCCCCTTTTTCATTCGTGTCGACGTTGGTCCGGGTCCGCGACCCAGCTGCGGGCACGGCTCGGTATCGTATGAAACCGCCTTTGCTGTTGCAAGTGCGCAAAGGCGCGTTAGCTAGCGCGCGTTGTTCAATGGAGTGATTTGGAAATGGGTTACCGTGTTGCAGTTGTCGGAGCGACGGGAAATGTCGGGCGCGAGATGCTTGCCATCCTCGCCGAACGGGAATTTCCGATGGACGAGGTGGCAGCCGTCGCTTCCTCCCGGTCCACCGGTGCGGAAGTCGAAGTCGGCGACAGCGGCAAGATGATAAAGTGCAAAAATCTCGAGCATTTCGATTTTGCCGGTTGGGATATCGCCCTGTTCGCCTGCGGCAGTGCTGCCACCAAGGAATACGCGCCAAAAGCCGCTGCTGCGGGTTGCGTGGTGATCGACAACTCCAGCCTTTACCGGATGGACCCGGATGTGCCGTTGATCGTGCCCGAGGTGAACCCGGATGCCATCGACGGCTACAAGAAGCGCAATATCATCGCCAATCCCAACTGCTCCACCGCGCAAATGGTGGTGGCGCTCAAGCCGCTCCACGATGCTGCCAAGATCAAGCGCGTCGTCGTATCCACCTACCAGTCGGTTTCCGGTGCGGGCAAATCGGGCATGGACGAACTGTTCGAACAGAGCCGCGCCATCTTCGTGGGTGACCAGGTAGAGGCGCGCACCTTTACCAAGCAGATCGCCTTCAACGTCATCCCGCATATCGACGTGTTCATGGATGATGGCTCCACCAAGGAAGAGTGGAAGATGGTGGTGGAAACCAAGAAGATCCTCGACCCCAAGGTGAAGGTCTCGGTCACTTGCGTCCGCGTGCCGGTGTTCGTCGGCCATTCCGAAGCGATCAGCATCGAGTTCGAGAACGAGATTTCCGCCACGGAGGCTCAGGACATCCTGCGCGAGGCGCCCGGCATCATGCTGGTCGACAAGCGCGAGGACGGTGGATACGTCACCCCGGTCGAGGCTGCTGGCGATGGTGCCACCTACATCAGCCGCGTGCGCGAGGATTCCACCGTGGATAACGGCTTGATCCTGTGGTGCGTCTCGGACAATCTGCGCAAAGGGGCTGCACTGAACGCGGTCCAGATTGCCGAGCTTCTCGGTCGTCGTCACTTGCAGAAAGGATAACGCCCATGCGCCGTCTCGCTCTTATCGCCCTTCCATTGCTGCTGGCCGCCTGCGGTGATTCATCCGACGGTACTGACGACGGAACCGGGCAGGTCGCGGACACGGCTGCTGGCGACGAGAACCCCCTTGCGGATGCCACGATCGAATTGCAGGGCACCGGGATCGTCATTCCCGCCCAGGCCGGGTTCGAGGAACTGGCCGTACCCTTCGGTTCCGCCCGCGCGCCGACCGAGGCAACGCTGGGTAACGTGCTTGGCAGCGCCGTGGACGAGAGCAATACGCCCAACGACTGCGGATTGACCTACACCGCCTATGACGGCCTGAGCCTGAACTTCCGCGATGGCCAGTTCGTCGGCTATTGGGCGGAATCTCCCTACGTGCCCGAAACCACCCGCGCGGCCATGTTGGCGGACGAGAATATCTCCTTGATCGAAGACAGCACCGTGGGCGAAGAATTCGTCATGGGCGCGGCAGAAGTGCCTGACATCGGCGGCCTGTTCGATGGCGAGGGCGACGATGCAGGCGTGCAGGCGCTGTGGGCAGGCGAAAACTGCATCGCGCGATGAGCGCTTCCAGCGTGACAACCATCACCGTTCCGGACGGTACGCAGGTTGCCGTGCATCGCATGGGCAAAGGGCGTCCGGTCCTCATGCTGCACGGGCTGTTTTCCAGCGCGCAGATGAACTGGATCAAGTTCGGCCATGCCAGGTTGCTGGCGGACAACGGGTTCGAATGCATCATGCCCGACTGGCGCGTGCACGGCGATAGCGAAGCGCCAACCGACCCGGCGCTCTATTCGCCCGGCGTGCTGGTCCGCGATGCGCTGCATATTGTCGAGACACTGGGGCTGGAGGATTACGACCTCGTCGGCTTTTCGCTGGGCGCGCGCACGGCCACCAGCGCGGTGATCGAAGGGCTTTCGCCGCGCAAGCTTGTGCTGGGTGGCATGGGCATCGAAGGGCTTTCAAACTGGCAGAAGCGCAGCGCCTTCTTCGTCGACATGATCGACAGGTTCGATGAGATCGAGCGTGGTGATCCGGCGTTCTTCGCGAAAAGCTTCATGAAAGGGCAGGACATTGATCGCGTGGCTGCGCGCCTGTTGTTGACGCAGGGCGTGGAGGACATCGAGATCGCGCAGCTTGCTCGTATAACCATGCCCACGCTGGTGCTGATCGGGGACGAGGACCGCGACAACGGTTCGCCGGAGAAGCTGCGCGATGCCTTGCCCGATGCAACGCTGGCGGTGGTGCCGGGCAATCACATGGGCAGCGTCACGAAGCCGGACATGGGCCGCGCGATCCTGCAATTCCTTTCCTGATACCGCGGTGATAGGCTGCCACCCGTACACCACACCGGGAGCCAGAAATGCGCCTAGCGATTGCCACCCTTACTGCCGCAACGCTTGCCGCTTGCAGCCAGACTGCCGACCCTGAAATTCCCGGCCCGGTCATGGCCCAGCATGGAAGCCAGGGCATCTTGTTCGTCGCCAACAAGCGCGGGGCCAGCCTGTCGCGCATCGATATCGCCAATGGCGAGGAAATGCAGCGCGCAGACACCTGCGAGAACCCGCACGAACTAACCGTCTCCCCTGACGAAAGCATGGTGATGGTCGCGTGCTATTCGGGCACTTCGGTACAGGTGTTTGCCGCGCAGGATCTTGCCTTCGTAAGTGAAATTGAACTGGGCCAGAATGCGCGTGTGCATTCCGCAATCTGGCTGGACGATGGCCGCGTCGTCGCTGGCGGCGAGGGGCGGGGATCGCTGTTCGTGATTGACGGCGCAGGATCACCCCGCCCCGTCGTCACCGAGATCGGCGGTGACGGTCCACCATTCGCGCCCGGCGCGCACCTGGTTGCCGTCGACAATACCGGCCAATTCGCGTGGGGTACGATCATCCCGACAGGAGAGGTGGTGCGATACGATCTTGGCGCGAAAACGGAAGCTGTCCGGCGCAAGGTGGGCGAAGATATAGAGGCCATTGCGCTATCGCCCGATGGCGCGGACTTGTGGGTTTCTTCCAATTCCGCCTACATTGCCTATCGCCTTGATCCCGAAACGCTGGAAACCCGCGAGGAAGTGCCGACAGGCAACGTGCCCATTCGCCTTGCCATGCACCCTTCGGGGGACTTTATGGTCAGCAGCAATTTTGGCGGGGGTGACCTTTCGGTTATCGATACCGCGACGGGTGATCTCGTGCGCACCATCCCCGTTTCAGGCAGCAGCGATGCCGTGCAGGTGACGCTGGTATTCAGCGAAGACGGTGATCGCCTTTACGCGGCGGAAACGGCTGCCGACAGTATCGCCGAAATCGATTTTGCCAGCGGAGAGGTGCTTCGTCGCCTGCCCACGGGGCCCGGTGGAGACGGACTGGCGGTGGTGGACTAGGCAGCATCGGTTTTCTTTGCAGAAAGAATACCGGGTGCCACCCTCAGTGATCAGCGTTCGATATCGAGGTGGGCGAGTTGCGCTGCGCCCAGCACGTCGCTGGGGGTTTCATGCGGCTGCGCTGCCGGTTGTTCGAGCGAAATTGCCAGTGTCCCGCCTTCACTGGCGATTTCCCGCTGTTCTGGCGTCAAGGCGATGCGGGTATTTGCGCTGCGCGTCCCAAAGCCCAATGAGCGCGGTGTCCCGGCACTGTCGAGCAGCCACAGTTGCGGCACGCGCTCGGCATCGGGGATATCTGAGAGTTTGACGTACAAGGTGCCGGTGTCGCTATCATAGAGAGCGGAAACCAGCGATGTCGCATCGCCGGAAGTGATTTGCGCAATGCTGAAATTGTCCTGCTGATCGGGCAGTGCGGGCGCTTCGCCACGCGCGATCGAGGGATCGGGGTCTGTCGGACGATCCAGAAGCCACAGGCCAGCGAATACGACTGCGGCCAGTGACGCAGCCAGAGCAAGTGGCCGCCACATGCCCGGTCCGGAGGCTGCCCGGTTATCATTGGTTTCAACCGGACGGCCCATATTTTCGACGCCGACGGCGGTCGCAACTCGCTGGTAGAAATGGCGCGATGGGCTGGCGGTTTGCTGTTCTTCGTTCCAGCTCTCCGCTTCGCCCACCCAACGGTCCACTTCTTGCGCAAATGCAGGATCGGAGGCGTACAGCCGCTCACATTCGGCACGCTCTGCCCCTTCCAGCAGGCCAAGAGCATATTCGGCTGCAAGCATGGTGCGTTCCGCATCAAGAGGTCGGCTGTCTGTCATCGATCCAGTCTGGACTTCAGGAATTTCAGGCCGCGGCGGATGCGGCTTTTTACGGTACCGAGCGGAAGGTTCTCCCGCTCGGCTATTTCGGAATAGGTCAGGCCGTCATAAAAGGCCGCCCGGATGCATTCGGTACAAGCAGCGTCATACTTGCTTACTTCATCCATCGCCCGCACCCCTTCGCCGTGCGTGGCGAGGGTTTCATCGACAGGCGGCTGGTCATTGTCGTCCATCGCGATGAGGAATTTCTCTCCATCCAGATTGGCCCGCCTGCCGCGGGCCCTCACGCGATCGATAGCCGTGTTGCGGGCCATCAGAACCAGCCACGGCCACGGCTTGCCCCGATCGGAATCGAAGGCGTGGGCGCGGTTAAGAACCTTGATATAGGTCTCTTGTAATACGTCCTCGGCCGCCTCGCGGTTTTTAACGATGCCGAGAATGTTGGCAAAAAGCCGTCCGGAGGTCGCGTCGTAGAACTTCGGAAAGACCGACATGTCCCGACGCGCGATACGCGCGAGCTGTTCAGTAAGGGATTCGTCGGAATCAGGCTTTGCCATGCAAACCAATTGCACCGCGCGTAAGTTTGTTCCACCCGGCTCGCGGATAACTCGCGTGTATCTCCGTGAAAAAGTTTTCAAAAAGTAAAATCCGTCCGGGCAAATCTTTCGTATTGATGAATGAGCGGGAAGAATCATCCCGTTCCCAAGCGCCCTCGCGCGCTGAAAGTTGGGAGACATCCATGAGAAGAAATGCCAAGTTCATGGCGGGCGCTGCAGGGCTAGTCCTTGCGGTTGCCGCCACGCAGGTTCTGCCCGGTATGGGACTTACCGCTGCAGACCACCTCGATCCACCAGGGCGAACCGACCCCAGCGTTGATAGCACGCCAGACAGGGCTGCCGATATCGCCGACATCTACGCGTGGCACACTGACGACAAGTTCAATGTGATCTTGACCTTCTCCGGCCCGCAGGCGACGGATGAGCCTGCCACATACGATCCCGACGTGCTCTACTCGATCAACATTTCCAATGCTGGCAGCCGCATCAATACAGAGATACCGATCCGCGTCCGCTTCGGCACCGGCGCCGCGACCGACGAGTTCGGCGTTCAGGTTTCCAACGTGCCGGGCGTTAGCGGAGCAATCGTCGGCCCCGTCGAAACCGATATCAGCAAGGACGGTGTGATGGTTCACGCCGGGCTGTTCGACGATCCGTTCTTCTTCGACCTTCAGGGCTTCATGGAAACCAAGGATACAGGCGATCTCAGCTTCATGGAGGATCGCGATTTCTTTGCCGGCCAGAACCTGACGGCCGTTGTCATCTCCATTCCTCTCGATCGCATCGCCAACGGCGATCAACTGATCGATGTCTGGGCCGAAACCGCACGCTTTGGAGGACAGCTCTAATGACCTTTGCCAATAATAAGCGCCTCCGCGCAGTCGCAATGGCTCCGGCTTTCGTGGCGCTTGCCATGCTTCCGGGCTGCTTCGGGGACGATGATGACGATGATGATGACATTATTGTCGCTCCCACTCCTGCGCCGACGCCTGCTCCGACACCCACGCCTACTCCCTCGTCCGCGAGTTTCGATGTTGGGCCATGTCTCCAGCAGGAGATTCCGGGTACCGGCGGCTTTACCGTGGCCGATGCGGTGATCCCGGATACGCTGACGATCAACGTCAACGCCCCTGCAGGCTTCCCCAACGGTCGTTTGCTGCGCGATCCGGTGATCGACGTGACACTGGCGGTGATCTTCCTTGACCTGTCTACGCACAGTCCGTTGACCTTTGCCAATTTGCCGCTGAACCCGCCTGAAAACGACGTGGCTTTCCAGAGCGGTTTCCCGTTCCTGGCACCGCCACAAGGGTCGCCCCCCATCGCATCTTCGGGCGGGACGAACTTCACCTTCAGGAACGACCCTCCTCCTGCATATGCAAGGGTGGATCGCATGGGCATGCCCGCAGTCGCCACGGTGCTGATCGGATCGGATCAGAAAATTCCGTACAACGATGCGAGCCCGCAGATCGATGCCACCGGAGAGTTCGTGCCTGAGCTTTCGGAACAGCTCACCGGGCTGACGGAGGCATTGGCGGACGATCTGACGGGCGCAGGGCTCACGCCTTGCGCGGTTCCAAGCTGATGGTTGGCGGCGGAGCAACAGGGGACGTACCCGCCGCTGCCGACTGGGGATCACGTCGCTGGAAGGGTGTAGCGCCGCGCGCGCTTGCCCTTTCAGGGGCGGCAGTCCTCGTCTTTGTCGGGGTCGAAGCCATGTGGAGCGGCGGCGAAACAGCCACCGCTGCCACGGCCCTTCCCACTGCTGGTTTCGGCCCCGGCAATTTCGCAGAAGAACTGGCGGCAGCAGACCGCCAGCTTTCCCTGGCGCGCGAACGCGTGGCCAATGCGCCCGAACAGTGGCTGCCACTGGAAGGGTTGGCACGGGCCGAGCTTGCCCGGTTCAAACTCACCGCCGATCCGGACGAGCTGGCACAGGCCATGATCAGTCTGGAGCTTTCGCAGACCGCTGCTCCTGCAGCATCCGGTCCGATACTCACCGCAGCAGAAATCGCGATGGCTGGTCACGATTTGGCTGCGGCTGAACAGCACCTCGACCGATTGCAAAACGTCGCCGTCGCACCATCCGCAGCCGAACGTGCGGAAGCCACCGCATTGCGGGGCGATATCGCTTTCTATCGGGGGGATATGGCCGCTGCTGCCAGCGCCTACAGCGCAGCGGACGCGATCGTGCCGACATCGGGCACCGCCATACGCCGGGCGCTTCTCGCACGCTCGCAAGGCCGCTTCGACGAGGCTATCCGCCTTGTGGCAGAGGCGGCGCGACGGGACAGCCTGCGCACACCGCGCGGACTGGCTTCCTATGCCTTGCAGATCGGTATGATCGAAAGCGCGCGAGGGAACTTCGAAGAAGCATCGGAACGCTACGCGCAGGCCGACAGGCTGTTTCCCGGTCACTGGCTGATCGAACTCTACATTGCCGAAGCGCAAGGCGTGGCTGGCAATTATGAAGAGGCCATTGCGGTTCAGGAACGCATCGCGCGCGAGAAAGGCGATCCCCAAGCGCTGGACGCGGCTGCCTCGCTATACCTTGCGCAGGGTGACGAACGGTCGGCATACCGGTTGACGCAGCGCTCCGCTGCGATCTGGCGGGCGAGGGCGCAAGCCATGCCGGTCGCCTACACGGCGCATACTTTCGAGAACGAACTGGCCTTCGGTGATCCGGAGCGGGCCCTGCACCTCGCGCGCGAGAACCTTGCGCACAGGCCTTATGGCGATGCCCATATCCTTGTGGCGGAAGCCTTGCTGGCTACGGACAGACCGGCGGAGGCGCGGACCCATCTCCTCGAAGCCGAAGCGCAAGGGTGGCGCAGTGCGCCGCTTTACGCCCGCCTTTCCGAAGCGGAAGAAATGCTGGGCAATGCCCGTGCGTCGGGTGAGGCGGCGGAAAAGGCCCGCGAATTGAACCCGCGCGTGTTCGATCCTGTCATGTCGCGGCTCTGGTTCGGCCACGGCTAGCTTCTACCTGTGCGACGGTTTCGGACGTCGACCTGCACCAGATACGAAAAAGGGGCGCTACCATCGCCGGTAGCACCCCTTTTCTTGTTTCAACCAGCAGTGCCTCAGGCGTTTTCTTCGCCTTCGGCATCTTCGGCTGCGGCGTCTTCAGCAAGAACTTCTTCGCCTTCTTCCGCGCTGGGCAGATCGCCCAGTTCACGGTCGGGGTCGAGCTCTTCCTGAAAGCCTTCGCCAGCGATGGCGCGGGTTTCTTCTTCGGCAGCCTGCGCGAGGATGTCGATACCCTGGCTCTGCAGTTCGGCTTCATCTTCGGAGCGGGCGACGTTGGCCTTGATCGTGACTTCAACCTCGGCGTGCAGCGCGATGGTGACATCGAACATGCCGATGGTCTTGATGGGCGCGCCCATGATGACCTGCTTCTTGTCGATGTCGTGGCCCTTGGCCACCAGACCGGCCGCAACGTCACGCACGTTGACCGAACCGTACAGCTGGCCGGCGTTGGAGGCGGCGCGGATCAGGACGATCTCGGTGCCTTCAACCTTTTCGCCCTGCTTCTGGGCTTCGGTGCGCTTCTCGGCGTTTTCGGCTTCCAGCTTCTCGCGGTTCGCTTCGAAAACCTTCTTGTTCGCCTCATTGGCGCGCAAGGCTTTCTTCTGCGGCAGCAGGAAGTTGCGGGCATAACCGTCCTTCACGGTGACGATGTCACCGATCTGGCCGAGATTGCCGATGCGTTGGAGGAGGATGATATCCATGATGTATTCTCCTCTACTTCACGATGTAGGGCAGCAGGCCCAGGTGGCGGGCGCGCTTGATCGCCTTGGCCAGTTCACGCTGCTTTTTGGCAGAAACGGCGGTGATACGGCTGGGCACGATCTTGCCACGTTCGGACATGAAGCCCTGCAGCAGGCGCACGTCCTTGTAATCGATGACGGGGGCGTCCTTGCCGTTGAACGGGCAGGACTTGCGACGACGGTAAAACGGGCGGGCCATCAGTTGCGCTCCTCACGGTCGGAACGGCGCTTCTTGTCGCGGTCGTTCTTGCGCATCATGGCGGACGGGCCGTCTTCATGCTCTTCAACGGCGATGGTGAGCCAGCGGATCACGTCTTCGTTGATGCGGTTCTGACGCTCCAGCTCGGCCACGAGGGAGCCGGGTCCCTCGATGTTGAGCATTACGAAATGCGCCTTGCGGTTACGGTCGATCTTGTATGCGAGGGACTTCAGGCCCCAGGTCTCGGTCTTCACGACCTTGCCATCGTTGGCTTCCACGATTTCCGTGGCGGCCGAGGCAAGCGCATCGACCTGAGCCTGGCTCAGATCCTGACGCGCGAGGAATACATGCTCATAAAGAGCCATGCGCGCTTCCTTTCAATTTATGCCGATCGCTGACATTGGCACGGCGAATTCCGTGCGCGTCCCTCCGGCTTTCTTCAAATTCCCGCGATTGGGCGCATCTGGCCCGGGTACTGCGGAAGGCGCGCACATAGCGAAATCGGGGTGGAATGCAAGCAGACGTTGCGCCGGAACGCGAATTGCATCATCGACCCATCTACCGCGTGGAATAGATGTCGCGGGCACTTCCCAAGCCTTCGATGCGTTGGCAAGCAGGCTTTGCACAAACTGAACCGGAGAATTCCATGCCAGGTGGCCTCGTAGCCCTGCTAGACGACGTTTCGATCATCGCCCGCACCGCTTCCGCCAGCGTGGACGATATTGCCGCTGCCGCAGGGCGGGCAGGTTCGAAGACGGCTGGCGTGGTGATCGACGATGCAGCGGTGACGCCAAGCTACGTCACCGGTCTTTCCCCGGCGCGCGAATTGCCGATCATCTGGAATATCACCAAGGGCAGCCTGAAGAACAAGCTGCTGATCCTGTTGCCCGGTGCCTTGCTGCTCAGCGAGTTCCTGCCCGGCGCCATCGTCTTCATCCTGATGCTGGGCGGGGCCTACCTCTCCTACGAGGGCGCAGAAAAGGTGATCGAGAAGCTGGGCGGCGAGAAGCACGGCAAGACGCTGGAGGACGAGATCGATGATCCCGTCGCTTTCGAAAAACAGCGAACGTCCGGCGCGATCCGTACCGACCTCATCTTGTCGGCAGAGATCATGGCCATCACGTTGAACGAGGTTGCCGCTGAAGACCTGATTACCCGTGCGGGCGTGCTGGCCGTCGTGGGCATTGCCGTGACGGTGTTCGTCTATGGTGCCGTCGGCCTGATCGTGAAGATGGACGATATCGGACTGCACCTTAAGACGGAGGGCAGGACAAGCGGGGGCCGTCGATTCGGGCAGTTGTTGCTGTCCGCCATGCCGAAGCTGCTGGTGGCGCTCTCCTTCATCGGCACCATTGCAATGCTATGGGTCGGTGGCGGTATCATCCTGCACGGCCTTGCCGAGATCGGCATTTCCGGGCCGGAACACTGGGTTGAGGGCATCGAGCACGGTGTGTCCGCCATTGCGGGCGGCCTGTTCGGCTGGCTGACCTTCGCCGGGCTATCGGCGCTGACAGGCCTGCTGCTGGGCGCGGTGATTGTCTTCGTGTTGCACAAGGTGCTGGGCCTGAATCACGAGACCGGGGCAGGGCACTGAGGCTGGGGCACTGAGGCTGGTCTAGGCTGCGTCGCGCCGTTTTTCGCGCCGCCGGCTCATCAGCCACGCGTCCTCGCTGGGCCAGTTGCGCCCGTCCTCGGCTTCGATACGGCCATCGGGATGGAGGATGACCCAGCCTTCATCGTCCACGGCGCGCGGATCCAGCACCAGCGGGGTCAACCGTCTGTCCTGCGCAACCTGCCAGCCGATCACGTTGCTCTTGATCAGCTCTACTTGGTTATCGTCGAAATAGGCGTGCACCATGTAGGTGCCGGGTGCCGCATCCAGCATACCGACGCCTGACTGGCGGTAACTTTTCTGCATGTTATGTCCCAGATGCCCTTCGTTGTCTGCAATGTGTCGACGACTTTAGAGCGTAACCGTTGCCAAAGGCTTTCATGTCAGATTGTACCCACAAAAACCGCAGGTCTGCGGCGGTCGGTCAGGGCGCACGACGTGGCCATTTTTGCTGTCCCCGGCGATATGAGCGTCATTTACCGGTTCATCGCAGTTCGGACATTTAGGGAAAGAGCCAGCAAGGAAGAAGCAGGCTAGATACCCCGCAATACCTATAAGTAACGGGAGAGGGGCGTCCTCTCCTCTAGCCCATTGATAGTAAAGCCCTACAAGGCCGCACAATGCGAACAGCGTCCAGACGCCATTGAATATCCAGGCTTTGGCGTAGGTACTCACATCCGCTTCAGCAGACCTTGCGCAAATACTGTCAGCGTATCATCGCGCGCGCCCATCACTGCTACGCGATCTCCGGATTTCGCCAGCTCCACGATCCGATCCCCGCATTGTTCGCGCGTCTCGTGGTACTCTGCGTTGCCGCCCGCATCGTTGATAAGCTGCACGATACGTTCGCTGCCGACGCTGCGATCCACCGTGCCGCCGAAATAGACAGGTGCACACATGATCGTGATATCGTCTGGCCCCAATTCCTGCGCGAAGGTTTGCGCAAGCTCGGCGCCCATCTGTTTGAGTGGACCATATCCATGCGGCTGGAAGAACGCGATGACGCGGCCTTCCTGCGATTTCAGCGTACGCAAGGTGGCGCGGGCTTTTTCCGGATTGTGTCCAAAATCGTCGATAACAGTCACGCCGCTATCGCTGGTGCCGACCACGTCGAAACGGCGGGCAAGCCCCTTGAAACTGGCCAGTGCCATTGCCGCATCGTGCACGCCTATACCCGTGGCCACCGCTGCCGAGATAGCGGCCAGCGCGTTTTCCAGGTTATGTCGCCCCGGCATGGGCAGGCGCAGCGAATGGCCAACATCCGTGCGACGATCCACCAGCAGGGCATCTGTCTCGTCTTCGCTTTCGACCATCGTGCCGGGTTCGATGCCGATGGTCGCCTTGGGGTTGTCAATTCCGAAAGAGATCACTTTCTCGCATTTGCGCGCCAGATATTGCGCATCGTCATCGTCCAGATTGACGAC
This sequence comes from uncultured Sphingomonadaceae bacterium, assembly GCA_947488625.1. Taxonomy (GTDB): domain Bacteria; phylum Pseudomonadota; class Alphaproteobacteria; order Sphingomonadales; family Sphingomonadaceae; genus Alteraurantiacibacter. The sequence goes on along the minus strand of CANKZR010000001.1, from coordinate 1,576,125 downwards.
CGCCGTTTCTGCCCGGCGCAGGAAATCGCCGAAGAGCTGGCGCAGTTCCTCCATGCTCTTGTGATCGAGGCTGACATTCAGCAACACCGCCACGGTGGGATCGTACAGCGCGATGGAGCCGTCGCTTTCGTCCACTTCGCTGACGAAGACGTTGCCCCTGCCCACGACTGCGCTGGCAAAGGGATTGGCGGGGCTGGCGAAGTTCTTCATCACCGCGCCATTCATGATCGTGGGCTTGCGCCCCGTATACTCCATGATCCAGCCCAGCATTGCAGTGGTGGTGGATTTGCCGCTGGTACCGCCGATTGCCAGGGAGCATGGCGCGGCGTTGAACAGGCGGGAAAGCAGTTCCGCGCGGGTGAGACGGGGGCAGCCCAGGGCCTTTGCGCGAACGATTTCCGGCACGGTATCTTCGATGGCGGCACTCGCCACCAGCACCTGTTCACCGCTGTTCAATCCGCTGCCATCCTGCGGAAAAAGCTGGAAGCCGCGCGATTCCAGCCAGTCGAACTTCTCCGTCGTGCGCCCCTGATCGCGACTGCGGTCCGACCCGCCTACCTCGGCGCCCAGGCCCTTCACGATCTGGGCAAGCGGCAGCATGCCCGACCCTCCGATACCGCAAAAGAAGTAGGACGGGGCAAGGGCGCTGTTCGATTCATTCATGGGGGAAGTGACTATGCGGCCCATGGCACTTTGTGAAGCGGATGTTAGAGGGATATTCGATGAAAACCCGCATTACCTGCCTTTGTCCCGGAAAGCCCATTCGCCGCGAACGTGCGGAGGCCGTGATGGCGCTGGCCACCGCAGAATTTCCGCAGGTGGACCTCTCCTTTCACCCGCAATGTTTCGAAGTGCATGGCCATTTCGCTGGAGACGACGCGACGCGGCGCGACGCCTTTGTCGCTACGGCCAATGATCCGGATGTTGATGCAATCTGGTTCGCCATGGGCGGATATGGCTCCAACCGCATCGCCGCGCCTGCGATTGCCGCACTTACCCAGCCTGCCCGGAACAAGACCTATCTCGGCTATTCCGACGCCGGAACCATGCTGGGCGCGCTCTATCGCAACAATATCGGTAGACCTGTACACGGACCGCTTGCGGGCGATATCCGGCGTGATGGCGGCGAGGATGCAGCCCGCCGTGTGCTGCGTTTCCTTTCGGGAGAGGGCGTACCGCTGGAGGCCGGGCTGGATGAGCGGCCCGCCGTCGCTTTCAACCTGATGACGCTAGCCATGCTGTGCGGAACGGACCTGATGCCCGACCTGACCGGCCATGTTGTGCTGGTGGAGGAAGTGGCAGAGCACCTCTATGCTACCGACCGATTGTTTTTCCACATCAGCCAGCATTTGCGCGGCATCGCGGGCTTGCGGCTGGGACGCGTGAGCCACGTCCCGGAAAATGACCGTCCTTTCGGCATGACCGAGGAGGAAATCGCGCGCTACTGGTGCGAGCGCAGCGGCATTCCCTACCTTGGCCGCGCCGATATCGGCCACGATGCGGCCAACGCGATAGTGCCCTTCGGTGTTGCGCAAGGCGCATTGGGGGCATAGTCCCGCGCCGGAGAGAAGGAGTCACAATGATTGCATTCGTTTTTCCCGGACAGGGAAGCCAGAAGATCGGCATGGGCGTGGACCTTGCCGAAGCCAGCAGCGTCGCCCGCGAGGTGTTTGGCGAGGTGGACGAGGCGCTGAGCCAGAACCTGGCCCGGCTGATGGCCGAAGGACCGGAATCCGAACTGACGATGACAGCCAACGCGCAGCCCGCGATCATGGCCAATGCCATTGCCGTTGCGCGTATTCTTGAAGACGGTGGCTTCTCCCTGTCGGAGAAAGGCGACGCCGTCGCAGGGCACTCGCTGGGCGAATATTCCGCGCTGGCCGCCGTCGGCGCCTTCAGCCTGACGGACACGGCAAAACTGCTGCGTACGCGCGGCATTGCCATGCAGGATGCCGTGCCCATCGGCCTTGGTTCGATGTGTGCCTTGCTGGGGGCAGACCTTGAAAAGGCCCAAGCGCTGGCCGATGCTGCCGCCGAAGGACAGGTTTGCGAAGTGGCGAACGACAACGATCCGGGGCAGGTGGTGCTGTCCGGCCACGCCGAGGCCATCGACCGCGCCGTTGCCATGGCCAAGGATCACGGCTGCAAGCGCGCGGTGAAGCTGCCGGTTTCGGCGCCGTTCCATTGCTCGCTGATGCAGCCTGCGGCGCAGCGCATGGACTTTGCGCTGAAGGACACGCCCCCTCAGGCCTTCCGCCTGCCGCTCTACGCCAATGTCACGGCAGCCGAAGTCACCGATCCGGCGACGGAGAGGGACCTGCTTGTCGAACAGATCACGGGCCGCGTGCGCTGGCGCGAAAGCGTGCTGGCGATGCAGGATGCAGGCGTCACGCATTTCATCGAGATTGGCGGCAAGGTGCTTGGCCCCATGATCCGCAAGATCGCGCCCGATGCCACCGCCACCAGCGTGGTGACAATGGACGATATCGAGGCTTTGGCAAAGGAAGTATGACCATGTTTTCACTCGAAGGAATGAAGGCGCTGGTTACCGGCGCAAGTGGCGGCATCGGCTCCTCCATAGCCTATGCGCTGGCGCGGCAGGGTGCGCGGCTGGCGCTGTCCGGCTCCAACGGTAGCAAGCTGCGCGCCTTTCGCGAGCAATTGAACGAGGAAGTGCCGCACCCCGATAACGACGGGCATGTCGAAATCACCTGCAACCTCTCCAACACCACGCAGGTGGAAGAACTCATCCCTGCCGCCATCGATACGCTGGGCAGCGTCGATATCCTGGTGAACAACGCCGGCATCACGCGCGACAACCTGGCGATGCGCATGAAGGACGAGGAGTGGGACGAGGTTATTAAGATCAATCTTGAATCCACCTTCCGCCTGATGCGCGCCAGCGCCCGCCCCATGATGAAGGCCCGCTTTGGCCGCATCATCAATATCACGAGCGTGGTGGGCGCCACGGGCAATCCTGGGCAGATGAACTATTGCGCCGCCAAGGCAGGCGTCGTCGGCATGAGCCGCTCCATGGCGCAGGAACTGGCCGCGCGCGGCATCACCGTGAACTGCGTTGCCCCCGGCTTCATCCGCTCTGCGATGACGGACGCGCTCGACGACAAGCAGAAGGATGCGATCAATGGCCGCATCCCGATGGGCCGCATGGGCGAGGGCGACGATATCGGCGCGGCCGTCGCCTACCTTGCATCGAAAGAGGCGAATTACGTCACCGGTCAGGTGCTGCATGTGAACGGCGGCATGGCTATGCTGGGGTAAAGAACAACTTTTCCCCAAGGAATCCGTCCAGTCGCTTCCGAATCCTTGCCCGCAAATACGCCTGCGCTAAGGGTAGTATCGCATTATTGACCGGCGCAGCCATGCGAATCCGGGTTTTCCCGGCACCGTAGCGTCAGAGTTTGGGGATTAGATTGCCATGAAGGCCACCATCGAACGCGCGAAATTGCTGCGCTGCCTGTCTCACGTCCAGTCGGTGGTGGAGCGGCGCAACACCATCCCGATTCTTTCGAATGTCCTGATCGAAGCGGACGAGGGCGGCCATGTAAAAGTGATGGCAACCGATCTCGATCTGCAGGTGGTCGAAAGCCTGGAAGCCAACAGCGTGGAAAGTGGCGGCGCGATTACCGTTTCGGCGCACCTGCTGTTCGACATTGCGCGCAAGCTGCCCGATGGTAGCGAGGTTTCGCTGGAAACGGCGGAAAACCGCATGACCATCAAGGCCGGGCGCAGCCGCTTCTCACTGCCCACCCTGCCGCGCGACGATTTCCCGGTAATCGTGGAAGGCGACCTGCCGACCAGTTTCGAACTGTCTGCAAAGACGCTTGCCGAACTGATCGACCGCACCCGCTTCGCCATCTCTACCGAGGAAACCCGCTATTATTTGAACGGCATCTTCTTCCACGTTGCGGACGAGGATGGCGGCGTGTTGAAGGCAGCGGCCACCGATGGCCACCGCCTCGCGCGCTACACGCTCGAGCGTCCCGCGGGCGCAGAAGGCATGCCCGATGTCATCGTGCCGCGCAAAGCCGTGGCCGAACTGCGCAAGCTGCTGGAGGAGGCCATGGAAGGCAACGTCGCCATCGACCTCAGCCCCTCGAAGATCCGCTTTGCCCTAGGCGGGGAGGGCGGCGTGGTCCTTACCAGCAAGCTGATCGACGGCACCTTCCCCGATTACAGCCGCGTGATTCCCACCGGCAACGACAAGCTGCTGAAAGTCGATCCCAAGTCGCTGTTCTCCGGCGTGGACCGCGTGGCTACCATCGCCACCGAGAAGACGCGCGCCGTGAAGATGGGCCTGGAAAACGACAAGGTCACGCTAACCGTCACCAGCCCGGACAACGGAAATGCCGTGGAAGAGGTTTCATCGCAATACGGGTCCGACGCGATGGAAATCGGATTCAACGCCGGTTACCTGAAGGACATTCTTCACCAGATCGACTCCGACACGGTGGAAATGCACTTTGCCGACGCGGGCGCCCCGACGCTGATCCGCAAGGATGAAGCTAGCCCGGCGCTTTACGTGCTGATGCCGATGCGGGTTTAGTGCGGGTTTACGGTCATGCCGTCGTCCCGGAGCAGTCCGGGATGACGGGGCCCTAATTCACCGCTTTGATCATCGCTTCGATATCGACGAATTTTTCGCGCGGGGCACCTTCGCGGGCAGCCTTGACTTCGGCTTCCTCGATCCTTTTCCAGTCGCGGAAAGTGACGACATCGATGCCCTTTTCGGCGGCAAATGCGTCGAAAGCCTCGCGCCCTTTCTTGCCCTTGCTCTGTAGCGTGCCGTCGGTCATGTCTGCGGCGATTTTCTCTATGATTCCAAAGCCATCAGGCTTGTTCGTGCCGATCGTGCCGGAAGGGCCACGCCGGGCCCAGCCTACGCAATAGAGGCCGGGCAGGATGCGACCCTCGTCATTGGCGAAGCGTCCGGCGCGCTCGTCGAATGGCACGCCGGGGATGGGCGTCGTGCGGTAGCCAATGCAGCTTATGACAAGGTCTGCGGGCAATCGTTCCACCTCGCCCGTGCCAACGGCGCGACCTCGTTCAAGGCGTGTGCGCTCTACTTCCACTGCCTCCACCTTGCCATCGCCGATCAGGGCCCTGGGTTGGGCGAAGAAGGCGAATTCCACGGCGATGCGTTTTTCAGCGCGGATATGTTCGGGCGTCGCGGCAAATTCACGCAGGATGGCTACTGATTTACGCAGCCCCGGTTCGAGGATGGCATCTTCCGCCTGATCGGGAAGGTCCCGTGGGTCGATATGTGGTGCAGCATGGTCCAACTGGCCCAGTTCGCCCAGTTCCTTGGGCGTCATCATGATCTGGTGCGGCCCGCGACGGCCCAGCAGGATGACCCGGTCGATATTGCTGGCGCCCAGTGCATTCAGCGCGTGACCTACGATATCGGAACCATCGAATTCCTGCTCTTTCTTCGACAGCATGCGCGCAACATCCAGTGCGACGTTGCCCATGCCGATTACCACTGCATTGGTGCCGGAGAGGTCAGGATCGAGATCGGCGAATTGCGGATGTCCGTTGTACCAGCCAACGAAGGCAGCGCTGCCGAAGGTGTTGGCCAGGTCTTCTCCCGGAATATCCAGTTCCCTGTCCTGGGGCGCGCCGGTTGCCAGAACGACGGCATCGTACATGTCCTGCATCTGCGCGATGGATATATCCTCGCCCACCGCGACATTACCCACGAAGCGGACATTTTCGGTTAGCGCGGTCTTTTCATATCGGCGGGAAACACCCTTGATCGACTGGTGATCGGGCGCCACGCCTGTGCGGATCAGGCCGTATGGGACGGGAAGCTTGTCGAAAATATCGACCCGAACACCCTCGCCAAATTCCTTTTGCGCAGCTTCTGCCGTGTAATATCCGGCGGGACCGGAGCCAATAATGGCAATATGTCGCATCCAAGGTTACTCCCGAACGATCAGGGCGCCATCGGATGTTTAGCGAATTAACCCCGTCCGGCAATGCGTTCCCCTGCGACAATTGGGAAAAACCTGGCTGGCCGGTCGGAGGAGTTAACCGTTCCTCAAAGCCTTTTGGGCCATGTACCCGCGCATGGATCGTCCATCAGGCAAGGTCATCGAAAGAGTCAGGAGAGCGGCTGCGCCTGCGCAGCAGCAATCCCCCTTGCCAGCGCCACAGCTCCAGCCATCTCCATCACCCGTGGCTAGGGCGGGAGGGGTCGAGGGGGAGAACACCGAACCCTCCACGGCCACCGCTTCGACGACCGGTTCCACGGGCGCCAATCGACGCCGCGCTGAGCGGCGCGAGGCGCAGCGCAGCCGGCAGGCTGGGCCACCGCTTAACGCGTTGATCGAGCGTGAGCTTTTTCCGCGTTCATGGCCATTTCTGGTGATGGCGCTGATCGGTGCAATTCTCGCTGCGGCGAATGCTGCCGAAATGTTACCCAATCTGTTGCCGGGCCTGGCGCTCGTGCTGTCGGTTGCCGGTGTCCTGCCCGTCAGGCGAGTGTGGAAGGCGGTTGCAGCGCGCAGCTTGGCGATCAGGGCGGCTGGGGCCGCTCTGGTGGTGGTCGTGCCGTTGTTCATGTTCGGCTTCGGGATGATCCGCTGGACTATGGAAGATGGCATCGCGTGGGACGTGACCGTCGCGGCCTTGTTGGGCGTCAGTACGATTGTAGTGGTGTACCTGCGCCGCCAGCCCGCCATGATCTTCGCTGCGCAGTTCGCGATATGGTCAGCTGCCGTGGTGGCTTCGGGCTCGTTGGCGGGCGCAATCGCCGTGCTGGGCGGACTGGGCGTTGCCGTGATGGTGACGCGAGAGCAGATGATCCAGAAGGCGAAGGAAACCAGGCACAAGCGCGCGCAGGAACGTATCGCCACTCGCGCGCAGGACATCCTGACCGACTACGAGGAGACGGGGCAGGGCTGGTTCTGGGAAACCGATCGGCGATCTTTGCTCACATATATCTCTCCGCCCGTGGCGCAGGCCCTGCGGATCAGCCCGGGCAGACTGGTGGGGCAGCCGTTGACGAGGCTATTCGATCTTGCCGATACTGGCGAGGAGGGTGAGCGCACGCTGCTGTTTCACCTCTCGGCGCGGTCATCATTCAGCGAATTGTCCGTGCGTGCGGCCATAGCAGACGAGGAGCGCTGGTGGTCCGTTTCGGGGCGCCCGCTTTACGATCATTTCGACAACTTCATCGGTTTTCGCGGATCGGGAACCGATCTGACGGAGCGAAAGCGCAGCCAGGAAAACGCCACGCGGCTGGCGCGCTACGATTCGCTTACCGGCCTCGCCAACCGCTTCCAGATGAGCCAGGCATTGGAAAAAATCCTCGCGGCGCCGCATCAATCCAACCGCAATTGTACGGTTTTCCTGCTCGATCTCGACCGTTTCAAGCAGGTGAATGACACCATGGGCCACCCAGCAGGCGATGCCTTGCTGAAACAGGTTGCCCAACGCCTGCAACGTGCGGTTGGCAAGATGGGACAGGTCGGCCGTCTCGGCGGCGATGAGTTCCAGGTCATCATTCCGACGCGCGTGGATCGCGAGACGCTGGCCGGGCTCGGCCGGGATATCATCAATTCGATTTCACAACCCTATTCCATCGACGGTCAGCGCGTGATCATCGGCGCGTCGACCGGCATCGCGATCGCGCCCGACGATGGCGCTTCCAGCGAAGACATCATCCGCAATGCCGACCTTGCGCTGTATGCCGCAAAGGACGGCGGGCGTGGCCGTTACCATTTCTACTCGCAAGACCTGCACGCAGATGCGGAGGCGCGCTCGCAGATGGAAGAGGACTTGCGCGATGCCCTGACCAAGGGCGAATTGGAGATGTTCTACCAGCCGATAGTATCGACGGCGACGGACAGCATCACAGGGTTCGAGGCGCTGATGCGCTGGCAACATCCGATCAAGGGCTGGATCTCTCCCCACCGTTTCATCGAGTCTGCCGAAGACACCGGGATGATCCAGCAACTGGGCGAATGGGCGCTGCGTCAGGCGTGCGAGCAGTTGGCAAAGTGGCCAAAGGAAATCCGCGTCGCGGTAAATGTGTCTCCGTTGCAGTTCGCCAATCCTCAGTTGCCGGGTATCGTGGCGAACGCCATTGCCCATTCGGGGATCAAGGCATCGCAGCTGGAACTGGAAATCACCGAAACGGTCTTCCTGCAGGATAGCGCGGGCACGGAAGCAATGTTCAATTCGCTGAAAAACCTGGGCATTCGCCTGGCGCTGGATGATTTCGGCACCGGCTATTCCTCCCTTGGCTATTTACGAAAAGCGCCGTTCGACAAGATCAAGATCGACCAGAGCTTCGTGCGCGGCATTACAGACCAGGGCAGCCGGAATGGCGCCATCATTGCCTCCATCACCAGTCTCGCAAATTCGCTGGGTATGGAGACGACGGCGGAAGGCGTGGAAACGATGGACGAGCTTGACCTGGTGCGCATGCACGGGTGCAGCCACGTGCAAGGTTACATTTACGAGCGGCCCCTCGATGCAAGGCAGGCCGATGCGCGCCTTGCCGCCGGACTGGACGCGGTGGCGCGTGGACCGCGTTGCAGCAGAGCGCCGCGCCAGACCATGCTGCGCAAGGTGGTGATGGACCACAGTGGCCACCTCTATAACGGCACGATCCGCAATGTCTCCACAACCGGGGCGATGATCGAAGGTCTCTGGAACGTTCCGGTAGGCACGATCTTCAAGGTACAGATTTCGCAAAGCCGAACCGTCACCTGCACCACTCGCTGGAGCGAGGAAGACCGCATGGGCGTCGAGTTCGCCAATGCACTCGAACGCGATGAAGCCGGGCGAATCGTTGCCATCGAAGGGGCGGCGCCAGGGCCGGTCAAGGTCGTGGAGATGAAGAAGGCGGGCTGATCTCACTTCATCCAAGGGAAACCCCTTAGCGGTTTGGTAAGGCTAAATGTTTAGCATGGTGCGGACAAATGCAGCGCGGTGCGCTGGCAGGCCGATCGGCCGTCAATAGAGAGTCAATGCATGGGTGTTCGCGGTATCTGGAAGGGGTTTGGCGGTAATGATGTCGATCCCGTTCGCGTGCCCGACGCAGAAGCGGCAGCCTCCAGGGTTTCGGTCGTATCGGACAGGGATCGACTGGCGATGCTGGAAGGCGTCGAGGCGAGCGACCTGGCCTGGTTCTGGGCCACGGATGCCGAGTGCCGCCTGACGTACCTTTCTGCCAAGGCCATTACCCAGTTCGCAGACGACAGGCCCGTCATCGGACAGCCGGTTGCCAGGATCCTGAAGACCGCCAGCGAGGACGCTGATCAGGAGGAGGTGAAACCACTTTCCTATCTGCTCAGTTCAAGGTCGAGCTTTACCGAACTCGCCGTTTCCATAAATGGAGACGAGGGCAAGGAAAGCGCGCGCAAATGGTGGTTGCTGACGGGGCGCCCGCAGTTCAACAAAAAGCAGGATTTTACCGGTTATCGCGGAACGGTAAGGGATATTACCGCGACCTACGAGGAAAAGCGCAAGACATCGCGCATGGCCGCTTTCGATGCGCTGACCGGTCTTTCCAACCGCCACCGCATGACGCAACGTCTGACAGCGGCGCTTACCGCCTACAAGATCGAGAAGCGCAGCTGCGCCATCATCATGCTCGATCTCGACCGGTTCAAGCAAGTGAACGATACGCTTGGACATCCTGCCGGGGACGAATTGCTGCGCCAGGTCAGCCAGCGCTTGCAGCGCGTGGCGCCCACGGGTGCGGAAATCGGCCGTATCGGCGGCGATGAATTCCAGCTTATCGTTCCCGATCTGGACGATCGCGGCAAGCTGGGCGATTGCGCCAATCGCCTTATCCAGATGATCTCGCAGCCCTATTCGATCGAAGGCAGGCGCGCGATCATCGGAACGTCCGTAGGCATCGCAGTGGCACCTTACGACGGGATCGAATCTTCCGAACTCGTGAAAGCTGCCGACCTGGCCCTCTACGCCGCCAAGGGAGGTGGGCGCGGCCAGTTCCGTTTCTATTCCAACGACCTGAAGGAAAGCGCCGAAGACCGCCGGGAAATCGAGGAGGATCTGCGCGACGCCATCGTGCGCGAGCAGCTGGAGATGCGCTATCAGCCCCAGGTCGACGCGCGGCTGCATATCGTGCGCGGGTTCGAGGCGCTGATGCGTTGGGAGCATCCGGAGCACGGTGCCATATCGCCAGCCGTGTTCATTCCGATTGCCGAAGAAAGCAGCCTGATTGACAGCCTTGGGGCCTGGGCGCTGACGCAATCGTGCAAGGATGCTGCAAAGTGGCCGGGCACCCTGCCTGTTTCGGTCAACGTGTCGGCCCGACAATTCATGAACGAGGACCTGCCCACGGTGGTTGCAAAGGCCCTGTCGGAGTCCGGCCTGCCGGCTTCGCGGCTGGAGCTGGAAATCACCGAGAGCGTTTTCATGGGAGATGTCGGCAGCGCACAGGACATGTTCGCCAGGCTGAAGAAGCTGGGGGTGAAGCTGGCGCTGGACGATTTCGGCACCGGCTATTCCTCCCTGTCATATCTGCGCCAGGCCCCGTTCGACAAGATCAAGATCGACCAGAGCTTCGTTCGCGGTTGTGCGGAGGATGGCAAGTCTGGCCGAGCCATTATCAATGCGATTGCCAGCCTTGCACGCGCGATGGACATGACGACCGTTGCCGAAGGCGTGGAAGCGATGGATGAACTGGAAACGGTCGGATCGCTGGAAGTGGATACCGTGCAAGGGTTCATCTTCTCTCGCGCCGTATCGCAGGGTGATGTCGTTGCGAAACTGGAATCCGGCGAATTGCGATACGAACCCGTCGGTCCCGCCAAGCACCGCGCCCAGCGCCGCACATTGTTCCGTCGTATCGGCATTGTGCACGAGGATCATCATTACGTCGCCATGTTGCGGGATCTTTCGCGCACCGGCGCGCGCATTGAAGGGCTGCTGGATGTCCCCATCGGCACGGACCTGGTGATCGATCTTGGCGAGGGGCAGATCGTGGTGGGCAAGGTTCGCCGTTCGCAGGATGCGACGCAGGGGCTGGAATTCGAGATGCCGCTGGTATCGGACGGGGCCGGCGGGCTTTGCACCCGGCACCGCGTATCGCCCTACATGCTAGCCAATGTCGGTATGCCGCTGCAGGCGCTGCCTAGCGGGCACCATCTTGCCGCCGCTGCCGCAGGTAGCGACACATCCCGCACGCGACCCCGCTTCATGCAGGTGGATGTTGGCGGCGGAGCGTCGCGCGCAGGCTAGACGCATATTCCGGCTGACAGTTCATCGACGCCCCGCTAAAGGCGCGCCATGACCGAATTGTCGCGCATCCGCAATTTCTCCATCATCGCCCATATCGACCACGGCAAATCGACGCTGGCGGATCGCCTGATCCAGCATTGCGGCGGCCTGACTGAACGCGAAATGTCCGAGCAGGTGCTCGACAACATGGACATCGAGAAAGAGCGGGGCATCACCATCAAGGCGCAGACCGTGCGGCTCAACTACACCGCCAAGGATGGCGAGACTTATGAGTTGAACCTGATGGACACGCCCGGCCATGTCGACTTCGCCTACGAGGTGAGCCGCAGCCTGGCCGCCTGCGAAGGCGCGCTGCTGGTGGTGGATGCGGCGCAAGGGGTGGAAGCGCAGACGCTGGCCAATGTCTACCAGTCGATAGAGCACGACCACGAGATCGTGTGCGTCATCAACAAGATCGATCTGCCTGCCGCAGAGCCGGAGAAGGTTAAGGCCGAGATCGAGGATATCATCGGCCTCGACGCCAGCGACGCTGTGCTGACCAGTGCCAAGAGCGGCATCGGTATCGAGGACGTGCTGGAAGCGCTTGTTGCGCGCATTCCCCCGCCCACCGGCGATCGCGACGCACCGCTCAAGGCCATGCTGGTGGATAGCTGGTACGACCCGTACCTCGGCGTGGTCATCCTGGTGCGCGTGATGGACGGCGTGCTGAAGAAGGGCCTCAACGTTAAATTCATGCAGGGCGGTACGGAGCACCTGGTGGACCGTGTTGGCTGCTTCAGCCCCAAGCGCACCGACCTGCCCGAGATCGGCCCTGGCGAGATCGGCTTCATCACTGCGCAGATCAAGGAAGTTGAGCAGGCCCGCGTGGGTGACACGATCACCACGGTGAAGGGTGGGGCGGACAAGGCGCTGGCGGGCTACAAGGAAGTGCAGCCCGTGGTGTTCTGCGGTCTTTTCCCGGTCGACGCCGCCGATTTCGAGAAGCTGCGCGAATCCATCGGCAAGCTGCGGCTGAATGACGCCAGCTTCAGCTACGAGATGGAATGGAGCGCCGCACTCGGCTTCGGCTTCCGCGCCGGCTTCCTGGGCCTGCTGCATCTGGAGATCATTCAGGAACGCCTCAGTCGCGAATACGACCTGGACCTGATCACCACTGCGCCAAGCGTGGTGTACCGCGTACATCTTGGTCACACGAAGAACGAGGATGCCACCGTCATCGACATTCACAACCCTGCCGACTGGCCGGACGTGAACCGTATCGAGATGATCGAGGAGCCGTGGATCAAGGCCACGATCTACACCCCGGACGAGCATCTGGGTTCCATCCTGAAGCTGTGTCAGGATCGCCGCGGTATCCAGACCGACCTCACCTATGTCGGCGGGCGCGCGCAGGTGACCTACGAATTGCCGCTGAACGAGGTGGTGTTCGATTTCTACGACCGGCTCAAGTCCATCAGCCGCGGCTATGCCAGCTTCGATTACGAGCAGATCGGCAATCGCGAGGGCGACCTCGTGAAAATGAACATCATGGTGAATGCAGAGGCCGTGGATGCGCTATCGCTGATCGTCCACCGCTCCGTTGCGGAGGAGCGCGGACGCGGCATGTGCGAACGCCTGAAAGACCTGATCCCGCGCCACCTGTTCAAGATCCCGATCCAGGCTGCCATCGGCGGCAAGATCATCGCCCGCGAAACCATCGCCGCCCTGCGCAAGGACGTGACCGCCAAGTGCTACGGCGGGGACATTTCGCGCAAGAAGAAGCTGCTGGACAAGCAGAAGAAGGGCAAGGCCCGAATGCGTGAATACGGCAACGTGAGCATTCCGCAGGAAGCGTTTATCGCTGCGTTGCGGATGGGAGAGGAATAGGGCTGGGCGTCGGCGTGCTCGCGACTAGACCTTCGTATCCTTGGCTGGCACGAACATCCGACGATAATACTGGGCAACGCTGCGCCACCGACCTGTTTCGAGAACGGCATCAGGTGGTCGCATTGGATCGATCATCAAGGTTGCAGCCGTTGTAACAGGTAAAGCCCACGCCCTGCCAATCTGCCATCGCCGCCGCCTGACTTGCAGCCGCGCCCTGCGTCCGGAATCTGCGTGAATGGGCCTGGCGATACCGAACACCCATTCCAGCGTAAGCAGTTGCGTTTCCAGTGCCCGGCGATGCGGCCCTTCAGGAAACAAATCGGCCAGGATATCTTCATTCAGTTTGCCACCGGCCAAAACGATGGCCCGCAAATCGAGCATGTGCCGCAAGTCAATCAGTCCGCGCCAATAGTCGCGCTCCTGCATCTGGTCGTGTGCGACCAGGATGGCCAGCTGGAGTTCGCGCGAGGGCACGCAGATCGCTGCCCCGTTCAGCAAAGCGCGATCGCAGTAAGGGCGAAGATCGTCGTATTGGCGTTGGGGATGAAACGAACGAAGGCGGTAGTGGATGTCGAGACCGCCCACGTCGCTGCTGCGCTGAAGGTTTACACCGGCGTCGGGCGAAATGCTGGACGGTGCGTATTCATATCCAATGGCTTGCAGCGCTGCAATCGCGGCAGCCTTCTGATCAGCCTGCAGGACCAGATCGAGATCGGTACTGAGCCTTGCGTTTACATAGCGCGGCTCGGAAATCATGAACGCTGCACCTTTGATCAGGATAGGCAGGACCCCGCAGTTCGAAAGCGCCATGCAGCATTCGGAAAGTTGGCGACGCATTGCCAGGTTGCGATCCAGCGTGCGGCTGGCAATCGCTGCGAGAAATTCGCGCACGTCGGGAGGCACCTGGTCGTTGTCGGCAAGCGCGTTCGCCAGTGCCGGGGTTACAAGCGTCCGGTTGGCCAATGTGAGAAGCGATTCCCATTTCGTTCCTTTGGCGACCTGCCCCTGCAGCGCCGTGCACAAGGATGCAAATGCGTCTCTATCAGTCGCCAAAATGGCAGCCCAGCATCTCGCCCGCCTTGGCAGCGTTTTCATATCGCAGGGAAAGCGTTTCAGCTTTATCCATCATTCCCAGCAAAGCCTGCATATCCTCGACGCTGGCCGTTCCCGAGTGCGATCTCGATTCATTGCAGAGGTGACGCAGACAATCGATCCTAGGCCACGCCGATCGTTCCGACTCCGTCTGATCGTCGCGGTCCAGCAGGACCAGGGCTCTCACCGGCAAAGGCGCGCGCGAGTTGGTCTGGGGAAGCGGCAGGTAAATCACCTCGACCTCGTCTTCGCGCAATACGGGTTCGTGCCTTTCGTGGCACCAGACACTGCTTTTGATAAACGGCCAACTGCCCTGCTTAAGCGTCAGCGGCAGGGCCAAGGGCAGAATACTGCCGCTTTCCGGATCGAACAGGGCGATATCGTCTCCGCCCAGTTCTAACCCGTGCTGGCTGGCAAACATGGCAAGAGTTGACTTGCCCGCTCCTGATTGGCCCAGCAGCAGTATCGCCCGGTCGTCCTTGATCAGGCTTGCGCAATGGAGGACGATGCATTCGGTCCGGTGCAAGATGGATTCCACCAGGCCATATCGGAAACTGGCCGGGAGCATATCGCGCAGGACGATACGCCCCTGTTCGCCGTTAACCTTGATGATGCCAAGCTCATCGCTTTGCCATATCTGAATGCATGGGCCAGAATTTGAAGGCTCGGGCAAGTGGCGGTAGCAATCGAACCAACCGGTGTCTTCGCCATGCACGCGTAGATCGATGGTGGCATCCAGCGCGGGCAGGCAGGCCGTCGCTGAGGGGAGTTCGCAATTCTCAGATGCAAAGGCATCAATCAAACCCGCATTCGACCAGTCTACGAGCATGGCTGCGACCGCTCTTCGATCGCCGCCGAAGGCCGGTAACAGTTGGTCGAACAATGCGGGCAGCGGAAGGGGGGTGTCGAGCAGCGCCAGGACCGCGCAAGACGCTGCGTCGGGTTCAAAGACCAGTTGGCTCTTCTGGGCGAAGACCGTTTGCCGTCCTTCTATCGTTTGCAGAAGCAAGCGTTCACTCAAACCGATGCGAACGTCTGGGCATTCATGCGCTACTTGCTGCTGCCGATCCGTAAGCGGCTCAATCGTTGCCATCTTCCGAATTCGGGCACTCCTTCCAGGCGTCCGCGCCTAGATTTTACCCTTGCCACCGTTGCCGGGATTGCCCGGACCTGTCCCTGGCGCATCATTCACTGGCGGATTGCCGGGCGGCTGCGGGTCGACTCCGTTGCCGATGCCGTTGTTGCCCTTTGGACCCTTGCCGTTTCCGCCACCAGACTTTGCAACAGCGGGCGAAGACAGCGTCGTCGAAAGAAGAACAGTCATCGCCGGTGGGACGGTAATCGCATACTTTCCGCACGTGGCAAGGAATGCCCTGCGATCACTTTCCGTTTTCGAGCCAGTCTCTGCTTCAGGATTTGCCATGAGTCGTATCCCCTAGTTAACTTTTGGATAATGACGCCTGAAAATTGACTCCTGCAACTCAAATTTGATGCCTAAGGGGCTCTAATACCAAATAGCCGACCAATAGGTTTTAAAAAACTTCGTCGAAAGAGGCGCGGCTATGGCCAGGTAAAGGGCCTCAAGTCATTGAAGTGCGATAAGAAAATAGGCTAACGCGCCTACAGCACCGCTCGTTCGACCAAAATAACCTGGCTTTGAGCACTACGCTTCCGCGTTCGCTTCCGGCAGGAGTGGTGCCTGTGTGTATTGAGATTTCGGGAATTATAGACGCCCAGCCTACGCACCAGCGCTATGCGCGCAGGGGATGAATAAAGGCGAGCGGTACGGCCAATCAACTCACGCGCTGCGACCCCGAGGCGCCAGTTACTGCGCGTCTTCGTATTTCTCGCTTACGTCGGTGAAGGAATCGTCGACCTGGTTGGCCAGCACCTGGAAGCCGCCCAATAGCGTCATCGCCAGGAAAGAGGCCAGCAGCCCGTATTCGATGCCGGTTGCCGCTGTTTCATCCGCGATAAGGGCTTTTACTATACCCATGTTGAAGTCTCCGTAGCCTGACGCGGCGATCCCCATTGCCGCCGGTGCCACAATGGCCGGGTTCGGTTAATTTGGAGTGTAGACGGGCCCAGGGGTGAGCGCCGAGGCTATCGTGGCTTCAGCGAACGATGTCTTCGTATCGCTCTGCCGTGTCACCATAACTGCCGTCTACCACATTGCCCAGTTCGTTGAAGCCGGACATGGCGGCCATCGCTATCAAGGAAGCGATCAGACCGTATTCGATGCCGGTGGCGCCGGTCTGGTCCGCCAGGATTTTTCGCGCAATTCGCATAACCAAGTCTCCAAGTTTCGATGCGACGGTCCCCACTGCCGCTAATACAGAATGGACAGGAGAGGTTAGTGCGGCGCTTCCGAAAGCGGTTTCGCGATGTCGTTAAGGCCGAATTGAGGATACTCATGCCTTTTGACGCAAACACCAGATCCGCGGATTACAGCCAAAGACCCGTACGCAAGCATCGGATGCTTCGGCCTGGAAGGGTGGTAATAATGTGTCGCGAAGCCATCGGTACTCGCAACAGGCTGGCTGTACGGATTGTTTCATAAATGTCACACGAAACGATCACCTGTGAAACTTGTTCACTGGGGCGTTGTGCGGCGCAGGACATTCGTGTTTGACGCGAAACCAGGAAGGCGGAGTTTGGACGCTGACAGCCGGAAACGCTTTGGAGTTTCCGGATCGAGGCGGTCCTCCTTTCGGCAGATTCTCCCATTTACCAGGAGCATTTAAATGATTACTAATAAGAAGAAGGCCTCGCTGCTTACCAGCACCGTGCTCTTCGGATCGCTGGTGGCTTCACCTGCTTTCGCGCAGGACGTGGTCCAGCCTGAAGATCCCTCTCTCGAGCCGGCTGCTGCCGAAGAGATGATCATCGTCACCGGTTCGCGCATTCAGCGCCGCAACGTCGAAACGGCTGCTCCTGTCGCCGTCGTCGACAGCGCCGAATTCGAACTGTCGGGCACCGTGAACGTCGAGAACGTCGTGAACGCCCTGCCGCAGGTTGTTCCGGGTATCACCTCCAACTCCAACAACCCCGGCAACGGCACAGCTTCGCTGGACCTGCGTGGCCTGGGTTCCACCCGTAACCTGGTTCTCGTGAACGGCCGTCGCTGGATGTTCTTCGATACCAACCAGACCGTCGACCTCAACACCATCCCGCAGTTCCTGCTGGAAAGCGTGGACGTGGTGACCGGTGGTGCTTCCGCCGTATACGGCTCGGACGCTCTTTCGGGCGTCGTGAACTTCCGCCTGCGTCAGGTACAGGGCGTCGAACTCGGCGGCCAGTACTCGATCACCGAGGAAGGCGATGCCGATCGCTATGAAATCCACGGTGCAATCGGCACCGATTTCGCCGACGGTCGCGGTAACGTCACCGTGTTCGGTGAATACTACAATCGCGAATCCCTGTTCCAGGGCGACCGTGCGTTCTCCAACTTCGCCCTCGGCGGCGAAACTTCTTCGGCTCCGTTGCAGCAGTTCGGTTCATCCACTTTGCCTCGGGGTCGTATCAACACGCCTGGTTCAGTAGACATCAACGCTGACGGCGACACGCTGCCGCTTGGTGCCGGCCTCGTCATCGATGATGCCGTGTTCGACACCGCCGGTGTTGGCCGCGCACGTGCCGGTGATCTCTACAACTATGCACCGGTCAACTACCTGCAGCTTCCGCAGGAACGTTACCTGCTCGGCGGTTATGCCGAGTACGAAGTGTTCGACTTCGCAACCGTTTACGGTGAAGTCACCTACGTGAACAACCGTGTTGACGCCGCGCTTGCCGCGACGCCAGTGACCGGTACGTTCAACCTCGACCTCGACACGATTGAACCTTTCCTGGACGACGCGACTTTCGCTGCTTTCCAGGAACTTGACCAGCGTGAAGCCGAAGCCAGCGCCGCGCGTGTTGCCAATGGTCTCGACCCTCTTTCGACTGCCGAGCTCGGCACGGTCAGCACCTTCGTTCAGCGTCGTGTTGTTGAAACCGGCCTTCGAGAGAATCTGGACGAGCGTAACGCTTTCCGCATTCTGGGCGGTGTCCGCGGTCCCGTGGGCGACTACCTGAACTACGATGCCTATTACCTCTATGCACGCACCCGCAACTCGCAGGTTCAGCAGGGTAACATCTCGCGCTCTGCCTTCCAGGCAGGTCTCGACGGCACCGGTACGCCGATCAACATCTTCGGCCCCAACACGCTGACCGACGAGCAGGTCGACGCCATCACCATTCTCGCGCAGAATGGCGATACCTCGTCGCTGCAGGTTGCCTCGGCTGTGGTTTCCGGCACGTTCGGCGATCTCGCTTTCGGTTCTGCCGAAGCAGTCGGCTTCGCTGTCGGCGGTGAATACCGCAAGGTTGCATCGGAGTTCATTCCCGATACGGCTCTGGCTTCGGGTGACGTGATCGGCTTCAACGCCGGCCAGGCTACCGAGGGCAGCTACGACGTGAAGGAAGTCTTCGCCGAGTTGAACGTTCCGTTCGAAACGGAAAGCGGCTTCCGCGTGGAGCTTTCGGGTGCAGGCCGTTATTCGGACTACTCGCTTGATGCCATCGGTGGCGTCTGGACCTATGCCGGCGGCATTGAGATTCAGCCGATCCCCGACATCACGCTGCGTGGTCAGTATCAGCGCGCTGTTCGTGCACCTAACGTTGCCGAACTGTTCGGCGGCCAGGCCATCGGCTTCCCGGGTGCAACCGATCCTTGTACGCGTTCTGCGGCAACCTCGGGCGCGCTTCGTGACCTGTGTCTTGCCAACGGCGTTTCGCCCGGTCAGCTGGGCACCACGGGGATTCAGATCAACACGCAGATCCCTGCGCTGTTTGGCGGTAACCCCGATCTGTTCGAAGAAACGTCCGACAGCTATACCTTCGGTATGGTGGTGCAACCGTTGGCCGTTCCTGGCCTGACGGTTACGGCGGACTACTTCGACATCACCATCGACGATGCGATCACCACGATCGGGCTTTCGACGGCGTTCGACCTGTGCTTCAACCAGGTGCAGGACCAGAACGCCACGGTCTGTGCTCCGTTCTTCGGTGGCGGCTCGATCCGTGAAAACGGCGTCATCACCACGGCTAATCCGCCGCTTCTGGGTGGTCAGAACATCGCGACGCTCGCAACGTCCGGTATCGACCTTCAGGTGTCCTACGGTCTCGACCTGCCGTTCTCAGTACTCGGAAACGGCGCATCGGATCTCAACTTCTCGTTCCTCGGAACGTGGACCGAAAAGTATGAGTTCGAAGCTTTCGAAGGTTCAGATCTGGTTACCTGTGCCGGCCGGTTCGGCGTAGAGTGCGGTGAGCCGATCCCGTCGTTCAAGTGGACAGCGCGTGCCAGCTATGTCGATGGTCCTCTGACCTTCTCGTCCCGCTGGCGTCACCTGTCCGCCGTGGACGATGACGACGATTCGGTTGACTACACCGATTTCAACGGTGTCGAGCGTATCGGTGCCTATGACCTGATCGATCTGACGCTGTCGTACGACTTCCGTGAGACGGTCACCTTCACGGTGGGTGTGAACAACGTGTTCGACACTTTGCCGGGTACGCCGGAGTTCGATGCAAATGGTGTCGTCACCAATCGTCCGAACTCGCTGCTGCTGGGTGATAACCAGGAACAGGCCAACACCTACCCGTCGAGCTACGACGTGCTGGGTCGCGACTTCTTCGCATCGGTTCTGTTCCGCTTCTAAGCGGCAGACCCGGCGAACATTCGCAAAAAAGGGGCGGGGGACCTTCGGGTCTCCCGCCTTTTTTTATGCACCCAGTGAATTTGTTATCGCGGACCCGTTAGCGCAGGTGGGTCCAGCCGTCGCCTAGGCTGCCAGCGTATAGGTACGGTAATCGGCGAACGGATCGGGCGAGCGGCCATCGGTCAGCATCGCCTCATCGCGAAATCGCAGGCCTGCCTTGGCCAGCACATCGATCATGCCGTCGGCGTCGCTTGCCACCGTGGCTGCCGCTTCAAGCGAGGCAATACGGCCCAGCTCGTTCGCGGCCTGCTCCTCGATATCATGGAGTACCGCAGCAACCCGGTCGGAATCGTCATTTCGGCCCAGATGCAATGTCTGTCGAATAGCTTCGGCAATCTCCCAGGCGGCGGAGCCTTCGCCATGCATCTCGGCGCCCTTTGCGGGTGCATCCTCTATCGCGGGCGGAACGGCGGCGATGCCCGCCTTGCGCAGGGCAAGGCTCCTTCGCGCCTGTCCTGGCAAGCCCTGTTCGTCGATTGCCCACCGGATCTGCTCGCGCCGTTTGCGGTTGTGGGCGACGATAGGACCATTCAGCCGATGTGTAACAAGGCCCAGAACGCCACCCGGTTGCAGCACGCGCGCAATCTCGGATGCTATCCGGGCAATGTCACCATACTCGAACCCAAACTGGCTGGTGACGGCTGCAAAGTGGTTATCGGGAAAAGGCAGGTCTTCCATTTCGACACCGCCTTGCAAGGTGATCCCCTTGGGTGCAGCGGGCAGGTTTTCAGCCCGATCAACACCGGTGAGTTTGAGATCGCGTCGCGCTTGTGAGATTTGTATCAGCACCGCGCCGTCTCCTGTCGCCAGGTCCAGCAAGCGCGCGCCTTTGTTAAGTCGCCTGGAGAAACTTTGCCACACGCGCTGCTGCGTATCCGCAATGCCGCGCCAGCCATCGGGCAGGCAGCCGCCGCGGCCGTTGTTTCCGCGGGCCTGGTTGCGATCCCAGAAGGTGTTCCAGGCATCGTGTACGCTGGTTTCGGTCATGGTGTTTTCACTACTACATCAAAGGCGACAGTCATCCGGCGACCGGCATCGAAGGGCCGGGTACCATGGTAGAGCGTACTGGGAAAAAGGGCGAGGTGACCCTTGCGCGGTTCCAGCGCGTGGAGCGGTTCCAGTTCGATGCGCATTTCCGGCGGAGGGCGGCCCAGTTCGATCCATCCATTCCTGTCCGATCCATCAGCCTTATCCGGTGGCAATTCGCAATAGAGGGCGGAGGAAACGATCCCTTGCGGATGGATGTGGGAAGCATGGTGGTGGCCGCCTGCGTCCAGGCGCACGGACCATGAACCGGCAAAGGTCCACGGCGCATCGCGATGGCGCAGCAGGGGATGAGCCTTGTCGCTCTTGGGCAGTCGATCTCGATAGCTTTCCAGGGCGACCGCGATGGCGTCACCCAATGCGGCGATTTCCGGCTCTGCACGGTCGAACAGATTACCCCGCGTTTGTGTGCCCCCGCGCAGGGACTGTCCCAGCGGAAAGGCGGAATTGTTGTGCAGGCGGTGGAGCAACGGCACGGCATCGCGCAGCACTGTCTCTGCATCGGGGAGTTCCACCATCTGGACCAGTCCCTGCTGCCCATGCAGCCATTCGGCGCGCTGATCGCCTGTCAGGCGCCAGAGAAAATCGCGTACCGCCCAGGCGCTTATATGCAAGGGGTCGCTGGCAATCACCTTGTCCAGCAGCGCCCCGCAGCGGTCGTACTCATGACAACCCAGAAGGTATCGCGCCTCGAGCAGCCAGCGATCGGGATTCTGGATTGCAAGCCTATCGAACAAGTTCCGGGCCATGACATCCTCGCCGATAATCCCGGCGTAACTGGCCTGAAGCAGGGCAAATGTTTCATCCTGCGGGAAGCGGCGAGCGGCATTTTGCGCCTTCTCCAACGCGTCAGCAAAAAGGTCATGCTGTTCAAGCACGCGAATGTGTTCGCGGGCAATCGCGGAACTTTCAGGCATACGCTTTTCGGCTTGGGCGAAATGGCTGGTGAAATCGTCTTCGCCAGCACCCAGCCTGATCTGCGCCAGTAAACGCAGGGCGGCAATCCATTGCGGTGCCTGTTGCACCAGTTGCTCCGCCAGTTCGCGCGCGCGCTGGCTCTCACCGGCAGCATCCAGCGCCTCGGCAAGTCCCAGCCATGCCTCGGCATCGCTCGTGCTGATCGACAGGACCCGCTCGAAACGATGCACCGCATCGCTTGTACCGCGTTCCAGCGCCACTCGTGCGCGGCCGTGCAGGGCCTTCGCCCCGGCGGGGTTCAGGGCAATGCTGCGATCGTACCAGTTCGCGGCCTCCGCAAGATCGCCGTTGCCGCGCGCGCAACCGGCACGAACGGAGCAGTAACGCGCATCCTGCATTCCAGCACTTTCCAGCGGTTCCAGCGCCGCGAACGCTTCGACATGACGATCTGCGGCACAAAGCGCGATGGCAAGATTGATGGTATATTCAAGCGAGGTCGGCACCAGTTCGACAGCTTGGCCGAAGAAACGCACAGCACGTTGTAAATCAGGCAATTTCATCGCCAGGTTGCCCGCGCTGTTTGCCAGCGGGGCATCTTCGCAATGCTTTACAAGCGCGGCTTCCAGGAGTTCCAGCGCGCCTGCTGCGTCTCCACCGGCGGCCAATGTCTGGGCCTGTGCGCGATAGTGATCGGACGACACGTTCACCGGTCGCGCAGCCACCCGCTTATGGCATAGCGCCCACGCGGAGCAAAGGGCGGCACATAGGTCACGGCATGGACCTGCGGCACGAGGAACAGGTTGAGTGTATTGAAGCGCGGCATGAAGCCTGTCTCTATATTGCCTGCCTCGTCATAGAACACCAGATAGCCGCCCCAGTCGGGATACCAGTCGTCGATGGTGAGATTCAGCACGTAGGCAATACGCCAGCCTTCGGCGACGTGGCTGTCGTTATGCTTGCCTAGGAAGTGGTTGGGGCCAAAGCAGCTGGCGTGGCCATCGGCCTTTACCAGTTCGGGAATGCCGGTAATCTCGCGCATGAATTCGATGAACTCGGGCGCATTCAGATATTCCAGCAGCAGTTCGTGCGGGCCACCGGGATGCCATTCCTTCTGTAGCCCCTCCACCAATGAATATCGGTTCGACCGATAGGCGTAATCGCGCGCAGCAGCGGCCTTGTCGGTTTGCTTGACCAGTTCCACCACCTGCCGGCCGATTGCGGGTTCACGAAGTTCGCGTCCGCGCCAGCCATGCGGCTCGCCCATGGCGCCCGCCTGCAGGGCAACGCCCCATTCCGTACCCCGCACCATGATATCGCGCAGTTCTTGCGCGGTTTCATCGGTCAGGATGTTTTCCACCTGCATACGCTTGTCAGCGGCAAAGCGCTTTGCCAGCGCTGCGCGATCGAGGTTCGGATTAAGTTCGAAAAGGGCTTTGGCCATGGCCCGAAGCTATAGGAAAGCGGGCCCTTTTGCGCCAGACCCCAGTCGAACAGTCCCCAGTCGCACGGAACCGCAGCGATGGGCTAATCGGCGATGACACAAAAGCTGACCCGCCGTGACGGCCTCCTCCCTGAAGGGCCATCTCCGGCGGGTCATTGCGATACCTTGCCCGTTGCCAGTTTGGATATGGCCCGCGTCGCATCTTACCCTACGCGCGGATCGGGCATGGTATCGAATTGTTACAGGGTCATTCCAGCCTTAACCGCGCTGCTGCTGCTGCTGTTGCTCCACGCGAGAGGCAATTTCCCGCTCGAAGCCTTCGATAGTCTTGCGATAGCAGCTACGCGCCTCTGAAGAGGGCAGGGCCATGCCCGAGGTGCGCCGATCGATACCGCAGACCTTTTCCGCTGCGCGGTTGAGGCGGCGTTCCAGAGCGCGTTGCCCATCCTGCGTGGCGAGGTTGAGGTCGCTGTAGCGTACCGGTACGGAGTTCTCCTCGGCATTGCCTGCGACGGCGGGGGTAGCGATCATGGCGCTTGCGGCGAGAGCGGCGGCCAATCCGGCCTTCATTGAAATCCTGGTCATAGTCTTCCTCCTCTGATGTTCTCCGGTAGCATTTTGCCTTGGGGGTCGTTTGCCGGAGCGATGCATCCTATTTAGGAGAAGGGCGGGGTCGGAGCATCTCCTGCTCGACGGGGCCGTGGCTGGGTTCGACCAAGTCCGAACGGGTTCGACCACCGGTCAACTCCACCCGACAAATGTCGATACGGTCTCGCGCGTAACGATCCTGCGCCGTTTGTGCAGTTTGCGAAACGATAGGTAACTGCGGAAAATTCGAGCGTCGGCCATGCGAGAAAGCGGTAAAGTCGTGGTGACTTCACTTGGCGTTCAGCGAGAGGCTAGTTATAGGCGAGCCATGATCGCTAAGCTTTCCATCCGTAGCGCGCTGCTGGGCGCCACTTCCGCAATGCTGCTGACAGGCTGTGCCAGCGGCGGCAGTACTGCCGGCGAAACTGACCTTGCCTATGTCGCGCGCGATGTCGAATCGCTGTATTCTGCGGCAAAGGGCCGGCTGGATCGCGGTGACCTTAAACTGGCCGCCGGTCTTTTCGACGAGGTGGAACGCCAGCACCCCTATTCACCCTGGGCGCGCCGTGCGCAGTTGATGAGCGCGTTCTCCTACTATGCCGCGCGCGACTACACGCGCGCCATCCAGTCGGCGTCGCGGTTCCTGTCGATCCATCCGGGCAACCGCGATGCGCCCTACGCCTATTATCTCATCGCCATCAGCTATTACGAGCAGATCAGCGATGTAGAGCGCGATCAGGCCATTACGGAACGTGCGCTACAGGCTTTGACCGAGATTGTGCGTCGTTATCCGGAAAGCCCCTATGCCGATGATGCCCGGCTGAAGATCGATCTGGTGAACGATCACCTGGCGGGCAAGGAAATGGAGATCGGCCGGTTCTACCAGCGCACCGGCCAGTGGCTCGCCTCGCAGTTGCGGTTCCAGAACGTGGTCGACGATTACCAGACCACCAGCCACGCGCCGGAGGCACTCTATCGTCTCACCGAAAGCAGCCTGGCGCTGGGCGTGCCCGAAGAAGCGCAGCGGTATTCCGCCGTGCTTGGTGCCAACTATCCGGGCAATGAATGGTATGAAAAAGCGTTCGAATTGATGCAGGAGCATGCCCCGGATCGTATCCAGGATTGATCCCAATCCGGTTCAGGTGCCGTAGCGCAATTCCGGGTCGGACTGTTCGCGACGGTTGATTTCAAGCAGCTCACGCATTTCGGGCAGGTGAAGCGAACGGTTGAGCCGGACGCCGGCGAGGCCATCGTGAGCCCAGCGGATCGTGCCTTCGATTTCGAACTCGGAGGAAACGACGACAACAACCTCGTCGCCCATCTCGAACTTGTTACGCCCAAGGTTGCTGATACGCGCACCTTGCTGCGAAAGTTCAATCAGCAACCCTGATGCGGTCTTGCGGCCATTGCGGCGCAATTCAACCGGCAGCCGGGTGGCATATCGTTTGTGCGACCTGATCGTAAGCACCGACATTACGGGCAGAACCTCCAATTGCGAGCGTTCACTAACGCAGACAATGGTTAAGAAGACCTGAACATCCACCTTTGTCTTGCGTCAATCGTTGCGCTGCGCCGGGCCGGCACGTAAAGCCGGTGGTAGCTATGCTCACCGCGCTTTCTATTCGGAACATCGTGCTGATCGAGGCGCTGGACCTGTCCTTCGGACCGGGGCTGGGCGTGTTGACCGGCGAAACGGGCGCAGGCAAGTCCATCCTGCTCGACGCCCTGGGTCTCGTGCTGGGCAATCGCGCCGATTCCGCGCTTGTCCGCAGCGGGGAGGATCAGGCGAGCGTCACCGCGACGTTCGAATTCAACGAACTGCCCGCGTCAGTGCGCGATGCGCTGGGCGATGCCGAGGTGGACATGGAACCGGGCGAAGCGCTGATCATCCGCCGACGACTGAAAGCCGATGGCGGCTCCAAGGCATTCGTCAACGATCAGCCCGTAGGCGTGGCACTGCTGCGTACGTTATCGGGCGCATTGGTGGAACTGCATGGCCAGCACGATGATCGCGGACTGGTGAATCCGCGAGGACACCGGGCTTTGCTCGATCGCTATGCCGGTGCGGACGTGGCAGGCGTTGCCGCTGCCTGGGATGACTGGCGCACGGCGCGAGAAGCCCTGAAAGACGCTGAAGGCGCGATTGAACAGGCGCGGGCGGATCAGGATTTGTTGCTGGCGCACCTTGCCGAACTCACCAATATCGAACCGCAGGAAGGCGAGGAGGAAAGCCTCGCCAACACTCGCGCCGACATGCAGAAGGGCGAGAAGCTGGCGGGCGATCTGGAAGACCTGCGCATGGTGTGGGACGGATCGGATTCGCCGCTCGCCTCGTTACGCGTGGCCGCGCGCAAGCTGGACCGTATTGCGCAAGAGCATTCCTTGCTGGCAGAGGCGCTCGGCGCTCTCGACCGGGCCGTGATCGAAGCAGGCGAGGCGGAGGAGAAGCTGCAGGCAGCCGCCGAGGCGATGCAGCACGATCCGCTGGAACTGGACCGGATAGAGACGCGCCTGTTCGAACTGCGCGCTCTGGCTCGCAAGCACGGGTGCCAGGTGGATGATCTGCCGGATGTGATGCGCACTATTCGTGGGAAGCTAGACGCCATCGAACAGGGCGATGCCGATCTTGCGGATTTGCAGAAGGCCGAACGCGATGCGCACCAGATCTATCGTGCACGGGCAGAGGCGCTGCACGCCAATCGCATTTCCGCTGCACTGGAACTGGACGAGGCGGTCGCCGCGGAACTCGCTCCGCTCAAGCTGGATGCCGCGCGCTTCAAAACCGCCGTGGCAGAGCAGCCGGAGGAAAAGTGGGGGCCGCAGGGCATCGACACGGTCGAGTTTCTGATTGCCACCAACCCTGGTGCGGATTTCGCCCCGCTCACCAAGATTGCATCGGGCGGCGAACTGTCACGCTTCATCCTCGTGCTGAAAGTGGCGCTGGCAGAGCAGGGCGGAGCGGCCACGGTTATCTTCGACGAGATCGATCGCGGCGTCGGCGGCGCGGTCGCTTCCGCCATCGGGGAGCGGTTGGCACGGCTCGCGTCTGGCGTCGGTGGTGAAGGCGGGCAGTTGCTGGCCGTTACCCATTCTCCGCAAGTCGCCGCGCGCGGGCGCACGCACTACATGATCGCCAAATCGAGCGAGGGCACGGTGACGAAAACCTCCGTCGGTCTGCTGGACGAGGCCGGGCGGCAGGAAGAAATTGCACGGATGCTGAGCGGCGCGGAAATAACCCAAGAGGCCCGCGCTCAGGCGGATCGTTTGCTGGAGGGCGTATGAAGAGGCGGTTTTTCGTGATTGGCGTGGCAGCGGTACTGTCGCTTGGCGCGTGTGTAACGGTTGACGACGATACGACGTCGCCCGATCCAATGCCCCCGCTGGCCGCGCAAAAGGGCGCGCCACGCCTCGCCATGCTGGAGCACATGCTGAGCACCTATTTTGCCTCCGATATTCCCAACCCGCCGACCGTCTGCGTCAGCTGGAATGATGGAAGCGAAGAGGATGCGCTGCCGTCTGAAGACGAAGTGGCGTTGATTGCCCGCTTCCCGCAACTTGCGCCGATGACGCGTTGCTCGCAAACGGAAAACGGCTGGCGCGATACGGAAACCGATGAGGCCGCACTGGTCTTCACGTTGCACGACTTCACCTGCGCCAGCGAGGAAAGCTGCGCCGCATGGGGTGGCTACCGCTCCAACGGCGACAATTCGATGAGCTACCATTATCGCGGTGAATGGAGCGGGGCAGAATGGCAGTTCACCCGTGATCCGAGGATCATTGCCGAGTGAGCGAGACAATTTCCGAAGCCGAAGGCGCCAATGAACTGATGCGGCTGGCCAGGCAGATTGCGCATCACAACAGGCGCTATCATGCCGAAGACGATCCCGAAATCTCCGACGCGGAATACGATGCGTTGGTGCGCCGTAATGCGGAGCTGGAAGAGCAGTTCCCACACCTCGTGCGCGAAGATTCGCCCAGCAGGGCAGTAGGGCATGAGATCGCCGCTTCGCCACTGTCGAAGGTAAGTCATGAGGTTCGCATGATGAGCCTCGACAACGCCTTCTCGGACGAGGAGGTTGAGGACTTTGTCGCCCGCGTGAAGCGGTTCCTCTCGCTAGCCGAGGACGAGCCTGTGGCGTTCACGGCAGAGGGCAAGATCGACGGTCTTTCCTGTTCGCTGCGTTACGAGAAAGGCGAGCTGGTGCTGGCCGCAACGCGCGGCGATGGACAGGTGGGAGAAAACGTCACCGCCAACGTGCGCCACATCGCCGATATCCCGCAGACATTATCCGGCGAAGTGCCCGACGTGTTCGAGGTACGCGGCGAAGCTTACATGGCAAAAGAAGACTTTACCGCACTCAATGCTGCGCAAGCGGAAGCAGACGCAAAGCTGTTCGCCAATCCGCGCAATGCCGCGGCAGGATCGCTGCGGCAGAAGGACGATACCGTTACTGCCAGGCGCAAACTGCGGTTCTGGGCACACGGCTGGGGTGCTGCCAGCCACGTGCCGGGCGACACGCAGCTGGAGATGATGCAGCAGATCGAGGCGTGGGGTTTGCCAATCTCGCCCGATCTAAAATTGTGCCACGATGTGAACGATATGCTGCAGCATTATCGCAGCATTTCCAAAGGACGCGATGGCCTGGGGTACGAGATTGACGGGGTGGTCTACAAGGTCGACCGGCTCGATTGGCAAAAACGCCTTGGGTTCGTTGCCAAGGCGCCGCGCTGGGCGATGGCGCACAAGTTCCCGGCAGAGCGCGCCGAAACCACGCTGGAGAGCATCGATATCCAGGTGGGGCGCACGGGTAAGCTGACGCCCGTCGGGCGGCTGGCACCGGTGCTGGTGGGTGGTGTCACTGTCACCAACGTAACCTTGCACAACCGTGACGAGATCGAGCGGCTGGGTGTGCGCCCCGGTGATCGAGTGGTGGTTCAACGGGCGGGCGATGTCATCCCGCAGGTGGTGGAAAACCTCACGCGGAAAGAGGATCGCCCCGCCTTCCAGTTTCCCGAACATTGCCCCGAATGCGGCAGCGAAGCCGTAAGCGAAGAAGGCGAAGTCGATGTGCGCTGCACCGGCGGCCTTATCTGCAAGGCCCAGCAGTTCGAGCGGCTGAAGCACTTCGTCAGCCGTGCGGCGCTGGATATCGATGGGCTGGGCGAGAAGACCATTGCCGAATTTTTAGCCTTGGGCTGGCTGGACAGCGGCCCTGCCGATATCTTCCGCCTGCATCAGCGGCGCAGCGACATTCTTGCCCTGGAAGGCTGGAAGCAGAAGTCGGTCGACAACCTGCTTGCCAGTATCGAGGACAGGCGATCACCCGATGCCGCGCGCCTGCTTTTCGGACTTGGTATTCGTCATGTCGGCGCAGTGACGGCGCGCGACCTGATGAAAAATTTTCACGAACTTCCTGCCTTGCGCGAAGTATCCGAAAGATCGCACGCCGGCGATGCGGACGCGGCCGCATCGCTTACCAGCATCGATGGTATCGGTACGGCAGTGGTGGAGGCCCTGGACGATTTCTTCCACGAAGAACACAACCGCACCGTGTGGGACGATCTGCTCTCCGAAGTTTCCCCTTTGCGCTACGAAGTGGAAACACTGGACAGCCCGGTGGCGGGCAAGACGGTGGTTTTTACCGGCAAGCTGGAAACGATGAGCCGCGACGAAGCCAAGGCACAGGCCGAACGGCTGGGTGCGAAGGCGTCAGGCGCGGTCAGCGCAAAAACGGACCTGTTGGTGGCAGGCCCCGGCGCCGGTTCCAAGCTGAAAAAGGCCGAGGAACTGAGTATCGAGGTTATCGACGAGGCGGGCTGGGCCGCCATCGTCGCAGCGGCAGGATAGCCGCTAGTCGTTGGGCATGAGGTGAATTTCGCGCACGCATGAGGTATCGCGTTGGTCGAGCGCGAAGACCACAGCATCCGCGATATCTTCGGGTTGCAGCTTGGTGGGCTTGCCCTCATCAAAGAATGGCGTGTCGACCATGCCTGGCGTTATCAGCGTGCAGCGCCCGTTCCACTCGCGCATCTCCTCCGCCAGATTGCCTGCAAAGCCCTGGATGAACCATTTGGTTGCACCGTAGATGGAGCCCTGCATGTGATCGCGCCCGGCCTTTGAACCGGTGACCACGAAGGTGCCCTTCGTCTTGCGCAGATGGGGCAGTGTGGCGTGCGCGGTGTAGAGCACTGCCATGATGTTGAGGTGCACCATGTCGTGCCACTCTGCCGGATCGCCTTTTTCCACGCCCGGATTTTCCACGCCCATGCCAGCATTGGCGAAGACCGCATGGAGCTCGCCGAAATGGTCCACCGCGCTGGAAACCGCCTGGGTCACGTGATTACGATCCGTAACATCGCACGGTACCGCAAGCGCAGCATCGCCAATCTCGTCAGCCAGCGTTTTCAGCTTGTCTTCGGAACGGGCCAGCAGAGCCACATTCCAGCCTGCCTTGGCGGCGGCGTGGGCGGTTGCGGCGCCGATACCGGAAGATGCGCCGGTGATGAGAAGGGTCCTGTTCATCGTGTCTCTCTTGCATTGCGGGAGGTTTGCAATGGCAATGAATGGGAGGTGCGCTATGTTCCGCCTTGGGCAGGCAGAGACGTTTGGCCTATCTCGCCCGTTCAGGTCCGTCGATATCGCCCTTGCCAAGTTCGCGCAGGTCGAAATGCGCACGGATATGGTCCAGCACCGCAGGATAAAGGGGGTTGTCGAAGCGCAGTCCGGCGTAGGGCTGATCATGCCAGCGAACCGTCGCATCGATGGGACCGATGGGACCGATCTTGATCGTCACCGATTGGTTATGCGGCAGATGCCCCATCCGGTCAAAGATACGACACCCACGAGCGGACAGGTCGACGATCGTCACGTCGCGCTTGCCCGTGCCTGTCCGCAGTTTCCCGACGATAGATATGTCATGCCGCTGGACGCTGCGTTCAGCCATGTTGAAGTACCAACCCTGATTATGTTTTCGTTAGTCGACCCGGGCCGGGGCGTAGCAAACGCCAACATGGCGCGCATCAACCTTTGATAACAGCTACGTGTTATACCTCAGACGCTTACTTATCGCGCTGCAGGGCGGTTTCCGGCTCGGGAATCCATTTCATCACCCCGCCGGCAAACGGTGTCCACGCGCCCATTTCCACGCCTGCCCGGGCCAGCGTTTCGCCCACCCAGCTGTTGCAGTTGTTGGCCATGGAATAGGTGCCCGCCGCCTCGTAATAGGCATCGTCGGCATAGGTGCCCTTTAAAATCTCGCGGTCCTTGCCGGCAGGAAGATCGGGCAGGGGTTGTTCGATAGCGGCCACAAGGCGTTCATACTGTTGCGCGCTTACGCGCAAGGGGCGGTGGTTGGGGCCGGGCAGGGGGCGCACGTAATGGCTCACCCGCATCAGGGCATCGCCGCCGATGGTGGCAATGCGCAGGGCGGTGGTGGCCTTCAGGTCGCCCCACGTCGGCACGTTGAGGAAGACTTCGCGCTCTCCCCAGCCGATGGCCAGATGCGTTGGAACACGGCCATAGGCATCGGGCATCGCTGCACTGGGAAAGCTGGTTCGCCAGTCCTTTATAGCTGTCACCACCGGCACCACGATACTGGTATGTGTGCCGTTGGTTTCCACCAGTATCTCGATGCCGTCGCTCGCACGCGCCGGTTCGTCAACGTCGTTGTTCTGCGGAATGGAACTGCCGATCCACCCCGCCAGAGGATAGCCGACGATCATCAGCGCCAGCAGGCCGATGACGATCAGGAAGATCCGCATTGCGCGACGCATGGTGCTGTAACCTCCTATCCCGTATAGCGACGACGCAGCCACAGAATGCTCCAATCGCCGTTCACGATGCGGCGGTGGAGCCGGAAGCCCGCCCTGCGATAGGCGGCGCGCACATCGCTCTCCTGCCGCTCCAGCAGACCCGCCAGAAGGATGCTTCCGCGTGGAGCCACGGCATTGGCGAAATCATGCGCCATATCGATCAGCGGACCGGCAAGGATGTTGGCGATCAGCAGATCGTAAGGCGCCCGCGCCTGCAGCGCCGGATCGTCCATGCCGTCGGCAATCAGCATGGCAAATTCGCCGCGACGCGAACCCAAAGGCAGCTTGTTCAGCTCGCAATTATACACCACCGCCGGCCCGCAGACAGGGTCGATATCGCTCGCCGTGGCAAAGGCATGGGGCCACAAGGCAAGCGCGGCAAAGGCGAGCAGACCGGTGCCGGTGCCAATATCGGCTACATCGCGCGGGTGGAGCCC
Source organism: uncultured Sphingomonadaceae bacterium (assembly GCA_947488625.1). Lineage (GTDB taxonomy): Bacteria > Pseudomonadota > Alphaproteobacteria > Sphingomonadales > Sphingomonadaceae > Alteraurantiacibacter. The sequence goes on along the minus strand of CANKZR010000001.1, from coordinate 1,543,927 downwards.
TTGTGCATGCATAATATCGAGCATCTGGAGGCAGCCTGCCGTGGTTTCATGCTGCCCCGTTCCGAATGCCTGCGCGGCAGGGATGACGAATTCGATCAGGCCCGGTTCGTCAAGCGCGGCATGATCGGGCGTGCGTACCCGAAAGCGACCCGCGCGGATCGGTTCGACGCCTTTCTGGCTTTCCGTCACCCAATCGGTGGCAGGTAGTTTTTCCGCGAGGATGGGGGGCGCGGGATGATCGAACAGCGAATGCACCGCCTTTCGGTCCGCGTCGCTCGGTTTGCCATGGGTATAGGCATCCAGCCGCCAGGTGTCCGGCTCCGGGGGATCGACTTCAAAACCGGTGAGGACGATGTTCTCGTCCCAACCGACAATTTCGTCACGCCGGTCCAGCGCGGCTTCCACGGCTTCTTTCGAAGCGATTGCGGACAATTTCCAGCTCATCGCGCAGCTTCCATCGCCAGGCGTTCTTCTAATCGTGCGAGGCGATCCGAGGCATAGGATGCACAATCCATCCCCGCAGCAATATCACCGGCCACCAGCTTGTCACGCATGTCGCTGGCAGAGGGGTGGGGTGTCAGCAGGATATCGCAGTTTAGCGTCGAAAGGCGCGTAATACCGTCGCGAAAGGCCTGAACAAATCGGGGATGGTCCGAGAAACGGTAATCGTCGCTTGAGACGGGGGACAGGCTGTCTGCATAGACGATGGTCTTGCAATCGTCTCCTTCGCAACTTCTCCACTGCCACGCCAGCGCACCCGCCGTATGGCCCGGAGTGGCAATGGGCGTGAACGTGAGACCGGAGATCGTCACGGCTTCTCCGGGTGTGATCGCTGATACAACCTGGCTGGCCAGGGGGCGCATGGGGCCATGCATGCCGTATTGCGGATCGTCGCTGGCCGCAACGCCGGTTTCGATTACGGGTGCAGCCTGTGGCGATGTCAGTACTTTCGTGCCGGTGTTCTGATAGATCCACCACAGGCCGCCCACGTGGTCGAAATGCTCATGGCTGGTCAGCACCGCGCGCAGGTTCTGCGGCTGAAAGCCCAGTGTGCGGATGTTGCTGAGAACAACGCGCGCGCCATCCCGTGTACCGCTGTCGAGGAGCACGTGGCCGTTTTCGCCGGCAACGAGGATGGCGGAAATTCCGCACGTGCCGACATGATAGGTGTCACCGTGAATGCGAAAGGGCTGGGCGCGCTTGTCCCATTCATCCCAGTCCCCACAAGCTGCGGTCCATCCTGCGGGAGAGGGCGCATTGCTTCGTGCAGCCTCCAGCACGGCTGGGCTGGCGAGGGGTACGGGCGGTTGCGGGGCGACACAGGCGCCCAGCAAAAGGGCGGTGAGCCCAACCGCCAGACCCGCCTGCAACCTAGCGAACATAGCTCGCGCCGTTGGCATCGATCACCGCGCCGGTCATGCTGGGTGGAGCGTCCAGCGCGCAGAAAACGGCGATGTCGGCAATCTCTTCCGGCTCTGCCACGCGGCCCAGCGGAATATCTGCCAGCAGGCCTTCTCCGCCCCGGCTTTCCAGGTAATCGCCCGCCATGCTGGTATCGGTGAAGCCCGGCGTGATGGCGTAGGACAAGATGCCTTCACCGGCATAGGCACGGGCGATGGTCTTGTGCATGGACACCATTCCGCCCTTGGCTGCTGCATAATGCCAGTGCGCTGGGGAATCGCCGCGATAGGCGGCGCGGCTGGAAATGTGGACGAGGCGGCCGGGGGCACCGCGCTCCTGCCAGTGGCGCACGGCGAACCGGCTCAGCTGGGCTGCAGCGGTAAGATTGATGCGCAGAGTATCTTCCCACCGGTCCAGCCATTCTATGTCACTGGCGTTCAGCGGTATCTGCTCGAACAGGCCGGCATTGTTCACCAGCACGTCTATCTGTCCGTCCAGACGCGCAAGCGCCTCCTCCCACAGCATCTGCGGGGCGGGCGGATCGGCGAAGTCGGCGGCAATGGTGCGGGCGTCCACCGCGCGGGTGGCGTGGCCCATGACATTACAGTCGCGATCGGCCAACCGGTCGGCAATCGCCTGTCCGATGCCTCTGCTGCTGCCGGTTACTAGAATATTGGTCATGGCCTCATCTCATAGCGAGGGGCATCGCACTGGGAAAGGCCGAGAAGTCGCCAGACCGGCTCTTTTGGTCAGGCCGGGGAGGAATTTTGCCAACCTGCCCGAAGGCCCGCTTGTCACAGGCGATACAATCGCTAGAGCGGGGTCAACACTTTGGGCATTCAATAACGCGACGGAACACATCATGGCCAATCGCCCGCTTTCACCGCACCTGCAAATCTGGAAATGGGGTCCGCATATGACGGTCTCCATCCTGCACCGCATAACCGGCTCGGGAATGGCACTTGTCGGCCTGGGCGTTCTGCTCTGGTGGCTGGGCGCGGCGGCCAGCGGGCCGGACGCTTACGAGACGTTCCATGGTCACGCTTCCAGCTGGTATGGCATGGTTGTGCTGATCGGTCTGACATGGGCCTTTTTCAATCACATGTCTTCGGGCATTCGCCACTTCGTGCTGGACCTTGGTGCGGGTTACGAAATCCAGACAAATCGCACATTCTCTGTAATCTCGATCATTTCGGGAATCGTGCTGACTGCGGCCTTCTGGGCCTTCATCCTGCTTCGCTAGGACGGAAAATACACTATGGGTAATGGAACTTCGATCGGTCGCGTACGCGGCCTCGGCGCGGCTCACGAAGGGCCGCATCACTGGTTGATGCAACGCTTCACGGCTGTCGGCAACCTTGTGACGGTGCTGTTTCTCGGCATCTCGCTGGCGTTGATGAACGACTATTCCTACGCCGGCATTTCCGGTTGGCTGTCATCTCCCCTGCCTGCCTTCATGCTGGCGCTGCTGGTGATCTCCACCTTCTGGCACGCGCGCCTGGGCCTGCAGGTCGTGATCGAAGATTATGTACATGAATCGGGCAGCAAGTTTGCCGCGATTCTCCTGCTCAACGTCGCCTGCTTTGCCGGGGCCGCATTCGGCCTGTTCTGCATCGCCAGCCTCGCATTCTCCACAGGAGCCGCCTGATGGCCCGCAAAGAGACTTTCGAAATCAACGGCCGCGCCTACCCGATCATCGACCATACCTATGATGTGGTGGTCGTTGGCGCGGGCGGTTCCGGCCTGCGCGCCACGATGGGCGCCGCCGAAGCGGGCCTGAAGACGGCCAACATCTCCAAGGTGTTCCCCACCCGCAGCCACACCGTGGCAGCGCAGGGCGGCATCGCTGCCTCGCTGGGCAACAACACACCCGATCACTGGTCATGGCACATGTATGACACGGTGAAGGGCGCAGACTGGCTGGGCGACCAGGACGCGATCGAATACCTCGCGCGCGAAGCACCGCAGGCGGTTTACGAGCTGGAGCACGCAGGCGTGCCGTTCAGCCGCAACGAAGACGGCACCATCTACCAGCGCCCGTTTGGCGGCCACATGCAGAACATGGGTGAAGGCCCGCCCGTGCAGCGCACCTGCGCCGCGGCAGACCGCACCGGCCACGCCATGCTCCACGCGCTCTACCAGCAAAGCCTGAAGTACAGCGCCGATTTCTACATCGAATATTTCGCCATCGACCTCATCATGAAGGATGGCGTGTGCGTTGGCGTGATCGCCATGTGCCTGGACGATGGAACGATCCACCGTTTCCGCAGCCACGGCGTTGTGCTGGCAACCGGCGGATATGGCCGCTGCTACTATACCGCCACCAGCGCCCACACCTGCACGGGTGACGGCGGCGGCATGGTGTTGCGCGCCGGCCTGCCCCTGCAGGACATGGAATTCGTGCAGTTCCACCCCACCGGCATCTACGGCGCAGGCGTGCTGATTACCGAGGGCGCTCGCGGGGAGGGTGGCTATCTCACCAACTCCGAAGGCGAGCGTTTCATGGAACGCTATGCCCCGTCCGCGAAGGATCTTGCCAGCCGCGACGTGGTTTCGCGCTCCATGGCACTGGAAATGCGCGAGGGACGCGGCGTGGGGCCGGATGGCGACCACATCTACCTCCACCTCGATCACATCGCGCCGGACGTGCTGGCCCAGCGCCTGCCGGGCATTACCGAAAGCGGCAAGATCTTTGCAGGCGTCGACCTGACACGCCAGCCGCTGCCCGTAACGCCCACCGTGCATTACAACATGGGCGGCATTCCGTGTAACTATCACGGCGAAGTCGTCACCATCGATGCAGACGGCAATCCCGATGCCGTGGTGCCGGGCCTGTTCGCCGTGGGCGAAGCTGCCTGCGTGTCCGTACACGGTGCCAACCGCCTCGGCTCCAACTCGTTGATCGACCTCGTGGTGTTCGGCCGGGCAACCGGTTTCCGCCTGAAGGAACTGATCAAGCCCGGCCAGAGCCATGACGAACTGTCAGCTGACAGTGCCGAATTCGCCCTGACCCGCCTCGACCATTTCCGCCACGCAGACGGGGGCTCTCCCACCGCCGAGGTGCGCGCCGAAATGCAGAAAACCATGCAAAAGCACGCAGCCGTGTTCCGCGACAGCGAACTGATGTCTGCCGGTGTCGCCTCTCTGGCAGAGACGAACAAGCGGATGCAGGATATCAAGGTTCACGACCGCTCCCTGATCTGGAATTCCGACCTGATCGAGACGCTGGAGCTGGACAATTTGATGTCGCAGGCCGTCGTCACCATGTCGTCCGCTGAAAACCGCAAGGAATCGCGCGGCGCCCACGCGCACGAGGATTTCCCCGATCGCAACGATGCGGAATGGATGAAGCACACCGCCGCATGGTTTGAAGGATGGGGCGGCAGCAGCGGCGACGTCCGCATCGATTATCGCCCCGTGCACGAATACACGCTGACGGACGATATCGCCTACATCGAGCCAAAGAAGCGCGTTTACTGATCACGCGATGAAGCCAGCAGCGTATGCGTTGACCCTGGCAGCGCTGCCGCTGGCAGGGTGCGCCGCGACCGTAACGCCCGTCGACCAGGCGGGCTTTTACACCAAGCAGGTAACGGCAGCAGGATTGCCCATCCGCTCCAGCGCGCGGGTGGAGGACGAGGCGCTGCTTGCCGCGCGGGACATGGTGCGCGGAATGCTGTCGCAGCGGCCCGACCTTGCCGCCGAGATGCAGCGGCAGGACATTCGCGTTGCGGTGATGGGCCGGCAGGAGGCCTTGCTGGACCTGCCGGAATTCGCAACCTGGACCAAGCCCGATACCGACGATCCCCGCCTGACGCGGTGCGAGCGGCTGCATTACGCCGAACGCATCGGCAGCCTGACCGATAGGCAGTATTGGGACGCGCGTGTACGCGGCATAGGTGGGGAGCGGACCGTGGTGGCGGAGGAGGACGTTCTGGGCTTGCGCGAAAGCCGCTATTACGGCGAGACGATCCTCGTCCACGAGTTCGGCCATTCCATCCTCTACGCCATCCGGGCAATCGATCCCGTGCTCTATCTCCAGCTTGAGGAGGCCTATGCCGATGCGCAGGCGCAGGGCCTGTGGCGCGACGAATACGCCATGACGACGCTGCACGAATATTGGGCCGAGGGAACGCAGTTCTGGTTCGATTCCAACAAGCTTGTGGTGGTGGATGGACGCCAGATACTGGGCCACCGGGACCTGCAGGCTTACGATCCGGCACTCTTCGCCGTGCTGGCGCAGGTCTATCCCGATACGCATCGGCTGGCATCGGACCCTTTCCATCTGCACCCCGCACGCGTGCCCGACGGGCCGATACCGGAAAACACCGCCGAGGTGTGCTGAGATCTCTTGCCGCCTGCCGAGGCGCGCAGTAGCCTTGCTGGCATGACATCCTGCCTCCGCATCGCCCCTTTGGCCGCCGCCTTCACCGCCATGGCCATTTCGTCGCCTGCCGCTGCGCAACTTTCACCAGCGGAGCAAAAGATCATCACCACGGTGGAGAGCGGCTTCGAGGATGACGTCGCGCTGCTGGAGGCGATTACCAACGTCAATTCCGGCACGCACAACCACGATGGCGTGCGCGAAGTGGGGCAGATGCTGACGCCCGAGTTCGAGGCGTTGGGCTTCGACGTGGAATGGATCGATCAGGATCACGTGAACCGTGCTGGCCACCTCTTCGCCCGGCACGAAGGCGACAGCGACAACCCGAAGATCTTGCTGATCGGCCATATCGACACCGTGTTCGAGCCGTCTTCCCCCTTCCAACAATTCGTGCGGGAAGGGGACACGGCCACCGGCCCCGGCGTGGTGGACGACAAGGGCGGGATCGTCGTGATCCTGTCTGCCCTGCGCGCCATGCAGGCGGCAGGTACTCTTTCCGGCGCCAATATCGTGGTGGCACTGACAGGTGACGAGGAAGACGCGGGCGATCCCATCGAACAATCGCGGCAGCACCTGATAGAGGCAGGCCAGTGGGCCGATGTGGCGCTGGGTTTCGAGGGGCTATCGGTGGTGGACGGGCAGGATCTGGGTGTCGTCGCGCGCCGTTCCTCCAACAGCTGGACGCTCACGACCACGGGCCGCACCGGCCATTCCTCCGGCATATTCAGCGAAGGCGCGGGCTACGGCGCGATCTACGAGATGGCGCGCATTCTCGATGCTTTCCGCCTAGAACTGCCGGAAGAAAACCTCACCTACAACGTCGGCTTCATGGCGGGCGGCACACCTGCCGAGCTGGGGGAGGACCAGCTTTCGGCCAGCGCCACCGGCAAGACCAACATCATCGCCGACAGTGCCGTGGCACGAGGCGACCTGCGCACTTTGACGCAGGAACAGACGGACCGCGCGGTGGCCGCGATGCAGGCCATCGTGGACGCGAACCTGCCGGGCACCGATGCCGCGATCGAGTTCGCCTTCCGCTATCCCCCGATGTCTCCCAGCGAGGGCAATTCCGCCCTCCTAGCAGCGTTGAACCGTATCAATGCGGACATGGGTCTGGAGGAAATGGGCGTGTTCCCGCCCGCCCGTCGCGGCGCGGCCGACATCAGCTTCGTTGCGCCCTATACGCACGGGCTGGCTGGCATGGGGCCGGACGGATCGGGAAGCCATGCAGAGGGCGAGAGCGTGAACTTGCGCAGCTTCACGCGGCAGGCGCAGCGTGCAGCGATCCTGATGAGCCGCCTGGGCGAGAACCCACACAACGCCCGCGTTTCCCTGCCGGAGTAGGCGGGGGTAGGGCGGCCTCGCTCTTTCCCTTCGTCGGCCCCCGGGTCTCAACTTCGGGTTAAGTCATTCACTCGGCGAATCGATCACGCGCGCTTCCACGATCTCGATAGGCTCTGCCAGCATCTGGCCCTTCATCCAGCCTTCGCCCTTTTCCGGGTCGACCGGCGCGGCGTGGATCGCCTCGACCACGTCCATGCCGTCAGTCACATAACCGAACACGGCATAGCCATTGCGCCAGACCGGATCGTCTGCCTCGGGTTTTGCATCTAGGCCGGTCTGGTCGCCCACCATGATCGAAAAATCGCCATTCGCCGTGCCCGGTTCGCCCATCGCCATGGATAGCGCGCCGCGCGTGTGGGTAAGGCCGGTCTCGCTTGTCGGTTCGTGCGCGATACCGGGCAGCACACGGTCCGGGTCCCACTGCGTGCCGCCCTGGATCAATCCGTTGGGCTGCTCCCCCCAGTCTAGCGGCATGGCACGATAGAACACGGTACCGTCAAACCTGTCCTCTTCCACGTAGCGGAGGAAATTGTCCGCCGTGATTGGAGCGCGCTCGGTCTCCAGCGCGATCACGATGTCGCCCATGGTGGTTTCCAGCACCACGCTCGTCGTCTCGAAATCGGGGGCGGGAGCAGGCTCTGCCACCTCCTGCGCGAGTACGGGAGATGCCAGCAGGAGCGCGGCGTAAGGTGCGGCAAAAGCGAATCGTTTCAGCATGTTCACCATTTTGCCCGCTCCCGCCCAATTCACCAAGCATTCAGTTCGTCGCTCTCAATGCACGGTTCGTCGTGATAATTATGAAGGACAAGGCGATGGAACGAGAACGCAGCCCTGGTATGAAGCTCACCCTGGCCGGACTGATGGCAGCGGTGCTGATCGTGCCGCTCCTCATGGTCTATGCCCTGGTTTACGATCGAGAGAGCCGGTCCGAGCAGGCGCAGGCGCAGATCACGCGGGGCTGGGGTGGTCTGCAGGTCGTAACGGGGCCCGTGCTCGTCATTCCTTTCCTGTACGAGGCGATCGAGGCCGAAACGGTCGACGGCGTGGTGACGGAGCGGCGGCGACAGGTGCGGCGCGAACTTTTCGTTTCTCCGGCGAAACAGGCTATCGAAACCCGGCTCGATCCCGACCGTAAGGGTTATGCCATTTACCAGAGCGTGGTCTATTCCGGTGCGCTGGAGGGAGCGGCCCGTTTCATGCTCACCAGCGAACTGGATCGCCTCGATATCGCGCGCGAACAGCTTTTGCTCGATGAGGCGGAACTGCGCTTCGGCGTCTCCGACACGCGCGGCCTCTCTGACGGTGCAAGTGTATCAGCAGGAGGAGAAAGGCTGGAACTCAGTCCTGGAAGCGGCCCCATGGCCACGAACGGCGCGGGCTTCTCCGCTGCTGTTTCCACATGGGATGGCACGGACGCGCTGGATGTGCGGTGGAGTTATGGTTTGCGCGGTACGCGGTCGCTCTCCCTGGTGCCGCGCGGGGGTGAGACCGAGTGGACTGTCACTTCGCCATGGCCGCACCCAAGTTTCACAGGCAATTACCTGCCGGAACCATCGCAAACGGAAACCACGGCTGAAGGCTTCACTGCCGTCTACCCCGGCATTACCAACCTGGCTCTGGGCGAGGGATTGCTCTCTCTCACTGATACGACTGTCGACCATTCGGCATCGGCGGATACACGAAGGAGCGTGGCGACGACCCAGACGGCCACGATCGGCCTTGTCGAGCCCGTCGATCTCTACAGCCAGGTGGACCGCGCAGCGAAATACGGGTTCCTGTTCATCGGCTTCACATTCGCCGTGCTGCTCATGTTCGACATCGTCGGCGGCGCTCGTGTTGCTGCTGCGGAATACCTGCTAACCGGGGCAGGGCTGGTGCTGTTCTTTGTCATGCTGCTGGCCTTTGCAGAGGTCATCGGCTTTGCACTGGCATATCTTGTTGCAGCTGCTTCCATCATCGGATTGCTGACTGCCTACAGCGCTGCCACTCTGGGAACATGGCGCCGCGCAGGCTTCATCGGCACGATGCTGGCCGCGCTGTATGCCGTGCTTTACGTCTTGTTGAACGAGGAAACCTATTCGCTGGTCATCGGATCGCTGCTGCTGTTCATTGCTTTGGCAGGCATCATGTATGCAACGCGCAACGTGGACTGGTCTTCGGTCGGTCGCAACGAGGGCGAGCTTCCAGCCTGAGGCGAGGCGCGAAGTATCGGAGGGTGGGTCAGATCACATCGGTGATCAGGCCCAGCTCCTTCGCCTCGTCACAACCGATGTACCAGTTCTCCGGCGCGCGATCCTGCACCTCTTCGAAGGAAACGTTGCTGCCTTCGACGATATCGCGGAATCCCTGTTCCTCGATATCGATGGAATGTTCGATCTCGTTGAGTGCCGCGTGAAGCTGATCGGTGCAGCTTTTGAGCGGACCCGAAAGGTTGATCGTCCGGGTAATCTGCCGCTCGTGTATCAGCAGGCTGGAATTCTTGGTCATATAGCGGTGGCTGACGGGAAAGCCCGCCATGAAGGTCGCACCGGCGGAATAGACGGCGGACTTGCCGAGAAAGTAAATCTCGCGTCCCGGCTCGCGCAGCAGGCGTATATCATCTGCCATGGTGCGCGCGACTTCGGGATTGCCGCCCAGCGTGGTGATGGCAATCACCAGCGGCCCTTCCGAAGGGGCGGCATTCAACTGGTCGCGAAATTCGGCATACATCGCTTCGTCGACGCTGCCGATCAGGCGCAGTTGCGGGCTGGTGCGGACGGTCTGGCTTCCGGTTTTCGTAGTCATGCCATTGCAACCAGCGTGCGCGGCTGCTGTTCCGGCTACCAGCGCAAGAGCCGAGGGCCGGTCACCCAGCCTATGGCAGCCATGGTAATGATCGGCAGGCAATAGAATACAGCCATGTAAAGCATGCCGCGCTCCGGGCAGTAGGGTGAATAGGCAGTCATCGCCACGGCCCCGCCGAACAGTCCTGCCGCGAAACCGGCGCGTCTTAGCCTGACGGGTGCAAGCGAGCGTGCCCCCAGGATTGCACCGGCAAAGGCAATCGGGCTCATCACGGCCATCGCTGTCAGGCAGCGTCGCCATGTTTCGCCGGGAAAGGAATGCTGGCCGATCAGCGGATCCGGTAACAGCAAGGCACCCACCAGAACAAAGGGCACGGCCAGCGTCGCCAATGCTCCACCGGTGGACCTGCCGGGCCTGCCGATGAACCACAATGCAAACCCGCTGAGCAGTAATAGCGCAATGGAGAAACCCCACTTCACGAATATCGGGCTGAACCCGTCGCTGCTGACTGTCGAGAATGGCGTATCGAGTGCGAAGATCACGAGCGCGGCACAGATGGCGGCCGCGCCCACCATGGGGGCAGCGAAGCGCGCAAGCGACCCGGTGCGCGGCGTGGCACCGTCTGTCGCCAGTCGGTCGATGAGAGAATCCGTGCTGCTCATATCCGATCCTTGTCCGCAATTTCTCTAAGCCGGGCCATGCCGCGATGGACGCGCAGTTTCATCGCCGAGACGCCCACACCCAGTCGCTCGCCCGCCTCTCGGTTTGTCAAACCTTCGATATGCGTCAGCCGAATGGCCTGGGCCTGCGCATCGGGCAGCTTGTCCAGCAGGGTTTCGATATCGGTCGCCGCCAGCGTTTCGGGCGCGACGGCCATATCTGCCTCATCGTCAAGATCGATAGGGCTGCGGCCACGCTTGCGCCAATGGTCGATCAACTTGTAATTGGCGATCGCATACATCCACGGGGCTACCGGACGCCCCGGATCGAGCGTGTGGCGCTTTTGATGGATGGCGATCAGGCATTCCTGCACCAGGTCCTCCACTTCGCTATCGGCGCCGATCTTCCTGGCCAGCATGGCGCGGACGCGCTGCGCGGCTTCGGCAAGGAAGTGCCGGTATGCCACGGAATCCCCGTCACGCGCTGCGGCCATAAGCCGGTCCAGCACGTCGCCCGAAGTATTCGCCTGACTGTCCATTCGCGCCATCACTGCGAGAGGTTACACGGATTTTCGCCGAGGCCCATCCCTTCGCGCAGGGCCGGTCAAATCCTTGGGTGACACTTGCATTCACCAGTCATTCAGATTACAAACGTAATCGTAAAGCCTACAAACGTAATCGTTCAGGGAGGACGATGTGGTTGCCAGGACCAAAGCCAACACAAGCGACGCAGGCGTGGAGCGCATCAGCGACGCCGAACATGCGGTAATGGAAGCGCTGTGGGAGCGCAGCCCCCAGACCGCCGCCGAAGTGTGCGAGAGCGTATGCAAGGATCGGGGCTGGTCGATACCCACGGTCAAGACCCTGCTTTCCCGACTCGTGCAGAAAGGCGCGCTGGCTACCAAGCCTGACGGACGACGTTTTCTCTACACTCCGCTGATTGCCCGCTCCGCCTACGTCGGCGGGGAATCGCAGCGTCTTGTCGATCGACTTTTCGGCGGGCGTGCCGCGCCGCTGTTTGCGCATCTGGCCGAATCCGAAGCTCTGAGCGAGGATGACATCGCCGAAATCGAGAGCATTCTGCGGGAGTTGAAGAAATGAGCGGGGCAGGGGGCATTGGTCTGGCGGACTGGATGATCGACACGTTCATTTACACCAGTCTGCTGATCGCGCTGGTGCTTCTGGTGCGGCGCCCGGTGTCGCGCTTGTGCGGGCCGCAGGTGGCCTATGCCCTGTGGGCATTGCCGTTCCTGCGTTTCCTCATGCCGCCCATCGTGCTGCCCGCATGGATGGCACCTGTCGAACCGGTACAGCCCGCAGGCGTCAATTCAGCGTCGGAACCGCTGATGGTCATCATCTCCGATCCGGTTGAAACGGCTGCTACCGCGGAAATTGCCGCTGCACCGTTGGTGGGCATCGCCGTGACGGATCTGTTGCTGCCGCTATGGATCGGGGGCGCGCTGGTGTTCATCGGCTGGCGCATCCGCCAGTATGTACAGATGCGTCGCTACCTGCTGGAAGAGAGCATCCCCGTGGGTGACGCAGGCAAGGTTCGGCTGGTGGAGACGCCCGCCGTTACCGGACCCGTCGCCTTCGGCATTGCCGACAAGGTAGTGGCGCTTCCGCCTGCCTTCATGGCGCATTACGACATCAACGCCCGCGACATGGCGATTGCGCACGAGCTTGCGCACCATCGCGGGCACGACCTCGTTGCCAACTTCGCGGCGCAGCCGCTGTTGGCCTTGCACTGGTTCAATCCGCTCGCCTGGTGGGGCTGGAGAGCGATGCGCAGGGATCAGGAGGCTGCGTGCGACGCGCGCGTTGTCGCTGGCCGTGCGCGGTCTGAACGGGCTGCCTATGCACAGGTGATCGCCAGCTTTGCTGCGGGTGAACACCTTGCTCTGGCGGCTCCCATGGCTTGTCCGGTGCTTGGCGAGAAATCGATCATCCATCGTTTGAGGAGCCTCACCATGTCCGACATTTCATCCGGCCGCCGTCGTCTCGGCATCGCCGCAATCACCACCACCGCCCTGGCCCTGCCGTTGACGGCATCCATCACCTATGCGCAGGCCGATGCCCCGCTGCCGCCCGAAGCGCCGATGGCTCCGATGGCTCCGATGGCTCCGGAGCCGCCGCTGCCACCCGAAGCGCCCGAACCTCCGCTGCCGCCCGAAGCACCGGCGATCGACGCAGAGAACGAGCATATCATCGTCGAGATCGATGACGAAACGGGCGAGCGGCGTGTCATTCGCCATCGTATCGTTCGCGATGGTTCCGAGCATCACGATGAAGAAATCGAGGCAATGGTGGAGCGGCTGGAAGCCGAAATGGAAAGCCGCGAAGCAGAGATCGAGATGGTCGTAAGGCGTGCACACGAACGGGCGCAGCATGCCGCAAACAGGGCCGAACACGGGCAGGAACGCGCCGAACATGCCCGCGCGATGGTTGCGCGCCTGGGCGAAGAGTTCGACTGTGATGACGCCAATGGAAGTCGCGTGATCGAGAGGGATCTTGGCAACGGGCGCAAGGCAACCATCATTTGCGAAACCGAAAGCCACGAACGCATCGTCCGCGAAAGCGCCAAGGTCTCGATGGAAGCGGCCATCGTGGGTCTTCGCGCAGCGATGGAAGCGCTGCGGGATAACGAGATCATACCCGCAACCGAGCGCGAGGAAGCGTTACGCGAAATGCGCGAGGCTATACGCGAATTGCAAAGCGAAACGCGCAACATGCGCCGGACGCAGGCCGGTTTGGGAGTTCAGCTGCAAGCCGCACCCCATCCGCGTGGGTCAACCGTCGCCATGCGCTGGCAGGGGCGAATGGTCTCTCCGGTTCAGGCAATCTCACCTGTCAGCATGCAGATTTCCGCCCCCACGACCGATGAGGACTGCGAGTCCGACAAGGTGCACGCGGCGGTTGCGATCCGCGCCTGACCGATCCACCTGGATCAGTCGACTGACTGGACGACGGGACGTGATACGAAGCGCGTCCCGTCTTCGCCCACAACTTCACGTTGCTCCGGCATGACGGGCACCAGCGATCCGCCCTGTTCCATGGCCACCAGCATCCCGCTCGGCATGGGCCGCGCCGGATAGGGGCATCCACGCGCTTCGCCCAGCCCCTTGAGGTAGGAACGGCGCATCAGTCCCGCAGCGATCGCCAGGCGGAACTTCTCCTCGTGATCGTTCGCTCCTGAAATCTCGCGGATGATACCGCGAAACGGGATGAACATGCCGACCGCGCTTTGCGCCACTCCGGTTACCGACAGGCGGCTCTCTTCGTCGGGCTGGGCATCCACATCGTCACCCAGCACCGCATCCAGATCCCCGATCCCGCGAAGGATGTTCGCGCAGTCTTCCATGCCTTCGTTGGCGTAGGGGTTTTCCTGCGCCCAGATAAGGATCGTGGGGATAGCGTCGCGCTTCAGGTTGAGATCGCTGAGCGGCGTCATGGCCACGTCGGCCACGTTCGGCGTGCGGTCGGTCACGTCGTCCTGCGCGCTGGCGGGGGTGGCGAGCGCGAGAAGGGGAAGGGCTAGCAAATATCGAACTTGTGTCATTATCAGATCCGCAAATAGGTGGCGTCGCACTGTTCGTCGTCGCCGGTGCGCATGCCCAGTTGCAGCGCATCCATGCGCTGCTGGCTGGTGCCGTGGGTGAAGTTGTCGGGGCTGACGCGCCCCTGTGTCAAGGTATCGTCGCCGATGGCGGCAGCGGCGTTCATGCCTTCCTCGAAATCGCCGGGTTCGATGGCGTTGCGATTGCGCCCCGCCCAGACACCGGCATAGCAATCGGCATGCAATTCCATGCGCACCTGCAACTGGTTCTGCATGCGCGGGTTCTGCTGCTGCGCGCTGCGGATCTGGTCGGATACGCCGGTGATGGTCTGCACGTGATGGCCATATTCGTGCGCCACGACGTAGAGCCGCGCGAAATCGCCGCCTTCGCCTGCCATCTGCGCCAACTGGTCGAAGAAGGCGACGTCGATATACATCCGCTCGTCCGCCGGGCAGTAGAACGGACCCATGCCAACAGAGCCGGTGCCGCAGCCGGTGCTGAATTGCTGCGCGGTTGCAAAGCGCAGGCCGGGGCCGCGGAACTGGCTTCCCAGCCCCTCTTCCTGGAAGCGCGCGGCCCATGTCTCGTTGAGCGAGGTGAGCGCATTGCAGCTTTCGCGGGCATATTCGTTGGAGGAGCAGACGGCCGCCTCGTCCTCGTTCGCGGGCGCGGATTGCACCTGGCCCTGGCCCTGCTGCATGCCTTCCACGGTGGCTGCGGTCTGCATCGGGTCGAGCCCGAATACGAAATAACCGATCGCCGCGATCACGATGGTGCCGCAGCCCAGTCCGCCAGCCTTGCCCATGCCGCCGCGTCCGCCGGTGGTGCCCACATCGATCTTGCTGGTATCGAACGGATTAAGTCTCATTAAGCGCCCTCCCGCGGCGAAGCATGTTGTCATCGCCCGGCCATCGTGTTTACGGCAAGGCGATATATCGGCAATTTAATTGTATGGAGACACGAATGTTCCTCAAAGGCAAGCGCGCACTGATTACCGGATCGACTTCCGGCATTGGCCTGGCCATCGCCCGCGCCTTGCAGGCAGAGGGGGCGGACGTGGTGCTGAACGGCTTTGGTGACGAGGCAGAGATTGCCAAACTGTGCGAGGAACTGGGCGCCAGCCATTCCGGCGCAGACCTGACCGATGCCAGCGCGATCGAAGGCATGATGGCCGATGCCGGCGGGATAGACATTCTGGTGAACAACGCAGGTATGCAGCACGTCGCCCCGGTGGAGGAATTCCCGGTGGAGAAGTGGAACCAGATCATCGCGCTGAACCTTTCCGCCGCCTTCCACACCTGCCGCCTTGCCGTGCCGCACATGAAGGAGGCGGGCTGGGGCCGCATTATCAACACGGCCAGCGCACATTCCACCACGGCCAGCCCTTTCAAGGCGGCATACGTGGCGGCAAAGCACGGTATCGCGGGCCTTACCAAGACCGTCGCACTGGAACTGGCGGAGCAGAACATCACCGCCAATTGCATCTCGCCCGGCTATGTCTGGACCCCGCTGGTGGAAAGCCAGATCCCCGATACGATGAAAAGCCGTGGGCTTTCGCGCGAAGAAGTGATCAACGATGTGCTGCTTGAACGGCAGCCAAGCAAGAAATTCGCCCAGCCGGATGAGGTCGCCGCCCTGGCGGTATTCCTGTGCCGCGACGTGGCACAGAACATTACCGGCGCGAATTACGAGATCGATGGAGGATGGACAGCGCAGTAGAGGGCAGCTCAAGCAGTTGTGATATTGCCAACGATGACATAGGCTTGATGGATGAAGAAACTAGTTTTGGCATTGAGCCTTGCGGGCGTCGCGTTGACCTCTTGCGCGAATTCTCAAGACTCCACCGATCTTATCCCGTCGTTGGAGAAACTTGCCGAGCAGGGCAACGCCGAAGCGATATATCATATCGGAATGGCATATCAGACTGGAGCTGGACTTCCTCAGAACCCGGAAATGGCCCTCGCGTCTTTCCGCGAAGCTGCCGCATTGGGCGACGTTCTCGCCGCTTACAAACTGGGCTGCTATTATGATGGCCAAGGGCAGGGTTTGATCGCGAACGACCCTGATCTTGCCCTGCAGCATAAGCTGGTTGCGGCAGAGGCGGGCTATGCACTTGCTCAACAAGATGTAGCAGCCCTGTATGCGCGGCAAGGCGACTATGATTCTGCTATCGCTTGGATTGAACGAGCGGCCGCCCAAGGATGGGGGCAGGCGCTCGCTACCTACGCCTCAATCTATAATGGTGCAGAAGGCATCACGCCCGATCCCGTTTTGACCGCTGCCTATTTTCAGTTGTTTATACAGCGCAACGGCGGAAGCGAAGAGCAGACGGATTGGCTGGACGACTTCCGTTCCAGCATGAGCGCAGATGATCGTCAGGCAGCAGACCGGATCGTAAGCTCATACAGGCCAACGCCGACGGAACTTACAATGAAGGCTTTGTCTGGTCAAAGAGCAGCCGAGCTATTGGTGACGAACTAGGAGCCATTCCCCTCTTTCCCGCCTCGCCCCCTAGCGATTGTCACACAGTGCGTTTACATGGGCCGCCACGAATCACCCGAGACAAGAAGTGGCAAACCCCATGGAAATCCGCACCGGCCTGACTTTCGATGACGTGCTATTGCAGCCCGCCGAAAGCAATATCCTGCCTTCGCAGGCCAGCACCAAGACGCAGCTGACCCGCGAAATCGGGCTGAATATCCCGATCATCTCGTCCGCCATGGACACGGTGACGGAATCCGAAATGGCCATTGTGCTGGCGCAATTGGGCGGGCTGGGCGTGCTGCACCGCAACCTGACAATTGACGAGCAATGCGCCGCCGTTCGCCGCGTGAAGCGGTTTGAAAGCGGCATGGTGGTGAACCCCATTACCATCACCCCCGATTCCACGCTGGGCGATGCGCAGGCGCTGATGGATCGTCACAATATCAGCGGCATTCCCGTGGTTGCGCCCGACGGCAAGCTGGTGGGCATCCTCACCAACCGCGATGTGCGCTTTGCCGACAATCCCGGCCAGCCGGTGAAGGAACTGATGACGAGCGAGAACCTCGCCACGGTCAGCGAAGCCGTCACCCAGCACGAGGCGCGCAAGATCCTGCACCAGCGCCGCATTGAAAAGCTGCTCGTGGTGAATGATCAATACCAGTGCGTGGGCCTGATCACGGTAAAGGATATCGAGAAGGCCGTGCTCCACCCCGATGCCACGAAGGACAAGGGCGGTCGCCTGCGCGTGGCCGCTGCCACCACCGTGGGTGACAAGGGTTTCGAGCGGACCGAAGCACTGGTGGATGCCGAGTGCGACGTGATCATCATCGACACCGCCCACGGCCATAACCAGGCCGTTGGCGAAGCGGTGGACCGGGTGAAGAAGCTCTCCAATTCGGTGCAGGTTATCGCGGGCAATATCGCCACTGCCGATGCGGCGAAGTCTCTGATCGATTCAGGCGCGGATGCGGTGAAGGTGGGCATCGGCCCCGGCTCCATCTGCACCACGCGCATCGTGGCGGGCGTGGGCGTTCCGCAGCTTACCGCGATCATGGATGCAGCAGGCGCGGCTGGCGATGTGCCGGTGATTGCCGATGGCGGATTGCGCACTTCTGGCGATGCGGCAAAGGCTTTGGCCGCAGGTGCCTCCACCGTGATGATCGGCAGCCTGCTGGCAGGTACGGAGGAAGCGCCTGGAGAGACGTTCCTCTACCAGGGACGTTCGTACAAATCCTATCGCGGTATGGGCAGCGTGTCGGCCATGGCGCGCGGCAGTGCGGATCGTTACTTCCAGCAGGATATCAAGGACCAGATGAAGCTGGTGCCCGAAGGTATCGAAGGGCAGGTTCCGTACAAGGGACCTGCGCGTGACATCATTCACCAGCTGGTTGGCGGTATCAAGGCGGCCATGGGCTACACCGGCAGCGCAACGATTGCCGACCTGAAGACCAACGCCAACTTCATCCGCATCACCAATGCCGGCTTGTCGGAAAGCCATGTGCATGATGTGAGCATAACGCGCGAAGCCCCGAACTACCCGACTCGATAAGGAACCTGGACTTGGCGTGCGTCTTTCCTACTTCGAAGACCGGATGCAGGTTTCACGCCATGAAAGCGTCGATCATCTCGAGGCTTCCGGATATTTCGGAAGGTTACATGTTTTCCAACAGGGTTGCCATGCAAACCCCTGGATCGTCGGTGAAATTGGCAAGATTGAAGTATCGTAAACGGGGCGATCAGCGTTCCATATCGGAGCAAGCATGACCCCCGCAGCACGTATCCAGGCCGCTATCGAGATACTCGATGGCATCATCGAAGCCGCGAAGAACAACGGTCCCCCGGCAGACAGGTTGGTGGCGGACTGGTTCAAGAACCATCGCTTTGCCGGATCGAAGGACAAGCGCGCCATTCGCGAGCATGTTTACGATGCCATCCGTGCCTGTGGCCCGGTGCCCGCCACGGGACGCCGTGCGATGCTGGGTCTGGTGGAGGACAAGCCCGACCTGCGCGAACTGTTCAACGGTGAAGGCTATGGCCCGCCAAAAATTGGCAAGAACGAGCAACCGGCGGAAGGCGGCATCGCGCCCGAATGGCTGGAAGATCGCCTGATCGCCGCCGACATCGCAGAGGACGAGGCCGAGGCCCTTCTGTCTCGTGCGCCGCTGGATGTGCGGATCAACCGGCTTAAGGTGGGTAAGGATCTGCCCGATTTGCCGGAATCGGGCGAAACGCTCTCCTTGCCCGACGCCTTGCGCTTTCCTTCGGGTACGCAGCTTTCCAATTGGGACGCCTACGAACAGGGCCTGATCGAGGTGCAGGATCTGGGCAGTCAGATCGCCTGTTCTGCGGTTGGCGCGCAACCTGGCGAGACCGTGATCGATCTGTGCGCCGGTGCAGGCGGAAAGAGCCTGGCGCTGGCAGCGGCGATGAAGAACGAGGGCACGCTGATCGCTGCCGATACCGACAAGCGCCGCCTGTCACAGCTTGCCCCGCGGGCGGAGCGGGCAGGGGCGCAAGTGGCCGAGACCGTCCTTCTCGATCCGGGCCGCGAAATGGAGGCGCTGGCTGCCTGGCAGGGCGAGGCAGACCGCGTGCTGGTGGATGCACCGTGTTCAGGCACCGGCACCTGGCGTCGCAATCCGGAGGCGCGTTGGAGGCTGTCCGCAGCCGAGCTGTCGCGACTGACGCAGCTTCAGGCCCGTCTTCTGGATATCGCTGCGCAGTTGGTAAAGCCGGGTGGCTCGATCACTTATGTCACCTGTTCTTTGCTGGACGAAGAAGGGGCAGGGCAGGTCGCCGCGTTCCTTTCTGACCACCCGGATTGGCAGTCCGACGCGCTCGAACTCCCGCTTGGCGCAGCGCGGGGGCCGGGCATGCGCCTCACGCCGTCCCGCGACGGAACGGACGGATTTTTCATCGCACGTATATCTAAGGCGTGTTAACGATGGGGTGAAATGGACGCTTACCACCACCCCTTACCGTCCAAGCTCAAGGAGTACGCCATGCGTTTCGGACCAGTCGCCGCCGCCCTTTCTCTCGCCTTGGCATTGCAGGCGAGTATCGGGATCGCGGGCGAATACGAGGTTGATCCGCGGGCACAGGCACTGGTAGCCGAAGGGCGTGCAGCTCTGGAGATGGGCGATACGCAAACCGCTATCGACGCCTTCGAAGCCGCATTGGCGGTCGATCCCGGCCACACGGCCGTTTACATCGAACTGGCCAACACCGCCCGCGTCGAGGGTTTGCAGGGCAAGGCGATCCATTACTATCGCGAGGCGCAGGAACGCGAGCCCGAAAATCTCGCAGCCATAACGGGCGAAGGTGAAGCTCTGGTGGAGAAAGGCGCATTGACCGCGGCCCGCGAGAACCTCAACCGCCTGGAAAACCTGTGCGGCGCGACCTGCGTTCAGACCGTGCAACTGGCCGCCGCCATCGACCGCGGCCCGCCGGTGCTTACCGCAGAGGCAGTTGCCGTCGAAGACGAAGTTGTCCAGAACTGAGCAGGGTCAGAACCTGCCCTTGAAGCCGGCGACGATCGTCTCGTAAATCTCGCGCTTGAAGGGTACGATCAGTTCGGGCAGCAGATCGGGATCGACCCATTTCCACTCGCAGAATTCTGGGTGCTTGAACGCCTCCAGGTCGATATCGCTATCCTCCCCGGTAAAGCGGACCAGATACCATACCTGTCGCTGCCCCTTGTACTTGCCGCCCCATAGCTCGCCCTGCAATTTCTCGGGCAGATCGTAGAAGAGTTCTTCATCCAACCGGTGAATGATCTGCAGGTGACGGGTGGTTACGCCGGTTTCTTCGCCCAGTTCGCGGAACATCGCCTCGTCCAGGTCCTCGCCATCATCCACGCCGCCCTGTGGCATCTGCCACCAGTCGCCTTCCTTGTTGTCGATCCGTTTGCCGACAAAGGCTTCTCCGGCAGAGTTGATCATCATCGTGCCAACGCACGGACGGTACTCGAGTTGGTCTGGTCTGGTCATGCCGGTGGCTTAATGCGGTGGACACGTGAATTCCAGCCATTGCGGGCCAAACAGAAAATCTTGATTGTTTCTGCCGCGGGGGGAACCTAGGTCGCTCTTAACGTTGGGGCATTATCCCCTATGACAATCGGCGTGCTGCAGGAAGAGTTTTACATGGCGACACAGACGGCTGGCAACCAGCCCGAAACACAGGCACTGGATTCCATGGTGGTCCGCTTCGCTGGAGACAGCGGTGACGGCATGCAGCTTACGGGTGGCCAGTTCACCCTGTCCACCGCGCTGGCGGGGAATGACCTTGCGACATTCCCGGATTTTCCTGCCGAAATTCGCGCCCCGCAGGGCACGCTTTTCGGAGTCTCTGCATTTCAGATCAATTTCGGCAGCCGCCAGATCAACACGGCTGGCGACGCGCCCGATGTGCTGGTGGCGATGAACCCGGCAGCGCTGAAGGTGAACCTCGCCTCGCTCAGCCCCGGCGGCCTGATCATCGCCGACAGCGGTGCCTTTACCAAGCGCAACCTTGAAAAGGCGCATTACGACGCCAACCCGCTGGAAGACGGCAGCCTTGCGAAATACGATTTGCTGGCATTCGATATTTCGGAGCTGACGATCGAGGCGGTGAAGCCTTACGGGCTAGGTAACAAGGACGCCCTGCGGTCCAAGAACATGTGGACGCTGGGCTTGGCGCTGTGGATGTTCGATCGCCCACGCGAACCTATTCATGAATGGCTGCGGGCCAAGTTCAAGTCCAAGCCGGATATCGCCGATGCCAATATTGCTGCGCTGGATGCGGGCCATGCCTATGGCGAGACGGCGGAGCTTTCCGGTCCGCTGAAGCAGGTGGCACTGGCGCCCGTTCCAGCCGAGCCCGGCTTGTATCGCACCATCACCGGCGCAGAGAGCGTTTCGCTGGGCCTCGTGGCCGGTGCTCAACTGGCGGACCTGCCGATGTTCTTCGGTGGATATCCCATCACACCTGCCAGTGCGATCCTGCATCACCTCGTGCGGCTCAAGGAATTTGACGTCACCACCTTCCAGGCGGAAGACGAGATCGCTGCGATCTGCGCCGCCATCGGTGCAAGCTATGCGGGGCAGCTGGGCGTTACCAGTTCATCCGGCCCCGGCATTGCCTTGAAGACCGAGGCGATGGGCCTTGGTATCATGGTGGAACTGCCGCTGGTGATCGTGAACTCGCAGCGTGGTGGCCCTTCGACCGGCCTGCCGACGAAGACCGAGCAGAGCGATCTTTATCAGGCCGTTTATGGCCGCAATGGCGATGCG
This sequence comes from uncultured Sphingomonadaceae bacterium, assembly GCA_947488625.1. Lineage (GTDB taxonomy): Bacteria > Pseudomonadota > Alphaproteobacteria > Sphingomonadales > Sphingomonadaceae > Alteraurantiacibacter. Next base: position 1,522,044 of record CANKZR010000001.1, on the reverse strand, counting down.
CCCATGCCAGTCCTCGCCGCGCGCAGCCCGGCCGATGCATTCGATGTCGCTATCGAATCGTGCCGCATTGCCACGCAGTACATGACGCCTGTCATGCTGCTGACCGATGGCTATATCGCTAATGCGGCAGAGCCATGGAAGGTGCCCGATCCTTCGACTTACGAGCCATTCCCGGTGACATTTATGGACGAACTGCCGGAAGGTGAGGAATTCCATCCCTACAAACGCGATGCCAAGGGTGCGCGACCGTGGGTGAAACCCGGCACGCCTGATCTGATGCACCGTGTAGGCGGGATCGAGAAGCACGAAACCACCGGCAACATCGATTATTCCCCGGACAATCACCAGCGCATGACGCAGCTTCGCCGGGACAAGGTGCTGGGTGTCGACCTACCCGATCAAGAGGTTTCGTGGGGCGAGGACAGCGGCGACCTGGTGGTCGTCGGTTGGGGCAGCACATATGGCCCTATCAAGCAGGCCGTGAACCGTTGGATCGAAAAGGGTGCAAAGGTTTCTCACGTGCACGTGCGCCATATCTGGCCCCTGCCAGGCAACCTTGGCGATCTGCTTTCCGGTTTCAAACATGTTCTGGTGCCCGAGATGAACACCGGCCAGTTCAAGACGCTGCTGCGCGACCAGTTGCTGATCGACGCCGAAAGCCTGACGAAGACCAGCGGCCAGCCGTTCCAGATTGCCGAGCTGGAGGAAGCCATCGGCAATTGCCTCGATCAGAAATGCGGTGGCAGGGTGAAGGTGAATGACGAGCAGCTTCCCGGTTTGGAACAAGGCTATGACGATGGCTCGCTGCGCGACGATCACTCGCCGCAGTCGAAAGGTTAGAAAGAGCACACGGATATGAACGAGCTTACCAAGATCGAGACCACGCTGAAGGACTGGGAAACCGACCAGGAAGTTCGCTGGTGTCCGGGCTGCGGCGACTATGCCATCCTCAAGGCCGTACAGCGCACCTTGCCGCAGCTGGGTTGTGATCCGAGGAATACGGTGTTCGTATCGGGCATCGGCTGTTCCAGCCGCTTCCCCTATTACATGGAAACCTACGGCTTCCACACGATCCATGGGCGCGCACCAGCCTTCGCCACGGGTATCAAGCTGGCCAATCCTGATCTCGACGTCTGGATGGTGACGGGTGACGGTGATGGGCTTTCCATCGGCGGTAACCACCTGATGCATGTGCTCAGGCGTAATGTGAACATGCAGATCATGCTGTTCAACAACGAGATCTATGGCCTCACCAAGGGCCAGTATTCGCCCACCAGCCGTGAGAACACGCGCTCACCTTCAACGCCGCTCGGTTCGGTCGATCACCCGGCAAACCCCTGCGCCTTTGCACTGGGCAGCGGCGCGCGCTTCGTCGCCCGCGGGATCGACGTATCGAAGAACCTGCCCGATGTCCTGAAGGCAGCTCATGCCCACCAGGGTGCCGCCTTCATCGAAATCTTCCAGAACTGCATCGTCTATAACAAGGACGTGTTCGACGATTTCGCCAAGCCCAAGGGCGCGGATCAGCAGCAGCTCTGGCTGGAGCATGGCAAGCCCATGCTGTTCGGCAGCGAGAAGACAGGCGGCATCAAGGGTCTGAAGCTCGACACGCAGACATTGTCGTTCGAAGTGGTCGATGTGCCTGATGGCGATGGCGAGGCCGCTGGTGTGCTGGTGCATGATGCCACGAACCGCATGCTGGCGCACATGCTGGTGGAACTGCCTTTCGGTGCATTCCCCATGCCACTTGGTGTGATTTACGATGATCCCGCAGAAACCTATGAGGCGGTGGTGCACGAAGAAAAGCGCCGCGCCAGCAAGGGTAAGGAAGCAAGCCTGGCCAAGCTGCTTGCGACCGGCCAGACATGGACGGTTAGTGGAACCGCCGGGGACCCGGTCTAGCACTTACTTGCGCACCGCATGACGCTTGCTTAATGCAAGGTGTTATTCGCGTGAATGCGCGGGTAATGATTGCAGTACCTTGCTGCGATCCGGGCAACAGGGACGTATAATCATGCGGATGGCAGCTCCTTCAGAGCTGGTCCAGGACGGACGAAGCATCTTTCGGTCATTTGCCGTGCAGGTGCTCGCCTGCGTGGTGCTGGGAACCCTCCTGCCACCGTTTCTCTACTTCGGTGGGGATGCTTCCGCTTTTCACAGCGCTACCCTCCAGCACAGTCTTGCGGGTTCCATCATCGCGCTGGTGGCGGGTATCTTTTTTGCGCGCCGGGTAAATATCTATCCCGGTGTGAAGCAGCTGGGCGCAGTGCTGCCCACCTTCATCGCCAGTTTCGGCGCGGTGGCTCTTACGATCCTGGCGTTCCGTTTCGATTATTCGAACCAGGTTCTCCTGTTGAACTTCGTGGCGTCCGTCGCGGCGTATATCGGCGTTATCAGCCTCGCGACCAAGGTCGGTCGTTCCACATTCTACGCGGTGCCCGGCGGTCGTATCGATCGGCTCGCCAATGTTGGATTAATGGTGGAGGCGCTTCCCACGCCCGCGCTGCCTTCGCACGAGGGCGCGATTATCGTGGCGGACCTGCACGCCGACCTCGACGAGACGTGGGAACGGCTGCTTGCCAGCGCTGCACTGGAAGGCGTGCCGGTATTTCATTTCAAGCAGGTTTACGAAGCCGCCACGGGCAAGGTGTGGGTGGAGCACCTTTCCGAAAACAGCTTCGGTTCGCTGCTTCCCAACATGACCTTCATGCGGCTGAAACGGTTGTTCGACGTGACCATGGTGCTGGTGCTGCTTCCACTATTGCTCGTGCCATTGATGGCAATTGCGCTGCTGGTGAAGCTGGATTCGCCCGGACCCATACTGTTTCGGCAGGAGAGGGTGGGCTTTCGGGGCCGTCCCTTCACGGTCTCGAAATTCCGCACAATGCGTGTCGAGACATTATCCGACTGCATGGAGGAACGGCGCGCGCGGGCAGTGACCAATGAAAATGACCCGCGTATCACCCGCCTCGGCGCATTTCTGCGACGTACGCGGATCGATGAATTGCCGCAGATGTTCAACATCCTGCTTGGCCACATGAGCTGGATAGGACCGCGACCCGAAGCCATGGATCTTAGCAACTGGTACCAGAAGGAAATCCCCTTCTATGATTACCGCCATATTGTACGCCCCGGCATTACCGGCTGGGCGCAGGTGAACCAGGGCCACGTTACCGAATTGCACGACATCGATCACAAACTTCAGTTCGATTTCTACTACATCAAGAACTTCTCTTACTGGCTGGATTTCCTGATCCTGATGCGCACCGCCCAGGTGGTGTTTACCGGACATGGCGCGAAATAGGTTTCTGCTAATTTGCGGTAGAAATGGGCTGGCGATAAAGGGGCAAGCCCACTGGCTCTATGCGACGCTAACCCTATGGTTCGGGCGCGATGGATAATCTCACCCACTCCCTGACCGGCGCACTGATCGGCCAGACCGGACTCAAGAAGAAAACGGGCCTCTCCATGCCTGCCCTGATTATCGGGGCAAACCTGCCTGATATTGATGCAGCATGCTTTTTCTGGCTGGACGGGGTCGAACACCTGGCCTTCCGTCGAGGTATTACGCACGGGCCTATTGCGCTGCTGCTATTGCCGCTCTTGCTGGCTGGCCTGCTGTATGGGTGGGATCGCTGGCAGGCGCGCCGAGGCAAGCGGCTAGAGGGCAGACTGCCCGTGCATTTCGGCTGGCTGTACGGCGTGGCGCTGATCGGTTGCCTTACGCACCCGGCGCTCGACTGGTTGAACGTTTACGGCATCCGCCTGCTGGAGCCGTTTTCCAGTCGCTGGTTCTACGGCGATGTCCTATTTATCATCGACGTGTGGCTATGGGCTCTGCTGATCGGCGGGACCTGGCTGTCTCGGCGACGCGAAAAGAGCGGAGCGGACTGGCGCGGCGCAGCACGGGCAGCGCTGGGGCTGTGCGGTATATACCTGGTCGCCAATTTCGCCATCTCGCAGTTTGATCGCGCGGGCAACGCCGCCTTCGTCGAAACGATTTCCTCCCCCCCACCATTGGCGTTCTGGCAGCGGGAGAGCATAGGGGTCAGCGGCAGCGGCAGCTTCTTCGTCGATGGAGAGCGTGTCGGGAACACGCCGCTTTCCGCATGCAACCTGGCATCCGCGCACGAGCGAAGCGATCAGGTGGATGCCTTCCTGTTCTGGAGTCGGGCGCCCGTCATCACGCGGCTGGAGGATGGTGCCTACCTGCTGGGCGATGCGCGGTATTACGGCGTGGAGGATGGCCGTTTCAGCGTAACCCTGCCCGATGGTCTGTGTTCGGAACCGGGCGGAAGTTGATACCGTTGCCCGATTGAAGGGGAACAGACTTGTCCGAACCACAAATTGTCTGGCTGCGCCGCGATCTGCGCCTGTGCGATCATGCTTCATTGACTGCCGCCGCGCAGGCAGGACCGGTGATCCCGGTCTATATTCTCGACGACGATACACCCGGTGACCGCAAGCTGGGCGGGGCCAGCCGCTGGTGGCTGCATCATGCGCTGGAATCGCTGGCACGCGACCTGGGCCGCCATGGTTCGAAACTGATACTGCGGCGCGGCAGCGTTTGCGACGTATTGCCCGAATTGGCCGAGGAGACAGGTGCGAAGACAGTTCACGCCATGCGCCATTACGAACACTGGTGGCGGCGTGCGCAGGGAAAACTGAAAGACCTGCTGAATCTGGAACTGCACGACGGCAATTACCTGCTGCCACCCGGCAGCGTCACCACCGGCAGCGGCACGCCCTACAAGATTTTCACGCCCTTCAGGGATTCGATGTTCGCCGCCATCGACGGGTTCGACATATTGCCGGAACCTAGCCTCACCAGTCCGGATAGCTGGCCCAAAAGCGACGGCCTTGAAGACCTGGACCTGTTGCCGACCACGCCCGACTGGGCAGGCGGAATGCGCGAATTCTGGGGCGAGCAGCACGGCACTGCCGCAGCCATGGAACGCTTCGATGCGTTTCTGGAGGTGAGCAAGGACTACTCCGACGATCGCAATCTGCCGAGCGAGGATGCCACGAGTTGTATGTCGCCGCACCTCCATCATGGTGAAGTCAGCCCGCGGATGCTGTGGGATGCCATGAGCCGCTATACCAGCGAAGGCGCGCGCACATTCCGCTCGGAACTGGTCTGGCGCGACTTTGCGCAAAACCTCGTTTGCCAGTTCCCCGATTACGGCGAAGAGCCTTATCGCGATCTCTACACCGGCAATTTCTGGCGCAATCCCAATCGCGGGCACGTGATAGAAAACGATTTGGAGGCCTGGCAAAAGGGCCGGACCGGCTACCCGATCGTGGATGCCGGAATGCGCCAGCTTTGGGCTACGGGCTGGATGCACAACCGGGTGCGGATGATCACCGCCAGTTTCCTGGTCAAACACCTGCTGATCGACTGGCGACACGGCGAACGATGGTTCTGGGATACGCTGGTTGATGCCGACTATGCCAGCAATGGAACGAACTGGCAGTGGGTCAGCGGTACGGGCGTCGACAGCAACATGTTCGTGCGCATCATGGCTCCGCTCAGCCAGAGCGAGAAGTTCGATGCTGGCGATTACATCCGCGAATGGGTGCCCGAATTGTCCGAACTTCGCGGCGATGACATTCACGATCCCGAGGCTAAGGGCTGCAAGCCCGACGACTATCCCGCCAAGCTGATCGGTCACAAGGAAGCGCGTGAGCGGGCGCTTGCCAATTACCGTGAGCACAAGGACTGAGAAGCGCTTGAGATGGCGGCGCAACGTCGCCATAAAGCGCGCCATGAATGCGGGTCATGCAAGGGGAGGGGTGCTGCTGGACAGTGGCGAGCGTTTCGGGGTCAAACCCGGCCTGTTTGCGCGATTGTTTGTGCCCGCAGTATCCCGAATTCTCGATTCCATCGATGCCGGTCTTGTCAGCGGTACGATCCACGGGACTTTGCCCGATGGCACCCGGCGCACGCTGGGTGGCAATGCTCCGGGTTTCGAATGCGAGGTGACGCTGCACGACTGGCGCGCGCTGCTGCGGCTGGCAACGGGCGGGTCCGTCGGCTGGTATCAGGCATGGGAGGCTGGCGAATGGTCCAGCCCCGATCCGGTGCCGCTGTTTGCGCTGTTCATGGCAAACGCCGTATCGCTGGGCGACGCCGCGCGCGCCAAAGGGCCGTGGCGCTGGGCGGCCAAGGCGATGCACGCGCTGAAACGCAACACGCGCGAGGGTGCGGAAAAAAACATCCATGCGCACTATGACCTCGGCAACGATTTCTACGCCAGCTGGCTCGACTCTTCGATGGCTTATTCCAGCGCGCTGGACTTTGCTGACGATGGACTGGAGGCCGCACAACAACGCAAGTGGGATGCGCTGACGGGCCGGATCGGAGATGCGGCGAGCGTGCTGGAGATCGGTTGCGGCTGGGGCTCGATGGCAGCGCACCTGGCCGGGGAGGGACGCGATGTTACGGCTATCAGCATTTCGAACCGGCAACTGGAATGGGCGCGCGCCCACAATCCCGGGCCGGACTTCAGGAAACGCGACTATCGCGACATGGCAGGGCAGTACGATGCCATTGTCAGCGTCGAGATGGTCGAGGCGCTTGGCCAAGAATACTGGCCCACCTTCATGGATTGCCTGGCCCGGAACCTGAAGCCCGGTGGACGCGTCGCAATCCAGTATATCTCCATCGTCGAACCGATTTTCGATGATTACGCCGCCAGTGCCGATTTCATCCAGGCCTACGTGTTCCCGGGCGGAATGCTGATACGCACCAGCGAATTTAAGCGTCTGGCAGAGCAGCGCGGCCTGCGCTGGACCGATCAGCGCGACTTTGGCCTCGATTATGCCAAAACGCTGGAATGCTGGCGCAATCGCTTTGACGAAGCCTATCACGACGGCCGCCTGCCCGCTGATTTCGACAAGCGTTTCCGAGATCTGTGGCGCTTTTACCTGATGTATTGCGAAGGCGGATTTCGGGGTGGCGGGATCGACGTTCATCAGGTTACTCTCGTGAAGGACCTGTAATGGTAAAGTGGATTTTGGGCATTCTCGCCGTTGTGTTCCTGGCAGCAGGTGTTTTCTGGGTGTCGCTGGATGACGATCAGCGCGGTTTACTTGCCAACATGCCGACCGACCGCGACGTATTGTTCTGGCCAGAGGAAACGCGAACCGCAGCTTTTCGCGCACTCGATGCCTTCCCCGCACTGGCAGAGGCACGGGTAATCGAGGCCGGCGACGCGACCTATCCCCTGCCCGACGGTGAGCCGCTGGACCTGGACGGTTTTGACATGGATGCCTTCATGGAAGGGCAGAATGCCGCAGCGGTTGTGGTGGTGCAAGATGGCGAAGTCGTACTGGAGCGCTACGGCCTCGATTTCGATGCTGACGGCAAGTGGACCAGCTTCTCGGTTGCGAAAAGCCTTACCTCCACACTGGTGGGCGCGGCCCTTGCCGATGGCGATATCGACAGTCTCGACGATCCGGTCAGCAAATATCTGCCGGACATGCGCGGTTCTGCCTATGACGAGGTAACCATTCGCCAGTTGCTGACCATGAGCAGCGGCGTGCAATGGAGTGAGGACTATTCCGATCCGCAATCGGACGTTGCCTTGTTCAACGAACATGTGCCGGAAGATGATAGCGTGGACGCTCTCGTCGACTACATGCGTCAGCTTCCCCGCGATGCGCAGCCGGGTACGCGCTGGCAATACAACACGGGTGAGACCAACCTGATCGGCGTGCTGGTGCGCGAGGCAACGGGAAAGAACCTGGCCGAATACCTCTCCGAAAAGGTGTGGGCGCCCTTCGGCATGGAGCAGGATGCCACCTGGATCCTGTCGGGCAGTGGTAGCGAGATATCCGGCTGTTGCATTCAGGCCAGTACCCGCGACATGGCGCGTTTCGGCCTTTTCACCCTTGGCGGCGGCATGGCCGGCGGAAAGCGCGTGGTGCCAGAAGGTTGGTTCAACGAGGCGACCGATCCGGCTTTCGAAACCGGACGCCTCGATCGCGGCTATGCCTATCAATGGTGGACCTACCCCGGTGGGGCCTATGCCGCCAGCGGCCTGTACGGTCAGGGCATTTTCATCGACCCGGCACGCGATCTGGTGATCGCTACGAATTCCAACTGGCGGCAATCCACCGGCAATGATGGTACGGGGGAGGAGCGCAACCGCTTCTATGCCGCAGTTCAACGTGCAATCGATGCCCGCAGGGGACAGAACGGCATTCTTGTAGGTGGTCCGGCAGAACCGATGGTGCGGTAACAATAACGCCCGACGGCGCAAGAATATGTCTGGCGGTCATGAGGTCCAGGCACTAACGCTCTTTTCCATGACAATCGGTTCCGCTCCGCGACGTACGCCCAATCCCCGCAACCCGCTTCAGCGCCTTGCAGTGGTGCTTGCTGTCGTTCTGCAAATCGGTTCCACGTTCCTGCCCAACTTCGGCATCGGTGAGGATATAGGCAGCCGATCCGATGCTACGCGCACGCTTATTACGCCGGCAGGCTGGGCCTTTGCCATCTGGGGGCCGCTGTTTGCCGGATCGGCGCTGTATGCGATTTATCAGGCGCTGCCGTCACAAAGATACAACGCTTTGTTGAACCGGATCGCATGGCCTGCCACGGGCGTTTTCGTCCTGAACGGCTTATGGGCTCTCTACACGCAGTTCTATGCGCTGACCGTCGCCTCGGCACTTGTAATCAGTATCGCCCTGGTGTGCGTTCTGACGGTCTACCGCAAACTCTATCACCTGGATCGCGATTTTACCGCGGCCGAACGGTGGCTGGTGATGCTTCCGCTCAGCGCGTTAGCCGCCTGGCTTACGGCAGCCACGATCGTCAATATTTCGGCGACGCTGCGGTACTACGGCGTCGGTGCCGATAGTGATAACATTATGCTTGCAGCGGGTGTCGTTGGCATCGGCGGGATTATAGCGGCACTGGCCGTATGGCGAGGGCGGGGCAATCCTGTCTATGCGGGTGTTTTCCTATGGGCCCTGCTCGCCATCTACATGGCGGGGGGTCAGACGGTGCCTGCCATTGCGTTCGCAACAGTTTCCGCGAGCCTGCTGGTGCTGGGTAGCGTGTTGATGAAACTACGCCATGCTGCAAATCGGAAGCACTGGTTAGGCTAGATCAGCGCCTGTAGGTGCCGTCGCCGCGATAGCGGGCCAGGATGTTGTCGTGAACGATGGGGGACAGCAGGTTGGTGAATGCGCAGCCGCACTGGCCATTCTCCCACCAGACCACCTCGGCCTGAAGCGATTCAAGGCCCGGAAGCGTCAACCAGCAGACCGAACCGGGGTGCATGCGGTTCAGTGCCGTTGCCGAAAATCCCGACAACGAAAGATCGTTCACGACAGTCTGGAAAGCGCGCATGCCCGATCCGCGCAACTGTGCGGGAATCATGATCTTGGTGCGCGGTGCGCTGCGATCTTCCTGCGCAGCAACGTCGTAGCGGCCCATGGTGTTGTGCAAGCTCATCGCGGCAAAGTTCCCGTAATCTGGCGATTGATATAACAGACCCGTCCCAGGCCTTGCTTTGCACAGAATGTCGGATGCTGCCTAACAGGCCGCTAAGACTTGTGGTTAACGGGGCGTTTCCACCCTTTCACGGTGCAGATTGGGAAAATCTTCGACCAGTATCTGCGCAATCCGTTCGCCCACCACCTCTGGTGGCTTCACCGAATCGGGATCTTCGCCCGGATAGGCGCGTGCGCGCATGTCGGTCCGGGTCGCGCCCGGATCCAGGATAGCCACGCGCATTTCGGAAATTCGCTCGATCTCCTTGCCATGCGATTCGAGCAGATTTTCAAATGCTGCCTTGCTGGCCCCATAGGCACCCCAGAAGGGGCGCGGTTCGGTACCGACAGAGCTCGTCAGGCCGATTATCCGGCCCGTGTCGGCCCGCTTCAGCAACGCGTCGAAATGCGCCAGCAGGGCCTGCGTGGAAAGCACGTTGAGGGTAAGGGCCTGGTTGAACTGCTTGCCGTCGATCTGCGTAACAGGTGTGAGCGTGGGCATCTGCGCAGCACAGATCACAAGCATATCGAGCTTTTCCCAGCGCTCTGCGATTGCCTGCGCGAGGCGGGCGATGCTTTCGCCATCGGTCAGGTCGAGCGGTGCGATGGTAGAGGTGCCGCCAAGATCGTGGATGTCATCTTCCACGCCCTCCAGATCCTTCACCTTGCGCGCGGTGAGGACAACGTGGGAACCCTTCGCGGCGAGCGCTCTCGCCGTCGCTGCGCCAATTCCACGGCTTGCCCCGGTGACAAGCGCGACCTTGCCCGCAAGTGGCTTTTGTTCAGCAGTCTGCGTCATTCAGGCGACCTTGTTGACAGGGAGGGAAAGCTGCGCTTCCTCGTCTTTCTTTCCGGAAAGATCGGTCAGCGGGGTTGGATATTCACCCGTAAAGCAGGCGTCGCAATATTGCGGGCAGGCGCTGTCACGGCCAGTCAGGCCAACGGCGCGGTACAGGCCATCGATCGAAACGAACGCCAGGCTGTCTGCCTGGATGAATTCCTGCATAGCGGCCAGGTCCATGCGCCCGGCCAGCAGTTTGGAGCGTTCCGGTGTGTCGACGCCGTAGTAGCAGCCGTGGCCGGTGGGTGGGCTGGCCACGCGGAAGTGCACTTCCGCCGCGCCTGCATCGCGCATCATCTGCACGATCTTGAGGCTGGTGGTGCCGCGGACGATGGAATCGTCGATCAGCACGATGCGCTTGCCTTCCACCAGCAGGCGGTTGGCATTGTGCTTGCGCTTTACACCAGCATGGCGTGCGCCGTCCGATGGCTGGATGAAGGTTCGACCGACATAATGCGAGCGGATGATGCCGAGTTCGAACGGTATTCCGCTTTCCTGCGCATACCCGATGGCAGCAGGAACACCGCTATCGGGCACAGGCACCACAAGGTCTGCATCGCAAGGCATCTCGCGCGCCAGTTCCGCGCCGATGTTCTTGCGGCTTTCGTAAACGCTGCGCTTGTTGAAGATGGAATCGGGCCGGCTGAAATAGACATGCTCGAAAATGCATGGGCGCGGACGGGTGTCGCCAAACGGGCGGTGGGACTGGACGTTGCCGTCGAAATCCACTTCCACCAGTTCACCGGGATCGACCTGGCGGGTGAATTCGGCGCCCACAACGTCCAGCGCCACGGTTTCGCTGGCGAAGACTACAGCGTCGCCCAGTTTGCCCATCACCAGTGGGCGAATGCCCATCGGGTCGCGGCAGGCTGCCATTCCGCGCGGCGTCATCACCACGAGTGCATAGGCGCCCTCGACCAGTCGAAGCGCATCCACCAGCTTGTCGCGCATGGTGGGATAGCGGCTGGTTGCGACCAGGTGGATAATGACTTCGGTATCGGATGTGGACTGGAAGATGGCGCCCTTGCTGACCAGTTCCTGCCGCAGCTTCATGGCGTTGGAGATATTGCCGTTATGCGCCACGGCAAAACCGCCACTGGCAAGATCGGCATACAGCGGCTGGATGTTGCGCATGCCGGAACCGCCGGTGGTGGAATAGCGCACGTGTCCGCCCGCCATGTGACCGGGCAGTTCAGCAATCGATTCTTCGGAGGAGAAGTTATCGGCCACATGGCCAAGCCCGCGACGGGTGTAGAATTCCGCCCCGTCGAAACTGGTGATGCCGACAGCTTCCTGCCCACGGTGTTGCAGGGCGTGCAAGCCCAGTGCGCAGGCAGCCGCAGCGTCAGTCCCGCCGATGATGCCGAACACACCGCACTCTTCGCGCAGCTTGTCGTCACCGTCACCGTTCAAAAAGGGATGGGTGAAATTCATCTATTTCCGTTTGTAATCTGCAGCGCTGCTCCAATGGCGATGTTGCGCTTCGATTACAAGGGTGGCGATGGGTTTCGGACAGTTCTGAGGGCGAAATACGAATACGACCGGCAAGACGAGCTAAACGGCCTCTCGCCTCGGCGAGGTGTTCGTCAGAAAACGATTGCGCGAATGATTCTCCGCAATTTGAAAATGGTCGGGGAGAGAGGATTCCCGACCTTTTTTCAACCGCTTCCGAGAAAGCCCAGAAAACAGCCATTTCCACGCTTCCGGTCGAAGCGTGTGGCACAATCTGTGGCACAATTTGTGGCACAGTGCGAGAGGGCATTTCAGCCAGTTGAGCAGTATCACTTCGTGCAAAGAGTTTCCCAGGGTCGGGGCGTTCTGACGCACTGTTCGGGCAGAGGCTGAGCGTGGGCAAAAAGCGTTGATACTCAGTGCTCTAATTCTAGACAGCCGGGGAGCGCCCGCTTAGCGTCTTCGAATGCCAAGCCCCTACGACATTGACGATCCGCTTCATCCAGAACAATTGAAGGGGAAGCAGCGAAGTCTTCGAGATGGTTTTGCTCTCCCGCTTACCTTGAGAGTTCATCGCGCGCTTAGCTGGTTACGCCGCGCCGAGGCGGAGGAGGATGACCTCGACGTGCGTTTCATCCTTCTTTGGATCGGTTTTAACGCAGCCTATGCAGGGGATCTGGACCGCGCGCTAGACGGTGAGGGTAAGGCTGGAAGCGAGCGTGAGCGCTTCGACAAGTTCTTTGCCACCTTGGTCGAGATGGATCGCTATAATCGGATATACAACGCCATCTGGGAGCGTTTCAGTCAGGAAATCCGTCTACTGCTCGACAACAAATTCGTGTTCGCCCCGTTCTGGCGCCATCAGGCTGGCGAGTTCGGCGGGGCCGGTTGGGAGGTGAGCTTCGAAAGCGCTCGTGCCGCGGCTAACCGCGCGGTGGCTCAGCGCAATACGCCGATCGTTCTCTCAATTCTGTTTGATCGCCTTTACGTGCTGCGCAATCAGCTCGTGCATGGCGGTGCCACTTGGGACAGCAGCGCAAACCGCAACCAGGTGCGAGATGGCGCATCGCTGCTCGGCTGTTTGCTACCTGTCTTCATTGACCTGATGATGGACAATCCGGATGCCGAGTGGGCGATGCCAATGTATCCAGTGGTTGAAGAGTAAGAGGCTTGGCGGGCGAGGACTGGGCCGCGCCGGAGATCGATGCTGCCGTTGCGGACTATTTCGCGATGCTAGCGGACGACATTGCAAGAGTTCCTTACAATAAGGCTGCGCACAATCGAGTATTACAGGACAGAATCGGGCGCGGGCGAGGTTCGATTGAGTTCAAACATCAGAATATCAGTGCTGTCCTGCTCGGTCTCGGCCAACCATGGATTCCAGGTTACAAACCAGCGGCAAATTTCCAGATTGCCTTGGTAGATGGAGTGTTGCGCTGGCTGGATCGCAATGAGGACTGGCTTGCCCCACACACAAATCAATTGCGCCTGAGAGACCCAGCGGCGGCAAGCTGGATCGGTCCAGCGACCGGGGCACTGTTGGAATTCGGTCCCATACCGACGCAGCGCAATGAGCCACCACCGGTGGACGCCGAATTTATGGCGAAGATCGGGCTCAAATACGATGTAGCGCAACGCGACGCCCGCAATCGCGCTTTGGGCAAAGCCGGCGAAGAACGAGTCCTTTCACACGAACGAGCACGGCTGGCGTCCGCGGGGAGGGCTGACCTTGCTCGCGAAGTGCGATGGACGTCGGCGGAGGACGGAGATGGCTACGGCTACGATATATCCAGCTTCGAGGCCGATGGCACTGAGCGGTTACTGGAAGTGAAGACCACCAATGGCTGGGAGCGGACACCTTTTCACATCACCGCAAACGAGCTGTCCGTAGCTGAAAATAAGCGTGATCATTGGCATCTCATTCGGCTTTGGGACTTCGCTCGCCAACCAAGGGCTTTTTGTCTTCGGCCCCCGTTGAACGCTCACGCGGACCTTTCGCCGACAAGCTTTCTTGCGTCACTAAGATGAGAAGAGCGCCAGCGATGAAGCGGCCTTCAGCACCCAAAATTAGAACGACCAGTTTTGTCGTATTGGTTGCGTAGGAAGGGTGAACAGGAGAATCGCGCCGTGCGCCAATATGACAATTCGATCCTTTGTTCGCCGTCAGACTTGGTGCGATATTTAGGCTGTGCGCATGCCACCGCACTCGACCTGGCGCGATTGCGGGACCCTGACGCCGCTCCGGAACAGGCCGAAGACGACGCCATGGGCAAGCTCGTGCAACAGGCCGGGCTTGAACATGAAGATGCCTATCGTGAGCAGCTTGCCAATCAAGGCGGACTGATTGAGATACCCGAGAAAGGCTCACTTGAAAGCCGCGCGTTGCTGACAAGGGAGGCAATGGAGCAAGGCGCGAAGGCAATCTTTCAAGCCGCGTTTTTGCAGCCTCCGTGGAGTGGGTTTGCCGATTTCCTGATTCGGGTTGAGGAACCTTCTGACCTTGGCGACTGGTCCTACGAACCGGTGGATACCAAGCTTGCGCGCTCGGCCAAGGCCAGCCACGTTGTGCAGCTTGGCCTCTATGCGCGAATGATTGCCGCGATCCAGGGCAAGGCGCCGCGCCGTGTGCATGTTCAGCTGGGCGACGGTCGACGCGAGAGCTTTCGCCTCGTCGATTTTGACAAAGTGCTCGGGGCCGCTGTCGTGCGCTTCCTCGATTTCATTGAGAGCGGGACGGCGGGAAGCGAGCCAGAGCCCTGCTCAGCCTGCGGCCTGTGTCCGTGGCGAAACCATTGCGCGGAAGTCTGGGAAGCGCAGGACCATCTTTCCCGCGTGTGTGGCATCGGCAAGCCGCAGATTGAGAAACTTCGAGCCGCCGGAGTATCGACGGTCGCGCAATTGGTCGCAGTTCCGGAAGATCAGCGCATACCCCGCCTCGCGCCAGCCACGCTCGACAAATTGCGTGCGCAGGCCCGGCTTCAGCGAACCCGCTGGCAGGGCGGAGAGCCGGTGGCGGAACCCTTGCCGATCGAGGAAGGCAGGGGCTTCGCCAACCTCCCGCAGCCCGATCCGACCGACCTCTTTTTCGACCTTGAAGGAGACCCTCTTGAAGAGGGTGGGCTCGACTACCTGTGGGGTGTGCATTACCGCACTGAATCCGGTCCGCAGTTTCGTTTCCGCTGGGGACACAATCATGCCGATGAGCGGACTGCTTTCGAAAACACGATGGATTGGATGGCCGCCCATCTGGAGGCCAATCCCAACGCGCATGTTTACCACTATGCACCCTACGAGATTACCGCGCTGCGCCGCCTTTCCACGCTTCATGCCAGTCGTGAGGAAATGCTCGACAATATGCTGCGCCAGCGGCGGTTCGTGGATCTCTATGCCGTATTGAGACAGGCCATTCGAACGAGTGAAGATAATCTCTCGCTCAAGACGATGGAAATATTCTTTGCCGAAGCGCGGCAGGGCGATGTGACCAAGGCTGACCAGTCTGTCGTTGAATACAAGAGCTGGCAACAGACCGGCGATCAGGCGGTTCTCGACGGCATCCTCGAATACAACAAGGTGGATTGCGAGAATACTGAGGCCCTGCGCGACTGGCTCTTGAAATTGCGGAAGGACGATCTGCCTTGGCGGCCAGTCGGCCCGGCCACGGCGGTTCCTGACGAAAAGGCAGAAGCCCGAGCTGAAGCCGAGGAACGCTCACAGAGATTGCTAGCGGCTATCGAAGCCGGTCCGCTGCCTGAGAGCAACGATGGCCGGGCACTTGTTGGCCATCTTACCCAGTTTCACCGGCGCGCAGATAAGCCTGCGTTCTGGGCCATGTTCGATCGCTGCGAGCGTGATCCGGATGAGCTTGCCGAAGACCATGAATGCCTCGGTGGTATTGAGCCGGATGTCGATGAAGGCGGCGTATGGCAGCGCCCTGAAAAACGCAGCACCATCGCCAGCTACCGATTCCCGCCGCAGGAGACAAAACTTCGAGTGGGAGCAGTCGTGCTGCACGCGCCGAGCCTTTCGAAAGTTGGCACCATCGTAGCGCTCGATTGCGAAGCGGGCGCGGTCGAGATCAAGCGAAGCAATGCATCCAAGGGAATCTGGCCGCTGGATGGATCACTGATCCCCGAGCCGACTGTGCCGAACCAGATACTCGTATCCGCCGTTCGCCGGGTGGCATTGGCTTGGGCGGGTATGGCGGAAGAAGAGTGGCTCAACGGTGTTTCATCGCCAGTCGAGGAAGCGGCCGAGCGACCTTACAGCGCGCTGCTCGACTTCATCGAACGAAGGGCGCCGCAACTACTTGGCTGGAATGGTGGGCCGCTGGTGCGAGAGGGCGAAACCCTGATTGAAGCCGCCACGATGCGCTGTCTGGCGATGGACGGCACGACATTGTTTATTCAGGGTCCGCCAGGCACGGGCAAGACCTTCACAAGCGCACACGTGATCTGCTCGTTGCTCGCCGCGGGCAAGAAGGTCGGCGTTTCCAGCAACAGCCACAAGGCGATCAACAACCTGCTCGCGAAAGTGGAGGATGTAGCCGAGGAAACCAGCGTCAGCTTCGTGGGCGTGAAAAAATGCACGCGTGGGAATCCCGATCAGCGCCTGAATGGCCGCATTATCACAGACGTTGAATCCGCCGCCGACGTGCACGAATACATGCCCGACCTGATCGGTGGCACCGCTTGGCTATTTGCCGATAGCGATTTCGATCAGACGCTCGACTACCTGTTTGTGGACGAGGCCGGGCAAGTGTCGCTAGGTCATTTGCTCGCGATGGGTTCGGCTGCACGCAATATCGTGCTCGTGGGCGACCAGATGCAGTTGTCACAGCCCATTCAGGGCGCACATCCGGGCGAAAGCGGCCTCTCAGCGCTGGATTATCTGTTGCAGGGCGAGGCCACCGTCGCACCCGACCGAGGCATTTTGCTTGACACGAGCTGGCGTATGCATCCCTCCATTTGCGGTTTCATCTCAGACGTAGTCTACGACAGCCGCCTCAAGGCACATCCTGATTGCGCGCGCCAACGGCTCCAGTTGCAACCGGGCCATGATCCGGTGCTAGCCGAAAGCGGGATCCGCTTCGTGGCCATGAATCACACCGGCTGCGGCCAGCGAAGCGATGCCGAAGTATCGCGGGTGAAGGAATTGGCCGATGGTCTGATCGGCACGCAATTTATCAATCGTGAGGGCGAGACGGGCAAGATCGGGTGGAAGAACATCCTGATCGTGGCACCTTACAATATGCAGGTGAACGCACTCACGGCTGCGTTGCCCGCCAAGGCGCGCGTGGGCACTGTCGACAAGTTCCAGGGTCAGGAAGCCGAGGTGGTGATCGTATCGCTAGCAACCTCCACACCGGATGACCTGCCGCGGCATATCGAGTTCTTTTATTCCAAGAACCGAATAAACGTCGCGATTAGCCGCGCTAGGACATTGGCACTGGTGGTAGCTAACCCAAAGTTGTTGGAGTTAGACGCAAAAAGCATAGACCACTTGCGGCTCGTAAACACGCTCGCCTGGGTGGCGGAGGAGGGAAGAATTTGAAGAGGGAATTAATTTTCCGCGATTCGGAGGGTGGCGAATATCAGCCTGTGCAACACCACAATCGCAAAACGGGGGTATCGGCATATCGCGTCAAACCGCCCGGCGCATCAAATGAAACAGACGACTGTCTCGAGCTTGATACGATCGAAGAGACGGCCAAGGCGATGCTGGTCGACAAACTTCCGGCAAGGGTAAAGGCTCTCGCCGGTGGGCCTGTCAATTACTTGAAATTCGGCGCGCAAAAGTTGGTCGAATATGAGCTAGATCCAGACATTGCCGACCGAATAGGCGTCCCCGCAAGATCCGGCGGCTCATCATCCCAAGCTGACCGAATTCGTCAGTTTGCATTCGAGAACTATATTTCGCCTGCCCGGGAGCGCCACGAGGCGTTTGTCGAATTGATCTCCGGCGATTTGCACAATGCGATGGGCCTGAAAAACTCTTTGCCCGCTGTCTGCTCGGTTCTCGAGGGAAAGGCTTTTGCGGAACAGGCTAAGGTCAAGCTGCTCAATAGGCATAGCCCAATAGGCAGCGAAAAACCTAGCTCGACGATTCGATATCGATTTGAGCTGGAGTTCGGCACTACGATCAACATGGTCGCCTTTGAACGCCTCAAGACAGTTTTCTTAGGGCGTCACCCCGATTTTACGAGTTTCGCGGAGACGCCAAGCTTCGCGTCAAACGAAGGCGACTACAAGCAGGCGCTTGTGGAAGAGGCGCAGCGCCTGGTGATTTCGCTGCAGGATGCGTCAAACGAAGAGTTGGGCGAGGCTCTCATCGAAATGCTCGCGGGACGAAACAAACTGTTCTGCAATTTGATCGATTGGCATGCGATGAGCGTTATCGACAAAGCGCGCAAAGCCAACCCCGGACTTTTTGAAGCGGAGGCCGGACGACTGGTGCGGTCGGAGAATGGCGATGACGCGGTCGCCGCCTTCATTCAAGAGGTCTGGTCTCCTCTGCAAGGTGATCCCCCAAGTAATCCCTATGCTGAAAGCCGAATGTTGGCGAGCATGCTGCGCGCGCTCGTCGACCCGCAATCGGTCCTACCGATCAGATCCACGCCAACTGACAATGCGTCCCGCATGCTTCGTGGAAAGCCGGCTTTTGCAAATGGACCACTTTCTCTCGAAGAACTGACCAATGTCTCGGGAATGGCCAAAGAGATGATGCGGATCATGGACCATGAGTGGGGTTGGTCACCCCGCGATCTTTGGGACGTGCAAGGCTTCATTTGGGAGACTTGTCAGAAAGTGCTGCGAGACGACGAAATGACTGACGATGAGCTTCTAATGCGCTTCGATGGGGATGAGCGATTTCGGGTGGCCCGTGCCGCCTGGAGCGCCGAGCAGAGGCGAGCTTTTTGTTCGATTGCCCGAACTGTGCATGATGCAGGCCTCGATTGGTATCACACGAACATTCCGGAAATTCGGTTCGGTCGGAAAAATGACGCCAACCGCGACGCCAGCGGAACGCTAGGTTCGGTTCAACTGCGAACTGATCGCGCATTCGTCGTCTTCAGCCATCAGAACGACAAGCTCGGCCTTATGGGCGCTTATGAGTTCAATGACCAGAAAGCCGCAGATTTTGCTTCGACAATCGAAGAAGCCAACTCATTGCTTTCAGACTGGAAGCCGACTGAAACTAAGCGCGAGGGGCGATGGCCCGATGAGTATGAACTCGATGAAAGGTCAGCCGCGGGGAGTCAGGAGTTGATAGAACCAACCAACCTCATACTTTACGGACCTCCAGGCACCGGAAAGACGTATCGAACAATGGAAGTGGCCGTCCGCTATTGCGGCGAGGCTCCGTCGCGCGATCGTAAAGAATTGCGCAAGCAATACGAGCGTCTTCGTAGAGACAAGCGCATTGAATTCGTGACCTTCCACCAGAACTTCGCATACGAGGAGTTTGTCGAGGGACTTCGACCTCAAACCGGGGAGAGCGAGGCTGAAGGCGACGGACCTGGTTTTCGGCTTGAACCAGTGGCGGGTATCTTCAGGCAACTCTGCACGAGAGCTGATGAGGCCCGGAAGTCTGGGGGCGTGAGTGAAGCGCAAGACCTTGAAGGTCGAAGCGTATTCAAAATGTCCCTTGGAAGGGCAGGCTTAGAGGACGAGATTTTCGAAGACGCGTGGGCCGGCAACTACATAGTTTTGGGTTGGGGAGGCGAGATCGACTGGTCAGGCTACGATAGTTATCGAGCGATCCATGATCGTTGGAATGAGGATCATCCCGGCACCCATGGATCAGATTCGAACATCGCGCAGGTCAATCGTTTTGTCGTCGACATGAAGCCTGGCGACATCGTTGTCGTTTCCTATGGCAACACGAAGATCCGGGCGATCGCCGAGGTTACTGGAGAATACGAATTTGCGCCGACGGAAACGCGCGATTACAACCATCGCCGTAAAGTGAGGTGGCTTCGGCGCTTCGATACCCCAATCGACGCCTCGCTCATTTCAAGCGCGAAGTTCAGTCAGAAATCCTGCTACAAAATACAGGAAGCCAATCTCGATCGCGAGGGGCTCTCCACCCTTCTGCCAGGTGATGAGAGCAAAAGTGGTCAGGTAAAGCACTTCGTCCTCGTGATCGACGAAATCAATCGCGCCAACATCTCCAAAGTGTTCGGCGAGCTCATCACGTTAATCGAGCCAGATAAGCGCCTGGGAATGGATGAGGAGCTTACCGTAAAACTCCCTTACTCCATGGAGACGTTCGGCATTCCTGCCAATCTTCACATTATCGGCACAATGAACACCGCCGACCGCTCCATCGCATTGCTCGATACCGCACTACGCCGGCGGTTTAGATTCGAGGAAATGGCGCCCGATACAAGCGTTGACGCGTTCCGAAGGGCCGAGGAAAAGACCCGTCTGCCGCTCGCTGCGGTGCTAAATGCGATGAACAAGCGGATCGAATATCTCGTTGATCGCGATCACAGAATTGGCCACGCATTCTTTATCGGCTGCGAGACGAAGGCGCAGGTCGATGCCGTGATGCGCGACAAGGTGATTCCGCTGCTGCAGGAATATTTCTTCGATGACTGGAACCGCCTTGCTGCGGTGCTTGGCGAGAAAGAAAATGGCGGCAATTTCCTGATTTGCGAAACGATCGAGGATCCGATGGGGGAAGGTGGAGAGCCGCTCAAATCCTGGCGGGCGCGAGCGAGCTTTGAGAAAGCCGATTACAGCTGCCTCGTCTCCGGCAAGACCACTACCGAACCGGAGGCAAACAGTGGCGAGGCCGACACACAGTGAGCCATTTCACCGTCCGTGAATGGGGGCATGTGAAGCTTGGGGAGGACGGGTTCACCCTTGCGCAGGCTGATGCTCTACACGCCGCCGCGTGTCAGCACCCGCTCGCCCATCGCGACGGCACCAACATACTCATCTATCGGCGAGACAGGATAGTGGCCCGCCAGATGGTTGGGATGGTCGCAGCGAAAGGCTGCAGCCTCGAGATCCTGCCCAAGGTCGACCCGGACACGGTGGACTCGGAAACGCCCGATGCTGTCCGCAATCGCCTTGTGCGGATGCTCGATGTGGCGCTTGGCCTTGATCTGGACATGGGGCGCGAGGCGGCGATAGATACGCAGTCCCACACGCTGCTCGAAGTGCTGATCCGTGCCTTTGCCGACAAGCTGATGGCCGAAGTGCGGCGAGGACTGCCGCGGCTCTATCTCCAGTGTGAAGACGATCTGCCCGCCCTACGCGGCAGGTTGGATGTTACCCGCCAATTCACCCAAAATGCCGTCCGCCCTGACCGCCTTGCCTGTCGTTTCGACCAACTTGAACCCGATACCCCGCTGATGCGGGTGATGGCCAGCTCGGTAGTTTTCCTCGGAAAATACGTGCGCTCTCCTGCAACGCGCCGGAAGCTGGATGAGCTTCGCCATGCGCTGGCTGAAATCCCTCTCGTGCCGGTGGCTCGCCTTCCGTGGAAGGCAGTGCAGATCGATCGCACCAATCGCCGCTGGGAAAGTCTCTTCCGTCTTGCCCAACTTTTGCTGCGCCGCGACTGGCAAGCGACGCACCACGCCACGCGCGCACCCGACGGATTTAGTCTTCTTTTCCCGATGAACGACCTGTTCGAGAAATACATCGCCGCCTTGATGCGCAAGGCACTAGCGGGAAGCGACATTGAGGTCGTCGACCAAGGCGGTCACCGCGCTTGCCTTGGTGCATTTACCGGCGGGCATCTGGAAAACGGCGATGTGTTCCGAACCAAGCCAGACATTATACTGCGGCAAAGTGGCCGCCTCCTAGCGATCATCGACACCAAGTGGAAGAAGCTCGCTACCAATACCCTCGACCGTAAGCACGGGGTAAGTCAAGGCGATGTCTACCAATTGATGGCGTATGCGCGCCTCTATCCGACGCGCGAGTTGATGCTGCTCTATCCTAGCATTCCTGGCGAGCCGTGTGGCGAACGTGAACCTTTCGGGGTGGCCGGGGGAAGCGAACGCTTGGCTATCGCCACGATTGATACTTCGCAGGCTGAAGACGAAGTCACCCGTCGCATCGCAAAACTCTGCGAGCGATTTTAATCTGCCCCACAACTTTCTGTGAATTAAGCGCTTTCTTACTTGTCTCCAGCGTTCAGCTCCGTCAGTTTCGGTCGCATCAAATGCGTTTATGTCATTGGGGGCAGGGGTGGGAAGAATGGCAAAGCTGGACCGGCTCCTCACGCTGGTGAACGCGCTTCATGATACCTCCGACGGACTAACGCTTGACGAGATGGCCGAAGTCATTGGTGCCGACCGTCGCACTGCAGAGCGCCTCCGCGACGTGATCCGTCTTCATTTCGATCTTGAAGAAGTGATCGATGATCGCCGCAAGCGGTTTCGAATCACAGGTAGCCTGCGGCGCGTCTTCACGCGGCCGACCGCTGCCGAGATTGCTGCGTTACATCAGGCCGCTTCTGCCGCTAAACTCACTGGCACAGTGCAGGCCTCGCTTTTGCAGAGCCTTGAAGAGAAGGTGAAAGGCGCGCTGGACATTCATGAGAAGCGCCGTCTCGATCCTGATTTGGAACCTCTCGCTCGTTTGCAGCGGCATCATATTCCTGCCGGCCCCGCACTTTCTGTTTCGCATGAAGTGCTGGCGCAGGTGCAGGGCGCAATGATGGCGGGCTCATGCGTTGAGTTTGACTACATGCGGGATGGAGCCACCGAAGCCCGATGGCGCCGTGTCATACCTGTTGGACTGATTCACGGCGCGGTCACCTATCTAATTGGCCAGCTGCCTGGCAGCGAGCATGAGCCCGTGCCCTATCGCCTGGATCGGATGAGCAAGGTGCACATCAGTAATCAATCGGGATGTGCCAGCGAGGACTGGGATCTCGATGCTTGGCTAGCACGAAGCTTCGGAATCTGGCGGGAAGATGGACACGACATTGTGCTTTCCGTTGCTCCCACAGCTGTTGAGCGTGCCCGTGCATGGCGCTTCCATCCAGAACAGGTTCTTGAAGACCAGCAGGACGGCTCTCTGCTTGTTCGCTTTCACTCTGGCGGATTGCGCGAGCTGGCGGAGCATCTGTTCACTTGGGGCGGCGAGGTAGCCATCATCGCACCTGACGATCTTCGTCAAGTAATGCAGGAAAGATTGGAAGCTGCGCAAGCAGCTCTCGGTGAGGTGTGACCGGATTTGTCGCAAAGGCCTGCGATGGGTTTCTGAAGAACGAAGGATAAGACTGAATGACCTATCTGCCCGAACAGGCGACTTATCATGCGCACCGGCTCGTCTCTTCGGCCAACGCAGAGGAAGCATTCACACGCTCGCTGACCTCAGCAAGGGTTGAGATGAACCCTCACCAAGTCAATGCTGCCCTGTTCGCTTTGCGCTCGCCCTTATCCAAGGGCGTATTGCTTGCCGACGAAGTCGGTTTGGGCAAAACCATCGAGGCAGGTCTCGTAATTTCGCAGCGATGGGCTGAGCATAAGCGGCGAATTCTACTCGTGGTGCCCGCATCACTGCGGAAGCAATGGAGCCAGGAGCTCCACGAGAAGTTCTCGCTGCCCAGTCAGATTCTCGAGGCCAAGACCTACAGAGATATGGTCAAGGCGGGCCGCAGGCGACCGTTTGAGACGCCTGGGTCGATTATTATCTGCTCCTACGAATTCGCTGCGCGGAGGGCCGACGAAGTTCGCGCCGCGAAGTGGGATCTTGTGGTTTTCGATGAAGCTCATCGACTGCGTAACGTGCACAAGAAGGGTGCGGCTAAGAATGCTAAGGCTTTGAAGGAGGCTCTGGGCGATCGATTCAAGATCCTGCTGACTGCTACCCCGCTCCAGAACAACCTCAACGAACTCTACGGCCTCGTGTCGATCATCGATGAAACCCATTTCGGTGGTGAGCACGCTTTCAAAGCGCAATACACCGGTGCTGCGTCCAATCCGGCCTCGCAGCAACTCTTGCGAGAGCGGCTCGAGCCAATCTGCAATCGAACTCTGCGAAGGCAAGTTCAGGAGGCTGGCCACATCAATTTTCGCAAGAGGCATGCAGTTACCTTCAGGTTCGAGGCGAGCGAACCCGAGCAGCAGCTTTATGAAGCGCTTTCAGAGTATCTGCGTGACCCCACCACCATCGCTTATGGAGGTCGAAATAACCCGCTGGTGCTGCTGCAAGCCCGGAAGGTCTTGGGATCATCTACGTTTGCCGTAGCGCGCTATCTGGACAGTTTGGTCGAGCGGCTCCGTCAGAAAAAGACGGCGAACATCGAAATGATACGCGAGATCGAAGGGATAGACGATCTGGACCTCGACGACTTCGATGACATCGAGGACGAGAGCGAAGAAGACGTTGAACCTGAGTTCATCGATCCCGATCAGCTCGCATATGAACTGGCCCTTGTCGAGGCAATGCGTGATCTCGCGCACTCGATCACCGAAAACGCCAAGGGCCAGAAGCTGATCGAGAACCTCCCTCTGGTGCTGGACGAAATAGAGGGGAAGGGTGGCAAGCGCAAAGCTGTGATCTTCACGGAAAGCACGAGAACGCAGCGCTACCTCGCCGACCTCCTCTCAGACAACGGATATGACGGGCAAGTGGTGCTGATGAACGGATCCAACAATGATCCGGAAAGCCGCGAAATCTACCGCCAATGGAAAGAAAAGCACGCGGATACCGATCGTATCTCCGGTTCGAAAACAGCCGACATGAAGGCTGCCATCGTCGAGGCTTTCAAGAGTGATGACAAGTCGATCCTCATCGCCACTGAGAGCGGTGCAGAAGGTATCAACCTGCAGTTCTGTTCGCTGCTGATAAACTACGATCTTCCTTGGAATCCGCAGCGCGTCGAGCAGCGTATCGGTCGCTGCCATCGCTACGGACAGCTGGTCGACGTTACCGTCGTCAACATGCTGAACATGAAGAACGGCACCGAGGCGCGCATCCACGAGCTTCTCGAGCAAAAGCTGCATCTGTTCGACGGGGTTTTTGGAGCGTCGGACGAGGTCTTGGGTATCCTGACCGATGGGATCGATTTCGAGCGCGAGGTCCTGCGCATTGTCCAGGAGTGCCGCAGCGCGGAAGAAGCGGATCGGGAGTTCGACGAACTAACCGCAAAAATTCAGGACAGCATCGACGCGGACATGGAGATGGCACGCGCCAAGGCCCTCGAGCATCTCGACGCCGACGTGGTATCAAAGCTCCATCGGCGCGATCAGGTTCTTGCAGAGATCGTCCCGGAATTCGAACGCCGGCTTCTGATGGTTGCCCATGGTATGCTGCCAGAGGCGCAGTTCCCGTCTCCGGACAGTCGCTGCTTCGACTTTCAAGGCAAGCGATGGACGACCGATTGGAAAGAGGCCGATGAGCATGATTGGCAGTTCTTCCGGGCCAACGAGGGCCTCGGCGCGCAGCTGATCGAGGAAGCTCTCGCTGCAAAGGAAGACAGAGAGCCATCTAGCCTGATCTTCGACCCCTCCGCCTACGCATATACCGGACAGCTCGGTGGCGTCGCCGATCTTGGAGGCAAATCCGGTTGGTTGCGCGTGCTGAAAGCCGTCATGCCGGTGGAAGATGCCCCGGTTGAAGAAATCATCGTCGTCGCACTGACAGATAGTGGCGAACTGCTGCCACCTGCGGTCGGGGACAAACTCATGATGGCGCCAGCCATCTCGCAAGGCACTGCATTTGAAGCTGTGCCGGCAGACCAGCTCGACGCAGTTCAGGGCGAGGCATTCGAAAGCTTCTCCAAGCGTGTGCGTGATGAGAGCTACAAGATGATGCTGGAGGAAGAGGAGCGCCTCAGCCGCTACGCGAGCGATATGGAACTGGAGATCCAGGCGAAGATCAGCGCGCTGGAGGAAGAGATCCGTGAGATCGACCGGGCGGCGCGTAACCCGCATCTGTCCATGGACGAGGGAATCAAACTCAAGCGCGACAAGCGCAAATTGCAGAACCAGCGCGACGATCTGGTGCTTGGCCAGCATGAGCAAAAGCGCAAGGTTCGTGACGAAATTGATGCCCGTATCGACGAGATTGAAGCGATGCTCATGCGTGAACCGCGGGTCGAGCAGATCATGACGCTCCGCTGGCAGGTGCAACCCGGGGCCGTGCAGGCTGATCGTGTGGAGGCAGCTTGATCGATGTTCACGGAGTTTGGCCCAGCACCGCTATGCTTGGAGCTGGACTTTGATTCCTTCGATGGACCGCCGCACTGGGTCGCCCGATTGCGCAAGAAATCAGGCTGGCTGATGGTGGCAAAAGCGACCATCCAAAGCGAGCACGATATTCTTACCGAAAAGCTTGTCGTCGCATGTGACGAACAGGAAACCCCCATCCCGTCCTTCAAGGCAGTCAACCTTATTCACTGCGGGTGGATCAATCCGACCTATTGCGACGAACTGCCCCCGGACATTCTCGAAGACCTGATCTGCGAGGAAGAAGGGGCACTGATCGCGCGTTGGCATCGCGAGAAGAACACCGCGCTGGCTGAGGCATTCGAGGACCAGGAGGCCCGTATTGCCGAGCTGGAGGGACGCGTCCGTTCGATGATCGAGCGTAACGAATTGCAGATAGCAGAATTGCGCCAGCGTCGGCGGCATCCCGATGCCACGCCGGATATGCGCGTGGCGATGCGGCAGATCATCGAGGAGCTTGACGCAGAGAATGACGAGCTTCTGGCGGAAATGGCCGAGACACGCGCGACTATCAGGGAGCAGTCGGCAGAGTTCGAAGAGTCCTTGTGGGCGCGAGATGATCTCCTGATCGAGGTGAGCCCGCTTCACGTCGTGCGATGGAAAGCCAAGTCATGTGCCTATTCGGATGTGCCTACGCGGCCAAAGCAATATGCCACGCACTGGATTCCCGCATCTGGGCGAACGGGCGGCTCTACGCCCAAGTTGGAAAACGTGGAGGAGCAACTTGCGGCTGGATTGGCGAAGGCGGCGGCCGCAAAGGCGGTCAAAGAAGTCGTAGCAGTCGCACCCAAACGCGACCTTCCCAAACATTCTCCCGCGCTAGACAAGATTAGCTCACCGCCGCCCGACATAGAAGCAGAAGGGTTGTCTCCCGAAGACTCAGGCTGGACTTACAAGCGCGTTGAACTGTTGAAATCCATGTGGCGCGACGGACAGTCGGCATCGACCATTGCGGCTGCGCTGGGTAACACGTCTCGCAACGCGGTAATCGGGAAAGCGGAGCGTCTCGGATTACCCAAGACCAATACGGCGACTTTCACGGAGCGGCTACCGCCGGTCTTTGATGCTGTCGCGCTGCGGAATTTGCGGCGGGAGCGGGACCGAGCAAGCCGCTCGCTTGCTGCCCTCAAGCGGCGTGGGCGTAAGTTTTTCGAGGGGTCGCAAAAATTCAAGCGCGTTCAAAGGCGGCACGCGCAACTGGAAACCACGATTGCGGAGCTCGACCGCAAGATTGAACTGGCCGAAAAGCGGCTCGAAGGAAACGCATGACGAAGAAGACCAAGCTCGAACTGACCTGGCCCGGCAAGGAAGAGCGGCCGAAGCTGGAGCCGCGCATCCTGATCGAGGATCCGGACAAGTCCTACCGCGCGGAAGGACCGGGCGGGGCGCAGGGGCCGGGCACCTTCGACAATATCCTGATCAAGGGCGACAACCTTCTCGCGTTGAAGGCGCTGGAGGCTGAGTATGCGGGGAAAGTGAAGTGCGTCTTTATCGATCCGCCTTACAATACTGGGTCAGCATTCAAGCACTATGAAGACGGACTCGAGCATTCGCTTTGGCTTTCCTTAGTGCGCCATCGAATTCTCGTTCTTCGAAAGCTTTTGAGCGAGGATGGGTCGATCTGGATAACGATTGACGACAATGAAGCGCATTATCTCAAGGTAATGTTGGATGAAGTCTTCGGCCGGTCTAACTTCCTTTGTGATATCGCTTGGGAAAAGCGGTATTCGCCGCCGCCCGACACAAAGGACTTCGGGTATGTTCATGACCACATTCTAGTCTATCGAAAATCCGCTGCTTTCGAGCGCAATCTGTTGCCTCTGACTGAAGACCAGATGGGGCGATATAAAAACCCCGACAAAGATCCACGCGGGCCTTGGAAGGCGATGGATTATACCTGCCGCTATTCTGCTGAGGATCGTCCAAACCTTTACTACCCTATTAAGCAGCCGAATACCGGTGAAGAAGTTTGGCCGAAGAAAACGCGTGTGTGGGCTTTTTCGAAAGAGGCGCATGCTCAGAATGTTCGGGAAGACAAGATTTGGTGGGGCGTCAAAGGCAAGAACTCCGTCCCGGCTCTTAAGAACTTCATTGATACGATCAACCAAGGCATGATGCCGATGTCGCTTTGGAAGCATACTCTCGCTGGCCACAACCAAGACGGGCGAAAAGAAACTTTGGCGTTGATACCCGACGATCCCTTCGACAATCCGAAGCCAGAGAAATTGCTCGACACGATCCTACGCATCGCCACTAATCCCGGCGACCTCGTCCTAGACTCATTCGCAGGCTCCGGCACCACGGGCGCAGTCGCCCAGAAAATGGGTCGCCGTTGGATCATGGCCGAGATCGGCGATCATGCCGATACGCATATCGTTCCGCGCCTGAAGAAGGTGATCGACGGCGAGGATCAGGGCGGCATTTCCAAGGCGGTCGAATGGCAGGGCGGCGGTGGCTTCCGTTACTACACGCTCGCGCCTTCGTTGCTGGAAAAGGACAAGTGGGGCAACTGGGTCGTCGCCAAGGAATACAATCCCGATATGCTCGCCGCCGCCATGTGCAAGCATCTCGGCTTCACCTACGCGCCCAGCGAGGACGAGGGCGAATGGTGGCGCCACGGCCAGTCGAGCGAGACCGATTTCCTTTATGTCACCACGCAAAGCCTGACGCGCGATGCGCTGAAACTGCTGTCCGACGAAGTGGGAGAAGGTCGCTCGCTGATGATCTGCGCGCCGGCCTTCTCCGGCAGTTTCGACGACCTCGAGAACCTCTCTTGCACCAAAATTCCCAGCGCCATCCTCAGTCGCTGCGAATGGGGCCGAGACGATTATTCGCTCAACGTCAGCGACCCGGTTCCTGATGACGACGAAGAGGCGGTCGAGGAAGGAGAGGAGGCATGAGCGAGCTCACCGACCAGCAGCGCAGGCGCATCCGCCGCGAAGTTACCCAGCGACTTTCACTCCGCGCGCCGCAGGAGGAAAGCCTCAAACGCCTAGCCGAAGTGGCTGACCTTATCGATTGGCGTGGCGAGGACGATTCGCAAGAGTTGCTGGAGGAAATCCAGGCGCTCTATCCCAGCGTGGAAAGCTTCGAGCGCGAGTTCCCCTCGCTCTGTTTCGCGCTGGCAACGGGTGTCGGCAAGACGCGGCTGATGGGCGCATTCGTCGCCTATCTCTATCTCACCGGGCGCAGCCGCAACTTCTTCGTGCTTGCCCCCAACACGACGATCTACGCCAAGCTGCTGGAGGATTTCAGTCGCCCATCTAGCCCGAAATACGTGTTCAAGGGCATCGCAGAATTCGCCCAGAACCCGCCGACAATCGTCACCGGCGAGAACTGGGAAAACGCCACCGGCCTGAAGCTGGGCGAGGCGGTGATCAACATCTTCAACGTCGACAAGATCAACAAGGAGAAGGGCCGCATCCGGTCCTTCCGAGAGACCTTGGGCGAGAGCTATTTCGACATCCTTGCGGGGCATGCCGATCTGGTGATGCTGATGGACGAAGCGCACCGATACCGCGCAAAGGCAGCAGCGAAAGCGGTCTACGAACTCAATCCGAAGCTTGGCCTGGAGCTGACCGCGACGCCTAAAACGGTCGGCGCAAATGGCAAGGACTTCAAGAACGTCATTTACCACTACACCCTCGGCCAGGCGATGGAGGATGGGTTCGTCAAGGAGCCTGCGGTCGCCACGCGCGAAGGTTTCCGCAAGGATCAATACGATCGCGACCAGCTAGAGCGGATCATGCTGGAAGACGGCGTGACCTATCATGAGCAGGTGCGCGTAGACCTCGAACTCTACGCCCGCGAAACGGGCCATCCGCTGGTCCATCCTTTCATGCTGGTTGTCGCGAAGGACACCACCCACGCAGGGGAATTGAAGGCCTACATTGAGAGCGATGCCTTCTTCGGCGGTGCTTATCGCGGCCGCGTAGCGGAAGTGCATTCGAACCAGGGTGCGGAGGAATCGAACGAGGCCATGGAGCGCCTCGTGAAACTGGAGCACGAGGACGAGACCGACATCGTCATCCACGTGAACAAGCTGAAGGAGGGCTGGGATGTCACCAACCTCTTCACCATCGTGCCGCTGCGTGCCTCGCACTCGGATATTCTGACCGAGCAGACCTTGGGCCGCGGCCTGCGGCTTCCCTATGGCCGGCGCACTGGCAACGACATGGTCGATACGCTGACCGTCATCGCGCATGACAGCTTCGACAAGGTCATTGAGGAGGCGAAGCAGGACAGCTCGATCATCGCCATGAAGTCGCTGACGATCGGCGAGGGTGGAGACATTGAGCCGGGCAAGCGCGAGGTCATCGAGATCCCGCCGCCCTATGTGCAGAAGCCTTACGAAGGTCCGAGAGAGCTTAACGACTTCTTCTCCGGTCAGCAGCGCTACGAACCGCCGAAGCCGGAAGTCGCTGCGGCGCAAGACACGGTGATGACGCTGATCCGCGACAAATACGAGCGGCAGCTGGATAGCCTGAGCGACCTGCGGAAGCCCGAGGTGCAGAAGCAGATTGCGGACGATTATCGGAAAGCCACCGTGTCGGCGCAGGGGCAGCTGGATGGCGTTTTGCCAGAGCAAGATGTCGAGAAGCTGGTGGCCGAGATAACCGGCGCGATTGCCGAAAACACCATCGAAATTCCGGAGATCGTTGTCCTCCCAAGCCGTGAAGTGAACTTCTGGTTCGAGGACTTCGATCTCACCGATCTTGACCAGATCCGCCAGCGACCAAGCGGCGATACTCTGCTGATCCGCAACTTGCGGACTGATGTCCAGCGCGAGCTCGCCAGATCGATGGACGGCCCGAAGGAGGAGAGGCCTGAGAACTACATAATCCGGCATCTCATCGGCTTCCCCGAGGTCGACTATGACAGCCAATCTGACCTGCTCTACAAGCTATGCGGACAGATGGTTGAAAGGTTGCGGAGCTATCTCGCAAACGAAGACGAGGTCGAAGCTGTCGCGCTCGAGCATGGCCGCAAGCTGGCCGAGTTTATCTTCCAGCAAATGCGGTCGCACTTTCGCGAAACGCCCGTCGAATACCGTGCAAAACGTGTGCGGGCATTCCGGATGCTCAAGCCGCAGCAGGCCCAGTTCGACGCCAAGCGCGTCAAGCCTTTGGGCGAGCCAGCGGAGCCGCTATCAGCGACGAAGAGCTTCCTCTTCACTGGAGGAAATAAGACCCCCTATCCTGTAAATCGCTTCGACAGCGACCCGGAACGCCGCCTGGCTTACGCGATGGATGGCGAGCGTTTCCCTGACGTGCTAAAATGGTTGAGACCTGCCGCCGGCCAGTTCTCGATCGAGTATGATCGCAACCGTCGATACGACCCCGACTTCGTTGTCGAATGCCGCGATTGCAAAATGATCATCGAGGTCAAGGCAAGCGACAAAATGACCGACGTTGAGGTTCAAGAGAAGGCCCGTGCGGCTCAAAAATGGGTTAGCGTAGCGAACGGTTTCGTGAATGAAGCTGACGGGAAGGCGTGGCACTATATTTTGCTTGATGAGAAGGACGTAAGCCAATCGCTCACGCTGCAATCACTCAAAGCAAAGTCATAGGTGGGCAGAGGCCGAATTCTTAGCACGGCGTTTCTCACATCTGTTAACTCATCCTACAAGGCACTTAGAATCCCACGGAGTGCCTTAGAATGTCTTCAAAGAATGAACGTGAAAGAATGGCTTTCCATCGCCGCCAGATGGATGCCTTACCGACGCTAATCTCAGGGCTCGACCCCGATCCGCCGGTCCTGCTCTGCCCGCGCACTGAGAAGTTCGATGATCTCGTGTGCCAAGAGCTTCGGGCTTCGGGTTGGCCATCATCAGGCAGGTCAGCGGAGCAACGTAAAGCCAATCCTCCAGCCCCGATCAAGGGCGCGGTTCTGGCGCGGAAACTGGCAAAAGGGAATGCCCTAACCAGTGACGACGTCAAGCTGTTGACGGAGCGGATCGCATGGTTGCAACGCAACTGGTTTCGCTGGTCTGCTCGCGATGGATATCAGGTGCTGGCGGCTGCGAAGGCGCAGGAGCAAACTTTGCGAGCGGCGAAAGAAAAAGTCGGTCTGAAGCCGCCGCCAGAGGTTATCGCCGAGGCCTTGAAAGGACCAGAGCCGGAGGCTGAAGCAGTATCCTGCGGGGACCGTTTTCAAGACACTTCTTCTCGAACTGGTGTGGACCCGAAAGAGGCCCAGCCGGCGGAAGCAGAGAGGAGCAAGTCGTCGATTTTGGCTGCGCGGAGCGGCGAAGATAACGGCCATGTGGACACGAATGACGGCTCGTCGGCTAGACCCCAGCGGGCCGCCGAAGAGTCTCAAGAGGAAGGCTCGGTGGACAGGTTCGACGCTGCTCTCGCCTCTCTTAGAGGCATTTCCGATAGCGAAGATATTCCGTCGTTTGACGATTACGGCAGAGCGGCAGGCGAAGGTGGTGCGAATGAGATGGACGATTACCTGATCTCCCTTCGAACAGGCCACATTAAATCCATCGAAGGCGACGAGGTTCAAAGCTTCCTTTTCGCAATCTATTACAAGAAGCCGCGCGAAGAGATCGAACGGCGTGCCCGCGCGCTCGCAGCGGACAGAGCTCAGCTATCCGGTGCCTTGTCCCGCCGGGACTCGGCAAGCCAAGACATCCGGGAAGCCTTCGCCAAATTGGGTCTCGACGCCGATGCGTGATTCAGCACCATACGGCACACCATTTGAAGGGTATAGCAATAAGCAGGATGGGAACGGGTCCCGTTCCTTTAGGCGTCGTGTCGCTGCGCTTCGTGCCGCCCTTGAAGAAGGGAGGGAAGGAAGATGACCGAACGTTCTTTCAAATCTCCGTCGGATGTAGAGGCAGAGCAGGATGATCCCTCTCCGAAGGATCGACGCGATCGCATCATCAAGGTCTTCGTAAACGAGACAGAGAAGGCAGAGCTTGAAAAACAAAAGGGTCGGCTGAGCTTTTCCGCTTTCCTGCGAGATCGCGGGTTGACCCGGGGCGATGTCTACGATCCCACTTACGCGGCCATCGGCGGCGTTTACCAGTCTGCCCGTAATCTGCGTGACAGCGCTGAGTTGCTAGGCCAGGCGAGTATCGCCCTTCAGGATTCTGCGACAGTCTCCGTTAGCTCGGCGGGCCAAAATTTCGGCGCCGAAAACAGCCGGGAGGGTATCGAGAATTTGTGCGAATTTGCGATGCAGCTTCACGCCGTTGCTGAGCGGATGGAGTCTCAGGCAAAGTCGCTTGCCGGACAAGCCCGCGAACTGGGTCAAAAGCATATGAACGAAATGCTTGAGCGATACCCGGCAAAGGAGATCGTGCCGAGGAAAGGCCGATGATCGCAAAGAGTATTTCCTACGCGCATCTCTTTAGGGATATCGCAACTATCTCAAGCGCCGACCGCAAGGCGCTCTTCGCGGGATGGGCGGTCGCCAAATATGTGCTCGATTTGGAACTGGGCCAGGATGAATCCACGCTTGTGCGCGAGGCCAGCAATATCGGTTCATATGGTCCCGATGACCGGGACGACGATACGCGTGTTCTCGATGTGGCGATTTTCAATCTTGAAGAGGGCACTGAACAGGACCGGGCGCTTGAATTTGCCTATCTAGTTGCAGCGTCGGGAAAGAATTCATTGCGGCAGATCGTCGTAGCTTACGGAGACGAGCCCGTAACCCACGAGATGGCCGCCAGCCACAGGGACATTTTTCGTCGCGTGCTACGGGCCGAAAACAAGCCCATGATTTACTCGAACCATGGTGACACGAGCTTTGGCCATTTTCACCTTGCCGTCTGCACTGCCGACAGCAGGTCGGGCAAGGTCGGCGAATGGGGGCAGGGGAAGGAAATCGAGGCGCTGCATATCGCCCTGGCCATCTGCGAGGCACAAGATAATCTGCAGCCCGAACCCAACCGCCGATACGTAGCCGACGAAACAGGCGTCTACCATACCTGGAGCGGATTCCGGATGGCAGAGCCGAACGGCGACATCATTAACCGCGGCGCGTTTAAAGCGGTCGAAGCAGAACAGGCCGAGTTCGATGCCGAAGTTCTTGCCCCCACCGACGCCCATGTCGGCCAAGCGCTTCCCAACCCAAAAGCCATCAAGCTGCTTGCGCGCGCCGTAAGCCGGCAGGCGAAGAGCTGGGACGAATGGCACCGGGGTCTTGCCCGTGTTGGTCTTCGCTACGAACCTTACCGGGTTAAAGGCGAGATTGCGGGCGGTCATTTGGTCGCCAACGGGGTCTTCGACAAGAGTGACGACCGCATCCCCGCCAGCGATGTTAATGCGGGCTATAAGCGGCTTTGCAACAAGCTGGGTAAGTGTCCCTACGAAGCGCCGGCAAGCGACATCCGCGTTCGTTCGTTCGTCGCTCCTGCCTATCGAAAGAAGGGGCACGCAGGCGGGCGCGATCTGTCACGTGATATCGACCTTACTGAGCAAGCTGAGCGGCAAGCGCAGATCGACAGTGAACTAGAGGGTTTCGAACAGGCGCTGCAAGAACGGCGCGAGGCCATCAAACACCAGCGTGTGGATGCAAAAAAGGCGCGGGAGAAATTGAAGTCGCGCGATGAAAAACGGCGCCAACACAACCTCCAGCAGAAGCGCGAGAAAGCGAGCCGACAGGAGGCTGAGAGAATCCTGCGCGAATTGCATTTGTCCTTCGACCGAGAGGCTGGACGTAAACGCAAAGGGCCGCGGCCGAAAACCGAACCTGCTTCGACGGTATTGTGGGGTGAATACGAAACGCTCTTCCTCGATCATGATGAAGAACCGGGCATGTGGACGAAGCGCTATTCGATTGAGCTATCTGACCTCAGCCGGATCTACCGGCTGAACCACGAGATCGGGTTCATAGAAACTGCAAGCTTCATCGCGGTGTATTCGGACGACCGTCAGGCAAAGATCGATGCTTTGCGCCGTGCGCAGGAGAAGTTCGGCACGGTCAAAGTTGTCGGGCCTGCAAGCTACCGCCGCGAAATGCTATTGCTGGCCGCACAAATGCAAATTCCGCTCGACGCAAAGCAGGCCACGGAAGCAGAGAAGCTGCTGGTCAAATCGAGGGTGAAGAAGGGGCCGGTCAGCGAGGTAATCTTCGACACTGCTTGGTTCGAAAGATCCAAACGCAAAAAGGCGGATACCCAGCCCTCGGAAGAGCTTCAAAAGCAACAGGGGCGCGAACAGCGAGGCGCCCGTTTCACTCCGTTGGTATTGCAGGACTTCCGCCGGCGCAACGCGCGTGATGACAAAGATCGCCGAGAAGGCAAACCGAACTCTGCAAAAATTCCCATCGCTAATCGCTTCCTGACCGAGATGAATTGCGACCGGATGCTGCTGTGCGTATCGCAATTCTCGGTAGAAGGTGTCCGCTTCCTCGACGACGAGGAACTGTTGAAGAAGTTTGCCACTTTACCGCATGCTTTGGTGCGTCCTGAAGTCCAGCAGCGCTTGGAAGCGATCAGGCGGGTCCAGGAAGCCAAGAGGCTGTGGATCTTCACGGGTCTTGCCATGGGTGAGTTTAAGCTCCGAGAAGACAAGCTGGTCATACCGGATAGCCACGGCAGCTGGCCCGCCGAATTTATCGAGGGGCAGCGTGGCGATCCCGCATTCGTTGCTCAGCTGCGGGAAGCGGCCGAGGGAGATTATTCGGGCAAGATTGTCGATCTCACCGTCCGTCCCGAGATCGCGGTCTGGCGAGAAGCCCGCGAGGGGTCCGATCAAGAGAAGCCCTTGGCCCCCTACATCGTAGACGAATGGATGCGCACGAGCGGGCATGCGGATCGCCACGCGATATTCCGGACCATGAAATACACAGAGGCGGAACAGCTCCGCCGCACCACCGGCCTCGCCGCCGAAGAATACAGGGGAGCATTTTACCAGAAGGATGGCGAGAGCGATCAGGAATTCGCACGTCGCCAACGGATTGCGGAGCGCAGCAACAGACAGCAGGGCCGATAGCTATCTTGGCTTTTCGGGTGCTTCCCTCGCACCTGATCAAGACCGTGCGTCTACGCGACAGCTCTTTTTTTGCCAGCGCAGCTGGAAAAGCCGACCACTTCCGCGTGGCAAATTTAGTAGCTTAAAAATCTGCAGTTTGACCTGCCGGGTGAACCGGCAGGGTGAATGGAAAAGAGTGTGAAACACTCGGCATTCGCCTCGTCGGTTCGGACACAAACCGAAAGGCAAAATCATATGAATATCGAACATCTGAGTCCCGAATACGAGGACGTCGCACGGCGCCTCGAAACGGACCCGAATTATCGCGTGCTGCGGGCTGTTTCCCGGCCCTATTCGAATGTGCCGAAAGGTGCACCACCCGACGCACGCTGCGTGGCGCTGATTGACCTTGAAACGACTGGCCTTGATCCCGCGAACGATCGCATCATGGAACTCGCGATCATGCTCGTATGGGTCGGCGAGAATGGTGAGGTTCTCAACCACATCGCGCCCCGGGTCTGGCAGGAAGATCCGCAGGTCGAGATCGACCCCCGGATCACTTGGATCACGTCTCTTGCGAACCACCACCTCGTTGGTCGGAAGATCCCCGACGAAGAGGTGCTCGCAATGCTGGACCGCGCGGACCTGTTGGTGGCTCACAACGCTTGCTTTGAAGTGAGCTGGCTGGAGCGCCGGTATCCGCAGATCAAAGGGGCCGCATGGGCGTGCTCGATGAAGGACATCGACTGGCTGCGCGCCGGGATGGACGGACGCGCCCAGCAGTGGCTGCTCGCGCAAGAAGGATGGCACAGCAATGCGCATCGCGCGGGCGACGATGTCTGGTCGCTGTTCTGGCTTCTCCAGCAGCGCCGGCGGGGCTGGGGCAGAGACCCCGAACGCAGTCATCTCGAACGCCTGCTCGAAGGTGCTGATCGCACCACCGTGCTGGTGCAGGCGATCCGTGCGCCGATCGCCAAGAAGGATGCCCTCAAAGCTCGGCAGTATCGCTGGAATGCGACGCGGCGGGTCTGGGAGAAGGAGTTGGAGGAAAGCCTTGTCTCGCACGAGGAGGCCTGGTTCTACACCGAGGGCCTGCCGGCGCCGACGCTCAGGACCGTAACCGCACACCAGCGGCACCGCTGATCTCTTTCACTACAACCAACACCCCATGAGCAAGGCCCGCCGACCGGCGTGCCTTTGCTTTTTCCGAAAAGGAATATCGCCATGACCAATCAATCAGACCGCATGGACAAGCTCGTGCAGGACCTCGAGCAGCAGGCTCGCAGTTTCGCAGCCCGGAATGGTAGCGAGGAGGGCAGGCCAACTCGCTCTCTCATCGTCGCCGATTTCGAGTTTCTCTGGGACCGATCAAGACATCATGGATACAAGACCCAAGAGGGCAAAGATGCAGCGCCCATCCGATGGCCATACGACCGCATCGCCGCGGCTAGCTGGATTACTCTCACCTTCGTCGCCGGCGAGAGGAGTCCGCGGATTGAGGGGCCGTTCATTCGGACGATGGAAGCCTCAGCCGAGGTCGACATCGTCGAGAGCCTGTTCGATACGCTTCGCACCGATCCTTGTGGCGCATTCGTGACATGGGGAGGGGAGTTCCGCGATCTGCCCGTCCTGCGTCGTTGTGCAACAGAGCATTGCCTCCTCCTTCCCGATCAGTTGCGCAACCTCTCGCCGCACGCAGGCGAACGCGTTGATCTGTGTCGGGCCGTGGCAGGCTTGGCAGATAACGCACACCTCGGTGAGTATGCAGCGGCACTCTCAATTCCAGCCAAGCCTATAGCCGCCAGTTCTATCGGCAAACTTGTCGAGAGAGGTGAGTGGACACCCGTTCGAGAACAGTGCCTCGCTGATACGTTGGCGACCGCGCTCCTTGCGGTTCGTCACTGGGTCGCTCTCGGCCAGATCACCTGCGACCAGATGGCGACCGATCTCGCGATCGTCAATGCGGCACATGCAGCGCAGCCGAACAGCGAGTTCGTGACCCGCACGCTCAAGCCTTGGGTGCGGGCGCGGAATGCGCGCCATCGATTGAAAGGCGTGGTCTACCACGTCGATGGCTCATCTGACCGGGAAGGAGAGAGGGTCATGTAGACATCGCGCTTCCCGTCCGCCTCCCGCGGACACCTTCGATCCCCCGTCAAACTTGCAGGGCCGTCCACGATCGTGTGGCG
Source organism: uncultured Sphingomonadaceae bacterium (assembly GCA_947488625.1). Classification (GTDB taxonomy): domain Bacteria; phylum Pseudomonadota; class Alphaproteobacteria; order Sphingomonadales; family Sphingomonadaceae; genus Alteraurantiacibacter. Next base: position 1,483,935 of record CANKZR010000001.1, on the reverse strand, counting down.
GCCCTTTTTCAATGGAGAATACCAATGCCCAAGAAGAAGACCTCCAAGGCAATTGCGCCAACAAAATCGACTGCTCCAACGCTGCCGCAACGCTTTGTTATTGCGAATACGGAAATCCGGCCCGAACAATTTTATCGCCTGCCCGAGCGGCAGCCGACGGAGCGAGGCATTTGGTCTGACGAACCTGGGAAGATCGCCTGGAAAGACCCCGAGAGCGGACTAGACTGCATCATTTTGCGGCAGGAGAATTCGACGCTGTCCGGCTACGTCTCAGTCGATCCTGATCACCCACTTCATGGCTACAATCATGATGCTCTTCCTCGGGCCGTGCGCAACGCTTCGCATGGCGGCATCGACTACGCCGAACCATGCCGTCGATACGGACCCGAGGCAGTCCGCGTGTGCCATATCCGACCGACGGGAACTCCGAGCCACGCGCCAGGAGCCGCTGAGCATGATGACAAGTGGTGGTTCGGGTTCCGGACATCTCATCCGGGCGACCTCGTGCCGACTGGCATCAAACCCGACCGCTACCGCGAGGAGGGTGAGGTGTATCGAGATATGCATTTCGTGTTCCATGAAGTCCGCAATCTGGCGCGCGCGCTGAAAGCGTTCACGCATCGACCTTTCGAGGGAAGCAGCAAGCCGTTGCAGATCGGCTCTCGCGCCATCGACGAAGATCAGGCGTGATGGAGGCGAAAATGGACAACCGTGCTTATCAGGACCGCCGGAATGCCAGCCTACCCTGGGGCTACTGGCTTCACGTGGAGCCGGGGCAGAATGAGCTGATCGATGAAGCCGGCAACCGCTGGGAAAGCGTGCGTCATTGCCTGTGGAACGGGCGCCTCGGTATGCCCGGGCGCTATTCTGAGCTCATCGATTCCCAGCTCGAATTCATGCTAGCAGTTCTTGCTGCACACAGTCGGGACCTCGTGCCCATCGAAGAGCGCGTTCTCGACCTTTGCGAGGGATCGTGGACGCTGCGCGCCCATTACGAAAACTGGCTCGAAGCCGTCGGGTTGCTCACGGAGCGTGGAGCCTACGGACTTACTCCTGAGGGCAGGGCGGTCCTGCTCATGTTAGCCTCCACCCGCTCGACAGACTATGCGGGGCTTCCGATCGGCCTTGCCTCTCTCGGCCTCACTCGCGGCCTTGATCGGGGTGCCACGCTCGAAGATCGCGAGCGCGTGCTTGCGGAGATCGAGGCCCGCACCACAGACCTGCCTTTCCGGTTCGTGCGCGATACACTGGAGGGCAGGGCGGCAATCAAGCTGCTTGGTGCCAGGATCGGGAGCAACATGCCACTCTCGCGGACGCTGTGGGTGATCGAATTGCCCGACACCCATGCACGCGACCGGTTGTTCGCCTGGATAGCCCTACGGGTAGAGCGCTGGCAGGCGTGGTGCTCGCTCGCGAACGAGGAAGGCGCGCAGGCCCTGAGCGAACACTTCCTGCAGCTTGCTCTCGCTGACCAGCCGTCACAGCCTGACGGATAGCTGAGCGGCCCTTTCGTCACCATTTACAACGACCGATTTCTCCCGAGCGGGCGGCGCCATTGGCGACCGCCCGCTCTTGCATTGAGGAGCACGAAAATGATGAAACACTCGCTGATCATTCCAGACCGGATGATCGCGCTATCCCTTCTGCCTCCACCTGCGCTCGGACAGCCGCCAGCCCCGTTCGGTTTCGGCGCGCTCGTTGTCGAACAAACCCGTCGAGGTGAAGCGCGGTTCGAACTTCATGCCCATGGCTTCGGTGCGAAATATCGCCCGGATGCCCTGCGCGAGCGGCTGCAGCCCTTGTTTACGCCCGACACGACGACGCTTATCTTGGACCCTAGTTGTGAGCATCAACCTGTAGTCGGTCTGGATCGCAACCTTAACCCTGATTGCGACCAGCTGGTCGAGCACGTGCCAAGATCTGGCCTTCGGACCCAGGTCCAAGTATCTGTGCCCTATCACCTTCTGCGAAATGCCGCTGGCATGGCGAACGTCCGGCTCCCTTCTCGAAATCCGTCGCCGCTCGCACATATCCGCCAGCTCGGAGTTGAGGCGCAGGCGGCGTGGATCTGTTATCTGTTTTCACGACGTGCTTCGACAGAGCGTGGCCGGCTGCTCGCCAGTTTCGAAGCCTGGCAATGTCTTCAAGAGGCCAGACGATCCGTGATGGGCTGATCCGGGCGGGGCGGCAGCGCTCCGCCCCTTTTTTTGGATCCGCACTCGCGCGCGGCGCGTGGTTCCTGCCAGAGAAACCAATATAATCTCGATCCCCTAAAAAGAGCCGCGGCAGCGGCGCGCTATTTGAGGGACCTCTTCGCATTCGCGAACCCGGCCCGGGAAGGCGCCGCCCGGCAGGGCGGCCCTTCGCCGGGTGACCCTCCGGGCACCCAACACGGCGCAATAGCGACCGTTTCCAGATCCTTTGGACAGACGACGATTTTGATAATCGTCGGGTGAAAGGAAAAATTTCCAGACGCCGACGGCGCAAAGGAATTCTGAAAATGAAAAATACAAAATCACGAGCGCTTCGCATGCTTGAGCACAGGTTGAATTCAAGAGTGGAGAAAGGAAAAGCCCGACGGATGACCCGTCGGGCGCGTCCGCCCTAGGCGGACGCCGCGGGCGCCTTCCGGCGCCGTGGGGGACGCAGGCCTTTTTCTGCGTCCCCCTGCTGACGGCCTGATCGGCCCGAAAAGGCAACTTTTTTCCTTTCCTTTAACTGTTTCTTAAATTTTGCAAGGTTACGGCGAAGCCGCGGGGCCGGGCCCGGCCTCCGCCTTTTCCCCTCTACCTCCTAATTCAAAAAACCCTCCCTTCGTCGGGTTTTCAGGCGCGCAGCGCGCGTGAGGAGCGGCAGTAGCCGTCCCTCACGCTGTTCATCCATTTCAATCTACAGGGACGAATGCCCGCGGTAGGGTCTGGAAGTCGTAGATCACCGGCGTTTCGTCGATCCAGCTCGTGACCGGCATGCCCCGATCGGAATTCGCGACCCTTTTGCACAGATCGCGATAAGCGAGGTCGAAGCCTTCATCGTGATAGGCGGACTCGCCATCCCGGATCTGCATCCTCCCATTGGCATCTGCAGTGATCTGCTTGCCGCCCGGGAAGACGAGGCGCGGCTGGCAGCGCGCGCTACCCTTCCAGATCGAGCCGCGTTCGTGGACGATGGTATCCATCGAGCCATAGGTTTCGAAATAAGTGAGTTCGAGGTAAAGCGGGTCGTCCGCCTGATCGTGGCTTATCTCCGCATAGATCAGTTCCCAGTTCTGCTCGAAGGCGTATTCGGCGAGGTCGTATCGCGCGAGGTCAGTGAGCTTTGGGCCGCCCATGACTAGGGCTTCGAGCGTCTTTCCGCGCCTTGTCGCCCGTCCCGCAAATTCTGCCTCGATTGCTCGAAGGATTGCGTTTGCACTGTGCAGGTAGGTTGTTGTGGAGGTCAGGTTATACATTTCAAACTTCCTTATTTCTGGCGGCTTTGCCGCGCTGAGGGATGTCGAACCCGAAGCTAGATTTTTCCCTTTCCAACTTCCTGATTCACCCCTCATATCTGCCTGTAAGAAAATGTATTTTTGGCGCGGGCGCGCTCAATCCTGCTACTGATTTTCAGGCTGCACATCGCGAAAGCGGTGGCCAGAAAGGGCCGTTATGTTGCGGCAAGTCTGCGATCTGACGGTAATACTGTCCTAGTCTGGGACAGCCATTCTCGTGGCGTTTGGATTTGGAAGAAAACCATCCTTCTAGCCGTATGTAGACCCGCAGGAACAAACTCGACGAGATGAGCACAATGCAGCCAAGACCCCAGTCGAAAATGAAGACGACGAGCTTTATCAGCGTTGCAGCTGCAAGAGCTCTTTACCACGCATGCCGATTTGCGCTTCCCCAGGGAGGGGGGCAGTCTCGGAATGGGTGTCCGCCATCCAATGTGAGCGCACCTGTCGCGCTGAATTTGATGGTGACCATTCAGTGGAACCTTACGAAAACCGGCAAGGACAACTTCGCTGAACTCAGAAATCAGCGATTCTGCCGTTGGCTGAGGACTCGTTGCGAGCAGCTGGGTATCTCAATCGCGCCGCATCACGCATACGCCCGCGAAAAGAACCATGTGCATTGGCTGGTCCACGTTCCTGAGCAACTGGTGGCAGAGTTCAAGGATCTGGTGCCGCGCTGGATCACCAGTCTTGAGCACAAAGGAGCAGGGCCGCGCAAGCGCGCCGAGAACCACGATCCGGCGCCAGATGGCGCGGTCAAAATCGATAGGGTTCGCAACAGCGTGGCTGCTCGTAAATATCTCCTCAAAGGCATCAGTCCTCGAGACGCCTTTCGCTTTGGAATCAAGCGGGTAGAACCCCAAGGAGTCGTCGTCGGTCGTCGAACTGGTGTGAGCCGCACTTTGGGCAGGGCTGCAAGGAAGAGGGCAGGCTACAAGTCTCAAAGGCCGCTCTGGCAACGCGGCAACGGTCGTGTTGTGTCATCATCCCCTTAGATCCATTGAACGAGCCACGTTGAGGGCTTGCGCACGACGCTTCATGTAATGAGTCAAATCAAATCGTCGTCCTCCGGCCTGTGCGGCTCGCTCCTCCGCTTGCAAGCACGAAGCGCTGCGCAGTTCTGCTGTTGGGCAGTTTCAATCTTCTGAACTCGAACCAGAGTGACTGAGAAGCCCTTCAGGATCATGTTTTGACATCAACGGTCGCTGTCGAGATCTTCGCAATTTTCTTCCGTGTGAAAGAGGGCATTTACCAGTTTACGTCTAATCGTGCGTAATGATGATGCACGACCCGGTCGACATGTGGAACGACGACAACGCCTTCTACGACGATGGCGAATGGATCACTTGGTCCGAGATCAACTCGCACTTGGAGCGATTGGAGTTCGAAGCACGCTTCCCTCACCTCGATGTGGATTTAGTGCCCATCTTCCAAGACCTGCTCGCAGTGGCTGAGGATTACCATAATCTCACCGGCAGTCACTTGCAGCTCTACGGCGATCTCGGTGAGCTTTATGGCGCGATCACTCACGGGATCAAACTTCACCGCAATTATGCGCAGGGGTCGGACGGAAAGCTCGGCAATGACTTTGTCGAGATAAAGACAATCACCCCGTTCAAGAGCAACGACACCATCACACTTAATTTGAAGCGCAATTTCAGCAAAGTGTTGATCGTCAAAATTGACAGCGAGTTTGAGGTCCAAGGCAGGCTGATTGATCGCAAAGCTCTCCCTAAGCCGAAGGGAGACACGCTGCGCATCAGCTGGGCTGATTTAGTGACCGAGGCAACGCCATAGGTCACCGCGTAAATTCCACAAAGCCGCACTTTCCATCGGTAGTTCTTGAGTGTGGGGGCACGGGGGCGGCTAGCGCGTTCGTTGAAGGCAGAACTTGGGCCGGAAGCGGAAAGTCTTATTTTGGAGGTAACGAGGGCCATAGCGGACATTTCGTCGTAGATAGCTCAAGTCGGCATGCATGCGATTTAATCAGTCCAACCATCCCGTAAGCACTATCAAGCCGCATCTTGCTTTCGCCAGCCATCGATCATTCGGTTGTTCTTCAGCAAATCGGCGACCCAGCGCGCAGAATACGTCGGAACGGTCACCCGTCGCCCTGCCGCAAAGGTCAGCGTCCCTGACGTTTTCAAGCGGCCATCCTTCGTCCAGCGTAGACGTTCCTGGTTGGAAATTTCCAACGCCTTGCAGATCTCTTTCGGTGTCAGCGCACGAGTGGCAATTGCGTCGAGAATGTCGGCGCTTTCTTCCAGACGCCTTGCGATTCCGTGCTTGCCCTCCGCGTTGTCGAAAGAAATCACGATCGCGTTCTTGATCCATCGGACACGTTCTTGTCCGCTCAGATGCTTTCGTAGCGCCAAGCGCGCCTGCTTCCGGCGCAGCCTGAGACTAGGAATACGCGCCAGCAACGCCTCCAAATCTAACGTGGCGGTATGATTGCGCTCACACCAGGTGGTAGCCGAAAGAAGGGTCTCTTGGCTCACAAAATGGTTCATCGTCTCGCCCCCCGAAACGTGCGCGTTCCTTTGCCAGCTAGGCCAATCACAGTTAGAGTCGGCTTCATGCCCAGTATAAGGTTTGACGACACGCAATCACCGTGTCGGAGTATTTGTAAGCTGTCGGATGACGAGGAGGTCTGCATGGGCTGTGGTCGAACACTGCATGAGATCGCGCGCTGGTCCAGCATGTCGTGCGACGAGAAACGTTCCGCAAACCGGGCGGCAGCGCGGCGACTAGACGAAGGCTTTATCTGATGGCTTCTGTTCACCTCATCCTCGGGGGCGCTCGTTCGGGCAAAAGCCGGCACGCCCTTGCGGCGAGCAAGCGATTGCAGGGACCGCACAGATTCATCGCCACTGCACAGGCGTATGATTCCGAAATGAAAGAGCGAATTCAAAAACATCGCGAAGAACGTGACGGGCATTGGCGGACGGTCGAGTCACCAATCGAACTTGCGCATACGATCGCTTCGCTGAATGAGGGAACGATACTTATCGACTGCTGCACTTTGTGGCTGTCGAACGTGATGCTAGCGGAGCGGGACATCTCCAGCGAAACCGCTGCTCTGATCGATAGCATCGCATCCGCGACACCGAATGTGGTCCTGGTCAGCAACGAGGTCGGGTCGGGCATCGTCCCGGAAACGAAGTTGGGCCGAGACTTCCGTGACGAGCAGGGGAGACTGAACCAGCGGCTCGCCGAAATCGCCGACACGGTCGAGCTCGTGGTCGCCGGGATACCCTCGCGGCTCAAAGGTTGAGGGTTTCCGCAAGTCGATCAAACTGCGCAGCATCGGCCGGAAGGCCTACACGCAGGTGATGATCGTCTTCTGCAAATCGACGAGCGGCGATGCCATGGCGAGCCAGCTGTCGCCACAGAGCAGGTGCATCGGATGCCTGGACGAACCGGAAAAGATCGGTTCCGCCGCGATCATTCAGGCCCGCCGACGTGATCAATGTCCGCAGCTTGTGCATCCGCAGCGCCAAATGTTTGCGGGTTGCCGCCTGCCATTCAACATTTGCATAGGCTGATTTGCCGATAGCCAATGCCGGTCCGGAAACATCCCAGCCGCCGAGCCTTTCCCCAATTTCGCGCAGAACATCGGGTAGAGCTAGCACCGCACCCAGCCGGAGCCCTGCCAGGCCGTAGAATTTGCCGAAGGATCGCAGCACTATCAGCGCCTGCCTCCCGGCAAACGGAGCGACGCTTTTCGATGGATCGAGATCGGCATAGGCCTCGTCCACAATCAGCCAGCCGCCGCGCTTCGCGAGTCGGGCCCGCGCGTGTTCGATCCGCTCGACAGGCCAGCAAGGCCCGTCGGGATTATTGGGATTCACGAGGACCAGGACATCGGCCTCTTCGACCAGCTCCAGCGGATCGAGGCCTGTTACGACGCTTGCGCCGTCAGATCGCCAGCTGTGCGCGTGATCGGCATAGCTTGGAGCGCGAACCGCCACCGTTTTCGCCCGCAGGATCGACGGCAGTTGGCGGATGGCGACCTCGGTTCCCGCAACCGCGCGGCAGTAGGCAGGATCGCATCCGAACGCACCAGCCATGGCGTTCTCGCAGCTAGCGCGGGCTACCTCGCCTGGCAGCCGTGTCCATGCATCGGTCGGAATTTGGGGCAAAGGATAGGGAGCTGGATTGATACCGGTGGAAAGGTCGATCCATGGCAGGGGCGCATCGGGAAATGCGCGCGCCATCGCATCGATCCGCCCACCATGGCCGGAAACGAGATCGGGATCGCTCATGGCAAGTGAGCCCATCCAAGCGCAGCTAAAAGCAGAGCGGCGGCAACGACGACCCGCTGATAAAGAGCCAGCGCACGACGAATATCGACCGCGTCCGGGTCTCCTGCGTCGGCGTTGAGCCATGGCTCTTCGCTCGTCACCGCGCCATAGGTTCGTGGGCCAGAGAGCCTGATGCCAAGCGCCCCTGCCATCGCGGATTCCGGCCATCCTGCATTGGGAGAACGATGCTTGCGGGAGTCGCGGAACATCACCTTCATGGCCCGACCCGAACCAGCACAGAGCGTGAATAGGGTCCCCGTCAGACGTGCGGGGATCAGGTTGACGAAGTCATCTAGTCTGGCTGCGACCTTGCCAAAGGCTTCATATCGCACATTGCGATGGCCGATCATCGAATCGAGCGTGTTGATCGCCTTGTAGGCAAACAGACCCGGCAATCCCAAAAGCGTCCCCCAGAACAACGGCGCGGTGACGCCATCGAAGGTGTTCTCTGCAAGGCTCTCGATAGCGGCTCGAGCGATGGCGGCCTCGTCAAGCTCAGCAGTCTCGCGACCAACGATGCGGCTGAGCGTGCACCGGGCTGCATCGATCCCCGCGCCCTCGAAGGCGCTGGCCACGTCCGCGACGTGATCGTGCAGCGAACGTGCGGCAATCAGGCTGGAGGCAAGAAGAGCCATCAGCACGGAACCTACCCAATCATTAGGCAGGACCAGCTGGATCGCCAGCCCGATCAAGCCCGCAAGCGCCACCAGAAACAGTGTTACGAGACCGCCCATCGCGCCCCGCGCCGGCTTGCTCCATGCTTCTCGATTGCCTAGATGCTCCGCCCGCTCGACCAGCCGGCCAAACCAGCGCACCGGATGCCCGATCCGCCTGTCCAGCGCGTCCGGCCAGCCGAGCAGGGCTTCTACCGCCAGCCCTGCGAGCATGATCCACGCGGTCATCACCGCGCCAGCGCCAACAGGGCATCCACGTCGAGGGCCACCTCAAGCCCATCGGCAAGCTCGTCCAGCGCATTTTCGACACTGTCTTCATAGTCGAGCGTGCTGCTCCGACCGCTGCACAATCGCTCGAGCCAGCGAGAACGAAACGCATCGCTCGCGAACACACCGTGAAGATAAGTGCCCATCAGGCGGCCATCTCCCGCGATCGCGCCATCACAGCTGCCATCCTCGAGCTCACAAAATGGTTTACTCAGCGCAGGGCCATGCGAACGACCGGTGTGGATCTCGTATCCTGTCACGTGGTCGCCATGGGCGAGCGTGGTTCCGCTTATGGGGCGAACCACTTTCTCGAGGGTCATCATCGTCGTCATATCGAACAGGCCAAGACCGTCTGCCGATCCTGCCAATCCATCTGCCGCGTCGGCGTCTTCGATCCGCTTGCCCAGCATCTGAAACCCGCCGCACAAGCCGACAATGTGCGCTCCCGTGCGCCAGGCGGCGAGGATGTCATGGTGCCACCCTTGGTTCCGCAGCATCGCGAGGTCGGCCAAGGTAGACTTGGTGCCCGCGAGGATAATCGCATCCGCCTCTCGCGGAATTGGCTGGCCGGCGGGGATGAAACGGACCTCCACGTCCGGCTCGGCGCGCAGCGGATCGAGATCGTCGAAGTTGCTAATCCGCGACAGCATCGGCACGGCAATGAGCATGGCACCGCTTTTCAGTCTGGCTTGGTGCAGCACCACAGCGTCTTCTGCGGGCAGCCGCGCGGCACATTGCAGCCATGGCACGATGCCGAAGCAGCGCCAGCTACAACAGTCTTCGATGAAGCGCACGCCATCCGCAAAAAGGGTCTCGTCACCCCGAAAGCGATTGATGACGAAGCCTGCGATCATCTCGGAATCATCGGCCTCGATGACGGTTCGGGTGCCCACAAGCGAAGCGATGACTCCACCACGATCGATATCGCCGACAAGCACTACGGGAACGTCGGCAGCGCGCGCGAAACCCATATTGGCGATGTCACCCCTGCGCAGGTTCACCTCGGCCGGGCTCCCCGCACCCTCGATTATGACGAGGCCGTGCGCCGATTTCAGGCGTTCGAATGCCTCGATCACCGAGGGAAGCAGGCTCCCCCGATTGGCCATATAGGCCGCAGCTTCTTCGCTCCGCAGCGCTTTCCCATTGAGCACGACTTGCGCACGCCGATCGCCTTCAGGCTTGAGGAGCACGGGATTCATATCAGTCGATGGATTGAGACCTGCCGCTCTTGCCTGCAGGGCCTGCGCCCGACCGATCTCGCCGCCACCGGGGCAGGCTGCGGCATTGTTCGACATATTCTGCGGCTTGAACGGAGCGACCCCAATCCCCCGACGCGCCGCGATCCGGCACAAACCAGCCACCAGCAGCGACTTGCCGACATCCGATCCGGTGCCCTGAAGCATGAGCGCGCGCCCGGTCATGCTACGTTATGCAGGGCCGGAGATTTCGAGCCGGGTATGCAAGCCGTCGCTCAGAACCTGAGCGTCAATGCCAAAGACATCGCGCAATCGTGTTGTTGTGAAGGTCTCCTGCGGCGTGCCGTTTGCGACAATTCGGCCTTCGTGCATCCAGAGAACCTTGGAGGCGTAACGCAGCGCGAGGTCGAGATCATGAATGACCGTCAGGACGCTGCGTCCAGCGCGCGTCATGTCGACGAACAGCTGCATGGTCTGATGCTGGTAACGCGGATCGAGTGCGGCGACGGGCTCGTCCGCCACAACCAGTGGAGTTTCTGCTGCAAGCGCCCGGGCCAAATGCACTCGCGACAATTCGCCGCCCGAGAGCGTGTCCGCCGCGCGTTCCTCGAAGCCGTCCAACTGGCATGCCCGGATCGAGCGCTGCACCGCTTCACTGTCTTCCTGCGACAAGCGACCAAGGGCAGCGCCATATGCGAACCGTCCGAGGGATACGACATCGCGAACCGGCTGAGGCCAAACGAGCGGACTCGCTTGCGGCAGATACGCAACGCGGCGAGCGCGCTCTACCGGCGAAAGCGATTCCACCGCCGTTCCATCGATCGAAGAGCTTCCCGCGTCCTTTTCCAACACGCCTAGCGCAAGACGCAGGAGGGTCGTTTTGCCCGACCCGTTCGGCCCTATGAGCGCGGTCAGCTCGCCCGCGCCGAGAGCAAACGCGGCGTCGGCGACCAGAACCCTGCCGTCGACCGAATAGCCGAGGCCTTCTGCCTCTAGCAGCTTCATGCCAGCCTCCTGCGCGCGGCGATCCAGATGAATACTGGGGCGCCCAGCAACGAGGCGACCACGCCTAGTTTCAGCTCGCTATCGGTCGGCAGCACGCGAACGCCAATATCGGCGAGCACGAGAATCAGTCCCCCGAGCAAAGCGGAGGGCACCAGTAGCCGCGCGGGATCGTAGCGGAGGAAGGGCCGCACAAGATGCGGTGCGACAATTCCGACGAAGCCGATTGCTCCGGCCAGCGCGACTGCGGCGCCCGTTGCCAGCCCCGCGCCGATAATTACCGCCAGCCGTTGCCGCTTGAGGTCCAGCCCCATTCCTTCGGCCGCCTCGTCGCCAAGGGCGAGGGCGGATAGCCCGCGACGGGAAGCCAGCAGAACCGCGACCCCGATCGCCATGAAGGGCAGAGCACACAGCAGGTCGTCGAAGCTGCGATTGTCCACCGTCCCCAACATCCAATTGACCATGTCCGCGAGGCTGAAGGGGTTGGGGGCAAGGTTCATCAGCAAGGCCATGATTGCTGCCGAGAAGCTCGAAAGGCCGACGCCGATCAGAATTAACGTAACGACGGAGCGCGTGCGGATGGCGGCGAGCGCCACCAGCAGCGTAGCGATCAGCGCGCCAGCTACTGCCGCCAGCGGCAGCACCAACGGGCCTGCAGTTGCCAGACCGAAATACAGCACGAAGGTCGCGAATAGTGCGGCGGTGGCCGAGACGCCGAGGATACCCGGCTCGGCCAACGGATTTCGCAAGAGGCCCTGCAAGGCCGCGCCGCTCATGCCCAGCGCCGCTCCAACAAATCCTGCGGCGAAGGCGCGCGGCAGACGGATTTGCCAGACGACCAGTTGATCGCCTTGGCTCGACTGGAATGTGAGAGCGCCCAGCACCCGGTCAAGCGGCAAGGGCACCGATCCCAATGCGACCGAGAGGACCAGTGCGCCCACAAGGCTTGCCAGCAATATCGCCACTACCCGGTTCATTGCGCGCCTTCCTTCCCTACTGCGAGCGCCTCTACCGCATCGATCAGGAACCAGCCCCCGCATGAGGTCCAGGCCCCTTCCAGCGGCACGACTGGCAATTCGCGCAGTTGTGCCCGCGCCACCGGATGACGCGCCGCGCTCCAGTTATCGACGTGGTTGGTCTGGCTTTCGAAAAAGGCTGCCGCGATCAGGTCGGGCCGTTCGTAGGCGAGCCGTTCCAGTGGCAGCGGGTTCCAGCCGGGACGATCCTGGAAATTCTCGAGGCCCGCCGCGACGAACAGTTCATGCACCAGAGTGCCTTCGCCCGCGGTTACGCCTGCCGGGGTCATGTAAAGAACTTCGCGTTGAGGACCGGACCTCTCTCCAAGTGCCTTCAATCGCCGATCCATATCAGCAACGAGCTTTTCGGCCTCATCCGGCTTGCCAAGTTCGGTGCCCACCCGCAGCACCTCATCCCGCACTTCGGCAATCGATTGGGGGAAGCCGATCTGCACGACCGGGACCCCCGGCTCCTTCATGAAATCGGCGATATCGTGCCCGCCGCCATAAGTTCGCACCACCAGATCGGGCTGCAGTGCCAGCACATCTGCCGTGCGCGGACGGACCGTGGGGATCCCCTCAGCCGCCGCCCGCATGTAGGAAAAGCGCTTTCCCGCATCGGGCGACAGCGCGAGGATATCCTCACGATCCGCGAACTTCAGGACATACTGGTCGGCGCAGTAGTCGAGGCTGACGATCCGTCGCGGCGCGTCCGCTCCCCGCTCCGCCACCTGCGAACAGGCAGAGAGCAAAAGGCACGCCAGCGCCGCGAGGATCGTCCGAACCATCGGTTACATCCGGTAGCGCACGCCGCCGAACACCGCACGACCAGGTTGGCCGTAGCGGAAGATCGTTTCATACTGCTCGTCGAACAGGTTCTCGATCCGACCGAAAATTTCGATCTGCTCGGTAATGCCAAAGCTCGCCCGGATATCGGTCACCACATAGCCATCGAGGCGGGTGCTGTTGGTGGCATTGTCGAAACTGTCGCCCGCCACGAACACGGTGGCACCGATGCCGATGCCGTTCTCCATGCGGTAGTCCGCGACCAGACTGATCGTATCCTGCGCACGTCGTGGCAGGCGATTGCCGTTCACATCGTTTCGGGCGTCGATGGTGGTGTAGTTAAGCGCGACGTCGAAGCCATCGGTCGGACGCAGCGCCAGACCGAATTCCCAGCCATCGGCACTTGCGAGTGCGATATTGTCGTATGTGCCGAACGGGCGTGGATTGGCCGGATCCTGACACGCCGGGATCGGATTGCCGGTGCAACCGACAAACGCGATCAGATTAGTCGCGTCGCGTTCGAAATAAGTGACGCCCACCTCGGCTCGGCCACCAAGGAAATTGTGCGTTATACCGACATCCCAGTTCTCCGATTCCTCGGGCTCAAGATCGGTATTTCCGAAGTCGCTGAACAATTGGAACAGCGCAGGCGCCTTGAAGCCTTCGCCATAACTACCGCGCAGCACGGTATCGCCGCCGTTGGGCGAATAGGCACCGCTGGCGGCGAAGGTTGTATTGTCACCGTAGGTTTCGTGATCGTCGTAGCGAACGCCGCCAGTCAGCGAGAGCCCGTCCAACGGCGTCAAATTGAGCTGGCCGTATACCGAGTTGATCCACACATCATCGCCAATCGCGGGCGCACCGAAACTCGAGCTGCGATACTCCGATTCCTCGCGCTCTGCGCCGAAAACCAGCTCGGCCATGTCGGCTGCATCGAATACGCCCTGATATTCGTAGCGAAGGTTCTCACCGAAAGCGTCGAAGGTTTCGGAGTCGGTATCGAAGCTGAAGTTCCGGCGGTCGATCCTGGTATATGCAATCCCCAGCCGGTTGCGGAAACGTCCATCCAGGAAGTTGGCATTGATCCCACCATAGCCGACCAAATCGTCGCGGTAGGAAACCTCGTTGGTATCGCCCAAGCCCGTCGCCGTGAAGCCATCGATATCGGTCTCGCTGTCGGCATAAAAACCGCGCAGATCGATCGAGAAATTCTCGCCCAGCGCGATATCTAACTTGGCGTTTGCGCCAAGGCTTTCGAACCCGTCCGGCTCGGTTCCACCGCGCGCCTCGCTGAATGCGGAGATGCCATCGGTGCGATAGTAATTACCGCCGACACTCACCCCGACAGGGCCGAACTTGCCAGAGACGTTGCCAACGAGTTCCGCAGTGTCGCGCTCACCATATTCGGCACGCGCGAACACGCCAAGCTCCTCGGTCGGCTCGCGGGTGATCAGGTTCACCACTCCGCCGATCGCTTGGCTGCCGTAAAGAACGCTCTGCGACCCACGCACCACTTCGACCCGCGCGATGTTGCCGGTGAGGGCAGGTCCGAAGTTGAAGCCGCCACCGGTCGAGGATGGGTCGTTGAGTTTTACCCCGTCGATCAGCACAACGGTCTGGTCGCTCTCCGCACCGCGGATCGAAACGCCGGTGTTGGTTCCGATCCCGCCATTGCGGTTGAAGGTGACACCGGGGACCGTGCGTAAGATATCGAGCACTTCGCTCGGCTGGCGGTTCACGATTTCCTCTTCCTGAACCACCGTGACCGACTCGCCGACTTGGCTGATCGCACGTTCGGTGCGGTTGGCAGTGACAACGATCGTTTCGGAGTTCACTTCCTCGTCTTCGGGAAGGTCGACCGACTGAGCGAATGCACCGGTCGAGCACAAAGCCACGGCCGATGCCGCGACGGACAAATAGAATGCGGTTTTCATTGTAGAATCCAAAGCCAGTCCACGCGGAGGCTCCGGTGCCCGCATGGTCAACTCGACAGATGGCCCGCCGCCGCTCGAAATGAGCCGCGACACCGGTAACCGGCCTGGCTGTCGTTACTTCGGAAAAGAACTTTCCTGTCCCACTGGGCTGGACCCGGCCCCGGACGAACGACACGACGGCAGGTCTCCTGGCTTGCCGATCAGCGCCTTCGAACCGTCTTCCCGGCGCCACCCACTGCAGGGCTTAGCCAGTGACATGTTGGTTCGGGACTCCTGGCTCACAGTTGCGGGCACAGCGCCGGTATCTCACCGGCTTCCCTCTTAGCTCCAGGCGATTTCGCACCTGCAGCACCGTCTGATCGCGCCAATGCGCGCCATGAACGTCGCTGTCAATCCTTGCAGACTAGAAGTCGATACCCTGCTGGGCGCGAATCCCAGCGTGATAGGCATGCTTGGTCTCGGTCATCTCGGTGACGGTGTCGGCATAGTCGATCAATTCGGGCTTCGCATCGCGCCCGGTCAATATCACTCGCGTATCACACCGGCGTTCAAGGGCATCGATAACGGCTTGGGGCGTGAGGTAGTCGTAGCGCAGCGCAATATTGATCTCGTCGAGCACGATCAGCGCGTAGTCACCACTCGCAATCAGTTCGCCCGCCTTTGCGAGCGCCTTCTCTGCAGCCTCGATATCGCGCTCCTTGTCCTGTGTATCCCAAGTGAAACCATCGCCCATAATGTGCCAGTCAACCAAATCCGGGAAGCGCGCGAAGAACTGCTTCTCGCCCGTCTTCCACTTCCCCTTGATGAACTGCACCACGGCGACCTTTTGTCCCCAGCCAAGCGCGCGGGCGATGACGCCGAAGGCGGAGCTCGACTTGCCCTTGCCATCGCCGGTGTGGACCAGAACCAGCCCGCGGTCCGGATCTTTCAGTTCGCGTCGCCGCCTGGCTTGCGCAGCCTGTAGTTCCTTCATCCTCGCTGCATGCGTTTCGCTGTTGGTATCGCTCATAGTGCCTCTTTCGGTTCGACGTTCAGGAACTGGCCGAAGCCAAGCTGGATTTCAAACGGGTTAGCACGGCCCAGAACAGCACCGGCACACCGAACGACGCCGAGATGCGTGACGGCAAGGATGTCGGCATCGCAACTCGCCGCGTCGCGTAGATAGGCCCGCACCCGCTCGGTCATCTGCGCCACATTCTCCCCACCATGCGGTCGCGCACCTTCGACATCTTCGGCCCACGCATCGATTTCACCACGCGGAATTGCGTCCCAAGCCTGCATTTCCCAATTTCCGAAATCGATCTCCATCAGTCTCGGGTCGGCGTGAACCGGGAGATCGAGATGCGCGGACAACTGCTCAGCCAGCGCAATGCATCGGGTCAGCGGGCTGCTGTCGATCCGTGCCAGGCGGTCGGGCAATGCGGCCGCCAGCGCGCGGAGGCTTCCCTCGTCAAAGGCTCGAGCAGAAACATCCGACTGGCCGTAGCAGATTCCCGCAGCGATCTCGGGCTGGCCGTGCCGCAGCAGGATCAGAGCCATGCGATCAAACCTAGGTAGAAGCCGACTTCGCTGATCTGCTGCACAGCGCCAAGGCAATCGCCCGTATAACCACCCAGCTTGCGCTCGAAGAGCAGCCGCGTCGTAACATGACCAACACAGAGCCCGGCCAAGCCGCACAGCACGGCGCCGGGCCCAAGAACGGTCGCGCCGATTGCGACCGCGGCAATCCCGGTGAGCGTCGCCACCATTAGCGGCGCTGCTCCGATCCCCTTCGCAACTGGCTTCGCGATCCCCTCGGCGCGTGCATAGCGACTGGTCGCAATCACGATTACTGCCGAGAGACGCGAGATTCCGTGCGCCACGGGCAATGCGGCAAGGGCGAGCATGAGGGGCAATTGCGATAGCGCGGCAAACTTGAGTAACAGGACGAGGAACAGCGCCGCTGCTCCGAACGTGCCTAGGCGGCTGTCGCGCATGATCTCCATCATCCGCTCGGGTGTCGGCGCGCCAAGCCCGTCGAACAGGTCGGCCAGCCCATCTTCATGGAAGGCTCCTGTCGCCAGCAGCGTTGCGGCAGTTCCGAAAATCGCAGCGATAGAAACGCCGCCGATTGCCCAGCCAAGTGCGAAGCCAGCCGCTCCGATGGCGCCGATTGCAAGCCCGACAAACGGATAAAAACCGGGTGCAGCCTCGAAATCGCGCTCGTCCAGCTTCGCTGTGGGCAATGGAATCCGCGTGAGAAACACCCACGCGGCAAGCAATGCGAGGAAGGGGCGTTTCATGAAGCCGGAGTAGCGCCGGAAACCCCGGCTTGCGAAAAACTCGCCATTCCGAACAGCGATAGCGCAGCGCGGATCATCGGCACGGCAAGCAATGCACCGGTGCCCTCGCCTAAACGCATGTCTAGATCGAACAAGGGCTCGGCGTCTAACCAATCGAGCAACGCCCGATGTCCCTGTTCGGCCGAGCGATGCGCGTAGACAAAAGCCTTTTCGCAGTCCGGCTCGATCGCTCTTGCAAGCGCGGCGGCAGCGGTTGCGATAAACCCGTCGACGACCACCAGCTTGCCCGATGTCCCGGCACCGATCATCGCGCCCGCCATGGTGCCGATCTCGAAACCGCCGACCTCCGCGAGTGCCTCGATTGGCGCGAGCAGTCCGGTTCGCTCCGCCGCGCGTTCAAGTATTTCACTCTTTTTGAAGAGCCCCGCATCGTCGAGACCCGTGCCGCGTCCGACCAACTCGGCGACCGAAATGGAACTCAACTTGTGCGCTAGCAGGGCCGCTGCGGAAGTGTTAGCGATACCCATCTCGCCAAAACAAGCGATTTTGCTCTCGATACCAACTGCGAAATGTCGTCCTTGTGCGATTGCTTTGTTCGCCACATCTTTCGGCATTGCAGGCTCACTGGAGCTGTCGGCCGTGCCTCGTCCGAGTGCCATGTCGACCAACCCATCACGTCGCGCTGGCAAATGCATGATCCCACAATCGACGACGGTGACCGGTATGCTGAACTGCGCTGCGATGGCATTCGCCGCAGCCCCACTTGCAAGGAAGTTGGCAACCATTTGGCCTGTAACTTCCTGAGGGAATGCCGAAACACCCTGTGCCGCGATGCCATGATCGGCAGCAAAGATGGTCAGCGATGCCGAGGCATTCTGGGGGTTAGGGTCGCCTAGGATCGCCGCGGACTGAACGGCGAGGCTTTCAAGCCGCCCCATTGATCCAATTGGCTTAGTCTTTTCGTCAATCAGACGCTGAAGGTCGGCACGGGTCATATTCTGCGCCTCTAGCGAATGCAGAATGACATTGGAACGGCGTGAACTGGGCATACGCACCGAGCGCTTAACGATCATTCAATGGCCGGGGGCAGGGCCATCCTACGAGCCCCAAGCTTAGGCATTCGACTGACCGAGATTGGGGCCCTTTGCTGACCGAACTAAGGGGTAGCTGTCTTTCAGCCATTGGGCCGGGAGCGGACTGTTCGGTATCTGACGCATGAGCGCATAAAGCCAACTTTCCGTAAATGACCCAAAATGCGGTTTTTCCACTGTTGGGCGTGCATGTCGGATCGGCCGAGAAACGCTCGGGTGCTTCCCGCATTCTGTCACCTCACTCGACTTGAAATTGCAATTAACTCGCATTAGCGACATCGCACACCGCGATCAGCGGGCACCTCATTATTCAGGGAAACCATCATGAGATACTAAAAGGCGAGCCTCCTTGCCGCAGCCACGCTTTGCTGCCCTTCTATTGCACTGGCGCAGACTGCCCTCGACATCGAACCGGAGAATGGCACCAAGGCCGCACTTGGGGAAGAGGCTATCGTGGTGGTCGGTAAGCTGACCGACTCCGCACTCGACCGTGACGATATCGAGATCACGCAGGCGAATGACCTGGGCGATCTGTTCCTCCGGACACCTTCGGTCTCGGTCGGCGGTGCCATCGGAATCGCCGAGAAGATCTACGTTCGCGGACTGGAAGATGCGCAGCTGAACATCTCCATCGATGGCGCACAAATTCAGGGCACGCTCTTCCACCACGTCGGGCGCGTCTCTGTTGAACCGGAATTGCTAGAACGGGTGGACGTGCAGACCGGGGCCGGCGAGGCGACTTCGGGCTTCGGCGTAATCGGCGGCGCCATCCGCTTCCGCACCCGCGATGCGGTCGATCTGCTGGAGCCCGGTCGCAACATCGGCGGGATTGCTCGCGCCGGTTGGTTCTCCAATGACGGCTATAAGCTGTCGGGCACGACATACGGGCGGCTTGCCGGCGATGTCGGGATCATCGCTTCTTACGTGCACCAGAACCGCGATCCCTACGAAGATGGCGACGGCAACCTCGTTGCCGGGAGCGGTGCCGAGCAGAACGTGGGCTTCGTCAAGATCGGCGGCGACGTCGGCATGGGACACGGCTTCTCGCTCAGCTACGAGCAGCGCGACGAAGAAGGTGAATTCGGTGCCCGCCCGAACTGGCCGGTGCTGGAAGGTGACCCCCTGTTTCCTGCGGAGGCGGAGCGATGAACGGTGATCGGCAATTATCGCTATGATAGTGGCGACATCTGGGGCGTGGAACTGACCGGATATTGGACCCGTGCGGAATTCGAACTCGACCGGTTTGATCGCTGGGGCCTCTACGGAGCCGAGATCGAGAACTGGGGCGGCGACGCGAGGCTGAACCTTGCTGCCGGAATGCACGATGTTACTCTCGGCATGGAATATCGGAACGATCACGTGTCCAGCGCCTATCTGGGCGATCCGGCGATGTGGCAGCCTTGGGCGTGGGACCCGGCGGTCGGTCGTTTCACCGAGGAAGGTGAGCTCTTCGGGCTCTATGTGCAGGATCGCTGGCAGGTCTTCGACGAGCTGCTGGTCAGCTTCGGCGCGCGTTACGACAATTACAGCCTCGATCTCGTCACCTATGGCGGCGGCGCGGATAGCGATGGCGTCTCTTTCAACATCGGTGCCGATTACGAAATCGTGCCCGGCCTGACGGCGAATGTCGGCTATGCCGAGGCTTTCCGCGGCAAGGAGATCGGCGACGCCTTTACGCTGGAACACAACGCCGCATGGGCGATCCTCCAACCCGGCCTCCAGCCGGAAACGGTCAACAATATCGAGGCGGGCCTCGCCTATGATGCGGACGGTTTCTACGCATCGGCCGCCTACTATCGCATGGAGATCGAGAACGTCGTGCTCGACCAGCTCTACCGCGATCGAACGACTGCCCCATTGCAGAACAACACCTACTACGAGAACGTCGGCGAATTCCGTTCGGAAGGCTTCGAGCTGCGCGGTGGCTACCGATCCGGCGCGTTCGGGATCAGTGGCTTCTACAACCACTATAACCCGGAACTGAACGGTCTTCCGGTGAACGGTTACGAGCATCTCGCGCTGGGCAACACCCTGGGCGACCAGTGGAACGTCAGCGCCACGTTCGACCCTGCGCCGTCGCTGGGCTTCGAGGCGAGCTTGACCCGCTTCGAGCGCGTCGAGGATCTGGAGGTGCTGTTCTGCGATGTGGAGCTGGGCTATGTCCCGGAAACGCAGTTCATCGACAAGCCTGGCTACACGACGGTCGATCTGTTCGCCCGCTGGCAGCCTTTCGGCACCGATCGCTTCGAACTGCTGGCGGCCGTCTACAACCTGTTCGACGAGACCTACCTGGCGCACGCCAGCGTAGGCGATTACACCGCAATTCCGGACTACGAGATCGTGCGCGGCGTGAACGAGCCGGGTCGCAACATCCGCCTCAGCGCGTCGGTCCGCTTCTGATGCGCACGCGCCCCGCCTTCCGGTTCTGGCACCGCTGGTTCGGG
The DNA here is from genome assembly GCA_947488625.1 of uncultured Sphingomonadaceae bacterium. Classification (GTDB taxonomy): domain Bacteria; phylum Pseudomonadota; class Alphaproteobacteria; order Sphingomonadales; family Sphingomonadaceae; genus Alteraurantiacibacter. The sequence goes on along the minus strand of CANKZR010000001.1, from coordinate 1,463,452 downwards.
ATCCTCGGCGGGGCGTGGCTCATCCTGCTGGCGATAACGGGCTGCGCAATCGCCTGGTATGACGAGCTGGACGGCCTGCTGAATCCCGATCTGCGGCACGCCACGGCTGTTGCAGGCTCGGCGGCACCGATCGACGCCGTGGTGGCGAGCACGCAGGAGGCCCTGCCGGGGTTCGAACCCGGCAATATCCTTCTCGCTCAGGAGCGGGGCCGCACGCATTGGCTGCTCGGTCGCCAGACCATGCCCGACGGAACGGCGCGCTCGGTCCAGGCTTTTGTCGAACCGGGCACGGCGCGGTTTGCTGGCTGGCGGGAAAGCGGCGCGATCAGCCTCCATCGCCACTACGTGCCGGACTTGCTCTACGGCCTTCATACCGACCTGCTTGTGGGCGAGATCGGGATAATTTTCGTCGGCCTTCTGTCGCTCGCCTGGCTTATCGACCACCTTCTGTCGCTTCCCCTCGCCTTTCCCCGTCTGAGAGGTGCTCTAAGCGCTTTCAGGGTTGGCGGGCATGCCGGATCCTTGCGCCAGTTGTGGGATCGCAACCGCGCGAGTGGCTTGTGGCTTTGGCCCGTCACCGGAATGCTCGCTTTGACCGGTGTCACCCTTTCCTTTCCCATGGAAAGCCGCGAAGTCGTAGAAACCGTCTCGCCGGTCAGTGAACGCCTACATGACGCGATGGAAGAGCGAGGCCCGCCAACTAATCCCATCGGCCTCGATGCTGCAATAGCCAGCGTGACAGCTGATCGCGCGCAAGTGCACAGCGTCCGCCCTCATCCTGAGGTGGGCCTCTACGCAGTGCGAACCTTCGATACGCGCGATGTCGACAACCAAGGCAGGCTCTGGACCTACGTAGATATGGAAAGAAAGGCAGGATCACAGCGCAGCGACACGATGCTGGAGATAGCGCGGGCGATACGTTCTTCATCTGGCAATACGCCCTGCATTCAGGCCATGCTTTCGGGTTTGTTAAGCGATTTCTTGTGACACTTGCAGGCCTCGTCACCGCCTACCTATGCATTTCCGGCTACAGGCTTTGGTGGCTGCGTCGACGCCGAATTGGACGAACCCGATAGCTACACTCTACGCCGATTGTTGGCCGACCCTCGATCCCGCAAATAAACATTTTTTGGGCTCTGCTCTCACAGGCAACGCGACCAAAATCAACTGAACTAGCTGCCTTAACGCGGGGCTGAGCGGATGGCCGCTTTCGGGCGATATTGAAGCTCTCGGAACGGCCGGGATTGAGGCGCAAAGCAGGCGCGCATATCGTTACCTATCGTCGCTTCTTTGGTCGGCCTCTGGGTTTGCCGAATTTCTGATATTCCCGCGGCCTGAGGTTAAGCGATCGCCTCGGAATATCGGGTAACAAGCCAGAGAGCACTTCGACCAGTTCGACGAGCTGCCAAGGCTCGAAGTCATCGTCGTAATGTTTGCCTTCTGTATCATTCGGCTCGTGCCCGCCAAGGCCTTGCCGGTGCGCCTTGTTGAATACCTTGAGCCCGGTCTCATCCTCTTTGTCACGCAGGATATTGAACCCGAGAGTGCGGATCGACGGAACGTCGACATCCTTGCGGCCCCGCTTTCGGGAAGTGCCATTCGGGAACACCAGTTGGCGCAGGGGACTGAAGAGATCTTTGTAGAAGCACGTGTCGGCGTCCATCGTCTCGTGTTCGAATTCGGGAAAGAGAGCGCGATGGCCGGCTTCCTTCATCGCTGTCACGTATTCACCGAAGCCCAGATCGAGCAGTTTCCGCGCGATCGGAACCCTTCGAGTTGATGAGACGGTCTTGATGCGCCGCAGGCTGTTTTCCCGGATGTGGAGGTGAGGAACCTCATCATCGAGGACAACGTCGGAGACAGACAGGCCTGCAATTTCGTCGGACCGCGCGAGCGTGGAGATAACCAGCGGCAGCACCCAGTAACTGCCGTCATGGATTACTTCATCGCCCGGTTCGAACCGCTGCCACAAACCGGCGCATCCATACCAGACAGGAGTCTCAAGCATTCTCCGCAATTCATCGGGGTGCCAGGGCAGCCGCCCGGCGTTCCGCTTCTGGTTGTTCTTGACCGACTGACGCTCGCCCTGTTTCTTCGGATTGACCAAGGTCTTGCGAACCGCGGTGAAGTTCAGACCCTTTGGAGCAAGATCCGGGTCGTGGCCCTCCAGGTGCGTCATGAGCGCACTGATCCATGTCATGTGCTTGCGCTGCGTGACGAGTGACAGGCCTACGTAAGGCAGCCCTTCGGCATCGGCGGCGGTGGGATCTTCATCCCATTTTCTTCGCAGGGCATCGCCGCGTTCGAGTGCTTCCTCGATCGTTTCCCTGACTTCCATGCCGTTTTCATCGTTCCGCGCCCGCCCGTAAACGACTGGAAGACGGGGAAAGAGGTCTTTCATGTCGATGAGGTGCTTCTGGGTAATGGCGTTGACGGGGATGTCTCCGTTCGCCGCGATGAAGATCCTGACCGCACCTTCGATATCGCGCCTGCGTCCTTTGTCCCAAGCTCCGTCCGCAATCTTCTTCCGCAAAGCCTCCTGAGCGTAGACAGAGATCGGTGGAGCTACGATTGGCGGACAATCTTCGTTTGTAGCTCCGGGTGCCTCTTCCAACGCTTCATTCACAGACTGGGCGGGAGCGGGAACATCTGGCGCAGTTTGAACATGGGCAAGCTGTTCCAAATGCTTCGGCAACGGCCAGACATCGTCTTCCGGTAACGGCGATCCCAGCTCTTTGCAGGCCTCGATATTGGCATTTCGATACGCCGCAGCTGCAATCCGCGCGCAAGCGGCAAGATTTCGCTCGCTGGGCTCTATACCTTGGACGCGCAGGTCATCGGCGAGTTGTCCAGATGAAATCGGGCGCTGGTGCTTGTGACGGCTCGCTATGGCGGCAAGCGCGTCGGCATCGTCCTGGCCAAGACCGCGTGCGACGAGTTCCTGATAACTTTCCATGCTCGCATCGAGCAGCTGCGGTTCGGTAGCCAGCAGCGAGAAGTAACGGGCGTAGTGGCGATTGAAGGCCAGATGATCATCAACCCGGCCCGGTTCCTGGAACTGGGACATGATGATCCGGTCGAGCTCACGCTCGAAGGCCTGCTTGTAGAGCGCGGGCATGTCGTCCGCCTTCATGCTGCGCCTCAGTAACGGCATCTGTTCCATCATTGCGTCCTTCGCCAGATCAAGTTCGGCTGCGCGCGATCGGGCCTGCTGGGGGCTCGCCGTGCGCAGCGATACCCTCACAATTGTAGTATGGGATGGAACAGAAGAGAAACGCAGGCGGGATTTCCACCAGAAGACGGGGCCGCGACGGTAGAGAGCCATGCCTAGTGAACCTCGGTTGCGAGGAGCGGTGCGGGGCACAATGCGGGCACAATCTGTGGCACAATTTGTGGCACAATCGTCGCAAAAGATTCCCGACCGATTTCCTCGGTTGAAGGAAAACGGCGGAATTCTGCGGCTTATTGTCGGAAACGACGAAAATTGGTCGGGGAGAGAGGATTCGAACCTCCGGCCCCTGCCTCCCGAAGACAGTGCTCTACCAGGCTGAGCTACTCCCCGACCGGTGCGTGCGAAGGGTTGTCCCTCCGCGAGGCAGAGGCGGCCCTATAGGGACAGTGTTTCAAGCTGGCAAGTCTACCGTGCGTCGCCAAAAAGAGGCCTTCTTGTGCGCAGATGGGGAGGGGGCCTTGGCATGAAGGGGTAACACGTTGCGAAGCAGGGGCTGCGCTGCCACTGGTCCGCGCGAGCAGCGCATCGTGAGGAAGGAATGGCCCGAATGCGAGTATTGGTGACAGGCGCAGCAGGATTTATCGGAGCGGCGCTGGCGGAACGCTTGATAAGGCGCGGCGATACGGTGCTGGGTATCGATAATCTCAACGACTATTACGACCCTTCCCTGAAGCGGGCGCGGCTTGCGCGGCTGGAGTCGCTTGGCGGCGATTTCACTTTTGCCCAGCTCGATTTTGCCGACATGGCCGCGCTGCAAGTTGCCCTTGACGGCGTCAAGCTGGATCGGATCGTCCACCTGGGCGCACAGGCGGGCGTGCGCTATTCGCTGGAAAACCCGGCGGCCTATATCCAGTCAAACCTCGTCGGCCATGCCAACATCCTGGAAATTGCACGCCATCGCGGGGTCGAGCATCTGGTCTATGCCAGTTCCTCCAGCGTCTATGGCGGCAACGACAAGGTGCCGTTCAGCGTGGATGACCGCGCCGATCATCCTGTATCTCTATATGCCGCCACGAAGCGAGCAGACGAGATGCTGAGCGAGAGCTACGCCCATCTTTACCGTATCCCCCAAACGGGCTTGCGATTCTTCACGGTTTACGGGCCGTGGGGGCGGCCCGATATGGCCATGTGGATCTTTACCAGCAAGATCCTGGCGGGTGAGCCGATCCCTGTATTCAACAAGGGCGAGATGTGGCGCGACTTCACCTTTATCGACGATATCATCGCGGGCGTGGTTGCGGTGCTGGACCATCCACCTGTCGATGATGGCAAGGTGAAGGCGGGTGGCTCGGCCAAGCCGCATGCCATTTACAATATCGGCAATCACCGCAGCGAGAAGCTGACAAAGGCAATCGAACTGCTGGGAGAGGCGTGCGGGCGTGAAGTGAAGATCGACTGGCAGCCGATGCAGAAAGGCGATGTGGTGCGCACCTATGCCGATATCGATGCCATCAGCAGCGACCTGGGCTATGCCCCCACCACGACTATCGAACACGGTATTCCGAGTTTTGTGAGCTGGTACCGGGAATATCACAATTTGTGATATTGGCGTCGGGGCGGCCGCAGTGGTAGCGAAGCTGCCATGACCACGACTGCAGACCGCCATCCCGAGCACCAGTACCTCGATCTCATGCGTCACATCTGGGAGCATGGAGACGAGCGGATGGATCGCACAGGCGTTGGCACGCGCTCCGTCTTCGGCACCATGCTGCGTTTCGATCTTGGGGGCGATCGGGTTCCGTTGCTGACGACGAAGCGCGTGTACTGGAAGGCCGCGGCAAAGGAAATGCTGTGGTTCCTGACGGGCGATACGAACATACGCTCTTTGCTGGAGCAGGGCGTCACGATCTGGAGCGACTGGCCTCTGGCAAGATACCGGAAAGCGAGTGGCGAGGACGTCAGCCAGAAGGAATTCGAGGCGCGTATTGTTGCTGACGATGCATTTGCTGCCAACTGGGGCGACCTGGGGCCGGTCTATGGCAAGCAGTGGGTGGATTGGCCCACGTACGAGTACGGGCCCGACGGCAACTACCGCCAAGGTCCCGGCATCAACCAGGTTGCGCAGGTGGTGGAGAGCCTGAAAACAAACCCCGGCAGCCGCCGCCATATTATCGAAGGGTGGAACGTTGCCGAACTGGGCCGGATGGCGCTGCCTCCCTGCCACAAGACATATCAGTTCCATGTCACGGGCGAAGGTGCAGAAGCGCGCCTGAACTGCCTGCTCTACCAGCGCAGCTGCGATGTCGCGCTTGGTCTGCCCTTCAATCTGTTTGGCGCGGCACTCCTGGCTCGCATGATTGCGGCACAGGCGGGCCTCGCTCCGGGCGAACTCGTCTGGAGCGGAGGTGACACACACCTCTACCTCAACCACACCGAACTGGTGGAAGCCCAGTTGCAACGGGAACCCGACGGCGAACCGAAACTTGTTCTGAAAAGGGTGCCGACAACAATATTCGACTACCGTTTCGACGATTTCGAGGTTGTTGATTACGAACCGCAGGGTGTCCTGCGCGCACCGGTGGCTGTTTGAGGCTTCCTGTGATAGATCGGATTGACCGTTACAACTGTAACTAATATAATTCCGACCTGTTGGAATAATCTAATGCCAGAATTTGGGAGAGCAGGCAGTGGCTAAGGCCAGCGACGAAACGGGTAGCAATCGCCCCAAGTTGGCATTGCACGTGCCGGAACCCCGCTATCGCCCAGGTGACACGGTGGATTTCGGCGACCTCGATATCAGCGAACCCGGCAAGCAGCCGCGTCCTGACGAGGCTGCACCGGCGAAAGAGACCTTTCCGCTGTGCAACGATCTGATTCGTGTTCTGGGAGACGACGACAAGGCGCATGGTCCTTGGGATCCGCGCCTCGACGCCGAAACACTGCGTACGATGCTGCGCGAAATGGCCTTGGTCCGCGCTTTCGACAATCGCATGTACCGCGCCCAGAGGCAGGGCAAGACCAGTTTCTACATGAAGTGTACGGGCGAAGAGGCCACTAGCGTCTGCGCCACCCATGCGCTGGCCGGCGATGACATGATCTTCCCCAGCTATCGCCAACAGGGCTGCCTGATCGCGCGCGGTTACGAGCTTACGGAAATGATCAACCAGATCTATTCCAATAAGGCGGACAAGTTGAAGGGCCGCCAGCTTCCGATCATGTACTGTTCGAAGCGCCTCAGCTTCTTCTCCATCAGCGGAAACCTCGCCACGCAGCTACCGCAGGCTACCGGGTTTGCCATGGCCAGCGCCAGCAAGGGCGATTCTCGCATTGCCGCGACATGGGTGGGTGAGGGCAGTACGGCGGAGGGTGATTTCCACTCCGCACTGACATTCGCCACGGTCTACAACGCGCCGGTCATCTTCAACGTCATCAACAACCAGTGGGCCATCTCGTCCTTCTCCGGCTTTGCCGGGGCAGAGCGGGCCACATTCGCCGCGCGTGCCATCGGTTATGGCATGGCGGGGCTGCGGGTGGACGGCAACGATCCGCTTGCCGTGTTCGCTGCCGAGCGCTGGGCTGCAGACCGCGCCCGCGCCAATGCCGGTCCGACGTTGATCGAGCATTTCACCTATCGTGCAGAAGGCCATTCCACATCCGATGATCCCAGCGCCTACCGCTCTGCCGAGGAGCGCGAGGAATGGCCACTTGGCGATCCGGTCAACCGTCTGAAGAAGCATCTGATAGCGCTTGGCGAATGGTCGGAAGATCATCAGGAAGCGATGGACGCCGAACTCGACGCTGACGTTCGCAAGGCCATGAAGCTGGCCGAGAAGAACGGCATCCTCGGCCACGGTCTGCATCATCCGTTCCACACCATGTTCGAAGACGTCTTCGAGGAATTGCCCTGGCATCTGGAGGAACAGGCTGCGCAGGCTATCCGCGAGAGACAGATCAAGTTTCCCGAGGATCCGGCGGAATGAACGATATGAACACAGATACCGCTGCCAAAACGCCAGAGGCTGGCGAAGCGACCGGCAACGTCAAGCACATGAACATGATCGAGGCGATCAATTCCGCGCTCGACAACATGCTGGAGCGGGATGACGACGTCATTCTGCTGGGGGAGGATATCGGCTATTTCGGCGGCGTGTTCCGCTGCACCGCTGGCCTTCAGGAGAAGTACGGAAAAACCCGCGTATTCGATACGCCGATCTCGGAATGCGGGATCATCGGGGTTGCGGTGGGGATGGGGGCCTACGGTCTGCGTCCTGTACCGGAAATCCAGTTTGCCGATTACATATATCCGGGACTCGACCAGCTTATCTCGGAGGCAGCGCGATTGCGATATCGCTCGGCAGCGGAGTTTATCGCCCCGATGACGGTGCGCAGCCCCTTTGGTGGCGGTATCTTCGGCGGGCAGACGCACTCGCAAAGCCCGGAATCGATCTTTACCCACGTGTCAGGCCTGAAGACCGTGATCCCTTCCACGCCGTACGATGCGAAGGGCCTGCTGATCTCCTGCATCGAGGACAACGACCCGGTCATCTTCTTCGAACCCAAGCGCATTTACAATGGCCCTTTCGACGGCTTCTACGACAAGCCCGCAAAGAGTTGGAAAGGCTTTGACGAAGCGCAGGTGCCCGAGGACTATTACAAGATCCCGCTGGGCAAGGCGCGCACGGTCACCGAAGGCAGCGCGCTGACGATACTGGCTTACGGCACCATGGTACACGTTGTGGAAAGCGTTACCCGCGCCAAGGGCGTGGACGCTGAAATTCTCGATCTGCGCACGCTGGTTCCGCTGGATATCGAGGCGATCGAGGCTTCAGTGGAAAAGACAGGGCGGTGCCTTATCGTGCACGAAGCCACACGCACTTCGGGCTTCGGTGCGGAGCTTTCGGCGATGGTGCAGGAGCGCTGTTTCTACCACCTCGAAGCGCCGATCGAGCGCGTGACCGGGTTCGACACTCCCTATCCCCATAGCCTCGAGTGGGCTTATTTCCCCGGCCCCGTCCGCATCGGCGAGGCCATCGACAAGATCCTGAGCGAGTAACGCCCCATGGCAAAGTTTACATTCAACCTGCCCGACATCGGTGAAGGCATTGCCGAAGCCGAGATCGTTGCCTGGCACGTAAAGGTCGGCGACCGCATCGAGGAAGACGGCCAGCTGGCCGACATGATGACCGACAAGGCCACGGTAGAGATGGAAAGTCCGGTCACCGGCAAGGTGGTGGAAGTGGCTGGCGAAGTCGGCGACGTGGTTGCCATCGGCGGCATGCTGGCGGTGATCGAGGTGGAGGGCGAAGTGCCCGACGATGTTGCCGAGGAAAACGAGGCGGCAGTCGAGCCGGCACCAGCGCCCAAATCCGGAGAGATCGAAGAGCGGATCGAGGTGGAGAACCCCGATCCCACCGATCAGGAAGATGCTGCTGCGACAGCAGAGGATAAGTCTGCACCTGCACCTACCCCGAGCCCGGCTCCGGAACCTGCGACGCACGATTCCAAGGTTCTTGCATCACCTGCCGTACGCAAGCGTGCGAAAGATCTGGGTATCGAACTGTCGCAGGTTAAACCGCAGGAGGACGGCCGCATACGCCACGCCGACCTCGACGCGTTCATATCCTATTCGGGCGGTTATTCTGGTTCCGGCGCGGCGCGCGCGGATGAACAGATCAAGGTGATCGGCCTGCGCAAGCGGATTGCCGAGAACATGGCGGCTGCAAAGCGCAACATTCCGCACTTCACCTATGTCGAGGAAACGGACGTTACGGCACTGGAGGAAACCCGCGCGCAACTGAATGCAAACCGTGGCGACCGACCAAAGCTGACAATGCTTCCGCTGATGATTTCGGCCATCTGCAAGACGCTGCCCGACTTCCCCATGATCAATGCCCGCTTCGATGACGAAGCGCGCGTGGTGACGCGCCACGGCAGCGTTCACCTGGGCATGGCAACCATGACCGATAACGGACTGATGGTGCCCGTCATTCGCAACGCTCAGGACATGAACCTGTGGCAACTGGCACGCGAGATCACGCGCCTGGCAGAGGCTGCGCGCGATGGCACGGCGAAGTCGGAGGAACTGTCCGGTTCCACGCTGACGATCACGTCTCTTGGGCCGCTGGGCGGCGTCGCCACGACGCCGGTTATCAACCGGCCCGAAGTCGCCATTATCGGCCCTAATCGTATCATAGAACGACCCATGTTCGTATCTGACGGACAGGGCGGGGAAACCATCGCGAAACGCAAGTTGATGAACATTTCGATCAGCTGCGATCATCGTGTGGTGGACGGATATGATGCAGCCGCTTTCGTGCAGGAACTGAAGAAAAAACTGGAAGCGCCAGCTACCATTCTGGCCGGATGATCCGGCATAATCAAAGATAGTTCAAAAAGCCGCTTCTGGTGTGTTGACAGGGTTGAAACCCTCTACTAGATGCGCGGCTCCCAAGAGGCGCTAGCCGCTCAATATGCGCGGGTGTAGCTCAGTTGGTTAGAGTGTCGGCCTGTCACGCCGAAGGTCGCGGGTTCGAGTCCCGTCACTCGCGCCACTTGGGAACTTTTCCTTCGTCAGGATTGGTGGTCGGCACAGTAGTATGCGCTGCGCCCGCCAACGGTTTTCTTCATAATGGTGCCGTCACATCTGCGGCACTTCGCACCTGTCTTCCGGTGCCGCACCAGCCAGTCATCGGGTAGCTGCGAGTAGTCAGCATCTGTGTCCATCACCGTCTGCAGTTTGTCCTGCATCACGGCGTACATCTTGCGTAAGATATTTTCGTCCAGGTCGTTCGCCTTCTGGTCTGGCATGACTCCGATTTCGAACAGGATCTCGTCCGACCACAGATTGCCGACACCGGCGATCTTCTTCTGCTCGATCAGTGCCGACTTTACCGCACCGTTCGTGCTGCCGATCACATCGATGAAGTCGTCCTCGCCTATCGCCATGGCATCGGGTCCAAAGCCGATGCGCTCGATCTCCGCTTCCGGCGTATCTACCACGCGCAGCCAGCCCAGCTTGCGCGGACAGCGGAAGGCCAAAGCGCGCTGGCCTTCGAAACGGATCAGGAACTTGGTTGCGCCAGGCTGTTCATCCTTCTCCTCGTCAAAGGGGATCAGGCTGCCGGTCATTCCAAGGTGCACACAAATCCACGGGCCGGTCTTGGACCCTGCAAAGATCAGCTTGCCGTGACGGTATGTCTCGGTGAACTGTCGTCCGACGAGGCGCCCGCGCTCATTGTTGCCGGGCAATTCGATATAGGTGACATCGCCCCCCGGCACCGCTTCTTCGATGGTGCGATTGAGGCACTTGTCCTCGATACGGCGACGGTTGGCTTCGGCTTCGGGAAGTTCTGGCATGGTGATGGAACACCGGCCAGTTGCCAGCGGTTCCGCTCAGCCCCAGCGGCCTGTTTCCATCCAGATCAGGAATCGGCGCAGCGGCCTGATCCAGATCACGCCCAGAACGATGTAGGCCAAGGTCTGCGCCCAAACGGGCCAGTCGCCGATCAGCGAGGGGGCGTAGCGCGCGATTACAACCGCATAGACAGTCAGGCCAGCGACCAGCGCCAGAATGCCAACCGGAATGCGCCAGGTGGGTTCCGTGCGCATCAGAAGGGCCCGTAGATACGGGTTGGGGTAATGACGGCGGAAAGCGGCATGTCATGATCCTCCCTCGGCAATTCATCGCATTTCTGGACATCCCAGGCCAGGCCGATGGCCAGCGTGTTGGGATGAGCGGCCAGCCACTTGTCGTAGAAGCCGCCACCACGGCCGAGACGGTCTCCGTTCTCGGTGAAGCCGACCAAGGGCATGAACAGCACATCCGGCACCACGACAAGCGCATCCGCCGCTGGCTGCTTCAGCGTCATCGGACCCTCTACAAGATCGCTTTCACCATAAGGGTCTGTGTGGACGTGAAAAGCCATGCCGCTGTCTAGCGCATCTATGCGGGGCAGCGCGATGGTGTGCCCATTTTCCATGAAATGGCGGGCATAGCTGGCAGCAGGCGCCTCTTCTGTATCGGCGCGGTAGAGCCCGATGGTAGCGCCGTCGGGCACGAGTTCGCGAACAGGCGCGGGCGGCTGACGAAACACCAGTGCGCTTACCTCTGCGGGCAGAGCGGCGGCATGTTCGCGTCTAACCTTGCGCAACTGTTTGCGCAGGGCTGCTTTCTGTTCGGTTACGTTGGACATTTCGCTCGCCTAGCGGGAAAGTGGCGGAACCACCATGGGTCGTTTTCCGGGAAATCCTCTGACGCGAAAACGTCAGGTGGGCGCCGTATGCACCGGCCCCACAGCCGAACTGGTGGACCGGGCAGGGACAGCTCCCTTGGATTGCTTATAGCCTCAGGGATGTTCGAACGGCTCGTACCGGGCAGTCCCGCCAACACCTATTTAGGCGTTGGTGTCGCCACTCTCAAGCAGGTTCGCTACTCCTTCGAGCCGGTCGGCCATTTTTTCCAACAGTTCGGCCTGTTCATCGCGGGAAATTTCACCCTGCCGGGCCGCCTGCGCCTCGTGCAACTCGTCTGCCAGCAACAGCGAGGCGTAGAGGAGAACGCGCTCTGGCGACTGGCCACCCAGGTTATCGAGTTTCGCCAGTTTATCGCTGATGGATGCGCCCAGTCCTTCAACATGCGCTTCCTCGCCCGCCGCGCAGGCAATGGTATACCGACGTCCGGCAATGGTCAGCGTGACATTGCTGGTGCTCATGATGATAGCGTCTCGATCAGCGCGTCGACTTCGGCCAGCGCGCCCTTCGCTTCTTCACGCAGCCTGTCATATCGGGCCTGCAATGCCGGATCGGAAGGCGGACGCCGTGATGCGGCAGCCTCGATCCTTGTCGAAGCCACTTCGATCCGGGTTAGTGCCCGAGAGAGGCGATCACCTTCCATCTTCGGCGAAATACTCTCTTATCATGCAGTGGCAAAGAGTTGCATCGGCAAGCTGTGAATAACTCTCGACGAACGTACCGACCGAAAATTCGAGATCGGTCCGAGATAGACGCATGTTAGGGGCGTCTTGCTTGACCTTCCCGCCTCCCCCCATCACACAGCCTCCAACCGAATCGCTGCATTTCACGCGGCACCCGCGAGGAGGCTCTTGCATGAGCGACGATACCGCCCGTTTTTCCAACATGGCCAACGCCATCCGTGCCTTGTCGATGGATGCGGTGCAGGCCGCAAATTCCGGCCATCCGGGCATGCCGATGGGCATGGCGGACGTCGCCACCGTGCTGTGGAACGATTATCTCAAGTTCGATCCAAAGGCGCCCGATTGGGCCGATCGTGATCGCTTCGTCTTGAGCGCGGGCCACGGCTCCATGCTGATCTATTCGCTTCTCCACCTTTCTGGTTACGAGGCGCCGACGCTGGAGGACATCAGGAACTTCCGCCAGTTGAACAGCCCGTGTGCCGGTCATCCTGAAAACTTCCTGCTCGATGGCGTGGAAGCCACCACCGGTCCCCTGGGCCAGGGACTTGCCATGGCCGTAGGCATGGCCATGGCAGAGCGGCACCTGAACAGCGTTTTCGGTGACGAGCTGGTGGATCACAATACCTGGGTGATCGCAGGCGACGGGTGCCTGATGGAAGGTATCAACCACGAAGCCATCGGCATCGCCGGGCACCTGAAGCTGGGCCGCCTGAACGTGCTGTGGGACGATAACAACATCACCATCGATGGCGCGGTTTCGCTTTCATCTTCAGAGGATATTCCTGCGCGCTACCGGGCAACTGGCTGGCATGTCGTAGAGTGTGACGGGCATGACTTCGGTTCGATCCGGCAGGCTCTCGATGCCGCTGTTGCGGAAACGGATCGACCCACCCTGGTCCGCTGCACCACGGTGATCGGCAAGGGCGCCCCGAACAAGCAGGGCACCAGCGCCACACATGGCGCCCCGCTGGGTGACGAAGAGATTGCTGCAGCCCGCAAGGAACTGGGCTGGGAGCACGGCCCGTTCGTCGTCCCCGATGACATTCGTGAAGACTGGCTCGCCACAAGCGAACGCGGCACGCAGGCGCATGCGGACTGGGCAAAGCGTCTCGACGCATCTGACCACAAGAACGAATTCAGCCGCCGAATGGCAGGCGAATTGCCTTCTGGTGACAAGGCTGCACGAACCTTCGGCAAATGGTTGGAAAGCGTAGAGAAAGTCGCCACCCGCAAGGCCAGCGAGAATGCGCTCGAAGTGCTCAACCCGCTCTATCCCGAAATGATCGGCGGTAGCGCCGACCTTACCGGTTCGAACAACACGAAGGCGGGCGGCATTGGCGCACTGACGGCAGACGATTATTCGGGCCGCTATGTCTATTATGGCATCCGCGAATTCGGCATGTCGGCGGCAATGAACGGCATGGCGCTGCACGGCGGTATCATACCGTACGGCGGCACGTTCCTGATCTTTACCGACTATGCTCGCGGTGCGATCCGCCTGTCGGCATTGCAGCAAGTGCGCGTAATCTACGTAATGACGCACGATAGCATTGGACTTGGCGAAGACGGGCCGACGCACCAGCCGATCGAGCATCTGCAAAGCCTTCGCGCCATGCCGAACTTGCTGGTGATGCGCCCCGCAGACAGGGTGGAAACCGCAGAGTGCTGGCAGGTTGCGCTGGCGCAAAAGGACAGACCCTCGGTCATCGCGCTCAGTCGCCAGGGTCTGCCGCAGGTGCGCAATTCTCCCGACGAAACGGACATGTGTTCCAAGGGTGCCTATCGCTTGAAGCGCGCAGGCAACAAGCGCCGCGTTATCCTGATCGCCACCGGTTCCGAAGTGCATCTGGCGCTGGAATGTGCGGAGCGACTGGAGAAAGACGGCATCGGTTGCGATGTTGTCTCCATGGTCTGCACAGAGCTGTTCGACGAGCAGGATGCAAGCTACAAGGAAGACATCCTTCCCAATGTCCCTCCTGGCGAAATCATGCGGGTCTCCATCGAGGCGGGTACAACATTTGGCTGGGAACGATATACGATGGCAAACGGCCTTAACTTCGGGATCGACCGCTTCGGCGCATCCGCCCCGGCAGGCGATCTGTTCAAGAAATTTGGCCTCACCGCCGATGCCATCGTTCCCGAAATCAAGAACAATCTGAACGACTAAGCAGGAGTTTTTACTATGGCGACCAAGGTTTCGATCAACGGTTTCGGACGCATTGGACGACTTGTTGCACGCGCAATTCTGGAGCGCGACGACCACGATCTGGAACTGGTCGCGATTAACGACCTGGCCGATACCGACGCGAATGCGCTGCTGTTTGGATTCGACTCCACCCATGGTCGTTTCCCCGGCACGGTGGAAGTCGACGGCACCAATCTTGTCGTGAACGGCAAGACCATCGCCGTCACCAGCGAGCGTGATCCCGGCAATCTGCCGCACAAGGACATGGGCATCGACATCGTGCTGGAATGCACAGGCTTCTTCCAAAGCCACGATGCTGCCAAGCCGCATCTTGATGCAGGCGCGAAGCGCGTGCTGATCTCGGCGCCTGCAAAGGACGTTTCCGCCACCATCGTTTACGGGGTGAACCACGAAGTGCTGACGGCGGACGATCTGATCGTTTCCAACGCCAGCTGCACCACCAACTGCCTGTCGCCCGTTGCCAAGGTGCTGAACGATGCGGTGGGTATCGAGCGTGGCTTCATGACCACGATCCACTCCTACACCAACGATCAGCGCATGCTGGACCAGATGCACAGCGACATGCGCCGTGCCCGTGGCGGTGCGCAGAACATGATCCCCACCACCACCGGTGCTGCCCGCGCCGTGGGCCTGGTGCTGCCGGAGCTGGCCGGCAAGCTGGATGGCTCCTCCGTCCGCGTGCCTACGCCCAATGTCTCGCTGATCGACCTGGTGTTCACGCCGGGCCGTGATACTAGCGCGGAAGAGCTGAACAAGGCGCTGATGGCTGCTGCCACCGGCCCCATGAAGGGCGTTCTCGACTACACCGACAAGCCGCTGGTTTCGCAGGACTTCAACCACCATCCGGCCAGCTCCACCGTGGATTCGCTGGAAACCGCCGTGCTGGAAGGCAAGCTGGCCCGCGTCGTCAGCTGGTACGACAACGAGTGGGGCTTCTCCAACCGGATGATCGATACTGCCGGCGTGATGGCGAAGTTCCTGTAGGGATTGCCGAACAGAACTCCGCTCGTCCCGAGCTTGTCGAAGGACCGCTTATCCTTCGGGCGTTGCGCGAATAAAAAGAACGACCCTTCGACAGGCTCAGGGTGAGCGGAGTTTATATTTGTGAGCAATTTCAAAACCCTAGACGACCTTCCTGAGAATTTAATTGGCAAGCGCGCCATGGTGCGGGTCGATCTGAACCTTCCTATGGCCAACGGCCGGGCAACGGATCTGACCCGTGCCCGCGCGGTTGCGCCAACCATCCTCGAACTCAGCGAACGCGGCGCAAAGGTGCTGTTGCTTGCACATTTCGGCAGGCCGAAGGGTGAACGTCATTCCACCCTTTCGCTCAGCGAAGTGCTGGGCGCGGTCGAAGGCGTGCTGGACAAGGAGATCATGTTTATCTCCGAGATCTTCGGCCCGGTATGCGCACAGGCGATCGATATTCTTGGTCCCGGCGACATCGGTATGCTGGAGAACAGCCGTTTCTGGCCGGGAGAAGAGGCGAACGATCCCGAGTTTGCCAAGGCCATCGCCGCCAATGGCGACTTCTATGTCAACGATGCCTTCTCTGCCGCGCATCGTGCACATGCCACGACCGAAGGACTGGCCAGGCTGTTGCCTGCCTATGCAGGCCGGGCGATGGAAAAAGAGCTAAAGGCGCTGGATGCTGCACTTGGCAATCCCACACCGCCGGTAGCGGCCGTGGTGGGCGGGGCCAAAGTCTCCACCAAGCTGGCCGTTCTCGAAAACCTGAGCCGCAAGGTGCAGCACCTGATCATCGGCGGCGGCATGGCCAATACCTTTCTTGCCGCCAACGGTGTGGATGTCGGCAAGAGCCTGTGCGAACACGACCTGACGGATACTGTGAAGGACATTCTTGCCGCCGCAGACGAAGCCGGCTGCACCGTCCACCTTCCCTATGACGTTGTCGTGGCGAAGGAATTCGCCGCCAACCCCCCTTCCTTGCGTACCTGCAACGTGCACGAAGTAGGCGCTGACGAGATGATCCTGGATATCGGTCCGCAGGCGACGGAGGCGTTGGGCGATGTGCTGAAAACCTGTGGCACGCTGGTGTGGAACGGCCCGCTGGGTGCTTTCGAAACGCCGCCATTCGACGAAGCGACCGTTGCCCTTGCCAAAACGGCTGCCGCGCTGACGCAGGATGGTTCGCTGGTGTCGGTTGCAGGCGGTGGAGACACCGTAGCGGCGCTGGCACATGCGGGCGTGACCGAGGACGTCACCTACATCTCTACAGCGGGCGGAGCCTTCCTCGAATGGATGGAAGGCAAGGAACTGCCGGGCGTTGCAGCGCTCTCGGACTGAGGTCAAAGCCGCAGTTCGCAACCTCTCTGCGGCGAGCGAGCGCCAAGCCTAGGCGCTGTCCGAACCCTTTACCGGTGTTCCGGGTTCGGCCAGCCCGGCTTATTGCCGTCACCCCATTCGGTTTTGACATTGCCCACCGCCGGGTAGCCGCCGTTGTCTTTCAACATGCGTGCGGCATGCAACAGATTGAATGCCATGAAAGTGGTGTTGCGCTGGGTGAATTCGTTGTCGAAACCGGCGCGGCTGCCATCGTCCCTTTCGTCGCCATACGACGGGCCGGGACCTGCTTCGCCAATCCAGCCGCAATCGGCTTGGGGAGGTATCGTCATCCCCACATGGCTCATGGCGTAGAGAACCGCTGACGACACGTGTTTTATGCCATCCTCGTTTCCGGTTACCACGCATCCGCCCACCTTGCCGTAGAAGACGTATTGACCCTTGTCGTTGGTTTCGCCGGAGTGGGCGTAGAGCTTCTCTATGAAGCTGGCCGCGACTGACGACTTTTCACCAAGCCAGATCGGCGTGCCAAGTATGATGATATCGGCATCGAACACATCGGGCGACAGTTTGGGCCAATCGTCGCGTTCCCATCCGTGTTCGGTCATGTCGGGGTAGACGCCTGGGGGCAGATGATATTCCGTAAGCCGATGGCGAGTGACGCCAACCCCTTGGCTGGAAAAGATTTCCGCGACGACATCCAGCAGCGTATCGGTGTGCGATTCCTGCGACGGATGTTTCAGGGTCGCGTTGAAGATCACCGCCTTGAGGTCGGAAAAGTCGATCTCGCAGCCGGTGCATATGCTCTGTTGTGTCGCGCTGAGTGTCATTGGCAAAACTCCGTTGTCTACCTTGGCAAATATTAAGGCGGGCCAGCGTTCCGGTTATTGCCGTGTTGCACTCGTGTTGCCTCCAGCATAGGAGCCTTGGCAAACCAATCCGGAACTGAGGAGCTTCCGCATGAACACCAAGGAAATGACTGCTAAAATCGCCCAAGGTAACGGCTTTATTGCCGCGCTCGACCAGTCGGGCGGTTCCACGCCCAAGGCTTTGCGCGGATATGGCGTGGACGACAGTGAATGGTCTGGCGACGACGAGATGTTTGCCAAAATCCATGAAATGCGCAGCCGTGTGATCACTTCACCCAGCTTCGCAAGCGGCAAGGTTATCGGGGCGATCCTTTTCGAGAAGACAATGGACGGCGAGGTCGAGGGAGAGCCTACCGCACAAGCGTTGAAGGAACGCGGCGTCGTGCCGTTCATCAAGATCGACCAGGGCCTGGCCGATGAAGAGAACGGCGTGCAGCTGATGAAGCCGCTGACGAAACTGGATGCTCTTCTGGAAAAGTCGGCCAAGCAGGGCATGTTTGGAACGAAAGAGCGTTCGGTCATCAAGTCAGCCAATGTGCAAGGTATTGCAGCCATTGTTGCCCAGCAGTTCGAGGTCGGAAATCGTGTGATCGATGCAGGCCTGATGCCGATCCTTGAACCGGAATACGATATCACTGCCGACGACCGCGCCGAGGGCGAGAACATCCTGAAGGCCGAGATACTGAAAAATCTGGATACGCTGGCCGACGACCGGCAGGTGATGCTGAAGCTATCCATTCCCGTAAATGCCAACCTCTACAGGGAACTGGTGGATCATCCCAAGGTACTGGCCGTGGTCGCTCTGTCGGGCGGTTATTCGACCGAGGAAGCCTGTGCGGAACTGGAAAAGAACGACGGCATGATCGCCAGCTTCAGCCGCGCGATGTTGCAGGATCTGCGGGCGCAGCAGAGCGACGATGAATTCGACGCCACACTGGGCAAGGCGATCAATTCCATCTGCGCGGCCTCTGTCGCCTGATTGCCGCTATCGCTGGGCGTCGAGGAGTATCGGCGCCCAGCTGAAGTGGAAACGATAGGCCTCGGTCGCGATTTCGCCACTGGCAGCGGGCTTGTCAGGCCAAACTCGCGTCAGTTCGAGATTGCCTGACAAAACGGGCGCAACCCGGTCATTGATGAGTTCGATTTCGCGCTCACGACCGTCGCGCTCCACAAGCGCGCGAATGCGGACTTGTCCTGCCCAGATGCATTCCGCGCCCGCCGGGCAGCGACTGTCCTCCATTACTTCGAGAGGCGTGACAAATGCACCGTTGGTTTCGAATACCTCGCCCAGGGCGACACAATCTGCATCCCCGCAATCGCCCGCTGATCCATTCGACGTGACGCAGGCGGAGCAGAAGAAGGCCAGGCTGGCCGCAAGGATAGATCGGATAAACATTTGAGCTTGGATAACCGATTGCTATTGGCCCCATGATGAACGCACCAGATTGTCAGCTTTACCTGATCTCACCACTCGAAACCGGTGGCTCTTTCCCTGACCGGCTGGACCGCGCCCTTGCAGCGGGCGATGGTCTTGCCACTGCATTCCAGTTCCGGGTGAAGGACGTGGACCAGCACGAGGCTGCGCGGCTGGCCGCACCCTTGCAGGAGATCTGCGCTGCGCGCGACGTCGGCTTCATCGTCAACGACAGCGTGCCGCTTGCAAAGCGGCTCAAGGCTGACGGGGTGCACCTTGGCCAATCAGATGGTCTCGTGGCCGATGCACGAGAGGAGCTGGGCCGCGAGATACAGATAGGCATCACCTGCCACGCCAGCCGCCACTTCGCGATGGAGGCAGGCGAAGCAGGCGCGGACTACGTCGCCTTCGGCTCCTTCTTCCCCAGTCCTACGAAGGACAGCGAGCACCGACCGGAACCTGAAATCCTAGAGTGGTGGAGCGCGCTGTTCGAAATTCCGTGCGTTGCCATAGGCGGAATCACACCTGACAATTGCAAGCCGTTGGTAAAGGCCGGGGCCGATTTCCTCGCCGTGTCCCACGCGGTATGGGGCGGGGACGAGGCGAAGGCTGTCGCAGCATTCGCCAGGGCAATTCAGAATTAGACGTCGGTTGCGGAAATAAAGTGGCATTCGCGGGTTCAGGACGACGAGGGTGTAAACCCCGCTGTCCTGAACAAGGTTACGATATGTCCTCCAAATATCTTGCTATCCTCGCCGCGCTTCCACTGGTTGCCTGCGATGTGCGCGAAACCGATGCGCCCGAAAGCGAAGCCACTCAGACCGCCCAGCGCGACTGGAATTCGGAACTCGGTTATGAACCCATGGGTGAGGACAACTTCGCCGATTCCATGGCTTCCAGCGACGGGCAGTACATCGCGAACTCACGCGAAGGCGCTGCGATCGATAATGCGTCAGAGGGCTCGATGGACGGCACTTCGACAAGGGGTACGCAAATCGCAGATGTGCAGGAACGGCCTATCATGCAGGCGCAGGTCGTTCTGGACCGTAAGGGTTTCGGACCCGGCGTGATCGACGGTCGAATGGGGCCTTCGACCCGCAACGCTCTGGAAGGCTTTCAGGAAGCGAATGGTCTGGAAGTGACCGGAGAGCTGAATGAGGAGACCGAGCAAGCCCTTTCACAATGGTCGCGCATTCCGGCGACGCGAGTGGTCACCATTCCGGCAAGCTGGCGTGATCTTGAGTATAACGCCATTCCGGATGATCCGGCCCAGCAGGCTGAAATGGAACGTCTGGGCTATGAAAGTCTGGACGAGAAGGTCGCAGAACGCTTCCACACCACGGTAGCTGTTCTTCGCGAACTCAACCCCGATGGCCGACCGGCCGGAGCGACTGGCCCTGCGGTCCGTAATTCTGCGACACCGCAATCATCCGCGCCCTCGACGGCCACACCCACGCCCACATCGACGAATAGCGCCTCTCCTGCATCCGGAGGCACCGCTTCGACGAGCGTGTTTACTGCCGGACAGCAACTCCGGGTGCCTAACATCGGCGCGGACCGGATCGAGCCTGGAGCGATACAGAACAAGGGCTGGCAACAAACGCTCGCGTCATTGGGCGTGGGCACCGAACAGCCCGATGTTGCCCGGATCGTGGTCGATGAATCGGAGGGCTGGCTGAAAGGGTACGATGCCGAAGACAGGCTCGTTGCAATGTTCACAGTCACCACCGGTTCGCGCAACGATCCCCTGCCGGTCGGCGAGTGGGGCGTTACGGGGGTGGGGCGCAACCCGCCATTTTCCTATCAGCCGACATTGTTCTGGGATGTGCCCGACGATGAGGAGGAGCAGCAGCTACCGCCGGGGCCGAACGGACCGGTTGGCGTGGTCTGGATCGATCTGACGAAGGAACACTATGGAATTCACGGCACGAATGCGCCTGAAACCATAGGCAGGGTGCAAAGCCATGGCTGTGTCCGCCTTACAAATTGGGACGCGGCGCGACTGGCAGGTATGGTCAGCACGGATACAGTCGTTATATTCCAAGCCTGATGGCATCTTCATTTGCAGAAAAAGCGCGGGTCGCCGCTGTTACGGCCACTCTCGTTTCGGCGGGTTGGATCGTCGCCGGCGCATTCGTGCTGGATCGCGCCGAGACGGCACAGATCGAGCAGGAACTCGCCACGAAGCAGAAGTCCTCGCCCGAACTCCCGACCGATACGAGCGACGATGTTGAGGAAGCCGGGGAAAGCGAAAGCGGGCAAACCAACGAAACCGTCTCGATGCCCCCGTTGAACGAGACCTCGACGCTGATCATTCCTGTACTGAATATCGCGGCCACCGATCTTACGGACAATTTCGCGGACGAGCGTAGCGGCGATTCTCGCCTGCATCAGGGGCTCGATGTCATGGCACCCGAAGGCTCCTCGGTCGTGGCAGCAGCGCCCGGGACGATCGAGCGGTTGTTCCGTTCCGATGCGGGGGGGAACACCATCTATGTCCGTTCCGAAGATCGCGAGACTATCTACTACTACGCCCATCTGGCCGAATATGCGCCGGGCCTCAACGAAGGGCAGCAAGTAAGGCGCGGACAGCGGCTGGGCACGGTAGGCTCCAGCGGCAATGCCGATCCCGAAGCGCCGCACCTTCACTTCGAAGTGATGCGGACCACCCCTACGGCTGAATGGTGGGAGCCTGCGAACTCCGTAAATCCCTACCCGCTACTGGTGCAGCAACGGTAGAAACCCGACGCGTCAGCGGCCCTGCCTGATGCAGCGAAGCCGGCTGGGCGTGCCGTCCACGATCTTGCGCAGGTATCCACGGCCGACGATCTTGTAGGTGTCGCCGTTGCGCGGGCCGCTTGTCATGGTCAGGCGATCTCCGCGGCGCAGGTATGTGCCGCTTCCCTGCGATGAGACATAGCGAGAAGCGCTTTCGATCGAGAAACTCTCTTCGGGTTGCGGGATACCTGCGGCGCTCGCCGCGTCACCGGGCAGTTCGCACACGTAATCGCCGCGCTCGATCGTGCCGGGCTGACCCTGTGCAAGTACCGGTGAATGGGGTGGCAACGCGATCGTTGCAGTTGCCAGTGCGCAGGAGAGGATGATCCGTTTCATGGGTGGAGCCTATAACAGCGCAGGCTTAGCGCGTCATGAATATCTATCGCGCGCGGTGCCCTCCTGCCTTGCCGCAAGCCTCGCCCTCGGGTAGGGCGCGGCGCAATCCCGAAAACTCTCGAGGCGAGAAGCAATGAAAATCAGCGGCGTGGACATCCGTCCCGGCAACATCATCGAATATGAAGGCGGTATCTGGAAGGTCGCCAAGATCCAGCATACCCAGCCGGGCAAGGGTGGTGCCTATATGCAGGTCGAGATGAAGAACCTCATCGATGGCCGCAAGACGAATGTCCGCTTCCGTAGCGCCGACACGGTGGAAAAGGTGCGTCTCGAAACGCAGGAATACCAGTTCCTGTACGAGGACGGCGACATGCTGGTATTCATGGATGGCGACACGTTCGAGCAGATCAGCCTGCCCAGCGACCTGCTTGGCGATGCGCGACCCTTCCTGCAGGACGGTATGCAGGTACAGCTGGAATTGTGGGAGGAGCGGCCCATCAGTGTGCAGTTGCCGAACCAGATCGAGGCCGAGATCGTGGAGGCCGACGCTGTCATCAAGGGGCAGACGGCATCGTCAAGCTACAAGCCCGCTGTGCTCGACAACGGCGTGCGCATCATGGTGCCGCCGCATATTGAAAGCGGCACGCGTATCATCGTGGACGTATATGAACAGAGTTACGTCGGGAAGGCTGGCTAGAATCCGATGGCTGCTATTTCAGGTCTTATCCGTGTAATGGAAAAGGCTGCCCGCAAGGCGGGTGGCCGGTTGCGCCGCGACTTCGGCGAAGTCGAACATCTGCAGGTCAGCCACAAGGGGCCGAGCGATTTTGTTTCCAAGGCGGATCAGGTTGCCGAGCGTATCTTGTGGGACGAACTGAAAGTGGCGCGTCCGGGTTGGGGCTTCGTAATGGAAGAAGCCGGTGAGATCGAGGGCGATGAGGACCAACCCCGCTGGATCATCGATCCACTGGATGGCACCAGCAATTTCCTTCACGGCATACCCCACTTCGCCATTTCCATCGCTGTGCAGGAGCCGAAGCTTGGTGGTGGGGGCTGGGGCGACGTGGTCGCGGGAATGGTTTACCAGCCAATCACCGATGAAACCTTCTGGGCAGAGAAATCACGCGGCGCTTGGTTGCATGACGGCCGGCTGCGCGTTTCGGGTCGGCGTCAACTATCCGAGGCATTGATCGCAACGGGTACGCCCTATCAAGGACATGGCGACTTTGCCGAATGGAGCCGCATCTTCGGTGCCGTCGGGCCCAATGTCGCAGGTATCCGCCGCTTTGGCGCAGCCTCGCTGGATCTTGCCTGGGTGGCCGCCGGACGCTTCGACGGTTTCTGGGAAAGCGATCTTTCGCCTTGGGATACAGCGGCAGGTTGCCTGCTGGTGCGCGAAGCGGGCGGCTTCGTTTCGGACTATCGTGGACGCTCGCAGCCGATCTGCGACAGCCAGGTGATCGCCGGCAATGACCAGGTACATTCTCGGCTGCACAAGCAGATTGCCGCTGCGCTGAAGTAGAGCCGCAATCTTGAGATAAGCAATTGCAGCCGCGCGCAAGTATCGCTAAGCGCGCTGTCCTGCCTGCCTCTGTGGCGGAATTGGTAGACGCGCTCGACTCAAAATCGAGTTTCTTCGGAAGTGCCGGTTCGAGTCCGGCCAGAGGTACCAGGCAGGACATTCCGCCCCGGCATGCCGATTTTGGCGGAATTCTCTTGATATTGCTCCGCCGCTTTGGGATTTGTCTTCGTAACAGTGATCGAAGCTCCTTCCTTGCATGCCTTTGCGGCAATGGCCCTGACGGTCGTAGTTTTCTATCTGTTCGTCCGCGGCAAGATGTCGATCGAGATCGTGTCGCTGCTGGCTATCGCGATAATCGCGGTCGGCCTCTATTTCTATCCCATGCCGCACACGCAGCCGACAGACGGACTGCAATTGGCTTTCGCCGGCTTTGGCCATTACGCGCTGATCACGATTTGCGCGCTTATGGTGATGGGCCGCGGCCTTGTGGTGACAGGGGCGCTCGAACCTGCGGCGCGCATGCTGGAGCGGGTGTTCAAGTTCAACCTGCAAACCGGCCTCCTGCTGTCGCTGGTGCTGGCCTTCTTTCTTTCCATGGGCGTGAACAATACGCCGGTGCTGGTTCTTCTGATACCGATCTTCGTTACCCTTGCGGTGCGCGGCGCGATGCCAGCCTCGAAAACGCTGATGCCGCTCAACGCATCTTCACTGCTGGGCGGGCTGGCCACTACCATCGGCACATCAACCAACATTCTGGTGGTGGCCATTGCCGTCGATCTTGGAATGCCACGGATGGGCGTGTTCCACTTCACCCCCATCGTGCTGATGGCATCGCTGGTGGCGCTGCCCTATATCTGGCTGGTCATGCCGCGCATGTTGCGGGACAACACTCCAGAGGTCGGTCATGGCAATCGCTGGTTCCATACCCGGCTGCGCGTACCGCCCACCAGCAACCTGATCGGCAAGCATTTCGACGAGGTTGTCGACATGCTGCCCGACGATTTCCGTTTTGAGGAACGTCCGGACGGTCCCTTCGCAACGGGTCAGCGATTGCGTATCTCGGGTACGCACGATGCGCTGGAGGATGCCGTGCGCGTGCTGCAGGGCCAGATCGCGCCGGGTTGGGTGGTAGACCAGATACAGCGCGAATCTTCGGACAGGCGGCTCGACATGAAGGTGGTCGAGATGGTCGTCACCAGCGATTCTCGCCTGATCGGTCGTACGCTGGCAACATCGGGAATCGCGGATCGCTTCGGCGTTGCCGTGCTAGGCATCCACCGTCCCGACCGTCCGATGCTGTTCGATCAGGGCGAGGGCGAGGGAGAGCTTCGTTTCGCCGAAGGCGACGTGCTGCTGGTGATGGGCCTTGGGGAGGCGCTTTCCGAGTTCATCCAGAGCGACAGTCTTTTGCAACTGGAGGGCGAGCGCGAGGTTCCCCGCCGGTCGAAAGCCTGGCTTGCCGCCACGATCATGGGCGTATCCGTCGGCCTTGCATCCATCGGTATCCTGCCGATCGCCATCGCCTCTCTTGGCGGAGCGATCCTGATGTTCCTCACCGGTTGCGTGAAATTCGATCGGGTGGGTAGGGCGCTTTCCGGCCAGGTTATCGTGCTGGTCGCTGCAAGTATCGCGATCGGTCGCTTCGTTCTCGATAGCGGCGCAGCCGGCTGGCTGGGCGAATCGCTGGCGCTGGGGTTGCAATATCTGCCACCTGCCGGGGTTGTCGCGGCCATCATGATCTTCGTGACCGTGCTGACGAACTTTGCATCGAATGCCACGGCCGCCACTGTCGGCACGCCGATTGCTTTCAGCATCGCGACGGAACTTGGCCTTCCGCAAGAGCCATTGATCCTGGCCGTGCTGTTCGGCTGCAACCTGTGTTACGCGACGCCAATCGCCTATCAAACGAACATGCTGATCATGGCCGAGGGGAGTTACAATTTCCCGGATTACATGCGCACAGGTGTGCCGCTCGTGCTGATCATGGTGGTTACACTAAGTTATCTGCTGGCCGTGACTTACGGGATGTAGCGACGACTTAGCGGTCGCTCCCGCTATGGCCGGAACGGCGGGCGGACGCGGCTTCGATTTCGCTGATCTGCGCGCTGCGATCCAAATCCTCTATTGCCCCCGCAGCCGCATAAAGCGCGCGCAGCCGTTCGTATTCCTCCTGAGACAGGGCGGCGACTTCCTCGGTCGTCATATTGGGCAGCGATTGACGGTTGGTACTCACGGCGCGATTGGCGATGGAAGATCGATTGCCCCCACCGCCCATCATGGGCTCTCCGTAACTGCCGTCGGTATTTTCCGTGCCGAATGAGCCGACGCTTTCGGGTTCGGCGCGCTTCAGCTTGGCATCGCCATAGGCCGGCGTGCTGTTTGTCGAAGCATCGGATTCGCTCAGCGCAACCGGTTCGGCAGCGGCGCGCTCTTCTGCATCGGCGAACATTGCGATCGTCGCTGTCAGTGCGACGGTAACGGCCGCGAAATGTCTGTACAGTTTGGCCGGGACAGGGGGCTTCGAAATTTGTGCCATTGCGTGCAGATTATCGCAATCTGGTTAACCACCTGAACCGACATGGGGTTAACCAGGAATTACCTGACGATATTGCAATGAGCGCACGGAAGCGCGCAAGTCCTGTGCGCCGCGAATACAGCGCGCCCAACCACACATCGTGCGTAAGGCGTTTAGAGGTGTAAAGTTTACCGACATTTCATACCTCGTCGTTAACCGAGACTTCGCTGGAAATTCCTCCGGTAACGAACGGTTGAAGCGATGGTCCGCCTCTTCAAACACTATATACCCCATGCCGTGCTTTTTCTGGGCGCGCTGGACTTTGTATTGCTGATCGTCTCGGCGGACCTGGCGTGGTCAATACGCACAAGTCAGATTGGCACGGACACCGGTCGACTGACCGAGCGCGCCTTGCCGTTACTCGGCTTTGCAACAACCACTCTGGCAGCGATGATCGCGGTGGGCGTCTACGGGCCGGAAGCGTTGCGTTCCATGCGTTTTGCCTGCGCCCGCCTGCTGGTTGCTTCAAGCCTTGCTATTCTAGCGCTCGCGGTGCTCGACTTCCTCCTGCCGGGGCATACCTACTGGCGTTCCATCCTGCTTTACGCGATGGTGTTGGCCAACGGCCTGATGGTCCTGAATCGCGTAATCGTGGGAAGCATTCTGGGCACATCGGCTTTCCGCCGCCGTATTCTTGTTCTGGGCGCGGGAATGCGAGCCCAGCGCCTGAAAGACCTGTCCTGTAAGGAAGGCAGCGGCTTCAAGATTGTGGGCTTTGTCAACATGACAGGTGCGGGCCAAGAGGTTGCCGAAGCCGTGCAACGATCGGAAATCTCCGATCTTTCTGGCTATGTCGCAGGGCTCGGCGCAACCGAAGTGGTGCTGGCGCTGGAGGAACGCCGCAACGCGCTTCCGCTCAAAGACCTGCTGCGCGTGAAGACGGCAGGTGTCTACGTGAACGAGTTTTCCAGCTTTCTCGAACGGGAAACCGGGCGGGTGGATCTCGATACGCTCAATCCCAGCTGGCTTATTTTCTCGGACGGATTTTCTTCGGGCCGTGCCATTTCGTCCGTAGCGAAACGCGCCTTCGACATTCTTGCCAGCGGACTTCTGCTTCTGCTCGCATTCCCCGTCATCGCGCTGTTCGCGATCATCGTGAAGCTGGACAGCAAAGGGCCAGCGTTTTTCCGACAGAAACGAATTGGCCTTTATGGGGAGACTTTCGAGCTGATCAAGCTGCGCTCCATGCGCACCGACGCAGAGAAGGACGGGTCGAAATGGGCGCAGGAAAACGATCCGCGCATCACCCGTGTCGGCGCTTTCATTCGCAAGGTGCGTATCGACGAACTGCCACAGGTCTGGACGGTCTTGCTGGGCCACATGAGCTTTGTCGGTCCGCGCCCCGAGGTACCGACCTTTGTCGATGATCTGGAAGACAAGCTTCCCTATTATGCAGAACGGCACATGGTGAAGCCGGGCATCACGGGATGGGCGCAGATTAATTATCCCTACGGCGCCAGCATAGAGGATTCCCGTCACAAGCTGGAATTCGACCTCTATTACGCCAAGAATTACACGCCCTTCCTGGACCTGCTTATTATGTTGCAAACGCTGCGCGTCGTGCTGTGGCCGGAGGGCGCGCGATAATGACGTTGTTCTGGGATATCGGCAGTTACCTGACGTTTCTCGTAACCGCCTGCGCTGCGGTTGCACTGGCCTTGTGGCTGGCAACAAGCCAGCGCGCGCAGGGGCCTGCCATCAACGCTTGCGCCGCCGCGCTTTTCTGTTCGGCCTTGTGGGCATTTTCCATCATCGGTTTTGGCCACGATAGCAGCGCTGCACAGTTGCTGGCGATTGTCGGCAATCTTGCATGGCTGTGGATGCTCTACCGGCTATTCGGGCACGATGACCGAGAGATAAGCCTCGGTCCGATCCGGCCTGTCGTCTTCGTCCTCGCATTCGTCGAGCTGATGCAGATCGCACTATTTGTCGCGCGCGCGCAATACGCCGGTACTATCGAGCCCGAAATGCTGGTGATGCGCTTCGCCTTCACCTTCCGCCTGCTGTTTTGCATCGGGGCCTTGGTGCTGGTGCATAACCTGTATGCGGGCGCTTCTGCCCAGGCTCGCGAGGGGCTGCGCTGGCCTGCCAGTGCGCTCGCCGTGATCTGGCTATACGATCTCAATCTCTACACCATTGCCTATCTCGACAACGGGTTGCCGACCCTTCTGATCGATCTGCGCAGCCTGGCGCTTGCCGTTGCCGTAGTGTTGTTAGCGATGGGAACCTTGCGAACTGAAAGCGAATTGCGCTTTCGCCCGTCGCGGGGCTTTGCATTCCAGTCCTTCTCGCTCCTGCTGATGGGAGCCTACCTGGTCGTCATGGTCGTGATTGCGCAAGGCCTCGCCTATATCGGTAGCGATTACGGGCGAATATTGCAGACAGGCTTCGTCCTGCTTGCAAGCGTTGTGGCGCTGACGATCCTGCCGTCGCGCAAGCTGCGCGGATGGCTGCGCGTCACGCTGTTCAAGAACCTGTTCCAGCATCGCTACGATTACCGGGCCGAGTGGCTGCGTTTCACAGAAACGATCGGCAGGGCCGGGCCACAAGCTCCTCCGCTTCCGGAACGGGCCGTTCAGGCTGTGGCCGATATCACGGATAGTCCGGCGGGCCTTCTGCTGACGCCGCGTGAGGAAGGTGGACTCGCCCTGGAGGCGCGCTGGCAGTGGCCGGATATCGAGGTTCCTGCGGAAGCCATCGACACCCTGGGCGCACAATTCTTGGCGGAAAACCAGTTCATCGTCGACCTTGACGATCTACGCTCCGGTGATGCGGACGGCGTTCCCGCAGTGGCAACTCCTACCTGGCTGGTGAAAAGCGAGCAATCGTGGGCCCTTATTCCGCTGTTGCATTACGAGCGACTGGTGGGGGTCGTCGTATTGGCAAGACCAGCGGCGGCCCGCAGACTGGACTGGGAAGATTTTGACCTGCTGCGCGTGGTCGGACGCCAGCTCGCCAGCTATCTGGCAGAGCGGAACAGCCAGGATGCGCTTGGCGAAGCGCAGCGCTTCGACGAGTTCAATCGCCGTATTGCCTTCGTCATGCATGACATCAAGAACCTGGCGAGCCAGCTCTCCCTGCTGGCCGCAAACGCGGAAAAGCATGCGGAAAAACCCGAGTTCAGGGCAGATATGATCCTTACCCTGCGCAATTCGACGGACAAGTTGCAGGCTTTGCTCACGCGGCTTGGCCGATATGGAACGCACGGGGCCAAGGGTCGCGAGGTCATCGCTTTGCAAAGTCTGCTTCGGCGCATCGTGGAACAGTACAACGGCAAGCATGAAGTGGTGCTGACACGCGGAGACGATTGCCGGGTTCACGCCGATGCAGAAGGGCTGGAGCAAGCGCTCGTCCATCTGGTGCAGAACGCCATCGAGGCCAGCGATAGCCAATCTCCGATCTTCCTCGATCTTCGCCGCGATTCGGGGCACGCCGTTATCGAAGTGCTGGACAATGGGGAAGGGATGACACCGGAATTCATCCGAACCAAGTTGTTCAAGCCGTTCCATTCATCCAAGGCCGGCGGCTTCGGGATCGGAGCCTATGAAGCGCGCGAGCTGGTTCGTGGCATGGGTGGCCAGATCGAAGTGGAATCGCGCGAAAGCCTGGGAACTCGATTCGTCGTTCGCCTGCCGTTGAGCGATGCCGCCCAATTTATCAAATCCATGCAAGGTCATGAGAAAGCCAGTGAGGTCGCATAATGGCTGATAGCAAACCCAAGCTGCTGATCGTTGAAGACGATGCGGGGCTGCAGGCCCAGCTGAAATGGGCCTATGAAGATTTCGAGGTATTGATTGCAGGCGACCGCGACAGCGCCATAGCAGCCTTGCGATCCGAGGAGCCGCCGGTGGTCACGCTCGATCTTGGCCTGCCGCCCGATCCGGATGGCACGACGGAGGGTTTTGCCGTCCTTGATGCGATCATGGCGTTGAAGCCGGATACGAAGGTAATCGTGGCTTCCGGCCACGGCGCCCGGGAATCGGCACTTAACGCGATCGAGCGTGGTGCCTATGATTTCTATCAGAAGCCGGTGGACATCGACCAACTCGGATTGATCGTGCGCCGTGCATTCAACCTGCACACCATCGAGAAGGAGAACCGGCGCCTTGCTTCCAGAGCGGGTGAAGGCAACACCGTGCTGGGTGGCCTGATAACTTCGGCCCCCGAAATGGTGAAAGTGGCCCGCACGATTGAGCGCGTCGCCAACACCAATGTCTCTGTCATGCTGCTGGGCGCAAGCGGCACGGGCAAGGAACTTCTGGCGCGCGGGCTTCACGATGCAAGCGATCGCAAGGAGGGCAACTTCGTCGCCATCAACTGTGCTGCCATTCCGGAAAATCTGCTGGAAAGCGAACTGTTCGGGCACGAGAAAGGCGCATTTACAGGTGCGGTAAAGACCATCGAGGGCAAGATCGAGCTGGCGAACGGCGGCACGTTGTTCCTCGACGAGGTGGGGGACATTCCGCTTCCCCTGCAGGTCAAGCTGCTGCGTTTCCTGCAGGAACGCACCATCGAGAGGATCGGAGGCCGCAAATCGATCCTCGTCGACACCCGCATTGTTTGCGCGACCCATCAGGATCTGGAAAGCATGATCGCCGAGCAGCGCTTCCGAGAAGACCTGTTCTATCGTCTGGCGGAAGTCGTCGTGAAGATACCTTCACTGGCAGAGCGTCCCGGAGATGCCACCCTGCTCGCCAAGGCCTTCCTCAAACGTTTTGCAGGCGAAATGAATCCTTCGGTTACGGGTTTCGCCGCCGATGCGCTGGCTGCCATTGATGGCTGGAGTTGGCCGGGTAATGTGCGTGAACTGGAGAACCGCGTGAAACGTGCCGTGATCATGGCTGACGGAAAGCTGGTCGGCGCGGACGATCTCGATCTGCAGGACGAGGAGGAAGACAGTTCCGAAATCCTCAACCTGAAGAGTGCGCGCGAAAAGTCGGACCGCAAGATGATCCGCCATGCGCTGGCGCGTAGTGAAGGCAATATTTCCAGCACCGCCAAGATGCTGGGGATCAGCCGCCCGACGTTGTACGATCTCATCAAGCAATACGACTTGCAGACCTGACGCCGCAGCGGCACAGCGCGCGGCCATGGTTGCGCGTTTGAAAATCCTGTTCGATCCGCTGGTGCGCCTGCTGTTGCTATCGATCGTGCTCGCAAGCTTCGCACCTGTAACTGGGGAGGGGAAGGCTGTTGCCCGCATCGTGTCGGATGGCGCGATATTCTTCCTGTTCCTTCTGAACGGCCTGCGCCTGCCGCGGCGGCAAGTTCTGGATGGTATCCGCAATGCGCGATTTTTGTTGCCGCTGATAATCTGGGTTTTCGGCGTCATGGGTCTGGCAGGCTGGGGTCTCTGGCAAATTGGCGAGAACGTGCTCCCACCTACAGTTGCACTTGGGTTGCTGCTCCTGGGCCTGCTGCCATCCACCGTTCAATCGGCCACGGCTTACTGCTCGCTGGCAGGTGGTAACGTGGCGGCTTCGGTGGTGGCCGCCGCGGTTATCAACCTGCTTGGCGTTTTCATAACCGCGCCGCTGCTTTCGCTTGCCAGCGGCGGAGACGTGGGGCTCGATCTGGACGGGTTGCAGCGCATCGGACAGATCCTGCTGCTGCCGTTCTTCATCGGACAGATTTTGCAAACGCGCCTCGGGTCACTTGTCGCCGATAACCGTATGGTCATCGCCTGGGCTGATCGGGGCGCAATTGCGATTGCCGTCTATGTGGCTTTCTCGGCAGCGGTAGAGCAGGGCCTTTGGCAACTGGTCAGCCTGACAGCATGGGGCTGGCTCGCTGCGTTGATCGGGTTGTTCCTGCTGCTTGGGTTTGCCGGATCTTGGCTGACGGGCGGCGCACTGGGCTTGGCGCGCGCGGATCGCATAGCATTCCTGTTCGCCGGTGCGCAAAAAAGCATCGTTCTGGGGGCGCCGCTCGCAGCCGTGCTGTTCCCGCCTGCAACCGCCGGTCTCGTGCTGTTGCCAGTGCTGGCCTATCACCTGATGCAGATGATCATTTCTGCACCTATAGCGGCAAGGCTCAACCGGGCGTCAGCGCATCCTTGACGCCCTCGGCTTCCCGCTTGTTATGGCGCAGCGACCACCAGAACGACAGGCCGATCAACGCGCCGCCGATCAGTCCAGTGATCGTTTCGGGGATGTGTACGACTGCGGATGTCAGCATGATCGCGCCCAGCACGATAATGGCCCAGAACGCGCCGTGCTCCAGGAACCGGTATTCCGATAATGTGCCCTTGCGAACGAGGTGAATGGTCATCGAACGCACGAACATCGCACCGATCGACAGGCCCAGCGCGATGATGATCATGTTGTTGGAAAGTGCAAAGGCGCCGATCACCCCGTCGAAACTGAAGGATGCGTCCAGCACTTCGAGATAGAGGAACCCGCCAAGGCCCGAACGCATCACCTCACCCGACGCGTTCTTGCGGGTTTCCTCGCGCATGTTGAGATATTCTCCCAGCGCATCGACGGCGATATAGGTCACCAGGCCCAGCACGCCCGCTGTCAGGAACGTCAGCGCTTCTTCCTCGGGCAGTTGCAGCGAGATAACCCAGAGCACTACCAGCAGGAGGCCGATTTCCAGTGCAGGCAAAACGGCAACCTTCGTCAGTTGCCGTTCGATCACGCTGATCCAGTGCACTTCCTTGTCGGCATCGAAGAAGAATTTCAGACCCACCATCGCCAGGAAGGCGCCACCAAATCCGGCAATCCCGATGTGCGCGCCGGAAACGATGGCTTCATACCGCTCGGGATCGTTCAAAGAGAGGTCGATCGCCTCGATCGGCCCGATGCCTGCGGCGATGGCGACGATGGCAAGGGGGAACACGATGCGCGTTCCGAAAACGGCTATGGCGATACCCCACAACAGGAACCGCTCCTGCCACTTCTCGCTCATTTCCTTCAAGATGGAAGCATTCACCACCGCATTGTCGAAACTCAGCGAGATTTCGAGGATGGAGAGAATGAAGATGATCCACAGGATCTCCAGCACTCCGCCCAGGCTGTCTGAACTGGATATGCCGTACCACAGGCCAAGCGCAAAGCATGCCGCAGTGAAAACAAGCGAGAATTTGTAGTAACGCAGCAGGGTTGCCATGCGAGTGGGTATTCCGTGGCTAGGGGGGATTAGGCAGGAAACGCGCTAGTAGCGCGAAGGGTCCGCGATCTATTTGGGTTGGTAGAGCTGGTCTGGCCCCGGAAAACTTCGGTCACGAACCTCTGCCGCATATTTCGCTGCGGTTTCAGAGATCGTGGTGGCCAGGTCCTCATACCGTTTTACGAAGCGCGGCACGCGGTCGAACATGCCCAGCATGTCGTCACTCACCAGCACCTGGCCATCGCACCGGGCCGATGCCCCGATACCGATGGTGGGGCATTCAACCGCCATGGTCACGGAAATGGCGATGGGTTCGATTACGCCTTCTACCACGATCGCGAAGGCGCCTGCCTGTTCCAGTGCCTTCGCATCGCCCAGGATCTTCTCGGCCTCGGCATCGCTGCGTCCGCGTGCGCCATATCCGCCCAGTACGTTTACCGCTTGCGGCGTGAGGCCGACGTGACCCATTACCGGAATACCGCGTTTGACGAGGAACTCGACCGTTTCGGCCATTGCCTCTCCACCTTCCAGCTTCACTGCCGCCGCGCCACTTTCCTTAAGCAGGCGCGCCGCACTGTCGAAAGCATCTTCCGGCGAAGTTTCGTAGGAGCCGAATGGCATGTCCACCACCACGACCGAGTGATAGCTGCCGCGCACCACGGCGGCTGCATGGTTGGTCATCATTTCCATGGTGACGGGAATGGTCGACGGCAGCCCATAGATCACCTGCCCCAGCGAATCGCCTACCAGCAGCAGGTCGCAATGCGGATCCAGCAACTGGGCCTGCCGCGCGGTATAGGCCGTCAGCATCACCAGCGGTTCCTCGGTTACGCCGTCGACCTTGCGATTGCGTATCTTGGGCACGGTAAGGCGGCGCATCGGTTGCGGCGTCGGGTTTGCGCGACTTGTGGAAGTGTCGAGCTTGAAGGTGGTAGACATCACATTTCCTGGATTGTGCAAAGCAGAGGAGGCCTTGGCCATGCAGCCCGATAGCCGCTCGGGCAGGGTGATTGCAACGTATCGTCCGTGGATGCAGTGACAGACCCTCTCGACGCGAGCGTGATTTCATTGCATTACGCCACCAAATCGGGTCGAGAGGACATAATTCATGGCACTTACGCAATCGGGCCCCGCGCGAGACGGATGGTCGTCGCGCACCGCTTTTATTCTTGCGGCGATCGGCTCGGCCGTTGGCCTGGGCAACCTCGTGCGCTTTCCTGCAGAAGCAGGGGCGAACGGCGGGGGCGCCTTCGTCGTTTTCTATATCCTGTGTATCGTCCTTATCGGCCTGCCAGTGCTTTTGTCCGAAACGTTGATCGGGCGTCATGGTCAGGCTGCGGCCCCGGAAAGTTACCGCAAGGTGGCGCAGAATTCCGGCCGCTCCACCGCGTGGGAGCACGTGGCTAGCCTAGGTGTGTTCTCCGCCTTTGTCGTCCTCAGCTTCTACTGCGTCCTTGGGGGCTGGGTGCTCTATTATATCGGCACCTTCGTTGCCGATCTGTTCACCACCGGCGTCGTTGGCGGTGCATTCGAGGGATCGACCGTCGAAGAGGTCGAAGGGCTTTTCCCTGCCATGATCTCGGACGGGGTGACGACTTCGATCCTCAACCTCGTGTTCCTGGCCATAACACTCTTTTTCGTGGCGCGCGGCGTTTCCGGCGGCATCGAGAAGGTTGCCGTGTACCTGATGCCGGCATTTTTCGTGCTGCTGGTGGGCATCACCATTTACGGCATGTTCGGCGGGGCCATGGCGCAGACGCTGGACTATCTTTTCACCTTCGAACCTCAAAAGCTCACCGGACCCGTAATGCTTGCAGCCGTTGGCCAGGCGTTCTTTTCGCTGTCCCTGGGTGTGGCAGGGATGGTGACCTATGGCGCCTATGTCGGGCGGAACGTCAATTTGGGCGTGACATCTGGCATCATCGCTACCGCCGATACGACGGTGGCCCTGCTGGCAGGCCTGTGTATCTTTCCCATCGTCTTTGCCGCCGGTCTTTCGGCCGATGCCGGGCTGGGGCTGATGTTCCAGACCCTGCCGCATGCATTCCAGGAAATTCCGGGAGGTTCGCTGCTTGGACTGGCGTTCTTCGTCATGGTCGGTTTTGCCGCGCTGACCAGTTCTGTCGCGCTGCTGGAAGTGCCTACGGCCTGGGTGATCGACCGCTTCCGTTTCACACGCACCGTCGCCTCGATCATGGTGACGTTCTTTGCAGCGATTGTCGGCGTGCTGTGTGCCTTGTCCACCGGAATGCTGTCGGATTGGCACCCTCTCGGGTTCCTGCCGATGTTCGAAGGGATGGGGCTGCTCGATACGCTGGACACCTTCACCGGCAAGATTACCATGCCCGTGGGTGCCCTGCTGACCTCGATCTTCGTGGGCTGGATTGCGAACAAGCGGTTGGTGGATGCCGAAAACGGGCTGGGCGGTGCGCTCCATGTCTTCTGGCGTTTCCTCGTCTGCTGGCTTTGCCCCATCGCGCTGGCAGCGATCCTGCTGGTCGGTA
Organism: uncultured Sphingomonadaceae bacterium; assembly: GCA_947488625.1. Classification (GTDB taxonomy): domain Bacteria; phylum Pseudomonadota; class Alphaproteobacteria; order Sphingomonadales; family Sphingomonadaceae; genus Alteraurantiacibacter. Next base: position 1,427,729 of record CANKZR010000001.1, on the reverse strand, counting down.
TCTTCCCCAGCATCGTCGCTTAGTTTACGGCTGGACCGCAAAAAAATAGGGCCACCGCTCGGATCCGAGCGGTGGCCCTTTCTTTTCGGTTCGTATGATCCGATTAGAGAGTTGTCTGGGTATGCTCTTCTTCGGCGTCTTCACGCACGTCGAAGCCGAACAACATCTTGGCCGTATCCACGAAGCCCAGATCGCTGTTCCAGATCTCTGCATTGCCCAGGTCCATCCGCAGCATCAGGATGTTGGGATCTTCCTTGCCCTTCGGATACCAGGCCTCGACAGGCTTGCTCCACTGCTTCTCGAAGCGTTCGCGGCTGGTTTCTTCGCTAAGCACGCCGCTGAAACGGGCGAACATGTCATGGCCCTTGCCGGCGAAGGTTGCGGTGGCAGGGCCGCCGTGGGCAAAGGTGTGATCCTTCGTGGTGAAGAACCAGATCGTACCGTTGGCGTCCTTGTCCAGCTGCGCGGTCATGGGCACGGCGGTCTTGGGGTCCGCATCGAGTTCAAGAAAGATGAACGGGCTGTCGGCCAGCGATTTCCAGAATTTCTGTTTGAGGTCATGGGTCGATGTCATGGCATTCTCCTTTGACGCACCAACGGTGTGGGGACGGGAGAAGTTCCAAGCTTGCCCGAAAGCCCATACTGGAACATAATAGGAACACAGGAGTCGATTCGTAATGGATACCAGCACACTGCCAAAAGCGGCGGAGCTGGCCGTCCGTGCTGCCCGCAACCCGCGCTGGCAGCCGGGCGTGCCGTTGCCGTTGCATAGCGAGATATTCACCTGCGCTAACCAGGGCGTCGGGGTGGGGGCTGCGCTTGCCTTTGCGCAAGATGCGCTGAGGGGCGCCGCTGATGATGCCGCCTCGTTGGAGGAGCGCAGCGTGTTGTGGGTGCAGGATGCCCGCGCCATCAAGCTGGGCGGGCGCCCCTATCGCGCCGGCCTTCCCGAAGGCTTGCGCCATCGCCTGATCCATGTGGCCGCAAAGACCCCGGAAGATGCGCTGTTCGCAATGGAGGAGGGACTACGCTGCCGCGATCTGGCGGTGGTGGTGGGCGAAGTGGCGGGCAATCCGCGCGCGCTGGATTTCACTGCCTCGCGCCGCCTTACGCTGACGGCGGAAAAGCATGGCGTACCGCTGCTGATGGTGCGCCTGGACGCGCAAGCCGATCTCAGTTCCGCCCGGATGCGCTGGCGGCTGACAAGCGCGCCATCATCCCCACCGCGCTGGAACATTGCAGCCCCTGGCCGCGCTGCATGGCATGCAGAACTGTTCCGCGCCCGTGCCCACCCTCCCGGAGAATGGATTTTGCGCGATGAGCCAGAACGCCTCGCCCCAGAGCCGATCCGTCCAGAACGAGTGCAAACGACCCCCGCGCCGGATCATGGCGATCTGGTGCGCGGATCTGGCGCTCGATCGCTGGCGGCACTCTGAGGGCTGCCAGTACGGGGAGGGCGCCGATGCCGCCCCGCTGGTGCTGATTACCGAAACCGCCCACGGCCCACGTATCGATGCTGCGAACCAGGCCGCACGCGCGCATGGTGCAGCGCGAGGAATGATGCTGGCCGATGCCCGCACGCTGTGCCCTGCAATAGAAGTGCGGCCCAGCGATCCCGCGGGCGATCTCGCCTTCCTCGAACGGCTTGCCGTATGGGCGCAGCGCTGGGGCCCGTGGAGCGCCATCGATCCACCCGATGGCTTGCTGGTGGATGTGACCGCCGTTGCCCACCTGTTCGGCGGAGAGCGACGCATGCTGGCCGATGTCCAGGCGCGCTGCACGGCACGCGGCCTGCAGGTTCGCACTGCCATCGGCCCCACGGCAGGCACGGCATGGGCACTGGCGCATCATGCCGCGCAAGGCGCCATTCTCGATCCCGATGACGATCCTCGCGGGCGTCTTGCCGACCTTCCCGTCGCTGCGCTTCGCCTCGACAACGATGTGCTGCTCGTTCTCAAGCGCCTTGGCCTGAAACGCCTGGGCGACCTTGCGGGGATCGAGGAGGGGCGCGATCGCAAAGGGAGTGGCCGCGATGCCATTCACCGCCGTTTCCGCAACCGCAAGTCGCCCGCTGCCAACCCGCTGATCCGCATGGACCAGTTGCTGGGTCGCGTGCCCGAACCACTGCTACCCGTCGTCCCCGTCACCGCGCCGATGGTGCAGCGCCGCCTGGTGGAGCCGATCCGCCATCGGCAATTGCTCGATACCGTGGTGGCCGACCTTGCCGAGGACATGGCCCGCACTCTGGAGGCAAAGGGCGAGGGCGCGCGCCGTCTGCAAATGGGCCTGTGGCGCGTGGATGGTGAAGTGCTGACCCGCGATCTGGAGATGGCCGCCGCCACCCGCGATCCGGCTCATATCTGCCGCCTGTTTTCCGAAAGGCTGGACGATATCGACGCAGGCTTCGGCATCGAGATGCTGCGCCTGCGCGCCTCCTGGTCGCAGCCCTTGGAGCTGGACCAGTCGGACTTGGAGGCGGCAGCAGAGCAGCATGGCACCTCGCTGGCGGCCTGTATGGATCGTCTCACCACCCGCCTTGGTAAGGACGCGGTGCAGCGCCCCGTGCCGCGTGCCAGCCATATTCCCGAACGTGCGCAAGGCTGGCAGCCTCCGCTGGAGCCCGAGCCTGCCTCGCAAGGCGAACTGGCCTTCCATACTCGCCCCCTCAAACTGCTCGACCGGGCCGAGCGCATTTCGGTGCTCTATGCCGCGCCGGAGGGCTACCCCCGCCGCTTCAGCTGGCGCGGGCAGGTATGCGAAGTAGCCCGCGTGGAAGGCCCCGAACGCATCGCGCCCGAGTGGTGGCGCGAAAAAGGCTCCACCCGCCTGCGCGACTATTATCGTATCGAGGACGAGACGGGCCGCCGCTACTGGATCTACCGCAACGGCCTGCCCACGGACGGCCGCGGAGGAATGCCCGACTGGTATCTGCAGGGGCTGTTTGCCTGACGCCGTAAAGCGACGATCATAAACGCCCTGTTGCGGACATCAGGATGACTGCTTCTTCTCGTATAGAAGATACAACCACGGCGCTGCGGCAATCAAAAGCATGATCAAAGAAAGCAAGGGTGGGTCAAAACTTACGATTGCCTCTACAGCATACCAACCCCCAAACATGATTGCGGAGCCCCATGCTAGGATCGCAGCCAGTACGAAACACAGAAAAGTTACTCTCATAGTGCTGTGTTACCCGTACTGTGCGAAGAGAAACGACTAACCGACGAAGCGCGCCGGCGGCGCTGTCGGGCGTTGGCCGAAGTCGCCCGGCGCGGTAGCGGGTTCGTTCCGCACCGGCTGCGGACCGGCGGGGAAAGCCTGGGCCAGTTCTTCCACCACCCGCATCGGCAGCGGACGATCAAATTCCACGCCGCACATGCCCGGCTTGGTCCAGGTCACTTTGCAATAGGCCTCATGCATGGTCCAGTCGAGTATCACTCCCACGCCATTGGCTGGCGGATCGTCTGTCACGAAACGGGCGCCGTTGATGGATATATCGAAAAGCCTTCCCGAACGATTGCCGCTGGGCATCACCATCGTTGCCAAGCAGTTTACACGGATGCGGGGGGCAGCGCGACGATCAGGACCTTGTGCAGCTTTCGTGCGCGCGAACAGTTTCATGATGGTGCCCCCTTTTTCTCTGATCAGGAATGGGGTGCTTTGGTTAAACTTGCGCAAAGATTCATCCTTAATTTTCCCGATTCCTGCGACGCGGCGTTGCATGGCCTTCGCAAAGCCAGCGCTCATTTCCAACGCTTGGGCGTTTTGATGTTGGCGAATCGTGTGCAAGAACATATATGGAACAGATGGCCGCACTCGAAACTATCCAGAAGCTGGAAATCCTTGCCGATGCAGCAAAATACGATGCCTCCTGCGCATCGTCTGGTACGGCAAAACGCAGCAGTACGGGTGGGAAGGGTGTCGGCTCTACCGAGGGGATGGGCATTTGCCATGCCTATGCCCCCGATGGTCGCTGTATCTCGCTGCTCAAGATATTGCTGACGAACCATTGCATCTTCGATTGCCATTATTGCATCAACCGCAAAAGCAGCAATGTGCGGCGCGCAAAGTTCACTCCGCAAGAAGTGGCGGACCTGACGCTCACCTTCTATCGCCGCAACTATATCGAAGGATTGTTTCTCTCCTCCGGCATTATCAAAAGCTCCAATCACACGATGGAACTGCTGGTAGAGACGGCGCGTATCCTGCGCGAGGAACACGATTTTCGTGGCTATATTCACCTCAAGACCATTCCGGAGGCGGACCCCGAACTGGCGCACCAAGCGGGGCTTCATGCCGACCGCGTTTCCATCAATGTCGAACTGCCCACCGATAGCGGTCTGACGCGTCTCGCGCCGGACAAGAACTCGCGCCAGATCGAAGGGGCGATGGGCGGGATGAAAATGGCGATCCGCCAGTCGAAGGATGAGCGCAAGCGGTTCAAGCACGCGCCGCGTTTCGCGCCGGGTGGGCAATCCACGCAGATGATCGTGGGCGCCGATGCTGCCACCGATTCCGATATCGTGGGCAAGGCCAGCCGCTTGTACGACAGCTTTCGTCTGCGCCGCGTCTATTACTCGGCCTTTTCGCCCATTCCCGATGCCAGTGCGGTTCTGCCATTGAAGCGGCCGCCGCTGATGCGCGAGCACCGCCTCTACCAATCGGATTGGCTGATGCGCTTTTACGGCTTTGCGCCTGCAGAGGTAATGCAGGCAACGGGTGAGGATGGAAACCTGCCGCTTGATATCGATCCCAAGCTGGCATGGGCGCTGAAGTTTCGCGGTCGTTTCCCGGTGGATGTGAACCGTGCTGGCCGCGAAGACCTGCTGCGCGTTCCGGGGTTGGGCACGCGAGCGGTGGGGCAGATCCTCGCCAGCCGTCGCCACCGCAGCTTGCGGTTGGACGATGTGGCCAAGCTGACCGTATCCGTTGCCAAGGTGCGCCCGTTCATCTGCACCGTCGACTGGCGCCCCACCTTGCTGACCGACCGCGCCGATCTGCGCAGCCTGCTAGCACCCAAGCAGGAGCAACTGGAACTGTTCGCGGCATGACCGCTCTGCAACACGTCAAAATGGGCACCTATTACGTGGTTCACATGCCCGAACCGGACGATTTCGCCTTCTGGCGGGAGCGGGCGAGGCAGCTTGTGCAATGCGATGTTCCGCCTGACCGGGTGGCCTGGGTGGAGCCGGGCGGCAACGGCTCTTTGTTCTCTCATGGTGACAAGCGGCTGCCGGTGCCGGACGATGCCACCCGCATGATCCGCGCCAGCAAGCGCTTTCTTTCGATTGCAAAGAACGTCGCTCATCATTCTGACCCGGAACGATTTTCCTTGCTCTATGCGATGCTGTGGCGGCTCCAGTCCAATCCGCGCTTGATGGAGGACAAGGCCGACAGCCAGGTCCGCCGGCTGGAGGATATGGACAAGTCCGTGCGCCGCGATGCGCACAAGATGCACGCTTTCGTGCGTTTCCGCATGGTGGAGGACGAGGCAGGCAACCAGCAGTACGTCGCCTGGTTCGAACCCGATCATCACATCGTGCGGCGCGAGGCGGGCTTTTTCGTCCGCCGGTTCGCCAACATGCACTGGTCCATCCTCACGCCGCGCGGCTGCATCCACTGGGATGGCGAAACCTTGCGAGAAAGCGGTCCGGCGCAGAAATCGGATGCGCCGCAGGGCGATCCTGCCGAAGATCTCTGGCGCAAGTATTACGCATCCATCTTCAATCCCGCGCGTTTGAAGATCGGGGCGATGCTGAAGGAAATGCCCCGCAAGTACTGGAAGAACATGCCCGAGGCCGCGCTCATTCCGGAGCTGGTGGCGGGCGCGCAGAAGCGGGAAAGCGAAATGGTTGATGCAGGCGCACTCGAATATGAAGATCGTCCCGAAACGCTGGCGGCGATAGACAAGGCGATCCACGCCTGTCGCAAATGTCCCATAGGTTTGCTTGATAACCAAGCGGTTATGGGCGAGGGGGCGGACGATGCCCCCTTGATGATCGTGGGTGAACAGCCCGGCGATCAGGAGGATCAGGCGGGCAAGCCCTTCGTCGGCCCTGCGGGACAGGTGCTGAACGCTGCGCTGGAAGTTGCCGGAATCGAACGCAAGCAAACCTATGTCACCAATGCGGTGAAGCATTTCAAATACGTGCAGCGCGGCAAGCGCCGCCTGCACCAGTCACCCACCGCCAAGGAAATCGACGTGTGCCGCTGGTGGCACGAGGCAGAGCGCGCCATCGTAAAGCCGAAGGTGGTGCTGGCTTTGGGCGCCAGCGCAGCCCGTGCGATGCTGGGCAAGACGGTAAGCATCTCGAAGGCACGCGGCGAGCCTATGATGCTGGACGATGGCAGCGAATTGTGGGTGACGGCGCACCCGTCCTATCTTTTGCGCCTGAGTGGTGACGCCAAGGCGGAGCAGGAGCGATTGTTCGCAGCGGACCTTGCCGCGGTGAAGGAACGGCTTGCGGAGTTGGTGGAGTGAGGTGCCCGATAGCGACGGCCTTCCCAAGCGCACGATCGAGCTCGATCCTGACGGCATAGACGCACCGGCCCGCGCCCCGTTCGTGGAACTGGGCCTTGTCAGCTGTTTCAGCTTTCTGCGCGGCGCATCCGATGCGGTGGACCTCGTACTCACCGCGCGGGGACTTGGCTATGATGCCATAGGGATCGCCGATGCCAATTCCATGGCGGGCGTGGTGCGCGTCCATACCGAGGCGAAGACGCTGAAGATGCGACCCGTCATCGGCAGTCGGATCGAAACGGTGGAGGGGTTCGCTTTCCTCGCCTATCCCACGAACCGCGCTGCCTACGGTCGTCTCTGTACGCTGATTTCGGCAGGGCGCATGGCTACGCTGGATGGCGACTGGCAGGAAAAGGGCCTGTGCGACATTTCGCTGCCGATGCTGGCACAGCACGCAGACGGGATACAGCTGATACTGGTCCCCCCGCGCGATCTGGGCGAGAAATTCGTAGTGCCAGGCTGGGCCAGCAACGTGGTCGCGCTGGATGGCACGCTGCGCGAAGACCACGTTACCGGCACTCTGACCGAAGTCCTGCCGCACCTTGCGGCCGGTCTGCCGACATTGGGGCATCTGGCCGCCAGCTATCTTTACGCCGGCAACGATGTTGCCCGCATAGACCGGCTGGATGCGCTGGCCCGTGCCAACGGCCTGTCACTGCTGGCTACCAACGATGTGCACTACCACGCGCCCGATCGCCGTCCCTTGCAGGACGTGATGACGGCAATCCGGCACAAGACCACGGTGGCGCGCGCCGGGCACCTGCTGCATGCCAATGCCGAACGGCACCTGAAAAGCCCCGAACAGATGCTGCGTCTGTTCGAGCGTTGGCCCCATGCCATAACGGCGGCGCGCAGTGTGGCCGATGCCTGCGATTTCAGTCTGGACGAACTGAAATACGAATACCCCGAAGAGATCTATCCCGATGGCATGAGCCCGCAAGCCTACCTCGAAAGCGAGACATGGAAAGGTGCAAAGCGGCGCTATCCCAATGGTTTGCCGCACTCGGTGAAGAAAACGCTTGAACGCGAACTGGCTCTTATCGGCAAACTGGATCTGGCGCGATATTTCCTTACCATCAAGGATATCGTCGACTATGCGCGCAGCGTTGATCCGCCCATCCTGTGCCAGGGGCGTGGTTCTGCTGCCAATTCGGCCGTGTGCTATTGTCTTGAAATTACCAGCGTAGACCCTGCCAAGCACCAGCTGCTGTTCGATCGCTTCATCTCCGAGGAGCGCAAGGAGCCGCCCGATATCGATGTCGATTTCGAGCATGAACGACGCGAGGAGGTGATCCAGCACATCTACAGCAAATATGGCCGCCACCGTGCAGGCCTTACCGCCACCGTCATCCACTATCGCCCGCGCATGGCCATCCGCGAAGTGGGTAAGGCGATGGGTCTGTCCGAAGACGTTACCAGCGCGCTGGCGCGCACCGTATGGGGTGGCTGGGGCAAGGAGGTGAGCGAGAAACATGCTGCGGAAACCGGCATGGATATCAGCGATCCGCATTTGAGGCGGGTTCTGAAGCTGACGGAGCAAATGGTTGGAATGCCACGTCATTCGTCGCAGCACGTGGGCGGCTTCATCCTTACCGACGGGGCGCTGACGCAGACCGTTCCCATCGGCAATGGCGCCATGCCGAATCGCACGTTTATCGAATGGGACAAGGACGATATCGAGGCCCTGGGCATCCTCAAGGTGGATGTGCTGGCGCTGGGCATGCTCACCTGCATCAGGAAATGTCTGGACCTGCTGGAGGATCACCACGACCGCAGGCTGACGCTGGCCAGCGTGCCGCGCGAAGACCCGGAAACCTACGAAATGCTGCGGAAGGGGGATTCGCTGGGTGTGTTCCAGGTGGAAAGCCGTGCGCAGATGAACATGCTGCCGCGCCTGCGCCCGCGCGAATTCTATGACCTGGTGATTCAGGTCGCCATCGTGCGGCCCGGCCCGATCCAGGGCGACATGGTGCACCCCTACCTGAAGCGACGCCGCGGTGCGGAGCAGGTGCAGATCCCTGCACCATCTCCAGAACATGGCCCGCCGGACGAGCTTTCCAGCATCCTCGAACGCACCCTGGGCGTACCCATCTTCCAGGAACAGGCGATGAAGATCGCGCTGGATGCCGCGCGTTTCTCCAGCGCGGAGGCCAATCGCCTGCGCAAAGCCATGGCGACTTTCCGAAGCCGGGGCATGGTGGATGAATTGCAGGACATGATGGTGGAACGCATGGTAACGCGCGGCTATGACCGCGACTTCGCGCAAAGGTGCTTCAACCAGATCCGCGGCTTTGGCGAATACGGCTTTCCCGAAAGCCACGCCGCCAGTTTCGCGCACCTCGTTTACGTATCAAGCTGGCTGAAATGCCACTTCCCCGCTGCCTTCGCATGCGGTCTGCTCAACTCGCAGCCCATGGGTTTTTACGCGCCTGCGCAGATCGTGCGCGACGCGCGCGAGCATGGGGTGGAGGTATTGCCGGTTGATGTGAACCATAGCCAGTGGGATTGCACGCTGGAGGTGATTGGGTCGGAGAAAGATGCCCACCCCGCTGCGACTAGCGAGCCGAAAATGATCTGTAGTGAAGCGGCGTGGGCCTCCAGGGAGCATGGCCGCCAGGATCGTCATATCGCCATGCGCCTGGGCCTGCGCCAGGTGGATGGCTTGCCGGAACATGTGGCCGCCGCTCTCGTCACTGCGCGCGAGGAGGGCGGGCCTTACGCCGACGTTGCTGAACTGCGCGACAGGGCTCGTGTGCCGGTAGGGCATGTGGAGCGTCTTGCCAGTGCCGATGCCTTCGGCTCGATGGACATGAGCCGCCGGCAGGCACTGTGGGATGCGCGCAGCCTTGTCGGCGGCACGGACCTGCCGCTGTTCGCCCATGCCGACGAGCGTGACGAGGGCGCCGAGCGAGGCAGGGCAATCCTGCCGAAGATGCCGCTGAGCGAAGAAGTGGTCGCTGATTACCAGACCACGCGCCTCAGCCTGAAAGCGCACCCCATGGCCTTCCTGCGCGCCAGCCTGGCAGAGCGTGGCTTCGTGCGGGCCTGTGACCTGAGATCGCGCAAGTTCCGCTCCATGGTGCATGTGGCCGGCGTGGTGCTGATCCGCCAGCGGCCCGGTAGCGCCAAGGGAGTATGCTTCATCACGCTGGAGGACGAGACCGGCGTCATCAACCTGGTCGTCTGGCCGGACCTCAAGGAAAAACAGAGACAGGTTGTGATGGGATCGCGGCTGATGGAGGTGCGCGGGCGGGTGGAATACGATGACGAGGTGATCCACGTCATCGCGCATCACATGACGGACGCGACGCAAGACCTGCATCGCCTGTCAGACGATTTGCTGAACGCTCCTGTTGCGCGCGCCGATCACGTGAACAGCCCGCTTCCCGGCAAGTTCAACCCGCGCGATGATTTGCGCAGCGGAGCGGACGATCCGGCCAATCGGGCAATCCGCCCGCGAGACCTGGTCGAGCAGTTGCCGAGCGCAGATGCGCCCGCAACCCGCAGCCATCCGCGCAATGCCCGGATCATTCCCCGGATCATTCCAAAGTCACGGGACTTTCATTGACGTGACTCGCAAGAAAAAATGGCCCGTTCCGCCCATCGATGATCGCAAGGTGGCAAGTCTTCTGATCGTTATCGCCCTTCTGCTGGCGGGGCGCGTTTACCTGGCTGAAAACCCGCAGGACAATCCTTGGGCATCGCTGGACCTGCGGGATGAGCGGGGCTGGGCGACGACAACGAAGCTGGCTGCCCTGCGCGGCGATATAGAAGCCTGCCGCGCCGTGCTGGATCGCAGCGCAGTGGCGTTCACGCCGTTGCCTGTCACGGGGGAAGGCGAATGCCGCCGCGAGGATCGGCTGACCCTCTCTACGATGCCTTTTGCTCCGCGGTTCCCGCAGTTCACCTGCCCGGTGGCCGCAGGAATGGTACTGTGGCTGGAGAAGGACTTGCAGCCATTGGCCGAGGAAACGCTCGGCAGCCGCGTGGCGCGTATTCAGCAACTGGGCACCTACAGTTGTCGCCGCATGTATAATGACGAAGATGCGCCGTGGAGTGAGCACGCAACCGGCAACGCCATAGATATTGCGAGCTTCGTGCTGGAGGATGGTCGCACGATCAGCGTGCTGCGTGACTGGGATAGCGACAGCGACGATGAAGAATCCCGCTTCCTGAAGGCCGCGCGCAACGCCGCCTGCGCCAGTTTCGGCACTGTCCTATCGCCGGAATACAACGCGGCGCATGCGGATCATTTCCATCTGGATCAAGGCCGGAACCCGGCGATGGGTGCCTGCCGCTAAACCGGCTCCAGCGCATAGCCCGCAGAACGGACGGTACGGATCGGATCGCGGGTGTTTTCTACTGTAATTGCTTTTCGCAGGCGACGGATATGGACGTCCACGGTGCGTTCCTCGATCTCGCTACCCGTGCCCCAGACCGCATCCAGCAACTGTCCGCGAGAGAACACGCGGCGCGGATGCTCCATGAAGAACTTGATCAGCCGATATTCGGTCGGGCCAATCTGCAGTTGCCGACCGCGCCGCTCCACCCGGTGGGCGACGGGATCCAGCCTCAAGTCTCCGGCCTCGATGGTCTCTCCCGCCAGGGCGGGGCGCACGCGGCGCAGCACGGCGGCCACGCGCGCCAGCAGTTCGCGCGGCGAAAAGGGCTTGGTCAGGTAATCGTCGGCGCCCGTTTCAAGACCGCGCACGCGGTCATCCTCGGCCTCGCGCGCGGTCAGCATGATGATGGGTACATGGGCCGTGGCCTTGTCACGGCGCAGGCGGCGGCAAACCTCGATACCGCTGGTTCCCTCGATCATCCAGTCGAGGATCACCAGATCGGGCGCATCTTCCGAAGCCATCATCAAGGCGTCGTCGCCGTCGGCGGTTACGCGAACGTCGTAGCCTTCGCTTTCGAAGCGATATTCCAGCAGCTCGGCCAGAGCGATATCATCTTCGACGAGCAGCAATTTTGGCGTAGACATGCGAATGGGCCCCTTGGAATTGCGGCACAGTAACAGTGTCGTAGGGCCTTCGATATTTCAATCTTGTGTCAGATTTGTTGCAAAGCGCCCGTTTGATTGTGCGCTTTGCAATATTACCGCTCGATGTCGCTGGGATACGAGCCCGTAGCCGAATAGTGGACCATCTCGGCGACGTTCGTAGCATGGTCGCCGATCCGCTCGATATTGCGAGCGACGAACAGCAATTGCGCGGCGCTGCTGATGGTGGAAGGGTTTTCCACCATGTGGCTGACGAGATTGCGGAAGATGCTGTCGTAGAAGGCGTCGACCTTCTCGTCGCGCTCGATGACTTCGCGAGCAACAACAGGATCGCGCGCTGCGTAGGCGGTTAGCACGTCATGCACCATTTCAGAGGCCACTTCGCCCATCGCGGGAAGCAGCAGCAGTGGCTCGAAGCGAGCGCGGCCTTCGATCCGGCCGACCCGCTTGGCGATGTTCTTCGCATAGTCGCCGATGCGCTCCACCACGCCGCCTATCTTGAGCGCGGCAACGATTTCGCGAAGGTCGTCTGCCATCGGTGCGCGCAGGGCCAGGATGCGCACGGCCATGGCATCCACTTCGGTTTCCAGCGCATCCAGCTTCGCATCGCGCTCCACCACCTGTGCGGCCAGTTCCTCATCACCATTCACCAACGCCTGCAGGGCCTCGTGAATGGCGACTTCGGCAAGTCCGCCCATCTCGGCGATCAGGCCGCGCAGACGGGTGATGTCCTCGTCGAATGCCTTGACTGTGTGTTCGACCATTATCCGTACCGCCCTGTGATGTAATCCTGTGTGCGCTTTTCGGCTGGATTAGTGAATATGTCAGACGTGTGTCCGTATTCTACCAGATTGCCAAGGTGGAAAAACGCGGTGCGCTGCGACACGCGGGCCGCCTGCTGCATCGAGTGAGTGACGATCACGATACCATACCGGCCACGCAGCTCGTCAATCAGTTCTTCGATCTTGGCCGTGGCGATCGGGTCGAGTGCGGAGCACGGCTCGTCCATCAGAATAACTTCGGGATCGACGGCGATGGCACGCGCGATGCACAGGCGCTGTTGCTGCCCGCCGGAAAGCGCCGTGCCTGAATCGGTCAGACGATCCTTCACCTCTTCCCAAAGACCGGCGCGGCGCAGGCTCCTTTCCACCACTTCATCGATGTCGGACTTGGAATCCGCCAACCCATGAATCTTGGGCCCGTAGGCAATATTGTCGTAGATCGATTTGGGGAAGGGATTGGGTTTCTGGAACACCATTCCCACACGTGCGCGCAGCTGCACGACATCCATGCCGCTGGCGTAGATGTCCTCCCCGTCCAATTCGATCTTGCCGGTAACGCGGGCAGAGGGGATCGTGTCGTTCATGCGGTTAAGCGCGCGCAGGAAAGTGGATTTGCCGCAGCCCGAAGGGCCGATGAAGGCGGTTACGAATTCGGTGTAAACATCGATATCGACGCCATCGATCGCCTGCTTGTTGCCGTAATAGACGTCCACATCCCGGGCGCGCATCTTCGGCTCGCCGGTTTCTATGTTCTCATTCTCCAGCGATTTCTGCGCCTGGTTCGCCAAAGGCGAGTCGGCGGTTGGGCTCTCGGCGGCAGGGGTGTCGACGGTTTCGGACATCACCATTTCTTCTCGAATCGATTGCGCAGATAGATGGCGAGGCCATTCATCAGCAGGAGGAATATCAATAGCACGATGATCGCCGCGCTGGTGCGTTCCACGAAACCGCGGTCGATCTCGTCCGACCACAGGAAAATCTGCATGGGCAGCACAGTGGCATTATCGGTAAAGCCTTCGGGCGGACTGGCGACGAAAGCGCGCATGCCAATCAGCAGCAGAGGCGCGGTTTCACCCAGCGCACGGGCCATGCCGATAATCGTGCCGGTAAGGATGCCGGGAAGCGCTAGCGGAAGCACGTGATGGAACACGACCTGCACCGGTGAAGCGCCGATAGCCAGCGCGCCATCGCGGATGGATGGCGGCACCGCCTTGATCGCGTTGCGTCCCGCGATGACGATCACCGGCATCGTCATCAAGGCCAGCGTCATGCCGCCGATCAGCGGGGCGGAACGATAATTGGGAAACAGCCAGAGGAACACGGCAAGGCCCAGCAGGCCGAAAATAATGGAAGGGACGGCAGCCAGATTGTTGATCGACACCTCGATAAGGTCGGTCCAGCGGTTCTTCGGTGCGTATTCTTCTAGATAAAGCGCAGCCAGCACACCGATGGGAAAGGCGAGAAGAAGCGTAACGATCATCGTCAGGATCGAGCCCTTCAGCGCGCCCCAGATCCCCACCAGCTGCGGATCGGTGGCATCGGCGCGTTGCAGGAAGCCCGCGTCGAAACGGTCGGCCAGCAGACCCCGCTCCGCCAGATCCTGCGCCAGCGGCTGAAGGTCTGCATTGCCATCACCGGCATAGGCGCTGGCCAGTGCCTCGGTCGTCGGCAGAGAAAAGGTATTCTCGCCGCGAAGCAGGGATGGGTCACTCGCCAGTTCGACAGCGACAATGCGCCATGCTTCGCTGTTCAACTGTTCCGCCGCATCCTCACCCAGGGACTGCTGCGCGCTGAATTCCACCACCGCAGGCAGACCCTGCGCTTCCAGCGATCGAACGATAGCCCGTTCATCATTGAGCGAAGGATTAACCGAAAGCCCGGCTTGCGTGAAATCGATCGGCACGGACATTTCCGCGCGCTGGAAGCCGCCGATGCCGTTGATCGTCATGTTCACCAGCAGGAACACCAGCACGGCAACCGAGAAGACGATTGCAGATAGACCGGCAATCTTGAAGCGCCGCTCTGCCTGATAGCGTTTCTTCAGCCGCGCCTCGAACGCCGGTGTGCGTGTCGGGCGGATTTTGGGGGCGGTGTCACTCATAAGCTTCGCGGAACCTCTTCACGACGCGCAGAGCGATGATGTTGAGAACCAGTGTTACCATGAACAATACGAACCCGAGCGCGAATGCCGCTAGAGTTGCCGGGTGATCGAAGCTGCCTTCGCCGGTCAGCAGGGCAACAATCTGGACGGTTACCGTCGTCATGGCTTCCAGCGGGTTGGCGGAAAGATTGGCGGCGAAGCTGGCGGCCATCACCACGATCATCGTCTCGCCGATGGCGCGGCTGATCGCCAGCATGATGCCGGCGACGATACCGGGCAGGGCTGCGGGCACCAGCACGCGCTTGATCGTCTCGTTCTGCGTGGCGCCCATGGCCAGGGAGCCATCCTTCATGGCTTGCGGAACGGCGGCAATTGAATCGTCAGCCATCGAGGAGACGAAAGGAATGATCATCACGCCCATTACCAGGCCCGCCGCCAATGCACTTTCGCTGGAGGGATTTGAAACGCCCAGCGACAGGGCGAGGTCGCGAATGGCTGGTGCAATCGTAAGGGCGGCGAAATAGCCATAAACCACCGTCGGCACGCCGGCGAGGATTTCCAGCATGGGCTTGATCCATGTGCGCACCCTGGGCGCTGCATACTGGTTGAGATAGATCGCGCTCATCAGCCCCAGCGGAATTGCCACGATCATCGCGATAACCGCGCCGATGAACAGCGTGCCCCAGAACAGCGGAATAGCGCCGTAACGGCTGGCATCGGGATTGGTCGCGCTGCTCATCGGGTCGGGAGACCAGTTGGTGCCGAACAGGAAATCTAGCGGAGATACCATGCTGAAGAAGCGCACGGTTTCGAATACCAGGCTGACGAGAATGCCAAGCGTGGTAAGAATTGCCACCAGGGAAGCGATCAGCAGCGTGGTCAGAACGGCGCGCTCCACCCGTGTGCGGGCGCGAAAATCGGGTTTCAGGCGCAGGAAGGCAAAGGCCGCTCCCGCAGCGGCCACTAGCAAGGTGACCACGAAACCGACGATGCGGTAGCGGAAGATCGCTTCTTCGAAGGGTTCGACAAGCGCCGCTGCCTGTGGGTTGAACACGCCCGATGCCGCGCCAGTGGCAACGTTGCGCGCTTCCGACAGAAGGTTTTCGCGCTGCATCCCGAACGCTGGCAAATCGGCAGCAGCCGGGCTGGCAAGCACATGCTGGATGATCAACTGTTCGGAGATGGGGGCCCAGATCAGGGCGAAAAGGACCGTGGGAACGACAATCCACAGCGCGGCATACCACCCGTGGTAGACGGGCAGGGACGCGATACGATGGTCCTTGCTCTCGCGCCGGAACATAGCGGCGCGAGAACGAGCGACCAGCCAGCCGGCTAGCCCCAGTCCAAGGACGAGAAGGATTAGGGTGCTGGCCGACATATCCGCAAAGAGGTTTCCCTACTCGAAATCGGAAGCTGAGAGCGGTGTGAATTCGCTCGCAGCGGTGTTGTTGCGCGCCATAGCGTCTTCAGGATTGGGCACAAGCCCAACCTCAGCCAATGGTCCGCCCGATCCCCAGTTGTTTGCCCACTCGGCTACGAATTCACGCAAGCCCGGAATAGCATCGAGGTGCGCGTTCTTCACGTAGATGAACAGCGGCCGTGCGCCGACATAATCGAAGCTGGCGATGTTTTCGTAGGTAGGTTCCACGCCATTCACGGTCAGGCCGTGTACGCGATCGGAATTCGCATCGAGGTAGGAGAAGCCGAAGATACCGATAGCATCCACGTTGCCTTCGATCTTCTGCACGATGAGGTTGTCCTGCTCACCCTGCTCGACATAGGCGCCATCGTTGCGCAGTTCGGTACAGGTTGTTTCGAAGGCATCTTCGTCCTGCTCTTCCAGTTCGGCCATGCCTTCACCCGATTCGCAGCCGACCATCAGCACCAGTTCGTTCAGCGCGTCGCGCGTGCCGGACGTGGACGGTGGACCGTAGACGAGGATGGGCTTGTTCGGCAGCGAGGGATCGATGTCGCTCCACATCTCGTTGGTCTGTTCCTCGCCATAAGGATTGGCGGCGATCGCCTGGTAGACGATCTCCGGCGTGAGGTCGAAATCAATGCCGTCGGTGGCGCTGGCGAAGGCGATGCCATCCATGCCAACCTGGATCTCGGTCACGTTCTCGACGCCATTTTGCTGGCACGTCTCGAACTCGCTTGCCTTCATGCGGCGCGAAGCATTGACGATATCGGGAGTGTCGGGACCGACACCCTGGCAGAACAGCGCCATGCCGCCGCCGGTGCCAGTCGATTCGATGATCGGCGAAGCGAAATCGTGATTGCGGGTGAAGCTTTCCGCAATGCGCGTGGCGAAGGGATATACGGTTGAAGAGCCAACGGCACGCACGCTGTCACGCGTATCGCCGCCGCCGCCAGCATTGTTGCAAGCGGCCAGTGCCACCAGAGCGAGAGCCGAAGCGGCATTGCGAAAATTCAGTTTCATGATGTTCCTCATTTCGGTTCAGATGGCAGACCGCTAGGTCTGCTGTATGACGCCCATGCGACAATCAAGCGTTCGGTGCGTGACCGAATGTCATGACTGGTGCCGGCCATAATGCGGTCGGTATATCAAAAGTCGATCTGCGCCCGCATCCCCAGCACATCGACGGAATAGTCACGCGATCCAGAGGCGGTCGCATGTACGGCGTCGTCGTATTCCAGACGACCGTAATTGAAGGTGAGGCGGGTGTAATCGGTCGGCACCCATATCAAAGAAGCGAAATAGCCGTTCTGCGTGCCGCCAATGATACCGGCGCCCGTGTCGGTCAGGTCGAGATAATCGTATCGCGCGTTGATCTGGATTGCGCCGATGCCCCCTTCGTCGATCGGGTTGGCCGGACGCGTGCGATCGAACTTGCCGCCCTTGTATCCCCGGCTGTCGCCTTGCGTCAGGAACATGCCCACCTCGGCGTAACCGCCGAAGAAATTTGCATCGCCCCCAAAAGCATCCGGACGGTTTGCCGTCTGCCAGAACCCTTCGCCAACCGCGTGGAACGGCCCGCTGATGAATCCTGCTTCAAGGCCGGCCCCAAATTCGCTGTCGGCACCGATGTTGCCGGTGTTGATGAAGCGTTCGGACGTGAAATGCACGAGCGGGCGCTGGCGATAGCGGACAGTGTCGCCATCCGGCACATCGGTGAAATGGACCGAGCCACCCAGGTGCAGCTGCGCATCGCCTAGCTTGGGACTGGCAACGAGGCGGGCATCACCGCTCCAGGTGTCGCCGGGAAGATCGGAGATGTTGTCGGTGAAAACACCAGCCTGCAGCAAGACGCCATCCGTCACATCGATCTGGGCAGAAACACCCAGGCGGCGCTCGAACCCGAATGCATCGGTGAAGGCAGCGCGCTCCATGAAGGTAGACCAACGGCTGCTGGTGAGTTCTTCCAGCGACTGGAAATTGTTGTGCTGGCCGACGGTTAGCGTCAGCGGGCCATCATCATAGGTGATTATGGCATCGGTCACGGAGACTTCGTCACCGGCAAAATCGACTTCGAGCTTGTAACCGAAGCCGCCGGGGATATCGCCGGCCAAGCCGATTCGCGCGCGGCGGATTTCGCTGCCGAAGCCATCTTCGCGGCCCGTGGAAGCGGGGGCATCGATAATGCCACTGTCGATATTCAATCGGCCGAAGGGCTTGAAAGACCATCCGCCTTCGTTCTCGAATTCCGGCGCGCCTGCCCAGCTGACTTCAGTGGAAAGCGCCGCCATTGCGTCGGCAGCGGCGGGTACCGCCTCGCGCAATGCCGAGACCTCAGCAGCCATCGCAGCCTGCTCCAAAGCGACACTCGCCTGCTGCGCTTCGGTCTGCGATTTCTCTGCTTCCAGTTCGGCAACCCGCTGGTTCAGCCGTGCAATCTCGGCAGCGAGAGCAGCAACCTGGTCTTCGAGCGAAGTCGTATCCTGCGCCATCGCAGGCAACGGAGCGAGGGCGGTTCCGGCGAGGGCGGCGGCCGTGAAAAGCTTTTTCATGACAATCGGGTTTCACTTTTGTTTCGAAGTTGTGTGCCCGCTATGACGTGTTTGTGACGCTATTGTTACAAAGCATGTGCCCGCTTCTCGCAACGGTGGATAACCTGTCGAAATGTGGGAGGAATGATGCGACGCTTTCGCCCGTCAGACGCTATCCTGCACCAGCGGCAGGCGCACGGTCACCGTGGTGCCTTCGCCCTGCTTGCTGTCGATATCAAGGCGGCCGCGATGCCGTTCCACGATGTGCTTGCAGATGGCAAGGCCAAGGCCCGTACCGCCCGCAGCACGGCTGCGCCCCGGATCGGTACGATAGAAGCGCCGGGTAAGATGGGGAAGATGTTCGGGCGCGATGCCTTCGCCATGATCGCGCACGGTCAGTATCGCCATATCCCGTTCGCCGCGAGCGACGCCAACCTCGACCGGCTTCGTCTCTCCGCCATACTTCAGCGCATTGTCGACGAGGTTGCGCACCAGTTGCTCCAACTGCCGCGCATCGCCGCGCACCTGAAGCGAATCGTCGTCGATGGTGAAGCTGACCTGCTCGAACCGTTCGAGCCCGGCACCGTCTCGCGATGCCTGGCGAACCAGTGGAACGAGACGCAACGCTTCGCGTGGCTGATCGTGCTTCTCCGCCTCCACGCGGCTTAGCGACATCAGGTCGTCCACCAGGGTCTGCAAACGGCGGGCTTCGCGCAAGACCGTGGCGTAGAATTTGCTGACCTGCTTTGGAGGAATGTTCTCTCCATCATCCTCCAACGTTTCCATGTAACCGATGATCGAAGCCAGCGGCGTGCGCAGCTCGTGGCTGGCATTGGCGACGAAATCGGTATGCGCCTGGCTGACGTCGGCCTCTGCCGTGCGGTTAATCAGTTCGATCAGCGAATAGCGTTCATCGATCTGCTGGATGGTAATCTGCCAGTTGCTTTTGGGGCCAGTCAGCCCTTGTACGGTAATACTGCCGCCGCCTTTACGCGAAAGCAGATCCACCGCTGCCGGGTGGCGCAGCGCCACGCGCGCATCCTGCCCGAGGATATGCTTTCCCACCGCCTCGCGCGCGTTGGCATTGGCGAGAATTATGCGGTTGGAGTCGAGCAGCAGCAGCGGCAGGCCCGAGTGTTCGATAATATCGCGCATGCCCGAGCGGGTAATCTGTAACGATTCGACAGGCTTGGCGCGCGCCTCCGGCGGCGATGGTGGTACAAGCCAGAACGACAGGATCCAGATGCCGACGAAGGCCAGCACAAGAGCGATGCCGACGCCTGCGAAAACCAGAACGAGGCCGCTGACTATTGCAAGCGCGACTGCCGCGGCCGGGATGCGGAAACCTTCCATGGCTTATGTCCATGGGCGAGATTTGTGACGGTTTCCACCATGAAGCGCGAATGATCCACGTAACGGTAAGCAAAGTTGCTGCCGTGGTGACCCCTACGGGAATCGAACCCGTGTTTCAGCCGTGAGAGGGCCGCGTCCTAACCGCTAGACGAAGGGGCCGTTCCTGCTGGCCCCGGTGGGGCAGTCAGATACCGTTACTGTCGGAAGGCAAATCCATCGTGGTGACCCCTACGGGAATCGAACCCGTGTTTCAGCCGTGAAAGGGCCGCGTCCTAACCGCTAGACGAAGGGGCCACGTGCGATGGAGCGGCGCAATTAGGGGGATGCACTCTCGCGGTCAAGCCCCGTTTGCAACATAATTGCCAGTGTCGGCTTCAGTCGGCCCAGGCAGCGTCTTCCAGGTGCAGTTCCGCAGCGGGCCGAGCGCCCCAATCGTCGATTTTCGCGCGCCCTGCCAGCCATAGCCTGCGCCCTTTCGACCCGTGAAGGATCGACTGGCCCATTTCGCTGGATGCGGCGCGGAATGCGATGGCCTTCAGGCTGCGACCATCCTGTCCTGCGGCAATCACGCGCAAGTGATCATTGCCCACGATGTCAGCCTTTACGATGTGCACCGGCCCTACCGCCACGCGCGGCCCCGGCCAGCCGACGCCGTATGGTCCGGCACCTTCAAGAGTTTCCACAAGATCGGGCGTCAATCCACCGGGCGCAACGGACAGGTCCAGCAACATGGTCTGCTCCGCGCTGGCCCTCGCAACAGTTGCTGCCAGCTTTTCGTCCAGCCATTCGGAAAATTCGTCCAGACGACCCGAATCGACCGTCAGGCCCGCCGCCATCGCGTGGCCTCCGCCAGCCACCAGCAATCCGGCCTCGCGAGCGGCAATAATGGCGGCGCCCAGGTCTACTCCGGCGATCGAGCGCCCCGATCCCTTGCCCTGGCCGGTTTCGGCGTCCAGTGCGATGGCGAGGCTGGGCTTGCCGGTCTTTTCCTTGATCCGGCCAGCGACGATACCGATCACGCCAGGATGCCAGCCCTTGGCGGCCACGCAGATGACAGATCGGTTGTGTTGCGCGGCAAGCTGGGCTTCTGCCTCCTCCTGCACCGCAGCCTCGATAGCGCGCCGATCTTCGTTGAGGTGCGAAAGCTGCTCCGCAATGGCGCGCGCTTCCTCGGGGTCTTCGGTAGTGAGCAGCCGCACGCCCAGCGTCGCTTCGCCCACGCGGCCGCCGGCGTTGATGCGGGGCCCAAGGGCAAATCCGCAATCGCTGCACTTCGGCGCGGCCTTCAACCGGCTGGCGTCGATCAAGGCAGCCATACCGATATTGGCGCGCTTGCCCATCACCTTCAGACCCTGCGCCACGAAAGCGCGGTTGAGCCCCCGGATCGCAGCAACATCGGCAACCGTACCCAGCGCTACGAGGTCCAGCAGAGACATGAGGTTGGGTTCGCGGCAATCGGCGAAATAATCACGGGCCCGCAAGGTGCGAACCACCGCGACCGCAAGCAGGAAAGCCACGCCAACCGCGGCAAGATGCCCATGCGATGCGGCCAGGTCGTTTTCATCGAGGCGGTTGGGATTGACCAGGGCATAAGTACGCGGAAGATCGGGCGAGCATTCGTGGTGGTCCACCACGATCACGTCTATCCCGGCGTCGTGCGCCATGCCCAGCGCCTCGTGCGCCATGGCACCGCAATCCACGGTGACAATCAGGCTGGAGCCCTCCTGGCCGAGTTTCAGTAGGGCTTCGCCACTGGGGCCGTACCCTTCCAGCAGACGATCCGGAATGTAATGCCGGGCATCGTGGCCCAGCATGCGCAGCATGCGAATCAGCAGAGCGGAACTTGTTGCCCCGTCAACGTCGTAATCGCCGTAAACCGCGATGTTTTCTCCGGAGATAACCGCTTCGGCAATACGTTCAGCCGCGCGATCCATATCGTTGAACTGCGAAGGATCGGGCAGAAAATCGCGCAGGGAAGGCTGGCGGTGCCGATCCAGATCATCGACCGCGACCCCCCGCGACAGCAGCAGCTGGGTGGTTATATCGTGGTCGAGGAGATGGATATCGCCCTCGACCTGCATGTTCCCTCCGCGCCACTGCCATGTCTTGCCTGAAAGCGAGCGCGTTACACCGAGAATTGCCGAGCGGGTTGCCATCCTTCCGATGTAGCGCCTTCTCGGATCTGTTCCAACGGCCCCTGCAACTCTCTCTACAGCCGTGTTGGCAAAGAAAATGACGGCATGGCGAAAACTTTCACGGATTGGGCGAACGTAGGACTCGACCAGCGGCACCTTTATGGGCAATATTTCGTTAATTGCACGAAGGGACTACTGCCGATCGCCAGCGCTGAACGCCTTGAAGACAAAGCGATAAGATCGGCTGTCTCGCTGCTATTCGCCCCGGGTGAGCGGCCATGTGCGGGGCAGGTGCGCGCGCTTGCGAAGAATAGTGACCGGTTTGCGATCAGTCTCGATCCGTCTGCCGATGGTGGCGAGGAGGAGGGCTGGCTGGAACTGCTGGCCAACGGCATGACATTCGACCTTGTCGGCCTTGAACCGAAGCCACCTGCCGACGTGCCGGCTTCGGTCCACACATTCGGTGCGGCAGCCGGGTTCGACCCGGCGGCGCACGAGGCATTGCTGATCCAGCCCGGACCACATCTTGCCGCGGGGGGCGCCATGTTTCCTGTCGTAAGAACGCTGGCAATGGTAGCGGCCGCACTCGCGCAGCTGGGCAATGCAAGGGCCGTTGCATGGCATCCCGCAAGGGCTGTCACCAATGCCGACTACTTCCGCCGTAGTGTGATGAGCTGGATCGAGGGTGGGGCATTCCCGGGACTTGGCCTGGCGGCGCTGGTGCCGACCGAAAATGGCGGCCTCAAGAGCGAGGGTCTTTTTCTCTTTACCGGGCAGGAGCTCCTTATGACGCCCGAAGTGGTGAGTGATCGCGCGGAGGCCTCCAAGATCGCCCTGCGATTGCTGGACTGGCTGGTGGAGAACGGAGCAATCACGCAAAGTTTCGCGTTTACAGTGCCTTCGGGCGAGACTTTACGTCTTGAACCCGCAGACAACTCGGGCATTGTCGAGGTGTGGAGAGGGTCGCACTGATTCACGTGGCGCGCGAAGCGCGTGTTTCACGTTACCGAATGGATCGTCCGGCGCTGCCGTTCCGGTCTGTGAACGTGCGCGGGCGGCCCGATTACCAGAGCGATATGCAGCGCCACCACCTCTTGCCGCGGCAAATCCTGAATACCGGCCCGCTGGAACCTTTTCTTGGTCAACTGGGTCTTGCCCGAATCGGGTTCGACGATTTTCGCCGCAACGGTCTCCTCCTGCCATGCAGCGAGACGGCGGCATTGCGAGTGGGTCTTCCGCTGCATTGCGGCCCCCACCGTTTCTATAATGAAATGGTGCTGGAACGGGTGGGGCAGATCGAGGCGGCGTGGGTGCGATCGAAA
This sequence comes from uncultured Sphingomonadaceae bacterium, assembly GCA_947488625.1. Lineage (GTDB taxonomy): Bacteria > Pseudomonadota > Alphaproteobacteria > Sphingomonadales > Sphingomonadaceae > Alteraurantiacibacter. The sequence goes on along the minus strand of CANKZR010000001.1, from coordinate 1,404,566 downwards.
GGGCGAGCTCCGCTGGATGCCCAGAGCGACGCAATTGCCCGGTTGGGGCTGTTGCAATCCGCGCTGCGTCGAAGGCTTCTCGATCAGGGCGTCAATCGGCTGCGACTGAACCGCCGCGACCCTTTCCGCAACGATGTGGATTTCACCGAGCTCGACGCGATGGTGGACCAGCTATGGGCTGCGAGCGGCTCGGAAAAGAGAGACTGACCCCGGGCTTGGGTTACCAGAACGCTGCCGATCAGAACTTCTGCGTGCCCGGCCCGTGCGCCGCGCCATTGGCGGCGGACAGGATCGCGCGCACGCTGGCTGTGGCCACATCCTCGTCGATCCCTACGCCCCAGCCGCTGCGTCCGTCGGGCAGTGCCCATTCGATATAGGCCGCAGCACGCGAATCGACGCCTGTCCCCAGCGCATGTTCGGAATAGTCGCGCACTTCGAAATCGAGGCCATATGTCTCGCGGATCGTCGCCAGTACCGAGGATATCAGACCCTTGCCTCGACCAGAGACGCGCTGGTCTTCGCCATCCACCTTGATGGTGCCGGTGAAAACCCTGTCGCCATCGCTGGTGCGCGCCTCGTCATAATCGACCAGGGCAAATTTGCGGTTGTCGACTTGCAGATAATACGTCTGCTTGAAACATTCCCAGATGTCGGCGGCGTTGAGTTCGCGGCCCGTGTCGTCCGCCATGAACTGCACGTGCTTGGAAAAATCGGCCTGCAACCTCTTGGGCAGTTTCAGGCCCTGCATCTGCTGCAGCACCCATGCGAAGCCGCCCTTGCCTGATTGCGAATTGACGCGGATCACCGCCTCGTAATCGCGGCCCAGATCAGCAGGGTCTACGGGCAGATAGGGCACGCGCCAGTGCTGATCGTTCTGCTGTTCGTTAGCTTCGAAGCCTTTCTTGATGGCATCCTGGTGACTGCCGGAGAAAGCCGTGAACACCAGTTCGCCACCGTATGGATGGCGCTGGTGGACGGGCAGTTCGTTGCAGTACTCCACCGTCTCGATCACCTTGTCGATATCGGAAAAATCGAGTTCAGGATCAATGCCTTGCGTATACATGTTGAGAGCAACCGTCACGAGGCAGCAATTGCCGGTACGCTCCCCGTTGCCGAACATGCAGCCTTCCACACGGTCTGCGCCTGCCATCAGGCCAAGCTCTGCAGCAGCGACACCCGTGCCGCGATCGTTGTGCGTATGCAGGCTGATGACCGCCGCATCGCGGTTAGGCAGGTTGCGGCAGAAATACTCGATCTGGTCGGCGTAGATGTTGGGGGTGGCCGCCTCTACGGTGGCGGGCAGGTTGAGGATGATCGGCCAGTCTTTTGTCGGGCCAACCACGTTCATCACAGCCTCGCAAACCTCCAGGCTGAAATCGAGCTCAGCCGTGGAGAAGGTTTCCGGCGAATATTCGAACTGCCATCTTGTGCCGGGCCGCTTTGCCGCTTCGTCTATGAGTTGCTGCGCACCGCGCACGGCAATCTCGCGGACTTCATCGCGGCTCATACGGAACACGATGTCGCGCCATGCGGGGCTGACTGCGTTGTAAAGGTGGACGATCGCCGAATGCGCGCCTTCGAGGCTGTCGAAACTGCGGGCAATCAGGTCTTCGCGTGACTGGGTGAGCACCTGCACCACCACGTCTTCCGGGACCTTGCCGGACTGCACCAGCCAGCTGATGAAATCGAATTCCGTCTGCCCGGCGGCGGGGAAACCGACTTCGATCTCTTTCATGCCGACTTCCACCAGAAGATCGAAGAAACGCGTTTTCTTCGCGCGGTCCATAGGATCGATGATCGACTGGTTGCCGTCGCGCAGATCAGTGCTGAGCCAGCGGGGCGGGGCGGTGATGGTGCGCGATGGCCACTGCCTGTCGGGCAGGTCGATCTGCGGAAACGGACGGTATTTCGCCGATGGGTTGGACAACATGGGCATTTTGCAAACAGCCTTTTTCGACTTCGCCGCACCGGTGATCCTCGGCGCGTTATTTTCAATCTGTGATGAAGTAACCCTTAGGAGTGTTCCCCGCCTGCGGGCAGGAGAAATGGCACGCCTAAGGGCGCGTTAGTCGAAGCAGGGATAGGCTGCGTGCCTGCGTCATGGAAATCGAGCCTAGGGATGATTGGTTAATAGGTCCAGACGCAATTCGGGGTGCATCGCCAAGCTCGCCGAGCACCCCGATTGTCGTTTGCCGATGTCAATCCTTTTCGAAGGCGACCGTGATTTTCAGCTCGACCTCATCACCTATGCCGTACTGCGTGCCCCAGCCAAGGTTCCAGTCGGAACGCGTGATGGTGGTGGTGCCGTGGAAGCCGACGGTTTCCTTCTGGTTCATGCCATTGGTGCCCATGCCGGAAAGCTCGGCGTCGATGGTTACGGGATTGGTCACGCCGTTGAAGGTGAGATCGCCCATGATATGCGCGCTGTGATCACCGGTCTGGTGGACGGCGGTTGATACGAAGCGCGCAGCTTCGGGGTTGGGACCGAAGAAATCCGGGTCCGCGCCATCTTCACCTGCGCGCAGAAGATGCTCTTTCAGGCCTTCGCTGGCCACGGTGACTTGCGAAATCGGGATAGTGACATCGACGGACGAGCTTGAAAGGTCATCGGTATCAAGTTCCAGCGTGCCGGTGATGTCACCGAAGATGCCGAAGTAATCGTTGAAGCCCAGGTGATCCAGGCCCCACACAACCAGCGTATGGGCGGGATCCGTGGAATAAGTGCCGGATGTGATGGCACTGGTATCCATTTCGCCGCCTTCGTGATTGTCGGCCTGTGCGCCGGTAATCGCGAAAGTTGAAATGGCAGCAGCGCCCGCGAGGGCCAGAATCGTCTTATGCATCGTCTTACGCATCAGTAGTCTCCCGGTGGAAAGTCTGCCGCGCAATCTGGCGCGGCGTTTCGACCTTGTCCACCGGGATAAACTTGGGCGGCGTAAGTTAGTTCTTTTCCTTGTCCACCAGCTTGTTCGCGGAAATCCACGGCATCATGGCGCGTAGCTCTGCACCGGTCTTCTCGATCGGATGAGCCTCGGCGCGCTTGCGGGCTGCCTTCAATTCGGGCTGGCCGGCGCGATTATCCAGGACGAAATTCTTTACGAAGCGGCCCGATTGAATATCGTCCAGCACGCGCTTCATTTCCGCCTTGGTTTCCTCCGTGATGACACGCGGGCCGGTGGTGATGTCGCCATATTCGGCGGTGTTGCTGATGGAATAGCGCATGTTGGCGATGCCACCTTCATACAGCAGGTCCACGATCAGCTTGGTTTCGTGCAGGCACTCGAAATAAGCCATCTCGGGGGCGTAGCCGGCTTCCGTCAGCGTCTCGAACCCGGCCTGGATCAGGTGGGTGATGCCCCCGCACAGCACGGCCTGCTCACCGAACAGATCGGTTTCGCATTCCTCGCGGAAATTGGTCTCGATGATTCCCGAACGTCCGCCGCCGACACCGCTGGCGTAGGCGAGGGCGATATCATGCGCGTTGCCGCTGGCATCCTGGTGCACCGCGATCAGGCAAGGCACGCCGCCGCCGCGCTGGTACTCGCTGCGCACGGTATGGCCGGGCCCCTTGGGCGCGATCATGATAACGTCGATATCCTGTGGCGCTTCGATCAGGCCGAAGTGAATGTTCAGGCCGTGGGCAAAGGCCAGCGCGGCACCCGGCTTCATATTGCCCTTGAGATCGTTCTCCCAGATTTCCGCCTGAGTTTCGTCAGGTGCAAGAATCATCAGGATATCGGCTTGCTCGGCAGCCTGTTTGTTGGTGAGAACCTCGAAACCCGCGGCTTCAGCCTTCTTCGCCGTGGAAGATCCTTCGCGCAGCGCGATGGCGACATCCTTTACGCCGCTGTCGCGCAGGTTTTGCGCGTGGGCATGGCCCTGGCTGCCATAGCCAAGCACGACAATCTTCTTGTCGGTGATGAGGTTGAGGTCGCAATCGGCGTCGTAATAGACTTTCATGGGTCGTCCTGTTTCTTGCGTGTTCTACGATCGAAGGGCCTAGGCCTTTCGGTGATTGAATGAAATGCCAGCGGGTGCTTACGAACCCTCGCTGCCGCGCATCATGCCCACGATGCCGCTGCGCCCGACCTCCACAAGGCCAAGCCCGCGCATCAGGGTAATGAAGCTGTCGATCTTGTCCTTCGCGCCGGTCAGTTCGAAAACGAAGCTCTCGGTCGTGGTATCGACCACGTTTGCGCGGAACACCTCCGCGATGCGCAGGGCCTCCACCCGGTGCTCGCCCGTGCCCTGGACTTTTACCAAAGCCAGTTCGCGCTCCACGTGCGGGCCTTCTTCGGTGAGGTCGGTAACGCGATGTACCGGCACCAGTCGATCAAGCTGCGCCATGATCTGATCAATCACCTGCGGCGGGCCGCCGGTAACGACGGTGATACGGCTGATCGCATGATCTTCGGAGATATCCGCCACGGTCAGACTGTCGATATTGTAGCCGCGCGCGGTGAACAGGCCGGTGATCTTGGCAAGAATGCCGGGTTCGTTGTCGACTACCACGGTCAACACATGCCGCTCGGCTTCGCGATGCTGAATCTTCATGTCGCAGATTGTCCTTACACTAAGGCCTTGGCTTCATCGGCCATGATGCCGCTTGTCTGATCGCCATACAGCAGCATCTCGGTATGCGCCGCGCCGGACGGGATCATCGGGTAGCAATTGGCGTCTTTCGAAACCAGGCAGTCGACCATTACCGGGCCATCGTGCTCCAGCATGGCGCGGATGCCATCCTCCAGTTCGCTTTCCTGGGTGATGCGAATGCCCTTCCAGCCGTAGCTTTCGGCGAGTTTCACGAAATCGGGCAGGCTATCCGAGTAACTGTTGGAGTAGCGGCTCTCATACGTCAGCTCCTGCCATTGGCGGACCATGCCCATGTATTCGTTATTGAGGATGAACACCTTCACCGGCAGCCGGAACTGGCTGGCGGTGCCCAGTTCCTGGATATTCATCTGGATGCTAGCCTCGCCCGCAATGTCGATCACCAGATCATCCGGATTGCCCAGCTGCGCGCCTATGGCGGCAGGCAGGCCATAGCCCATCGTGCCAAGGCCGCCGCTGGTCAGCCACTTGTTAGGAGCCATGAAGCCGAAATACTGGGCGGCCCACATCTGGTGCTGACCCACTTCGGTGGAGATGATGGGGTCGCGGTCCCTCGTCATCTCGAACAGTTTCTCAACCGCCTTTTGCGGCATCAGCAGATCGTCGCTGGCCGGATAGGCCAGGCTGTCGCGCGCTTTCCAGCCGGTAATGCGCGCCTTCCATTCGCCAAGGTCGGCGGATTTGCGCGTGCCCCAGCATTCTATCATCTGCTCAAGCACAGTGCCGCAATCGCCAACGATGCCGAGGTCCACCGGCACCACCTTGTTGATGCTGGCGCGGTCGATATCAATATGGATCTTCTTCGAATTGGGGGCAAAGGCATCGAGCCGGCCCGTCACGCGATCGTCAAAGCGAGCGCCGACGCATACCATGACGTCGCACTGGTTCATCGTCATGTTGGCTTCGTAGGTGCCGTGCATGCCCAGCATGCCGAGCCAATCAGGATGATCGGCAGGGAAGGAGCCGAGCCCCATCAGGGTGGACGTGAGCGGCGCGCCGGTAAGCTGCTGGAACTTGCGCAGCGCCTCGGATGCCCGTGGACCGGAGTTGATCGCTCCGCCACCTGTATAGAGAACGGGTCTTTCGGCGTTGGCGATCAACTCTATCGCCTCGGCAATCTCTTCCGGCGCAGCGACGGTGCGCGGCTGATAGCGCTTGCGACGTTCTGCTGCGCCCGCGGGCATGTCTGCCGTAGCGATCTGCACGTTCTTGGGAATGTCGATCACCACAGGGCCGGGGCGCCCGGTGGAGGCGATTTCAAATGCTTCCTCGATCGTTGCGGCAAGGTCTGCCGGGTCTTTCACAAGATAGTTATGCTTTGAACAATGCCGCGTCAGGCCAACTGTATCGGCTTCCTGGAAAGCATCGGTGCCGATCAGGTTCGTGGGAACCTGGCCAGTGATTACCACCAGCGGAATGGAATCCATGAAGGCATCGGCAATGCCGGTGATGGCATTTGTTGCGCCGGGGCCGGAGGTTACCAGCACCACGCCGGGCTTGCCGGTAGAGCGGGCATAGCCTTCCGCCGCATGGGCTGCACCGGCCTCGTGCCGCACCAGAATGTGGCGCACGCGGTTATCGGAAAACAGTTCATCGTAAATGGGCAGCACGGCGCCGCCGGGATAGCCGAACACAAATTCGACGCCCTGCCGCACCAGGCTTTCGACCAGTATCGCAGCACCGCTGCGTTCATCCGACACGCTACTCTCCTCGGTTTCCTCAAAGAAACGACCCGGCACAATCGCTTGCGCCGGGCCATCCTCTCCTACTCACCGGTGGGGTCACTATGGAGAATAATCTGTCATGTCAACCGCTATTTGGCATATAATATTTCAAAATCGCGGGACAATAGGACACTATCAGGCTGGCGACGTACCCAATCTTCCGGAGGTTGATTTCGTAGCCAGGTGTACTGTCGCTTGGCGTAGTTTCGTGTGACCTGTTGGCCACGGACTATGGCCTCCTCCCATAAAAGCTCGCCACGCAGGTAATCGGCAATCTGTGAAACACCGATTGCGCGCATGACCGGCAGGTCCTCCGGCAACCCGCGCGCAAGCAGCTTCTCCACCTCCTCGATGGCACCGTTCTCCATCATCATGCCAAAGCGCCGGTCGCAGCGTTCGTACAGCCATTCGCGATCTGGCAGCAGCACCACCGGGGCGAGGGTGATGGCATCGGCAATCCCACCGACCTTCTGACGCTGCCATTCGTGCAAGGGCGTGCCGGTGGAGCGAACCACTTCCAGCGCGCGAGCCAGCCGCTGGGTGTCCTTCGGGTTCAGCAACTGCGCAGCATGCGGGTCCTCATCCTGAACTGCGGCGGCGAGGTCTTCCCTATCGAGTGCGCGGACATGCTCCCGGATATCATCGTCGATCGCGGGCACCGGGGCAATCCCGTCCAGCAGGGTGCGAATATAAAGCCCCGTGCCGCCCACTAGGATCGGCACGGCACCTGCCAGTTGCGCGTTCTCGATCTCTCGCTTGGCGGCATCGGCCCAGTCTGCGGCGGAGCAGGCGTTCGCGCCATCCCATGCGCCGAACAGGCGATGCGGTACGCCGCGCATCTCACTCCTGGTGGGACGCGCGCTGAGGATGTGGAGATCGCCATAGACCTGCGCGCTATCGGAATTGATAATGACGGCGGGTTTCCCGGCCTTTTCCAGCGACAATGCCAGCTCCACCGCCAGATCGCTCTTGCCGCTGGCGGTCGGCCCTGCGATGAGCGCGACCTGTTTGGACACTGGAGATGCAGACTTGCTCATAGCCCGGCTGATAGCAGACCCCGCCACACTGGAAAGACGGCTGGACGCAATGACCGCTGCACTGAAGGAAACCTCGGTGCCAGTCGCTCACGCGGCCATGCTCGATTTCTGCGGCGAAGTGTTGCAACTGGAAACCCCAGGCGACGATCTGGAGGCGCTGCGCAGCGCCATCGATACCCATTTCGAGACGAGCGACGCGATCATCGCACGCGACGAGTTTCGCCTGCCGCACCTTTTCGTGTCCGATATGGATTCCACCATGATCGGCCAGGAATGTATCGACGAACTCGCCGATTTCGCCGATCTGAAAGACAAGGTGGCCGCAATAACCGAACGCGCCATGCAGGGCGAACTCGATTTCGAATCCGCCTTGAGAGAACGCGTGGCATTGCTGGAAGGGCTGGAGGAGGATGCGATCACGCGCTGCCTCGCCGAACGGATTCGCCCCAATGATGGTGCCCGCGTGCTGGTGGAGACACTCAAGTCAAAGGGCTGCCGCACGGTTCTGGTGACCGGCGGTTTTCACCATTTTGCTGACAACGTTGCCGAACAGATCGGGTTCGAGCGTGTTGTGGGCAATTGGCTGGAGGTGTCAGGCGGAAAGCTGACCGGCGGGCTGGTTGGCGGGATTACCGACAGCTCTACGAAAAAGACGGTGCTGGTTGAAGAGCTCGAAAAGAAGGGCGAGGGCGCGGTTTCCATGGCGGCAGGCGACGGCGCGAACGATATACCAATGATAGAGGCCGCGACCTACGGGATCGCCTATCGCGCCAAGCCAAAGGCACGCAGTGCCGCCAATGGCTGGGTGGATCGCGGCGATCTTACGGCTGTCCTGAAACTGCTGGAAATCCGTGAGGAGGAATGGGTTGCGGGCGATGGTTGACGCAAGCTTTCCCGTACCGGATGGCTTCACCGAAATGCGGCCCTACGGCGGCTTTCACAAGTTGACCGGTCCCATGTTCATGGCCAGGCGCGGGGACAATATCGTCATCGGTCTGCGCGTGGAGGATCGGCACGGCAACGCTATCGCCACTCTCCACGGCGGCATGTTGATGACGCTGGTGGATACGGCGCTGACGCTGGCAGCGGGACGCGCCGCACCCAAGGGGCAATTCGCGATCACCCAGGGCATCTCCGCAGACTTCCTCTCTGCGGCGCGCGCGGGGGACTGGATAGAGGCCGAGGTTGAGGTGCTAAAGGCGGGGCGCAGCACGATCACGCTGGATTGCCGCGTTCGCAAGGATGGAATGGACGGCAAACTGCTGATGCGCGCCAACGGCACATTTCACGTGGTCGCCGCCAAATAGACCTGTCAAAGCCAGCTTGAGATCTGCTCCAGCGGCTTTTTCTTCATCGCATGGTCCGGAACCGTCGCATCGTCTGCCGCATGGCCAACCACCACGATCATCAGCGGTTTTTCGTTTTTCGGTCGTCCGCAAAGATCACGCAGAAAGCCCATGGGTGAAGGGGTGTGGGTCAGAGTGGCGAGGCCCGCTTCGTGCAGGGTAGCGAGCAACATACCGCAAGCAATGCCCACGCTTTCGTTGACGTAGTAATTCTTTGTCTCGCCATCTTCTTCGATCCCGCCGGTGCGCTGCGCAAAGCAGGCGATCAGCCACGGGGCGGTTTCCAGGAATGGTTTGCTGGCATCCGTGCCGATGGGCGCGAGGGCATTCAACCATTCCTCACTCGCCTTGGGTTCCCCCCCATCGTTTCCGTAAAAACGCCGCTCCTCCGCTTCGGCAGCTTCGCGCAGGGCGCGCTTCTTTTCGGCTGAACCGATTACGGCGAAATGCCACGGCTGGTGGTTCGCTCCGTTAGGGGCGCTGCCGGCAGCACGGATGGCATATTCCACCACCTCGCGCGGGACGGGCTTGTCGGTGAAGGCGCGGCAGGAACGACGCGATTCCAGACGTTCGAATGCCGCGCGGGCGCGGGCGATACGCTCCTCATCGGTGATCTGCGGCAAGGAGGGATAGGGCTGGGTATCGCTCAACGCAGATCCTTGCGGATCACCAGCTTCAGCGCAGCCCACTTGTCGTTGATCGTACAGTCCTTGGTGGTCAGAAAGCCCAGCGGCTCGCCCAATTCGCGTATGACATCCGCTGTAATTTCCGTACTAGCTGCGGTTTGCGGCCAACTGACCCAGATCTGGCCATCGACGGCAAGGCACTCCCGCAGCCTAGCAAGCTGCGTTGAAAGATCATTGCGTCCGGTCACGAAAACATGCGCAGCGTCCACGCCTTCCTCCGGCTCTCGCACGAAGATCAGTTCCAGCGCATATTCGGCGATCTCTTCCTGCACGCTATCCGGCATGCAGTGGAACCAGACACGTTGCCCGTCGCGCAGGTTCAGCTGTTTCGCCAACGGCGTCTCGGAATGGTGGGCGGGCATCAGCCCTCCATCCAGTCCTTGAAGAAGCTGCGGTGCGCGGCCTTCATGTCATCCAGTGATACGCCCAGCAGGCTATCGCCGCCAGTCGTGCCAATGCGGCGGAAACCCACACGGGCCTGATCTTCGTCTTCGGTGCCCTTGGCGAGTTGGGCATTGAGTGCCGCAGGATCGGGAACGGTCACGATATAGCGGCCCTGGTCTTCGCCGAACCACCACTGCGCAGCGGTGTAGGCATCGTTGGCTTCCACATCTGCGCCGATACCGCTGGCCATGGCCATTTCGGCCAATGCGACGGCAATCCCGCCGTCGGAAACATCGTGCACCGCGCTGACAAAGCCATCGGCGATAAGGTCGCGAATGATCTTGCCCGCGCTTTTCTCCAGCGCAAGGTCCACAGGCGGCGCCCGGCCTTCGTCGCGGCCATGTACAACGTCCAGCCACAGCGATTTGCCGAGGTGCGAGCGTTCGGGATCGGGCGTGGCCCAGGCTTCGGCGCCGATCAGGTAGATCGTCTCGCCCGCCGCCTTGAAGCCCATGGTCATCATACTGGCGTAGTCATCGATAATGCCCACACCGCCGATGGCAGGGGTGGGCAGGATCGCGCTGCCACCGCCGGTTGCCTTGCTTTCGTTGTAAAGAGAGACATTGCCCGACACGATCGGGAAATCCAGTTCGCGGCAGGCTTCGCCCATACCGTCCAGGGCATGCACGAACTGGGCCATAATCTCCGGCCGTTGTGGATTGGCGAAGTTGAGGCAGTTGGTAACGGCCAGCGGGCGTGCGCCCACGGCACACAGGTTGCGATAGGCTTCGGCAATGGCTTGCTTGCCGCCTTCGTAAGGGTCGGCATGGACATAGCGCGGCGTGCAATCGGTGCTGATCGCCAACGCCTTCTTCGTACCATGTACACGTACCACGCCAGCGTCTCCGCCGGTTTGCAGGGTGTCGGCGCCCACCTGGCTGTCGTATTGCTCCGAAATCCAGCTCTTGGAAGCGAGATTGGGTGAGGCCAGCAGTTTCAGCAGGTCTGCGCCCGCATCATCGGTGTCCGGGCGATTCTGCATCGGCTTGATGCCCGCCCACCGGGCATAGTCCTCTTTCGAGAGGTAGGGCCGCTCGTACTCCGGCGCATCCTTAGCCAAGGGACCGAGCGGAATGTCGCACACCACCTCGCCATCGAATTCCAGCACCATGTGGCGGGTGTCCGTCACTTCGCCGATGACAGCAAAATCCAGCTCCCACTTCTCGAAGATGGCAGCGGCCATCTCTTCCTTGCCCGGCTTCAGCACCATCAGCATCCGCTCCTGGCTTTCGCTGAGCATCATCTCGTAAGGCGTCATGCCCTCTTCGCGGCAGGGCACCTTGTTCATGTCGAGGCGGATACCGGCCTTGCCATTGGTGGCCATTTCCACGCTGGAGGAGGTGAGGCCAGCCGCGCCCATGTCCTGAATGGCGACGATCGCGTCGGTCGCCATCAGTTCCAGGCAAGCTTCGATAAGCAGTTTCTCGGTAAAGGGATCGCCTACCTGCACAGTGGGACGTTTTGCCTCGGCATCTTCGGCAAAATCGGCGCTGGCCATGGTCGCGCCGTGAATGCCATCGCGCCCGGTCTTGGACCCGACGTAGACGATGGGGTTCCCCACGCCCGTGGCGGCGGAATAGAATATCTTGTCAGCGTCGGCCACGCCCACAGTCATCGCGTTGACGAGGATATTGCCATCGTAAGCAGGGTGAAAGTTCGTCTCGCCAGCTACCGTAGGCACGCCCACGCAATTGCCATAGCCGCCGATGCCCGCGACAACGCCCTGCACGAGGTGCTTCATCTTGGGGTGATCGGGGCGGCCGAAACGCAGGGCATTCGCATTGGCCACAGGCCGTGCGCCCATGGTGAACACATCGCGCAAGATGCCGCCAACGCCGGTCGCCGCACCCTGGTAAGGCTCTATATAGCTGGGGTGGTTGTGGCTCTCCATCTTGAAAATAGCCGCCTGGCCATCGCCGATGTCGATCACGCCTGCGTTCTCTCCCGGACCGCAGATTACCCAGGGCGCTTCTGTTGGCAGCTTCTTCAGATGGAAACGGCTGGACTTGTAGGAGCAATGCTCGCTCCACATCACCGAGAAAATGCCCAGTTCCACAAGGTTTGGCTCTCGCCCCAATCCGGCGAGGACGCGCTCGTATTCCTCGGGGCTGAGACCGTGTTGTTCGACGACTTCGGGTGTAATCTGACTCATGGCAGCGGCCTTAGCCCCGGCATTGCGCCTTCGCTAGCCCCGCGAACGCGGATTTTACCCGATTTAGCTTGCCAGTTTCAGTGTCACCCATGTCGCTGCGCCTGCGGCGATGCCGGTCGCGAAGGCGCCCCACGCGATATCGGCAACGCTGATATGCATGGCCCACACTTTCATCACCGCCTGGTTGGTAAGATCGAAGGTGACGTAGCATAGCCCGCCCAGCAGCGCGCCGTTCAGAACCGCTGTTCCCACGCTCTCCGCTTCAAGCCCGGGACGTATGGCGAACCACACCATACCTGCAATGTAGATCAGGTAGAACGCGGCGGCTGCGCCCATGCGGAAATCATCGGCCATGATACTGCCGATCACCGGGCGGTACAGGTTATTCGCCGCCCACCGCAGCCAACGCACCAAAAGCCACTGCGGCGGCGATATAGGCAATAATCCACTTCATTTCAGGCTCTCCTGCAGGTGGCACAGCTTGACCCTGCGCCCCGCCGCCGTCAATGGTCGCAACCATGGCAGAGGACGGTCCCGATATTTCCGCGATGAGTTTTGAAGAGGCACTCAAGAGCCTCGAAGAGGTAGTGCGCAGGCTGGAAGGTGGCGAAGTGCCTCTGGATGAAAGCATCGCACTGTACGAGCGTGGCGAGGCGCTGCGTCGCCATTGCCAGGCGCGGCTCGATGCTGCGCAGGAGCGGATCGAGAAGATTGTCGCCGGGCCCGATGGCAAACCCTCGGGCACCGCGCCCTTCGATGCAGGCTGAGCCGACAATGGGTCTGGTGATGGCGGACGACGTGCTCGGCAGGGGGCTTCAGCGCGTCCAGCGAGAGGTGGATGCCTGTTTCGACCGTTTGCTGCCCGTTCCCGACGATCCGCGCGCGCCCCTGGTAGAAGCGATGCGTTATGCCGTGATCGACGGAGGCAAGCGCGTGCGGCCCATGCTGCTGGTGACTGTGGCGGAAATGTATGGCGCCAGCCGCGATGCTGCCGTGCGGGCCGGCTGCGCGATCGAGGCGATCCACGTCTATTCGCTGATCCACGACGATTTGCCGTGCATGGACGATGATGATCTGCGTCATGGCAAGGCAACCCTGCACAGAAAATATGACGAGGCGACGGCCGTGCTTGCAGGCGATTCGCTACACGCGCTGGCCTTCGAAATTCTCGGTGGCACTCTTGTCAGCAGTGACCCTTTCATTCGCGCCGAGCTTGTCCACGCGCTTGCCACGGCCAGCGGCCACGATGGCATGGCGGGCGGGCAGGTAATGGACATGGCCGCCGAGAAAGAACAGTTCGACCTGCACGGCGTCACCCGCCTGCAACAACTGAAAACCGGCGCTTTGCTGGGGGCCGCAGTGGAAATGGGCGCGATCCTGGCGAAGGTGCCTGAAGATGGGCGCACCCATTTGCGCAACTATGCGCGCGATATCGGCCTGGCATTCCAGATCGCCGACGACCTGCTTGACGAGGAAGGTGACGAGGACAAGGCCGGCAAGGCGCTGCGCAAGGATGCCGAACAAGGCAAGGCAACCTTCGTTTCGCTGATGGGCGTCGAGGGCGCGCGGGCACAGGCTCATGCGCTGGCAGAACAGGCCATCGGGCATTTGCATGAGCACGGCGAGGAGGCCGACCTGCTGCGCGCACTGGCGCGCTTTATCGTCGAGAGGGATCGCTAATGAAAGAACGCATCGGCCTTTACCCCGGCACCTTCGATCCCTGCACGCTGGGCCATGCCGATATTATCCGGCGCGGGGCGAAACTGGTGGATCGACTGGTGATAGGCGTCACCACCAATCCCAGCAAGAACCCCATGTTCACGCCTGATGAGCGGATGGACATGATGCATTCGGAGATCGAGCGGCTGGGTCTGACGAATGTCGAGATACGGGGCTTCGACGCGTTGCTGATGAAATTTGCCAGCCATGTCGGCGCCAGCCTGATCGTGCGAGGGCTGCGTGCCGTGGCCGATTTCGAATACGAATACCAGATGGCGGGAATGAACCAGCAGATCGATGATTCGATCGAGACGGTATTCCTGATGGCCGATATCTCGTTGCAACCCATCGCGTCCAAGCTGGTGAAGGAAATCGCGCTTTACGGCGGCGACATTTCGCCCTTCGTCAGCCCCGCTGTAAAAGACCTTGTGGAAGCGCGCGTTGTCGAACTCGGTCGGCGTGGCAACCTCTAGGCGACCATTATGTTCATTGAACTGTCAGCAGGCAGCCGATAGGGCCGCATGAAATTTCATCTTTCAATATCGGACGGGACCATGATCCGCCAAACCGCGCTGACGGCAATTGCTGCCGCATTTACCTTCGCTGCCACGCCTGCCGCCGCGCAGGACATCTCGTTAACACCTGCGGTGGAAGCCACCGAGGAAACGAACGAGATTGCCACCCAGATGCCCGTGAAGGTAAACTTCGACATGACGGCGGACCGGGAAAATATCCTGCTGCTGGACCTGTCCACCGGAGAGCGCGTGGCAATTCGCCTCGTGCCCCAGTGGGCGCCCAACCATGTCGAGCGGATCAAGACGCTGACTCGTGACGGCTTTTACAATGGCGTTCCTTTTCACCGCGTGATCGACGGTTTCATGGCGCAGACGGGCGATCCCACCGGCACAGGGCAGGGCGGATCATCGCTTCCTGACCTGGAAGAAGAGTTCAACTTCCTTCCCCACGTGCGTGGCACCGTTTCCATGGCCCGTGCCGATGACGAGGACAGCGCCAACAGCCAATTCTTCATCGTGTTCTATCCGCGTTTCGCTCTGGATCGTCGCTATACAAATTTCGGTCGCGTAATCAGCAACATGGCCGCGGTGGATGCAGTGAACAGGGGCGAGCCGCCTGCCAATCCCACCCGTATCCTGCAGGCCAGCATCGCAGCCGACAACGTGGCCCAGATGATGCCCAGTGCGACCCCGCCCCCGTCGGACCGGATAACGCTCGATATGTTGACCGGGTCGGGCAACAACTGATCCTGCATACGGATAAGGGGCCATGCGAGGGTCCCGGTGATCGGAATCGATTGGCATGAAAGTCGACCTTTTCGATTTCGACCTCCCGCCTGAACTGATCGCGCTGCGCCCGGCGCGCCCGCGCGACGCGGCGCGCATGCTGGTGGTGCAGGGCGACCGCCCATTTGCAGATTGCGGCGTACTCGACCTGCCGAAGTTGCTTCGCAAAGGCGATGTTCTGGTATTCAACGACACGCGGGTCATCCCCGCACAATTGGAAGGCAGACGCGGGGAGGCGAGGATTGGTGCCACCCTGCACAAGCGGCTGGACCTGCGCCGATGGCAGGCCTTCATTCGCAATGCCAAGCGGCTGAAACCGGGGAACCGCGTCGAATTCGGCGCAGGTGTTACCGCTATTGCCGAAGAAAGACATAACGACGGCAGCTTTACGCTCGCATTCGAGGGCGATGAACCGGTCGAAGTGCTGCTGGAGCGAGCGGGCCGCATGCCGCTGCCGCCCTATATCGCGCACAAGCGCGAAACCGATGCGCAGGACCGCGAGGACTACCAGACGATGTTCGCGCAAAAGGACGGCGCCGTTGCCGCGCCTACGGCTGCGCTGCATTTCACCGACCGCCTGATCACCGCCTTGGACGATGCTGGCATTGGCCGCGAAACCCTCACCCTGCATGTGGGGGCTGGCACTTTCCTGCCTGTTAAGGCCGATGACACCGACGATCACAATATGCACTCCGAGTTCGGCACGATCGACGCAGTCACGGCTGATCGTCTGAATGCGGTGCGTGCGGCGGGCGGACGATTGATTGCAGTGGGCACCACCAGTCTGCGCCTGCTGGAAAGCGCGACCGGGATAGATGGTGTGATCCGTCCCTTTTCCGCCGACACGTCGATCTTCATAACGCCTGGCTACACGTTCCGTGCGGTGGATGGACTGATGACCAATTTTCACTTGCCCAAATCCACCTTGATGATGCTGGTCTCCGCTCTCATGGGCAGGCAGCGTATGCAGGACGTTTACGCCCACGCCATTGCACGTGGTTATCGCTTCTACAGTTACGGCGATTCCAGCCTGTTGATACCCTAGGGCCAGCTTGCAATTCGGCGAGGCACCGTCACAAGACTTGCATGCCTGAACCGATTCTCGACATTCGCGGCCTTGAAAAGACCTACAAGGGCGGCGTCAAGGCGCTGGACGGTGTCGACCTGACGATCAATCGCGGCGAGATTTTCGCTTTGCTGGGTCCGAATGGCGCGGGCAAGACCACGCTGATAGGCTCGGTATGCGGCATGGTGCGGCCCACCGGCGGTGTGATCGAGGTTTTCGGGAAAAACCTGGCGACCCAATGGAAGACGCTTCGCCGCGATATTGGACTGGTTCCGCAGGAACTCAGCTTCGACATGTTCGACAAGGTGATCCGCCAGGTGCGATATTCGCGCGGCATGTTCGGGTGTGCGCCCGATGACGCTCGTATCGAAGAGGTGCTGCGCAGCCTGAGCCTGTGGGACAAGCGCAATTCCCAGATCCGCGCCTTGTCCGGCGGGATGAAGCGCCGCGTGATGATCGCCAAGGCGCTTGCTCACGATCCGCAGTTGTTGTTTCTGGATGAGCCTACGGCGGGCGTCGATGTGGAGCTGCGCCGGGATATGTGGCGGCAGATAGATATGCTGCGCGAACGCGGCGTCACCATCATCCTCACCACCCACTATATCGAGGAGGCAGAGGAGATGGCCGACCGCGTCGGCGTGATCAACAACGGCAGGATTCTGCTGGTTGATAACAAGGACGCAATCATGGCCAAACTGGGCCGGACCGAGGCGCATTTCACATTTGACGCGCCACTGGCAGATATTCCTGCATCGCTCTCCGCATTCCCGGTGCATCTTGAGGAGGGCGGCACTTGCCTGATCTATCGCGGTGGAGACGGCACCGGCAAAGGCAAGCGCGAAGTGGCCGAAATTGCGCAGATACTGGCGCGCGAAGGCATTGTCTTTGCGGGCCTCGACACTCGCGAAAGCACGCTGGAAGACATTTTCGTCGACCTTCTGAATGAACCGGAGGTGTCGGCATGACGTTCAACGCACGCGGCGCCTTCGCCATTTTCAAGAACGAACTGATGCGCATGTTTCGCACCATCTTCGGCTCTATCCTTTCACCAGTAATCACCACCTCGCTCTACCTGGTGGTGTTCGGCGCGGCGATGGGGGAACGGATGGACCTTGGCGGCGTGGACTACGGCGCGTTCATCGTTCCGGGGCTACTGATGCTTACGCTGCTTTCCGAAAGTACCAGCAACGCCAGTTTCGGCATTTACATGCCCAAGTTTACAGGAGCGATCTACGAGTTGCTCTCCGCGCCCGTTGGCGTTGCGGAAACGCTGATCGGCTTCGTGGGCGCAGCAGCGGTAAAGTCGCTGATACTGGCTGCCATCATCCTTGGCACGGCATCGCTAATCGTGGACTATTCGATCGCCTATCCGCTTTTGGCGCTTGGCTATATCGTGCTGGTTGCCGCCAGCTTCTCTTTGCTGGGGTTCATCATCGGGCTATGGGCCGACGGGTTCGAGAAGTTGCAGATCATTCCCCTGCTCGTACTCATGCCGCTTACGTTTCTGGGTGGCACCTTCTATCCGATCAGCGCGCTGGACGGGGTCTGGCAGACCGTCGCGATGATCAATCCCGTCGTTTACCTGGTCAGCGGCCTGCGCTGGACATTCCTGGGCCAGTCGGACTTTCCGATCTGGGTATCCTTCGGCGCGACGGTGGCGTTTCTGCTGATCTGCATCGCCATTATCGGATGGATTTTCAAGACAGGCTGGCGATTGCGCGAATGACGCGCTAGCGGAACGCCTATGACGAAACTTGCCTACCTTGCTGCTCCGCTGGCGCTGCTTTGCGCGCCCGCCGCAGCTCAGCAGTTGCCCGAAGCCGCACGCACGATGATCGATACCGCCATCGCGTCCGGCGATGCCAAGCAGGTAGAAGCGGTGATCGCTACCGCCCGCGCTGCGTTCCCGGATGACACGCAAGAGATCGATGCAATCTGGACGGCCTATCGGGAGGAGCAGGCGGAGATCGCCGCTGCGCAGGCTGCTCGCGAGGCGGCGGAAATTCGGCAAGCGGGTTTGCTGGAAAAGTGGAGCGGGGAAGGGCAGATCGGTGCCTTCCAGTCATCCGGCAATACCGACGAATTCGGCGTTACTACCGTGCTTGCGCTGAACCGGAAGGGTATAGACTGGGAACACCGCCTGCGACTGACTGCCGACTATCGCCGTCAGGACGGTACGACATCGCGCGAGCAGTTTCAGGCCAGCTACGAACCGCGCTACACCATAAACGAGCGGTTGTTTACCTACGGATTGGCGCGATACGAGCGTGACCGTCTGCAGGGTTATTCTTCCCGCTATGCAATTTCAGGCGGCCTTGGCTACAAGGTGATCGATACCGATGACATGGAGTTTTCCGTAAAGGCCGGTCCTGCATACCGCGTTACGCAGTTTACCGACGATACGAAGTCCAGCCGGATTGCCGCGCTGTTCGGTGCCGACTTCAATTGGGACATCACCGATAGCCTTACGCTGACACAGGACGCCAGCAGCACAGTGGAAACCGGCGGAGAGGCGTTGCTAATCGTTGATAGCGCGAACACCAGCCTGGCAGCCACGACAGGGCTGGAAGCCAGCCTTACCGACAAGCTGAGCGCGCGCCTTTCATGGGCCATCGAATATGACAGCAACCCGCCCGCAGGGGCCGTCAGCACCGATACGCTTTCGCGTTTCACACTCGTCTATGGCTTCTGAACGCCCCCGGTTCGATTTCAGCGTCCACGCGACGGATGGCAAGGCGCGGAAAGGCGAGATCGCCATGCGTCGCGGCACGATCCGTACGCCTGCGTTCATGCCTGTGGGCACGGCGGCCACGGTCAAGGCGATGAAGCCTGAAACAGTGCGCGAAACCGGTGCCGATATCATCCTCGGCAATACCTATCACCTGATGCTTCGTCCGGGTGCGGAGCGTGTGGCAAAGCTGGGCGGGCTGCACGACTTCATGCGATGGGACAGGCCGATCCTAACGGACAGCGGCGGCTATCAGGTGATGAGCCTGTCGGACCTTCGCAAGCTGACCGAGAAGGGCGTTGAGTTTCGCAGTCATATCGATGGATCGAAACACATGCTGACGCCGGAGCGCAGCATGGAAATCCAGCGGTTGCTCGGCTCCGATATCGTGATGTGCTTCGACGAATGCCCGCGTGCGGACCGGCCCCTGACCGAGATCGAGGCGAGCATGGAATTGTCGATGCGCTGGGCGAAGCGCAGCCGCGATGCCTTTGATGCAGGCGGCGAGCATGCTGCCAACAGCGCCCTGTTTGGTATCCAGCAGGGCGCGCTGGACGAGGGGTTGCGCGCCCGGTCTGCCAAGGCGCTTCGCGATATCGGCTTTGACGGATATGCCATCGGCGGTCTGGCCGTGGGGGAAGGGCAGGAGGCAATGTTCGGCGTGCTGGATTATGCGCCCGATATGCTGCCCGAAGATGCGCCGCGATATCTCATGGGCGTCGGCAAGCCGGACGATCTGGTTGGCGCGGTGGAGCGCGGCGTGGACATGTTCGATTGCGTGCTGCCCACGCGCTCGGGTCGCAACGGTCAGGCGTTCACCTGGAACGGCCCGCTGAACCTGCGCAACGCGCGCCATGCCGAGGATACCGCGCCGCTGGACCAGCGCTGCACCTGCCCGACCTGTGCGAATTACTCGCGTGCCTACCTGCACCATCTGCAGAAATCGGACGAAATTCTCGGCGCGATGCTGGTGACGGAGCACAATCTCTCGTTCTATCAGCAATTGATGCAGGCCATGCGCGATGCCATCGCGGGGCAAAGTTTTCAGCAATTTGCAGCCGGCTTCCGGCGTGATTACCTAGGAGTATCCTGATCCATGGCAAAGCTGCCAGACGAATGCGCAACCATGGTTGAAGTGCGAGAGGGTGTGGATGCGGTCGACCGCGAGTTGGTCGCCTTGTTGGAGCGTCGCTTCGGCTACATGCGCGCTGCCGCCCGGATCAAGCCGAACCGCGATCAGGTTCGCGACGAGGAGCGCAAGGCAAGCGTAATCGCCGCCGCCGTTGCACAGGCACGGGTTTGCGGCATTCCCGGCGACGTGATCGCAGAGCTGTGGGACAGGCTTGTCGAAGGCTCGATAGCCTATGAAATGGAGCACTGGGACCAGATCCGCTCCACCACTACCTAGTCTGGGAAAGATACCGAAAGAAGTTATAATTCAGAAAGTTGCTGTGGTTTATTGTCCTCCGGAGCGGGAGGGACAATGACTAGAGTTACACTGGCGGCCGGCGTTGCCGCCATCGCCCTGACCACAGCAATCCCCGCGACGGCGCAAGCAAACGAAGCAGAGGAACTTGCCGCACGGTTCGGCGCAAGACCCACGGTGCTGGACATCAGCCTGTCACCGGCGGGCGACCAGATCGCCTATATCTCGTCGGACAACGCCACGACCGAAATTATTTATGTTGTCGATCTAAATGGGACGGGAGAGCCGCGCGCGCTGACGTCTCTCGGAGAACCAGACGCGGAACTGACCCATTGCGACTGGGCCAATGACATCTGGCTGGTCTGCGAAATGGTGGCCATGGCCAAGGTCGATGGCCGCGTGCCGATCTATTACACGCGCATGATGTCTGTCGCGACAGATGGATCGGACCCCCAGCTTCTCACTTCCCGCCGTTCCTTTCGGGCATACGGCTTGCAGCAAGATGGCGGCAGCGTGCTGGCGCTGGATGTGAAGGGTGAGGAAAACCGTATCCTGATGACGCGGGATTTCGTTGCCGAGAATACCCTGAATACGCGTCTTTCCAATGATGATGCTGGCCTGGGTGTCGAATTGGTCGATGTCTCGCGCAACAGTCGGCGCACCGTGGAAAACCCCGATGAGGACGCGACCCGCTACGTCGCGGACGAGAATGGCGAAGTGCGTATCAAGGTGCGCGCGCCGCGAAATTCAAGCGGCCGGCTGAGCGGCGATATCCAGTATCTGTACCGCACGCCTGATTCGAGCAGGTGGAAGATATTCGAAGACGGTCTTTCCGGCTTCAGACCTGTTGCTGTCGATGCAGCGCAGAACATCGCCTACGGTTTTCAGCAACGTGACGGCTTCCAGGCGCTTTATCGCGTTACATTGGAAGAGGATGCGCAGAGAGAGCTGGTGATGGCGCGCGATGATGTAGATGTGGATCAGCTCATTCGTATCGGCCGCCAACAGCGCGTGGTTGGCGCCAGTTTTGCAACGAAGAAACGGCAGGTCGAATATCTCGATCCCGATCTTGCCAACCTGGCGACGCGGTTGCAGGATGCGCTACCAGGCAACCCGCTGATCGATATCGTCGACTCTTCTGCCGACGAGCAGACGCTTCTGATCGTCGCATCCAGTGATGTCGATCCCGGAATGACCTACCTTCTGGATCGGCAGAGCAATGCGCTTTCGCCCCTGTTGCCGCTGCGCGATCACGTTATGGATTATCAGATGGCGCCGATGCGGCCCATCATCTTCCCGGCGTCCGACGGAACCGGGATCCCGGGATACCTTACCTTGCCGCTCGATACAGAGGGACCAATGCCTGCCGTCGTCCTGCCGCATGGCGGACCGGGCGCGCGTGATGAATGGGGTTTCGACTGGCTGGTGCAATTCTTCGCCGCCCGTGGATACGCCGTGTTGCAGCCCAATTTTCGCGGATCGACCGGTTATGGTGAGGTGTGGTTCGGTCGCAACGGCTTTCAGCAGTGGGAAACTGCCATAGGCGATGTGAATGATGCCGGGCGCTGGTTGATTTCGGCAGGTATTGCCGACCCTGCTCGCTTGGGCATCGTGGGCTGGTCCTATGGAGGTTACGCGGCGTTGCAATCGCAGGTTGTCGATCCGGACCTGTACCAGGCCGTAGTCGCCATCGCGCCTGTCACCGATCTGGAGTTGCTTCGCGAAGAAGCGCGCGACTACACGAATTCCGCAATCGTACGACGCTTTGTTGGCACTGGCGACCATGTAGAGGAAGGCAGTCCGGCCAACCATGCCGATCGGTTCCGTGCGCCAGTCCTTCCATTCCACGGCACCGAGGACATGAACGTAGGTATCTTCCAGTCGAACCGAATGGAGAGCCGTTTGCAGGATGCGGGCGCGAGCGTGCAATTTATCGAGTACGACGGGTTCGATCACTATCTCGATCACGGGCAGGTTCGTGGCAACATGCTGTTGGCTATCGACACCTTTCTGAAGCAGCACCTGACCGAGTGAGCGAACGAGCGCGGCGCCTTTAGTCAGACGGCGAGTGCGGTTTGCTGCGAATTTCCAGAATGGTGCCGCGATAGGGGACGAAATTACCGCCAGAATCCAGGAAGCCGGCACCAATCCGGCCTGCCAGTTGCTGCGCCTGTGACAGGCGATCGTACCATTTTCCGGCCCTATGCGGGGTTATAAAGCGATATTGCGCTGTCATAAGGATCTGACGCGCATTCCGGTTCCCGGTTCCCGCCAAATCGCTGAACCGAAACGAAAAAGGGCGACCCCGAAGGATCGCCCCGTTTTCTCGTAATCGGTGAACCGATCAGCGCGAGTAGAACTCGACAACCAGGTTCGGCTCCATCTGTACCGGATAGGGCACTTCGTCGAGCGTAGGAACACGGGTGAACGTGACCGAATCGTTGCCTTCAGCAGCGACGTATTCGGGAACTTCACGTTCCGGCAGGCTCTGCGCTTCGATAACCAGCGCCATTTCCTTGGCCTTGTCGCCCAGCGAAATGACATCGCCCACATCGCAGCGGCGCGATGCAATATTGCACTTCACGCCGTTGACCTTGATGTGGCCGTGGCTGACGATCTGGCGCGCGGCGAAGATCGTGGGCGCAAACTTGGCGCGGTACACGATCATGTCCAGGCGGCGTTCCAGCAGACCGATCAGGTTCTGGCCGGTGTCACCCTTCATGCGGGTGGCGTCCTTGTAGGTAGAATGAAACTGCTTCTCGGTAACGTCGCCGTAGTAGCCCTTCAGCTTCTGCTTGGCGCGAAGCTGCAGACCGAAGTCGGACATCTTGCCCTTGCGGCGCTGGCCGTGCTGGCCGGGGCCATAGGAACGCTTGTTAACCGGAGAATTAGGACGACCCCAGATGTTTTCGCCCATCCGGCGGTCGAGTTTATGCTTGGCGCGTGTGCGCTTCGACATGAGTCGTTTCCTTCAATTTGCAATCGTCACCCCAGCGGTGACGCTCTAACCCGGTTTCGCACCGCCTGACCTGTTGCCAGACGTGGCCACCGCTTCACCGGGGTGCGGAGCCAATTTGTAGCGAAGGCGCGCATTTAGCTGCGCGGGTCGAGAAGTCAATAGGAAGTGCGGCCCCCCTGAAGGCGAAGGCACAAACGCTGTCCGGCCTTGTTTCGATCGCGCAGACGTTGAACCTAATATTGTACGCCGTTGTACCAATGGGTGATCTGCATCGCCCGTTCACGCGCCTGCACAGAACGCTCGTGAGAAATCGTATCAAACACGGCCTGCCATTCGTCTTGTGTCAGGCAAGCGCGTGAGCCATCCGGGTGGCCTTCCGGCAAGTCCAGGCAATACAAGATTTCGGCAGTTCCTTGCGCGATGGCATCGGAAGTGATTTCACTGAGGAAAGTATCGCTCTGCACAAGCACCGGATCATCAAGAGATACAGGCGTGAGCACGACCATGGCAGTAGCTAGCACGATGCTCATCCAATTGGTCTCCCGTCTTTAGAGCCCCAAGGCTGCAAGCGACCAGGTGAACGCAGTATTAATCGTCGTCAGGTCGCGACTTGCGCTGAAGGGCAGACAGTACCCCGCGCAGAGTCCTTACTTCCAGGTGGTTCCATCCCGGCTTGGTCAGCATGGCGCGAAGCGTGCGCCGCGTCGCTTCTGCGCGCGCTTCAGGGAAGAAATATCGGTTCGGCTCCAGCATACCTTCCAGATGGGCAATCAGCCCGTCCAGCGCTTCCTGCGGGGCGGGTGGCAAGATATCCTCCTGCGTCGGCATTACCAGCTCGGCTTGCTTGGAAAGCTCATAAGCCACCAGGATCACGGCCTGCGCAAGGTTGAGCGATCCGAACTCCGGATTGATCGGCGCGGTGATGATGGTGCGGGCAAGATCGACGTCATCCATGGCAAGGCCCGAGCGTTCCGGCCCGAACAGCACCGCGCTGCGACCTTGTTGACGTGGAATATCATGCGCGGCCTGTTCGGGTGTTTGCACGGGTTTCGTGACCCCGCGCTTGCGCACCGTAGTGGCGTAGACATGCGCGCAATCGGCCACGGCCTGGGCCGTGGTTTCGAAAACCTGCGCCTTCTCCAGCACGACATCGGCGCCTGCGGCAGCAGGTCCGGCGCTAGGGTTGGGCCAGCCATCACGCGGCGCGACAAGCCGCATTTCACTCAACCCGAAATTGAGCATGGCGCGCGCTGCCTTGCCGATATTTTCGCCCAGCTGCGGGCGTACAAGCACGATGACGGGCGGGGGTGTTGTCTCAGCCATGGCCGTTGCCATCGGGTGCAACCCGTTGGACGGTGCTGGCAAACTCCTCGAAATCGCGGGCTTCGGAAAAGTCGCGATAGACAGATGCGAAGCGGATGTAGGCTACCGTATCGAGTTGACGCAGGCCTTCCATCACCATTTCGCCGATGCGTGCGGACGGTATCTCGCTGTCGCCCGCAGTCTCGACCTGGCGCTGGATGCCCGATACGAGCTGGTCGATCCGTTCCTGTTCGATGCCTCGCTTGCGGCAGGCCAGCGATACCGATTGTTCGATTTTGGAACGATCGAAGCTTTCGCGCCGGGGCGGGGTATCATCACCGGTGGATTTAAGAACCGTGACATCGCGTAACTGCACTCGTTCGAATGTCGTGAACCGGGCTCCGCACCCCTCACACTGGCGGCGGCGGCGAATGGCCGTGTTGTCTTCCGTGGGGCGCGAATCCTTTACCTGGCTATCGTCGTGCGCACAGAATGGGCAGCGCATGAATCAGGGCCGGATCCGTTTGTAGATCATGTAGCCAGCCCCGGCGACAAGACCGATCGGCCATGTGACTACGGGCAGCAGGCCACCTGCCAGCGCGCCCACGGCGGCACCTGTCAATACCGGCTTGGAAGAGGGATGTTCCATGCCCTCCTTGCCCATCGCCTTCACTTCGTCGACGGCATCGGCAAGGATGCGATTGTCTATCGGGTCTTTTGGCGCCTTGTCAGGATCAGTCATCGGTTATCGTCCTGGGTAGACGGGGAAGGCGGCGCACAATTCGCCCACTTCGCGGCGCACGCGCTCTTCAACCTGCGCATCGCCATCGTCGCCATTACGGGCCATCCCATCGATGACATCGGCCATGAGCGCGCCGATCTTGCGGAATTCGGCAGGACCGAAACCGCGCGTGGTCCCGGCAGGGGTGCCCAGGCGAACGCCACTGGTGACGAAGGGAGAGCGGGGTTCGAAAGGAATGGCGTTCTTGTTGCAGGTAATCAAAGCGCGATCGAGACCCTTCTCCGCAGCTTTGCCGGTAACTTCCTTCGCCGTAAGGTCGGCCAGCATCAGGTGATTGTCCGTACCGCCGGAAACGATGCTGATCCCCGCTTCGGAAAGGCTTGAAGCCAGCGCCTTGGCATTTTCTGCAATGGATTGGGCGTAGAGACGGAATTCGGGGCGCAGCGCTTCTGCAAATGCCACTGCCTTGCCGGCAATCGTGTGCATCAGGGGACCGCCCTGCATTCCGGGGAACACGGCCATGTTGAACGGCTTCGTTAGTTCCTCGTCGTTCCACAAGATGATGCCGGAGCGCGGCCCGCGCAAGCTCTTGTGCGTCGTACTGGTGACGACATGGGCGTGTGGGAAGGGCGAGGGGTGCGCTCCGCCGACGACGAGGCCAGAAAAATGCGAGATGTCTGCCAGCAGGTAGGCACCTACCTCGTCTGCGATCTTGCGGAACTCGGCGAAATCCCAAGTGCGCGGATAGGCGGTGCCACCACTGATTATGAGTTTTGGCTTGTGTTCATGCGCGAGGCGGCGAACCTCTTCCATGTCGATGCGGCTGTCCTCGCGGCGCACGCCGTAGGGCACCACGTTGAACCACTTGCCGCTCATGTTCACAGGCGAGCCGTGTGTCAGATGCCCCCCGCTGGCAAGGTCCAGTCCCATGAAGGTATCGCCGGGATTAAGCAGGGCAAGGAACACTGCCTGGTTCATCTGACTGCCCGAATTGGGCTGCACATTGGCAAAGTTGCAGCCGAACAATTGCTTGGCACGCTCTATGGCCAGCGTTTCGATCTCATCGGCATGTTCGCAACCGCCGTAATAGCGGCGACCGGGATAGCCTTCGGCGTATTTGTTGGTGAACACGCTGCCGCAAGCTTCCAGAACAGCCGGGCTGGCAATGTTTTCGCTGGCGATGAGTTCAATGCCGTCGCGCTGGCGACCAAGCTCTCGCTTGATGATTGCCGCAACTTCGGGGTCCGCGCCTTCCAGATCGTCGCTCCAGAAGCGGGTTAGCCAGCTGGCCCTGTTGGTGGAATTCGCAGAAGCGGATTGGGGTGCAGAGGTCATCGTGCGGTCTTTCAGGACGGATTGGAAAGTTTGTCGACGCGGCGCTGGTGCCGACCGCCTTCAAACTCCGTTTCGAGGAAGGCTTCAATACAGGCTTTAGCCATTTCTGGCCCGATCATCCGCGCGCCCATGGCAATCATGTTAGCATCGTTGTGTGATCGAGCGAAAGTAGCAGAGAGCGGCTCTGACACCATGGCGCAACGAACTGCCGGGTTGCGATTGGCAGCCATGGATATGCCGATACCGGAACCGCATAGCGCGACCCCGCGATCTACCGTGCCATCGGAAACGACGCTGGCCAGCTTGTATCCGAAATCGGGGTAATCCACCGAATCGGCCGTGTCGGGCCCAAGGTCGGCCACTTCATGACCCTGCTCGATAAGCCATTCGCGCAATTCGGCTTTCAGCTCCAGCGCGGCGTGATCGGATGCGATGGCAATCTTCATGGCGCCCACATAGTCGCGCAAGGCACAAATCGCCACCCGAAAAGGCGGCTATAAAGCCTTTCTCCCCGACAAGCGCCGCTGTAGCTCACCCCATGCCGCGTCAGATCACATGCCCTTATCGCCTTTCCACTCGTGGTGAGGAAAACGGTGAGGCTAGGGGGTAGTACATGGCCCGCGCCGCAGCGCCCGCCTAATTCACCCTTTCGGCCAACCCGGCGAAAGCCGCGCGGATCGTCTGCATATCGTAAGGCTTGGCGATGGCGGGCACATCGGCAGGTCACCGGTCATCGGCTCTACACCGTAGCCGGTCGCAAAGACGACCGCGACATTGCGCTTCAGAAGTTCACGGGCGAGCGGATAACTTTCGCGCCCGTGTAAATTGATGTCGACCAAGGCCGCGTCGAAGACCTGCGACCGCGCCAATTCCAGCGCATCGTCCAGGGAAGAAGCGAACTGGGTCTTGGCGCCTTCCGCGATAATCATGTCCTCAAGTGCAAAACCGATTATCGGCTCGTCTTCAACCAGGAGGACGCGCTGTCCGGAAAGCTTCATTCGTCGTCCTCACCTATTTGCGTTTCGATCATACAGACAAGGCCGGTCGAGTCGAAACGGATTTCCGACTTGCTTCCCTTGTCTGTTGAAAGACCCCGGTCGATAAGACGCGTGCCAAATCCCTTCCGGTCAGGTTTCTGAACGGGAGGGCCGCCGGATTCGCGCCAGGTAAGCGCAAGAATTTTGGTTTCGCCATCTTGCAGCACTTCCCACCGTATCGTCACCTTGCCATCGTCATTCGACAGCGCGCCGTATTTGATCGCGTTGGTGCACAGTTCGTGAACGATCATTGCCAGCGACACCGAGGTTTGCGGCGGAAGCGTGAGATCGGGGCCCGAAAGGTCGAACCGGGAAATCAGATCTCCTGCAGTAGCTTCGGCTGAACTGCTGACGACGTCCTGCAACTGGGCGGCGCCCCAGCTGGCTTGGGTCAACAGGTTATGGGCGGAGGCGAGCGCCTGCAACCTGGCGTTGAAGATGCCGCGTGCCTTCTCGGCGCCCTCGATGGAACTGAACGACTGCGCGGCCAGTCCCTGCACGATGGCAAGCGTGTTCTTCACCCTGTGGTTCAACTCGTTGATGAGCAGGCGCTGGCGCTCTTCGTATTCGACTTCTTCGGTAATGTCGGTTCCCTGAACCATGATGCCGGACACCGTTTCGCCATCACCACCGTTGAAGATGGGCTGAAAGATGAAATTCAAAAACCGCGGCGTCGAGGTCTCCAGCGCGTCTTCCCCGAATGCCACAGGTTCGCGTCGTCCGACATAGGGCTTGCCGGTTGCCCGCACCCTGTCCAACGTTTCGACAAAACCCTGCTCGACAATTTCCGGCAACGCGTCTTTCACGGGCTGGCCAAGAATATCGGTGCGTCCCACTAGTTTCAGATAAGCGTTGTTCGTCATACGAAACCGATGGTCTTCGCCCTCCAGCACCGCGACGAAACCGGGCGCCTGCTCGAACAGCTCCATCAGGCGCCTGCTCTCTTCCTGCAGGTCACGATTGCGCGCCTCTACCGCATCGGCGCGCCGCACCACGTCCATCTCCGCGCGCATTTGCCGCAAGTTGTGCAGTTCGGTCACATCGACTGTATGCTGAAGGATGTATTCCACATCGCCATTTGAATCGGTCATCGGCGTATGCGTGGCACTCCAGTAGCGCACATGCATGCTGCCATCGGGGGCTTCGATATCATAACGGATCAGCGCAATTTCATCGGTCTGCGCGGTTTCGCGGGTGCGTTGAAGAGATGCGTCAAGCTGGCGATAACTTTCCGAGGTCTGATCTGCGGGAAAAGCATCGAACATCTTGCGTCCGATGATATCTTCGCGGGATCGCATGGTGACGCGAAGATAGGCGTCGTTCATCCAGACAAGGACCAGGTCCTTGTCCATGATGACGTACGGGTTGGGCGAACGGCCCAACAGTTCCTCAAATTCAATCGCCAAGTGTGTGGCTCACGAAACTCGCCAAATCCAGATTTGTATCGTTCGCAGAGCGAATGAACGCCAGCAAAGGTTCCCGATCAAACCAGATGTTTATCGGCTGCAAGGAACCCGCCTCGTGCCTGTCAGGCCAGCGCCTTCTTCACCCACTTCCAAAGCGCATCCACTTCCTCTGCCGCCTTGCCGTCGGCATCGACTTCGCTGGCCACTTCACCGCTGGAGGAAGACCGATGGAAGTCCGCACGATCGCCAAAAGTGACGGGACAGGTTTCCAGGCCGAGTTCGCGTACGACCGCCTTCGCGTCGTCCACCATTTTCGTGGCGCGGGCCGGTACGCCGTTCAGCACGACATGTGCAGGTGTGCCGGTATAACTTACGAGGTCGGCAATACCTTCGAGCGCGTGCAGGTCAAAAGCGCGCGGGCGGGTGGGGATCAGCACGAGGTCGGCGGCCTTGATCGCCTCACGCATAGCGGCCTCTGCATGCGGCGGGGTATCGATCATGATCAACGCCACACCTTCCTTTCGCGCGTTCTCTATCGTCCGCGAAAGGCGCGCTGGCGGACTGGTGACGACGGCAGGCAGAAATTCGCCCCGCCAGTCTCCCCATGCCGCAGCGGTGGCCTGCGGGTCGGTGTCGATCACACAGGTCGTCATCTTCTTCTGCACGGCAATGGTAGCCAGATGCAGCGCAAGCGTGGTCTTGCCGGAACCGCCCTTCTGGCTGACGATGGCTATGACCTTGGGTTTTGAAACTGACACGAAAGAGCGCTCCCCCTATAAAAGAATTCCGGCTCTCCTCTCCCTCTCAGCTTATGTCACCCGGCAGGCCGGGCGTCCATCGCCAAGCCTACGCTTCGCGCCATTTGCCCGGTTTTAGATCGGCAAGGCTCCAGTCCCCCACGCTCCAGCGAACAAGGCGCAGCGTGGGATAACCGACAGCGGCCGTCATCCGGCGAACCTGCCGGTTGCGGCCTTCGGTTATGGTAAGGCGCAGCCAGCTATCGGGCACGCTCTTGCGAAACCGCACGGGTGGATCGCGCGGCCATAGCTGGGGATCGGCAATTGCTTCTGCGCGGGCTGGGCGGGTGACGCCGTCGTTCAATTCGACACCACGCGACAGTTGCTTGACAGCGGCATCATCCGGTTCGCCCTCCACCTGCACGAGGTAAGTCTTGGGTAGCTTGAATTTCGGATCGGCTATGCGCGCCTGCAACTTGCCGTCATCGGTCAGTAGCAGCAAACCCTCGCTGTCGCGATCGAGCCTGCCGGCAGGATAGACACCCGGCACCTGGATATAGTCTGACAGCGTGGCACGTTTCGTCGGGCTGCCGCGGTCGGTAAACTGCGACAACACGTTTATCGGCTTGTTGAAGAGGATCAGGCGGGGTATCACTCTACAGACATCCCGCCCGACATTCGGCCTACTGATCCAGGAACGAACGCATCTTGCGGCTGCGGCTCGGGTGCTTCAGCTTCCGCAATGCCTTTGCTTCGATCTGACGAATACGTTCACGCGTCACGCTGAACTGCTGGCCGACTTCTTCCAAGGTGTGATCGGTGTTCATGCCGATACCAAAGCGCATGCGCAGCACGCGCTCCTCACGCGGTGTGAGTGAGGCCAGAACGCGAGTGACAGTTTCCTTGAGGTTCGCCTGAATCGCCGCATCAACAGGAATGATGGCATTCTTGTCCTCGATGAAATCTCCAAGATGCGAATCTTCCTCGTCGCCGATGGGCGTTTCGAGGGAGATCGGCTCCTTGGCGATCTTCATCACCTTGCGAACCTTCTCCAGTGGCATGGAAAGGCGCTCAGCCATCTCCTCCGGCGTAGGTTCGCGGCCCTGCTCGTGCAGGAACTGGCGCGATGTGCGCACCAGCTTGTTGATCGTCTCGATCATGTGGACCGGAATACGGATCGTGCGGGCCTGATCGGCGATGGAACGCGTGATCGCCTGCCTGATCCACCAGGTGGCGTAGGTGCTGAACTTGTAGCCGCGGCGGTATTCGAACTTGTCGACCGCCTTCATCAGGCCAATGTTGCCTTCCTGAATCAGGTCGAGGAATTGCAGGCCGCGATTGGTGTATTTCTTGGCGATGGAAATCACCAGGCGCAGGTTCGCCTCAACCATTTCCTTCTTGGCGATGCGCGCTTCGCGCTCGCCCTTCTGCACCATGTTCACGATACGGCGGAACTCGTCCAGGCTCATCCCCGTGGCGCTGGCAATGTCCGCGATTTCGGCGCGAATGCGTTCAACCGCATCGGCTTCCTTCTCGGCGAAGGCGGCCCATTTCTTGTCCTTCTTCGCCTTTTCCTTCAGCCACGTATCGTCCAACTCATTGCCGACATAGACATTGAGGAAGTCGATGCGCTTGACCTTGTGCCGTTCTGCTAGGCGCAGCATCTGGCCACCCAGCGCGGTAAGGCGACGATTGAAGGCGTAAAGGTTGTCGACGAGATATTCGATCTTCGTCGCGTGGAACTGCACGGACTCTACCTCTGCAGTCAGCTCCTCGCGCAGCTTCTCGTAGCGGTTTTCCTTGGCTGCCGGGAATTCATTGCCGGCGCCCAGGATGTCGACACGTTCTGCCTGCAGCTTCTCGAACTTCTTGAACAGATCGGTGATGCGGGCGAAACGTTCGATGGCATCCGGCTTCAGCGCAGCTTCCATCTGGGCAAGGGACATGGTGTTGTCCTCTTCCTCGTCGTCGTCGCGCTTGCGGCCTTCGCCGTCCTCGCCCTCCTCATCCTCGTCGTCGTCTTCATCGTCGTCGCGAATGGTGGGGCCGGCGGTCTCTTCCGAGATTTCGCCGTCGTCGTCCTCGTTCTCCTCTTCCATCTTGTCAACGGGAGGCTCCTTGGAAAGCATGGCGTCGAGATCAAGGATCTCGCGCAGCTGCATTTCCTCGTTGTTCAGTGCTTCGGACCACGTGATGATAGCGTGGAAGGTGATCGGGCTTTCGCAAAGGCCCATAATCATGGTGTCGCGACCGGATTCGATGCGCTTGGCAATGGCGATCTCGCCCTCGCGGCTGAGAAGTTCCACCGCGCCCATTTCGCGCAGGTACATGCGCACTGGATCGTCGGTGCGGCCTTCGCCGGCGACCGACTTCTTCTTTTCGGGCACATTCTGCTTGGGTTCGGCCTGCGATTCGGAACCGGTAGGAGCAATCTCTTCCGGTCCGTCGTCCTCGTCCGCCTCGTCCGCGCTCTCGACGATCTGCACACCCATGTCGGACAATGCGGATTGCACATCCTCGATCTGGTCGGAGCTCATCTCGCCCGAAGGCAACGCCTCGTTAAGCTCATCATAGGTGATGTAGCCCTTGCGCTTGGCCTTGGCGATCATCTTCTTGATCGATGCCTCGTTGAGATCGATCAGGGGAGCGTCGTCGTTCTGCTTGGTCTTGGCGTCGGATGCCATAGTGATGCGTCAGTCCGTTTCCTGTTCGGCGACCTGCCTTTCGGCGGCCTCCGGATCTTGTTTATCGAACGCCTGCGAAGCGGCGCGTTTCCTGGTCATTTGCCCGAGTCGCACATCGATTTCCAGTTTTCGTTTGCGCAACCGCTGTTGTTCCGCAAACGCACCCTCTGGATCTGTATCGAAGCGACGGGTGGCCGCAACAATTGCCGCCTCGAGTGCCGGTCTTTCGACCAGCAGGGCAACGGCTTCGGCCAAATCTTCCCTCGCCTCGTCCGGATCGGAGCCTTCCATCAGGAAGGAGAAACGGGTGTTATCCGGTGCAGGCGGCAAGATGTCTTGCCCCGATATGGGCGAATTGCCCAAAGCTTCAAGCTCTTCGGCGTGATCAAGCAAGAAATTTACGGCCTGCGCCAATTGTGCGTCGCCTTTGCTCAGGCTTAAAAGCGCATCGGCATGGCGGTGGACCTCGCCTGGAAACTTCATCATTCCGTTCAGGATGGCAGCAGTCAGCGTGTCGCGGAAGACACCTGCTGTGGCCCTCCGCAAAGCTTGCGTCACTTCGGGAGGCGTGCGTGCGGGTGCATCGCGGCGGAAAGAGCCTTCCTTGCGGAAGTTGCCACCTTTCTTGAACTCTCGCGGAGGGAACGCGAAACTGCCGTAGCGCTCCAGCAGTTCGCGCCGGTATAGCGAGCGGATATCGGGGTGCTGGATGGCATCCACTTGCTCCAGCACGCGCGCTTTCAATCCGGCCTTGTCTTCGGGGGAGGCAAGGGGGGCTGCATCGCGCTCGTGCTCCCAGATCAGGTCCAGCAGCGACTTGGGCTGTTCCAGCAGTGCATCCATCGCCTTGCGCCCGTCTCGCTTCAACAGATCGTCGGGGTCCAAACCTGCGGGCAGTTGTACGACCTGCAGTGAATGACCGGGGCGAAGCAACGGCAGCGCGCGCTCGGCCGCTCGCATGGCCGCGCGCTTGCCAGCATTGTCGCCATCAAGGCACAGCACGGGCTTGTCGGCCATGCGCCAGAGCAGTTCGATCTGTTGTTCCGTGACCGCCGTACCCATCGGCGCCACTACGTCCTCGATTCCTGCAGCGGCCAGTGCGATCACGTCCATGTAGCCTTCGGCCACTATTACACGGTCCGTCTTGCGGGAAGCAGCAGCAGCGCGGTGCATGTTGTATAGCGTGCGGCCCTTATCGAAAAGCGGAGTGTCCGGGCTGTTGAGGTATTTTGCTACGCCTTCGCGATCCTGCAGGATACGCCCGCCGAATGCGATCACGCGCTCTCGCGCGTCCTGAATGGGCAGCATCACGCGGCCCCGGAAACGGGAGTAGGGGATTTTGTCCTCAACCTCGATCAGCAAGCCTGCTTCTATCAGCAATCGCTCATCGAAAGTGGAAAGCGCTGACTTCAGCGCCTGCTTGTCATCGGGGGCCCAGCCAAAGCCGAAACGGCGGATCGTATGTTCGTCCAGCCCGCGGCGCTGTAGATAGGCGCGCGCCTGTTCGCCAGCGGGACCGTCCAACTGCGCGACGAACCATTCTTGTGCCGCGGCCATCACATCGTGCAACGTGGCGCGCTGTTCGGCCTGCCTGGCAGCGCGCGGATCTGGCGCAGGCACCTCCATCCCGGCTTCGGAAGCCAGATCCTTCACCGCGTCCATGAATTCCAGCCCGTGCTGTTCCATCATCCAGTCGATCGCGCCGCCATGCTGCTGGCAGCCGAAGCAATGATAGAAACCCTTCTGGTCGTTCACGTAGAAGCTTGGGGTCTTTTCCGAATGAAACGGGCAGCAAGCTTTCCATTCACGACCCGCTCGCTGCAGTTTCACCGTACGCTGGATCAGCGCGGATAGCGTAATCCGGCTTTTAAGTTCATCCAGCCATTGCGGTGAGAGCGCCATGCTCCATCAATGCGACCTGTTGGCGCGCAGTTCAACTGCCAACTGTGGATGTATTGGTGGATGAGCTGTTCGCGCAAGCATTGCTGGCCGTGTCGCTTGGTGCCGGATAGGGGCCGGGGCCGCTGGCAGCGGTGTAGTTGGCAAAAACTTCATAGGCGTCGGCGGGGCCTGCGGGTGGCAGCGTGCTTTGCCAGTAGAATGTGATTGGTTCGCCCTGCCCCCACTGGTCGCCCCCGTCGCCCTCTTCCACGGTCCAGGCGATGCCCTGTTCGTGACAGCTCGCCACGATCAGAAGGGTATCATTCACCGCGTTGGCAGCTTCGCCGTATGAAAAACCCACTGTGCCTGTGAAACCGTGGCTTGGCATGGTCATGCGGAAGGCCTCGGTCGTCTCGACGTTGGATGAATCGTCGCCATCGCCGCTGCCGGTGGTGGGATCGTTGTCTTCACCCGGATAGACCGTGTGCACGTAGGTGTAGATCGTGCCTTCAGGCGCGGTTGCGGGATCGCACTCCTCCATCCCGGCAGGACAGGCAACGAACGAGGTAATGTCGGCAAAGGCACCGCTCTCGTTTGCCAGGCGTCCTCTCACCTCCTCGCCTTGAGGACCGACGATCTTCGCGCCCAGTTCCAGGTCGGCAAAATCGCCTGTATCGAGAGACTGCCGCGCGATTTCAGCTTCCTCGGTCTCTGCTGCCAGGTCAGCGTCGTTATCGATCTCCGGTTCTGACGAGCAGGCGGCGAGCGCCGTACTGGCCATCAGCGCGATGGGCAGGGCGAAATGGTGTTTCAACATCAGAAGCCTCCTAGGCAGGCGGCGACATACGCACGCCTCTGTTGTCCCCGAAAACCGTCGCGTTTGGGTGGAGGTTCCGCTCGCCTCACATTTTGATAGTTAACACAGCGGTAGCATCTAAGCGTTCCGGATCAGTCCGTCCGCGCGGGCTCTGCGCTTCCATCGTCGTCGGCTGCTTCTTCAGGCGGGAAGGGGCCTGTCCCCACGGCGCGCCCATTTTCTGTACCGACAGCGTAGGCATCTGCCGGGCCCTCTGGCGGCAGGGTGGACTGCCAGAAGAAGGTCAGTTCCTCGCCTGCGCTCCAGCCGTTGCTGACTTCCACGCGCCAAGCCAGCGCACCGTTGTCTTCCTGCACGCGGATCGCATAGCCTTCGCCAAGAACGGCCTGCGCCTGTTCCCGATCAAAGCCGATATTGTTGGCAAAGCCATGCGCCTTGCGCGTCGTGCGGAATACCATCGGCGTATCTAGGTTGTCCGCCAAATCTACCGGCGTAATGCGATGAACATAGGTGTATACGGCATCATCAGCCTGATTGGCGGGTACGCATTCCTCTGCCGGTTCCTCACCCTCTGCAGGGGGTGGGCAGGCGACGTAGCTGACGATCTCGGCAACCGTGGTCCCCTCGCGAACCAGCGTGCCCGACACCTCCGGCCCCTGCGGACCGACGATCTTCGGCCCCAGTTCCATGTCGTTGAATCCCGCTGGCACCAGCGTGCGCGGACCGACCACTGTCTCGCTTGGCGTCGGCGAGGGATCGGGTGCCGGTTCCGGCCCGCATGCGGAAAGGGCGATAACAAGGGGAAGGGCGAGAGGAAAAGACCTCAAGACAGCGACTCCTTCACCCAACCACTGGCGCGGCCCATGTCGAGCTGCGTGCCGTGGCGCGCCTTCAGTTCGCCCATCACGCGCCCCATGTCCTTCATGCCCTCGGCACCGGTCTCGGTTTTGATCTGCTCGATCGCGGCCTTCGTTTCGGCCTCGTCCATCTGCTGCGGCAGAAATTCCTCGATCACGGCGAGTTCGGTCTTTTCCTGTTCAGCCAGTTCGGTGCGGCCGCCTTCCTCGTACATCTGGATCGATTCGCGTCGCTGTTTAGCCATTTTCTGCAGGACATCGATCACCATCGCATCGTCGTCCCCGGCTTCCTTGCCGCGCAATTCGATGTCGCGATCCTTTATCTTGGCGGAGATCAGACGCAGCGCGGCGGTGCGCTCTTTATCCTTTGCCTTCATGGCGGTGACCGTTTCGGTCTTGATGTCGTCTCTCAGCATGGGTTCGAGTCTTTCCTGTGGATCAATTGCCCTTCCATCTAGTGCGATGCGCCACAAAGCCAAGTCTTGTGCTTGACGGAAGGCATGTCCGTCTTTAGCGGCTGGGACTTAGCACACATTGCCGGTCCAACTATCCAACGGGAGCCACCATGGCCTTTCTCGCCTCTTCGCGCGCGCAACCTCAAGGCTCAACCGGCGTATTGG
The DNA here is from genome assembly GCA_947488625.1 of uncultured Sphingomonadaceae bacterium. Taxonomy (GTDB): domain Bacteria; phylum Pseudomonadota; class Alphaproteobacteria; order Sphingomonadales; family Sphingomonadaceae; genus Alteraurantiacibacter. The sequence continues at coordinate 1,367,949 of CANKZR010000001.1, read as the reverse complement.
TGCTGGCCGATGGAACAATCGTATGGGGCAGAGGCTTTGGCGCCACCGGCAGCGCGGTGGGCGAAGTCTGCTTCAACACCGCGATGACGGGCTATCAGGAAGTGCTGACCGACCCCAGCTACGCGGCGCAGATCGTCACTTTCACCTTCCCGCACATCGGCAACGTCGGCACCAATGACGAGGATTTCGAAAGCCGCGTGGAAGGCGCGGTGGGCTGCATCGTGCGCGAAGACATTACGCGTCAGTCCAACTTCCGCAGCGAAGGCGAATTTGTCGAATGGATGGCAAAGCAGGGCAAGATAGGCATTTCAGGCGTGGACACCCGCGCGTTGACCCGCCGCATCCGCATGACGGGCGCGCCAAATGCGGTGATCGCGCACGATCCCAAGGGGAAATTCGATCTCGACGCGCTGATGCAGCGCGCGCAGGAATGGCCGGGGCTGGAAGGCATGGACCTTGCCCAGCGTGTTTCGCGCGAGCACCAGGAAGACTGGGAAGGCGGCTACTGGCGGCTGGGACAGGGTTACGACAAGGCGGATCGCAATGCGAAGCCGCATGTCGTCGCCATAGACTATGGCAGCAAGGACAACATCTTCCGCAACCTTGTGAAGGCGGGCGCGCGGGTCACGGTGGTTCCGGCGCGCACTTCGCTGGAGGACATCAGGGCGCTGAAGCCTGATGGCGTGTTCCTCTCCAACGGCCCCGGCGATCCAGCGGCGACGGGGGAATATGCAGTGCCGGTTATCAAGGCGCTGCTGGACAACGATATGCCGCTGTTTGGCATCTGCCTAGGTCACCAGATGCTGGCGCTGGCCGCTGGCGCGAGGACCGCCAAGATGCACCAGGGCCACCGCGGCGCGAACCACCCGGTTCAGCGCGTGGGCGAAAGCTGGGGCGAAACCCGCGACCTAGTGGAAATCACCTCGATGAATCACGGCTTCGCGGTTGACCCTGACAGCCTGCCCAAAGGCGTAGAGCAGACGCACGTCTCGCTGTTCGATGGCTCCAACTGCGGCATCGCGATCAGCGGCAAGCGGGCGTTCGGGGTACAGTACCATCCCGAGGCATCGCCGGGACCGCAGGACAGCTTCTATCTCTTCGAGAAGTTCGTGGGGATGTTGGGGTAATGGGACAGCGCCAAGGTACTTCCGACGGATTGTGTGGGATATATGCGCTCGCAAAGATTATCCGACAAGCAGATGCAGGGTCAACGAAATTTAACAAGCGAATTGTTGAACTGCTTGAGGCGCTTCCTGCGGAAAGCTTTACGCCGAAGAAGATCGGACACCAAGGTTTCGGAGTTAAAGAACTTCGAGATGTTCTAAACCGCACCCAAGTACGTCAGCGGAACCGTTTAGAAGCGCGATATTTTCGCCAGAATAAGGCGAGGGTCAGAGAGTTTGGCTTGGACCGCCTGTTTGATGAAGGTGGAGCTCTGATTTCACACGAGGAAGGTGTTGGTCACTGGTTGGCCGTGACCAAGAAGAAAAAGTGCGGTCATTATAAAATATTTGACCCCTACCCGAAGCGTAGAGTTCATGAGTTTACTGCAGCCGAAGTAATGAAAGAGGCGCGCTTGATCGTCGCTACTCAAAGTTTCTGGAAAAAGTTTGATGCCTAAACGTACTGACATCTCCTCCATCCTCGTCATTGGCGCTGGTCCGATCATTATCGGGCAGGCCTGCGAGTTCGATTATTCCGGCACCCAGGCGATCAAGGCGCTGAAGGAGGATGGCTATCGCGTCATCCTGGTCAATTCCAACCCGGCCACCATTATGACCGACCCGGAATTTGCCGATGCGACTTATATAGAACCGATCACGCCCGCGATCGTCGCCAAGATCATCGCCAAGGAACGGCCCGATGCCCTGCTTCCCACCATGGGCGGGCAGACCGCGCTCAACTGCGCGCTGGCGCTGGATGCCGATGGCACGCTGGAGAAATACGGCGTCGAGATGATCGGGGCCAAGGCCGACGTGATCGACAAGGCCGAAAACCGCATGCGCTTCCGCGAGGCGATGGATGGCATTGGCCTTGAAAGCGCGCGCAGCGGCGTGGCGCACAACATGGCCGAGGCTTACGAAATCCTTGAGCGCACGGGCCTGCCCTCCATCATCCGGCCCAGCTTCACCATGGGAGGCACCGGCGGCGGCGTGGCCTACAACAAGGCCGAGTTCGAGCGGATCGTGAAAAGCGGCCTCGACGCCAGCCCCACCACGGAGGTGCTGATCGAGGAAAGCCTGCTCGGCTGGAAAGAATACGAGATGGAAGTCGTCCGGGACAAGAACGACAATTGCATCATCATCTGCTCCATCGAGAACGTCGATCCGATGGGCGTCCACACCGGCGATTCCATCACTGTCGCGCCAGCTCTCACGCTGACGGACAAGGAATACCAGATCATGCGCAACGCCAGCATCGCGTGCCTGCGCGAGATCGGCGTGGAAACCGGCGGATCGAACGTGCAGTTCGCGGTGAATCCCAAGGATGGCCGCCTGATCGTGATCGAGATGAACCCGCGCGTCTCGCGCTCGTCGGCGCTTGCATCCAAGGCCACCGGCTTCCCCATCGCGCGCGTCGCGGCGAAGCTGGCCGTGGGCTACACGCTGGACGAGATCACCAACGAAATTACCGGTGCAACGCCCGCCAGTTTCGAGCCGACGCTGGACTACGTCGTCACCAAGATCCCGCGCTTCGCCTTTGAAAAGTTCAAGGGTGCGGACAATCACCTTTCCACCGCCATGAAATCGGTGGGCGAGGTGATGGCCATCGGGCGCAACATCAAGGAATCGATGCAGAAGGCGCTGCGCGGCCTCGAGACAGGGCTGGACGGGTTCAACCGCATGCCCGAACTGGAAGGCAAGAGCCGCGAGATCATCACCGCCGCCCTCAGCCAGGCGACGCCGGAGCGCATCCTCAACATAGCGCAAGCCTTCCGCGAAGGCTTCACCGTGGAAGAGGTGCAGGCCATCACCTTCTACGATCCGTGGTTCCTGCGTCATATCGAGGAGATCATCTACGAAGAGCGGATGATCGGCGCCGAGGGACTGCCCAACAACGCAGAGGACCTGCGCCGCCTTAAGGCGATGGGCTTCTCCGACAAGCGCCTTGCCACGCTGGCCGTGCGTTCCGTGGGTGTTGCTGGTGGGCTGGGTGAAACCCAGGCCAAGCGTTCGGGCCTGCTGCACGACGCCTTGCGCGCCATGGCCGGCGCCACCAGCGAGGAAGAGGTGCGCAAGCTGCGTCAGAAGCTGGGCGTGCTGCCGGTGTACAAGCGCATCGACAGCTGCGCCGCCGAGTTCGAGGCGATCACGCCCTACATGTACTCCACCTACGAAGCCCCCAGCTTCGGCGAGCCGGAGAACGAGGCCATGCCCACAGACCGAGAAAAGGTGGTGATCCTTGGCGGCGGGCCGAACCGCATCGGACAGGGTATCGAGTTCGATTATTGCTGTGTCCACGCCTGCTTCGCGCTGGCGGAGGCCGGCTATGAGACCATCATGGTCAACTGCAACCCTGAAACCGTATCCACCGATTACGATACCTCGGATCGCCTCTATTTCGAGCCGCTGACGGCGGAAGACGTGCTGGAAATCCTGCGCGTCGAACACTCGCGCGGCACGCTGAAAGGCGTGATCGTGCAATTCGGCGGGCAGACCCCGCTGAAGCTGGCCAGCGCGCTGGAAGAGGCGGGCATTCCCATTCTCGGCACCAGTCCCGATGCCATCGATCTGGCCGAAGACCGCGAACGCTTCGCCAAGCTGGTAAACAAGCTGAAATTGAAGCAGCCCGAAAACGGCATCGCCTATTCCGAGGACGAGGCATTGGCCGTGGCGCACCGCATCGGCTACCCGGTGCTGCTGCGCCCGTCCTACGTGCTGGGTGGACGCGCGATGGAAATCGTCGATGGGGACGCGCAACTCATCAACTACATCAATACCGCCGTGGAAGTGTCTGGCGACAGCCCCGTGCTGGTGGACCAGTATCTGCGCGACGCGGTGGAATGCGATGTGGATGCCCTTTGCGACGGTGAGGACGTGGTGGTTGCGGCCGTTATGCAGCATATCGAGGAGGCGGGCGTGCATTCAGGCGACAGTGCCTGTTCGCTGCCGCCATACAGTCTGCCGCAGGACATCATCGATGAGATGGAACGCCAGGCGGAACTGCTGGCCCATGGGTTGAAGGTGCGCGGCCTGATGAACGTGCAGTTCGCCGTGAAGGATGGCGAGGTCTACCTGATTGAGGTGAACCCACGTGCCAGTCGCACCGTACCCTTCGTCGCCAAGGCCAGCGGATCGCAGATCGCCAAGATTGCAGCGCGCGTCATGGCTGGGGAAATGCTGGCCGATCTGCCGAAGATCCGCCGCGACCTCGATTGGGTGGCGGTGAAGGAGGCGGTGTTCCCCTTCGCCCGGTTCCCGGGCTCCGACCCCGTTCTCACGCCGGAAATGAAGTCCACCGGCGAAGTTATGGGCATCGATAGCGATTTCGCCACCGCCTACACCAAGTCGCAGATTGCGGAAGGCAGCATGTTGCCCAAGTCGGGCACTGTATTCGTCTCGGTGAAGGATAGCGACAAACCGCAAATCGTCAGTTCGGCGCGTCAGCTCGTCGACAAGGGTTTCAATGTTATCGCCACTGGTCGGACCGCCGAATACCTCTCGGACCACGGCATTCCGGTTGAACGCGTGAACAAGGTAGCGGAAGGCCGCCCGCATATTGTCGACAAGATCAGCGATGGCGAAATCGCGCTGGTGTTCAATACCACCGAGGGTTGGCAAAGCCACAAGGACAGTCAGTCCATCCGCGCCTCCGCATTGGAAATGAAGGTTCCCTACTACACCACCGCCGCTGCATCGATCGCGGCGGCGCAGGCGATCGTGTCGGTAAATACAGACGAACTTGAAGTGCGTTCGTTGCAAGACTATTATGGGTAGGAACCAGACACCTCCTCCACCTCGATCCGGCCTTGGCAGCCGCCAGTATGGCGGGACAGGGTCGTATTGACGAGAGTCATAGAAAGCAGGAAATACAATGCAGAAAGTGCCGATGCTCGCGGAGGGCTATGAAAAGCTGACCGCCGATCTCAAGGCGTTGCGTGAGGAGCGTCCCAAGATCGTGGACGCGATCGAGGAAGCGCGTGCGCATGGCGACCTGTCGGAGAATGCCGAATATCACGCGGCTAAGGAACGGCAGGGACAGGTAGAGGCGCAAATTTCCGATCTGGAAGACAAGACCAGCCGCGCGCAGATCATCGATCCGGCAAGTCTTTCGGGCGACAAGGTGGTGTTCGGCGCGACCGTGACCGTGCTGGACGAAGACGACAAGGCGCTGACCTATCAGATCGTGGGCCAGGCAGAAAGTGATGCCAAGGTCGGGCGCGTATCCTACGAAAGCCCGCTGGCACGCGCACTGATCGGTAAAAGCGTTGGTGATGAGGTTGAAGTGACAGTGCCTTCAGGCGAGAAGTTCTACCTGATCGACAAGATCGAGTTCAAGTAATCGCGTCATGATGAGCGATACGAAAAGCCCCGCTAAAGCGGGGCTTTTTTGTGTCTGCGATTACTTGCCGGGAAGGTCCGGCTCCAGCAACTTGTGCAGGTGAACGATCACGTATTTCATCTCCGCATCGTCGACCGTACGCTGGGCCCAGCCGCGCCAGGCTTCCTCTGCAGCTTCGAAATTGGCGAAGAAGCCTACGACGTGGATGTCTTTCAAGTCCTGGAATTCCGCGCCCCGCGGATCGGTTACGCGGCCACCCATTACGAGATGGAGAAGCTGGTGTTCGTGCTCTTCGGACATGCGATGACCTTTCGGTTACTGTTGCAAACAAAATCCCCCGCGCTCTAGGCCAAATGGCTCACAGCGCAAGGGGACATGAGTTTGCATTTCGAATGTCGGGGTTAGCGGCGTTTACCGAATGCCCGTGCAATCCTCTTGCCGGTTTCCCGACTGGCAATTCGTGCGGCATCTCCCGCGCGATCTGCCTGATAGGTCGCATCGCGGCGAACAGAGCGGGCGCGGTCGCCAAGCGCGTCACCAACGTCTTCGGCGCGTCGCGCGCCGGCGCGACCGACATCCTTCGCATCGTCAAGCAGTTCACTGGCAAATGCAGACGCGATTTCTGCGCCGATCGCGGCAAGACCAACGGCCTTGGCTCCGCCGGTGGCAGCTGCACGACGCGGGCCTTTGAACATGCCCGCAACCAGAATGCCCAGAACGACACCACCGGCAGCCGAGGCGAGGGGATGTTCCTTCACAAAGCTGGTGAAGGCATCCCCCGCATCAGAAGCCTTTTCGGCTACGCGCTCGGTGGTGGATTGTTCAGCCCTGGCATCTTCGCGCTCTTGAGCAGCGGCGATGCGGGCCTTGATTTCGGCACGTTTCGGATCATTCATCAGTAATCTCCAGGAGATATGTGTTTCAGTCTAGGTAGGAACGGGCGTTCTGTGCGACTTGTTCCACCTTATCAGCAGCCTGCTCCAGCGGGCTCTTGTCGTGGAACAGATCGTAAACCGCCTCAGCAAGTTGATCGCGGAAAATCCAGCCGGCTAGGGCTGCGACACCAACGATGAGCCCTGTGCCAAGTTGTGCACGATGCGTATCGGCATAGTGCCCGGTGGTATCTGCCAGTTCGGCGACGCCGTCCTTGGTTCTGTCAACAAACCGAGTGCCCAATCCCTTTCGAGAGACGTCGCCCTTGACATGAGCCATATCATTTTTGACCAACCGCTTCGCCGCGTCTCGCAGCATGCGATCTTCGTGCAATTGTCGTTGTAGATCAGCCATGGCCGCCGGGCTCCTCGTCGCTCTTCATCGCACCGGTAATGTCATTCCATGCCTTTCCAGCCTTCCGAACCAGAATGTAGGCCAGAAGCAACAAGGCCAGCACGACTACGGCCGTGGCGCCCCAGGCTGTGATCAGCGGCGTTAGTGCAATGATAAGCCCTACGGTCAAACCAATGGTGGCCAATACCGCAAAGTAGGCTGCTACCGCTCCAAATGCAGCGGCTTTCTTAAGCCTGTCTGCCACAAACCCTGCGCGGGTTTTCTGGTACGACATCTCTGCATCAAGGTAAGTCCGCGCATCTTCGAGAAGCGCTTCCAGATCATCGGCAAGCGAGCGCGTTTCCGCAGGCGGTTCGGCGTGGTGCGCCGACCCGTCCTGCGGAAATGTCGCTGCGTGAGCGGCGTCGCTAGCCTGAAGCGGTTCGACGCCTTCGTCGTGTTTTACCTGCACCGTGTCTTAGCGGAACAGGCGGGCGAAGAAAAAGCCGACGAGAGCGGCAAGGCCGACTGCGGTCGCAGGGCTTTTGCGGATAGCTTCACGCGATTCGTCCGCGAGTTCATCCAGGCTCTTCTCATCGAGCTTGCGCGCGTTCTCCTGCAACGACTGCGACGCCGAGCGGGCATAATCGCCGTACTTGGGACCCAGCTTTTCATCCAGCGCGGGCGCATTCTCGTCGATGACGCGCGACAGACCGGTAAGGGCTTCGCTTGCCTTGTGCTTGCCCTCTACTGCGAGCTCACCGGCCTTCGACTTGGCATCGGTTGACCACTCGCCGCCGCGTGCCTTGGCATCTTCGCGGTAGCCGCTTGCCCGCAACTTGGCTTCGTCGCCAAGTGCGGCCGCGCCGGCCTTCGCTTCATCAAGCGCAGCGTTGAAACGCGATTTTGCCTCCGCCGTGTTGGGTGAGGTCGTGGTTGTGTTGGTGGTGGTAGTGGTGGCTTCCACGGTCTCGGTCGCATTTGGCGTTGCGGCGACGGTGGATGTGTTGGCTACAGGTTTCTTGGCTGCCATTGTTCTTTTCCCTTCCTGGGTTCACCTTGGTGTCCCTCAATATTCATAGGGGGGCTGCAATACCCCGGTTCAATCGCTTAACGCGTGTTGCAGTGCAAAGTTCCGGGCGATAGGAGGCGCTGAGACCCGCCCAGCAGGAGCATCAGACCATGACCGCAATAATCGACATTCACGCCCGCGAAATCCTCGATTCCAGAGGCAATCCGACAGTTGAAGTCGATATTCTCCTGGAGGATGGCAGTTTTGGACGTGCAGCCGTGCCCTCGGGTGCATCCACGGGCGCGCATGAGGCGGTCGAACTGCGTGACTGCGACGAAAATCGCTACTTCGGCAAGGGCGTGACCCAGGCCGTCAATGCCGTCAATGGACCAATTTCGGAGCTACTGTTGCTAGGGCCGGATGCGGAGAACCAGCGCGACATCGATATGGCGCTGATCGAACTTGACGGCACCGACAACAAGAGCAAGCTGGGTGCCAATGCGATCCTCGGCGTAAGCATGGCGGTTGCCAAGGCGGCCGCCAACTCTCGCGGCCTGCCGCTGTGGGCCTATGTCGGCGGTGTCTCGGCTCATGTTCTGCCGGTTCCGATGATGAATATCGTGAACGGCGGCGAACACGCCGATAATCCGATCGATGTTCAGGAATTCATGGTTATGCCCATCGGCGCTGAATCCATCGCCGAGGCCGTGCGCTGGGGCAGCGAAATTTTCCATACGTTGAAGAAGGGCCTGTCGGACAAGGGACTGGCAACTTCCGTCGGTGACGAGGGCGGTTTCGCGCCCAATCTTGCAAGCACTCGCGATGCGCTGGATTTCATCATGACCAGTATCGAGAAAGCGGGCTTCACGCCCGGCGATGACGTGGTGCTGGCCCTGGATTGCGCCTCCACCGAATTCTACCGCAATGGCAAGTACGAAATCTCCGGCGAGAAACTCTCGCTGACCGGGGATGAAATGGCGGCATACCTCGCCAGCCTCTGCGACGATTATCCCATCCTTTCCATCGAGGACGGCATGGGCGAAGACGATTTCGAAGGCTGGAAAGCGCTAACCGACATGATCGGCGACCGCGTGCAACTGGTGGGTGACGATCTGTTCGTTACCAATCCCGACCGTCTGAAGATGGGTATCGAGAAGGGACTGGCCAATTCGTTGCTGGTAAAAGTCAATCAGATCGGCACGCTGACCGAGACCCTGACCGCCGTCGACATGGCAACCCGGGCAGGCTTCACTTCGGTAATGAGTCACCGGTCCGGCGAAACAGAAGATGCGACGATCGCAGATCTCGCGGTGGCCACTAACTGCGGTCAGATCAAAACCGGTTCGTTGGCCCGCTCCGATCGTCTGGCGAAATACAACCAGCTTATCCGTATCGAGGAAGAGCTGGGCGACAGTGCCAGGTATGCCGGTCGGGGCTGCTTCGGCAAACTGACATACTGACCGCGCAGCGATTGTGGCCGTCATAACGCAGGCAGACAGGAAGAGACAAACCAGGTCTCTTCCTGCTACTTGCTATCATGCCCGGTGAGAAGTGTTCGCGCTAGCGCGCTGGTGGTTCACCCGAATTTTTCGCTTAGTTCCAGCATACGGATTGCGGCCTGCGCCGCTTCTCCGCCCTTATTCTTTTGCGCAGGGTCTGCACGTACCAGTGCCTGATCCTCGTTCTCGGTTGTCAGGATACCATTGCCGATGGGTATGCCATCCATCGTGAGCGCCATGATCGCGCGGGCACTCTCCCCTGCCACTATTTCAAAGTGGTAGGTCTCTCCCCGGATTACCACGCCTATGGCGATGAAGCCGTCGTACTGATCGCTCTCCGCCGCGAGTGCGATCGCGCCCGGCACTTCCAGTGCACCTGGTACAGTGATTACCTCGGCCTCGTGCCCCGCCGATCTGAGTGCGTCTTTTGCACCCTTGATCAGCATGTCATTAAGGTGACTGTAGAAACGGGCTTCGACGATTAGAAACTTGGCCATATTTTACTCCGGAATCGGGCGGGTTTCGACAACCGTGATGCCGTAACCTTCGAGGCCAACGACATTGTGGTGCGAATTGGAAAGCAGGATCATGTCGGTCACGCCAAGGTCGGCAAGGATCTGCGCGCCGATGCCGTATTCACGCAGTTCGCCGCTGCCATGCTGAACGCCTCCGATTTCGGTTTCCAGCGAAGTCGGCTTGTTCGGCATTAGGACGACGATCAGCCCTTCGCCTTCTTCTCCGATGGCCGCCATCGCACGTTGCAGAGCGCGTTTTCTGTCGCCGCTGCGGCCCAGCACGTCGTCGAAGATGGAGATGGCGTGCATTCGGGTCAGGATCGGCTTGTCGGGTACCACATGGCCCTTTTGCAATACGAGATTGATCGAGCCGTCCACCGTGTTTCGGTAACTTGCTACTCGCCAATCACCGCCATAATCGGACTGGAACGTGCTCTCGTTGGTTCTCTTGACCAGGTGGTCGTTACGCATCCGGTATTCGATCAGATCGCGGATCGTCCCTATCTTCATGCCATGTTTGCGGGCAAAGCCGACAAGGTTTTCCAGCCTTGCCATGGTGCCATCCTCGTTCATGATCTCGCAGATCACGCCGCTGGGATTGAGGCCGGCAAGACGGGAAATGTCCACGGCCGCCTCGGTATGGCCGGCGCGCACCAGCACCCCGCCGTCGCGTGCTATCAGCGGAAAGACATGGCCGGGCGTGACGATATCGTCCGGGCCTTTCGAGGAATCGATGGCAACGGAAACGGTGCGCGCCCGATCCGCCGCGCTAATGCCGGTTGTAACGCCTTCGCGCGCCTCGATGGCCACCGTGAAAGCGGTTTGCTGGCTCTCGCGATTGCGGTTGCTCATCATCTCGAGGCCTAGCTCCTTGCCGCGCCGGGATGTGAGTGAGAGGCAGATCAGTCCGCGCCCATGGGTCGCCATGAAGTTGATGGCGTTAGGTGTTGCCATCTGACCCGGAATAATAAGGTCGCCTTCATTTTCACGATCCTCATCATCCACCAGTATATACATTCGTCCGTTGCGTGCTTCCTCGATAATCTCCTCGATGCCGACAAGGACGGGCGTTTCGTCATTGTCGGTCAGGAAATTGTCGAGCTTCGTGAGGGTGTCGGATGTGGGGTTCCAACCGTCCTCGTTGCAATCGCGCAAGGTATTGGCATGAAGACCGGCAGCGCGGGCAAGGCCGGCGCGGGTCATTTTTCCGTCGGCGATGATTTCGCGGACGCGGGCTATGATTAAGTCGCTCATGCTTGGCGCATATCACATCGCAATGTGATGGCAAGTGCGCAACATCACATTCTCGGTATAAATTCGCTCTTGCGCCGAGACCGGGGAAAACGCAAAGAGCCGGAATGAGCGATGCAGGACAGAGCCACGAAAAGCTGGTTGAAGCCTTCCGCGAATCTATGCGTCATGTTGCAGCAACAGTGTACGCCGTTACCACCAGCGAGGGTGGACGGCGTTATGGTATCCTTGCAACCGCTGTCAGTTCCCTGAGTTTCGAACCTCCTTCCCTGCTGGTCTGCATCAACCGCACTGCGTCGCTGCATGATCCTCTCGAACGGGCGGAGCGTTTCTGCGTAAACGTGCTGGGGCTGGGCAATCGCGATGTTGCAGAGCACTTCATGCGGCCCGACGCGGATCGGTTTGCAGTAGGCGACTGGCTGGAGGCCGAGGACACTCCGGTCCTGCGTACTGCGCAATCGAGCCTCATATGTCGGGCGGTGCATCGTCACGAGTTCGGTACGCACACGATTTTCATCGGAGAGTTGTTGGCGGCCAAACATCGCCAGGATGCGACGCCGTTGACCTATTTCGACCGCAATTACATCGATATCAGCGAGGCGCCGAAGGGCTCTGCCCACAAGGTCTAGTCGCCTGTAAACGCCCGGTCTCTTCGACCGAGAAGGTGTCCCGGCCAGGTTGGGCCGCGCCGCGATGCGAGATAGCGGGCGATCTCCCTCTCGATGATTTCGGCACGGGCAGTCTGGGTCGGGTAAATAAAGCTGGGCATAGATCCTCCGCCAGCGATCAGACCTTCGGCGGAGCGCCAGAATTGGGGCGCGATCATCGGGTCGTAACCGGCATTGGCCAGCAGGTGTGCCGATAGCCTGTCTGCCTCAATCTCCGCCTGCCGGTTCACTTGCTGATTGCGACCCACATGGCGCAGAATACCGGCGTTATCGATGCCCGCCTCCACTTTGCGGCGGCGGTGTTCCAGCGCCCCATGCGCAAGTTCATGCGCCACGATAACGGTAAGCTGTTCATCGGAAAGGCTAGCGGCAAAATCCAAGCTCACTTGGATAACACGACCGTCGGAGCGAGCGTTGAAGTCGCTGGCGGCGAGGATCTCCACCAACGCGCGACATCCTCGTGGCGCTTCGAAGCGCACTTCACGTGTGTTGCCATCCCGCGATATCGCGAGTTCGAGTGGATCGTCCGGTCCGATACCGGAAAGGGTAAAAAAGGCGACTTCGCGCAGATGGCTGTCGCCGTCCGGTTTCATACTAGCGATGGGGATGCCGGAGATTGACGCGATGCCGTCGTTCGCTTGCACTCCTGCATGGTCCGCTGCCGAACCAGGTACGACCGCGGCTATCGACAATGTCCCGTTCGCGAAAAAGGGTTCTGCTCCATCGCCATATTGATCAAGGCTGTGCAAGATCATCCCTGTCACAGGCATTGTCGTGCGGCAAAGTCGAACATTATCAATCAACATTGCATCCGCGATGCGCGCAAGGCGCAGGTCCTGCGTGGCGATGTCGGCGTTCTGTGCACGGGCGTGTGGTGCGAGGGCGAGCAGGATCGAAAGTATTAGAAAGGCAAGCGGGCTACGCATGGGCAATGTCTAGCAGGTTTCAGGTGCCAGCGTGACCTTTCGGTCTTGGCGACGGAAGAACACGAGGTTCGGCTAGCGCGGTGCTGATCTTGCGCCATGGTGACCACAGCGCGAACCTCTTGGGTAACCTTCGGGATTTTTACCGACAACGCGAATTGCTGGACTATCGCGGATTGGCCACTCCGAATCCCTCTGCCTTACGGCGTAGGGAAGGTCCAATTCGACAGGGATAGGGAAAGTGGTGGACGCACTAGGGCTCGAACCTAGGACCCGCTGATTAAGAGTCAGCTGCTCTACCAACTGAGCTATGCGTCCATGCTAGCGATGTGTCGCTGGCTACCTTTGATTCGCAGTCGCGAATCGCCGGGAGGCGCTCATATAGCGGTTGTTTCCGGCATGAAAAGGGGTTGCATTACATTCCCGCTAAACTTGCCCGTTACGATGTGCGTCGGTTCCAGCGTTCCACCATCATCAGTGCGCCTACACAGATCATGTTGGTCATCATGGAAGAGCCGCCATGACTCATGAAGGGCAAGGGGATTCCCACGACCGGCGCCAGTCCCATCACCATCATGAGGTTTACGGCAACGTAGAAGAATATCGTGGCCGTCATGCCGCCGGCCAGAAGCCGCGAAAAGCGGGTCTGGGCCTCACGCGCGATAAGCAGCCCCCAGCGCAGCACGATGCCGAAAACCAGCAGAACGAAAAGTCCGCCTATCAGGCCCCATTCTTCTGCCATGGTGGCGAAAACGAAGTCCGTGTGGGGTTCCGGCAGATAGTCCAGCTGGCTTTGCGAACCTTCGCCAAACCCCTTACCTGCCAGTCCGCCTGAGCCAATGGCGATCTTTGACTGAATGATGTGATAACCGCTTCCTTGCGGATCGCTTGCAGGATCGAGGAAGGTCAGCACGCGCTGTTGCTGGTACGGTTGAAGGCCAAAGAAATAGGCAATCGGTGCCAGAATCAGCGCAGCGATGCCGCCGCCGATGAACCATTTCTGCGGGATCCCTGCAAGGAACATTACCACCACGCCGCCAAAGGCAATGGCGAGTGAAGTACCAAGATCGGGTTGCAGGAGAACAAGTCCGACAGGCAGGATTATCAGACCGATAGGCACCAGCAATGCGCGCCAACTGCTTATCATACCGACGGGCAATGTGTGATAGAACGCCGCAATTATGAGGACGATGCCGGGCTTCATAAGCTCCGATGGCTGAAGCCGCATGAAGCCAAGTTCGAGCCATCTCTGGCTACCACCACCAAGCTGTCCGACCAGCTCCACTGCGACCAGCAGCACCAGGGTGATGACATAGGCCGGGATCGCAATGATCTTCGCCCAGTCCTCGGGGAAGTAGGACATGACCAGAGCGATGAAGAGAAACACGCCAAAACGAATAAGGTGCGAATCTGCATAGGGGTTCATGGAACCGCCTGCCGCCGAATGCAGCACAGCGGCTCCGAACGCCACAAGCAGGGTGAGAGGGATCACGACCCGCCAAGGGAATTCGGCGATTGGAGCGGGGAGGGTGATCTCTCCCCTCATGTCGTCACTCCATCAGCGCTTGGATTGGCTTCATCGCGCGGTGCGAACACACGCTCGGTTTCCTGAGCAGGTGCGGAATAGGCGGCGCGAGCTTCTGCATCCACCTGCTCGGCGAGCCGGATTGGCGGCGGTGCCGGTGGCAGGTTCACGCCAGCGGCTGTCGCATATTGCTGGTATTGCGCATCAAGCCGTTGCTGGGCCGTGCCGCCCCATTGTTCTTCCAAAGTATGAAGGGCATCGAGGCCTTTTTGCGGATCGAGTAGAAAGGTCATGACATCGCGCGCGACTGGATAGGCCGCACCTGACCCACCACCATGCTCGATCACCACGGCACCGGCATAGCGCGGATTGTCGAAGGGCGCGAAAAACACGAAAAGGCCATGATCGCGATATTTCCACGGACCGGATTTGCCATCCGATACGCTGAGACTGACAACCTGCGCCGTACCGGTCTTGCCTGCCATCAGCACATTTTCGATTGGCAAACGTGCACGACCTGCAGTGCCGGGTCCGTTTACGACATCGCTCATTGCCTGGCGAATATAGCTGATTTCGTCGCTTCTGAAATCCAGAGATGCGAACGGTGAATGTTCGCCGACCTTGAGAAGTGAAGGTGTCACCTTGCGTCCCGTGGCAATCCGCGCGGACATGACCGCCAATTGCAACGGGCTTGCGAGGTAGTAGCCTTGGCCGATCGATGCGTTCACCGTGTCATAGGGTTGCCATTCCGAACCGTATTTCTCCAGCTTCCACGCTGGATCGGGCACGGTGCCGTAGAACTGACTGGCGACCGGGAGGTCGAACTCCTGGCCAAGCCCGAATTGCCGTGCGTAATCGGCAACCTTGTCGAACCCTACCTGTTGGGCGAAGTGATAGAAATAGCTGTCGCAGCTCTGGTAAATGGCCTTGGCCATATCCACGCGGCCATGGTTGCTCCAGCAGTTGAAGAAGCGGTTGCCAATTCGGCGTCCGCCACCGCAGATAATCGATTCGTCGGGAGATACGCCCTCGTGCATGAAAGCCATCGAGTGCATCGGTTTGATGGTCGAGCCGGGCGGGTAGAGGCCCTTCAGCGTCTTGTTGCGCAAGGGAACGCGATCGTTCTCGCGCAACATTGCGAATTCGACCCGGCCGATCCCGTCGGAAAAGCTGTTGGGATCAAAACTTGGCATGGAAGCCATGCAGAGCAGTTCGCCAGTGGCGCAGTCCATCACGACCACGGAGCCTGACTCTAGACCTATCCGGCGCGCAGCGTAGTCCTGCAAGGGTCCGTCAATGGCAAGTTGGACCGCTTCACCTTGAACATCGTCGCGCGTTTCCAGATCGCGCACGATACGACCCGAGGCGGTGACTTCCACGCGGCGAGCACCAGGTTCGCCCCGCAGGCGCTGTTCGAACTGCTTCTCGATACCATCCTTGCCCAGCTTGAATCCAGGCGTAAGCAGAAGCGGCTGCGGCTCCTCATCGTATTCATCGCGACTGGGCGCGCCGACGTAGCCTAGCAAATGCCCGACCGAAGCACCTGTGGGATAGAAGCGCGAGAAGCCGCGTTGCGGGATGACGCCTGGTAATTCGGGAATTCGCACGCTGATCGCGGCGAATTTCTCATAATCCAGTCCGTTGGAAACAGGTACCGCCGCAAAACCCGCCGAAGCTTCCAACCTGTCGCGCAGGTCAGCCTTTTCTGCGTCGGTGAATTCGAGCAATTCGCCAACGAGTTCCACGGTCTTGTCGGGGTCTTCCAACCGCTCGGGAATGATATCGACGCGAAAATCAGCGCGATTGGAGGCGAGGGGAGAGCCGTTGCGATCGAGAATCCATCCTCTTCGCGGAGGGATCAGGCTGAGATTAACGCGATTGCTCTCAGCCTCCATCTCGTATTTCTCATTTTCGGCAACGGCAATATAACCCATCCGCGCGGCCAGAAGCAGACCGATACCACCCTGTACCGAGCCGATGACAAAGCTGCGCCGGTCGAAGGTTTCCTTCAGTGAATTCGACGTAAGTTTACGATCCATGGCCTAACCGATCCGCCTCACGCGCGTCAGTCGCAGATTGTCGAGCAGGGAAACCATCTTAGCCACAATTGGAAACGCGATCACGGAAAGCAAGACCTGGGGTATAAGAATGGGCAAGCGGTCGAATCCGATTTCCACCCCGGAAAACAAGGCACTAGACAACAGATATATCGGAATGAAAATGGCTGCGATAAGCCAATCCTGCCAGAAGCTGCGCCAGGGGAAACGCAGTTCGATCAATTCCAGCGAGATCATGGTGATCGAGAATAGCAGGATGCTGCTGCCCATAGGCTGACCGGAATAAAGATCGTTGAAAAATCCAAGCGGTAACCCGGCCCACATGGGAAGGACACCAGGTCTAGCCAATCGCCAGGCCAGTAGTACGAGATAGCCGAGCGGTGGCAGTATCGGAGCCGGTGCAATTACCGGAAGAAGCGGTGTCAGCGATCCCAGCATAGTTGTAAGCCACGGCACGCCATAGGCGAGCACGGGAGAGTGCGCCCGGTTGATCTTGCTGCCATAGGCGTCACGCCGCGCGCTGGTTGCCAGCCTTTCCATTATTCTTCCGTTTGATCTGGTTCGAGCGGATCTCCCATCGTATCCATCAGCTCGCCTTGCCAGACCGGTTTCACGATCACGACATCGGTCGCCGCTGGATTACTGAGCAATTGGCCGATCGCACCGTCATCGGTTATTTCGCTCACCATGGCGACGGCAGTGCCGGGATGAAACATTCCCCCGGCACCGGATGTCACGAAGATATCGCCGATTTCCAGGGGATTGATACCAAGGTTGATCAGCCGAATGCGCAGCGATCCATCGGCGCGACCTTCGGCGAAGGCGACGGTGTTATCCGTGGCGCGTCGGACGGGCACGACGCTGTCGGTGTCAGTCAACAGCAGTACACGGGACGTGTTCGATCCAGCTTCCAGCACGCGACCAACGAGGCCGAGCGGCGATGTTACCGGCATGCCAGGAGCCACGCCATCGTTGCTGCCAGCCGAGAGATAGGCAAATCGCCGGGTGCTGGTAGAGGTAGAACCGATCAGGCGCGCCACGGCTACGGGAGCGACATCGCCATCGGCGAGATCCAGCACGGCTTTCAGACGCTCGTTCTCCTGCTCCAGCGCACGCGCCTCTACCAGCCGAACGCGGGCGATCTCGATCTCTTCCTCCAGCTCTGCATTCTTGCTACCAGCGTTGTAATAGCCTGCGATGGCTTCAAAGAAATTGCGCGATCCCACACGCCCTGCGGCGCCAACCTCCCCCACAGGGGCGGCGGCATCGCTCGCCATGGACCGTAATCCGTTGAATGTTTCCGGACGCCAGAGAGAAATCGCCAGAAGCAGAATGCCCAGGGCAGCCCCAAGCCCGGCAGCAAGATAACCGGCGAACAGCCCCAGCTGCGCCCTCTTGTTCGATCCTGCTCTAGTTGCCGATGGCGGCGCCATAACCGCCGTTACCTCCCGAATTTATCCGATTATGCTGTCATCAACACGCCGCGGTAGATCGGATCTTCCATCGCCTTGCCGGTGCCTATTGCAACGCAGGTGAGGGGATCCTCGGCAATACTGACAGGAAGACCGGTCTCTTCCTTGATATGGTCGTCAAGGCCACGGATCAATGCGCCGCCGCCCGTCAGCACGATGCCCTGGTCGACGATATCGGCGGCCAGTTCCGGTGCAGTGTTCTCAAGGGCGATACGTACGCCTTCCACGATAGCGCCGATAGGCTCGGACAAGGCTTCCGCGATGTGCGCCTGATTGATGGTGATTTCCTTGGGCACGCCGTTCACAAGATCGCGGCCCTTGATGATGATGCTTTCACCCACGCCGTCCTCGGGCACGGTAGCGATGCCGTAATCTTTCTTGATACGCTCTGCCGTGGCATCACCGATCAGCAGATTGTGGTGACGACGTACGTAGGAAACGATTGCTTCGTCCATCTTGTCGCCGCCGGTACGTACCGAAGTGGTGTAGGCCAGGCCTCGAAGCGAAAGCACGGCAACCTCGGTAGTGCCGCCGCCGATATCGACGACCATGGAACCGACGGGCTCGGTCACGGGCATATCGGCACCAATGGCAGCTGCCATGGGCTCGAGGATGAGAAAGACTTCCGAAGCACCGGCGTTACTGGCGGCATCGCGAATGGCGCGACGTTCGACCGAGGTCGAACCCGAAGGAACGCAGATTACGATTTCTGGGTAGCGCAACAAGGTGCGCTTGTTGTGCACCTTGCGGATGAAATGTTTGATCATTTCTTCGGCGATCTCGATATCGGCGATCACGCCATCGCGCAGCGGACGAATGGCTTCGATGCTGTCGGGCGTCTTGCCCATCATCATCTTGGCATCTTCGCCAACTGCCTTCACCCGCTTCACGCCATTCAGCGTTTCAATGGCGACCACGGATGGTTCGTTCAGCACGATGCCGCGATCCTGCACATAGACCAGCGTATTGGCTGTGCCCAAATCGATGGCCATGTTCTGGGAGCCGAACTTGAAGAGATTAGAAAAAAAAGAACTCATCGAGAAATCCGTGTTTTGGGTGAGCTTCGTCACGGAGAAACTCCGCGCATCCGCCTTAAAGTGTCCGAAAAGTGGGGCGTCTTTAACGAGTCATGGCGATAAAGGCCAAAAAATTTGTCGACAAAGCCACAGTTTTGTCGCGGTTCGCCTCGAAAAAGCGGCGGGTGACCGATAAGGTACCGAAATGCCGCAAATTCGCCGACTTCCAGAGACACTCGTCAACCGTATCGCTGCGGGCGAGGTGGTGGAACGTCCAGCGTCGGCGCTCAAGGAACTGCTGGAGAACGCCATCGATGCCGGCGCCACGCGGATAGCGGTGACGATTATCGAAGGTGGCCTCGATTCGGTCGAGATAACCGATGATGGCTGCGGCATGTCGCCCGAGGAAATGTCACTGGCGCTGGAGCGCCACGCAACGTCCAAATTGCCGGACGAGGCAATTGAACAGGTCGGCACACTTGGTTTCAGAGGTGAAGCGCTTCCTTCCATCGCCAGCGTATCGCGACTGACCCTGGAGAGTCGCCCGCGCGGGGCAAAGCAGGGCTGGCACCGAGTGGTCGACCATGGTGCATTGGTGGAGGAAGGCCCTGCCGCCTTGCCACCAGGAACGCGCGTTCGTGTCGAGAACCTGTTCGCCAAGATCCCGGCACGACGCAAGTTCCTGCGTACGCCGCGCAGCGAATATGCAGCGTGCCAGGACGTGGTGAAGCGGCTTGCCATGGCTCGGCCCGACATCGGGTTTACTTTCGAGCATGGTGGAAGGCGCATTTTCTCCGTGCAGGGCGGAGAAAGTACCGAATCGCGGGTTGCCCAGATTGTCGCCCGTGAACTGGCCGACAATGGGGTATCCATCGAACTGGAAAGACCCAGCGGTGAAGGGCTTATGCGCCTGACAGGCGTGGCAGGGTTGCCGACATACAATCGCGGGATCGCGGACCACCAGTATCTGTTCGTCAACGGTCGACCGGTCAAGGATCGCTTGCTGACCGGGGCCGTGCGCGGCGCTTATGCCGATATGCTGGCGCGCGATCGTCATGCCGTGCTGGCATTGTTTCTCGACATACCGTTCGGCGATGTCGATGTGAACGTGCATCCCGCCAAGACCGAAGTTCGATTTCGGGATGCGGCGGCAGTTCGCGGCTTCATAGTATCGGGTCTGCGACAAGCGCTTTCGACAGGAGACAGGCGTAGCGCCCAGGCACCTGATTCCGGGGCTATGGGTCGCTGGCAGGTCGAACCTGTGCGCGCAGAGCAATCCCCTGCATTGCGATCCATATTTGCCGGGCGCGACTGGACAGCGCCTTCCCGTTCGCATGTTGCAGAGCCGCGCGACGAGTGGACAGGCGAAACGGATGTCGCTGCCGTACCGCATGGGCGGGCAGAGGCCGCGGAAGCCTTGCCCGAAAATGCGGAGCAGTTTCCTCTCGGTGTTGCGCGCGGGCAGGTCGCCAACACCTATATCGTTGCCGAATCCGCCGATGGACTTGTGCTGGTGGACCAGCATGCCGCGCACGAGCGGATCGTGCTCGAACGCCTGCGCGCGGCGGGGGCGGGCGATAAGGTTGCTGCCAGCCAGGCACTACTCATGCCCGAAGTCGTGGAGATGGATGAGCCGGCCTGCGACCGGCTGGAAGAGCAGATCGATCATTTCGCCACTCTGGGGCTGGCGATCGAACGTTTCGGCCCCGGTGCCATGCTCGTGCGCGCCTTGCCTGGAACTCTCAAGCGCGCAGACCCCGAAAAGTTACTTGTTGATCTTGCGGACGATCTTGCCAAACATGGTGCATCGTTGCTGCTTGGCGAGAAGATAGAACACGTGCTTGCCACGATGGCTTGTCATGGTTCGGTTCGCGCGGGACGTACGTTGAACGTCGCGGAGATGAACGCCCTCCTGCGTGAGATGGAGGCGACGCCGCGTTCAGGGCAGTGCAACCACGGGCGTCCGACATGGGTGAAACTGTCGATGGAAGACGTCGAGAAACTGTTCGGGAGGCATTGATGAGACTGTTTGTCATCCTGGTGGTCGGTCTGGCGACAGCATCCTGCGGCGATGGGATCAGCGACGCTGAAAGGGCCGATGAGGACCGCGCCGTGGTGGAGTGGGTGCGCGATGCCAACGATACCGCCCCTCCGCTGATCGAGGTGGTGCCTGAACCGATCCTATATCCCGATATCGAAGCGAACGATCTCTTCGGTCTTGCGTGCTCTTACGCGCCGGGAACGAGCATGGGTGCGCGGGTAATTGCCCGCGAGGTAGATGCCTATGTGAAGATTGATGACAACCTTTTGCGCTTCGCGGCCGATCCCGGGTCGCGAGAGTTGCCCGCCGGAACACGCTCCTTGTACAATGGCCGTGAGTATTCGCTGCGGCTGGAAATCGACGACGAGCAGGCCGTCGAGGAGATCGGAGAAGGAGGCGGCGCTCTGTATGAAGGGACGGTATGGTTGCGCGATCGCTGGGACCGCGTGATCTACCAGGGCACGGGCACGGTCAACTGCGGAGCCTGAGCCTCACAGCACTACGGGCCTGACAACCATCCAGATGCCCATGGCCATCATTGCGAGATTTTCAGTTAGCGAGACAAAACCGAGAGGAACATTCGCACTGCCGCCCACGCAGGCGCACTTGATCTCGCGCTTTTGCACATAGACGGCGTAGATTACGCTCACTGCGCCTATCGTGCCGATGATCAGCGCAATCGGAACGGAGAGCCACGGTAGCAGCCTGCCTGCCATGAGGATCGCTGCCACAGCCTCGAGAAAAGGGTAGAGGTAGGCGTACGGCACCCACCGCTTTGCCAGCAGGTCGTAGCCAAGGAACATCGTGGAGAACTGTTCCACATCCTGCAGTTTGAGCATCGCCAGCATGGCCATGGAAAACGCGACGAACCACTCGCCAGCGCGAATGGTGATCGGGGTTCCGAAGCTCCACCAGCTTAAAGCCAAGGCCAGACCCAGGCCGACTGCAAATACCGCCAGGACCGGAGTATAGCTTGTTTCGCTATCGTCCCTGGGTGGATCGCCAAAATGCGCGCGCAGCGCGTCGTAACCGCCGATGCGCTTTCCTTCGATGAAGACCTGGGGCGTCGTTTTCACGTCATGCTTTTGCTTGAAAGCGTCGGTTTCTTCACGAGTGGTGAGGTAGTGATCCTCAACTTCGTATCCATTGCGCTCCAGCAACCACTTTGCCTTGAGCCCATAGGGACAGACATGCTTCTCCATCACCATGCGGTGGAGGCGCGCGTGCTTGGATCCGCGCGCCTCCTGTTCGGGATGAGAACTTGTTGAATTCATGCGCGGAAGTTGGGAACCCCGGCACTCTTGTCAAGCTCTGGAATAATCCGGTAGCGCGCCAGGATCAGGCTGAAGATGCCGAACAGCAGCAGACCGATTGCGGTAAGGGTAAAGATGAAGCCTTCACCCGCCAGACTTGCCACCGCGTCGCCAAGGGTTTTCACCTGCTCCGCACTCGCCGACATGAAACCTGCCTTGAACAGCGACCAGCCGATCACGGCATAGACCACACCGCGCGCTAGGAACCCGGCACCGCCAAGCCAACGGGTGGCCGAAGGAGCCTGCCCGCTGATGCGATGCATGAATTCGCCGGTAATGCCCTTCTTCACCTGAAAGATGGCAACGATGAAGAAGATAAGGCCGAGAATGCCGATTACGGTACCACCGAACTCCATCGAAAGGACACCGGAGGCCGCCTCTTGAGCGCCACCACCGGAACCGCCGCTACCCGAACCGCCTGAGCCGCCGCTATCGCTGCTGGCAAACTTGTAGGCGGAATAGGCAAGTGCAAGGTGGCCGATGCCGCTACCGGCATGACCGATCCGCTTGGCCCAACCCTTTTTGTCCGACCCGTTGTTCTCGATATCGAACAGCGGAGAGCAGAACCGGAACAGGGCGTATGCGGTAAGGCCGATCACCATGATCCACAGGATCACCGTGCCCGCCGGATAGTTCTCGATTGCCTGGAAAATGCCGTTGGTACCCTGCGCAATCTGCTGGGCGCTGGTAAGCGCGATCAGGCCCAGGACCGAATATAGGATGGCGCGGCTGAAATAGCCCACGCGGACCAGCCAATTGAACTTCTCTGATTTGTCGACCATTGCCCTGTTGTCTCCACTGTATGGTTTTGCCCCTAACGGACGAGACACAAATTCGTGCCGGATGGCCGCTAACAATTGCTAATGTGGAACACCTGGAACACTGTCCTGGGTCGAAAAGCCGGTTCACCGTATTCGGGCTGTATAACAGCGGGTTAGGCTGCGCTCTGCGGTCAGGTCGGCAAGGTGAAGGGGAGGGCTGCATGAGCATTGCCCTGCGTCCAAGCCGCTTAAGTAGGAAAGCGCGCCGCCAGGCTCCTAGCGCAGCCGCTTTACATACAGTTGCTTGTCGTCGCGGCGTTCCATCTTGAAGTTGTCGCTGGCGGCACGCATCAGGTCGGACAGGCGCTTGAAGCCGTGATTGCGTACGTCGAAGCTGGAACGGTTGCCGGCGATCTGGCCCACTTCGTGTAGCCGCGCATACCCCTCGTCATCGCGGCTGGCGGCCCGCCATGCATCGCCAAGAAGATTGACCAGGTCCTGATCCAGGGCGGGGCCAGAGCCGTTCTTCTCGTCGGCGGAGTTGGTGCGTATGAGCTGATCCACATCGATATAACGGGTGCAGGCAGTCTTGAACGCTTCGGGCGCCTTGTTGCTGCCGAATCCGTAAACGATCAGTCCATCCTGCCGCAGCCGGGTGACGAGCGGGGTAAAGTCGCTGTCGCTGCTCATGATGCCGAAGCCATCAACCTTGCCCGCGTTCAACAAGTCGATCGCGTCGATTGTCATGGCGATATCGGTGGCGTTCTTGCCTTTCGTCAGGTCGAATTGCTGCACCGGTTGCAGGCCAAAGCGGTGCGAAATCTTGTTCCAGTTGGAAAGCGCAGGCTTGGCCCAGTTGCCATAGGCGCGGCGGATATTCACCTGCCCCAGTTCTGCCAGAACGGTAAGCACGGGGTCGATACCATGATGACTGGCATTATCCGCGTCGATCAGGAGGGCGATGTTCTTGAGTTCTGCTTCCGGCATGGCGCGCTACATGGCGGGGAGGGCGGGGGAAGGCAAGAGCCGGAAAATATCGATGCTGAACTGGCGCACACCCCAAATATTTATGCTTCTCCTGCAACAATTCGGCAATCTGTTGAACCTACAAAGGGGCTCATGACACACGGCCAACCCGATGATCTGGAAGACTGGTATGCGTGCGAGGCGAATGCCGGTTTGCGCGCAAACCTGCCATCAATCAGTCTGGCCCGCCTAGCGCTGATCGGCTCCGTGCCCTGTGCACTGGCCGCGTTCGCCGCGATCAGGCGGGGTTTGCTTAACTAAGCTAAACCAGACGTTCTTATACGCGGTTTCTCGGTCAGGCCGGGCGAAACTCGCCGCTATCCTCGTCCAGCAAGTGCAGGACACCGTCCGAAATCGCGAAGTAAGCACCGCGCACGCTAAGATCGCCGGACGCCTCTTTATCCTTCACGTAGGGGAAGGTGCGAAGGTTCTGAAGGCTTACCTTTACCGCTGCCAGTTCCATAGCGCGCTCCGCGTCACGGCCTGTGGTTCCGTGGTCTGCGGCGATGGGATCGCGCACGTCGTCGAGCATGTTGATCCAGTTGGCGACAAAGCCGCCTTCGCCCAGTTCGTTGCCGTGCAGATCCTGCGTCAGCGCCGCCTTGCAGCCGCCACACATGCCATGGCCCATCACCACGACCGAGCTGACTCTCAGGAACTGCACCGCAAATTCCAGCGCTGCGGATACACCATGCTGACCGGGCGTCATCTCGAACGGGGGAACGAGCGCGGCGACATTGCGCACGACGAAAATCTCTCCGGGCGACACGTCGAAAATCTGCGCAGGGTCCACGCGGCTGTCGGAACAGGCGATCACCATCACTCTTGGCGACTGGCCTTCTTTCAGCTGTTCCCAGCGATCGTGCTGCACCTTCCAATCGCCTTCGCGGAAGCGGGTATAGCCTTCGAGCAGTTCGTTGAATGTCTTCATGGTGACACCGCTGCCGCGATTTAGCAGAATGTGCAAGGGGGAGGCATGGGATCAGGACGTATTGCCGGGTTGCCCCAAGGGGGGCAGGCTCCTAAGTGGGCATCGATATGAACGATCTCTCCACCGCACCAGAACCCGAGGGTGAACGCCCGGCCCGCCTGCGCAAGCCCGACTGGATTCGCGTAAAGGCGCCTGTCAGCAAGGGCTATCATGAAACGCGCAAACTAATGCGCGACCTCAATCTCAACACGGTGTGTGAGGAGGCAGCGTGCCCGAACATCGGGGAATGCTGGAGCAAGAAGCACGCCACGGTGATGATCCTTGGCGACGTGTGCACGCGGGCCTGCGCTTTCTGCAACGTCAAGACGGGCATGCCGCGTCTGGTCGATCCGATGGAGCCGGAAAACACCGCGATTGCGGCGGCCAAGATGGGCTTGCAGCATATCGTCATTACCAGCGTGGACCGCGATGATCTGCCCGATGGCGGGGCAGGGCAGTTCGTAAAGGTGATCAACGCGCTGCGCCGCGAAGCGCCCGACATGACCATCGAGATCCTCACCCCCGATTTTCGCGGCAAGATGCGTGCGGCGGTGGAAGCGATCTGCGAGGCAGGGCCGGACGTGTACAACCACAACCTGGAAACCGTGCCGCGGCTCTACCCCACCATCCGCCCCGGAGCGCGCTACTATGCTTCGCTGCGATTGCTGGAAGAGGTGAAAAGCCACAACCCGATGATTTTCACCAAGTCCGGCATCATGCTGGGCCTGGGTGAACAGCGGCTGGAAGTTCATCAGGTGATGGACGACATGCGCAGTGCGGACGTGGATTTCATCACCATGGGCCAGTATCTCCAGCCGACGCCGAAACACGCCAAGGTAGAAGATTTCGTGACGCCGAAGGCTTTCGACGCCTTCGGCTCCATTGCGCGGGCCAAGGGCTTCCTGCAAGTGGCGTCCACGCCGCTCACGCGCTCCAGCTACCACGCGGGCGACGACTTTGCCGAAATGCGCGCTGCGCGAGAGGCGAAGCTGGAAAAGCAGGCAGCAAAGGAAAGGCGCGAAGCCTGATGCCGTCGATCCGCGAAACGCACCGCTTGCCCTATACGGCTGAGCAGATGTTCGACCTCGTGGCCGATGTCGACAAGTACCCGGAGTTTCTTCCCTGGGTTGTCGCCACGCGTGTGCGGCAGGACAGCGATACGGAGATGACTGCCGACATGCTGGTGGGCTTCAAGGCCCTGCGCGAGAAGTTCACGTCAAAGGTGGTGAAGAACCGCCCCAACGCGATCAACGTACACTACATCGACGGGCCGCTGCGCGATCTCGACAACAACTGGATCTTTCGCAACTGCGGAGATAATTGCTGCGAGATCGATTTCGCAGTCGATTTCAGCTTCAAGAGCAAGATGTTCGAGACGCTGGCGGGCCAGTATATCGACCGCGCTTTCCGCAAGATGGTGGACGCGTTCGAGAAACGCGCGCACGAGCTTTACGGCAGCAACAGTTCCAGCGCGCAAAGCGTCGCCTGAGCGCGCACGCCGGACCGTCCGGTGTCTGCGAACAGGCGCTCCTCTGCATCGGGCTTTTCCTGACCCTTTTCCAGCCGTGCGAAAACTACGGTACCCACTGGCTTACCGTCTGTACCTCCACCGGGGCCGGCAATGCCGCTGATGGCCACGGCGATATCCGCATCGCTGCGATCCAGCGCACCGCGCGCCATGGCGTATACGCAGGCGACCGAAACCGCTCCGAATGCCTCTATGATATCGCTGGCAACGCCCAGTTCGCCCTGTTTCGCGGCGTTGGAATAGGTGACGAACGAGCGGTCGAGCACGGCTGAACTGCCAGGTATCTCGGTAAGCGCGGCCGCCACGAGGCCGCCGGTGCAGCTTTCGGCGAGCGCAATCGTGCGGCCCGCAGCGGTGTTCTCCTCCACCACGCGGCGGGCGAGATCGACGATATCCTTCGGGAGCAGGGAATCAGTCATGTGCGCGCGACCATAGTCGCCATGGCCTGCGCTGCAATGCCTTCCCCGCGTCCGGTAAAGCCCAGCCTCTCGGTGGTCGTCGCTTTCACGCTGACATTTCCCTCCATCACGCCCAGAAGTTCCGCCAGCCTTGCCCGCATGGCATTGCGGTGCGGGCCGATCTTCGGTGCCTCGCAAATCAGTGTCAGGTCGATATTGCCTACGCGGTAACCCGCTTCTGCTGCCAGCTTGACCGCATGTTCCACAAACCGCGACGATGGCGCGCCCTTCCATTGCGGATCGCTGGGAGGAAAGTGTTGCCCGATATCGCCCTGGGCCACGGCACCGAGAATGGCATCGACCACGGCGTGAAGACCCACGTCCGCATCGGAATGGCCGGCGAGACCCTTGTCATGATCGACTTTTACACCGCAGAGCCAAAGTTCCTCGCCAGCGGCAAGGCGGTGGACATCGTAGCCGGAACCCACGCGCACGGACGGGGTGGGCTTGTCGTGGTCCATGAAATCCTCCGCGAATGTGAGTTTCTTCAGTCGCTCGTCACCATCGACCAGCGCGACATCGCCTTCAGCCGCTCGCAACACTTGCGCATCGTCACCTGCATCCGGTGCCCCATGCCAAGAGCGATGCGCTGCAAGGATCGCTTCGAAGCGAAAAGCCTGCGGTGTCTGAACCCGGCGCAGGGTTTCGCGCTTCGCGTCCGCCGTCATGAAGCCACCATCGGCCACGATCATGGAATCGACCACCGGCAGGACGGGGATCGCGCCCGGACTGGAGTCGAGCGCGCCGCAAAGGCGCGCGATTACTGTCGTCGGACAATCGGGGCGTGCGGCGTCGTGGATCAGCACAATATCCGGTGCATCTTCCGTCAGCGCTTCCAGAGCGCGGGCGACACTCTCCTGCCGGGTCGCTCCGCCTGTCACAAGCGACACGCCATCGATGCCATTCAGGCAATCGTTGGCCAGGTTGTCTGCGCCTTCCGGAATGGCGATGGCGAACCGGGTCACGCCGCCACGCAGCAGCGCCTCGATCCCGTTCCGCAATACGGTGGAGCCGCGATACGGAGCGAATTGCTTGGGCATGGACTGGCCAGCGCGCAATCCTTTACCGGCAGCCACGATTACGGCGGCAAGTCGTGGTGGTGGCTGGGATGATGCGGCGCGGGTGTTCACGCCAGCGCGCTAGCCGCTTGAGGCGAGGCTCGCAATCCACTATGGGCCTGCCTATATTTTAGGCACAAGCCATCATGACCACAACCCAACTTCCTTCTCCCCCGGCTGTAACGCCCATAGATATCGGTCCCGTGCGGATCGACTGCCCTGTCGTGCTCGCGCCGATGACCGGAGTAACCGACCTGCCGTTCCGCACGCTAGTGCGCCGATATGGCTCCGGCCTCAACGTGACCGAGATGATTGCCAGCGAGGCGGCGATCCGCGAATCGCGCCAGTCGATCCAGAAGGCCGCCTGGGCGCCAATCGAGGATCCGGTCTCGATGCAGTTGGTAGGTTGCGACCCCGCTTCGATGGCGGAAGCCGCGAAGATGCAGGAAGACAATGGCGCAGCCGTAATCGATATCAACTTCGGTTGCCCGGTGCGCAAGGTGGTGGGCCAGCTGGCGGGCAGCGCCCTGATGCGCGAAGTCGGCCTCGCCACCAAATTGATGGAGGCCACGGTAAAAGCCGTGTCGGTGCCGGTCACGGTGAAGATGCGCATGGGATGGGACCACGCCAGCCTGAACGCGCCCGAACTCAGCCGCATCGCGGAGGATCTGGGCGTGAAGATGATCACCGTACACGGTCGCACGCGCAACCAGATGTACAAGGGGAATGCGGACTGGTCCTTCATTCGCAAGGTAAAGGACGCGGTTTCCATTCCTGTGATCGTGAACGGCGATATCTGCTCCATTCACGATGCCGCCACCGCGCTGGAACAATCAGGCGCCGATGGCTTGATGATAGGGCGGGGCGCCTATGGCAGACCGTGGCTCCTGGGGCAGGTGATGCACTGGTGGCATACCGGCGAATTGCTGGAGAGCCCATCGTTCGACGAGCAGTACGAAACCGTTACCGAGCATTACAGCGCCATGCTTGTCCATTATGGCGACGATGTTGGCGTGAAGATCGCCCGCAAGCACCTGGGTTGGTACACCAAGGGAATGCACGGCAGCGCCGATTTCCGCAACAAGGTGAACTTCATCGACGACAGTGCGCAAGTGCTGGGCGAGCTGGAGCGTTTTTACGAACCTTTCCTGAGGCGCCGGGCCGCGTGAGCGAGCCTCACGCCGCGCTTCCCGCTGCGCGCGACCAGATCAACGGCCTTGGCTTTGCCATGCTGCTGATCGCACCCGACCACGTGATCCGGGAAGCCAATCCTGCCGCTGAAAACCTGCTTGGCCTCAGCCTGGCCCGCATGGAAGGCAGACCTTTCCCCGATCTTTTGTCCCTCACCGGTTCTACCATCGTCGATCGCCTGCGCGAGACCGATACCCAACTGACAGCGCGCGGTGTGGATGCAAGGGTCGGCGATCACGACCTGCGGCTGAATATCACCGTATCTACCCTGGCCAATCACCCGGGATGGCGCGTTGCGACGCTATCCGATGCCAGCCAGGGGGAGCGTTTCGAAAATTACGAACGCAGGGGGCAGTTGCGAGGGCCTGCGGTGTTGGCGCACGAAATCAAGAACCCACTTGCTGCCATCCGCGGCGCGTCTCAATTGCTGGGGCGCAAGGTCGGCGAAGCTGAAAAGACGCTGACCGGGCTGATCGCCGACGAGGTTGATCGCATAGCCCAGCTGATAGACAGGATGCAGCGGCTCGGCCGCGAACGCGCGGAGCCTGTCGGGCCGATCAACCTGCACGAAGCGATCCACCGCGCTTTCGAGACCGTGCGCATATCAAGCGATTCCAGCGCAGCGTGGCGCGAGGAATTCGACCCATCGCTGCCACCAGTCCTCGCCAATGAAGGCGCTTTGGTGCAGGTGCTGGTGAACCTGATGGCCAATGCGCGCGATGCCTGTGCCGAAGTCGTCTCGCCGCAGCTTGTTGTTCGTACGCGGTTTGTCAGCGGTATCGTGATGAACGTGATCCGCCTTGGGAGGCCGGTGAAACTGCCCATCGAAATCCAGGTGAGCGACAATGGCCTCGGTATCGATCCATCGATCCATGACGACATTTTCGAACCTTTCATTACCAACAAGACCAACGGGCAGGGCCTTGGGCTGGCATTGGTGCAAAAGCTGGTTCGTGACATGGACGGGCGCGTCAGTCACGAGCGCGACAAGGCCGGTGGATGGACACACTTTCGCATCCACCTGCCGATGGCCCGTTGAGCGAGTTCGAGAAGGAGGGGATCACCCATGGCACACCGCGCCTTGCTGGTAGAAGACGATAACGCCATCGCCACGGTCATCCGCGCTGCATTGGAGGAAGAGGGTTTCGAAGTCGAAACCTCCGAAACCGTGGCGGGACGTGATAGCGCGCTGGCTCGGGCCAGGTATGGCGTGATGTTGACAGACGTGATGCTATTGGATGGCGACGGTATCGAGACTCTCGGTTCGGTTCGCGAAACCTATCCGGATATGCCGGTTATCATCCTTTCGGCTCAGAACACGCTGGATACGGCAGTGCGCGCCACGGATCGCGGCGCATTCGAGTATTTCCCCAAACCCTTCGACCTTGATGAACTGGTGCGCGCCACGCGTCAGGCGGTGGAAAGCCGCATGCCCGAAGATCCCAGCGCGGAGCAACCGGGCGACGGATTACCATTGATCGGGCGTAGCCGGGCGATGCAGGACGTTTATCGCCTGATAACACGCGTGCTGAACAACGATCTGACTGTTCTCGTGCTGGGCGAGAGCGGTACGGGCAAGGAACTGGTGGCAGAAGCTATCCACAATCTCGGCGCACGAAAAACCGGTCCGTTCGTTCCGGTGAACACGGCGGCCATCCCCCGCGAACTTATCGAGAGCGAGCTTTTCGGGCACGAGAAAGGTGCTTTCACCGGCGCGATATCGCGCAATATCGGCAAGTTCGAGCAGGCGCATGGCGGCACGCTGTTCCTTGATGAAATCGGCGACATGCCCGCCGAAGCGCAAACGCGCTTACTGCGCGCCTTGCAATCAGGCCGCATCCGGCGCGTCGGAGGCAGCGAAGAAATCGCCGTGAATGTGCGAATTATCGCCGCCACCAACCGCGATCTTCTGCCGCTGATCGCGCAGGGGAGTTTTCGGGAAGATCTCTATTACCGCCTCAACGTCGTGCCGATAAAACTGCCGCCCTTGCGCGACCGGGCGGATGACGTGGCGCCGCTGGCGCTGCATTTCTTGTCCCGGGCTGCCGAGGAAGGGCTGCCGCTGAAATCGCTTGATGAAGAGGCCGCCCGGCTGCTTGCTCGGCAGCCATGGCGCGGCAATGTTCGCGAATTGCAGAACCTTGTTTATCGCGCCGCGCTGCTGGCGCGCAAGGACGTGATCGATGCGGAAACCATCCATTCCGTGCTCGACCAGGCGCCCGGCGGTGATGTCGGCAGCGCCGATCTCGATATCACCACGTTGATCGGCAGCTGGCTGGAGCAGGCAGGTTTCGAGGACGGTGCGCTTTATCAAGAAGCGCTTGCCGAACTGGAACGACCCGTGTTCGGCTACGCCCTGGCCAGGACGAATGGCAATCAGCTGAAAGCCGCCCAGATGCTGGGGATCAACCGCAATACGCTGCGCAAGCGATTGTCCGAACTGGATATCGAACCGGAGAAGTTTTCGCGGGGATAGGGGATTACAACGCTTTTAACTTGCAAACCTGCAACAGCATTGTTGTAAGCCTGCAACGTGACCCAAGAGCCACACTCCGAACCTGACCCTGCGACCGCAAAACGCTCCCGCTTCCTGCGCCGCGCGGCAGTCGCCTCGCGTCGGCTCAACCTGTTCTTGTGGCTGGAGATCGCTTGCTACGCGGCCCTCGCCGTAATGCTGGTGACGGTGTGGTTCACCCTTGCCGGTCGCCCGAACTTCGGAGAGCCCGTTCCATCGTGGCAGGCTGCCGCATTGCTCGTCGGCACGTTGTTGCCCGCGCTGGGCCTTGTCGTCCTGTGGGGGCGGCGGATCGCCAAGCGCAGGGCAGGGGGCACCACGGGGCGGCTGCATGTAAACCTGGTGTTTTTCTTTTCGCTTCTGGCGGCGATCCCCACGCTGTTCGTGGCCGTGTTCGCATCGATCCTGTTCCAGTCCGGCGTGCAATTCTGGTTCAGCGACGATTCCCGCGGTATCCTGGACAATGCCAACGAACTGGCGCGCGGCTATTACGACGAGAACCAGCGCGCCGTGGGCGACAATACCATGGCCATGGCGAGCGACCTTCGCTTCTTCCTGCAGGTCATGAGCATGACGAGCCTGGACTTCCAGCAGCAGTATTCGCTGCAGGTCCTTAATCGCGGGCTCAGTGAAAGTGCCATTCTGCAGGAGGCGCAGGATGGCGGGTTTCGCGTTATCGCAATCGTCGATCCGGATGATGATACGCAGCGCCAGCGCATCAGTCCGGAGGAGCTGGAGCAATTCCGCAGCGGCGAATCCGTCGTGCTACGGGCTACAGAGGAGCGGACCGAAGCGGTCGTGCCGCTGGACGAAGCGTTGGGAATATATCTGTACGCGGCGCGGGATTCAGATGCAGAGGCGCTATCCCAATATCGCCGCGCGCAAAACGTCGCGCAAAGTTACGAGGAACTGACCGAGCAGGCGCGCGTGTTGCAACTGCAGTTCAACATTGCCCTGTTCGGTGTCTCGCTGGCGCTGGTTGCTCTGGCGGTATGGGCGGCGCTTCGCTTTGCGGATCGACAGGTAAAGCCGCTGGCCGAACTGGCCGAAGTCGCGCAGGAGATAGGGGCGGGCAATTATGCCATGCGCGTGTCCGGACGCACGGGGCAGGACGAGATCGGCCTGCTCAATCGCGCTTTCAACCGTATGAGCGAGCAGATCGGGCGTCAGACCGATGCTCTTTTGGGAGCCAACCGACAACTGGCCGAGCGCCGCGCCTTTATCGAGGCGGTGCTGCAATCAATTCGCGCGGGAATCATCTCGCTGGATGGCGATGGTCGCATCCTGCTGATGAACAATTCCGCCCAGCACCTGCTGCTTGATAGCGAAGGCCCGATACCGGTCGATCAACCACTGGAGGATATCGCACCGCAGCTGGCGCAACTGGTGAAGGATGAAGGGCGCAGTGAAATCATCCAGATCAGCCGCAATGGCGAATTGCTGACCCTGGCCGTGCAACTCTCTCCGGCGACGGAAGGATACGTGATCACGTTCGAGGATATCACGCGGCAGCTGCTGGATCAGAGGCAGGCCGCGTGGTCTGACGTGGCGCGCCGTATCGCACATGAAATCAAGAACCCGCTCACCCCGATCCAGCTTGCGACAGAACGCCTGAAACGCCGCTATTCCAAACAGATCGAGACGGACAAGGAATTGTTCGACGAACTGACCGGCACCATAATCCGGCAGGTGGGCGACCTGCGCAAGATGGTTGATGAATTCTCCAGCTTCGCGCGCCTGCCCAAGCCGGTTTTCCGTATAGAGGATGCCGTCGACCTCGTCCGGCAAGCCCTGTTCCTGCAGGAAGTGGCGCATCCGGAAATCACCTACGCCTTCAGCGCCGAAAAAGAAATTCCGCCCATCGAGTGCGACCGCCACCAGCTGGGGCAGGCGATGACCAATGTGCTGAAGAACGCGGCAGAAGCTGTCGAGGCCCACCTCTCCGATGCCCCGGCGGACTGGCGCGGGCGAATAGAAGTCGCGATGGCTCGGCGGCGCGACCAGATCGAGATTACGGTGAGAGACAATGGCATTGGTCTGCCGCAAGGCGGGGAGAACGTGATAGAGCCCTATGTCACCACGCGTGAGAAGGGCACTGGCCTTGGCCTCGCCATCGTGAAGAAGATCGTCGAGGAGCACGCAGGCGACCTCGAATTTACCTCGCTACCCAAGGGCGGCACGCAGGCTACGCTGCGTTTTGCGATCCATCCCGGCGACCTGGACGAAAGCAGCGAGGCCGCCGAATGATTTTGACAGGAGAGTACTGAATGGCACTCGATATCCTCGTGGTCGACGACGAGCGCGATATTCGCGATCTCGTAGCCGGCGTCCTCAGCGATGAAGGCTATGAATGCCGCACCGCTGGCGACAGCGACAGTGCGCTGGCCATGATCGACGAACGCCGCCCCAGCCTCGTTCTGCTAGACGTATGGCTTCATGGTAGTCCGATGGACGGGCTGGAAGTGCTGGATGCAGTAAAGGCGCGGGAGCCGAACTTACCCGTCATCATCTTTTCCGGACATGGCAACGTCGATACCGCAGTTTCCGCAGTGAGCCGCGGGGCGATGGATTTCATCGAAAAGCCTTTCGAGGCGGAAAAGCTGCTCCACCTTGTCGCCCGCGCCACGGAAACCGAACGCCTGCGCCGCGAGAACGAACGGCTTCGCGAAGGCATGGCTTCGCACGATGAATTCACAGGCAATTCCAGCGCCATAAACACCGTTCGCGCCACATTGAAGCGCGTTGCCAACACGGGAAGCCGCGTTCTGGTAAGCGGTCCTGCTGGTGCGGGCAAGGAAGTGGCTGCACGGCTGCTGCACGCCTGGAGCCCGCGCGCCGACAAGGCTTTCGTCACGGTCAATTCGGCACGCATCACGCCGGAGCGGTTCGAGCATGAGCTATTCGGCGAGGAGGCGGACGGCAAACTGGTACGCGCTGGGCTGCTGGAACTTGCCGATGGCGGCACGCTCTACCTCGACGAGGTGGCGGACATGCCCGAAAGCACGCAGGCGCGCATCCTGCGCGTGCTGACGGATCAAAGCTTCGTGCGGGTAGGCGGTAACCGGCAGGTGGGGGTGGACGTTCGCGTCGTATCATCCACCGCGCGCGACCTGTTGACGGAGATCGAGGAGAAACGCTTCCGCGAAGACCTGTTCTACCGGCTTAATGTGGTGCCCATCGATATCCCGCCGCTGGCTGATCGCCGCGAAGACATACCCGCTCTCGCCGACCATTTCTTCACGCGCTACGCGCGAGAGCAGGGGGTAGAGCCCCCCACCATCGCCTCCGAGGCCCTTGCTGCGATGCAGGCCTACGACTGGCCAGGCAACGTGCGGCAGTTGCGTAATGTCATCGAGCGCACCGTGATTCTCGCGCCTCGAGAGGATTTCAAAGCTATCACGCCGGATATGCTGCCATCGGAATTGACGGGCGCCTCAAGCGAAGAGGGCGGGGGCATATCGACCCTGATGGGGGTTCCCCTGCGCGAAGCGCGCGAGAGTTTCGAGCGCGAGTATCTACGTATCCAGATCCGGCGGTTTTCGGGCAATATCTCCAAGACCGCAGGCTTTATCGGCATGGAGCGTTCCGCTTTGCATCGTAAGCTGAAATTGCTTGGCATGAACGAGCGAAGCAACAACGAAGAAGGCGAAGCGGACTGAATTCTATTGCGGAACTATTTGCGTCGTTCGGCTTTTTGCTAATATATCGCTGCACCGCACAAAAGTGCAGTCGGTGTGTCTTCTGCCCGTAACAGGGTTTTTCCAGGAGGTCGCCAGATTGCGGGACCTACGCCCGCCAAAAACGATGGAGTCAAGCAATGGCCAAGGGCACCCTTTCAGCGCGTACACGATCTGCAGAAGAGGTCGAAGCCACTGAACCGCGCGCCGAAAAGCCTGCAAATGGCGCAAAGAACGCCAATCTGCAGGATGTTTTCCTCAATCATCTGCGCCGCGAAAAAACACCGGTCACCATGTTTCTGGTGAAGGGTGTGAAATTGCAGGGCATCGTCACCTGGTTCGATAATTTCTCGATACTGCTGCGCCGGGACGGGCAATCGCAGCTCGTCTACAAGCACGCGATCTCCACGATCATGCCCGGTCAGCCCGTCGATGCAAAGCAGTTCGGCACCGGCCCCAACGGCGGACGCAAGGTGCGCCAGTTGCAGGACATTTTCCTCACGCGTGTACGCGATGTGGGCGTTGCGGTTACCATGTTCCTCGTGAACGGCGTAATGCTGCAGGGCAGGATCGCCAGCTTCGATTTGTTCTGCATGCTGCTGGAGCGTGACGGGTATGTTCAACTGGCGTACAAGCACGCTGTATCTACGATCCAGCCCGATCGCCCGGTCGATCTGACCGACGACGATCTGGATGATGATGCCACTGAAGGCGAAAAAGACTGATCATAGACGACGATATCGAAGGCGAAGTTACCCGCGGTGCGCGGGCTCTCGTCGTATGCCCGGACATCCGCAGCCAGCGCCGCGATGACGATCCTGACGCACGTCTTGAAGAGGCGAAGGGGCTCGCCCTGGCCATCGGCATCGTCGTGGCCGAAGCCTTCATTCTGCCAGTGCGCGAGGTAAAGCCGAATACTTTATTCGGTGAAGGCCAGGTGCAGCGCATCGCCACTGATTGCGAATTGCATGAAGCCGAGCTCGTCATTGTGGATGGCGCGCTTTCGCCAATCCAGCAGCGCAATCTCGAAGACAAGATCGGTCGCAAGGTTATCGACCGGACGGGGCTGATTCTGGAGATATTCGGCGAACGCGCGGCGACGGCCGAAGGTCGCTTGCAGGTAGAACTGGCGCATCTTGATTACCAGGCCAGCCGCCTCGTCCGCAGCTGGACCCACCTTGAGCGGCAGCGCGGTGGTTTCGGCTTCCTCGGCGGACCGGGTGAGACGCAGATCGAGGCCGACCGCCGGATGATCCGTGATCGCATGGCAAAACTGCGCCGTGAACTGGAGCAGGTTCGCAAGACGCGTGAATTGCACCGCAAGCGGAGGGGCAGAGCGCCATGGCCCGTCGTGGCCCTGGTCGGTTACACGAACGCTGGCAAATCGACCCTTTTCAATCGCATGACCGGCGCGGAAGTGATGGCAGAAGATCTGTTGTTCGCGACCCTGGACCCGACAATGCGCGCCCTTACGTTACCCGGCGTTGAAAAAGCCATATTGTCGGACACGGTAGGCTTCATTTCCGACCTGCCGACCCAGCTTGTCGCAGCATTTCGCGCCACGCTGGAAGAAGTGACCGCCGCCGATATCGTCCTTCATGTCCGCGACATTGCCAATCCCGATACGTCCGCGCAGAAAAAACAGGTTCTGCAGGTGCTCGCCGATCTTGGCGTGATCGAGGTGGAGGGGGAAGGGGAGCCGACACCCATTCTAGAGGTCTGGAACAAGTGGGATCTGCTGGACGGTGAATTGCGTGATGAACTGGCGGATGTGGCCGCGCAGGACGAGAATGTCGTAACCATCTCGGCAATCACCGGGGAAGGCATAGAAGGTCTGCGCGAGAAGCTTGGCGCGGTGCTGACAGAAGGGGCCCGCCGCCATTCACTGATGATTCCGGCGTCTGACGGGGCACGCATTGCCTGGCTTCATGCCCACGGTGAAGTGCTCTCGGATAATGACGGGGGAGAGTCCGAGCACGGCCCGATGCGGCACATCGAAGTGCGGCTGACAGAAAAGGAATGGGGGCGGTTCGAAACGCTCTAGACGTTGCGTTCCTGCCGCTTGACCTGCTGCCAAAGCGCTTCCTGCGCATCAAGATCGCGCTGCGCGAAGCCGCCGCCTGCCAGGTCTTCCATCGCGCGATAGCGTCGCTCGAACTTCGCATTTGCAGCTTTCAGTGCATCCTCTGCACCTATGCCGTACGATCGCACGAGGTTGACGGCCGCAAAGAGCAGGTCGCCCGCTTCCTCCGCGCGGTGAGCATCATCGGCTTCGCGCAATTCCTGCACTTCCTCCGCCACCTTCGTCGCCGGCCCCTGGTGATCCGGCCAATCGAAGCCATCGCGGGCAGCGCGTTTCTGCAGTTTTTCGGCGCGTAGCAAGGCTGGCAACGCACGCGCCACGCCGTCCATCGTGCTGGTCGATCCGCTTTGCGCGCGTTCAGCAGCCTTTATGTCTTCCCATCGCTTGCCGTCCATCACGCCGCCTTCGTCTCCGAAAATGTGTGGGTGGCGCGCCTCCATCTTGTCAGAGATCGCGTGGGCGACATCGTTGAAGGCGAAGTGACCGGCTTCTTCTGCCATGCGCGCGTGGAAGACGACCTGAAGCAGAAGATCGCCAAGCTCGCCGCGCAGGTCCGCCATGTCGCCACGTTCGATCGCGTCGGCAACCTCGTAGGCCTCCTCGATCGTATATGGCGCAATGGTTTCGAACGTTTGCGCGACGTCCCATTCGCATCCGTCATCGGGATCGCGTAGCCGTGCCATGATCGAGAGAAGGCGGGCTATCTGGTCGGACATGGACTGCACTCGCGCTGACTGTGGTTAGATTGATAATATATATTATGTAAAATAGGGGATGGATCAGGTTAGGTCGTGCCGAAGTGGCATCTCACGTCACCAGGCTGAAAAACAGCGCCAATCCCGTGAATATACAGCCCCAGATCAACGCAAGTCGTATCGTCTTCGACATGTTGACCTGATGCGAACGATAAGCGCCAAGAGCAAGGATCAGCCAGCCGACCAGCGCCACAATCGATACAAGCGATGCATCACTCATGCGACAAGCTCCAATCCATCGAAACCGACAAGAACATTATCCGGCACTTCGGCACTTAAAGTCGCGTAATCCATGCTTTTATCAAGATGCGACAGAACCGTGGTTCTCGCTCCGGTACGTTTTGCCAGGTCCAGGGCCATGCCGAGGTGCGCATGTGTCGGATGCTCTTTTCTGCGCAGACAATCGGTCACCAGAATATCGACACCATCGAACAGGTCGAGCATATCATCGGTAATTTCCGCGAAGTCAGTGGCATAACCTATTGTTTTTCCATCGGCCTCGAAGACGTATGCCGTCGTATTGATCGGCCCGTGCGGCATTTCCACCGTTTCGACACCGAAGCCTGCATGCATCCGCAGATTGTCGAGCGTGCTCAGTTCCACGAGCGTGTGATAGCCGTATTGCCCGGCGAACACATAACCGAACCGGTTACGCAGACGGCGACAGGTTTCGCTCGAAGCGAAGCCTGCGATCGGACCGGCGCGCCCATAGCGCATGGGCCGCAGGTCATCGATGCCGTGACAATGATCGGCATGGTCATGGGTCCAGAAGACACCATCCACGCTGCCGATGTCGTTGCTGAGCAACTGGTTGCGAAGGTCGGGAGAGGTATCGACCAGCAACCGCCGCCCCTCGTTGCTCTCTACGATGATGGATACGCGGCTGCGGCGGTTCTTCGGCTCTGTCGGATCACATTCGCCCCAGTCATTGCCGATACGCGGAACGCCTGTTGACGTACCGCAGCCAAGCACCAGCAGCTTCACGAAGGCGCTCCTGCTTTCGCAAACAATTTGAAGAAGTTGTGAGAAGTACTTGCGGCCAGGTCTGATGCGTTCTCGCCCCGCAGTTCCGCTACGAACTGGGCCGTATGTCGAACGAATGCCGGCTCGCAGGTTTTACCGCGATGCGGCACCGGCGCGAGGAACGGGCTATCTGTTTCCACCAGCAGCCTATCGGATGGGATGTCCTTCGCGAAATCCTGCAAGTCTCTGGCATTCTTGAATGTCACAATTCCGGAAAGCGAGATGGTCAGGCCAAGGTCCAGAACTTTGCGCCCGAATTCGGCGCTGGCGGTGAAGCAGTGGATCAGCGCCGGGAAGGCGCCCTTCCCCATCTCGTCGGCGATAATCTCGACCGTATCATCCTCGGCATCGCGCGTATGGATCACGAGCGGCAGTCCGGTTTCACGCGCTACGTCGATATGCATGCGGAACAGGTCGCGCTGCACCGTGCGATCAGACTTGTCGTAGTAATAGTCGAGGCCGCTTTCTCCGATTCCGATGACGCGGGGATGGTCTGTGGCATCGCGCAAAACCTGGCGACCAAGATCGGCGTGCCTGTCGGCCTCATGCGGGTGGATGCCCACTGTGGCCCACACGTCGCTTTCTCGCTCTGCCGTAGCCACCACGTCGCGCCATTCGCTTTCACGCGTCGATATGTTGAGAAAACCTGTTACGCCGGCCTCGCGGGCATTTCCGAGAACCTCGTCCTGCCGCTCTATGAGCCCCTCGTAATTCAAATGACAATGGCTATCGATCAGGGGAACGCTCGCAGTCATTCCGCCGCCTCCGTTTGGGGCATCTCCAAACGCGGAAAAAGCCCTTCCGGCTTATCCAGCGTGAAGTCCGATTGCGCCGGCGGTGTGTACCATTGCGAGCAGATGGCATCGAAGTCGCGGAGTTCAGGAGCGATACCCATGGCATCCAGCAATTTGCCCATCGAGCCGGGCATTACCGGGATTACGGCGACGGCCAGTTGCGCGATACAGATATATAGCGTGGCCAGTACCGTCTTCATCCGTTCGGGATCGGTTTTCTTGAGCGCCCAGGGTGCCTGCGCATCGACATAGGCGTTGCATGCGAAAACCGCGCCCATCCACGCCTCCAGCGCCTGTGCGAAGGCGAGGTCGGTATAGGCGGCAGGCATCTCCTCACGGATGGCTCGCGACACGTGTGCGAACAGTGCATCGTCCTCAGCGGTATGATTTTCGACAGGCGGCAGGTTGCCGTCACAGTTCTTGAAGATTAGCGAAAGAGTGCGCTGGGCAAGATTGCCAAAGCTGTTGGCGAGTTCAGAATTTGACCTGCTTACAATAGCTTGAGGGGAATAGCTGCCATCCTGTCCGAAGGAGAATTCGCGCAGGAGGAAATACCGCAGAACATCCACACCATAGGCGTTCGCGAGATCCGCAGGGTCTGTAACATTGCCCAGCGACTTCGATTCCTTCTGCCCCTTGTTGAGCAGGAAACCATGTGCATAGATTTGCTTTGGAACCGCGATCCCGGCGCTGAGCAGGAAAGCGGGCCAGTAGACCGCGTGGAAACGTGTAATGTCCTTGCCGACAAGGTGCAGATCCGCAGGCCAGAACTTGGACATGTCTTCCGTATCATCGGGGTAGCCCAGCCCGGTAAGGTAATTGGTGAGGGCATCGACCCATACGTACATCACATGCCCGTCACTTCCGGGCACGGGTACGCCCCAATCGAAACTCGTGCGGCTGACCGAAAGATCACGCAGCCCGCCTTCGACGAAGCGCATCACCTCGTTGCGACGGCTTTCCGGGCGGATAAAATCGGGATTGTCCTGGTAGAGCTGCAACAACCTGTCACCATAGGCCGACAGTTTGAAGAACCACGTTTCTTCTGCGGTCCATTCCACCGGCGTACCCTGGGGGGAAAGCTTCTCACCCCCCTCCCCATCTATCAGTTCGCTTTCGTCGTAATATGCCTCGTCCCGTACCGAATACCATCCTTCATATCTGTCGAGGTAAAGGTCGCCGTTGGCTTCCATCGCTTTCCAGATTGCCTGGCTGGCCCGGTAATGATCGTCGTCCGTGGTGCGGATGAACCGGTCGTAAGAGATATCAAGGCCATCGAACAAGTCACGAAAATGGTTGGACATTTCGTCCGCCAACTCGCGTGGGGCCTGCCCAAGATCACGAGCCTTCTGGGCCATTTTCAGGCCATGCTCGTCAGTACCTGTTTGAAAGCGCACTTCGCGGCCCATCTGTCGGTGGAAGCGCGCCAGGACATCAGCTGCGATCGTTTCGTAGGCATGGCCGATATGGGGCTTGCCGTTGGGATAGTGAATCGCGGTGGTAAGATAGAAAGAGTCAGCCATTGGCCGGCGTCCTAGAAGCCGCGAGGTTGGCGAGCAAGGTGCCGATTTCCATCACCAGCAGTCCGGGGTCGAAATTATAGGTCGGCGCCTGTCCGGCAAGGCGCACGAGTTCGTCGTGCGTCTCTACCATCGCCGGGATCTGTGCACGGCTGATATCGGACATCCTTTCCGCCACGACGGCGCGCGCAAGTTCAATCGCGGCAAGCTGCTTTTCCCGGCTAGGACGCGCTCCGATAGCGCCGGCCAATCGACCGCGAAGGACGAAATCGGGGTCGCCCTGCTCCACCACTTTCTGCATCAGCGCGTGGATCTTGCCGAGATCGAGTTCCACGAA
This sequence comes from uncultured Sphingomonadaceae bacterium, assembly GCA_947488625.1. Lineage (GTDB taxonomy): Bacteria > Pseudomonadota > Alphaproteobacteria > Sphingomonadales > Sphingomonadaceae > Alteraurantiacibacter. Next base: position 1,326,193 of record CANKZR010000001.1, on the reverse strand, counting down.
ATCGATGGCCGCGCCGGGCGATCCGCTGGCGGCGGCGATTGCGGCTGACCGCTCCTGCGAACTGGCTTGCGGACTCTCGCGTGCGAGGATCGCATCCATGTCGAGATCGGAAACGCGTGGGAAGGTGAGAATCCGGCAGCGAGAGCGGATGGTGGGCAGCAATCGCCCGAGACGATGCGCGATCAGCAGGAAATAGGTGCCCGCGGGCGGCTCCTCCAGGCTCTTGAGCAGGGCGTTGGCGGCGCTGGTTTCCATGTCGTCAGCCGGATCGATGATTACCGCGCGGCGGCTGCCCAGCGTGGGCCGCGTGTTCAGGCGTCGCTGCAGCTCGCGGATCTGGTCAACCTTGATATTGCGCGCCAGTTCGAACGGTTTGCCGTCATCGCGCTTGCGCGCCTCGGCATCGTTGCGGGGAGGATGGCTGAGATAGCGGATATCGGGATGCTGGCCTTCCGGCTGCGGAATGCCATCCTCCGCCACGAGTTCGCGTGCGGCAGCCATGGCAAAGGCGGATTTGCCCACTCCCTTGCGGCCAGAGAGGATCCAGCCATGATGCATGCGCTCGCCCGACAGGGCACGGCGCCAATCTTCCCACGCTTCGTCATGGCCGATGTATTGGCTCACCCGCCTTCACCGATAAGGGGCGCCATTGCGCGCATTACCCGCTTATGCACATCCTCGGGCGTGCCGGTGGCGTCGACCAGTACGAAGCGTTCAGGATCGGTCATCGCCATCTGTCTGAAATGCTCGGCAACGCGTTTATGGTAGCTGGCAGATTTTCCGCCGATACGATCCGAGTTATCGCCATCGCGCAGGTGGAGACGCTGGGCAACATGGTCCAGCGGTGCTTGCAGCAGCAAGGTAAGATCCGGCATCAGCGCGTGAGAGCCAAGGGTGTGCAGGGACAGGATCGCATCGTCGGACCATTCCCCTCCCCCTGCCTGATAGGCGCGCGAGGAATCGATATAGCGGTCGCAAACGACCCAGTCGCCGCGATCGAGTGCCGGACCGATCAGGCCCGCCACGTGATCGGAACGAGCCGCTGCGAACAGCAGCGCTTCGGCACGGGTGCCCCATTCGTAGTTCGTGTCGAGCAAAAGCGCCCTGATGGCTTCCGCTCCGGGCGTTCCGCCTGGCTCGCGCGTCTGGATGACGCGGAGGCCGCGCGATTCCAGTGCCTCGACCAGCATCTGCGCCTGCGTGGACTTGCCGACGCCTTCACCGCCTTCGAACGTGATAAAGCGAGCGCCCGTCATGCCAGCCATTTTCTCCATGCATTGGCAATCCGCTGGAAAGCGTTCGCCCTGGGAACCGCCTCGGCCGCGAGCAGCGGCATTTCCAGTGCCAGCTTTCCATCGACGTTAAGCTGAAGTCGGGCGATCTCGGCACCGGCTTCAATCGGGGCCTGAATGGGGCCGCGATAGACGATTTCCATCGTTATGTGTTTTTCATCCTGTCCAAGCGGTATGTTGAGCATCGCCGGCTTCGCCGTTCGCAGTGCTACGCTGCTGTCGACCCCATCTTGCACAAGGGCTTCGCCCACGATCGCGTCCGCCGGGAGGAGGGTCTCCTGATGGAATGCATCGAAACCCCATTCCAGCAATGCGCGCGATGCCTGGTCGCGCGATCGCCCGTCAGGCGCGCCGGCCAGCACCATGACCAGTCTTCGTCCATCGCGCTCTGCCGAGCCCAGGAATGTGAAGCCCGCCTCCCGCGTGTAGCCCGTTTTCAGACCATCTGCACCATCCACACGCCCCGTCACCGGATCGTGGTTGGCCTGCGTAATGTCACGCCAACGCATCGTGCGGTGGCCGAAATACCGGTCGTAAAGCGCCGGATACTGTTGCGTGATAGCTTCACCCAATAGCGCAAGATCGCGCGCCGATGTATAGGTCCGGCCACCATCGGGATATCCGTTGGGGGATCCGAAATGCGTGTCTTTCATGCCCAACAGCGCCGCGTTGGCATTCATCAGGTCTAGCCAGGCGTCTAGTGAGCCCGTCGCGGCAACGGCCATCGCCACGCTGGCGTCGTTGCCCGAAACGGTAGTGATACCCAGCAGCAGCTGGCCGATCGTTGGCTGTTCTCCTGCGCGCAGGAACATGTTGGAGCCTTCGTTATACCAGGCATCTTCCAGGTCCTGCGAATAGGCAAAGCGGGCATCCAGCCGCAACGCGCCTTCGTCGACCAGTTTGAACGCCGTATAGGCCGTCATCACCTTGGTTACGGAAGCTGGAACGAAGCGCCGCGTTTCTTCTCGCGCAAACAGTGTCTGTCCGTTGGAGAGGTCCACCAACAGGCCGATCGGAATCTCTTCCGGCACCGGCGCGGGTATCGGCGCAGCTTCGGAAGCTGGCGCCGGAGCTGGCAGGGCCGGACTTGCAGCAAGCGCGATGGCAGATGCCATCATTGCGGTTTTCGCCAAGGCCATCAACTGCTGCACGCGCTCTCCGCCGCTATCTTGCGGCAGAACGGAATGGCTCAGCCGCTGGTCAGGATTCGAGCATCGCTATAGCCTTCACTCTGCACGTTGGCGAGCGAGGCCTCGGCTTCTCCACGGGTAGGGAACGGTCCGGTGCGTACGCGGTAATACCGGCCCGACTGGCTGACTTCACCGCCAAGCGTTTCAGCAGCACGACGCGCATTGTCCGCATTGGCAAAAGCCGCTGCCTGCACAACGAAACCACCGTCGATTTCAGACGGTGCCGGTTCTGGCGCGGTTGGTCCAGGGGTTGCGACGAATTCCGGTTCTGCGGCCCCGTTCTCGCCGGTCTGGAAGGCTGCGGCGAACTGACTGTCTTCGATTTCCGAACGTTCGACCGGGGCGGCCTCTTCTGCCACGAGTTCGACGCTTTCACTAGACCTTGACGGTTCGACTGGGGGAAGCTCGACCGTTTCGAGCGTCGCGGCAGAGGCGGTGGAGGCAGCAAGGGCGACAGTCTCTATTTCGCTTGGCGGTTCTGCACTCGCTGCCAGAGAGGCGGAGCCGCTATCGGGCAGGCGGCGTTGCAGCACCGTCAGTAGCGAAGATGGCGTGTCCATCCGAAGCGGTGCAGCCTCACCAGAACGCAGCATGGCGCGTTGCATCTCGGGCGGATTTACGCGGCGCACGCGAACGGGGGTTTCCACGCTGCCGCCCAGTTGCGCCATTGCTGCAGGCGACAGGGCGACGAGGTGGTTCGTGGTCATCGGTCCGCGCCGTTCGAGCCGTACCAGCACCGTGCGACCGCTTTCCAGCGATGTTATCTCGACATAGCTCGGTACAGGCAGCGTGTGGTGCGCGCCGGAATACCCGGTCGTATCCGGATCGAGCGTCAGATAGCCAACCTCATCATAATTCAGCACATCGGCAGGCGTATATTGCGTACCGGCGATCTGGTAAGGTTCACCCACCAGGATCGGATAATCCGCCTGCGGCCCGTTGGCTGGCAATGCCACCGTGGCGGCATTGCCCATAGTTCCGGTCGAGGCACAGGCCGCCAGGCCAGAGGCAACGACAATGGTTACCAGCGCGCGCGCGCCAGCGCGGATATTCAGGCTATCTGCTAATCTCATCTGCAAGCAATCCCACACTCATCGCGTAGTAGTTCGAGCAGTTATATTCGAGGATAACCTTATAATTCTGGGTTAAGAGGTAGCCAGGTTCGGCGGGACCATCGGGTTCGAACAGGGCCGCCATCACGTCATCACCGATGGGAGCGCGCGGCTCCACACCCCTTTCGCGCCACTCGCGCACGGTCAACCAGCGGCTGTGGCGTTCGTGCACCCTGGGGCAAACCGGTGAATTCACGCGATTTTCTATTCCGGAGCGATCTGCGGAGTTGGGCACATAGGCACGCACGGCCCAGGGCTCTCCGGTGCGCCAGCCAGCGTCGCGAAAATAATTTGCGATAGAATGCATGGTGTCGACATCCGAGTTCCAGATATCGCGGTCCCCATCACCATCGCCGTCAACGGCGAGGCGCAGATATACGCTGGGAAGGAACTGGCCGTTGCCGAATGCCCCGGCCCAGCTTCCAACCAGTTGCGAGCGTGACACACCCTGATCCACCATCTTCAGTACGTCGATCAATTCGCGTTCGAACAGCGTTCTGCGGCGTCCATCCCATGCCAGAGTGGCGAGCGAACGTGGCAGATCAAAGCTGCCCATTACCGCGCCATAGGCTGTCTCGTGCCCCCAGATGGCAACGACGATTTCGGCGGGGACGCCGTATTGACGCTCCACCTCGGCTCCCAGAGACCGCACCTCGGCAAGTTTGCGAATGCCACCATTGATACGGGAGGATGTGTTGTGGCGATTGAGGTATCCGGCCATCGACGGAAAGCCGGTGCTGGTCGTGGAACTGCCCGACGAAACGTTGTCACGATCCAGTGCCAGTACGCGATTGTTGGGTGTCAATCCGGAGAACACGCGATCGATTGTACCCTGGCTCACCCCCTCGGCGCGGGCATGTACGGCAACGCTATCCAGATAATCGCTGAACGATTCTCCCTGTGCAGTCGCGGGTGCGGAACTCAGCATCAATGCAGCGGCGAAGGCGCCGACGTGGCGCAAGGTCTTGAATGTCATACGTCCTGACTACTGCACGCGTCGCCGCGTGGGAATCCCCCATTTTCTTTATGCGACGAACTGCCATCGAAATGCGCCTGTTCGTCGATAGGATGATGGATCGAGTGACGGCAGGGCATGTTGCATGGTGACAAGCGAAGAATTTGGCGTTAGCCCGCGCCTGCTCTTGCGGACAGGTGGCAGAGCGGTTGAATGCACTGGTCTTGAAAACCAGCAAGGGTGCAAGCCCTTCGTGGGTTCGAATCCCACCCTGTCCGCCAATTTCCCCAATCGTCTATTCGGGCTGACCCTCTGCATCCAGGGGGAGCTCACCGTGCTGCTCAACCGGTTCGGGCTGCATGGCCACGCGCTCTGGACGGTAGTTTTCCTGCGGCTGATCTGAAATTTCGTATTCCATAACAATCACCTCTCGACACGAAAACGCGCGAGAGGTGATTGTTTTCCAGTGTTTGCGACCAGCGGTTCGTCGCAGGTGAACGTCTAGATGTGGATGGCTCGATCGTAGGCGGCCAACACGCTTTCGTGCATCGATTCGGAAATCGTGGGATGCGGGAAAACCGTTTGCATCAGTTCGGCCTCTGTCGTTTCCAGCGTCTTGCCGACGACATAGCCCTGGATCATCTCGGTGACTTCCGCGCCGATCATGTGCGCGCCCAGCAGCTCGCCGGTCTTGGCGTCGAACACGGTCTTGGTGAAGCCTTCCGCCTCGCCAAGCGCGATGGCCTTGCCGTTGCCAATGAAGGGGAACATGCCGACCTTCACCTCGTGCCCTGCTTCCTTCGCCTTCGCTTCGGTCATGCCGACGCTGGCAATCTGCGGGTGGCAATAGGTGCAACCCGGAATGGCATCACGGTTCAGCGGGTGCGGGTGCAGCCCGTCCTTGCCCAGCTCCTGCGCGATGGCCTCGGCAGCAGTCACGCCCTCGTGGCTGGCCTTGTGGGCAAGCCACGGGCCGGGCGTGCAATCGCCAATGGCCCATAGCCCCTTGGACTTGGTGCGCCCGTAATCGTCGATCTGGATGAAGCCGCGATCCATCTCCGCCAGCTTTTCCAGCCCGATATTCTCTGTGTTGGGCTGAATGCCGATGGCGACGATGCAGTGGCTGAATTCGTGATCGGCAACCTTGCCGTCCTTGCCCTTGATCTTCGCCTTCACACCCTTGTCATCAGACTTGATGTCCTCGACCCCTGCGCCGGTCATGACCGTCATGCCCTGCTTGGTCAGCGCCTTTTGGAGGAAGGCAGATACATCCGCATCCTCTACGGGCACGACCCGATCAAGCATCTCGACCACGGTAACATCGGCGCCCATGTCGTTGTAGAAACTGGCAAATTCGATGCCGATCGCGCCGCTGCCGATCACCAGCAGTTTCTTCGGCATTTGCTTCGGCGTCATGGCGTGGCGATAAGTCCAGATGCGCTCTCCGTCGGCCTTGGCAAACGGCAAGTCGCGCGCGCGCGCGCCGGTGGCGACGATCACGTGCTTGGCGGTCAGCTTTTCTTCGCCCTTGTCGCCCTTTACCGTGAGGCTGGTGGGGCCGGTCAACGTGCCCTCCCCCATGTGGACGGTGATCTTGTTCTTCTTCATCAGGTGCGTCACGCCCTGGTTCAGCTGCTTGGCAACGCCGCGACTGCGCTTCACCACGGCTTCCAGATCCGCCTCGATCTCGCCCGCGATCTTCAGGCCATAATCCTGGGCGTGCTGCGCATAGTGCAGGATCTCTGCCGAGCGGAGCAAGGCCTTCGTCGGGATACAGCCCCAGTTGAGGCAGATACCGCCAAGGTTCTCGCGCTCCACGATGGCTGTCTTCAGTCCAAGTTGCGCGCAGCGGATCGCCGCGACATAGCCGCCGGGGCCGGAACCGAGAACGATGACGTCGTAATTGCTATCAGCCAATTTGCTGCTCCTGTTGTTCGACCGCGCGCGGCCGTCCGTTGTTGTCGACGGCGACGAAGGTAAAGGTGGCGGACGTCACCAGTTCCTCGTCTTCAGAATGCCTGTCACGCCGCCATGCCTGCGTGTCGATTGCCATGCTTGTGCGGCCAACGCGGGTGATTTGGGCATAGACGGATACCTCGTCGCCCACCTTCACGGGTTTGTGAAACTCCACCCCGTCCATTGCGATGGTAACCGCCCTGCCCTTGGCACGCCGCGCAGCGACGAGGCCCGCGCCCGAGTCCATCAGGCTCATCAGCCAGCCGCCGAAAATGTCGCCATAAACATTGGCGTCGGCAGGCATCGCGGTAACGCGCATGGCAGGGTTGCGTTCGGCCATATTGCGATCGTGTTACGCCACCAGCCCCAGCGGCGCCTCGCATAGTTCCTTGAACACCTTCATCAGCTGCGCACCGTCCGCGCCGTCGATGGCGCGGTGGTCGAAGCTGCCTGTCGCGCTCATCACGGTGGCGATCTGCAGGCTGTCGTCGACCACGTAGGGACGCTTCTCGCCCGCGCCGATGGCCATGATCATACCTTGGGGCGGATTGATGACGGCTTCGAACTGCTTGATGCCGAACATGCCCATGTTGGAAAGGCTGGCAGTGCCGCCCTGGAATTCTTCCGGAGCCAGCTTGCCCTCTTTCGCGCGGGCACCCAGATCTTTCATTTCCGTGCTGATCTTGCTCATCGCCTTGGCGCCCGCATCTTTTACGATGGGGGTGATAAGGCCATTGGGGATCGACACCGCGACGGAGATATCGGCGCGCTTGAATTGTAGCATCGTGTCACCGGCAAACTGCACGTTACAGGCCGGAACCTGCTCCAGCGATTTCGCCAGTGCCTTGATCAGCATGTCGTTGACCGAAAGCTTCACACCCTGCGGTTCCAGCGCGGCGTTCAGCTCGCTTCGCAGCTTCAGCATGGCGTCGAGGCGGATATCCACGGTGAGGTAGATATGCGGTACTGTCTGTTTGCTCTCGGTCAGACGCTTGGCGATCACCTTGCGCATCGAGGACAGCTTCTCGACCTCGTGCGGGATACCAAAGTCTTGCGCGCTGGCTGGTGCTGCCGCCGGTGCGGGAGTTTGTGCAGGCTCGCTCGCTGAAGGAGCCGGAGCGGCTGCCTCGCGAGGCTTGGCGCTTTCCACGTCGGCCTTGATGATACGGCCATTGGGGCCAGTGCCACTGATCTGCGACAGGTCGAGGCCCTTCTGCTCCGCAATCCGGCGCGCGAGCGGGGATGCCACGATGCGTTCGTCCGAAGGAACCGGGCCGGGCGACGGGCTTGGTGCTGGACCTTGCTTCGCTGCGGGGGCCGGTGTGGGTTCGTTGCTTTCATCGGGCGCGGGGGTTGGAGAAGGCGCGGGGGCAGCATCGCCATCGCCCATCGGTTTCACTTCGCCTGCATCCTCGCCATCCTCGGCCAGGGTAGCGATGACCGTGCCGACCTGAACGCCTTCGGTTCCTTCTTCCACCTGGATATGGGCGATGGTACCCTCGTCCACGGCTTCAAATTCCATCGTTGCCTTGTCGGTTTCAATCTCGGCCATGATGTCGCCAGAGGACACCGTGTCACCCACTTTTACCAGCCATTTGGCAAGGGTGCCTTCTTCCATGGTCGGCGAGAGGGCGGGCATCTTGATGGCAATCGGCATAGAGGCGCTTAGCTCCCTGAAAGCATGTTGTCGCGTAGCTCGCTCTCTGGCCAATTTGGCGACGCGGGGCAAGGCATCTTGCGGTTTTCCTTGTTTCCCCCGATACGATATTGCGTGGAGAACCAATTATGCGTGTCTATCTGACCATTGTCGACGAAACGGAGGAGGCGCGTACCGCCCTGCGCTTCGCCGCGCGGCGTGCGGCCAGGACGGGCGGCATGGTTCACCTCCTGGCACTGGTTCCGCGCCAGACGTTCAACGCCTTTGGCGGCGTGCAGGCGACCATCGAGGAAGAAGCGCGCGACCGTGCCGAGGTACTCGCAAATTCTGCGGCGGGCGAACTGATGTACGAATCAGGCAAGATGCCGCAGATCGCGGTGCGCGTGGGCGATGCGAAGACCGTCGTTGCGGAATACCTCGCCGAGCATCCCGAAGTCGCCGCCCTCGTGCTCAGCGCGGCTGCGGAGGGTGCGCCCGGACCACTTGTAACGCACTTCTCCACCCACGTCGGCAGCCTTCATTGCCCGCTGTTCATCGTGCCGGGCAGCCTCAGCAACGAAGAGATCGACGCGTTGAGTTGATCTCGATCATCTAAAAAACGGCCCTTGGAGATTAGTCAGATCAAAGTGCCGCGCGTCGGGTAATCATTCTTCGTCACGAAATCGATGCCTTCCAACAGTTCATCCAGCGAGGGACGGGTGAAAGGTGCGCTCTGGGTGACCGCGAAGAAAATCGAGCGGTCGGGTTTCAGCAGGAAAAGACCCGGTTCGCTGAACTTATCCGGTTCCTCGGTTCCCTCGCGCTTTTGCGAGATATAGAGGCCCCACTCGCGTGCCTGTTCCTCCGAAAGGTCATGGGCCAGCGGCAGGTCATGGGTTTTCCATTCCTTGTCCACCACCATTGCGCGCTCTTCACTATCCATGCAGATGGCAAAGACGTTGATGCCGCGATCCGTAAAGTCGGACAAGCGTCCGCCCAGCTCCTCCAGGTACTTCTTGCAGATCGGGCAGTGCTTGCCGCGATAGAACACCAGCATGGTGAACGTGTCTGGTGTCTGGTCCGACAGGACGAAGCGCGCATCGATTGTCAGCGGCAGGTCGAGGTCGGGGGCGGTCTGTCCGGGCTTGAGCATTGAATTCTCCTTTGCCCACCCAACGATGCTGGCCCCCTGCCCGTTCCGCTACTTCTTCTTGCGGCCCTGATGCCGGATATTTCCGGGTCGACCGCGTTTGCCAACGGCGTGCTTGCCCTTGTCATCCTTCCGCGCGCCCGCCTTGCGAGGCCCGCCTTTGTGCGAGCCGCCCTTGCGGTGCTTTTTCTCCGGACGTTTGCCCCGCGGCTCCACCTTCTGGCCACCTTCGCCATCGGGCAGTTCGAACTTCAGCGCACCAGTCAGCGGATTAGCCTCCGCCAATCGCAGGTCGAGCTTGTCCCCCACCGTGAAACTGGTGCCGCTGTTCTCACCCACCAACGAATGTGCCGCCTCGTCGTAGGTAAAATACTCGCGGCCCAGCGTGCTGACGGGCACCAACCCATCACCGCCCAGCCCGACGATGGTGGCGAAGAAGCCGAACTTCTGCACTCCGGTGATACGCGTGGGGAAAATCTCGTCCACGCGCGCTGAAAGCCATGCTGCCACATAGCGGTCGATCGTGTCGCGCTCTGCTTCCATCGCACGGCGTTCGGTGATGGAGATGGCTTCGGTGATCTTGCCAAGATCGTCCCGGTCACGGTCCGAAAGGCCCGAATGTGCAGGGATCGCCCGATCCTTCGGCTTGGGTTGTTCCAGCTTGTAGGCATCCACCAGCGCGCGATGCAGCAGCAGATCCGCATAGCGACGAATGGGCGAAGTAAAGTGGGCGTAGGAACCTAGCGCAAGGCCGAAATGGCCGGCGTTCTTCGGCCCGTAATAGGCCTGCGTCTGGCTGCGCAGCACGGCCTCCATCACCAGCGCCTTCTCGCTTTCGTCGGCCACATCCTTGATCATGCGGTTGAACAGGCCCGGCGTAATTACCTGGCCAAGCGCCAGGTTCTTGCCGATGCTTTCGAAATATTCGCGCAGCGCAACCAGCTTTTCGCGGGTCGGCGGTTCGTGCACGCGGTAGACGACGGGGCTGGCCTTGCTTTCCAGTGCCTTTGCCGCTGCGACGTTGGCCGCGATCATGAAGTCTTCCACGACGCGGTGCGCATCCAGCCGCTCGCGCACGGCGATGCCCTTCACCTTGCCATCCTCGCCCAGTTCCACGCGCCGTTCAGGCAGGTCCAGGTTCAGCGGATCGCGATCATCGCGGGCAGAGGCCAGTGAATTCCAGCAGGCCCACAATGCATTGATCGGGCCCGATGCCTTGCCTTCGTCGATCTGCGCCTGCGCATCTTCGTAGGCGATCACCTGGTGGATGCGCACGATGGCGCGGGTGAAGCGCCAGTCTGTCACCTTGCCATCGGCATCGATGGTGAGGTGGCAGGCCATCGCCGCGCGGTCCTCGCCTTCACGCAGGGAGCAGACGTCGGCAGATAGCACTTCGGGCAACATCGGCACGACGCGGTCCGGGAAATAGACGGAGTTGCCGCGTTTGCGCGCTTCCTTGTCCAGCGCGCTGTCGGGCCGTACGTAATAGGATACGTCAGCAATGGCGACGAGCGCGCGAAAGCCGCCCTTGCCATCGCTCTCGGCCCAGATCGCGTCGTCGTGGTCGCGCGCATCGGCAGGGTCGATGGCGATGATGGGCAGGTCACGCAGGTCCTCGCGGTCCTCCTCGCTCAGCGGCAGCTTGGCGGCCTTCTCGGCCTCGTCCAGCACTTCTTGCGAGAAGACGTTGGGAATGCCGAACTTGTGAATGGCGATGAGGCTATAGCTGCGCGGAGCCAGCGGATCGCCCAGCACCTCTGTCACCTTCACGGCAGCATTGCGCCCGCGACCTGTGGGTTCGGCAACGACAAGCTGGCCCTCTTCCGCCTCGCCCCGATCGGATACGGCGAAGGAATTGCGAATACGCTTGTCCACCGGCGCCAGCCACGCCTTGCCGCCGCCGTCGATCTCTATCACGCCCAGCATCTGGTCTTCGGCAACAGCCAGCTTCTTCATCGGGTGCGCCAGCCAGCCGCTACCCTTTTCTTCGGTGCGGGCGACGATTTGGTCGCCAGTGCGCAGGGCGAGCTGCTTTTTCTTCTCGATCACGCGCAAGCGCGGCGGAGCGGTGCCATCGTCGGGATCCCAGCTTTCGGGCACGCCGATGGGTTCGCCATCGTCTATCTCGACAATTTTCAGCACGGTCACGCGCGGCACGCCGCCCATGCGGTGATAGGCGCTGGTCTTACCGTCGATCAGGCCTTCTTCGGCCATGTCCTTCAGCAACGCTTTCAGCGCGATTTTCTCCTGCCCCTTGAGGCGGAAATGCTTGGCGATTTCGCGCTTGCCGACACGGGTGTCGGAGCCGCGGATGAATTCCATGACCTGATCCTTGTTAGGCAGGCCTTCGAACTTCTTTGTGTTTTTCGGTTTGTTCATGTGCCCCGCCATATGGGGACGCCAATGCGCGCTGTCGAGTTACTCCTCGCCGCCAGCGGATAGCGGATAGAACTGGCCACCGGGTACCGCGCTGGATACCGGGCTTTCCGCCCCATCCGCCGCCACCGAGCTGACGCCGAAGATCCAGTCATCGCCGCGCAATCGCGGCATGATTACCCTTACCCGCTCTGCTGACCAGCACATACGGGGAAACGCATCAGGATCGTTGAGGGCCTGGGTGCACAGGGGCGCTTCTCCGACTGGACGATCACGATGATCAATCTTGATTACGGGCTCTGCTTCCCAATCGGGCGCGTCCGTCCGGCGTTTGTAAATGCGATATTCCGAAGCGCCCGCGACCGGCGCCCAGTCGAAATCGACATCGGGCCGCACAATGCCGTCAACAGTTGCAACAGGCGGCATCGGCGTGCGGGCCAGCACATCGGCGGCGCGGATGTTGAGGCGGGTGACATCGGCAAGGAAGTCGAAATCCATCTCGTCCACCGTGTCACCGTAGGTCACGCCGTCTTTCACGCGCAGGTCCTGGTGCTGGTGCTCGTAATCCTCGATGGCCACGCTGAAGCGAATGGCGGGGTAGCCGCGATCGAGAAACGGCAGGTGGTCCCCGCCCCTCCCCATGCGATCACTGCGCCATGTCTGCCGCACGTCGAGGCCACCGGTTTCGCCTTCGGCCAGCTGGTCTAGGAAGCGCGAAAGATTACGGCTTGGCGAATCGTTCGCCCCGCCCCGGCTGCGCATCGCGGCGCGCAACTCCTCATCCGCATCGGCGCGCACGCCTTCGGAAAATACGCGGACATGTTCTGCATCGCACACGCCGTCCGACCCGCATGATCCGCCGACGACGTCGTTGTTGAGCACGGCCTTTACGGTCCAGCCCTGCTCCATCGCGTAATCCGCCAGCAGGTTACCGCCGTAGAGACCCTGCTCCTCTCCCATCAGCAGCGCATACACGATGGTGGTGGGATACTCGTTCTGGCTGAGCGCGCGGGCCGCTTCCAACACGAGTGCGCTGCCGCTGGCATTGTCATTCGCGCCGGGGGCTTCACTGGTCGCATCCATCACATCGGATGCGCGGCTATCGATATGGCCCTGGATGATGACGACCTCGTTCGGGCGTTCGCTACCGCGCTGGATGGCGATGGCGTTGCGGATCAGCACAGGCTCCGGGATGCGCCGCCCTTCCATCTCGCGCTCCACGAAACTTACATCCAGACAGCCGCCGCATGCAGCGCTCGCCTCTTCGAATTGCGCCCTGCCCCAGTCCAGCGCCGCGCCGATGCCGCGTTCGGGATCGTCGAGGCTGGAAAGGGTATGCCGCGTGCCAAAGGACACCATCGTTTCGACGTCGTCCTGCAACCGCTCTGCCGAAACGGGCGCAGCAGGATCGGTGGCGGAATCTTGAGCCATGGCGGGGGCACAGGCGACAGCGATCATGGTCGCGGGGAGAATAATTTTGCGCATTTGCAGGTAGATCGCCGATTGTTCGCAGCATTGCAAGATCGTCGATTGCAGGCGTAACCGGTTCTATCTAATCTCCGCCTTCTGCCCGTCCGGGTTACAGGGGGTCTATATAGAATGAAGAATCTTTCACTGGCACTGGCTGCCACCACAATCCTGGCGGCGCCTGCGCAGGCTGGCGACGTGTACAATCTGCTTGGGCCGGTGATGCACGATCCCGGCGAAACCGAGATTGCGGAACGCTGCGATTATTATGCTGGCCAGATAGACCTGCGTCGTGATGCAATGCTGGGTGACCGCGACGCGCCGAACCTCGCCAACACGCTGGGGCGCTATGACGAGATTGTGGCGCTGTTGCTGACGGCGCAGTTCGAAAGCGGGCTGTACCAGCAGGTCCTGCTGACACCCGAACTTCGGGCAGCGGGCGGCGCCTGTGCGGCGCGCATGGCTGGCCTGATGAGCGAGATCAGTCTGTCGCGTCCGCTCTACGATCGACTCGTATCGCTGGATGTGGCCGAGACCGATGCAGTCACGCAGAACTATTATAACGATACGCTGGACAGTTTTCGCCGCAGTGGTGTGGCGCTGGATGACGATGGCCGCGCCCGCGTGCAGGAGATCAACGACGAACTCGCTGCGCTCAGCACGCAATTTGCTCAGAACATAGCGGAGGACGTTGGCACCATCGAGGTGTCACCGGACGAACTGGCCGGGCTGCCGCAGGATTATGTAGAGGCTCGTGAAGTTGGCGAGAACGGGATGATTACCCTGACAACCGCCAGCCCGGACTACGTCCCCGTCATGACCTATGCCGACAGCGATGACCTGCGCGAACGATATTCTGAAGTCTACGGCAAACGCGCGTGGCCCGCGAATGACGAGGTCTTGCGGCAGATATTCACTCTGCGACAGGAACTGGCACAGCTCACCGGGTATGAGAACTATGCCGCGTTGCAATTCGCAGACCGGATGCTGGACACCACGCAAAAGGTGGAAGATTTCATCGCCCAGACCGAGGCAGCGGCGCGTCCCGTGGCACAGGGCGATTACACACAACTGCTGGCCATGTTGCAGGAACTGCGTCCCGGTTCCGAAACAATAGAGCCGCATCAGCTCGGCTGGCTAGGTCCGAAAGTGCAGCAGGCGAACTACAATTACGACCCGCAGGAAGCGCGGCAATATTTCCAGCACGACAATGTCCGCGATGGCATTTTCGATCTGACGCAGCGATTGTTCGGGGTGGAAGTGCAGCCGTGGGACACGCCAGTCTGGCACGAGGACGTGGAGCCTTACCAACTGGTCGAGAATGGCACGGTAATGGGTCGTTTCTATCTCGATTCCCACCCGCGCCCCGGCAAATACACCCATGCCAACGTGCTCCCGCTGTTCGTCGGATCTCCGCAGGATGGCGAAGTGCCGGTTGCAGCCTTGGTGCAGAACATGCCCGACGGGCTGATGGAGCATGGACAGGTTACTACCTTCCTGCACGAATATGGTCATATCCTGCATTTCATCTTCGGTGGTCGCCGCGAATATGCGGGCACGAGCATGATCAGCGTGGAGTGGGATTTCATCGAAGCACCTTCGCAAATCCTGGAAAACTGGGTCTACGATTACGACACGCTCGCGACCTTCGCGGTCAATGCGGAAGGGGAAGTCATTCCGCGCGACCTGGTAGAACGCATGAACGCGGTGCGTCATTTCAACCAGGGCATGTTCGAGATGGGCCAGCTTGGGCTGACCGCCACCTCCTACAACTTCTACACCCGGCCGGTGCCTGAAAATCTGGGTGAGGCTGCGCGTGAATGGCGCGGTGCCTATTCTTTGGTGCCGCCGTCGCCCACGTCGGAATTCCAGGCCGCTTTCGGGCATCTGGATGGCTATGGGGCGGCTTACTATACCTACGGCTGGTCGCGCGTGATAGCGGCCGACATGTTCAGCCGGTTCAAGGCCGAAGGTCTGACAAACCCGCAAACCGCCGCCGACTATCGCCGTCTTGTGCTGGAACCGGGCGGTACGCGCCCTGCAGCGGAACTGGTGCGCGACTTTGTCGGCCGCGACATCTCGTTCGAGGCATTTCAGAAAGATCTGGAGCAGGGTTTGCCGCAGGAGTGAGGGATAAGGCCGGGTTGCCGCAGCAGCAGCGACCCGGCAGCCTTAGTAAGCGCGCGCGACGTAAACCCGTTCGGCGGCCTGTTCTCCGGTGAAGATACAGGTGCCATCGGCAGGCAGCGAATTTTGCGGAACGTTGCGCAGGGTGAGGCGCAGGTCTTTCAGCGTTTCGACAACCTTGGCCAGCCGGTCCCCCGTGGGCTTCGACCATTGCACTTCCACCCAGCCCGGGTATTTCGCCTCGCGGCTGAAATGCTCGGCCAGCGCATCCATGTCGGTGATGTCCCGGCGGATATTCGCCTCGCGCCGTTCGCGTGCTTCTACCAGCAGGCCGTTCTGCATATCGGACAGGATCGTGGGCACGGTCTGGGCGCACAGGTCGCGGTCGGGGTTCTGGAAAACGGGCTTGCCGGTTTCCGTGTTCCACAGTGTATCGCGGCGCAGCATGCTGACGACACCGTTCTCCATGTCGCGGCCACCAACTTCAAGAATTAGCGGCGCGCCCTTGCGCACCCAGTCCCAGCGCTTGGCAGCAGCCTTGCCCGGCCTTTTGTCCAGCAACACCCGTACCGGCTCCCCCAGTGCGGTTTGACCCGCGATGGCCGCACGCAGCTTGTCGCAATAGTCCAGCAACGCTTCGTCTTCGGGCTTCTCGCGCAACATCGGCAGGATCACCACCTGGAACGGGGCAAGAGCAGGCGGCACGCGCAACCCATCATCGTCGCCATGCGTCATGATGAGCCCGCCGACCATGCGCGTGGACATACCCCAGCTTACGGTATGACACAGCGTCTCGCGGCCTTCCCGGTTCTGGTAACGGATATTTGAAGCCTGCGCGAAATTGGTGCCGAGGTAATGGCTGGTGCCTGCCTGCAGTGCCTTTCCATCCTGCATCATTGCCTCGATCGACCATGTTTCGACAGCGCCGGGGAAACGCTCGTTCTCCGGCTTTTCACCTGCGATCACCGGCAAGGCAGCGTCTTCTTCCGCAAAGGCGCGGTACATTTCCAGCGCCATCATCGTCTCTTCGCGCGCTTCGTCAGCGGTGGCATGCGCGGAATGGCCCTCCTGCCAGAGGAATTCGCTGGTGCGCAGGAACATGCGCGTGCGCATTTCCCATCGCACGACGTTGGCCCACTGGTTGATGCGCAGGGGCAGGTCGCGCCAGCTTTGTACCCAGCGGCTCATGGCGTCGCCGATGATCGTCTCCGAGGTCGGGCGCACCACCAGCGGCTCTTCCAGCTTAGCCTCCGGGTCGGGGATCAGCCCACCTTCTCCGTCTGTGATCAGGCGGTGATGGGTGACGACGGCCATTTCCTTGGCGAAGCCATCGACATGCTCTGCTTCCCGCTCGAAATTCTTGAGCGGAATGAACAGCGGGAAATAGGCGTTCTGCACGCCTGCGGCCTTGATCCGGTCATCCAGCAGGCGTTGCATCCGTTCCCAGATGCCATAGCCCCAGGGCTTGATCACCATGCAGCCGCGCACACCCGATTCCTCGGCCATGTCGGCGGCTGAGATAACTTCCTGGTACCAGGCGGCAAAATCGTCTTCGCGCTTAGTGTTCAAGGCATGGCGAATGGCAGACATGGCAAAATTTTCCGTGGATCAAACAGACGTGAGGCCCCCCATGACGCCGAGCGGACGCCGTGTCGAGAGCTTGCGCCTCAGTTTGTACGACGGCGCTATTTAAGCGGGCCTATTTGCCCAGCTTGTCCAGCTTGCGCTGCATTTCGGCCATCTGCGATTTCAGCGCGTCAATATCATCGGGATCCGCTGCAGGCGCTTCCGGAGTGGCATCCTTGCCAGCATTGCTGCCGGGAATGAACGCCCCAGCTGCGGCTTGGAACATCGCCATGTTCTTCTCTGCAATCTTGGAAAATGCACCTGCGCCAAGACCGGGCTGAAACGCCTCGCGCAATTTGGCCTGGTTGGTACGAAAGTTCTCCATCGTCGCTTCCAGATAAGAAGGCATCATCGACTGCATCGAGTTACCGTACATCGAGATCAGGTCGCGCAGGAAGCTGACCGGCAGCATCTGCTCGCCATGGGTCTCTTCTTCCATGATGATCTGCGTCAGGATGGCATGGGTGATGTCGCTGCCCGACTTTGCATCGAGAACCTTGAAATCAACGCCTGTGCGAACCATCCGCGCAAGGTCGTCCAGCGTGATGTAGCTGGAGGACTGCGTGTTGTAGAGACGACGGTTGGCGTATTTCTTGATGACGATCGGTTCACCGTCAGACGTTTTCTTGTCGGCCATTTTTGCGGGTTCCCACTTATGTTGCTGTCAATCTTAGCATTTGCAGCATGGGATATGCAATCGGGCCGTCAGGAAACTCTGTCGAACCTGTTCCCCAGAAGGGTGAGAAGCTCATATTGGGACAGCTTCGCAATTTCCGCTGCTTGCGGTAAACTATAGATAAGATGGCAGAAATCACCTTCCTGCAGCTTGATGTCCTCGCAATCGACGATCACCATATCCATTGAAATGCGTCCGAGAATCGGCAGGCTCTGGCCATCATGTTGCAACGCACCGTCCTCGGCCCAGCTACGCAGGAAACCGTCCGCATATCCCAAGGACAGGACGGCCACACGCATTGGTTTGTTTGCGCGCCAGGTTGCGTTGTAGCCGACAGTGTCTCCAGCAGAAAGTTGCCGTATCTGCAGCACCGCCGCCTCAATCATCACGACGTCGCGAATGTGGCTGGCGAGTTCGGATCGCGGAACACCGCCGTAGAGTGCAAGTCCGGGGCGCGTGATATCAAAGTGATAGTCCGGCCCGAGCGCGATACCCGCGCTGTTCGCAAGGCTCAACTTGCGTGCGTCAACCTGCGTGGTGGCATGCCGGAAGATCTGTAGCTGGCGCGCGTTCTGAGCGGAGGTTTCGTCAGCGGATGCGAGGTGCGATAGCAGCGTTTCCACTTCCAGCCGCTGCAATTCCGGCGCGCCAAGGTCGCCGGGCGCAATGCCGAGCCGATTGATTCCGCTATCGACCATCAGGTGGCAGCCCCCCCCACCCGTTTCCAGCCAGATTTGCACCTGGCGAAGCGAATTGAGGACAGGGATCGTGCCGGTGGCTCTTGCGAAATTCGCTTCCTGCGGGGTCGTCACACCATGCAGTACGGCAATGTTCGCTCCGCCGGTATGGCGCAGAACGGCAGGCACTTCGCTCCAATGCGCGACGAAGAACTGGCGGGCGCCTGCCGATAGCAATGCCGGCATGACATGGTCGATGCCCAGGCCATAGCCATCCGCCTTTACCGCCGCTCCTGCCTCGGCAGTGCCCGACAGCCGATCGAGCGCGCGCCAATTGGCTGCCAGTGCATCGGTATCGATCCGCAGACGCAGCGTGGCTGGCGGCGGATCAGGCAGGGTCATCTTGGAAATCGCGTGGCGGTCCGCCCGGAATGCCCCACCATGCGACCACTAGGCCGAAGGCTACCACGCCCCAGGTGTACCAAAGGCCGGAATAGACATCGCCGCTGCGTGCGACGATATATCCGGCGATCAGGGGCAGAAACCCGCCCAGGTACCCTGCGCCGATATGATATGGGATCGAGAGAGAGGAATAGCGTATCTTGGGAGGAAACATCTCTGCCAGCAGCGCGGCTACCGAACCGTAGGTGAGTGCGGACAGCATGCCGAAACACAGCAGCAGAGCGATGATTCCGATGATGTTCGCCAACGGCGGTGTTTGGACCGAGAAGTCATAGCCGTTGCTTTCCAGGAAGGATCGGACGGTTGCGCGCCTTTCTTCGTTTTCGGCTACGTCGGCGCTCAGGTCCGTGCTCGCCTCGCCAGCCGACAGGATCAGACCCGGAGTGTCTGACTGTATGTCGATCGGCGTGGAGAGCGACTGGATATCGTAAGGAACGCCAAGCGCTGTGAGATCCTGCAAAACGCGGCCACACCGCGTTGTCTGCACTTCGGCAAAAGGATCGAAATCGCAGTTGTTGCCATTTACCACCACGGGCGCTTCTTGTGCACTGCGTTGCAGGCCGGGATTGGCGAGATGGCCCATGCCCCAGAACAGCGGAAAGATCAGCAGCAGGGTGGCAATCGCACCGATGATGATCGGTTTCTTGCGCCCTACCCGGTCCGACCAGCGACCCACCACCAAATAGAACGCCATGGCAATGGCACCTGCCAGCAGCATGATGATTTCAACAACCTGTTCGTCCACCCGCATGGGCCCGCGAAGGAAAGAAAGGCCGGAGAAGAACGCGGTGTACCAGATCGTGGTGAGAATGCCGGTGATGCCGAACAGCGCCACGAAAATACGCTTCTTGTTACCGGGATAGGTGAAGCTTTCGACGAAGGGGTTACCGGCGGTCTCGCCTGCTTCCTTCATCGCCTTGAACACAGGACTTTCGGACAGTTTGAACCGCATCCACAAAGAAATGCCCAGCAGGATAAGCGAAAGCAGGAACGGCACGCGCCATCCCCACGCGACAAACTCCTCCGGCGGGATTAGCGCGCGGCAGGCCAGTACCACGATAATGGACAGCACGAAGCCACCCACGACGCTGGCCTGGATGAAGCTGGTATAAAACCCGCGTTTTTCAGGTGGAGCGTGCTCCGCCACGTAAATCGCCGCACCGCCATACTCGCCGCCAAGGGCCAGGCCCTGCAGGATGCGGAAAAGCAGCACGATTATGGGCGCCACGATCCCGATGGTCGCAGCCGTCGGGATCAGGCCGACGCCCGCCGTCGCCACGCCCATCAGGGTGACAGTAACAAGGAATGTGTATTTCCTGCCCAGCCGATCACCCAAATAACCGAACAAGATCGCCCCAAGCGGTCTAAATCCGAATCCGACCGCAAAGCCGGCCCATACCAAAAGAATCTGCAGTGTTTCATTATCACTGGGAAAGAAGGCTGCGCCGATGAGGCTGGCGAGCGTTCCGTAGATGAAGAAATCATACCATTCGAAGACCGTGCCAGCCGAACTGGCTGCGATGACGAGGCGAATTTCCTTCTTGCTCGGTTCGTGAACGGTGCTTGCCGCCGCTGTCGCCATGTATTCTCCCCCGCGAAACTGTTCGAGGAAAACCGTTAGCTTGCCGCAGCCTTGCTGGAAAGAGCCGCTGCTGCGGCCTTCCACGGCAACAGCATGGCACCGTGACGCCCGCGATAATCGCGCGCTGGCGCTATCAAGGCAAGGTCCGGCCACTGCGGCTGTGGGCCCTCATCTTCAAGCCAGCGGCCAAGGTCTGCAAGTGCGGTATCGATCTCGATCGCGGAGCGCCCTTCGACGTGTCGCGCAAAAATGGCGGCGGCGGCCTGACCGACAGCGCATGCGCGCACCCTCATGCCGATGTTCGCGATGGCCCCCTCGCCATCCAGGTCCATATCCAGGTCCAGCGTGGAGCCACATGCCGGAGAACGGGCGGACCCATGTAGTTGCGCGGTCTGAAGCGGAGGATAGCTTGCCAGTTCAACCGCGGCAGAAAGCATGGCAGGGGTGTAGAGCCGGTCGGCGCTCATCCGGCCTCTTCGTCCTGCAGGCGAGCGCGACGTTCCTCGATGATCTGTACCATCGCGCGAGAACCCGCATCCACCAACTGATACGACCGCGCATCGACGATCCAGGCAGGTCGACCCTGCGCGCCCCAGACAGTGTCATACCCCAGCACCAGCAGCGAAAACGCAACAACGACGATCAGCACGCCTTTCAGCGCACCGAAGGCAAACCCCAGCACCCGGTCGACCGGGCCTAGCACGGAATTGCGTGTCGAGCGTCCGGCGACGCTCGCGATCAGTTTCATCGCGGCATAGGGGATCAGCAGCAGCAGCGCGAAAGCCAGGATGGAAGCCGTGATGGGAGAACCCATGAAGTCCAGGATGGCCGCAGTAAGGTCGGTATGCAGGAAGCGTATCGCAAAAATCGCCAGTACCCACGCGGCGATAGAGAGCACTTCCTGCACGAAGCCGCGCAGGAAGCCTCCGATCGCGCCGACCCCCACGATCAGCAGCACAATGAGATCGAACCCCGTCATCTGCATACGGATTTATGCCGATGCCATCACGCGGTCAACGAGAGAGGACACTGCGCCCACATCTGCATATTGCAAGCTAGTCACGTGTCGCTCGCCATCAGCCGGTCCGAACGCCTTGCCAAACCCAAGCTTTGCCGCCTCTTTCTGGCGCAGGTTGCCATGCGCCACAGGCCTGATTTCGCCCGAAAGTGCCACTTCGCCGAACCACACGGCATTGGCACCCAGGGGCTTGTCGGCCAGCGCGCTGATGAGGGCGGCGGCAACGGCAAGGTCCGCTGCCGGATCGGAAAGGCGATAACCGCCCGCCACGTTGAGATATACCTCCGCCGTCGAAAAGCTGAGGCCGCAACGCGATTCGAGCACGGCCAGCAACATGGCCAGTCGCCCACTGTCCCATCCCACCACCGCGCGGCGCGGTGTTGCGCCCGATTGCAGGCGTACGATCAGGGCCTGTATCTCCACCAGTACGGGGCGCGTGCCCTCAAGCGCGGGGAAAACCGCCGCGCCCGCAATGGGATCCTCGCGTCCTGAAAGGAACAGAGACGATGGATTGCCTACCTCGTCCAGCCCATGGCCTTCCATGGCGAAGACCCCGATCTCGTCAACCGCGCCAAACCGGTTCTTGAGGCAACGCAGGATGCGGTACTGGTGGCTGCGCTCCCCCTCGAAGCTCATTACCGTATCCACCATGTGCTCCAGAACGCGCGGGCCCGCGATATTGCCGTCCTTGGTAACATGGCCAACCAACACCAGTGCTGTGCCCCGCTCCTTGGCGAAGCGGATCAGCTCGAACGCCGAGGCGCGCACCTGACTGACCGTACCGGGGGCGCCTTCGATCATGTCGGAATGCATCGTCTGGATCGAATCGACCACCAGCAGGTCCGGCGGATTGTCCTGCCCCAGCGTAGTCAGGATATCGCGCACGGATGTGGCCGCCGCCAGCTTCAGCGGCGCCTTGGAAAGGCCCAGACGCGCTGCACGCATGCGCACCTGCCCGGTTGCCTCTTCCCCGCTTACGTAGACTGCCGAGCCACCCTCCTGCGCGATTTTTGCCGCAGCCTGCAGCAGAAGCGTGGACTTGCCGATACCTGGTTCGCCGCCCATCAGGATGGCCGCGCCCGGCACCAGCCCACCGCCAAGGGCGCGATCGAACTCGCCGATGCCCGTAGTCCTGCGCGCAAGCGGCTTAGTCGGCGCGTCCAGCGATTCGAAGGTGATCGCCCTCCCCCCGCTGGCAAGATTATGCTTCGCGGCAAACTTGGTATCGGGCACGTCCTCTTCCAGCGTATTCCACTGGGAACAATCGGGGCACTGCCCCTGCCAGCGCGAGGATACGCTGCCGCAGTCGGTACAGATGAAACGTTTTTTCGGCTTGGCCATGTGGCATCTGCTAATCGGAACGAAAGCGGAACGCAAGTGCGCGAAGCGGTGCATCTGGCCAGCGGCGCGCGGTTCTGCCATCAACGCTGGCGATGCGGCAAAAAGAACTCAGGATAGCCTTGGTCTGCTATGGCGGTGTCAGCCTGGCGGTGTACATGCATGGCGTCACCAAGGAGATATGGAAGCTTGCCCGCGCCAGCCGCGCCTTTCATGCTTCCGGGCAGGACGAGGCCGATGGCGTTGAGGCGGTTTATCTCTCGCTGCTGCAACGCATAGAAGCAGAGCGCGACCTTCGCCTGCGCGTGCTGCCCGATATTGTCACCGGCGCGAGCGCTGGCGGGATCAACGCCGTATTCCTGGCCCAGGCCATTCATTCGGGCCGCAGTCTGGAGCCGCTGACCGAGCTGTGGCTGAACAATGCCGATGTCGAAAAACTAGTGGAGCCCGAAGCGCGGCCATGGTCGCCAGCCGCGCGCTTTTATATGCGGCCCATCGTCTGGTATCTGACGCGGGCGCCGGGCAATACGGTTTCGGAAACCGTTGCCGTTGAAACGCGCAACGAGGTGCGGCGAAAGATTTCCAGCCTGGTGCGCGGTCGATGGTTCGAGCCGCCCTTTTCGGGCTCGGGGTTCAGCCGCCTTATCCACCGTGCTCTGCTGGCGATGTCGTACGGCCCTACCGAGGCCCCGCTTCTTCCATCGCGCCATCCGCTCGACCTGCTGGTAACGGCGACGGACTTTCGCGGGCGGCTGGAGACGTTGCGCCTCAACAGCCCCCCGCAAGTGGAAGAACCGGAACACCGCATGCCCATCGGTTTTCGCGCGCACACTCCTTCCGAAGGCGGGCACGACCTGGCGCATTTGTGCGAGCTGACACTGGCAGCGCGTGCGACGGCGAGTTTTCCGGGAGCCTTTCCTCCCCTGCGCATTGCGGAAATCGATACGGCCTGCGACGTCGAATGGGATGGCAGGGACAGGTTCCTGCGACGGATCATGCCCACCCATGTGGAACGCGGAACTGTCGACCACGTCGCTCTGGTCGATGGTTCGGTACTCAACAATGCTCCCTTCGAAGGCGCGATAAAGGCTTTGAGCGTTCGCCCTGCGCAACGCGAAGTGGACAGGCGCTTCGTCTATATAGACCCCTCCCCCCGCCGCCCACGCCCCGCGGAAGGCGACACGCCACGGCCCGTCAGCTTCTTCGGCGCCATCGCCGGTTCGCTTTCGGCTATCCCGCGCGAACAGCCGATCCGCGACAACCTGGAAGTGCTGGAAGTGCAAACGCGCGAGGCGGAGGAGCTGCGCAAGATGGTGGCCGCACTAAGGCCCGAAGTGGAAGGCGCGGTGGACAAGCTTTTCGGCTACACCCTGTTCCTCGACCGGCCCAATCGAAAGCGACTGGCGGCATGGCGCGGACGCGCGCAACAGGCCGCAGCAGAAAGCGCCGGTTATGCTTTCCACTCCTATGCGCAGGCCAAGTTCAGCGGTATTCTGGATCGCCTGGGTGATCTGGCGCGTAAGGCGGCAACCCGCACGGACATGGCTGGGGCACCGGAAATCGCCGCAGTTTTGCGCCACGAGATCGAGGCGCGCGACGTGGCGGGTTTGAGCGCTGGAAATGGTGGTGGGGCGAGCGAAAAGGCAATCACCTTCTTCCGCGACCACGACCTGGCATTTCGTATTCGCCGCTTGCGATTGCTGGCGCGGCGCTTGTCACGTGATTGGGAGCATGATCCCGACATCGCGGACGATGGATTGCAGGATGCGCGCGATGCTGTCTACCGCGCATTGCGGCTCTACTTTGCCAAGGAAGACCCTGAAAATCTCGGACCGGATTTCGCGGATATCGCTGCGCAAGTGACGCAGCAGCCCGGCGTTTTTCTCGATGAGCTGGCGGAAAGACGCGCCTTGCGACAGGCGGACGAGGCCGCCGAAGAGATCCTGTGCGAGGCTTTGGCGGCCATGCCCAAGGACCTGCGTCGCCGGGTGTTATTAGCCTATCTGGGCTTCCCATTTTACGATGTTGCGACCCTGCCCCTTCTTCGCAACGAAGGTTTGACGGAGTTCGATCCGGTAAAGGTCGATCGCATCAGCCCTGAAGACGCGACGGCCATACGCGATGGCGGCACGGCGGCTACGCTACGCGGGACGGAGTTTTTCAACTTCGGCGCATTCTTCAGCCGTGCCTATCGCGAGAACGATTACCTGTGGGGCCGATTGCACGGCGCCGAAAGAATGATCGACCTTGTCTGCTCTACCTTGCCCGGCGGCTTCGATCAGACCGAATGCCTGGCGGTGAAACGAGACGCTTTCCTGGCGATTTGCGACGAGGAGGATGCGCGCGACAATTGCAGCGCCAAGCTGGTTTCATCGCTGCGCGAGGAAATTATCCAGAAACTGGGCGCAGGCTGACGTCAGCTTGAGGGTGCTCTAGCTACCCAGCGCATCCTTCAGCTTGTTGAAGAAGCCACGGCTTTCGGGGCATTCGTCGCCGGTTTCGGTTTCCCGGAACTCTCGCAGAATTTCCTTCTGGCGCGATGAGAGCCTGGTGGGGGTTTCCACCACCAGTTCCACCACCAGATCGCCGCGACCGCGCCCCTGCAGCACGGGCATGCCCGCGCCGCGCTTGCGCAGCTGCTTGCCCGACTGGATCCCGGCCGGAATATCTATCGCATGGGTCTCGCCGTCCAGACCGGGAATCTCGATAGTATCGCCGAGGGCGGCTACGGTGAAACTCACCGGGACACGGGTGAACAATGCCGTGCCTTCGCGCTCAAACACGCGGTGTTCCTTGATATGAACGAAAATATAGAGATCGCCAGGAGGCGCGCCCATGGGGCCAGCTTCACCCTTGCCGGAAAGGCGGATGCGCGTACCGTTGTCCACGCCGGGCGGGATTTCCACGTCTAGGACTTGCTCCCGGTCGATCCGGCCTTCGCCACGACAATCGGAGCAGGCCTTCTCCAGTACTTCACCACGTCCGCTACACGTGGGGCACGGGCGTTCGATGACGAACAGACCCTGCTGGGCGCGAACCTTGCCGTGGCCGTGGCACAGCTCGCAGCGACGCCTGCCCGTACCCGGTTCCGCACCGGATCCCTCGCAGGTATCGCAAGTCGCCGCCACTTCCACGGTAATCTGTGAAGACTTGCCATGGAATGCGTCTTCTAGGCTCACCTGCATGTCATAGCGAAGATCGGCGCCGCGCCGTGCACGGGTCCGCCCTCCGCCGCCGCCACCGCCGAACGCGCTGCCGAAGATAGTCTCGAAGATATCGCCCAGGTCGCTGAACTCGGCGCCACCCTGGCCGCCGCCGCTCATGCCCTGCTGGAAGGCCTCGTGGCCGTAGCGGTCATAGGCTGCGCGCTTCTGCGGGTCTTTCAGCACTTCGTAAGCGGCGCTGCAGGCCTTGAACCTTGCTTCCGCCTCGGCATCGCCCGGATTGCGGTCCGGGTGGTACTTCATCGCCATCTTGCGATAGGCGGATTTCACCGTCGCGCCGTCGGCGTTCCGGGATACACCCAGCAATTCGTAGAAATCGACTTCAGTCGCAGACATTCGTAAACCCCCAAACCTTACCGCCACCGGCGCGGGTTGCGTCGGTGGCGGCTGGTTTGTCCATCATGTTTCCGATCAGGACTTGTTTTCGTCGTCCACTTCGGTGAACTCGGCATCGACGACCTCTTCTTCCTCGGCGGGAGAAGCGGTATCTTCGGATGCCGCAGCATCAGCGGCGGCATCGGCGCCGGTCGCCTGATCCTGCTCGTAAATGGCCTGACCCATCTTCATGGCAGCCTGCGTCAACGCGTCGCTCTTGGCCTTCATGGCGTCGAGATCGTCACTTTCGAGAGCTTCCTTGGCTTCCGAAACGGCGGTTTCGATTTCGCCCTTCAGGCTGGCGTCGACCTTGTCACCGTTCTCTTCCAGCTGCTTCTCGGTCGAGTGGACCATGCTGTCGAGATTGTTGCGGACTTCGGCAGCCTCGCGGCGCTTCTTGTCCTCGTCGGCGAACTTCTCGGCGTCCTGAACCATCTGGTCGATATCGGAGTCCGAAAGACCGCCCGATGCCTGGATGCGGATCTGTTGTTCCTTGCCCGTGCCCTTGTCCTTCGCGGACACGTTTACAATGCCGTTGGCGTCGATGTCGAAGGTCACCTCGATCTGCGGGACGCCGCGGGGAGCAGAGGGGATGCCCACGAGGTCGAACTGGCCGAGCATCTTGTTGTCGGCCGCCATCTCACGCTCGCCCTGGAAGACCCGGATCGTCACCGCGCTCTGGTTGTCCTCGGCAGTGGAGTAAACCTGGGCCTTCTTCGTCGGGATCGTGGTGTTACGGTCGATCATGCGGGTGAACACGCCGCCCAGCGTTTCGATACCCAGCGACAGCGGGGTAACGTCCAGCAGCAGCACATCCTTCACGTCGCCCTGCAGAACGCCCGCCTGAATGGCAGCGCCCATGGCCACGACCTCATCGGGGTTCACGCCGGTGTGCGGCTTGGAACCGAAGAATTCTTCCACGACTTCGCGAACCTTGGGCATGCGGGTCATGCCACCGACCAAGATCACTTCGTCGATGCCGCTCTTGTCGACGCCGGCGTCGGCCAGTGCCTTCTTGCAGGGTTCCAGCGTACGCTTGATCAGGTCGCCTACCAGCTGCTCCAACTTGGAACGGCTGATCGTCTCGACCAGATGCAACGGAGTGGACGAGCCACCTTCCATGCGTGCTGTGATGAAGGGCAGGTTCACTTCCGTGGTCTGCGAACTGGAAAGCTCGATCTTGGCCTTCTCGGCAGCTTCCTTCAGGCGCTGAAGAGCGAGCTTGTCGGTCTTCAGGTCCATGTTTTCCTTCGATTTGAACTGGTCGGCCAGATAGTCGACAATCACGTTGTCGAAATCCTCACCGCCCAGGAAGGTATCGCCATTGGTGGACTTCACTTCGAAGACGCCGTCACCGATTTCCAGAACGGAAACGTCGAACGTGCCGCCGCCAAGGTCGTAAACGGCGATGGTCTTGCCGTCGTCCTTGTCCATGCCATAGGCCAGCGCAGCTGCGGTCGGCTCGTTGATGATGCGTTCGACTTCAAGACCTGCAATCTGGCCGGCATCCTTGGTCGCCTGGCGCTGCGCATCGTTGAAGTAGGCCGGAACGGTAATCACAGCCTTGGAAACGGTTTCGCCAAGATAGCTCTCGGCGGTTTCCTTCATCTTTTGCAGGATGAAGGCGGAAATCTGGCTGGGCGAATATTCTTCGCCACCGGCTTCGACCCACGCATCACCGTTCTTGCCCTTGACGATGTCATAGGGAACGATTTCCATGTCCTTCTTGGTGGTCGGATCATCGAACCGGCGACCGATCAGGCGCTTGATCGCAAACAGCGTGTTGTCGGGATTGGTGACGGCCTGACGCTTGGCCGGCTGGCCGATCAGACGCTCGTCATCCTTGGTGAATGCAACAATAGACGGCGTGGTGCGCGCGCCTTCGGAATTTTCGATAACCTTGGGCTTGCCGCCTTCCATCACGGCGACGCAGCTGTTGGTGGTGCCAAGGTCGATACCGATAATCTTACTCATAATTCCCCATCTCTTTCAAAGTTGGACGTTGCGCGTTCGGCCTCCCATGACTGGCAAGACCCATGCCGCAACTCGATAAAAGCTGTGTATCGAGGGCGGATATAGGTGCGCTTTCGCTTGGCACAAGGGACTGCGCACTCTAGAAATCCGCCCGTTCTTTCGAAGGGGTTTATGATGAATAGCAAGCGCATTTTGGCATCCACCGCGGCTTTGGGTCTCGTGTTCGGCACCACCGCCTGCGGCGACACTGCGCCGGACGAGGCCGAGGTTGTCGCAGACACCGATTGCGTGCCGGGCATCGAAGTGACTGACGGTTGGCTGTCGCTGCCCGCGGTCGAAGGCAACCCCGCCGCAGCCTATTTCACCGTCACCAACACGACCGCCCAGTCATGGACGATCCGCGGCGCCGATCTGCTTGGTGCGCAAAGCGCGATGCTGCACGAAACGTCGGAATGGAGCCGGGAGGTGGACATGCAGGAGCTCATCCAGCAGTCCATCGAGCCGGGCGAGACTCTGAGCTTTTCACCGGGTGGCAAGCACGTGATGGTGATGGGCCTGCCTGCCGATATGGCTGCGGGCAGCGAAGGAGAAGTCACGCTGACGGACGTGCGCGGTGACAAATGCAGCTTCCCG
Organism: uncultured Sphingomonadaceae bacterium; assembly: GCA_947488625.1. GTDB lineage: Bacteria > Pseudomonadota > Alphaproteobacteria > Sphingomonadales > Sphingomonadaceae > Alteraurantiacibacter. The sequence continues at coordinate 1,297,347 of CANKZR010000001.1, read as the reverse complement.
GTCGAGATCCGCGCGGCGGGTGACGCGCCGGTCAGCGACGAGCAGTAGATCCGTTGGCATAAGCCGATCATGAGCAATGCGAACACCACTCCCTGCCCCGCTGGTGGTGAACGACCACTGCGCGAAGGGGAGATCGCGCTCGCCCGCAGCATGTTCGGCGATGCCATAGATTATGCCAGGGTTCGGATCAGGCGTCGCAAGTGGGCCTTTTTCCAGCCGAAGCGCATTACCATGGCACCACGGGGGCATATTCATTTTCACCCGCTGGGGGAGGCCTACTGCGAGGATTTTGCCACTGCGTCGGTCAGGCGGCAGGCATTGTTCATCCACGAGATGACCCATGTGTGGCAGACGCAGACACGCGGTGACTGGTATCTGGTGCTGAACCGGATGCCCTGGGCGAGATACGACTACACGCTCAAACCCGGTTTGCCGTTAAGCAAATACGGCATCGAACAGCAGGCGCGGATTGTCGAACACGCGTTCTTGCTGCGCAACGGTTTCAAACTGGCAGGTGTGGCCGATCCGGCTGTCTATGACGTGCTCGTGAACTTTCCAGGAGCGAGGCGCGCGTGAACGATTTCGAATTTATCTTTGTCCTCTACGCCCTGCTTCTTGGTCTATCGCTCGTGGAAGTTCTCGGAGGATTAGGACGCGTTCTTGAACTCAAGTTCGCCTCGGAATCCGACGGAGATGGCAGGAGGTTCCAGATCGGTTGGCTGACGCCCCTGATGGGCGTTTTCGTCATGGTCGACCTGATGAGTTTCTGGATGTTCGCATGGACCCTCCAGCCGCTCATCACGGTTTCACCTGCCATGTTGCTGGGCGTAATGGCCTTCGCGAGCGCCTATTACCTGGCTGCAAGGCTGGTTTTTCCAAGCGACCCCAAGCGTTTTGATGCTCTGGACACGCACTACTACCGCGTTTCGCGAACGATCTTTGGCATCCTGATCGGGCTGGTCGTCGTTCAGTGGGCTTATCTGCTCACTATCGTGGAAGTGCGAGAAGCGCTGATGACGCCCGTCAGCATCGGGCTAACGCTGTTTTTCGTGGGAATGATGGTTGCGGCCATGCTCATACGAAATCAGCGCGTACAAGCTGTTCTGCTTGTCGCGCTGATCGTTCGTTATCTGGTCCTGTATCTGATCATCTAGGCACTTACGCGCCAGACATCAAAAATAACGCTGATAATCGTCATCGTAGCGGCAGTCGTCATCGACATAGCGACCATCGCCATAATAACCATCACAGTCGTCATCCTTGTCGGAGACGTAACCGATCACGCCGCCGATGGCTGCGCCAGCCAAGGCATAGGTCTCGATGTCCTCGCCAAGAAGGGCAGCGGCACCTGCGCCGGCAGCAGCGCCGGCAAGACCGCCTTCAACGGCGTAGTTATCCGCGCATGCGCCAAGCCCCAGGCTGGACGCAATCAGTGCGGGCGCGATCAAAAGCTTCTTCATGTATCGGTCTCCTTTGCCCCTGTGTCCAAGGGTTTACGATCAGACCGATAGGCTGGTTCCACCTTTGGCGTTTTATTCCGGCTTCTTGGCCACGCCAACCATGCTGGCGCGAAGCAGGCGATCCTTGATCATGTAGCCTGCCTGCATTTCCTGCACGATAGTACCCGGCTCAGCATCGTCAGTGGGGACTTCCATCATGGCCTGGTGCTGGTTCGGGTCCAGCGGAAGACCCATGGCGGCAATACGCGTGATGCCGTTCTGGGTGAAGACCTTGTCCAGTTCGCGCTGGGTCGCCTGGATACCCGTGACGAGACCCTTGAACTTGCTGTCTTCGCGCAGGTCTTCGGGAATGGCGTCGATGGCGCGGGCGAGATTGTCCGCCACGCTCAGAATATCGCGGGCAAAGCCCGTTGCTGCATAGGCGCGCGCGTCCTGAACCTCTTTTTCCAGGCGACGGCGCTGGTTCTGCGCCTCGGCTTTGGCGTAGAGCGTCTCCTGTTTCGAGGCTTCCAGGTCTTCGCGCAGTTGCGCCAACTCTGTCTCGAAATCCTGGCCTTCGTCCTCGGCGTCCTCGTCGTCCGACAGGAGTTCCTCGGGCACGCCTTCAAGTTCCTTGTCAACCGCTTCGTCGCGGCCATTTTCATTGTCGCTCATCTGTCTCGCTAACCAAATCTCTTGCCCAGGGAATGGGCGGTGAAGTCCACCATGGGAACGACGCGCGCGTAATTCAACCGCGTCGGCCCGATCACACCCAGCACGCCGACCACCTTGCCTTCTCGATCGCGATAGGGCGCGGCGATGACGGACGAGCCGGATAGCGCGAACAGCCGGTTTTCCGCACCGATGAAGATGCGGGTCGATTCCGCCTGCCGCGCGCTGTCGAGCAATTGCGCCACCGATTGCTTGTTTTCAAGGTCGTCGAGCAATTGCCGCACACGTTCCAGATCCGTCGCGGCGCTTGCGTCGATAAGATTGGATGCGCCGCGCACGATCAGCACCGGGCGTTTGGCCGCGTCTTCGCTCCACGTCGCTATACCGGCTTCCACCAGTCGCTGGCTGGCCTCATCCAGTTCGCTTTTGCCCGAATTTATGTCGGCCTGCATTGCCTTTGCCGCTTCTGCCAGCGTGCGGCCTCGCAGACGGGCGGAGATGTAATTGCTGGCTTCCTGCAGGATGCCGGGTGAAACGGGGCCGTCGAGGTCGAGTACGCGGTTTTCGACATGCCCGTCTTCCCCCACCAAGACGGCCAGGGCGCGGCGATCGTCCAGAGGCACGAGGTTGATCTGCGACAACTGCGCCTCTCGCTGCGGCACCATCACCATGCCCGCCGCACCTGAGAGGTTTGATAGTAGCGAACTGGTGTTGGCCAGAGCCTCCTCTATGGGTCCGGGCTGGCCCAGCTGGGTTTCGATGGCGGATCGCTCCGCCTGCGTGGGCTCGGCAACCTGCATGATGCCGTCCACGAAAAGGCGCAGGCCAATGTCCGTCGGCAACCGGCCAGCGCTGGTATGGGGCGCGGCAAGCAGACCGAAACTTTCCAGCTCGCTCAATACCGAGCGGATGGAAGCAGGCGAAAGATTGATCTCCCGGCGCTGCGCAATCGTCTTGGAACCGACCGGCTGCCCGCTCGCGAGGTAATCTTCCACCACGAGGCGGAATATCTCCCGTGCGCGGTTGGTCAGTTCATTGATCGGTGGAGAAGCCATGACAGCGCCTTATCTAGTCGCTAGGGCGTCTCGCGCAAACATCCCATCGGAGAAATACATGCGACCTTCCGGCCGTGCGCCAGACGAAATGCGCGCCATCACCATCGAAACCGGTTTCACCAAGCACGCCGAAGGCAGCTGCCTGATCAGCTTTGGCGAGACCCGCGTGCTGTGCACAGCAAGTGTGGAAGAGCGTATTCCGCCGTGGCTGCGCGGAAAGGGTCAGGGCTGGGTCACCGGCGAATACTCCATGTTGCCCCGTGCCACGCACACGCGCGGTTCGCGCGAAGCCGCGAAGGGCAAGCAGAGCGGACGTACACAGGAAATTCAGCGTCTTATCGGCCGGTCCTTGCGTGCGGTATGCGACATGGAGAAGCTGGGCGAACGCCAGATCACACTGGATTGCGACGTGATCCAGGCCGATGGCGGCACCCGTACGGCATCCATCTCCGGTGCGTGGGTCGCACTGCGGCTTGCCGTGAACAAGCTGATGGAAGCGGGCGCGATCAAGGACGATCCGCTGACCTCCAAGATCGCCGCCATTTCCTGCGGTATCCACCAGGGCACCCCCGTTCTCGATCTCGACTATATCGAGGATTCGAATGCCGATGCCGATGCCAACTTCGTGCTGATCGAAGGCGGGCAGATCGCCGAGGTTCAGGCCACGGCAGAAGGCGCGACCTATGACGAGGAAGGCCTGTTGCGTCTGCTTCGCCTTGCTCAAATGGGCTGCGCCGAGATATTCAAGGCACAGGACGAAGCGGTGAAATGAGCCGGAAGCTGGGATCGGGCAAACTTGTCATCGCCACGCACAATGCGGGCAAGCTCAAGGAAATTGCCAAGCTGCTGGAGCCTTATGGGCTCGATTGCATTTCGGCAGGCTCGCTCGGCCTTCCCGAGCCGCCCGAGACGGGCACGACCTTCGTTGAAAACGCACTGATAAAGGCGCGCGCGGCGGCGGAGGCGTCGGGCCTCCCCGCCCTCGCGGACGATAGCGGACTGTCTGTTGCTGCCCTGGACGGTCGTCCCGGCGTCTATACGGCGGACTGGGCAGAGCGGCAGTTCTTCGAAGGTGAGCCGGGCCGTGACTGGCACATGGCGATGGGCAAGGTCGAAGGCATGTTGCAGGCGCAGGGGCCAGAAACCCCGCGCGATTGCTGGTTCTCCTGCACCCTCGCCCTGGCATGGCCCGATGGCGAGCACGCGGTATACGAAGGCCGGGTCGATGGTAGGCTGACGTGGCCGCCACGCGGAACGATGGGTTTCGGCTATGATCCGGTGTTCGTGCCAATGGGCCGCGAGCAAACCTTTGCCGAGTTGGACCCGCAGGAGAAACACGCGATCAGCCACCGGGCCGATGCTTTTGCAAAAATGAAGGCAGACCAGTTCGGCGGTTAGAATACCCGCTGGTTGTAGATATTGCCCGCAGGCCAGTACCGGCAGACGAGGAAATCGTTACTATCCCCGCGCGCCACGGCGCAGCCGACTTCGCGTGTGCTGCCCCATATCACTTGCGTGTAATGGCCAACATCGCGCCAGTTACCGGTGGACGAGACCTGCGGGAAAGTACCGTTGCGAAAATGCTGACGCTCCGCCAGGAAACCACCGACTATCGTATCTGCGCCGTAATACCCGGCGGAACCCATCCACAGGTTCTCGCCACTGCCACTGCGCTGTTCGCGGCTGGCATGGATCATGCGCCCTTCGCGAGCGAGGTGCTGCGCCCATTCATGCGCCTCTCGGGCCAGGCGATTGCTCCATTGCATTCGCGCCACGCCCACTTGCGCGCGCGCCCGGTTGTGCTCCTCCAGCAGCTCCATCGCGAAGGGGTTTATCCTTTCGCGCTGCTGCGCAAAACCTGGCGCGGCGAAGGCGCAAAGTGCCCCCAATGCCGCGATCGCGACGCCAATGACCCGTCCCTTTTTCATAACACTTAGCTTGACTTGTGCCGGTTAACGCATGCTGAAACAGGCACCATGGCTCGCGCACTTTATATTCACTGGCCCTTCTGCCTGGCGAAATGCCCCTATTGCGATTTCAACTCGCATGTGCGCGACCGGGTGGACGTCGACGCATGGCAGGCGGCCCTGCTGGCAGACCTGCGCCACGAGGCAGGTGTTGCTGGCTCAGAGCCGCTGCACTCGATCTTTTTCGGTGGCGGCACGCCGTCATTGATGCCGCCAACACTGGTAGAAGCCTTGCTGGGCGAAGCCGAGAAACTGTGGGGTTTCTCGCCCGAGATCGAAATTACGCTGGAGGCCAATCCTTCGTCGGTGGAGGCTGCAAATTTTGCAGACCTCGCGACGGCAGGCGTCAACCGCGTATCGCTTGGCCTGCAATCGCTGGACGATTCGGCGTTGCGTTTTCTCGGTCGGCTTCACGATGCGGACGAAGGGCTCAAGGCGCTGGAAACGGCGCAATGCGTGTTCAACCGCGTGTCGTTCGATTTGATATATGCCTTGCCAGGCCAGACCCCGCGCGACTGGCAAGAACAACTTTCGCGTGCGCTGGGTTTCGGCACCGGACACCTTTCGCTCTACCAGCTCACTATCGAACCGGGCACGCGATTTGCTACCGATGTCAGGCGCGGCGGGTTCATTCCGCTGGGCGATGATCCTGCGGCAGATCTTTTCGATGTAACCCGAGAATTGACCGATGCAGCGGGCCTCCCCTCCTACGAAATCAGCAACCACGCCCGCCCTGGCGAGGAGAGTCGCCATAATCTCACCTACTGGCGGTACGAAGATTATGCAGGTATCGGGCCCGGGGCGCACGGACGGCGAAGCGGTATGGCGACCCTGCGGCACAAGAAGCCGGAGAATTGGCTGGATGCGGTCTTGCGCAACGGTCACGGCCTGAAAGAAGAGCGTGCACTTGGCCTGCCCGAACAGGCGTCCGAGGCCCTGTTGATGGGTTTGCGTCTGCGCGAAGGGGTCGATGTGCAGAAGCTGTCCTCGCGGTTTGCCATCGATGCCGATGCGCTGATCAACCGCGGTGAACTGACGCATTATGCCAGCATCGGCCTCACCTGGGATGATGGAGGGCGCATCGGCGTCACGCCGGCGGGTATGCCCTTGCTGGATGCTTTGCTGCCCGAACTGGTGGCGGACGAACTGGTATCGGCGTGAGCGTATCTGCCCTTCTCGACCAATGGCGCGATTACCTCGCAACGGCACGGCGACGCAGTCCACACACGGTGCGCGCCTATGTTGCAACCGCAGAAAGACTCCTGCTAGCGCTGGACTTGCCGGACTGGGAAGCGGTGGCGGCAATCTCGACGCACGAGCTTCGCGGCCATCTCGCGTCTCGCCGGGCTGAGGGGCTCGTCAATGTTTCTGCCGCGCGCGAACTGTCGGCTCTCAAAAGCATTGTCGGCTATGCGAGAGAACAGGTTGGCGCTGAACCGGGAACCGCGCCGCGAATGCGCGGACCGCGCGTCAAGAAGGGCCTGCCCCGCCCTGTTACGCCGGACGAGGCGACCGGGCTTGCCGCCATGGTGCAATCCACTGCAACCGAAGACTGGATCGGCCTGCGGGACGCGGCGGTGCTGCTGCTGATGTACGGCGCTGGCCTGCGCATTGCAGAGGCCCTTTCCCTCACGGGTGCAGACTTGCCGTTGGGAGATAAATTGGTCGTTACGGGAAAGGGTAACAAGCAGCGGGTCGTGCCCCTCATCCCGATCGTGCGGGAAGCCGTTGCCGCCTATGCCGAGGTATGCCCCCATCCCATCCAAAACGACGAGGCGCTATTCAAGGGCGTGCGCGGTGGACCACTGTCGCAAGGCATGGTTCAGAAGACGATGGCGCGGGCACGCAAGGCGCTGGGCCTGCCTGCCACAGCCACACCCCATGCGCTTCGGCACAGTTTCGCAACGCATTTGTTGGGAGCGGGTGCAGACTTGCGAAGCCTTCAGGAACTGCTGGGTCATGCCAGCCTTGGTTCCACGCAAATCTATACGCAGGTGGACGCGGCAAAGATGCTGGACGCCTACCGCTCGGCCCATCCGCGCGAAAGCGACTAGCCCTCCTCGCGCTGGGCGCGCGGGGTCCAGGTCACCAGCCGCCAGACGTAGCCCACCACGGTCAGCACGATCATGCCGACAATGATCCAGCCGATGATGTGCTGCGAATCTTCCAGCCAGTGACCCAGCCATTCTCCGCCCTTGATCAGCAAGGCGTTCCAGATCAGCGACCCTGCAAAGGTATAACCGAAAAAGCGCATCAGGGGCATGTGGGAAAGGCCAGCGGGCAACGAGATGATCGTGCGCAAAAATGGCGAGAAGCGCAGGAAGAACACCACCCAGTGTCCGCGCGTGACGAAAAATGCCTGCGCCTTGGCGATATGCTCCCAGTCCACCGTCAGCCAGCGGCCCCAGCGGTCCACGAACGGCTCCAGCCGCTCATAGCCCCATTTGTCTCCAATCCAGTACCAGAAATAATTGCCCGCAACGGTGCCAAGCGTACCGATCAGCAGCAGCGGCCAGAATTCCATCGTCCCGCGCTGCACCAGCAATCCGCCGATACCCATGATAACCTCGCTGGGCACGGGCGGGATGATGTTTTCCAGCGCCATGAGCAGGAATATGCCCAAATATCCGCCGCGCTCGATCAGGTCTATGATGAGGGTGTCCATGCGTGACTAACCCGCAAGGCGCGCAATCGGTCCAGCCACAATTCAGCCCGCTACATTCCGGAATGACGGCGTTCCAGCGCGTCCCAGATCATGCCGGCCGTGTTAGTACCGTTGTAGTTGTCGATGGCGACGATGCCGGTGGGGCTGGTGACGTTGATCTCTGTCAGCCACTCGCCGCCGATCACGTCGATGCCCACGAAAGTGAGACCGCGGCGTTTCAGCTCCGGTCCCATCGCGTCGCATATTCCCTTCTCGCGTTCCGTCAGCCCACTCGCTTCGGCAGACCCTCCCTGTGCAAGGTTGGAACGGAATTCGCCCTTACCGGGTTTGCGGTTGATGGCGCCCGCCACCTCGCCATCCACTAGTACGATACGCTTGTCGCCTTCTGCTACGCTGGGAAGAAACGGCTGCACCATGTGCGGTTCGGGCCAGGTCTGGTTGAAAACCTCGAACAGGGCAGAGGTGTTGGTGCCGCTTTCGTCGATCTTGAAGATCGCCTTGCCGCCATTGCCGTGAAGCGGCTTCACCACCACCGCGCCGTGTTTCTTCTGAAACTCCAGCACGTCCTCCAGCTTTCGGGCGATCAGGGTGGGCGGCATGAAGCGGGCGTAATCCAGCACGAACATCTTTTCCGGCGCGTTGATGACCTCGCGTGGATCGTTGCTTACCAACGTCTTGCCTTTCAGCCGGTCAAGCAACAGCGCTGCACTGATATAGCCAAGGTGAAAGGGCGGATCCTGCCGCATCAGGATAACATCGATATCTTCGGCCAGATCGATTTTCGCCAGCGCCCCGGCATCGAAATGATCGCCTTCCACGCGCTGCACGGTGACGGGCTTGGCCCAGGCCGTGACCCGGCCCTCCTCCCAGGCTAGCGTCGTGACATCGTAGTGCCACAGCGAGTGCCCGCGCGCCTGCGCCTCTAGCATGAGTGCAAAGCTGGAATCTCCGGCGATCTTGATCGATTCGATCGGGTCCATCTGAACGGCAACGCGCAAACTCATCGTGTATTCCTCATCAGGGCATCCAGGCGTTTTCGATGTGGCGCGGCGGTGCACCGGGTGCAAGCAGGATCACGTCTATCCGCAGGTCCTCGCCAGCGGTGGCATATTCGTGCGCTACACTTGTCGCAGCAGCCGCGACGCGGGAAAGACGATATTCATCGATAGCCAGATCCAGATCGCATGCGCGTTGGCGCCACTTCACCTCGACAAAGGCAATCAGCCTGCCCTGCCTCGCCACCAGATCGATTTCGCCGACCTTGGTCTTTCGGCGACGGGCCAGAATGTCCCACCCCTGCCCCTCCAGCCAGCGTGCTGCCTCGTCCTCCGCCTTGCGACCGCGTTGTTCGGCAAGTTGGCGCTTCACTGCGATTTCAGTTCCATCGCGCGGGCATAGAGCGTCTTGCGGTCCAGCCCCGTTACCTTCGCCACTTGCGCGGCGGCCTGCGACGGTTTCTCCGTTTCCAGCAATTCGCGCAGCATCTCGTCGGCATCGGCGGCGTCGTGCGCAACCTCTGGCGGCGGACCTACCAGCAACACGATCTCGCCCTTGGGAGGGTGTGACTGGTAGTGTTCCAGCAGTTCCTCGGCCGTGCCGCTGCGGCATTCCTCGTAAAATTTCGTCAACTCGCGCGCCACTGCGACTTCCCGGCCCGGCAACACCTTGGCAATTGCAGAAAGGCTCTTGGTCAGGCGCGGAGAGGTCTCGAAGAAGATAAGGGTGGAGCGCACGATGCCCAATTCCTGAAGCACCTCTGCGCGTGCCTTGTCCTTCGATGGCAGGAATCCTGCAAACAGGAATCGGTCGTTCGGCAAGCCTGACAGTGCTAGCGCCGTTAGCGGTGCATTGGCGCCGGGCAGCGCCGTGATGGGTATTCCAGCCTCGCGTGCTTCGCGTACCAGTCGAAATCCGGGATCGGACACCAGCGGCATCCCCGCATCGCTTACCAGTGCTACGGCCCGGTCCCGCATCGATTCGATCAGACGTGCGCGGTCGTTCGGGGCAGAATGGTCGTCATAGCGCCACAGTGGCTTGGATATTCCCAGGTGCCTGACAAGTTTCTGCGTTACTCGCGTATCCTCGCAGGCAATGCCATCGCATTGCGACAACACCCTGCTTGCGCGCACGGTGATATCGCCAAGATTGCCAATCGGCGTCGCGACTATATAGAGGCCGGGAGATAGGGGTTCGTTCGGTTCGCTCACAGTTGCGGCCATGAACCATGTTCAGCGGAGCAAGCAAGCATGTTGGGTAATTTGAAGCGCATTCTGGCGGTTGGCATGGGCAGTCTGTTGCTGGCCGCCTGTCAGGTTATTCCGGGCGGAGATGCCCCTGCCCCCGATCGCGGCGGCCCGGTTATCGACCAGCCGACCACGCCCGATCGCGCCGTACTGCCCGATGACGAGGGTCGGCACCGCGTGGCCCTGCTTGTGCCGATGAGCGGATCCAACGCCGAGGTTGGCCAGTCCATTGCCAACGCTACCACCATGGCTCTTCTGGATACAGGGGCGCAAAACTTGCGCATCACCACCTACGATACCAGCGCGGGCGCCGGTGCCGCCGCCAGCCGTGCGATAAATGACGGTAATCGCCTGATCCTCGGCCCCCTGATGCGCGACAACGTGGGCGCGGTGCTGGCACAGGCGCGGCCCAACGATGTGCCACTCATCACCTTCTCCAACGATACCACCGTTGCCCGCGCTGACGTGTTCGTAATGGGTCATATCCCCGAACAATCCGTGGAACGCACCGTGAATTTCGCTGCGGACGAAGGCGCGCGTCGTTTCGCGATCCTGGCCCCTCGGGGGGATTACGGCAACCGCACAACGGCCGCAGCGGAACAGGCAGTTCTGGCGCGTGGCGGCAGTGTCGTCAGCGTGCAGCGCTATGATCGAGGCAACACTTCCATCATCAGCGCAGCGGAGCGTTTGCGCGCCGCCGGGGGTTTCGACACGGTCCTTATCGCCGACAATGCCCGCCTTGCCACCATGGCCGCGCCGCGCTTGAAAGACGCTGGCGACGACTTGCCCTCGATCATCGGCACGGAATTGTGGAGCAGGCAGGATTCGTTGCTGAACGATGGCACGATGCGCGGTGCCTGGTTCTCTACCGTGCCGGATGACCGCTATAGACAGTTCGCTTCCAGCTATCAGACGCGTTTTGGTGAGCAGCCCTATCGCATCGCGACGTTGGGATACGACGCTGTCTTGCTCACCTTGCGCCTTACGCGCGACTGGCGCCCGGGTACCGATCTTCCTGCCGGCCTGTTGCTGGACGATGGCGGCTTCCTCGGTCTGGACGGTGCCATCCGTTTCAAAAGCAACGGCATCGGAGAGCGTGCCATGGAAGTGCGTCAGGTGGGCAACGGTGCTTTTACAGTCGTCGATCCTGCACCCAGCGGCTTCTAACACCGGATAAGTTACGCGCTGCTGCTTGTGGGCCGGGATTCCCCGTGCCTATATCTACGGCATGAGCGATGACCTGTTTGAAAAAATGCCCGCTGGCGGCGGTGATTACGATTCCTCTTCCATCGAGGTACTGGAGGGATTGGAGCCTGTCCGCCGCCGTCCCGGCATGTATATCGGCGGCACGGATGATCGCGCGCTGCATCACCTTGCCGCCGAAGTGCTCGACAATTCCATGGACGAGGCGGTGGCAGGCCATGCCAACCGCATCGAGATGGTGCTGGAAGAAGGCAACCGCCTGACCATCACCGATAACGGCCGCGGCATGCCGGTGGACGAACATCCCAAGTTTCCCGGCAAGTCCACGCTGGAAGTCATAATGACCACGCTGCATTCGGGCGGCAAGTTTTCCGGCAAGGCCTATGCCACCAGCGGTGGCCTGCACGGCGTGGGTGTTTCCGTGGTGAATGCGCTTTCCAGCCATACGCGGGTGGAAGTGGCGCGGAACAAGGAAGTTTACGCGCAGGAGTTTTCCAAGGGCCTGCCGCAGGGGAAGATCACCAAGGTTGGCGATACGCCCAACCGGCGCGGCACCAGCGTCACCTTCGTGCCCGACATCGAGATTTTCGACGATCGCAAGTTCAACCCAAAGCGTCTGTTCAAACTGGCACGATCCAAGGCGTATCTTTTCGCAGGCGTAGAGATCCGCTGGAAATGCGCGCCTGCGCTCGCCAGCGAGGATGTGCCGGCAGAAGCGACCTTCCAGTTTCCCGGCGGCCTTGCCGATCACCTGAAGGAACAGGTGGAGGAGCGCGAATGCGTCACCGCCGATTTCTTCACCGGCAAGCAGGATTTTGCCGAGAATGACGATGGCCAGCAGGTGGGCAGCGTGGAATGGGCCGTTGCCTGGCCGCTATGGTCCGATGGCTCCACGAGTTGGTATTGCAACACCGTGCCAACGCCCGATGGCGGCACGCACGAGGCAGGTCTGCGCGCCGCGCTCACCAAGGGGCTGCGCGCTTTCGGCGACCTGACCGGCACGAAGAAGGCCAAGGATCTTACCGCTGATGACGTGATGACGGGCGCGGAAATCATGCTGAGCGTGTTCATCCGCGATCCGCAGTTCCAGAGCCAGACGAAGGACCGCCTGACCTCTCCCGAAGCCGCGCGCCTCGTGGAAAATGCAGTGCGCGACCATTTCGATCATTTCCTGTCCGACAACATGGATCGCGGCAAGGCACTGCTCGGCTCCGTGATGGAGCGGATGGAGGAGCGGCTGAAGCGCAAGCAGGAACGCGAGATCAAGCGCAAGACAGCCACAAACGCCAAGAAGCTGCGCCTGCCCGGCAAGCTGACCGACTGCAGCGGGGAAACGGACAGCGAAACCGAACTGTTCATCGTGGAAGGCGACTCTGCTGGCGGCAGCGCCAAGCAGGCGCGCAATCGCAAAACGCAGGCGATCCTGCCCATTCGTGGCAAGATCCTGAATGTCGCCAGCGCCACGGCAGACAAGATCCGCGCCAACAGCGAAATTGCCGATCTCGCCCTCGCGCTGGGCTGCGGAATGCGCAAGGATTGCGATGCGGAGGCGCTGCGGTACGACCGCGTGGTGATCATGACCGATGCCGACGTGGATGGCGCGCATATCGCCACCCTGCTGATGACGTTCTTCTTCCAGGAAATGCCCGATCTTGTACGAAAAGGGCACCTCTACCTCGCGCAGCCACCGCTTTATCGCCTTACCGCTGGCAAGGAGAGCCGCTACGCTCGCGACGATGAACATCGCGCCGAACTGGAGGCGACGGTTTTCAAGGGCAAGAAGGTGGATGTTGGTCGGTTCAAGGGCCTTGGCGAAATGAACCCGCAGCAATTACGAGAAACCACGATGGACCCGGAAACGCGCTCTTTGATCCGCATAACCCTGCCCGAGCAGAACGAGCAGCGCTTTGCGGTGAAGGAACTGGTGGACCAGTTGATGGGCCGTAATCCGGAACATCGCTTCAACTTCATCCAGAACCGTGCAGGCGAGATCGACCGCGATTTGATCGACGCGTAATTCTACGCCAGAGTGCCGGGATGAAACGCGCTTTCCTTGCTTCGCTTGCCGCCTTTGCGGCATCAGTCTCAGCCCCCGCATTCGCGCAGAACGCGCAGGAAAGCGCGCAACTGGAGCAGCGCGGGGAAGACATTGTCGCAGCCATGCGCGGCAATGCCACCTATGACGAAGTGTTTGCCGACGTCTTCGTGAATGCCGTTTCCGAAATGCGATTCCAGGGCATCAAGGACCAGGTGGAAGCTCAGTTCGGCGCACTTGTCGGCGTGGAAACGCTCGATCCCGTGTCAGCCAATGGCGCCACCATCACGATCCGGTTCGCACGTGGCCTGGCAAGCGGGTCTTTCACGCTCGATACGGCGGAGCCTTTTGAAGTGACCGGCTTCGTGCTGAACGATGTGCGCCCCATTGGCGATAACGTCGAACAGTTACTCGGCGACATACAGGCGCTGCCTGGAGATACCGGCGTGTTGGTGTCGCGACTGGACAGTGGCGACCCGCTTCTTTCGCGCAATGCCGATAAGCAATTCGCGATCGGTTCTACCTTCAAGTTGTATGTGCTCTCCGCCCTCGCCCATTCGATCGCGGCTGGAGAGAGAAACTGGGATGACGTCGTCACCCTGTCGCAGCGCAGCTACCCTAGTGGCCAGTTGCAGGATTGGCCACAAGGCGCCCCGATCACGCTGCACACGCTAGCGACACTGATGATCTCCATCAGCGACAACACGGCGACCGACCAGTTGATCGCAGAGCTTGGCCGCGATGCGGTGGAAGCAGAGGTTGTTGCTGCCGGCCATGCCGATCCGGAGGGCATGTTCCCTTTCCTGACCACGCGCGAACTGTTCGTGCTGAAGTCCGGCGATATCGAGAATCTCGGCCAATATGCAGCCGCCGGTACGGCAGAACGCCTGGCGGTGCTTCAGGAACTTGCCGAGATCGATCGTAACGAAGGAGACATACAGGCCGCCTTCACCGGTGGCCCCGTGGCCATCGACGTCGAATGGCTCGCTTCGGCCACCGATATTGCCAACCTGCTGAAACGAATGACGGCGTTGGAAGACGAGACCGCCCTCGATATCATGGCCGTGAACCCTTCCCTGTCGGTCGGTATGCGCGAAGGCTGGGACTACGTTGGATACAAGGGTGGCTCTGAACCGGGCGTCCTCAACCTTAGCTGGTTGCTGCGCGATTCAGCAGGCGAATGGGTGGCCGTAAGCATGAGCTGGAACAACAGCGAGGCCGCGGTTGAGCAAAGCACCTTCGAACTGCTGGCCATGCGTGCCATTTCCCTCGCCAGCCAAGACTAGCTGCGTCTTGCCATGTTGCGCTGCGGTATCTACCCACACGCAAACAGGCAAATCAGGCGAGACAATGACACAACGCTTTTCCGGCACCGAAAATTACGTCGCAACCGATGATCTGAAAGTCGCGGTCAACGCTGCGGTCACACTGCGGCGCCCACTGCTGGTGAAGGGCGAACCGGGAACCGGCAAGACGGTTCTGGCGCATGAAATCGCCAAGGCGATCGACGCGCCGCTGATCGAGTGGGGCGTGAAAAGCACAACCAAGGCGCAGCAGGGCCTGTACGAATACGATGCCGTTGCCCGCCTGCGCGATGGGCAGCTGGGTGACGAGCGTGTCCACGACATTTCCAACTACATCCGCAAGGGCAAGCTGTGGGAGGCATTTACCAGCCCCGAATTGCCCGTCCTCCTGATCGACGAGATCGACAAGGCCGACATCGAGTTTCCAAATGACCTGTTGCAGGAACTCGATAGGATGGAGTTCGACGTTTACGAGACGGGGGAGCGCGTCGCGGCGAAGGAGCGGCCCATCGTGGTCATAACCTCGAACAACGAGAAGGAATTGCCCGACGCATTCCTGCGACGCTGTTTCTTCCACTACATCAAATTCCCCGACGGGGAGACGATGCGCGAGATTATCGAGGTCCATTTTCCCGATATCCAGAAGCGCCTGGTGAGCGAGGCGCTCGAAATTTTCTACAAGGTGCGCGAAGTGCCGGGCCTGAAGAAAAAGCCCTCGACCTCCGAATTGCTGGACTGGCTGAAACTGCTGTTGGTGGAGGACATGCCGCTCGACGTGCTGCAAGACCGCGATCCCACCAAGGCTATCCCGCCGCTGCATGGCGCGCTGTTGAAAAACGAACAGGATGTGATGTTGCTGGAACGCCTTGCCTTCATGGCCCGGCGCGAGAACCGTTGAGCGGTTCGCAAAGGTGCTTCTCAACTTCTTCGAAGAACTTCGCAGCGCGGGTATTCGTGCGAGCCTGAAAGAGCACCTCACCCTGCTGGAAGCTCTGGACAGCGACGTTATCGAGCGGCGGCCGGAGGACTTCTACTATCTCGCGCGTGCGACGTACGTGAAGGACGAAGGCCTGCTGGACCGGTTCGACCAGGTGTTTCAGAAGGTGTTCAACGGCGTCTTCTCCGAACCGGGCGAGGAGCAGGCCACGATCCCCGAGGAATGGCTGCGCGCCGTCACGGAAAAATTCCTGACCGAGGAGGAGCGGGCCGCGATCGAGGAACTGGGCGACTGGGACGAGATCATGGAGACGCTGAAAAAGCGCCTCGAAGAACAGGAGGGTCGGCACGAAGGCGGCAACAAATGGATCGGCACCGGCGGCACCAGCCCCTTCGGCCATTCGGGATATAATCCGGCGGGTGTGCGCATGGGCGGGAAAAGCCGAAACCGCCGTGCGATCAAGGTCTGGGAAAAGCGTGAATTTGCCAATCTCGACAGCTCTCTTGATCTGGGCACTCGCAACATCAAGGTGGCGCTGCGCCGACTGCGCCGTTTCGCGCGGGAAGGTGCTGCGGACGAGCTTGATCTGGACGCAACAATCCGGGGCACGGCCAAGCAGGGCTGGCTTGATATCCGCATGCGTCCAGAACGTCACAATGCGGTAAAGCTGCTATTGTTTCTGGATGTCGGTGGGTCGATGGATGACCATGTGAAGGTGACTGAAGAGCTGTTCAGCGCGGCCACCAGCGAGTTCAAGAACATGGAGTTCTACTACTTCCACAACTGCCTTTACGAGAGCGTGTGGAAGGATAATTCGCGCCGCTGGAACGAACGTATCCCCACCTGGGACCTGCTCCACAAGTTCGGCCACGACTACAAGATCGTCTTCGTCGGCGATGCCGCCATGAGTCCTTACGAAATTGCCTGGGAAGGCGGCAGCGTGGAGCACATGAACGAGGAGCCGGGCGAAGTGTGGCTGAAGCGGGTGGTTGATACCTACCCGGCTGTGGCATGGCTCAACCCCAAGCCGGAACGGGCTTGGGAATATTCGCAATCGACCCAGATGATCCGGCAAATCATGGACGACCGCATGTATCCCCTTACGCTGGATGGGCTGGAGGACGCGATGCGCGCACTCAGCCGCAAGCAAGGCTGACCGCTCGCCCGCCGGTAGCTTTGGCCTGCTTTGAAAGCTGTTGCCGATTATGGTAAACTCTCGTCGGAACACGAGGTCAGCCATGTTGAAAACAGCTTTTGCCACGATACTCCTCACCGGCACAACGCAGGTGACGAGTCACGATATCCAATCCCAGTCGCAAGTGCCGACCGGTGTCGATCTGGATGCCCCCGAAACGCCGGTTTTCGACCCCGATGAAAATCATGCCTGCGACGATGACCCGCGCCTGGTGCAAGGTGCCGAGGGCGAAGCGCAAATCCATCGCGATCCTGCGCGGCCCGATACGTTGAAGCCAATGCACGCCGTCGGGTACGAAGTGGACGGGTGCAGCTTGCTGGTAATGACGGACGGCAGCTTGGTGCGCCCACCCCGGCATAACGAGAATCAGGTCGTTTCCTTCATCCCTGCTCAGTAAAGCAGGAGATCGGCAACTTCCTCGCGCCAACTCGCTTCGTCCGGCGCGGCTATCCGATCGAGATCTCCCGGCGCTGCCCCCTCATCGTCCACCCATTCACGCAAGGCAGGCCCGCCGTTGATCACATCGATGGCAAGCACGTCATTCGTGTACTCGTACTTGAAATCCGTACCGCGCCAGATCGGGTAATCGGGATAGACGTTGCGGACCGCCTTGAACGCGAGTGCCTGCAAACGCCATGGCTTGAATGCGGAGTGGTCGTAGAAGCTACCCTCTGCATGGATCATCAAGGCATTACACAGTTGGCCCACGTGCTTGTGGAAGGTCGGTTCGAACCAGCAATCGCGCAAGGCGCAGCCGGTCAGCCAGTCGGGCGCAAGGCGCTGCATCTCGGCCAAAACGGCCTTGGCGTCCACGTCCGGTGCACCGAACAGCACTTCCAGCGGGCGCGTGGTGCCCCTGCCCTCGCTCAGCGTCGCGCCTTCGATCATCACGGTTCCCGCATAGGCACGGGCCATGTTCAGGCTGGCGGCGTTGGGGCTGGGGTTGATCCAGATCCGTTTTTCCGGCCAGCCGAAGCCCGGCCCGGCTTCCGGCAGCCAGTGGTGCATGGTGATGACGCGGTAATCCACGTTCAGGCCGTAGTGGCGGATGAACCAGTGCCCCATCTCTCCCAGTGTCAGCCCGTGGCGCATGGGCATGGGGCCTGCGCCCACGAAACTTTCATGCCCGGGGATCAGCCGCGTGCCCTCGACCGGTCGCCCTGCCGGGTTCGGCCTGTCCAGCACCCATACCGATTTCCCATGCTTTTGCGCCTCTTCCAACAAGTACAGCAGCGTGGTGACGAAGGTATAGATGCGGCAACCCAGATCCTGCAGGTCGAACAGGAAGACGTCCGCACTGTCCATCATGGCAGGCGTCGGTCGGCGCACTTCGCCATAGAGGCTGTAGACGGGAATACCGTAGGTGGCGTCCACCTCGTCCTGCGTCTCCACCATGTTGTCCTGCTTGTCGCCTTTCAGCCCGTGTTGCGGGCCGAACGCGCTGGTGACGTTCACCCCGGCGCCGATCAGCGCATCGAGGCTGTGGGTCAGGTCGGCGGTTACGGATGCAGGGTGGGCGACAAGCGACACGCGCTTGCCGTCCAGCGGTTTTCTCAGTTCAGCTTCGGCAAGCAGCCGGTCGATTCCGAATTTCATGCAGCGCGGGTTCGCGCAATACATCCTTCGAAGCAAGCAGGATCGTGAAAATCGGGCTTATCCTTGTGATGCGAGATAGCCCAATAGCTTTTCACCCCGCCTTCTTCCTCTATCACGGCGGCAAGGCCGATGGCGGCAGGCGGTTCCGGCATCTGCGCGCGTGG
This sequence comes from uncultured Sphingomonadaceae bacterium, assembly GCA_947488625.1. GTDB lineage: Bacteria > Pseudomonadota > Alphaproteobacteria > Sphingomonadales > Sphingomonadaceae > Alteraurantiacibacter. The sequence continues at coordinate 1,278,872 of CANKZR010000001.1, read as the reverse complement.
CAATGCAGCGTCGAAGATGGCGATGGCCGTACCCATGCGCATGGCGCAGTCCGGTTCGCGGGAGAAATGCCGTTCGCTCATCCCCTCACGGTAATCGGTGAAATCGTAAGCTGCCCAGCGTTCCGATGGAGAGAGATTGAATTCCGAATAGGAATTGGTGCCGTCCTTCTCCATCATGAACAGTTCGAAACAGGTGCTTTCCCAGAGATTGTCCGACCTGCCCCGTCCGGCGAAAGGCGGCAGAACGAGCTTGCTCGGTCCGTCGATCCGCCAGCGAACGCGGACCCAGTTGTCGGTCAATGAAAGTACTCGCGCTTCGACCCTTCGAACGGCGAGTGGCGGTGTGGTTGCATGTGCGACCAGATCGTGCGTTTGCAAGCAAGTGTCCCCGTGCTACGCGCCCCCAATTCCAATTATCAAGTAGCCAAATCCCCCGATATGACGACTTACGATTCCGAACTTTTGCAACTGCTCAATGAGCGCGGCTATGTCCACCAGTTGACCGACGCAGAGGGACTGGATGCCCTCGCCGTGCGACAGACCGTTCCGGGATACATCGGGTTCGATGCAACGGCCCCTTCCCTGCACGTAGGATCTCTGGTGCAAATCATGATGTTGCGCCGGATGCAGCAGACGGGCCACAAGCCCATCGTGCTCATGGGCGGGGCGACCACGCGCATCGGCGACCCGACCGGCCGCGACGAGAGCCGCAAGATGCTGTCGGAAGATGAGATCGGACACAACATCGCTTCGATCCGCAAGGTGTTCGAACGGATGCTGACTTTCGGCGATGGTCCAACCGACGCGGTGATGGTGGACAATTTCGACTGGCTTGGCGGGATCGGTTATATCGAGATGCTGCGCAAGGTCGGCACGCATTTCACGATCAACCGGATGCTATCGTTCGACTCGGTGAAGCTGCGCCTCGATCGCGAACAGCCGATGACGTTCCTCGAATTCAATTACATGATTCTGCAGGGCTACGACTTCCGGCACCTTGCGCAGGCAATGGGCGCACGGCTGCAAATGGGTGGCAGCGACCAGTGGGGCAATATCGTCAACGGTATCGAACTGGGCCGGCGCATGGACGGTGTCGAACTTTACGGCCTCACCACGCCGCTGCTGACCACGGCCGACGGCGGCAAGATGGGCAAGACCGCGGCAGGTGCCGTCTGGCTGAACGAGGAGCAGTTGCCCACTTACGATTTCTGGCAATTCTGGCGGAACACCGACGATCGCGACGTAGGCCGCTTCCTCAAGCTGTTTACCGACCTGCCGATGGACAAGATCGCGCGTCTGGAAGCGCTGGAAGGCAGCGAAATCAACGAGGCGAAGATCGTACTTGCCGACGAGGTGACGAAGCTGGTGCGCGGAGAGGACGCGGCAATGTCCGCGCGCGCCACGGCTGAGCAGACTTTTGCCGGTGGTGGAAAGGGTGAGGACCTGCCCACCCTGGCCATACCTGCAGAAGGCATTCGCGTGGGTGCGGCGCTGACCGAACTGGGCTTCACCAAATCGAACGGCGAGGCCAAGCGCAAGGTGGCAGAAGGCGCGGTCAGGCTGGAGGACGCGGTCATCTCCGACCCGGGCTATCTCATCGAACTAGATGAAGGTGACGAGGCTCAATTGCGCCTGGGCAAGAAGCGTCATGCTATTCTGAAACGGACCTAACTTTACCAAAAGTCCACCATTTCCTGTCATTACCGGTTTCGGGTCACATCACTCGAAAGGAAATGACAGGTCATGGCAGGCGGGGCACAGTTATCCGTCACCGATATGCGGCGTTCCACGCGGCATCCGGTCGACTATTCGGTAATCGCCGAGCATCTCCAGCACGGTGATATGACCCTGCAAATCTCCAACATTTCCGCCCATGGTTTCATGGTGGGAAAGCTGGAGGCCATTGGCAGGGGCGATCGCATGATAATTCGCCTGCCTTCGGTTGGCCGGATCGAGGCCTATTGCATCTGGACCACGGACGACAGGGCGGGTTTCCAGTTCGAGCGGATCATCCGCTTCGACGTGTTCGAGACGATGATTTCGGAAATGCAGCCCAACCCTGCGCTTCGTCGCCGCAGCTGAAGCGCGTAGCAGCTTCACGCTTTAGGCCGCCCAATTTCGATTAGCTTGGCAAGCGCGGTTCGCGCTGTCATTGCGCGCGGGTGAGTTCCGAGACGTCCCCTTTCCGCATAGCCAACTTCCGCGCTTTCTGGCTTGGCCGCCTGGCCATGACGCTGGCGCAGTATGCCATGATGCTGATCATCGGTTGGCAAACCTACAATCTTGCGCGCGATGGCGGAATGAGCGTGGGAGAGGCATCGGGCCAGCTTGCCCTTATCGGGTTGTTGCAGTTCGTGCCGCTGTTCCTGCTTACGCCCTTCACCGGGCTGGCTGCAGACCGCCTGGATCGGCGTAACCTGGGCCGTGTGATGGTGCTGTTGCAACTGCTGTGCGCAGCGGTGCTGGCGGTGTTCACCTGGCAGGGCGCGATTACGCTCTGGGTGCTTTACTGCGTGGCCGTTGCCCTTGGCATCGCGCGAGCGTTTGCAGGCCCTGCCCTTTCGGCGCTGGCGCCCAACCTTGTTCCTGCCAAGATCCTGCCGAATGCCATCGCGCTCTCGTCCATCGCCTGGCAGACCGGCATGATCGTCGGTCCGGCGGTGGGCGGCGTTCTATACGACATCGTGCCGGCGCTGCCTTATGCAGCGGCGGTGGCGCTGTTCGCAATATCGGCCTTCGCATTGTCCTTCATCGGGCATGTGCCCCGCGGGAAACCCAAGGGTCCGGCCCGACCGATCAAGCAGATCCGCGAGGGCTTGGATTATGTGTGGCACAACAAGATGGTTCTGGGCTCGATCACGCTGGACCTGTTCGCGGTGTTCCTTGCAGGCGCAACCGCGCTGTTTCCGGTTTATGCTCGCGATATCCTGCAGGTGGGTGCGACGGGCCTCAGCCAACTGGCGATGGCGCCTGCCATTGGTGCTGCGCTGACGGCGCTGTTCTTCTCCTTCCGCCCGCTGAGAACGGGTGTCGGTCCGAAGATGTTGCTGGCTGTTGCTGCCTTCGGCGGCGCGACCGTGATCTTTGCATTCTCAAAATCCATGCCGCTCAGCCTGGCGATGCTGTTCATCGTTGGCGCGGCCGACATGTTCAGCGTTTATATCCGCCAGTCGCTGATTCAGCTGCATACGCCCGATGAAAAGCGCGGCCGTGTATCTGCCGTCTCGCAGCTCACCATCAGCGCGTCCAACGAGTTTGGCGATTTCTTTTCGGGTAGCCTCGCCTTCCTCATCGGGCCTGTGGCGGCCGTGGCACTGGGCGGGATCGGCGCGATTGTCACAGTGGGTTTGTGGGCGGTGCTTTTCCCTGTTTTGCGAACAACCCGGACCTTCGACCCGCCTCAAGAATTGGTAGAGACAGATGACACGCCGGTCGGCAATACTGCGCACGACCCGGCACAAAAGGGAGCCTGACCCATGAAATTCGACAACGTCCTGCAATCCATCGGCAACACGCCGCACATCCGCCTGTCGCGATTGTTCCCCAATCACGAGGTTTGGGTGAAAAGCGAGCGCGCCAACCCCGGCGGCTCGATCAAGGATCGCATCGCCCTTGCCATGGTGGAAGACGCGGAGAAATCTGGCGCGCTGAAGCCCGGTGGCACGATTATCGAACCGACCAGCGGTAACACCGGTATCGGCCTTGCCATGGTGGCCGCGGTCAAAGGCTACAAACTCGTGCTGGTCATGCCCGAAAGCATGAGCATCGAACGCCGCCGCCTGATGCTAGCCTACGGCGCCAGCTTCGATCTCACGCCCAAGGAAAAGGGCATGAAGGGCGCGCTGGAGCGTGCGGCCGAGCTGGTTGAAGAAACCGATAATGCTTGGATGCCGCAGCAGTTCGAGAACCCGGCCAATGTCGAAATCCACGCTCGTACCACCTCGCGCGAAATCCTGGACGACTTCCGTGACGCACCACCTGCATATCTGATTACCGGTGTCGGCACCGGTGGCCACCTGACGGGCTGCGCCGAAGCCTTGAAAAAGGAATGGCCCGATATGAAGGCCTTTGCCGTGGAACCTGAAGCATCACCCGTCATTTCTGGCGGGCAACCCGGTCCGCACCCTATCCAGGGTATTGGCGCAGGTTTCATTCCCGGTAATCTTCATACCAACGCCATCGATGGCGCGATCAAGGTGGGAGCGGAAGATGCCAAGGAGATGGCCCGGCGCTGCGCGCGGGAAGAGGGCCTGCTGGTCGGCATAAGTTCTGGCGCGACGCTTGCGGCGATCGACGCCAAGCTGTCCGAACTGGACGCCGGTACCCGCGTGCTGGGCTTCAATTACGATACCGGAGAGCGCTACTTCTCCGTGCCCGACTTCTGGCCAGACGAATAAGGCAGGTCGCGCCGGTAAAATACGAAAATACCGGAGCGATGCTAACCGGCCACGCGGTGTGTCCTGAGGGAACACCGCGTGGCGCGGTATTGGTATTCCCTGCAACCACGCTAAGGCTGACTGGCAGCTGCATGTACTGAATGCCCAGCGCGAACCGATGTCCTTTTCAGCAGCGCACCAGGTTCTCCGGTCCTGCATCCGAGCGGCTACAGCTTGTCCTGCCTGGTTTCCAACTTGTTGCCTGTCAGCTTGCGGAAAAAGCAGCTGCGCGCCCCGGTGTGACACGCTGGCCCTGCAGGCTGCGCTTTCAGCACCAGTGCGTCCTGATCGCAATCGACCAGAATCTCGACGACGGAAAGGACATTGCCGGACGTCTCTCCTTTCATCCACAATTTGCCGCGACTGCGCGAATGAAAATGGGCGATGCCCGTCTTGCGTGTTGCGTCGAGCGCTTCCTGATCCATGAAGGCGAGCATCAGCACCTCGCCCGTCTCCACATGCTGCACGACCGCCGTCAGCAAACCTGCGGAATCGAACTTCGGCAGGAAAGCATTACCGGCCTCGCGATCTGATACCTCTTCGGAAATCTTTCGATCCTTTCACATTCGAACAGTAAGTTTCACTTCATGTACTCATTTGTTGCAAGATGAACACATCGGTATGTCAAAAAACAACAGTTGCCGAGTTCGTTGTTTGTGTTTCGACCTTTCGATGAGATGAATGCACCTGCGGCTCGACGGGCCGCCTGCCATACCGGCCAGGGTGTGGGGGGTTCTGGCATCACCTGAACGATCAGGGATGCGAGGTTCATGAGGGTTCGGAGCGGACGCGCAGGCTGGGGGGCCAGCGCGAAAGTTCCAACATTATCGTCACGCGAACGCCCGGGTCTTTGTGCCCGGGCGTTTTGCATCTACCCTTCTCTCATCCCCCTTCAGGCACACGGGAAAAGCAAGCCACCCTGATTCTGGACGCGCCAGCCATTCTTAGCGCAGTCTTGCAAGCATCTGTCGTGGCTCCGCTGGTCAGAACATCGTCCACCAACAACACCTGGGCCCCCGCCAGCCTGCTTCGTCGCGCCGGATTTGGGACGATGGCCCCGTTCAGCACCTCTGCGCGTTCTGCGGCTCCCAATCCACCGAGGCTGGGCGTCCGCCGGGGACGTAGCAGCGCGTCGACCAGCAGTTTGGCATCCGTCATCTTGCACAATTCACGCGCGATCAATGCCGACTGGTTGAAACCGCGTTGCCACAAGCGGATGCGGTGAAGCGGTACGGGAACTGCCAACCAATCCCCATCAAGTTCGCCAAGTCGTCCTGCAATCTGACGCGCCATCATCGAGGCCAGCGCGATCTTTCTGCCGTGTTTGAAATTCAGCACGAGTTGCCGGGCCGTATCGTTGTAAAGCGTGGCAGCAGCGATCCCATCAGTCGCTTGTGCGGGTATCTCCAGCGCCGACCAGCATTCCAGGCACAAGCCCTTCTGCGCCGCGATGGCATCGCCGCACAACGGGCAACGTGGGGGATAGATAAGGTCCACCAGCGGAGCGAATGCATCTTTCACGGCCATCCGGGCTATGCTGCCCGCGCGGGCGACGCTAGGCAAGCGGGATGGACACGACACCTCCAAGAATATTCTCCGAACAACGTCGCGAATCCAGTCGGTTGCGGCTCCTGACCCTGCAACGGCGAAGGGAAGACCCCGCGCGTTTCGTCCACGATGATATGATCGAAGACATTGCCGAGCGTCTCGCGTTCGTACGGCATGATCCCGCCAGAGCACTGGTGATCGGTGATTTTTCAGGAGAGCTTGCCAAGTCCGCCTTTCCGGCTGCTGCGCAGGTGGACGAAGCAGACATCGTAGGCAGGCAGGCGATCGACCTGCAAAACCCCTTCCCCGGCAATGGCTATGACTTCATCGGCGTTCTCGGTCTGCTCGACACGGTGAACGACCTGCCGGGTGCGCTGATCCATCTGCGGCAGGCGCTGGCTCCCGGGGGGCTGGTGATCGCGATGTTCCCCGGTGCCGGCTCACTACCAAAGCTGCGCGCCGCGATCTATGCGGCGGAGCCCGATAGGCCCGCTGCCAGAATGCATCCGCTGGTCGATACCCGCGCTGCGGCGGAACTTCTCCAGCGCGCCGGGTGGAAAGACCCGGTGGTGGACTCGCACGATCTGAAGGTTCGCTATGGTTCGCTCGACCGGCTGGTCGGGGACCTGCGCGAGCAGGGGCTCGGCAACGTCCTGTTCTCTGCTCCGCCGCCCCTGACCCGTGCCGGCCTCGACCGGGCCCGCGCCGCGTTCATGGAGCAGGCCGACGATGATGGCCGCGTGACGGAGACCTTCTCCATCCTCACTCTCAGCGGGCGCAGGTCACTTGCCGGAACGTAGTGCCGCCTGCGCTGCCGCCAGACGAGCGATCGGCACGCGGTAGGGAGAAGCGGACACGTAATCCAGGCCAACCTTCTCGCAGAAGGCGATGCTTTCCGGGTCGCCGCCGTGTTCGCCGCAAATGCCCAGCTTGATATCACTACGCGTCGCCCTGCCCCGCTCCACCGCGATCTCGACAAGCTGGCCCACGCCATCGACATCGAGGCTGACGAAAGGATCGCGCGCATAGATGCCCTTCTCCACGTAAGGAGAGAGGAACCTGCCCGCATCATCGCGAGACACGCCCAGCGCAGTCTGTGTCAGGTCATTCGTGCCAAAGCTGAAGAAACGCGCTTCCTCCGCGATCTCGCCCGCCATCAGGGCGGCGCGCGGCAGTTCGATCATTGTGCCCACCAGATATTCAACCGACGCATTCCTCTCGGCAAACACCTCCTGCGCGGTGTCGTTCACCAGCTTGCGCAGGATTTGCAGTTCCTTCCGCGTGGCGACCAGAGGGATCATCACTTCGGGCACCACCGGATCGCCGCCCTCGGCGGTCACGTCACAGGCCGCCTCAAAAATGGCGCGGGCCTGCATCTCGTAAATTTCGGGGAAGGTAATGCCGAGGCGACATCCGCGATGGCCCAGCATCGGGTTGAATTCGTGAAGTTCGCCTGCGCGCCGCTTTAGATGGTCCATGCTGACATCCAGGCTGTCGGACAGTTCCTGAAATTCCTCGTCACGCGTGGGCATGAATTCGTGCAGCGGCGGATCGAGCAGACGGATCGTGCAAGGCAGCCCGTGCATGGTGCGGAAGATTTCCGTGAAATCACTGCGCTGTTCGGGCAGCAGACGCTCCAGCGCGGCACGGCGGCCAGCCTCGTCATCGGCAAGGATCATGGCGCGCACGGCGCTGATGCGGCTAGCGTCAAAGAACATGTGCTCGGTACGGCACAGGCCGATACCTTCGGCACCGAACCCGCGCGCTGTCTTGCAGTCCTCTGGCGTTTCGGCGTTGGTGCGCACACCCATCCGGCGGTGTCGGTCCGCCCATTCCATCAACGTACCGAAATCACCTGCAAGTTCCGGTTCGATCGTGGCGACGCGCCCGGCCATGATCTGGCCCTTGGCGCCGTCCAGCGTGATGACGTCGCCTTCCTTCAACTCGCGATTGCCGATGCGCAAGGTGCGGTTTTCAAGGTTGATAGAGACGGCAGATGCGCCCGAAACACAGGGGCGACCCATGCCGCGCGCCACCACGGCAGCGTGGCTGGTCATGCCGCCACGCGCCGTCAGGATGCCGCGCGCTGCGTGCATGCCGTGGATATCCTCCGGGCTGGTTTCCACGCGCACGAGGATTACGTCCTCCTCGCGGTTGGACCACAGTTCCGCCGTATCGGCATCCAGCACGATCTTGCCCGATGCCGCGCCGGGCGAGGCAGGAAGGCCCGTTGCCAGTTCATCGCGCGGTGCATCGGGATCGAGCGTGGGGTGCAGGAGCTGGTCCAGCGCCATGGGGTCGACGCGGCAAATCGCGGTCGTCTCGTCGATCAGGCCTTCATCCACCATGTCCACCGCCATCTTCAGCGCGGCCTTTGCGGTGCGCTTGCCATTGCGGGTTTGCAGCATCCACAGGACGCCTTCCTGCACGGTGAACTCGATATCCTGCATGTCCTTGTAGTGGTTTTCCAGCAGGTCGAACACGCGCGCCAGCTCTGCGTAAGCATCCGGCATGGCTTCTTCCATGCTGGGCAATTCCGCACCTGCCGCCTCTCGCCGCGCCTTGGTGAGATATTGCGGCGTGCGGATGCCGGCCACGACGTCCTCACCCTGGGCGTTCACCAGCCATTCGCCGTAATAGCTGCGTTCGCCGGTGGAGGGATCGCGCGTAAAGGCGACGCCGGTGGCGCTGGTATCGCCCATGTTGCCGAAGACCATGGCCTGCACATTGACGGCGGTGCCCCAGTCGCCGGGAATGCCGTTCAAGCGGCGGTAGACCTTGGCGCGTTCCGCGTCCCAGCTTTCGAACACGGCAGCAATCGCACCCCAAAGCTGTTCGTTCACATCCAGCGGGAACGGCTTTCCTTGTTCCGCCAGTACGATCTGCTTGAACTCTGCAACCAGTTCGCGCCAGTCGTCGGCAGTCATTTCGGTATCGGTGAAATAGCCGCGGTCTTCCTTGGCGATTTCCAGCGCTTCCTCGAATGCGCCGTGATCAAGGCTGAGGACGACGTCGGAATACATCTGGATGAAACGGCGATAGCTATCCCAGGCGAAGCGATCATCGCCCGATGCGTTGGCCAGCCCTTCGACGGTCTCATCGTTCAGGCCCAGGTTAAGCACCGTATCCATCATGCCAGGCATCGAAACGCGTGCGCCGGACCGAACCGAGACGAGCAGCGGATCGGCCTTGTCGCCGAATGTCTTGCCCACGCTTCTCTCGATATGCGCCAGCGCATCGGCCACGTCACTGCGCAGCTTGTCGGAAAATGCCTCGCCCCGATTCAGATAGCTGACCGATTCCTCCGTGGTGATCGTGAAGCCGGGAGGGACCGGGAGGCCGATGCTGGCCATTTCAGCAAGATTTGCGCCCTTGCCGCCGGTCACCGTCTTGTCGCGCTGGCGGGGATCGTCATGCGGGGCGTCGCCGCCGAAAGTGTAGACCGTTTGCGTCATTACGCCGTGCATTTCCTGTAATTTGGAACACCTGGAACGGTGTTCTGAAGTGAAAGTCCTAGCCCTCGATCATCGAGAAGTCCGCTACGTTGTGCACTGCAGCACGAAAACGTGCAAGCAGGTCAAGCCTCGCCGCCCGCTTGTCCGGATCCGGGTCGTTTACCGTAACCCCCTCAAAGAACGCATCAATAGGAGCGCGCAGGCTGGCAAGAGCAGACATCGCGGCGGCGAAATCTTCCTTTGCAATGGCCTCGCTCGCTTTCGGTTCTGCCGCGTCCAGTGCCTCGATCAGCGTCTTTTCGGCGGGCTCCGGCGCGTAGGACAGTTCGCGGGCATGCCTCTCGCTCATCTTCGCATCGACCACGGCTTTCATATCGGGATCGTCAACCAGCGCGAGCGGGTCTTCCTCGCCGGTGCGGGCAATCTCGCCCTCGATGCCGTGCCAGTCTTCCTTCTTGAGGATGTTGGCGGCGCGCTTGTATCCGGCGAGAAGGTTTGCGCCGTTGTCGGTTTTTAGGAACTCGGCCAGAGCACGGGCACGTGCCTCGATGCGATCGGTCCGGGCGTCAGGCTTTCCATCCCATTCCCGCGATGCCGCGATAAAATCATGGCGCACGCCTTCTTCCTTCATCTGAACCGCCAGTCTATCCGACAGAAATTCTGCAACCTTCGTTCCCAGTTTGGCCTGCCCCAGCCCGCCCCAAGCCTGCGCCGCCTGTTCCAGCGACAGTTCAAGGCCGTTCGCCTGGACCAGTCGAAGATAGCCAAGTGCAGCACGTCGCAGCGCGAAGGGATCTTTGGAACCTGTAGGCAGAATCTCGATATTGAAGAAGCTGAACAGATTGTCGAGCTTGTCCGCCAGGCTGACCGCGACGGTGAGCGGCGCAGTGGGCACCTCATCATCCTGACCGACGGGTTTGTAGTGATCGCGGATTGCGTTCGCGACGTCGGCAGGCAAGCCTTCCTTCTCGGCGTAGTAGCCGCCCATCAGGCCCTGCAGTTCGGGAAATTCGCCCACCATTTCGGTGACCAGGTCCGACTTGCTGAGTTCCGCCGCTTGTCTCGCGAGATCGTGATCGCCATTGGGTGCGCGTGCGTCTGAAGTCAGCCATGCTGCCAGCTTCGCCACCCGCTCCACCTTGTCGGCAACGCTGCCCAGCTTTTCGTGGAAGGTGATCCGATCCAGCTTTTTCGCGTGGTCGCGCAGCGGCGTTTTCTGGTCCAGTTCCCAGAAGAAGCGCGCATCGGAAAGGCGCGCGGCCAGCACCTTGCGGTTTCCGTCGACAATTGCCGCGCCGCCATCTGCGGCCTCGATATTGGCCGTGCAGACGAAAGCATTGGCAAGTTTGCCCTGCCCGTCTTCGCACACGAAATACTTCTGGTTCACCCGCGCCGTCAGTTGGATGACTTCGGGCGGCACATCGAGGAATTGCTCGTCGAAACGCCCCAGCAGCGGCACCGGCCACTCGGTCAGCCCAGCGTTCTCGATCACCAGACCCTCGTCCTCGACGAGTGACAGCCCGGCTTCGGATGCGACCTTTGCTGCGCCTTCGCGAATGATGTTCTGCCGCTCCTCATGGTCCACGATCACGTGGCATGCGCGCAGTTTCTCGGCGTAGTCGTCGGCGCTGCCGATGGTAATGTCGCCCGAATGGTGGAAGCGGTGGCCCAGCGTAACCCAGCCGGAGGTGACGCCGTGCACCTCGCATTCCACCAGATCTTCGCCGAGCAGGGCGACGATGCCGGACAGCGGGCGAACCCAGCGCAGGCTTTCGGTAGAAAGCGATGCTTCGCCCCATCGCATGGATTTGGGCCAGCTGAAGTCGCGAATTATCGCCGGGATGGCCTCTGCCAGCAAATCGGTGGTGGCGCGACCGGGAATGTCCTTTACCGCGAAGTAGGTTTCGCGCCCCTTCACGTCGCGCACTTCCAGATCGTCGCGGTTGATGCCGTTCTTGCGGCAGAAACCCTCCACCGCTTGATCGGGGGCACCGACGGGCGGGCCCTTGGCTTCCTCGCTCACCGCTTCCGTCGCCTCGGGCAGTCCGCGCGCGATCAGGGCAAGGCGGCGCGGAGTGGACCAGACAGTGATTTCGCCCACCACTACGCCGGCAGCATCCATTTCTCGGCGGAACAGCTTTGCCAGTTCGGCGCGTGCGCTTGCCTGCATGCGGGCGGGTATTTCTTCGCTGCGCAGTTCGAGGAGGAAATCACTCATAGCGACCACTCCGGATATTTGGCTTGCCATCCGGGCGCCATGGTCTGCGCATATTTCTCGCACGAACCGCGCGCCAGATCACGAACGCGGCCCATGTAGCTTGCGCGTTCCTGGACGCTGATCACGCCGCGCGCCTGAAGGAGGTTGAAGATGTGGCTTGCTTCCACCGCCTGTTCGTAGGCGGCGATGGGCACGTCAGCACCAAGAGCGTTCTGGCACTCGGCCTCGGCCTTGTTGAACAGGTCGAACAGGGCTTCGGTCTCGGCGACCTCGAAGTTCCACTTCGACATCTGTCTTTCATTTTCGAGAAAGACCTCGCCGTAGCTTACCCCGCGACCGTTGAAATCGAGGTCGTACACGTTGTCCACGCCCTGGATATACATGGCCAGCCGCTCCAGCCCGTAGGTCAGTTCGCCCGCCACGGGCTTGCAGTCAAAGCCGCCCATCTGCTGGAAATAGGTGAACTGGGTGACTTCCATACCGTCGCACCAGACTTCCCAGCCTAGACCCCATGCGCCCAGCGTTGGCGATTCCCAGTCGTCTTCCACGAAGCGGATATCGTGCTTGAGCGGGTCGATACCGATCACCTCCAGCGATTTCAGGTACAGTTCCTGAATGTCCGTGGGGCTTGGCTTCAGGATGACCTGGTACTGGTAGTAATGTTGCAGCCGGTTGGGGTTCTCGCCATAGCGCCCATCGGTGGGGCGACGGCATGGCTGCACGAAAGCGGCATTCCACGGCTCTGGCCCCAGCGCGCGCAAGGTGGTGGCAGTGTGAAAAGTGCCCGCACCCATGCGCATGTCATAGGGTTGCAGAATGAGGCAGCCGTGCGCGCTCCAGAAATCGTGGAGGGCGAGGATCATGTCCTGAAAGGAGCGTTGCGGGTTGCGTTCCATGGGGCCCGAATGCGAGTTGGTCATATCGCTGCGCGCTTTGGCTCATGCCCTGCTTAGCGTCAATGCCGCAGGCCCGAAGGTGCCTTGACAGGAGCGTGCGGTCGGGTGTGAAGTGCAACGCGTGATAAAGCGCGCCACCACGGCCTTGTTGGCCAGCCTCGCCGTTTTTGCGACGGCCATCGCCAATCCGGCTATCGCCAGGGAGAGCGATCGCTACGCCTTTACCCAGGATTATGAGCCAGCCCCTGCCCTGTGGGAATTGTCCGACGAGGACACGACGATCTACATGCTCGGCACCATCCACTTGCTGCCGGAGGGATTTCGCTGGCGTAATCCGCAGCTCGATACGATCATCGAGAGTGCGGATGTACTGGTGGTGGAAACCAGCGATGAGGACAGTGTCGGCGCGCTGGATAAGATCGGCCCGAAGATTTCCTACCTTCTGGAACAGCGCACACCGACCTCACAGCAATTGTCACCCCGATCTCGCCCGCGCTGGCGCGAATTGGTGGCCCAGTCTGGCCTGCCGTTCGAATACGTAGATACCATTCCTCTGATGGTAGCGCTGCTCGGGTTCGGGAGAACCGGGCTGACGACCGATCCGTCCAGCTACGAATACGGCGTCGAAACCGTGCTGGAGCGGGAGTTTGCGGAAAGTGGCAGGCCCGTTGAATCGATCGAGGATTTCGGCCGCGTCATGTATAGCCTCTTCCGCGCGAACGATGCCGAACTGGTGAGCGAGCTCGACGGACATCTTCAGGGATGGCGCGGCAAATCCATCGATGGATTGTACGATACCGGCCCGGATGATCTCGCGGGAGACGAGTACTGGGCAATGGAACACGACTGGGCACGTGGCATCGTTGCCGATGATTTCGATCTTGGCTTCGGTGACGGAAAAATCGCGGACGCTTTTCGCGAAGTGCTTCTCAATCGGCGCAACCGGCAATGGGCGTCGTGGCTTGAAGCGCGACTCGATCAACCCGGCACGGTGCTGCTTGCAGTAGGCGCGGGTCATTTCGAGGGGGCCGATTCGGTCCTGATACACCTCGAGCGGCGCGGTTTGCAGGCTCGCCGCGTCAACTAAGATATCGAAAAAAATAACTTCTAAACAGCGCTTTGGTGCGTCCAAAGTCATGCCCTCATGTCATAATGTAAGGTTCAGTTGACACTGTAATGAATTCACGACATAAAGTAAGGGCAACCTGACATCAAAGGCAGTCGCACACGACACCCGGTTCGAAAGGATACATTGCCATGTTTAAGACCCCCGCCACTATTTTCGCCGCCGCTGCACTCGTAACCGGCGTTCCTGCCGTTGCCCAAAGCCAGCATGAACAAGTTACCGTGGAGGTTCGCATAAACGGACTGGACCTCAGCCGCGCTGAAGATCAGAAGCGCCTGGAAGACCGTGTGAGTTACGTCATCCGCCGCGCCTGCCGCCTAGAGGCTCGGGATGCCCAATCTCTCCGCGTCCAGCGTGCCTGCGAACAAAACCTTTCCGAGGCGCTTGCGCCGCAGGTCGAACTTGCCATTAACGAAGCTCGCCGCGAATATCTCGCCGCCATCGAAGCCAATCCCGGCGCATGAAGCCAACCGGGTTCGGGGTCGGCACCAGCCCGCCGACCCCGAAACTCTTTCCATGCTCGAAGGATTCAGGGGCCGCTATGATGGAAGCCATGAAAATCGATAGGGCCTTGTATCGCTGGTACTATCGGCTGATGAACCTTTGCCTCTTGGCAGGTGTCCTCATCATAGCCGATCTTATTTTTAGCCCGGCCCCCAGGCTTTATGATAACGGGGAGTACCCCGTCTGGTATCTAACCTATGGCTATATCAATATATTCCTGGCGTTCTTTGTAACGCCGGTGCTGATATTGGCGCGCTTCATGCGTGACGAATATGCCGAGCAGCTATTCCATCGCACGTCGGACATCATGATCTATGTTGCGGTGGCCGTACCGTTTGTGATCTTTGCTGCCGCAACGGTGGTTTACGCGATTACGTCGGCGCCAGAGGCACCCTACCCTTTCAGCCTTTTCATGGTAGAGATTACTGTATGGAAGGCGATGGCGCAGGCGTTCAAGTACTTCTGTCTTCTGTTCGTCTTCATCTTTCAGTTTCTGCGCTGGAAGGATAGCCGGTGAAAAATCGCCTCAAGGTCCTGCGCGCAGAGCGCAGCTGGAGCCAGGCGGAGCTGGCCGGGAGGCTCGACGTATCGCGGCAGGCCGTGAATGCGATTGAAACAGGCAAGCACGACCCCTCACTGCCGCTAGCCTTTCGCATCTCGCGCCTTTTCCAAATGCCTATCGAGGAGATCTTTGATGACGGACAGTAATTATGCCGCCAGCGGAGAATCCCGCTTGAAAACCCGGCGAAACCGGTTGTGGCGCTTTTGTGCGATTGGCGTTGCCATTGCCGCCGCGATCGGTTTCTCCACGGGATACGTCAGCGAAATGTACGAGGCCGACATGGTACCCGGATGGTTGCTCGTTGCAGCCTGGGCCCTCGGCGTGGTTTGCTTCATCTGGTTCAGTTGGGGTTACTATCGCCGAGTCGACGAACTGGACCTTCTTGATAACCTGTGGTGCTGTCTCGTTGGTTTGAATTTCTATATTGTAGCACTGCCTAGCTGGTGGCTGTTCCACGACATTGGCCTCGCCCCGCAAATCGACCATTTCGTTATCTATTTCGCCACCATGATAATCGCATTCGCTGCTTACGGCCTTCGAAAGCTGGGCGTGCGTTGACTTTGACTTCTCCCATACCAACCCCTTTCAAGGAGACTTCCCATGCTGCGTAAACTGACCATCACCGCTTCCGCACTTGCGCTTGGCGCAGGCGCGCTTGCTGCGCCCGCCCATGCCGAACATCACGAAGAAACCGCCAGCGGCCCCGCCCTGTGGCAGGTGTCGGACGATGATACGACGATCTACCTGTTCGGCACCATCCACGTGCTTCCCGAAGGGGAGACATGGTATGACGAGCGTATTTCCACCGCTTTCGATGCGTCGGAAGAATTGGTGTTCGAGATCGACATGGACGATATGGCCGGCGCAGCGCAAATGATGCAGGGCCTTGCCATGCTGCCCGAAGGACAGACACTTCGCAGCCTGATGGCCGAAGACGATCTTGCCGAGTACGAGACCGCGCTGGAAGGCATCGGCATTCCTGCCGCAGCGCTCGACCCCGTCGAACCCTGGGCCGCGACGTTGACCCTGTCGATGCTGCCGCTGGTTCAGGCTGGCTACCAGCCCGATCAGGGCGTGGAAATGGTGCTGCGCCAGCGCGGAGAGGACAAGACCCGCGTAGCTCTCGAAACCATGGAAGAGCAGGTCGCGCTGTTCGATACCATGCCAATGGAGGCACAGCTTGAATTGCTGGATGCCACGGTGGAGAACATCGACAACGTCGTTTCGTCTATCGAGGCGATGAAGGCCGAATGGCTGGAAGGCGACGCCGATGCGCTGGGCGAGCTGATGAACGACGAACTGGACGATCCCGCGCTTTATGAAACCCTGCTGGTAAACCGCAACCGCAACTGGGTGAACTGGATCGAGAACCGCATGGATGAACCTGGCACGGTATTCATCGCCGTGGGCGCGGGCCATCTTGCCGGGGAAGACAGCGTGCAGCAGATTCTTTCCGAACGCGGATTGACCGCAGAACGGGTTGCGAATTGATTGCAGGCCTGAATAGATTACTGGCCATCATGGGGGCGCTGCTGCTGACAGGCTGCGGCGCCCCTTTCGAGCCGGAAAGTGACTGGCCCGAAGCATCTCCCGCCATCTGGGAGATTTCCACGCCATCGGGTGAAGTAGGTTGGGTGTTCGGCACGGTTCACGCCCTGCCCGAAGATCTTTACTGGGGCACTGCGCTGCTTGATGAAACGTTTGCGAGAGCAGGCGTCGTCGTGGTGGAAGTCGCCAATCTTGATGATCCGGCCGGGATGGGCCTGTTTGCCGATCTATCAGAAACGCCAGGCCAGCCCGCACTTTCCAAGCGTGTCGAGCCGGAAGAGCGCGATGCCCTGCGCAAGCTGCTGGCCGATGCGGACATGGAGGATGACGATTTTGGCCGCATCGAAAGCTGGGCCGCTGCGATGATGCTGTCAGGCGAGGTGCGCACGGGCGATCCGGCCAACGGCGTCGATAGGGTGATGATCCACAATGCCGACGAGGTTATCGGGCTGGAGAGTTTTTCCGGCCAACTGACCATGTTCGACACACTCTCACCCGAGGCCCAGAGCGACCTGCTTTACGGCGTCGCGCGTTCGCACGAGACGAATTCGGACGATGGCATGCTGCATGCCTGGGTGACCGGCGACATGGATCAACTGGCGAGCCATGTGAACGACACCCTGCAGTTTTCGCCGGAATTGCGACGCGTATTGTTGACGGACCGCAATAAACGTTGGGTTCCGCGTATTGCGGCATTGATAGAACAGGGGCGCATGCCCTTCGTTGCCGTGGGCGCGGGGCATGTCATCGGAGAAGAAGGCGTGATAGCCCTGCTGGAGGCGCGAGGCCTTGCCGCCACACGTATCCAGTAGTTGCTTTTGCACCGTTTCCTGCTAGACGCGCGCCTTCCGCTGATGTCATCCCTGGAGGCGTGGCGGAATATGTATCTGCAATCGAAAGGCTTTACTGATGAGCGACGCTCTGAAACTGCCGGCCGAGATGCGCGAACGGGCTGGCAAGGGAGCCTCCCGTGCGCTGCGTCGCGAAGGCCGCGTACCCGCCGTAATCTATGGCGGCAAGGAAGAACCCACTCCCATCCATGTGGAGGAAAAGGAACTGGTCAAGCAATTGATGACCGGTCACTTCATGAACTCGATCGTCATGGTCGAAGTGAATGGCAAGGCAACCCGTACCCTTCCCAAGGACGTGTCGCTTGATCCCGTTTCCGATCGCCCGATCCATGCTGACTTCCTGCGCCTGACCAAGGGCTCCAAGATCGAAGTCAACGTGCCTGTGGTTTTCGTGAACGAGGAAGAAAGCCCCGGTTTGAAGAAGGGCGGCGTACTGAACGTCGTTCGTCACGAACTGGAACTGGTCTGCGACGGCGACAAGATCCCCGGCGAGATCGAAATCGATGTCACCGGCCTGGAAGTCGGCGATTCGATCCACATCAGCGCCCTGACCCTTCCCGAAGGTTCGGAAAGCGCGATCACCGATCGTGACTTTACTATCGCCACCGTTGTGGCTCCCTCTGCTCTCAAGCGCTCCGGAGAAGGAGAAGGCGAGGACGAGGAAGACGTCGATCCAAGTGGCGTTGCTGCTACCGAACAGGGTCCCGATGCGGATGCTGCCGAGGAGCAGGAAGAGAAGAGCGAATAATGCGTATGCGCGCAACTCTTGCCGCGCTTGCGCTGGGTGCGGGGCTGGCCACTGTGCCGGCCCCCGCCCTCGCCCAGAATGCCGGGGTTCTGCCGGCAGACCCGCAGGACTTTCAGTGCTTCGTGCTGATGCAGCAACGGCGTACCGAACTGTCGAACCTTACTTCGATGCCGGCGGATCAGCGCGTCGACATCCTGAACAACCTCACTATCATTTCGGCATTCTATGCCGGACGCCTCAGCCATTATTCCTCTGCCGAAGCTATGGCGCAGTTCAGGTCGGCCACCGGCTTGATCGCCAATTCCAATCGCCAGCAACTGGATATTTTCGCAAACACCTGCGCGAATTTCTATCTCAACGTGATGGAAGTGCTGGGCAATACCAATGCACAGGCCAACACGCCACAGCAGCCCGCGCCGCAGACTGGCGTGCCGCCGCAGGGCCAGCGTTAAGGGGGGATCCCCATGCAACTGTGGGTAGGTCTAGGCAATCCCGGCCCGCGCTATGCGATGCATCGCCACAACGTCGGCTTCATGGCGTGTGACGTGCTGGCCGACATGCATGATTTCGCACCTGTTCAGAAGAAGTTCCAGGGCTGGCTTCAGGAAGGCCGTATCGGCAGTCAGAAGATCCTGCTGCTGAAGCCGGGCACCTTCATGAATGAAAGCGGTCGCAGCGTTGGCGAAGCGATGCGTTTCTACAAATTGGCGCCCGAGGCTCTTACCGTCTTCCACGACGAGCTCGACCTCGCCCCATTCAAGGTGAAGGTGAAACAGGGCGGCGGCCACGCTGGCCATAACGGGCTACGTTCGATTGACGCGCATCTCGGTCCGGACTTCCGCCGCGTTCGCATCGGCATTGGCCACCCTGGCCACAAAGACCGCGTGCACGGCCATGTGCTTGGCAACTACGCCAAGGCAGAGATGGATGATCTCGTGCAAATGCTGGGCGCCATTGGTGCATGTGCCGATTGGCTGGCAGCAGGCGATGACCCGCGTTTCATGAGCGAATACGCACTGAGGATGCAGGACTGATCGCACGGTTCGGCATTAGCCCTGCTCCAGATCGACCTTGTTCAACCTCGACTTGCCGCCTCGATCGCCGCTTCGATGCGCGTGGCTTCAGGATTTTCGCGGCTTCGCGCGATCACCGGCGCAGCGATAGCTCGCGCCGTTTCGATCTGACCCAAATGCAAAAGGGCTTCCGCGTAAAGCAGACGGGCTGCGTCGTGATCCGCCAGCTCCGCCTCGTGTTCCTGCAAGCTGACCCGCACCTGCTCCCAATTCCCGTCCCACGCAAGCATGCGCGCCTGTTGGTATACGAATTCCTGGTCCAGCGGACGGGTCTGCGCGCCGTAAGCGATAAGATGCCGCGTGATATCGTGCTTCCCGGCCCGTTCGGCGGCATAGATAGCCCCGATCAACGCAGGCCGATCCATCGGCATGATCTCTATGATCCGCAGATAGCTGGAAAGCGCCATTACGTAGTCTGCATGCGCTTCTGCCAACCTCGCGGAGACGAACAGCGTCTCCACCCTCCCAGGGGCCACATCGCGAGCCAGTGCAACGGCGTGCGCAGCGGCGGTCAGATCGCCATGCGCGAGGTGGTGGCTCGCCTCTGCCGCAAACAGCTTGCCGCGTTCGCCTTTCGCGCGGCGGCCTTGTCGGAAGGCATCAACCGCCTGTGCATCATCGCCCTTCGCTGCTGCCGCCAACGCGCGAAGCCGCCAGCCTTCTGCACTGTCATCCTCGCCGATCAGGGCCAGCGCCGCATCGGGATCGCCTGATTGCAGCAAGCCTTCTGCTGCCAGCAATGCCGCATCCTGCGGCTCGCTGCCCGCTTGCGCCAGCCTGTCCAGCGTTGCGGCCACGTTGCCGCCCTCCCCCATGGCCAGCTGGATACGCGCCAGCAGTTCCAACGCTTTTGCATTCGCAGGATCGCTCGAAAGAATGGCCTGAACGTTATCGCGCGCAGTAGTATAGTCCTGCGCCTCGAAGGCGGCCTGCGCCGTGTCGATTGGATCTTCTGTAAGCAGGGAGCAGGCCGAAAGGCTCAGGGCCATGCAACCGGTGAAGATGAAACGGGTCAGATTCATGCGCGAAGCCATAGAGCGAAAGGGCAAACAATCGCTTACCGATGGCCAGCTGCATCCTTGCGGCGCTGGCATTCCGCTCTTCGGACGTCTAAGGCGCGGCGCAACATCCAAAGCAATTTAACGAAGGCATGAAGTTATGGGATTCCGCTGCGGGATCGTGGGCCTGCCCAATGTAGGCAAGTCGACCCTTTTCAACGCTCTGACAGAGACGCAGGCCGCGCAGGCCGCTAACTATCCGTTCTGTACGATCGAGCCCAATGTCGGACAGGTCGCCGTGCCCGATCCGCGCCTGGAAAAGATCGCCGGTATCGCGAACAGTGCCAAGATCATTCACACGCAGTTGTCCTTCGTGGATATCGCAGGGCTTGTGAAAGGCGCAAGCGCGGGTGAAGGCCTTGGTAACCAGTTCCTGGGCAATATCCGCGAGGTGGACGCCATCGTTCACGTGCTGCGGTGTTTCGAGGATGACGATATCCAGCACGTCGCCAACAGGGTTGATCCGCTGGCCGACGCCGAGGTTGTCGAAACCGAGCTGATGCTGGCGGACCTCGAAAGCCTGGAAAAACGCGTGGAAAATGCAAAGCGCCGCGCGACGGGAGGCGACAAGGAAGCCAAGGCGCTTACCAGCGTGCTGGGCCAGGCGCTGGAACTGCTGCGCGATGGCAAGCCCGCCCGCCTTACGGAGCCGCAGGACGACGAGGAAGCGCGCCTGTTCGAACAGGCGCAGCTCCTCACCGCCAAGCCGGTTCTATACGTCTGCAACGTGGCTGAGGACGAGGCCGCCACCGGCAACGCGATGTCGGCCAAGGTTTTCGAAAAAGCCGAGGCAGAAGGCGCACAGGCGGTGGTGGTGTCTGCCGCGATCGAATCCGAACTTGTCGGCATGGAGAGCGAGGAGCGGGCGGAATATCTGTCTGAACTCGGACTGGAAGAAAGCGGCCTCACTCGCGTGATCCGCGCGGGATACCAGCTGTTGAACCTGAAAACCTTTTTCACCTGCGGGCCCAAGGAAGCGCGGGCCTGGACGACGCCTGCTGATGCCAAGGCACCGCAGGCGGCCGGAGAAATCCACACCGATTTCGAAAAAGGCTTCATCCGCGCCGAGACCATCGCCTACGACGACTACGTGGAACTGGGCGGAGAAGCTCCTGCGCGCGAAGCCGGCAAGCTGAGGCAGGAAGGCAAGGAATATGTCGTGCAGGATGGCGATATCCTGCTCTTCAAATTCAACGTCTGACGCGGCGGCGCATAGCCAAGTAGCACGCATGAAAAACGGCGCGAGAACCTGGGTTCCCGCGCCGTTTTGTTTGTCGAATTTGACTGGAGCTTACATCATCGAAGATGCATAGGCCGCCCACATGCGAGCGATGGGGCTGCGTACCCCCTCGACCATGCCGAAGGTGTCTACAGCAGCGGCATAATTGCCCTGCTCTGCCTGGGCGATGCCGATACGCGTGTTTGCAAGATTGGCATCCGCGCCCTTTTCCATGGCCATGCGATACATGTTTTCAGCACGGGCGAAGTCACCCAGCGAATACAATACGTCGCCTGCGCTCAGCGCATCGAGGGAATCGCCCGATTGACCATCGGAAACAAGACCTTCGATACCGCTACGATCCTGCGGAGCGCGGGTATCCGCAATACCCTTCACCTCCACGTAATAGGGATCATCAGTCGTGAAGACGCCCGCCGTGACGCCGCTAGCGAGGATATCCTGCACTTCGTTTGCCATGACGCGCGGATCGAGATCCTCGATATAACGCACGAATTCAGGACGCTGCGTCAAAGCGTTGGTCTGGCCCATGAGGCGGTACAGATCGACGCGCGCAGCCGGCTCGAACTCGTTCAGAGCGTTGATGACCTGAAGAGAATTTACCCAGTTCTTCTGCGTCGGGTAATGAAGCAGCAGCGCTTCAGAAACGTCCACAGCCTCATCGGTCAGTTCGAAATCGTAAGTCGTCTGCAGGGCGCTTAGTAGCCAGCGCTCGTTTGGCGTGGTGCCCGCAGCCTCTGCGCCGCTGACGGATTGCAGTAGATAATCCAATGCACCGCGGGCGTTGTCTTCCCGAGTGTAGGTGTCCGCAATCAGCATGGTCAGATCGGTTTCGGGATCGGTATAACCTGCATCCTTGGCGGCCTGCAGCGCAGTGCGTGCGGCTGCATAATCTTCCGCCTGGTAGGCAAGGCTACCGACATAGAAGTTGAACTGGCCGAGTTGTTCCGGTGCAACCAGTCCGCTCTGCAGCATCATTTCCAGGCCGCGGCGCTGAAGCGCCTTGTCCGAGGTGTTGTTGCCGACGATGAGCGTCAAGTTGCCGGCAACCTGACGATCGTTCTCGTTCTCGATCGTTTCGTAAAGAGCAGGAAGCGCAGCCTTGGCCGCTTCGTAGTTGGGGGTTTCGCCATTCACCAGTTCCGCAACCGGCTGATAGGCTTCCACGAACCCGCGCGAATTCTCCTGCGCATAGGCAGCGTCGGAGGTTACTGCGGCAGAGCCCAAGGCCACACCACCCGTGAGGGCAATGGCAAGGGCAAAACCGGCAACGGTTCCGCGAAAGGATTTGGAGCGAGTGGGACGGATGGCGCGAAGCATATTGATTGTCTCTCCTGAAAATTCTGTCAGCCCGCAAACGAATTTGCGCAGGCTGTCGTTCCCGGTCGGGCCTCATGCACATGGGCTGCCGAGATTGCAAACATGGCCTAGCGGAGCCGCGCTGAACGGTGATTTAACGGGATCGGGTGGCCAAATTCAGGATCGACGCCCGGAAGTGTGGAAAACGGGCGGAATCATGGGCGGTTTACGGTCCGTCCTATGGTGCCTTCCCCCCCCAATCCCTACATTGGCAGGCAACCAGAACCATAATGGAATACCAGTTTAGTGAGCGACGAGACCGAAACTCTCAGCGCCCCTGATAATCCGGGCGAATTTGAACGCATCGACATCGTCGATGAGATGAAGACGAGCTATCTCGATTACGCGATGAGCGTGATCGTCAGCCGTGCTCTTCCCGATGTTCGTGACGGGTTGAAGCCCGTGCATAGGCGTATTCTCTATGCCGCGCAGGTGGGCGGCTACACCTCCACCAAGCCCTATCGCAAATCGGCCAAGATCGTCGGTGAAGTGATGGGTTCCTATCACCCGCATGGCGACAGCGCGATCTATGACGCGCTGGCGCGTATGGTGCAGCCATGGTCGATGCGCCTGCCGCTGATCGATGGCCAGGGCAACTTCGGCTCGATGGACCCGGATCCCCCCGCCGCCATGCGTTATACCGAGAGCCGCCTTGCCAAGGCGGCGGACCCGCTGCTGGGCGATCTCGACAAGGACACGGTCGATTTTGTCGACAACTATGACGGCTCGGAAAAAGAACCGTCCGTCCTGCCGGCGCGCTTCCCCAATCTGCTGGTGAACGGTGCAGGCGGTATTGCCGTGGGCATGGCAACGAACATTCCGCCGCATAATCTTGGCGAAGTGATCGACGGTTGTTTCGCCTATATGGACGATCCCGGCATCACTTCGGAACAGTTGCACGAAATCATCCCCGGCCCCGATTTCCCGACAGGACCGCTGATCCTGGGCAAATCTGGCGCGCGTTCCGCCTACACGACCGGTCGTGGCAGCGTGCTTATGCGCAGCCGACACGAAATCGAGACGGGCCGCAATGACCGGCAGAGCATCGTGCTGACCGCAATCCCTTTCCAGGTCGGCAAGGCGGGCCTGGTGGAAAAGATCGCCGATGCCGCGAAGGAAAAGCGGATCGAGGGCATTGCCGACATTCGCGACGAGTCCAGCCGCGCAGGCGTGCGCGTGGTGATAGAACTGAAGCGCGATGCAACAGCAGATGTGGTGCTGAATCAACTCTGGCGACACACGCCCGCGCAATCCAGCTTCCCTGCCAACATGCTGGCCATTCGCGGCGGCAGGCCGGAAACGCTGGAGCTGCGCGAGTTCATCTCCAGCTTCATCACCTTCCGCGAACAGGTCATCACGCGGCGTACAAAGTATGAGCTGAACAAGGCTCGCGACCGTGCGCACGTCTTGCTGGGCCTGGTGGTCGCGGTGTCGAACCTTGATGAAGTGGTGGCGATGATCCGCGGATCGTCCAACCCGCAGATCGCCCGCGCAAAGTTGCTGGCCAAGGAATGGCCGATCGGCGATATCGCGCAGTATATTCGCCTTGTCGAAGCGATCGAGCCGACCAGCGACGAGAGCGAGGGCACCTACCAGCTTTCCGAACGGCAGGTGAAAGCCATTCTCGATCTGCGCCTGCATCGCCTGACTGCGCTGGGTCGGGATGAGATTGGCGACGAGCTGCAGGAGCTGGCCGACAAGATCGAATACTATCTCTCGCTGCTGGCAGACCGTGCCAAGCTGTACGGCGTCATGCGCGAGGAATTGCAGGACGTGCGCGACCAGTTCGCCACACCGCGCGTTTCCGAAATCGCGCCTGCATGGGACGGGATCGACGACGAAGACCTGATCGAGCGGGAAGAGATGGTCGTTACCGTTACCCACGGCGGCTATATCAAGCGTACTCCACTGGAGGCATTCCGGGCCCAGCGCCACGGCGGCAAGGGCCGCAGCAGCATGGCGACGAAGGACGAGGATGCCGTCGTCGAAATGTTCGTAACTTCGACGCATAACCCTGTGCTTTTCTTCACGAATACGGGACGCGTCTATCGTCTCAAGGTATGGAAATTGCCCGAAGGCAGCCCGACGACCAAGGGCCGCCCGATGGTGAACTTGTTGCCTCTTGGTGCCGAGGAGCGCGTTACGAACGTGCTGCCTCTGCCAGAGGACGAGAACGATTGGGAAGCTCTCAACATCGTGTTCGCCACGGAACAGGGCATGGTCCGCCGCAACTCGATGGATGCCTTCACCAATGTCCCGTCGAACGGTAAATATGCGATGGGCTTCGTTGAGGATAGCGGCGACCGGCTCATCGGCGTGCGCCTACTGAACGAGCAGCAGGAAATCTTCCTCGCATCCAATTCCGGCAAGGCCATCCGCTTCCCTGCCACCGACGCGCGCGAAACCAAGAGCCGCACCGGCATCGGTGTGCGTGGCATGGCACTGAAGAACGAAGGCAAGGTCGTATCGCTGGCCGTGCTCGATCGCCTCGATGCAGACATGGAAACGCGCGAGGCATATCTTCGCGCGGCTGCGTGGAAGAACAACGATGCCGAGGCTACCCTGCCCGCCGATCAGGTGGAAACCATGGCAGAGGAGGAGGAGTTTATCCTTACCATCACCGCCAATGGCTATGGCAAGATATCCAGCGCATACGAATACCGCACCATCGGTCGCGGTGGACAGGGCCTGACCAACATCGGCGAGCCGTCGAGTAATCCGGACCGCAACGGCCCGGTAGTCGCCAGCTTCCCCGTGCGCCACGGCATGCAGTTGATGCTGGTGACGGACCGCGCCAAGCTCATTCGCCTGCCGATCAAGTTCCGCCACCTCACTGAAGGCGGGTTCGAGAACCACGAAGGTTTCTCGATTATCGGCCGCAGTTCGTCCGGCGTGCGAATTTTCGATGTTTCGAAGGGTGAGACCATTGTCGGTGCGGCCCGCATCGACGAGGACGAAAGCCCTGAAAACGAGGCCGAGGAAGCCGTGGTCGAGGAGATGGTGGAGCGCCGCGGCGGTGGTGACGAAACCGCGCCGCATACGACGCTCGATCGGGATGACAATATCGAGGGTGACGAGGCGGAATAATCTACAGCCGAGAAGGTGCGTTTTCCCAACCCGGTGCCGACAACCTTCCAGGTTTGGCCCGGGCAAATGGTGTCACAATGGTGCTACAATTCCTTCGCAAGCATTTCAGTGCTATTTTCGCTTTGCTTGGAGTGACGATCTATATCGGCTGTCGCGAAATCGGCCTCGGTGGACTCCGGGCTGCCGGGATCAGTTTGATCGTCGTTATCAGCATCGCCATGCTGCTGCGTCGCCGGCCCGGGGATACGACACTGGACTAGCCGTTTGTCGTCACCGCCTTCGCACCTTGCGAAAGCGCCCCTTGCTATCGCGTCGGTAGGTCAATTTCGGCGTTGTCTTCATGAACCAACGACGCATTTTCCTGATTAATCCGCGGCTGCGATCGAAATCTGTATCCTCTTTTGGCGCATCTCCGGACAGCCAGAACAAGAGCGCGCAGGCGAGTGCGCCGAACATCACAAGCGGCGCTATTGCGAATATAAGAAATGGAAGCCAACCCATTTCGAAATACGATGCCCCCTCTCTGCCAGCCTGGTCGCCCCCACGTCCTGGCTGTAAGTTCCCTCATACGGTAGCTGTCAGCTCTCCCGGTTATGCACCATTCTTAGCTCAGGGTTGCGTTTACGCAAAGTCGTGACCACTCCGATCGTGATCAGAAACTGCCCCAGGTAGTAGATCGGCCAGACAAGATATTCCGGCACTGCACTGCCTGACAACGGACCAAGCTCGGCAAATATCAAAAGGTCGGATAGCACGAACAGCAGCGCACCTGCCGCAACGCGCATACGCGGAAAATCGCTCATCCACGCACTCGCTGCCATCAGCCCCAATGCCGCCGCATAGATCGCCACGACCCATGCCATCGTGCGGTCGTACGGCAGAAAATATCCGATCAGCGGGGGCAGGGTCAGGATGGCGAGAAAGGTCCACTGGTCCGATCCGTGCAGTTTACCGCGCGAATGCTTCATGAAGACAGACACAGCCAGCATGTGAAACACGAAGAACACCGCCGCACCCACGCGCAGATCGAACTCTATCGCCATATCCGCGACCGCTGCCACGGCAAGTGCAAATGCCAGCCGGTGCGAATCTGCACTCTGGTGGCGCAGGTAGGCATAGAGAGCCAGGAAGCCGACCGCGAAGCCCTTGATCGGGATGAGGTACAGGCCGGGCAGCTTCGTGGCTTGCAGATAGTAGAACGCCAGTGCGGCAATTACGCTCAGCAGCAGGAAGGGACGTTTTTCGGCGAGAGCACGTTTTGGCATGAAAACGCCCTAGCGACGCCTCTTCGTTTGCGCCAGCGCCTGCGAGCCCTTATCTGCGCCGCATGACACATCAGGTCCATATCATCGGCGGCGGTCTTGCAGGTAGCGAGGCGGCGTGGCAACTGGCGCAGCGCGGCGTGAAGGTGCGCCTGTCTGAAATGCGCGGCGGTGGCGGCGAAACGGCGGCGCATCATACCGATGGACTGGCTGAACTGGTCTGCTCAAATTCCTTCCGCAGCGATGACGATGCGAAAAATGCCGTCGGTCTGCTACATCATGAGATGCGACGGCTGGACAGCATCATCATGGCCGCTGGCGAAGTGTCGCGCGTGCCAGCGGGCAGCGCGATGGCAGTGGACCGCGACGTGTTCAGTGCGGAGGTGCAGAAGCGGATCGAGCAGCATCCCAATATCGAAGTGGTCCGAGAAAAAGTAGATCAGCTTCCATCCGAAGGCCTCACCATTGTGGCCACTGGTCCGCTGACCGCTGCTAGTCTTGCCCAAAGTATCGTGCAGGCCACGGGCGCGGACAGGCTTGCCTTCTTCGATGCTATCGCGCCCATCGTCTATCGCGACAGCATCGACATGGACAAGGCGTGGATCCAGTCGCGGTGGAACAAGACCACTGCGGCGTCCAACGAGGACGGCGATTATATCAATTGCCCGATGACGAAGGAGCAGTACGAGGCGTTCGTGCAAGGCCTGATCGACGCGGAGAAAGGCGACTTCAAGGAATGGGAAGCCGACACGCCCTACTTCGACGGCTGCATGCCGATCGAGGTCATGGCGGAGCGCGGGATCGAAACCTTGCGCTATGGCCCGATGAAAGGCGTCGGTCTGGATAACCCGCGCGACACCAGCGAAGAGCATCCGCAGGGCAAATGGCCCTATGCCGTGGTACAGTTGCGGCAGGACAACAAGCTGGGCACGCTGTGGAACATGGTCGGGTTCCAGACCAAGATGAAATACGGCGCGCAGGTTGAGCTTTTTCGCACCATTCCGGGACTCGAGAATGCCGAGTTCGCAAGGCTTGGCGGCATGCACCGCAACACCTTCATCAATTCGCCCGAACTGCTCGATCGCCAGCTGCGGCTAAAAAGCGCTCCGCATATTCGTTTTGCCGGACAGGTTACGGGATGCGAAGGTTATGTCGAAAGCAGCGCAGTGGGCCTGATGGCGGGCATTATGACGGCAAGTGAGTTGGTGGGCGGGGCATGGTCCCCTCCCCCTGCAACCAGCGCAATGGGTGCCTTGCTGAGCCATATCACCGGCGATGCGGACGCTGCGCACTTCCAGCCGATGAATGTGAACTTCGGTCTCTTTCCGCCCTTGCACGAAGTGAAGAAGAAAGAGCGCAAGGAAGCCTACACAAACCGTGCCAAGGCCGATTTCGGTGAATGGCTGGCGCAGATGGACAGCGTGCCCGCCTGATCAGCAGTTGCAGCGCGGACGAGAACTTGGCCGCGGGGTGGGTGCACTCGTGGCAAATTCGGCCTGCGTCAGTTCGTTGTCCGCATTGCCATCCATCTCTGCAAAGCGCGAAGCCGTGGTGACAGCCCATTCCTCGAACGTTAGCAGATTGTTGCCATCGACATCCAGCTTGCGAAAGCCGTCGGTGCGAGAGGAAAGCATTTCATTGCGCGTGATCTTGAGGTCGCGGTTGCGGTCGTAGCGAAAGAAACGGCGCTGTTCGCGCGTCAGCTCGCTCGCCTCTGGCGGTTCGGGACCCGTCAGGTCCGCCACGTCTGCATTGGGAAGGGCATCGGGATCGACGGTTTCTTCCGCAGTCTCGTCTACCTCGGGCGGTGGTGCGCCTTGCTCCACCTGCGCCCTGCCCTGCATCCAGAACAGGCCGAGGCCGACAAGCAGCAAGGCCCCGAAAGCGCCCAGGATAACTCGATTCATGCGTATTCCCTCTTAGGATTCGGGTACTTACGCTAGCGCCCGATAATGCCAAGGCGCAAGGCTGTTGCCATGGCGCCCGGCCCATCCAGCATTTCTGTCGCGCCCCGTTTCAGGGCCCTCACGGCAAGACCGTGCAACACGGTAAGGGGGCGCAACACTGCCGGGAGCCTGGTTTGGCGTTCGGCCTGTTCTTCGGCGGCGGCGCGAACCCTTGCGGTTTCTTCCTGCGTGCCGAGGTTCATGGAAAGGTCGGCAAGTGCCCAGGTTGTTCCCGCCTGTTCGACCGATACGTTCCCGCCATGGTGACCGGCTGCATCTGCGACGGCTACCCAAGCCAGGGCGCGGCCTTTGGCAAACAGGGCAGTTCCCTCTGTATCGAGACTGTCTGCCAGCAACATTTCCCACCCGTCCACAAGCGGGGAAAGACTTGTGCAATCGAGGCCGGATTCATCCAGCAGCGCCAGCAGCGGTTCGCCCACCGGCCATTGCGACGGATCCTGCGCCAGCCGTTCGCGCCACCATGCCAGTTTCATTTGCGCGATAACCGGTTCGCCGCCGGCGCGGATAATGCCTGCCAGCCGCGTGTCCAGCGCCAGCATGGCCAGTGTCGGCCCATGCGCGCGGCGCGGCGCGTAGGATAGCGCCAGGCGTTGCGGCAGCGGCAGGGTTTCGAGAAGGTCGGTCGACATGGTGCGGCCCCTTCACCCGAAAGCGATGGTCATGTCAAAGGCTGGAGACAAGTGGCGATGCTGCAGACCGCGGCGGAGCGGAATCCGCTATCATGTTTATAACAAAGTAGAAACTTTCTCGCTCCTAAGAAGGTCACTGCTTCGGGAGACTTGAAACTGCGGTTTCTCGCATCGGCCGGCAACTGGGCAAACAGGTTGTTAACCCTCTTCGGATACACTTGCGAAACCACGGACATTCTATTGGCACGAGGTTAGCTGGTTTATTCACAGGTGTACCCAATGATCGTCAACTTCATGCGCGAAACGTTCAAGAGTGTGGCATCATGCCGCAGCGGCAATGCGACCCTGCTTGTAGCTCTGGGGATGCCTGTTCTTATCGGCGGGGCCGGAATGGGTGTGGACGTCACCCAGTGGTACATGTGGAAACGCGAATTGCAGTTCGCAGTCGACCAGGCAGCGATTGCCGGTGCCTGGGCAGCGGCCGACAGCGAAACGGAAAGCACATACGCGACTCGCGCTGACCAAGAGTTCCTCGCGAACCTTTCGGTCACCGACGATTTTCACGCCGATCCCGTTATCAGTCTGGCAGATTATGCCGGAGGGACCGACAATTCCGTCGCGGTATCCGCCACGGCAACGAAGGAACTTCCCTTCACGGGCTTCCTCACCGGCAATGCGGCGACGATCTCCGCCTACGCGCAGGCGAGCTTCGAAGAAGGTGTGACCTTCACTAGCTGCCTTATCGCGCTTGACGATGATGACACCGGCGCGGTGACCATCGGCGGCAGCGCGGTTCTAACCGCAAGCTGCGGCCTCGCCGCACTTTCCACGGATGATCTGTCGATCAAGGTGAATGGCAATCCTGACGTGGAAGCTGGCTGGATCCTCTCCGCAGGCGGCGTGGACGAATGGCTGAAGAACAACACGGACGACGTGATCCTGGAATATATGAGCGGACTGTATGATCCGTTCGCAGAACTCAGCCCGCCCAATCCGTCGGAATCCCAGATTTCGCGCACCTACAGTTGTTCTGGATCGAACGACACGACGTTCGCCGACGTCTCGGTCCGTACGATAACGAATTACTCTTACTGGCAGGGACCGAACCAGAACAACGTCGAAGCCTGGGACAACCCCGATGGCCGCGCCTCTTCAAACACGTACAACCAGGATGAAGGTCTGATCGTGCCCAACGGCACGGTAGAAGGTACCGAAGTCGAGCGGGAAACCGTGTGGCGTGATCTTGGTGGCAAAGGTCAGAAAAAGAAATGGGAGCGCCGCGAATACGACCGTACCACGATATACAGCAACGTCGTCGTACAGGAAGGCGGCCAGGCCGGTAACGTACGACCCGGAACCTATTCCAGCATCCGCATCGGTTGCGACACGGCTTTTGCGCCCGGTGTTTACAACATCGATGGAGGCTCGCTCACCATCAATGGCCAGCACGAGGTGAACGGCGCTGGCGTCATGTTCGTGCTTTACAACGGTGCCTCGGTCACGATCAATGGCGGCGCCGATGTCAACCTTACAGGAATGACGGCATCGGATCTGATGAACGTCGGCCTCTCACCGGAAGACGCCAACGATCTTGCCGGAATGCTGGTGTTCGAGGATCGCGACGGTCCCGGTGCCGGTAACAACGGCCAGAGGTTCAATGGCAACTCCAATACCGTCCTCAACGGAACGATGTATTTCCCGGTCAGCGAAGTGTTCTTCGCTGGAACAGCAGGCGTTACCAGTCAGTGTCTGATGATTGCGGCCAACAATATCACGATCACCGGCACCGCCGATATGCAGACCTTCTGCCCCGCCGATTCAACGGAAGATACCACTGTCGTCAGCACGGCATCGAAAGTGAGACTGGTAGCATGATGAACGCCCTTGCCCGCATGGCCCGTATTCGCGTGGACGAAAACGGTTCGATGGCGATCGAGACCGCCTTCGTCGCGCCGGTACTGCTGGTGATGGCGCTGGGAGGTTTCGAGGCGAGTTCGATGGTTGCCCGCCAGACTGAATTGCAGAGCGCCGCGGCGGAAGCCGCCGCCGTTGTTCGAGCAGTGGCGCCGGAGACAGCAAGCGACCGCGCTACGGTGCGCGATATCGTAGCAACATCACTTTGCGGAAAGACCCAGCCCGTCATCACCGATGGACAGGCAACCTGCGGCTCCGTGACGGTAGATGTCGATCCCGTTTATCGCTGCGGAACGGCAACGGCCTATGTCACCGCAGCCGGTAGTTGCGGCAGCGCAGTCGAATACCAGTTCATCAAGATCGATCTGACAGATACCTATTCGCCCATCTGGGCCGAATGGGGCGTTGGATCGGCCGTAACCTACGACGTCAATCGCACGGTACAGGTCGGATGATTCCCATGAACAGCAAGCCCATGTTCCTTCGCATTACGCGTGACGAAAACGGTGCGATCGCCGTTGAGTTTGCCCTTCTCGCCCCGATATTCCTGCTGTTGCTGGTCGGAGTGCTGCAAGTCGGCATGGCGATGCAGAACTACAACGCGCTACGAGGCCTGTCTGCCGATGTGGCGCGCTATGCGATGGTACAATACCAGACCGGCAACGAGCTTTCGAATTCACAACTTGAAACCTGGGCGGAGAACCAGGCGCTGGGTGCACCCTACCTGCTCGACCAGAACCGGATCAACGCCACCATCACCAACGCCGCTACGCAGCGTGTCAGCGGGGCGACGGAACTGCAGGTCGTGGTATCTTACCAGCTTGACAGTTTCCTGGGTTTTGCAGGGATCGAATTCCCGTTCGTCACCTATACCCGGCCTGTCTTTCTGCTCGACGTTTGATCGATCCGGACGCGCTTGGCTGAATACGGCGCGTACCATGCAAGATCATGAATATCTTAACCCTGGTTCTCAACGATAACCTCAGAGATTGTATTTAGGGGTTAGTGTTGTGAATACACCATTCCTCTTTTCCAGCCCGGAATTCGCGCGCTTGCTGTCCCGCCTTGCGCGCAACAACCGAGGCAACGTTGCGGCAATGCTGGCTGCGGCGCTGTTTCCGCTGCTGGCGCTGATTGGTGGCGGTGTCGACATGGGGCGCGGCTACCTTACGCAGGTGCGTTTACAGCAGGCCTGCGACGCCGGGGTGCTGGCGGCACGGCAAAGGCTGGGTGCTGGCGTGGCGGTTGACAACACCGTTCCTGCAGACGTCGCGAACACGGGGCAGCGTTTCTTCAACATCAACTTTCGTGACGGCGTATATGGCACCAGCAACCGCGACTTCGCGATGGTGCTGGAAAACGACTACGCCATTTCCGGAACGGCCAGCGTGGATGTACCGACTACGCTGATGAAGGTGTTCGGTCACACCAACATGGATATTGCCGTAAACTGCGAAGCTATTCTCAACTTCAGCAACCTCGATGTGATGATGGTGATCGATACCACCGGATCGATGCGCCACACCAACGCCGGTGACAGCCTTTCGCGCATAGAGACGCTGAAGGATACAATCCGTGTATTCCACGCCAAGATCGAGGGCGCGAAGGCCCCTGGAACGCAGGTGCGCTACGGTTTCGTGCCCTACGCAACCAACGTCAATGTTGGTCATTTGCTTCAGG
Organism: uncultured Sphingomonadaceae bacterium; assembly: GCA_947488625.1. GTDB lineage: Bacteria > Pseudomonadota > Alphaproteobacteria > Sphingomonadales > Sphingomonadaceae > Alteraurantiacibacter. The sequence goes on along the minus strand of CANKZR010000001.1, from coordinate 1,245,714 downwards.
ATAGCTGGGTTGTGAACGAGTGGACCTACCAAGGCCGCACAGACACAGGCCGCCGTCGCATTAACGAGGAAGTCGGGCGGACATACAATCGCAGGTACACCTTTGTTTCGGGCGAGCGCAGTCCGTGGGTCACCATAAGCTCCTATGCCGCAACGTGGAACGAGCCCGCCAACGCCGATCAGAACGGCTGGTATAGCTGCAACGGTAGCCGGCCTCCCAATAGCTGGACCTATACCGACACCAGCGATGGCGAGACCAGAACTGAATTGCAGGGTGAACCGCCCGCCCTCCTGACTATTCGGCCGATGCGCCGAGTTCACAACGGAACGCGCTATACCACCGCTCGCGTGGGGGAGACCTGCGAGGTGCGCGAGAGCACCGATGTCAACTACGTGCAGACGTTCGAGCGCGTCACCGAAGTCCCGTCGTTCGATCGCACGGTGTGGGATTACGAGCCTGTTACGCGCGATGTCAGCAACTGGCGGGCGGAAACCGAAGGCTGCATTGAAGAGCGCGATACCTACCGAATTACCGATTACGACAATGTCGATTTCTCGCGCGCCCTGGATCTCGACATCGATCTCGTCCCCTCAGCTGGCAATCCAGCCACCCAGTGGCGTCCGCGCTATCCGGACGAGATTTACGTTCGCGATATAGAGAACAACGGCGATGGCGACTTCGACCCGCGTCCTGATCGCAATTCGATCAAGGAATACGTGGACAGCGGAACCTGGTGGTTCTCCGACTGTCCGCCGAAGGCGCAGAAGCTGCAGGAAATGACCGACGCCCAGCTAAACACGTATCTCGGCACGCTGGAGCCAAACGGCGCGACCTATCACGATATCGGCATGATCTGGGGTGGACGCCTTCTTTCCCCCACCGGTCTGTTCGCATCGGAGAATGCCGACGAATCAGGGCGAACGCGCGCACGGCACATGATCTGGCTTACCGATGGCCAGACCGAACCCTACGATCTGGCCTACGGCGCCTATGGCATCGACGGGCTGGACCAACGTCGCTGGGATCCTGCAACACGCGATACGAACCCCCTGAATACTCTTGTCGAGAACAGGTTTGGCGTTGCGTGCGAGCAGGTTAAAAACCGCAATATCACCGTATGGGTCGTCGCCTTCGGCACTGGGCTGACGGATCTGATGACAGAATGTGCCGGCCCCGGTCGTTCATTCGAAGCTTCGAGTGCCGATGAACTGAACGATGCCTTCGAAGCCATCGCCCGCGCCATGAGCGAACTGCGGATCACCCAGTGATGCAATGGGTGTCTCTCCATTTTCTACGTGACGAACGCGGTGTGACGGTGACGGAATTCGCTCTGATCGCACCAGTTCTGACGCTGACGTTGATGGGAATGTTCGATCTGTCCTACAACATGTACGCAAAGACCATGATCGAAGGCGCAGTGCTGGACGCTGCACGCGATTCCACTATCGAATCCTATGCCAACAATCCTGCTGCGCTGGACGGCAATGTGACGGACATGATCCACGACATTGTGCCCAATGCCGTCCTTACCTTTAGCAGGAGCGCATATACCAACTACGCAGATGTCGGGCAGGCAGAAGAATTTACAGACACCAACAGCGATGGCAGCTGCAACAACAACGAAGTGTTCGTCGATGTGAATGGCAACGGCTTGTGGGATGCCGACCGCTCCCAGGATAACAGCAGCGGCGCGCGCGACGCGGTGCTCTATGAGGTATCGGCGACGTACGACCGCGCCTTCCCCCTCGCCCGCCTCATCAACCTTGACCAGGAAGTGACGGTGCAGGCGAAAACGGTGCTACGCAACCAGCCGTTCAATTTTCAGGAAAGTACCGTAAAAACAGGAAATTGCGTATGATCGGCAGATTCGCTTCCCGATTGCGCCGGAACGTCGCCGGCGTCGCGATGACCGAATTCGCGCTGGTCTTTCCTTTCCTGCTGACGGTCGGCCTGATGGGCCTCGAAGTGTCCAACAGAGTGCTGGTGCAAATGAAGGTGACGCAGCTCGCCAACCAGATTGCCGACAACGCTTCGCGTATCGGAGACCAGTCCATGTTGGAGGATCGCAAGATCTACGAGGCCGATATCAACGACCTGTTCTTCGGCGCCCATCTGCAAGGTGGGGAATCAATCGACCTGTACGAGCATGGGCGGGTCATACTCAGCAGTCTTGAAGTGGTGCCGGATACGGCCGACCAGCAATACATTCATTGGCAACGCTGCGTGGGCAAGAAGAACCATCCCAGTTCCTATGGCGTAGCAGGCGACGGCAAGAGTGCGGACGATTTTCCCGGAATGGGACCGGCAGGCGAGGAGGTTATCGCTTTCGCGGATGAGGCAGTGATGTTCGTGGAAATCAGCTACGATTACCAACCCATCATCGGCGATCCCTTCACCTTCAATTCCGGAACCGTCAACGCCGTCGCCAGCTATACCGTGCGTGCCGACCGGGACCTTACCGAAATCTACCAGCCGGCATCCGGCGCGGCCGATCCCGTCGCGGTATGCGGCGCTTTCGAGGGAATAAATTACGCCACGAGCAGCTGATACGGTTGCCGCCTATCGACAAGCCGTATCAGTGTTGCAGCGTCAATCGGTGTAAGTGACTTTCTTGCAGGCGGCCACCACGCGATCCTTGTCGATCAGCGCCAGCTTTTCCAGGTTTGCGGCATAGGGGAGCGGCACATCCTCGTTACAGACACGCAAGACCGGCGCATCAAGATGGTCGAAACCTTCCTCCATGCACACCGCGATCACTTCCGAAGCGATGGAACAGGTTGGCCATCCCTCCTCGGCAATTACCACCCGGTTCGTCTTCGCCAGACTTTCGAGGATAGTGGCCGTATCGAGCGGCCTTAGCGTGCGAAGATCGATAACCTCGGCCTCGATACCCTGTTCTGCCAGTTCGTCCGCCGCTTCCAGCGCAACACCCACAGCAATCGAATAGGAGACGATGGTTACGTCATTGCCCTCGCGCATGATCCGCGCCTTGCCGATCGGCAGGACATGATCATCCAGCTGAGCGACTTCGAAGTTCTGCCCGTAGACCAGCTCATTTTCCAGGAAGACAACCGGGTCATCGCTGCGGATGGCAGCTTTCAACAAGCCCTTGGCATCGGATGCGTCATAGGGCGCGATCACGATCAGACCCGGCACGCTGGCATACCACGGGCCGTAGTTCTGACTGTGCTGCGCGCCGACGCGACTGGCAGCGCCGTTGGGGCCGCGAAACACCACCGGACAGCGCATCTGGCCGCCGGACATGTAATTGGTCTTGGCAGCGGAATTTATGATGTGGTCGATCGCCTGCATGGCGAAGTTGAAAGTCATGAACTCCACGACCGGACGAAGCCCGCCCATCGCGGCGCCTGTGCCGATACCGGCAAATCCGTATTCAGTGATCGGCGTATCGATCACGCGCTTGGGTCCGAATTCGTCGAGCAGACCCTGAGTTACCTTGTAGGCGCCCTGATACTCGGCAACTTCCTCGCCCATGACGAAGATACGATCGTCCAGCCGCATTTCCTCGGCCATTGCATCGCGCAATGCTTCGCGCACGGTGAGCTTCACCATGTTCGTGCCCTCGGGGATTTCGGGATCCTTGGCGCGCGGCTTGGCTTCGGGCTTGTCGATATCCAGAGGATTGCCGTCGCGGCCAACATCCTTGCCTTCGCCCGGCACGTCGTCGGCTTCGTCGGAGGCCGCCGGTGCCTCATCGGCAGGAGCCTCGATGTCGGAGGCGTCTTCGTCCTCGCCAGCGAGAATGGCGATGACGGTGCCGACTTTCACCTCTTCGGTGCCTTCGGCCACCAAGATCTTGCCCACGGTGCCTTCGTCGATCGATTCGAATTCCATCGTCGCCTTGTCGGTTTCAATCTCGGCCAGCACGTCTCCGGCGGAGACCGTGTCGCCCTCCTTCACCATCCACTTGGCCAGCGTGCCTTCTTCCATGGTGGGTGAAAGAGCGGGCATTTTCAGTTCGATAGGCATGGTTCAGTACTCCCCCACCAGAACATCGGTGTAGAGTTCGCCTGCCTCTGGCTCGGGAGAGCTTTCCGCAAAGTCCGCAGCTTCGGAAACGGTGGCGCGAATGCCCTTGTCGATCTCTTTCAGTTTTTCCTCCGCGATGTCGGCATCCGCCAGATCCTTCTTCACGCGCTCGATTGGATCATTGTGCTCGCGCTGGTCCTGCACCTCCTCCCGCGTGCGGTATTTCGCCGGGTCGGACATGGAGTGGCCGCGATAGCGATAGGTGTTGCACTCCATCAGCACTGGACCGTTCCCCTCACGAACATGTGCAAACGCGATTTCCGCAGCCTGCCGTACTTCCAGCACGTCCATGCCGTTCACATCCATGCCGGGGATGCGGAAAGCCGTTCCGCGCCGATAGAATTCCGTCTCGGCGCTGGAGCGTTTTACCGCCGTGCCCATCGCATACTGGTTGTTCTCGACGACGAACACGATCGGCAGGTTCCACAAGGCCGCCATGTTCATGGTCTCGTAAACCTGGCCCTGGTTAGCCGCCCCGTCACCAAAATAGGCGAGGCAAAGGCCACCATCCTCATTATACTTGTGCGCGAAGGCGAGCCCGCCACCCAGCGAGACCTGCGCGCCCACGATGCCGTGTCCGCCATAGAATTTGTGCTCGGTGCTGAACATGTGCATCGAGCCGCCCTTCCCCTTGGAAATACCGGCGGCGCGCCCCGTCAACTCTGCCATGATAACCTTGGGATCGATGCCATAGGCCAGCATGTGTCCGTGATCGCGATAGCCGGTAATCACGCTGTCGCGATCATTGTCGAGCGCGCTCTGCAATCCGATGGCGACCGCTTCCTGGCCGATGTAAAGGTGGCAGAAGCCGCCGATCAGGCCAAGGCCGTAAAGCTGGCCAGCCTTTTCCTCGAACCGGCGGATAAGCAGCATCTGCTCGTAGAAATGCATGAGTTGCTCTTCGCTGGCCTCGAAGCGCTGTTTCTCTTCCAGCGTCTCCTGCAACGTCCGAAGCGCGAAATCTTCGCTATCCGATGATCCAGACGCGTGCTGGTTCGCCGCTGCCTGCTTGCTTTTTTCGCTTCCGGTGGAGGCTTTGGCCAAGATGCAATCCCCTGGTTCGCGCCAATTGCGGCGCAGGTTGTTTGGTCTAGAATGGCTATAAGCGTCCAAGCGTTCCGCTGGCAACGCTGCACTTTATACAGTAACCTATACGGTAAAAATGGTTTGGTTGGTGTGCCAAACCGCGAGCCCTTTAGTCAATGGGCTCAAGCTCCACGACATACTCGTCGGGATGAACCACATTCAGATTACCGCGAACGAGCTCGGACGCGAAATCGGGGTCCACATTGTTGGGGTCAAGCAAGGCAACTCGATTTTCGAGTTCCGCCTTGCGTTCCTGCAACGCGGCAATGCGAACTTCATGCTCATCCAATCGCGAAGCCTGTTCGCCCCAGGACAACAGGCCTGAAGGACCGATCAGGGCGAGACCACCAACCAGCATCAGCACAAGCAAGGCAGCGGCGTTCATAACGCGCTCTCGAACAATATCCTTGCGTGGCCGGTTCATGGTTCAGCTTGAATCATAAACCCCTCGTGGATTCAAGCCTATTGTGCGGGAACCAGCGGATAGTTCGACGGATCGAGTGTGTAATGAGCACCTATTGCACAATCGGGTTGAAAAGGTTACATCTGAAACCATGACTGATCTATTCGAAAATCCCATCGGCCTGGACGGCTTCGAATTCGTTGAATTCTGCGCTCCTGAAAAGGGCCAGATAGAACCCGTATTCAAAGCCATGGGCTTCCAGCACGTCGCCTCACATCGTTCGAAGGACGTGCAGCTCTGGCGCCAGGGCCAGATCAACCTGATCCTCAATTACGAACCGCGCAGCGCAGCATGGTTTTTTGCGCGCGAGCATGGCGCGTCGGCTTGCGGCATGGGTTTCCGCGTAAAGGATGCGGCAAAGGCTTACGACGAGTTGTTGGCGCGCGGCGCTGAACCTGTCGAGGTCGAAACCGGACCGATGGAATTGCGTATTCCGGCCATTCGTGGAATTGGCGGAGCGATCGTCTATCTGATTGATCGTTATGCTGATGAAGATGGCAAGGGCCTGTCGATCTACGATATCGATTTCGAGTACAAGGACGGTGTAGACCCGTGGCCCGAGGGTGCGGGCTTCAACGTAATCGATCACCTCACCCACAACGTCTATGGCGGCCGGATGGCCTATTGGGCCGATTATTACGAGACGCTCTTCAACTTCCGTGAAATTCGCTTCTTCGATATCAAGGGAGAATATACGGGGCTGACATCGAAGGCGCTCACCGCACCCGATGGCAAGATCCGTATTCCGCTTAACGAGGAAGGCGAAGGTGGCAAGGGCCAGATCGAAGAGTTCCTTCGTGAGTTCAACGGCGAAGGTATCCAGCATATCGCCTTGATTTGCGACGATCTTCTTACCGCTTGGGACCGTCTGAAGGAATTCGGCGTGCCGTTCATGACCGCGCCGCCGGAAACCTATTACGAGATGCTCGACGATCGCCTGCCCGATCACGGCGAGGACGTGGAACAACTGAAGATGCGCGGCATTCTGCTGGACGGAACGACCGAAGGTGGGGCACCCCGCCTGCTGTTGCAGATTTTTGCGGAAGCCCAGGTCGGCCCGGTTTTCTTCGAGTTCATTCAGCGCAAGGGCGACGAGGGATTTGGCGAGGGCAACTTCAAGGCTCTGTTCGAAAGCATGGAACGCGACCAGATTCGGCGCGGGGTGCTGGACGCTTCGGAAGCCAAGTCCGTGGACGCATGATATCTGCGCGATGAAGGTGAGGCTAGCGGCTCGGGTTTAGCGAGTTGCTAGCTTCCGACATGTAAATGTCGTTACCGAGCGGCAACGCGATGGTCTACAGCGCGCAATAGACGCCAGGAGCGCCACCAGATTGCATTGTCTTTCCATTGTCGGCTCGATTAGACGATGGCTTCCCGCTGAACTCAACGGGCGCTCGCTCGATCAGGGCAACGATGGCGTGCAGAACCCGGCCGTGATCGCTGTTGCAATTTTGCGCCTCCCCTCACCTCCTCCCAGTGAGGGCCGCTGCCTCGGTAATGTCCGAAAACCCTTCTTCGTGACCTGATCCCATAACAACGCCCGGCTAAGTTATGGGCCATTCTCTAGGCATGAGAAAGTCGAGAGCGCCAATAAACAAACGCGCGATGCGGCCCATTTCAAGACAGTTGTCGCTGTGTTACTTAGTTACGACTGGTTGCAGCTAGTAAATTAGGACGCAAAAGTATATGTCGTGATGTTCAGCCACCGAGGGGGAGGTGCGTGAAGAACATCGTTGCAATCGCCGTTAGCGTCCTGTTCGCGTTGTTGATCGTAGAGATCGGTTTGCGGGTGTTCGATCCACTTGGCCTGGAGCCCCACGCCAGTCAGGAACAGGCAAATGTTTCTCTGGAAAACAACACCTTCTATTTCTGTAAAGGCGGGCCGGATCAGCTCCTGCCGCATCCGGAGCTTTATTCCCGCGAAGCGCCAAATCAGGCCTATTTCGAATTTCTCAATGATATCGTCTCTTTGGTCGAAACCAACGAATATGGGTTTAGAGGGGAGTTCGATCCGGAGGGTTCCGACGATCGGATCGTCGTGCTGGGCGACTCTTTCATAAGAGGGACGCTGGCTGACGAAACCGAAACCATCCCTGCCCTGTTGTCGCAATGGTCCAAAGGGTCCCATTTCGTAAATCTGGGAACCGGCGGGCATGGTACGATGCAGCACCTGCTCACCTATCGCGAATTCAAGGACAAGCTCCCGCACGACACCGTTTTGCTGTTCGTATTCAACGGCAACGATCTGGTCGATAACGTCGATTTTCTGGCATGGCAGGACAATGCCAAATCCGATTTGCATGAGCCCACGCTGATGCAAAGAGCAAAACGGATGCTCGTGAAACTTCACATCGGAAAGCTGCTGCAACGGTTCAGCAGCACCTATTTGAACCCTACCGAGTATCCTTCTCGTCCCACTGACGAAGAGAGGACGCTGTTTCTGAACTCACTGGCTGAGATATCGCAAACCGTTGCGGATCAGGACGCGCGACTGTTCGTGTTCTCTTTACCCGAAGTTGCCGAATTTTTCCCGGAAGGCAGGCTTTCGTACCGAAAGGATTCCGTCGGATATGGCGATGCGACGCGCGAATTGCTCAACGAAGCGGCTGAAGTCAACGGTTTCACCTACCTGCCGCTGAAGCCCGTATTAGAAAACGCGTCGCGCGAATTGGGCGTTCCGACGCTAGAACTGTTTGGCGATCCGGATCATCATATGCGCGAGATCGGCAACTTTGCTGCCGCGCGGGCGGTAGCGGAATTGTTGCAGGACAACGGCGTGAGCGTCTTTACTCCCGATGATCAGTTCGTTGATCGCACCAAGTTCGAACCATCCGATGTTGCATGTCCATGAGCCGGCGAAAGCCAGGCCCAGCATGGCTTGGGTAAAGAAAGCTTCAGCGTAACTCGTCGATGCGCGGTCAAACCGGCTGAAGCAGAAACCGCCTCATAATCACCGTAAAACTTGTCTTGAAAATTGCTGCCATTCACGCCAACCGTCTGCAGTCTTTGCCGGGTTCCTGACAACGCCCGGTATATCAAATTTTGAAATCCAAATTCGAAGCGGAGATGCCAAGGATTTCATTAGCGCCCGTAGCTCAGTCGGATAGAGCATCGGATTCCTAATCCGGGGGCCACAGGTTCGAATCCTGTCGGGCGCACCAATCCTTCGGCAACCCGTCTAGTTGACGTCTTCTGGCGGAGCGACGGGTAGCGGGAGAGGTGCGACAGAAACGCCCTCTTCCAGCAGTTCCCGGGCTTCCTGCACACTCGCCTCCCCATGGATGGCGGCATGATCGCGTTCGCCATAGTGCATGGCGCGTGATTGTTCGACGAAATCCTTGCCCACCCAGGTGCTGTCCTTCAAAGCTTTGGCCTGTGCTTCGGCCAGCTTGCCGAGCGCTGCGGCCACCTCCGGTGACATCGGCGTATTGGTAAGGCCCTTGTCCGCATTTGCCCGGCCAGAAGTCTGGACCACCTGGCTGCCTTTCTTGCCAACAGCCGGCGCCATCGGCGCCTTGCTGATCTCCTCGGATCCGCATTGCGGGCAAGCCACCATTCCGCGTTCACATTGCGAGGCAAAATCGTCGGACGAACCGAACCATCCCTCGAAACGGTGGCCAAGGTCGCAGGTCAGGTCAAAAACTATCATGGGTTGCGTGATCTAGGGATATCCCGCTTGTTGGCAAGGCTGGGAAGCTGCTTGCGCACTTCTGCGATCCGGCCCGTATCGATTTCCCAGACCTGCAATCCCGGCGCATCACCACCCATATCAAGCTGTACGTCGCCCCAGGGCCCCACCACGAGAGAATGGCCGAAGGTCGATCTTCCATCTTCGTGATCGCCCACCTGCGCCGCCGCGATAACGAAGGCGCTCGCCTCTATCGCCCGTGCACGTTGCAGTACGTGCCAATGGGCCTTGCCCGTCGGTACCGTGAACGCGGCCGGAATTGCGATAGCGTCACAATTGCGGCGGCCAAGTTCTTCAAATAAGGCGGGAAACCGGATGTCATAGCATGTAGTCAGTCCAAGGCGGCCGATCGGTGTATCATCCACCGTCACGACATGCTGACCCGGCGCATAGGCTGCGGATTCACGCCAGCTTTCGCCAGTGTCCAGTTCCACATCGAACATATGGATCTTGTCGTATCGCGCCGCCACCTCCCCGTTGTCATCAAACAGTATCGTGCGGTTGACCCAGCGACCGTCGTCGCGTGTCACCGGAAGCCCGAGTGCTATCCAGATACCTGCGTCGGCGGAGGCGCCAGCCACGCGTTCGACGATCGGGCTCTCGTCCTCTGCAAGTACATTATCGCTCGCGCGGCTGCGCTTGCGATCCAGCAGTCCAGCCATCTCCGGGGTGAAGAGCATCTTGGCACCCTCCCCCGCAGCCTGGTGTGCCGCATGCACAATCGCGTCGGCATTGGTTTCGGGATCAATTCCCGATGTCATTTGCAATAGGGCGATCTTCGTCATGGCGTGTTCGGTCAAAGGCCCAGAAGCTGGTCCAGCCTGCCGTCGCGTTCCAGCGCGGCGAGCTCGTCTGACCCACCGACGGGTTTATCGTCGATGAAAATCTGCGGAACCGTTCGGGCATCCGGCTTGCGATCCGTCATTTCCTGCCGTTTGGGACCACCCAAAGTGATGTCGTACTCTTCGTACTCAACACCTTTGCTGTCCAGCAAGCGCTTTGCTCGGTGGCAGAAGCCACAGTACATTTTCGTGTAGATTTCGACTTTGGGCGTGGTCACAAATATTCCCCTGGAGGTGCTGGATCCGAAAATCTTGAAAGCTTTGACAGCCTTCCTATCTCAAGCATGCGGATGCCGAAAGCGGGTCCGTATAACTTTCAAATTGCTCAGAAGAGGATTTGTTTCAAATGAACCGTACAGACTTTACCCCCTATCGTCGCTCCACCGTCGGGTTTGATCGCTTGTTCGACCTGCTGGAGAACAACGCCCGCAACAGTGGCGACAACTATCCCCCCTTCAATATCGAGCGGCGCGACGAAGATGCCTACCGCATCACGATCGCTGTGGCCGGATTCCGGTCTGAAGACCTCGAAATTACGGCGCAGCAGAACCTGCTCACCGTAGAGGGGAAGAAGCGCGAAGAGGCGGCTGAAGGCGAAATGCTGCATGTCGGCATCGCAAACCGCGGATTTGAACGGCGTTTCGAACTTGCCGACTATGTCCGCGTAGACAATGCCGACCTTGCCGATGGTCTTTTGGTGATCGACCTGGTGCGTGAAGTGCCAGATGCGATGAAGCCGAAAAAGATAGCCATCGGTGGAAACGCGCTGAAGGTTGTTGAAAACAAGCACAAGGACGACGGGCAGGCCGACGCCGCCTGATCGACCTCGATCGATTGTCTATTAAAAACGTTGGGGGCGGAGCCCGCTAAAGCTCCGCCCCCTCGACGCTTGGCGCCGACCCGCTCTCCAAAAAAGCTGTCCGGGTCGCAAGAGACAGCCTTCCCAAAGAGCAAGACCGAACCGACAGCGCGCGAGAAATGCCTGTTGCCCGCGCTGGGTCGATCTGAACCTTGAAACAATATGTGAAGAACCGCGCCACCGGTCACCGGTTTCGCGTGCGCCCCTCAGCACCCTTTCATTAAACGTTACCCGCTCAGGGGTGTAAAATGCAAGATTATTCTGCGGATAAATAGTAGGTCGAAATAACCAGACTCTATTTCATACGATTAACTATACCAGTCGCGACTGTGCCAATGCTGCTGCAATAAAGCCACTGAACAACGGATGTGGCTCGAAAGGTCGGCTCTTCAGTTCCGGGTGAAACTGCACGCCTACGAACCATGGGTGGTCCGGCCGTTCGACAATTTCGGGAAGCAGTCCATCCGGCGACATGCCCGAAAATATCAGCCCGCCTTTTTCAAGTTGCTCGACATAGTGAGAGTTGACTTCGTAGCGGTGGCGGTGACGTTCGAAAATCGACGTTGCCCCGTTATAGATCCCGGAAACGTGGCTTCCTTCCGCCAGATTGGCTTCATAGGCACCAAGTCTCATCGTGCCACCCAGATCGGTGTCGGCAGAACGTTTCTGCAAGCCTTCCTTGCTCATCCACTCGGTAATGATCCCGACGACAGGTTCGGGGGTTTCGCCAAATTCGGTTGACGACGCGGACGCAATATCGGCCGTGTTACGCGCGGCTTCGATGCACGCCATCTGCATGCCGAGACAGATTCCGAAGAATGGCACCTTGCGTTCCCGGGCAAAGCGGACCGATGCAATCTTGCCTTCCGAACCGCGTTCTCCGAAACCGCCGGGCACGAGAATGCCGTGCAACGGCTCTAGCGCAGCGGCAATCTCATCGTCGTCCTGCTCGAACACCTCGGCATCGATCCAACGGATGTTGACCTTGGTGCGATTGGCCATGCCGCCGTGCACCAGTGCCTCGTTCAGCGACTTGTATGCGTCGGGCAGGCCGACATATTTGCCCACCACGCCGATGGTGACTTCGCCTTCGGGGTTTTCGTAGCGATCGACCACATCTTCCCAGCGCGCCATCGTGGGGGGATTGGAAGTGCCCAGCATGGCGAAGTGACGCAGCACTTCGGTATCGAGCCCCTCCGCATGATATTGCTGCGGGACATTGTAGATGCTGCTGGCGTCGAGTGCGGGGATTACCGAAGCAGGTCGAACGTTACAGAATTGCGCGATCTTGCGTCGCTCGCTTTCTGGCAGCGGATGCTCACAGCGACACAGCAGCACATCGGGCTTGATACCAAGCGAGGCGAGTTCGCGAACCGAGTGCTGCGTCGGCTTCGTCTTCAGTTCGCCCGCTGCGGCAATATAGGGCACCAGCGTTACGTGGACGGAAACGGTCTGGTCGGGTTCCAGCTCGTTGCGCAACTGTCGGATCGCCTCCATGAACGGAAGGCTTTCGATATCGCCAACGGTGCCGCCGATCTCGCACAGGATGAAATCATGGTCACCCTGATCGGCCAGGGCGAATTCCTTGATCGCATCGGTCACATGGGGGATCACCTGGACAGTGGCACCCAGATAGTCACCGCGCCGTTCCTTGGCGATGATGTCCCGATACACACGACCGGAGGTTATGTTGTCGTTCTGATGCGCCGACACGCCCGTAAAGCGTTCGTAGTGACCCAGATCAAGATCGGTTTCCGCCCCATCGTCAGTGACGTAGACTTCGCCGTGCTGATAGGGGCTCATCGTGCCGGGATCGACGTTCAGATAAGGGTCGAACTTGCGAATCCGGACCTTGTAGCCACGCGCCTGAAGGAGTGCAGCCAGTGAAGCTGCCATGAGACCTTTGCCGAGCGAGGAGACCACGCCGCCGGTGATGAAAATGTACCGCGCCATGGGATTCGGGCCTTAAGCTCACACTCGGATTCGGTGCAAGCGCTTTGGTCAGTCTTTTCGCGAATAAGGGCGAGTTGCCCGCAGAAATCTCTTACTCGGCCAGATCGGCCAGTGGATCTTCCGCCGGATCGGGAATCGATTCCACCGGCGCTTCCCCATCGAGGCCGGGATCGCCAGGAATAGGATCGTCCGAGGCTGCACCTTGCGTTGTGGAACGATCAAGGGTGTCATCGAAATCACGCTGGCCCGATGCGTCTACCGCAACGGCGGCAAGAACAATGGAAAGCGCCACGAACAGGATGGCGAACCACTTGGTCGCGCGCGATAGAAAATCTGCCGCACCGCGCGCCGACATCAGACCGCCGGGGCTACCGCCGCCGCCGATGCCCAGCCCGCCACCTTCCGATCGTTGCATAAGCACGAGGATTACGAGACCAGCGGCAATGAAGGCCTGGATGACGGTAAGGAAAATGAACAGGGTCATGTCGGTTTTCAGGCAATTCTTCTTGGGGAATAGGCAGGTTGTCGGGGCAGCATGTAGGCCCGCAAATCATTAGTCACAAGAGGCGTGCCCTGAACGGTTTTGATCAGGACTTGTCTTCATGTGCTTCGGCAGCGGCCATGATGATGCCGAGAAAGCTTTCCGCAGTAAGGCTGGCACCGCCTACAAGTGCTCCGCCAACGTCATCTGCGGTCAGCAGTTCTGCTGCATTGTCGGGCTTGACCGAACCGCCATAGAGGATGCGCACATCCGCGCCTTCCTCGCCATACAGCGAACCAAGCTTCTCTCGGATGTGACGGTGCATTGCGCCCACATCTTCAGCAGTCGGAGTGCGCCCTGTGCCAATGGCCCAGACCGGCTCGTAAGCGATGGTGACCTTCTCGGCCACGCCATCGCCCACAGGAACCGAACTCGCCAGCTGGTCGGCTACGGCGCTCTCGGCCTTGCCCGCATCGCGTTCCTCTTCGGTTTCACCGACGCACACGATGACGTTCATGCCAGCGGCAATCGCCGCCTCCGCCTTCTCTTTCACGAGGGCATTGGTTTCGCCATGGTTGGCACGACGCTCCGAATGTCCGACAATGGTGAAGCCTGCGCCTGCATCTTTCACCATTGCAGCGGAGATATCACCGGTATGCGCACCGCCATCTGCGGAGTGTACATCCTGCGCGCCGATCCCGATCAGATTTGCTTCCTTGCGGGTGGCATGAATCAACGTGAACGGCGGCGCCAGGGCCACTTCCACCTTCAAAAGACGCTCTGCAGCGCGATCAATAGCGCGTGCTTCGGCCAGCATGGCTCGTGTGCCGTGCATTTTCCAGTTGCCGACGATGTAGGGTCGATTGGACATTATGATTGTTTTTCCGTGATTTTGATTCTGGCGAGCGACACTGATGCGTCGGAATCCCGTTTTGTATAGCTGCGCGCTAGTCTGGCGTCACCATCTTGTCAAAGCCGGTTTTCCACTTTGCGGGAAAGCTGCGTCTGCCTGTTGCGGGAGAGTCGCAGGGCGGATAAAGCGGGCGCGAAACAAGGCGCGGCATCCCCCTGCCCGCGTCGCAGAATAGAAAACAACGCAAACGATGATCACTTTCTTCCGCAGTTTTTTCCAGTCCAAGCTGGGCATTGCCGTAACGCTGGCGTTCCTCGGTCTGATCGCCGTGGCTTTTGCAAGTTCCGATGTTGCCAACAGCGGCATGTTCGGCGGTGTGACTGGCGGCGATCGTGTTGCCGTTATCGGAGAGCGCCGCATCTCTACGGCGGAACTCACCACCAATGCCAACAACGCCTTGCAACAGGCGCGGGCCGAAAATCCCACGCTGACGATGGAGGAGTTCATGGCCCAAGGGGGGCTGGACGATGTGTTGCAGCAGATGGTGAGCCGTTCGGCCATCGCCGAATACAGTAATGCCATGGGACTGCGGGTCAGCGATCGACTGGTCGATAGCGAAATAATGAATATTCCAGCGTTTCAGGGTATCGACGGCACATTCAGCGCTGACAGTTTTCGCGCGGCGCTGCGCCGCCTCAGCCTTACGGAAAGCGCCGTGCGCGATGACCTGGCGATGGGGCTTTATGCGCGCCAGCTTGTCCTCCCGATCGGTTATGGCGCGCAATTGCCCGATAGTTTTGCGCGCCGTTATGCACAGCTGCGCAACGATACGCGCATCGGCAACGCAGCCAGCATCCCCGCCGCCGCCTTCGCACCCGAAGGCGCGCCGAGTGCCGAAGAACTGCAGGGCTATTACGACGCCAATCGTGCCGACTATATCCGGCCGGAACGCCGCGTATTGCGGTACGCCACCTTCGATATCGGCGCCGTGGGCGAATTGCCGCCCGTTACGCAGGAACAAATCGCTCGCCGCTACCAACGCGATGCGGAGACTTATGCAGCAAGCCAGCAGCGCAGTTTTACGCAGCTTGTCTTGCCGACAGAAGCAGCTGCACAGGCGGTGATCGACGAGGTCGAAGGGGGCGTGTCTCTTGCTGCCTCGGCGCAGTCGAAAGGGTTGAGCACGGTCAGCCTGTCGGAGGTAGAACGCGAAACCCTGCAATCGCAAACGTCCGCGCAAGTCGCAGCGGCGGCTTTCGCTGCCGACGAGGGCACCCTTGTCGGCCCCGTGCGCGGTGATCTTGGCTGGTATGTCCTGCGGGTTGACGGTGTAACGCAAGTTTCCGGCCAGAGTGTGGAACAGGCGAGTGAAGCCATTCGTGAACAGTTGCAGGAAGAGCGTCGCAGGCTCGCCCTTAATGAACTGACGACGCGGCTTGAAGACGAGTTCAGGGATGGCCGCAGCCTTTCGGAGGCTGCCGACGAACTCGGGCTGGAAATTCAGACAACCCCACCCCTTACCGCCGATGGCCGCATCTACGGTACGCAGCAGTCCGCACCCGAAGAACTGGCTCGCGTTATCTCCTTTGCTTTTGAAAAACCGGAAGGCAGCGATCCCGAGTTGGCCGAAATCGTGCCTGGTGAGCAATTCCTCCTGTTCGATGTGCCTCAAGTGACGCCCAGTGCGACAGCTCCCTTGGCAGAAATCAGGGACGAGGTGACGCAGGCGTGGCGCCGTGCAGAAGGAATGGCAGCTGCCAGCGCCGCTTCGGCGCGTATCCAGCAGCGCGTGCAGGATGGGGCGACGCTTGCACAGGCGGTTGCCTCCGAAGACGTGGACCTTCCGGCGCCTCAGCCCCTGCGCCTGAACCGCCAGCAGGTTGCCCAGCAAGGCCAGGTATCGCGCGCGAGCCTGCTGTTCTTCTCCATGGCGGAAGGCACGACGAAGCGCGTTCGCCAGGACGAGGCCAACACTTGGTTCGTCTTGAAGCTGGACGAGATTCAGACGCCAGAGATCGACGAGGATGGCCAGTTGTTCGCGTCTGTCCGTCAGCAGCTTGGTCAGGTCGCGGGCTCTGAATATCTCGATCAGTTCCTTGGTGCCGCCGAAGGCACCTTCGACGTGGAAATGAACGATGTCGCCATCGACGCGGTGCGGTCACAGCTTACCGGTTCGGTGAACTAGGAGCGATCCGGCTTGTCTGCCGCCCTCCTGAATGCCGATGCCGCGAAGATCGCCCTGTCGCAGGGTCGCAATACGCTTGTCTGGCGACGGGTGGTAGCGGATACTGAAACCCCGATTGGCGCTGCCCTGAAACTGATAGAACCGGGGCGCGGCGATTTCCTTCTGGAATCGGTGGAGGGTGGGGAAATACGCGGACGCTACAGTCTGCTCGGCCTCGATCCTGACCTGATTTTTCGTGCAACCGGGGCCAGGGCCGAGGTCAACCGCCGCTGGCGGCATGACCGCGAGGCGTTCGAGCCTCTCGCAGGCAACAGCATGGCGGAACTGCGCGCACTTGCGAATGCCTGCCGGATCGACATGCCCGACGGCCTACCGCCCGCCCTCGCCTGCCTGGTCGGCTATTTCGGTTATGAGACCATCGGTCTGGTGGAAACGCTGCCGCGGGCGCCAGACAGTGAGCTGGACCTGCCGGACATGCTGTTTGCCCGGCCTGCGCTGGTGCTGGTGTTCGACCGGCTGAGCGACAGCCTCTATCTTATCGCACCGTTATGGGCCGCCGAAACTGGGGGCGAGGCATCGATAGAACGCGCTGGTGAGCGGATCGATGAAACCCTGCGCAAGCTGGGCGAAGCGGTGCCCGCGGCAGCGCGTGTTTCCGACCTTCCCGATCTCGATCTGCAGGCCGTCATGGACCCCGCAGATTACGAGCGCATCGTGCTTCGCGCAAAGGATTACATTACCGCAGGCGACATTTTTCAGGTGGTTCTTGCGCAGCGTTTCACCTGTCCGTTCCCGTTGCCCCCCATTGCGCTGTATCGCGCCCTTCGGCGGGTCAATCCGTCGCCGTTTCTCTATTTCCTCGACCTACCCGGTTTCGCCGTAGTGGGATCGAGCCCGGAAATTCTCGTGCGCGTGCGCAATGGCGAAGTGACCATTCGCCCCATTGCCGGAACGCGTCCACGAGGTTCTACCGAAAGCGAAGACAGGGCCAACGAGGTAAGCTTGCTGGCCGATCCGAAGGAGTGTGCCGAGCATCTAATGCTGCTCGACCTTGGCCGGAACGACGTGGGCCGCGTGGCAGACGCGGACAGCGTGACAGTGACGGACAGCTTCACCATCGAACGCTACAGCCACGTGATGCACATCGTCAGCAATGTCGTTGGCCAGCTTTCGCAGGACAAGGATGCCCTGGACGCGCTGTTCGCAGGCTTTCCGGCAGGCACTGTCAGCGGGGCGCCCAAGATACGGGCCTGCGAGATTATCGCGGAGCTGGAGCCGGAAACGCGCGGCCCCTATGCCGGCGGGGTCGGTTATTTCGCACCCGATGGGTCGGTCGATAGCTGTATCGTCCTGCGCACGGCAGTGGTGAAGGACGGTACCATGCACGTACAGGCCGGCGCAGGAATCGTGGCGGACAGCGATCCGCAATATGAGGCCGCCGAGTGTCGCCACAAGGCCGGCGCCCTGATCGCGGCTGCGCGCGAGGCGGTAGCGGTGGCGAACGAACCGGGGTTCGGCCAGTGAGGCATGCACTCGGCCTCTCTATTCTAATTGCGCTTTCTGCCTGCACGATCCGGGGCGAAGGTGAAAATGAGGAACAACGCGCGTCGATATGCGAACCGATAGTGTTCGAGGATTCGCCATTCACCCATTGCACCGCGCAGCCGGGCGACCATGCCATTGCAATGGATCTGTCCTCCGACGAGACTGACGAACCCTACCGCTCGCTTGGTGCGCTATCGCGATCGCTGGGTGAACAGGAAGAACGCCTCGTGCTGGCCATGAACGGTGGCATGTTCGATTCCGAAGGCCGACCCATCGGATACTACGTGGAAGACGGGATGCGCCTCACGGTGCTGAACGAGAACGAGGGGCCGGGCAATTTCCACCTTCTTCCCAACGGTGTTTTCTTCAGCGAAACTGCCTCGGGGCCATGGCGCGTATGGGAAACCGGCCGCTTCGCTGACGAGATCGTAGATCGTCCACAATTCGCGACCCAGTCCGGCCCGATGCTGGTGATCAACGGAGAACTGCATCCGGCCATCGATATCGACGGCGATAGTCGCAAGATCCGCAACGCCGTGGGCGTCGATGCAGCGGGCCGCGCGCATTTCGTTATCACCGAAGCTCCGGTAAGTTTCGGCAAGCTGGCGCGTCTCTATCGCGACGTGCTTAAAGTGAACAACGCATTGTTTCTGGACGGCAGTGTTTCACAAATCTGGGACCCGGCGAGGGATCGCCTCGACGCAGGGGCATCCATCGGACCGATCATCCTCGTTACCGACAAGGGTACGACACAATGACACAATATCGCGAGCTTTATCCCGAGATCGAACCTTTCGACAGCGGAATGCTGGATGTTGGCGAAGGCCATTCGCTCTACTGGGAGCGCGTAGGCACGAAAGGCGCGAAGCCTGCGGTGATGCTGCACGGCGGGCCTGGCGGCGGCATCAGTCCCGATCATCGCCGACAATGGGATCCGGAGCTTTACGACGTTGTGCTGTTCGATCAGCGCGGCTGCGGAAAATCGCTGCCCTTCGCCGAAATCGATAACAACGACACATGGCGCATCGTTGCCGATATGGAGCGGCTGCGCGAGATGTGCGGCTTCGACAAATGGCAGGTCTTTGGCGGCAGTTGGGGCGCAACGCTCGCCCTCGCCTATGCCCAGACCCATCCCGACAGGACCAACGAACTTGTGCTTCGTGGCGTATTTCTTGGCCGGCAGAAGGAAAAGGCCTGGCTTTACGAATATGGCGCCAGCGAAATCATGGCAGAGCAGTGGGATGCATTTATCGGCCTGATACCCGAGGCAGAGCGCGGCAACCTGGTGAAAGCCTACCACGATCGCCTGACCAGCGAGGACGAGGATACCCGCCTCGCCGCCGCGCGCGAATGGTCCTTGTGGGAAGGCAACGTCGCGACGCTTCTACCCAATGACGACCTGCTGGACAGCTTCGCCGATCCCGCGAAAGCCGTCCCCTTCGCGCGGATCTGTGCGCGCTTCTTCCTTGAAGATTTCTTTCTCGAAGAAGGTCAGTTGCTCGAGAACGTGCCACGAATAAAGGACATACCCGGTATCATCGTGCAGGGTCGACATGACATCTGCACGCCGCCCGTCTCCGCCTGGGAATTGCGCAAGGCCTGGCCCGAAGCAGACTTGCGGATCGTGCACGATGCGGGTCACAGTGCGTCCGAACCGGGCATCATTGACGGACTGGTGCGTGCGACTGATGAATTCGCGGGCAAATCCGCCTGATCGCCAAATCTGCTTGATCGCCAAATTTGCTTGATCGACAGACTGTGAAAGGCAAAGGCACGCGCATGAGCGAAACGCCGGATATCCTTGTTGTCGACAACTACGACAGCTTCACCTTCAACCTTGTCCATTACCTGATGGAGTTGGGCGCGAAGGTGGACGTGGTGCGCAATGACGCAATCTCCGCGCAAGAAGCCCTGGACACCGGCGCTGCGGGTATTCTGATCTCTCCCGGTCCTTGCACCCCCAACGAAGCGGGCATTAGCCTGGACCTGGTGGCCGCTTGCGCCGATATGGCCCGCCCGTTGTTGGGCGTATGCCTGGGGCACCAGGCGATTGGTCAGCATTTTGGCGGCAAGGTCGTGCGCGGCGGGCTGATGCACGGCAAGACCTCGCCCGTCGATCATGACGATACCGGCGTATTTGCCGGGCTGCCCTCGCCATTCACCGCGACCCGCTATCACTCGTTGGTTGTCGAAAACATCCCCGACTGCCTGGTGGTGAACGCCACCAGCGAAACACCGGGTCTGGATGGAACTTCGGTCATGGGGTTTCGCCATGCGCAATTGCCCATTCACGGCGTGCAGTTCCATCCCGAGAGCATCGCCACCCAGTACGGTCACGATCTGCTCGCCAATTTTTGCGCAATCTGCGGCGTAACTGCGAAGGTACCGGCATGAGCGTGCTTCCCCCTGTCGATCACCCGCTTACCGAAGAGGACGCCGAAGTCGCCTTTGGCGCCATGCTGGATGGCAAGCCCGCCGACGATGAGATTGCACGCTTCCTCTCCGACCTGTCCGATCGCGGCGAACGGGCGGAAGAAATTACCGGCGCAGCGCGCGCCATGCGCGAACGGCTTATCCCCATAGACGCGCCCGATAACGCTATCGACGTTTGTGGTACGGGCGGCGACGGCCATCATACGTTGAACGTCTCGACAGCGGTCAGCCTGGTGGTGGCGGCCTGCGGCGTACCGGTTGCCAAGCATGGTAACCGTGCGGCAAGTTCAAAGGCAGGTGCTGCCGATACGCTCGAGGCGCTCGGCCTCGATATGGATGCAGCGGGCCGGACTGCCGAACATACCTTGCGCGAGATCGGTATCTGCTTTCTTTTCGCCAAGAACCACCATCCTGCGATGGCGCGTATCCAGCCCATCCGGCAGAAGCTGGCGAAGCGTACGATTTTCAACCTCATGGGCCCACTGTCCAACCCCGCTCGGGTGCGCCGTCAGCTAATCGGTATCGCACGCCCTGCCTATGTGCCGATATATGCTGATGCGATGGCAAGGCTGGGGACCGAGCGGACCTTCATCGTCTCTGGCGATGAAGGGCTGGACGAGCTTAGCCTGGATGAAGGCAACGAGGTGGCAGACGTGCAGGGGCGCGAAGTGCTGATGCGCCGTGTGCTTGCCGAAGATGCGGGCCTGCCCCACGCCCCTGTCGAAGCGATCCGCGGCGGCGATGCCGAGCATAATGCCAGAGCGCTCGAAGCGCTGCTGATGGGCACGCCCGGACCTTACCGCGATGCCGTGCTGTTCAACGCTGCAGGCTCGCTGATGGTGGCAGGGGAAGTTGATAGCTGGGAGGAAGGCGTGGAAGAAGCGGCTGAGGCCTTGGACAAGGGACTGGCCAAGGCGCTTCTGGATTGCTGGATTGCGGCAGCGAAATGAACAAGCTGGAAGAAATCTGCGCAACCAAGCGAGAGGAAGTGCGCGTCCGCAAGGGAGCCAGAACGCAGGCCGATTTGGAGCAACTGGCTAGCGCCGCCGCGCCCCCGCGTGGATTTCGCCGCGCCCTGGAAGAGAAGTCTGCCAATGGCTTCGGCCTCGTTGCCGAAATCAAGAAAGCATCACCATCGAAAGGTCTGATCCGGGCCGACTTCCGTCCGCACCAGCACGCGATGGATTATGCCAGTGGCGGCGCGGCGTGCCTGTCCGTCCTCACCGATGAACCCTATTTTCAGGGGCACGAGGATTACCTCAGCGATGCCCGTGCATCGTGTGCGCTTCCGGTATTGCGCAAGGACTTTATGGTGGACACCTGGCAGGTGGCCGAAAGCCGCGCTCTCGCTGCCGACGCTATCCTTATTATCGTCGCCGCGCTTGACGATGCACTGATGGCTGAGATCGAAGCTGCCGCGATCGATTACGGAATGGATGTTCTGGTCGAAGTGCATGACGAGAGGGAGCTGGAGCGCGCCGCTACCAAACTCTCGTCACGATTGATCGGCGTGAACAACCGTGACCTCAAGACTTTCACCACGGACCTGCGCACGACCGAGCGCCTTGCGCCGCTAGCGCCCGAAGGAGCCCTGCTGGTCGGCGAAAGCGGTATCAACTCCCATACCGACTGCTTGCGGCTATCCCGGTCAGGCGTACGCTGCTTCCTTGTCGGAGAGAGCCTGATGCGACAGGCCGATGTAGAAGCTGCGACACGGAAATTGCTGCAAGGTTAAGCTTGCCCCAGGCATGGTTGCGCCGCATGTTGCACACGAAAGCGGCGATGAACGTCGGGCAATCCTGTGAAGGGGACACCAATGGGTATTTTCAGTTCCATTAAAGACGCGATTTTCGGCAAGGAAGCGCAAGCGCAGGAAGCGCCGAAAACCACGGCAAACCCCGGCTCTGGCGGATTTGGTCGCGCTCAGGCCAAGGGCGCGCCTATCAGCGAAGTCGACGTCGAAGCGCGTCTCGATGCAATGGACGGCGCGGACAAACTCAACTGGCGCACCTCGATCGTCGATCTGATGAAACTCGTGGGGCTCGATCCCAGCTACGAAAATCGCAAGGAACTGGCGAACGAATTGGGCGACAACGATTATTCCGGCAAGGCGGAAGAGAATATCGCTCTGCACCAGCACGTGATGGACAAGCTGGCCGATAATGGCGGCAAGGTACCACAAAGCCTGCGCAGCTAAACGTTGCTCCCGTCGGGCGATCTGCGATAGATCGCCCGCATGAGCGATCTTACACATCTCGACGACAAGGGCGCCGCGCGCATGGTGAATGTGGGCGGAAAGCCCGAGACCGTGCGCAGTGCTACCGCTGCGGGACGTATCCGCATGGCGCCAGCGACGCTTGCAGCGGTGCGAGATGGAAGCGGGCCGAAGGGTGACGTGCTGTCAGCAGCGCGTATTGCCGGGATCATGGCGGCCAAGAAGACGGGCGATCTCATTCCGCTGTGCCATCCACTTACCTTGGATACGGTCAGCGTGGACTTTGTTTTTGTCGACGATGCGGTGGAAGTCACTGCGAAAGCAGCGCTTACCGGCAAGACCGGAGTGGAGATGGAAGCGCTTACCGCTGCGTCCATAGCCCTGCTTACCCTGTATGACATGGCGAAGGCGCTGGAAAAGGGCATGGTCATCGAACACGTCCGCCTGCTGGAAAAAACCGGCGGGAAAAGTGGCGACTGGCGCGCGGAATAAGGCTGCGATGGCACCGCCCAAACCCATACCGCTGGAGCAGGCGCAGGAACGTTTGTGCGCCCTTGCCACTCTCCTGCCGGTTGAACAGGTCGACGTGGCAGAGGCGGTCGGACGATACCTGGCGCAGGACCTGTTGGCGCAGCGCACGCATCCCATGGCCGATCTGTCCGCCATGGATGGCTATGCGATGGCGGAAAGCGATGTGCGCGGCCCCTGGTGCCTGGTGGGTGAGAGCGCTGCGGGGCATCCTTTCGAAGCCACACTTGCCACAGGCGAAGCCGTGCGCATTTCAACAGGTGCCCATATGCCCCGTGGCGCAGGTGCCGTCCTGTTGCAGGAAAACGCTGCGCGCGATGGCGAAATGGTTTCACTGAATGGCGAAGGCGAACCGACAGCGCGCCATATCCGCCGCGCCGGCTTCGATTTTGCCGACGGCGATGTTCTTCTGAGGAGCGGCACCGCGATCGGCCCTGCCCAGCTGGCTTTGGCGATATCCGGTGGGCATGGCACTCTGCCAATGCATCGACAGCCTTCGCTCGCCGTTCTCGACAGCGGTGATGAGTTGAGCGCCGATCCGGTAAATTGCGGCCCGCACCAGCTACCCGCCAGCAACGGCCCCGCCATCGCTGCCCTTGCCCGCCCCTTCATTTCGAACGTTCGGCGCATCGGTCCTGTTCGAGATACGATGGAAGCCATTCTTGATGGACTGGACCAGGCATCTGGTGCCGATGTCATTGTAACCAGCGGCGGCGCATCGGTTGGGGATCACGATCTCGTTCAACCGGCGCTGGAGCGATGGGGTGCAACGATCGATTTCTGGCGCGTGTCGATCAAGCCGGGAAAGCCGCTCATGGTGGCGCAGCGCGGCAAGCAGATGATCGTCGGCCTGCCTGGCAATCCGGTTTCCAGTTACGTAACCGCCTACCTGTTCCTGCTCCCTTTGCTGCGAACAATGGCCGGAGCGAGCACAAGGTTTGCGCATGCGATACCGACCCCTTGTGTCGATCCTCTGCCAGCAGGCGGCAGCCGGACCGAGTTCTTGCGCGGTCGCACAGTCGATGGCGGTGTCACCCTGGTCGACGAGCAGGATAGCAGCGCGCTACGCGCCCTTGCTGCGGCTGATGTGCTGATCCGCCGAGACATTGATGCGCCTGCAACGAAGCCTGGCGATATGGTGAACTGCTATCGCATCCAAAATGGCGGTATCGCTTGACTTGCGCGAATCTGTTTCTTAATTGTTCCTTATTCGTTCCCATAATGGAACATTGATGAGGGGCTTGCCCATGCTTACTGCCAAGCAACACGAATTGCTGCTGTTCATTAACCGTCGTCTTGAAGACAGCGGGATTTCTCCCAGTTTCGAAGAGATGAAGGAAGCGCTTGATCTGAAGAGCAAGTCCGGTGTTCACCGCCTGATCTCTGCTTTGGAAGAACGTGGCTTCATCCGCCGCCTGCCCAATCGCGCCCGCGCGTTGGAAGTGGTCAAGATGCCGGAAAACCTCGGCAGTAAGGGCGTGGAAGCAGTGGCCAAGGTCACCACGCCTCCCGCCAGTCAGCCGGAACCTGCCAACGATGTGATCCAGATTCCGTTGCATGGCCGTATTGCTGCCGGTGTCCCTATAGAGGCATTGGAAGATAGCCAGACACTGCCCGTTCCTGCAGCCCTGCTGGGTTCGGGTGAACATTACGCGCTTGAGGTTTCGGGCGATTCCATGGTCGAAGCTGGTATTTTCGACGGCGATTTCGCGCTGGTGAAAAAGGCCGACACGGCGCGTGACGGTGATATCGTGGTCGCCCTCGTCAATGACGAGGAAGCGACGCTGAAGTATCTTTATCATGACGGTGGCAAGATACGTCTCGATCCAGCCAACGCCGCTTATGATCCCCAGGTTTACGAGGACCGACAGGTGCAGGTCCAGGGCAAGCTTGCAGGCTTGCTGCGGCGGTATCACTAAAATCCCTCGAACGTGCGAAACGATTAGGGCGGCATCTGCAGGGATGCCGCCCTTTCTGTATCCGCTCGCGTCAATCGTCGGGCCGCCCGCGCCACCATCCATGTTGGCCCTGCGTATCTGCAACACTGCGGATCCGGGGTTCTTCACCCAGCACGATCGACAGACCTCCCGTTCGCGAAAGCATACGGTTATCGGCCTTCAGCCATCTCGGTGAACAACTCCTTGGCAACCAGCGATCCGAGATAACGATGTCTGCGCGCTCGCATGCAGCCGCAAGTGCGCGTTCGCCCACGATATTGCGGCTGCGGCTCATCAATATGTCCCAATCCCTCGCGCCGCGCCTTATGGTGATGACGCAAAAGTCGGGGCTGCATCTGGCCCCCGGCCAGTTCTCCATCGGCACGGTTTCACCTTCCACGCCAGCCAGTTCAAGCAGATTGTCCCGCGTGTAACTGCTACGTGTGTCGCGCAGGACCAGCAGGCTATCACCCTCTCCCGTGATCCCGACGTGCCGTCCGTCGCTTGAGACAAGGATATCGGGGACAGGCGTGGCGAAAACCATCGCGGTGGCAGTCGCAGCAGGTACAAACCCCCACAAGCGCGCGTTTCCACGCCAAAGTGCAAGCCATAGGCCGCCTGACACGAACAGGGCGAAGGCGAGACCGCTAACCTGCGGAATGAGTTTTACCGCGCCGGGCTGGCTTGATGTGAAATGCGCAATTCCGATAAGCAGATCCAGCGATTGCCCTGCCAACCACCACGCCGGAGCGCCCGCACCGATCAGGTCGAGGGCCAACGCGAAGGCAATCAATGGCATCGATATGAATGTCACCAATGGAATGGCGATAACATTGGCAAGCGCCCCGTAGACACCGGCCCTGTGAAAATGAAACAACACGATCGGCATGAGCGCAATCTCGATTACCATACCGGTAATTAGCAACATCAGCGTGCGCCGTCCGATATATGCCAGTCGACCTTCCTCTCTGGGCGCGAGAAACCGCTTTACCGGTTCGGCATTGTGCAGGGCGACGATGGCGACGACAGCGGCGAAGCTCATCTGGAAACTGGGGCCGACAAGGCTTTCGGGCCACAGAAGCATAACCGCTACCGCCGCCACCGCCACCATCCGCAAGGAAAGCGGTTCCCGCCCTATCGTAAGCGCGCCCAGGACCAGCAGCGCGGCAATGCAGCTGCGCACTGTGGGGACTTGCGCACCCGTCAGCAGGGTATAGCCAATGCCAGCCAGCGCCGCCACGCCCGCAGCCGCGACCGGCAGGCGCACGCGCAATACCAGCCATGGCCACAATGCCAGCAGACGGATCGCCAGAAAGTAGGTGCCAGCTATCACGGCACTTACATGCAGACCGCTGATGGAGAGAAGATGAGTGAGGCCAGCATCGCGCATGGCATCCTCGTCGGCCTCGCTGATTGCACCCCTGTCTCCACTGGCGAAGGCGGCAGCGATACTGCCTGCCGACCCGCCAAGATTTTCCCGCACATGGCCGGAAAGACGCCGCTGTAGAGCTGCAATCGGATCGGCCTCGTTGTCCGCAGGTTCGACGACGCGCAGTTCACCCTGCGCGCTGCCCGTGGCGGCCAATCCTGCAAACCATGCTGTGCGGGCGAAATCGTATCCGCCCGGCAGCATCGGCGAGGCTGGCGGCATCAGACGTGCCTGCGCCTGCACTATCGCCCCTTCCCCAAGGTCCGCCAAATCGGCGTGGTTCGGCACGTTCATGCGAACTTTCACCGGTTCGCCCGTTTCAGGGTGGCGGGTAGCCAGCACCAGTCTTACCCGTTCGCGTGCGGGCTGCTCTATCCGTTCCAGCACGCGGCCGTTGAACGTATCATACACGGGCCGCTCGAAGGGTTCGGCGCCAATCATCTCCGATCGCGACCACGCCAGTCCCGTTCCGAAAGCCAGCAATAATCCACAGGCCACCAACGCGCCGACCAGGTGAGTGCGATCCTCGCGTCCCTTCCATGCCGCAACTGCACCGACAGCCGTCAACAATCCGGTGGTGATTGCAAGGACCCAGTGCGCCGGCGTATCGAGGATGAACCAGCTGCCTATTCCCGTCGCCAGGGCAACCGCCATCCAGGGTCCGCGATCGAAGCCCGACGTGGCAAGGAACTGCTCTGCGACCTCTGCCACGCTGGACAAACCACGCAGCTTTCGCCAAGGCGTGTGCTGCGGCGCAGCATCGCCCGGTTCCTCACCCAGTGGCACCAGTGGCGGATGCTTTGTAGCCATGGAAATATAGGACAGGAAACAAGCAGATATGGCAAGTTCGAGTGGCAATGGTTCGGATCAGCGTCCTGTTGTGACGCGCTTCGCGCCCAGTCCAACCGGCTTCCTGCATATCGGCAATGCCCGCACCGGATTGTTCTCGTGGCTGTACGCCCGCCATTATGGCGGCAAGGCGCTCTTGCGAATCGAGGATACGGACAAGAAACGCTCCACACAGGAAGCAATCGACGTCATCCTTGACGGGCTCGACTGGCTCGGTCTCGAATTCGATGGCGACGCAGTTTACCAGAGCCAGCGGGCGGACCGCCACGCCGAAGTCGCGATGAAGCTGCTGGAGGCTGGACATGCTTACAAGTGCTTCGCCTCGTCCGAAGAACTTGCCGAAATGCGCGAACAGCAAAAAGCGGCTAAGCAGCCCATGCGTTACGACGGCCGGTGGCGCGATCGTGATCCGTCCGAGGCTGCCGAAGGCGCGCCCTTCACCGTGCGTATCAAGACGCCCGAAGGTGGTGAAACCGTGATCAACGACGCGGTGCAGGGCCGCGTGAAAGTGGACAATCGCGAGATCGACGACTTCATCCTACTGCGTGCCGACGGTTCGCCAACCTATATGCTGGCCGTCGTGGTGGACGACATGGATATGGGCTGCACCCATATCATCCGCGGCGACGATCATCTGAACAACGCCTTCCGCCAGATCCAGGTGATTCGCGCGATGAACGGCGCCAACGGCGGTCAGGCCATCGAGGATGGCTGGGAAGAGCCGACCTATGCGCACGTTCCGCTGATTCACGGCAACGATGGCGCCAAGCTATCCAAGCGTCACGGCGCTCTTGGCGTGCGCGACTACCGCGAAATGGGCATCCTTCCCGAAACGCTGTTCAATTACCTGCTGAGACTTGGTTGGGGTCACGGCGATCAGGAGGAATTCAGTCGCGACGAAGCGATTGCGCTGTTCGATATCGACGCGGTGAACAAGGGGCCCAGCCGCTTCGACATGAAGAAGCTGCTCAACATGAACGGCAATTACATTCGCGCCGCTGACGATGCGCGCCTTGCCGGAATGGTGGCACCGCTCATTGGTCCAGATGCGGACAAGGCGTTGTTGACGCAAGCGATGCCGGTGTTGAAAACGCGGGCGCGTGACCTGAATGAATTGGCAGAAGGGGCATCCTTCCTGTTCAAGACCCGGCCTCTGGACCTGACGGAAAAAGCCGCCGGACTTCTCGACGAAGACGGTCGCCAGCTGCTCGCCGCCATTTTCGAACGGTTGCAGGCGGAAACGGACTGGACAATCGAGGCGCTGGAGGCCAATTTGAACGCCTATGCGCAAGAGCTCGAACTGGGCCTCGGAAAGCTTGCGCAGCCGCTCCGCGCGGCGCTGACGGGGCAAACCACTTCGCCCGGAATATTCGACGTGCTGGTACTTCTCGGTCGAGAAGAGAGCCTGGCGCGGATCAATGATCAAGCCGGTGGCTGAGACGACCTCTCGACCATCGATAGCAAACATTTGAAGGAGAACGGCTTTGGCTGACAAGCAGGCAGAATTGACGGTAGGCGGGGAAAATTTTGATTTCCCTACCCTGAAAGGCAGCTGCGGTCCCGATGTCATCGACATCCGAAAGCTTTACGGCAAGACCGACAGGTTTACGTTCGATCCGGGTTACAAGTCGACCGCGTCGTGTGAAAGTGCTCTGACGTTCATCGACGGCCAGGAGGGTGTTCTGCTCCACCGGGGTTACCCGATCGGCCAGTTGGCAGAAAATTCCAGCTTCATGGAAGTCGCCTATCTGCTGCTGAATGGCGAACTTCCGAGCCAGGACGAATACGCCGATTTCACCAACACGATCACCTATCACACCATGCTGCATGATCAGATGCGGCAATTCTATCAGGGCTTCCGCCGTGATGCGCACCCCATGGCTATCATGTGCGGTGTGGTGGGAGCGCTGTCGTCGTTCTACCATGACAGCACCGACATTTCGGATCCTGAGCACCGCAAGATTTCGAGCCACCGGTTGATTGCCAAGATGCCCACCATCGCGGCATGGGCATACAAGTATGCCGTGGGTCAGCCGTTCATGCAGCCGGACAATTCGCTCAGCTACACCGGCAATTTCCTGCGCATGACCTTCGGCGTTCCTGCCGAGGAATACGAGGTTGTCCCGGCTGTCGAAAAGGCGATGGACCGGATCTTCATCCTCCATGCCGACCACGAGCAGAACGCATCGACGTCCACCGTGCGGCTTGCCGGTTCGTCAGGAGCCAACCCATTTGCATGTATATCCGCCGGCATTGCCTGCCTGTGGGGCCCGGCTCACGGTGGCGCCAATGAAGCGGCGCTCAACATGCTGCGCGAAATCGGAACGCCCGATCGCATCCCGCATTATATCGAGCGCGCCAAGGACAAGAACGATCCGTTCCGCCTCATGGGCTTCGGACACCGCGTCTACAAGAACTACGACCCGCGTGCCACGGTGATGCAGAAGACCGTGCGTGAAGTGTTCGACGCACTGAAGGTTAATGATCCGGTCTTCGAAACCGCCCTCAAGCTGGAAGAGATGGCGTTGAACGATCCGTACTTCCAGGAAAAGAAGCTGTTCCCGAATGTGGACTTCTACTCGGGCGTGATCCTGTCGGCGATCGGTTTCCCGACCACCATGTTCACCGCACTGTTTGCCCTTGCCCGCACCGTTGGCTGGGTCGCGCAGTGGAACGAGATGATCTCCGATCCAGGCCAGGTCATCGGCCGTCCGCGCCAGCTTTATACCGGCCCGACGCAGCGCGATTACGTACCGCTCGACAAGCGCTAAAGTAATTGGCGGATACAAGAAAACGCCCGGTCTCACGGCCGGGCGTTTTCGTATCTGGTCGTGATCAGCGCGGCTCTTTGCGACGTTCCCTGAAGCTGGGAAGTTCCAGCGTGAACCGCGCGCCCTGTCCCTTGCTGCTTTCGACGGTAAGCGTACCGTCCATCGCTTCGGCCAGTCGGCGCGAAATGTACAGGCCCAGGCCCGAGCCACCATCGCCACTTCGACCGAGCCGTTCGAACTTGGCGAACACTTTCGACTGCTGTTCTTCGTCCAGACCTTCGCCCTGATCGGCCACGGTTATGCGCGCGCGCTCGCCGCTGTGCTCTGTACGGATCCATACCTGTCCGCCCTCTGGTGAATGCCGGATGGCATTGCCAACAAGATTGAGCAGAACCTGTAACACGCGGCGAAACTCGCCAATCGCAGGGACGCTGTCTGCCGACTTCGGTGCATCGAGCGTGATGCCCCGCTCCCCGGCGCGAACCCCAAGGATACCGACAGCGCGGCGAGCGACATCAGCCAGGTCAATCTTGTCAGGTGCAGTTTCGAACTCGTCGTCTTCCACAAGCTCTAGCGTGGTAAGATCGTCGATCAACGCAAGCAGGTGTTCGCCGGCCGTTGCGATGTCGGCAGCGTAATTGCTGTACTCCTCGGCCAACGGGCCGGAAAGCTGGGTCCGGATCGTTTCCGCATTGGCAATGATCCGGCTGACGGGTTGGCGCAAGACGGGCGCTATGTCGCGGCCTATGCCACTGGTCCGTTCTGCCTCGCGGCCGACCTTGGACACGGGATACGGGTCCGCTTGCTGGGGCGAAAGATAAAGCTCAAAACCGGTGCTTCCCGGTTGTGGCTTGCCCAGAGGGACAAGGCTGACGTTCCAGCGTCGCTTCGATCCCGGAACATCGACCGAGGCCCCATCGAGCAAACGCCAGTGCATTGGCTTGCGATGCGCATTTCCGGCAGGCGCGATGAAATCGGTCCATGTCTCTCCGATCCCGGCGCGCATTTTCATTGCAAGTTCGGTGAGATCCTCGGCATCGCAGTCCACGGCAAGCAGTTCCTGCGAAGCACCCAGCCTAGCGCGCAATCCGGCGATCTGCCGAACCAGAGCCAGTTTGTCGCGCGATGCGTCATTCTCGGAAACGGATTTCAGCGGCTCCGCCTGCCAATCGGCGATGGAAATGGAAGCGCCCTCGCCTGCTGGTTCCACTTCCACCCACGCTGTGACCTGTTCGCTTTCGTCCTGTGCATGGATTACTCGGGCGAGGCGCAAGCCATAGACGCGCGCCTTGCGCACCAGCTCGATGAATGCTGGTGTGACGAGCGGGCCGGGAAGTTCGCCCCCGGCGCGCAGATGAAAGCCTGCCAGCGGTTCATCCGCCTCGACAAGGCGATCCTGCGCATCCGTACGCCCGCGCGCAACTATGGAAGTTGAAGAGGCCATTGCCTCAATGCGCCGTGCCGGTCGCGGCAGAATTGAGCAGTGCTGCTGCGCGATCCGCTCGCAGGGCATCAAAACCCTCCGGCAGAGTGATTTCCGGATGCAGGTAGAGAAATTGCTCTTCCACGGCGCTTTGACCCAAACCCGCTGCGCGCAGCGATAGCGCGAGACGGGCGCACTGGTTCTCGCCCAAGGCAAGAACTGCCACATCGCGCTCCTGCTCGGCCGCCATGCAAAGCGCAGTCGAGAACAACGACAATCCTGCATGGTCTACAGCCAGGGCACGCTTGGCATTGCCGGCCATCGACATCACCAGTCTCGTCATCTGGCCCACGCGGCGGTCGCTCTCGTCGAATTCATGGCGCAGCCGGTCGCGCACGGCTTCCGCTTCTCGAGGGTAATCGGTCTGGCTTGTTTTAAGAGCGTTGGTGGCGGCATGGAAGAGTTCGGCAGGCAATTCGGACAGCGGCAATTCCATCCGCCGCTGGTGCTGCATGAACCGTGCCTGCGACGCCACCACGCGCATTGCCGCGGCTGCCTGCGCCTCGTCATTGGAGGCTGCGAGTTCTTGCAGGAGAGGTGAAAGCACGGGATCGATCCCGCTGCGCGATTGCAGCCGTTCGGCAAGTTGCGCTTCGATCGAAAGGGCATGCGCATGGCCAAGAAACGCCGTATCATCGAGCAACATCGTGGCGAGCGCATCCTGGCGCTGTTCCACGAACGGACCGCGGTCCTCTTTCTCCAGCTCTTTCGCGAGTTCGAACAGCAACTGGCGTGCCAGATGCGTCATCATGCCACGGATCTTCGCAATCACCTCGTCGCTGAACAGCGCGTGGTCATCATTGGCAAGCAGATGACGCAA
The DNA here is from genome assembly GCA_947488625.1 of uncultured Sphingomonadaceae bacterium. Taxonomy (GTDB): domain Bacteria; phylum Pseudomonadota; class Alphaproteobacteria; order Sphingomonadales; family Sphingomonadaceae; genus Alteraurantiacibacter. Next base: position 1,213,244 of record CANKZR010000001.1, on the reverse strand, counting down.
GATAGGCCGCGCAGTCGACAGGATGACATCACCCTGCGCGAGCTCGCCCCGCAGCATGTCCTCAACAGATTCGGCTGATTGCCCGGCATCGTTCGTGTTGTTCATGCCCTTGCCCATAACGCACCTTGGTTAAGCGCGCGTTATCTGCGCGATGCGAGGATATTTGCGGCAATCATTAGCAGGCCGGTCAACATGATCGCCATTTCGGGAGTGGTGAACAAGGCGAGCGCGGCAATCGAAACGGCGATGAACATCCGGTCGCGCAACGGTTCCAACCAGTTCGGCAGGCTGCATCGATCCAGGAGCAAAAGTCCCCCGACAAGCACGAACGGCGGAAAGATACTGCGGTGAAACAGGCTGTCGATTGCCATGACCCCCAATGCCAACAACGCTGCATCTATCAGGAAGCGAAGGACGGGCAGTCGCCCGATCCGCCCGAATGGTGCGACCACCAGCCGTGATAGGGCGAGGAAAGATTCCCATACCGATACACTCAAGGCGACGAGAACAAAGCCGAGCACGGGGCGTTCGAAGAGGCCCGCCACAATCGATCCGGCCAGCAGAAACGCGAATAAAGCCAATAAGGCAGGGCGTGCATATGGTGTGTCGAGCGCACGCGATCCCAAGCTTGCGATCGCTGTCTTGCCCAACCAGCGCGAGATAGCACCGGGATTGGTCTTTCCAAGGTGGCTGTTTTGCCAGTCGAGCGTTCGCGCACGCGCTGTCTCTTCGGTATCGATGATGGTCCACCTGCCGTCATCCAGCATTCCGTCTGCGAGCCGCGCTTCGGGAAGGCGCTGCTGCAAGGCAATGCGCAGCAGAGCCCCGTGCGGTGCAACATCTTCCGGCAGGCTGGCGAGCTTGCCAAGCCATTGCCCCGGTATCGAAAAGGCACCTGCCCACGCGCGGTCAAGATCGATCCGCTCGAAACCGGCGCTCGATCCCGGACCGGCGGAGACCACCAGAACCCGGTCCCCTTCAGCACGCAGCAGGTCGAGCGCGGTGCGGGATTCGGGGAGCAGGCCGGGCTGCAGGACCAGGAGGCTTTCATCGTCGCCAATGATGCCAGGCAAGGCATGGCTGTTGGTGATGACCTGATACCTCAGGCCGAGCTTCTCCGCGGCATGCCGCAGCCCGATACCATCGGGCGTTGCGCCGCTGCCATGAGCGATCACGCTGTCGCAACCCACTTCGCGAGCGAAAAGCAATTGCCGATGGGCAATCGACTTGCCGGCAATGGTGGGCAAATCACCCTCCCCCGCCTGTGGAAGTGCGATTAAAGCCGCGCGCATGTTATCTGTTCCGAGGGAAGCATCTCCGCGTAGCTAGGACTACGGGCACGCGCTGCCAAGCCATGCCGCGACCGAAACTGTCTAAGCGTCGGCTACACAGTGGGTTTTAACCATTTGGCATGGTTTCAACCCCTTTACCATGTGTTAAGAAAGAATCATGAGCCGCTGGAAAAACCTGGTCCCTTCGCAGGACGATATGCCCACCGAAAACGTCGCCGAAACCGACTTCGATGGTGAAGAGCATGATATTTACGAAACTTCCGAGGAAGAGGTCTACGACGACCGGCTTTGGGAGGAAGAGCCAGCAAAGCCACGCGGCACGTGGGTCGCCCCCGCTCTAACGGCATCTGCAGCCCTTGGCTGGACAGGGTTCTTCGCCTGGGTTCATCATGAGCAGATGCTGGCCGGAGCGGCTCCCGACCGGTGGATCGACTGGATCGTGCAATGGTCGGTGCCGCTGGTACTGCTGATCGGCGTTTACATGCTTGCCATGCGCAACAGCCGCCGCGAAGCCAATCGCTTCACCGATGCCGCTCGTGCCCTGGCATACGAGTCTTCTCAACTGGAAAGCCGATTACAGGTTGTGAACCGCGAACTTGCGCTTGCTCGCGACTTCATCGAATCGCAATCACGAGACTTGGAAACCCTCGGGCGCATTGCCGTCGAACGCATTTCCACGAATGCAGACCGGTTGCAGGATCTTGTGCGCGACAATTCCACGCAGGTCGAAAGTATCGGTCATGTGAGCGAAACCGCTGTCGGGAACATGGAGAGGCTGCGGGACCAGTTGCCTGTCCTCACCAATTCCGCGCGCGACCTGAATAATCAGCTCGGCGGCGCAGGCCAGACAGCGCAGGACCGGGTGGATGCTCTTGTATCTGCATTCGAAAGGCTCAACGGCTTTGGCGAGATAGGCGAAGCCCACGTCACGCAGATCGGCGACAAGGTGGATTCGACAATTGCCGCATTCGAGGAGCAAATTGTCGCCCTTGGTGATCTGGCAGGTCAACGATTCGACCGGCTGCGTGCCAGCAGTGACGAATTCCGTCGCGAGCTCGACCTGTCGCAGGAACGTGTCTTCGATACCATCGCGTCCCGTTCCGAGGCCTTGGCCCGCCAGTTGCGCGATGATGCCGATGCCATTCACGAACGCGAGACCGAGGCGGCAACCGCCATGCGGGAACGGCTTGTCGCCCTGCGGGTGGAAGGTGAAAAGCTCGTCGACTCCATGGATGGCGGCCATGCGGAAGCTGCCAAGCGATGGAGTAGCGCGATCACTGCGCTGGAAGACCGCATGAAGGAAGTCCTCGACGGCGTGGTCAAGCTGGACGAATCGGCGATGACCAACGCGCGAATGCGGCTTGTGGCGCTGAATGACGAAGCCTCCAAGGTAGACCGGCGCCTGTCGGATAGCATGGCCGCTTTCGAAGATGACTTTGCCAAACGGCGTCAGGCCAATGAGGACAACCAGAACGAAGCTCTAGCCGCACTCGAGCGGCGTATTGCCGAGTTCGACCAGCGCGTCAGCGAACGGCAGGAAGAACACCTTGCCCATGTCGCCGGCCTTGCCGAACGCGGAGAAGCCTTGGCCAAACGTCTCACAGTCCTCGACGATAACATCTCCAAACTTGGCGCTCAGGCCGACGATACCGGAGAAAAGGTGGCAGAGGCGGCTGCAACCCTTTCCGAACGCCTTGAGAATAACCGCGCAGTGCTGGACGAAAGCAGCAACTTCCTGGGCCGCCTGACAGATGACAGCGTGCGCATGCTCGAAATCATCCGGTCCAGCGCCGACCATACCGATGGAGCATTGTCCGATGCGATGACCACCGCCGAGACGCGGCTTGCCTCGTTCGGGTCGACAGCAAGAGAGCTTCACGAATTGATCAAGGAGGCCGAAGCACGGGGCAGCAACCTGGCGGGACAACTGGACAGGACCCGCACGTCCGGCGACGCTTCACTCGATCAACTATCCGCGCTGGAAACCCGACTGGCCGTCGTATCCACCGAAACGGAAAAGGTCGCAGAGCGCACCTCTCGGGAATTGCGCGAAGCGATCGAAATGCTCGGTGCTGCATCCGCGTCCGTGCTGGAGAATTTGCGAGGCGAGCAGACGGAGGCCGTGACCGCCTTGGCGCAACAGGTCGCCGAAGCGAGCAGGAACCAGCTGGCCGAGGCCATGCGTCGCCATGCAAGCGAGACGATCGGCGAACTGGAACAGGCCACCTCCCGTGCAGACGAAGCCGGGCGGGAAACCGCACAACTGCTTCGCGAGCAACTTTCGGGCATCGACGAACTGGCAGCCAATCTCGAGCAACGCGTGCAATACGCCCGTGAAAGGGCCGAGGAGCATGTCGATACCGACTTCGCGCGACGCATGGCGCTTATCACCGAGGCCCTTAATTCAAGCTCCATCGATATTGCGAAGGCCTTTGACAACGATATCGGTGACACCCAGTGGGCGCACTACCTGCGCGGCGATCGGGGGATTTTCACGCGGCGGGCCGTTCGCCTCCTCGACAAGCACGAGGCGCGCCAGATCAGCGCGGTGTATTCGGAAGATGCGGAATTCCGTGAAACAGTAAACCGCTACATTCATGATTTCGAAGCGATGCTGCGCAGCATTCTGGCAACGCGTGATGGTCATGCCATGGCGGTAACACTGCTTTCGAGCGATATGGGCAAACTCTACGTTGCGCTTGCGCAGGCCATAGACAGGCTGCGCGACTAGATCGCTAGTCGGGGCCCATCTGGCCAAGCAGGTCGATGTCCTCGACCGTGATCCATTGCTGTGTGTAATTTGCCACGAACAAGGCTGTAAGTACCGCTGCCAACAGCGTGGCCTTGAAGCTGAGCCTGCCAGGGCGAAAATGGACAGGCGCGCTTTCGGCCTGGCCGGGCACCTTCTCGACGCCCGCTTCGTCATGCGTTTTCACGCCAAAAGGCAGCAGCAGGAATGCGCACATCACCCAGAAGAGGGCGTAGATCGCAACAATCGACGTTATCTGCATGACGTCAGCTTTCCTGTTTCCGGCCCTTATTCACCAGCAATGATCACGCGCGTTTGCGGTTTCTTGCCAGACCATCGCTGCGCCGCTCGGCGTGCGGCAAGGCGCGCTGCCTCAACTACCGCCTCGCGGTCCTGCCCGCGCTTGCCTTTCAGCTTCCCCAGGGACGTCTGCACATCGTTCACGGCTTCTTCCACGAAATCGTCGTAGTCTTCGTCCAGCGGCAGGCCGATCCCCTCGATCTGCACCCCGCCTGTCTGATCGAGTATCACGATCAGCAATCCATCGCGCGACAGGCGACGTCGCATGGTGATGGCATCACCATCCGCCGGAACGATGATATCGCCGTCCAGCACAAGTCTGCCGGTGTGCACCTCCGCAATCTTTCCGGGGCTGCCGGGCGCTAGCCGAACGATATCGCCGTTTTTCTGGAACACCGCGTGGGCTATGCCAGCCGCACGCCCAACCCGCGCCTGTTCCTGCATGTGACGGATCTCGCCATGGACAGGCACGAGGACATCGGGCCGCAGCCACCCATAGAGTGCTTCGAGTTCCGGCCTTCCCGGATGACCGGAAACGTGAATTTCGCTCTGACGATCGGTCACCATCACGATACCGCGCTCTGCGAGCTGATTCTGCACACGGCCGATGGCAATGTCGTTACCTGGGATGACGCGGCTCGAGAACAGCACGACGTCGCCTTCCGCCAGGCTGAGGGGGTGGTTGCCGTCGGCAATGCGCGAAAGCGCTGCGCGCGGTTCGCCCTGGCCGCCTGTGGCAATGATCATCACCTCGCCGCGTGGCAGACCCATCGCCGTATCGAAATCGACGGTATCGGGAAAATCGTCCAGATAGCCATTCGCACTGGCGACCTCGATCATCCTGTCCAGCGAACGTCCTGCGACACACAAGCGGCGATTGGTATGCTCGGCAACCGCGCCCAATGTTTTCAGGCGCGCGACATTGGAAGCAAACGTAGAAACCAGAACGCGCTTTCCCGAGTGTTTTTGCGTCTCCTCCAGCAGCCCGCGATAGACGGCCCCCTCGCTGCCCGATGGCACCGGATTGAAGACGTTGGTGGAATCGCACACCATCGCCAGCACGCCTTCGTCACCGATTTCCGACAGTTCCTCTTCGGTAGCAGGCGTGCCGATTTGCGGCTCGTCGTCCAGCTTCCAGTCGCCCGTGTGAAATATGCGGCCGTATGGCGTGTCGATCAGCAGGGCATTGCCCTCTGCAATGGAGTGGGCGAGCGGGATGTAGGTTACTGTAAAGGGGCCGAGTTCGATTTGCCCGTGATCTTCCTCGATCACGTTCAACTTAATTTCGCGGGTGAGCCCTGCCTCATCCAGTTTGCGACGGATCAGGTCTGCCGTGAAAGGCGTGGCGTATAGTGGCACGCCCAGGTCTGCCGCAAAATAGGGAATCGCGCCGATGTGATCTTCATGTGCGTGGGTCAGCACGATGCCCAGCAGGTCGCGGCTGCGTTCCTCGATGAACTCAGGGTCGGCAAACATCAGTTCGGTGCCAGGATATTCGTTCGAGCCGAAACTCATCCCCAGGTCCACCATCAGCCATTTGCCCTGACAGCCGTAGAGATTGACGTTCATGCCGATCTCGCCGGAACCGCCAAGGGCAAGAAACAGCAATTCTTCCTGCGGGGTGAAATCTTTTTTCATGTCGCTCCTGCGCGCTCGGCCAGGATTTGCAGGCCGCGAATGGTTAGATCGGCGTCTATACGGTCGAAAATATCGGTCTTCTGGTCAAACAGGATGGCAAGCCCGCCCGTCGCCACGACGGTGACAGGACGGCCTATCTGCGCCTTCATGCGCTCTATCAACCCTTCCATCATCGCCACATACCCCCAAAAGACCCCGATGAGCATCTGGTCCTCGGTATTCCTGCCAATGACGTTGCCGGTTTCAGGCGCTTCTATGGCAATGCGAGGGAGCTTTGCGGTCTTGCCCACCAGCGCATCGAGCGAGAGATTGATGCCGGGCGCGATGATCCCGCCCTTGTAGGCGCCATTGAAATCGACCGCCTCGAACTTCGTGGCGGTGCCGAAATCCACCACGATCATGTCGCCGCCAACCAACTGGTGTGCAGCGATGCAGTTGAGCGCGCGATCCGCGCCCAAGGTGTTGGGCTGTTCCACGTCGATCTCGAAGCCCCAGGCCGCCTTGCCCTCGCCTGCGATCAGCGGTTCGATGCCAAAATACTTGCTGGCCAGCACGGTGAGGTTGTGATCGGCACGCGGCACGACCGAGCCGAAGATGATGCTGGTAACAGCGCTGCGTTCGATCCCCTCGATCGCGAGCAACTGGAGGAACCAGGTGGCGTATTCATCGCCCGTGCGGCGACCATCGGTGGCAATGCGCCAACGCGCACGTATATCCTGACCTTCGAACAAGGCGAAAACAACATTGGTGTTGCCGACATCGACGGCGAGCAGCATCAGCGTTCCTCCAGCAAGACATCGCCAGCGTGCACCGTATGTGTGGTGCCATCGGGCAGGCGCAAGCGTAGCGCGCCGTCATCGTCGAGGCCATCGTAAGTGCCTGACAAACGCTTTCCGACTGCATCGTGTACGCTGATCGGCGTACCCTTTGTGTGGGCGGCGGCCTTCCATCGATTGATGATCGGGCCAGTGCCAAATTCGCGCCAACGCTGAATTTCGAGAGCCATCTGTGCAGCAAGCCGTTCCGCGAATGCATTGCGCGTAGGTGCCGGTCCCCGTTCGGAAAGCGCCTTCACCCTGCGGTCCGCAATCGTCGGCGCGGCGGTGAGGTTCACCCCGATACCGACTATGGCAGATTCCGCCTCGCATTCGAGCAGCAGCCCGCAGAATTTCGCACCGTCCAACAGGACGTCGTTCGGCCACTTCAGCATCAAGGACGACGGATTGGCGAGGTTGGGCAAGACAGCTTCGTATACCGCAAGGGCAGCCACGAAACTTAGCGTGGCCGGGGCCGGATCTCGATCATTCAGGCGCACTACGGTGGAACCCATGAAGTTGCCCGGCGCATCGATCCAGCTGCGACCCTGGCGACCGCGTCCGGCGCGCTGGCGGTCCGCGACGAGCCAATGCCCTTCGGGCACGCGTTCACCGCGCGCAAGACGCGAAACCATATCGGCATTGGTGCTGCCGGTTTCGGGAATGTACTCGATCGTGACGGTCAAGTCAGAACGCGACGGCGAGCGAGGCTGCAGCCATGTCCGCCAGATTACCAAGCGGTCCGATCAACAGATAGCCCAACGGTGAAACCAGCAGCGCGCAAATGGCCAGCAAGGACCAGTGCGGCGTGTCGCCCGCGCCTCTTACGGTATCTCCGGCTTCGTCGAAGAACATGATTTTCACGATCTTGATATAATAGAACGCGCCAATCACGGACGCGGCGATACCGATTGCTGCCAGCGCGAGAAGGTCCGCCTCGACAACGGCCTGAAACACCACGAACTTGCCCCAGAATCCGAACAGCGGCGGAATGCCGGCAAGACTGAACATCAGCGCCAGCAGGCACCACGCCAGGACGGGGCGCGTGGTAGAAAGGCCGGCGAGGTCGGAAACGTTCTCCACCTGGTTGCCGTTCGCATCGCGCATCAGCAGCACGGCGACGAAACTGCCGATCGTCATCACGACATAGATGGCGAGGTAGACCATCATGGCGCTGGCACCTGCCTGTGTACCGGCAGCAAGCCCGATCAGGATAAACCCGACGTTGTTGATGGATGAATAGGCCAGCAGCCGCTTCACGTTCTGCTGGCCGATGGCGCCGAGTGCACCGATCACGATCGATAGCAGCGCGGCAAAGATCACGATCTGACGCCACGCATCATCCTGCGTGCCGAAAGCTTCCAGCGAGACGCGCGCCAGCAGGACGATCGCCGCAACCTTGGGTGCACTGGCGAAGAACATCGTAACCGGAGTGGGTGCGCCCTCGTAAACGTCGGGTGTCCACATGTGGAAGGGCGCGGCGCTGATCTTGAAAGCGAGACCTGCGAGAACAAACGTCAAGCCGAACAGCTGTCCGGGGGAAAGGCCGTCCGAAACTGCAACGGCAATCCCGGCGAAATTCGTCGTGCCGGTAAATCCGTAAATCAGGCTCATGCCGAACAGCAGGATACCCGAGGCAAGCCCGCCCAGGACGAAATACTTGAGACCTGCCTCGGAGCTGCGCTCGTCATCGCGCAGGATCGCGGCAAGGACGTAGGCGGCAAGCGAGTTGAGCTCCAGACCGATATACAGGGTCATCAGGTCGGCAGCCGAGACCATGATGCTCATGCCCAGAGTGGCAAACAGCACCAGCACGGGGAATTCGGCGCGCATTGCCCCTGCCCGCTCGAAAAAGCGCGGCGCGACAATCAGGGCAGCGCCGCTGGCGGCGTAGATCATCAGCTTGGCAAGGCCTGCAAACGCATCGGCGCGGAACTGGCCGGCAAAGGCTATCGTATCCAGTCCGCCCGCGCCGCTGCATACGGCCACGGCAGCCAGCGCAAAGGCCCCGCCGAGTGCGACGGCCGCCGCGATGGATACCAGGCGTGCCGCCTTGTCACCGCCCCAGGCCGCAACAAGCAGCAGCAAGAGGCCGGAAAGTGCAAGAACGATTTCCGGAAGAACCAGCGCGAAGGAGTTGGCATAATCCATCAGTGCGCTCCCCCGTGGGAAAGATCTTCTTCAATCGGCGCGCCTTCTCCAATAGCCAGTTGCGCGTCGCTTTCTGGCGCAGCAGTGGCAAGGCGGGTATCGAGAATTTCAATATCGGCACGCATGGGGGCAAGGAAGCTTTCGGGATAGACGCCCATCCACAGCACGGCTGCGGCAATGGGGCCAAGCAGCAGGTATTCGCGCATGGAAAGATCGGGCATGGCCGCTGCATCCGCGTTCTTCTGAATGCCGAACACGACGCGGCGGTAGAGGTAGAGCATGTAGGCAGCACCAAGAATGATGCCGGTGGTACAGACAAAGGCGACCCAGCTGTTGACTTGGTAGATGCCGGCAAGAGCGAGGAACTCACCCACGAAGTTGCTGGTGCCGGGCAAACCGACACTTGCCATCGTGAACAGCATGAACAAGGCGGCGTACGCGGGCATATTGATGGCAAGCCCGCCGTAGCGATCGATCTCGCGGGTATGGAGCCGGTCGTAGATCACGCCCACGCACAGGAACAGCGCGCCGGATACCAGACCGTGGCCCAGCATGATCATCATCGCGCCTTCCAGGCCCTGAACGTTGAAAGCGAACAGGCCCACGGTCACGATCGCCATGTGCGCGACTGAAGAATAAGCAATGAGCTTCTTCATGTCCGCCTGAACCAGGGCGATAAGGCTGGTGACAACAACCGCGATCATCGAAAGGCCCCACACCAGCCATCCGAATTCGGCGCTGGCATCGGGGAACATCGGCAGGCTGAAGCGGATAAAGCCGTAGCCGCCAAGCTTCAACAGAACGCCAGCGAGGATTACAGAGCCTGCCGTGGGCGCCTGCACGTGCGCATCCGGCAACCAGGTGTGTACCGGCCACATCGGCATTTTCACGGCGAAGCTTGCGAAGAAGGCCAACCACAGCCAGGTCTGGGCCTCCGGCGCAAAATCATATTCCATCAGGACGGGAATGGAACTGGTGCCCGCCTCGTTCACCATCCACAGCATTGCGATCAGCATCAGGACAGAGCCAAGCAGCGTGTAGAGGAAGAACTTGTAGGCCGCGTAAATGCGGTTCTGGCCGCCCCACACACCGATAATCAGGTACATCGGGATAAGGCCTGCTTCGAAGAAGATGTAGAACAGGAAGATATCCTGCGCGGCGAACACGCCGATCATCAGCACTTCCATCAGCAGAAAAGCGGCCATGTATTCGCCTACGCGCTTTGTAATGGCTTCCCAGCTTGCCCCGATGCAGATCGGCATCAGGAACACGCTGAGCATGATGAGCATCAGTGCAATGCCATCGATGCCGAGCGCATAGTCGAAGCCTGCGAACAGTCCTGCGCTTTCGGTAAACTGCCACTGCGCACCGCCGATATCGTAATTGGCCCACAGCACGATGCCCAGCGCCAGATCGATCAGCGTGGCAAGCAGCGCCACCATGCGGGCGGGCTTCGCATCGAGGAACAGGCAGGCAATGGCGCCCAGCAGCGGCACCAGAAGCATGACGGAAAGAATAGGAAAGCCGCCCATCAGAACAGCACCCAGGTGATAGCGGCAACAAGGCCAAGCAGCATGATCAGGGCGTAACTCGTAAGATAACCGGACTGGACGCTCTTCGCGTAATGGCTTCCCCGTTCAACCACCCAGGCAACGCCATTGGGGCCAAAGCGGTCAATCGTGCCCTCATCACCCTTCTTCCAGAAGATGCGACCGAGCCAGAAAGCGGGCTTCACGAAGATAAGATTATAGAGCTCGTCGAAATACCACTTGTTGAACACGAAATTGTAGATCGGGCCGAGCTGCTCCGCCGTCTTGCGCGGCAGATCAGTGCTGCGGATGTAGGCGAGCCACGCAAGGAACAGACCGATGAGCATGACGACAAGCGCCGTGTACTTCACCCACTTGGGCACCTCATGCATCGCGTGCATCAGTTCCGCGTTATAGGCGATCGAACCGTTCCAGAAGCTGGCGCTATCGAGGAAGGAGCCAGCAAAGAACTGCCCTGCGAAGATTGCACCGATCGACAGGATGCCAAGAGGCACCAGCATCGTCAGCGGACTTTCGTGTGGATGATAGCCTCCGGTGCCGTCGCCATGCGCGGGATCGGGTACGGTGTGCGCGACATCGTGACCTGAATCTTCCTGCGAAGCGGGATTGGCTTCTTCAGGCTCGTCATGTCCATGATGGACCGCATGCTGAATGTGCTCGCTCTCGATCCAGCGCGGCTTGCCCCAGAAGGTAAGGAACATGAGACGCCAGGAGTAGAAGCTCGTGAGCAGCGCGGCGAAGGCGCCGACCCAGAATGCGCCGGTTCCGTGCCCTCCAGCGGCGTAAGACACTTCCAGGATGGCATCCTTGGACCAGAACCCGGCGAAACCGATGTGCAGATCGTAGATGCCAAGCCCGGTGATCGCCAGAGTGCCGAACATCATAGCCCAGAAGGTGAAGGGGATCTTCTTACGCAGGCCGCCGTAGTAGCGCATGTCCTGCTCGTGATGCATGGCGTGGATGACCGAGCCAGCACCCAGGAACAGCAGTGCCTTGAAGAAGGCGTGCGTGAAGAGGTGGAACATCGCCGCGCCATAGGCGCCCACACCGGCAGCAAAGAACATGTAGCCCAGCTGCGAACAGGTGGAATAGGCGATCACGCGCTTGATATCCCACTGCGTGGTACCAATCGTCGCGGCGAAAAGGCAGGTGGCAGCGCCGATGATCGTCACCACGGCCAGAGCCGCAGGCGCGGCTTCGAACAACGGCGACAGGCGGCACACCATGAACACGCCCGCGGTCACCATGGTCGCGGCGTGGATCAGCGCAGAAACGGGCGTCGGCCCTTCCATCGCGTCGGGCAGCCACGTGTGCAGACCAAGTTGCGCGGACTTGCCCATCGCGCCGATGAACAGCAGCAGACACAGGATTGTCATCGTATCCCAGCGCGCACCCATGAAGGTAATGGTGCTGCCCTGCATTGCCGGCGCTGCCGCCAGGATTTCAGGAATGCTTGTCGTCTGAAACACAAGGAAGGTGCCGAAGATGCCGAGCATGAAGCCAAGGTCACCCACGCGGTTCACTACGAAAGCCTTGATGGCGGCAGCATTGGCCGAAGGCTTCTTGTACCAGAAACCGATCAGCAGATAGCTGGCGAGGCCCACGCCTTCCCAACCGAAGAACATCTGCACCAGGTTGTTCGCCGTCACCAGCATCAGCATGGCGAAGGTAAACAGCGAGAGATAGGCGAAGAACCGGCTCTGATCCGGGTCCTCATCCATGTAGCCCCAGCTGTAGAGGTGGACGAGTGCGGAGACGCTGGTGATCACCACCAGCATAACGGCTGTCAGCGTGTCGACACGCAGGGCCCAATCGAAGGTCATGTCACCCGACTGCACCCATTTCAGCACCGGCAATACGCTGGCTTGCGCATCCCCGCCGACAAACGACAGGAAAATCGGCCAGCTTAATCCGCACGCGAGAAACAGCGCACCCGTGGTCAGCACCTTGGCAGCGGTGTGGCCAATAATACGGCCACCCAACCCGGCGATAATCGCGGCCAGTAGTGGCGCGAAGACGATGATAAGGATCGAGTTCAAGGTCTATCCCTTCATCCGGTTTACGTCGTCCACCGCGATGGTGCCGCGGTTACGGAAATAGGTGACGAGGATCGCGAGGCCGATGGCAGCTTCTGCCGCGGCCACGGTGAGTACGAACATGGCGAAAATCTGTCCGGTCAGATCATTCAGGTAGGCGCTGAAAGCCACGAGGTTGAGATTCACCGAGAGCAGGATGAGTTCGATCGCCATCAGGATGATGATGATGTTCTTGCGGTTGAGGAAAATCCCTAACACGCCGAGCACGAAGAGGATCGAGCTCACCACGATGTAATGTTCGATACCGATCATAGCTCGACCCCTTTCCCGATCTCGGGGCTGACATTGCGCGTCGCGTCCTCGGGACGGCGCGCATTCTGCTTGCCGATGTCCTGATGGCCGCGAGTGTTACGCTGCTCGCGGTGCGTCAGCACGATTGCGCCGATCATCGCCACCAGCAGGATGATGCCCGAGGTTTCAAACAGGAACAGGTAATTTCCGTAGAGCAGAGCGCCCAGGCTCTCGATATTGCTTTCGCCCAGCAGCGGCGCGGCACTGCCATCGGGAACACCTAGCTCCAGCGCGCCTGCGCGGTAGGCACCGATGCCCAGGACCAGTTCCGCCAGCAGAACCACCGCGATGGCCACGCCCAGCGGCGCGTTCTTCATGAAGCCTGCGCGCATTTCGGCAAAATCGATGTTGAGCATCATCACCACGAACAGGAACAGCACGGCAACGGCGCCGACGTAAACCACCACCAGCAGCATGGCGAGGAACTCTGCCCCGACAAGGATCATCAGGCCTGCCGCATTGAAAAAAGCGAGGATCAGCCAGAGCACGGAATGCACCGGGTTGCGGGCAAAGATGGTGAACGCGCCGGAGGCGAGCATCAGTGCTGCAAACAGATAGAAAGCGAAGACGGTCAAAGTGAGCCCCTTACGAGTCTTGCGGCGCGGTTAGCGGTAGGGCGCGTCGGCTTCAAGGTTCGCGGCGATGGCCCGCTCCCACTTGTCCCCGTTTGCCAGCAGTTTTGCCTTGTCATAGAGCAGTTCTTCACGCGTTTCGGTCGCGTATTCGAAGTTCGGCCCTTCCACCACGGCATCCACCGGGCATGCTTCCTGACAGAAGCCGCAGTAGATGCACTTGGTCATGTCGATGTCGTAACGCGTGGTGCGGCGGCTGCCATCCGAACGCGGTTCGCTCTCGATGGTGATAGCCTGCGCCGGACACACGGCCTCGCACAGCTTGCAGGCGATGCAGCGCTCTTCCCCGTTGGGATAGCGACGCAGCGCATGCTCACCGCGAAAGCGCGGGCTAAGCGGGTTCTTCTCGAACGGGTAGTTGATCGTCACCTTGGGCTTGAAGAAATACTTCAGCGTGAGGGCATGCGCCTTCACGAATTCCCACAGGGTGAAAGACTTGATGAGATGGGCGACGTTCATGGAACAATTCTTTCAGGACCGCACAGCACGGCATCGTCGGTGCCGGTGGTGCCTTCTACGGCAACCGGGACACAATCATAATCGGGGTCATCATACCGCGTAAGCATCAGCCAACCGGAAATCAGGAAGACGAAGATGAGGCTCATGGGCAGGAACACTTTCCAGCCAAGCCGCATCAACTGGTCGTAGCGATAGCGCGGCACGGTCGCCATCACCCAGCTGAACATGAAGAAGAAGAAAAACGTCTTCAGCAAGAACCAGACGATGCCCGGCACCCAGTAGAGGAACTCGATCTCCACCGGCGGCAGCCAGCCACCGAAGAACAGCAGCGTGTTGAGCGCGCACATCAGCAGGATGTTGGCATATTCACCCAACCAGAACAGCGCGAAGGCCATGGAGGAGTATTCGGTCTGATAGCCTGCCACAAGTTCGCTTTCCGCTTCGGTCAGGTCGAACGGAACGCGCTGCGTTTCGGCAAGGCTGGAGATGAAGAACACCACCCACATCGGGAACAGCAGCAGGTTGAACCAGTAGCCGTTCACGAATCCCAAGCCGTGGCCGCGCTGCATCTCGACAATAGCTGAGAGGTTGAAGGTACCTGCATACAGCACCACGCATACCAGGATGAAGCCGATAGAGACTTCATAGGAAATCATCTGCGCAGCAGCGCGCATGGCGGAAAAGAACGGGTACTTGGAGTTGGACGCCCAGCCCGCCATCGTCACGCCGTAAACCGACAGCGACGAGATCGCGAGGATGTACAACAGGCCGACGTTGATGTCTGCCAGCACCACGCCAGCATCGAAGGGGATCACCGCCCAGGCCAGCAGCGCCACCGTGAAGGTAATGATCGGCGCGAGCAGGAAGATGCCCTTGTTGGAGGCACTCGGAATGATGGTTTCCTGCAGGAACACCTTCAACCCGTCCGCGAAGGATTGCAGCAGGCCGAAGGGGCCAACCACGTTCGGCCCGCGCCGCAGGTTGATCGCGGCCCACACCTTGCGGTCCACATAAATCACCATCGCCACCGCCAGCATCAGCGGCAAGGCAATTGCAAGAATGCCGACGACCGAAGCGACGAAGATCGCCCAGCTTTCATCCATACCCTGCGAGATGAAGTATTCGGTCATTCCGCGGCCTCCTTCACCGAATCACCGTGCAGCAGTTCGTCCGAACAGCGCTGCATCACCACGCTCGCGCGGGCGATGGAGTTGGTGAGGTAGAAGTCCTTGATCGGATAGCCGATCGTTCCCGAGGCCGTCACACCTGCAGGCGCTGCGGAAATCGTACCGTAGTTGGCCAGACCTTCCTCGCCCAGAGCGGGCACTTCGGCAATCATCGCAGTGCGCAACTCGTCGAAGCTGTCGAAACCCACGTTTACGCCCAGTGCATCGGCGAGTGCGCGCAGGATCGTCCAGTCCTCGCGTGCATCGCCGGGCGCGAAGATTGCCTTGTCGGACATCTGCACGCGGCCTTCGGTGTTCACGTAGGTTCCGGCCTTTTCCGTATAGGCTGACGCCGGCAGGATGATGTCGGCTGCGTGGGCGCCCTTATCGCCATGGTGGCCGATGTATACCTTGAGCGAACCTGCAAACTGGCTCCAGTCCACTTCATCCGCGCCAAGCGACAGGACCACCTTCGGCTTGGCCGCCACGATATCCGCAATGCCGCCCTTGCTGGCAAAGCCCAGCATCAGAGCGCCCATGCGGGCAGCAGCCGTGTGGAGCGCATTGAACGTCGCACCAAGCTGCTCGGCAGCGTGCATTGCCGCACCGTGTGCACCTGCGGCGAAACCGCCTGCGCCCAGGATGACGGCAGAATTTTCCGCATCCCTGAAAGCATCCGAAACCTGCGATGGCAGATTGCCCAGGACGCTTGCGTCTTCGCCCAGGAACTCGGTCGGATAGGTGGTATCCCACTCGGGTCCGACCACGAAGACCTTTGCGCCGCGCTTCACGGCCTTGCGCAGGCGTACATTGATTAGCGGCGCTTCCCAGCGGATCTGGCTGCCGACGATCAGAATGGCCTGGGCATCCTCGATCCCGGCAAAGGTGCTGTTGAAATTGACCGCCGCCAGGTTGGACACATCGTAGTCCATTCCCGTCTGTCGGCTTTCGACGAGGTCGGAGCCTGACGCATTAAGCAGCGCCTTTGCCGCGAACATCGTTTCGCAATCCACCAGATCGCCCGCGATAGCGGCAATGCCCTTGCCCGGCTTTTCGCGCGCGATCTTCTTGAACGCTTCGTCCCAGCTCGCTTCTGTCAGCTTGCCGTTCTTGCGGATCCACACCTTGTCGAGGCGGCGACGCGTCAGGCCATCGACCTGGTAGCGTGCCTTGTCCGAAATCCATTCCTCGTTCACGTCGTCGTTCACGCGCGGCAGAACGCGCAGGACTTCGCGCCCTCGGCTGTCGATCCGGATGTTGGAGCCAACTGCATCGGAGACATCGATGCCCATCGTCTTCTTCAGTTCCCACGGACGCGATTCGTACGCATAGGGGCCGCTGGTGAGCGCGCCGACCGGACACAGGTCGATCACATTGGCGGAAAGCTCGTGCTTGGCCGCCTGCTCCAGATAGGTGGTGATCTGCATGTCCTCGCCGCGATAGAGCGCGCCGATCTCGTCCACGCCGGCAATCTCTTCCGAGAAGCGAACGCAGCGGGTGCAATGAATGCAGCGGGTCATGATCGTCTTGATCAGCGGGCCCATGAACTTTTCCGTCACGGCGCGCTTGTTCTCGTGATAGCGTGTGGCACCGCGGCCATACATCATGGCCTGATCCTGCAGGTCACACTCGCCACCCTGATCGCAGATCGGGCAATCGAGCGGGTGGTTGATGAGCAGGAATTCCATCACGCCTTCGCGCGCGGTCTTCACCATCTCGCTATCGGTGCGGATTTCCTGCCCCTCTGTTGCAGGCAGGGCGCACGATGCCTGTGGCTTGGGCGGGCCGGGCTTCACTTCGACAAGGCACATGCGGCAGTTGCCCGCGATGCTCAGACGCTCGTGATAGCAGAAACGCGGGATTTCCTTGCCCGCAAGTTCGCAGGCCTGGAGGACGGTCGCGCCGTCTGGGACTTCGATTTCGTGTCCGTCTACTTTGACTGTCGGCATTAGCCCTCTCCTGCGGCGGTCGAGCCGTAGTAGCTTCGCGACCAAAGGCCATCGGCAGCCATCTGGCGAATGAGCGAGGTTGGAATTTGCAATTGCTGCTCTTGTGTATCGGCGCAGGAAACAATCACCGGCCCAAGTGCCGTGATAGCTTCGTCCTCGTCATCCGATCCGGGACGCGCCCGAAGCAGATCGTGGGTCTGCGCGCTGGCATGATAAGTAAGGCAATCGGCAAGCGATGCCATGGTGCTGATCTGCGGGTGAACTCGCATCCCGTCGAACCGACCCGCGACATCCCGAGGCGTAGCGGAGTCGATCTTCGGAGGACCGTCGAAATCCTGCAGATAGGCTTCCTCGGCAAGCAGATTGCGCAAGGTGGAGTACTGAATCTGCATATAGGTGTAATAGGCCCGGTTGTCGGCACCGCGCATTAGACGACCGATGCAGAAATCCACGTTCAGATCATCGAAAAGGGTCTCCGGATCCTGATCGAAATCGTCGAACTGAATTGAGTAGAAATTGCTGTTCGCGAGGATTTCGCGTGCTTCGTCCTTGTTGCGATTGAACACGCAATTCGCGACGCGCTTCTGCATCCAGCGCGCTTGGGCCGCGTCGGCAGTTTCCGGCTCACGTTCAAAACGCGTTCCGGTCTGCAAACCATTGTTGTTCTCGTTCGCATCCTGTGCCTGCGAAGGGACTGCGGAGAGTCCGAGAAATACGGCCGCGATCGTGAATGCCGAACGGATCATTCCGCCGCCTCCAACACAGCGTTCTCACGTTCGGCGATACGGCGCTCCAGTTCCGGACGGAAGTGCTTGAGCAGGCCCTGGATGGGCCATGCGGCGGCGTCGCCCAGCGCGCAGATCGTGTGCCCTTCGACCTGCTTGGTAACTTCGTAAAGCATGTCGATCTCTTGCGGAGTGCTTTCGCCCACGCGAAGGCGCTCCATCACGCGCCACATCCAGCCCGTGCCTTCGCGGCAGGGGGTACATTGGCCGCAGCTCTCGTGCTTGTAGAAATAGCTGATGCGGCTGATGGCCCGCACGATATCGGTGGACTTGTCCATGACGATAACGGCGGCGGTGCCGAGGCCGGAGCCCAGTTCCTTCAAACCGTCGAAGTCCATCGGTGCGTCCATAATCTGCTCGGCAGGCACCAGCGGAACGGACGAACCGCCGGGGATCACGGCCAGCAGGTTGTCCCAACCGCCGGTAATGCCGCCTGCATGCTTTTCGATCAGTTCGCGAAAGGGAATGCTCATCGCTTCTTCCACGACGCAGGGCTTTTCTACGTGACCGCTGATCTGGAACAGCTTGGTGCCCGCATTGCCTTCACGCCCGAAGCTGGCGAACCATGCGCCGCCGCGCCGCAGGATGGTGGGCACCACCGCGATGCTCTCGACATTGTTCACCGTTGTCGGGCAACCGTAAAGGCCCGCGCCTGCCGGGAAAGGCGGCTTCAGGCGGGGCTGCCCCTTCTTGCCTTCGAGGCTTTCGATCATCGCGGTCTCTTCACCGCAGATGTAGGCGCCTGCACCCCGGTGCATGAACACGTCGAAATCGTATCCAGAGCCGCTGGCGTTCTTGCCGATCAGTCCGGCGTCGTACGCCTCGTCGATGGCGGCCTGCAAGGTCTCAGCCTCGCGGATATATTCGCCGCGAATGTAGATGTAGGCTGCCCTTGCCCGCATGGCGAAACCGGCAACCAGCGCGCCTTCGATCAGCTTGTGCGGATCGTGGCGAATGATCTCGCGATCCTTGCACGAACCAGGCTCGGACTCGTCCGCGTTGATCACCAGGAAGGATGGACGGCCATCCTTGCTTTCCTTGGGCATGAAAGACCATTTCATACCGGTGGGGAAGCCGGCACCACCGCGACCGCGCAGGCCGGACGCCTTCATCTCGTCGATGATGGAATCGTTGCCGCGTGCGATCAGGTCCTTGGTGTTGTCCCAATCGCCGCGCTTTTGCGCTGCCTTCAGGCCCCAATCCTGGAACCCGTAGAGATTGGTAAAGATGCGATCCTTGTCAGCCAGGCTCATGCCAGCCCTCCACCGAAAAATACCCAGATTGCAACCGCTGCCAGAATGGCAACCAGCGCGACGGTCTTGACGATGCCCTTCAACACCTTCCACGCGATGAAGATGAGCACCACGGCCAGCAGGATGGGGATGATCTGTTCCATCAGTGGTCGTCCTCCCCGCCCTTCTTGCGGCCCTGCCCTGCGCTTAGCGCGAGAAACACGACACCTAGCGCAAGGAAGGTTGCACCCATCGATCCGTTATCGGCCACGAAGTAGCCGACGGCCGCAATGATGAAGAGAATTCCCGCAAGGATGAAAAGCTTTTTGGCCATGATTACCATTCGCTCCGGTAATCGTGATTGGCGTCGACCATTTCCTTGAGGCTGGTCGGCCCGCCCGAAGGTTCGGACGTATGACGGCCTGGCTCCTGCGTGCCCGCCTTGGGTGTCTCGCCCGACGCGAGCGCATCAAGCACTGCGTCGAAACGTTCGGTCGTCAGGTCTTCATAATTGTCATCGTTGATCTGCACCATGGGCGCGGTGGCGCAATTGCCCATGCATTCCACTTCGGTGAGGGTCCATAGGCCATCATCGGTAGTATGCCCCTTCTTCATTCCGCGCGCATAGCAGGCGTCCAGAAGGTCATCCGATCCCCGCAGCATGCACGGCGTGGTGCCGCACACCTGTACGTGGAATTTGCCCACGGGAACAAGGTTGTACATCGTGTAGAAGGTCGCCACCTCCAGCACGCGGATCACCGGCATTGAGAGGTATTCGGCGACGTATTCCACAACCGGCAGGGGTAACCAGCCTTGCGTGCCGGTTTCCTCTCCAACCTGGCGCTGTGCCAGATCGAGCAGCGGCATGACCGCGCTTTTCTGGCGGCCCTCGGGATACTTCCGGATATGCCAGTCGGCCTTCTCACGGTTTGCATCCGTGAATGCCCAACCATCGTACTGCGCACGCAGTTCGGGCGTATCGGGGGCGATATTACGCGCGGCCATCAGCCAGCCTCCGTTCGATATAGCGACCCACATACAGGCCGATCACCGCGGCAAAGGCGGTGGAAAACACTTCCTTCAGCGTCACTTCGCCGTGAAACGCAGCGAGGTATGCCGCAATGGCCGAGGCGAAGGCGGCGAAAGCTGCAATGAGGATGAAGAGTTCGCGCAGGATCATGGAACATCTCGGCGTACTTGAGTTCCACCCGCAATCTTCAGGTCGTCTCGTTGATCGGCGCGCCTGATGGCAGCGTAGGAGTAGATCGGATAAGCGACAAACAACATCGGTATGATCAGCAATGCCAGCATAGGATTTGCGTCTCTCAACGCGTTAAAAAGCCATGGCAAACCGTAAAACACCACGGGACCCAAGGCTGCAACTACCATCAGGATCGCTAACCCAACGGCAAGCGACTTCCAGTGCGCGCGGACGTTTTCCATCGTCAACGGTCACACTCCCCGAACACCACGTCGATCGCGCCAAGGATGGCGGTCGCGTCGGGCAGCATGTGACCACGGGACATGAAGTCCATCGCCTGCAGATGCGAGAAAGCGGTCGGCCTGATCTTGCAGCGATAGGGTTTGTTCGATCCGTCGCTGACGAGATAGACGCCGAATTCGCCCTTAGGGCTTTCGGTCGCCACGTACACTTCGCCTGCAGGCACATGGAAGCCCTCGGTATAGAGCTTGAAGTGGTGGATCAGCGCTTCCATCGACTGCTTCATCTCGGCACGCTTGGGCGGAGCAACCTTGCGATCGTCGGACACGACAGGGCCTTCGGGCATTTCCGCGAGGCACTGCTTGATGATTTTCGCGCTCTCGTAGACTTCCTTCACCCGCACCACGAATCGATCGTAGCAGTCCGAATTCGTGCCGACGGGAATTTCGAATTTCATCCGGTCATACACGTCGTAGGGCTGCGATTTGCGCAGGTCCCACGGGATACCGGCAGCGCGGATCATCGGGCCGGAAAAGCCCCACTTCACCGCGTCGTCCTTCGACACGACAGCGATATCGACGTTGCGCTGCTTGAAGATGCGGTTGTCGAGAACGAGGCTCATCGCATCGCCGAACAGTTCCGGCAGGCGGCCATCAACCCAGTCACCGATGTCGGTCAGCAGCTTCAGCGGCACGTCCTGGTGCACGCCGCCGGGGCGGAACCATGCGGCATGCATGCGTGCGCCAGAGGCCCGCTCGAAGAAGTTCATGCAGTCTTCGCGCAGTTCGAACACCCACAGGTTCGGCGTCATCGCGCCCACGTCCATCACGTGCGCGCCGATGTTGAGCATGTGGTTGCAGATGCGGGTAAGCTCCGCAAACAGCACGCGCAGGTACTGGCCGCGCTCTGGAACCTCGACATTCAGAAGCTTCTCGATAGCGAGGACGTAGCTGTATTCCTGTGCCAGCGGAGAGCAGTAATCGAGCCGGTCAAAGTAAGGCAGAGCCTGAAGATAGGTCTTGTACTCGATCAGCTTCTCGGTGCCGCGATGCAGAAGGCCGACGTGCGGATCGATGCGTTCGATGATCTCGCCATCCAGTTCCATCACCATCCGCAAAACACCATGCGCGGCAGGATGCTGAGGACCGAAGTTGATGGTGTAGTTGGAAATCTCCTCACCATCGGTGGTGGGCGACTGTTCGTAGGTCAGGCTCATACCGAACACTCCCATGTGCCGGGGCCGTAGACAACTTCGCTCATCCCGTCCTTGCGCAGGGTGAGCGTCGCGTCATAGCTCGTGCTTTCCATCCCGGCCTCGCCGCCAACCTCGTCACGATTGATCTCGACCGTGTAATCGCCAGAGAACATCATCGGGCCGACAGAAATCGCATCCGGCCCGCCAAGTTCGGTGCCGTTCAGCCGCACTTGCTCTCCTCCCAGAGAGATGAAGCCTACGCCGTCCGTGCCATCGGCTACGCCCGCGATCAGCAGCGTCTCGCCATCAGCCGAAAAATTGCAGACACCGAGGGTCTCGTCGAACTCGAGGTCGATGGCATCGCGGCTCACGCTTTCCAGCACAGGGATGACCGCGACATCGCCGGTTTCCACGTCAGTCGTCACGTCATCGTCGACAACCTGCTGGGAATCGCCACAGGCAGACAACGCCAGCACAATAGCGGGCAAAAGAGCAATCTTGCGGATCATTTCTTGTCCTCCGGCTTCGTCGCGCCCTTGGTGTCGTGTACATCGCCCTCACTCGCTTCGCGGTCGGGCTGGTCTTCGGTCGTTTCCGGAGCGCCCGCGTCGTCCGTGCTGGTATCCTTTTCGGCAGGAGAGCCTGCACTCACCGTTTCAGCGGCCTTATCGTCGGCTTTTGCGCCCGCGCCCGTCTGCTTGGGGCTTTCAGTGGTCTTGGGGTCATCGATAGGCGGTACGTCGGCCTTCTCGTCGCCCGGCAGTACGTAGTCCGCGCCTTCCCATGGCGAAGTAAAATCGAAGCTGCGGAAATCCTGTGCCAGTTCCACCGGTTCGTACACCACGCGCTTTTCCTCTTCGGAGTAGCGCAGTTCGGTATAACCCGTCAGCGGGAAATCCTTGCGGAAGGGATGTCCTTCGAAGCCGTAATCGGTGAGGATGCGGCGCAGGTCGGTATTGCCGTCGAAGGTGACGCCATACATGTCGAACACCTCGCGCTCCAGCCACCCCGCCACCGGCCACAAGGTGGTGACAGTGGGAACGGGTGTGGCCTCGTCGGTCGATAGCTTCACCATGATACGGTGGTTCTTCGTGAGGCTGAGCAGCATGTAGACCACCTCGAACCGCTCGGGACGGCCCGGGTAGTCGGCCCCGGCAATTTCCATCAGCTGCTGGTAATCGTGCTCGTCACGTAGCAGGCGGAGAACATCCTCGATGCTCTCGCGCCTGACCGTGATCGAAATCTCGCCGAAATCCTCGCGCGCATCGACAGCCATGTCGCCAAGCGCGGCGACAAGCGTGTCTCGCACGCCATCATTGGTTGCGAAACGCGGAGCGGAATGCAGGACTTTTGCCATCGGCTTTTCGCTCCTCAACGCTCGATCGTGCCGACGCGGCGTATTTTACGCTGCAACTGCATTACCCCGTACAGCAGGGCTTCTGCCGTGGGAGGGCAACCGGGAATGTAGATGTCCACCGGCACGATGCGATCGCAGCCACGCACCACGGAATAGCTGTAGTGATAATAGCCGCCGCCATTGGCGCAGCTGCCCATCGAGATGACGTACTTCGGGTCCGACATCTGATCGTAAACACGGCGCAGTGCCGGGGCCATCTTGTTGCACAGTGTGCCCGCCACGATCATCACGTCGCTCTGGCGCGGGGATGCGCGCGGGGCGACGCCAAAACGCTCCATGTCATAGCGCGGCATGTTGACGTGGATCATCTCCACCGCGCAGCACGCGAGGCCGAAGGTCATCCACCACAGGCTGCCGGTGCGCGCCCACTGGAACAGATCCTCGGTCGAGGTAACAAGGAAGCCCTTGTCGTTAACCTCGGTCTGCATGGCGTTGAAGTATTCCGCGTCGGGCTGCTTTACCTCACCGCCCTTTGCGGTGGGCGCATCGGCCAATGCAGGGTTCGACGAATCTGCAACACCATCCTGGTAAGGCGGGTACAGGGCGGGTTCGGGCTTGTCGGTCACTCCCATTCCAGAGCTCCCTTCTTCCATTCGTAAGCGAGGCCAATCGCGAGGATGCCGAGGAAGATCATCATGCCGATCCAGCCCGGCCAGCCGGTGTGATCCAGGCTGACGGCCCAGGGAAACAGGAATGCAGCCTCCAGGTCGAACAGCAGGAAGCTGATCGCGACAAGATAGAACTTCACGTCGAACTGGCTGCGCGGATCCTCGAACGCGGGGAAACCGCACTCGTACTCAGTCAGTTTTTCAGCCTGCGGGTTGTGCGCGCCGGTGAGGCGAGAGACGCCCATCGGCAGGAAAACGAATGCTGCCGAAAGCCCCGCCGCAATGACGAGGAAAAGCAGGATCGGGAAATATTGTTCGAGATCGACCAAAACAGACTCGGATGGTTGCTGCGGGGGTTCGTGGCGCGTCTAGGCAATGCCATGCCGCGATGCAAGGCAGTCCGAAGGACCAGGGTCGGCTAATCACTGACTTTTCCCGCAGGTTCGCGACGCCTGGCGGGGTTCGGCACCAGGCTCGCGGACGTTTTAGCCCCTGCAATCGCCGGCGGCGGTCCTGCCGCTGCATGGTGCGGCGCACAATGTTGCGTGCGAGTGGTTCAGCACCTAGATTGGTTGCCAGACCACACCCTGCAACGTCCAATCGAGGCAAACACGTCATGGCAACTTTCAACGAATCCGATCCGATCGTCATCCTTTCATACGCCCGCACGCCCATGGGCTCGATGCAGGGTTCCTTGTCCGATGTTGCCGCGACCGATCTTGGCGCAACTGCCGTCAAGGCTGCGATGGAGCGTGCAGGCGTGGCCGGGGAGGAGATCGACCGTGTATATATGGGCTGCGTATTGCCCGCCGGCCTGGGACAGGCCCCGGCGCGTCAGGTGGCAGTCAAGTCCGGCCTTCCGCTCAGCGCGCAGGCGACCACGGTAAACAAGGTTTGCGGCAGCGGCATGCAGACCGTCATCATGGGTGCAGAGGCGCTCGCGTGCGGCAATGTCGACTATGTCGTCGCAGGCGGGATGGAGAGCATGTCAGGAGCCCCTTACCTGTTGAAGAAGCATCGCGGAGGTGCGCGCCTTGGCCACGATACGACCTATGACCACATGTTCCTCGATGGCCTGGAAGACGCTTACGAGGAGGGCCGCGCGATGGGCACATTCGCGCAGGACATGGCCGACAAGTACCAGCTGACGCGTGAGGACATGGACGCGTATTCCATCACCTCGCTGGACCGTGCCAACAAGGCTATTGAAGGCGGTGCTTTCGCCGACGAAGTCGTGCCGGTCACCATCAAGACCCGCAAGGGTGAAGTTACCGTGGATACGGACGAGGCACCGGGCAAGGGTCGCCCCGACAAGATTCCCACCTTGCGTCCGGCATTTGCCAAGGATGGTACCATTACCGCCGCCACCTCGTCCTCGATCTCGGATGGTGCTGCTGCCGTGGTGCTCACGCGCAAGAGCGTCGCCGAGGCCAAGGGACTGAAACCTGTCGCCACGATCACCGGGCTTACCGCGCATGCGCAGGCTCCGGCGGAGTTCACCATTGCACCTGTAGGGGCAATCGAGAAGCTCCTTGAGACGACGGGCTGGAGCGTCGAAGATGTTGACCTGTGGGAAGTGAACGAGGCTTTCGCCTGCGTCGCCATGTTCGCCATGCGCGACATCGGTATCGATCACGACAAGATCAACGTCAACGGCGGCGGCACGGCACTTGGCCATCCGATCGGTGCGAGTGGTACTCGCATCATTGTCACCTTGCTCAACGCACTGAAGCAGCAGGGCAAGAAGCGCGGTATCGCCAGCCTCTGCATCGGCGGCGGCGAAGCGACAGCCGTGGCGGTGGAACTGGCCTGAATCTGACTTGCCGCAGGGCGGGCAGCAATGCCCGCCTTTCGCGCAGGTTCTTAGCGTCAGTCGGTCCAACTGCCGATGATTGGAACCCTTCTCCCTCTCGCGAGGTTGATTGCAAAACACGCCCGGACCCAAACGGTCCGTCCGGTTATCATCAACAGGGGTTTTTATTATGAAGAAGCTTATCGCAGTGGCCGCCCTCGCTACCCTTGCCGCGTGCGGCGGCGATGCCGAGGACGCTAGTGAAGCCGAGATTGATGAAACAATCGCGACGCAACCCATGTCCGCCACCAATGCCGGAACTTACACCTCCACCGCTGAGGATGGTAGCGAGGTATCGGTGACGCTTGCCGAAAACGGCACATACACCGTCATGCAAGGTGGCGATATGGTCGAGGCCGGGACCTGGGAAGACAATGATCGTGGCACCTGCCTCACTGCCGAAGGCGGCGATGGCGAAGATTGCTGGAGCATTCAGCCCGGCGTCGATGGCATGATGGATGTCACCGATTCCACCGGTGAAACTATGAGCTACAACTACGAAGGCTGATTGCAGTTTTCGTGTTTCTGTAAAAAAGGCGGTCCGCGCGGATCGCCCTTTTTCATTTCTACACCGAAACTACGGTTCCCCTGCGCCCCAGAGGCGCGCTTCTTCCACCCATCCGACGTGGTCGTCGATATCCAGCTCGCACCAGCCATTGTCGCAGTCACCAAGGTTGCCAACATTGCCGGGCTCAAGGTTCCAGCGCAGTTCGGCATTGGCTGACGGTTCTGCACGCATCGGAACCAGCCCTTCCCCGATCACCATCGCCGTGCGTTGCCTGCTCAGCAAACCGCTGGAAATCCATCCCATGGTTCCATCCGGCTCCTCGACATAACGCCAGCCCTGGATCAGGCGGACCACCCGCACCGGCAGGCCTTCGCGCTTGTACACCCATACGATGGGATACTGCATCGCCGGACCTGCACGCATGTAGGCCTCCTCGGCATCGATGCTCGCCCAATAGGGCAATTCCACCTCCTGCGCGGTGGCAGGCGTGCTGAGGGCAACGGCAAACGAAAAAATCGCGAGTCGGACAAGATTGCGCATGCAGCACGAATAGCCGTCCACACCTGAACGCCGCAACACACAACACGCCCCTTGCCGAGTTGGAATAATCTGCCCTAACAGATGCACCGGACGATATCCCGCCACCAGAGCGGGCGTGGGGGAAAATCTATGCTTCGCAAACTCGCTGCCGCTTCGGCGATCGTGGCCATTCCGCATGCCGCACAGGCGCAGGAACTTACCAACATCGCCCAAAACGAAACCGGCGATACAGCCTGGATACTCACGGCAGCGGCGCTGGTGCTGCTGATGACGCTGCCCGGGCTCGGGCTGTTCTACGGCGGGCTGGTGCGGGCGAAGAATTTCCTCTCGGTGCTTCTGCAGGTGGCGGCAGTAGCGGGCGTCGCCTCGATCCTGTGGATCGTGGTCGGCTACACGCTGGCTTTCGGCAACACCACCGGCGGCTACCTTGGTGATGGCAGCAAGTGGATGCTCATCAATCTCGATAATCTGCGCGAAGGTATCACCTTGCCCGAGAGCACTTTCGTGATGTTCCAGATGACTTTTGCCGCCATCACCCCTGCACTGATGGTGGGCGCATGGGTCGATCGCGCGCGGTTTGGCTGGGTGATTGCCTTCACGGCTATCTGGGGCCTGCTGGTCTATGCACCGGTAACGCACTGGGTCTGGGGCGGAGGCTGGCTGGGGGATCTTGGCGTACTGGATTTTGCAGGCGGTATCGTGGTCCACACCACGGCGGGCGTGTCCGCTCTAGTCGTCGCGCTGCTGCTGGGCAAACGGCAGGGCTTTCTAGGTTCCTCCCTGCTTCCCCATGCTCCTGGCATGACGATGCTGGGCGCGATGCTGCTGTGGGTCGGCTGGTTCGGCTTCAACGGCGGCAGCGCACTGACCGCCACGGACGATGCTTCCATGGCTATCATCAACACCCACGTCGCCGCAGCCACTGCCGCGCTTGCCTGGGTGATGGTGGAGAAAGTTGCTTTCGGCAAAGCGACCACGGTGGGCTTTGCCACCGGCGCTATTGCGGGCCTCGCTACTGTTACGCCCGCAGCCGGCTTCATATCACCCGGCGCAGCAATCCTTTTCGGCATCCTCGCCGCGCTGGTGTGCTACTATGCGATCCAGCTGGTGAAGAACAAACTGGGCATTGATGACTCGCTCGATGTCTTCGCGGTGCACGGCGTGGGGGGAATGTTGGGCACGTTGTTGCTGGGTGTCTTCCTCTCGGCCGATCTTGGCGGCACGGGTTACACCGATGGTATGCCGATGGCCGGCATGGTCGGCGTGCAGGCGCTGGGCATTGTGGCAGTCGCCATTTTCTCTGCCGTTGTTACCGCGATTATCGCGCTGGGCGTGTCGCTGTTCATCCCCATGCGGGTAAGCGAGGAGGAAGAAATACAGGGCCTAGACCAGACCAGCCACGGCGAACGCAGCTGGCAATTCGATTGAGTGGACAAGCGCGCTGACCTGCAGGCAGATTAACCACTCTTGCGCAGCGCCGCCATTCGGCTAGTTGGCAAAGGGGTATGGACACCTTCGCAGCCCGCCTCGAAACGCTTGAACACCAATGGATGCGCGCATGGATGCGCGGGGATCGCAAGCTGATGAAGGAAGTCGCCGCGCGCGATTTCGTGTTCCTGCTAGGCGGCAACAAGGCGACCATCCTGGATCGCGTCAGCTGGCTGGAGGCGGCCACCACGCGCTTGCGGCTGCATTCATACCGCTTCGGCGACATCTACGTGCGGCGGCATGGCAATGTTGGCATCTTCACCTGCCAGTTGGAGATGGAGGCCGCCTTGGGCGATCACGAATGGAAAGGGCAGGTGTGGGTTTGCGATCTCTGGCGCAAATCGCGGCTGCGCAACAACTGGAAGCTTGTCGAGCGAGTGGTGTCTCGCCCGGAAGGGGACGATGATCTTGGTCGTGAACTGACCAAGCTGCAGCTCTGGACCTGATGGTCTAGCTGGTCTGCGCTGGGTCTACCTCGGCCATTTTCGCCAGTATCTTCTCGATGCAGGAAGCAGAAGTACCGATCGTGAAATGCGGCGCATCGATCCGCAGCGTGTGGTCGGTTTCGCCGTCCTTGCCCCGGCAGCATTGCGGAGCGACAATGCCATCGGTGGCAGACCATATGGCAATAGTCACCACGGGCGGCTTGGCAGACACATCCTCTTCGAAAGGCGGATTGTCGACCGTGTGATCGTTGATCGCCTCGTACAGCTTCCACGCGTGATTTGCATGACGATCGCCAGAGAACGGGCTGGCCACGGTAACCACCATGTCGATATCCTCAGCACAGCGCTGGGCGAGGACGCGGGCATAGAGACCGCCGAGGCTCCACCCCATCAGCACGATCCGCTTGCCTGTGTCTTCGCGAAGTTGCGCAATGCGCGCTTCCAGCGCCTTCAGCTTGGCAGGGTCGGCCCCTGTGTTGATACCCTGACGCCACCCTTCAGGCCTGAAACCGCGCTTGCGCAGGGTTCGCCGCAGCAGTGTGGTGGAGATGTCGCCGGTGGTCAGGCCGGGAATGACAAGCGCCGCCCTGCCCTGCCCGAATTGCCTGCCGCTCCTGGGTAACCGAAGCGGATTGAGCAGGACGCGTGGAACAGCCAGCCCCTCGCGCAACGTGTTGCGCCAAGGGGGTGGTTGTTCACGCTTGTGCGCCAGCGTCAGTCGCCTGTCAGAATGCGGTCGACCAACTGCTTCACCGTGGGCGTAAAGTTGTTGGAATAGAACGGATCTTCCTTGAAGCGGTAGGCCGCGTGTCCGGCGAATGCGAGATTCTCGTCCGGGTCCCCGCCGTGGGCGATATCCTGCAGGGTTTTCTGGATGCAGAAACTGCGCGGGTCGGCAAGTCGTCCGGTGGTGTGGTTGTCGTGGTCCTTCCAGCTTGAAAACTGGCAATGCGACAGGCAGCCCATGCAATTCACCTGATCCGTGCGGATCTGCTCCGCACTTTCGGGGGTGGCGAAAACCACGGTATCATCAGGCGTCTTCAAGGCCTCGGTGAAGCCTTCGTGTATCCACGCCAGCGCCTTGCGCTGGTCGCCGGGGTGAACGTAGTAATACTTGGCCTTGCCATGATCCAGCAGCGGGATCGTGCCTTCTTCCGCATCGCGTTTGAAGATCGGGATCTGTCGTTCGGAACGGTGAATCAGATCATAGAGGAAAGGCGTTTTCACCGCACTGGAGTAAAAGCCGGTGGGCGAAAACTTGTGCAGCAAGACGTCGCCGGGCTCGACCGTGCGCAGCATTTCCTTCCACACGTTCGGGATCGGGCTTTCCTCGGTGAGTAGGGGCCGTGTTCCGAACTGGAAGGCGATCTTGCCAAGCTCGGGATTGTCGATCCAGTTTTCCCACTCGCGCAGGAACCATACGCCGCCCGCCATCACGATGGCGGTTTCTTCGGACACACCTTCCTTGCGCATCGTTTCACGCAAAGCGGCAACGCGGGGATAGGGGTCTTCCGGCTTCGTCGGGTCCTCGGCATTGGACAGGCCGTTATGCCCCCCCGCCAGCCAGGGGTCTTCATAGACCACCGCGGCCATCAGGTCCGGAACCTTGGAATAGCTTCGCTTCCACAACGCGCGAAATGCGCGAGCGGAGGAGATGATCGGCAGGTAATACACGTTGTGCTTCGCGGCGATTTCGGCAAGCTTGTAAGGCATGCCCGCACCGCAGGTGACGCCCGTTATCAGGCCCGGGCAATTTTCCAGCACGCCTTCCAGAACCTGCTGCGCGCCGCCCATTTCCCACAGGACGTTGATATTTATCGCGCCCTTGCCGCCGGAGATTTCATGCGCACGCTTCACCTGCGTGGTTGCGCCGTCGATGGCATAGCGAACCAGTTGCTCGAACCGTTCGACCCGCGTCGCCTGCGGATAGACCTGGGGGATCGGGTTGCCGTCCTCGTCGTAGCTGTCGGCATTCACTGCGCTGACCGTGCCGATACCGCCTGCGGCAGCCCATGCTCCGCTGCTCTCCCCATTGGTGGCGGATACGCCCTTGCCGCCCTCGATCAGCGGCCAGACCTCGCGGCCACCATAGGAAATCGGCTTAAGACCCTTGAAACTCATCATTATCCCCAGAAGTGTCCTCTTCAGTCAGCGAGAACTCGGTGGAAGTGTCGCCTGGTTGTACGCAGGGTTCGATATCGCGTGGTTCCGGGCGATCCCCGACCACTTCGAACTGCGCGTAATAGCCGGCAATCTGCGGTTTACGCACGAATTCCACGAGCCGATAGCCGACCCGCTCGAATTCGCAAAACAGAAGTTGTGGATTGATCCCGTGCTGGTCCGCCGGGCGATCGGTATCCACCACGATCACCTGGCCACCGTCGCGCAGCGCAGGCCGCATCCGCCAAAGCAATGCGTAAGGCTCTGTAATCTCGTGATACATATGGACCATGAAAATCCGGTCAAAGCTGTCGTGGGGAAGCCCTGGATCGTCAGTCTCGCCCAGTGCAATGGATACGTTGTCCAGTCGCTCGCGCTCCACGCGATTGCCAAGGCGGCGCAGCGCGTCCTCGTCGATGTCCTGCGCCAGTACACGGCCATTCTCGCCAACGCGGGCCGCAAGGCGCACGGTATAATACCCTTCGCCCGCCCCGATATCGGCCACGGTCATGCCGCGTGTGATATCCGCCTGATCCATGACAG
Source organism: uncultured Sphingomonadaceae bacterium (assembly GCA_947488625.1). Taxonomy (GTDB): domain Bacteria; phylum Pseudomonadota; class Alphaproteobacteria; order Sphingomonadales; family Sphingomonadaceae; genus Alteraurantiacibacter. Next base: position 1,181,941 of record CANKZR010000001.1, on the reverse strand, counting down.
TTTGCGCTTCCTGACGGTCATCGCGGATCTGCTCTGTCGAAAAGGCGTTGGAACCGAGATCGGAAACCGGCCTGTAAGGGCGAGGAAAATCCCGCGCCGTAACCGGTCGGTCTTCCTCGGCAACCTCGCAGCCGGCGACGCAAAGACACGCAGCGGCCCCCGCCAGAATTCGGATAAAAACCCCGCTCTCCATGCTCCCGGCTCTAGCGATTGCAGAAGCGGAACGCAAAGCACCAAATGCGATCGGAGAGGCTGAATTGGTGCGTGGTCGCCAGATTTTCAGAACAATTTGCGGAGGATCGTGTCGGTCAGCCGAACTGTCGTTGCGGTCCCTCTCGCGGTGACCAGCAATTGTATCGCCCGATCTTCGCCAGGCGCAACCGGTGCGCCAGGGTGCCACCGGTAAGGAGGGCAAGTTGCAGGAAAAGCGGCATCTGCGTCATTGCCCAGAATGCCTGCGCCATACCGTCTACGGCCAGCAGGGCCACGACACTGCCGATCAGGGCAACAAGCTGTGCTGCCGCAATGGCCAGCGGATAGATCCGGTTGGCGCGCATGGCCACGGCGATGAGCAGAGCGGCCGCAATACCGTCCAGCGATATACGGCTGATGTCGAATTCACCGAATGATCGCGGTCCCACGGCAAGTAGGATGAGCAGATCGATGGTCACTTCCCCTGCAATGATCGCGGCGCACCATCTTTCTGGCTGCCCTCCCCTCGTCACCGCCATGGCGACGATGAGGAGGGTTATACCCAGGACGATGAGATAGGCCTGCGACATTGCTTCGGCGGCGTTATCAGGACGCCGTGCGCAATTCGGGCTGCCGGGCCATCGGTTCGTTGGGCGGGCAATCTTCATAACCCAGCACGTCTTCCTGCACCTTCAGAAGGTTGGAATGTACGCGCGCCAGATCGCCGCCTGCACTGACAAGTGTCTGATGCGATTTGGTGAGCCGCAGCATGGCTTCCTGGCCCACAAACGGATCGGTATCGGTATCGCGCCGCGCTTCAAGCATGGTGGTGAGGAGACTGCTTTGGCGAAGCAAGGCTGTGTCGAGTGCTTGCTCCGCTTCGCGCAACTCACGGATAATGCGCATCTGTGCGACGGTGTGAGACATACCCATTTCGAAAACTCCGTTCCGGTCATCCGACCTCGTGATGATCAAGGAGTCCTGAGGCGGCCTACCGCAGCAGTTCCGAAAGCTCGCCAAAAATGGCGAGACCCACCAGAATCGCAATCAGCAGGCCAAGGGTAATCCCGACTATAGCGATTAAACGCCAGAAATACCCGTTGCGACCCTCAAAGGACTCCGGGACGACGCGGTAATAAACGAAAGGCTTCGTAATCTTGGGAGATTCGCCAGTTGTGGCAGACACTTGTCCTTCGGCCAGCACCGCGTCTGACCCGCCACTCTCATCGCCGGGGTGCTGTCGTTTTTCGACCTGCGAGGATTGATATACGGATTTCTCGTATACCGTGCCGCTGCCGTTTGGTGCCTGTACGGCCATATAGGCGGCCGCAAGTTCGCCACGGGTTTCCACACCGGATTTCCTTCGGGCAGCGACGACGCGTTGATCGACCGTGTGCGGGGAGATGCCCAGTTCGCGGGCAATCTGCTTGGACGTTTTGTGCAGCACCAGAAGGTCCAGGACTTCCCGCTGCTTTTCGGTAAGACCATCCGGCAAATTTGAAGTTTCCCGACCTTCAGTCATGTATCCTGTCTTGGCCCGCTTCCCAGGTTGCGAGGCACTTCCTTGTGCCAGACCTATAACAAGACAAGCACTTGTTGCGAATCAAGTTGTGAATATCGAAAATTTATGTGGCACGCCGCGCTGGCGTAATCAGCTGAAGCCGCCGCGCTCGAAGCTGACGCCGACCATTGGCGGCAAGCATCTTGCCCCTTCACCAGTGAAGCAACGCGCTACTCCACATCCTCCACGTCGACGGTTTCACCCGTCACGCGCTGCGCCAGCGCGGCAGCGATGAAATCGTCTATCTCGCCATCCAGCACGTCGCCCGGCGCGGTGGATGTCGTGCCCGTGCGAAGGTCTTTCACCATCTGGTACGGCTGCAGGACGTAGGAACGTATCTGGTGGCCCCACCCGATCTCCGTCTTTTCCTGATACTCGCCCGCCGCCGCTGCCTCGCGCTCGGCCATCTCACGCTCGTACATACGCGCTTTCAGCATGTTCATGGCGGTCGCGCGGTTCTTGTGCTGGCTGCGGTCGTTCTGGCTGGCAACCACGATGCCTGTCGGCTTGTGCGTGATGCGTACGGCAGAGTCGGTGGTGTTCACATGCTGGCCGCCCGCGCCCGATGCGCGGTAGGTGTCGATCTTCAGGTCACCCTCGTTGATCTCGATATCGATATCGTCGTCGATAACCGGATAGACCCAAACGCTGGAAAAGCTGGTGTGGCGACGGGCGGAGCTATCGTAGGGGCTGATGCGGACGAGGCGATGAACGCCGCTTTCGGTCTTGGCATAGCCGTAGGCGTTCTCGCCCTTGATCTGAAGCGTAGCGGACTTGATGCCCGCCTGTTCACCGGCTGCATATTCCACCGTTTCCACCTTGAACCCGCGCCGCTCTGCCCAGCGCACATACATGCGCATGAGCATTTCGGCCCAGTCCTGGCTTTCCGTTCCGCCTGCGCCTGCATTGATCTGCAGATAGGTGTCGTAGCCATCCGCCTCGCCCGATAGCAGTGCATTCACCTTGTCGCGATCGGCACGCTTGGCAAGGGAAGCTAGGCTGGCGAGCCCTTCGGCCACAACGTCGTCGTCGCCTTCGGCCTCGCCCATCTCGACGAATTCCGTCGCATCGGACATTTCCGAACTGATTTCGTTGACCGTACCGATGGCATCTTTCAGCAGCTTGTGCTCGCGGCTGATGGCCTGCGCCTTCTTGGGATCGTTCCACAGGTCCGGGTCCTGCACACGCGCTTCCAGCTCATCGAGGCGACGCAGCGCGTGTTCCCAGTCCAGCGATCTGCGCACCAGCGCCAGTGCGGCTTCGATCCGGTCGATATGGGCCTGCCCTTCGGCACGCATAGGCTTGTTCTCCAAATGTGAAAGGCGCGCCTAGCAGGGGGCGCAAGCCGTTGGAAGTGGGCGGATCAGTAGATGCCGCCCTGCTCCTCGACAAAGTCTTCACGCTCCTGCGAGCGGCGTCGCACATTGCTGCCCTGCTGCTGGCGACGCAATTGCGCGAGGATCAGTTCGCGCATGGCGCTTATCTCGTCCTGCCGCTGGCTGCGGCGCGGTTCGGTGTCGGGCTTGAATGCTTCCCAGATCACGGCAGAGGTCGGCTCGTCGGAAGGCCATCCGTCGAACACACGGCGCCCCGTGCGACGATCCACGCGAACCATGCGTACGCCGGTGGGCGCCAGGAACGGCCTGCCAGACCAGTGATCGCGCGTTTCCTGCACGAATTGCTTGAAGATGGGGGCTGCCGTGTTGCCGCCCTGGATCCATCCACCCATGTTGCGCGGCTGATCGAAGCCGAGATAGGTCGCGCCGACGATATCCGGAGATCCGCCCACGAACCAAGCATTCGTCGGACCGGAACTGGTGCCGGTCTTGCCGAACAGCGGAATTTCAAGGTCGCGCAGACGGGTGGCCGTGCCACGCTGCACTACGCCTGTCAGCATGTTGACCGTCTGGAAGGCCGTGCGCGCATCCATCACTTGCCTGCCGCTGCGACCAAACCGTGGCATGGGGCCGCCATCCCATTCAGTCATGTTGCAACCCGTGCATTCGCGATTGTCGGCGCGGTAGATCACCTCGCCATCGCGATCCTGCACGTAATCGATGACCGTCGGATCGTTCAGCCGCCCATGGTTCACCAGCATCGCATATGCTGCTGCCATCTTCTCTACCGTGGTATCGCCCGCGCCAAGGGCAAAGGCGGGATACGGTTCATAGGCGCCTTCGTCCGCGATGCCTGCGCTTTCGAACATGTCGATCACGTTTTCCATGCCCGAATCCATCGCGATGTGTACGGTCATGAGGTTTTTCGATTGCTCCAGGCCATAGCGCATGGGGTATTCCCCGCCGCCCCGGCTGCCGCCGAAGTTGGTGAAGCATTTCTCGCCCAGGTTGGAGCCCTGGTAGTAGCAATACTGCCTGTCCGGCACCAAGGTTGCAGGCGTCATGCCGTTGTCGAGGCCGGTTGCATAGACGAAAGGCTTGATGGTGGAGCCCGGCTGACGATTGGCCTGCGTGGCACGGTTGAAACTGCCGAGGCGGGAGTCGAAGCCACCCTGCATGGCCAGGACCCGGCCAGTATCGGGCGCGATGGCAAGAAAGCCGCCCGAAACGCCCGGCACGGTCTCAAGTCGCCAACTGCCGCCACTGGGGGAGGCGACCACAACGTCTCCCACGCCCAGCTCGCTTGCAGGGTTGGTAAGCGGCGCCTGCTCTCCATCGGCGAAACCAATCGTGGCAGAGCCGCCGCTGCGCGCCGTGATAACACCCACGCGCCAGTCATCGTAATTGATCGAGAGGTAGGAACTGCGCAATTGCGAAGTCAGATCGCCATTTTCCGGGTTGATCGTGGCAATAGGCCCTGCCCAGCCCCTGTTCCCGTGATAGCGAAGCATGGCGTCACGTAAGGAATTGCGCGCGGCATCCTGCATCTCGGTATCGAGCGAAGTGCGAACCCATAGGCCGCCGGCGTAAACGCTGTTGCGGCCGTCCTCGGCTTCCTCTCCGAAACGATCGATCAGTTCGCGGCGCACTTCCTCCAGGAAATACCCGGCATCGGCGGAACGCTCCGTACGCTGGCCCTGTACGATGCCCAGCGGGCTGGCCTGCGCTGCGGCCAATTCGGCTTGCGAGATAAAGCCGTTGTCTTCCATCTGCGCCAGCACCCAGTTGCGGCGTGCGCGAGCAGTGTCGTAATTGGCTTCGCGGCTGTAGACCTCGGGTGCGCGAGGCAGAATCGCCAGATAGGCCATTTCCTGCAGTTCCAGGTCGTCCACATCCTTGTCGAAATAGGCACGCGCGGCGGCCTGTACGCCATAGCTGCGGCGGCCCAGCGGAATTTCATTGAGGTAAAGCGTGATGATCTGCTGCTTTGACAGTACGCCCTCGATGCGCGTTGCGAGGATCATCTCGCGCAGTTTGCGAGTCACCGAATATTCGTTGCCGACAAGTATGTTCTTGGCCACCTGCTGGGTGATGGTGGAGCCGCCCACGGCACGCTCGCCAGAGCCGATCTTGGACACGTAGTCGATCACCGCGCCCAGAAAGCCGCCCGCATCGATACCGCCATGGCTCCAGAACGTCTCGTCCTCGGCGGAGATATAGGCGTTCATCAACTGCGGCGGCAGATCACGATATTGCAACTCAACGCGTCGCTCGCGCTCATACCGGTGGACGATTTCACCGTCGATACCGCGCACCACCGATGGCAGGTTCGGCTCGTAATCCAGCAGGGTTTCGGCGTTGGGCAGATCGCGCGACAGCCAGAACCACCCGCCCACCGACACCAGCAGGGCGGCCAGCAGCAGGTAACCCGCGTACCGCACCGCGCGCTTTTCCCGCCAGGCATGACGCAGCGGCGCGCCGATGCGGAAAGTGGTTTCACGCAAACGCTGGAATGCGCCGCCGGTTGCAGATGTGGAATCGTTCGTCATAGGGCTGCCAAGCGCCTTACATGCCATGCGATGATGGCGCCAGAATGAATAGCCATCAGCTTTCTATCGACTGGCGGGCGAAATAGATGCGGATGGCCCGCGCCATCACATCGGCGAAACGTTCGCGGCCTTCGTCCGATGCGAGCCGCTCCGCCTCTTCGGGATTGGTGACGAACCCTGATTCGAACAAGACTCCCGGTACATCCGGCGCCCGCAATACGGCCAGCGCCGCAGACCGGCGCGCTTGCGGATGGAATTGCAGTGTCCCCTGCCCCTCGCGCTCGATCAGGCGAGCGAATTGGTCGGACTGTTCGGACGTGCGGCGCTGCGAGAGTTCCACGAGGATGGCGTTCACGGCCCTGTCCTGGCCGGACAGGTCGACACCGTTGACGATATCAGCATCGTTCTCCCGCTCTGCGAAGCGGGCTGCAGCTTCGGAGGAGGCGGTTTCCGACAGAGTATAAATGCTCGCTCCTGCCACACCTTCCTGCTCACCGGCAGAATCGGCGTGGATAGAAAGGAACAGGTCTGCACCCATGGCGCGGGCTATTTCGGCGCGCTCCTCCAGCACGATAAAGCTGTCATTCTCGCGCGTCATGGCGACACGGATACCGCCTTCTTCCAGCAGCCGATCGCGCAATGCCAGCGCCAGCCCGAGCACGATGGATTTCTCGCGATAGTCGTCGGTCACTGCACCAAGATCGGGACCACCATGCCCCGCATCGATGAGGACCAATGGGCGAGAAGGGTCGGATGGGCCGGCAATTTCCGGCAGCCCGATGGTGGCCGCGCCGTCCGGCAGCGCAATGCGGACGACGTAATCGCGGCCCAGCACGGGCACGGGTATCGATGCGCCTATGGCATAGAGCGCGCCGACCAGCAGAACCGGCAAAGCGAACAAGAGGCCAATCTGAAGGCGATACGACATCCGAAAAGAGTTATGCCCTTTCTGCCGCGCCTGAAAGGGCGCAGTAACGATGGGGAACCTCAAGGGAATTTTGCGTGAATGCGCAACAAGGTTGCCGTGGCTTTCCCCGGATGCTAGCAAAACAGCAGCCGGTGCAATATTGCGAACCGGCAGTCCCGGACAGGTTTATTAACTCCTGCCGGCAATGCTTACAGGTTGATGCCGCGATGCAAAGTAAAAGCCAGCAAGCCGACATGCTACCGACAGGTCGCATCAAGGCTGCAGGGCTTCAAGCGCAGATGCAAACCCTGCGCCTTTTCACCGCGACAGACACGTTTCGCACTCTTGTTAGCCACTCGGCAATTCGCCGGGCTGACAGGGTGATGATTTCCTTTCCCCGCAATTCTGGCGGGATTCACACATATCGGCAAACCCCTCCCCCCGGTCCGGCTACATGCCGTTCGGCAGGCGCAGGGACGATTGCCCGGAGAATAATACATGGCAACGCGCATGCTTATCGATGCGCGCCACCCGGAAGAAACACGGGTGGCGGTGCTCAAGGGAAACCGAATTGAGGAATTCGATTTCGAATCTGCCGAACACAAGCAGATAAAGGGCAACATATACCTCGCAAAAGTCACCAGGGTAGAACCGTCGTTGCAGGCGGCGTTCGTGGATTTCGGTGGCAATCGCCACGGCTTCCTCGCTTTCAGCGAAATCCATCCTGACTACTACCAGATCCCGGCGCAGGACCGGGAGGCCTTGCTGGCCGAGGAACAGGCCGCGGCGGACGAAGAAGCAAAGCTTCGCGCCGAGGAAGATGACGAAGACGGTATTCCCGCCGACGATCAGGACGACGAGGAAGACGAGGACGAAGGCGGTCTCGAGGAAATCGACACCAGCGAGAAGGATGACGTCTCCACCATCGAGGATGGTCACGTAGAGAACGGCGAAGACGATTCCTCCGACGACGACGATGACGAGGATTCGGACGACAGCGAAGACGATGATCAGGGCGGACGTGGCCGTAACCAGCGTCGTGGCCGTGGTCGGGGTCGCGCGCCGAAGGGGCGTCGCCCGCAGAACCGCGGCGGCAGCAGCCGCGCCAAGGAAATCGACGAGGCACGCGCAAAGCGCCAGGCTCTGCGTCGCCGCTACAAGATCCAGGATGTAATCCAGCGCCGCCAGGTGTTGCTGGTACAGGTCGCCAAGGAAGAGCGCGGCAACAAGGGTGCTGCTCTTACCACCTATCTCTCACTGGCAGGCCGCTATTGCGTGCTCATGCCCAATTCCAGCCACGGCGGCGGCATTTCGCGCAAGATCTCCAACGGTGGGGATCGCAAGCGTCTGAAGTCCATCGTAAGCGATCTCAGCCTGCCGCGCACGATGGGCCTGATCGTCCGCACGGCCGGCCTTTCACGTACCAAGACCGAGATCAAGCGTGACTTCGACTATCTCGCCCGCCTGTGGGACGAGATACGCGAACGTACGCTCGGCTCTGCCGCGCCCAGCAAGATCCATTCGGATTCCGATCTGATCAAGCGCGCCATTCGCGACATCTACAACCGCGAGATCGAGGAAGTGATCGTGGAAGGCGAAGCGGGCTACAAGGCTGCCAAGTCCTTCATGAAACTGCTGATGCCCAGCCACGCCCGGCGGGTGAAGAATTACAACGATCCAGTGCCGCTGTTCCAGCGATACGGCGCGGAAGACCAGCTATCCGCCATGTACGACCCGATGGTGCAGCTGAAATCGGGCGGGTACCTCATCATCAACCCGACAGAGGCGCTGGTGTCGATCGACATCAACTCGGGCCGCTCCACCAAGGAGCACGGGATCGAGCAGACCGCCCTGCACACCAACCTCGAAGCGGCGAAGGAAATCGCCCGCCAGCTGCGCCTGCGCGACATGGCCGGCCTGGTGGTGATCGACTTCATCGACATGGAACGCACCGGAAACGTGCGGAAGGTGGAACGGTGCATGAAGGATGCGCTGAAGAACGACCGGGCGCGCATCCAGGTGGGCCGCATTTCCGGCTTCGGCCTGATGGAAATGAGCCGCCAGCGCCTGCGCACCGGCGTTCTGGAAGCCACCACGCGCGAATGTCCGCACTGCGATGGCACGGGCCTTGTCCGCACGGCAAGTTCGGCGGGCTTGTCTGCGCTGCGCCTGATCGAGGATGAAGCCGCCAAGGGCAAGGGCACGGTCATTACCCTGCATGCCTCCACCGAAGCAGCGGTCTACCTTCTCAACGCCAAGCGCGCCGATCTGGCCGAGATCGAACAGCGTTACGGCGTTACCGTGGAAGTGAAGCCGGAAGGCGAGGACGAAGGCGCCAAGATGCGCGTTGGTTCTTCCGGTCCCAAGCCGTCCGAAGCGCCGAAGTTCGAACCCATTATCGATGACGACGATGATGACGATATCGAGGATGGCGCCGACGACGAGAGCGACAACAGCAATAGCGATAGCGACAACGATGATGACGATGGACGCGGCAGAAAACGCCGACGTCGTCGCGGCGGTCGCGGTCGCAACAAGGGTCGCCAGCAGGACGATGGTTCGCAAGACAACTCCGAAGACAGCGAAGACGACGGTGACGACAACGAGAACGAAAACGCTTCCGAGGACGATGACGACAACGATGGCGAGAACAAGCCGCGCCGCCGTCGCGGTCGTCGCGGTGGACGCGGACGCAATCGCAAACGTCAGGACGGTGATGCATCGTCAAACGATAATGACGAGAGCAACGCTTCCGATAGTCCTGCCGATACGCCGGTAGAAGCCACCAACGAAGAAGCTGCGCCGGAAGAAGCGGCCAAGCCGAAGCCAAAGCGGACCCGTCGCAAGAAGGCTGAGGCGGAAACGCCTTCCGAAGCGCAGGCTGACGGCGAAAGTGACGGCGAAGCGAAGTCGGATGACACACCCGATGCGGAAGCTGAAGCCAAGCCGAAGCGCACGCGGCGCAAGAAGGCCGAACCTGCTGCAGAAACGGCTGATACTTCGGCCGAGGAACCTTCGGCGGAAGAAAAGCCTAAGCCCAAGCGTACTCGCCGCAAGAAAGCGGACGCACCAGCAAAGCCGGATGATGAGAGCGCAGCAAAAGTCGAGGCCCAGCCAAAGGTGGATAACCATGACAAGCCGGCGATCTCCGAAACCCTGACCGACAAGGGAGCGCGGGCGGCAGACAAGGCCGACAAGGCCGACGCTGTCGAAAAGCCGCAAGGTGGCAATCAATCCGGCAACGATCAGACGGGCAGCGATGACGGCGTGAACGAGGATGGTTCGCCGCGCCGCGGCTGGTGGCAGCGCACCTTCGGCAACTAGGCGCAGGACGTCAGGAGACCCCTTATGGAAAAGCTCCCGGTCACGGTCATCGTGCTGGCGGCCCAGCGCACTGGCGTGGTGAACCCCCTCGCCCAGCGCGCTGGCGTGAGTCACAAGTGTCTGGCACCGATCTGCGGCAAGCCTCTGGTCTCGCATGTCATGGAGGCACTCACCACGCTTCCTGACATTCGCGAGATACGCGTGGTGCTGGAGCCCGATGGGCAAGGCGAAGTCGATGAAGTGCTGGAGACTTTTCGTCCACGCGGAACGCCCATCACGATCGTCGACAGCAATCCCAACATCGTCGAAAGCGTCCTGGCCGCTACCAAGGGCGAGGAAGGCCCTTTCATCGTCACCACTGCCGATAACGTGTTGCTGACGCATGACGGGTTCGAGCAGGTGCGCAATGCCATGCGCAGCGCCGATGGCGTTATCGGCGTCACCACGCGCGAGCGTGTTCACGCCGTTCACGAGCGTGGCCAGCGCGGGTTCTACGACTTCAAGGACGCAGGCTATGCCAACTGCAACCTGTACGGCCTAGCCAATCGCAAGGGACTGCAAGCCGCCGAAATTTTCCGCGAGGGGGGGCAGTTCCAGGCCAACAAGGGCCGCATGGTCCGCGCGTTCGGGCTCTTCAACATCCTGATGATGCGGTTCGGTCTGATCACCATGCCCAGGGGGCTTGCCCGCGCCGGAAAGCGGTTTGGCGCCAGGCTGGTGCCGGTGGTGTTTGAAGATGGCGCGCTTGCCATCGATGTCGATAACGAGCGGACCTATGCCATTTGCGAATGGGTGCTGGGTCAGCGGCTGGGCATGGACATTCCCAAGCCCGAGATCGAAGCCTGGAACTAGACCCCGGCGCGGCGCGCCATGCCCCATTCCATCCAGCCAGCCCATTTCGGCGCCTTGTCGAAGTAGGCCTGGCCGATGGGGTCCACCTCGAAACCACCCCGGCGGATTGCTCCGCCGATCTCGCGGGTGAGATGGCAATTGCCCGCAAGGTGCTTCCAGACAGGTTCGATCCGGCGTTGCCATTTCGCGGGACCGGGATCGGGCGCCTTGCCGTGTTCGAGGAACAGCAGCCGTCCGCCCGGCTTCAGCACTCGCCGCATCTCGGACAGCACCCTGGCAGGCTCATCCACACTGCATAGCGTGTAGGTACAAACAACCGTGTCGAACGCGCCATCGCCGAAGGGAATGTCCTCGCCCACCCCTTTACGGATATCGGCGTTCCAGCCCTTGTTCCGCGCCGATGTTCGGGCCGATTCCAGCAAATTGGTGTTAGGGTCGATGCCGGAAAAGCTGCGGACCAGTTCGGTGCGATAGTGCCGCAGGTTGAACCCGCCCCCACAACCAAGTTCGAACACCGCGCCCTCTGCCAGGGGCACGACTGCGGCCCGCAACCGGTCGACGTCTTCAGAACCGCAGCCCAGGGAAATCACCTTGGGAAGGATGGTTTCGTCATACCATTTGCCAAACCCCACTTTCGCCTCCTGCACCGATTACGAATAGCGATTGTTTCACGAATCCCCGTTTTTGCAATGCGTGTTTGCGCGGCGACCAATTTGGGCCTAACCGCCGCGCCAAACCACGGCCAGCAAAGGCGATTCCATGAACAAGGTAATTTCCCCACTGCACATTCCGGCCGAGGCCAAGGAACGTGTGAAGACGCTGTTCATGGCTAAGCACGCGCTATGGGGCGGCGGAATGCATCCCGAGGACGGGAATCACGCGATCTACCATCACGAGGTACGCACATCGCTGGAGGAGCTCGGCCTCAACCTTGAGTTCGCCAACAGCTATCAAGTGCTGTTCGAGCAGCCCGATGCCGATTTTGTCTTCCCGCTGTTGAACCGCGGCGGTTTCGTAAACAGCGAGATGCTGATCCCGATCCTGTGCAATATGCACCGCATACCCTATCTGGGTGCCATGCCGTTCCTGCGCGGATTAGGCGATGACAAATCGGTATCCAAACTCGTGTGCGCGCACGCCGGCGTTCCCACGGCAGACTGGTTCTGCTTCCGTCGCGGCGCGCCCGTGCGGGAGGCTGACCTGCCGCCTGCCCCCGACGGCCGTTGGGTGATCAAGCCCAATGCATCCTCCGCCAGCTGGGGCATTTCCGATGCCTTCGATTTCAACGGCGTGGCCAATGCCGTAGCCGACATTCACGGTCAGGGGCATGACGCTATCGTCGAGCCCTACCTGGACGGATACGACGTGCAATGCGCTTTCATCACGATCGACAGCCAGCCAATCGCCCTGCCGATGCTGTGGTACGAGCGCGAGGACACGCAGAAGCTTTGGACCTACTACGAGAAGCGCGATCTGGTGCCCAACACCGAGAAAGCTGCACTGAAGCGGTTCGACCATGCCGAGTTCGCCCCGAAGATCGAGGAGATGGCGAAGAAGGTCGCCAGCCAGTTGGTGCCCTTCGATTATGGCCGCATCGAATTTCGTGTTGATTTGAAAACAGGCGACATCAACTTCATCGAGATCAACCTCAACTGCAACCTGTGGAGCGAAAAGGTGATGGCCAAGGCTGCTGCCGAAGCTGGCTTCAGCCACGCCGAGTTGCTGGAGACGCTGCTGGCCGAAAGCTGGCGTCGACAGGGTCTGATAAGCTGACCAAACGCTGAGTCAGGGCTCGATCCGCTCACCCTTCCAGTCGAATACATCTCCGCTGTCTGCTGGCGTCAATCTTTGCAGCACGTTCAGCAGGTTGGTGGCGCAATCCCGGGGCGCGGTGAGCTGGCCGTCCGGCAAATTGTTCTGGAACGGTTCGGAAAGCTGCGTATCCACAGTGCCCGGATGTAAGCCAACTGCAAGGGCGTGTTTGTGCGTGCGGCCCAGTTCGATCGCGAAATTGCGGATCAGCATGTTCAATGCCGCCTTGCTGGCGCGATAGCTGTGCCACCCGCCGATACGATTGTCACCGATTGAACCGACGCGTGCCGAAATCGCTGCAAAACTCGCTGGCGCATCTCTCGGAAGCAAGGGCAAAACGTGCTTCGCGATCAAGGCAGGGCCAATGGTATTGAGATACAAAATGCGCGCCATCGCCTCAGGATCCAGCTGTTTGTAGCTGCGTTCGGGTCCGGTCCCGTCGGGCAGGGTCAGCACACCGGTGGCGACGATCACCAGATCTGGAGCGGCTTCTCCCCATTCGGCAACAGCGCGCTGGATACTGGCCTCATCATCGAGATCGAAGACGAAAGGCGTCACGCCGGGCAAGTCTTCCTCATCCCCGGTCCGAGAACCTGCCATCACCTGCACCCCGCGGTGCGCCAGTGCAGCAACCAGCGCCTTGCCGATGCCGCCGCTGCTTCCGAAGATTGCCGCCTTTTGCCAGTCCATGCGTATCCTTTCCTACATTTCCATTTCGACATAGGTACCGGGAATGGACATCGAAACACCCTCTCTAGCCCGTATTTCCGCGGCTTTGCGCATCCTCTATGAAGGCGCAGGTTTTCTACCCCAGAACACTGTTCCAGGTGTTCCACATTAGGTTGAAAATCGGCACGAAACGAACACTTTGGCAAAGCTTCGCCTTGCCCTTGCCCGCCTTATGGTTAGATAGACAGCGACACGCTTTAGGACGAACAGCTCATGCCCACCTTCACTCTCCCCAAGAACAGCAAGATCCGCAAGGATGGCGAGGTCCACAAGGCCACCAGCGGCGGGTCCATCAAGAAATTCCGGGTCTATCGCTACGATCCCGACAGCGGCAACAATCCGCGCTACGATACCTTCGAGGTCGACCTGGACGAATGCGGCCCGATGGTGCTGGACGCCTTGTTCAAGATCAAGAACGAGATGGATCCCACACTGACCTTCCGCCGCTCCTGCCGCGAAGGCATTTGCGGGTCGTGTTCGATGAACATGAACGGGAAGAACGGCCTCGCCTGCACTACCGCTATCGAGGATGTGAAGGGCGATATCCGGATCACCCCGCTGCCCCACATGGAAGTGGTGAAGGACCTGGTGCCTGATTTCACCCATTTCTACGCGCAATACGCATCGATCCGTCCCTGGCTGCAAACCGTTTCCACCACGCCTTCTGGCAAGGAGCGTCTGCAGACGCCGGAACAGCGCGAGGACCTGGATGGCCTTTACGAATGCATCCTGTGCGCCTGCTGCTCTACGGCGTGCCCCAGCTATTGGTGGAACAGCGACAAGTTCCTGGGCCCTGCAATCCTGTTGCAAGCCTATCGCTGGCTGGCCGATAGCCGGGACGAGATGACCGGAGAACGGCTGGACGATCTGGAAGACCCCTTCCGCCTCTACCGCTGCCATACAATCATGAACTGCGCGAACGTCTGCCCCAAAGGTCTGTCGCCAGCAAAGGCCATTGCCGAGATCAAGAAAATGCAGGCTGAAAAGCACGTTTGACGGCAGTGGGACGAGACGACGGTTCAATCATGCTGACAGACCATCCCGATTATCCGGGGTGGCAAGAATGGCGGGTAGGCGGCGAAAAGCAGTTCAATCGGGCGGTTCTCGGCCTGATGCTGGTCCGTCTCGACGATGCTCATCGCGCACGAATTCGCATTTTCCCGCGGGAATTGTTGAGCAACTCGCTCGGCGCAATCCACGGGGGCGCGATCCTTTCCTTTATCGACGTTGCGCTTTTCGCCGGAAGCAGCCTCCTGTTGGGCAAGAATATGGCGAACGGCGTGACCGTGGAACTCGGCCACCAGTTCTTCGCACCCGGCGACATATCGCGACCGTTGGATGCCGTCGTGGAAGTGATGCGGGAAACCGGGCGGATGGTGTTCGCGCGCGGTGAAGTCGTACAGGATGACGACCTGATCGGATCATTTTCAGGGATCTTGCGGAAAATTCGTCGCCCATGACTGGTGTCCTTGCCCGCTATGAGCGCCTGATTTCCGCTGATGAGCTTCGCCCGGATGCAGACCAGCGCCGCGCGGCGGAACGGCTCGACGCGTTGCAAAAGGACCTCGAAGCAGAAGAGTCGGGCGGGCTGCTGGGGCAACTGTTCGGCCGCAGGAAAGCCCGGCCACAGGGCGTTTACATGGTCGGCGGCGTCGGTCGCGGGAAGTCCATGCTGATGGACCTTTTCCATGCCTCCCTCGAGATACCGGAAAAGCGCCGCGTGCATTTTCACGCCTTCATGCAGGAAGTGCATTCGACCTTGCGTGAAGCGCGCAAAAGCGAGAGCGGCGATCCTATCCCGCCCGTTGCCGAGAAGCTGGCTGCCGATCTCAAGGTCCTGGCTTTCGACGAGATGGTGGTGAACAACTCCGCCGATGCCATGATCATGAGCAGATTGTTCACGCAGCTTATCTGCGAGCAGAACGTGGCCATCGTCACCACCAGCAATCGCCCTCCGCGCGATCTGTACAAGGACGGGTTGAACAGGGAACATTTCCTGCCGTTCATCGACCTCATGCAGAGCGAGCTCGACGTCATCGAACTGGACGGGCCGACCGACTACCGCCTGGAACGCATCGGGGGGCTGGATAGCTGGCATTGCCCATTGGGGGATGATGCGACCGAGAAAGTGCGCGAGGCGTTCTTTCGCCTGACGGACTATCCGCCGGAAGATGCAGAACATGTTCCCAGTGCAGAGCTGGACGTGGGCGGCGGGCGCATGTTGCATGTGCCCAAGGCGTTGAAAGGCGTCGCCGTGTTCAGCTTCAAGCGCCTGTGCGAACAGCCTCGCGGGGCGCCGGATTACCTCGCCATCGCGCAGGCCTATCATACGGTGATTATCGTCGGAATTCCGCAAATGGACAAGGACATGCGAAACGAAGTAAGCCGCTTCGTCACGCTGATCGATGCGCTGTACGAAAACCGCGTCAAACTGTTTGCCACCGCGGCCACCGAGCCGGAGGATCTTTATCCAACCGGGGATGGTGCATTCGAATTCCAGCGAACCGTCAGTCGCCTGAAGGAAATGCAGAGCGCGGAGTACATGAAACTGGGCCACGGGCTCGCCGGTTAGGTAACCCCCAGTCGGGCCAGCGAACGGTCCAGCATGATCAGTTGCCACAGCACTCGCGAGTGGTCCGCCCTGCCCGCGATGTGTTCCTCTGCAAGGATGGAAAGCCGCTGGTTGTCGAACCACCCGGTCCGCGCCAGCATCGCGCTTTTCGCAATGCCGCGCGTCTTGGCAGCCAGCGGACCGCGCAACCATTGCGCAATCGGGGTCACGAAGCCTTGCTTGGGCCGGTACAGGATATCGTCGGGCAAATAGCGTTCCATCGCCTTCTTGAGCAGCCACTTGCCTTGCCGCCCCTTCACCCGCAGCCCGTCCGGCAGACCTGCGGCGAACTCGACCAGCCGGTGATCCAGCAAAGGCTCCCGCGCTTCCAGACTGGTGGCCATACTGGTGCGATCGACCTTGGTCAGGATATCTCCCGGCAACCAGAACTTGAGATCGGCATATTGCGCCACGTCCAGCCCACTGCGCGCAGGGGCATTTCCCATCAGGTCCAGCAGCGGACCTTCCGCGCGGTAGTCGCCCAGCTTGGCTGCAAGTTCCGGTGAGTAGAGCGCAAAGCGCCCTTCCGGCGGGAGAACCGACAGTGCGCGGGCATACCCCATCTCGCCCGTTCCGGCGAGTGACAGCAGCGTCGTCTTTGCGCGCAATGGTCGCGGTGCCCAATCGGCCTTGGGATAGATCCGGCCAAGCGGTCCGAGTACATTCTTGCGCAGCGTCTCGGGCAGCAGTGCGCGGAGTCGTTCCTCGTGCGCATGGAACACCTGTCGCCGATAGCCCGCCAGCGCCTCGTCAGCGCCATCCCCGGAAAGGGCGACCGTGACGTTCTCCTTTGCCAACTTGCACACGCGCCATGTGGGCAAGGCGGAGGCATCGGCGAAGGGTTCGTCGAACATGCCGGCAATGGTGTCGATAGCATCGAACTGATCGACATTGACCGTGCGCGCTTCGTGATCGGTGGCGAAGAGGCGAGCCACCTTTTCGGCATGGCTGGTTTCATCCGCGCTGGCGACATCGAAGCCGATAGAGCAGGTCTTCACCGGATGGCGACTGGCCTCGGCCATGAAAGCCACTACGCTGGAACTGTCAACACCGCCCGACAGAAAAGCGCCCAGGGGCACATCGGAAACCATCCTGCTGGTTACCCCTTGCTGCAGGTGATGCAGCAATTCTGCTTCGAGGTCCTTTGCCTTCCCTTTGTGCCGCTCGGCAAAGCTGATGTCCCAATACTGCGATGGTCTGGGTACGGGACTGTCATGCTTCAGCAACAGCGTATGACCGGCGGGCAACTTCGCCACGCCCTGCAGGATGGAGCGGTGATCGGGTACATAGCCCCAGGCCATGAAATCCTCGACAGCGCGCGGATCGACTTCGCGGCGCATCAGCGGGTGCGCCAGCAGACCCTTCAATTCAGATGCAAAAGCCATCGCCCCGTCGGACAGCTGGGCATAGAACAGCGGCTTTACGCCGAAGCGGTCCCTCGCCAGAAAAAGTTCCCGCCGCTTTCGATCATAGATGGCGAAGGCAAACATGCCGTGCAGGTGTTTGACGCAATCGGCACCCCACTGTTCGTAGGCGGCGAGAATGACTTCGGTGTCGCCATCGGTCCTGAAGGTCATATCGCGCGCGCCCAGTTCCTTGCGAAGCTCCCGGAAATTATAGATTTCCCCATTGAAGCTGATGACCAGGCGCTCGCTTGCCGAGTGCATCGGTTGCGGAGATCCCTCCACGTCGATGATCGATAGTCGGCGATGACCCAGCCCCACTCCGGGCGCGGTCCAGACGCCTGACCCGTCCGGCCCGCGATGGGTAAGGACGTCGGTCATCCGCTCGACGCGCGCGGGGTCTATCGGTTTGATTGTCCCACAGTGGAAAAGGCCGGCAATCCCGCACATGGAGGCGGATTAGTCCAGCCCCGCTACAGCGTCCATCCATTCCGGTAGCGGAGCGGTGGATTGAAGGAACGCGGATAACGTTTCGCGCGCATCCTGCGTCGGCGTGTCCTCCGCGGAAAGGATCAGCATGATCGTGGGGTTCGGCTCTGCAAACAAACGATCCTGCATATTTGCCAGTTTGAGACGCAGCCGACTGCTCCCGGTCCAGTCGCCATGACGCAGCCATGTATATGCAACCCTTTGGTGCGTACCCAAGGCCTGAAGTCGGGCGCCGGAGCCATTCAGGGGGGCGCCTGCGGTGGCGAGCCAGCGCCATTCAGTGCCGTCTGGCAAGGCCCCCTCGCCAAAAGCGCCCGCTTCGCGACCGTCCTCCTGCGCCGCGTAGAGCGCGTAGATTACGTCCACAGTCCTGCCCTGATTGTCGCGGTAACTTGCCACCAGTCTGTGATCGGCGCCGCTTGCGCGGGCTTCCCATGGATAGGCATGCTGTGACGAGGTTCGCTCCCATCCTTCGATATCGGGTAAAGCGATACTTTCAGGAAGTTCTGCCTCCACACTTCGGGCCTGGGAGGACCACAAGACCGCAGCCAGCGCGACCGCCGCCAGCGCCGCCAACATGCTCCAGCCATTGCCGTTCAGGCGCTCGAAGCGATCTGGCCAGCCGGCACTTGCGATCAGCTGGCCGTCGATGAACGGATCGTCCACCTGTCGATCGAAGTAACGCCAGCCCAGAGCGAGCAGGGCTGCCATCACCAGCGCGAAGAATATCCATCCGTAGAAAATATGATCGAAACCGGCAGCAAAAGCGATGCCCTGCGACTGTGCGATATAGATAGTACCCCATGCGCGGACGCCGTTTGCCAGGATCGGCAGGATAACGGCGGTAATCATGAAGGCAATTCGGCGCGGCCATGATCGGAAGCAGACGTGGGATACCAGCGTGCCAAGAGCCATCATTGCAACGAGGAATTTCACACCTGAACAGGCCTCTGCCACCTCGAACAAGCCTGCGGGCGTATCGATGAACACCCCGTCAATTATTGCCGGAATACCGCTTGCATGAGTAAGCGCGATCGTAATCTGCGCCGTGATCATCTGCAGCATCGGCACCAGTTCCTCGCCCACCGGCACGAGGAACAAGCCATAGGCTAGCGGGAACAGCAGCGCCCATGCCACCCGCAGACCCAGAAGGGTAATGACAGCAGATTGCATGGCAGCCACCAATCCGAGGTGACTTACCGTCGCAGTTCCGGAAATATCGCCCAGCAGCCAGACGAACAGCGAACCGGCAACCAGGATCAGTCCGGGCCACCACGCCCGCGGTATCAACCGCGCCAGTTCGGCAGCCCTTTGCCAGATAAGCCACCCGATGATCAGCGGCACCAGAAGGATGTGGTTGTAGGTAGAGATATCCCAGTACTGCCGGATCATCTCGGCCCAATCACCCGCAAACAGGGCGAACAGCACGGCCCATGCCGTGGTCAGCCGCAGCAACGGGCTGCGCCATGTTGGCGCTATGCTTTCAGCAAACAGCGCCCGGCGCGGGGAGATCACCTCAAGCGGCATCGCGCCGTTTTCCCGGTTCCATGCCGAGCAAGTGCGGAAGGTCCGCCAGCATCGCAGGCCAGCTCATGTTATCCAAAACGAAACGTCGTGCCTTTTCGCCCATGGCACGAGCCTGCCTTGGCTCGTCGCAAATTTGCATCAGGGCATCAGCGAAGGAAGCATCGTCTTCGGCGATCAGGAAATGCTCTTCAAGGCATGCATCAATTCCCGTGGCAGCGCCCGGCGAAAGCACCACGGGGCATGCCATGGCCATGGCTTCCAAGACCTTGTTCTGCACCCCGCGCGCAATGCGCAATGGCGCGACAACAGCATGCGCTGCTGCCAACCACGGGCGCGTGTTCGGCACCTCGCCCGCAACACGCGTTCCATTCAACCCATCCAACGACAGCACCTCTCGTGTTGGAGAGCGGCCTACGATATGGAACTGGGCCTGGGGCTGTCGCCGCTGAACCAGTGGCATGATCTGGCGCGTCATCCGGCAAGCCGCCTCGACATTGGGAGCGTAGTCCATCTGACCGGTAAAGACGAAGTGCGGACCTTTTTTACCAAGCGACGGCTCGGGAAGGACTGCATCCGGATCGAACAAGGCGCAGTCGATACCGTTGCGCAGCGCCTTTACATCGTGCCTCCCCCCTGTTCTGCCGCGCAGGAATTCCGCTTCCGCCTCGCTCACCAGAAGGGTGGTGTGGGCTCTGGAAACTAGGCTGGATTCAACGCCTCTCAGCAGCCGCCCTTCACGCCGGTCAATCCAGCTTCGAGGTCCGCTGCCTGCCTTTCCGTAAGACTCGAACTTGGCTGAATCGACGTCAACAAGATCGACGACCAGACGCCCCTTCCAGTAAGCGGGTACGAACTGGCCCATCTGGCCGGAGAAGACGTAGATCGCGGAGATATTCCGCTCACGCAAAGTCTGTTCGACCCACTGCCTTAACGCGGCTGATCGAAAGGCTGACAGGCTAACCGGTTCCCTGCGAACAAGCGCCTCTAGGCCAGCGGCAGGAAGGCTCTTGCTTCGCCGCGGCATGCACCAGGTTGCTGCAACCTCGGCAAGCAGCGGTTCGTTGGCAACGTCTGCATCCGTTTCCGCCAGGCATCCTGCATGTACAGGGGCAAGCTTCGCCAACGCCTTCAGAATATGGTGGGAGCGGATCTTGTCACCACGATCGGGCGGGAACGGCAAGCGGTGCGCAAGGAACAGGATTTCACCGTTCACCCCAGCCCCCTGGCGATAAGTGGGCCGATCCTGTTGGCCAGCGGCAGGGGCAGCTTTTTCCATAGCGCAATGCGTGACTGGTGCTTTGCGCTGGTGGGATCGGCGTCGCGCGGTTCATGGCCCGGCGCCGTCCAACTGGCGTAGGACAGTGGCTGCGGGTCGAAACCCCAGTTTTTCTTGAAGTTCCACGCGCCGCTTCCGGTCTTGCTGCGTCCGAAATCGAACCGGTCGCAGCCCCGTCTGCGCGCGTGCAGCATCAGTTCGTAATACATGCGATCATTCGCACGCAGGTGTCGCGCTGCCCATGTACCGCCGCCCCAATATGGCATTACGGCGCCGTCGTGGTAGAGCGACAGCACGCTAGCGACAGGCGTTGGCCCATCCCAGACCGTCAGAATGTCTGCGTCGAGCCGATCGAGAACGGCCGAGAACAGGCTCTTGGGAAACACCGGTGTTCCCAGGTTGCGCACGCTTTCTGCATAAACGGCAAAATGGCTGGCCCGATCGAGTGGCGTGGAGCCGGTGGTGACGCGCAGATCCCTGCGAAGGCCCTTGCGTACTTCCGCACGCTGTTTGCGCGGGATCGCCTTGAGTTGCTCGTCATCATCTTCGCACAAAGTGGTGACGAACCCGCAATGGCTATCTTCACGAACAAGCCAACCGGTGCCGGATGCCGGACCACGAAGTTCCACCGTCGGGCACGACCTGCGATGCGCAAATTCCCGTACCGCGTCACACAGGTTACGGGCCGTATCCTCGTCCTCTGCAAGAACGCCGCCCTCGACTGCAAAGCCCGACGATGTGAGCGCGCGGCCGAAAATCGGCGAGTGAACCTCTGTAAGCGGCAACCAGCCCGTCAGGCTCCCGCCTACTTCTGCTACAAGACCGCAGGCGCGCTGGCCGGTGCCCTTCTGAACGGCGAGCAACCAGGCCGGCGTGTGGAACACCGATCCACCGTGTTCGGCCACAAAGCCTTCCACCCGCGCAACCTCGTCGGGCTGCTGCAAGTCAGCGACGCGGACGGTTTCGCGCATCAAGGCGAATGGCGCGTTCAACCACCCACCGCCTTTTCAAGCCGTAGCCGAAGGTTTTCTCTTTGCGCGACGGCATCCATGCGACCCCATTTGAACTCGCTTACCAGATGCTTCAGCTTACCTGCCATCCGATCCAGATTGGTGCAATGGCGCAGCCGGGAGCGCAGCGGCGCACCGGCCACCCGTGGCTGGCCGGGATCGATCTCCCAGGGATGGAAATAGAAGACCGCTGGCCGCCCATCGGTGCGGTTTACCTGGCGTATGGCCCAGCGACTGAAAGCGTAAGGCAATACGCGGAAAAATCCGCCACCGCCCGCCGCCAGTCTTTTCCCGCGAAACATGGCCGTGGTAACCGGCAATTCGACGAAATTGCTGCCCGCCACGGGCTTGAAGGCGAACCGCGACGCTTCGGGCCAGCCATAATGGTCATGCGCTACGGGTGCCACGCTGGAGGAGTAGGTATAACCCTCTTCCGCCAGCACGTCGAAGGCCCAGGGCGTGCGTGCATCGATGGAGAAGCTGGGTGCGCGATACCCCACTACGTGCGTGCCGCTGGCATCTTCCAGAACCTTTCGGGTGCGGGCAATGTCGGTCGCGAAACTTGCAGGATCGAGGCGAAACACCCGCTGATGATCCCAACCGTGGCTGGCTATTTCATGCCCCCTACTGGCAATTTCGTACAGCAGGTCGCCATGGCGCTGTGCCACCCAGCCAAGCGTGAAAAAGGTGCCCTTGGCCTGCACGGTGTCGAACAGGTCCAGTATCTGGCGGACATTGCGGTCCACCCGGTCATCCAGCGAGCCCCACTGGTCACGCTCGATCACATCCTCGAACGCGCCAACCTGGAACCAGTCCTCTACATCCACCGACAAGCCGTTGACGATGGCGTCTGGCTTGGCCGGTTTATGATCGAAATTGAGCGCGTTCACAGCGTTTAAGCTCCCGTGCGCCGATCAGGCGGCCTTGCTCGAATCCATCTCGCTCTCGATCCAGTCGATCAGCATGGTCAGGGTCTGGCGTATCGTGCGCTCCTGTTCGAAACACTTTGCTTCCACCCGCGCCAGCTGTTCGCGCAAGGTTTCAATCTCGGGATTTACGAATTCGGCGATTGCGGTGTCGCGCTGCTCGGCCATCTCCACGATTGCCTGCTGCAATTCGGCAATCTGGACGTCTCGTTCTGCCAGATATTCTTCCAGCATTTCCTTGTCCACGCGCGGCGTGGTGGGCATGGCTTTAACCGGCTCGAAGTTCTTCTCGGCCTCAGGCATGGGGGATGGCGCAGCTTCGGGGAAGGCGCGCTCGGCCTCCATCTCGCCCAGCACGTTCTGCAACATGGCCGCATCGATCCGGTTGCGTTCTTCCACGGCGCCCAGCAGAAGCAGGCGATTGGCGATCTGGTTCACCCGCCGGGGAATGCCGCCACTGGCTTCGTAAAGCTCCGAGAACACGCGCTGATCGAAAG
This sequence comes from uncultured Sphingomonadaceae bacterium, assembly GCA_947488625.1. Taxonomy (GTDB): domain Bacteria; phylum Pseudomonadota; class Alphaproteobacteria; order Sphingomonadales; family Sphingomonadaceae; genus Alteraurantiacibacter. Next base: position 1,158,939 of record CANKZR010000001.1, on the reverse strand, counting down.
CGGGGTTCCCGTCCCAGCCCACTTTCTTCAGGCGATGAACGATATAGGGCTCGATCTCGCCTTTCTGCATGGGCTCTAGGTGATGCGCCGCGATAACGCGCTGGCGCAGCTGCTCCAGGCCCGGATCGCTCTGGATCGTGGCGCGAAATTCGGGCTGACCCAGCAGCAAGGTCTGTAACAGCGGATGATTGCCCAGCTGAAAGTTCGACAGCATCCGCAACTCTTCCAGTGCAGAGACGGTAAGGTTCTGCGATTCGTCCATCACCAGCAGGCAGCGACGGCCTTCGCGCGCTTCCTCGTGCAGGAAGCTTTCGATCTCGGTCAGGGCCGTGGCCTTGTCATGGCCTTCGATATCGAGACCGAAGCTGCGTGCCACGACGTGGACGATTTCTTCGCCGTCCAGCTTGCTGGTGACGACTTGCGCTACGGTAACCTGGTTCTCGTCCAGGCTTTCCATCATGTGCGCAACCAGCGTGGACTTGCCCGAGCCGACTTCGCCGGTGATGACAATGAACCCCTCGCCCTGGGCCAGGCCATAGCCCAGGTAGGACAGCGCCTTGCGATGGGTGATCGAACGGAAATAGAATTCCGGATCAGGTGTGAGCTGGAAAGGCTTGCCGGTGAGGCCATAGAAGTTATCGAACATGGGATTGCTCTCCTTGCTGACCCGGTCAGTCGAATGTGTAGCGCAGGCCCAGAAGGGCGGATGCGGCAGAATAATCGGGAAGATTGTCGCGGCTGACACCATCGAGGCCGATGGCGGCAACACCTGTCAGGCCACGCCAGATATTGCGGTTGTATGCGATCGACGCAGAATAGCCAAAGCCATCACCCAAGGTGCCGGAACCGCCGTTGAACCAGCTGGCATAAGCGCCGGCCGAAATCCCGGATTTCCGGTCCAATTGGCGTGAGACATTGGCAGCGATGTAGTAACTTTCATCAATCACGCCGTCGACATCGGCAAGGACGGTGTTCTCTGCGCCGATGAAGCTGCGACGATCATAACCTACGCCGATACCGAAAGATGTGCGCCTGCCCGTTACCGAATAGCTGGCAGCCACTCCGCGATTGCGAAATACGGAAGAGCGCAGCGAATTAAGCTGCGCCAGAGCGCAATTGTTGCCTTCTGCACCGATGACGCAACCGCCAAGATCGCCCGAGATCGGGTTGCGTGCCGCCTGAAAATCCGACCCCAACAGATCCAGCGCATCGGTAAGCTGGCCACCGAAGCCGGTAATGTTGTCGTATACCGAAACGCTGAGGCTGGAGTTGGCATTGGGCGCATAGGACAGCGAGCCGTAATAGGTGGTGGAGCCGTAGCGTCGGCCCACATGCGCTTCTAGCGAGGTGCGGACGCTGGGGCGCCACATCACGCCGACATCCCAGATCAGGCCGTCGGTCTCATAGGCGATCTGCCGCGGACCGCTTTCGTCCGTCACCAGGCGGCCATCGTTGCCGATTATCGGCGCGCCATCGCCGTCCAGCAGCGCATCGCGGCTGGACACCTCGACATCCTCATAGCCCACACCACCAACCAGCGCGACGTTGGGAGAAACCGGCAGCGTCACATCGCCGCGCACATAGCGGTCCTCGATCCGCTGATCGAGATTGGAGATATCCTGCCTGTTCCATCCTGCGCCAATCCCGATGCCAATGGGTGCGACCGTGCCGGGCGCGGCGCCGAAACGAATGGCAGCGTTGTGGTTAACGCTATCGTCGAAGATATCGACCGGTGCCTCATTTGGCGCCGTTACCAGCACATCCGAAGTATCGACGCGGGTGTAACCCAGACGATAGGAACCGCTGATTTCCAGCGGACCTGAACGGGTCTGGATGGAAGGTCCGGCATAGATCGAGTAGATCTGGCTGCTGGCGTCATCATTCCCGCCGACAGCACCGATGGACGAAAAACCGTTGGCTTCAACGCGTGTGCGGGAGGCCAGTCCACCCGCTTCGAGAGTAATGCCACGACGCAGCAGCCCCACCGAAGCGCGGGCGATACCGGAGACCGTATCGCTATCCACGGCATCGCCGTAGCCGATCTCACGCTCGTAGCGCAGGGATGCAGATGCGCTGGAGTTGCGGCCCGCGATAGTGGCGTCCACTCCTGCGGCAAGCTGGGTGTAGGTCAGCACGTCATCGCCGAGCTGCAATTGCGCGGAAATGACCTGAGAAGCTTCGATATAGGGGGTGATGTCCGCGCCCGATGTGCGTTCCGCGCGTTCACCAGTTTCTACCTGGTCCGGCATACTCGCGTCCGAACCGCTCTGTGCTTGGGCATGGGCAGTGTGCGACATTACGGCCAGAGCCAACGCAAGACCGATGGGAATGCCGCGTGCTTTGCGAATGGTAATCATGCCTCGTCCCCGTAGTAGGCGCCGAAGCGACGCCCGCTGGGGCTGAAATGCGCAGCGTTCAAAAGAAGCTTGAGGTCGGGGCAGGACGAAAGAAGCGTCAACGCATCTTCCAGCGCGCTCTGGCCGGTGCGGTCCGCCCGCGCGACGACGATCGCCTGACCGACATGTTCAGCCAGTTCCGCCGCCTGCGATGCCGCCAGCGCCGGTGGACTGTCGAAGATCACGATCCGGTTGGGCGCGGCGCGGGTGAGCCTGTCCAGCACCTCGGCCGTGCGATGGCTGGCAAGGTATTCGCTATCCGAGGTGGTGTGATTGCCTGCAGGCAAAACGTGCAGGCCGGCAATGTCGGTAGCGAGGACGCAATCTTCCACCTTAATGTCTTCGCGTGCAAGGATGTCCATGAAACCCGGCCCCTTGGGCAGGCCGAGCATCTTGAGTAGGGATGGTTTGGCGAAATCGGCATCCACCAGCAGGACTTCGCTGTCCTTTTCCGCCGCCAGGGCAATCGCCAGATTGACCGCGCAGTAGCTCTTGCCTTCGTCAGGGTGCGGAGAACAGACCAGTACGCGCTGCGCCAGTGCACCGGAGCCGGTCGCTCGCGCCTTGCGGACTGCCTGTAGCACCTGCCGCTTGACGATGCGGAACTCTTCCAAAAGCTCCGTCACCTGCCCCTCGGGCTGGATCAGTCCATGGCGGGCCAGGCATTCCCGATCGATCAGATGCTCGATTTCGGAGAATTCGACATCCTCGTAGACGGGCTCGGGCGCGGTGTGCGCTGTGGGCGGGGGCCTGGACTGTTCTGCTTCGGCGGGCTGCGCGGGCGAATTAGCCTGCGTGGGAATATCGGCGCGCGGGGCCTTCGGCCTTGCCCGGCTCGGCCTTCGGTTCACAGGCTTCTTCAGTTCCTTGGGAACGGCGGCGGGCGTGAAGCCGCCAAGGCCGAACATGCTTTCGGCACGCTCCAACAGCGTCTTGGGCGGATCGGGCAATTTGCGGTGTTCGGTCATCGCGCGGTCCTCATGCCACCATGCCGCGTTGGACGAATTCGACGCCCATCAGCACGACAAACAAGACGCCAAGGCCACTGACCCCGGCGGCGAAATACTTGAGACGCTTGGCGCGCAATTCGCGCCCCGCCTCGGTGAAAGTATGGGAAATGGTGCCGATAACAGGCAGGCCGAAACTGCGCTCCAGCTGGCTTGCCGTGGCAAAGGTGGAGCCGAGTTTGCTGAGGGCATAGGCAGTGCCCGCCCCTGCCCCCAGACCCAGGATCAGGACGCCAGCAAGAAGAAGAGGGCGGTTGGGCGCTGCCGGTGTGCGGGGCGTGCTCGGGGGATCGACGACTTCGAACTGCCTCGCGCTATGCTCTGACTCAACCTGCCCATGCAGCCGCAATTCCTCGCGATCCTGCAGCAACTGGTCATATTGCTCGCGCAGCACATCGTAATCGCGGCTGATACGCTGCGCTTCGGCGGCGGCGCCGGGTTCACGCATCTGGCTGGCCGTGATGGAGGCGATTTCCGCACGCAAAGCCGCCGCGCGCGATTGCAGCGATTGCACGTTCGACATACGCTCTACACGCATCGATTGCAGCGTGCTGTAGGCCGGATTGACCGAACCGCTGGAGGGACCGGCGGCCTGCGCTTGCTCCCGCAAGGAGGCGACCGTGCGTCGCGCGGCAACCATGTCGGGATGTTCGTTGGTAAGCCCACGCGCTTCCATGGCGGCGAGATTGGCTTCTGCCTGTGCCAGAGACGCCTGCGGTCCGCCCGATCCGGGTGTGATGATCGTGCGAGGGGTGCTGGCGATCTGTCCTTCAAGCGCGGCAAGGGCGCCTTGCGAGGCAGCAAGGTCCGATTCCACTGAGCGCAATGCAGCGCGTGTGGCGGTAAGCTGGTTGGCAATAGCCTGGGCGCCACCGATCAGGTCGGGGTTGGCTGACTCGAAGGCAAGACGCCGTTCTTCCGCAGCCTCTAGCTCCGCCTCGCGCTGGGCCAGTTGCTGGTTCAGGAATTCGATCGAATCCTGCATTTCCCCGCGTGCGCCGCCAAGGTTTTCCTCGCGGAAAATGTCGATCATGCTCTGGGCGATGACCTGCGCCAGTTCGGCATTTTCGCTGTCAGACAAGTCGGTGCGACCGCTTACGGCAGATATCTCGAAGATGTTCTCGCCTTCGCTCACCACCTCGATGTCTTCGGTAAGCCCTTCGATCGCGCGTTCCATCTCGGTTGGTGACGTAACGGTGTCCCCGATGCGCGTGGAGCGAACCACCTTTTCGAGATTGACCGAGCTGACGAGCGTCTGGCGGATTCGATCGATGTCTCGTGCACGGCTGCCCGCGCCAATGCCGATCTGTTCGGCCAAAACATCGTCAAGCTGCACGAAGATGCGCGTTTCGCTTTCATAGCTGTTCGGAATAAGCGCGACCAACAGCCAACCCAGAAGACAGGTTCCCCAGGCAATGGCCAGCGCCAGCCAACGGCGATTCCATATCGCCCATGCGCCTGCGCGCAGTTCTTCGAGAAGCTGGTTCAAAGTGGCATACCTTCCTTAGAACATGCTCTCTGGAATGATGATCACGTCGCCGGGGCGCAGCATCACGTTGGCCTCGCTTTCACCGCGGCGCAAAAGGTCGGATAGACGCAGGGCATATTCGGCCTGCTGACCGCTCTGGCGATCGAACCGGATCAGCTTGGCCCGGTTGCCCGCAGCATATTCGGAAAGGCCGCCCACCGCGATCATCGCGTCCAGCAGCGTCATGTTCGCGCGATATGGCAGCGAGGCAGGCTGCGCAGTCGCGCCCACGATGCGAACCTGCTGGCTGAAGGTACCCGCAAATTCGTTGACGATGACAGTCACTAAGGGCTCTTCGATGTACTGCGAAAGCTGGAGGCGGATATCTTCTGCCAGCATGGTCGGCGTCTTGCCCACGGCGGGCATGTCCGCCACCAGGGGCGTGGTGATGCGGCCATCGGGACGCACCTGAACTTCGGCGCCCAGTTCCTCGTTTCGCCAGACATGGATGGTAAGCTGGTCGAGCGGGCCGATGACATATTCCTCACCCGGCCCTTCCTGCATGGCGACGAAGCGCGCAGGCTCAAGCTGGGGTCCGGGAGCGCCCGCTCCGCAGCCGGAAAGGCCGATGGCAAGGCTTACCGAAGCCAGGAGCATGCAGACGGGCTTATTCCTTCGCATTGATACGTCCTTCGCGAATGTCGGGCGGGTGCCTGAAACCGCCATTGCTGGCAGCACAGACAATTCGCCCCTCGGTTCCGAACCGGGGTTCTCGCGAAAAAGGGTGAACATTGCGTTAGCCTTCAGCCCCAAAACCGCGCTGGAGGCGGGTTTTGTGAAGGCCTGTCCTAAAGCGGGACGATTTCAGCGCCGGGTATCAGACCAGCATTTCCAGCGCTGGCCCCTGGCCCAGGAAGTTGTCCGGGCTGGCGCTGGCGCCATAGGCTCCGGCGCAGAAAACCGCGATCAGGTCACCGACTTCGGCACGCGGTAGATGCGCGGCATCGGCGAGGCGATCGAGCGGGGTACACAGGCAGCCGACGACGTTGACGACTTCTTCCGGCTCCGCATCGAAACGGTTGGCTATCGCGACGGGATAATTGCGCCGCACGACAGTCCCGAAATTGCCCGATGCCGCAAGCTGGTGGTGCAACCCGCCGTCGGTGATGAGATAGGTCGTCTCGTGGCTCACTTTCCGGTCCACGATCCGCGTTAGGTAAACGCCTGCCTCGCCCACCAGATACCGCCCAAGTTCTATGGCGAACTGCGTTTCGGCGAGGACCGGCGGAAGGCCTGCGAAACGTGCTTTCAGCGCGTCGCCCACCTCCGCGATATCGAGAGGAGTATCCTTGTCGAAATAGGGAATGCCGAAGCCCCCACCCATGTTCAGATGCGGAACGGGGACTCCCGCTTCCTGCGCAAGCGTTGCGGCGACATCGAGGACATGCGCCTGGCTTTCGATGATTGCCTCGGCATCCAGCGCCTGACTGCCCGAATAGATATGAAAGCCGCGCCAGTTGGCTTCCGCGTCGACTATCTTTCTCGCAAGGGCGGGAACACGCTCCGCATCAAGGCCGAAGGGTTTAGCCCCGCCGCCCATTTTCATGCCCGATCCTCGCAGTTCGAAACTGGGGTTCACACGAATGGCTAGCCGCGGCGCGATGCGCAGTTCCTTGCCGATCTGCAGCGCCCGATCCGCCTCGTTCTCCGATTCCAGGTTTAAAGTAACGCCCGCCTTGATCGCGGCGAAAAGTTCGCGGTCGCGCTTTCCGGGGCCGGCGAAACTTATCTCTCGCGGCAGGTAACCGGCCTCGCGCGCCTGTTGCAACTCTCCGGCAGAGGCAATGTCCAACCCGTCCACCAGATCTGCCATGAATTCCAGCAATGGACCGTAAGGGTTTGCTTTCATGGCATAATGAATATTCAATCGCTCTGGCATCGCCTTGCGAAGACCTGCGATGCGCTGCTCTATGATTTCGCGTGAATAAACGAACAGCGGCGTTTCGCGCGCCTCTTTCGCCAGGGCGCTTGCAATGCGTCCACCAATGGCGAGTTCGCCATCCTTGGCCGTGTATTCTATCGGTATCGGGCCAAGCGCTTTCATACAGCTTCCCGTGCCAGCCGAGCGCGATCTATCTTGCCGTTGGGGTTAAGCGGCATCGCATCGAGCCAGCGAATTGCTGCCGGTTGCATGAAATTGGGCAGTTCGCGTCGCAGTACGCTGCGAAGTCCATCTTCGTCGCCCGACCCGCGTACGACCAGGTGGATGGCATGCCCCAGCTCTTCGTCAGGTACACCCAGCGCGACCGCCTCTTCTGCAAATTCGCTGGCGATGACCACCTCCTCTATTTCCTGCGGACTGATCCTGTTTCCGGCACTCTTGATCATGGCATCATCCCGGCCGACAAAATACAGCAGTCCACTCTCGGCGCGGCGGACATTGTCGCCAGACCATACCGCCATGCCGCCATAGTGCGACGCCCGCGGCGCTGGCCTGAACCGTTGCGCGGTACGCTCCGCATCTTGCCAATAGCCCAGCGCCACGAGGGGCCCGCAATGCACCAGTTCGCCCTCCTGAGCGACGGCCCCCGCATCATCGACCACGAGGATTTCTGCGAATGGAATTGCTCTGCCCATCGAGGTTGGATGATCGTCAACCAGTTCCGGATCGAGATAGGTGGATCGGAAGGCTTCCGTCAGCCCATACATCGGAAATAGCCTCGCTTGCGGGAAAAGCTGTCGCAAACCTTGCACCAGATCTTCGGTCAAGGCGCCGCCACTGTTGGTCAGGCGACGCAGTGACCCCAACGATTCGGCGGGCCAATCCTGCCCCACCAGTTGCACCCACAAGGGGGGAACAGCGGCAAGGGTAGTAATACCGTGGCGGCTGCACGCCTTGATGACGTCACGCGGTGTGAGATAATCGAGCGGCACCACGCTGCCGCCTGCGTACCAGGTGGAAAGAAGCTGGTTCTGCCCATAATCGAAGCTGAGCGGCAACACCGCCAGCGTCACGTCATCACGCGCCATGTCCAGGTAATGCGCCACGCTGACTGCGCCCAGCCACAGGTTCGCATGGCTGAGCATTACGCCCTTGGGCTTTCCGGTCGAACCGCTGGTGTAAAGAATTGCGGCCAGATCATCGGCATGCGCGCCTGATGGCTCGGCAAGTGGATCGGCGGTGCGGCAAGCCTCCATCACCGGCAATTCCTCGAAACGGGCGCAGGACATGGGTACGTCGCCATCTTCCAACGAGGCAAGGCGCGCGGAATTCGCGATCAGCACGCTTGCTCCGCTGTCTTCGAGGATATGCTTGACCTGTGCCCGTTTGAGCAGCGGGTTGATCGGCACATGCACCAGCCCGGCGCGCGCCGCCGCCAAGGGCACGAGGCACGTACACTCGCCCTTTGCCGCCCATGTCGCGATCCTTGCGCCTTTCTCCGGCAATTGCTGCGCCAGCCAGCCCGCCAGCAGCGCGACACGGCTTCTTAAGCCATTCCAGCTAAGAGTCTCACCGCGCAAGACCAGCGCTGCGTCCGCATCCTCCCCTCGAAAAGCGAGGTGATCGAGCGGAAATGGCGTGGGATCTGGTGCGGTTGGCATCGTATTCCTGGAGCAAGCATTCAAGTGACGGCGATCAGCTATCACCACACGGTTAACGATCTGCAAGACCTGGATTGGTCTGTTGCAGGCCCTTTTGCCCGTCTGGAATGGTTCTCCCTTCTCGAAGAATGCGGCACCAAGCCTCTGATCGCGACGGCGAGCGACGGCCATTCGGGCGTTGCTTTCCCCTTGCAGCGGTGCGCCACCGGTCTGGAAACATTGACGAACTGGTACGCCTTTACCTGGCGGCACCTGCAAACCAGCGGATATTCCGATGGCGCCATGCTGGAAGCGCTGGCGAAAGACCTGGCCATGCGCACCAACCGCGTGTCCTTTACCAAGCTGCCTACAGAAGACGGGACGCTGGATCGCCTGAAGCACGCGTTTCGCAGCGCTGGATGGCTGGTTCTGGCAGAACCTTGTGATACCAACCACGTGTTGCGCGTTGCGGGCCGCGATTATCGGCAATTCCTGGCCGATCGCCCTGGTCATTTGCGAACGACCTTGAAACGCAAGGCGAAGAAGGTCGACATCGCTCTCTCCACCCAGTTCGATGCGGAAATGTGGACCGCCTACGAGGCGATCTATGCCGATAGCTGGAAGCCCGAAGAAGGCGATCCGCACCTTTTGCGACGATTCGCGATGGGGGAGAGCAGCGCCGGTCGCTTCCGCTTTGCCATTGCTCATCACAATGAAACGCCGGTCGCCGCGCAGTTCTGGACCGTTGATGGCGATACGGCCTACATTCACAAGCTTGCCCACCGCAAGGACGCACAAAAGCTTTCTGCCGGAACCGCACTGACGGCGGCATTGTTCGAACGCGTTATCGATAAAGACGGCGTTGAATGGGTGGATTTCGGTACCGGCGACGACCCGTACAAGCGCGACTGGATGGAGCAGGTGCGCAAGCGATGGCAGATGATTTGTCTGCGGCCCGCCTCACCCAGAAATTGGTATTTCATTGCCAGGGCAGCGCTGCGCACGCTTGTTTATCGTGCAAACGGTGGCTAGTGCCGCAATCGTTATGGCGACCAACCTCCCCGCCCCGACCGCGCAGAGCGAGGAGACCGAACTCCTTCTGCGACAGGTTCTCGCTGACGTTCTTGGCCTTTCGGCGGAGCGCATCTCCGAACTCGACGCCAGTTCCGGTCTTTTCGGACACTTGCCGGAACTGGATTCCATGGCCGTCGCAGGTCTTCTCACCGAACTGGAGGATCGCCTCGATATCATCATCGAGGATGATGACGTGGACGGCGAGATGCTGGAAACGTTTGGTGCACTTCTCACGTTTCTCGATGCCAAGCGCGCCGACGGCTGATCTACCATGTTGACGGGTCTATGGCCCACGCCTGCCGGCTCCGGTGAGTATGCACTCAGCTTCGATCGCAGGAGGCCGCTCCGGCTCCTGGTGATCCGCGCTCTCTTCGACGAGGGCAACAAGATGCGGCACTTCACGGTGGAATTGCTGCGGCGACTGGACAAGGCCGGTATCGACTGCTTCCTGCCGGACCTGCCGGGCACAAACGAAAGCCTCGAAAATCTCGAGGTCCAGACGCTAACTGGCTGGCAAACCGCCATGTATTCTGCAGCCGAACATTTTCGTGCCACGCATGTACTGGCCATTCGAGGCGGTGCGCTGATCGCCCCTTCCCATCTTCCCAACGTCCATTATGCTCCGGCATCTGGGGCCAGTCTGTTGCGAGCAATGCTGCGCGCGCAGGTTATCATCGCCAGCGAGGCAGGCCGCAAGGAAACGCGCGATGGGCTGTTTGCGCGGGGATCGGAGGAAGGCCTGCGGCTTGCAGGATATCATATTGGTCCACAGATGATTTCGGCTCTGGAATCGGCGGCGCTGACACATGACGATGCCATCGAGATTGCGCAGGGCGATGTGGGCGGCGGTGGCCTATGGCTACGGGCGGAACCGGGCCACGATGCCGCACAGGCCGATGTGCTGGCCAACCTAGTTGTGGACCGGATCAAGTGACCCGGCGCCATCTGACCTTCCCCTGCGAAGACGCAACGCTGGTTGGCACACTGGACGAAGCGGACGCGGAAACCGGACTGCTGATCGTGAGCGGAGGGAGCGAACCGCGCAACGGGGCCTTTGCCGGACACGCACGACTTGCTGCGCGCATTTGCAACCGCGGTTTTCCTGTTTTTCGGTTCGACCGGCGTGGCGTAGGTGACAGCAGCGGCATCGACGCCGGTTTCAGGCAATCCCAACCAGACATCGCTGCTGCAATCGTGCGATTTCGTCGTGAAACTCCTGCGATGCGCCGTATCGTCGCGTTCGGCAACTGCGATGGAGCCGCAGCCTTGATGCTGGGCGAAGGGTTCGGCCTTGATGCCCTCGCTTTGGCCAACCCATGGACTTTCGATGATGAACAATCACAGGAAACGCCATCGGACGCAATCAAGGCCCGCTACGCGGAAAAGCTGCGCAGTCCTCGTGAACTGGGTCGGCTGTTGACTGGAAAAGTTTCACTAGCCGGTGTTGCACAAAGCCTGAAACAGATGGTTGCGGGCCAGAACCGCACCAGCGAACTGGGAATGGCGCTGGCGCAAGGCCTTTCGCATTACGACGGGTATGTCCGCATCCTGCTGGCAGGCCGCGATCGTACCGCACAGGCTTTCCGCACCAATTATCCGATTGGCGATGAAGCCATTATCCTATGCGAAGGCGCGGACCATGCCTTCAGCGATCCGCCAAACCATCGTTGGCTGGAAGATCAGATCGTGTCGCTCATGGAAACGCTCGGCTAGCGTACGAACAGGCTTGCCAGTTCCACATGGGTGGACCAGCGAAATTGGCCCACGGGGCGTAACTCCGCCAATTTGTAACCTGCATCCTTCAACTGCGCCGCATCGCGCGCCCAGCTGGAGGGGTTGCAACTGATATAGACGACACGTTCAATACCGTTGCTGGCAATCTGCTCGATCTGTGCGCGCGCTCCTGCGCGTGGCGGATCAAGGATGACGGCATCGAAATTTCGCAGTTCTTCGGCGCGCAGCGGGTTGCGAAACAGATCGCGATGCGCGCATTCGATGCGTTGCTGCTGGTGGTTGGCGACATTGCGCAATGCCGATATTGCCGATGCATCCGCCTCCGCTGCAAGAACGTGCGAGGCTTCCGATAGCGACAGTGCAAAGGTGCCGAGTCCGGCAAACAGGTCTGCCACACGCGCGGCACCCGTCAGCCATTCGCGGCATGCCGCCACCAGCGTTGCCTCCCCATGGTCCGTAGCTTGCAGGAACCCACCGGGTGGAAAAGCCACCGGAACGCCGCCAAGGGTAACGGTAACAGGGTCCGGCTCCCAGAAGTTTTCGGCACCGTAGCCATGGTCCAGCGTCATGCGTGCAAGGCTCTGATCGCGGCAAAAATCCAGCAGCGTTTCGGTCTGCTCCAGCCCTTCGGGCGTGAAACCGCTGATATTCAGATCAACGCCCTGATCGACCTGCGTCATCTCTATTCCGATGGCGTAGCGGCCCTTCAATTGGCCGAGATAGCCACGCAGCGCAGAAACCACGGCAAACAGTTGCGGGTGCAGAACGTGGCACTCTTGCATGTCCACGACCTTGTGCGACCCGGCTTGTGTGAAACCGATCAGCGGACGGCCTCCGCCATTGATCGCGCGCAGGCTTGCCCGGCGCCGGGATCGTGGTGGGGACATTGCAGGCGGAGCGATGCTGGCTGGCTCCAATCCCTGCGACTGCGCTGCGTAGACGACGCGATTGCGCACGAAATCGGAAAGCGCACTCTCGTCACAATGCTGCAACTGGCATGCACCGCATGTGCCGAAATGGCGGCATGGCGGCGTTGCGTGGTGGGGGCCGTATTCCAGCGTTCCGTCAGGCAGGACCTTGTCGCCTGGCGCTGCCATCGATTCATGGCGCCCATCTGCGGTTACGCCATCGCCCTTGGCGGCGATACGGATGATTTCGTTTGTATCGGTCACAGGAAGGCCGCGTAGGCCCTTGGCAACGCGTCAACAAGATCGCTGGCAGAAAATGCGGGGGCTGCAAGCCGCGCGGCCTCGGCATGGATCAGCACCGCTTCCCGCGCTGCGTCGAACGCAGTGCGCCCCGTGGCGACCCGGCTCGCAGCAATCCCTCCGAGGACGTCCCCCGTGCCTGCAGTCGACAACCAAGGCGGTGTGGGCGGAAAAAACACGGTCCCCTCATCACCGACGAGGATATTGTCCGGCCCCTTGGCAAGTATCGTCAGTCCGGTTGCATCATGCAGCGCCCTGGCCTGCTCCAGCTTGCTGTCGGCTTCGATGCCGAACGCCTGGCTCATGGTTGCCAGTTCTCCAGCGTGAGGCGTTGCAAGGTGTCCATCTGAGTTTCCGTTCAGCATACCCGGTTCAAGCAGGGTCAGCGCGTCGGCATCCATGACTAGTGCAGCTTTCGAAAGGAGCACCTGCCGCAGTTTCTGGCGCGCCGTGTCTCCGCGTCCAAGGCCGGGACCAATCAGGACGGCACCCAGTCGATCATCGCCGAGCGAACCGGATATATCCTCATCCTCGACCAGTACGATGTCGGCAGGCAAATCGGGGTGGGAATGCGGTGCCAGCAATTTGACGTAACCCGCGCCCGAATGCTGTGCAGCGCGCGCTGCGAGCACGGCAGCGCCCGGCATGTCACCGCCGACGACAGCCACAAGGCCGCGCGAATATTTATGCGAATCAGTTGAGGGCGGGTCTAACTGCGGCCGCTGTGCCAGCTGCACCGCACCCTTCACGGCGCCAACGCCGATATCGACAAGGCGACGAGAACCCATTTTAGCCGATGCAGGCATCAGCCAGTGCGCGCGCTTCCATGCGCCTAGGGCCAGCGTGAGATCGTAGGCTGGCAGGCCCTCATTCAACTGCTCGCCATTATCACTGTCGACGCCGCTGGGAAGGTCCATCGCAATGGAAATTCGATGCGCGTGGGATAGCTTGACGAGCAGCGCCAGCAAATCGTCCGACAGCGCACGACCAAGCCCTGTTCCAAAAAGGCAGTCCACGAAAACCTCGCCATGCGCGAAATCGACAGGTTCGCTTGTCCATTCTGCGCGCGCGGCTTTCGCTGCATCCGTTTTCGGCGCAATCGGCGCGATCACCGAAACGGAGATACCACGCTGCGCCAGGATGCGCGCGATGACGTATCCATCGCCGCCGTTGTTGCCCGGCCCGCAAAGAACCGTGACGGCGCGGCCGGCAGCCAGTCGCCACACCCAGTCTGCCGCGCCAGCACCTGCGCGCTTCATCAGGCTTTTGACGGTCTCGCCATTATCGAGCAATTTCTGCTCGGCCGCCTGCATCTGTGCAGCGGTCAGAATTTGTTCTGGCGCCTGTACTGTCATCTATGAAACCGGCAGGTGATACCGGTCAGAACCCACCCGCACCTCCACATAGCCACCGTGATCCGTCACCTCGGCAGATTGCGCGCCTGCGGCTGTTATCAGCCCACGCCCCGGCACGCCCAGTTCGAACCGGCGAAATGCACCATCGGGATGGCGCACGACGATAAAATCCGTGCCGTCCTGCTGAACGCGTTCCATCCTGCAATCGCGGCCAAACCCGCCAGCCCCGTTCAATGAACAATCAATCATCGTACCACCCGTAGCAGCCTGCGCGCTGGCCCCGCTGCGGTCATCGCAGCCAGAGGCGAGAAGCAGAGCAAGGCAACAAAATGAGAGCTTCGCCGTCACTACCTACCGCCTTTTATAACCTGACTGACATCGCGAACCGCCCCCTTGGCGGCGCTGGTTGTCATCGCGGCGTAGGCCTGGAGCGCGGGCGTGATACGACGTGTGCGCTTGCTTACAGGCTGCCAAGCGTGTTCGCCCTTTTCCTCCATCGCAGCGCGGCGATGGGCCAATACGTCTTCGCTCACGGAAAGGTTGATTGTGCGGCCGGGGATGTCGATTTCGATCACATCTCCGTTTTCCACCAGCGCGATAGCGCCTCCCTCGCCCGCTTCCGGGGAGGCATGGCCGATGGAAAGGCCCGATGTACCTCCGGAGAAACGCCCGTCTGTCAGCAGCGCGCATTCCGCGCCGAGACCCTTCGATTTCAGATAGCTGGTTGGATAGAGCATTTCCTGCATGCCGGGGCCGCCCTTGGGGCCTTCGTAGCGGATGACCACCACGTCGCCCGCCTTTACCTCGTCACCCAGAATACCGGCCACGGCATCGTCCTGGCTCTCAAAGACGCGCGCGGGACCGGTGAACATCAGGATGCTCTCGTCAACGCCTGCCGTTTTCACGATGCAGCCATCGCGCGCGATGTTACCGTAGAGAACAGCAAGGCCGCCATCCTGCGAAAAGGCATTGTCGGCGCTGCGTATCACGCCATTTTCGCGGTCCAGGTCCAGTTCGTCCCACCGGCGCGACTGGCTGAAGGCGGTCTGCGTAGGGACCCCGCCTGGTGCAGCCTTGTAAAACTCGTGCACTTTCGGGTTTCCGGTGCGCGATATGTCCCAGTCATCCAGCGCATCGCCCATGGTGGGGCTGTGGACGGTGGGGAGCGCGGTGTGCAGCAGACCGGCGCGGTCCAACTGGCCGAGGATCGCCATGATGCCGCCTGCACGGTGGACGTCCTCCATATGAACATCGCTTTTTGCCGGGGCGACCTTCGACAGACACGGCACCTTGCGGCTCAGCTTGTCTATGTCGGCCATGGTGAAGTCCACCCCCGCCTCATGCGCGGCAGCAAGCAGATGGAGCACCGTGTTGGTGGAGCCGCCCATGGCAATGTCGAGGCTCATGGCATTCTCGAAAGCCTCGAAGGAGGCGATGGATCGCGGCAGGACGCTGGCATCGTCCTCTTCGTAATAGCGTTTTGCCAATGCAACGACGAGGCGGCCTGCCCTTTCGAACAGTCCCTGTCGGTCCGAATGAGTGGCCAGTTGCGAACCGTTGCCCGGCAAGGAAAGACCCAGTGCTTCGGTCAGGCAGTTCATCGAATTGGCGGTGAACATGCCGCTGCACGATCCGCAGGTCGGACAGGCAGATCGCTCGATATCGAGCACTTCTTCGTCCGAATAGCTTTCGTCCGCCGCGGCAACCATGGCATCGACCAGGTCCAGCGCCACTTCCTTGCCCTTCAGCACCACCTTGCCGGCCTCCATCGGGCCGCCACTGACGAAGACCACCGGCACGTTCAGCCGCATTGCCGCCATCAACATACCGGGCGTGATCTTGTCGCAATTGGAAATGCACACCATCGCATCGGCGCAGTGGGCGTTGACCATGTATTCAACGCTGTCCGCGATCAGATCGCGGCTGGGCAACGAATAGAGCATGCCATCGTGACCCATGGCGATGCCATCATCTACGGCTATGGTATTGAATTCCTTGGCGACGCCGCCCGCTTTCTCTATTTCACGGGCGACGAGCTGACCCAGATCCTTCAGGTGGACATGGCCAGGCACGAACTGCGTGAAGGAATTGACCACGGCGATGATCGGCTTGCCGAAATCGCCATCCTTCATGCCGGTTGCGCGCCACAGTCCGCGGGCGCCCGCCATGTTGCGGCCGTGGGTCGAAGTGCGTGAACGATAGTCGGGCATGGTCGATCCTGCTTAAAACCTGAGCATCGATCCTAGAGGATGCGACACCCGATCCGAAAGAGGAAAAGCTTGGGCAAAGCCAAGCCATGCTCATTCGAACGTATCGACTGCCAGTTTCACGCGGCCGGCCACATCGGCGATAATCGCCGCCCAGCGGGCCTGGCCGGTTTCGGTCGCGATCAGATCATTGCGTATTTCGATGGCGCAATAGGGGCGTCCCTTCGCCTCTGCATGCCTGTTCATTGTGGCGTTCAGCTGCTTGCCGGAATAGGGCTCGTTATCGCCAACGTTGACGCCGAGTTCCCCGAACAGGCGGATAGCATGTTTCGCAGCGCGATCGTCCTGATTGTAGAGCAGTCCGATTTCCCACGGGCGATCCGGCCCGGCATCGCTCTCCAACTTGGGCGTGAAGCTGTGGATTGCGAGGATCAAACCCGGTTCCACCTTATCGAGCCATTGCCCAAGCGCGTGATGATAGGGTTGGAAGTAGTCCTTTACCCGCGCCTCGCGATTGGCGCCGATATTGCCGGGCACGAGAATGCCATCGGTGTTTACCGGGATCAGTGCCTCGTGGTCCTCCTCGCGGTGCATATCAATTACCAGGCGACTGATATCGCACAAAAAAGCCCCGATGCCATGACGCCGCGCCAACCGTTCGCAGACGCCGCCGGCTCCGATATCGTAACCGACGTGCTTTTCCAGCGTTTCGGGCCGAACGCCAAGTTCGATACCTTCGGGAACGCGGTTGCTGGCATGGTCGCATACCGCAACGATACCGCCCGGTCTGCCCTCGCCAATATGGCGCAAGACCGTCTCGCTCATCGCAATTGTCCTTTCATCTGCCACCAATCGGGATGATCGGATGCCAGCTTTTGCGAGGCCATATCGCGGATTTCGGCGGATTCATAAAGCGCAAAGCAGGTTGCACCAGACCCGGACATTTCGTGCATCCAAGGGTTAGTCGTTTCAAGCGCGCCCAGAACATCGGCGATCCGGGGACAGATCGAGATCGCAGGGCCGCGCAAATCGTTGCGTCCTGCGGCTGCTATCTGGCGGGCTGTCCCGCCCGGCATGGGGCCACGATCGTTGCCATCCCATGCCCTAAAGACCGGCCCCGTGGGCACGGCAACGCGAGGATTGACGAGGAGAACCGCCATACCTGCCATATCGTTTTCTACAGGTTCCAGATCAGTGCCGGTGCCGCGTCCGATAGCCATTTCGCTACTTACGCAAGCTGGCACATCCGCACCCAGCCGTGTCGCCCGTTCGTGCCAATCGTTCGGTAAACCATAGGCTTGCTCGACCATCCGAAACACAGCGCCTGCATCGGCCGAGCCACCGCCCAGGCCAGCTGCGACGGGCAGGTTTTTCTCCAGATGCACGTCCATCCCATCTGGCCGGGGCAGCGTGCCAAGCGCCTGCATCACGATATTATCGAAAGGGTTATCCAGTGTGGCGCCAAACTCGCCGATTGTAGTCAGGCTATCTTGCTGTGCAGAACGCGCAGTCAGCCGGTCACCCGCATCCACGAATGCGAAAAGTGTTTCGAGTTCGTGATAGCCGTCCTCGCGCCGCATGCGGACATGCAGCGCGAGGTTGATCTTGGCATAGGCTGTTTCTGCTAGCCGCAAGATGCGGATCACATGTTCGGATAATTGGGCCCGCCGCCGCCTTCGGGCGTGGTCCAGTTGATGTTCTGGTTGGGGTCCTTGATATCGCAAGTCTTGCAGTGGACGCAGTTCTGCGAGTTGATCACGAACTTCGGCTCCTCACCGGCTTCCTGAACCCATTCGTAGACACCGGCCGGGCAATAGCGGGCCGACGGTCCGCCATAGACTTCCAGCTCGCTTTCCCTTTGCAGCTCCATATCCTTCACTTTCAAGTGGTTAGGCTGGTCTTCTGCGTGATTGGTGAAGGAATAGGATACGCTGGTCAGGCGATCGAAGCTGATCTTGCCGTCGGGCTTGGGATAGTCGATCGGCTTGTACAGATCCGCCCGCTGCGTTTCGGCATAGTCGCGGTGATGGCCCATGGAGCCGAGGCCAAGGCCCAGAGTGCGCAGCCACATGTCGGCGCCCGCCAGCACCGTGCCGATATCTCCGCCGAACTTGGCAACCAGTGGCTGCGCGTTCTGTACCTTCTTCAGTTCCTTGGCGATCCAGCTGTCGCGCAGGTTCGCATCGTAATCGGCCAGTTCAGTATGTTCATGACCCGCACCGATCGCCGCAACGGCGCTTTCCGCCGCCAGCATGCCGCTTTTCATCGCGGTGTGGCTTCCCTTGATCCGCGGCACGTTCACGAAACCTGCTGCGCAGCCGATCAGCGCGCCGCCGGGGAAGGCCAGCTTGGGCACCGACTGCCAACCGCCCTCGTTAATGGCCCGCGCGCCATAGGCAACGCGCGTACCGCCTTCCAGATATTCCAGAATCGCGGGATGGTGCTTCCACCGCTGAAATTCCTGAAATGGCGAGACATAAGGGTTCTTGTAATCCAGCGCCGTCACGAAACCGATCGCGACCTGGCCGTTGGCCTGGTGATACAGAAAACCCCCGCCCCAGGTGTCGCTTTCGCTCAAGGGCCAGCCTTGCGTGTGAATTACGCGGCCGGGCACGTGCTTGTCTGCGGGAATGTCCCACAACTCCTTGATGCCAAGCCCATAGACCTGCGGCTCGCAATCGGCCTCGAGGTCGAATTTTTCTTTCATCTGCTTCGTCAGGTTGCCGCGAGCGCCCTCGGCAAACAAAGTATACTTCGCGTGGATTTCCATACCGGGCTGGTAGTCGGGCTTGTGCGAACCATCGGCGGCAACGCCCATGTCCTGCGTGATAACCCCGCTCACGGCGCCATCGTCACCGAACATCACTTCGGAAGCCGGGAAGCCGGGGAATACCATCACGCCCAGTGCCTCGGCCTGCTCACCCAGCCAGCGCGTGAGATTGCCGAGCGAACCGGTATAGCAACCGTCGTTGCTCATCAGCGGTGGCATCATGGCGTGTGGCAGGTTCGTCTTGCCATTCTTGCCAAGCATCCAGTGCCAGTTATCCGTGACGGGCGTTTCTGCCATTGGACAGTCCATGGTACGCCAGTCGGGCAGCAGTTCATCCAGAGCCTTGGGATCGACGACTGCACCTGAAAGGATATGCGCTCCGATTTCAGAGCCCTTCTCCAGCACGACAACTTCAAGATCTTCATTCAACTGCTTCAGCCGGATCGAAGCGGAAAGGCCTGCGACCCCTCCGCCAACGACCACAACATCGACGGGCATCGATTCCCGGTCACTCATCATTTCGCCTCGTTTTGCGGAACATCCATCGGTGGGGACTTGATCGTTGCCTCGCGGGGCGTCAAGACCGGCGAAAGTCCGAACATGGAAAATCGCACCGATATCAGCCTTGGCGAACAATATGCCGCAACCATTGACTGGTGGCGCGAGGCGGGCGTGGATTTTGACTTTGTGGACGAAATTGAACCGCTGCTTTCAGATGGCGAAAGGCAGGTAGCGCCTGCGGCAGTGCCGAAGACGGAGCCGGAAGCGGAAAAGCCGACCGAACCCAAAGTCGATACAGCTGCCCTACCCGATACGCTGGAAGGCTTTCGGAACTGGTGGGTCGGCCCGGACAATCCCTTTTCCTTCGGCGGCGCACCACGCATTGCACCTATCGGAGTAGAAGGCGCACCGGTCATGATGCTCTCCACCATGCCGGAAGTCGACGATCGCGATACCTTGCTTGCCGGACCACAGGGCAAGTTGCTGGGCAATATCTTGCAGGCCATCGGCGTGAATCCCAATGCCGCATATTACGCCAGCGCGTTGCCTTCGCACACCACCCTTCCCGATTGGGACAGTTTGAGGGTGGACGGACTGGGCGATGTGCTTGCCCATCATATTGCCTTGGCAAAACCTCGGAAAATTCTCCTTTTCGGCAGCAGGCTTCCCCAGCTTTTGGGGCATGAAGGGTCTGCTCCGCCCGAATCGTTTGCCGATATCTCGAAGACCCCTGTTCTCGCGACATTTTCTCCCGACCGGCTTCTGGACCATGCGCGCCAACGTGCACGGCTCTGGAAACGGCTTTGCCAATGGACTGCCTCTATATGAAGCGACTTGCCCTGACAGCCGCCGCACTGGCCTGTCTTGCTACAACACCCGCCCTCGCCCAGCAGCAGGACTCGCGCACCTATTTCACCGCCCGTCTTTATGATCGCCCAGCTCCGCCGCAGTTGTCGGCAGATGATCGCGAGTATTATGGCGGGCTCTTCTCTGCCATCGAAGGTGGAGACTGGGACCGGGTGGAAGGCCTCCTGGCCCAGCGCCCTGGCGGCCTGCTCCATGATGTAGCGCGCGCCGAATACTATCTTGCAGCCAATTCTCCGCGCGTCGAGGCGGATCAGATTGCCAGATGGCTGGAGACAGGTTCCCATCTTCCACAAGCTCCGCAACTCGTGCGCCTCGGCCAGACGCGCGGGCTGACAGGGGAGCCGAACCTTCCATACGCACGCGACCTTGTTTCACAGCGCGCCATTCCGCGCAGAACGCGCCCCCGCTCCATTGAGGATGGAACGATGCCATCCGACGTGCGAGCCGCGATCCTCGAACGTATCACCAATGACGATCCCACCGGCGCGCGCCTGCTGCTGAACGGCGTCGAATCGTCGCTCAGTCCCGAAGCGCTGGCCGAGTGGCGTCAACGTATAGCCTGGAGCTATTTCATCGAGAACCAGGATGCGCAGGCCCTGGCGATGGCGCAGACCGTGAACGAAGGCAGAGGCGCATGGGTCGCCGAAGGCGAGTGGACAGCGGGCCTCGCGGCCTGGCGCCTCAATGATTGCGAGACGGCTGCCGGGTCGTTCCAGCGCGCGGCACAGGGGGCGATCAATCCTACCTTGCGGGCGGCTTCGTTGTTCTGGGCCTCGCGTGCCGCGTTGCGCTGCCGACAACCGGCGCTGAGCGAAGACTTGCTGAACGACGCGGCCCTGCTTGATGAAACCCTCTACGGTATGCTGGCGGCGGAGCAATTGGGCCGCACCCTGCCGGAACGGGTGGAAACAGCCGATTTCACGGCGCAGGACTGGCAGGCTATCGGGAGCAATCCAAACACGCGTATCGCCGTTGCACTGGCCGAGATCGGGCGAGACGTACTTGGCAGCCAGGTACTGTTGCATCAGGCCCGCATCGGCGATCCTCGACAATACGATGCCTATTCCCGCCTCGCGCGCGATCTGGGCTTTCCGCAAACGCAGCTTTACATGGCACTGAATGCGCCATCGGGAGGGCAGGCGGACCCTGCATCGCACTACCCCGCCCCTAAAATCGCGCCGAGAGAAGGATGGCAAGTCGATCCAGGCCTCGCCTTTGCCCATATCCTGCAGGAATCGGCGTTCCGCTCCGACGCTGTGAGCCCGGCAAATGCTCAGGGGCTGATGCAGATTACCCCGCCCACCTTGCGGCAGCACGCCGGTTGCGTGGGGCGGCCTGCCAGTGCCATCAACGTCTTCGAGCCGGAGATGAACCTGGCTCTTGGACAGTGCAACTTGCAGATGGTGGCCAGAAACCCGGCAACACAGGGACGACTCCCGCAAATCATGGCGGCCTACAACGCCGGCCTTACCCCCATCTCCCGCTGGGTCCACGAAGTGAATGACGGCAACGACCCGCTCCTTTACATGGAAGCGATACCCTATTGGGAAACGCGCGGTTATGTCGCCATCGTCATGCGCAACTACTGGATGTACGAACGGCAGGCGAATGCGGCATCGCCCACTCGCGTCGCACTGGCTCAGAACGATTGGCCATTGTTCCCCGAAGCCCGCAGTGATGGCCGGGTCTACATGACAGGCGGTCAATAATGGCAATCGACGAGAGCCGGACATTCACACCGATCAACATCGCCTTGCTCACAATATCCGACACGCGCGGACCGGACGAAGACACATCCGGCGATATCCTTGCGCAACGCATCGAACAGGCGGGCCACACGCTTGCAACCCGTGCGATCGCGAAGGACGATGTTTCGACGATCGTATCCGTGCTTCGCCGATGGATCGAAGACATTTCGATCGACGCGATCGTCACAACTGGTGGCACGGGGCTTACGGGCCGCGATGTCACGCCAGAGGCCCTGAACCGGATCAAGGACAAGGACATTTCTGGTTTCGGAGAACTGTTCCGCTGGATCAGCTACAAGAGCATCGGCACCTCCACCGTGCAATCGCGCGCACTGGCGGTGTTGGCAGGGGGCACCTATGTCTTTGCCCTGCCCGGTTCCAACGGCGCGGTGCGAGATGGGTGGGACGAAATACTTGCAGAGCAGCTCGATAGCCGCAACCGCCCCTGCAATTTCGTTGAACTGATGCCGCGACTGCGCGAACGTTAGTGCTTACCCGGCGACAGCTTCGTACACCGCCATCGGTTGACCTTCGGGATCGCTGAAATGAAAACGGCGTCCTCCGGGAAAATCGAAGATTTCCAGGGTGATCGTTCCGCCCGCCTTCACCACCGATCGATAAGCGTCAGAAATATCCGTCACACGAATCACCGGCAAGGCCACGTCGGCGTCGTGCTCACCCGTACCGTTCAAGGCGAATTGGCAGGGACTGTCTTCGTGCGCGGCGTATTCTTCTCCATATGACGTGAACTGCCAACCAAAGACCTCTGAATAGAAACGCTTTTGATCAGCCACGCAGTGGGCTGGTAATTCAACATAGTCGAGTATTGCCACGTCATCCTCCTGCTTGCCTTCCGGCGAGTATGTTCTATTTATGTTCCATGAGCAAGGTCAATGTTCCAAAGCGAGGCCGCGGCGCGCAATCGGCCGATGTGCCGCAGCGATTCGGCTTGGCCGCGCGCGTATGCGATGGCGATTGGCGCGATGCGATGGAGGCGCTCGATGGGCCACCGGTAAAACTTCGCACGACAGTGACCGAAGAGCATCCCAAGACTATTCTCACATTCAACCAATCCCCCGACATTGGCTTTGATCGATCGATCAATCCCTACAGGGGGTGCGAGCATGGATGTGTATATTGCTTTGCGCGGCCGACCCACGCTTATCACGACCTGTCCCCCGGACTGGATTTCGAAACTACGCTGTTTGCCAAACCCAATGCTCCGCAACTATTGCGAGAAACGCTGGCGCGGCCCAAATATATCCCCCGACCGATTGCCATGGGGACCAATACCGATCCTTACCAACCGATCGAAAAGCGCTACGAAATCACCAGGCAAATCCTCGAACTTTGCCTGGAAACCCGTCATCCGGTCACGGTCACCACAAAGTCTGACAGGGTTCTTCGGGATATCGATCTGCTATCCGAACTTGCGGAACACAGGCTCGTCGTGGTCTCCATATCGGTCACCAGCCTCGATCCGATACTGTCGGGAAAGCTTGAGCCGCGTGCAGCATCGCCTGGCAAACGTCTGTCAGCACTGGAGAAATTGGCCGCAGCAGGTATTCCGGTTCACTGTTCTATCTCGCCGGTTATACCCGCGATCACGGACGAATTTCTGGAAGCAATCGTTGCCCATGCAGCACAGATGGGCGTCACCAATTGTGGCTGGATACCCCTTCGCCTGCCGCACGAAGTTGCACCGTTGTTCCGCGAATGGCTGGATGTTCATTATCCGGATCGCGCGCGCAAGGTGATGAGCATCGTTCGCTCCATCCGGCAAGGTCGCGACAATGATCCGGACTTCTTCAGCCGTTTCAAGCCACGCGGCGTGTGGGCCGATCTGTTTCGCAATCGTTTTCGTGTAGCCTGCAAGCGTGCTGGCATTGAAAACAAACAATTTGTCCTGGAAACCGTTGCATTTCGATCACCCCGAAGCGATGGCCAACTCAGCTTGCTATGAAAAGCTTCGCATTGCGCTGTTATTGCTCTAACAAGCGACGCAGTTTCAACGTTTCGGGGCTTGCGAGCCCTCACGTTGTGCGGTCCGTAATGTAATTCCTTGAGATGGGGGAATAATTGATGAGAAAATTCACAATTGGCCTGCTGTCGGCCACGGCGTTCATCGCCACGCCGGCAGTTGCCGGAGACAACGAATTCTACGTTGGCGTTGGTGCCGGCGGCGCGATGTCCGAAGACATCGACCTGCGTGAAACACCGACCGACGAAATCGTCGTCGAAACCGATCTTGGCTGGGAAGCCGAGGGCGTGCTCGGCTATGATGCCGGCCCGGTTCGTCTTGAAGTCGAAGGCGCGTACAAGCGTATCGGCGTAGAGGCTATCGACGCAATTGGCACCGGCGTTCCCGGTCCGACCACTGCGCTGATCGGACTTACAGATCCCATCGAGCCGGCCTCCGGCGATCTCGCCATTTGGAGCGGCATGCTGAATGCCCTTCTCGACTTTGGCGGTAACGACGGCATCGGCGTTTCGCTCGGCGGCGGTGTTGGCATTTCCAATGCCAGTCTTGAAAACTTCACAGCGAACACGCGCGGCGCAGGTTTCGTCGATGATGACGATACGCGTTTCGCATGGCAGGCAATCGCCCAGCTGCGCGCTCCGCTGACCGACTCCATCGATGCCTCGCTGAAGTACAAGTTCCACCGGGTTACCAACCCTACTTACGTGGATCAGCTTGACCGCGAGCTGGAAAGCGACCTCAGCACCCATTCGCTGCTCGCGACGCTGATGTTCAACTTTGGTGGTGAGGAGCCGATGGCACCTCCGCCCCCTCCCCCGCCTCCGCCGCCGCCTCCTCCTCCCCCGCCTCCGCCGCCCCCGCCGCCGCCTCCGCCGGCTCCGGTTTGCGAGCAGGGCCCCTACATCGTGTTCTTCGATTGGGATGAGTCGACCATCACGCCGGAAGCAGCCACCGTGCTCAACTCGGCTATCACCGCCTATGGTGATTGCGGCACCGCTGCGATCATGCTGGCTGGTCACACCGATACGTCGGGTACGCAGACCTACAACATGGGTCTGGCAGAGCGTCGTAACGAATCGGTGCAGTCCTACCTCACCGGTCGCGGCGTTCCGGCATCGCGCATCTCCAGCGAAGCCTTCGGCGAGAACGACCTGCGCGTTCCCACTGCCGACGGTGTGCGTGAGCTGCAGAACCGCCGCGTGGAAATCACTTACGGTCCAGGTTCGGGCATGTAAGCGACTACGCTTCAACCAGTATGAAGAGGGCCGGGAGCAATCCCGGCCCTTTTTGTTTGTGATGGGGCTGCCGACAGCAGCCTTCCGAAAACACCTTCAGTCGTCGGTCCCGTCGTCACCGGTGTAATCGACAACGACCCATTCACCGCCGACGTTCTGCATGGTGAGCTGTTCCGTCACCTGCGGGCGTTTGGTGAATTCACTATCGAACGTGAGGATAGCGAATTCGCCCATCGCTCCGCTCTCATCTCCTGACCGGATCTCGGTATCGGTGAGAGTTCGACGCAGGGGAACGCCCCAGTTGTTGTTGCGCAAGGCAACGCCCAATTCCCACATGGCTTCACTGTGTCGATCGCGCAATGCCGCGCCCGCCGCCGCGAAGCTGGCTTCTGCGCCCCCATCGTCAACCAGGGCCAGCCATTCGCGGGCAGGCTGTTCCGCACCATTGTCACGGGTCGAGGTCGGCGGATTATCGACGGCGCTTTCCGCGACATTGGTGAAAGTCTGGGAATCGGTTTCAGTGGCGTCATGGCCGAACGGCGAAAAGACAGTGACCATGGCAAGGACTGCGAGGGATACGGACATGATGAGAACTCCTTTGTGCTGCCAGACGGGCCGGGGAGTATCCCCACGCTCCTCGGCTGCGATGTCCTCATCTTCAGTGTGATTTGCCGGGCCCGCGACCCCGAATTGCGTGTGTGCAACGCTTTGGGGTGTCGCATCCTCCGCCTCGGCCAGCAGCCTTGCCGCTTCCCGGCTGCTGGATACCCCCAGCTTGCGGCGCGCGTTTCGCAACCTGTCGTTGATCGTGTGAAAGGAGAGATCCAGTTCTCGTGCGCTGGACTTGGCGTCATGGCCTGCAAACAACAGGCGAAGGGCCTCCTTCTCCTTGTCGCTCAGCTCATCGATGCCATTCGTCATGCCACAAGTCGGAGGTGCCCCACCCCGCGGATCTGGGAAATTGCCACGTTCGCCAAACCGGGAATGGCCGAAAGCTTGTCCACCATGTCTCCACCAAGCTTGAAATCGCTGCCAAGCAATACCTGCGGTTCATGCTCCTCGCCGATCCGCAGGTGGAGCACCACTTCGCCATGCCCGGCGCGGCCGATTTCGAGCATCTCCTTCAGCGCAGCGATAGCGTCTGCCTGGTGGACTTCGGCCGTCAATTGCATTTTTGCCGTGCTTTTCACTTCGGCCAAGGGACGCGCGCCGCGCACGGTGATGCGGGGCGGATCGTCCGGATTGGGCGAATCCAGTTCCACATTCAGAAGCACGCAGGTTCCCTCCTGCGCCCATTCCACGAAGCTATCGACCAGCGTCTCCTCGAAACAAGCGGCACTGAACTGGCCGGAATTGTCGGAAAAGTCCGCGCGTATGAATTCCGCCCCACGCTTGGTTCGACCCTTGTTTACGCTTTCCACCATGGCGGCCATCACGGCAGGCTGGCGGCCTCCCTCCGCTCCACCGTCCATTAACGCGGCGTAGGAACGCGCGCCATTGGATGATGCGACTTCGCGGAATTCCTGCACCGGGTGCGCTGCGAAATAGAACCCGAACACGTCACGCTCGGTCGCCATCTGGTCAGAGCGGGACCAAGGATCGGCGTCGACAAGGCGCAGATCCGGTTCGGCATCGTCTTCGCCGCCGAACAGACCGGCCTGTCCACTGCTGCGTTCGCGATTGGCCGCTTCCGCCACCGCCAGCAGCATATCGGCGTTGGCGAGGATTTTTGCGCGGTTCGGCTCGAACGCGTCGAATGCGCCGGCTCCTGCCAGACCTTCAAGCTGTTTCCTGTTCATTGAGCCGGATGGCAAACGTTGGAAAACATCCTGCAGGTTTTCAAACGGACCGTGCGCCTCCCGCTCTGCGACGACCTGTTCCATCGCGCGTTCGCCAACGTTGCGAATGCCTGCCAGCGCATAACGCACGCCATAGCCTTCGTCGGTCGCCTCGACGGAAAACTCCGCTTCGGACTTGCCGATGTCCGGACCCAGCAGTTCCACGCCATTGCGACGCAGATCATCGACGAATACGGCCAGCTTCTCTGACTGGTGCATGTCGAAGCACATGGATGCGGCGTAGAATTCTTCCGGATAGTGCGCTTTCAGCCAAGCGGTCTGGTAACTCAGAAGAGCGTAGGCAGCGGCGTGTGACTTGTTGAAACCGTAGCCTGCGAACTTGTCGATCAAGTCGAACAGGCGGTTCGCCTCGTCCTTTTCAATACCGGAAATTTCCTTGCAACCCTCACAGAAACGCGCGCGTTGCTGATCCATCTCCTCCTGCTTCTTCTTGCCCATGGCACGGCGCAGCAAATCTGCATCGCCCAGCGAATAGCCAGCCAGAATTTGCGCGGCCTGCATCACCTGTTCCTGGTAAACGAAGATTCCGTAAGTCTCTTCGAGGATGCCAGCCAACTTGGGGTGCGGATAGACGATCTCTTCCTCGCCCGCCTTGCGTTTGCCGAAGCTGGGAATATTGTCCATCGGGCCTGGCCGATAGAGCGAGACGAGCGCGATGATATCTTCGAACTTGGTCGGCTTCACTGCTGTCAGCGTGCGGCGCATTCCTTCCGATTCCAGTTGGAACACGCCAACGGTATCGCCGCGTTTCAGCAGGTCGAACACCCCGGCATCGTCCCACGGCAAGGTGTCGAGATCGACGGCGATGCCACGCCTTTCCAGCAGGTCCACCGCCTTGCGCAGAACAGAGAGCGTCTTGAGACCGAGGAAGTCGAACTTGACCAGTCCGGAATCTTCCACATGCTTCATGTCGAACTGCGTTACCGGCATGTCCGAACGCGGATCGCGGTAGAGCGGAACAAGCTGGCTGAGCGGCCTGTCGCCAATCACCACGCCGGCTGCGTGGGTAGAGGAATTGCGCGGATACCCCTCCAGCTTCATTGCCAGATCAACGAGACGCTTCACCTGGTTGTCGTTATCGTACTCGCGTTTAAATTCGGCCATGCCGTTCAACGCGCGGGGCAATGTCCACGGATCGCCGGGATGGTTGGGCACCATCTTGGTAAGGCGGTCCACCTGGCCATAGGGCATTTGCAGGATGCGGCCCGTATCGCGAAGCACCGCGCGGGCCTTCATCTTGCCAAAGGTGATGATCTGGGCAACCTTATCCTTGCCGTATCTCTCCTGAACATAGCGGATCACCTCGCCTCGCCGCGTTTCGCAGAAGTCGATATCGAAGTCGGGCATGGACACGCGTTCCGGGTTGAGGAAGCGTTCGAAAAGCAGGCCGAGCCGGATCGGGTCGAGGTCGGTGATGGTCAGCGCCCAGGCGACGAGCGAGCCCGCCCCTGAACCGCGCCCCGGCCCCACCGGAATACCGCGGTCCTTTGCCCATTTGATGAAATCGGCCACGATCAGGAAGTAGCCAGGGAAGCCCATGTTCCTGATGATACCAACTTCGTAATCGAGCCTGTCGGTATAGACCTTCAGTTCCTCGTCGGAGAGTGCGTCGTACAGTTCAAGCCGCGCGGCCAGACCCCGGCGGGCATCCTCCTCCAGCATCCTCTCTTCGCCCTCGAGATCGCCGGCAAGGCTGGGCAGGATTGGTTTGCGGCGCGGTGGCGCAAAGGCGCAGCGTTGCGCGATAACGAGGGTGTTTTCCGTCGCCTCTGGCAGATCGATGAACAGGTCGGCCATTTGTGCCGCCGATTTGACATAGGCTTCCGCGTTGGAAACCGGGCGATCGTCGCTGTCGATCTGGCTGGAATTGGCGATGCAGAGCATGGCGTCATGCGCGCTGTGCATATGCGGTTCGGCGAAGTTGGCCGGATTGGTGGCCACCAGCGGCAGAGACTTGGCATAGGCTAGGTCAAGCAGTCCTTCCTCGGCCGCCTCCTCCACCGGATCACCGCGCCTTGCCAGTTCGATATAAAATCGGCCCGGAAACAGTGCCGCCATGCGATCCGCAAGTTCATGCGCCGCGCGTTCCTTGCCATCTGCCAACAGCCGCGTCAGGGCGCCTTCGCTCGCGCCACTTAACGCAATAAGGCCATCGGTGTGCCCTTCGAAATCCGCCATCCCGACATGTGGAATGCGTTCAAGCGGGCGATCCAAGTGCGCGCGGCTGACGAGGTGACACAGATTGTTCCAGCCATCCTCATCCTGCGCAAACAGCGGGACGTGATCCACCGTCTCCCCATCTTCGGCCAAGACGCCCAGCATGGTGCCGATGATCGGTTGCACGCCTTCCTCGACACAGGCGGAGGCGAACATGCTCGACCCGTAAAGGCCGTTACGATCGCAAATGGCAATCGCGGGAAAGCCACGTTCCTTCGCCAGCTTCGCAATTGCCTTGGGGTCGATTGCCCCCTCTAGCATCGAATAGCTTGAAAGCACACGCAGGGGTACGAAAGGCGAATACGGCATCGTCGCAATATGCGACAGCCGCCCGGATTCGCCAAGCGTCGTCAGCTAGCTGTCCCCCGACTCCCCTGCAGGCGTGGCGGCAATCTTGCGGCGCGTATCGCGTATCGTGGTGATCGCACCGTAGACGATCAGCGCGGCCAAAAATATCCACACCCACACCGGTATATCCTGTCCGAAGATCGCAAGATAAATGTATGCAGATACGAAGAAAAATCCCGCGACCATTGTGGGTGCCACGGTAGATCGACCTGCTCTTGCCCGCTTCACCAGCCAGGCGATGGAAGCGAGAAAAAAGGGAATGGCGCCGATATAGATCGCGGCGAAGATATAGGGGTTCACGCCGTAATCGGCGCCTAATCCGAGAATCCAGTCGTTGATCGTCTCGAGCATCGCGCTCTCCTGCTTGTTTGCTACCTGTTTCGCAGGATTGCGATGAGTGGTTACTCGCCTTGCTGTCGATAGGTGAGATCGAAGCGCTCGCTCCAGGTCAGTGCGCGATCAAGAATGGCTGTCCACGGAAACCGCGAAGCGCAAGTCAGTCGCCGCGCGGAAAGTCCGTCCTGTTGTAGAGGCTGACGATCTCGTCGTATTCGAACTTCCGGTCGCCCGCTTTCTGGATGTAATGCTCGGAGCGGTTTTCTTCCGGCAAGAGCATGATGTGGCGGATCAGTTCCGCAAAGGTCCCGTCGCGGATGGACTTGGCGCCATCCAGCACACCGCCGCCGTCACCCGCCTGATGCAGGAAAGCACGATCGTCCCACTGGATACCGGGGCGGTGGGTGTCTTCTGCTTTATAGGTGCTGGGATGGTCGGTCATGAATTTCTCCTTTGCCTACCAACGCTCCGCATCGCGGGCGGTTTCCCTATTCGATGCGACCGTCGTGAAGGCGCACAACCCTGTCCATGCGCGCGGCAAGACGTTCGTTGTGAGTGGCTACCAATGCCGAGCTGCCCTGCCCCCGTACAAGCTCCAGGAATTCCACCAGCACGCGGTCTGCGGTCTTCTCGTCCAGATTGCCGGTCGGCTCGTCCGCCAGAACCAGTTGCGGCTTGTTCGCCAGCGCACGCGCCACGGCGACCCGCTGCTGTTCCCCGCCCGAAAGCTGACTTGGCCGATGGTCGAGCCGATGCTCAAGCCCCAGCGCACCGAGCAGTTCTTCGGCACGCGTTTCGGCGTCCTTGCGTTTCGTACCCAGCAGTAATTGCGGCAACACCACATTCTCCCGCGCGTTGAAATCGGGAAGCAGATGATGGAACTGGTAGACAAATCCAAGATGCTCACGCCGCAAGGTTGTGCGGTCTGCCGCATCCAGCGCGCTCGCTTCCGTTCCCGCCAGTTCGATCTGGCCGGAAAAACCGCCTTCCAACAGGCCAACAGCCTGCAACATGGTGGACTTGCCCGAACCTGAAGGGCCGAGCAGCGCCACGATCTCTCCTGGCGCAATCTCGAGGTTTACGCCGCGCAGCACATCGATACGCACGCCGCCCTGTTCGAAGCTGCGGGCAAGGTTGCGCAGGGCAATGACCGGGGCCGGACTATTCATAGCGGAGGACCTCCACCGGATCGGTGTTTGATGCGCGATAGGCCGGGTACAGCGTAGCCAGGAACGCCAGTCCCATGGCAGACCCGGCAATGGCCAGCACCTCGAACGGGTCGGTTTTCGCCGGAAGTTCCGTCAGGAAGCGGATAGAAGGATCCCACAATTCCACGCCGAATACGGTGCTGATGAACGTAATGATGCCCTGGCGGAAGAACAGGACAATCAGCCCCAGCGAAACGCCCGCCACCGTTCCGATCACGCCGACAATGGAACCGGTGGTCACGAATATCTTCAGCAAGCTGCGCCGTGTTGCGCCCATGGTTCGCATGATCGCAATGTCGCGCGTCTTGCTGCGCACCAGCATCACGAGAGATGACAGGATGTTGAAGGCAGCCACCAGAACGATAATGCCCAGCGCAAAAGCCATCGCCACCCGTTCCACCTGCAAGGCTTCGAACAGAGAGGCGTTCATCTGTTGCCAGTCGGTCACCTGTGCCTGTCCCGCCAGTCGTTCCTCCAGCGGCGCAAGTATTTCCTCTACCCGATCGGGATCCTCGGTCTGGATCTCGATCATGCTGACGGTGTCGCCCGTCATCAGCAGCGTCTGGGCGGAAGGGATCGGCATGACAACGAAGCGCTCGTCAAAATCATACAGACCCACTTCGAAAACAGCAGTGACGGTGTAGCCGATCTGCCGCGGAACGGTGCCGAAGGGCGTGGGCCGCCCCTGTGGATTGATGATCGTGAGCGTCTCGCCAAGCCGGATGCCGAGGTTCTGCTGCAAGCGAGAGCCGATCGCCACATTGCGTTCGCCCGGTTGCAGCAGCGACATGTCGCCGATCACGACATTATCGGTCATCCGCTCGATATCCTCGGCCGTATTGCCACGTACGAAGATGCCTTCTGCGCGGCCATTGTATGTGGCAAGCAGCGGCTGTTCGATCAGCGGCGATGCGCGGGTTACGCCCGGCACCTCGCGCACTTCTTCAAGAATCTCTTCCCAGTTATCCAGTCGCCCACCAAATATCTGCACCACCGCGTGGCCATTCAGGCCGGTGATGCGATCAAGCAGTTCGGCACGAAAGCCGTTCATCACGCTCATCACGATCACCAGCATGGCGACCGACAGCATGACCACGGTGATGGAAATACCGGCCACCAGCGCGATAACCGCCTCACTACGCCCCGGCAGCATGTAGCGCTTGGCGATGGACCATTCGAAAGGAGAGAGGATCACGAGGAGAAGTTACGCCTTGTTTGCAGCTTTGCAGAGCCGTTTAGGCACGCGCGATAGGGCAGGCAAGCTGAACCGGCGATAACTCCACCGATGCAGGATCTAGCTGCTAATGTGGAACACATGGAACACTGTCCTGGTCGCAAAAAGCTCCGGGCCCGAAAGTTGCGGAAAACCGGGGGTAGGGAGTGCAAGGAGTGGCATGACGCAGAGCCTGCAGACCGGGGCAGGATGTAGGAAACCAATCCTCGTTACTCAGTCAGCCAGTTGTTCCGCAATCCAGGCGTCGACATGCGCTTCCAGCACATCCAGCGGAACGGAGCCATTCTCCAGCACCGTATCGTGGAAAGCACGCAGGTCGAATTCCTCACCCAAGGCCTCTTGTGATCGGGTGCGCAGCTCGCGAATCTTCAGTTCGCCCAGTTTGTAGGCCAACGCCTGTCCCGGCCACGTGATGTAGCGATTGACCTCTGCGTTGATATTGCCCGGCGAAAGAGCCGTATTCGCCAGCATGAAATCAACAGCTTCCTGCCTCGTCCAGCCCAGCGCATGGATGCCGGTATCGACGACGAGGCGCGATGCGCGCCACATCTCGTACGACAGACGGCCCATCTCTTTTGCCGGGGTGTCGTAAAGCCCCATCTCGATCCCAAGACGTTCTGAATACAGCCCCCAGCCTTCAACGAACACGGTGAAGAAGGTGCCGTTGGCGCGCAGAGGATGGATGTCCAGTTCCTGTTGCAACGCAATCTGGTGATGATGTCCCGGTACGGCTTCATGCACGCCAAGCGCGGGCAATTCCCACAACGGACGCTGGTCCAGTTCCGTCAGGTTCAGGCGATAGATGCCCGGCTGACCCGTGGCGATGGAACCGCTTTCGTAATATGCCGTCGTGTTGCCCGGCGCATTGGCGGCGGGGATTGGCTGTACGGTATAGGGCAGGCGCGGCAGTGTGCCGAACAGGCGCGGCATCCAGCCATCGATCTCTTTCGCCAGCGCGGCGGTGTATTCGAGGTAGCTTTCCTCGTCCTTCGGGTAATACTGCGGATCGGTGCGCAGGTGCTCGATAAACGCTTCGCGCGTGTCGAAGCCAGCTTCTGCCGCCACGGCTTCCATTTCGCTGCGAATGCGCGCGACTTCGGACAGCCCCAGATCGTGAACCTCCTGCGGTGTCATGTCGGTGGTGGTGAAGCTGCGCACCCGGTAGGCGTAGTAATCCTGTCCGCCGGGCGTCTCCCCGATACCGGGAGAGGAATCGGTCCGGCAATTGGGGGCGTACTCCTGCGTGTAATAGTCCAGGAAGCCGCCCAACCCTTCGAACGCGCCTTCGCTGATCGCAGTACGTGCCCGCACTTGCAGATCGGACCAGTCGCTTTCGGAAATCGCCGAGGGGCGCGTTTCGAAAGCCTGCCACCAAACGGAATCTTCCGGCGACTCCGCGATCAAGCCGGAAATCGAATTCTCGTATCCCTCCATCGGCTCGCAAGGCTGCGTCAGACCACGCTCGATACCGCCTTCGTTGCGGCTTATAAATGCCTGAATATATTCGGGAAACGATTCAATCCGCGAAAGGTAACTATCGTAGTCGGCAACAGTGAACAGGGGCGATGAATAGGGCAGACCCGATATGGCCTGCTGCGGCCCACCGCGATTGGTGAAAGTGATGTAGCGGCTGTGATCGTGCTCGGCTGCTTCCAGCGTGTCGCGCAGATCGCGGGCCATCAGTGCATAATCGATAGCGAGGTTTTCCGGCAGGGCGTCCTCGTTGATCGCTTCAAGCCGGGCGAGATAGGCGCGGGTCTCGACCAGGCGGTCGTCATAACCCTCCATCGAAGGATCGCCCAGCTGACCATCCCCGCGCGGATCGCCAAGATTGGTGGCCAGCCACGGCGAATTATCGAGCGTCCACTGCCACACCTCCTCCCGCAGTTCGGTGAAATCCGCCTCCGTATCCTGCGCGAAGGCAGGCAGCGGCATGGCAATCGAAAGCGCGAGGGCGGAAGCGGCGAGAAGGCGGTTCATATGCGGGGGAGACTCCTGCGAAGAATTCGTTGCGCGCGAGACTAGGCAGTATTGGCTGGATGTCTAGCCACCGCGCAAGGTCTGCACGCCCCAATCGCGTTCCAGCAGATAGAGCACCATGCGCGCTGCCTCTCCACGTTCGGGGTTGGAAAGACCACCCTGGCTTTCCACGAGCATCTTGGCATCGGCATTGGCGGTATCGATAAGGCGCGCAACCTGTTCCAGGCTGGCGATGGAGAAGCCCTCCTCACCGCTTTGCTTTGTGCCAAGCAGTTCGCCGCCGCCGCGCAGCTTCAGATCTTCCTCCGCCAGCAGGAAGCCATCCTGCGAGCTTTTCATCAGTTCGAGGCGTTTCTTGCCCGTTTCACTCAATTCGTTCGAGCGCAGCAGGAGACAGGTCGATTTCTCACTGCCCCGCCCCACGCGGCCACGCAACTGGTGCAACTGGGCAAGGCCGAAGCGTTCGGCCTGTTCGATCACCATCAGCGTGGCATTGGGCACGTCCACCCCCACCTCGATCACTGTGGTAGCAACAAGTACCTTGGCTTCCGCGGCAGAGAAGCGCGCCATGGCGGCATCCTTCATCTCGGGCGCAAGCTGCCCGTGGACCAGTACCACGTCGTCGCCAAACATGTCCTTCAGGCTCGCATAGCGCGCTTCGGCGGCGGCGAGATCGTCGGTCTCGCTTTCGGTCCCGCGCACCATGGGACAGACCCAGTAAGCCTGCTGCCCGCTTTCGACGTGGCGACCCACGGCGGCTGCGATGTCTGCCAATCTGTCCAGTGGCAGAACGCGGGTGTCGATAGCCTGTCTGCCGGGAGGCAGTTCATCCAGACGACTGACCTCCATCTCGCCATGATTGGCCAGCACCAGCGTGCGCGGGATCGGCGTGGCCGTCATCGCCAGCGTGTGCGGCGTGACGCGGCCCTTTTGCGACAGCATCAGCCGCTGCGAGACGCCGAACCGGTGCTGCTCGTCAATCACCACGAGGCCGAGGTTCTTGTACCCGACGCTTTGCTGGAAAATCGCATGGGTGCCCACCACGATGTCTATGCTGCCATCGAGCAGGCCCATCAGGATGCTCTCTCGCGCCCTGCCCTTGTCGCGGCCGGTCAGCAGCGCGATTTCCACGCCGGTGGGTCGTGCCATGTCGCGCAAGGTCTCGAAATGCTGGCGGGCAAGCAGTTCAGTCGGCGCCAGCAGGGCCGCTTGCGCGCCCGCCTCCACCGCCACCAGCATCGCTTCCAGTGCCACCACCGTCTTGCCCGCGCCCACGTCACCCTGCAGCAGGCGTAGCATGGGGGAGTCTTGCGCCATGTCGCCTGCGATCTCCGCAATGGAGCGCGTCTGCGCACCGGTGAGCGGGAACGGCAGTTGCAGCTTGTCACGCAGATGCCCGTCGCCCTGCAACGGCTGCCCCTTGCGCTGCCGGTTGGATTGCCGCACCAGCATCAGCGCCAGGGCATTGGCGAACAGTTCGTCATAGGCCAGCCTGTCGCGCGCCTTCGCGTTCTCCCCCTTGTGCGCAAGCGCTATCGCCTCGCGCCAACCGGGCCAGCCTTCACGCGTGAAGGTGGAGGGTTCGATCCATTCGGGCAGTTCGGGCGCGCGGTCCAGCGATTGCGCCACGAGACTTGCCACGCGAGGCTGCGTTAGCCCTTCGGACAGACGATAGATCGGCTCTACCATCTTGCCCATCGCGCCATCGCTCTTCTCGGCAACATGATCGGGATGCACGATCTGCAGCATCTGGTCATACTGGTCCAGCCGCCCCGCTACCCAGCGCTTTTCGCCCACAGGCAACTGCTTTTTCGCAGTATAGCTTGCACGCCCGAAGAAGGTCAGCGCGCAGATATTGCCCTTCGCGTCACTGGCCATCACCCGGTACGGCCCGCGCGGGGAGCGACTGGCGCGATGCTCCGTCACGTTCAACGCGATGACGACCTGCTCGCCCACCTGCGCATCGTCCAGATCGGCAACCGCGCGGCGCACCACGAAACGCTCCGGCACGTGATACAGCACGTCGCGCACTCGGGTCAGACCCAGCTTTTCCAGCGGCTTTTTCAGCTTGGGGCCGATACCCTCGAGGGTTTCCGTCTCGGCGAACAGGGGATTGAGAACATCGGGGCGCATCGCCTGATCGCATAGCGCCACAATCGCGCCTTGCGAAGCGTTAGCCTCCAGCTTTGCGCAATCGATACCGAACATAATAGCAAAATAGAATTTCTTATGTTACTACTTCGATCGGGTCGCTTCACTTACACTATGTTTCCAGTAACTCGGAAATATTGGGGGGACCAAATCTATGAAATTTATACATTTACTCGCTACTGCTACCGCTGTTTCGCTCGCCGCTACTCCGGCATTGGCACAGGAGGCAGAAGAGGCCCGCACAACGTATTCCGTAACTATGCTGAAGCTGGCTGATGGGGCCGATGAACGCTGGCTGGAGATCCGCGACGAATATGTAACGCCCGCGCAGGAAGCCGCAGGCATGACGCCCGATGTCGTGCATTGGGTCATGATGAACCCGGATTACGACCTTATCGTGGTCTCGGAAATGCCCGAGGGCCTCGCCAGTTTCGACAGCCACGCAAACCCCACTCGCGAAGCAATGTTCGCCGCGATGGCTCAGATGTTGGGGGGCGAGCAACAACTGGAGGCCCTGGGCGAGGAGTGGGATACGTTGGTGGAGAGCCAGACGACTCTATACACCCACACGCACCCTTGATCGACGCACCATAGTCATTAAACGGGGCCTCTCCTTCGAGAGGCCCCGTTTTTACATGACCGACGCAGACAGTTTCGCCACCCGCACCGCCCGCGCCCGCTTCCGCGCCTGGCACCGTGGCACGCGAGAGGCGGACTACATGTTCGGCGGCTTCTTCGATCGCTATCACGCGGAATGGGACGAGGCGGGACTTGGCTGGTTCGAGGCTTTGCTGGAAGAGGATGACGTCGACGTTATGGCGTGGGCGCTGGGAACGATGCCCGTTCCGGAGAAGTTTGCGGGCACGCAGATGGAAACGATGCGCAAGCTGGATTACGTAGACATTCCGCGCTGACCCGCTTCCCTGGCTGAAAACACGGACCATGTGCCCTGCTGGCGCCAGCGCGCAGTTGCCGCTAGGGCACGACACAGCAATCCCTTCGCCCTCGGCGCGGGGGTTTTTCCGTGTCCGGAACGCACAGCCCGGAACACCAAACCGTGTGAGAGTTTAAGAATACCAATGCCCGACCTGCAACGCATTCTGACAGCCAAGTCGCCGTTCACACTCGCCTCGGTTGTTCGCGGTGCGCAGCCGCTGGTGATGGCCGATCTTGCTCGGGCGGCGAAAAAGCGCGCCGTTTTCATCGCGCCTGACGACGCCGCGATGCGCGCCGTTACCGATGCCGCGCAATTCTTCGCGCCGGAACTGCAGGTTATCGAATTTCCGGCATGGGACTGCCTGCCGTACGATCGCGCCAGCCCTGCCCTGTCCGTCAGCGCACGGCGGCTGGCGGCGCTGCATGCGCTGCAATCGGGTGGCAAGGGCAACCAGCTTGTCGTCACCACGATCAATGCGCTGCTTCAACGCGTTCTTACGCCCTTCCGCATCCGCGAGGCCGTGCGCGAGTTCAAGGTGGGCACCGAGATTGGGCACGAGAGCCTTGCCGCGCTTCTGCGTCGTCAAGGGTACAGCCGCGTGGATACCGTGGTGGATACCGGCGAGTTCGCCATGCGTGGATCCATAGTGGATATCTACCCCAGCGGTCTGGAAGCTGGCTTGCGGCTGGATTTCTTCGGTGATGAACTGGAAAGCCTGCGCCTGTTCGATCCCGGCACGCAGCGCACCACCGCCACGATTGACAGCCACTTGCTGCTACCCGCCAGCGAAGCCCTGCTGGACGAGGATTCCATCAAGCGCTTCCGCAGCCGCTATCGTGAAATGTTCGAGGCCGACGCCACGCAGGACCCGCTGTACGAGGCGGTGAGCGACGGGCGGCGGCTGGCGGGCATGGAACACTGGTTGCCCCTGTTCGAGGAACGCCTTGCCACGTTGTTCGACCACCTCTCCGCTGACGATTCACTGGTCATCGACGCCGGAGCCCTGCCCGCGGCAGAGGAGCGCCTGAAGGACATCGCTGACTATCACCGCCAGCGCGGCGATATTTCCGGGCAGGCCAAAGGCAGCTACCGCCCTCTTCCGCCTGAGGCTCTCTATCTGGAGCAAAACGAGTTCGGAACTGCAATGGCGGATTGGCCGATCCACCGCACTTCCATTTTTGCTGAGCCAGAGAGCGACAAGGTCGTCGACTTCGGGTTCCGTTCCGCGCGCGACTTTACACCCGAACGCTCCGCCGGAAAAAACGTCTACGAAGCGGCGGCCGCACATTTAAAGGATGTGGCAAAAGCTGGCAAACGTCCGATCCTGGCGGCTTATTCGCAAGGCTCGCGCAGCCGCATCACTTCTATCATCGATGAAGCAGGCACCCCCGTCAGCCTGGCAGAGACCTGGCAGGAAGCGCTGGGTTCAGCCGCCAAGGGACGAACCACCGCTACCATCCTGCCGCTGGATACCGGCTTTGGGAACGAGCAGCTGGAAGTCATTACCGAGCAGGACCTGCTGGGTGATCGTCTCGTCCGCCGCCGCAAGAGAAAGAAGGATGCCGACGCATTCCTGGCCGAACTCCAGGCACTGTCGCGCGGCGACCTGGTAGTGCACGTGGATCACGGTATCGGCAGGTACCTGGGGCTGGAGCCCATTGCCGTGGGCAAGAGCCAGCACGACTGCGTGATCCTGGAATATGCCGGCGGCGACAAGCTCTACATCCCCGTCGAGAACCTCGATGTGCTGTCGCGCTACGGTTCTTCGGAAGATGGTGCGGCGCTGGATCGTCTGGGCGGCGAGGCGTGGCAAAAGCGGCGCTCCCGCCTGAAGGAACGGATCCAGGCCATCGCCGGCGAATTGATGGAAGTCGCCGCCCGCCGTGCATTACGCAAGGCGCCGGTACTTGAGGCGGAAGAGGCCAGCTACAACCAGTTCCTCGACCGTTTCCAGTACGAGGAAACCGAGGATCAGGAGCAAGCCATCGCCGATGTGCTTCGCGATCTGGAAAGCGGCAGGCCGATGGATCGCCTCGTCTGCGGCGACGTGGGTTTCGGCAAGACCGAGGTTGCCCTGCGTGCAGCCTTCATTGCTGCCATGAACGGGCAGCAGGTGGCGATGGTTGCGCCCACAACCCTGCTCGCGCGCCAGCACTTCCAGAATTTCTGCGACCGCTTCAACGGTTTTCCGCTCAAGATCGGACGCCTGTCGCGCCTCGTCTCCGCAAAGGAGCTGAAAAACACGCGCGAGGGACTGGCATCCGGCGATATCGATATCGTGATCGGCACCCATGCGATCCTTTCGAAGAACACGAAGTTCAAGGACCTGGGCCTGGTAATCGTCGACGAGGAACAGCGGTTCGGCGTGACCCACAAGGAGAAACTGAAGCAGCTTCGCGCCGACGTTCACGTCCTCACCCTTACCGCGACGCCTATCCCGCGCACCCTGCAAATGGCGATGACGGGGCTGCGAGAACTTTCCACGATCAAGACCCCGCCGGTCGATCGCCTTGCCGTGCGCACTTATGTGATGGAATGGGATGACATGGTCGTGCGCGAGGCGCTGCTGCGCGAACACCATCGCGGCGGTCAGAGCTTCATCGTCGTGCCGCGTATCTCTGACATGGCTCCGCTGGAAGACTGGCTCCGCGAAACCGTACCGGAAGTAAAGGTCATCGCCGCGCACGGTCAGATGAGCGCAGGCGATATCGAGGAGCGCATGAGCGCCTTCTACGAGGGCAAGTACGAGGTGCTGCTCTCCACAACCATCGTGGAAAGCGGGCTGGACCTGCCGAGCGCGAACACCATCATCATTCACCGCGCCGACCGCTTCGGCCTGGCCCAGCTTTACCAGCTTCGCGGGCGTGTGGGACGAGCCAAGATCCGTGCCTATGCCTACCTGACGACAGAGAAGGACATGGCACTATCCGAAGTGGCGCAGAAACGCCTGAAGGTGCTGGGCGATCTCGACAGTCTTGGCGCTGGTTTCCAGCTTGCCAGCCACGATCTGGATATCCGCGGCGCCGGAAACCTGCTGGGCGACGAACAATCGGGCCATATCCGCGAGGTCGGTTTTGAACTCTACCAGTCCATGCTGGAAGACGCGATCATGGCCGCGAAGGCTGGCGATGTGGGACTGGAAGCTGATCGTACGGGCCTTTCGCCTCAGATCACGGTCGATGCGCCGATCATGATACCCGAGGACTACGTCCCCGATCTGGCCGTACGCATGGCACTCTACCGTCGCCTTAACCAGGCCGAGGGCAAGGGAGAGATCGAGAGCCTTGCCGCCGAGATGATCGACCGCTTCGGCGAATTGCCCCAGCCCACCAAGAACCTGATTCGCCTGATCGAGATCAAGGCCCAGGCCATCGACGCCTGCATCGCCAAGATCGAAGTCGGCGCGCGCGGCACACTGGTGACGTTCCATCAGGACAATTTCCCCGATCCTGCAGGCCTGATCGCCTATGTCGACAGGCTGAAAGGAACCGCAAAGCTGCGCCCGGATATGAAACTGGTCATCAACCGTGCCTGGGGCGATCCGCAAAGCCGCCTGAACGGCCTCTTCCAGTTGACGCGTGGTCTCAGCGGTATCGTCAGGAAAACCGAGAAGAAGAAGGCCTAATTGCCAGCTTGCGCGTCGAATTGGGCGACAGGCACCGGTCTTCCGCCAAGATAGCCCTGCCACACCTCGCAGCCTTCGCGCTGGATCGCTTCACGGTGGGCTTCGGTCTCGATGCCCTCCGCGATCACTGCAATGTCCAGTGCTCTTGCCATCGCCACGATCCCGCGCAGCACAGCGAGGTCACGTTCGCAACTCGTAATACCCTCGATCATGGAGCGGTCCAGTTTCAGAGAATGCAGCGGCAGCACCTTGAGATAGCGAAAGTTGCAGAAGCCTGCACCGAAATCATCCAGCGCGATGCGAATTCCCTTGTCGGCCAGACGGTTCAGGCGCCGGGCTGAACGATCCAGATCGGCGACCAGTGCTTGTTCGGTAATTTCGAGCGTCAGGCGCTCTGCCGGGAAGCCCGTATCGGCCAGCATCGCCAGCAAATCCTCGCCGAAAGTGCGGTCGAACAGATCCATTGCGGTGACATTCAGGGAAAGACGCAGGTTTGCTGGCCACTGCGCGGCCGCAACCAGCGCAGCGCGCGCGATGTGGCGGGCAAGGCGCCGGGTGATGCCGCCCGATTGCGCTATGGCGACCACCGCATCGCCGGCAAGCTGGCCATGTTCAGGATGCTGCCAGCGCACAAGCGCCTCTGCTCCTGCCAGCGCGCCATCGCCAGAGCGGAACTGCGGCTGGAACAGGATCTGCACGCCATCGCCCGCCAAAGCAGCCGAGAGGTCTTCGGTAATCGGATGTGGCTCGCTGCGGCGGCGGTCCGCCCTGCGGCGGCGATCGTGAAGTTGTACGGGAACGGACATGGCATGGCCCTGTAACCAAAATGCAATCGAGTCAGCCAGCTAGAATGGTTCGTTGCAAATCGGGACGCCGGTTCATAGGGATAGTCCAATTCATCGGGGGACTGTGTTTTCGTGGCAGACGACCAACCGAAGTTCGAGAAATTGGCACTGGCCTGTTCGCAAGGCGATCGGTCGCAGAGGGCTGCAAAGGAACTGGGCGAACGATACGACTTCGTGCCCGAAGGCGAGGCCGATGCCATTATCGCTCTTGGTGGCGATGGCACCATGCTGGATACGCTTCACAAGATGCTGGACGGTGGCAACGTCCTTCCCGTTTTCGGGCTGAACCTCGGCACGGTCGGCTTCCTGATGAACCGTTATCACGGCGCCAGCGGCCTGACCCAGCGGCTGGCGCAGGCGAAACCGATGTCCGTCCTGCCGCTACGCATGGATGTAACCACGCAGATGGGCGAAACGCATACTTTCTGCGCGATCAACGAAGTCAGCCTGCTGCGCGAAACGCGGCAAACCGCCAAGGTGGAAATTTCGGTGAATGGCCGGGTGCGGATACCCGAACTGGCAGGCGATGGCGTGCTGCTGTCCACCCCGGTTGGCTCCACTGCCTATAACCTGTCGGCAAACGGGCCGATCCTGCCCCTCGATTCTCACATGCTCGCCCTCACCCCGATCAGCCCCTTCCGCCCGCGCCGCTGGCGCGGAGCCATCTTGCCGGATCGCAGCAAGGTGAGGTTCCGGGTGAACGAACCTGCCAAGCGGCCCGTCGCAGCTGTTGCCGACTCCAAGGAAGTGCGCGATGTGGCAGAAGTGCATATCGAGGTAGCGCGGGACATGGAGATGACCCTGCTGTTCGATCCGCACCAGGCTTTGGACGAACGGATCGTGGCCGAACAATTCATGACGTAAAGTTTTGCTGCGGTTGGAGCAATTCTGGCCTTGCAAATCCGAATCGCGGCCCATATAGGCCCACTCCTGCCTGACGGGCTGCTCCCCGATAGCTCAGCGGTAGA
This sequence comes from uncultured Sphingomonadaceae bacterium, assembly GCA_947488625.1. Lineage (GTDB taxonomy): Bacteria > Pseudomonadota > Alphaproteobacteria > Sphingomonadales > Sphingomonadaceae > Alteraurantiacibacter. The sequence goes on along the minus strand of CANKZR010000001.1, from coordinate 1,116,098 downwards.
GTAGGTGACTGTTAATCACTTGGTCGTTGGTTCGAATCCAACTCGGGGAGCCATTTTCCGCCACATTACTTGAAAAAGCCTTCGCGCCACTTGCGCGGCGGCAATACGTCGGCGCTGGGCATGAAAAAGGCCGCGCTTCTTTGACCCGTCGGCCAGGGAGTCAGCGCAGCCTTGAATCCAGAAATGCGCGTGTTTGCGTCCGGTTCCCGCTATCGAAAAAAATTTTTTACAACGGTTTCCTGAACCGCATCACGAACTTGTCGCTCACCCCTTCGAAATCGCTAGGCGATACGTCGTGCGGATCGGCAGGATTGCGCAACATGTCGCTTTCTGCCTCCAGCGTGAAACCGGCGGCTTCAACCTGCTCCCTCACGGCGGGGGGATCAATTCGATGCAGGGTCGATGTTGCGCTCGTGCCGATTCCAGGGGCGGCGTGGTCTTCCACGAAGTAAATACCGCCTGGACGCAGGATACGGAACACCTCGGCATTGATCGGCGCAATGTCGCGACTGGCGAGATCGTGGTAATTCTCGGTCGTCCAGACCAGGTCGACCTGCTGCGGCAGGGTGATGGCATTATAGCCATCCACCACAACGACTTCGACATTGCCATAAGTCTCGGCAATTGCATTGATTGCGTCCAGACCGCCAGGCCGGTTGGCGAAGGTTGCGGGCATCAGGGCATAGACCTTGCCTTCCGGCCCAACGGCCTGCGCGAGGATGCGCGTATAGTATCCGCCACCCGGAACGATCTCGGCAATTGTGTCGCCGCGCTGCACACCCGAGAATGCGACGATCTCTTCAGGTTTGCGCGTCGCATCCCGCGCCACATCTTCTGCCGGCCGAGCCGGGCTTACCACGGCTGCCAGGATGTAATCCTGCATTCCTGCCTGCGAATAGCTGGCAGGCGGCAAATCTACCGCACAAGCGGATAACGGCAACGCGGCAAGCGCGGCAGAAAGGTAACCAGTGGGGCGCATGGGGGCTCTCCTTGCCCCCATGCTACCCGCATTTGCTATCCGGGCAAGCTGCTAGGCGGCTGCGCCGTGGCAATGCTTGTACTTGTTGCCCGACCCGCAGGGACAAAGCGCGTTGCGGCTGATGTTCTGGTCGGCATAGGGATTTTCCCGTTGTGCCGATCCTGCCGTGCCCGTGGTGGCCACCGGCGAACCGGCAAGCGTGCCGAACAGCGGCTGCATGTTGCGCGATCCATCCCCGTCGTTGCTGTTGTCCTCGCCAGTCAGCGGATCGATATGACCCGTAAGGAAATCGGGCAAGTCAGGCAGCCTGCGCGGCGGCGGAGGCGCAGCCGGACGCAGTTCTGCCGTCAGCAGCACCTTGCTCACATCCTCACGCAGCGTATCCAGCATCAACTGGAACAGGCCGAACGCCTCCTGCTTGTATTCGTTGATCGGCTGTTTTTGCGCATAGGCGCGCAGGAACACCACCTGGCGCAGCGCATCCAGAGTGGCGAGGTGTTCCTTCCAGTGGTAATCGAGCCGTTCCAGCAGGATGCTCTTTTCAACCCGACGCCAGGAGTTCTCGGGGATGTCGGCAGTGCGCTCGTTCAGGCGCTGCTCGGCCAGTTCCTGTAGCCGCTCCTCGATCAGTTCCGGTTCTACCGCCTCTTCTTCCAGCCAACTGTCGATGGCGGGTGTGAGGCCAAGCACATCCTCGACCTTCTCCTTCAGGCTCTCGACATCCCACTGCTCCGGGTAGGAACCCGGCGGGCAGGCAGCAACGACGATGGAATTGATGGCGTCACGGCGCATTTCTTCCACGACGTCGTCCACGCGTTCGGAATCCATGATTTCGGCGCGCTGTTCGTAGATCACCTTGCGCTGGTCGTTCATGACGTCATCGTACTGCACGACCTGCTTGCGCATTTCGTAGTTGCGCGCCTCGACTTTCTTCTGCGCAGTTTCGATGGCCTTGGAAAGCCACTTGGAGCCGATGGCCTCCCCGTCTTCGAGGTTAGAATTCATCATCTTGGCGAACAGCGTATCCGGCCCGAAGATGCGCAACAGATCGTCTTCCAGGCACAGGTAGAAACGCGAGAGACCGGGATCACCCTGGCGGCCGGAACGGCCACGCAGCTGGTTATCGATACGGCGGCTTTCATGTCGCTCGGTGCCCAGCACGAAAAGTCCGCCCGCCTCTTTCACCTGTCGCCGTTCTTCGGCCACTTCCGCCTTGATGCGCTCTATTGCAGCATCCTTTTCGGGGCCGTCCTCCATCTGGCCAAGCTCATCGCCGATGCGGAAATCAACGTTGCCGCCCAACTGGATATCGGTGCCGCGGCCCGCCATGTTGGTGGCGATGGTCACCGCGCCGATACGGCCCGCCTGCGCCACGATATGCGCTTCCTGTTCGTGCATACGCGCGTTCAGAACCGCATGCTTCACGCCTTCCTTGTCGAGGAACTGGCTGAGAAGCTCCGACTTTTCGATGGAAACCGTGCCCACCAGTACCGGCTGCCCGATCTCGTTCTTCTCCCTGATCGCCTTTGCGATGGCCTGGAACTTGTCGACTGTGTTCTTGTAGAACTCGTCGTCCTCATCAACGCGGGCGACGGGCACGTTCGTCGGGATTTCCACCACGTTCAGCTTGTAGATGTCCCAGAATTCAGCCGCCTCGGTTGCCGCCGTGCCGGTCATGCCGGAAAGCTTGGGATACATGCGGAAATAGTTCTGGAAGGTGATCGAGGCCATTGTCTGGTTCTCGGGCTGGATTTCCACGCCTTCCTTGGCCTCTGCGGCCTGGTGCAAACCGTTGGACCACCGCCGGCCTTCCATCATACGACCGGTAAATTCGTCGATGATGATGACCTTGTCATCCTTGACGATGTAGTCGGTATCCTTCTTGAACATGACGACGGCGCGCATTGCCTGATCGAGGTGATGCACGACCTGCGTGTTTTCGATATCGTAGAGATTGTCGGTTTCCAGCAGTTCTGCCTTGATCAGGCGCTGCTCAACTTCCTCGACGCCTTCCTCGGTCAACTGGACGCTGCGGGCTTTCTCATCCTTGATGTAGAAAGCGACTTCGTCGTCCAGCGGGCCGCCGTTTTCCTTCTCGGCTGCTTCCTGGTCTTTCACCAGTTGCTTCACGATTGCGTCCAGCGCGACGTAGAGGTCCGACTTATCCTCAGTCGGGCCCGAAATGATCAGCGGGGTACGCGCCTCGTCGATCAGGATGGAATCGACCTCGTCGACGATGGCGTAGTTGAAGGGGCGCTGCACCATCTGGCGGCGCTCCTGCTTCATATTGTCGCGCAGGTAATCGAAACCGAACTCGTTGTTAGTGCCGTAGGTGATGTCGGCGGCATAGGCTTCGCGCCGCGCGGCCTCGGGCAGGTTGGGCACGATCACGCCAACGGTGAGACCAAGGAAATTGTGCAGCTGGCCCATCCATTCCGCGTCACGCGCGGCGAGGTAATCGTTCACGGTAATCACGTGGACGCCCTTGCCTTCGATCGCATTGAGATAGGTGGCGAGCGTTGCCACCAGCGTCTTGCCCTCGCCCGTCTTCATCTCGGCAATTTCGCCACGATGGAGCACGATGCCGCCCACCATCTGCACATCGAAATGCCGCATGCCCAGAACCCGCTTCGACGCCTCGCGAACTGTGGCGAACGCTTCGGGCATGATGTCGTCCAGAGTCTTGCCGTCTTCCTCGATCTGCTTGCGGAACTTGAAGGTCTGTGCCTTCAGCTCCTCGTCCGAGAAATCGACCAGCTGATCTTCCAGCGCATTGATACGCGCCACGATCTTGTCGAGAGAGCGGACATAACGGTCGTTGGACGAGCCGAATACGGACTTGGCGATGGTTTGCCACATGATGGACGAATCCTGTCAGATAATATGGAGAGAGGCCGCGCGCGGGTGCGCAGCCGGATGCAATCAGGCGATGTAACGGAAAATCGGCGCTATTCGCGCGCGCGGTCTACCTGGATACGGACGCTGGGTGCCCATGCGGCAGTCGTATCGACTTCACCGGACTGCCTCGTGAAGCGACCTGACAATGCGGTTCGCGCCAGTTCCAGCGGTCGCGAGGCTACCGCCTGGCAATCCTCGGCGTCGCCCGCTGCTGCAACGCTCACCACGCTCGCTTGCGCAGCCACGGCAGGTGTAGCGGCAAGGCCGAGCCCGGAGATAAGCGCAAAAAGGGTGAGCAACTGGCGAAGCATGAGCTGTGTCAGATAGCGCCTGATTCCTTAAAGTCCACTGACGAGCCTCGATTCACCCGCAGAACGTCCGAAAGACGCCCCGTTCCTGCCCTCAGAGATCTTCGTATTCCACTTTCATGGTCGTCCGGATGCGCCGTGCTACGGGGTTACCGTCCTCGTCGACGATGGGCTGAAAGTTGAGATGGTCTGGGCAAAACGGCTCCTTCTCATCGGCCGCGGGGCCTTCGAGCGTGACGGTCTCGCAATCGGATACCTGGCCTTTTTCGTCGATCACAATCGTGAACTCTACATGCATTTCGGATGGTGGCGGTGTCTCGCTGAGAGCCCAGACTACATTTGTGGGATATATCGAGACGATTGCGCCGCCCCGGCTATCACGTGCAGGTTTGAATCTGGCGTTCTGCATCAGCCTCAAGCAAGCACGATCATCGAGCCTCGTGTTTCCGCTGCTTCCGATGACATCGCAGGCCAGGGGCACGCCATCCACGCCCACTTCCAGTTCGATTTCCGTGGCCCCTTCGACGCCGGCACGCCTGATATCGGCAGGATAATCCTGTTGCGAAATCCAGCTACCAGGCTGTGTTAGCGGAATTGGCTCCCGGTCACGCGCAATGTTGCGCCCATCGTCCTGGGCCAGCGCTGTACCCGAACAAATGCCGAGCGCCAACAACGATAACGTGAAAGAAACCCTGCGCGTTTTCATAATCATAGGTTCGATGTTGGGAGAAAGATGCGAAATTGTAAAGCAACACGCATTGTCGCCGATCCCCAATCGATTTAAGGCCTCGGTGATGGATCTAGAGAAATCTCCGCTCGCCCTGCCCTTCCCCGACATGCCCCCAATCGACGGGGTAACATTGCGCGTGGCATGCGCGGGTTACAAGGAGTGGGACCGGGCCGACCTTACCTATGCCGAACTGGCCGAAGGCACGGCGCTGGCGGGCGTCTTTACGCGCAATGTGTGCTGCTCCAGCGAAGTCGAAATCGGGCGCGAACAGGTGAAGGCGGGCCGCGCGCGGGCACTGGTGGTGAATGCGGGCAATTCCAACGCTTTCACCGGTCATCGCGGGCGCGAGGCGGTTGAGCAGATCATGGCGCAGGTGGCGGACGGTCTTGGCTGCGAAACGAATGAGGTTCTGGTGTCCTCCACAGGCGTGATCGGCGTTCCGCTACCGAAGGACAAGGCCCGCGAAGGTATCGCGAAGGTGTTGCACGCAGATGCAGTACCTTGGGAGGAAGCGTCGCTAACTATCGGAACTACCGACACTTTTGCCAAGGGCGCGACTACCGCTGCCATGCTGGGCGATACCCGCGTCAGCCTGAACGGCATCATCAAGGGCAGCGGCATGGTCGCGCCCGATATGGCCACGATGCTGGGCTATATCTTTACCGATGCGGCAGTGGAGCCTGCGTTTTTGCAGCACTGCCTTTCCGCCGCCAACGCCAGAACGTTCAACTGCATCACCGTGGATAGCGACACGTCCACCAGCGACACCGTGCTGGCCTTTGCCACAGGCAAGGCGGGCAATGTGCCGCTGGCCAGCTTCGATGATCCGGGCGCGGATGCCTTCATGGCTGCGATGGAAGATATGTGTCGCCAGCTTGCCCACCTCGTCGTGCGGGATGGCGAAGGGGCGCAGAAGTTCATAGCCGTCAGCGTAACGGGCGCCATGTCACACGACAGCGCGCGCCGCGTGGGCTTGGCGGTTGCCAATTCCCCGCTCGTCAAAACTGCGATTGCAGGCGGCGATGCCAATTGGGGGCGCGTGGTGATGGCGGTGGGCAAAGCTGGCGAACCGGCGGACCGTGACAAGCTCGGCATCGCCTTTGGCGGCACCTGGGCCGCGCGGGACGGACTGCCGTTGCCCGATTACGACGAGACGCCGGTTGCCGAGCATCTGGAGGGGCGGGAGATCGACATTACCGTCGATCTTGGTCTTGGCGACGGCAAGGCGACCGTCTGGACCTGCGACCTGACGCACGGATACATTTCCATCAACGCGGATTACAGATCATGAGCATAATCGATCGCGAAATCCTCGCCCTGTGCCGTGACGTTACCGAGAACGTCATCCTGCCGCGCTACCGCAACCTTGCAGACCACGATGTGGTGGACAAGAATGCGGGAAAGATCGGCGGCACCGATCCCGTTACTATCGCCGACAGGGAAAGCGAGGAGGCGCTGAGCGAAGGCCTGGCCAAACTCGCGCCCGGCGTACCGATTGTCGGGGAGGAAGGCGCTCATGCCGATCCCGCAGTGCTCCACCGGCTCAAGGGTCCGTGCTGGATTGTCGATCCCATCGACGGCACGCGCAACTTCGCCAGCGGGCAACCACCTTTCGGCATCCTGATCGCACAAGCCGATGAAGGCTTTGCACAAAGCGGATGGATCTACGATTGTATCTCGGGCCGTTTCTGCGCTGCCCATCGCGGCAAAGGCGCTTTCGTTGGTGGTGAGCAGATTACGGCAACCACAACGCAGGAAGATCCGCCCGTCTCCGCCATTTCCCTCATCTTCATGGATGAGAACAAGCGCGAAGCCATGATAGAGCACATCTGTCCGCACTACCGGCTAACGGATATTCCCTATTGCGCGGCAGAACAGTATCCGCGTCTGGCACTGGGCGAGAACGACGTGTCGATTTTCGAGCGCACACTGGCCTGGGATCATGCCGCAGGCTGCCTGTGGCTGGAAGAAGCGGGCGGTAAGGCTGCGCGGCCCCATGACGATTCACCCTACAGGGTGGACGAATGGGACCGCAAAGGCCTGGTCGCCGCCGCCACGCCTGCCCTGTGGGAAGCGATGGCGAGGCGGCTCAACGCGCTACCGGCTTAAAGTTCGCCTTCAAGCCAGCCCTTCAGCGCATTCTTGGGTGCCGCACCCATTTGCTGCGCCACCGGCTTGCCATCCTTGAACAACACCAGGAACGGAATCGACTGCACGCCCATCTTGCCCGGAACATCGGGGTTTTCCATGATATCCATCTTGGCGATGGTAACCTTCTCGGAAAGCTCGTCCGACAGTTCTTCCAGTGCGGGCGCGATCATCTTGCACGGGCCGCACCAGTCGGCCCAGAAATCCACCAGCACGGGCTTGTCCGCATCCAGCACGTCGGCCTGGAAGCTGGCATCGGTTACAGTCTTGGTCGCCATTATTGTTCTCCTGGTATCTCTTGGCCCCTAACTAGGGGCTCGGCACGATGACTCAATGCTCGCGGGGCAAAAGCTTTCCTTGTCGGCAGGCCTATTGCGGCTTGTGCGCCGCCAGCACCTCGGTCGGAATGGCGATCAATTGCGGGGTCTGGGTATAGAGAACCGCCGCTTCGATCGCGCGATCGGGATAGATCACGGATAGCGCAGCGGCATAGGCCCCCATCTGTTTCAGCGTGCTGGGCGATACCTGATCCAGACTGCGTGGCGGACGGCGCGAGGTCTTGAAATCGGCGACCAGCACGCGGTCTGTCAGTACCAGCAATCGATCCGCCGTACCTGCAATCACCTGTTCGCCGACGGTTGCTGCCAGCGGCACTTCGGCCAGCGCATCCGGTCCGAAAAGATCGCGCCAGGCGGGCGTGTCGATCACCCTCAGCGCGCGCTCCAGCATCTCATCGCGTTCGTTTTCTGAAAGGGTCGGCGCGTGGCGCATCAGCCAGGCCTTGCCTCCGCTTTCGCGCATATCGCGCGGTGTATCAGGCAGACGTTCCAGCAGCGCATGGATCAGCACCCCGCGTTGCGCCGCGATGGCAGCCCGCTGGGCTGGCAACGGCGGGTCTGCGCCCTGTTCCTCCGTCCCTGAGGACGGGGCAAGCGGCCGCGGGGGGCGCGGTTCCGGCCCGATGGGCATCATCGCCCACTTCGGTAAAGGCGCCGGTATCGGAAGATCCTGTTGGGAGCGGTGGGGCACCTGATCGGCATGCTTTCCCTGCTCAAGCCGCCAATGCCAGATCGGATCGTCGAGCGGCTCTGCATCGAACAGCGGCGCAAGACGTGCAAACCAGCTATCTTCAGCCGGCTCCTTCTCGGTCTTGCCAAGGGCACCGCCGATAAACAGGGCTTCTTCGGCGCGAGTCATGGCGACGTATAGCAGGCGCCAGTGCTCTTCACGCTCGGCAGCCTTGGCCGCTTCGGCTGCTTCTTCGATCCGTCCAACCCGTTCCTCGGAATTGAGGTCCGGCAGGGGCACGGCCAGCCCGTCGTCGCTGCCGGGAACCTGCTCTTCCAGCGATAGTCCGGACGGACGCGATGCATCGGGATTGCCGCAGGCATCGGCCAGGATGACGATCGGCGCCTGCAATCCTTTTGATCCGTGCACCGTCATCACGCGAACGAGGTCGCCCTGCCCTTCCGCCTCGCGCTTCAATTCGCCGTCGCCTGCGTCGAACCAGCGGATGAAGCCCTGCAGACTGGGTGTATTGGCAGATGCAAATTGCAGCGCTGCGTTCAGCAGTTCATCAATCGGGTCGTTCGCCTCCTTGCCCAATCGTGCCACCAGCTTGGCGCGGGCCTGCCAGGGGCCGAGCAATATCCAGTGCAGCAGCGCCTGCGGCGTTTCGAAATCGGCCAGCGCCAGCAGGTCGGAGAGCATCCGCACCGCCTCGCGCGGCTTTTCCTCGGGCAAGTCGCGCAGATGATCCCAGAGGTTCACGCCCTTTTCGCGAACGGCGTGCTGCAAGAGATCGTCCTGCGACCATGCGAAGATGGGCGATACCAGCAAGCACGCAAGACTGAGATCATCACGCGGTTGCGCCGCAAATCGCAGTGCAGCCATCACGTCCTTCACCGCCAGCGGAGCGCCGAGGCGCAAGCGGTCAACACCGGCCACCGGCACGCCCGCGGCGTGCAGCTTGGCAACGATCAAGCCGGCCAGTTCCTTGCGCTTGCGCACCAGCACCATGAAATCGCCCGGCGTCGCGTTGCGCGGATTGCCCTTGTCCTTCACCAGCGGAAAACCGCCGTCCCACATCTTGCGAATTTGCGCGGCGATGTTTTCGGCCATTCGCCGTTCGGGTTCGGAGATACCGATTTCGGGGCCGTCGTCGCCCTCTTCCTCCACATCGTCGGGATGGCCGGGCACGGGTTTCCACAAGGTAACAAGCCCAGGCCGATCATCGCCTATATGTGGTTCCGGCCGCTTTTTCAGGCCGAACTTCTCATGGCCGATAGCGTCGATGGCATCGTCCACGAACGACAGCACGCTTTGCGCTGTGCGATAGGACCGCCCGAGGCCCAGGTTGCGAAGTTCGCGCGCATCTATCCGCTGGCGAGCCTGCGCAGCATTGTTGACCCAGTCCGAAAGCCGCTTCGCATAGCTGGCGCGCGCTGCATCGAAATTTTCCGGACTGGTACCTTGGAAGCGGAAGATCGCCTGCTTGTAATCGCCCACCACGAAGATGGTGCGCAGCCTGTCCTCCGCCTGGCCCAGTCCGGCGAAGAAATCGTCGGTCAACGCGTCGATGATTGCCCATTGCGAGGCGTTGGTATCCTGCGCTTCGTCCACCAGTATGTGATTGAACTGTCGATCCAGCTTGTATCGTACCCAGGCCGACATGTCGGCGTTGCCCAGCAAATCGGCGGCGCGCATGATCAGATCGTCGAAATCGACCAGTCCTTCGCGCGCTTTCGCGTCATCCCATGCCAGCGCGAACTTTCGCCCGATTTCCAGCGCTGGAGTAATCCGGTCGACAAGGTCGAAGGTTGTCGCCAGATCTTTGATGGCAGCAAGGTTCGCCTGCGCTGCTTCAGCAATTGCCAGAATATCCGGCACCTTCTTTTCAACGTTGCCCGCCCATTTGGGCAGCCCCTTGTCGTTGAAGATCGCCGCATACAGTTCCTTGATGCCGGCAAGCCGCTCGTCAGAATTGGCGGCGAGCCAATGTGAAACCGGGTCCGAAACTTTGGCCGCGTTCTTGGTTCCCCATTCGATGTAAGCTTCGAAAACGCCCCTGACAGAACGGCAAGCTGGAGAATCATCGGCACAATCCTTGGCAAGATTGGTGCGCGAGGCATCGGCATCCAGTCCCAGCAACCGCTTCACCCGCGGTTCCATCGGCGGTTGCCACGCACCGGTACCGAACCACATCTCGCGCGCACCCGCACAGCGCATCAGCCACCCTTGCGCCTTCTCCGCCCCCATTCTGAGCGATAGCGCCTCCAACGCCGAAACAGCTTCCGGATCGCTTTCCTCCCATTCCAGCAGCAGGTCTCGCAGAACGCGATCGGCCAGCAGTTCGCGGTCTCGGTCCTCCATCGGTCGCGTGCCGGGTATCAGGCCTGCTTCCTGCGGGAACGCGGACAGCAGCCATTGCGAGAATGCGTGGATCGTATCGATCCGCAGACCCCCGCCGGGGCAATCCAGAACGGCGGCGAACAGGGTGCGGGCCCTGGCGCGCGTATCGGGATCGAAATCGGCACCGATGGCGCGCAGATCGTTTACCAGGCTATCGTCCTTCGCCCGCACCCACCGCGCCAGAACCTCGTTCACACGCATTGCCATTTCGGCGGCACCGGCCTTCGTAAAGGTAAGGCACAGGATATGCTCCGGCCGCACGCCCGGCGTCAGCAGCAGGCGTAGGACGCGAGCGGAAAGCACCTGGGTCTTGCCGGTGCCTGCGGATGCGGAAAGCCATACACTGTCGCGCGGCTCAACCGCCAGCGACTGGTTATCCTGTAAAGGGAAGACTTTGCCGCTCATGCCCCATTCCCCTCGCGACCCTGCCATTCGGCAAGACGCATCAATTGATCGTAGGTGTCATATCCCGGCGCATCGGGATTGAGGCGAGCGGTGAATGGCTTTGTTCCCAGTATCCAGCGATCCAGCGCATCGTGCAGGAACCGCTCGCTTTCGGGCAGGAAATCTTCCGGCGGGATGCCCTTCTTCTTCTGGCCTTCCAGCACCGGTGTGGCCACATAACCGAAGCCGGTTGGATGATCCTTCGCCCTGGCCTTTGCGAGGGACCAGTATTCGAACCCGGTCGGATCGCCCTTGACCGTTTCAAACCCACCAGCTTGCGCGATCAGGCCGATGGTGCCCAGTTGCATGGCATAGCCTTCTTCCACCTGTGCGCCTGTCGGCGGACTGCCTGTCTTGTAATCGACAATCGCCAGCGAACCGTCGTTAAGCGTGTCGATCCGGTCTGCCTTGCCGAAAACACGGATGCCGCGCACGTTCATCTCGCCCCACTGCTCGATTGCCGCAGGTACCCGCTCCGGGTTCCCCTCGATTTCCTGCGCCACCCATTCGAGCGCCTTCATCAAACGGGGACGCCACAGCGCGCGCATGAGGGGATGGGCTGACATGGTGTCGAGGTGACGGGCCGCCAGTTCTTCCAGCGTGCCCTTCCCTTCGTGCCAATCCTCCAGGATCCTGTGCGCAAGCTCCCCCTGCCAGGCGGGCGTTGGTGCTGCGTCGAGGGGATCGAGGTCGTTCAGGCGCAGCAGTTTGGAGGCATAGTACTGGTATGGATCGGAGCGCAGGCGATCCAGCGCGGTAACACTGATATCCTGCCGTCGTAGGTCGGCAGATGGACACGGCTTGGGCTGCGGATAGTGCGGCAGTTCCAGCGGCGCAGGCTCCAGAGCGCGCGCCAGTTCCACGACATCGCGATCCTCTTGACGCTCCACCAGATCCTCTCCAAGCAAGGCGCGCACGCGCAAAAGAAAGCGCGAAGCGATGGCAGGTCCGGCAAGATCACGTCGGGAGCGTGTCAGCACCACTTCAGGCGCACCCAGGGCGCCCGCCAGATCATGCGCGGAAAGGCCGATGCGGAAATCGGCACCCGGCACGCCCAATGCGCGCAGGACGCCGGGTGCCAACAACGGATCGGTAGCGGGTCGCGGCGGCCACGTGCCTTCGTTCAGGCCCGCGCATATCACCAGGTCCGCCCGGGCCATGCGCGCTTCCAGCAAGCCATAGATCGCCACCCGAGGATGCCCGCCATAGGGCGGGCGAACCGCAACCCTGTCCATCGCATCGCGCAAGACGCGCGGCAAATCGTCTGCTTCGATCGGAAGGTTCACGTTGCGGGCGTGGCGACGCAGATCATCAACGAACGCAGACAGGGCGCGTCCATCTTCGCGCGCCCACAGGCCCTCACCGCACAGCGATTCCCCGGTTGCGGCAAGCAGGTCCAGCCAATGCGCCAACGGGCAAGTCTCGCCCGCTTCCAGCAGGGGAGAAAGCTTCTGCTCCGCCTCCTCCCACCATGGCTCAACCCCGGCCTTCTTCGCCAACGGGCGTAGCGGCGCGAGCCCCGGTGCCTTTCGCGGGCCGCGCAGTTTCAGTTCGAACCGCCGCGTGGCGCGCAACCATTTCGCCCGGTCATCGCCCGCCGACACCAGCGGATGTTGCAGTAGCGCCATGAGGGGAACGGGCGCGGCAGCCTCTGCAGCGACTTCGGACAGCAGCAACAGCACCCGCCCCGCTGCGGTTTCGCCCAGCGGTCGACCTGCGGAATCGTCAGCAGAGATATGCCAGCGCCGCAAATGCTGCACCACGCGCCCTGCCAGCCCACGATCGGGGGTGACGACAGCCACACGCTTTTCCGGTTCTTCAAGAGCTTCGCGCACCAGCAGCGCGACGGCCTGCGCCTCCTCTTCCGGGTTGGCGGTTTCCACCAGGCGAACACCCGCCATCCGGCGCTTGGAGGAAGGCAGATCGACCCACGCCTTGCTGGCCTCCGGCGGAAGGAACAGGCTGGAAATTGCATGGCTGCGTTCAGGTGGCCCCTTCGCCAGGCCTGCCCGGTGCCATTGCTGCACCTCGGCACGGTTGACGCCCATGCGATTGAGCAACAGCTTCAAGTGGTATTGCGGATGGGTAAGCGCATCGCCACCGGTGAACGGCGTTTCGCCAGAAGTATCGCCTGCACTGCCCAGCTCTTCCCACACCGCATCGTCCATCGACAGGTCGAGGTCGGGCAACACGACTGCACCTTGGGGCAGTTGCGATACCGTGCGCAGCAGCCGGGCCAGCGCGGGCGCGGCGCTGGTGACGCCTGCGGCCACAAACGGTGTCTGCGGCGGGTTGTCGCGCATCCTTCGCGCCGCTTCGCGAAACAGGATGTTGCGCCGCGCGGCGGCATCTCTTTCGCCGCGTTCTTCAAGTTCGGCCAGCCACAGCCGCTGGATGGTGGCGAACAGGTGGAGATTTTCTCGCCAATGGTCGGACAGGTCGCCCAGCAGATCGAGCACACGATCGGACAGCAGGTCTTCTGGCGAGATTTCTTCCACCAGCAACCGGTCCATCACCCGCCCTGTTTCCACTGCGAGTTGCAGCAAGGCGGCGCCCTTGGGGGCCTTTTCACCTCGCACATCGCGGATTAGCGCGGCAAGGCGCAGCCAGCGAAAGGTAGGGTCGGCAGCGGGCGGAATGGCCGCGCCGGCGCCCAGCGAATCGAACAGCGGACCCAGCGATTCGTCCAGATCGAGATCGCCCACCAGCACCATGCGCGGCATCAGCAGGCCCGCACTACCGGTTTCCCCGGCATGACGGACGAACGCCTCCGACATGGTGCGCGCTGCACGCGCGCTGGGCAAGAGCAGCGTCAGTCGCGCCAGCCCGAAGTCCGTGTCTGCATAGCGCGGCACCAGCCCCGCCACCAGCGCATCGGCAAAGCCCCGGTGCGCTGCAATGGAGTAAACCTGTGGTGTTTGAATGTCTTGTCGCCCCGTCATCGGTGGAGACTAGCCGCCGCTTCAGCCAACCGAAAGGGCCTCTTCCGTCGGCCTGATCGCCTGCGGTGTACCAACCTCGAACCACTGGCCGGTGAAGGCCACGCCGTAGAGCCGATCCTCCGCAATGGCACGGGTCCAGAACTGGTTGGTCGAGAAAGGCCCTTCCGGCGCATCGCGCATCAGGCGTTTCGAGATAAGCTGGATGCCGGTGAAGATATAGGGGGCGATACGGCCCGATGCGCGGCGACGCAGGAGGCCCGTACTATCCATGTGGAAATCGCCCTTGCCACTGAAGTTATGGGCAGCCTTGTGTGTTACCAGCAGCAGCAGCGCATCCATCTTGTCCGCATCCCAGAAAGTGGAAAGATCGGCAAAGGCGTCTACCGGACCATCCAGCCAGATATTGTCGGAGTTCAGGCAGAAGAACGGGTCAGGCAATTCGCCCGCGGCTTTCACGATGCCGCCGCCGGTCTCCAGCAACTGCGCACGCTCGTCTGAAATGACGACTTGCGGCGTGCTGCGATCTTTTAGGTGCGCCTCCAGCGAATCGGCGAGGTAATGCACGTTCACGACGGCGCGGGCGACGCCGGCCTCGGCCAGTTTGTCCAACGCGTGATCCACCAGCGGTCTTCCCGCCACGCGCACCATCGGTTTTGGCTGGCTTGCCGTGAGGGGGCGCATACGTTTGCCCATTCCGGCGGCAAGAACCATTGCTGTATCGCTGACCAGCTTGCTCACCCCAGAACATCCCCCTGTTTCGCACGGATTTCATCAGGCACATTGGCCGCGAACCAACGGGCGACAGGCTCTAGCGACGGATGCGCGAGATCCCGCTCCATCGCTTCCCATACACGCGGGATCATCGGCAGGTAACGGTCCTTGCCGTCGCGCTTCCACAGGCGGGTGAAGATACCCACGATCTTGGCGTTCCTCTGCGCGCCGAGGCGGGCATAATCACCGTAGAACTCGTCATCCACCGGCAGACGTGAGCGATAGTGCTCCAGCATTTCCTGCTCCAGTCGATGCGACACTTCGCGGCGCGCATCCTGCAGCAGAGATACCAGGTCGTATGCCCGGTGCCCGACCAGCGCGTCCTGAAAGTCGATCAGGCCCTGTTCGCCGACGTACTCTCCCCTGGGGCCCAGCAGCATGATGTTTTCCGCGTGGTAATCGCGCAGAACGGTCACGCCCGGTTGCTGGCGCAATAGCAGCGGGGCAAGCGCCTCTCGCCAGGCGGCGGAAAAGCCCATGGCGTCAACGTCTATCCCGGCGGCTTTGCAGAACCAGTCGGGAAACAGGGAAACTTCGCGCAGGTAAGTTTCCAGCGAGTAAGGATCGAATGGTCCGGGCGGGCGCTGGTGCAGTTCCACCAGGGCATCCACCGCATCGCGATATGCGCGCGCTTCTTCTGCGGGATTCTCGTCCAGCCAGTCGCGCATCCGGTCATGACCGAAATCCTCGATCAGCACGAGGCCCCGCTCTGGCGCCTCTGCAAAGATGCGGGGCGCCCGAAGACCCTGTTCATTCAGCCATTTGCCAACGTGCAGGAAAGGGCCGGGGTCTTCATGGGGAGGCGGCGCATCCATCAGCATGGCGTGATCGTCGCCATTGCGAATGCGGAAATAGCGACGGAAGCTGGCATCGCCGGGCAAGGGATCGATCTGCGCCCCGTGCCATCCGGCATCGGCAAGGAACTGGTCGACGCCTGCGGGAAGATTGCTGGTCATGACCAGCGTCCTTGCCAAGCTGAACCACTTTTCACAATCGCCTTGCGCCCGTTACCCGCCGTTTCCAACGTGATTTGAAGACATTCCGGCTCATTCCCGAAGCCGCCAGCGTTTTCGGGCCACTCGGCGATCAACACGGCATCTTCGCGGTATTCGTCCAAACCCAGCTGCTGCGCCTCCGAGGGATGCTCAAGCCGGTAGAAATCGGCATGCACGATTGGCGGGGACAGGTGATCGTAAGGCTCGACGATCGTGAAGGTCGGGGACGGCACCTCGCCTTCATGTCCCAGCGCATGCAATATGGCGCGCGAAAGCGTGGTCTTTCCCGCTCCCAGGCCGCCTGACAGCGCCACGACATCGCCGGGCTGAAGTCTTTCTGCGAGGCGCCGGCCGAACCTTTCCATGGCCTCGAGATCGGGCAGATCGACGATCACGGCAGTTTTACCGTGACGGTGGTGCCCGCGCCCTTTTCCGACTGAACTTCCATCCTGCCGCCATGCGCTTCTATCAGTTGGCGGGCGAGCGGCAGGCCGAGGCCGCGCTTGCCTTCCTTGCCGTCGCTGCCGGTCAGCCGGTATCCATCCAGGGCGCGCGCCAGTTCGCTGGGGCGCATTCCCTCGCCATTATCGGAAATCACGATGCGCACGCCCGATTTGCGCCGGGCGAGGGCCACGAGGATGCGTCCGTTTTCGGGCGTGGCTGTAATCGCATTGTCCAGCAGGTTGCCGATGGCGCGGCTCAACTGGCGGCGATCCGCCTGTACGCTTCCCGCGGTCTTGTCTCCGCGCAGGTCCAGCGTGATGTTCTTTGCTTCGATTGCCTCTTCACGGGCCCGCACGACCTGCGTTGCAAAGCCCAGCAGTTCCACCTCTTCCGTGGCGATGGGCAGCAATCCGGCCTCGCTCTGCGTCAGGTCCAGCACGCTTTCGATCTGCTGCGACAATCGCTCCACCGAGGCAATGATCGCGGCGATGTATTCCTTGCCCTGGTCGGAAAGTTCGCCGGCCACACCCGTCTGCAGCAATTCTGCAAAACCGCCGATGGATGTCAGCGGCGTACGGAATTCGTAGGACATGTTGGCGAGGAAGCGCGTCTTCACGGCGTCCGCCTCTTCCAGCGCCTGGTTGCGTTCGCGCAAGGCTTCTTCCGCCTTGGTTGAATCGGTCACGTCCATCACGGTCAGCAGGCCATTGCCATCCGGCAGCGGCACCCCTGCAAATTCCAGCGTGCGGCCATCGGACAGCACCACCCTGCCCCCGCGCTGCTTGCGATCCAGCGTGGCGGCGCGCACCACCTCCCCAATTGCCTTGCGCTGCGCGGGCCGCGCCAGACGGTTGGCTATCCGGTCCAGTAGCTTGTCGACATGCGGATGCTTGTCGAAGAATTCTTCCGGCAAGCCCCAGATGGCAGGGAAACTGCGGTTCCACAATTGCATGCGTCCGTCGGGCGCGAACACCGCCAGCGATTCGAACAAAGAATCAAACGTGGCCGTTCGGGTGCGCAGCAAGGTGTCGCGCGTGGCCGACAGCGCCAGTTGTTCGCTGCGATCTTCCGCCACCAGCACCAGCCCGCCGTCTGGCAACGGCTGGGCGACAATGCGAAGGTGGGTGCTATCCGGCAGTGTCCACGCATCCTCTATGGGAGCGTCCTGCGTGAACCACTGACCCAGCTCGGCACGCCATTCGGGGAAGTCGCGCCTTTCGGGCAGCCTGCCGGCATCGCGGGCAATGTCGAGAAAGCGATCGAAATTGGGTGGGTCGACGCGCGCCGCCTGCGGCAAGGCAAAGATGCGCTGAAAAGGCTGATTGGAAAAGGCCAGCCTGCGGTCGGGATCGAACTGCGCGACGCCGATGGAAAGTTGGTCCAGCATGGATCGCTGCGCCGCGCGAAAAGCCCGGAAAGCGCGGGTCTGTTCTTCCATTTCCTCGATATCGATGGCGTAACCGGCAACGCCTTCCTCGCCCAGCGGCAGGTCGCTCACTCGAAGGGTGCGCCGCTGGTTGCCGACCGTTGCCTGCACGATCCGCTCCACCGGCATATCCCGGCTGTGCGCCTGTCCGGCGATCTGTGCAGCGGTGAGGCCATCCACCGTTTCCACCAGCTCAACCTGATCTTCAACCACCTTGGCAGCATCCTTCGCACCCACGGCGGTGACATAGGCGCTGTTGACAAGGCGCAGGTCCATCTCGGGGCCGCGGAACCACATGGGCATCGGCGCTGCCTCGATCAGCCCGACAAGCGCAGCAAAATCGTTGCGCGCCCGTGCGGTTTCTTCGCGCAGTTGAGACAGTTCGCCCTGACTGTCTGAAAAATCGAACCACCAAACCAGCGCCGCCCCGCCAGAGGCAATTACCGGGTCGGCCAGTTGCCCGCGCACCGCCAGGCTCTTGACTGATCCCTTCGGGGTCACGACCATGCTGAAAGGCGCCGCGGTCTTCTGCGTGCGCCTCACGGCCTCGCGCAAATCGCGCAAGTCCTCTTCGGCCAACCCGCCTTCAAGTTCGCTGAGGTAGCCGGGCAGCACGTCCAGCCCCAGCCACTTGGCCAGCCTGTCCGGCCCTTCGATCTTTCCATCGCCCCGCACCAGCAGGGGAATAGCGGGCGCGTCGTCGATCATGCGTGACAAGCGTCGCACGGTGTTGCGTGCGCTCCTTGCCGCCCTTGCCCGCTGCAAGGAACCCACCACCAGCCACACCGCACCAAAGGTCCAGGCGGCCAGCATAAGCCCCAGAAGGGCGGTAGACGGTAGCGTCAATTCCATTGGCTATGCAGCTATGAGCGCGGGCACGCAGTTGCAATGGCGCTTGCGCAAATGACGACAGTCCTGACACCCAAAACAATTCACCCCGACACTATGGCCGGGGTGACTTGTCGTTTGCAATGCGAAGTACCGTGATCAGTAGCGGTAATGTTCCGGCTTGAACGGGCCTTCCACCGGAACGCCGATGTAGTCGGCCTGCTGCTTGGTCAGCTTGGTAAGCTTGACGCCCAGCTTGTCCAGATGCAGCGCGGCAACCTTCTCGTCGAGGTGCTTGGGCAGCACGTAAACGTCGTTCTCGTACTGCTCGTGGCGTTCCCACAATTCCAGCTGCGCCATCACCTGGTTGGTGAAGGAACAGCTCATCACGAAGCTTGGATGGCCGGTGGCGCAGGCAAGGTTCACAAGGCGGCCCTTGGCAAGAACGATGATTTCCTTGCCGTCCGGGAATTTCACCAGGTCCGTGCCGGGCTTCAGTTCGGTCCAGTCGTAGTTGTCGAGGGCACTGATCTGGATCTCGCTGTCGAAGTGGCCGATGTTGCACACGATGCTCATCGGCTTCATCGCCTTCATGTGCTCTGCCGTGATCACGTCTTCATTGCCGGTTGTGGTGACGAAAATGTCAGCGCGCTTCACGCCTTCTTCCATCGTCACGACCTCGAAGCCGTCCATTGCCGCCTGCAATGCGCAGATCGGGTCGATCTCGGTCACCAGCACGCGGGCACCGCCGTTGCGCAGCGACTGGGCGCTGCCCTTGCCCACGTCTCCGAAACCGGCAACCAGCGCGACCTTGCCCGAGAGCATCACGTCGGTAGCGCGGCGGATGGCGTCCACCAGCGATTCGCGGCAACCGTAAAGGTTGTCGAACTTGGACTTGGTGACGCTGTCGTTCACGTTGATGGCCGGGAACGGCAGCTTGCCCTGCTTCGCCAGCTGGTAGAGGCGATGAACGCCGGTGGTGGTTTCTTCGGACACGCCGAGAATATTCTTCACCGATTTCGTCAGGTAGCCGGGTTTGCGCTTGAGAAATTCCTTCAGCGAACGCTGCATCTCGACTTCTTCGGCGTTCTGCGGCTCGGGCAGTTCCTCGCCAGCTTCCACGCGGGCGCCCCACAGCGCGAACATCGTGGCATCCCCGCCATCGTCCAGGATCAGGTTGGCGGTCTGGTCCTGATCGTCGTCTGTGGACCAGTCGAAGATCTTGCCGACATAATCCCAGTATTCGGCCAGGCTCTCGCCCTTTACGGCGAACACCGGAATATCCTGCGCAGCCATGGCGGCAGCGGCGTGATCCTGGGTGGAATAGATGTTGCAGGTTGCCCAGCGCACATCGGCACCCAGCGCGGTGAGCGTTTCAATCAGCACGGCTGTCTGAATGGTCATGTGCAGCGAGCCGGTGATGCGTGCGCCCTTCAGCGGCTTCGCATCGCCGAATTCCTCGCGCGTTGCCATCAGGCCCGGCATCTCGGTTTCTGCAATGTTGATCTCGGCGCGACCGTAATCGGCCAGCGAGATATCCTTGATGATGTAGTCGTCAAAAGCGGCGTCGGCCACGGGCACTTCTCCTGTGATGTGCGGGTGATGCGTCGCCGGGGCTCCATGCAACGCCTATGTCGCGTCGCACTTAGTGGCGGTTCATGCCTTGGACAACCCCTGCCATGGTCCGCAATCCGCTTGCGCGAAGCTGCTTAGCACCTATGTGGATGCGCGGACGGTGACAGGAGGATTATTCAATGAAAATTTCCAAAGGCGACAAGATACCCGACGTGAAACTGGTGAAGCCGACCAGCGATGGCCCCGAGGCCGTGCAGTCGAGCGAGTTCTTCGCCGGCCGCAAGGTGGCGTTGTTCGCCGTGCCGGGCGCGTTCACGCCAACCTGTTCGGCAAAGCATCTTCCGGGCTATGTCGAGAAAGCCTCGGACCTGAAGTCCAAGGGCGTTGATGAGATTGCCTGCACTTCGGTGAACGATGCTTTCGTAATGGGCGCCTGGAACAATGCCGACGGTTCTGACGACATCACCATGCTGGCCGACGGCAACGCCGAATTTGCCGAAGCCCTGGGCCTTTCAACCCAGATGGACGGATACGGCATGGGCACGCGATCCAACCGCTATTCCATGATCGTGGACGATGGCGTGGTGACCGAGATCAACGTCGAAGGTCCGGGCGAGTTCAAGGTTTCCAGTGCGGAGCACATGCTCGGCCAACTGTAGGTTTCGCCGCACTAAATTAAAAAGGGGCGCTTTCCCAGAGGAAGGCGCCCCTTTTTCATGTGCGAAACGAGTCAGTCATCCCACTGCACATCGACACCAAGGCTATCGATGTTGGGCACGAAGTTGGGATGCGCGCGGCGGATCGGGTCGGCATCGAGGATGGTCGATTCGCCGTCGATCGATGCGGCCACCATCAGCAGCGCGATAGCCACGCGAATAATGTACGGGCTGGTGACGGTTGCCGGGCGAAGTGCGTCGCCGCCGAAGGTTATCAGGCGGTGCGGGTCGCACAGCAAGGTGTGCGCGCCGAACAGGCTGAGCTCGGTATGCCACGTCAGTCCGCCTTCATAGACCTTGTTCCAGAACATCGTCTGACCCTTGGCCTTCACGCCCAGCGCGATGAAAATAGGCAGAAGATCGGCGGGGATATAGGGCCATGGCGCCGCCTCCACCTTGGTGGTGAGGTGGCTGGTGAAATTCTGCTGCACGCATAGCTCGGACGGCGCTTCGAGGCGCGACCAGCCGTCCTTGTGCTCCACAAAGGCGCCGAACTTCTCGAACGTACGGTCGATCAGCATGAAATCTTCGGGCTGCGTGTTGCGCACCGAGATATCGCCGCCGGTCACTGCCGAGAGGGCAAGGAAGGTGGCGACCTCGTGGAAATCCTCCACGAAAGTGTAATCCACGCTCTGGAACTTTTCGCATCCTTCGACGGACACCATCGATGTGCCCTTGCCGCGAATCTTGCCGCCCATCTTCTCGAGGAACGTACACAATTCCTGCACGTGCGGTTCGCACGCGGCGTTTACGATCTGGCTGGATCCCTTCGCCGTCAACGCGCTGATAATGAAGTTCTCCGTCGTGGTGACGGAGGCATATTCCAGCCACATGCGCGTGCCGTCCACCTTGTGGCTGTTGCAGAAGACGATATCCTTGCCTTCATAGGATGTCTCGGCTCCGAAAGCCTTGAACACCTGCACATGCGGATCGATCTCGCGCGCGCCCAGCGTGCAGCCTTTTACCTCGTGCTCCAGCCGCGCTTCGCCCAGGCGAGCCAGCAGTCCGGGGATCATCATGATCGACGCACGCATCGCCTGAGGCAACTTGGCCTTGGCGCTTGATGAAATCGTCGAGTGATCGATCTTGAGGGTCTTGGAATCCTTGTCCCAGTCCACCGTGGAGCCAAGATCGGTGAAGAAGGCATGGATGCGCTGAACGTCGGTGATTTCCGGCACATTGCGCAGCATGATCGGTGCATCGCTCAGCAGCGTTGCACACAAAACCGGCAGCACCGCGTTCTTGTTGGCGGATGGATCGATCTTGCCGACCAGTTTCTGTCCGCCCCTTACGCGCAATGCGGTCATCGTATTCCTTTCAAGATATTGTCTTCATCAACGTTGTCGCGCTGGTCAGTAACCCATGAGTTTCAGGACTTCCTCACGGCTTTTTGAATCCTCGCGGAAAGTGCCCATCACCTGGCTCGTTACCATTGTAACGCCAGGGGTGCGCACGCCACGTGCTGTCATGCAGGCATGGCTCGCCTCGATGACCACGGCGACGCCGCGCGGGTTGAGGTGCTTCTGAATGCAATCGGCCACTTCGGCGGTAAGCCGTTCCTGCACCTGCAAACGCCGGGCATAGCCATGCAGCACGCGCGCGAGTTTGGAGATGCCCACCACGCGTTCCGTCGGCAGATATGCGATGGCAGCCTTGCCGATGATGGGGGCCATGTGATGCTCGCAATGGCTCTGGAACGGAATATCCTTCAGCAGCACGATCTCGTCGTAACCGCCTACTTCCTCGAACACGCGCGCAAGGTGATGCGAAGGGTCCTCGTCATAGCCTATGCAATATTCCTTCCACGCACGGGCAACGCGTTTGGGCGTGTCGAGCAAGCCCTCGCGTGTGGGGTCGTCCCCCGCCCATTCGATCAGCGTGCGAACAGCGTCCTGCACATATTCGGGAACCGGAGGTTTGCCCCGCGGATCGTCCTCGTCGGGACCTACCAGACTACTCATTCGTCCTGTTGCGCCTTCTTTTCAGCCTATTTCGCGCCCTTGCCAATAGGCCGCCCCGATGGAAAAGGCCACGCCTTGAGCCATTGAAGTCCAGAAGCTCCTCCGGTTCCTCGGGATCGAAGGTCTCGCGCACAGCCAGTTCGCGGCTCCATTCGTCATGGTCGCCGGGATGCAACGGCCTCAGGTAACGGCGATTCCGGTCACCTACGCTGGCTATCATACCGGCCATCGAACCGTTTTTCTCGATCTTCAGCGGCACGTCCTGTCTGAAAATTCCCAGATGTTCTGCCAGCAGCGATTCGCGGATACGGCGAATCGTCGGCTCGGCCTTTTCGTTGCCCGGACGTGCGCAGTCGATGAATACGTCGCACTCGCTATCCAGACCCATCGAGCGATTGTTCATATTGGCAGATCCGATGCGCAGGATCCGATCATCGACGATCAGCAGCTTGGCATGGACATATATCGGGGTCTCGCCGCTGAAAGGAACGTAGAGGTGAAATTGATCGTGCTGGTCCAGTTCCTCCAGCGCTTCCACCAGTTCGGCGCGAGCGGGGTCCATTGCCGCAGCTTCTGCCCAGCCATCGCCGGTGATCGGCATGACGATCACGATCTCGGGCGGATCGGGCTCCGACAGGCGCTTGGCAATCGCTTCTGAAATCGTGCGCGACGTGAAGTACTGGTTTTCGGCATAGATGAAGTGGCGGGCCTCGGCGATCTGGCGCAGGAACAGTTCCTCCACCTCGTCCACCTTCGGGTCGCTGTCGTAGGCGGCGCGGGTGCGCGCGATACCGATCTCGACGTCTTCGAAATGGGGCACCAGATCATCCGGCCATGCGCTGCCGGGATCGCTTTTCGGTTTCGACAGAGGTTTGCCCCCTGCCTTAACCCACCGGCTGCGGCCAAGGCGCTCTAGCTCCACGGCAACGTCGCCTTCCATCATCATGGTCATGTCATGCCATGGACCGTAGGGATCACCATTGGGCTGCGTACGGTTGGGATGGACTTCCAGATGTTCGCGGGTGTCCCAACGGCGTGTGGTCATGTCGATACCGCCGCAAACGGCAAAATCGTCGTCGATGATGACCAGTTTCTGATGATGAGAGCAGCCGACCGGATGGGCGGTATCGAACTTGAAATCGATGCGGCGATGGCGCGCCCAGCGCATCAGGTCGAACACCATCGCTCCGCGCGCGAAGAACTTCAGGAAGCCGTAGCTCCATTTGAGGATACGAATTTCAAGGTCGGGCCGATTGTTGTTTAGCCAGACTATGAAACTGCCGAGGCGTGAGGGATACTTGTCTCGCCAGCCCTTCTGCCACCAGCGGCGTCCGCGCTGGAGATGGATGCGCGTATCAAAATCCCAGCCAATCAGCAAAATGCGCTGACGTGCCTTCAGCATCGCCTGCTGGATCAGGTCGAAATAGTCCGCCCCGTCGATGACCACGCGAACGCGACGGGCCCGGGCATAGCGCCACACGCCCGGCTCAACCGAGGTATCGTCGAAATCCTCGACCCGGTTTTCTAGCTTGTCCAAATGCCCTTCCCGGCGTTTCGAACTATTCCTTGGCGTCTTCCATCTTTTCCGGAGTAACTTCTGCCTCGTCCTTCTCCTCAGATTTGCGACGATCGAACACCGAGCGCATGTGCTGGCGATCTTCTTCGGTAAGGTGCGGTTCGAATTCGGGGAAGTGGTCTTCTTCTTCCTCGTTGATGTGATGGCGGTAATCGTGGTCCAGCTTCTTGAAAGCGGCCATCCAGGCAGAGGACGACATGTCCTGCGCCGCCAGATCGTTCAGAAGCTCGTTCAGTTCATGATGTTCTGCAACGGAATGTCGGGTCATCTCAGTGGTGGGCGGCTTGCGCAGCATCGTGGAATAGAGTGCCTGTTCCTCTGCTGCGGCGTGGCTCTTCACTTCCTTGGTGAACTGTTCGAGCAATTCCTTGCGCTCGTCGCTCTCCCCGCTCGTCTCCGCCATGCGATCGAGGATGGCGCGATGCGATTCGTGGTCTTCTTTCAGACGGGCAAAGATATCATCGGACATGGGGTCGCTCCTGTTATGTGCGTTTGCACAATGAACAGGCGAGCGATGTTAGGGTTCCTTGCCGATCCGCTGATGGACCCAAAGAAGAGTCGCTTTCGCGCAATCGATGTCGGTAAGTCCACCGCCCCCGGCTCCGAACGGGTTTAAATCTGCCTTTGACCCAACAAAAAACCCACCCCCTTGCGGGGATGGGCTTTTCTGGTGCGCCAGGAAGGATTCGAACCTCCGGCCGCCTGATTCGTAGTCAGGTACTCTATCCAGCTGAGCTACTGGCGCACTTGAGAGGCGGGCACATAAGCGGGGCTTGGCAGCTTGGCAAGGGGCTATCGGCTCATAAAGGTCAATAGTTCCCGGTCCATCGGCGCCAATGGCAGGTCGGCAGCGTCCGTGAGGGAGTACCAGCCCCATGCCTGTCCATCGCGTGACTGGGGTTCACACTCGTCGAGACGTGCTGTGTAAAGATTCAATACGACGCCTGGGGCGCCCGCTTCTTCTGCGAAATAGCCTGGTGTGAGGATATCCGGCGACAGGGCTATTCCAAGCTCTTCCTCGATCTCCCGAACCAGCGCGAGCCTTGGAGTTTCGCCGCTTTCCACCTTACCGCCGGGAAATTCCCAGTACCCGCCATGATGCTTCCCGGCCAATCGTTGCTGCAACAACAATCGGCCCTCTTTATCGAACAGGGCCAAGGCGACGACCGGTATCCATGTCGGATTATTTTCCAATTCCACCTGCCACTGAAAGGTTTTGTTAAAGCTATGCTGCAAAACGCAATGCTGTCGTACTTTATGCAGGGGACCAGCTTTGTTTGCGAAGAAATTCATGAAGCGCCTGCTGCGCGATACACAGGGTGCGACGGCCATTGAATATGGTCTCATCGCAGGTTTGATCGTCATTGGCATGATTACCGCCCTTAACAGCTTTGCCAATGAGTCGACCGAAATGTGGGGCGGTGTGGAAGCGAAGTTCAACGACGCCAGCAATAACTGACACGGTTAGGACTTTTTCAACACATCCTACGTAGAAACCAGATCGCTCTCTCGGACACTTCCAATTGAGCCGGGTAACGAAGACTTTAACCAGGAGACTAAAAATGACCTTCTTCAAGAACATGATCCGCGACGAACAGGGCGCCACCGCCATCGAGTATGGCTTGATCGCTGCCCTTATCGCTGTTGCTGCCATCACCGCCATGCAGAGCCTGGGCAACAGCCTGGACGACACGTTCGGCACGGTTTCGACCAAGCTCGACAACTCGATCTAAGTCGAATTCAGCTAACGGAAGGGGCGCCCGGGAAACCTGGCGCCCCTTTTGTTTTGCGTGGGATAGAAAACGGGTCGACATAACGTCGGCCCGTTTTCTTGTTTACAAGGTCTTTTCTAGTTCGCGCGAACGACGAGCTTGTATTCGCGGCCCGGTACGATCTGATCATTCGCGGACAGGCCATTCAATACGCGGAAGCGAGCTTCCTGGCCGGTATCATAGGCCATACGGCCGGCCAGCGTTCGTATCGAATCGCCGCGACCGGCTGTCACCACGTCAATCCGGCGCGGAACGATCGAAGCCGCTTCGCTGGCACTGATTCGTCGCATCGACTGGTAGAGCGAATTGAACGTACCTGCCTGTCCGGCCGGCGTGATCGAGGCGAAGTGATAGGCTGTGCTCGGACCAAACTCATAGGCAAACACGGTAACATCGACCTGTTGCTGCCCATTGTTGACCCGCGCGGTTCCATAGGCGGCAGGCAGACCGTTCACCGTCGTGCGTTCGATATTCGACGGGGTGACCTGCTGCTGTTCACCGCCAAGAGCCGTGAAAACATTGCGAACATAGCTGTTCAGATCGCCGCTATAGGGACCCAATGTCATCTGCGAGCGACCTTGGTCGCCATTGATCGTCACCGCGCGGGTGCCGTTGATCATGTAAAAGCCCTGTGGTGCGGTAAAGCTCATACGCAGTTCCGGATGGATGAACTGACGCCCCTCAATCACACCCTGTTCGGGATCGTCACCGTAAATCATGCCATCGATTCGCGTCAGGAACGTGTCGCGGTTGACGATGCCGGTGCCGCCTTGCGCCAATTGCCGCGCATTCTGCACGCGGCTGGCAGGATCGGGGTGAGTCGATGCCCATTCGGGAATGGTGGCATCGCCCCTGCCCTGAAGCTGAGCATCGAGCTGATTCTGCGCGGCCAGGCTGGCGAGCAGGGAAGCCATCGCGTTGGGATCGTAGCCTGCCCTGTTGAGGTACTGAATACCCAATTGGTCGGCTTCGAGTTCCTGACTGCGCGAATAGCTGAGCGTCGCCAATTGCGAACCCTGCAGGCTGAGATTGGCGAGATCCGAACTGCCCAGAACGGCGCCGCCGATCACAGCGCCCAACAGACCCAGCAACTGATTACGCTGCGCATTCTGCTGACGACGGGCTGAGTGGCGCGCGGCCACATGGCCGACTTCGTGCCCCAGCACGGCGGCAAGTTCCGCCTCGTTGTTCATCAGGTTGACCAGCTGGCGCGTGGCGTAAACGTAGCCGCCGGGAACGGCAAAGGCGTTGTTCACGCTGGAATTCAGAAGCGTCACATCGAAAGCATCGGGGCGTGTCGCCAGGCCGGATTGCACTGCGATGTTCGATCCCACCTGCTCTACATAGCGGGCATAGGGGCCGGTCATCTCGCCACCGAATTCCGCCACGAACTGATCGTGGTACTGAGCGCCAAGCTGCGCCTCCTCCGCAGTGATCGGAGCGCCCGGTGCGACATTGGCACCGGGAATGCTGGCACAGGCTCCCAGCGCTAGCGAACCGGCCCCTGCCAGGGCCATGGCGGTGAATTTACGGAATTTCTTGAGCGGCATTCAGGCCTCCTCCGGGAGTTGTATCGATGCAAAACCGACGTTTGCATTCGTTAACCCGAAAAACCGCAATGACGCCGGGATGTTCCCGAAGCTTCTCTCTCGCGCCGTTCTATCGTTATCGTGAAAGATCGCGCCCGATACCCAGGAAACGATCTTCGCGCTTTCTCCGCAGTGCCTCGGCATCGAGACCGGACAGGGCATCGAGCTCTTCACCGATAGCCTTTGCCAAATTCTCCACCGCCACCTTCGGATCGCGCTGCGCGCCGCCCATTGGCTCGGGAACGATGCGATCGATCACACCGATCTTTTCCAGATCCTGCGCCGTCATCTTCATTGCTTCGGCAGCCTGCGGGGCCTTTTCCGCCGTGCGCCAGAGAATGGAGGCGCAACCCTCGGGAGAAATGACCGAATAAACCGCGTGTTCAAACATCAGAACGCGCTCGGCGCTGGCCAGCGCAACGGCTCCACCAGAGCCGCCCTCGCCCACGATTGCCGCAATCAACGGCACACCAAGCGCAAGGCATGCTTCGGTGGAACGCGCGATGGCTTCGGCCTGCCCGCGCTCTTCCGCCTCGATACCGGGAAAGGCTCCCGACGTATCCACCAGCGTAACGACCGGCAGTCCGAACCGGTCGGCAAGTTCCATCAGGCGGATGGCCTTGCGATACCCCTCCGGCTTTCCCATGCCGAAATTGTGCCGGATGCGGCTTTCGGTATCATTGCCCTTTTCGTGCCCGATCAGAACGACCTTGCGACCGTCCAGCCGGGCCAGCCCGCCCATAATCGCCTGGTCGTCACCATAGGCGCGATCCCCACCCATCGGCACGAAATCGGTGAAGCCCAGACTGACGTAATCGTGAAAGTGCGGGCGCGAAGGATGCCGGGCAACCTGCGTTTTCTGCCACGGAGAAAGATCGCGATAGGTGTTTTCCAGCAGCTGCGCGCTTTTCAACTCAAGCCTTTGAAGCTCGTTTGAAATATCCACGTCGCCATCGTCGCCTGCCGCCTTGCGCAGTTCGGAGATCTTGGCTTCCAGCTCTGCAACCGGCTTCTCGAATTCGAGGTATGAAGTCATGCCAAGGCCGCTACCCCGACCCGCGCCCCGCTGCAAGAGGATGCCGTTCATTCACCAGTGCAACAAGCCGTGCAGAATCCACATGGGTGTATATCTGCGTGGTGGCGATGTCGGCATGGCCCAGCATGGTCTGCAACACGCGCAGATCTGCCCCGCCCTCCAGCAAATGCGTGGCAAAGGCGTGGCGCAGCACGTGCGGCGACACCTTGGCCGGGTCCAGACCTGCTCTGGCTGCAAGGCCTTTCACCAGTTGATACAGGCGAATGCGCGTCAAATGCGACTTGCGCGAGGGGAACAGGAATGGCGAACCACCTTCCCGCTTGTTTGCCCCCCGCACCTCCATCCAGCGCCCGATAGCCGATTGCGCGCGGCGCGAAACGGGCACCATGCGCTGCTGACCGCCCTTGCCGATTATGGTGAGAAACGGCGCATCGCGAGGCACGGCCGCGACCGGCAAAGCGACAAGCTCGGTGGCTCTCAAGCCGGAGCCATAGAGCAATTCCAGCAGCGTCAGCATTCGCACGGCTGCCGGGCGTTCGGCCGATGCCTCCTCCTCCGCTTGCCGGAACAAAGCCTCTATCTCCGCATGGCCAAGCACTTTTGGTAGCGGGCGGCGCGATTGCGGACGCGGCATTACGGCGGAGGGATCATCATCCCGCAGCCCCTCGTCGATACAAAAGCCGTAGAACTGCCGCAGGGCGGAGGTTTTGCGTGCCACCGTGGATGGTGCAAGGTCTGACCAGGCCGCTGCCAGCCCCGACAGATCAGCGCGCGTGGCGGTGGCAAGATCGCCGACAATCCCCTCGCTACCTTCCAGGTCCCGGCGATAGGCGGCGAGGGTATTTGCCGCCGCGCCGCGTTCGGCAGCAAGCATGGCAAGGAAGTTGTCGATTGCGCCTGCCACAGGGCTATCCGCGCACGACGGCCTCCGCCGCGATCATGCGTGCCTCTGCAGAAAGGCCAGCGGCATCGAGGGATCGCACGATGTAATACAGGTGCCGCGGGGTAATCCGGTCCCAACTGGACCCTTGCATACCCAATCCGGCCAGCATGGCGACAAGCGTGGAGTTGCCAAGCTCTCCCGCGCGGGAAATCTTGTCGCTCCATGGACTGCGACGTTGAAGGTTTCGGCCTAGCCGTTCGGAAAAATCTTCCAGATCATCAGCGTCGAGACGTCCCAGCCCTGCAAGGCCGGCAACGAGGAAGGCGGACTTGCGCATCTGCGCGCTTCCATCATTGTCGATGAAATCGTCCACAGCTCCGCTCGCTACGGCGATGTCCGCATCGGCCTCGGCCAGAGCCAGCAGAGCCCAGCCTTCGCTCCCTTCGGCCACGACATCGGTCCAGAGAAGGGCGTTGCGGTCCAATCCTGCCGAAAGCATCGATGCTATCAATGCCGCGGCATCGTCTTGCATATCCTCGGTTACCGGCAGTCGCGCAGCCGCATAGGCGGTTAGGACGAGGCGACCGTAATCCTGCTGCTCCCCCCACAGGCTACGCATGGCGGCAAGGCGCTCCACCGCGCTATTGGCGACGTAAGCCTCACGCAGCTGCGCCGCCGTACCCTTGTCCGCAGCGTCATAGCGGTCACTGGCCCAGAGTTGCGAATAAAGGTCCACCATGGCCGAAGACGACAGCACACCGCGAGACGCTGCGGTATCGGCAACTTCAACGCGTCGCAGCAGAGGTGTTGCCGGAATCAGGACATCGGATATCTCGTAATCAGCGTCGAGGTCGTCGCCCAGCGCTTCGGGAATGTCCTCCCCCACGGCTCTGGCCAAAGAATAGCGCCAGGGAGTTAGCCCATCGACATCGTCCCATTCGATGTTCACTGCACGGCTGCCTTCGCCCGCTGCGCCCGCATAGCGCTGCGCCAGGCGAACGTCGATTTCGTCTGCTACCCCTGTGCCGAAAGCGCGTTGCAAGCGGCGGTCCGCGCTGCGCGCTTCTCCGAGGTAGGCGGAGCAGATCGCCTGCAACAATTCCCATTCGCCGTCGTCGCGCAGGTCGCTTTGCAGCCGGGCGACCGGGCACATGCCCAGCACGTCGCCCGTCGCGAGATAGGCCTGGAAGGCTGCGCCAGCCAGCGCCGAGTTGTATTCCGAACCGTCGATATCCTGCACCAGCGTGCGCGCCACCGCACCCTCGCCCATACTGTTCAGCGCCTGCGCCCGCAGCGCAGCGAATGCCACCGGGTTCATCCCGCGCGGCGCGTCCAGCCTGCTGGCAAGCACACGGCGAAAAAGGATGTGCCCCCAGCGCGAGGCGACAGGACCGTTGCTGGCCTGCAAGGCAGCGGCAACCAGTGCGCCGGGCTGGTTTCGCAGCGATCCGCCGGGGAAACCGCCTTCCGCCTGCGAGATAATTCCCACCTTCTCCACCGCACGCCGCGCTGCCGCAGGGATATCGAACTTCGGGCGAAGGCCGAGCACTTCGTTAATTTCGTCATCCTCCATCCGGCTCAGTTCGGCCAGGGAAGGAAAATCGTCCGGCAGGGCAATGCGCCCCGCAGAAGGTGCAGGGGACGATCCGCCACTATCAGGCAATGGTTGCACAACCTCCCCGCTACCAGAAGGCGATGGCGTGGATGGCTGCGAAGGCCGGGCCGTCTGGGTGGCGGTGGGTGTCGGGCTTGGTGTTGGCGATGGCTGCTGCCGCGGTGAGGGATCGCGGAACATTGGCGGCAACAGGTCTTCCGGCCCGCTTGCCACGGCCAGCGAAGATGTAAGGGCAAGCCCAACCGCGCTTGCCAGGAAAAACGCGCGCGTCACGAATTGCCCTCCGGAATGGAAACGGGCTCAACGATCAGGCGCTGCTCCTGCCGCCCGCCGTCGTACCACGCTACGCCAAGCATCACGGCAATCGCCAGCATCAATACCACCACAATCGACATCCGTCGTTTCGACACCTTCTGAAATTCCCCGGCTGAACAACTCTAGCCAAAAAGCCTGCCTTGGCCACTGCAAAGCGGCTCATGCTTGCCAGCGCGACTAGCCCAACTATAGGCCTTGCGGCAATGACCATTGCCGCGCCCCTGCCCGATGATGCGACGATCCGCGCCCTCCGCCGCCGGATTACGCGCCCGATTGTGCTGGTTGGCATGATGGGGGTCGGCAAATCCACCGTAGGACGCAAGCTGGCATCGACGCTGGGCATGGACTTCGTTGATGCGGACGAAGAAATTGCAAATGCCGCCAACATGACCATCCCGGAAATTTTCGACCTGTTTGGTGAAGTCTATTTTCGCGACGGTGAACGGCGCGTGATCGCTCGTTTGCTGGATGAGAAGGGCTGCGACTGCGTGATTGCGACAGGCGGCGGCGCTTTCGTGCAGGATCAGACCCGCGAACTGATCCTTGATCGCGGCATCGCAATCTGGCTCGATAGCGATGTGGAAACGCTGGTGGAGCGTGTCAGCCGCAACGACAAACGCCCTCTGCTGCGCGATGGCGACACGCGCCAGATCGTATCGAGGATGAAAACCGAACGCGCGCCCGCCTATTCGCAGGCGCCGATCAAGGTGCAAAGCGACACCGGCCCGCATTCCGTAGCCGTTGCCCGCATACTGGAGGAGCTGGACGCATGGGTGTGACCGAGGCTGCAACCGGGCCCACAACCGGGACTGTGATCGGTGTGGAACTGGCCGGACGCGGTTATGACGTGCACGTAGGGCGCGGCTTGCTGGACGATGCCGGAACGCTAGCGTCCAGCTTCATCCGGAAAAATCGTGTGCCGGCAGTGGCAGACCGCAATTCCCATGCGGCACATGGTCATCGGCTGGAGGCCGCGCTCGCTGCAAAAGACCTTGGCGTGGACTGGTTCATCACCGAGCCCGGCGAGGGCGCGAAAAGCTGGAGCGTGCTGGAAAATCTGGTCGACTGGCTGCTGGAGCGCGGAGTGGAACGGGGCGACCATATCTTCGCCCTCGGCGGCGGCGTGGTTGGCGACCTCACGGGCTTCGCCGCATCGGTGCTGAAGCGCGGTTGCGGCTTTGTCCAGATCCCCACGACGCTGCTGGCACAGGTGGATAGTTCCGTCGGCGGCAAGACGGCAATTAACACTGCATCGGGCAAGAACCTTGTCGGCGCTTTTCACCAACCATCCCTGGTGCTGGCAGACACGGCGACGCTGGACACCCTCCCCGACCGGGAAATGGGTGCAGGCTATGCCGAAGTCATTAAGTACGGCATCCTGGGCAATGCGAAATTCTTCCGGTGGTGCGAGGAGCATGGCGCAAAAGTCACCGCTCGCGAACCAGAGGCGTTGCAATACGCCGTTACCCAAAGCGTGAAGGCCAAGGCGCGCATCGTTGCCGAGGATGAGCGGGAGACTTCCGGCACGCGGGCGCTGCTTAACCTTGGCCACACTTTCGGCCACGCGCTGGAAGCGGAAACCGGTTTTTCCGATACTCTGCTGCATGGAGAAGCCGTGGCACTGGGGATGGTGTTGGCGGCCCGCTATTCTGCCCGCCGCGACTACATCACGATTGACGATGCCACCTGCGTTACTTCTGCAATAGACAGCGCCGGACTGCGCTCGGAAATCGCTTCACTGGGCCTTGATTGTTCCGGAGAAAAATTGGCCGCGCACATGTTGCACGACAAGAAGATGGACGCCGGCACCCTGCCCTTCATCCTGCTGCGCGGCATTGGCGAGGCATTTGTCGACAGGCAGGTCGAGATGGCGGATATCGCCGCTTTCCTGAGCGAGCAGCTACAAGTGCACTAGCGGGGGTTTCAGTCTCCGCCGCTTTCCGACTTGTCATCGCTTTTCAGCATGCGTTCCAGCGCGCTGTACTGACTGGCAGGTGGGCCTTCAATCACGCTGAAGCTGCCATCGCTTTCGAGGACCACGGCGGCGATGCTCTCGATCTTGCCGTGACCCTTGCCGCGGATGGCGGCCTCTATCTCGCCATGCGTCACGCGCTCGGCCTTCATCTGATCTTCGAGGAATTTGCCATCCTTGAGCAAGATGCGCGAATCTGAACGGATCACCTGTTTGAACCAGCCAAATCGCACGGATAACCATGCAACCAGCCATTGCAGGAAAGCGAGAACGATGAACGCAGCCAGTCCGTCCGCGACGGAAAGGCTCTTGGTCAGCATGACGGATGCAAGGATCGAACCCAGCGCCACCGTGACGACCAGATCGAAGATATTCAGCTTGGCGATACTGCGCTTTCCCGCAAACTGCAGGATCGCGATCAATGCGAAATAGATGATCAGCGTCGTAAGGGCGATTTGCCCGATTTCCGTCCAGTTATCGAACCACATGGATACCTAACGACCTGACCGTGAAATGGGTCCGCTCATCGTGCGGGCCTTGCATCGTCCGCCGGATCGATCGGATCGCGCTTTACGCTCTCCATGGCGCTGCGGGTGTTGGCGGATTCCGCGGGAATCACGCTGAAGGATCCGTCTGTTTCAAGGACGACAGCGGCAATGTCTTCCAGGTCGCCAAAACCATGACTGCGGATTTCGGCATGAACTTCCTGCCGCAATATCCGCTCGTCACGCATTGCGCGATCGAGAAACCTGCCGTCGCTGAACAACAGCCTCGGTTCGGATCGGATCAGCTTCTTGAACCACTT
Source organism: uncultured Sphingomonadaceae bacterium (assembly GCA_947488625.1). GTDB lineage: Bacteria > Pseudomonadota > Alphaproteobacteria > Sphingomonadales > Sphingomonadaceae > Alteraurantiacibacter. Next base: position 1,081,959 of record CANKZR010000001.1, on the reverse strand, counting down.
GGCGCGCAAGCTGCCCCAGGCGACCAGCCATTGCAAGCTGCACAGGGTGACGAAAGCCAAAACGCCTTCGGCCAGCGTCGTGTCCTGGCTGAGCATGATCGTCGCCAGCGTCGAACCCAATGCCACGGTCACCACGAGATCGAAAATATTCAGCTTGGCGAGCGAGCGCTTGCCCACACCTCGCAAGATCAGGACCAGCGCGGCGTAGATGATTATTGTCGTGACAAAAATCTGCCACATGTCGGACCATGTATCGAACCACATGTCCAACCTACGCACGAGGCGGCAGGTGGTGCCTAGGTCGGCATTTCAGGGTGCAGGTGCACCACATCGCATGACGCGAACACATGCTCGATCAGCAGCGAGCGGTGGCACTTCTCGGCCTCCCCGCAATAGCAGAGCAGGCAGGTGCGCTTTTCGGCGGCGAGCGCCTGGATCTCGGCCATTTGCGCCAGCGCCTCCGGCAGATGGAGCTGACCTTCGTAGATTCGGCGCAACGTCGCATAGTCGCCCTTGCGTGCCGCATCGCGCCCCTCTTTCGGCGTGCCGAGATGCTTGAAGTGCCGGTATTCGATACCCGCTTCCTCTACCGCCGCCTTGAGCGAGGTTTTGGAAAACCCTGCACGCCGTGACAAGGGCAATGCGCGGATGTCGGCGAGGAGTTCGACCTTCTTGCCTTGCAGCGCCGCGATCAGCGCGTCCTGCGTGGCATGGGCGTAGCCGATGGTGGTGAGTTGCGGCATCACCATCATCCAGCACCGACACGCTCAAATTGTTTCAGCATCCGCATGCGTCAACGCATCAGCACAAGCTCTTCGGCCATCGTGGGATGGATGGCCACGGTTGCATCGAAATCGGCCTTGGTCAGCCCAGCCTTCACCGCGATCGCGGCGGCCTGCATCATCTCAGGCGCATCGGGCGCGATCATGTGGATGCCCACGATCCTGCCGTTGCTGTCATCACAGACTATCTTGATCAGCGATCGCTCGTTGCGACCAGCCAGCACGTTCTTCATCGGCCGGAAATCGGACTGGTAAACCTTTACGGAGCCCAGTTTGTTCTTCGCCTCGCCTTCAGTCATCCCGACAGCGGCGATTGGCGGGTGGCTGAACACGGCACTGGGGATGCAACCATGATCCACCGCGACGGGTTCGTGGCCGCCAAACACGCTATCGGCAAATGCCTGACCTTCGCGGATTGCTACGGGGGTCAACTGCACGCGGTCGGTCACATCGCCAACGGCATAGATATGATCCACGCTGGTCTTGCTGAAGCGGTCTACCACGACTTCGCCACCCTCGCCCAGTTCGACGCCGATGTCCTCCAGCCCCAACCCCTCGGTATTGGGAATGCGGCCTACGGCAAACATCACGCAATCTACGTGCTCTTCCTCGCAGTCGGACAGCTTGACGAAATAGCCTCCCTCGTCGCACGGCTTGATATATTCGAAGATCGTGTTGAACTTGAACGCGATCCCCTTGGTCATCGAGATTTGCAGCAAGCGATCGCGAACCGCCTCGTCATAGCTGCGCAGCAACTGGTCGCCGCGGTTTACCAGCGTCACCTTGCTGCCGAATTCGTTGAAGATCCCCGCAAACTCGTTGGCTATGTAGCCGCCCCCGGCAATGATCATTTTCTTGGGGATTTCATCGAGATGAAAGGCCTCGTTAGAACTGATGGCATGTTCCGCGCCCTGGCATTCAGGCATCCGGGGACGCGCTCCCGTGGCGATCAGGATATGCTTGGCCGTGACCGTGCGCCCGCCTTCCAGCGTCACCTCATGCGGCCCGGTCAGCCGCGCGCGCTCCTTGAAGATCTCCACCTCGTGGCTTTCCAGCGTATCGGTGTAGGCGCCTTCCAGACGGTTTACATCGGCAAGCACGTTGTCGCGCAGCTTTTTCCAGTTGAAGGTCTTGCCTTCGATCTCCCAGCCGAATTTCTGGCAGTCTTCCAGATCTTCCGCGAAATGGGCGCCATAGACGAGCATCTTCTTGGGTACGCAGCCACGGATGACGCAGGTGCCGCCGACGCGGTATTCCTCCGCAATGGCAACCTTTGCGCCATGTCCTGCCGAAACGCGGCTGGCGCGCACGCCGCCTGAACCTGCGCCGATGGTAAAGAGATCGTAGTCGTAATCGGACATGGGCGCAAAAAGCTCCTGCTGCTGGTGAAACGCGGTGGTTCATGGCCATACGTTTGGCAGCGGGCAAGGGTTTCAGGCCAATTGCCGGTCGACGATCAGCTTTCTATCAGCAGATCGTTATCCGCCAGCATCTGCCAACTGGGGCCGAAGCGCATCGCCAGCAGTTGCTCCGGCGCGATTCCGACGCTGTTCTTCAGCACCCGGCGAATACCGTCCGCACGGCCCTGTTCGCCTTCGCCCAGCGCCACGAGCGCCTCTGGCCCGTGCGAAAGCCGCTCCTGAAACAGCAGCGAAGTGTTGAGCGGATTGAAATTGAAACCGATGAACAACAATCGCCTCGCATTGGCGATGCCTCCGATAAGCGACGCCTTGAGTTGGCGATCATCCAGATACTCGGACGCCGTGCGGATGTTCTCGGCTATCTTGAAGAGATTCTTCGGGTCTGTATCGCCCCACGTCGCTTCCGCCTCGGGCCCCGTCTGCCATTCGAGGCGGCCTGCCCTGCCATAGGGCTGCACCACGTTCAGCTTCTCGGCACACAATGCCTGCGCCTCTGTCACCGGCATTCCGAAACCTGTGTGCAATACCCAGGGCATATAGTGCTGGATGGAACGGTCGGTGTTGAAATTCACGATGTGCAGGTTGTCGAAACAGTTGCCCGCGCGCGATCGGCTGACGCCGTCCACCACCATGCGGCCAAGCTGGAACAGCCAGTTTTCGGCGCCGCGAAACGGCATGTCACCGGGATCGCGCGGCTCTGCCTCCATTGCCGACTGGTGTTCGGCCTGGAGCGTGTAATAGGCGATGGCAAGCTTGCCAGCAGCAGCCACGTACTTGTCCTGCCCGTGCTGTTGCAGCAGGGCATGGATCGAACTGCTGAGCCGTGAGCCGGCGCGAATGCGAAGGGCAGCTTCGCGCAGCGCGTCGCCTTCGCCCTTCACCTTTTTGAAAAGCCTATCGAAATCCTGCATTTCGGATGTTTGCAGATCGGAACCAAGGCGCTGGAAATCGAACCCGTGGGCGATCTTGCTCAGCAACTCGCGCTGGCCCGGCATTTCGATCTCGACGCCGGCTCCTGCGCCAATGATAATGGCGGTCTTCGTCCTGATCATCGAAACATCCTAACCTTGCGCGCCCTGGAACGTGATCGTCCTAGAGCGCGCATGGTTAAGATTAGCCTATCTTTTCAGGCAGATTGTTGCCGGCTTGCATAGGCCGGGAGCCGGGTCGATCAGCCTTGCGTCCGGCCGCGACCGCCACCGCCGCTGCGACGCTGGCCACCTTGTGAGCGTCCACCGCCCTGCTTCGCGCCGCTGGAGCGACGCTGGCCGCCCGATTTCTGACCACCGCGTCCGCGACCGCCCTTGGCACCCTCGCCACGCTCTGCCGAGGCACCGCGGGGTTTGGGATTCACGCGCTGGCGCTGCTGCTTTGGCGCAGGCTTGGTCGGGCCGACGCCTTCCACCACGGCGCGGAAGTTATCCGGCAACGGCAAACGCTCGAAAGTGGCATCAGTCATCTTGTTGATGTCCTTCAGATACGCACGCTCGTCCTCGGCACAAAAGGCGATTGCTACGCCATCCGCACCTGCTCGGGCGGTGCGGCCGATGCGGTGGACATATTGCTCTGGCACGTTGGGCAGTTCGTAATTGATCACGTGGCTCACGCCGGGAATATCAATTCCGCGCGCCGCCACATCGGTCGCGACCAGGATCGGGGTCTTGGCGCGCTTGAACTCGGCCAGCGCGCGTTCGCGCTGGGGCTGGCTCTTGTTACCGTGGATCGCGTTGGCGGGAATGCCAACCTGCGACAGCTTCTTCACGATGCGATCCGCGCCATGCTTGGTGCGGGTGAAGATCAGAACCCGTTCGAACTTGCCGGGCACCTGGTGCTTTTCCGACAGCATCAGTTCGAGCAGCGACTGCTTCTCATCCTGCTGCACCATGAACAGGTACTGGTCGATCCGCTCTGCCGTGGTGGCAGCGGGAGTGACCGAGACGGTAACCGGATTGTGACAATACTTGCCCACCAGTTCCTTGATCTGCTTGGGCATCGTGGCGCTGAAGAACAGCGTCTGACGATCGTTGGGCACCAATTCACTGATGCGGCGCAGGGCATGGATAAAGCCGAGGTCCAGCATCTGGTCCGCTTCGTCGAGGATAAGAATTTCCACGCCGTCGAGGGTAAATGCCTTCTGGTCGATCAGGTCGAGCAGGCGACCGGGGGTCGCGACAAGGATGTCGCAACCGCGGTGCAGTTTGTTGCGATCCTTGTTCACCGACGTTCCGCCGACGATGGAATGCACTTTCAGGCCGGCCAGCGCGCCATAATCCTTGGCGCTCTGGGCGATCTGGCCCGCCAGCTCACGCGTCGGGGCGAGAACCAGCATGCGGCAGGACTTGAAAGGGATCTGGTTATCGGACTTGCGCAGGTTATCGATGCTGGGCAGCATGAACGCAGCCGTCTTGCCGGTGCCGGTCTGGGCGATACCCAGAAGGTCACGGCCCTCCAGCACCGCGGGAATGGCCTGTGCCTGGATCGGCGTGGGTTCCTTGTAACCTTGCATGTCGAGCGCCTGCATAACGGGCTGCGACAGACCGAGGTCGGAAAATTGAATAGTCATGTGTAGTATTGAACTCGCATAATATGCGGCGCGCATAGCTACAGCTCGCGCGGCGCGGGTGTCAAAACGACCCGCGTGAAAAGGGAAGTCTCAGGGAAAAGGACCGAAGGGCTGCCGGGGTTTGCAGCTTTCTCGCTACAACCACTTCACGCTGGCGCGCGCTTCGATGGGAGCCATGTGGGTGAGCGGCATGGAAAAGTCAATAAAATGTTCGATGGACAATTCCACTCTTCGCCAGGCGGGAAAAAATGTATCACGATCTGGAAAATTACGGGAACTTGTGGCAACTTCTCCTGCAAGACTGATTTACCACAATATTTTTGAAGTTTCACGGTCCTGGCGCTGACTGGCATCAAGTGTCGTCCCGGGACAAGCGGCTTGGAGTAGTATCCCTTGCAAACAAAGGACAAGAAACAATACGACCGGTTGCCGTTCGCCCTGACTATTGCGAACATCAAGGCAGATGATCAGCCGCTCATCTTCGTAAATGAAGCGTTCGAGCAAATGACGGGCTATTCACGGACCAGCGTCCTCGGCCAGAACTGTCGTCTTCTGCAAGGCGCCAAAACCGATACGCAGACGGTCAACAAGCTCTCGAAAGCCATTGAAAAGCGCGAGGACGTAGAGGTTACGATCTACAATTACCGCGCCAATGGCGAGGGTTTCTGGAACCGGTTGACGATGGGGCCCCTGAAGGACGACGAAAGTGGCGAGGATTGTCACTTTTATGTCGGGATGCAATGCGATCTCGGCTCTGGCGAAAACCCCGAAAGTTCCGAGAATGTCGATACCCAGCTCGCCGAGGTTCAACACCGGGTGAAGAACCATCTCGCCATGATCGTCAGCATGATCCGGATTCAGGCGTCGCGTGTGGACGACCCTGCTACGGCGTTCAACACCCTTTCCCGCCGGGTGGAAGCCTTGCAACTGTTGTATCAGGAAATGCATCAGGCGGGCGCTGCCAGCGCAACGGCAAGTATCATTCCGCTGGGGGCATATTTGGGCCGTATCGCCTCGGCCATCAATCACCTGGATGGGCGCGAAGGCGTGAAATTGAACTTCAACGCGGATACCGTAAGCGTTCCGGTAGAGACTGCCGGACGCATCGGTCTCGTGTTGTCCGAAATTCTGACCAACGCGATGCAGCATGCATTCGATGGCCGAAATGCGGGCGTGGTGACCGTCCGCAGCAAGGTGCTGTCGCACGGTCTCTTGCGCCTATCCATCGAAGATGACGGCGTTGGCATGCCGGACGATTGCGATTGGCCCAAGGAGGGCAATCTGGGTGCACGGATCGTCCGGGAACTGGTGAAGGGTTTGAGGGGCACGCTTGAAGTCGGGAGGCTGACCGCCGGCTCCTTGATCAACATCGATATTCCGCTGGAACAACAGGCGCAGCAAATCCGCAAAGAGCGGCAGACTGTCTGAGAATGCAACAAAAGGCCGGCATGATCGCTCACACCGGCCTTCAAATCAGATATTTCCAGAGCTTTTAGGCGACACGCCCGGAGTTGCGAGCGTCCTGGAATTCTTCCTGCGACAGATAGGTGTCGCCATCATCGTCGAAATAGAAGAACGTCTGTCCCGCTTCGTTGATCTGGTCCTGGGTCAGGTGCGGGCCGAGAGCATCGTTGGGCTCAGGCGGATTGGGATTGGTGGGCAGCGCCCAGATGGCATATTCCGCCACCGAAAGCTGGCCGTCGTCGTTACGGTCGAGATAGCTGAAAGTCATCTCGCTGCGCGACGGCATCGAGGAGCCGGAGCCACCCGTGGCACTCTCTGCGCCGGACGCGCTTGAGCCACTGGTCGAACTATCGTTCGACATGTCGTCGCTATCCATAGAACCGGAGCCCGACATGGACGCACCGCCCATGTTACCTTCCGACATTGCGCCGCTCGATTCCATTTCGGCCTGCATGTCCGCCATATTGCGATCGTACTCGTCGCTGATGGCCTGGCTGTCCATGGCATCGAAATTGGCCTGTTGGTCTTCGTTCAGATCGCCGCCGACGGGGTAGGCCTCGTCGTTGATGTCATCGTCTACGATCTCGTCGATATCGTCGACCGGCGTGTTCTCTACGTCTTCGCTGTCACAAGCGGCCAGGCCAAGGGCAGCCGCGGAAACAAGCGTCGTCATCGTCAATAAACGTTTCATGGTACTTCCTCCCTTTTCGTTCGAGGTTCACCATGGCCAACGACCAAACCGCCGGATATTTCCGAAAAACTCTTTTCTTATCAATTGTCAGGTGAGGCGCGCGGCTTTCAGCAAGGCTTCCGTGCTGGGGTCGAAGCGTTCTCCGCCTGCCTCGATCTTCCGGGCGATATCCTTGCCCAGTTCCACGCCGAACTGGTCGAATGGATTGATATCCAGCATCACCGCGGCGGCAAAAACCCGGTGCTCGTGGAATGCGATCAGCGCGCCGAAGGTAGCAGGGTCCAGATCGTCGCACAGGATGGTGGCCGACGGGCGATCGCCCGGATAGCTGCGATGCGGATCGTCGCTCTGCTTGCCCTCCATCAGTGCGGCACCTTGCGCGAAACAGTTCATCAGCAAGATGTGGTGATGCGCTGCATCCAGCATGTCGCCCGGCTCCACGCTGGCGATGAAATCGATCGGTACCAGATGCGTGCCCTGGTGCAGGAGCTGGAATACGGCATGTTGGGCATCTGTCCCCACCCCGCCCCATGTTATCGGCGCGGTCGGGCCGGAGGGTTCGCCGTCCACCGTCACGCGCTTGCCGTTGGATTCCATCTCCAGTTGCTGGAGATAGTCGGGCAGCAGACGCAGCCGTTCGTCGTAGGCGAAGACGGCGCGCGTCTGGCACCCACGCAGGCGCAGGTAGTAAAGGTCCGAGAATGCAGCGCGCAGGGGCAGGTTGTCGCGTCCGTTCGTATCGCGGAAATGCTCGTCCACGCGCGCAGCTCCGGCCAGTACCTGTTCGAATTCCTGCCAGCCAATGGAAATGGCAACAGGGAAGCCGATGCTGGACCACAGTGAATATCGCCCACCCACGCTTTCGGCAAAAGGCAGGATACGCGTTTCGTCCACGCCCCATTCCACCGCCTTTTCCGGCGCGGCGGTGAGAGCGATGACGCGCCCCGTGGGGTCCTCCACCCCGTTATCGGCCAGCCATTTCAGCGCCGACTGGGCATTGGTCATGGTCTCGATGGTTGTGAAAGTCTTCGAGGCGACGGCGATCAGCGTGGTTGCCGGATCGCAGGCATCGAAAGCTTCTTCCAGCGCGACGCCATCGATGTTGGATACGACATGCACATCCACCTTGGGCGCATCGCGGCCCAGCGCATCCACCGCCAGAGCAGGACCAAGAGCGCTGCCGCCGATGCCGACATGGATCAGGTGCTTCACTTCACCCATTGCGCCTTCGTGGATCGCTTCCACCATCAGCTTCATGCGATGGCGCAGCGCCTCTGCCTCCTCCACGCTGGTTTCCAGGCCCACGCCGCGCAGGGCGGAATGCTCTGCCGCGCGGTTCTCGGTGGGATTGACGACCTCGCCATTGAAAAGCCGCCGACGCATTTCGTCGAATTCGGATGCCTGCGCCAGCGTTTCGAAATCGGAAAGCAGATCGTCGGTAAGGTGGGTTTTCGACCAGTCGAACAGGATTCCCGTCTCGTCCAGCTCCAGCCGGGCGGACAATTTGCTCACCCGCTCCGCATCGTCGGCAAACAATTCCGCAAGGGTCGGATCCGGGTGGAGGGCAAGTGCTTTCCAGGCTTCGTCACGGGTCTTCGTCACAGGGCGCGATTCCTTTCCTACCGATGAAGCTCTTGGCTAGGCCCTCGCGCCATGAATGAAAACCGCAAAATCCGAACCTTTCGGCCTGTTTCGGAGCGGCGCACACCAGGCCGGGTTTTTTGCCCTCAGGACAGTGTTCCAAGTGTTCCACATTAGCTGTCATTTCGGCCCCCGTCGCACGCCATGCTTGACGCAGAGGCGCTGTGGCAACAAGACCGCCGCCGATGACTGACACTGTTAAGCCGCGCGAAGTGACCGAGCCTGAAACGGGCAAGGCGGAAGAGAAGGAAGACTGGAAAAGCTTCGGCTGGTTCCTTGTCAAACTGGTGATCGTGGTGTTGATTTTCCGCACCTTCTTCTTCACCAGCTTCAACATTCCTTCCGAAAGCATGATGCCTCGCCTGCTGGTGGGCGATTACCTGTTCGCGCAGAAATGGTCCTACGGCTATTCGCGCTATTCGCTGCCGTTCGACGTGGACGTGGGCGACGGACGCATCTTCGCCACCTTGCCGGAACATGGCGACGTGACGATCTTCAAGCATCCCATCGACAAGAGCGATTACATCAAGCGCGTGATCGCCCTGCCTGGCGACACCGTACAGATGATCGACGGGCATTTGCACCTCAACGGTGAAGCCGTGCCGAAGGAACGGGTCGAGGACTTCATTGTCGAACTGGCCGCCGGCGACCGCTGCTATTCGGGCCGGTTCGCCATGCAGACCGACGATGGCACTCCCGCCTGCCGCTATCCGCAGTTCCGCGAAACGCTGCCCAATGGGGTAAGTTACAACGTGCTGGATCTGGGCATGGTTGCCGTGGACAATACAGCCCCCGTCATCGTGCCGGACGACCACGTCTTCATGATGGGTGACAACCGCGACAATTCGCAGGACAGTCGCCGAGCGACCGTTTCCGGTGGCTGGGTTGGCCTGGTGCCTACGCAGAACCTCGTCGCCGAAGCCAGCTTCATGTACTGGTCCTACGGCAATGGCGTGCGCTGGAACCGGATTTTCGAGGGTATATGAGCGCGCTGGAGCCCGATACCCGCGCATGGCTGGAGCGGCACGGCTTCACCATTCGCAACGAGGCCATCTGGTACGAGGCCCTGACCCACGGCAGCACCGGGGAAGCCAGAGATTACGACAGGCTTGAATTCCTCGGCGATCGGGTGCTGGGCCTGACGATTGCTGACTGGCTCTACGATCATTCCCAAAGCGCCGAGGGCAAACTGGCGCAGCGCCTTAATGCGCTCGTCAGCAAACAGACCTGCGCGGGCCGGGCGCGCGCCATCGGTACGCCGGATCACGTGCGACTGGGCAAGCAGGCGCGCGAGGATGGCGCGCAGAACAGTGACAACGTTCTGGGCGACATCATGGAATCGCTGCTGGGTGCAAACTTCCTCGATGCAGGGTTCGATGTCACTCGCGACCTGATCCAGAACCTGTGGCGCGAAGTGTTCGATGGCAGTACGGGGCGCCGCAAGCATCCCAAAAGCGCATTGCAGGAATGGGCGGCAGGCAACCAGCGCCGCCCGCCCGATTACGAGGTGGTCGATACCTCCGGCCCTGATCACAACCGCCGCTACACCGTGCAGGTTAGCGTGCATAACGTCGGCGCGGTGGAAGCCACCGCCAGCGGCAAACGCGAAGCCGAAACGGAAGCCGCGCGGCTGTTCATGGAGAAATACGGATGAGCCAGGAACCTGAAACGCACTGCGGGGTCGTCGCCGTGATCGGCGCGCCAAACGCGGGCAAATCCACGCTGGTGAACCAGTTGGTGGGCCAGAAGGTCGCCATCACCAGCGCCAAGGCGCAAACCACTCGCGCACGTCTGCTCGGCATCGCCCTGCACGGTTCCACCCAGATGATCCTGGTCGACACGCCCGGTATCTTCGAACCCAAGCGCCGGCTCGACCGCGCCATGGTAAGTGCGGCATGGGAAGGCGCGGTTTCCGCCGATGCGGTGCTGCTGGTGGTCGATCCGATCAAGCAGCGCCGGCACGAGTTGATGCCCCTGGTGGAGCAGCTGAAGGATCGCAAGGAGCGCAAGATCCTCGTGCTCAACAAGGTCGACAGATCGAAGAAGGAGCCGCTGCTGGAACTGGCGCAGGAACTGAACGAGCTTGCCGCTTTCAGCGAAGTCTATTTCATCTCCGCACTTACCGGGGACGGTGTTCCGGAATTGAAGGATACGCTTGCTGGCCTGATGCCCGAAGGCCCGTGGCATTACCCTGAAGATCAGGTGTCCGACGCCAGCGAACGCCTGCTGGCGGCCGAAGTCACTCGCGAGCAGCTGTACCAGCAGTTGCACGAAGAACTGCCCTACGATGCCGCCGTTCGGCCCGAAAGCTATGAACAGCGCAAGGATGGAAGCGTGGAGGTGCGCCAGCAGATCGTAATCGCGCGCGACAGCCAGAAGCCTATCGTGCTGGGCAAGGGTGGCCGCCGTATCAAGGAAATCGGCGAGGCAGCGCGCAAGGAATTGAGCGAGATACTGGGCGTAAAGGTCCACCTGTTCCTCCACGTGAAGGTGGACGAGAAGTGGGCGGAAAACCGCGAGGTTTACGAGGAAATCGGGCTGGACTGGGTCAAATAAGTCGAGATCGTATTGGCACTTGCCTACAGCCTTGTAGCCAGCCTTCTTCGTCTAGGTACGCTGAAGGTAAGCAAGCGATGATCATCGCAGGATTGGCGTGTTACCCGTTCGCCGGATTGTCCCTTTGTGAAAATCGCGCAAGGCTCGCAATCGCCGCCACAACCGCCAGTGCGCAGCTGACGTAGAGCGGCGTCGGCCCAAGCCCCAGCTCGCCTGCCAGGATGATGCCCACGACCACGGCGGCCATTGTCTGACCGAACAGGCGCGATGTTGACAGCAGACCGCCCGCCGCCGCCGCGCGGTCCCTCGGCGCGCGACCGATCAGCAGGCGCGAGTTGGGGCTGAAAAACAGGCCGAAGCCTAGCGCGGTGACGCTCAAGCGCCAGGAGATGCCGATTGCACCCGGCTGGTCGGGCATGGTCGCAAGAAAGAGTAGGCCGACTATGGCAATGCCCATGCCGGTAACTCCCAGCTTGGTGGCGGCAATCCGGTCCGAAGCCCAGCCGGCGAGTGGCGAGACCACGAGCATCGTCAACGGGAATGGCAGCAGCAACAGACCCACGGTTTGCGGCGGGTAGCCCATGCCGATCTCCAGACGGAACGGCAGGGCCAGCATCAGTGCGCCAGCGGAGATGAAGCTGGTGAAATTGGCCAAGGCCGAAAGCCCGATCACCGGCTTTGCCAGCAAGTCCACCGGAAATACCGGTGCATCGCGGCGCTTCTCGCGCCGAACCAGAAGGTACAAAGCGACAATGCCCAACGCGAACGCCGCAATGCCCCACGTCAGCGCATCATGTGTCCCAAGCTGTATGCCACCCACCAGCAACAGCATGGTTATCGCACTAAGCACGCCGCTTTTCCACTTGGACGGTTGCTTGCGAGGCTCCGGATCGGGCAGGAAACGGCCAAGCAGCAGCGATATGATCGCCAGCGGCGCGGCGGCAACGAACACCAGCTGCCAGGGCAGGTTGCCTACGATATACCCCCCCAACGTGGGCGCGAGCGCGGCGGAGCTTGCAACGATAACGCTGTTCAGCCCCAGCCCCGCTCCCAGTTGCGAAGCGGGATAGATCTGCCGAAGCATGGCCGCCGAGACGCTCAAAGCCATACCTGCGCCGATTGCCTGAACAGCGCGCAGCAGCAGCAGGATGGTGAAAGTGTCGGCGAAATAACACGCGGCGGAGGCGATCATGAACAACACCTGCCCCGCCTGGTACAGTCGCCTATGGCCCAGCCTGTCGCCAAGCGAGGAGAAGGGCAACAACAGCATCACCAGTACCAGTTGATACACGGTCACCACGTTGGTTACCGCCGCCTCGCTCACGCCGAGATCGCGCGCGATCGTTGGCAGGGCGACATTGGCGATAGAACCATCCAGCACCAGCAGGGACGTGCCGAAGCAGATGGCAACAATGGCCCACCAGCGGCGTGGCTTCGGCAAGCCGGGATGTTCGTCCGTCACCCTGCCCGCATCGGGATCAGGATGGATATGCCCCTGCTCATTCATCGCCCATAGTTGCGGACGCGGAACGCTTTTCGCAAGTGCAACATGACACCTCTCGCTTATGCACAGACAATGCGGGTGATATGCGCCGCGGTTCGATCAGCGTTTCTTGGCGATGGCGATCTTGTTTTTCTTGGCAAAATCGCGGGTTGATTCCTCGCTTCGATTGAGGGCCTTGGCAATCTGTTTCAGACCCTGACCCTTGCTGGCGAGCAGTTTCAGCTTACCCGATTCCTCACCATTCCACGGTTGCTTGTGCCGCTCGAACTGATCCTTGCCCATCAGCTTTCCCCGGTGGTCTTGGCGGGCGCCTTCTTGGCTGCCGCTTTCTTCTTGGCGGGCGCCTTCTTTTTCGCAGGAGCTTTCTTGGCCGCGGCCTTCTTCTTTGTAGGGGCCTTGCGCTTCTTTTTCGCAGGAGCCTTTGCCGCTTTTTCCGCGATCAGCACAAGCGCCTCTTCCAGCGTCAAGGCGTCCTTGTCCTTTTCCTTGGGGAGCGTCGCGTTGACGTTGCCGTCGGTGATGTATGGGCCATAGCGACCGTCCATCAGCTTCACCTCTTCGCCGGCTTCCGTCTTGCCAAGAACCTTCAGCGGCTCGCGACTGCCACGGCCGCCCTTGCTCTTCGCCGACTGGGCTAGCAGATCCACCGCCCGGTTCATGCCGATCTCGAAAATCTCGGGGGTGTTCTGCAACTTTCCGTAGGTGCCCTCGTGCCGTACGGCCGGACCATAACGCCACAGACCCGCCTCGATATCCTTTCCGGTGTCGGGATGCTGGCCGATCACGCGTGGCAGAGCGAGAAGTTTCAGTGCCCATTCCAGATCGAAATCGTCGATGTCCTTGGGGATCGAGGCGCGCTTTACATCCTTGCCTTCACCGGTTTGCACATAGGGACCGAAGCGACCGGACTTGCGTTCCACCGGCAAACCCGTTTCGGGATCTTCGCCCATCACGCCATCGGCGCTGCCATCATCACCACCGGGTTGACCGAATTTACGGCGGAAGGTGCATTCAGGGTAGTTCACGCAGCCGATAAAGGCGCCATAGCGGCCTCCGCGCAGATGCAGTTCCCCACCATCGCGGTTCTGCTCCGCGCATAGCGGACACCAGCGTGAATGATGGCCATCCTCGCGTTCGGGGAACAGGAAGTCGGACAGGAACTCGTCCAGCACTTCGGTCACTTCCGAGGGCTGGCGTTCCATTACCTCGTCGCTCTTGGGCTTGAAGTCGCGCCAGAACTGTTCGAGCAGCGCCTTGTATTGCGCGCGCCCGCCGGAAACTTCGTCCAGTTCGTCTTCCATGCTGGCGGTGAAATCGTAGGCGACATAGCGGGGGAAGAAACGTTCGAGAAATGCCGTGAGGAGCCGGCCAGAATCCTCTGCAAAGAAACGGTTTTTCTCCATCCGGACATAGTCCCGATCCCGCAGGGTCTGGATGGTGGAAGCATAAGTCGACGGTCGACCGATGCCCAGTTCTTCCAGACGTTTCACCAGCGATGCCTCGGAAAAGCGCGGCGGCGGCTGGGTGAAATGCTGAAGCGCCTCGACGGCCTTCTTGGCCGGTGCGTCACCCTTGCGCATCACCGGCAGCAGGTTGTCGTCATCCTCCTCCGACTTCTCGTCGAAACTTTCGGAATAGACCGCCAGGAATCCGGGAAATTTCACCACCTGACCCGTGGCCCGCAATTCGTGCTTGCCGGTAGGATCGCGCATGGTGACGGTAGTGCGTTCCAGTTGCGCCGTGGCCATCTGGCTCGCCATCGCGCGCTTGAAGATCAGGTCGTACAACTTGGCTTCATCGCCAGATGCGGCGTGGTCGCGGCTGAAGTTGGTCGGGCGGATCGCTTCGTGCGCTTCCTGCGCGTTCTTGGCCTTGGTGGAATAGAACCGCGGTTTTTCCGGACGGTACTCCTCTGAATACCTTTCGGAAATGGCATCACGGCAGGCCATGATTGCACTCATGTCCATCTGCACGCCGTCGGTACGCATGTAGGTTATCGCGCCTGCCTCATACAGCGATTGTGCACAGCGCATGGTGTGACTGGCGGAGAAGCCCAGCTTGCGAGAGGCCTCCTGCTGCAAGGTGGAAGTGGTGAACGGGGGCGCAGGATTGCGCTTGAGCGGCTTTGTCTCGACCTCCTCAACGGTGAAGGCGCCCTGCTCCACCGCGGCCTTCGCAGCATCCGCCGTGCCCTTGTCGCCAATCGACAGTCGTTCCAGTTTCTTGCCGTCGAAACGCACGAGCCGGGCATCGAAACCGGTGCCGTCCTGCTCCATCTTGGCAGTGACAGACCAGTATTCGTCGGCTTTGAAGACCTCGATTTCGCGCTCACGCTCACAGATCAGGCGCAGCGCCACGGACTGCACGCGGCCCGCCGATTTCGCGCCGGGCAGCTTGCGCCATAACACGGGCGAGAGAGTGAAGCCGAACAGGTAGTCAAGTGCGCGTCGGCCGAGATAGGCGTCGATCAGGTCCTGATCCAGTTCGCGCGGGGCCTTCATTGCCTCGGTAACGGCCTGCTTGGTGATTGCGTTGAATGTAACACGATCAACCTTCGTGGGCAGTGCCTTGCGCTTCTTCAGCAAGTCCATCACGTGCCAGCTGATCGCCTCACCCTCACGGTCAGGGTCGGTCGCCAGGACAAGGCGGCTTGCCCCCTTCGCGGCATCGGCAATGGCTTTTACCTGCGCACGGTTGCGCTGGTCGGAATAGACTTCCCAGTCCATCGCGAAATCCTCGTCCGGGCGGACGGAGCCATCCTTCGGTGGCAGGTCACGGACATGACCGTAGGAGGCAAGGACCTTGAAGTCCCCGCCCAGGTATTTCTCGATGGTTTTCGCCTTGGCCGGCGACTCTACGATAACAAGCTGCATTGTGGTTCCGGATATTCCTGACGCTGATCCCGAGATTGGGCCTTACGTGTGTACGTGTGCGCGAGGGTGGTGCGCTTCGCAAAGATTCGTCAAGCGGCCTTTCGCAGCTTCAGCCATACAATCAAGAACAGTCCGGCAAACACCAGATCGATAGCGCCGCCCAAAGCCATGTCGCCTGCCGCCTGCCCCTGCGACCAGAACGCGAGGGCGGGAATGCCGAAGCTGATCTTCTCGAACACGGTCAGCGGAACGAACGCGGCGTATTTCACGGGGTCGCGTGCCATCACCAGGAAAACGCCCTGAAACACCAGGGCGATCCCTGCAAAGGCGAAGTACAGCAGTCGGTGAGGATCGGGCGCATCGGTAAAGTACAACGCCGGAACGGCTAGAAAACCGTAGATCGCCGCTACGATGTAGACGCGTCGCGCGAAAATGGCGGAGGTATTGCGGGTATCAGGCAAGGCTCACTCTTCCTCCGGCATGGCGTTCCAGTCGCCCGGCGATCTCCAGTTCCAGCAGCGCCATCTGCACAGTTCCTGGCGTGGTTCCGGTCTGGCGGACCAGTTCGTCTACCGACACAGGAGCCGAAGAGAGGATGGCCGCGACATCGTCTGCAGGCATTTCTTCGTCCGCTTCGCTGAAAACGAAATCCTGCGCATTCTCTCGCACCGAAGAGCGCGGACGGCCATCGAAACCCGAAAGCAGTTCCACCACGTCATCGGGCGATTGCACGAGCACCGCGCCTTCGCGGATCAACTGGTTGCAGCCATGGGAGCGGCTGTCTGCCGGGTGGCCGGGTATTGCCATCACCTCTCGCCCGGCTTCGCCTGCAAGCCGGGCGGTGATCAGCGATCCGGACTTTGGCGCAGCTTCCACGACCAGCGTCCCCAGTGCCAGACCGGCGATGATGCGATTGCGTTTGGGAAACTGCTGGCCACGCGGCTCCGTTCCCGGCGGTTCTTCGGCGATCAGCAGTGCTTCGCCGGCAATCTGCTCCTGCAACTTCGCGTGCTGCGCGGGATAGGCAATGTCGATACCGCTGGCGATCACGCCGATGGTGCTTGGCATCGCGCCTTCATGGCTGGCGCCGTCGATGCCCTTGGCAAGACCGGAGACGACGACGAAGCCTTCTGCCGTCAGTTCCCGCCCGAAATCACGCGCCAGCTTTACCGCAGCGGCAGAGGCATTGCGCGCGCCGACCATTGCGACGCACGGCTTCGACGCCAGCGAAAGATCGCCGCGCATGGTGACGATCGGCGGCGCGCCATCAAGCGCCGCAAGGTTGGGCGGGTAATCGGGCTGATCGTGGAACAGGTAGCGCGCTCCCGCCTTGCGAGCTGCCTGAACCTCTCTCTCGATCCGATCGCGCGCTGCTGCCTTGTAATTGCGCTTCGCCCCTCGCGCGGCAAGGTCCGGCAGCGCGTCCACCGCCTCTCGCGCAGTGCCGAAGCGACGCAGGAGCTGGGCGTAGCTTACCGGCCCGATATTGGCCGAACGCAGCAGGCGGATACGGGCGAAAGCCTCTTCCTGGGAAAGGGCCGTTGGCTGGCTCATTTCCCCTGCCCGATCCTGGGTTCCTCACCGCGCAAAAGGCGAGCGATGTTGGCGCGATGCAGCCAGAGCACCAGCGCGGCGATTACTGCCAATGCCGGAACGTATCCTGCGAAAGCCAATGCAGCGGCAGCAACTGCAGCGGCGATCACGGCGCACATTCCGGCAAGCGAGCTGATACGCGAAAGGTACGCGACCGCGAGCCACACCAGCGCATAGGCAAGGCCGATCTGCCAGGCGAGACCGATGCTGACGCCCAGGTTAGTGGCCACGCCCTTGCCTCCTTTGAAACCCAGCCAGACCGGGAAGCAGTGCCCCAGAACTGCGCCCAGTGCCGCAAGGGGTACAGGTCCGATATAGGCACTTGGCACGGTCGCAGGTTGTTCGAACAAGGCCTTGGCGAGCAGCACCGGCACCAGACCCTTGGCCAGATCCAGCAGCAAGGTGGCAGCGGCAAGCTTCTTCGATCCGGTGCGCAGCACATTGGTGGCACCGATATTACCGCTGCCGATATTGCGGATATCTCCCATGCCGCCCGCCTTGGCCAATAGCAGACCAAACGGGATGGAACCGGCAATATATCCCAGGAAGAATCCAAGAAACTGGTCCAAATTCATACTCCCGCCCGCCCCGCGCTTGTTCGGGGACCGCATTGTCTTATAGCGCACCGTTAAAGGGAATGGCCTTCATTCCACAAGCGCAGGGTGAGCACAAAGTGCAGAAAGTGAAGTCGAATTCCCCCATCCTCTTGTTCGATTCAGGCTTCGGCGGACTTACCGTGTTGTCGCAATTGCGGGCGCAACTGCCGCAGGCACCAGTCATCTATGCTGCCGATACTGCCGGATTGCCCTATGGCGAGAAGACCGAGGCAGAAGTTGCTGCCAGGGTAGCCGGGCTTCTGGGGCGCCTCGCCGAGCGATATCACCCGCGCCTGATCTGCATCGCCTGCAACACCGCCAGCACCATTGCGCTGGGTATGGTACGCGACGTGCTGGAAACGCCGATCGTCGGCACCGTTCCGGCGATAAAGCCGGCTGCCGGCATGACGCGCAGCGGCACCATCGGACTGCTGGGAACGGCTGCCACGATCCGGCAGGCCTATGTCGACAATCTCGAGGATGAATTCGCCAATGGCAATCGCCTGCTACGCCATGCCGCGCCCGAACTCGTGTCTGCCGCGGAATGCAAACTTCGAGGGCAAGAACCCGACCCGGCGGCTTTCATGCGGGCGGCGGACGGGTTGCTGAGCCAGGACGGCGGCGACGAAATCGACACGGTCGTGCTCGCCTGTACCCACTTTCCGCTCGTGAAGGACGAACTCGCCAGGGCTTTCGGCAAAAAAGTGCAATTCGTCGACGGTGCGCAAGGGATCGCCCGCCGCATCGTATCTTTGACACAAGGCCAGTCCTTCGAGCGACATGGTGACGATCTGGCGATCGTGACTGGCAAAGGACAGGACGACCCGGCCCTGCTTGATGGACTGGGACGCTACGGAATTGGCAGTATCCTGCGACTTTAATGAGAACAGTTCGCAAACTCCGTGCTTTAAAACGGTAGGGTTCTTGACTAAATCGGCGCAGACGAACGGCCGCGAATCTGGATGCGGCGCAGCTTGGACATGTACGCTGAACTACGACCAGATCTTCGACCAGGCGATTGACCGCCTGCATTCCGAGGGGCGTTACCGCGTCTTCATCGACATTCTGCGCAACAAGGGCGCCTACCCCAACGCGCGCTGTTTTGCAGGACATAACGGTCCCAAGCCGATCACCGTGTGGTGCTCCAACGATTACCTTGCGATGGGCCAGCACCCCAAGGTGGTAGAGGCCATGGAGGAGGCGCTGCACGATGTGGGCGCAGGTTCCGGGGGTACGCGCAATATCGGCGGAAACACGCATTACCATATCGAACTGGAGAACGAGCTCGCAGACTTGCACGGCAAGGAAGCCGCGCTGCTGTTCACTAGCGGATATGTATCCAACGATGCGACCCTTTCAACGCTGGCCAAGCTGCTGCCCGGCTGCATGATCTTTTCTGACGAGCTGAACCATGCCAGCATGATTGCCGGCATTCGCAATTCCGGCTGCGAGAAGCGCATCTTCCGTCACAACGACATGGAGCATCTGGAGCAGATGCTGGCCGCCGAAGATTTCGACACGCCCAAGGTCATCGCATTCGAAAGCGTGTATTCGATGGATGGCGACGTCGCGCCGATCCACGCAATATGCGATCTGGCGGAGAAGTATAACGCCCTCACCTACATCGACGAAGTGCACGCCGTGGGCATGTACGGCAAACGCGGCGGCGGCATTTCCGAGCGTGACGATGCGGCGCATCGCATCGACTTGATCGAGGGAACCCTGGGCAAAGCCTTCGGCGTAATGGGCGGCTACGTCGCATCCAGTCGCAAGATTATCGATTGCATCCGCTCATACGCGCCCGGCTTCATCTTCACCACGTCGCTCAGCCCGGTGCTGGTTGCGGGTGTGCTCGCTTCGGTGAAGCATCTGAAGGGCAGCTGTGTGGAACGCGACGCGCAGCAGGCCGCAGCGGGTATGCTGAAGCGCAAACTGCGCGATGCTGGCTTGCCGGTCATGGATTCTACCACGCATATCGTGCCGCTGATGGTGGGCGACCCGGTTCGCGCCAAGAAAATCAGCGATATCCTCCTTGCCGAATACGGCGTTTATGTGCAGCCGATCAACTTCCCCACCGTGCCCCGCGGAACGGAGCGTTTGCGCTTCACCCCTGGCCCCGCGCATAGCGAAGCGATGATGGATGAGCTTGCGAAGGCGCTGGTGGAAATTTGGGACCGCCTCGAGCTGGAATTGCGCGAGGCAGCCTAGAACGATTTTCGGCACCACAAGCGCATCCGATGAACTCCGGTTTCAGACCGTATTTAGCTACACGTTAACCATTACATGCCACAGCATCCCGACGAACGGCGGAAATATCCGCGCGTGAAGGAAATGTTGGAGCAAAATGGCGGTCAGAGGGCTTCTCAAAGGATTTGCCGGGGGAAAGGTTGCGGGTGACGACGCTTTGCGGCGTGAGGTTCTCGACGACTTCGAACAGGCCGGGATTGGTTGGATCTGGGCCAGCGATGCCGAAGGCCGACTGATCTATCTCTCCGATCGCGCAATCCAGAGCCTTGGCCGCGACGCGTCCGCCATGATCGGCCAGCCACTCGTGCAATTGTTCGAAGTCGACCGTTCCAATCCCGACGAGAAATCCGACAGGCCGCTCAATTTCCAGCTATCGGCGCACAACAAGCTGACCGACCTCGTGGTGAAGTTCGGAAGCGATAGCGACCGCCCCAAATGGTGGGCGCTTAGCGGACATCCCAAGGTGTCGGCTGACGGCGCCTTCCAGGGCTATCGCGGAAGCGCAAAGGACATCACCCTCGAATTCCAGCGCAAGCTGGAGGATTCGCGCGCTGCCGAGTTCGACTCCCTCACCGGCCTGGCGAACCGCCACCGCATGGACCGTCGTCTGGATTCCACCCTGTCAGCGTACAAATCGGCGAAGCGTTCATGCGCCCTCCTGATGATGGATCTCGACAAGTTCAAATACGTCAACGACACCATGGGCCATCCCGCCGGTGACGAACTCTTGCGACAGGTTGGTGACCGGCTGCGCGCCGTTGTCGGCAACCGCGGCGAGATCGGCCGCCTTGGCGGAGATGAATTCCAGGTTATCCTGCCCGATGTCGATGATCGCGGCGAACTGGGAGAACTTGCCGACAAGATCATCCAGATGCTTTCCTCCCCCTACCAGGTCGAGGGGAAGCGCGCGATCATCGGTGCCTCTGTGGGCGTATCGATCGCACCTTACGATGGATTGGAGCGTGATGAACTGACCCGCTCGGCCGATCTTGCACTTTATGCTGCAAAGAACGGCGGGCGCGGCATGTACAGGTTCTATTCCGCAGAACTGAAAGATGTCGAGCAAGAACGTCAGATCATGCTCGACGACCTTCGCACGGCGATGGAAAAGGATCAGCTGAAGCTGCATTATCAGCCCGTCGTACGAACCAGCGATAACACGATCGTCGGGTTCGAGGCCCTGATGCGGTGGGAACATCCCGACAAAGGAAATATCCCGCCCAACCACTTCATCCCCATCGCCGAAGATTCCGACCTTATCAATCGCCTTGGTGAATGGGCTCTGCGGCGCGCTTGCGAAGATGCCTCCAGCTGGCCCGAAAACGTGCGTGTCGCCGTCAACGTGTCGGCCAAGCAATTCGCCAACAAGGGCTTTATCGCGGTTGTGACGCAAGCCCTCGCTGAAACCGGACTGGACCCCGACAGGCTCGAACTGGAGCTTACCGAAACCGTATTCGTGGGTGATCTGGAGACGACCGAAAAAACCTTCAGCGCGCTCAAGCACCTCGGCGTGCGCTTGGCGCTGGATGACTTTGGTACCGGCTATTCCTCGCTCAGTTATCTGCGCTCTGCCCCATTCGACAAGTTGAAGGTGGACAAGAGCTTCGTCGATAGCTGCACGCAGAAAGATCAGAACAGCGCCAAGATAATTTCGGCCATCATTGGCCTTTCAAATGCGCTGGGCATGGATGTGACGGTGGAAGGCGTCGAAGCTTTCGACCAGTTCGACCTCATCTGCAAGAAAGGCGCCAAATACATTCAGGGGTGGATCTATTCCAAGGCGCGCCCGCAGTCCGAAATTCTCGATGAGATCGCCAATGGCGGGTACAAGATCGAGCCGAGCGGCCCCGACCAGTACAGACCTGAACGCCGCAGCGTGTTCCGCCGCATCGGCGTAATTCATGAAGATCACCGGTACGAAGCCGTGATGAGGGACCTGAGCAAGACAGGCTCGCGGATCGAGGGTCTGGTTGGCGTTCTTGAAGGAACCGGCCTGGTGCTTGATCTGGGCGGCGGGCAACTGGCCGTGTGCGAAGTGCGCCGGTCGGAAGACGCCACGATCGGCGTCGAATTCGAAACGCCTTTGATCAGCGATGGATCGGGCGGATTGTGTACGCGCCATCGCGTGTCACCGTATGTCCTGGCTTCTGCCGGCATGCCGCTGACGTCGCTGCCGCCCGGCAACTACCCGGATTCGATGCTGGGCGATGGCCCCAAGAGCCAACCGCAGTTCATGCAGGTAACCGTCCAGCGCAATTGATCCGCCGCCGCGCCGGAAATAGGCGTCAGCGAAGGCTTACGACATTGTCACTTTCGCGCGGATCGGGTCGATCACCACGATAGAGGCTGAACATAGGCTCATCCGCCACGAGCACCGCTTCGCTGGCACCGAACCCGTTGAACGCCGTCTTCATTGCAGCGCCATAGGCACCAAGCATGCCGATCTCTATGTAATCGCCGGCCTGGATATCTTCGGGCAGCATGAAGGGCCCCTTCATGAAGTCCGCATCGTCACAGGTCGGACCGTAGAAAGAGAACTCGGCCAGCGGATTGCGCAGGTCATCCTCCAGCGCAGTGACCGGAAAACGCCACGCGACATGCGCCGCGTCGAACAGCGCACCATAGGCGCCGTCGTTGATATACAATTCGTCTCCGCGACGTTTCTCCACCTTCACGATGATGGAGGAATACTCTGCACAAAGCGCCCTGCCCGGCTCTGCCCAAAGCTCAGCCGAATAGGAGATCGGCAGTGCTTCGAAATGCTGGTGGATCAGTTTGAAGTAGTCCTCCAGCGCCGGTGGATCGAGATCCGGGTAGACGCTGGGAAAACCTCCACCGACATCGATGATATCCACCGTGACAGCGGCCTCTGCAATGGCTGCACGAACACGCTCCAGCGCTTGCACATAGGCAAACGGCGTCATCGCCTGACTGCCGACGTGGAAGCAGATGCCCAGCGCATCGCAATGCTGGCGCGTGGCTTGCAGCAGAGGAGCGGCATCGGCCAGATCAACGCCAAACTTGGCCGCGAGCGACAACTCGGAATGTTCGGACGACACGCGCAGCCGCACCAGCAGGTTGAGATCGCTTGCGCGCGTTCCGTCCTCGGCGGTAGTCGCCTCCACGACCTTTTCCAGCTCCTCCAGCGTATCGAGACTGTAGGTTTTCACGCCGTGCTCGAAATAGGCTTCCCGCACCGCGCGGCGGGTCTTCACCGGGTGCATGAAGCACAAGACGGCATCGAGGAGCGTGTCGCGCACCATTCGCACCTCTGCGATGGAGGCAACGTCGTAGTGCGTAACGCCTGCATCCCAGAGGATGCGGATCAGGTCTGGAGACGGGTTCGCCTTCACGGCATACATCGCCTTGCCCGGAAACTTCTGCGTAAAGAAGCGGGCAGCGCGCGACGCCGCATGCGGGCGAAGAAGGGTCACGGGTTCGTCCGGCTCGAGGGCGCGGACTACAGCCTTGGCATCGGGATACTGGAGCAATTCAAGGGACCCCCTAAGGTGTTAACCGAACAAGTAGCTGCCTTGCGGTGGGAATCCCTTGGGGCAGCGGAAGCGCGCATTTAAGCCGCATAGGCTGAATTGCAAGAGAAATCGGTTGGGTCGAGCCTTGTTTGGAGCGGGCCCTAGAACTGCACCTCAGGCGCCTGGTCGACCACGCCCTTTTCGCTGTCGTCGAGGCGGTGGAAATCGGCTTCCTGAAAACCCAGCGATCCGGCGAACAGCACGGCAGGAAACGTTTCCCTGCCCGTGTTATATCGAGAAACGGCGGCATTCAGAGCACGACGTGCGGCAGCCAGCTTGTCTTCCACATCTGACAGTTCGTGTTGCAGTTGCTGGAAATTGGTCGACGCCTTAAGGTCCGGGTAGGCCTCCCCCAGCGCCAGCAAGCGATCCAGCGCGACGCGCAGCTGCGCCTCATCCTGCGAGTTGATCGTCCCTTGCGCGGCCGTGTTGCGGGCAAGGATAACCTGTTCGAGCGTTTCCTGTTCGTGACCGGCATAGCCCTTCACCGTGTTCACCAAATTAGGGATGAGGTCGTGCCGCTGGCGTAGCTGGGCATCGATATCGGCCACGCCCTGGTTCACATTCTGTCGCAGCGCCACCAGTCTGTTGTAGATGCCCACCAGCACGAAGAGCAGCAAGACGATGACGACAATTGCGATTATCAATTCCATGATTTTGCCCCTAGCCTACCCTTGTTAAAGAATAGTGTGCCACGGTGGTGGTCAAAGGCAACGAATTTACGCCCGGCGGGGTGCCGAAAGGGGAAGTCGATGATCGAGCGCCCGGATGTAGACGCGCTCATGGCGGGTGAGTTGGGGCAGTGGCTGCAACAGCAGGCCCAGGTTCGTATGACAGCGAAGAAAAAGACCTGGAACCGTCGGTTCATCGTCCTCATCATCTTGCTGCCCATCGCGCTTTTCGTATTGATCGCTTTCCAGATGGACTTCGCCCCGGTCGCCTGGGGTAGCGCCGTGCTCGGCGCAGCGGGCTTTGCCTGGGCGCAGCGGCCCGTAAGCAAGGCAGTGAAGACCGTGAAGGTCGGTATCAACGAAGCGATTGCCGATACGCTGGGGCTGGAATACCAGCACGATTGCGAGCCCGGCATGCCGTTCGAACTGGCAAAATCATGCAAGCTACTCCCGAACTACGACCGTGCGACGTTCGAAGATCGTTGGAGCGGCCACATCGGTGATATCCCATTTTCGCTGCACGAGGCGAAGCTGGAGGAAAAGCGCGGGTCGGGCAAGAACCGCCGCTGGGTTACCGTGTTTCGCGGCATCATCATGAGCGTCGGTTATTCGCGCCGGTTCCATGGCACTACCCTGCTTGTTCGGGACAATGCGTTCAGACATTTCTACGGGGTCAAGAAGGACTCCATCAAGGTGATCGGCAAGCACCTCGATTATGCCGACATGACGCACCCCGACTTCGAGGACAAGTTCGACATCTTCACCACCGACCAGACCGAGGCGCGGCACCTGATCGATCCGCTCTATGTCGAGCGGCTGATCGCGGTGGAGCGGAGCTATCGCGGCGACGACGTGACCACGATCTTTCACGAGGGAAACCTGGTCATCACGCTGAAAGCGGGCAACATGTTCGAGAGCGGCCATATCGACGCGCGCCACGATCGTCGCCGGATGGAAACAACTATCGATCAATTCGCCCGCATTGCCGACCTCGCGCGCGAGCTCAACAGTCGCGAACCGGTGACGGGCCACCGATAGCCCGCCCCCTCTTGGCGCGCGTCTACTTGTCGAACAGCTTCGCCCAGCGACGCTTCTCGCGCTTCTTCCAGTGTTCGCGATGATAGGCATCGCTGGCCAGCAGCGGCATCACCGATCCGGCTTCGGCAAATACCATCTGTTCGATCCCTGTGTTGACCTTGCCCCAGCTTGCCGCCTCCTGCAGCGTAGAGGAAGAACACGCACCGTCGCGCACATCGGCAACGGTGATCTGGACGGCGTACTTGTGCACGGACACGTCCTCGTGGCCCAGTATCTCGGCACACACAACGGTGTCCTGGATGAAGTTCTTGGGCACGCCCCCGCCGATCATCAGCAGGCCGCTTTCGCCGGCCTCGATCTTGATCTGGGTCAGCTCGCGAAAATCGGCGATAGCGTCGATCATCATGTAGCCCTCGCCCTTTTCCATCTGGTCGACCTGGTGCTTTACCAGACCGAACCCGGCGGAACTGTCGACGAAAGCAGGGCAGAAGATCGGCACGTCATGCTCGTAGGCGAGCTTCACGAGGCTGTTGTCCTTCTTACCGTTCTCAACCAGGTATTTCCCCATCTCCCGGGTGAACTCGCGGCTCGAATAGCCCCGGTGCTCCAGCGAATTGGCGATCTTGTTGATCGTGAAGTCGCAATCCTGCAACTGCTCTTCATCAATGTAGGTATCGTAGATACGGTCGATATAGAGGCTACGCAGCGTATCGTCGTCGGGCACTTCCAGCGCTTGATAGTGCTTGTGACCAAGCCCCTCGAAGAAATCCATGTCGACGATGGTGGCTCCTGTCGCCACCACGCAATCGACCATGTTGGACCGGATCAGTTCTGCATAAAGGTCCATGCAGCCCGCCGCGCTGGTGGAGCCAGCGATGACGAGGAAGATGGTGCAATCCTTGTCTTCCAGCATCTGGTTATAGATGCCCGTCGCATTGGCCAGATCGCGGCTCGTGAAGCTCATCTTCTTCATCGAATCGATGATCGGCCGCGCGTCGAAACTGGTGATGTCGATATGTTCGACCGTGCTGGAAAGCAGTTCGGCCTTGCGCGTGTCGTTGATCTTCGAATCGGTCATTCTGGCTATTCTCCTGTCCGTCTTGCCCGCAAAACGGGATGCGGCGTTCCCCGTTCCCCAAAACGGGGAGAATTGGAAGGGTTTTCGCACCTAATGTGGAACACATGGAACACAGTCCTGGAGCGAAAAATTCCCGTCCTCGAAACGTGCGGGAAAATGCGCAGATTTGCGGGAAAAGGCGATCGCGCCGTGGCATGCGTATGACGTCTTGCAAAAGCCCGATGTAGGGAAGCGCGAAGGTGCTGGTAACGCGAACGCATCTTCGCCATACGATCGCCTCCATGACAAACCTCGATACCATGCGCCAACCGACCCACGATGGCGTTCTCGAAGCCGCTCGCAAGGTCGCCGAAATCCTGCCCGCCACGCCGCTGATCCCATTGGAGATCGGGGGTGCGAAGGTCTGGGTAAAGGCGGAATGCCTGCAACCTGTCGGCGCTTTCAAGATTCGCGGTGCCTGGCACCGGTTGAGTGCTTTAACCGACGACGAACGCGCGAGCGGCGTAGTGGCGGTATCCAGCGGCAACCATGCGCAGGGCGTGGCCTGGGCGGCGCGGCGGCTGGGGATCGCTGCAACCATCGTCATGCCGCAGGACGCCCCGCCGATCAAACTGCAGCGCACGAGGGAGATGGGTGCCGCGGTCGTCACCTACGACCGGATGACGCAGAACCGCGAGGAAATCGCGCAAGGTCTGGCAGCGGACAAGAATGCGGCCTACGTCCACGCCTTTGCAGACCCCTGGGTAATCGAGGGTCAGGGCAGCGCGGGGATCGAAGTGCTCGCCCAGTTGCAGGAACAGGGCGCCCCTCCCCTCACGCGCATCCTTGCCTGTTGCGGCGGTGGCGGCCTGTCTGCCGGGCTTGCGCTGGCCTGCCCGGACGCCGCAATCGTTCCGGTGGAGCCTGAAGGCTGGGACGATGTATGCCGATCCATCGAAATGGGCGAGATACAATCAGTCGGCCCCTCGCCGTCGCCAACGGCCTGCGACGCCCTGCAAACATTCCAGACCAGCCCGATCAACTTTGCGGTGCTGAAGGCGCGCTGCGACCATGGCTTGCGTGTAACCGAGGATGAGGTGCGCGATGCGCAGCGATTTGCCTTTGCCAACCTGCGCCTCGTGCTTGAGCCCGGCGGCGCAGTGGCACTGGCCGCCGCCCTGGCGGGGAAGGCGAAGCTGGATGGCACCACGGTCATCATCCTGTCTGGTGGAAATGTAGACCCGAACCAGTTTGCCAAGGTGATCTCTGGCGCGTGAGGCGCACTGAGTTTCGTTTCAATTGACAATCGATATGCGGGCGCACAACCTTTGTTAAATCGAGGGAGAGGAACGCCATGAATATCGAGATGCTTGCCCCGGCGGCGGCGCTTGCCGTGTGGTCCATGATCATGCTGCTATGGATGGCGGCAACGCGCCTTCCGGCATTGGCGAAATTAAAAATGCCTGCGGAAAAGTCCCGTGGCGGGCGCGGCTGTGATCTGGATGGGGTGATTGCCGATCAAATTCAATGGAAGGCGCACAACTACACTCACCTGATGGAGCAACCCACGGTGTTCTATGTCGTCGTGGTGATCCTTGCATTTACGGGTGGATCGCAACTCGATCTCATTCTCGCCTGGAGCTATGTCGGCGTTCGCGTGGTGCATTCATTCTGGCAGGCACTGGTCAACACCATCCCCATCCGGCTGATGCTGTTCACGATTTCCAGCCTGATCCTTCTGGCGATGTCGGTCCACGCCCTGCTTGCCACGATCTAGGATCGAAATGGTGAAGCGGAGGTTCGCCTTTCCGCTTCAGTGAGGAGCGTTACCGAGATCCTCGATGAAATTCTCGGTCCACCGCTGCACGTTCTCTTCGCGCACGGTGACGATGAGCTTTTCATAGCGACTTTTGCGCTCCTCAAGTGGCATGTCGAGCGCCAAGCGGATATTGTGCGAGATATCATCCGCGCTGTGCGGATTGATCAGTAGCGCCCCCTCGCCGTCGCAATCCAGTTGCTGTGCAGCGCCAGCGAAGCGGGAAAGTATCAGCACGCCGGGATCGTCCGGATCCTGTGCGGCGATATATTCCTTCGCCACCAGGTTCATTCCGTCGCGTAGCGGCGTGACAAGGGCGATCTTTGCAGCGCGGTAGAAACCGTAGAGTTCTTCCTGCGAATGTCCCTTGTTGACGTAGCGGATCGGCACGACATCCACTTCGGAACGAGCGCCATTGATCTGCCCGGCCTTCTGTTCCAGCGTTTCACGGATTTGCTGGTAGCTGCCGATATCCTCCCGGCTGGGCGGCGCGATCTGGATGAAGACAAGGTCGCGAACACGTTCCGGATGGCGATCGAAGAAGCGGGCAATCCCGTCCATCCGTTCCGGCAGACCTTTCGAATAGTCCAGCCTGTCCACGCCGATCATTGCGGTGCGGTGACGGGTTGAGGAAAGTAGCCGCTGGCCTGCCTGCCGCGCTTCGCCGGTATCGCCCTTCGCAGTGAAGAAGTCGTAATCGATGCCGATGGGATAGGCGCGCGCAATCGTGGTACGTCCGTCCAACGTGACCTCGCCGGTCTCGTAATTCACCTCGGCGCCCATCTCCTTCCAGCAATAGTGCAGGAAGCTGTCGAGCCAGGTGTCGTTCTGAAAACCGATCAGGTCATAGTGCAGCAGCGCTCGCACCAACCGCTCGTGATAGGGTAGGGAAACGAACAGATTGGTCGGCGGCCAAGGGGTATGGAGGAAGAAGCCGATGCGGTTTTTCACACCCATGGAACGCAGGCGTTCACCCATCGGCATGAGATGATAATCATGCACCCACACCAGGTCGCCTTCGGAGATGAGCGGCAGCGCGCTTTCTGCAAAGCGCGTGTTCACCCGCTCGTACCCCTTGCCGAATTCGCGTTCGTACTTGGTCAGGTCGATGCGATAATGAAACAGCGGCCACAGGGTGGAATTGGCATAGCCGTTGTAATATTCCTCAAGATCCTGGTGCTCGAGGTCTATCGTGGCAGTCGTAACGCCATCTGCGGATTTGACGTAATTTATCGACCCGGTGAATTCCTCGGTTTCCTGCCCGGACCAGCCGAACCAGATACCGCCGTTGGCTTTCAATGCGGAATTCAGCGCTCCGGCAAGGCCGCCCTGTGCTCCGGTAACCCCGCGCGCCTTGGGTACGGCGACACGGTTGGAGATAACAACAAGACGCGGCAATTTCAGCCTCCTAGCGAACAGTGTTCCAGCTTCTCGACAATAGCGAGGCGCAATTGATTATACCCACCAAGGAATAGGTTTGCGGGAAGTTCCCCCACAATTCACCCGTCTCGAAATCCATGTCTTCCGACAACAGGCCGGAACCTGTGCGATGGCCCAGCATGGTGTCGAACAATTGCCGCGCCTCGTCCTTGCGGTCCATCAGGGCAAGCGCCTCGATCAGCCAGAAGGTGCAGATGTTGAATGCCGTTTCCGGCGCGCCGAAATCGTCCTCTGCCGCATAGCGCAGCATGTGTTCGCCGCGCCGCAGTTCTTTCTCGATCATCTCGAAGGTGGAGAGGAATTTTTCGTCATCGGGATCGATGAAGCGCAGTTCCAGCAGTTGCAGCAGGCTGGCATCGAGGTAATCGCTTTCGAAGCTGGCGCCGTAATGATCGCCCTTCCCGCCATTTTCCTTCCACGCCTTCGCCTCGATCGTGGCGGCAATCTTGTTGGCTCGATCGCGCCAAAGCGTCGCGCGGTCTTCCTTGCCCAGATAGCCGGCAGCATTCGCCAGCCGGTCGCACGCGGCCCAGCTCATCACGGCGGAATAGGTGTGCACTTCCTGGCGGGTACGAAATTCCCACAGTCCGGCATCGGGCTGGTCGTGCATCTTCCACGCCATCTCGCCCACCTGCTCCAGGCTCTCGAAGTCGCGGTCGTCCGCCATGCGCAGCAGGCGCTTGTCGAGGAAGCCCTGCACGGTCGGCAAGACGATCTGGCCATAGCAATCGTGCTGAACCTGCTTGTATGCGGCATTGCCCACGCGCACCGGCCCCATGCCGCGATACCCCGCCAGCCAGCTGGCCGTCGTCTCGTTCAGTTCGGCCACGCCCATCACGGAATAAAGCGGCTGGATCTGCCCGCCCTTCGCATCGTCCACGATATTGCGCAGGTACGCGAGATACTTTTCCAGCACATCCAGCGCACCCAGGCGGTTCAACGCCTGCACGGTGTAATAGGAATCGCGTATCCAGCAGTAGCGATAGTCCCAGTTACGCTCCGAATGGGGCGCCTCTGGAATGGAAGTGGTAAGCGCGGCGACGATGGCGCCGGTTTCCTCGTGCTGGCACAGCTTCAGCGTGATGGCGGCGCGGATAACCTCGGCCTGCCATTCGAAAGGCGTCGCCAGGCTGCGCGCCCAGTTCTGCCAATAACTGCGGGTCGATTGCTCCATACGGCGCACCTGCTCTCGCAAGTTGCCAACGAAAGGCTCGTCCGGGCCGAGGAAAAAGTGCGTGTCGTCCTCTATCCGGAACGTACGGTTTTCGAGGATGTAACCGACAGATGCATCGGTAGAAAGACGCAGCGCCTGCCCGGTGGTGAGATAGCGGATATGGTTCGTACCATTGGTGCTTTCGGCCAATGCTGCGCCGTAGTTCTTCATCGGCTTCATCACGACCTTAATCCGCGGGTTGCCCGCGACAGGCCGCACGATACGAGCGAAAGCGACTGGCCGGTACATGCGACCCGAACGCTCGAACCGGGGGCAGAAGTCGAGCACTTCCACCGCGCTGCCATCTTCGGATTCGAGCCGCGTCAGCAGGATCGGCGTATTGCGGATATATTCCTGGTGGGCGCTGATCTGCCCTTCCAGTTCAAAACGCCAGACGCCGACATCCTGCGAATCGCCATTCAGCAAGGCGCAGAAGGTGGGGTCTCCATCCACGCGGGGCACGCAGCCCCACACGATGCCGCCGCGGTTGTCGATAAGGCCGGAAACCTGGCAGTTGCCGATGGGCCAGAGGTCGAGATCACTTGTATGTGCGTTCACAGTTCCAACCAATGGTGCACTGCAGCAGGGCTTGCAAGGCCGTATTTCGCCACAGTCGGCTCACGCTGTCCTACCAGCACGCCAAACCCGCCCAGATCGCGGGCTGCGCGCATACCGTCTTCGTCGGTGATATCGTCTCCCACGAACACCGGCACGGCCCCTGCAAACGGCGCGCATTCCATGAAACCGCGAAGGGCAGACCCCTTGTTCGCGCCGCGTCCAACCAGTTCGATCACGCATTTGCCGCGCTTGATGTCGAGATCGCCCTCTTGCGCCATGGCTCGCGCAAATTCGACACCTTCGTCTTCCAGCGAGGGATCGGAGCGATAATGCAGCGCCGCGCCATGCGGTTTGTCTTCGAGCGAGAACCCGCGCTGTCTTGCAAATTCCGCCACCCGGGCGAGCAGTTCTGGCGGCAATCCACTTGGTATATCACCGATATTGTTGCCATCCGCACCGCGACAATCGCCGCCGTGCGACCCGGCCTTGGCAATCGACATCGGGCCTAAGTGCTGCTCAAGGTCCACG
Source organism: uncultured Sphingomonadaceae bacterium (assembly GCA_947488625.1). Classification (GTDB taxonomy): domain Bacteria; phylum Pseudomonadota; class Alphaproteobacteria; order Sphingomonadales; family Sphingomonadaceae; genus Alteraurantiacibacter. Next base: position 1,050,174 of record CANKZR010000001.1, on the reverse strand, counting down.
ATGGCCCGCCCGCTTACCAGCGCAAGGCGGCCATCCAGCCTGTCCGACAGGGCGTGCAGGCTTTTGGCAAGGTTCTGCGGCACATGAATCCCGTCAGGCGTTGCCGCCAGTTCCACCAGCGTGCCGTCGAAATCCAGGAACAACGCGACATCTTGCGATTCGGCAAGAGCAGCGAAACCGGGGGGAGAAGGAAGGTCTGCCATCGCATCTCGCTCTAGCGAGGCGACCTGCAAGGTCAAGCAAGGCCAAGGCCACGGGAAGACAACCGGGCAAAACTGGCAACTTTCCGCGCTGCGCGTTGTTGAACTCATGACAGCGCTGCATTCGCGGCGCGCTTTTCTCAACACAGGAATACAACGCCATGAACATTCTTATCGCCGGAGCAACCGGCAACACCGGAGCCCGCCTTGCCAATCAATTGCAGGATGGTGGACACCACGTCATCGCCATGCATCGCGAATCGTCTGATACCAGTGTTCTCCCCGAAGGCGCACAGTTGCGCGAAGCTGACCTGACGAATCTATCCCCGGATGTCTGCAAGGATGCCGAGGTGGTGGTGTTCGCCGCAGGGTCGGGTGGAGATACCGACGAGGAAATGACCGATAAGGTGGACCGTGACGGCGCAAAGAACCTGATCGATGCCGCTAGCGACAGCGGCGTGAAGCATTTCGTCATGCTCAGTTCCGTAGGTGCAGGCGATCCCGATCCGGATTCCGAACTGGCGCATTACCTGCAAGCCAAACACGAGGCGGATGAACACCTGATGCAATCGGGTCTGTCCTACACCATCGTGCGCCCCGTGGCCCTGACCGACGACGATGGCAGCCGAAACATGCGCCTTGGCGACGAGGTTGATCCGCAAAGAAAGGCAGCGCGCGGGGATGTGGCCGCCATCCTTGCGCGTTCGACGCACGAGGATGCACTGAAAAACAAGGTGTTCCTGATGGAAAGCCTCGCCTGATATCAGGCGTCACCCGCACTCTCGACTCTGTTCCGGGATGCGGGTGGCACTTTTTTGAAGCCAAACGTGCGCGATACGCCTAAGGGCACCGCAACGCGAGGCTGGCATTGCGTTGCCGCCCCCTCCTTTTCAAAGCCAACCTGTCGCTCACCGTGCTTTTGCGGGGGCCGCCCCTATATGAGCCTGTGCAATGACATTCCCGAAACTCCCCTCCACCCTCGAAGCTGCCCTTGCAGAACGCGAATACGCTTCTGCCACACCGGTGCAGGCCGAAGTCCTGCAACCCGAAGCTGCCGGGCGCGATCTCGTGGTCTCGGCACAGACCGGCTCCGGCAAGACCGTGGCATTCGGCCTCGCTATGGCAGAGCAACTGCTTGGTGATGATGAGCGCGTGCGTTTCGCAACCGGCCCGCTGGCATTGGTGATAGCGCCGACCCGCGAACTGGCCCTTCAGGTCAGCCGCGAACTGGCATGGCTTTACGGAAAGGCCGGCGGCCGTGTTGCCACCTGCGTGGGTGGGATGAACCCATCGCAGGAACGCAAGGCCTTGCGTTCGGGCGCGACAATCGTGGTCGGCACGCCGGGGCGTTTGCGCGACCATCTGGAACGCGGCGCGCTCGATCTCTCGTCCCTTGCCGCCGTGGTGCTGGATGAGGCCGACGAAATGCTCGACATGGGCTTTCGCGAGGAACTGGAGGAAATTCTCGACGCGACGCCCGAAGGGAGGCGCACGCTGCTGTTCTCCGCGACGATGCCAAAGCCTATCGAGGCACTGGCTCGCCGCTACCAGCGCGACGCCCTGCGTATTGCCACAATCAGCGAAGGACGCGGCCACGGCGATATTTCCTACCAGGCTGTCACCGTATCCCCGCCCGAGATAGAAAATGCCGTGGTCAACCTGCTGCGCTTTCACGAAGCGGAGACGGCGATCCTGTTCTGCGCCACGCGCGAGAAGGTTCGTCACCTTCATTCCACCTTGCAGGAACGCGGTTTTGCCGTCGTCGCACTGTCGGGCGAGCATTCGCAGTCCGAACGCAACCAGGCCCTGCAGGCCTTGCGCGACAAGCGTGCCCGCGTGTGCGTGGCCACCGATGTTGCCGCGCGCGGCATCGACCTGCCTTCGCTAAGCCTGGTTGTACATGTTGAAATCCCGCGCGATGCGGAAGCCTTGCAGCACCGCTCCGGTCGTACGGGCCGCGCAGGCCGCAAGGGTACAGCGGTGCTGATCGTCCCCTTCTCCCGCCGCAAACGCGTAGAATCGATGCTGCGCAGCGCAAAAATTTCGGCCGACTGGACCGATGCGCCTGACCGCGACGCAATCAAGGCGAAAGACCGCGAACGTCTGCTGGAGAAGCTGCTGCAACCTGTCGAGGTAGAGGACGCGGACCGCGATCTAGCAGAGCGGCTCCTGCAAGAAAAGACACCTGCCGAAATCGCCGCCATGCTGGTCCACGCCCATCGTGCCAATATGCCGGAGCCTGAAGACCTGATTGCTAACACGCCCGAAGCTCGGCGTGAGGCGCAGAAGGAGCGGCACCGTCCCGGTTTCGAAGATACGGTGTGGTTCCGGATGGATATCGGCCGGCGCCAGAACGCCGATCCACGCTGGATCCTGCCGCTGCTCTGCCGCCGGGGCCACATTACCCGTAATGAGATCGGGGCCATCCGTATCGGGCCCGCCGAAACCTATTTCCAGATTCCGCGCACGATTGCCGACAAGTTTGCCGATGCCGCTGCACGCACCGCGCAGGCTGACAGCGATGACGAAACTGTCACCATCGCCCGTTCCGAATCAGGCCCGCGCGAGGAAGCCCGCACCAACCGCAAACGTCATTCGGGTCGTGACAATGCCGGCGGCCCCGGCGTTCGAGCGAAGCCGAGTGGCAAGAAGTTCGACAAGAGCAAGAAGCGCAAGGATGGTGCGAAACCGGCCCATGGCAAGCCTGCCGGTGCGAAACCGGGCAAGCCGTTCAAGAAGGGCAAAACCAAGCCCGCGCGCAAGCCGGATTAGGCTGGCCTGCTAATCCGTGGCATGGACCAGTTCCGTCAACAGTTCCGGAACGTGCTGATCAGGGTGCCGGTGTAAACCCTCCGGCGAAGCGTTGCGCAGGTAACGCTCGCACTGCGCGGCAAGCGTACCGATCCGCACGTCACCGAACATCGCGGCGACTCCGGCAAGCTGGTGCAGGCTTGTGCTCAGGTGCTCGAGATCTTTGCCCACATCGCGCGCTTGAAGCCAGGCCCTGGCCGCGACGTTCACCCGGGCCTTCAAGGCATCGAACTCGGGTCTTAACCTTTCGACTACATCGCCCGTGCTCGCCGCTACTGGCGCGCGTTTGCCGCACTGCCACTTCGAAATGCTCGCCTCCAGCTTGGCGGCATCGATCGGCTTGGCCAGATGGTCCTGCATCCCGGCTTCGAGGCATTTCTCGATATCATCGTCAAAGGCGTTCGCTGTCAGAGCGACGATCGGCACCTCGTCAGCCGAATGCCCGGCCTGCCGTATCATCCTTGTGGCGGCAAAGCCGTCGCAACGCGGCATCTGGATATCCATCAGGACCAGGTTGTAACCACCCCTCCCGGCGGCCTGCTGAACCATCTCCGCCGCCTCAATCCCGTCGGCAGCCAGATCGAATGCATGGCCCAGATTGCCAACCAGCGCGCAAATGAGTTCCTGGTTGATCGGGTGATCCTCGACGATCAGGATCTTGCCCACTGAGCTTTCCCGTCCGGAAAGTTCGGACGGTCGTAAGCCGAACTGGTCAGGATCAGGTTGGGCACGATCAGCCTCCCGAAACGGCAGAACGAACCGGAAGCTCGATCCCTCCCCCATTGTGCTGGTAACGGTGAGATCGCCGCCCATGAGACGAGCCAGACGTCGGCTGATGGCGAGGCCAAGGCCAGTTCCGCCGTAATCGGATGCAACGGCTGCGTCAGCCTGGGCGAACTGCTCGAACACGGCTTCCAGCCGGTCCGCCGCGATCCCGATTCCATCGTCTGCAACCAGGATCTCGATATATTTCGTATCGCCCTGTCGCTGGCATCCCACCGTGACCTCGATCGATCCACGCTCGGTAAACTTGATCGCGTTGCCAAGCAGATTGCAAATAACCTGGCGGATGCGAAGCTTGTCGCCTGCCATGGTCGCGGGGACATTGTCGCAGATCGCAAGATTGAGGTCGATACCTTTGGCAAAGGCCGCCGCCCGCATGAGCCGGACCGCGCCATCGATCGTGTGCCGAACGTCCATGGCCGTGGTAGCAATACGCATCGCGTCAGCATCGATTTTGGACAGGTCAAGAATATCGTCGATAAGCGCAACCATCGACCGTCCCGATTCGGCAATCAGCTCCACGTGATGGCGCTGCTTTTCGTTGAGGTCCGTCGCCAGCAGCAGGTCGGCAAAGCCCAGGACCCCGTTCATCGGGGTTCTGATTTCATGGCTCATGTTCGCAAGAAAGCTGGTCTTGGCGGGGTTGGCGCTTTCGGCTGCATCCTTGGCGGTTCGCAACTCCTGTTCGGACTTCTTGCGCGCCGTGATGTCCAGTTGCACGCCCACGAACCCGACGATCCTGCCCTCGTCATCCTGCTCTGGCGAGACTTGCGAATGTATCCAGCGGTCCGGCTTTCCCGGTATGCAAATGCGGAATTCTGCCTCGAAACCACGTCCTTTTTGCGTTTGGGTCGCCCATAGTTCGAACAGTTGGTCGCGATCGTCGGGATGCACGTACCGCGCAAAGTCTCCGCCATTGGCATCGTCGATTGTCAGCCCGCCGAACTTCAACGATTTCGCATTGGCATAGGTGCACTTGCCCCCAGGATCGCAGCGGAAAATGCCGGCTGGAGAAATCTGCGCCAGCGTATCGAACATGCGATTCGCATCGGCAAGGTCGTCCGCAAGCCTGCGGTAGCGTTCGCGGCCTTCCTTCAGCGAGTGGACCAATGCTGCGAATGGCAGGCCGACGGCAAAGGAACTGGTGAGGAAGACCTGCAGCACCATCAGCTTGTCTGCCATACCGCCACGAACAAGGTTGATCGGACCATAGCCGAGCGATGTCGCCACGGAGGCCACGACCGCCAGATTGATGATCGCGATGGCATTGCCCAAGGTGCCCAACCGCAGCGCGTATAATAGTACTACCGGCGCATCCAGGAACAGGAACGGGTAGCTGGTCTGCCAGAAGGTAAAGACGCTGACGGCTGTTCCGAAGCAGACGATCAGGCCAGCTTCGCCAAGCTTTCGTAATGTCAGGGTGTGACGGTGATGGAAGGCATCGAGAATGATCGTGATCGCCGGGACGAAGAGCAGCAGCCCAAGCCCGTCTCCTCGCGCCCACGACCACCAGAGCGAAAGCGCCTCAGGCAAGCCGCCGGGACGAAGCGCGACACACGCTGCTATACCGGAACATGCCGCCGCGACGACCGCCGCGACGACGAAGCGCCCGATATCGGTGTTGCGGGAAAAATCTGGTCGCTGACATCCCATCCGTTGCAGCAGAAGCAGAACCATCATGACTTCGATCGAATTGGCAATCGAAAGTGCGACAGCATGCAGCAAGGCATCCCCGCCCAGAAGATTCGCACTGACGTTTCCGGTCAGCGCACCGATCAGCATCATCGGCCATCTGCCCTGCCCTTGCCGCATGATCAGCGCCACAAGCACCGCGTTGGGTATCCAGACGGCAGCGATGCGGGTTTCGTCCCGCGTCAAAGCCACGCCGAAATAGGCCAGCAGGCCGAATATCAGCGCCGTGACCACGAAAATACCCACATGGATCGATGAGAGCGCCCCCAGGCTCTTCATGGGCGATGCGCGAAGGGTTCTGGTCGCTTGCACAAGATTGCCGCTCACGAATGCGCCGAATGGCCCAGCGGAGAGGTGCGCGTGATCTTCTTGGCAATAAGTTCCTCTGCCCAGAAGAGGACTTCCTGCGGATCGAACGGCTTCGTCAGATAGCAATCCGCGCCTTCGTAATAGGATATCCGCTCGTCCTGCTCACCGGAAATGGCGGTCAGCATCATGACAGGCGTCATCACAAGCTGGGGATGGGAACGCATGAAACGCAGCACGTCCCTGCCGCTCATGGTGGGCATGTTCTGATCGAGAATGGCAAGGTTCGGCGGTCGCCGCTTCATCGCGGCAATCGCTTGTTCGCCATCGCTGAGCCAGCCCACGCTATGCCCTGCATCAATCAGGGTTTCGCTCAGGATTGCTCCCACGATTTCATGGTCGTCTGCAACGATTATTCGCGCCATTTCGGTTCCTTGGTGAATCCGTCATGCGCAATAGATCGGTAAGCTTATTCGGACATTTTCAGCGTGCTAGGTGTTAGCCGCAGGAGACTGGCGCCATTATTCGTAAGCGAACGGAGCGTTCATACCGTTCCAATGCAGAGGTAGCGAGATATCCGCAGGAAGACGGCCCCAACGTTCGGCGCAAATCCGACTGGTGCTTCGACCTGCACTGACCTGATTTCGAGAAATATGCCTTGTGCAAGTCGCCAGTACCTACTGCGCTTACACCAGCGGACCCGATAACATTGGATGCTGATACCGCATGTTGGTAGCGGAGGAGGGACTCGAACCCCCGACACCAGGATTATGATTCCCGTGCTCTAACCACCTGAGCTACTCCGCCATCCGGCAACGCCATCCATGCACAAGGTGCGGAGGCGAGGCGCGCCATTTAGGTCCGCTTTACGACGCGGTCAACCTGCCATTTTGCAAGATGTGCAATCAATCGTCCGAAGCCGCTTGCATCCCTGCGGTTGGCGGTTTTTCCACCGCAAGCCAATGCCTGAATACCAGGGCAAAAACCATGCGTTTCCGGCATCGGCTTATTTGCGGTTGCCGCTATTTCCACGAAAGGCAAAGCGTCCCAGTTCCTCCCACGGTCCGCCACGATAGGCGTGCATTTGCAGACCGGTGAAAGTGAAGTCGCGCGGCTCCACGCGCGGGGCGAGATCGGCCTGAAGGGCTTTTGCTGCCTCGATACTGACCTTGTTCTGCACGGTGACATGTAGGCGCGGCTTGTGCTCATCCTGCGGCGTCAGCAATCCATGAAAACGATCGGCCAGGTCTTGCCAGATGGCGATCATATCGGCGCTTTCCAGCTTCAGGGCAGTACCCTTCCCCAGCTTCATGATCCCGACGAGACGTGCAGGTACCGGAGGATTACCGCGCGCCAGCTCTTTCAGGCAATCGCGCAGCTCATCCTCGCAACTTGGCGGCAGAGCGTGAAACAGAGTCACGTGGGCCTTCAGATAATTGCGTTCAGGCGGGAAGTGATCCACGCGCAACTGGTTGGCCCAGCTAAACAGGTCCGGCGGCATTTCCGCTGTGACGATCAACGGGGCAGGCCCGCCCTGGCTGCTCACATTTCCCCTCGCTCGCGGCGCAGTGCGAACCACCGCTCAACGGCTTCATTGTGTTCCCGCAGGGTATCGTTGAACTCATGCCCGCCAGAGCCATCAGCCACCATGAAGATCGCGTCGGTTTCTGCGGGATTGAGCACAGCTTCGATACTGGCGCGGCCCGGATTGGTGATCGGCCCTGCTGGCAGTCCCGCCATCTGGTAAGTGTTGTAATCATTGATATCGGCGATTTCCGACTGCCGGATACGGCGGCCCAGCGGGCGCCCCTTGGTGATCGGGTAAATGATTGTCGGATCGGCCTGCAGGAAAATTCCCTGCCGTATGCGGTTGGAATAAAGACCAGCCACCATGCGCCGTTCTTCCGGAACGCCGGTTTCCTTTTCCACGATGGAGGCCAGCGTCACCGCTTCCTCCGGCGTTTTTGCCACCGTGCGTTCGCTGCGCTGCGGCCAGAGTTCGGCGATGGTTTCGTCCATCGCGCGCTGCATCCGGGCGAGCACGGCGATACGCTCCTCCCCCCGCTCGAAATCATAGCTTTCGGGCAGGACGCTGCCTTCCTCAGGCACGGGAATCTCACCCACCAGCAATTCTTCCGCCATCAGCAAGTCATGCACGATGGCAGACGGAGTGCCTTCTGGGATGGTCACGAAGCGGCGGATTACCTCGCCATGCTGCAGGTGATCGAGGATACCCGCGTTGCTGATGCCTTCGGCCAGCAGGAATTCGCCCGCCTTGATCGGATCGCCGCTGCCCAGCACCTTAGCCCGCAGAAGGAAGGAATCGGCAGAGGCGATATGCCCCTCCTCCTCCAGCTTGCTCGCGACCGAAGTCAGCGAAGCGCCGGAGGGGACGATGAAAGCCGTCTCCTCCTCCACCTGCGCACCGCCGTACCAGCCCAGCGTGAACCAGCCGCCCACGGCCGCCACCGCCAGTATTCCCAGCGCGACAATTACCGCGAGCAGCTTTTTCATATCAGTCCTCGACGCGCTTCATCACCAGCGAAGCATTGGTGCCACCAAAGCCGAAGCTGTTGTTGAGCACCGCGTTCACTTCCCGCTTTTTCGCGGTGAGCGGAACGAGGTCGACGCCTTCGGTGCCTTCGTCGGGATTGTGGAGGTTAAGCGTCGGCGGCGCAATCTGGTCGCGCATGGCGAGAATGCAGAAGATGCTTTCCACCGCGCCTGCACCGCCCAGGAGGTGGCCGATGGCAGACTTGGTGCTGCTCATCGAAGCGCCGCCAAGATCGTCGCCCAGCACGCGCTTTACCGCTGCCAGTTCGATCGTGTCGGCCATGGTGGATGTGCCGTGCGCGTTGACGTAGTCGATGTCCGCGCCTTCCAGCCCGGACTTGCGGATCGCCATGCGCATGGCGTTTTCCGCGCCCTTGCCTTCGGGATGCGGCGCGGTGACGTGATAGGCATCGCCGGAAAGACCATAACCCACGACTTCTGCATATATCTTCGCGCCGCGTGCCTTGGCGTGTTCATATTCTTCCAGCACAACGACGCCCGCGCCCTCGCCCATCACGAAACCGTCGCGGTCCTTGTCGTAGGGGCGGCTGGCTTCGGTGGGTCGGTCGTTCATGCTGCAATTCAATGCACGTGCCTGTGCGAAACCTGCCACGCCCAGCGGGTTGATCGTGCTTTCCGCACCGCCCGCCAGCATAATATCGGCATCATCGTCCTTGATCATCCGCGCGGCATCGCCAATCGAGTGCGCGCCGGTGGAACAGGCCGTCACGACCGCGTGGTTGGGGCCCATCAGGCCATAGGCAATCGACACCTGACCGGAAATGAGATTGATCAGTCGCCCGTGCACGAAGTGCGGCGATACGCGACCGGGTCCACGCTTGTGCAGGTTGATCGATTCCAGTTCTATGCCCGGAAGTCCGCCGATGCCCGAACCGACGGAGCAGCCCGCGCGCAGCTTCATTTCCTCGTCCATGTCGCAAAGGCCGGCGTCTTCCAACGCCTGCCCGGCAGCATCGATGCCGTAGACGATGAAAGGATCGACCTGGCGCTGGATCTTGGAGTCCACGCGCTTGTTCGGATCGAAACCCCACTTGTGATCCGCAGGCTTCACTTCGCCCGCGATCAGGCACTTCTGCCCCTCGGTATCGAAGCGGGTGATCGTATCGATCCCGCTTTCGCCCGCGATCAAGTTGCTCCAGGTCGTTTCGACATCGGCACCCAGGGGGGTGACAAGTCCCAGTCCGGTTACGACGACACGCCGCATAAATCTTCTCCAATCAAGAAAGGCCCAGCCCTATGGGCCGAGCCTTCCAACCCCGTCCGCGTCCGGGGAGACCATTCGCGAACGAGGCCAGTGGTCTGTTAAGAGACGTGCTCTTCGATATACTTGTTGGCATCGCCGACTGTATTGATCTTCTCGGCGGCATCGTCGGGGATTTCCACGCCGAACTCTTCCTCGAAGGCCATCACCAGTTCGACGATGTCGAGGCTGTCCGCGCCCAGGTCGTCGATGAAGCTGGCGTCCGGAGTCACCTTTTCTTCCTCAACACCAAGATGCTCGACAACGATCTTCTTAACGCGTGCAGCGATATCGCTCATGTATGCTCTCTCACTTTGGGGTTTCGAATTACACTCTCGCCCTAATCAACGCTGGCAAGCAAAGCAAGTGCCCGAAATTTCCTGCCTTGCAGGCAATCTTCATGGATATGGTGAAACCCCGGCCCGCCTTCGCTCGTTAGGCGGACATGATATTGGAAAAGATCAAAACGCCCGGCCTTTCGCACCTCTCCTATCTCGTCGGCTCTGGCGGACAAGCTGCGGTGATAGACCCGCGGCGGGATTGCGAAATCTACTTCGAAAAAGCGCGCGCCGAGGGTCTTCGGATCACGCATATACTGGAGACGCACCGGAACGAGGATTTCGTGTCGGGTTCGCCGACCCTAGCCGAATTGACCGGCGCGACGGTTCTGCACGGACCGAATGCGGGCGGTGACGTAACCTTTGCCAAAACGGCGCGAGAAGGCGATGAAATCGAAATCGGTCAGCTCCGGATCCGTGTGCTGGAAACCCCTGGCCATACCGACGACAGCCTTTCATACGTCATCCACGACACCGCCTATCCCGAAGGTCCGGTCGGCGTATTCACCGGCGATGCCCTGTTCGTAGGGGACGTCGGCCGCACCGATTTCTATCCTGATCGCGCCCGCGAGGTTGCCGGCCTGCTGTATGACAGCTTGCAGAAGCTGCTGACGCTGGGTGATCAGACGATCCTCTATCCTGCGCACGGCGCTGGGTCCGTGTGCGGATCGGGAATGGCCGAGCGGGAATTTTCCACCATCGGGCATGAACGTCGCAACAATCCGCGCCTGCAAATCGACAGCCGCGACGAGTTCATCAAGGCCAAGCTTGCCGAAGTGCATTACCAGCCACCCTATTTCAGCCTGATGGAGCGTTTGAATATCGAAGGAACCAGTGCTGCGCCTCGCGTGATGCGGCCTCGCAACCTGCAGCTCGCAGAACTGGAAGAGTGCGGCGCGGACCATCTAATCGACGTTCGCGAACCCGGAGCCTGGTGTGCGGGCCACCTGCCCGGCAGCTATTGCATCCCTGTTGCCATGGTTCCCGCCTTTGCCGGGTGGTTCGTTCGCGAAGGCGAAACTATCGCGCTTATCGCCTCTGGCGAAGATGCGCTTGAAACGGCAGCGACGCATCTGGTTCGTATCGGCCTCGACAATATTGTCGGTGGTTATACCGGCGTCGTACCCGCCGCAGCGCAAGGAAGGGACCTGGGACAGGTCCCGATGATCAAGACCGAAGAAGTCGCCCGCAGACTACAGACGAACCCCAACGGCTGGTCTTTGATCGACGTTCGCGCGGCTGACGAACGCGCGCAAGCCAGGATCGACGGCTCGAAGCATATATACGCGGGCCACCTGAACGAGCAGTGGAAGGATCTGGACCCGTTGGCGTCCTACACCCTCATGTGTGCCAGCGGTATGCGGGCAACGGTCGCCGCCAGTTGGCTGGCCAGCAAGGGCTTCGCCAATGTCGATGTCTATCTTGGATCGATGGGTGCATGGAAAGCCGCGCACGGCTGAAGAACCACCCGCGCGGTGAAGACCAGGGGAATTTTTTCGCCCCTTTCCTGAACCTTATCCGCTCCTGCCTCGTTGATGAGATAACGATTTAATCAAAGGAGTTTCCAAATGTCTGCCAACAATGTTCTCAAGACGCTTACCGACACCGCTTTCGATTCTATCGAGGGATATGGAAAAGCGGCCGAGAAGGCCAAGGACGCCAATCTCAAATCGGCGCTGCTTCAGCGCCGCGAAAAGCGCGAAGAGACGGTTGCAGCGCTGAATGCAGAGATCCAGCGGCAGGGCGGTGAGCTGGTCACCAAGGGTACCATGACCGGCGAAGCGCATCAGCTTTGGATGAGCATTTCCGACGCATTCGAAGATGGCAACGAAGCTGCGGCCGAGCGCGTCGAAGAAGGCGAAGACTATCTCAAGGGCAAGTTCGAAAGCGCGCTCAAGGACGATGATCTCGATCCGCAGTCCCGCGCGGTCGTGCAGCAGTGCTACGCAGAGATCAGCGAAGGCGAACGCTTCGGCGACATGATTTCCAAGCAATACGACTGACTTGGCTGATCTGTGAGACTTAGTAGGGCGCGATTCTTTCGGGAGCCGCGCCCTTTTCACGTGCTCAGCTATCTTGCGGGGGAATGTCGTACTTTGAAGCTTCGCTGTTCATGTCGGTCTTTTCAGCGGCGCTCGCATCCTTGTGCGTTTCCAGCGCCTCGCCCGACAAGCGAATGTGAACGTCCCTCAACTGCCGCGCGCTCACCACGGACGGTGCGCCCATCATCAGGTCCTGTGCCTTCTGGTTGAGCGGGAAAGCAATCACTTCGCGGATGTTCGGCTCGTCTGCCAACAACATCACGATCCGGTCGATACCCGGAGCAGAGCCGCCATGCGGTGGTGCGCCCAGCTTGAACGCCTCGATCATGCCGGAGAAGTTGGCATCCACTTCCTCCTGCGAATAGCCTGCGATGGCAAAGGCCTTGTACATGATATCCGGGCGGTGGTTACGAATGGCGCCGCTGGAAAGCTCGTAGCCATTGCAGACGATGTCGTATTGCCACGCCTTGATATCCAGCGGGTCCTGCGTTTCCAGCGCCTCCATCTCGCCCTGCGGCATGGAGAACGGATTGTGGCTGAAATCGACCTTTTTCAGCTCTTCGTCATATTCGAACATCGGGAAATCGACGATCCAGCAGAACTTGAAGCAACCCTGCTCGATAAGGTCCAGATTTTCGCCAGTGCGCGTGCGCGCAGCCCCTGCCAGCTTAACGGCGTCCTTTTCCTTGCCGGCAGCAAAGAACAGGCCGTCATTCTCGCCAAGGCCCAGTTCTTCATAGAGCTTGGCCATGTTTTCCGGGCCGTGGTTCTTGGCAATCGGACCGCCGAATTCACCGCTCTTGCGGGTGACGTAGCCGAGGCCGGAGAACCCTTCACGGCGGGCCCAGTCGTTCATTTCGTCGAAGAACTTACGACTCTTCTCGTTGGTGTTCGGCGCAGGGATCGCGCGCACCACACCGCCGCTGCCGACGATCTTTTCGAAAATGCCGAAGCCGGACTTCTCGAAATGGTGCGTAACGTCGGAAATGACGATCGGGTTTCGCAGGTCAGGCTTGTCGGTGCCGTATTTCAGCATCGATTCGGCATAGGGAATGCGTGGAAATTCGCCTGCGGGTGTCACGCTCTTGTCGCCCGAAAACTCCTCGAACACGCCTGCCAGCACGGGCTCGATGGCGTTAAACACGTCTTCCTGCGTGACGAAGCTCATTTCGAAATCGAGCTGGTAGAATTCGGGCGAACGGTCAGCGCGCAAGTCTTCATCGCGAAAGCACGGCGCGATCTGGAAATAGCGGTCGAAGCCCGCCACCATCAGCAGCTGCTTGAACATCTGCGGCGCCTGCGGCAGTGCGTAGAAGCGGCCCGGATGCAGGCGACTTGGCACCAGGTAATCGCGTGCGCCCTCGGGGCTGGAGGCACCCAGGATCGGGGTCTGAAACTCGCTGAAACCCTGATCGGTCATGCGGCGACGCAGAGAGGTGATGACCTGGTTGCGCAGCATGATGTTGTTGTGCACCCGCTCGCGCCTGAGATCGACGAAACGGTACCTCAGCCTCGTGTCTTCGGGGTAGTCCTCCGCCGAATTGACGATCAGCGGCAATTCCTCCGCCTTGCTTTGGACGGTTACGGACCGGGCAAACACCTCGATCTGGCCGGTCGGCAGGTTCGCGTTCACGGCCTCGGCATCGCGCGCCTTCACTTCGCCATCGATGGTAATGACGCTTTCCAGCTTCAGCGAATCCAGCATTTCCAGCGCGGGGCTATCCTCGTCCGCAACCACTTGCGTGATGCCATAATGATCACGCAGATCGACGAACAACACCCCGCCATGATCGCGCTTGCGGTGGATCCAGCCGGACAGGCGGACTGTGTCGCCGACATTGTCTTTCGTCAGCTGTGCGCAGTTGTGGGTACGATAGGCGTGCATGGGGACTCTTTTCATTTCGCAGGTTATGACGCTAAAGGCGCGCGGACGATGCGCTGGCATACGCCACTTTGTATGCGCGCGCTAACAGGCGAAGCAGGGCCTTTTGTCAAGGTGACACCACCTTGGTCACGATGTTCCCGTGATGCCGCAGGGTGGTGAACCGCCCAGACAGAAAAGAAGACGAATGCAAATCCATCCCCTGATTACGAAGACCGAAGAACTGGCCGAACTTTGCGAACGGCTGGCGCAGCACGATTTCGTGTGTGTCGACACCGAGTTCATGCGCGAGAACACCTATTACCCGCTGCTGTGCCTGATCCAGATCGGCAACGAGGAAGAGGCAGCCGCCATCGATCCACTCGCCAAGGGCATCGACATGACCCCGCTGCTGGACCTGATGTGCGATAACGAGGACGTGCTGAAGATATTTCATGCCGGGGGGCAGGACGTGGAAATTATCTACAACCTTACCGGCAAGACGCCCCACCCCATCTTCGACACCCAGATCGCAATGATGGCCATCAGCCAGTCCGAACAGATTGGCTATGCCAACCTTGTCGAAAGTTGGCTGAACAAGACCATCGACAAGGGTGCCCGCTTTACCGACTGGAGCCGTCGCCCGCTGACTGATCGACAGATCGAATATGCGATCGGCGATGTTACCTACCTGGCGAAGATCTTTCCCAAGATCCTGAACCGGCTGGTGAAGACAGACCGCGGCCACTGGCTGAACGCGGAAATGGAAAAGCTGGCCGACCCTGCCAACTACGCCAACGACCTGGAAGTCGCATGGAAGCGCATCCGCTCTCCCGGTCGCAACCCGGTCGTGCTGGGCCGCCTGAAAGCGCTGGCCGCGTGGCGCGAGACAGAAGCGCAGGACAAAGATATTCCGCGCGGTCGCATCATCCGCGATGAAACGCTCGCCGATCTTGCCAGTCACCCGCCGAAGAACCAGGCAGACCTTGCCAAGGTGCGCGGTCTTTCCAACGCGTGGAAAGAGAACGACATCGGCAAGCGCCTGATGCGTGTGCTGGAAAAGGCGGAACCGCTGAACAAGAGCGAGATGCCTGACAAGGCCAAGCGCGGTGCGCCATTGGGTAAGGAAGGCGCCCTTGTCGCCGACCTGTTGAAGCTGCTGCTGAAAATTCGTTCGCGGGAAATCGACGTTGCCTCCCGCCTGCTCACCCGCTCCGACGAGATGGAAGCTCTGGCTGCAGGATTGCGTGATCTGCCCATTCTCGAAGGCTGGCGATATGAGGTGTTCGGCAAAGACGCGCTCGACCTTGTGGAGGGCAAGCTGGCCTTCGCCGTAGAGAAAGGTCGCCTGAAGATGACCCATATCGATGATGTGAAGCCCGAAGCGGAAGCGACAGCGGATACAGCCGCCGAGTGAGCACTTACCTCCCCACAGTCAAGCAGCTGCAATACCTCGTCGCATTGCATGAACAGCAGCATTTCGGCCGGGCAGCGGAGGCGAGCTTCGTTTCGCAGTCCACCCTTTCGGCAGGCATCCGCGAACTCGAATCGCTGCTGGGCGTAACGCTTGTGGAGCGCAGCCGCCGGGTTGTGCGCTTCACCCCGCTGGGCAATGCGGTGGTGGCCAAGGCGCACCGCGTGCTTCGCGAGACGGAGGAACTCGCCGAGATCGTGCAGGCCGCGGGAAAGCCGCTTTCGGGCGAATTGCGCATGAGCGTAATCCCTACCATTGCGCCGTTCCTGCTACCTCGCATCCTGCCGCGCCTGCGACGGGAGCGTCCCCAACTCAAACTGTTCCTGCGCGAGGAAACGAGCGACCAGGCGCTGGAATCGTTGCACCACGGCCGCGCCGACTGCGTACTGTTGGCCCTGCCCTTCGCCACCGGCGAAGTGGAGAGCGCCAAAATCAGCGATGATGAATTGTACGTCGCCTTCCCCAAGGATGATCCGCGCGATCCTCCCGCCGAAATCACACCGTCCATGATCGACGAGGGGCGGTTGCTGATGCTGGAAGACGGCCACTGCCTGAAGGAACACGCGCTGGCCGCCTGCAACCGACCGGAACTGCGTGGCAGCACCACGATGATCGGCACCAGCCTGCACACGCTGGTGCAGATGGTGGACAATGGCCTTGGCCTGACGATGCTTCCAAAGATGGCGATCGATGCGGGTATCTTGCATGAAACAGATGTGGTCGCCCGCCCGCTCAAAGGTGAGCATACCAGCCGCGAGATCGCCCTTGTCTGGCGCACCAACAGTCCGCGCAGTGAAGAATTTCGCTTGCTGGCGGAGGAACTGCGCGCCGGTTAGGCAGATCGAAGTTCCGAAAAAGACTGCGCAATTTCGCGGAAAGATCGGCGTTGTCAGCCGTTACGAGACCATGATCCGAATCAAAGCTGCGTTACTAACCTCCACCATTCTCCTCGCCGCCTGCGGCACCGCTGAAAACCCCCAGCCGCCCTATGGCGTGGAATGGGGCGAAGAGATACGCGAGGCCGAGATAGAGGCTGCCGTGGTTGCCACCCCTACGCCCACACCAACGCCTGCGCCGGACCCACATGTGGTAGAAGCACGTACGCAGCTTTCGGACACTCTGGAGGCGATCGGCGAGGAATTCGGCGGGTCACTTGGCATTGCCGTGGTGGACGTGGATACCGGATGGAGTACGGGCTTCAACCAGAACGCCCTGCTACCGCAGCAAAGTGTAAGCAAGACCTGGGTCACGCTCACCGCGCTGGAGATGGCGGAGAAAGGCCTGCTCGATCTCGACACGCCGATCCGCGTCAGCCGCGAAGACCTGACGCTGTTCCATCAGCCGATCCGCAGGGAAATCCTGCGCAGCGGTGCAGTCGAGCTGACGGTGCGCGAATTGATCGAACGCGCCATCCAGCAAAGCGACAACACCGCCAATAACGCCCTGTTGCAGCGCGTGGGCGGGCCAAAGGCAGTGCGCGCGATGCTGGCCCGCAACGATCTGGACGACATCCGCTTTGGCCCGGGGGAAAAGCCGATGCAAAGCGCGATTGCCGGGTTGGAATGGCGAGACACCTACTCCTACGAAAGCAATTTTTTCGACGCTCGTGATCGTGTGCCCGAAGCCGAGCGTGAACGCGCTTTCGCCGATTACCTTGCCGACCCGGTGGATGGCGCAACCCCCATCGGCATAGCCCGCGCGCTGGCCGCGATAGAGCGCGGCGAAGTTCTGTCGGAAAAGGGCGCGGTGGAATTTCTCACCATCATGTCCAACACCCGCAGCGGACCGCGCCGGTTGAAAGGCGGTAAAGCCGACGGCTGGGTTGTTTCGCACAAGACCGGTACCGGTCAGTTCTGGAAAGGCCAGCAGTCTGGTTACAACAATGTGGGCGTATTATTTGCGCCCGATTCCTCAGCCTATGCAGTGGCAGTGATGATCGGCGTGACGAAACGCCCGACCATTGCGCGCATGGAAATGATGCAGGAAGTAACGCGCGCTGTGATTGCCTTTCACGAGGCGCTGAAGGCCCCTAGCGTAGAAAGCGCGCCGCCCGCGGACCTGTAAACGAAGTGCGGCTGCTAAGCTCTAACACGTGAACCAATGTGCGGTTTGCGCATTGGTTTAATGTCCCCTTACTCGTGAGGAGCGCATAATATGGAACAGTCCAGTCACGAAAAAGCTCAAGATGTCTCTGGCCATGAGCTTATTCTTTCCAGTCGCGTGATCGATACGCCGGTCTACAATCGCGAAGGCGAACGCCTCGGGCATATTGATGATCTGTCGATTGAAAAGGTTGGCGGTCGAACGATCTATGCAATCATGTCATTCGGCGGCTTTCTCGGTATCGGCGAAAGGTTTCATCCCGTGCCGTGGTCGTTGCTAGATTATGATGTTGCACAGGGCGGTTTCGTCGTGCCGATCGATCAATCCGCGCTGGAAGGCGCGCCACATTACGAAGCGGATGAAATTCGCGAACTTGGCGGGCCCAAACACCTTGCTTACGGTGAATCGATCTATGGCTATTATGGGGCCTACGGCGCCGTTCCCTACTGGTAACTGCGCGAATGACGGCCTTAAATGTCGTTAAAGGCTGTCGCTATTGGCAGAGCCAGCGGCACCTTACCTGTCAGTCCATGTGCTTCAGGCCGACGCGCAGGTAATCCCAGCCAGTTATCACCGTCAGGATCGCCGCACCCCAGAGGGTGATGAGCCCGACCGTGTGCGGAACATTTGCCGCCACGTCGCCGATCTGCATGGTCCAGCCCGGCAGGCCCTGCCCCAGTATCAGCGAACCCAGCGCGACAAGCTGGAACGTGGTCTTCCATTTCGCCAGTTTGCTCACCGGCATGCTGACCTGCAATCCGCCCAGAAATTCACGCAGACCCGACACCGCGATCTCGCGGATCAGGATGATAAGGCCCGCGATCACGTGCGCATCGCCGACATAGGGGCCGCGCAGAATGCCTTGCGCCGCCAGCACCAGGATGACTGTCGCCACCATGATCTTGTCTGCAATAGGATCGAGGAAAATGCCCAGCTTGCTGACAGCGCCGCTGGATCGCGCCAGCATTCCGTCGAAATAGTCGGTAATCCCCATCGCACAGTAGAGCGCGAAGGCCAGCAGGAAGCCAAGCTCCCACCCCGGCCACCAGAGCAGGAAGCCGAGCAGCGGCAGTGTAAGAATGCGGCTGAGGGTGAGTATGTTGGGCAAGGTCCACATGGTGCAACTGCCCCTAGCCGTTAATCGCTTCGGGAAAAAGCATCCTTGGTGCTGCTATTCCAAGTAAAAGTGGTTAAGCCCCTTCGCACCAGCCCAAGGGGCGCCGCACGAAGGCCTTATGTTCACCTCCACCCACCTGCTGAAGCAACGCCGGTTCGTGCCCTTGTTCTGCACCCAGTTGCTGAACGCCTTCAACGACAATCTCTACAAGACGACGATGGTCCTGTTCGTCGTCTACAGCGTTTACAATTCCGCCGATACGGAGACGGTGTTCTCGGGCGCCGCGTCGGCTGTCTTCATCCTGCCGTTCTTCCTGCTTTCCGCAATCGCCGGGCAGCTGGCCGATCTGCGCGACAAGGCCGCCATCATCCGGAAGGTGAAGGCGGCGGAAATCGGCATCATGACGGTGGGCGCATTCGGCCTTTACCTCGCCTGGGAAGGCATCGCGGTCGAACTGGTGGCCATACCGCTGCTGATGCTGGCGCTGTTTGCCATGGGCGTACACTCCACCTTCTTCGGCCCGATCAAGTACGCCATCCTGCCGCAGCACCTGAAGAAGGACGAGGTTCTGGCGGGCACCGGCCTTGTGGAGGCGGGAACCTATATCGCCATCATGACAGGCACGATCATCGCCGGCTTCCTGGCCGATCATATCGAGATCGCCGCAATCGCGATCCTGGGTTTTGCGATAATCGGCTACATAACCAGCCGGCAGGTGCCCCCTGCCCCGCCCACCGGCGCGCCGGAAAAGATCGACTACAACCCCTTTACCTCGTCCTGGAAGATGATCCGCGAATGCACCGCCAATCGCGAGGTGTTCTACGCCATCCTGGCCATCAGCTTCTTCTGGACCATCGGCAGCGTGTTATTCATCCAGTTCCCGCCGCTGGCCAAGAACGTGCTGCTGGCGGACCCGACGGTAGCCAGCCTTTTCCTGGTGTTCTTTTCCATCGGCGTGGCGGTGGGATCGGTGGCGGTGAACCTGCTGCTGAAGGGCGTGGTTTCGGCGCGCTATTCGCCCATTTCCGTGCTCTTGATGGCAGGCATGGTCGCGGTGTTCTACTTCGTGTGCAAGGCATGGAATGCAGGGCTTCGCGATACGCAACTGATGGATGTGGCGACGTTCCTGTCCTACCCGCTGGCCTGGGCGGTGCTGGCCAGCCTGCTGCTCATCGCGATTTTCGGCGGGATGTTCGTCGTGCCGCTCTACGCCTTCCTTACCACCAAGGTGGCGCCTTCTCAGGCGAGCCGCGCGGTCGCTGCGAACAACATCGTGAACTCGGGTGCGATGGTGCTGGGATCGCTGCTGGCCTTGGGGTTGAGCGCGGTGGGCGTTCCGCTGGCCGAGCAGGTGCTGCTCAGCGCGGGCATGTGTCTTGTCTCGGTATGGCTTGGCGCGCGTCTTTACCGGGCGGAGAAGGACGCTGCAGCGGCGCTGGCGGGCGAACCCGTCGCCGCCGAATGATCAGGCGAAGAAGGTAATGGTGGCGACGAACCCTGCTGCATAGGTGGCCGCGACGGTTTCCAGGTCCTTGCGCGAAATGCCCATCGCGATCCGCTTTCGCCAGGGCGCCATGGGCTCGATCTCGTTGGCACGGCGAAGCACGTGCGGCGGCAAGGAAGCCCGAAAAGGATGACGGGCCGACTCGGTGGTTAGAACAAGTGAGCGTCTCATGATGCCGTTTTAACGATTTGGTAACTATTTGGCTCCCGGGCCTGTGGACATGTGCGAGGGCGGGACAGTAGGTAACTCCAGCAACTGGTTGCGGCGGAAACGGGCCGGGGCTACCGCAACAGGCATGACCAAGACCGCTGCACGCCTGCTTGTCGATTGCCTTGTCGAACAGGGCGCCAGTCGCGCCTTCACCGTTCCGGGCGAAAGTTTCCTACCTGTCCTCGATGCGCTTTCCGATTGCGATGCGATTCAGACCATAACGTGCAGGCAGGAGGGCGGCGTCGCTTTCATGGCCTGCGCCGACGGCGCGATGACCGGTCAGCCGGGTATCGCTTTCGTCACCCGTGGCCCAGGTGCCACCAACGCCAGCATCGGCGTGCATGTGGCAATGCAGGACAGCCAGCCGATGATCCTGTTCATCGGCGATGTCGATCGCTCCATGCGGGACCGCGAAGGTTTTCAGGAAATTGACTTCCCCGCCTTCTTCGCGCCGATCGCCAAGTGGTCTGCGCGCATAGACGATGCGACACGCATCCCGGAATATATTGCGCGCGCCTGGTCCACCGCGGTCTCCGGTCGCCCGGGCCCCGTGGTTCTCGCCCTGCCCGAGGATATGCTGCACGAAGATGGTATCGCATCGCCGGTGCGTCCGGCAGTGGTACGGCCCGCGCAGGCGCCCTGCCCCGATGTGATGGCCACCATGATGCAGATGATCGGTGACGCGGCCGCCCCGCTGGCGATCGTCGGCGGCGCCGGATGGAACGCGCGCACGCGCCACTATTTCACCGAATTTGCCGAACGCATCGGCCTTCCTGTCGCCACCGCTTTCAGGCGGCAGGATGCGATTTCGCCTGCGTCGAAGGTTTATGCAGGCAATCTTGGCTACGGCCCCAACCCAAGGTTGAGCCAGCGCGTGAAGGATGCAGACCTGCTACTGGTGGTTGGCGCGCGACTTGGAGAAGCGACGACCGATGGCTACGCACTCGTCACGCCCGACCATCCGGACCAGCAACTGATCCACGTCCATCCCGACCCGGCAGAACTCAACAGCGTCTACCGTGCAGACCTAAGCGTGTGTGCCGACACGGCCGAATTCGCCGAGAGCGCGGCGCTGTGGGACGATGGCGACGTGATCGATTTCGATTGCGGGGCGCAGGCGCATGCCGAGTGGCTGGAATGGAACACTCCGCGCGATCGGGCGCAGTTCGATTTCGACCTCGCGCTGGCCATGGCGACCTGTCGCCGCCTTCTCCCAGCCGATGCGATTATCTGCAACGGCGCGGGCAATTTTGCCGGCTGGTGGCACCGCTACTGGCCCTATGCAGGTTTCCCCTCGCAACTGGCACCCACGGCAGGAGCGATGGGTTACGGCGTACCGGCTGGCGTGGCGGCTGCCTTGCGCTATCCGGACCGATGCGTCGTCGCGGCGGCGGGGGATGGAGATTTCCTGATGAACGGACAGGAGCTGGCGACCGCCGCGCAGTACGGGATGGACCTGCTGGTGATCGTGTTCGACAATTCGACCTATGGCACCATTCGCATGCACCAGGAACGCGAATATCCGGGCCGCGAAGCGTCGACGCACCTAGCCAATCCCGATTTCGCGATGATGGCCCAGAGTTTTGGCGGATGGGGCCTTCGGGTGGAGAACAATCCCGGCTTCGACAGCGCTTTGGAAGAAGCGATGGACCGCAAGGGTATTCGATTGCTTCACTGCATCACCGATGTCGAGCAGTTGAGCGCCGCCGGAGCCACGATCAGCGGCCTGCGTGAACGCTGACCCAAACGAAAAAGGCCGCCCCGTGATGGAGCGGCCTTCTCGTGTTCGTTTTGATCGTGAGATCAGACGTCGTTGCCAAGCTTGCCTTCGACTTCGCCCTTCAGCTGTTGGGCTTCGCCCTTCTTTTCCTGCTGGCGGCCTTCGGCGCGAGTCTCGGGATTGCCCGATTCCTGCTTCACGTTGCCGATGGCTTCGTTGGTGTTGCCCTTAACTTTTTCGGTAAATTCACCCATGTGATCTCTCCGCTATCTGTACGGGCGTCGCATCATCGCTTGCCCTTTGACCATACAACGGGGGAGCAGGGTCAATCGTTCCGAATTAACTCTCTGACATGCTAAGAATAATATCCCACTCCCCTGGTCGTATCTCGGCAACGGACAGGCGCGAAAGCCGAATCAGCTCGATGCCTTCCAGCGTCGGTTCAGCCTTGATCGCTTTCAGCGTGACGAAGTTCTCCAGCGGTCGTACCGGTTTCACTTTCACGGTCGGCCACTTGCCCTCCGGATCGGTGGGATCGATCAGTCCCGCTTCGCTCACTTCGGCGATGCCGACAATCTCCAGCCCCTTGTTCGAATGATAGTAGAACAGTGGGTCGCCAACCTTCATCGCGCGCAGATTGTTTGCGGCGCGATGGTTGCGCACACCATCCCAGATGGTTTCGCCATCCTCCACCAGCTGATCCCACGAATATTTGAACGGTTCGGACTTGATGAGCCAGTGATTGGGCAATGTTCTCTCCTTCGACGTGAAGCGGTGTCCTAGCGAGACAAAAGCGGTGGAGCAATTAACCCGAAATTTAACATGTTGCGCGATACAAATCCCAGTTGAAATAGGGACCTTCGCGGTTGAAAAAGGCGACAGACAGCGCGGCGACACCCGCCGAGAAAAAAATTCGCAGTGCAGAGCGCGACATGATCGCGCTTGGCATCGCGATTGCTGCTGCCATCCTTTTCGTCGGCACTGGCGGCACGCTCATGCCGCAAATCGTCAAGGCGTGGTTCTTTGGCGGCAACCAGCCGGACCTGCTGCTGGCCAATGCGCTGCTCCTCAATATCGCCCTGCTTATTTTCGGCTGGCGGCGTTACAGGGATCTGCACAAGGAAATTCGCGTGCGCAGGGAGGCCGAGGAACGGGCGCGCAGGCTGGCCGAACGCGATCCGCTGACGGGGTGCCTCAATCGCCGCAGCGGCCCTCCGGCTCTGGAAGCCTTGCGCACGGCCCTGGCCGATACCGACCGCGAAATTGCGGTGATGATGATCGACCTCGACAACTTCAAGCAGATCAATGATCTGAACGGTCACCAGCTGGGCGACAGGGTTTTGACCACGATCGCGCGCCGGATAGAGGATACGCTGCCGCACGACGGCGTTGTGGCGCGCATTGGCGGCGACGAATTCGTTTGCGGTGTACCCTTCGATCACAACGCGCGTAATGCGGTGGACAATCTGGTGGCTATGATCGTTCGCAACACGTCGGCCCCCATCGAATCCAACCAGATGACCGTCGAGGCCACGGTATCGGTCGGAATTGCAGAATCCGGGGCAAAATATGCAGGCGGCGGCACGATGAATGCCGAGGCGCTGATCCATCGTGCCGATATCGCCATGTATCACGCCAAGAAGCGCGGGCGTAACCGCTATTACTGGTTCGAATCGCAGATGGAAGACGAGCTGCGCTTTCGCAACGAACTGGAATCCGGCATCCGTCGCGGTATACCGGCGGGCGAGTTCGTACCCTATTACGAACAACAGATAGATCTTGCGACTGGCAAGCTGACGGGCTTCGAGATGCTGGCCCGGTGGGAGAGCCCGCGGTATGGCCTGGTCAGCCCGGAAATCTTCATCCCTATCGCCGAGGAAATCGACCTTATCGGGGAATTGTCCGAACGGCTGATCACGCAGGCGCTGGAAGATGCGAAAGGCTGGGATCCCGCTCTCACACTTTCGGTAAATATCTCCCCGATCCAGCTTCGCGATCCATGGTTCGCACAAAAGCTGCTGCACCTGTTGCTGGAAAGCGGTTTTCCGCCCTCCCGTCTTGAAATCGAGATTACGGAAGGCTGCCTGCACGAGAACATGGGCGCGGTGCGCTCCATCGTTACCAGCCTGAAGAACCAGGGCATCTCGATCAGCCTCGATGATTTCGGCACCGGATATTCCAGCCTGTCACAATTGCGCTCCCTGCCGATCGACCGGTTGAAAATCGATCGCAGCTTCATCTCCGAACTGGCGCACCAGCGAGAAGGCCGCGCCCTGGTGGAGGCCATGGTTTCTCTCGGCAAGGGTCTGTCACTGCCCGTCACTGCCGAAGGCGTCGAGAACAGCGAAGTGCTGGGCCAGTTGCAGGGCATGGGTAACCTGCAAGGGCAAGGCTATCATTACGGCAAGCCAGAAGATGCCGCTGCCACACGAAAACGCCTTGCCTCGCTCGATATGCTGAACAAGGACAATGTTACCGCGATAACTGGGCAGGCGACTTCGGCGAACGATCAGCGCAAGGCGAGCTGACACGCACCTCGCGACCATTGCGAAGCGGGCTTTCCCCCCCTAGGTGGCGCTGATGCGCATCGCTTTCACCAAGATGCATGGCCTGGGCAATGATTTCGTTGTGCTCGACACGCGTGAAACCGCCATGCCCGTAATCAGCGCCGACAGCGTGCGCGCACTGGCCGATCGCACGCGCGGCATCGGATGCGACCAGCTGATCGTGCTGGAAAACGACCCGAAGGCCACTGTTCGCATGCGCATCTACAATTCCGACGGCGGCGAAGTGGAAGCCTGCGGCAATGCTGCGCGGGCCATCGGCCTGCTGCTGAAGGAAAAGGCAACCATTGCCACGGCAGGCGGACTGATCGCCACGGTACCCGATGCAGATGGCATTGCCGTGGACATGGGCGAACCGCGCTTCGATTGGGATGCGATCCCCCTCGCCTATCCCATGGAT
The DNA here is from genome assembly GCA_947488625.1 of uncultured Sphingomonadaceae bacterium. Classification (GTDB taxonomy): domain Bacteria; phylum Pseudomonadota; class Alphaproteobacteria; order Sphingomonadales; family Sphingomonadaceae; genus Alteraurantiacibacter. The sequence goes on along the minus strand of CANKZR010000001.1, from coordinate 1,025,235 downwards.
ACGGCCGCCCTGCCGGTGGGCTGGGACATGCTGGAACAGCCTTCCGCGGTAAATGTGGGCAATCCGCATATCATCTTCTTCGTGGACGATCCTGATGCAGTGCCACTGGATAGGCTTGGCTCGCAAATAGAGACCGATCCGCTTTTCCCGGACCGTATCAACGTGAACGTGGCCCGCGTCGCTGATAGACAGACGTTGCACCTGCGCGTGTGGGAGCGCGGCGTCGGCCTTACTCGCGCCTGCGGCACCGGGGCCTGTGCCACCGCAATAGCTGCCATGCGGCGCGGGCTGACCGAGCGGGACGTTACCGTTCATCTGCCCGGCGGCGCGCTTTCCATCGGTTGGGGAGAGGACAACCGCATCACTATGACGGGCCCCGCTACAGAAGCCTTCCGCGGCACGTTCGACTGGGGCGACTACGCATGAGCGAGCCCGACGTCGTTGCGCCAGAAGTCATATCCCTGGGCTGCCGCCTCAACATCGCCGAGAGCGAACGCATTCGTGACCTTATCAGCGATGAGGGTGACGTCGTGGTGATAAACAGCTGCGCCGTCACGATGGAAGCCGTGCGCCAGACCCGGCAAGCGATCCGCAGGGCTCGGCGGGCCCGTCCCGATGCCCGGCTGCTCGTCACCGGATGCGCCGCCGATATCGAGCGTGCGCAGCTGTCTGCAATGCCCGAAGTCGACGGACTGGTTCCCAATACGCGCAAGCTGGACGCGCGAGCCTGGAACGTGCCCGAAGCGGCTAGCCCTGCCCCGCCAAGTCACACCCGCGCCTTCATCGCCGTGCAGAACGGGTGCGATCATGCATGCACATTTTGTGTGATCCCACAGGGGCGCGGACCAAGTCGCTCGCTAAGCGTGGCGCAGGTGTTGCGCGAGGTGGAACGTCACCTTGAAAAGGGCGCACCCGAAGTCGTGCTGACCGGGGTGGACGTTACGAGTTGGGGGCATGACCTGCCAGGAAAGCCTCCGCTTGGCGAACTGGTACTGGCGATCCTCGATACCTTCCCGCAATTGCAGCGACTTCGCATGTCCTCGCTGGATGGCGTGGAGATCGATCCGCTCTTGTTCGATCTGCTCGCCAGCGAAGCGCGCATGATGCCGCACCTGCACCTCTCGCTCCAGCATGGTGCCGACCTGATCCTGAAGCGCATGAAGCGGCGGCATCTGCGGCGCGATGCCGTGGACCTGGTGCAGCGCCTGCTAGCCCGCCGACCCGATCTCACCGTCGGTGCAGACCTGATCGCCGGTTTCCCCACCGAAAGCGCGGCGCACCACGCCGACAATCGCTCCATCATCGCAGAACTGCCTGTCGTCCACGGCCATATCTTCCCCTACTCGCCCAGACCCAACACGCCCGCCGCGCGCATGCCGCAACTGGATAAGCCATTGATAAAGCAGCGTGCCGCCGAATTGCGCCAGGCAGTTGCAAAGGTGCGCAGCGCGTGGCTGGACAGCCTTGTGGGGCAAACCCAGCGCGTGCTTACCGAAAGCGATGGAACGGGCTATGCCGAAAACTTCGCGCGGGTTGCCGTGCCTGACGGAACAAGGCGCGGCACGATCATTCCCGTCACGCCGACATCGCATGAGGAAGGCCTGCTAAAGTGAGCGAATCAAGCTGGTCCGAAAAACTGTTCGGGGGTTTCCGCAAGACATCCGATCGCTTGTCGGAGAACCTTACCGGCGTCGTGGGTACGGCCAAGCTGGACGATGCCACGCTGGACGATGTCGAAGACGCGTTGATCATGACGGACCTTGGCCCCAGCGCCGCGGCCCGTATCCGCACCAAACTGGCGGAAAAGCGGTTCGGCCTCTCCATCACCGAGCGAGAATTGAAAGAGGCGGTGGCCGAAGAGATTGCCGCCATCCTGCGCCCGGTCGCCGTGCCTCTGGAAGTCACCGCTTTCCCCCGCCCCCAGGTAATCCTGGTGATCGGCGTGAACGGCAGCGGCAAGACCACCACCATCGCCAAGCTGGGCCATTGGCTGCAGGAAGATGATTACGAAGTGATGCTGGCCGCCGGTGACACCTTCCGTGCCGCTGCCATTGGCCAGCTGAAGGTGTGGGCTGATCGCATTGGCGCGCCCATCGTTACCGGGCCGGAAGGCGGCGATCCCGCCAGCATCGTGTTCGACGCGGTGAAGAAGGCGACCGATATCGGCACCGATGCCTTGATCGTCGACACAGCAGGTCGCCTGCAGAACAAGCGCGAGCTGATGGACGAGCTTGCCAAGATCCGCAAAGTGCTGGGCCGCCTCAATCCCGAGGCTCCGCACGACGTAATTCTGGTGCTGGATGCCACAAACGGCCAGAACGCGCTGGGCCAGATCGAGATTTTCAAGGAGGTCGCAGGCGTGACCGGCCTGATCATGACAAAGCTGGACGGCACCGCGCGCGGCGGCGTGCTGGTGGCTGCAGCAGAACAGTACGGCCTGCCCATCCACGCCATTGGCGTGGGTGAAACGCTGGACGACCTGCGCCCCTTCGATCCCGATCTCGTGGCGCGTGTGATTGCAGGAGTGGCGTAATGACGACAGAAGCGCCGAAACAGGCAACAACGACCGAGAAACCGAAGTCCGGCTGGCTTAATGTCGCTGTCGATTACGGACCGTTGCTGGTCTTCTTCCTGGTGTACAAATTCTATTCTCCCGAGAGCGCGGGAGACGATACTTCAGGTGAAATCCTCGCAGTCATCCGGGGCACAGGCGCTTTCATCATCGCCGCCATCATCGCGCTTGCCATCAGCAAGTGGCGTCTGGGCAAGGTCAGCCCCATGCTATGGCTCTCCACCGCGATGATCGTGGGTTTCGGCGCGCTGACGATCTATTTCCAGGATGAGCGTTTCATCCAGTGGAAACCGACAATCATCTACGTCCTGTTCGCCGCCGTTCTGCTAGTGGGGTATGCCAAGGGCAAGTCGTTGCTGAAGGTGTTGCTGGAAGCTGCATTCGAGGGATTGAACGACGAAGGCTGGCTGAAACTGTCGCGCAATTGGGGCGTCTTCTTCATCCTGTTGGCGATAGTGAACACGGCACTGGTCTTCATGGTCAGCTTCGAAACCTGGCTGGCGGCCAAGCTATGGCTGTTCCTGCCGCTGACCTTCCTGTTCACCTTTACCCAGGTGCCCATGCTGATGCGGCACGGGTTGAGCGTGGATGACAAGGACGAGGTGGTGAAAGACCCGCCGCGCACGGAGTAAAGGTCAGGCCATGCGGGTGTCGGCCGAAGGTAATGTCGCGCGTCTGCACAGCCCGCGTACCACCAGCCCGATCGCGAGCAGCACGAAGACCCACAGAACGACTTCCAGGCCCGAGCCATAGGCTGCCAGTCCGGTAAAAACGATGCCCAGCGCCATGACCGGGCATCGGGCACGTTTGCGGTTGTCCTTTATTGCCGCGACCGTTGCCAAGAAATAGAAAACCAGAACACCGCCCGTGGTCAACAGCGCCAGGAAGGTGAACATTCCCGTCAGCCCGCGAAAGGTGTTGCCGATGATAAACACCCCCACGATTACGGACTGCACGATCACGCCCCAGTAAGGCACGCCGTTACCCGATGTGAGTGCGAGGAACTGAGGCATTTCCTTACGCAGAGCCATCGCATAGGTGCAATCCGCCCCGATTAGCAGGAGGCCATTCGCGCACCCTGCCACGCTGACTAGGATACACAGCGCCACGAGCGATCCCGCCACCGGCCCCAGTACCGCGCCCAGCGCGTCGGACACCGGCGATGTGGAACTGGCAACATCCTGCCAGGGCACCAGCAGCATCAGCCCAAGGCTGACCAGGAGGTAGATCACCAACACGAAAGTCGTTCCGCCGATAAGGGCTACCGGAATGTTGCGCCCCGGGTTGCGTATCTTGTTAACCGGCACGCTCGCTGCCTCGAACCCGAGGAAAGCGAACAGCGTCAGCGCTACCGCTCCCGAAATACCGTCGATTTCTATCGGCTTAGGTGCCACGCGCTGCACCGGCTGCGAATCGATCAGCGCCCATGCGAGCGCACCGATTACCAACAGCAGCGGTACCAATTTGATAACAACGGAGGTGACCTGCATTCGTCCGGCGGAGCGTGTGCCCACCAGATTGATGGCAGTAATCAGCCCGAGTATCGTGAAGGCCATGACCACCCCGGACTGTGTGGACGGGTCTTCATAGACGAAGTCCGCCAAGATCGAGCCGCCGGCAATCGACAGTGCGGCGATCGAGGTAAAGCCCGATGCCCAGTAGGCAAACATTGCAAGGAAACCCGGTACTTCGCCGACGACCCTCTCGATGTTGTGCTGGATGCCTGCCCCTGTTCCATCCATCAGAAACCGGAATGTCGTGGCGAGACACAGCGCTCCCGCTCCGCTCACGACCCAGCCGATAGCCATGTTCCATCCCAGCGGCGCAAGGGCGGAGGGTTGAAAATAAATGCCGCTGCCAATCATCGTGCCGATGACAAGCGATAGGCTCATCATCGGCCCGAGCGGCTTCTTCGCCTCAAGTGCAGTCATGGATACCCCCGTTTCCGGGGCGAAGCAGAGATCGCTCCGGTAACAAAGGTTATGTCAGTTGGGGGAAACGGTCAAATCTCGACCTGGCTGCCCAGTTCCACCACGCGATTGGTCGGCAGGCGGAAGAATTCCATCGGGGTTGCCGCGTTGCGCATCATCCAGGCGAACAGTTTCTCCCGCCATACCATCATGCCAGGGTTCTCTGCTGTCAGCAGCGTCTGTCGGCTCAGGAAGAAGCTCGTCTTCATCATGTCGAACGGGCCACCACACATCTCGCGTCGTTGCAGGGCGGTGGGTACGTCGGTTTCCTGCATGAATCCGTAGTTCAGGATCACGCGGAAAAACCCGTCACCCAATTCCTCGATACTGCATCGGTCCACCTCCTCCACATAGGGAACGTCGGCGATGTTCACCGTCAGCACGATCACCCGCTCATGCAGTACCTTGTTGTGCTTGATATTGTGCAGCAGCGCAGAGGGCGTGCCCTTGCTGCCGGAGTTCATGAAGATCGCTGTGCCAGGCACGCGTGCCGTGCTGCCGCGCGCCGACTTGGCAAAGATGTCCAGCGGGAGGCCCGCTTCCGTCATGCGCTGGCGCATCAGCTGGCGTCCCTTGGCCCACGTCGTCAACAAGGTGAAGGCGATGGCACCTACCAGCAGCGGGAACCAGCCTCCTTCGGGCACCTTCGTCAGGTTCGCGGCAAAATAGGCTCCATCAACGATCAGGAACAGCATCACGACGGGTATTGCGATCCATTTTTTCCATTTCCACACCCCGATGAACAGGACGCCCATCAGAAGCGTATCGATCGTGACTGCACCCGTCACCGCGATGCCGTATGCGCTGGCGAGGTTCGATGAGTTCTGGAACGTCAGCACCAGCAGGATTACCGCCACCATAAGTGCCCAGTTGATGACTGGAATGTAGATCTGGCCGGAATGTTCGTCACTCGTGTGGCGAATGGACAGGCGCGGTATGAAGCCCAGCTGGATGGCCTGGTGGGTGATGGAAAAAGCACCCGATATCACCGCCTGGCTGGCGATGAAGGTGGCGCAGGTGGCGAGGATCACCAGCGGCAGTCGATAGGCTTCCGGCGCCAGGAAGAAGAACGGGTTGAGGATCGCCTCTTCCGCCGCTGCATCGGGCAGGCCGATGATCATCGCGCCCTGGCCGAAATAGTTGAGCAGCAGGCAAGGCATGACAAAGCCGAACCACGACAGCTTCATCGGTCCGCGCCCGAAGTGGCCCATGTCCGAATACAACGCCTCCGCGCCGGTCACGGCGAGAACGACCGAGCCGAGCGCGAGGAAGGCAAACCACTTGTCGGTAATGAAGAACTGCACCGCGTACCAGGGGTTCAGCGCCCAGAGGATTTCCGGCGAACCGAAGATCTGCACGATGCCGAGGATGGCGATCGTGGTGAAATAGAAAATCATCACCGGCGCGAAAAGCGCCCCCACCTTCTCCGTTCCGCGCTTTTGCAGGACGAACAGGCCCACCAGCAGCACCAGCGCAATAGGGATGACGTAGCGATCCAGTCGCTGATCCACTACGGTCAGCCCCTCCACCGAGGAGAGTACGGAAATCGCGGGCGTAATCATGGAATCGCCGTAGAACAGCGCCGTGGCGAACACGCCCAGCAGCACGATCAGCCAACTGTAGCTGGTCTTGCCTGCCCTGCGCGAAAGCAGTGCCACCAGTGCCAGGCTACCGCCCTGCCCATTGTTATCGGCTCGCATGAGGATGGTGACATACTGAATCGCCACCACCAGCGTCATCGACCAGAAAATCAGGCTGACAACGCCAAGCACGTGCAGATCGTCAATCGGCAGGCTGTGCGCCCCGCGAAACGTTTCGCGGAATGCGTAGAGGGGAGACGTGCCAATATCGCCGAAAACGATGCCTATGGCACCGGCGGCGAGTTTCAGCTTGGCAGAATCCCGGTCTTGTCCGGTTGCGCTCATCTGGATTTTCAGCCCATCAGACCCGTAGCGAACGGCGAAGCGGGCGCGTTAGCAGCACTGGGGACAAGCCGCAACATGATGCGGCGCAGCATCATCGTGCGTCGTCCGGTGGCACAGTGTCCTGTGGAGGAGGCTGTGTCTGAGGAGCAAGTGGCTGCTGCCCTGCTTGCATCGCAGCCAGTATGCCATCGAGCCGCGCGAGACGGTTCTCGAGACCCGGCCTTCCCTCTGCATCGTCCTGCGCACTATCGAGGGTGTCGCTCCACACCTGCCGCGCTTCCATCAGGCGGCCCTGTCGCACCAGCGAGGACCCGAGGAAATATCCGGGCGCAAGGTGATCGGGCTTCAGGTTGGATGCGCGCTGGAAGGCATAGAGAGATGCCTGCGTCAGGGAACCGCCCGCATGTTCGGTAAGCACGATCCCCTGGGCCAACCACGCCTCGAAATCCTGCGGGTTCTCTCGCGTGACACCGGCCAGCATCTGCGCTGCTTCGGCATAACGTCCGCGTCGTGCCCATGCGTCGGAGGTTATCAGCATATTGCTGCCAGACTTGTCTTCCTGCGCCACGAACTCTTGCCGCGCGGCCACGATATCGAAAGCCTGCCCACCTGCCAGATCGGTGGCCGATGTAGGAGAGGATGGCAGTTCCGGGCTGGCCTGCAAGGCATAGCCCGCAAGGCCGAATCCCAGCACGGCGGCAAGGCTGGTCCAAAGCCCGCGCGATATCCTGAAACCGAAGACGGCAAGGGCAAAGGCGATCAGTGCCAGCGAAATGACTATAATCCAGGTCATGCAGCATCATCCGCAGCGCGCTTGCCCAGACGGCGCAGCAGTATCGTGCCGGCAAGCAGCAGCAATACGATGGGTAGCACGAACAGCGGCCAGGTGGTCGCGCTGACTTGCGGATCGTAGCTGACGTAATCTCCATAGCGAGAGATCAGCCATGCGCGCACCTCGTCCGGGCTTTGACCCGCGGCGATGCGGGCGCGAACCTGGTGGCGCATGTCTCCGGCCATGGGCGCGTCGCTATCGGCGATGGACTGGCTCTGGCACTTTAGGCAGCGCAGCGTGTGCATCAGTTCACGCGCCTGCGCTTCCAATGCGGGGTCCTGCAGCTGGGTATAGGCGTAGGGTGCCGGCGGCATGCGATCCTGCGCACTGGCAGGTTGCACCAGTGCCAGCACGGCCAGAAGGAGCAGCAACCAGCGCATCATGCCCCCGCCTTCCGCAATTCTTCCAGCAGCATGGGAACGTCGTCTTCGCGAATGTCGCCAATATGCTGGTACGTAATAACTCCGTTGCCATCGATCACGAAGGTTTCCGGCACGCCAGAGGAGCCAATGGCGAGTTGCAGTTCGGAAATATCGTCCTTCCCGATACGCGTGAAGGGATTGCCGTAGATGGATAGGAAGCGCTCGACATCTTCGGGCCGGTCGCGAATAGCCACGGCGACGATATTCGCTCCAGCGCGCTCCAGCGCCTCGAGTTGCGGCGCTTCCGCCGCGCAGGGGATGCACCAGCTCGCGAATATGTTCAGCAGCTTGGGTTCACCGTCGACCAGGTCTGCGCGGCTGAGCCCCGGCCTGCTCTCCACGATCGGCGGGAGATCGAATTGCGGCATCGGTTCGCCAACCATGGCGGACTGGACAAAATCGTTTTTCGGCTGCGACAGTTGGTAGGCGAACAGGCCAAACAGGGCCGCAGCAATGCCAACGATGATCCAGAGGCCGTACCGAAGGCGTCTCATGATGCAGCCAGCTCCGCTTCCTCGATCCGACGTTCTTCGTCGCGCACCTCGGCAGAGCGACGACGAACATCGCCGATCACGCGGCCCAGCAACGCCAGCATACCGCCAAACGCGATCAGCAGCCCGCCGTACCAGATGTAGGTGACGAACGGTTTCCACCAGAGACGCAGCTGCCAGCGGCCATCTTCCGCCATATTGCCCAGCGCCACATACAGTTGGCCGTTCCACCGGGTAAGCAGGGCAACTTCGCTCGTTTCGCCTTGCGGCGCCCAGAAACTGCGCGCCTGTGGATGAGCTTCACGCATTGGTCCGCCGTCGTAACTTACCAGAAGATCACCCTGCATTGCTGTCCAATTGGGACCAGCGACAGGGCTGACGGACATCATCGTCGCCTCCCATGGGCCGACCTCGATTACGTCTCCGGGCGAGGCTGCAACCAGCCGCTCCTGCTGGAACGCGGTGTCGGCAGCCACGCCGAACAGTGCCACCGCCACGCCGAAATGCGCCACACACATGCCCCAGACGGGCAGCGGTGTGCGCAGCAGGTTGCGGCCGCGCAGTGGCATGAAGCTGGCAATTGCCACGCCTGCGGCCGTCGCCAGTCCCAGCAGAGGCAGCAGACCGATGTCGCTCAACACCAGCACCAGCGCGAACATGGCAAGAGTGACCACGGCGATTATGATCACGGGCAACCTGATCCGTTCGAACGAATCCCTTCGCCAGCGAAGCATTGGCCCGACCGCAAGGATGGCCAGCATCGGCAGGAAGAAGATCGCACTGACCGGATTGAAATAGGGCGGCCCCACGGAAACGCGTACGTCGAAGGCTTCCGTCAACAGCGGATAGAGCGTGCCCAGCAGCACGATGGCGAGAATGGCGGAAAGCGCTACATTGTTCACCACCAGTGCGCCTTCTCGGCTGAGCAGCGCAAAACGCTCCCCTTCCGCAATAGTGTTGGCACGCAGGGCGAACAGCACCAGCGCGCCACCTATGTACAGCGCCAGCAGCACCAGGATGAAGCTGCCGCGTTCCGGATCGACGGCGAAGGCATGAACCGAGGTGAGAATGCCCGAACGCACCAGGAAAGTACCCAGCATGCTCATCGAAAAGGCGATGACGCCCAGCATGATCGTCCACGTGCGCAAGGCGTCACGCGCAGCCAGAACACTGGCGGAATGCAGCAAGGCCGTGGCCGCCAACCACGGCATCAGACTGGCGTTTTCCACCGGATCCCAGAACCACCAGCCGCCCCAGCCCAGTTCGTAATACGCCCAGTATGAACCGGCAGCGATACCGATGGTGAGGAATATCCACGAGGCCAGCACCCATGGACGCATTGCGCGGGCGAACTCGGGCGTCACGTTACGCGTCAGCAGCGCGCCTACGGCAAAGCTGAAGGCCACCGACAGGCCGACATAGCCGATATACAGCGTGGGCGGATGGAACGAGACGCCCATGTCCTGCAGCAGAGGGTTCAGTCCGTTGCCATCGGCGGGAACGGGTGAAAGTCGCTCGAACGGATTGGAAGACAGCAGGATGAACAGGTAAAAGCCCACCGCCACACAGGCCTGCGCACCCAGCGTCGCCATCATCATGCGCTTGGGCAGGCGATGTTCGATCAGCGCGATAAGACCGCCCGCCAGTGCCATCACGGTGATCCACAGCAGCATGGAACCTTCGTGATTGGCCCAGGCGCCTGACAGCTTGAACGCCATCGGCTTCATCGAATGCGAATGGGTGGCGACCAGCTTCACGGAAAGATCGGTGACGGCAAAGGCATAGACCAGCGCGCCGAATGATACCGCGCAAAGCCCTGCCTGCAGAACCGCCGCCGGGCGGACGAGCGCGACGAGCGCGCTATTTTCGTCCCGCACACCAAGGAAGCCGGCAAGCAATTGCAGAACAGCCAGTGCGGCAGCCAGCCACAGGGCAGCAAGGCCGATCTCGGCTATCATTCGTTCGCGCCTGCTACGCTTTCCTGCAATTCCTCGCGAAGTTCAGCCGTGCTCATGCCTTCAAGTTCGCGCGGCATGTAATTCTCGTCATGCTTGGCAAGCAGGTTGTCTGCTACGAAAGTACCATCGGCGCGCATGCTTCCTTCGGCCACGACGCCCGATCCTTCCACGAACAACGCGGGCACGATCCCTGCGTAGATGACCGGTACGCGCGCCTGCCCGTCCTGCACCACGAATTCCACCGTCACCCCGTCATCGGCGGTGTCGATAGACCCGTTTTCCACCATGCCGCCCAGACGAATGGCCTCTCCCGGCACGGGCGGACTGGCGGCGATATCGGCCGGCACGTAGAAATAGCTTGCCTGATTGCGCAGCGCATAGGCCGCCAGCAGCCCCGCCCCTACCAGCGCGACAAGCGCGACGACCACCAGCACCAGTCTCTGGTGCTTGGGCTTGAGCCCGCCGGATCTTTCCGCATTCATTTCCTGCGAGTCTCCTCTCGCCGCTTCTCTGCGCGGCGCATTGCCAGCCAGCTGGAGATAACCAGCGCCAGAGTGCCAACGAGCGTTACGCCCAAGGCCGCATAAACGAACACCCACTGGTCCAGCGATTCTCTCACCGTGCCACTTCCTCTGCCTGCATGGCCTTGCGCCGCAATCGTGCCTCTGCCTGGGTATCGGCAAGGATTGCCCGCATGCGTGCAAGAACGACCCCGCCGAACAGGAGAGAAAAGCCAAGCGTTGCTATCAATAGCGGCCACAGGAAAACCGGATCAATGGAACTTTCGCCCATGGTTATGCTGGGCGGCTGGTGAAGACTATTCCACCACACCACTGAACGGTTGATGATCGGAATGTTGATCGCACCCACCAGGCCGAAGATGGCAGCGATGCGGCTAGGTTGGCCTTCCCGCGCCAGGGAGGACGAAAGCGCGATATAGCCGAAGTAGAGGAACAAGAGCACCAGCATCGAAGTAAGCCGCCCGTCCCACACCCACCACGTGCCCCATGTAGGTCGTCCCCAGATGGAACCGGTCACAAGGCACAGCGCGGTAAAGGTGGCGCCCGGTACGGCCGCGGCGCGCGCAGCGATGGCTGCCAGTGGATGACGCCACACAAGCTCCACCAGACTGGCGATGGCTATCGCGGACCATCCGCCCATGCCCAGCCACGCGGCGGGAACGTGTACGAACAGGATACGCACGGTATCGCCCATCAACCGATCGGGTGGAACCTGCGTCAGGCCCCAGAGCACGGCGCCAAACGACAGAACCAGCCCACTCACCAGAAGCGGCACGGTAAGCCATCTGGCGATTTTCAGGAAACGGGCAGGATTGGCGAAACCATGCATATTCTGGACAAAGTCATCCTCTCGCCCGGCCTTTTACAGTCGCCGCGCGCGTGAACAAGGAAAACCGAAGCTGTATCGCAGCACCTCTCAGGCGCGACCGATCAACCTTTGCGCCATGGCATCGGCAACCTCGTTTGAAGGCCGGCCGGAGCTGTCGCTTTCGCTCCATATCTCGGCAAGGCGTGCGGGAATTTGTGCGATGCGCTTGCGAACCTCGTTGATATCGCACGGCGTACCTTCGCGGCGGCAAAGGTATTCATAGCTGACATTGATGATGCCGCCTGCGTTGATAACGTAGTCGGGCGCATAGAGGATGCCGCGCTCGTGCAATTGCTGTCCGTGTGCGGGCCGCGCCAACTGGTTGTTCGCACCACCAGCCACGATCGCGCAATCAAGACGGGCAATCCCCTCGTCATCGAGAATGGCGCCCAGCGCATTGGGGCTGAATACGTCGCATTCGACGCCCATCACCTGATCTGCGGAAACCGCCTTGCCGCCCAGTTCCTGCGCCATGGCTTCGGCCCGCTTGCCATCGATATCGGAAAGGGTCAGTCGTGCGCCGTCCTTTGCCAGCAATCGCGCCACGCCGCCGCCCACGGAGCCGCAGCCCTGCACTGCCACGCGCACGCCCTGCATCGAATCCTTGCCCAGCTTGTGCGCAACCGCGGCCTTGATACCGTGGTAGATGCCCATGGCGGTGAACGGGCCGGGGTCGCCGCCCGCGTCGCCCTCTTCGGCGGGAAGTCCGCAGACATGTTCCGTGCGGGTGCGAATGGCGACCATGTCGGCTTCCGTCGCACCAACGTCCTCTGCGGTGACATAGCGGCCATCCAGTGCCTCCACCGCGTCACCGAAAGCGCGCAGCATGGCTTCTGTCTTCTTGCCGGACTTGTCGAGCAGGACCACGGCCTTGCCGCCACCGATGGGCAAGCCAGCCATGGCATTCTTGTAGCTCATCCCGCGCGAAAGACGCAGCGCATCGCGCATACCATTGGCGGGATCGGCATAATGCCAGAAACGGGTACCCCCCGCTGCGGGGCCGAGATGGGTGGAATGCAGCGCGATAATGGCGGTAAGGCCGGAGGCGCGATCATGCACGACCTCCACTCGCTCGTGATCGTCCCAGTCGGGTTCACTCCAGAATGCCGGCATTGCCTTGCCCTCTCTTGATCCAAAACTAGCAGGAATGCTGGAGATAATGGGGCGATCGACGGGGTTTGAACCCGCGACCTCCGGTACCACAAACCGGCGCTCTAACCAACTGAGCTACGATCGCCACAACAACCAGGCACACATGCCGAGAGGCGGCCTGTTAGGGGTCTGCGCCGTACGGTCAAGCCGCATTCGGCGCGGGCGCGAGCCTGTTGCACAACTCATGCCCCATGCAAAGTGAAAAGTGCTTCAGAACCGTTCAGACGCAAGAAAATTTCGTCGGTTGATCGAGCCAAAGGCGCGGCTAAACAGGAAATCATGACGACTCCGGGCGAAACCACACCAGAATTCCTGTTGCAGGACCAACGCGTTCGCCGCGTTCCCTCTCCTCGCCTGACACTGCTCGATTGCCCCGGTTTCATTCCGGCGGACCTCTGCGCTGGCCTCATCACCCTTATCGACAAGGATCGCCGCCCTTCCACCATCGCCGATCCCAATGGGGATGATTACTTTCGTACCAGCGAGACCTGCGATCTCGACCCGAAGGAAGCGGCGGTGAAGGATCTGGAAAAAGCGCTGTTCGACCTAAACGGCATTGATCCGTTATATGGGGAGCCCGTGCAGGGCCAGCGCTACGACGTGGGACAGGAGTTCAAGCCCCATACCGACTATTTCGAACCGCAAGGCGCCGACTTCGAGAAATTCTGTAGCGTGGCAGGCAATCGCACCTGGACGTTCATGGTCTATCTCAACGAAGTCGAGGCGGGCGGCGGTACTCGCTTCAAGGTCATCGGTAAAACCTTCCAGCCCGAGGTTGGCAAGCTGGTGTGCTGGAACAACAAGCGCGGCGACGGCACACCAAACGCTGCCACGCTTCATCATGGCATGAAGGTGCGCAAAGGCGTAAAATACGTGATCACGAAGTGGTATCGCGAAAGAACATGGGGTTGAGGCAAGTTCGATCGGTAGGGAGCCGATCCAGCCAGACTAGCCGAAGAACCGCCGTCAAAATCCGTCCATTTGCTTCGAATGGCCCCTCGCGGTACCCTGAGCACCATATTGGGGGGGAGACTATGGTGCGAATTATCAAGGCCGCGCTCGTGGCGGTTATCGGGTCCCATGCGCTGTTCTATGCAGCGCAGAACATCGCCAATCTGGAAGCCGCACACGGTTCGCTCGTCTATGTCATCTCGGGCGCGGACAATGCCGCCTATCCCGACACCTTGTTCTTCAAGAGCGCAAACCCCGTGCTGGCATGGATTGCGCTGACAATCGTCCTTATCGGAGAATTCGCCACGGCCTTCTTCGGCCTGAAGGGCGGATGGCACCTGTTCGCCGCGCGCAAGGCGGATCAACTGATATTCCACGCGGCAAAGCGTGCCGGTGCAATCGCTGCGGGATTTGCCTTGCTGACGTGGTTCGGCCTTTTCATGACCGTGGGTGGCGCGTTCTTTCAAATGTGGCAGACGCCGGTGGGAGACGGTTCGCTGAAAGGCGCCTTCATGTTCGCCATGGCATCCGTCGTCACGGTGTTGTTCGTCTATCACACGCCTGACGACTGATACCATGCACGCGAAAAGGGCGGCCCGACCGGACCGCCCTTCTCAAAAATTCGAGCGAAGTCGCGCGCGTGCGCTTACTTCTTCTTGAGCGAAAGACCGCCGAAACGCTTGTTGAACTGGGCAACGCGGCCGCCATCCTGAAGGCGCTGCGGGCCGCCGGTCCAGGCCGGGTGGCTGGTGGGATCAATCTCGAGGTTCATCGTGTCGCCTTCCGAACCCCATGTGGAGCGCGTCTGGAACTCGGTCCCATCGGTCATCTTGACGTTGATCATGTGGTATTCGGGATGAATGTCTGCCTTCATGGCCTTGGTCTCCATAGCTTCGGAACGGTTCCGACCGAACCAGCTGTTGATTGGGAAAGCGCGCCCGATAGTTGGGCTTGCGTGTTTTGGCAAGAACTGATTGCCTGTCTGGTCTTCAAGCCAATCAGGCAATCATCGCCGTAATGCTGGTTTCGCAGGTCACCTTGCCGTCCACACTGGCCTTGCAATCGAACTTGCACACCTTGCTGCGCTGCTGAGTGAAGGTGCTCTCCAGGGTCAACAGGCAACCCGGCGTCACGGGTGCGCGGAACTTGGCGTTTTCGATGGCCATGAAGTAGACGAGTTTGCCCGTTCCTGCCAGCTCCAGCGTCTCGATGCCCAGAATGCCGCTCGCTTGCGCCAGCGCTTCTATCTGCAGGACGCCGGGCATGATCGGCCGACCGGGGAAATGGCCCTGAAAGAACTGCTCGTTCATGGTCACGCCCTTGATGGCCGTGATCCGCTCGCCTTTGACGAGTTCGCTGACCCGGTCCACCAGCAGCAGCGGGTAACGATGCGGCAGGGCCTCAAGGATACGGACGACGTCGTAGTCTTGCGCTTCACTCATGGCCCTGCCCCTCGTTTCCTTGTCTTAGCGGCCAGTCGAGGCTGGCGCAGCACCGCCCTGTGCGGCGGACTGTTGCTGCTGCATGGCAGCCATCATCAAAATCTGCTGGATCTGCTGGAACAGGCCAACTGCAGCTTCGCTGGGCTGCCAGTCAGCCGGCGGCGCAACCTGCACGTTGGGTACACGCGTGTTCAGCGCCGTGACCACGCTGTTCGTCACGTCGGCAGCTTCAGGTGCGTAGACGATCGCTTCCGGCGTCATAACGAACTGAATGTTCTGATCGCTGATAACCTGCTGAAGAGCGGCGGAGTACTGCTGGGCCACCTGCTGCACCACATAGACGCGGGCACGGTTGATCGGCTGCTGCAACGTGGCAATTTCCTGGTCGATCGCCTGAACCTGCTGGACCGTCGCGTTGTTCGGATCCTGCGTAGCGGCCTGTTCGGTCTGGTCGATCTGCCCGTCACCATTGGTGTCGAAGGACTGGATCAGCTGCTGGCGCTGCTGGGTGCGCTGTTCGATAGTGGTACGCTGCGCCTGGTACTGCGTGGCGATCTGCTGGTAGCCAGTCTGGAATGCCTGCGAATTGGCCACCGCGAAACCGATATCGGCCGTGGCGATACCATTCACCTGCGCGGCGGCGGGAATGGCGAAGCTGGCACCGGCAACGGCACATGCGGCGCCCAGCGCCGACTTTGCGAAAATATTCATTAGAATTGCGTTCCTACATTGAAGGAGAAGGTTTTGGTTTCGTCCCCGCGCTCCGATAGCACATCGTAAGCTACATCAATCCTGAACGGACCGAATGGGGAGTTCCAGTTCACGCCGATACCGGCGGTTACACGCGGCTTGGGCGTGTCACCGAGGAATTCCTCGGTAAATGGCGGCAGACTTTGGCCAACCGGACTGTTGTCCGTGCCGTCGGGCCCGACCGGGTTGATCGTGAGTTCCGAGCTGACGATGTTGCCATCGTCATCGAAAATCGGCTGCGCGAAAAGCGGATTGCCGTCGCCGTCACGCTGCGGGATGAACAGGCCATCGGGCAGCGGGCTTTGTGTCAGTTGCGGAGTATCGACCCCGAAAACCGAGCCGACATCGACAAAGATCGACGGGCGCAAGCCAAGCTCGCGGGCGCCGGAACCCAGCGGAATCTCAATTTCGGCACGGGCCAGATAATAGGCCTCGCCGCCCAGCGCATCATCCTGGTTGCGGTCATCGCCAAGCGGGATGAGAACCTGGTTGCCGTCCTCGTCCGGCTCGTAGAACCGGCGAACGACGCGCGGACCGACTCCGCGAATGTCGAAGCCGCGAATCTGGCCTTCGCCCAGGAAGAACCGGTCCGTCAGCAGCACATCGTCACCAAGGCCGTTGATATAGCCGCCTTCCAGCGACAGGGAGCCGATAAATCCGGCCCCCAGCGACCAATACTTGGATGCGTTGAGCCGGGCCCGAACGTAACGCGTATCACCGCCCACACCGGCAAACTGCAGCGTGGTGGAAACCCTTTCGCCGCTAGTCGGCCGGATATTGCTGTTGAGAGTACTGTAGTTAAGCGTGAGACCCAGGATGGATTGCACGCGGTTGCCCAACGCGTCACAAAGATAGCGGCCTGCCAGCAGCGGCTCGCATTCGGTCACGCCATCGCCATCGAAATCGGCGAAGAACTGCCGTTCTGCTACGGTCACTTCCTGATAGTTCAGGGTATAGCTGCCCAGCAGGCTCATGTACTCGGTCAGCGGAACGCCCACGCGCACCGATCCCCCGGTGGTGGTCTGTTCGTAAGTGGCGCTATCGCGGTCGAAATAGCCGTTGTTGTAATCCTGGCGATACAGATCGAAGCCCAGCGCGATATCGCGGTCGAACACCTTGGGCTCGGTAAAGCTGATATTGGCGGAACGCGAATAACGCGAATAGTTGACGCCCAGTCCGATGGTCTGTCCGCGACCACGGAAGTTGTTCTGCCGGATCGAGCCGTTGAAGATGAAGCTTTCGAGCGAGGAGAAGCCCGCCGACAACGAGAGTTCACCGGTCGGCTCTTCCTGCACATTGGCCTGCAGGATAATACGGTCGGGGCTGCTGCCCTCTACCTGCGTAACCTCGAAGTTTTCTTGGAAGTAACCCAGCGAGTTGATGCGAGCGGAAGAACGCGCAACCTGCAGAGAACTGAAGGCATCACCTTCCGCGATACGGAATTCGCGGCGGATCACCTTGTCCTGCGTCAGGGTGTTGCCGTTGATCTCGATGGCCTCGACATAGACGCGCGGCGCATCGGAAACGGTGAACGTCACGTCCATCGTTCGCGTTTCGGGGTTGCGTGAAATTCGCGGGCGCACTTCGGCAAAGGCATATCCGAACGCGCCGGCGGTCTCGGTCAGACCCTCTACCGTGTTGTCGATCTGCTCCGCATTGTACCAGTCGCCGCTTTCCATGGAGAGACCGGCAGTCAACTGTTCGCTGGAGAAATCGCGCAGCTGGCTGACAACCTCGACATCGCCGAACTCATAGCGTTCGCCCTCTTCCACCACATAGGTAATGATGAAATCGCGCTTGTCCGGCGTCAGCTCGGCCACGGCAGATACGACGCGGAAATCGGCGTAACCCTCGGTAAGATAGAACTGGCGCAGCTTCTGCTGGTCGAACGCCAGGCGATCGGGATCGTAGCTGGTGTTGGAACTGAACAGCGCGAACAGGCTGTCCTCGCGTGTTACCATCTCGTCACGCAGGTCGCCGTCGGAGAACACCTCGTTACCGATGATGTTAATCTGGCGAACCTTGGACTTGGGACCCTCGGAAATCTCGAAGATCACGTCGACGCGGTTCTGGTCCAGCATGACCATCTGCGGCTCTACCGTTGCGGCAAAACGGCCCTGCCGCTTGTACAGTTCGATAATGCGGGCAACATCGGCGCGAACGCGGCTACGGGTAAAGATCTGGCGCGGCGAGAGGTTGATCTCGGGGACGATCTTCTCGTTGTCGATCCGGCGGTTGCCCTCCAGAATGATACGGTTAATGATCGGGTTCTCTTCCACCGTGATGACCACGTTGCCGTTGTTATTGGCGATGGAAAAATCGGCGAACAATTCGGTGTTTGCGAGGTCGATCAGCGCCTGGTCGGCTGCGGCAGCGGTGTAGACCATGCCGGGGCGCAGCTGAATGTAGGAAACGATCGTCTCCGGCTCCAGCCGCTGTGCACCCGATACACCGATGGAACGGATGACATCGCCCTGCTCCTGCGGGGCGGGCGCAGGCGCAGGCGCAGGCGTTTCCTGCGTTACGTCGACCTGATCCTGCGCAGGCGTTTCACCGGGCTGACTGCCTAGCGTAGCCATCGCATCTTCAAGGGCCCGCTCTTCCTGCGGCGCATCGTCGCCATCCTGTGCCAGCGCGTGCGCGGGCAATCCTGCCAACATCGTGCAACCCAGCAAGGTTGCGGCGTAATGCTGGGAAATTATCGTCCTGGCCTTGGAACCCATTATCCGTCCACTCTTGTCGACACTTGCGCACCGGCGAAATTACAAGCCGCGTTACCGCCCCCGGCGGGTATCGGCTTTTCCAGTTTCTCACGCGAAGAGCGCCCTTGCCCCATGCCAGTCCGGCAATCAAGCGAAGTTGCCCCGATATGCGCGATAAACGTGGTCCTTTCCCCACCTAAAGCTTTTCGGCCTAACTGCCGAAAATGGGCAGCTTGGCTATATCGATTACCGTCACGAACAGCATCAGCGCCAGCACGAGAGCCATGCCGGTGCGAAACGCCCATTCCTGACTGCGCGGGCTGGCTGGCTTGCGACGGATCGCCTCGACCGCGTAGAAAGCCAGGTGCCCGCCGTCGAGCGCGGGGATTGGCAGCAGGTTGATGAATGCCAAATTAAGTGAAATCAATGCGGCGAAACTGGCAAATTCCAGCCAGCCGAGGCTTAATTGCTCACCTGATACCTTGGCGATTGTGATCGGTCCGCCCAGTTCCTTCACGGAGCGTTCGCCGGTGAAGATCTGCCCGATGCCTGTGATCATCAGGTCAACCGTCTCGATACATTGCTGCCATGCCATGCCGATGGCAGAGATCAGGCCAACCGGTTCGAAAATGCGCTCGCCGGGACGGCCTTCCACACCGATGCGTCCAATTACGGTCTGGTTGCCGAATTGATCGCTCACCTCGATACGTTCGGCGACGACGGGAACGGTGAAGGTTTCTCCGTCGCGTTCGACGGAAATGTCCAGTTCGCGGCCGGGATACAGCATGATCGACTGGGCTATTTCGCGAAAGTCGCGGGTTTCCTCACCCTCGACGGCTACGATCCGGTCTCCCAGCTGCAGGCCGGCGTCCTGTGCAGGTGAATCCTCGGCAAAGGCCGCGATGACGGTCTCTTCCGCCGGGTCGACGGCGACCGGATTGCCGAAAATCATGAAGAACGCGGCGAAGATACCAATCGCGATCAACACGTTGGCGACCGGTCCCGCTGCCACGATCAGGGCACGTTGCCACAGCGAGGCAGCCTGGAAATCGCCCTCGCGTACTGGCGCCTCGGCATCGGGCTGGCTGGCCGGGTTCATGTCACCCTGGAACTGTACGTAGCCGCCCAGCGGCAATGCCGAGAGTTTCCAGCGGGTGCCACGCTTATCCGTATAACCGGCAATCTCCTTGCCGAAGCCGACCGAGAAGGCTTCTGCACCTACGCCGAACATCCGTCCGACGAGGTAATGCCCCAACTCGTGCAGCACGACGAGCGGGCCAAGCATGAGCAGGAAGCCGAGGGGGTACACCCAGAATGGCAGCGTTTCGAACATGGGTCAGGCGATCTCCAGCATCTCTCCGGCGCGCGCCCTCGCCTCTGCATCGACGGATAATACTTCGTCGAGCGTTTGAGGCGCAGGCGGCGCGTAGTTGTCGAGGGTTCTGGCAGATATTGCCGAAATTTGCGTGAACTTCACCTGACCGGCGAGAAAAGCGGCCACCGCCACCTCGTTCGCCGCGTTGAGAACGGCGGGCGCCGCGCCGCCTGCATGGGCGGCCTCGCGCGCCAGCCTTGTCGCCGGAAAGCGCTCCTCGTCAGGGGCGAAGAAGCTGAGCTCTCCGATGGTCGCAAGGTCCAGCGACTTGCAGTTGGTGTCCATCCGCGCGGGATACGCCAGCGTGGAGGCTATCGGCACGCGCATGTCGCTGGGCCCAAGCTGGGCGAGCGTGGAGCCATCGCGGTATTCGACCATCGAGTGGATCACGCTTTGCGGGTGGACGATGATACGCAGCCGATCCAGTCCCACCGGAAAGAGATGGAACGCCTCGATAAATTCCAGCCCCTTGTTCATCATGGTGGCGGAATCGACGCTGATCTTTGCGCCCATGTCCCAATTGGGATGTGCCACGGCCTGCTTGGGCGTTGCCGCTTCCAGTTCCGCCATGGACTTGGTGCGGAACGGCCCACCGCTGGCCGTTAGCGTAATCCAGCGTACATCCTCCAGCTTACCCCCTTCAAGGCACTGGAAGATGGCGTTGTGTTCGGAATCGACCGGCAACAACGTGGTTCCGTGCTGTTCGACGAGGCGCGTCATCACCTCGCCCGCAGAGACCAGCGCCTCCTTGTTGGCGAGCGCCACGGTGTTGCCCTGCTCTATCGCGCGCATGGTGGGCGCAAGGCCCGCGCATCCGACTATGGCGGCTACCGTGATTTCAGCAGGCCGCGCCGCGGCATCGCACAGCGCCTGGGCGCCGCCTGCGGCTTCGATTGCGGTGCCTGAAAGGTGCCGACGCAGTTCGGGCAGACAGCTTTCGTCACCCACCACCGCCAGTTGCGCGTCGAATTCGATAGCCAGCTTCGCCAGCTTTTCCGCCGAGCAATTGGCGGTCAGCGCGACGACATTCCACTTGGCGCGATCATTGCGGATGAGATCGAGCGTGGAATCGCCGATCGAGCCGGTCGCGCCGAGGAGGGAGATGGAGCGTGTCATAGGATGGGCAATACCACCAAACTTCCGACAACGATAACCACGGGTATCAGCCCGTCGATCCTGTCGAATACGCCGCCGTGGCCGGGAATGAGGTTGGACGAATCCTTCATCGCAGCCTTTCGCTTGAGCCAACTTTCAAAGAAATCACCGGACTGCGCCACCACCGCGAGGACCGGCGCAAGGACGATAAGCGAACGCCAATCGTGCGGTCCGGCAAATGGCGACCATCCCTGAACCAGCGGAATCCCGACTGCAATGGTTGCGCCTACAGCGCCGCCGAACAAACCGGCCCAGGTCTTGGAAGGGCTGATCCGTGGCGCGATCTTCGGTCCGCCTATGCTCCTGCCAAAGAAATAGGCGAAAGTATCCACCATGATAACGACACCGATCAAGAGCAGCAGCACGGGAACGGAGTCGATTTGAGCAAGCAACCAGACGGCGTAACCGATGTAAATTGCGCCCAGCGCGATCCCCACTACGCGGCCCAGTGCATTGCGGGTGCCGCGGAGGATCAATCTTACCATTTCGGCAAAGCAGACAAGGCCAATGACCACGAAAAACAGATCGCGTATCACCCCTCCCAGCACAAGAGCAATCCCTGCGATGACGACCATCACCAATGCGCTGGCAGCGCGTTTGGGCAAGTCGCTGGTCCGCACCGACAGCGGCACAGTGGCATAGCGTTTCGCCAGCGCCTTGATCTTGTCGCGGCGGCGTTCCGGGGTCAGGTCTTCAACGTCCTCCAAACCGACGCTCCCGTCTGGCGAATTCCTCGCAGGCTTCGCGCAGGTGATCCTCGCTGAAATCGGGCCAGAGCACGTCCATGAACAGCATTTCGGCATAGGCCGATTGCCACAGCAGGAAGTTCGACAGACGCACCTCCCCGCTGGTGCGGATCAGCAGGTCGAGCGGCGGCAGGTCACTGGTGTAAAGGTGGCGGTCCATCGCCTCGGGCGTCACTTCGCCTTCTTCAGCTGCCAGCCGTGCGGCGCGGGCGATTTCCTGTTGCGCGCCGTAGTTCAGAGCCACGGCCAGGGTCCGTTCCCCGTCCTTCGTACGCTCCAGCGCGTCTTCGAGCCGTTCGACAATGTCGGGCGCGAAAGCCTTGTAATCGCCGATGATCTTCAGACGCACCTTGCGCTCGATCATGTCCTGCAAGTTCGCTTCGATAAACCTGCGCATCAGGTTCATCAGATCCGAAATCTCGCTCTCGTCCCGCTTCCAGTTCTCGGACGAAAAGGCATAGAGTGTCAGGCATTCCAGCCCCAGTGTCTCTGCCGCCTGCACCGTGCGGCGCACGGCTTCCCCGCCCTGCTTGTGACCAAGCGCGCGCGGCAGGGCGCGTTTCTTCGCCCAGCGGCCATTGCCATCCATGATGATCGCCACGTGGCGGGGAAAGTTGGAGTTGGACATCTGGAAAGTAATCGGAGGAAGGCTCCGTCCCGGCTTACTGTGCCAGGATTTCCTTCTCCTTTGCCTCGGTCGCGGTATCGATGTCGGCGACGTACTTGTCGGTCATCTTCTGGACTTCGTCCTCCAGCCGCTTGCGATCGTCCTCGGAAATTTCCTTCTTCTTCTCGTCTTCCTTCAGCGTTTCGTTCGCATCGCGGCGCACGTTGCGCACGGCGATCTTGGCTTTTTCCGCGTAAGTGCCGGCCAGCTTGGCCAGTTCCTTGCGGCGCTCCTCGTTCAGGTCCGGCATGGGCAGGCGCACGGTCTGGCCGTCGGTCATCGGGTTAAGGCCGAGATTGGCCTTGGTGATACCCTTTTCGACGGCGCTGACATTGGCCTTGTCCCAAACCTGCACCGCCAGCATACGCGGCTCCGGCGCATTAACCGTGGCAACCTGGTTCAGCGGCATCATGGAGCCATAGACTTCCACCACCACGGGATCGAGCAGCGAGGTGTTCGCACGCCCCGTGCGCAGACCCGAAAGATCGCCTTTCAGGCTTTCGATAGCGCCTTGCATGCGGCGTTCCACATCGGCCTTGTCATACTTCATGTTCAGTCATCCTTCCTGACGATAGTCTGCACGCCCTCGCCCGCCAGCACGCGTGCGACATTGCCCTTTGCGCGGATCGAGAAGACCACGATGGGAATGTCGTTTTCGCGGCACAGTGCAACGGCGGCGGCATCCATGACCTTGAGGTTATCACTCAAGACCTGAGAATAGGTAATTGTTTCATGGCGCTCCGCATCATCGAAGCGCTTGGGATCCTTGTTGTAGACCCCGTCGACGCTGGTGCCTTTGAGCAGCGCGTCGCAATTCATTTCGGCAGCGCGCAGCGCAGCGCCCGTATCGGTGGTGAAGAACGGATTGCCCGTACCGGCCGCGAAGATGACTATGCGGCCCTTCTGCAGATGCCTCTCCGCCCGGCGGCGAATGTAGGGTTCGCAAACGGCGTTCATGGGGATGGCGCTTTGCACGCGCGTCTCCACGCCGATCTTTTCCAGCGCGGCCTGCATGGCCAGCGCGTTCATCACCGTTGCCAGCATGCCCATGTAGTCGCCCGTGGTGCGGTCAAGCCCCTTGGCCGCGCCCGCCATGCCGCGGAAGATATTGCCGCCGCCGATAACCAGGCAAACTTCAAGCCCGCTGTCTTTCGCCTGCTTCACCTCTTCTGCCAGACCCGCAACGAATGTCGGCTCGATCCCGAAACCCTGCTCCCCCATCAGCACCTCTCCTGAAAGCTTCAGCAGGATACGTTTGGCGTCGGGCAGCAGCATGGAACGGTTTTTCCTATCGAAAAGGGAGTTGGCAGGCTTCCTAGAGCGAGCGGGTGAAACTGCCAAGGGTTCCGATGCGGTTTTGCGCGAGAGGAGTTGCGCTGCATCCAACGCGGAGTAAGGACGCAGGCGTGCAGACACTGCCCGCGATACTTCGGCACCGATGGAAGTGGGTGCTTGCCGCTCTCCTCGTCACGGGTCTGGCACTGGCGTGGAAAGCGGGGGCCGATACCATGGCAGACCCGCTGGTACGCACAGCGCGGGTAGAGCTGCGTGGACTGCCACAAGGGACCCCTCCCATTACGATTGCCCTGCTATCCGATATTCATGTCGCCGGGCCGGACATGCCACCATCGCGGCTTGCGCGTATTGTCAGCCAGGTAAATGACCTGAAACCGGACCTCGTCCTGATTGCCGGAGATCTGGTGAGTGAAAAGAGGTTCGCGACGCACACCTACACGGCAGAAGAGATCGTCGCCCCGCTTGGTAACCTGCGCGCTCCCATGGGTACGATCGCGGTGCCGGGTAATCACGATCACTGGTTCGACTGGCCGGCGCTTCGCAGGGCGCTGCAGCGTAACGGTATTGCAGTCCTGCAAAACGAATCCACCCAGCGTGGCCCTCTCGCAATCGGCGGCGTGGATGATGCCTACACCCGCCGCGACGACCTATCGGCGGTTCTACGGCAACTTGGCACGCTCGACGGCGGTAAGCTGATCGTGACGCATAGCCCGGATATCGCGCCGCAGGTTACCAGTGACGTGCCGCTTGTCCTGGCCGGCCACACCCATGTGGGCAAATCAGACTTCCTATCGTCGGAGCGCTGGCCACGATGTCTCGTTACGGAGATCGCTTCGCCTGCGGAAAGGTCGTGGAAGGTGGCCAGACAGTTATTGTCGGTGCGGGCCTAGGTACAAGCCTCCTGCCGATACGATTTGGGACGCGGGCAGAAATCTGGATGATCGAACTGGTGGCGCAGTAGTCTGCTGGGTCCAAAAACAAAACGGCGAAGCTGACACTGCCAACTTCGCCGTCCCGTTTTCGACTGGAATGTCGCAGTAAGTTTAACCGCCCACGGCAGCCGCAACTTCTGCTGCGAAGTCGCTTTCTTCCTTCTCGATGCCTTCGCCGAGCTGGAAGCGGACATAGTCCGTCAGGGTGATTTCCTTGCCGGCTTCCTTGCCAGCGGCAGCCACGACGTCGGCGATGGGCGTCTTGTTGTCCATCACGAACAGCTGGCTGAGGAGAGCGTTCTCCTTGGCGTATTTCTTGATCGCACCGTCGACCATCTTTTCCTGCACGTTTTCAGGCTTGCCGCTTTCGGCAGCCTTTTCGGCGGCGATCTTGCGCTCACGCTCGATCACTTCGGCGTCCAGGCCTTCAGCGGTCAGCGCCAGTGGGAAAGCGGCGGCGATGTGCATGGCCAGTTGCTTGCCCAAAGGCTCCAGCACGTCTGCGCCAGCTTCGGATTCCAGCGCGACCAGCACGCCGATCTTGCCGAGGTTGGGTGCCTGTGCGTTGTGCATGTAGGGAACGACAACGCCGTTCGACACCGAAACGCTTTTCATGCGGCGAACCTGCTGGTTCTCACCGATGGTGGCAACGTTGTCGGTCAGCTTGTCCGAAACGGTGCCGCCGTCGGGGTAGGACGCGGACTTCAGTGCTTCCACGTCGTCGCTGTCCATGCCGAGCGCGACCTGCGTGGTCTTGCGCACGAAATCCTGGAACTGCTCGTTCTTGGCAACGAAGTCGGTTTCGGAGTTTACTTCGACGGCAACGCCCTTTGTGCCTTCAACGGCAACACCGACCAGGCCCTCTGCCGCGGTGCGGCTGGACTTCTTCTGTGCGGTGGCCAGGCCCTTGGCGCGCAATGCGTCGATTGCAGCTTCGATATCGCCGTCGGCAGCTTCAAGCGCCTTCTTGGCGTCCATCATGCCCGCGCCGGTCTTCTCGCGCAGGGCTTTCACGTCGGATGCGGAAAATGCAGCCATGTGTGTTTCCTTCAGATTGAATTTGGAGGCCGGTCCATCAAGCGAATGACGAACCGGCCCGGTATATTTAGAATGTGACGCGCGAGTTTCACCGCGCGATCACACGAAAGATCAGGCGTCGGCCTTGGTCTCTTGAGCCTTGGCTTCTTCAGCCGGAGCTTCGGCAGCCGGTGCAGCTTCGGCAACGGCAGCTTCTGCGGGAGGAGCGTCCATCGCGCCGATGTCGGCACCGGAGTCCACCACGCCTTCGGTCGTACCGGTGCTGGCGGCCTTGGCCACTGCATCGCAATACAGGCGCACGGCGCGGCTGGCATCGTCGTTGCCGGGGATCGGGAAAGCGATGCCGGAAGGATCGACATTGGTGTCGAGCACGCCGATCACGGGGATGCCGAGAACGCCGGCTTCCTTGATGGCGAGGTCTTCCTTGTTGGCGTCGATCACGAACATCACGTCGGGAATGCCGCCCATGTCGCGAATACCACCAAGCGAAAGTTCCAGCTTGTCACGCTCACGCGTTAGCTGCAGGACTTCCTTCTTGGTGATCAGCGAGGTGTCGCCAGCCAGCTGCTCTTCCAGAGCCTTCAGGCGCTTGATCGACTGCGAAATCGTCTTCCAGTTGGTGAGCATGCCGCCCAGCCAGCGATGGTTGACGAAGTGCTGGCCGCACGAACGTGCTGCCTGTGCAATCGGCTCCTGCGCTTGGCGCTTGGTGCCGACGAACAGGACCTTGCCGCCTGCACGCACGGTGGAAGAGACGAAGTCAAGAGCACGCGCCATCAGGGGCACGGTCTGCGACAGGTCGATAATGTGCACACCGTTGCGGCTGCCGAAGATATACGGCTTCATGCGCGGGTTCCAGCGGTGGGTCTGGTGGCCGAAGTGTGCGCCGGCCTCGATCAATTGCTGCATCGTGACGGTAGGAGCCGCCATAAGAAAATTCCTTTCCGGTTAAGCCTCTGGAAGACGGGGAACCAGCCCTTGGGAGTTCTCCCTCGGGCGGCACCGGTATGTCAGTGCCTTCCATGTGGATTTGCCTGGGCGAGCCGAAACGGGAATCGCTTCTGCCCTTCAGGCGGTCGCGCCTTTAGCGGAGGTGGACGGGGAAATCCAGTCTCAAATTCTCAAGCGAGAACACAGCCAGAACAAAAACGCTTGACCACGCGGAACGAAAGTGGAACATAGAACGCAACAGGAACAGATGACGCGACACAGAGTTGGGGCTTGAACGATGACAATAGCAATCGCAATTTCGGCATTCTTCGGCTTCGTGGCGGCAGCTTCGCTGCTCTCCTGCCACGCGTCGATCCGCTACGGCCTCGTCCGCTGGCGGGAAATCCGTAGCGAACTGGCCGCTATCGATCGCGCGGTCGTGACAGCGCCTCGTCCACTTCGTCGACCGCAAGAGGCTTTCGCCCTGCTGGCGGCGTAGCCTGCTCGTCGGGTTCGCCATCGCCCGTTGCCTTCGCATTTTTCGCTCGCCTGATCTTGGCATAGCCGACCACCGACCATGCGATCAGGGCCAGATAGACGACGCCAATCAGCACCAGCGTCCACCATGTCTCGATCAGCAAACCACCCACCAGCAGTCCTGCAAGCGCAATGAAGGCCAGCTTGAAGTCCCCTGACGGGCTGACCGACTTCCAGCTTGGCGTGGCGAGATTGGAGACCATCAATACGGCAATCGCGATAACCCACGGTCCGACGAGCCATGGATCGCGGAAAATTTCTTCTCCGGTTGCAAGCCACAGGTACATGGGCATGAAGGCAAAGCCCGCGCCCATCGGCGCCGGAACGCCAGTAAGATAGCCGGCGGACTTGTGTGGCTGGTCTTCCACGTCGATCTGCGCATTGAAGCGCGCCAGACGCAGCGCGCAGCAGATGGCATAGGCCAGCGCCGCCAGCCAACCGAAGCGCGGCATTTCGGCAAGCGACCAGATGTAAAGGACCAGCGCAGGCGCGATGCCGAAGCTAGCCGAATCCGAAAGGCTGTCGAGCTCGGCCCCGAAGCGCGATTGCGCCTTCAGAAGCCGGGCGATACGCCCGTCCATCATGTCGAGAATACCGGCCAGGATCATGGCAAATACCGACTGTTCCCACTGCCCCCCGATAGCAAACAGGATGCTGGTGAGACCGGAACAGAGCGCGGCAGCGGTGATCGCGTTGGGAAGCACGGCGCGCAGCGACAGTCCCTTGCCCCCGCGCGACCGGGTCACTCGTTCATGCTCGCTAGCCTTCGGCCCAAGCCAGGCGGGACCTGCAGGTGCCGTCTCTTCATCGTCGTATTCGTGCAAGTCGTCCTCACCCGGCCTCATTGGCTTACTCCTTCCAGCAATCCCGCCGTACCGATTTCGGCCAGCACGGTTTCGCCTGCAATCACGCGCTGGCCAACCAGCACCCTGGGTTCCGTTCCAGTGGGCAGATACACGTCTACGCGGCTGCCGAACCGGATCAGGCCGACACGCTGACCGGCGGCGACGATGTCCCCCGGCTTCACGAACGGCACGATGCGCCGCGCGATCAAACCGGCAATCTGTGTAATTCCGATCGGCGTACCGTCGGCGCGCGCTACAAGCACGTGCTGCCGCTCGTTCTCTTCACTGGCCTTGTCGAGATCGGCATTCATGAAGCGACCGGGAATGTAAATGATGCGCCTGATCGTTCCGGCGATCGGGGAGCGATTGATATGAACGTCGAACACGGACATGAAAATGGAAACGCGCATGACCGGCTCTGTCCCCAGCCCGCGACCGCCATCTTCCGTATCGTGCTGTAACTCGACCGGTGGAGGTACCTGCGTAATCAGTGAAACAAGCCCGTCAGCGGGCGAGACGAGAAGTCTTTCTCCCTGAGGCACGACGCGTTCCGGGTCGCGAAAGAATGCGAATACGCCAGCGGACAGCGCCAACAAAGGCCATCCCAGCAATTCCCAGTCGAAGATCAGCAGCACCACCAGCGCGATGGCTACTGCGATCATCCCGAATTTGCGCCCTTCCGGATGGATCGGGGGAAGGCCCCATTCCGCGTCACCGCGACCGCGATTGTCTCTAAGTTCTCCAGCCATCGCGCTTCCCTATTCGTTCGCGACGCTGGCTACAAGCGATACGGACCTTCGTCCCCGCTGGTCTTTCCTTGCGCGCGCCCCATTTCGATGACCATGTCAGACGACGATAATAATTCCAATTCGCGAGCTGTGCCGGGTAGCCGAAGGGCGCGACTGGGCCAGTTCGGACGGCTGGCTGGCGGGCTAGCCGGTGGCGTCATGGCCGAAGGGGCACGACGACTGGCCGAGGGAAAGCGTCCGCGCATGCAGGAGCTTTTGCTGACGCCTGCCAACATCGGCCGCGTGGCGGACCGCCTGTCCCACCTGCGCGGGGCAGCGATGAAACTGGGCCAGATGGTATCGCTGGATGCTGGCGATGTCCTGCCGCCGGAACTGTCCGACATCATGGCGCGCCTGCGCGAAAATGCGCATTCCATGCCGCCAAAGCAGCTCGAGGCCGTTCTCGCGGCGGACTGGGGCCAGGGCTGGCGCCGCAATTTCCGCTACTTCAATCCGCGACCATTGGCTGCAGCCTCCATCGGGCAGGTCCACCGCGCCACGACCCGCGACGGACGCGACCTGGCGATCAAGGTGCAATACCCGGGCGTTCGCGAATCCATTGACGCCGACGTCGATAACGTCGCGACCCTTCTTCGGGTATCGGGTCTGCTGCCGGAACACCTGGATATCGCGCCCCTGCTGGGTGAGGCAAAGGCGCAATTGCGCGAAGAAGCCGACTACGAGCGCGAAGCAACGCAATTATCAGCCTATGCCAAGCTGCTGGATGGCAATGACGACTATATAGTTCCCGGCCTGCACGCAGACCTTACGACGAAAAACGTGCTGGCGATGGACTTCGTGCCCGGTCGCCCGATCGAGTCACTGGATCATGAGCCGCCGGACGTGCGTGACGCCATGACGGAGCGGCTCATTGCCCTCGTCCTGCGTGAACTGTTCGATTTCGGGCTGATGCAGACCGATCCCAATTTCGCCAACTATCGCGTGGCAGAGGATGGCAATCGGCTTGTCCTGCTTGATTTCGGTGCCGCGCGAGAGGTGTCCCCGCTCGTGTCGGAAAGTTACAGACGTCTCCTCTCAGCCGGACTTGCTGAAGACCGAGCCGAAATTGCCGATGCCGCGATCGACGCCGGTTTCCTCTCCCGCCACGCCGCCGAGGCCCATGCCGACAGCTTCGATACCATCATCGGCGTAATCCTCGCAGAGCTATCGAAACCGGGACCATTCGATTTCGGCGACAGGCGTTTCATCAAGACCATTCGGCAAGAAGGCATGACCATGGCGCAGGACCGCGCTTCATGGCATCTTCCTCCAGCCGATATCCTCTTCGTCCAACGCAAGATCAGCGGGACGGCCCTGCTTGCCGCGCGGTTGAAAGCGCGGGTGGACGTGCGGGCTATGGTGGAGGCAAAGCTGGCCCAGCTGTCGGCTTAGTCGGCAGAGAAATCGAACGGCACACCGCTATCGCGAAAGCGGCTGGGAATGAGTTCGCGGCCCATCGGCGGTGCCGAGCGGGCAATACAGCGCGGGCGGTGGCACAGACGACAGGCGACTCCGATAGGGGTAGGCTCCTCGCTCTTCAGCGTGGTGGCATATACGAGCCGGTCCAGATGCTGCGCCGAACACGCCAGCGCGACAGAACGAAGAACGCTGCGCTCATTGAACCGCCCGCCGCCAGCACGCACCGTTCGGGCAACCGATACGTAGCGTTCGCCATCCGGCAGCTCGATAAGCTGGGCATCGACCGTGCCGGGCGAAGCGAAAACCTCGTGGATGTTCCACAAGGGGCATGCCCCGCCATGCCGTGCCAGCGGAAAGCCAGCGCCGTCCAGCCGCTTGGAGACATTACCCGCCCGGTCCACGCGAAGAAAGAAGAACGGCACGCCCTCCTCGCCGGAACGCTGCAAGGTCGTAAGGCGATGGGCGGCCTGCTCGAAACTGACGCAAAAGCGCGCGGCCAGCGCCTCGACATCATAGCGCAGATCTTCTGCCGCCTTGCGAAAGGCGTGGTACGGCATCAGCAGCGCCGCCGCCCAGTACGATTGCAATGCCCGCCGAACCAGCCGTTCGCTGTCCTCGCCGGAAAAGCGGCCTTCCGCCAGCAAGGCGGTGATTGCGGCATCCTGCTCCATGATGGCGATCTGAAGCGCCGCCTGGAAACGTCGGCCCGATTGGTCAAGCCGTTCCGAAACGTGCACGCGGCGACGATGGTAATCGTGCCAGCGCATACCCCCGCGCAGCAGGCCGTCGTCGGAAACGCGCAGATCCAGTCCGTGCTCTTCTGCGATGTGCGCTTTCATGGCCTCAAACGAGGAAAGGCTGCGCGATGCCTCAGTCGCGCTATCGTCCAACACGGGAAAGCAATTGCGCCGCGCTGCCAGAAATGCGCGAGCCTCGGCAACCGGGTCCGCTGCGACGTCGCCCGTGCTGCCCTCTCGAACCTCCCGCTTTTCCGCCAGCGCCAGTTGCTCTTCCCCGAAAGCGGTATGCAATCGCAGCAATGCCTCTGCCATGCCGGGATAGCTGGTTGCGATGTCGTCTATATCGAGCGGTTCGATCGCAATGTCGGAGAACAGAGGATCGCGCAGTGCCGATTGCAGGCGTGCAGCAGTCTCGTCTGCATCTTCATCAGCAAGGTCTGCCACGTTGATACGATAGGTTGTGGCAAGCTTCAGCAGCATTTCCGCAGTTACCGGCCGCTGGTTGCGCTCCATCAGGGCAATGTAGCTTGCAGAGATATCGAGATCGGTGGCCATGTTGGCTTGCGTCAAACCGAGTTCGCGGCGCAATTTCTTCAATCGTGGTCCGAGGTAGAGTGTCTTGCCGGCCATGCTTTTCCTCCGATGTGTCCACCTTTACAACATTACACGCTAATCTTGTAAAGTTCGACAACATTACACCGGACGTTGCGACGAGCGGGAATTCGCGTGGCAGGAAGGCTGCAAGCCAACACCTGAAGGACTTGCAATTCCATGACCTATTTCGAAGAGATCCACCGCCAATCTGCGATCAAGCACCGCACGGGTACGGACTGGCAGGGAATCGATCCCGAGTTCGCAGCGCGGCTGCGTACCCAGAACCGTTTCCAGACTGGTCTGGATATCGCCAAATACACGTCGAAAATCATGCGTGCCGACATGGACGCTTATGACGCCGATCCTGCTGCCTACACGCAGTCGCTGGGCTGCTGGCATGGGTTCATCGGCCAGCAGAAGATGATCTCCATCAAGAAACATTTCGGCACCACCAAGGGTCGTTATCTCTACCTTTCCGGCTGGATGATCGCCGCGCTGCGCAGCGAATTTGGCCCCCTGCCCGATCAATCCATGCACGAGAAAACCAGCGTTCCCGCGCTGATCGAGGAACTTTACACGTTCCTGCGTCAGGCCGATGCACGCGAACTGGGCGGTCTGTTCCGCGATCTGGATGCCGCGCGCGGAGCGGGTGATGAAGCCGCTGCTGCGACGGCGCAGCAAGCCATCGACAATCACGAAACCCATGTCGTGCCCATCATCGCCGATATCGATGCAGGGTTCGGCAATGCAGAGGCGACCTACCTGCTGGCGCGCAAGATGATCGAGGCAGGAGCCTGCGCCCTGCAGATCGAGAACCAGGTTTCTGACGAGAAGCAGTGCGGCCATCAGGACGGCAAGGTTACCGTCCCGCACGAAGACTTCCTCCAGAAGATCCGCGCTATCCGCTATGCCTTCCTCGAACTGGGCGTGCCTGAAGGCATTATCGTCGCGCGTACGGACAGCCTTGGTGCTGGCCTGACCAAGCAGATTGCCTTCACCCGCCAGCCGGGCGACCTTGGTGATAAGTACAACAGTTTCCTCGACTGCGAGACAGTGGATGGCGTTGGCGAGCCCGGCGATGTGCTGATCAACCGTGACGGCTCGCTGGTTCGCCCCAAGCGTCTGCCGTCCAACCTGTTCCAGTTCCGTCCCGGCACCGGAGAGGACCGCTGCGTGCTCGACTGCATCACCGCTTTGCAGAACGGCGCCGACCTTCTCTGGATCGAGACCGAGAAGCCGCATGTGGAGCAGATCG
Organism: uncultured Sphingomonadaceae bacterium; assembly: GCA_947488625.1. GTDB lineage: Bacteria > Pseudomonadota > Alphaproteobacteria > Sphingomonadales > Sphingomonadaceae > Alteraurantiacibacter. The sequence continues at coordinate 992,362 of CANKZR010000001.1, read as the reverse complement.
CCGGTATGGTGGACCGCATTCGCGAAGTATGCCCCAAGGCCAAGCTGGTTTATAATAATTCGCCTAGCTTCAACTGGACGCTGAACTTCCGCCAGCAGGTGTATGACGCCTGGGAAGCCGAGGGCCGTGACCTGTCGATGTACGAGCGCGATCAACTGATGAGCCAGCATTACGACGACAGCGAACTGGCGCAGGAAGCGGACGAGAAGATCCGCACCTTCCAGCGCGATGGTGCGCAGCGTGCCGGTATCTTCCACCACCTGATTACCCTGCCCACCTATCACACGGCAGCGCTCAGCACCGATAATCTGGCCAAGCGCTACTTCGGTGAAGAAGGAATGCTCGGTTACGTCAAGCAGGTGCAGCGCGAGGAAATTCGCCAAGGCATTGCCTGTGTGAAGCACCAGAACATGGCCGGGTCCGATATCGGAGACGACCACAAGGAAGCATTCGCCGGAGAGGCTGCTCTGAAGGCCAGCGGCGACAACAACACCATGAACCAGTTTGCCGCCTGATCCGGCAATACCCGAAGGAGAAGTACAATGGCAGAACCCACAATCGCCCGCCCCGTTTTCTCAACCGAGGATTTCGGACTGATTCGCAACGCGCTGGCAACAGCGATCCGCAATGGCGAGGACACGGCGGAAACCCGCAAGCTGGTGAACCTGCATCACCGCATGGGGCGTTTCGCACGATGACAGACGCAGCGCTTCGCGATCGATCGCCAGGCGACAATTCCACCCCGCGCGAAGGTTTCGTCCATCGCGCGGGGCTGGCCGTTGCTGAGGAATTGGCCACATTCGTCGAAACCGAAGCCCTGCCCGGCACCGGCATCGATGCTGATCGTTTCTGGTCCGGAATGGCTGAACTGTCCGACAGGTTCACGCCGCAAAATCGCGCCTTGCTGCAGCGTCGGGAGGATCTGCAGAAAGCGATCGATCAATGGCACCGCGACAATCCCGGCGCCGGTATTGGCGTTCCGCCAAAGCTCTTGCGCGAGATGGGTTATCTAGTCCCCGAGCCTGCCCCCTTCACCATCGACAGTACCGGCATAGACAACGAAATTTCGAAAGTTGCCGGACCTCAGCTGGTCGTACCAGCGCTTAATGCACGTTTCGTTTTGAACGCCGTCAACGCGCGGTGGGGCAGTCTTTACGACGCGCTTTACGGAACCGATGCGCTGGATGGCACCACACCCACAGGATCCGGCTATGACCGAGAGCGCGGCGCCCGTGTGATCGCCTGGGCCAAGACCTTTCTCGATGATACGGTCCCGCTCGCAGATGGAAGCTGGAGCGACTGGACCGGCGGATTGCCCGAGATGGCCCAACCAGATCACCTCGTCGGAACCATCGGTGACAATCTGCTTCTGCGCCGCAACGGTCTGCATATCGAGATCGTTATAGATCGTGCATCCGACATCGGCGCAAACGATCCTGCGGGCGTGGCCGATATCCGCCTCGAAGCCGCCCTCTCGACTATCGTCGACCTGGAAGATTCGGTCGCAGCCGTCGATGCCGAAGACAAGGTCGCGGCCTATCGTAATTGGCTCGGCGCGCTGCGCGGCGATCTGGTCGCGAATTTCACAAAGGGTGATACGAAGGTTGTGCGTACTGCCAATCCGGACCGCACCTATCGCGATTTGCATGGCGACGAACACGCCCTACGTAGCCGAAGTTTGCTGCTGGTGCGAAATGTAGGTCATTTGATGACCACGCCCGCCGTCCGCTTGCCCGACGGCTCCCAAATGTACGAAGGCCTGCTCGATGCCGCCATGACCGCGCTGATCGGGCTGCACGACCTGAAGGAACTTGGCCGACTGCGTAACAGCCACGCCGGGTCGATCTATATCGTGAAGCCCAAGATGCATGGGCCGGATGAATGCGCCTTCGCCGATGCCGTGTTCGACGCTGTGGAGGACATGCTGGCCCTCCCTCGCCATACGCTGAAGATCGGCGTGATGGACGAGGAACGGCGCACCAGCGCGAACCTGGCCGCCTGTATCCACGCGGTGAAGGATCGCGTGTTCTTCATCAACACCGGTTTCCTCGATCGTACAGGCGACGAAATCCATACCTCGATGCTGGCAGGCCCAATGCAGCGCAAGGCCGACATAAAGACCGCCGAATGGATCGCCGCCTATGAAGATCGCAATGTCCAGATCGGTCTCGCCTGCGGTTTTTCTGGCCGCGCGCAGATCGGAAAGGGTATGTGGGCCGCGCCCGATGCCCTGCGTGACATGCTCACCCAGAAGATCGGCCACCCGATGAGCGGGGCAAGCACCGCGTGGGTGCCCTCCCCCACGGCCGCTACCCTTCATTCAACCCATTACCAGCGCTGTGAAGTTGCCCAGCGTCAGCGAGAGCGGCTGGCCGAACCCATCGTTCCAGTAGAAAAACTGCTTACGGTGCCGCTGGCCGAGGATACAGATTGGTCTACCGCAGAGATTGCAGCCGAACTGGACAACAACATTCAGGGCATTCTTGGCTACATGGTGCGCTGGATCGACGCTGGTGTCGGTTGTTCGAAAGTTCCAGACATTCACGATGTCGGCCTGATGGAAGATCGTGCCACGTTGCGTATTTCCAGCCAGCACATCGCAAACTGGCTGCACCACGGGATCGTCGACCGCCTGATGGTGGATGAAACACTGCATCGGATGGCCGCTACGGTCGATGCCCAGAATGCGGGCGATCCATCATACCGCCCCATGTCCGGTAACGAGCGCCAGTCCATCGCCCTGAACGCTGCGCGTGAACTCATCGTCCAGGGCTCGAAACAACCCTCGGGTTATACCGAACCCGTGCTGCATCGCGCCAGGGCGCTGGTCAAGGAACAGGTTTAAAAGCCGGAGAGGGGGCAATGGCCGTCGCCGCGTAAGCTGCGGCGGCCATTTTCGTGCTCGTGCCGCATTGCTTGACGATCCGTGCAAGAGAGGTCGGCGGATCTCCGGAACCATCTACGATCTGCCGTCCGCTACATAGCAGAATGTCTGTTAAATAAGGCTTGGTGGTGGCAGGGCTTGAATCGAACCGGAAAAATAACGCTTTGATATCAATCCTGTTCTTGGAACGAACAGAGACCTTCCCCCACACTCTCCCCCACATTTTCGTTCATTTAACGGCGGTTCGGTTCAGCGTCTTGTCCAAGAAGCTGAACAAATGGGCGGTTCGCAGCGCGCCTGATCGCAACATAATTGCACGTTCTGACACTGTCCAATTGCGAGTTGACGGCCTGGTCAGTTCAATGCCCGATGCCGCTCAACCAGCCTATGCAAACTGGCAGTCGTAATCCGCGTAGCCTTGCCGATCTTGACCGTTTCGAGTTCGCCACTTGAGATCAGCTCGTAGAGTTTTGTGCGCCCAATACCGATCATGCGGGCAGCGTCATTGACCCTGACGCAGATCGGCTCGACTGGTCGCTGGTTGCTCATTCAGCCGGTTCCTCTTCACGATAGTGTACGGGATCGGCGATCCAACGATTGATGGCTGATTCATGCCATCCGGCGCCATGTACGCTGATCTTTACCTGTGACGGGAAAGTGCCCTCAGCGATCTTGCGGTAGATGGTGGAGCGGGAAAGACCGGTGCGTTCGAGCACTGTCTTCAATCGGATGATGCGTTCTGTATTGGACATTGGGCCTTCTCATTTTGACATTGGCAGCCCCTCTACGGAACATAATGAGAACTTTTTGACGGGACGCAAGAGGAAGACCGAGCAGCAACGGAGTGCGATCATTCGGTAAATGTCGGATTTGCAACAACAATGGACCGATAGAGACTTCTACGGACAAACCGGCTCAGCATACTTCAGTGCCAAAATTTTTTCCCATTCGCCGGATATTGCGTGAGGCATGCCAAAATTCGCGCGACCAGCGACGGGTTTCCCCCAACCCAAAGACGAATTTCGCGTCCGAATCGATGCTAGCAAAACGCAAGTGGCGCACATGATCGCATCGGCATTAGACGATTGAATTTGATTTTGACCGAGTTAAAACGATTCAAGCGACAAGGCGTGTGAGATGGGATTGGGACATGGCAGCAGAACCTTGGGTAACCGCAGAGGAAATCGCGCGCCATCTCGGGGTAGCAAAAGACACTATCTATCGGTGGCGAGAGCTGAAGGGTCTGCCCGCCCATCGGATCGGAAGGCTATGGAAATTTCAAATTTCAGAGGTTGATGAATGGGTGAGGCTGGGCGGCGCTGACGAACATGAGACTGGCACTCCCTCGCCATCGGGATCAGGCCAATGAGCACGTCGGAAAGTGCCATCGAGCAAGAACTCGTATCGAAGCTCCAAGAGCTCAAGTATGTATATCGCCCGGACATCCGGGACCGTGCGACGCTCGAACAGAATTTTCGGGAAAAGTTCGAGGCGTTGAATCGCGTCCGGTTGACCGATACGGAATTCCAGCGCCTCCTGGAGGACATTACCACCCCTGATGTATTTGCTGCCGCCAACATTCTAAGGGGCTACAGCAGCTTTGAGCGCGATGACGGTACGCCGCTCAACTACACTCTCGTCAACATCAAGGACTGGTGCAAAAACACGTTCGAGGTCGTGAATCAGCTTCGGATCAACACCGACAACAGCCACCATCGCTATGACGTCATCCTGCTGATCAACGGTGTTCCTGCCGTTCAAATCGAGCTGAAGACGATGGCCGTCAGCCCCCGTCGTGCGATGCAGCAGATTGTCGATTACAAGAGCGACCCCGGCAACGGGTACGGGAAGACGCTGCTGTGCTTTATTCAAATTTTTGTCGTCAGCAATCGCACTGACACTTGGTATTTCGCCAACAACAACGCTCGCCAGTTCAGCTTCAACGCTGATGAACGGTTTCTGCCGATTTATCAGTTTGCTAGCGAGGACAACAAGAAGATCACACATCTCGACAGCTTTGCCGAAAAGTTCCTCGCCAAATGCACGCTGGGTCAGATGGTCAGCCGCTACACCGTGCTCGTTGCGAGCGAGCAGAAGCTGATGATGATGCGCCCCTATCAAATCTACGCCGTGAAGGCGATTGTGGAGTGCATTCATCAGAACTGCGGAAATGGCTATGTCTGGCACACGACTGGCAGCGGGAAGACTTTGACGTCATTCAAAGCGTCCACGTTGTTGAAAGACAACGACGACATAGCAAAATGCCTGTTTGTGGTGGATCGCAAAGACCTCGACCGGCAGACACGCGAAGAATTTAACCGGTTCCAGGAAGGTTGCGTCGAAGAGAATACCAATACCGAAACACTTGTCCGCCGCCTCTTGTCAGACGACCGCGCTGACAAAGTCATCGTTACCACCATCCAGAAGCTTGGCTTGGCGCTCGACGACACGAACCGTCGTCAGAAGGGCAAAGCGCGATCCTACAAGGAAAGGCTGGAGCCGCTAAGGGATGAGCGGATCGCCATAATCTTCGACGAGTGCCACCGGTCCCAGTTCGGCGAGAACCACAAAGCCATCAAGGAATTCTTTCCCAAGGCTCAACTCTTCGGTTTCACCGGCACCCCGATTTTCGAGCAGAATGCCAGCTACCAGCAAGCTGAAGGTGACCAGGGCAGCTACCGCACCACTGACGACCTGTTTCAGCAAAGCCTGCACCAGTACACGATCACGCACGCCATCGAGGACCGCAACGTGCTCCGGTTCCACATCGACTACTACAAACCGGAAGGGGAGAAGCTGCCCAAACCTGGCGAGGCGCTGAAGAAGGAGAAGGTGATTGAGACGATCCTTCTCAAGCATGACGCCGCGACCGCCAACCGGAAATTCAACGCGGTTCTCGCCACAAGCTCGATCAACGACGCCATCGAGTACTATGAGAAATTCGCCGAAATTCAGGCTGCGCGGCTAGCTGCCGATCCCGAGTTCAAACCGCTGAAGATCGCGTGCGTTTTCTCTCCCCCTGCCGAGGGCAACAAAGACGTGCAGCAGATTCAAGAGGATCTGCCGCAGGAAAAGCATGACAACGCGCAAGACCCGGAGGCGAAGAAGAAGGCGCTTAAGGCCATCATCGAGGACTACAACGCGCGGTACGACACCAACCACCGCATTGGCGAGTTCGACCTCTACTATCAGGATGTCCAGAAGCGCATAAAGGATCAGCAGTTTCCGAATGCCGATATGCCCAAGAAGGGCGCGGAGAAGATCGACATCATCATCGTTGTCGACATGTTGCTGACCGGCTTCGATTCAAAGTTCCTGAACACGCTCTATGTCGACAAGAACCTGAAGTACCATGGGTTGATACAGGCATTCTCGCGCACCAACCGCGTGCTCAACGATTCCAAGCCATACGGCAATATTCTCGATTTCAGGCAGCAGGAACCCGCCGTAAACGAAGCTATCGCTCTCTTCTCCGGAGAGAAGATCGACAATCCACGCCAAATCTGGCTCGTCGATCCGGCACCGCAGGTCATCCAGAGCCTGCAATCGGCTGTGCAGTCGCTCGGCGAATTTATGGAATCGCAGGGATTGTCCAATGCACCAGAGGACGTCCCCAACCTGAAGGGCGATGCGGCACGCGGCCAGTTCATCACGCTGTTCAAGGATGTGCAGCGGCTGAAGACCCAGCTCGATCAATACACGGACCTGAGTGCAGAACAGGCGGAGCAGATCGAGCAGACCGTTCCCGCCGATGAGCTTCAGGGCTTCCGCACGATGTACCTCGAGACGGCCAAACGTTTGAAGGAGAAGCAGGACAAACCTGGCGGTGCGGACGATCCGGAGGTCGATCAGCTCGATTTCGAGTTCGTGCTCTTTGCCTCTGCGGTGATCGACTATGATTATATCATGGGCCTGATCGCGCGGTACACACAGAACCTGCCCGGAAAGACCAAGATGAGCCGGGACGAGCTTATCGGGCTGATCCAGTCAGACGCAAAGTTCATCGACGACCGCGACGACATCGCCGAATATATTCGCAGCCTGTCTGCCGATCAGCCATTGGATGAGAAGGAAATCCGCGAAGGCTACGAACGCTTCAAGGCCGACAAGCAGGAGCGCCTCCTGACCGAGATGGCAGAAAAGCACGGCATCGACGCGACTGACCTGCAGGATTTTGTGGACTTCGTACTTCGCCGTCGCATCTTCGATGGGGAAGCGTTGAGCGAACTTATGGCTCCCCTCGATCTTGGGTGGAAGGCACGCACGCAACGTGAACTGGCCTTGATGGAGGATTTGGCTCCGCTGCTGCGCAAGCTGGCGCAAGGTCGAGAAATCTCAGGGCTTAGCGCCTATGAGCAATAAAGGGTCCGCAAATGGCGAGCGCCCAATTTCGGAACTACGATTTCCGGAGTTTGAAGGCCTACCCATTCATACTGTCTGCTTGGGCGATGTCACCGAGGAGCCATCGGCAAGGAATCACGGGCATCTGCCATCCGAATTTGTTATGGGTGTTCGCAAAGATGACGGCATCGTTCCAATGGAAGAACGGTTGGTCGGCGCTGACACAACACGCTACAAAGTCGTCAAGAACAACTGGTTTGCCTATAATCCAATGCGGCTGAACATTGGGTCGATAGCCAGGTGGCAAGGCCAGGAGGACGTGCTTGTAAGTCCTGATTACGTTGTCTTTCGTTGTCTTCAGCAGGCAAAGCCTACACGGCTATTGCCTTTCTACCTCGATCAATTCCGTCGAGCCAAGCAATGGGACTCGTTTGTCAATGGGTCTGGCGACGGAGGGGTGCGTGTCCGTGTCTATTACCGCGACTTGGCTCGCTTGCAGTTGTCTCTTCCTGATGTTTCCGAGCAATCGAAGATTGCTGCTTGCCTTTCTTCAATTGACGGCCTCATCGATTCCGAAGCTGAAAAATTGAATCAGCTGCGGAAGTTCAGGCTTGGGCTGAGCCAACACCTCTTTCCTTTGCCAGGCGAAGCGAAACCGCGTCTACGCTTTCCGGAATTTCAAGGTACGGGGGATTGGCAGTGGGCACCGCTTGGTGAAAACTTGGACACTGTCACTCCGCCCAAAAAGCTCCCTACATCGGAGTACAAGCAGCAAGGCAAATTCCCAATTATAGATCAAAGCCAAAGCATTGTCGCAGGTTGGACCGACGATGCTGGCTCGGTGATCGGGGAACCGTTGCCAGTGGTTGTGTTTGGTGATCACACGTGCACATTGAAGCTGGTGGACTTCCCATTCGCACAAGGTGCGGACGGCATAAAGATCATCGTACCCAACGAGAAAATGACGGTCGAGTATCTGCACGGTGCGCTACAAGCCTATCCGGTGCACTCCGGCGATTACAAAAGACATTTCACTGACTTGAAGCAGAAGGCAGTTGCGTTTCCAGATATTCAAACGGGTGAACAACAAATGATCGCTAGCTGTCTTTTGACCATTGACGAGTTGATACGCGCGCAAAACGACCGGGTAGAGACTCTGGATTCTCACAAAGCAGCTCTGATGCAGCAACTCTTTCCAACGCAAGAGAACTCGTAAAATGAGCCACGCTGCAATCGCGAGCGAAATCCGAGATGCAAAGGAACAAATATTCCTTGTCTATGCCTTTAATGCGACGGGAAAGACTAGGCTATCAGTTGCCTACAAGGACCTCACAAAGGAACCCGATGGCTCACATACTGGTGTCTACTACAACGCATATAGTGAAGACATCTTCGTATGGGAAAATGACGGCGTAGACGAAGATTCACCCATCAGGCTCGATGTCAGACAAAGCAGCCTGAACAAGTTCCACAGCTCACTTTCCGAAGACAACATCCGCGACAAACTGAACCGCTATCGCCCTACTTATCGGTTTGAATTCATCAATCATGCCAATCCCGAGGAGGGCATTGATTCCATAATGTTCTTCTACGAAGAGGCATCTTCGGACGATCCAAATGTCGTCTCGAAGGTGCCCATCAAGATTTCTCGAGGCGAAGAGCGCATTTTTGTTTGGTGCTTTTTCCTCGCTCTTTTCGAGGTTGAAGGTTGGGCTGATAAACAGTCTTCGCACTTCTTTATCGACGATCCGGTGTCCAGCCTAGACGATCACAACATCTTCATCACAGCCTCAACGCTGTTCGACCTCATTGAAGATCATTTCGAGAAGCGGAAGCTGATCATCACAACGCACCATCTTGGCTTCTTTGCGATCCTCGCAGACTGGCTCAAGAAGGGCCAGAAAGCGGGCAAGTTCAGTAAGGCCACGCGTGTTTGCATGCTCAGCACGCGGGATGGAAACATCGTCTTGGAAAACAGCTCGAATGATGTCTTCCTATACCATTTGCGGCTGCTGCAACTGCTGGAGCAGGCTCAGCGCGATAATGAGGTCAAGGCGTTCCACTTCGCTCTACTTCGGCAAGCGCTGGAGAATGTCGCCTCATTCCTCGGGGTTGGACAGTTCGGATATGTCCTTCAACAAATCGGCATCGACGATGAGCAGGTGTCGGCCAATATCATCAACACGCTTTCGCACAAGAAGGTCTACTATTTCGAGAGCGATGAACTGACGCCAGACAACCGAGAGATGTTTGATGAAGTTTTCAACAAACTCAAAGAGAAGTACAATTTCGTGCTTCATCTGCCCAAACAGGTGACTGCTGCATGACCGACCAAGAGCAGAAGAAACTTGGCAAGACCCTGTGGGCTATCGCCGATTCCCTTAGAGGCGCGATGAACGCGGACGACTTCCGTGACTATATGCTCGCTTTCCTTTTCCTCCGCTACCTGTCCGACAACTATGAGCAGGCAGCGGCCAAGGAGCTTGGGTCAGATTTTCCGAAGTTGAAGGATGAGGATAAGCGCACGCCGCTATCTATTTGGTACGCGGAGAATCCTGAGGACACCGAGGAATTTGAAAAGCAGATGCGGCGGAAGGTGCATTACGTCATTCGCCCCGAATATCTCTGGACCAGCATCGCCGAGCTTGCGCGGAAGCAGCAAAAGGAGCTGTTAGACACCCTTCAGAAGGGCTTGGAGTACATCGAGACGGAATCCTTCGCGAGCACGTTTCGCGGACTGTTTTCCGAAATCAATCTCGCTTCGGACAAGCTGGGCAAGACCTACACCGACCGCAATGCCGCCCTGTGCAAGATCATCACCGAAATCGCCAAAGGCCTGAAGGAATTTTCGACCGACAGCGACACGCTGGGGGATGCCTACGAGTATCTCATTGGCCAGTTTGCCGCAGGATCAGGAAAGAAGGCTGGCGAATTCTACACGCCGCAATTCGTGTCCGATATCCTCTCGCAGATCGTAACTCTGGACGGGCAGGATCCGGCGACAGGCTCCCGCGCGCATATGGACAGTCTGATGGACTTTGCCTGCGGATCGGGATCGCTGTTGCTGAATGTGCGACATCGCATGGGGCCTCACGGGATCGGCAAAATCTACGGCCAGGAAAAGAACATCACTACCTACAACCTCGCGCGCATGAACATGCTGCTGCACGGGGTAAAGGACACCGAGTTCGAGATTTTCCATGGCGACACGCTCACCAATGACTGGGATAAGCTGCGCGAAACGAACCCTGCAAAGATGCCGCGCTTCGATGCGATCGTCGCCAATCCCCCCTTCAGTTATCGCTGGGACCCGAGCGAATCCTTGGGAGAAGATGCGCGCTTCAAGAACTACGGCCTTGCTCCGAAATCCGCCGCCGACTTCGCGTTTCTCTTGCACGGGTTCCATTATCTCAAAGACGATGGCGTCATGGCCATCATCCTCCCGCACGGTGTGCTTTTCCGTGGAGGAGCCGAAGCGCGCATCCGCACCAAGCTACTCAAGGACGGGCACATCGATACCGTAATTGGGCTGCCCGCGAACTTGTTCTATTCCACCGGCATCCCGGTATGCATACTGGTGTTGAAGAAGTGCAAGAAGCCCGATGATGTGTTGTTCATCAACGCCGCAGAGCATTTCGAGAAGGGCAAGCGGCAGAATTACCTGGGCGACGGGAAGGACGGCAAGCCCGACCACATCGGCAAGATCGTCTCGACCTATCAGCTCCGAACTGAAGAGCCACGCTATTCCCGCCGCGTCGATATGGGCGAGATCGAGGAGAACGATTTCAACCTCAATATCTCACGCTACATCAGCACGGTCGAGCCGGAACCAGAGATAAATCTCGGGGCAGTTCATCAGAAGCTACTCGCGTTGGATGAGCGCATCCGTGCGGCGACGGACGAACACAATTCCTACCTGAAGGAACTGGGTCTGCCACCTCTCCCATGACAGGAAGGAGGGGCTGGGAATGGCACGTGGGAGATGCAAATTGAAAGTTTCGATTCTCGATGCGAGTTCGCTCCGCAAGACGCTCCTTCGCCTCATTCCAAAGCATGACAAGATCTACATGGCGGTCGCCTGGGCCAACTGCGGGCCAGTTGCCGACAAGCTCATCGAGAACAAGCGGAAGTTTGAATCAGTCACTGTCGGGTTGGATTTTTGCGCCACCGATCCGGACTTTGTGGATGCCCTCCAAGGAGTGCGAAACTCATTCGTTTTCAAGAAACAGGGAGCTTGCTTCCACCCGAAGGCATATCTGTTCGTGACCGGCGAGAATGCCGAAGCAATCGTCGGAAGCGCAAACTTCACCAAGGGCGGACTCGGCTCCAATGTCGAAGCTTGCGTGCATCTCCGCTGCAGTGTTTCCGACCCGGCAATCGCTAGTCTTATTGCTATGTTCGATTCATTCGCCCCGCATCGGCAGCCCGTGACCAAACTGCTGGCCGAAAGCTACCGGCGGCAAGCCGCAATTGCCGCCAGGAAACCTCGACCAGCAGCACCAGTGCTTCCGACAGAAACCAAAGATTTTCAGCGCATCGATTCCGAGTTGCTCAAGATGGACTGGCCCACATTCATTCGAGAGGTCCGCAAGGACCCAAACCATCATTTTGCGACGCGGATGAAGTTTCTCCGCTACCTGCAATCGCTGTTCGCCAAGGTGGGGTCGTTCTCTGAATTGTCGGTGGCAGAATGGAAGGCGGTGGCGGGGATCGTCCATCCCGATGCTGTCACGGATTCTGGGCTGGAGAAATATCAAATCGGCTGGTTCGGATCGATGCAAGGCTCCGGTTCGTTCACCAATTTAATCGCGAACCAAGATGAGGACATCGCAAAAGCAGTTGACGCAATTCCAAGTCGTGGTTTGGTCACGAAAGCCGATTACGATGAATTCTGCGAACTGTTTACCGACGCGTTCTCAAATTCGGCAAGGGTTGGAAGGCATCCCACCGCGACCAGGCTGCTGGCGATGAAACGGCCTGACGTCTTTGTGTGCGTGAACAATGGCAACACGGCAAACCTAGCAGAGGCACTTAGCTTTGCTCCATCGACATTAGGCTTGGACAACTATTGGGAACGAGTCGTGGAGCCAATCAAGATGGCGGATTGGTATAACTCCAAACGCCCCAGCGGTAAGCAAGCGGAAGCTTGGGATTGTCGAGCCGCCCTTGTCGATGCGATCTACTACGAAGAAGTCTAATCACGGGGACGCTTCTTCCGCTTCGAACGCCCGCTTTCCCTTGCGCCGAAAAAGTACCAACGCCTGCGCGCCGTCAAGCCCGCGCAACTTGGCGGCAACGGTGAGTAACGCGCCGTAAAGCGCGGCGCGATCATCATCGGTGAGCTCGACCAGATCGGCCTTCGCTACCAGGCCACCCAACTCGATCAGTTGCCGGGTCCGTTCGCGGCGTTTGACCTGCCATTCGCGCATGTCTGTTCGTGCCTTTGCCGCCTCAAGCCGATGCCGCGCCGCCATCGAGCGGGAGAGTGCCTTCCGGCCGCTGGCGAGGTCCGCTCGCAGTGTCGCGTGACTTGCCCTGAAAAAAGGCCGCGCCGCGCTTGCGCCAGCCCTCCCCAGTTCCCTTGTCTGTGTTGGCCGCTGCATCGAGCAGTGCGCCTGCAAGGGTCTCGGCATCGAGCGCGTCGGCTCCGGTTGCCATGACCAGCGCACCAAGGTCGCGCACACGGCGCTCCTTCAACTGCTTCGCCTTGTCGGCAAGTGCCTTCAGTTCCGAATCAAAATCGCGGGGTTTGCGCATGTGTTATCTCCATCGTTGGTGTGATGGAGCCATGATAATCGTGCTTGTAATCCAATGCAGTAAGGTCGCCGGGACAGTGTGATACCGCCTAGTCCCGATCAGGATTTTATCATGAGAGGGCGCGCTTATACGTCGTGCCGACGTTGCGTTTGGAGTGTAACTGGATTGCCGACATGGCAATCTTTCACTTCAGCGCAAAGGTTATCGGAAGGTCGAGCGGACGCAGTGCCGTTGCGGCTGCGGCCTATCGTGCTGGCGAGCGGTTGCACGATGAACGCATCGACCGCGACCACGACTTCACCAACAAGGCGGGCGTCCTGCATTCCGAAGTGATGCTGCCCAAAGGCGCACCCGAAGCCTTTGCCGACCGGGCAACCTTGTGGAACGCGGTCGAGGCCGCCGAGAAGCGCAAGGATGCACAGCTTGCCCGCGAGGTCGAGTTCGCCCTCCCCCGCGAGCTTCCAAAGAAAGACAACATCAAGCTGGCGCGCGAGTTCGTGAAAGCCGAGTTCGTTGAGAAAGGCATGATCGCCGATCTCAATGTCCATTGGGATATCGGCGAAGATGGCAAGGCCAAGCCCCATGCGCACGTCATGCTGACCATGCGCGAAGTGACCAAGGACGGCTTTGGCGCAAAGGTCCGCGACTGGAACAAGACCGCGCTCATTGAGCAATGGCGCGAACGCTGGGCCGATCATGTCAACCGCGCGCTGGTGGAGCGCGACATCGATGCGCGGATCGATCATCGCAGCCTGGAAGCGCAGGGTATTGCGCTCGAACCACAGGACAAGATCGGTCCCGCCGCCTCGCGCATTGGTGGACGCGGGCTGGAAGCGGAACGGATCGAAGATCACCGCGCCATTGCCCAGCGCAACGGCGAGCGGATCATCGCCAATCCGGCGCTGGCCCTGGATGCCATCACGCACCAGCAAGCGACGTTCACCAAGCGCGACCTTGCCGCATTCGTTCACCGGCATAGCGACGGAAAGGAGCAGTTCGATGCCGCCTACAATGCGGTGCGCGCATCGTCTGACCTGATTGCTTTGGGCAAGGATGGACGCGGGCAGGATCGGTTCACTTCGCGGGCGATGATCGAGACCGAACAGCGCCTGTACCGCGCTGCCGAAGCAATGGCCGCGCAGGCCAAGCACAACGTCAGCGATGTCCAACGAAACGCCGCATTCGCCAGCGCTACCAAGCGCGGCCTGGTGCTCTCGGGCGAGCAGAAATCCGCCTTCGAGCACGTCACCGAGAACGGCGGTCTTGCCATTGTCGTGGGCTACGCAGGAACGGGCAAAAGCGCGATGCTCGGCGTGGCACGCGAGGCATGGGAAAACGCGGGCTACACTGTGCGCGGTGCAGCCCTGTCCGGCATCGCTGCCGAGGGTCTGGAAAACGGCTCCGGCATCGCATCGCGCACCATCGCCAGCCTTGAGCATCAGTGGGGCAAGGGACGCGAACAGCTCACTTCGCGCGACGTGCTCGTTATTGACGAAGCAGGCATGGTCGGCACGCGGCAGATGGAGCGCGTGCTGTCCCATGCCGAAAAGGCCGGAGCGAAAGTGGTCCTGGTCGGCGACCAGCAGCAGCTTCAGGCCATCGAGGCGGGCGCGGCGTTCCGGGCGATCCACGAACGCCACGGCGGCGTCGAGATCAGCGAAGTTCGCCGCCAGCTTTCGGCTTGGCAACAGGATGCCACCAGGCAGCTCGCCACGGACCGAACCGGTGAAGCAATCGGCACCTATGAAGAACGCGGCATGGTCCATGCCGCCGACACGCGCGAGGATGCACGGACGGCGCTGATCGAGCGCTGGAATCAGGAACGGCAGGCCAGCCCTGGCGACAGCCGGATCATTCTCACCCACACCAATGACGAGGTCCGCGGGCTGAACACAATGGCACGTGAGAAGATGCGCGAGGCTGGCGCTTTGGGCGCGGATGCCAAGATCAATGTGGCACGCGGTGAGCGGCAATTTGCTTCCGGAGACCGCATCATATTCCTGCGCAACGAGCGCGGGCTTGGAGTAAAGAACGGGACACTCGGCACGGTCGAGATGGCCAGCGCGCAAAGCATGGCCGTGCGCACCGACGATGGCCGCGAAGTTGGTTTCGATACGAAGCAATATGCCCACATCGATCATGGTTACGCCGCCACGATCCACAAGGCGCAGGGAATGACGGTGGACCGCGCCCATGTGCTCGCCACACCGGGCATGGATAGCCATTCCGCCTATGTCGCCATGTCGCGCCACCGCGAGGGTCTTGCCCTTCACTATGGCCGCGATGATTTTGCCGATCAGTCCAAACTTGTCAGCACGCTCAGCCGTGAGCGCGGGAAGGACATGGCGGGCGATTACAGGCCCGAGCAGGCCTTTGCCGAACTGCGCGGCATCAGCTTCCGCGAGCGGATCTTGGAGATGGTTCGGCAGGTGCCGCAACGCGCCAAGTCCATGTTCGGAAACTTCCGTCCGCAGGCCCGCCAGCTTGAGCCGCTTCCGGCAAAAACGAACTCGCAGAACGATCAGCGCCGCGCGGTCGAACGCTACGCCCGTGCGCTTGGCGATATCGGCACGATGCAGGCTCAGGGCTTGCCCGTCCTGCCGCACCAGAAGGACGCGCTGGAGAAGGCAGGAAAGGCGCTCGAAGCGATCCGACCCCATGCCGCAGCCGATCTCGCCAAGGCGCTGGAGCGGCATTCTGAGCTGATTGCAGAGGCTGCTGGCGGACGCAGTCAGGAGGCCATGCGCGCCATGCAGCACGAGGCCGCCGTGCGCACCGATCCGGCGCTGCGAACCGAGCGCTTTGTCAGCGACTGGCAAGGGTTGAGCACGGCGCGCAAGCAGCTTGAGCAGCAAGGCGACCGTGCAGGCGCAGCCCGCCTGTCGGCCAAGCTAACCGAACTTGCGAAGAGGCTTGAACGCGATCCGCAGGTCGAAGGCCTGCTGCGCGCCAAGTCCCGCGAACTCGGCATCAATCGGAAGCCCGAACGCAGCATCGCCAATGAACTCACCGCAACCCTCGCCCGCGAACGCACCCGCGCTTTCGACATGGGCATTTAGGAGAACCAACATGGAAGACGACCACATCGAAGAAGTGCAACTGGACCTCGAAGTCGAGGAACCACCCGCCCCGCAGCCCAGTCCGGGAATGGACGCGGTGGAGGAGTCCGATCCGGCGACGGAAGCATTCGCCCGCCTCGAAGGGGAAATGGCGATGGTGCGCCATACGGTCCAAAACTTGGCCAGGGAGCGAGCCGACATCGTGATCCCGGACTACACAGCGACACTAGGCCAGATGGCCGATCAGCTCGCACAGGTCTCCAAGACGCTGACCGCAATCGGCAACAAGCCTGCCATCGAGCTGACGCCGGAAGACATTGCAGTTCAAATCAAGCGCGCCTCGCTCGACATGCTGCGCGACAGCAGCGACCTGTTCCGGCACGGACGCAAAGACCTCGACCTTGCAACCGGTCGGCTCGCCGCAATTGTCGGGCGAGTCCGCACGGAGGCCGAGCAGAAGCGCCAGACCTGGCGCTTCGCGGGCATCGGGTTGGCTGCCGGTATGCTGCTATGGGCGATCCTGCCCGGCACCATCGCGCGGGCCATGCCCGAAAGCTGGCATTGGCCCGAACGGATGGCTCGTAAGGCCGTGGGCGAGCCGACCATCGTGGAAGCAGGAATGCGGCTTATTCGGACACAGAATCCAGAAGGCTTTGAAGAGTTGATGGCGGCCCACAGCATATTGAGCGCTAACCGCGAGGCGCTGCATCGGTGCAAGGAGAGGGCGCGGGAGAAGGAAGGGTCGGTGAGTTGTTCGATCGAGCTGATACCTTAACCTGTGCACTTCCAAACTTCCGGATCATCGTTCAGCGAGCACGCGTGCCAAAAGCTGTTCGTCTGTCAAAGCTGGATCCCGATCTTGCTTGTCCCACTCCTCCATCAATCGGCAAAGAAATCCTCGTCGAGACGCTTCACCTGAACAATGCGGCTGACCCTGACTCCGATACCGAACTCGATCATCAACTCGGCGAGTCTATCGCCGT
The DNA here is from genome assembly GCA_947488625.1 of uncultured Sphingomonadaceae bacterium. GTDB lineage: Bacteria > Pseudomonadota > Alphaproteobacteria > Sphingomonadales > Sphingomonadaceae > Alteraurantiacibacter. The sequence goes on along the minus strand of CANKZR010000001.1, from coordinate 975,338 downwards.
CGATCAATATGACGCGCTGTTGGAGATTTTCCACATAGTCGAGCGCCTGCTTACTGAATGTGCAGGTCGCTACAAAAACTCCCTTGGTTGCCCCAAAGCCGATCAGACTTCCTACGAAGCCTTGGATGGCTGGACGCCCAATTGTCTGTTCAGGACTATAGCGCTTTGCTTGAACATATATCCGGTCGAGCCCGAGACGATCCTCATCGATGATCCCATCAATGCCACCGTCGCCTGATTTGCCGAGCCGCCGCGCCGCGCTATCGTGTGAGCCGCCGTAACCCATTGCGACGAGTAACTCGACAATGAGATGCTCAAAGAATGTGGGCGTCTGATCATGCACACGCGTGAGAAGGTCAGCCTTGAGCGCCTTAGTTAGTATGGAGTGAGCGGCATCAATTTGTTCTTCTGGCGTCGCATCAGAAGTCGCGGACTGTTCCTGGGCAGTGTCCTGGCCGTCACTCTTGCTCGAGTTGCTCTTGTCGTAGAACTCCATGAACTCTGGATATGTCTTTAGAAGATCAACATCGATCCGCTCGGGGTCCTTCGCCAACAAGGCCTTCCCGGCATCGGAAGCGATAAATACGCCCCGCGCTGGACTGTCTATCAAACCAGCCTTGGTCATATAAAACTTCGCCCAATGGACGCGGTTATGGAGCAGCTCCTGCTTTCCGCTTGGTAGCAACTCTTCGCGCTCATCTTGGGAAAGGCCAAAATGGTCAGCAATCGTCTCCGATGCAATCGGGACCCTAGTCTCTCCTTGCGCCGCAACTTTCAAGACAGGCAGCATCAGTGTTTGATAATCAGGTATGGCCATTTGCATTGATTAGCGAATTCAGCGCGATGGGCAATGCTTCGGCCAGTCGAGCAATACCTACTCGACCCGCGCTTTTTGTGCGTAACCTATGCTTCGCTCTGATCGAGGCTCCTAGAAGCCGAATTGCCAGAACAGTAGCTACCCCACGCCTCCATCAGTTTCACCCGCGCGCCGGGATTCTCCGGCGTGCCGAGATAGGTCGTGCGGCGATAGGCGGCCTGGACCGCATCAGGTGTCTTGTGCGCCAGTGCCGCTTCGACGACCGCGTTGGAGAAGCCTTCGTTTGCCGCCCAGTCTGTAAAGCTGGAGCGGAAACCGTGGACGTGGAAAGGCTCCTGCATGTCGCGCATAACCTTGAGCAGGGTCATGTTGGACATCGCCTTGCCCGTAATGCCGGGGAAGACCACTTCAGCTCCCTCGAGCCGCATTGCATCCGCCTTCACAAGAACCGCCATCGCAGCTTCTGAAAGCGGCACGATGTGCGCCCTGCTGCGCTTCATGTGCTCGGCGGGGATGGTCCAAAGGCGCTGATCGAGATCGAACTCGTCCCATTTCGCGAGCCGCACTTCCTGCGAGCGAACGCCGGTCAAAATGAGCAAGTCGAGCGCCAAACGCGAATAGGATGGCTTGCGCCGTAAGGCGGTCAGGAATGGAGGAACGGCGACGTATGGCATCGCCTTACGGTTTGCCGGTTTCTTGACCTGCCTAGGCAGCCCCCGCCCTGCTTTCAGGCTGCTGTTGCCCGATGGAGCCTCCGTGGAGCGCCAACCCTTTGCGTGGGAGTAGTCGAGCACGGCGCAAATCCGGTTGCGAACCTGGCGAGCAGTTTCGGGAATTTCCTGCCATATCGGCGTCAGGACCGAGATGATGTCGGCAGCGGTGATTCCGCCAGTCGTCATGTCGCCCAGCTTTGGGAAGGCGTAGTTTTCCAGACTGGCGAGCCACTGGCGACCGTAGACATCGCTTTTCCAGCCGGCCTCGTTCTCCGAATGATATTGGGTGGCAGCTTCGCGGAAGGTGACTTTGGCGGCTTCCTCGTCTCTGCGCTCCGTCAGTACGTCGCGCTTCTCGACCTTAACCGCCTTGCGGAGTTCGGCGGCTTTCGCCCGCGCCTCCGCCAGCGTCACCAGCTTTGCGCTGCCCACACCGATATCCCGTCGCTTGCCATCCTGCTGGAGTCGCAAATTCCAGTAGGCACCGCCGCGTTTGTCCACTTTCAGGAATAATCCGTCACCATCCTGATAGGTGCCCGGATTCGCCAAGGCAGCCTTGACCGCCACCGCCGTGAGTTTGCCCATTGCTCTACCCCCACATTTTTTGGGACCGAGTTGCGAAACCAAAGTGTGGGGGTAAGCCACTTTACCCCCACACTACCCCCACACTTGGTTCCGGTTGCAGGTAAATTGCAGCGGTCAAATGCGGACAGCAAGGGCGATAATACCCTTGGTTTTCTGCGATTTCTAGGGCTTTTCAGGGATGTTCTGAGAAAGGGCGGTGGTGGACAGGGCTGGATTCGAACCAGCGTACGCTTGCGCGGGCAGATTTACAGTCTGCTGCCTTTAACCACTCGGCCACCTGTCCACACCAGAGCCGGGAGCCAAGCTTTCGCCTGCCTTGGTTTGCCCCTGCAATCAGGAGCGGTCCAGCCGAGAGGCGGCTCTTTGGCGAAGCGCCGCTTGCCTGTCAATGGGCGTGCTGGCAGGAGGCGCGAAAGATTGATGAAAGCGAGACAAAATGGCCAAGGGCAAGGACAAGAAAGCACTTCGCGGGCGCGCCGGACGCATGCAGGGTGGGCGCGGATCAGGCAAGGCAGCGAAGGGGCATGTGCGCCTGTGGGGACGTCATGCAGTGCAGGCGGCCTTGATGAACCCACGACGCCAGCACCGCAAGCTATGGGCCACGCGCGAAGGCATCGAATCGCTGGACGGTGAACTGCCGGCTGATTTTCCGCTCGAATATGCCGAGGTGACGGACCTCGCCAGACTGGTGGCCAAGGATGCACCGCATCAGGGACTGGTGCTGGAATGTTATCCGCTTGAAGACCTGCTCCTTGCCGATGTGCTGGATGGCGACCCATCGCGCCCCATCATCGTGCTGGACCAGGTGACGGACCCCCACAACGTTGGCGCGCTGCTGCGATCTGCTGCCGCATTTAACGCCGCTGCTATCGTCACGCAGGATCGACACGCTCCTCCCGAAGGCGGCGTCATTGGCAAATCGGCCTCCGGCGCGCTGGAAGTCGTTCCGTGGATTCGCGTGGTGAACCTTTCACGCGCGCTGGAAGATATCGCGGAGGCCGGCTACTGGCGGCTGGGCCTTGCAGGGGAAGCAGAGGCGGAATTTGCAGAGGCCCTGCCCGCCGGCCCCGTAGCTATCGTGCTAGGCGCAGAGGGAGAAGGCATGCGCCACAACGTTGCCCAGCACTGCGATGCACTGGCACGGCTCCCGATCAGTGAAGCTATGGAAAGCCTGAACGTCTCCAACGCTGGTGCAATTGCGCTATACGCGGTGGCGACACGAACGACGGGGGAATAATTGCGATGACCAATTTCACACGCTTGGCTGCGGGCGCTGCTCTGCTGGCTTCCACGACCATGCTTTCCGGCTGCCTGTTCAAGCCGGGCAGCTTCGACGCGATGCTGCATATCAACGCCGATCGCCAGTTTGCCTTTTCCTATCAGGGTGAAATCGTGGCGGCGGGCCTGAATGACCTGGCCGACATGGCGCAAGAGGCTGAAGGGCCGGAACCGTGTTTCGAACCGGGTAGCGGCAAGGAACGCCCCTGTACCGAGGATGAAATTGCGGAACGTGCCCGCAAGGACGCGATGGGTCGCCAGATGATCGAGGGCATGATCGGCGGGGTCGACATGTCCGACGAGGAAGAGATTGCACAAATGGCTGCAATGCTGGAACGGCAACGCGGCTGGAACAGCGTTGAATTTATCGGTGATGGCGTATTCGTCGTGGATTTCGCCATTACCAGCACGCTCGGGCACGATTTCGACTTTCCGACTTTCGAGGACATGCCGATGGCCAGTTCCTTCGTGAGCATCCGTCTCCGCGATGATGGTCGCGCACGCATTTCGGCACCCGGTTTCGCGCCGACGGGCGGCAACCCGATGGGTGCGATGATGGGCATGTTCGGCGCCATGGCGGAGGCTGATGGACGACCTTTGGACGAATCCGGCCTCGACACGCAACCGATCGAAGGCACATTTCGCATTGTGACCGACGCGCGCATCCTGGCCAACAACACGGACGAGGGACCGATGGCCGATCCGCGCGGAGAGATGCTGGCCTGGGATATCGATGCAAACAGCAGGGCGGCGCCAACTGCGCTAATCGAATTCGCGCGGTAACATCGTTTCTGCAGCTCGAAGCGGTAGGCGCAAAAGAAAAGGGCCGCCCCAGCGGACGGCCCTTTGGATCCTGCAATTGCAGAATATCATTCGGTGTGGCTTAGTTCACGGCGTCCTTCAGACCTTTGCCTGCCTTGAATTTAGGCTGGGTAGAAGCCTTGATCGTCATTGGTTCGCCCGTGCGCGGGTTGCGCCCCGTGGAAGCCTTGCGCTTGGCAACAGAGAAGGTGCCGAAACCGACGAGACGCACTTCGTCACCCTTGGACAGGGTGCCGGTGATGGTGTCGAAAACGGCCTCTACTGCCTTGGTGGCATCATTGCGCGACAGGCCGCTTGCATCCGCTACTGCGCCAATCAGTTCATTCTTATTCATGTTCTGGAGAACCCCCTCAAATCTATGTGCTCGAGACGAAAGTTGTGAATCGCTCTGCGATGGCAGGAATTGAGCGAGTTTTCGGCGCGCTGTCAAAGGCAAAGCCGCTCCACTGGCAGTATTTTTCGCCCGACACGCAGCTTTGCCACTTCTGACTGCGCAAAAGTTACGGCGCGCTAACCATGTTGCGATCAGTCAGCGCGCCACAAACTCCATATAGCGATCGCTTCAATGCGCCGTCGTGGCGGATAAATCGCCCCCACCTGTCCCGCGAGGCTGGCTGGCAAGATCGTCCGCTTCGGTCCATTCGATCGGCGCCGGGATCGCTGTGAGCGCATGCTCCAGCACTTCGTCGACATGGCTCACCGGAATGATCGTCAGCCCTTCCTTCACGTTGTCCGGAATCTCCGCGAGGTCCTTCTCGTTCTCTTCCGGAATCAGCACTGTCTTGATGCCACCGCGCAACGCCGCCAGCAGTTTTTCCTTCAAACCGCCGATAGGCAGTACGCGCCCGCGCAAGGTGACTTCGCCCGTCATCGCAACGTCGGGGCGCACGGTGATACCGGTCAGGGTGGATACGATCGAGGTGACCATGCCGATACCCGCGCTCGGTCCGTCCTTGGGTACGGCGCCTTCGGGCAGATGGATATGGATGTTCTTGCGCTGGAAGATGCTGGGTTTGATGCCATAGGCAGGCGCCCTCGCCTTCACGAAGCTGAAGGCCGCCGCGACGGATTCGTTCATCACGTCGCCCAACTTGCCAGTCGTCTTCGCCTCCCCCTTGCCGGGCGTGGTGACGCTTTCGATGGTAAGCAGTTCGCCGCCGACCGATGTCCAGGCGAGCCCAGTTACCGCACCGACCTGCGCCTCTTCCTCCGAAACGCCGTGCTTGAATTTGCGTACGCCCATAAAATCGCCAAGGTTTTCCGGTGTGATCGTCACCCCTTCCACCTCTTTTTCAAGGATCTTGCGCAGCACCTTGCGACACAGCTTGGCTATCTCGCGTTCCAGCGTACGCACGCCAGCCTCACGCGTGTAATAGCGGATCAGATCGCGAAGGCCCGCCTCGGTCAGTTCGAACTCGCCGTCCTTCAGGCCGTGGTCGCTCACCTGCTTGGCGATCAGGTGGCGCTGCGCAATTTCGACCTTCTCGTCTTCGGTGTACCCTTCCAGCCGAATGATCTCCATCCGGTCCAGTAGTGGCTGCGGCAGGTTCAGGCTGTTGGCCGTGGTGACGAACATGATGTCCGAGAGGTCGATATCCAGTTCCAGGTAATGGTCCTGGAACTTGTTGTTCTGTTCAGGATCCAGAACTTCCAGCAGCGCCGATGCCGGATCGCCGCGGAAATCCTGACCAAGCTTGTCGATCTCGTCCAGCAGGAACAGCGGATTGCTGGTGCCGGCCTTCTTCAGGTTGGAGACGATCTTGCCCGGCAGCGAACCGATGTAGGTACGCCGGTGGCCGCGGATCTCGGCCTCGTCCCGCACACCGCCCAGCGACTGGCGGATAAATTCGCGACCGGTCGCCTTGGCGATGGACTTGCCCAGGCTGGTCTTGCCCACGCCCGGCGGGCCGACGAGGCACAGGATCGGCCCCTTCAGCTTGTTGGTGCGCGCCTGCACGGCAAGGTATTCGACGATGCGATCCTTCACCTTTTCCAGCGCGTAGTGATCGGCATCCAGCACTTCCTGCGCCTTGCCGATATCCTTCTTTAACTTGGACTTCTTGCCCCACGGCAGGCCCAGCAAAACCTCCAGGTAATTGCGAACGACGGTCGCCTCGGCGCTCATCGGCTGCATGGAACGCAACTTCTTCAGTTCACCCTCGGCCTTTGCCTTGGCTTCCTTGGAAAGCTTGGTTTCCTCGATCTGCTTGGCAAGCGCGGCAAGTTCGTCACCGTCCTCGCCCTCGCCGCCCAGCTCGCTCTGGATAGCCTTGAGCTGCTCGTTGAGGTAATATTCGCGCTGGGTCTTCTCCATCTGCCGCTTCACGCGACCGCGGATCTTCTTCTCCACCTGCAGCACGGAAAGCTCCCCCTCCATTACGGAGAAGACCATTTCCAGTCGCTTCAGCGCGTCGCCCTCTGCCAGCAATTGCTGCTTCGTCTCGACCTTGGCCGAAAGGTTGGCGGCAATCGCATCCGCCAGGCGACCAGCATCGTCGATAGCGTTCAACTCTTCCTCAAGCTCGTCGGACATCTTCTTGTTCGACTTGGCATATTCGGTGAACTGGCCCAGCGCGCTGCGCATCATGGCCGAAACCTCGGTACCGCTGGCGGTGGTTTCCTCCACTTCTTCGGTCTGAGCCATCACGAAGTCATCGGACAGGCGCATTTCGCTCATCCTCGCGCGGTACTGGCCTTCCACCAGCACGCGCACGGTGCCGTCGGGAAGTTTGAGCATCTGCAGCACTTGCGCCACCACGCCCAGATCGTAGAGGTCCTCTGCCTCCGGGTCGTCACAGGCAGGATCAAGCTGGGCGACAAGGAAGATATCCTTGCCGTTTTCCATCGCCGCTTCCAGCGCCGCCACCGACTTGTCGCGCCCCACGAACAGGGGCACCACCATGCCGGGAAAAACGACGATGTCGCGCAAGGGGAGAAGGGGGAATGCAGTCATTTCGATTTCCATATTTAGGCTTGATGCCGAATATGGGGGCGACCCTGCGCGGCTGCAACGTCCGGTGTGCGCTTAGGGGTGGATAGGTAATGTGGAACACCTGGAACGGTGTTTACAGGCAAAGAAACGCCCGCCGCCCTCAATTCACCCATCCGTTCTGCACGACGAAGAAGCGACGTGACTTCCCCAGTGCTGCGGATTGCGAGACTTTCTACAATGTAGGCAACTGCCGCTTAGTGCCGATGGGCTATTCCATAATGTAGATAATGGACGTCAGCCAATAGCTGGCGATGGGATCTCCATTGCCGTCAATTGCCGGTTCGAACCGGGCGTGTTCCAGCAGGAGCGAACAGGCGAGCTCGTTAAAGTCGGTATCGCTCATGGGAATTTGGACTGCGCAGTCGGTGGGTGATCCCGTCGCAGACACGTTCAGCCGGATGCGCACAACGGCCTGCTCTCCGGTTTTAGCCAAATGGCGTGGATACCGCTCCGTCACTCTACGAGACCATCGCTCCATTTCCACCGGCTGTACGGGGCGAAGCAAGGAACGGTGCGCTTCAACATCGATGCCCCAGTGGTTCAACAATTCGTCCAGACAATGGCGCATAACCTCCATCGGTTGATGCATCGGACCGGTCTGAAGCGTGAAATCGCGGCGGAAACCGTGGGTGACGGCCAGGCCGGTAATTTCGGCCTCGCGCGCGTCGCGTTCTTCGTCGGACCACTGTCCCCGATACCCTAAACTCTGCTGATATTGCGAAGCCGCGACCGGTTCGCGCAGTTCAGCAGGAAGGAGTACGATGGTAGAGATAAAACCCTTGCCGAATTCACCAACTTCGACCTGCATCACGTTCGTGGGAAGGATAGCCTCGGAATCCGGGACGAACGTCAGGCCGAGGCGGCGGGTACGAAGCCTCTGCTGGTCACTGGAAACGATGACTTGCGTCTCGGTGTCCGGCGCGAACTGCCGCAATTCTAGATAGGCGTTCTGGTCCCCGTTTCCGAACGTGCGACGCAGGGCACAACTGTCTTCCGCATAGTCGGCATTCCATGCAGATGTTGGTGGCAGAAGAATCGATGCTTCGTCAGCGCGCAACGACGCCGGACTTGCCAGAACACTGGCTGCCGCAACAATACCGTAGCCGAATTTACGAAAGCCCCGTTGCATTATGTTCCCGCCCTGTTGTCTCTGTTGATTGTGCCGACAATTCTGCTCGACATCCGATGAATGAAAATGACCCGTCTCAACCTAGGTCGTGATGTAAACCATGAATGTTGACCAAAATCCGTAGGTCGGCTCTCCCTCGTCATCGACAGCAGGGTTGAAGCGCGCAAACCTGGTCAGCGCAGCGCACGCCACTGCTTCGAAATCTTCGTCACCCAGCGCATTGGGCGAGCGGCACCTTGCTACCCTGCCGTCTGGCCCGACAAGCAGGACAACTGGAAAACGTGTGTTGCGGCTACTGTGAATTCCAGTGCGCGGATAATAATTTCGTACGCGTGCCCTCCACTGCTTTTCAAATTCAGGCACCGGAGGTGTTACAGCCCGTTCAAGCTCTTCAGGATCGATACCCCATGTCCGCACCAGGTCAGTCATGCAGGTTTGCAGCGCTTGGACAGGTGTGTCCATTTCGCCGGTACGGATAGCGACGGTATGATCGAATGCGCGGGCGATCTGTATGCCCGCAATTTCGGGCAAAGGATCGGGCGTTACCTCTTCCTCATCGCCCTGCTCTGACGGTTCGCCCGATTGCAACAAATGCAAGTATAGCGAGGTGATGATAGCGCGTACGCTGCCGTCTTCGCTGGTGAAGGTCTTCGCCCAGTGATCGAAGGCCTCGCCCTCAGGGTAGATCGTGACGTGTGGTGCAGTCTCGGTTAGAAGCAGATGGCTGCCACCGATCAAGACACGGGCCATGCTTCCGGGCGCAATCTGGCGGAATTCGATCCAGAGCTCATTCTCACCATCGCTAAACTCGCGAAAAAGCGCGCAGCTGTCTTCGGCGTAATCCACCGTCCAGGGGCCGGCCGGCGCGTATTCAACGGCTGCCGGCTGAACCGTGGGCTCGGTTTGAGCGACTGCAGGTTGCGCTGCAAGGATCGCAGACAGGGCTAACGCCAAGCCCTTGTTTCGATTACTCATCCTGCGATCATGGCTTGAGAGATTCAAGCCGTCAAGATCACCCCATGCCAGGCAGGTTGAACCCCGGCGGCAGGCCCAGGCCCTGCTGCATTTCCGCCATGTGTTCGCCCGCCTTGCGGTCGGCCTTGTCGCGTGCATCATTGAAAGCGGCGGTAACGAGGTCTTCGAGGATCGATTTTTCCTCTTCCTTGAACAGGCTGTCGTCGATGTTCACGCCGATGATACGGCCCCGTGCACTGGCGCGCACTTTCACCAGGCCGCCACCGGCGCTGCCTTCAACCTCGATCTCGTCCAGCTTGACCTGTGCATCGTTCATCTGCTGCTGGATCTTCTGCGCCGCTTCCTGCGCGGCCTTCATCATTTCTTCCATGTTTTCCATGTGCGTTTCTCCTCGAGAGTAGGAATGTCATTCCCTGTTACAGGGTAAATTTTGTCAGCCGGTGCGGGACCAATCCTTGCGACCCCGCACGGGTTCCACCGGCTCCACCAGTTGCGCGTCGGGAAAATGGGTGCGTACGGCCTCCATCATCGGATGCGATTCCAGGCGTTGCTTGGCGGCGCGGCGCATGGCCTCGTCCTGCTCCACCAGCGTGGGCGTGCCCCTGTTTTCTTCGTTGCCTTCGGTGCGCTGGATGTCCCAACGCTCTCCCGTCAGTTCCAGCAGGGCTTGTTTGATTTCAGGGACGATATCATCCTCGAAACCATCCGGCTGGGCAAACACCAGCTTGCCCGGCCCCAGTTCGATTACGCGCACCTGCATGCGCAGCTTGGTGGATAGCGACATGGCATTGGGCAGGTGCGACCTGTCCACCCGCTCCACCAGTTCCAGCCAGTTGAGCGCCTGCGGTGCGCCGCCGCCCTGTCCGACATTTGTGCCGCCCCCACCCGCGATACCGCCGACGAGCGCTGCGTCCTTCAACTGCTTGGCCAGCTTGCCGGGATCGGGCATGTCGGCAGCGTGCAACACGCGCAGCAACGCCATCTGCGCCGCAACCAGCGGATCGGGCGCGGTGCGCACCTCGTCATGGCCCTTCAGCAGCAGTTGCCACAAGCGATGGACCTGTCCGGGCGAGAGTTTCTGCGCCCATTCGCCCAGAGCATCCCGTTCTTCCGAAGTGGGCGCGTCCGCTTCTCCGCCGCCGACCTGCGTCACGGCGATGCGATGGGTGAATTCCATCAGCGCCCGCACCAGCGCCAGCGGTTCCACACCCAGTGCATATTGCTGATCGACAGCGGCCAGCAGAGCCTGCGGATTTCCTTCCAGCAGGTGCTGGAAAAGCCTGCGCTGCGCCCCCTTGTCGGCCAGCCCCAGCATGTCGCGCACCTTGGCGGCGCGCACCGTGGTGCCCGCTTCGGCTGAATCCATGTCCGCGTGGGCAATCGCCTGGTCGAGGATGGAAAGGCCGTCGCGCACTGACCCTTCCGCAGCGGCGGCGATCATCGCCAGCGCCTCGTCCTCCGCCTCCACGCCTTCCTTCTGGCAGATGGCGGCGAAGTGATCCTGCAACATTTCGCGCGGGATGCGCCTCAGATCGAAACGCTGGGTACGGCTGAGTACCGTCACCGGCAGCTTGTCCACCTCCGTCGTGGCGAAGAGGAATTTCACATGCGCAGGCGGTTCTTCCAGCGTTTTCAGCAACGCGTTGAAGGCATTGCGCGAAAGCATGTGCACTTCGTCGATGATGTAGATCTTGTAGCGTGCGGAAACGGCGGAATAGCGCACCGCCTCGATAATCTCGCGCACGTCGTCGACACCGGTATGGCTGGCGGCGTCCATCTCGATCACATCGATATGCCGCCCTTCGGCAATCGCGGTGCATGGCTCGCACACGCCGCACGGATTGATAGTGGGACCGCCCTGCCCGTCAGGCCCGACACAGTTCAATGCCTTTGCAATGAGGCGCGCAGTTGAGGTCTTGCCCACTCCGCGAACGCCGGTCATCAAAAAGGCATGGGCCAGCCGGTCACGCTCTATCGCATTGCCCAGCGTACGGACCATCGGCTCCTGTCCGATCAATTCGGAAAAAGTCTGCGGACGGTATTTACGCGCCAGCACGCGGTAAGGTTGCGCGGGATCAGGGAGCGGTGCGGCTGCAGCAGGTTCCGCAGCGGCGGGTTCTTCGGGCGCAGGCGTCGTCGGCACGGGAGCCCCTTTCACCGGTGCAGGCGCAGGCGCGGATGCAGGTTCCGGATCGCCGAACATGGAATTCTGGCCAGCCGCCTCCAACTCCTCAACCGAGGGTTTTGCCTCTTCTGCCTCGCCGTTACCCTCCCACGGAGGTGTATCCGGATTTTCCGGTGAATCACTCATGCGCGCAAAGGTAGGCCCTCGCGCTGCGAATGTCATTGCAACAATGTGGTGGATAAAGGAGCCGAGCGACCCGCTGCCATTTACCTGGGCTGCTTCCTTCCGGACCTGACCCGGTGAGCAAACGCGAACGTCCACCCGACTCCCGGTGGGCCATATGGCGGTTGTCCACGATTAGTTCAACCGCGAAGTGATCGAGAAGCGCGTTCGCGCTGCAACCCTACCGGAAGTTGTCGGCGTAAGCCTGGATCTTCAGCTTCTTGGGTGGCACCGAATGCACGCGCGCAGCGATGCCGTACTTCTCCGCATAGGCTTGCGCAGCTTCGCAGGTGGCAAACTTCAGCTGCACCTGCTGGCGCGTATCGCCGCTGCCTGCCCATCCCATCAGCGGATCGGGACGCTTGGCTTCTGCGGGGACGAAATCCAGCACCCACTGGTCAACCAGTGCCTTGCCGGATTGCATGGCGCTCTTGGGGCGCTTGTAGATACGAGCTTCCATAATTCTTGACCGGATAATTCAACCGCCGCCTTTTGAAAAGGCGTTCTTCGTTTTCAGGCTCGGTTTTTCGGTCCACGGCTCATCCGGCCAGCGGTGCTTTGGATAGCGACCCTTCATGTCCTTGCGCACATCATCCCAGCTCCCGCGCCAGAACGCGGGCAGATCGCGGGTTGATTGAATGGGTCGACCTGCGGGGCTGGTGAGCTTCAGCAATAGCGGGGTATCGCCGATCATCGGATGACGCTCCAGACCGAACAGCGCCTGTACGCGCACCTCAACCGATGGCGCGTCGTCGCCTGCATAATCGATCTGGTGCGTCGTGCCAGCCGGGCTGGTGAAATGGCGCGGGGCAATCGTGTCGAGCGACTGGCGATCCTCCCACGACAGCAGGTTCAGCGCAGCTTCCGCGGTGCGCGACTGGGAAATGTCGAGATTGCGCTTCCCCTCCAGCAGGGGCATCAGCCACTCGTCTGCGCGGCTGGCGAGCGTGGAAGGTGAAAGCGTCTCGATCCCGGCGAAACGCGCGCGGGCCAGCAGGGCGGATGGAAGCAGCGTCCCCAGGTTCTCCACCGCCTTTTCCACAAGGATATCCGCAATCGCATCGGGGTCAGGGTCGGGGTCAGGGCCGCTTGCCATGGTGATGGCACCCAGCCGCTTCTCGCGCCTCGCCTCCGCCCGTTTTTCGGAATTGTTCCAGCGGGCTACGGTGCGTTCCTCGATCAGATAAGCAAGATGCTCCTCGATGTCGGATCGCGCCAATTCCGCCGCCGCCAAGACGCGCGCACCCTTCGCCTGACCGGTAGCGTCGGCGATGACAATCCATTCGGCTCGCGCCAGCGGCGAAGCAGGATCAAGCATGAAACCACGTCCACCAGCAGAGGCCCATTGCTCACCCGTGTGGTCCCTGCGCCGTGCGATGAAGTCGGGCCGTGCAAAGGCGATATGAAGCGCAGGGCTCAATGGCTTGTTGTCGTCGCCTTCAATCAAGCGGTCTGCTGCCCTCGCCCACCTCTGGGCCAATCTGCGCGAGGCATCAGCCCGCTTGCCCCGGTCGCCGTTCCAGCGTTGCAGGCGCTGCAGCAGGTCCTCGCCCCGTCCACCAAGTCCTCGCTCCTGCGACAACAGCACCAGCTTTGCCGCCTCCTCCGCTTGCCCGGTGCGCGCTCCGAACAGCACGGCCGCAGCGCTTTCCGGGTCGAGTGGGAGCGTCGCAATATTCTCACCCCATGGCGTGATAGCGCCAGCACCGTCCAACGCGCCCAGTTTGCGCAGGCGTTCGCGGGCGGATGCGACCGCGGCATCTGGCGGGGGGTCTAGCCATTGCAGGTTGGCAGGCTCCGTAACGCCCCATCGCGCCAGGCTCAGCATCAGGGGCGCTAGGTCCGACGTCAGCATCTCTGGTGGATCGAACGCCGGTCGCCCCGCATGACCGGCTTCTTCCCACAATCGGTAGGCCACGCCCGGCCCGGTGCGGGCGGCGCGCCCTGCCCTTTGTGCTGCCGCAGCCTGGCTGGCACGCTGCGTAACGAGGTGGGTGGTCCCTGCCGCCTTGTCGAACTCTGCCCGGCGCGCCAGCCCGCTGTCGACCACGACCGATACGCCTTCCAGCGTCAGCGAAGTCTCCGCGATACTGGTTGCCAGTACGATGCGCCGCCTGCCATCGGGATCTCGCCGAAGGGCGGCGCGCTGGTCCTGCGGCTGGACCTGCCCGTGCAAGGGCAGGATGGGCACACCTGCAAGCCGCTCCATCAAGCGTTCGCGCGTGCGTTCGATCTCGCCCACACCGGGCAGGAAAGCGAGTATATCGCCCTGCTCCTCGCGCCATGCCTGCAACACGGCGGACGTCATAGCGGCTTCGATTCGATCTTCGGGCCGGGCACCAAGCCATTCAATCCGCAAGGGAAATGCTTTCCCCTCACTCTCGACAACCGGTGTGCTTGGCCCCATCAGCCGGGCAAACCGCGCTCCATCGATGGTGGCAGACATTACCGCGATGCGCAGGTCTTCACGCAGCACCTGCTGGCTTTCCAGCGCCAGGGCCAGCCCAAGATCGGAATCGAGATGTCGCTCGTGAGCCTCGTCGAACAGGATGGCGGATATGCCATTCAGTTCCTGATCTTCCAGCAGGCGGTTCACCAGGATTGCTTCTGTCACAACGAGGATACGCGTGGCCTTCGATTGCCTGCTGTCCAATCGGGTAAGGTAGCCGACGCGCTCACCCGGCTTCTCTCCCAACAGGCTGGCGATTCGCTCCGCCGCAGCCCGCGCGGCCACGCGGCGTGGAGAGGTCAGGATGATCTGACCCGTACACCATTCTTCGGCAAGAAAGGCCGGCGCAACCGCAGTGGTCTTTCCCGCTCCGGGCGGTGCGACGAGGACTGCGCCGTTGCGCTGGCGCAGAGCGGCCAGCAGGTCCGGCAATACTGCGTGGATGGGAAGGTTTTCTACCACTTCCGTTTCCGCATTCGCCGGGTGCTATTGCACGGCGCTGTGCTCAATACCCTCGCGCAACCGCGAATTGTGCCGCTTCCACCATGGCACGGCGGGCGGCGGTATCGGGGAAGATCGAAAGGGCATCGCAGGCGCGCTGGGCGTAATGGCGGGCGCGGTCACGCGTCGCGGTCACGCAATCGTGCTTGCGGATCAGGTCGATCGCATGGGTCAGGTCTTCATCCTCGGTACTGAAACCGGCGATGGCATCCTGCCAGAAACGACGCTCCTCCTCGTTCCCGCGGGCATAAGCGAGGATGACGGGCAACGTCATCTTGCCTTCGCGGAAGTCGTCACCGCGGTCCTTGCCCATCTCGGCGGCTTCGGAATCGTAGTCGATGGCATCGTCCACCAGCTGGAAGGCGATGCCCAGATTGCGACCATAGGAATCCAGCGCCAGTTCCTCTTCTTCGCTCTTTTCAGCAACGACAGCGGAAATGCGACTGGCGGCAGCAAATAGCGCGGCGGTCTTGGCGCCGATGATGGTGAGATAGCGTTCCTCGCTCGTCTCGATCTTGCGCTGCGCGGTCAACTGGTCGACTTCGCCCTGCGCGATGATGGCACTGGCACCGGAAAGGATTTTCAGAACCTTCAGGCTGCCATCCTCCACCATCAGCTCGAAAGCGCGGGAAAACAGGAAATCGCCGACCAGCACCGTGGCGGGATTGCCATAGACGATGTTGGCCGCAGACTTGCCGCGCCGCATCTCGCTGCCGTCCACAACGTCGTCGTGCAGCAGGGTGGCGGTGTGGATGAATTCCACAGCAGCGGCCAGCTTGTGATGACGCGTGCCCTGGTATCCCACCACCTCGGCCCCAGCCAGCGTGAGCATGGGGCGCATGCGTTTGCCTCCACCCGCGATCAGATGGCCGGCCAATGCCGGGATCAACGGAATTTCGCTCTGCATCCGGTCAAGGATGATCGAGTTTACCGAATTCATCGACGTCGCGGTCAGCGACAGGATCGGTGCCAGGGTCGGCGGTGATGCCTCCGGACCGCGCTTGATGGGGACGACGTTGTCGCTCATGCGGGCCTCAATGGGGATGCACAGGGGTGTTGGCAAGCGTACATTTCTCCCGCAAGAAGGGACGCATGCCCAGCCAAACCCAGCAGCCTTCCCCGATTGAACCGATGGCCAACCAAAATCCTGACCCCGTCCTTGCCGGATTTCGCAGGAGTATCGACAATATCGATGCTGCGCTGATCCACATGCTGGCAGAGCGTTTTCGCATCACGCAGGCGGTTGGCGAATACAAGGCGAAGACCCAGCTTCCACCCGCCGATCCCGATCGCGAGGCGAGACAGATCGAGCGGCTGCGAAAACTCGCTGTAGAAGCCGATCTCGATCCCGAGTTCAGCGAGAAGTTCATTCGCTTCGTCATAGACGAAGTGATCCGGCACCACCGCATCGCGCGTGGTGACTAATCGGCAACAGTCTGATTTTACTGTTGTGGAACCAAAGCCGCCTTCGAGGTGTTTCGCTGGCGAAATGGACAAATCAACAAAAATCAATCCCGGCCAGATGTCGAAGGGGAGCGGGCAAGCCTATGACGCTGGCCCCAACTTCGATTCAAGTCCCGACAGATTTCGTGAAGCCCATCCGGATGATCAGTTCTCCGGCGCATCCGGGGTCCTGTTCGAACAGGCAATGGCGCAGACCCGAATGGCAATGTGTCTGACAGATCCGCACGATCCGGATGACGCGATCATCTTCTCCAACCGCGCCTTTCGGGAACTTACGGGCTATTCCGAAGAGGAAATTACCGGCAAGAACTGCCGGTTCCTCCAGGGTCCGGATACCGATCCTGCCGCCATTGCCAAGATCCGCAAGGCTATAGAGGACGAAGACGTCACGGTCGTGGAACTGGTGAATTATCGCAAGAACGGCGAAAAGTTCTGGAACGCTCTCCATATCGGCCCGATCTACAATAGCGAGGGAGAACTGCTGTATTTCTTCGGCAGCCAGTGGGATGTTTCCGACGTGCGCGCCGCACGGGCGGAGGAGCTGTATGCCAAGGAAATGGCGAGAGAACTTTCGCACCGCATGAAAAACATGTTCGCGGTTATCTCCGGCATCGTGAACATCACCGGCAGGATGCGCGGCGTGGAGAGCGAAGCGCGCGAAATCAACAATCGGGTCCAGGCCTTGGGCCGCGCGTATGAAACGACGTTGGACGAGGCCTCAAGCGGTGATATCCAGATCGGACAAGCCATTCGCGCAATCCTCGCACCCTACGATCTTGAACCGGGTCGGCTCGAGTTGCAGGGCAACGGGGCGAGAGTGCCATTCAACGTGGTCTCGGGCGTCGGAGTTACGCTTCATGAACTCGCCGCCAACGCGGAAAAGCACGGCGCATGGTCGGAAGGCGGTGGAACGGTCGAGGTGAGTTGGCGTATAGTCGGCGGAGAGCAGGATGAGCTCGTGATTTCCTGGGTCGAACGCGGGGGCCCGCGTATCAATGCCCCTTCGGGCAAGACGGGTTCTGGAAATGCAATCATTGACCGATTGATCAGGCACGCCGATGGCACGATACACCGCGAATGGAACGCCGAGGGCCTTCAGGTCACCATCGCGTTTCCTGCCAGTTAAGCGAAAGAAAACCTGATGTCGAAAGCCGCGATCCTCTTGCTGGAGGACGAACCGTTGATCCTCATGGACTTGGAATTCGCCGCCGAAGACGAAGGCTGCACAGCGTTCTGCGCGTCCAACGTGGAAAAGGCGCTATCATACCTGGAACAACAGGATATCGATGTGGCCATTCTGGATGTGACGCTGAAGGGAAAAGAAAATTGCGTTCCGGTGGCAGAGGAACTGGATCGGCGCGGAATACCCTACCTCCTGCATTCCGGGGACTTGAACCGTGCGGAGGAAAGGGTGCGCAGGCTTGGTGCCATCCACCTGCCTAAACCTGCGGATTCAGAACTTGTCATCGAGACGGCGCTGAATTTGCTGAAAGAGGACGCATAAGTCCGGGTTATTCATACGAAGACTGCTCGACGGATGCTATTCGCTGGCGCGCGGCAGTCGCAAGGTGATCAGCAGACCCCCTAGATCTTCGCTCTCATCAAGTTGCACACTGCCGCCATAAATTTCGGCCACGTCGCGCACGATGGCGAGGCCAAGGCCGGTGCCCGGTTTCTCTGTATCCAGGCGCGCTCCGCGCCCGAAGATGTCGACCCGCTGCGCTTCGGGAATTCCCATTCCGTCATCCTCGACCAGCACCGCGCATAGTGCCGCATCGGGCTCCGCATCGACGGTGACGAAAACGCTGCCGCCACCGTACTTCGCCGCATTTTCGATCAGGTTGCCGAGCAGTTCATCGAGATCCTGCGGTTCGACAGCGACATGGGCATCGCCATTCCCGTCGATATCGAAGCGGACCTGCGGATAAAGACGACCCACGGCGCGCTCCACCGCAACGGCGCTGTCCATCAGATTGGCACGTGACAGGCCCACGGCCCGGCGACCCACGGCGCGCGCCCTGGCGAGGTGGTGATCGACCTGCCGCCGCATCGTGGCAGCCTCTCGTAATACCGTGTCGTCCAGATCCGGCGCGCCTGCACTGGCGGCATTCGTCACCACGGTGAGCGGCGTCTTCAGGGCATGGGCCAGATTGCCAGCATGGCGCCTCGCCTCCTCCGCCTGCAATTCGGAGTGTTCCAGCAGCGCGTTCAACTCGTCCACCATGGGCTGCACTTCCAGCGGCAGCGGATCGGTCACGCGATTGCTGCCGGATGACCGGATACGCGCAATCGCCTTGCGAATGCGGCGCAAGGGGCCAAGCCCGTACCATGTCTGCGCCATGGCCATCAGGATCAGGCCGATGCCCAGTATGGCGAAAGACCAGACGAGGATTGAACGGATATCGGCGATCTGCTGGTCCAGTTCTTCGCGGTTGGCAGCCACCACGAATTGCCATTCGATATCGCTGCCGGGCAAGGCCACCGTACGCTGTGCCAGCCGCAGCGATCCAAGCTCCGGCTGGCTGGAATCGTAAAAGACCGGATCGTAGGCAGCCGCATCCTCTCGAATGACCAGTTCCTCGTCCCACAAGGAGCGCGACAGCAATGGAGCGACGCCTTCACCGTTGATCTGCCAGTAATAGCCGCTGTTAGGCTCCAGAAAGCGTTGATCGCCCAGGATACGATTGAAGAAGACCTCGCCGAAGGGATCCAGATCAGCCGACAGCACCATCGAGGTGAGCGAAATTTCAAGTTGTTCGTCGAACTGGTTCGACACGAGGTTGGTAAGCGCCCGATCAAGAGCCAGTCCGCCCAGCAGCAGCAGGGCAAAGATCCACCCCGCTGCGATCAGCATCATCCGCTGGGCAAGGCTACCCGTGTGCCGCGGCCCATAGCGAATGCCACCGCCGGAATCGGCAGCATCGCCTGGTGCAGACATCGCAGAGTTTCCCTCCGCCGCGGGTTTATTCGCGGGAGGGGTCGTCCGGGTCGTCGAGACTGTAACCGAGGCCACGGATCGTTGTGATCACTTCTGCGCCGAGCTTCTTGCGGATGCGGGTGACGAAAACCTCGATCGTGTTGGAATCGCGATCGAAATCCTGGTCATAGATATGTTCGATAAGTTCGGTTCGGCTGACGACCTTGCCCTTGTGATGCATCAGGTAGCTAAGCAGCTTGTATTCCTGTGCCGTCAGCTTCACCGGTTCGCCTGCCAGCGTGACACGGCCCGAGCGGGTGTCCAGCCGTACGTCGCCGGCGGTGAGTTCGGAAGAGGCATTGCCCGAGGCGCGCCGTATCAGTGCGCGCAGGCGAGCAATAAGCTCTTCTGTCTGAAAGGGCTTGGCAAGATAATCGTCCGCGCCTGCGTCCAGTCCTGCCACCTTGTCAGACCAGCTGTCGCGCGCGGTCAGCACCAGAACGGGGAAATTGCGGCCTTCTTTGCGCCACATGCCAAGCACGGTAAGGCCGTCGATTTCCGGCAGGCCGAGATCTAGCACGACAGCGTCATACTCTTCGGTGCTACCGAGAAAATGGCCGTCCTCCCCATCGGTGGAGAGATCTACCGCATAGCCGTTCTGCTCCAGCGTCGACTTCAGTTGCTGGCCGAGCGTAGGCTCGTCCTCGACGATCAGGATGCGCATTCGATTATTTCTCCCCTGCAATCAGGCCCGACAATTGGGCTTTTGCTATATACGCGTCAAGCGAGAGGGAAGTTTCCGCCGGTGAAAGGATAGCGTCAGCGCGAGATACGCAGGATACGCGCGGTCTGCGCGTCCACATCGACCCAGATCATACGACCGTTGCGAATGAATTTCAGGCGGTAGGCCTGCGCCGTCGCATCATATTCGAAACCGATGTATTCGTCATCCCGCTCCATACGGGGGATGATCCGCCGCTCGATCTCCCGGATCGGCATGTTCCGGCCTGCCTGCATCTCCGCGCGCGCGCTCTGCTGATCGCCACGCGATTGCGCAGCATAAGCAGGCGTTACCGCCAAAGATACGGCAAGCGCGGCGGATGCGAGAAGGGCGAGGAATGGTTTCATGCTGGAATCCTGCCTAAAGCCAGGCCATTGAACAAGGAGTGAATATCGGCGCGGCCACCTGTTCAGCATCCTGTTGCAAATAGGCTACTGCACCATTTCAAAGCTGAAATTGACGGTGACACCCGTTTCTACCTGTCCGGGCCTGACCGGCGTGGATTCCTCCGCCACATCGGCGGCTGCCATTTGCCGCATCATCGGCATGGGGCGGTTGCTAGTCACGTTTTCGCTGATTTCCAGCAAGCGTACACTGGCGTATCCAGCGGCTTCGGCATAATTGCGCGCCCGCCGCATGGCGGTGTCGAAAGCGGCCTGTCGTGCCTGCTCGATCGCAGGGGCCGAATTCTCCACTGCCCAGCCAATACCACCCAGGTCGGTCGCACCGGCGGCTACCAGTGCGTCCAGAACCTGCCCGGTGCGCTGGATATCGCGCAGCGTGATATTCACCCGGTTGGACACGCGATAGCCGCGAAACACCTGCTCACGCGTCTGCTGATCGTAGTCGTATTCGGCGCTCAGCGACACTCCGCTCGTCTGGATATCGTCCTGGTCCACATCCAGAGCCTCAATCCGATCGACCACGCCGCGCATCTGCACCGCGTTCCGGCGCATGGCCTCAACCGCAGTGGGTGCGGTGGTCGTCACGCCGGCGCTGAGATTGGCAATATCGGGATCGAGCGAGACGCTTTCGTTCACAGAAAGAGCCACGACGGGACCGTTCGATTCGATAACAACCTCGGCAGCGGCAGGGGTCGCGATCATGGCGGCAGCGGCGATTGGCAGGATTGGTCGCATCATGATGAATTCCTTGGAAACGGGCGTTTGACTTACGGTTGCAAGGATAACTCGGCGCTGAACGCCCGAGTTCCTTGCCAGCAACCTCCTGCGCGCTTACCTGCGCACCGCGATGGCAGAACCACCGATCTTGAGCTGGGAAGGACTCGGCCTGCAACAGGGCGGACGCTGGCTGTTCGGCGATCCCGCGCACGGCGACGGGCTGGACCTGCACATTGGCCCGCGTGACCGGTTTGCGCTGATAGGCCGCAACGGTGCAGGCAAGACTACGCTGTTGAAGCTGATTTCCGGCGAGATCGAGGCAGATCGCGGCATCCGCAAGGTAAAGCCGCACATGAACATCGTGTGGCTTGAGCAGGACCCGGACTTCCGTGGTTTCGGCACTTTGATGGACTATGCCCTCTCGGGCGAACGCCCGCCCGCCGAACACGAAGTGGAGGCAATCGCCGGGCAGCTTGGCATAGACATGGCCACAGGTACGGCAGGTGCCAGCGGGGGCGAGAAACGCCGCGCCGCCATCGCCCGCGCCCTGGCGCTGGAACCAGACCTGCTGTTGCTGGATGAGCCGACGAACCACCTCGATCTTTCCGCCATCGATTGGCTGGAAAGCTGGCTCACCCGCTACAAGGGCGCCTTCATCGTCATCAGCCATGACCGCACGTTCCTGAAACGCCTTACCCGCTCCACCCTGTGGTTGGATCGCGGGGCGCTGCGCCGCAAGGACGTAGGCTTTGGCGGATACGATGCTTGGGAAGAGCAGGTCTATGCCGAGGAAGCGCGCGCCGCAGAGAAGATGGACGCCAAGCTGAAAATCGAGGCGCACTGGCTGGAGCGCGGCGTAACCGCCCGGCGCAAGCGCAACATGGGGCGGCTGGAAAAGCTGTGGGAGATGCGCGCCGCGCGTGCCGCGATGGTGTCTCCTGGTGGTACCGCCAAGCTGAAACTGGCGAGCGATTCCGACTTCAAATCCAAATCGGTGATTGTTGCCGAAGAAATTTCCAAGACCTACGATGGGCGGGAGGTCATCAAGCCTTTTTCCCTGCGCATCCAGCGCGGCGACCGCATCGGCATCGTGGGCGGCAACGGTGCGGGCAAGACGACCTTGCTGAAGATGCTGACCAAGGAGCTGGAACCGGATACGGGCACAGTAACCCATGCGAATACCCTCGCAGGCGTGATGATAGATCAGCAGCGCGCACTGCTCGATCCCGGCAAGACCGTGCGCGATGTGCTGGCGGAAGGCGGCGACTGGATCGACGTGCGCGGACAGCGCAAACACGTTCAAGCCTACATGAAGGACTTCCTGTTCGATCCTGGCCTAGTGGAGGCGAAAATCGGCACCTTCTCCGGTGGCGAGCGCAGCAGGTTGCTGCTGGCCCGGGAATTCTCCCGCACGTCCAACCTCCTGGTGCTTGACGAACCGACCAACGACCTCGACCTGGAAACGCTGGACCTGCTGCAGGAAGTGATCGCCGATTACGAAGGCACCGTCCTGCTCGTCAGTCACGATCGCGATTTTCTGGATCGAACGGTTACCGTTACCCTGGGCCTCGATGGCAGCGGCACGGTAGACATTGTGGCAGGCGGCTATGAGGACTGGCAGGCAAAGCGCAAGCAGAAGCCCGCAAGGAAGACCGCCGGCAGCGACAGTCCTGCGCAGCAAAAGTCGACAGCGCCCACGCCCACCCCGCCGCCGAAGGATCCTGCCAAGCTTTCGTACAAGGATCAGCGGGATTACGAGAATTTGCCCGAGCGGATCGAGGAACTCGAAGGGCTGATAGCAAAGGGCGAAGCAGCGCTGGCCGATCCGGACCTCTATGCGAAAGACCCCGATCGCTTCGCGCGTATCTCGAAATCGCTGGACCTTGCCCGTACCGAGAAGGACGAAGCGGAAGAACGCTGGCTGGAACTTGCCGAACTGGTCGAGGGCTGACCATCTGCAAGGTTAATTTGCATTAACCACGCTTGGTCATATCGTTTGCACCAAACCTGTTGAATAAGAGCCGCATGGGGAATGCGACCAGCTCTGCTCTGCGTACTGACGATCCGGTGACATCGGCGACTTTGCCGGGTGCCGATGGTCCTGCTTTCGGCAGCCTTTCGTCGCTGGGCGGCCCCAGAAAATTCAAGAAGAAGCCTGTCCTTGTCCTCGATCCGGAGGAACTGGAAAAGGCGCACATGCTGTTTCAGGATGCCTCTGCCGAATTGCTGGGCGAGGACGTCGAGCGGCCCGAACGTTCTGCCCCGCTGCTTGGCCTGGCGCCCATGGACATGGACGATCCCGAAGCCGAAGCGGCAGACACGTCGGACGACGACACGGATATCAGCGACGACGATATACCTTCGGCCGAAGACGTCCTCCGCATGACGGCATCGCGCCCCGCCCCTGCGGAAACCGACGCAGCAGCGATTGCAGAGCAGCTCGAAGGTCTGGACTTCGACCGTCGCATCTTCCCCAGCTTGCCACTGAAACCCGAAGATCAAATCGCCGCAGAGGAAGAGGAGGAGCGACTGGCCGCCGAGCGCGCGGCCTCGCTGGATGATGCGGCGCTGGACGGTGACGATGACGAAGATCACTTCGATGCTCCTCTCGACCGTACAGTCAACACCGATTTCGACACCAGATTCCTGGAGGAAAGTCGCGCTCCCGCGATCGCCCCGTCAGCAGCGGCGACTGCCCCAGATAGCCAATCCGAAACCACCGCACCAAGAGCTACGCCCGCTTTCCCGGTCAATCCTCTGCCCGAACCAGAAGCCGAATTGGCGAGTCTCCATCCGACAGATAACGAGTCTGACGATAACACCCCGCCAGATACGCAGACCGAAACCAGTGAAGCATCCGAACCGATTGCTTCGGCTCAAGCAGTCTTTGGCGACCGGCCTTTTCTCGATTTCCCAAGCCAACGCGTCTGCTGGGTACCGGAAGACACATCGATGCAGGAAGCCGAATCGGATTCCGAAGGTGCGAAGGTCGAGTTTGCTGCGGATCGTGACGTTGCCGGAACGGCGGAAGATGTGGGCGGACCTTCCAACCACTTCGAGTGGGCTTACGAGGACGAGGAAGATCTGGTCGAGCCCAACCAGGACCGCGCGTTGGAAGACCAGCATTCGCACGTCCAAGATTCGGATCCAGAGTCCGAACCCGAATTGCAACCCGGACCGCAAGACGACGGCAGCTACACCGAAGTCGAAGACGATCAGGTAGACGGTTACGCCTTCATGTATGCGCACAACCCGCGCGGGCGCACGATCCACGCCTTGGCGGAAGGCGAAAGCAACTCGCTTCGCGCGAAGCTCATCAAGGAGCGCGAGGCTGCATTGGCCGAGCACAACGAATTCGATGACAAACCATCGATCTGGGCCCGGTTCACCGGTTGGCTACGGGGTTTGCTGGGCTAGGTAATCCGGTAGAAATCCGCAACCCGGTCCAGTGCCAGCTTCAGAACAAGCTTTCCACTGCGCGCAGGCCAGGCCAGTGCCTTCTCCGCCACCGGCAGGGTCTCTCCTGCACACACTACACGCCACAAGATATCTTCAAGACCACGGCCAGCATGCTTCAACGCGCCGTTGAAGCGCGTGTGGGCTGAGATCTGACGTTCCGTTTGTGTCAGGCCCTGCTCGCCCGTGCCGCGCACCCGCACGGGATCCCATCGCATGGTGACATTCGCGCCAAGTTGGGCTCGCTCGTAATCAGCCCGCAGCCGCTCGCCTGCGTCGAACAGGCGATTATCGAGGTGCCCATGCGCGTGCAGCCAGCCGAGTGGACTCTCGGCAAGGTTCACTGTGACGCTGCGCCGCTTGCCGATCGCTCGACCGCGTCGCCGTGGTCCTTCTTCGGTAAGTTCGCGTTCCACCAGTTTGCGGTCGTTCATCGTCTTCCCCTTCTTGCGGCAAAGGCGCCTTGCAAAAACAAACCGGGTGTAGGAAAGAGAAATTTGCAACCAGATGGGTTATTTTGGAGCCAGTCCGATGATCAATCGCATTCGCGATATCCGCAAACAGAAAAGCATGACCCTGGCGGAAGTCGCTGCGGCCTGCACGCCGCCCACCACCGCACAGACAATCGGACGACTGGAAACGGGCATGCGCAACCTTTCGCTCGCGTGGATGAACCGTATCGGAGAAGCGCTGGCTGTCGATCCGGAGACCCTGGTGAAAGGTGAAGCGCAAGACCAGCCGCAAATTATCGCCCGACTGACAGAGGCTGGCGCCGATGCACTGGCCACCACGCGCGATGCGATATTGCCGACCGAACTGGTAGATGGAGGCGCGCTGGTATGTCTGTCCATCGAAACCAGCCAAGGCGAATATCGCAGCGGAGACCAGTTGTGGATGCGGCAGGTATCCCCGGATGACGCGTCGCAGCTCATCAACAGGGACGTGCTGGCGCCGCGATCCGGCGGCAGGTTTGCCTTCGGTCGCCTGATCGACCGGCAGGGAAGCATGGTGGGCTTGTTGCCGCCCGGTATCGGGCAACGGCAGATCGTGATCGACAACCCCGGATGGCTCGCTGTGGCCGAAATGCTCGTGCGCAAACTATAAAAGGCACTGCTTCGATGTCGCGAGTTCTGTCCATCGCCACACTTTACCCCAACACTCACTTACCGCGCTTCGGCACTTTCGTCGCACGCCAGATGGAAGCGCTGGCTGTGCGCGGGGACTGGAGTGTCACCGTTATCAACCCCATCGGAGTGCCGCCGATCCCCATGGGGCGCTATAAGCCGTTGGCAGCAGCCGCTGCCTCCGGAGAGGAAGGTGGTGTCGAGGTGCACCGGCCACGGTTCAACTTGATCCCCGGCGTGGGCGGCGCTTTCAATCCGGCTCTGATCGTTCGGGCGGTGATGCCAATGGCGAGACGGCTGCACGAGGCCGAGCCGTTCGATCTGGTCGATGCGCAGTTCTTCTACCCCGATGGGCCTGCCGCAGCGGACATAGCGAAAGAGCTCGGTCTACCGCTTAGCATCAAGGCACGCGGAGCGGATATTCAGCATTGGGGGCAAAAGTCCTACGCCCTCGCCAAGATGCGCGCGGCAAGCAAGCAGGCCGCGGGACTACTGGCTGTTAGCGAAGCCCTGAAGCGCGACATGGCCAAGCTCGGGATGCCCGAAGACAAGATCACGGTACATTACACCGGTCTGGATCGCGAACTGTTCCGACCGCGCGGAAAGGCCGAAAGTCGACGAGCGCTTGTCGAGGAGTTCGGCATCGTGCTGAGAGATGAAGAGTGCCTGCTCGCAACGGTCGGCGCCTTGATCCCGCGCAAAGGGCAGGATTTCGTCGTCGATTCCCTTCCCCTCCTGCCGGACACACACCTGGTTCTGGTTGGCATCGGTCCTGATCGCGCTGCCCTGGCGGCGCAGGTGCAGGAACTGGGGCTGGAACAACGCGTGCATTTCCTGGGCAGTCTGGACCACGGCAGCCTGCCCACCGTCCTATCAGCAGCAGATGCCGTGGTAATGCCATCTTCCAGCGAAGGGCTGGCCAATGCCTGGGTGGAGGCGCTTGCCTGCGGCACACCGCTGATAATCACCGATGCGGGCGGCGCGAAGGAACTGCTCACCGCTCCCCAAGCCGGTCGCATCGTGGCGCGTGATGCCCGTGCGATCGCCGCCGGCGTACAGGATTTGCTGGAGGCTAGCTACGATCAGGCGGAAGTCGCCAACACGGTCGCGCAATTCAGCTGGGACGCCAACGCAGCGGCGCTGGCGTCCTATTACGCTAAACTAATCGTCTAGATTCCACTCAGATCTCGCCGCGGGCCTTCTTTTCCTGGCGTTCCGCGACCGTCTCTTCTGGTACGAAGCTATTGCTGGTCACCCCCAGCCAAACCAGGATCGGCGCGGCCATGTAGACGGACGAATAGGTACCGACGAATATGCCCAGCACGATTGCAGCGACCATGCCGAACAGGCTGGCAGGGCCGAACAACAGCAGCGGCAGCAAAGCGACCAGCAGCGTAAGACTGGTCATAACCGTGCGTGCCAGCGTTTCGTTCACCGACAGGTCAAGCAGTTCGGGCAAGGGCATCTTGCGATATTTCTTCAGGTTCTCGCGAATACGGTCATAAACCACGATGGTATCGTTCAGCGAATAGCCGATGATCGCCAGGATCGCAGCGATGATCTGGAGGCTGAATTCCATCTGGAACAGGGCGAACATGCCCAGCGTGAGCGAGACATCGTGGAACAGCGCGAACAGGGCTCCTACGCCAAACTGCCACTCGAACCGGATCCAGATATATGCCGCAATCGCCAGCATGGCGAACAGCAGGGCATAAACCGACTTTTCGCGGAATTCGCCCGAGACCTTGCCGGATACGGTGTTATTGGAATCGACGCGAAAATCCTCGTGCTCGGCTGTCACCGTATCGATGATCTGCGTTGCAATGCGGTTCGCTGCAGCCGGATCGCCTTCTGCGCTTTCGGGCAGACGCACGCGAATGGAAACCTGGTTTGCTTCGCCGAACCGCTGGATCACGGGCTCACCCAGTCCCAGCGTTCCCAGAGTATCGCGGAGCTCCCCGATTGGGGCGTCCTGCTCTTCCAGGAAGGTCCCGGTGATTTCCTGGCCGCCGGCGAAATCAACACCGTAATTGAGACCTTTGGTCAGTACCAATGCCCAGCTTGCCGCAATCAGCAGCAGGCTGACAATATAGAATGGCACGCGCCACTTCAGGAACCTGATATTGGTGTTTTCGGGAACGAGTTTGAGCAATTTCATTGTTTTCCCCTCCCCTTACACATTGATTTCGGCGGGGCGCTTGTCGCGCAGCCAACCGGCAACCCACATGCGGGTGAGCACCACCGCGGTGAAGACCGAAGTGAACAGGCCGATGATCAGCACGACGGCAAAGCCGCGTACCGGGCCGCTGCCGAACAGGAACAGCAGCACACCGGCGATGAAGTTGGTGACGTTGGCATCGTAAATGGCGCGGCTGGCTTCCTTGTAGCCATTTTCCACTGCGGCAACCACCCGCCTGCCGCGTCGCCGCTCCTCACGGATGCGTTCGCTGATAAGCACGTTGGCATCCACCGCCGCGCCAATCGTCAGCACGAAACCGGCAATGCCGGGTAGCGTGAGCGTGGTGTTCATGAACGCCATGATGCCCAGCACCATCAGCACGTTGAAACCCAGCGCGATGGTGGCATAGACACCGAAGCGGCCGTAGGTGGCGATCATCAGGAGCACCACCAGCAGCGAACCCACGCCCATTGCCAGCGCGCCTGCCACGATTGAATCGCGACCAAGGTCAGGCCCGACGGTGCGTTCTTCGATAATGGTAAGGTCCACCGGCAGCGCGCCAGAGCGAAGCGAGATCGCCAGGGCATTGGCGCTTTCGACGGTGAAGCCACCGGAAATCTGCGCGCTGCCCGAAAGAATCGGTTCGTTGAAGTTGGGCGCGGATATAACCTCGTCATCGAGGATGATGGCGAAGCGGCGTCCCACGTTCTCGGTAGAAAGCTGGGCAAAGCGTGCCCCGCCCTGAGCGTCGAACGTTATGGAAACAACAGGCTCGTTGGTCTGCGCGTCGAAGCTTTGCTGCGCGCCGGTCAGGCTATCTCCGCGAATACCGCCGAGGCGGCGTACCGCTTCGAACTGGCCGGCAAAATCGCTGTCATCGGCATAGGGTACGAGTTCACTGCCGGGGTTGGCGACGCCCTGCGCAATGTCGCTTGGCAGCGCATTGGCGTCGACCAGCTTGAATTCCAGCCGTGCCGTCTGACCCAGAAGGTCTTTCAACTGCTGCGGATCTTCGAGGCCGGGAACCTGCACCACGATGCGGGTGTCGCCCTGGCGGATGATCGTCGGCTCTCGCGTACCCAGATCGTCGATACGGCGGCGCACCACGTCCGTGGCCGAATCCATCGCATCGGTCACAGCCTGGTCCAGACCCTGTTCGGTCTGGGTTAGAACCATGCGATTGCCGTCCATCACGGCGAGGTTCCATTCGCGCACCAGCCCCTGACCGTTTATCAGGGGTGTCAGGATTTCGCGCGCGCGGTCAATCTCGCTCGCATCCTCCATCATGAAGGAAAGGCGTTCGTTTGCCGTGGAAACGTCGCCAATGCGAATGCGCGGTTCTGCGTCACGCAGGAGCCCGCGAACGTTCTCCTCCATGGTTTCCAACCGCTGCGCGGCGACCTGTGAGGGGTCTGCTTCCAGCAGGATATGACTGCCGCCGGCAAGGTCCAGGCCCAGGTTCACTTCTGGTCCGTCAGCCCATTCCGGCAGGTCCACGCCCGAAAGCGAGGTGATGGAAGGTATCGCCGCCAGCGCCAGCAACAGCGTGATGGCCCAGAGCGAGATACGCTTCCAGAGAGGAAAATCGAGCATGGTCAGCTATCCGCCAGTATGATCAGTCGTTGGCAGGCTTGGCGCCGCCCGGCTTCAGGATATCGCCAATGGTGCTCTTCACCACTTTCACCCGCGTGCCCTGTGCGATTTCGACTTCGGCGTAGGTATCGTCCACCTTCACGACCTTGCCCACAAGGCCGCCTGCGGTAACCACCTGGTCGTTCTTCTTCAGACTCTCGACCTTCTGCTGGTGTTCCTTGGCTCGCTTCATCTGCGGGCGGAACAGCAGGAACCAGAAAATCACGATCATGCCGACGATAGGCAGGAACTGCAGCCAGCCCGGAGGCGCATCAGCGGCGGCTGCGGCGGAAAGAATATCAAACATCAATCGAGGTCCATCCCGAACATTGGAAATAGTAGAGTGGGGAGGCCGACGCGAGGTTCAAGTGTCGCCCCTCCACGGCACATTGCGGAGCGCGCCTAGCAGCATTGACAAATTGAGGCAATCGAGGTGGTTGCCAGACCGGAAATGGACAACTATAGGGCCGCTCTCCACTGGGCTCGGGAAGTAGCGCAGCCTGGTAGCGCATCACACTGGGGGTGTGGGGGTCGCAGGTTCGAATCCTGTCTTCCCGACCAGTGGTTTAACAAAAAGGCCGGCAGCGTCCTCGTGACACTGCCGGCCTTTTTTGTTGCAATGCGATGCGGCCTATTCCGCCCCCTCGGGCAGGTCGAAGAAGTCAACCTCGCCCGTATCGAGATGGTAATAGGCACCAACCACCCACAGCCTGCCTTCCTGCTGCGGTTCAAGCATGATGGGGTCCGTCTGGCTGCGTAGCTGTCTCACCACGCGGCGCACGTTTGCGCGTACGGAGTTATCCAGCAGATCGCCCGGCTCGTCACGAACGCTCAGCACTGCTGGAATGATCGGCTCTACCATTGGCCCGATCGATCCGGGGAACGTGGCATTCTCGGTCACGACCTTCGTTGCTGCATCCACCGCTCCGCAGCTTTCGTGGCCCATTACGACGACCAGTGGCGTATTGAGCTGCGCCACGGCGTATTCGATCGATCCCAGCGCAACTGTATCGACCGTGTTGCCCGCGTTGCGAATGATGAACAATTCGCCCAGCCCGCGACCGAACAGCAATTCGGGCGGCACGCGGCTGTCGGAGCAGGTGACATAGGCAGCAAAGGGGGACTGGCCACGTGCCAGATCCAGCCGACGCTGTGCGCTTGTAAGCACGCGGGTCTGATCGCCGCGCAGGAATGCGGCATTGCCTTCGCGCAGGAAATCCAGCGCCTGTTGCGGGGTCAGGTCCGTCGCCAGAGGGGCAGGCGTAAGGCCACCATCGCTGTTCTGAGCAAAGGCTGGCTGCCCGCCAACAAACGTAGCAGCGCCCGCAGCGCCGACCCCGCCGATAAATTTCCTGCGCGTAGTCATAAGTATTCTCCTCTTCTCTTGTCTGCCGATGAGATCGGAGGAGTACGCCCCTGATAAACTGCATCGGCTGTCCGATGCGGTCCGACATCACGAGAGGCTTTCGCCGCCCGCCAGAGGGGCCCGGTATCCGCATTCACCTGAATAAGGCCGCCAGCGCCAAATCCAAGAGGAATCGCAAAACCTGCCCTAAAGTCCGTTATGCCCGTTCGATGATAGCAGCCGTCATCGGGTTACGATTCCGCAAGGCAGAAAGCGAAAGAATTGCCCTGCCAATCTCAAATGCTGGCAAGCCCCTTCTCCAGGTCTGCGATGATATCGTCGACGTGTTCGATCCCGACGGAGATGCGCACCACGTCCGGCCCGGCGCCCGCTGCCACCAGTGCATCGCCCTCAAGCTGGCTGTGAGTCGTGGATGCCGGATGGATGATGAGCGAGCGGGTGTCGCCGATATTGGCAAGGTGGCTGAACAGCTCCACCCCCTGCACCAGCTTCACGCCCGCGTCGTATCCGCCCTTCACGCCGAAGGTGAACACTGCCCCGCCCTTGCCGCCAAGGTACTTGTCCGCCAGCGGCTTGTACTCGTTGTCATCCAGACCGGCGTAGCTGACCCATTCGATCTTTTCATGGTTCTGCAGCCATTTGGCTACCGCCAGCGCATTGTCGCAATGTCTCTCCATCCGCAGGGCAAGCGTTTCCATGCCCGTCAGCGCCAGCCAGGCGTTCTGTGGTGCCATTGCCGGGCCCAGATCACGCAAGCCAAGCACGCGGCAGGCAACGATGAAGGCGATCGGGCCGATGGGCTCCAGCGCCTCCACCAGCACCGCGCCGTGATAGGAGCCGTTCGGCTGCGTCAGGCTGGGGAACTTGTCGCCCTGCGCCTTCCAGTCGAACTTGCCACTATCCACGATCACGCCGCCAATGGAATTGCCATGGCCGTTCAGGAACTTGGTGGTGGAATGCGTGACGATATCCGCGCCGTGTTCGAACGGGCGGCACAGCGCGGGGCTGGCCATCGTGTTGTCCACGATGAGTGGCACGCCGCCTTCGTGCGCCACATCGGCAATCGCGGCAATATCGGTGACGACCCCACCCGGATTGGCGAGACTTTCGATAAAGACGCAGCGCGTCATGTCGTCCATTGCTGCGCGGATATTTTCCGGATCGTCCGCATCGACGAAGCGGGTTTCCCAACCGAACTTCTTGAACGCCTCCCCCATCTGGTTGAGCGATCCGCCATAAAGCTTGTTCGCTGCCACGATGTTGCAGCCTGTCTCCATCAGCGTGTGGAAAGCGATCAGCTGCGCGGCATGGCCGGACGCCACGCCCAGCGCGCCGACGCCCCCTTCCAGCGCGGCGATCTTCTGCTCCAGCGCATCGTTGGTTGGATTCATGATCCGACTGTAGATATTGCCGAATTCCTTGAGCGCGAACAGGTTCGCTGCATGTTCGGCATCGTCGAAAACATAGCTCGCCGTCTGATAGATCGGCGTAATTCGCGCATTGGTGGTGGGATCAGGCTGCTGCCCGGCGTGAATGGTGAGCGTTTCGATCTTGTGGTCGGTCATGGCATTCCTATCGAAATAATTCGGTTAGACTCGATGTATCCAGGTCTCTGCAGTGACACCCTTCTGGCAAATACGCGCTGGCGCAATGGTGACAGGCTTGTGCAAGATGCATCGGCGATCAGGATGTGGCGTCAAAAGCGAATGAGAGATTGACTGTACCTGCCAAATTGTCGGCATTCGAGCCTGTACCGACAGAAAACGCTGTACGATCGATGCGCGCGCTGCCGTTGACGGACCGACGGCTTCCGCTGCCCTCCAGCGTGAAAACTATCCGCTGCGGACGACTTGCGCCTTTGAGCGAAAGGGTGCCGTCAGCTTCGTAGCGGTTGCCCGATACGCGGCGCACGTTGGTGCTGCGCCAGGTGGCCTGCGGATAGGCGGAAGTATCAAGGAAATTGCCGCCGCGTAGCATGTTATCCTGTGTTGCATCGCCAAGGCTGGCGCTGGCCAGATCGACGGTAATGGTAATCTCGGCGCTTTGCGGCGCGGCGGGGTCCATCACGATATCACCTCGCCAATTGGCAAAGTTGCCATTTAACATGTTGCCAGCGTTATCGACGCTGAAGCGCAGGCTTGCACCGGGCTGGATTTCCCAGCTCGGCGGCGGACCGGCAGGCTCTACGGCTTCGGATGCCACGCCTTCTTCGTCGGTCGCCCCTTGCTCGGGCTCATCGATCTCAACCTGTTTGGCATCTTCTCCGGCGATATTACCCGCCTCATCCTCATGCACGTGATCGTGTCCGTCGTCAGCAAGCGTTGGGCCCTCGTCGGTCGCTTGCGTAGCGGGCGCGTGGTCGGTCGCGTGATCGTGCTCCTCGCGCTGGGTGAACCCGCCCTGCGCCGCGAATATGGCGCCGCCTGTCAGCAATACGGCTGCCAGCATGACAAGCGTGAACCCGCTGCCCCGGGGGCTCATGCGCGTTAACAATCCGTCCCGCATCACGAAATGGTGCCGCATGGCGCCCGCCACGTGTAGCGCAAACAATGCCAGGCCGCCCCACGCCAGCCATTCATGGGCGTCACGCGCCAGCCCGTTCATTCCCTCGGCCAGTGGCAAATGCGGTAGTGGCACCACGCCGAAAAGCAAGGTCGGCACGTCCATCGCATCTGTCGAAACCAGAACCCAGCCCGTCAGCGGCATTGCAAT
This sequence comes from uncultured Sphingomonadaceae bacterium, assembly GCA_947488625.1. Taxonomy (GTDB): domain Bacteria; phylum Pseudomonadota; class Alphaproteobacteria; order Sphingomonadales; family Sphingomonadaceae; genus Alteraurantiacibacter. The sequence goes on along the minus strand of CANKZR010000001.1, from coordinate 941,978 downwards.
CATGAAAACGTAAAAGCCTGCATGCACTGCGCTGGCGAGGAAACCGGTAAATCCGCCCTCCAATGGCGCGGGGCGCGGGTGGGTGAAACGCCAGCCCAGTCGCAGAAGGCTGAGCACAAGAATGGTGATGCCGATGGACTTGTGCAGCTGGTATTGCGCAAAGCCGCTGGCGTCCTTCGGCATTGCGAAGCCCAGCGCGATCTGCCCCGCCAGCGCCAGCGCGATCAGCCAGTGCAGCGCGATAGCACCCTTCGAATATCGCTCGGCTTTGCTCAATTACACTCCTCCGCATCTGGCTAGGTCCTTTTCTCGCTCATCGCATCGTGGCGATCAATCCCGTAGGCCCCTTTCCTACTGCCTGCAAGGGACCGCACAGGCTCGCGACTTTCAAAAACAAGCGGAACCAGCACCTTATGGCTATCATCGAATCCCTCATCGGTCCCATCGCCTCCATCATCGACAAGATCATTCCCGACAAGGAAGCGCGGGCACAGGCCAAGATCGAGCTGATAAAGCTGGAAGGCACACAGGAAATGCAACGAATCGAGGCGCGCCTGTCAGCCATCATTGCAGAAGCGAGTTCGAAAGACCCATGGACAAGCCGGGCCCGCCCCAGCTTTCTATATGTCATGTACATCCTGCTGCTGACGGCGCTGCCAATGGGAATATTGTCCGCCGTTTCGCCCATTACCGCGCATGACATCGCCAAGGGCATGAACGACTACCTCGGAGGGCTTCCCGAGCCGCTCTATGCGCTGTTTGGCACCGGCTACCTCGGCTACACAGCCGCGCGCCAATGGGGCAAGGTGAAGGGCGTCGAGAAATAGTCTTCTCGCGCCGTTAGACGCAATCAGCCCTTGGCCGCACCCCTCCCGGGCGGCTAAGGGCTGCAAACATGACTGATACTGTTTTTGTCCTCAACGGACCCAATCTGAACCTGCTTGGCGTGAGAGAGCCCGAAATCTACGGCGCCGAAACGCTGGACGATATCGCCTCCCGCCTGGAAGATCGCGCAAGGCCGCTCGGTATCGAGATCGAGATGCGCCAGTCCAATCACGAGGGCCATCTGGTCGACTGGTTGCACGAAGCGCAGGCTGACGGGGCCAAGGCGGTGATCGTCAATGCAGGCGCCCTCACCCACACATCGCTGGCGCTTTACGACGCAATTCGGTCGATCAAGACACCGGTGATAGAAGTGCACATTTCCAATCCCGCCGCGCGCGAAGCCTACCGTCATAAAAGCTATGTCGGCATGGCGGCGCTTGGCTCCATCGCGGGCTTTGGCGCTTTCGGATACGAACTCGCGCTGGATGCTGCCGCAAAGCTTTGAAGCCGCTGTCGCGGCAGCATGACGTCGCCGTGACACTTGCCTTGCGGCGCGACAGGCTCTAGCCGCAGATACTCCTGACAATGGTCGCAGAAACGGGGAATACATGCCTGAGAAGAAGGCAACTACCGCCCGCAAGGGGGGACTGAGCGTCGATACCGCGCTGGTTCGCGAACTGGCCGATATCCTGGCCGAAACCGGCCTGACCGAAATCGAGGTGGAGGACGATGATCGCAAGATCCGCGTCTCGCGCGCGGCCGTGGCCAGCGCGCCCGTATCGCATGTCGCGCCTGCGGCACCGGCAGCGCCTGCGCCAGCTTCATCCACGACGGACGCCGCACCGGATGGCGATGCACCTGTCGATCTTGCCAACGCGGTAAAATCGCCGATGGTCGGCACAGCCTATCTGGCTCCCGATCCCGGCTCGCCCAACTTCGTGAAAGTGGGTGACAGCGTGAAGGCCGGCGATACCCTGCTGATCGTTGAAGCCATGAAGGTGATGAACCCGATCACTGCCACCAAGGATGGCACGGTGAAGGAAATGATGATCGGCAATGGCGAACCGGTTGAATTCGACCAGCCCCTCGCCATCGTTGCATAGGGGGCGCACAAAATGGGCATTTCCCGCATCCTGATCGCCAACCGCGGTGAAATCGCGTTGCGCATTCACCGCGCCGCGCATGAAATGGGCATAGAGACGGTGGCGGTCCACTCCACCGCCGATGCCGATGCCATGCATGTGCGTCTGGCAGATCATGCGGTCTGCATCGGTCCGCCGTCTGCCACGGAAAGCTATCTGAACCACGCGGCGATCATCTCTGCTGCGGAAATCACCGGGGCCGATGCGATCCACCCTGGCTACGGCTTCCTGTCAGAGAACGCGAAGTTCGCCGACATCGTTGAAGCGCATGACATTGCGTGGATCGGTCCGAAGCCCGAACATATCCGCACCATGGGCGACAAGGTGCAGGCAAAGAAAACAGCCGGAGCTCTGGGCCTTCCTCTCGTACCCGGCAGCGATGGTGCCGTCTCCGATTTTGACGAGATGCGCGAAGTCGCCGCCGAAATCGGCTATCCCGTACTGGCCAAGGCCGCCAGCGGCGGTGGCGGGCGCGGCATGAAGGTCATCCCGAGCGAGGACCAACTCGAGCCGCTCGTGAAGCAGGCCATGAACGAGGCGAAGTCCGCGTTCGGCGACGACACGATGTATCTGGAAAAATACCTCGGCAATCCGCGCCATATCGAATTCCAGGTGTTCGGCGACGGCCGCGGCAATGCCATCCACCTGGGCGAGCGCGATTGTTCCTTGCAGCGCCGCCACCAGAAGGTGTTCGAGGAAGCGCCGTCGCCTGTTATCTCACAGGAAGATCGCCTGCGCATGGGCGGCATCGTGGCCGATGCCATGGCGGCGATGGAATATCGCGGCGCGGGCACGATCGAGTTCCTGTGGGAGAACGGCGAGTTCTATTTCATCGAGATGAACACCCGCCTGCAGGTGGAACATCCGGTTACCGAAGCGATCACCGGCATGGATCTGGTGCGCGAACAAATCCGCATCGCCGATGGCAAGGATCTGTCGGTGAAGCAGGAAGATATCGTTTTCACCGGTCACGCCATCGAATGCCGGATCAATGCCGAAGACCCGTTCACCTTTGCCCCCAGCCCCGGCAAGATCGAGTATTATCACCAGGCTGGCGGTATGCATGTGCGCGTGGATAGCGGCCTCTACGCGGGTTACACTATCCCTCCCTACTACGATTCCATGATTGCCAAGCTGATCGTTTACGGTCGCACGCGTGAGGGGTGCCTGATGCGCTTGCGCCGCGCGTTGGAAGAGATGGTGATCCAGGGTGTAAAAACCTCGATCCCGCTCCATCAGGAATTGTTGAAGCAGCCTGACGTGCTGAGCGGCAATTACACGATCAAGTGGCTGGAAGAATGGCTGGCGACGCGCGCGGAAGCACAGGCGGCTGACGCCGAAAGCTGACGACAGGGACGCCATCAATGCCTTCAATCACCGATATCGGCCTCTTGCTTGCAGGGCTCGTCCTGCTGATGGTCGGCGGGGATGTCATGGTGCGCGGAGCCGTACGGATTGCCGAACGGCTCAACCTTTCGCCCATGCTGATCGGCCTGGTAGTTGTCGGGCTGGGCACCTCCAGCCCGGAACTGGCCGCCAGCGTACAGGCCGCACTGGCTGGATCGCCGGGCTTGGCAATCGGCAATATCGTGGGCTCCAACCTCGCCAACCTGCTGCTGGTACTGGGCAGCGCGGCCCTCATTGCTCCGATGGCAGTCGATCGCACTTCCCTGTGGCGCGATGGCGGTGTGGGCCTTGCGGCTGCACTGGCAATGATCGTCGCCTCCTTCACCCTCGGGCTGGACCGGATCGTGGCCACGATCCTGCTGATCGGCCTCGTGATGTACATCTGGAGCGCCTACAAGCAGGAGAAGCTGGCGCCCGCCGACGGAAGCGCAAGCCAGCCTGTCGACCATAGTGCCGCTTATGACAGGGCCGCCGCGTCCGAAGGTTTCGATCCCGAGCTCGCCCCGCATGACAAGCCTGAGGGCAGCCTGGCGAAGGCGCTGCTGCTGTTTATCGTTGGTCTTGCCCTGATCGTTGGCGGAGGCACGTTGCTGGTGAACGGCGCGGTGTCCATCGCTTCCGCCCTTGGCGTCAGCGAGACGGTCATCGGGCTTACCATCGTTGCCATCGGGACCTCCGCACCCGAACTGGTGACGTCCGTCATCGCGGCGATACGCGGGCAAAGCGACATCGCGCTTGGCAACGTGCTGGGCTCCAACATCTACAACCTGCTGTTCATTGGCGGTGTTACCGGCATGGCGGCGCCCAGCGCTTTCCCCGTGCAGATCGTGGAGTTCGACCTCCCGCTGTCCGCCTTTGCCGCACTGGTGGTCATGGTGTTTGCCTATACCGGCGGGCGGCTTTCCCGGCGTGAAGGCGGGCTCCTCCTGGCGGCCTATGTCGCCTACACCGGCTTCACGTCCGGTTTGATCTGACCCCAGTCGGCTCGGTTAGTCGAATCCGAACCCGGCTACCTTACGCAGTGATCGCATCTTCTCCGGCGACGGTGAAACTGTCCCCGCAAATGCACCGCAGTATGCCCCGTTCAGGCGATGACAACATCTCGCCACGGCAGATTTCCAGATAATGATTTGGCTGTCTTACGCTGATGCGCATCGCGTCGCTTCGCGAACGCAATGGCAGTCGATGCCCGTGTCCTATTGTTCCAGCGGAACGCCCGGCTTGTGCTTGGCGGTGCGAATCGTCAGCGAGGTTTTCACGCTTGCCACGTTGGGTGCCGGGGTCAGCTTGCTGGTGAGAAATTCCTGGAAGCTCTGAAGGTCCCTGCTCACGATCTTCAGGATGAAGTCGATCTCGCCATTAAGCATGTGGCACTCTCGTACCTCTTCGAGCTTGGCGATGTGATCCTCGAAGGCCTTCAGATCCTCCTCCGCCTGGCTGCGCAGCGACACCATGGCAAAAACGGTTATCGCGAAACCGAGTTTGGACGCATCCAGATCGGCATGATAGCCGCGAATCACGCCGTCTTCCTCAAGCGAACGCACGCGGCGCAGGCACGGCGGCGCGGTTAATCCGACGCGGCGCGCCAGATCGACATTGGTAACCCGGCCTTCTGCCTGAAGCTCTGCCAGCAGGCGGCGATCAATCTTGTCGAGTGTGGACATCGTATAGTCCCCCTATGCGCGATCCGTGACCCAGCGCACGGTTCGCGCAACATACAAATCGTCATAATGTGTCGTCGTATAACAAAGTTCCCTATGACGGCAATTGTCCCCTTTTGCAACGCATCGGTCCTTAACCATGCTTGCCCTGAAAGACCCGGCTAATGCGATGGTTGATGTTTTCTTAACCGCGTTTCAGCCGGAGCATGAGTATTGTTCGATGACCGCCTAGCCACCGTGCTGCGCATGCGCGCCGGAAGCGAGGCGGCTTTGCGCACACAATTCAGGCAGTTGCTCGATCTGTTGGGAACGCGAGATTCACAGCTCTCGGCACGGGCGCTGGCGCGCATTGCCCGTATGGCAGCATCGCTTTCGGCATCCGAGGTCGATCGTGTCATGGCGCGTTCGGCACTGAAAAAAAATGATCCGCGGTTTGTCACACTTAGCGGTTATCTCCGGCTACGAGAATTGCAGACGACGATTCCACAAGAGACTCAGTCGGCCATTTTGCGCGAACCGGGACAGCGACTGCGTCGTCCTGAAATCGTCGCATTCCTGGCAGAAGGCGGGCCCAAGGCTTCCGCGGCCGCTGTCGCTACGGCGCGCCTTACCGAACAGGAATGGCTGGAGCTTATCCCGCGCCTGCCGGTTACCGCTCGCGGTTTCCTTCGCCATCGCCGCGACCTGCCCTCTGCGGTAAAGCGCCTGCTCGCCCAGCTTGGTGTAGGCGATCTGGTCATCCCGACGTTCGCGCCGCCGACGGACTCGCTCGACGTGGAACGCGCAGCAGAACCCGCACCGGTACCCGCGCCCCGGCCCGCCATACAATTTGCATCCTTGCCCGCAGAAGCGCCGAATTCGTCCCCGCCGGAGGATGGCATCGGCGCGCTGCGTCGCCGGATAGAGGCATTTCGCGAAAACCGTCAGCAGGGCCGCCCGGCACCGCGCGTCCCATCAGCTATTGCCGCGTCACACGGCCAGGATGCGTCCAGTCCTGTGCTGGATGTCGTTACCGACAGCACCGGCATTATCGTGCGCGCCGACGGTTTGGCAGCGCCGATGCTTGCTGGCCTTGCGCTGATGTCGCCAAGAGGAAGTTCGCTGGTGGATTTCTCCTATGATACGGCACTGAAACTGCGCCGTCGCCAGCCGTTGCGCCAGGCCCGACTTACGATCGATGCTGCGCCAGAGATCAGCGGCGAATGGCTTATGGATGCAGCGCCCCTGTTCGATCGGCAGACAGGCGCGTTCAACGGCTATGCCGCACGGCTATACCGTCGCTCCCTCGCCGCACCGTCCGATGCGCCTGATTCGCATGCAGATGCCATGCGACAGGTCTTGCACGAATTGCGGACCCCGGTGAATGCGATCCAGGGCTTTGCGGAGATCATCCAGCAGCAGATTTTCGGAACCGTACCGCACGAATACCGCGCTCACGCCGCCTCCATCGCAGTAGATGCGGCAAAGCTCCTCGCTGGTTTTGACGAGGTGGACAGGCTCGCAAAGCTGGAAAGCCGCGCGATGGAACTGGAGGAAGGCACCAGCGATTTTCGCACCGCGCTGGCCGATACGGTGCAACGGCTGGACGGCGTGCTGCGCGGGCGCAATGCCGGATTTGCGCTCACGGTAGCAGGTTCCGATTTCGAGGTTGCGCTGGATCGCGGCGAAGTGATGGCCATGTGCTGGCGATTGCTGGCCACAGCCGCCAGCGCCCTGGCGCCAGGCGAGACATCGCAGATCGATCTGTCCGGCGACGGCACTACGATAAGGGTGGAACTCGACGTACCCGAAAATCTGCGCAGCGGCGCAGGCGATACCTCGCGCGAAGCACAGCGCCGGCGCGCGATCAGCGCAGGCATGTTCGGCCCGAAGTTTGCTTTCCGCCTGGCAGAGGCAGAGGCCAAAGCCGCAGGCGGTTCGCTGACCTGCGAAGGGGACAGGGCAACACTTTGCCTGCCTTCCTTGACCTCGCAAGCCACGCCCCATAGCACCAAGGGCGGGATGGCAAGGGGCTGACCCCTTGATTTGACGACAGGGAGAATCGCCGATGGCGATGGGCAATCTGCTCGAACCGCCGGCGCCACACGCCATGGCGCGATTTGCGGATGATACGCCGCGCTTCCTGCTGACAGTCGATACCGAAGAGGATTTTGACTGGGAGCAACCGCTGGCGCGCGATAGTCACGATACGCGCCATGTCCGCAACCTCGCCAAGTTTCAGGACTTCTGCGAGGGTCACGGCGTTGTCCCGATCTATCTGGTCGACTGGCCGATCGCCAATTCCCGCACCGCGCAAGAGATATTGCGCGAACCTTTAAAGACGGGCCGCGCCGAGATTGGCGTACAGCTGCACCCGTGGGTAAACCCGCCGTTTCACGAAGAGGTGACGCAATCCAATTCCTTCGCTGGCAACCTGCCAAGAGAGCTGGAAAGCGCCAAGCTGACGGCGTTGCGCGACGCCATAGAAAACGGTTTTGGCATTGCGCCGCTGATATACCGCGCCGGGCGATACGGACTTGGGCCAAACACCGCAGAACTGCTGGCAGACCACGGGATCGCCATAGACAGCTCGGTCCGTCCCCTGTTCGACTATTCCAGCGGCGGGGGTCCGGATTATCGCACGCATCCCGCGCAGCCATACTGGGTGGACGACGCCAAGACGCTGCTGGAGTTGCCGCTCACCAGCACATTTTGGGGTGTGTTGCGACGTCAGGGTGACTTCATCTATCCCCGCCTGTGGCGCGCACCGGCAACGCGCGGCGTACTGGCACGACTGGGATTGCTTGAACGCGTGCCCCTGACGCCTGAAGGCGTGAGTGTAGAGGAAGCCATTCGCGGCATCGACATCGCGCTGGACGATGGATTGCCGGTACTCGTGCTATCGTTTCACAGTCCATCCTTGCGCCCGGGTTCCACGCCCTATGTGCGCAACGAGGATGATCTGGATGCCCTGTACGACTGGTGGCGGCAAATCTTCGCCTATCTCGACCAGCGCGGGGTAGTCCCCAGCAACTTGCGCGACATAATGGCGGCGGTGAAGCGCTAGGGTAATAAGGTCATTGTGGGCTCTTGGCTCACAAGAATGGTCGGGGAGACAGGATTCGAACCTGCGACCCTCTGTTCCCAAAACAGATGCGCTACCAGGCTGCGCCACTCCCCGGACCGGGACCGCCCTTAGGTTTTGCACGAAAACGGTGCAAGCTCCAATCCACCCCAAAGCGAAATTAATCTGGAAACTGCCGAGCGTGGCGACCCTCCAGCAAGGTCGCGCAATAGGTAATCCCCCCTAGTCTTACGCGTCCGTAACGGAGGCAGAAGCAGGCGGTAGCCGCTGAACAGGCGGCCTAGCCCTGCGCCATGTTTGCAATCTCGACCGCTATCGCCCTCGCCATGTCCTGCACCGTCACTGATGGAGATACCATCCGCTGCGGCGACGAACGTATTCGGATCACAGGGATCGACGCCCCAGAAACGCGCGCATGCCGCAAGGGGCGCCAGTGCGTGCCGGGGGATGGACATGCTTCCACGCGCACGCTGGATCAACTGGTCGGCGGCGCACGGCTTTCGATCATAAGGCTAGGTCAGGATCGCTATGGCCGCACGCTGGGCGTGGTTTATGCCGATGGTCTGAATGTGGCCTGCGCCCAGCTGGCAGTGCAGCAGGCCTTCTATATCGAGCGGTGGGATGATGACGGACTGGTTGCCGCCGATTGCCCGTTGCTGGCTGCCGAGCGCCGTATTTGAGATGACGGCACGCAAGGTGGTGGGCCCGGCAGGATTCGAACCCGCGACCTAGCCGTTATGAGCGGCCAGCTCTAACCACTGAGCTACAGGCCCAAACCGAACCTTGCGTGTGAAATCGCCCCTAGCTTCCACATGGCGGAGCCGCAAGCGTGCGAATCTATTCGCCCGTCTGGATATTGCCCGGCTCGTTGGCAAGAATGCCGACCACCTGAGTCCATACGGCCACGTTCTGGCGCAACTGCACAGGGTCCACCTTGTCCAGCGTATCGTCGGGCGTGTGGTGCAGCTCGAAATAGCGCGTTCCATCCTGCTGCAGATCGATGATCGCTCCGCCCTGATCGCGCGAGATATTGATATCTGCGCCGCCGGTGGCGGTAATCGTCGAATTGGCGACGCCGAAACGCGCTACGGACTGTGCGAGCGTCGCGTGCAGATCGGGATTACTTTCGCGGAAATTACTCTCGAAACGCCAGATACGATCCGCGCCGAAATCGCTTTCCAGCCCGACACCGATAGGCTCGTCAAGATGAGCAGCACTGTAGGCTTCGCTGCCCCAAAGGCCGGTCTCCTCAGCACCTGCCATCAGCACGCGGATGGTGCGCAGCGGCTGTCCGGCCTCGGCAACGTTCAGCGCAGCGGCTGCCACGATGCCGCAACCAGCGGCATCGTCGATCGCGCCTGTCCCCAGGTCCCAGCTATCGAGGTGGCAAGCCACCAGCACCGGCGGTAGCGCAGGATTGCTGCCGGTAATTTCTCCCACGACGTTACCGCTGGTGGTATCGCCCAGCCAACGCGGGGTGAGCGTAAGATGCATCGTTACAGGTCGATCACCAGCGCGCGCGAACATGCGTTCAAGGTTGTCGGCATCGGGGTTGGACAATGCGCCCGCCGGTGTAGGCTCCACCCCATCGGGGAAACTGGTGCCGCCCGTATGCGGTGTGCGATGATTTTCCGTACCGATGGAACGGATCACCGTGGCAACCGCCCCCTTGCTGGCCGCAACGCCCGGTCCGGTCCATCGCGCAGGACCTGCAAAGCCGTAGCCAGAACCGTCCTGCGTCGGGCGCATGTCATGGCTGATAAAGGCGATCTTTCCGGCAAGACTGCCAGCGGGCGCTGCCACCAGATCGGCATAGCTGGGAAAATACACGACCTCGGCCTCAATCCCGTCGGCCCCGGTGGACGCCGTGTTACCCAGCGCGGTTATGTGCATGGGCTGTGGGAACGGCGCCGTAACGCGCGCCTCTTCCTCGCCGCGAACCCAGGTGCGCATCTGGAAAGGCTCGTCCGCCACATTGGCGAAACCGCGCGCGTTCATCCAGTCCATCGCCCATGCGCGCCCGCGTGCCTCTGCCGGAGTACCCGGCTGGCGCGGGCCGACTTCGGTCGTGATCCCTTCCAGGAAATCCCAGGCGGCGCCATCTGTTTCCAGCGCGCGATCGGCCTGAGATGCCACGGGGTCCGAATGATGGTCTGCCTGCGCAGTTGCAGGAAGGACGAGCGAGACGGCTGCAACGGCCGTAAGAAGCTGTTTGTGCATGGCGAAGCTCGCTAACGCTAGATGCTTCAATTGCCAAGGATAAGTCGGCCCATTCCTACCAGAACCGGCTGCCGGGCACACCCTTGAACGGCCCTGTTACCTTGCCGGTTATCCACCCGCCGTAAAATTCTCCGGGCTGTGGAACCACTTTTTCGCCATCGACAAAACAGGCATCGAAAGGCGCGGCATAGAAGGCGATGAAATTGGCGAGAATGGCGAAGTCGGGGGTGGGATTGGGATAAGACCATCCAACCCGTGGCAGCACGTCATCACCCACGACCACGTCCCAATATCTCGCTGATCCTTTCCACTCGCACATGGAACTGCCGTGTGCGCGCTGCAGCACGTCATCCGCGATCTCGTCAGGCGGGAGGTAGTAGTTGGGCGGATGGCTTGTTTCCAGCACGCGCACTGCATTGCGGGTGTCGACGATGCGCACTCCGCCATGTTCGATCACTATATGCGCATCGGTCGCTTGTGCGACGGCGGGACGCGGATAGTCCCACACGCTTTCCTGGCCCGGCCCTGCGGGATCGGGCTTCGGGAGCATCACGAGGCGATCTTTCCTGCGAGCAACCTCTGCAAGTGTGGGCGCACGACGAGAAAACGGCGGTATGACCATTCCAGAAGGCGAAGGACTGGTGGAATCCGTGCCAGTTCACCCAGCGGCCTTAGCACGGGGATCGCTCTCCACATCGCTGCAAAGGCAGCCGCGCCGCTTAGCAAGCGGCCGTTCTCGCGCGCGTGAAATCGGGCCAGCAGTTCTTTCTGGCTGACGGGACAACTGCGCGACGATTCCTCGCTGACATCCACGAATTGGATCGCCCCGCGTCGATCCAACCTGCGCAGCCCGCCAATTTCCCGGCGGCATAGCGGACAAGCGCCATCGTACCACACCGTAACATCAGTCATTGTCGATCACCCGTTGCGCCAGTTCCCATCCGGACAGAAACGCATTCTCCACCCGCGGACCGTGCAACCAGTCCCCGCAGGCACCAATCCCGGTATGGGCGTTCCAGATGGCACCCTCGCCTGCATCACCGCACATGGCATAGCGCCAGCGGTGGGCGCTGGAATGGCACACAGGGGGTAGCGTACCGTCCACATGGTGGCGGAAGCTATCCAAGAGCAGCGTTTCCACCGTAGCCGCTTCGTCCTCCAGATGGTCACGAGACCATTCGGGCGAGCCTTGGACCACCCAGCATTCCGCATCGCCGCGCCCGGGTTTAGACGCGTTGCGCGCGGCCCAACCGATCGGCCCGGCATCGCGGATCGTGTCCGGACAGTCGGGACGTTCGTCGAACGCCAGCATCAAGGTCCAGCACGGCTCGGAAACGGTCGCCTCGGCAAGCGCGGCGATTTCGGGGGCTTGCGAACCCAGCAATGCTGCGACCTGCTCCGCAGGCACGGCGCAAATTACTGCGTCGAAGATTTCGGCGGGGGCGTCCTCACCCAACAGCTTCCATCCTGTTCCCACTTTTCGGATGGATGAAATCCGCACGCCAAAGGACACGTCGGCCTCTGCTGCCATCGCCTTGACCGGCGCGTTCATGGCGGGGGTGCCTACCCAGGCATCGTTTCCAGCCACGGGCCAGCGGGCGACGACGCCGTCAGCGTGCCACCCCTCCACCTGCTGCACGAAACGATCATCGCGCGCAGTGAAGTATTGTGCCCCGTGATCGAAGCTGAGCATAACGCCATCAACCAGCGCACGGCGAGCAGACATACGACCGCCTGGCCCGCGCCCCTTGTCGAACAATCGTACCGAATGGCCATTTCCGGAAAGGCGTCGGCCGCAGGTCAGCCCTGCCATGCCGGCGCCGATAATCGCTATATCCATGCGAGCCTCTTCATTGATACAGCACAGCGGCGCCAGACGGCCAAACGTCTGCGTTTAGACGAATTCTACCTCTACGCCCTGCGACACAGCATCCGCCAGCGCCCTCGCATCCCAATTGGTCAACCGCACGCAGCCGTGGCTGGTGGTCTTGCCGATCAACTGAGGATCAGGTGAGCCGTGAATTCCGTAGCCATCCTTGCCTAGATCGATCCATACGCCGCCGATGGGATTGTTCGGACCAGGCGGAATGACGAAGGTCTTGTCCGGTCCCCACTTCTGGTCATCGGGGTCGAACGTGTAGTTCGCTTCGGGCGCAACCGCATTCACCGTCATGCTGCCGCTGGGGCTGGGAAATTCTCCGCTACCGATGGTGGCGGGATAAGTGGCGAGCTCGTTGCCGTCGGCATCCAGCGCTGCGACTTCACCCGCGTCCTTGCGCACCTCGATCCGCGCAACCTCGCCCGAAAAGCTTTTGTCACCGCGTGCGATTACGACGATTTCCTGTCCCGCCTGGCTCAGTTCGGCATCGGGATTGAGAGCCTCGAAGAACCCTTGATCCATGTGAAAACGTTCGGCCAGCATTTCCTGGGGGTTTTTGTAGCCGACGCGTTCCAGATCGGCCTGCTCTGCAAAATCCGACGGCACATCGTAGAATGGACCACTCACATCGTCTTCGGTGAGAGTGTAGGTACGGAACATCTCGCCGCTTTGCGTGTCCAGCAGCGACCGCAGTAGCGCGCTATCGATGCCATCGCCCGATGGCAGATCGTTGTTGCGGCGATAGGCCTCTATCGCGCGGCGGGTGTTGCCACCCATGAAACCGTCGATCACACCGGGTGAATGGTTCGTGCGATCCAGCATGATCTGCACGGCCAGCACCTGCATGTCGCGCTGCCCCAACTGCGACTTGGTTACGCCTTGGGGCAGGGTTACGGAAAGCCCCGGCCCATCCTGCGCGACAACAGGCGGCGCGGCGATGGTAAGGGGAATGGCGACGAGGGCGGCGAGTAAGGGTGCATGTTTCATGCTGATAGAACCGACCACCCGCCTGGCCGTTCCCCCGGCCCCATCCGATGGACGCTTGCCCCGGCAGAGCCGAAGCCCTATCTGCCGCGGCAAAACCACATCAAATCCACACACCGTTTACCCAAGGACGCTCGATGGCTGCCCAGTACGCATATGTCATGAAGAACATGACCAAGACTTTTCCCGGCGCGCAGAAGCCGGTGCTTTCCGACATCAACCTGCAGTTCTATCGCGGGGCGAAGATCGGCATCGTCGGGCCCAACGGCGCGGGCAAGTCCACCTTGATGAAAATCATGGCCGGGATCGACACCGATTTCACAGGCGAGGCATGGCCGGGTGAGAACATCACGGTTGGCTATCTGGCGCAGGAACCGCAGCTGGACGAAAGCAGGACCGTTCTGGAAAACGTGAAGGACGGCGCGCGCGAAACGGCAGACCTCGTTGAACGCTACAACGCGGTTGCAGCGCAGATGGCCGAACCCGATGCCGATTACGAGAAGCTGGGCGATGAAATGGCCGAGCTGCAAACGAAGATCGACACTGTCGACGGCTGGACGCTGGACAACCAGCTGGAAATCGCGATGGAAGCCCTGCGCTGCCCGCCCTCCGATGCCGATGTGTCCAACCTTTCAGGCGGTGAGAAGCGCCGCGTCGCCCTTACCCGCCTGCTGATCCAGAAGCCCGATATCCTGCTGCTGGACGAGCCGACCAACCACCTTGACGCGGAATCCGTGCAGTGGCTGGAAAACCACCTGAAGGAATATGCTGGCGCCGTGCTGATGATCACCCACGATCGTTACTTCCTGGATAACGTGGTGGGCTGGATTCTCGAACTCGACCGCGGTTCCTACTACCCCTACGAAGGCAACTACTCCACCTACCTGGAGAAGAAGGCCAAGCGTCTGGAGCAGGAAAACCGCGAGGAATCGGGCCGCCAGAAGGCCCTGTCGCGCGAACTGGAATGGATCCGCCAGACCCCTGCCGCGCGCCAGACCAAGTCCAAGGCACGTATCCGCAAGTTCGACCAGCTTCAGGACGAGATGAGCAGCCGCAAACCCGGCAAGGCGCAGATCGTCATCCAGGTGCCGGAACGCCTTGGCGGCAAGGTGATCGAGGCGAAGAACATCACCAAGTCCTATGGCGACAAGCTGTTGTTCGAAGATCTTTCCTTCATGCTGCCGCCGGGCGGCATCGTGGGCGTGATCGGGCCGAACGGCGCGGGCAAGTCCACCTTGTTCAAGATCATCACCGGGCAGGAAGAGCCGGACAGCGGCACCATCGAGATCGGTGAGACGGTTCACCTTGGCTATGTCGACCAGAGCCGCGACGACCTGAACCCCAAGAACAACGTGTGGGAGGAAATCTCCGACGGGCTGGATTACATGACCGTCAACAAGCACGAGACATCCACCCGCGCCTATGTCGGCGCATTCAACTTCAAGGGACAGGACCAGCAGAAGAACGTCGGCAAGCTGTCTGGCGGTGAGCGCAACCGCGTGCACATGGCCAAGATGCTGAAGCAGGGCGGCAACGTGCTGCTGCTGGACGAACCGACCAACGACCTCGACGTGGAAACGCTGGGCGCACTGGAAGAAGCCATCGAGAACTTCGCCGGCTGCGCCGTGGTCATCTCGCACGACCGCTTCTTCCTCGATCGCCTCGCCACGCACATCCTCGCCTTCGAAGGCGACAGTCACGTGGAATGGTTCGAAGGCAATTTCGAAGCTTACGAAGAAGACAAGCGCCGCCGCCTTGGCGATGCAGCGGATCGGCCTACGCGGGTGGCTTACAAGAAGCTGACTAGGTGAGGATCATAGTTCGTCAAGCTGCCGATGATTGACGAAAGTTTTTTTGACAGGTACAGCAGTTCTGTGCTGTACCTGTCGAATCAACGTGTTCAGGAGTTTTACAAAGTAAGTTTTTGTTGAAACCTCTGTCCTACATGTGCATCTCCAGCCTCGAGATACGGATATGGCACTTATTACACCCCCACGTTGGGCTCTTTGGGCTCCGAAGCCGATAAAGGCTAAAGGTACGGCAAAAGCTTTTGCTGCGGGCGACGCAATTTTTCGCCGCACTGGGGTGAACCAAGCTTTGAAAGACGCCATCAAAGCTTCGATCAAAAACGACCGCAAACCTGCGCAGTAGTGCTAAGCTGAGATTATGCTCAGCTTCAGGGAACTCCGCGCTGATTGCGCGACCCACAAATTCGTCTCTGGCGATAGTGAGATCGACGGATGGCTGAGAAAAAAGGCTTTGAAAGATCATAGCGCACGCAAGCATATCGTCACTTGTGCCCGCGAAGATGATAAGGAAGATATTTTAGGCTTTTACGCTCTATCCTCGGTCGTCGAGAGCGCCCGAGCACTTCCTGACGTAGATTTTTTTCCTTTCGAGACAGACGCATTTTTTCCTTGTCTTCAATTGGTCTATCTCGCCGTTCATCAGGATCATCAAAGAAAAGCCTACGGCTCGATAATTCTTGCTGAAATTGTTCGAAACTTCGCGAACGTTGGCGAATACACAGGTCTGCCCGCGTTGATCGTAACCCCGCTGAATGAAGATGCAAAAAGGTTCTACCTTCGCTTCGGGTTTACCGAATACCCTCGCGGGCCGAGGTTAGTTCTACCAATACAGGCTGCTATCGCCGCTGTAGAAGCAGCAAACGCAGAACTCGAAGCCGGTGGCGAATACCCCCTGAAACGACAGGCTCGCTAAAATAGTGACCCCCACTCACCTCATCATCCACGGCCGCGTGCAGGGCGTGTTTTACCGCGACTGGACGGTGAAAACCGCGCGGCAGCTCGGTGTCAGCGGATGGGTGCGCAATCTGCCTGATGGAACGGTGGAGGCGCATCTGGACGGTGCCGCCGATGCCGTGGAGGCTATGATCGAGAAGATGCACGACGGTCCCCTCGCAGCACGCGTAGACCGGATCGATCACAGCAAAGCGCAGCCGCAGAACTGCGCAACATTCGAGCGGCGTTGAGCTCCCGCGCAACTTAACAAAAGCTACGGGCGGAAACCCCGTGCGCCCTGCCCGTTGCAAGGCCATGCAGAGCAAAACATCGTATCGCAATCATGCCTGGGCGGCGGGCACCTTTATCGTTATCTGCCTGATCGGCTATACTGCGCGAAACGCCATCGGCACGATCTATTCGACAGCAGAAGCCACCTTGCTGATAGAAGCGCTGAGCCGCGCTGGCTTATATCTAGGCTCTGCCATCGTGACTGCCGCCGCCACCACGCTGGCGCTGATGCTGACCATGATCGGCATGATGCGACGGATGGACAGCGATTTCGATGATAGCACCTATCGCGGGGTGGAACTGATCGCTCGCCTGGCCACGGTCTCGCTGATGTTCGGCTTGATCGTGCTGCTGGCCTTTACCTTGCCCGTGGGAGAGTTCGAGGAACTGCCTGCCGCCTGGTTCGACAATCTCTACAACGTGTTGTTCGCAAGCTGTGTGGCCATGGTAGGCCTGATCGCGGCGACCGTTACGGTGCTTTACCGTACGCTGCGCAGCATCATCGCAACCATTACTCCGGGCGACGACGTCTAGCGGTTTCCTACGCCCCTGCCTCGCGGCACCGTCCGGCACATGACGATAGCGAAAAAGGTTTGCGATACGCCGGATGACAACCCGGTTTCGCATCATGGGTTTTTCGCCCCAGTACCGTGTTCCAGGTGTTCCACATTAACCGGCAAAGCACGGGACAGATCAGGGCGAGACCCAGTGCCCCTCACCCGTCTTCAGATCAATTATCGCGCGCTTGTGGCCATCGTGCGCAAGGCTGAACCAGTCGGCCATTTCCAGTTCGACCAGCAGGATCGCAAAGTGCTCCCGCGCGGGGGCGAGTTCGGTATCGCTTGGCTTTACGCCTTCGAACCTTGCTGGCAGGCCAGACGTAGGGCCATCCGATACAGCACCCGGCCCTTCACCAAGGTAACAACGGCGGGCGTAGTTGTCGCTGCTTTGCCAGGCGGTATCGGCCAGCGGCGTATCGCGCTCAATCCAGCCGCGCCCCCGGCAGCGCAGTTGCAGCTTCGCCTCCCGGTCGTAGAAGAGGACGCCTACAGGCGCTCCATTCGCGATGACAGCGCATTTCGGGGACCGGGCATCGGTATGGAAGCGCAGCCGCCAGTTCGCGCGTTCGAAAGCTCGCAGCACCATGACCCGCGCATCGGCATCGGCGGTGGCTACGACAGGCGTATGCAGCGCGGACCGTCGACGTGTTGCGCCTTCGTTCAGGCGCGCCGCGATATCGTTGCGAATGTTATCAAGGGTTTCGATAGCACGGCCCTCTTGAAAAATACCGTTAAGGTTCATGGCGTTTAACATGAACGAACGCCATACACCCCGGTTCAGATACCGCTCATCGCACCTTGTTACAACTTGTGACATCGAAAGACTTCCTCCGCCGCATCACTCGTGTGGCATTGGTCAACACAAGGGAGATGTTGCAATGCAACTCGCAGAACTCATGAAATCATGCGGCCTCGCCGCTCTCGCTGCTGCGCTGGCGATTCCGATGATACCGGAAACCGCCGAAGCCGCCGCGAATGCCGCCACCGAAGCTGCGGAAGATCAGCAGCGCCGTGACCGCGATGCGCGTCAAGACCGTCGTGGCAACCGTGAAGCGCGGCAGGACCGGCGTGACAATCGCGAAGCGCGGCAGCAACGCCGCGCCAATCGCGAGACTCGCCGCGCTCCACGGGAACGCGCCGAACGGCCCGTTCGCACGTCCGATCGTGAACAAGCTCGCGCTCGTCGTGATGCAGCACGGCAGCAGGCGCGCCGCGTGGAAAATCGCAGCGAACGCCGGGCAGACCGTGTGGAACGTCGCGGTGATCGCCAGGCAAACCAGGCGCGCCGCAACGGAGATCGCCGCGAGGCGCGCCAGATCGATCGCCGTTCCGAACGCCGGGCAGACCGGATCGAACGTCGCGGTGATCGCCGGGCAGACAACATCCGCCAGGGCAATCGGCAGGTAAGCACCCGCAATCGCAGCTATCGCGACGGCGACCGCAACCGGACGTACCGTGACCGCAACCAGCGCAACTATCGTGAGCGCGACCAGCGTCGATACCGCGACCAGCGCAATTATCGCGACCAGCGCGACTACCGCAACGATCGCCGCGAATATCGTCGTGAAGCGCGGCGGGATGCAAGGCGCGAAGCACGCCGCGACTATCGCCGGTGGAACCGGAATCAGTGGCGCAACGATCGCCGGTACAACTGGAACCGTTACCGCTCGAACAATCGTGGTCTGTACCGCCTGGGCCGCTATTATTCGCCCTATCGCAACTACAGCTATCGCCGCCTGAGCATCGGTTTCTACCTGAACGATCTGTTCTACGGTAATCGCTACTGGATCAACGACCCCTGGCAGTATCGCCTGCCCGAAGTCTACGGCCCCTACCGCTGGGTTCGCTATTACGACGATGTCGTGCTGGTGGATATCTACACCGGCGAAGTGGTCGACGTGATCCACGATTTCTTCTGGTAATCGAACTACGCTCATTGCCGGAGCGAGTGGCCGGCAATGGACCCCCTGCCCCTAACCGGGCGGGGGGTTTCGCGTTTGTGGCTTCAAGACCCCTTGCTTACGCGTGCCAGCAATGGAAAAAGCCTATGCATCATGGCTAGCAAGACGAAATCTCCCATTCCGGTGAATGCAGACCAGGCGCGGCTCAGGACGGTGGGCAAGCAGGTGCGCGAACGGCTGGCGGCCAACCCAGCGGTCTACACGATTCCCAGCGAGGGCGCGGAACTGTTCGCGGTGGGGGATTTCATGACGGCTGCCGAATGCGCGAAGATGATGGAACTGATCGACGCGACGGCCAAGCCCAGCAAGGTGTTCGATCTGGATTACGAATCCGGCTACCGCACAAGCTATTCGGGCGACGTGGACCCGCATGACCCCTTCGTTAAGAAGATTGGCCGCCGCATCGACGATCTGCTGGGAATGGACCCGCGCTTCGGTGAAACCATACAGGGCCAGCGGTACATGCCAGGGCAGGAATTCCAGCCGCATCACGACTGGTTTCATCCCGGCACCAGCTACTGGGACTTCGAGATGGGTCGCGGCGGGCAGCGCAGCTTCACCACCATGGTTTTTCTGAACGCTGTGGAAGCGGGCGGCACTACCGACTTCACCGAATTGGGCATTTCGCTCGAACCCAAGCCCGGCGTGCTGCTGATCTGGAACAATGCCGATCCCTCCGGGGTCACCAACGACAAGACGATGCACGCCGGCAGGCCCGTTCAGGCCGGTTCGAAGTACATCATCACCAAGTGGTACCGCACGCGCGAGTGGCGCTAGGTCCGGGTTAGAGCCGGGGGCGGTTCAGCGCGCCAGCGCCTCGGCAATCAGTTTGCGCGTATTCTGAACGCCGTAGAGCGCGATAAAGCTGCCCATGCGGGGCCCTTGCGAAGAACCCAGCAGCGTCTCGTACTGCGCCCTGAACCAGTCGCGCAGGTTGTCAAAGCCGTGAGCCTCGTTCTTGCCGATTTCGTAAACGATCGTCTGCAAGTCTTCGGCTGCCGCGTCCTCTGCCTGATCCGCCAGCCGGGCATCCAGTTCGCGCAGGGCAGCAGCTTCGTTCTCGGTTGGCGCGCGCTTTTTCAGCGTGGGGGCGACGAAATCGCGGTTGTAGGCGAGCGCCTTCTCGACAAGGCGGAACAGGTCCGGGTGGTCGTCGGGATCGGTGTCGTCCATGTAATTGCCAAGGTACGACCACACCTGCTGATGCGTTGCCGTCGCGCCGAGCACGCTGACAAGGTTCAGCAGGAGGCCATAGGTGACCGGCAGGCTGTCGCCCGCACCGATGGGCGGTTGCGAACCGCTGGAATCCTTCACCCGCAGCAGGTTCCATGCCGGGTTGCCTAGCTGCTTGTCGATGGACTGTTCAGTTATCCGTTCGCGGAACTGCCAATAATCATCGACGGCGCGCGGGATTACATCGACGTGCAACTGCTTCGCGCTTTTCGGATTGGGAAAGATATAGAAGCCCAGGCTCTCTTCGCTGCCGTAGGCCAACCATTCCTCGATCGTCAGGCCGTTGCCCTTGGACTTGGAAATTTTCTCGCCGTTCGCATCCAGGAACAGCTCGTAAATCAGCCCTTCCGGCTTGCGACCGCCCAGCACCTTCGCGATCTTGCCCGATTGCACACCGGTATCAGTCAGGTCCTTGCCGTACATCTCGTAATCGACACCCAGCGCGACCCAGCGCATGGCGAAATCGACCTTCCACTGCAGCTTGGCCATCCCGCCAAGCGCGCTCTGCTCGATCGTCGAACCGTCGGTATCGGTAAAACGGACGACACCCTCTTCTGCATTCACCACCTCGACCGGCACCTGCAGCACGTGGCCTGTCGTGGGCGAGATAGGCATGATGGGGGAATAGGTCGCCGCGCGTTCCGCACGCAGCGTGGGTACCATGATATCGAGAATAGCCTGATTGTTGCGCAGCACTGCGCGCAAGGCATCGTCGAACGCGCCCGAATTGTAGCGGTCTGATGCGGCGATGAATTCGTACTCGAAGCCGAAGCGGTCAAGAAATTCCCGCAGCATCGCGTTGTTGTGTGCGGCGAAGCTTTCATGCTTCTCGAAAGGGTCCGGAATGCGACTTAGCGGCTTATGAAGATTTTCCTCCAGCATCGCCTTGTTGGGCACGTTGTCGGGCACCTTGCGCAAACCATCCATATCATCGCTGAATGCAACGAGGCGAGTGGGCGCAGGCGTGCCGTCGTCGCTGGCGGCCACGATTTCATAGGCCTTGCGGACCAACGTCGTGCGCAGCACTTCCTGGAAGGTGCCGATGTGCGGCAGTCCGCTGGGACCGTAACCGGTCTCGAACAATATGGGTTCGCCGCCCGGCTTGCCATCGCGATAGCGTTTTGCCAAGCGCTGCGCCTCCTGGAAAGGCCAGGCCTTGGAAGTGCGGGCGGCTTCGATAAGATCGGTGCTGAACATGATGCGCCGGGCTTTTGCGGATCACGCGCCGTTGTGCAAGCGCGGAAAGCATGTAGGAACCGCGCGCCGATATGTCGCGTTGGCATATCATTCGTTAATTTTACCCCCGGGGGTCCCCTTGAATTACATCGCCATCCTGCAAGAGCAGGTCACGTCCATGTGGGCTGGCTTCATCGCCATTCTGCCGAACCTTGCCATCGCGATTATCGTTCTGATGCTTACGTGGATCGTCGCGAAGTTCGCCGTGCGTATTGCTGACAAGCTGACCGGCAAATCGAACATGCGCGAAGATCTGCGGCAGCTGGTGGAAACCATCGTCCGCCTGTTTATCTGGCTGGTCGGCATCATGCTGGCGCTGATCATCGCGATACCGGGTTTCACGCCGACCGGTATGATCGCCGGCCTCGGTATTGGTGCACTTGCGATCGGCTTTGCCTTTCAGGACATTTTCGAGAACTTCCTTGCAGGCATTCTCATCATGCTGCGCGAGAAGATGCGCATCGGCGACCTGATCGAGGTCGAAGGTGTTCTGGGCAAGGTTGAAAAGATCACCTTGCGGGAAACCTATATACGCCAGCTTTCCAACGAACTCACTATCATGCCTAATTCGATGCTGTTCAAGAACGCGGTGAAGATCCTGACCGACGACACGGTACGGCGTAACGAAGTGGTTGTTGGCGTATCCTACGAAACCGATCTTGAAGTCGCGCAAAAGGCCATTGAAGAGGCGATGACAACCGTGGATGCGGTGGTGAAGGATCGTCCTGTTATCGTCTATGCGCAGGAATTCGGCGGAAGCTCGATCGACTTTCTCGTGCAATGGTACGCCCAGTCCGCGGCGCGCGATCTGCGGCAGACCAAGAGCGAGGCAATCAAGGCTATCAAAAAGAGCCTTGATGCGGCCGGTATCGACATCCCCTTCCCCATCCAGACCAACTACTTTGCCGAACCGCTGCGTATCGAACAGGTTTCATCAGAAAAGACGGCCGACTAGGGCAACAAGACAGATCGGCGCGACGCATTTGCCTTGGTATCCTCCCCAGAACCCGAGGAAGGATGCGCAGCTAGTCGCGGCGGGTCCTCGTTGCAGACAGTGTTGTGACGATCCGACCGTCAGATGACATGTTGCTTCGCGACTGCGTTTGCTCGCTTGCGCCCCGCGGATCCATGCGACGCGTGGCGATCGAGCTTGTCACAAACCCGCCTGGATTAGTCGCAGGTGCGGGACGACTAACGTTGACAAGGCCCCTTGGCATCTGCGCGCCTGACTTTGCCTGCGGCACTTCTTCCACGCGCGGGCTATCCTTCACGGCGTCCGGCTCTGACTTTGGTCGATAGGGCTCGATCTTCTCGACCGCGGAACCTTCTTCCTTGCGCTGCCGCAATAACCAGAAAGCTAATCCACCCAGCGCCAACACGATGATCCCACCAAGAAGCCACGCGAAAATTCCCCAACCGGTTTGGGCGGCAGCAACCTCCGCCCGGTCGGGCAGATCGGTCGCCGCAGCCCGCGACGTCTCCGGCTGAGCTCGGGTGGAGGGGCTGGCCGGCGCAACGTCCTGCTCTGTTGAAGAAGGTTCCGGTTCCACCGCCGACAAAGTTTCCTCTACTTGCGGCACCGGTTCGGCGCGGGGTGCAACGGTTCTGGTAACAGGTGGTGTCGCTCTGTCGGGAACGGTGCGTCCGGACGGGGTGCGGTTGGGGCCTGTCTGCTGCGGAACAGGAGTGCTCCTCGGTTGTGGAACTTCTCGCGCAGGCGTTGGTGCGGTGGTTGGGCTGGCGCTTGGCTGTGGCAGTGGCTGAACCATCGGTTCGAGCCGCTTTTGTGGTGTCGCGGTAGGGCCGGGCGGCAAGGTGAAGTCGTCGGGAATGCCTTGCGCGGGATTGATCGTCTGCGGCTGGGTGGCCTGCGCGGTTTCAATGCGCTCACCTTCGTCCTGAGCCAGCGAGACAGCCGGACTCAGCGACAACGGCATCGCCGATAATAGTACGATTCTAGGTATTCTGGCCATTGCGCCGACGCCATAGGCACCTTGCGTCTTTCGCGCCAATGAATGAAAGGCCGCAAGTCCTTCCCACCTTTCGTGCAAGCCATTGTACGCGATGGGTAGCACCGGATTTGCGACAAATCGTACGCTCTCCGTAAATTGTGCAGGCGTTCTTCCACGGCTTCGTGAGTGCAAATCCGTTTACATTTCGTTCTCACCCCGGATAGTGGGCATCGATGGTCGAAACCGCCCTGTCCGCCGAAGACGTGCCCCTCCCCGCACTCCATGCCAGCCATGCGGGCAGCTGGTTATGCGGAAGCGAAGGCGCTGTGCGCGGCAGTTCCAAGGGCGAGGCAGTGATGGCCGCCGCCGATACGCCGCATCTCATCCTCAACGCGCCGCTAATCGCCACGCGCCTTGGCTATCCCGACCTTTCCGGCCTCGACCTGCTGGAGCTGTTCGCCTTCGTCCATCCGGCGGTTTTCTGCGTGCCGACGCCCAAGGGGCTCGCCCACGCACTGGGTCTGCCGGAGCCGGAGGACGGCGCGCAGGTTCCCAAGTTGTTGCGAAAAGCCGCAGGCGTGCTGCTGGCAACATGCGAACGCGAAGATTGGGCTGCACGCGATGGCGCCTGGAGCGTGCTGCAATCACTTGCCCGCCTCCGATGGCCCTGGGCGCAAGTGCTTGGCCCTCATGTCGCCAAACCGGAACGCGCGGAGAGATGGCTGTTCTCCCGCCTGCCCGAATGGGAGGAAAGCGCCGAGCGCCCCCAGCCCGCGCAGGTCGCGCTGGACGAGAAGGCCATCCAGGGGCAGCTTGAACGGCTCACTGGTGAAGGGTCTGAAAAGCGCGAAGGACAACGCGCCTATTCTCGCGATGTCGGCAATATCTTCGCTCCGCGCGAACGGCGTGACAAGCCGCATGTACTGCTGGCGCAGGCAGGCACGGGCATCGGCAAGACGCTGGGCTATCTTGCCCCCGCCTCTCTATGGGCAGAAACATCGGGTGGTACAGTCTGGGTCTCTACCTACACCAAGAACCTTCAGCGCCAGCTTCGCAGCGAAGCCAGTCGCGCCTGGCCCGATCGCCGCGCCGACGGCACGCGCCCCGTGGTGGTGCGCAAGGGCCGGGAAAATTACCTGTGCCTTCTGAATCTCGAGGATGCGTTGCAGGGCGGCTTCGGCGGGCGGGCGGCAATTCTGGCGCAGCTGGTGGCGCGCTGGGCCGCCTATTCTCAGGATGGCGACATGATCGGCGGGGACCTGCCGGGCTGGCTCGGCACCCTGTTCCGCCAGCGCGCCATACGGTCGCTGACGGACCAGCGCGGCGAATGCATCTATGCTGGCTGCCCGCATTACCGCAAATGCTTCATCGAACGCGCGGCCCGCGCCAGCGCGCAGGCCGATCTGGTAATCGCCAATCACGCGCTGGTAATGGTCAATGCCGCACGCGGGCGCGACCATGCACAGCGTCCTACGCGCATCGTGTTCGACGAAGGTCACCACGTTTTCGATGCTGCCGATTCCACCTTCGCCGCCGCGCTGACAGGGCAGGAAGCGATCGAGCTCAAGCGCTGGATACTTGGTCCGGAACGCGGTTCGAAAGGGCGGCGGCGCGGCCTTGCTGCCCGTCTTGCCGATGTCGCCAGCTATGACGAGGCAGGAGGCGAGGCCATCACTGCTGCTTGCGAAGCGGCACAGGCTCTGCCCGGAGAAGGCTGGCTTGGTCGCCTTGCCGAGAATGAGCCCTCTGGAGAGATCGAATCCCTGCTCGCTGCCGTGCGCGCCGCAACCTATGCGCGCGATGAAAGTGGCGCGGCGGATGCAGGTTACGGCATCGAGACAGAGGCTGCCGGGTTGACCGGCGATTTCGTGGAACGCGCGCAAGCGGCGCAGCAGGCCCTGACTGAAATTCGTAAGCCCCTCATCAAGCTGGGTGTTCGTCTGGAGGCCATGCTGGAAGACGCGCCGGACTGGCTGGATGCACAGGGGCGCGCACGCATCGAAGGCGCACGTTTCTCCCTTACGTGGCGGATAGACACTCTGGCTGCCTGGGAGGCGCTGCTGAGCAGACTGGGCGGACCGACAGATCCCGAATTCGTCGACTGGCTGAGCGTTGAACGCAACGACACCCGCGAATTCGACATCGGCTTGCACCGCCGCTTCGTCGATCCGATGAAACCCTTTGCCCGCGTCGTGCTTGAGCCTGCGCACGGGGTCATGCTCACCAGCGCTACCTTGACGGACCGGAACGAGGAAGGCCCGGACTGGCCGAGCGCCGTTGCCAGATCGGGCGCTTCGCATATCGAGGTACAGCCGCGCCTTGCCGATGCCACCAGTCCGTTCGATTATGCCAGCCGCGCCGAAGTGCTTATCGTAACCGATGTGAAGAAAGGCGACCTTGCCGGACTGGCTGGCGCCTATGCCCGCCTTATCGAAGCGAGCAAGGGCGGCGTGCTGGGTCTTTTCACCGCAATCCGGCGGCTTCGCGCTGTGCATGGCCGCATTGCCGACCGACTGGCGCGTGAGGGTTTGCCGCTGTTCGCACAGCATGTCGACCCGATCGATACCGGCACTTTGGTGGATATCTTTCGCGACGATCCACACGCCAGCTTGCTGGGCACAGACGCTTTGCGCGACGGCGTGGATGTGCCGGGCCATAGCCTACGCTGCGTGGTGATGGAGCAGGTGCCGTGGCCGAAGCCCAGTATCCTGCATCGTGCCCGGCGCGCCGCTGGCGGTGGAAGTTCCTATGATGACAAGATCATACGCGGAAGACTGGCGCAGGCCTTCGGTCGACTGATTCGCAGCCGCGACGACAGCGGATACTTCATCGTCCTGTCCCCTGCCTTCCCCTCTCGCCTGCTCACCGCCTTTCCACCGGGCGTTCCCGTCACAAGGCTGACGCTGGACGAGGCTTTACAACGGGTCGCCACGGGTGTTTCCTGTGACGACGCCAAATTGGAAGAGGATGCGCGCACGTGAAACGCCTTGGCCTGCTGCGCCATGCAAAGTCCGACTGGGACGATATGAGCCTGCGCGATTTCGATCGCGGGCTGAATGCGCGTGGCCGCAAGGGTGCCGAACTGATGGGTGCCCATATCCGCGAACAGGCGGGTGCATGGAACCTCGTGCTCGCCAGCCCGGCGGAGCGGGTCAAGCTGACGTTGGGATCGAGCGGACTGGATGTGCCTGTCCAATACGAGGAAGCGGCCTACCTCGCCGATAGCCCGACCTTGATGCAACTCCTGTCCGCCTGCGATGATCGTGCCAATGCCGTGCTGATGGTCGGGCATAACCCCGGTTTGCAGGAACTGGCCCTCGATCTGGTCGCAGCGGACAACGAAGACGAGCTGTTCGACGAGGTCATGACGAAATATCCCACAGCGGCGTTCGCGGTGCTGGAACTGGATATCGATACCTGGGCCGATGTGCGCAGCGGGTGCGGGAAACTTGTCCACTTCGCACGCCCGCGCGATCTCGACCCCGAACTGGGGCCGGTCCGTGTCGGCTGATCGGACCGTCTGCCTGCAGTCATGCAGAAAGCTTCAGTTTTAGGGTGTGCTAGTCGGCTGTCGCGTTGGCGAGCCGTTGGCGAATCGAATGCAAACGCGCAAGTGTCTCCGCCGCGGACACGCCGGGTGCTTGTGCAGCGGCGCTATCGCTCACATCGCCGTCTACCGCGTCGCTATCGCCATCAAGCAGCGCCTTGTTGGCACCTTTCAGGGTATAGCCCTGCTGATTCACGAGCCGATCAATCGACTTGATCAGGGCGATATCCTCGGCTCGGTAGAGACGACGACCGCCACTGCGCTTGAGTGGCTGGAGCATCGGAAATTGCTGTTCCCAATAGCGCAAGACATGCGGCTTGATGCCGAAGGCTGCGGAAACCTCTCCGATGGTGCGCATCGCATCGGGCGCCTTGCCATCATCGAACCGGGCCATTCAGAAACGTGTCCGGTACATCAGCCCTGGGCGATACGCTCTTTGAGCTTCTGGCTGGCACGGAACGTCATCACCCGGCGCGGGGTAATAGGAACCTCGACCCCGGTCTTGGGATTGCGTCCGATACGCTCTTTCTTGTCTCGCAGCACGAAGCTGCCGAAACCGGATATTTTTACATTTTCGCCATCGGACATCGCATCGCACATCTTGGCGAGGATTGCTTCGACGAGGTCAAGGCTCTCGGCCCGTGAAAACCCCATCTTGTGATTGATCGTCTCTGCCAGGTCTGCGCGCGTAAGCGTACCGACGGATCGCATAACATTCATGCGTACCCACTCCTCTTTTCCTGACGACCCAGGACTTTTATGTAGGAAAACCAACCGTTGCGCAAGGTGGCGCGCAATTTCTCGGTATTATCCTATGCGCGCAGCAGTGCCGCGCCCCAGGTGAACCCGCCGCCCATGGCCTCCAGCATCACCAGATCACCCTTCTTGATGCGTCCATCCTTGACGGCGACATCATAAGCCAGCGGTACCGATGCGGCGGACGTGTTGGCGTGCCTGTCTACCGTTACCACCACTTTTTCCATCGGAAGGCCCAGCTTGCGCGCCGTGGCATCCAGGATGCGGAGATTTGCCTGGTGCGGTACGACCCAGTCGATATCGGCAGGTTGGAAACCTGCATCGTCCAGCACTTCGCTCAGCACGCTGGAGAGGTTGGTCACGGCATGGCGGAATACTTCCCGGCCCTTCATGCGCAGTTTGCCCACCTCTCCGGTGGTGGATGGGCCGCCATCGACATACAGAATTTCGCCATGTTCTCCGGCTGCGTGGAGTTTGGAGCCAATGATACCGGCCCCACCGTCCTGTCCGTCTTGCGCTTCGATCACGAACGCACCGGCTCCATCCCCGAACAGAACACAGGTGGCGCGATCCTCCCAGTCGAGGATGCGACTGAAAGTCTCGGCCCCGATAACGATCGCCCGTTTGGCCATCCCCGCGCGCAGCATGGCATCGGCCGTACTTAGCGCATAGAGAAAGCCCGAACATACGGCGGCAACATCGAAGGCTGGAAAGCCTTTGCCACCCAATTGGTGCTGCACCTTGGTGGCCGTGGCAGGAAAGGTGTTGTCCGGCGTCGCGGTAGCCAGAACGATCAGATCGATATCAGCGATGGACAGGCCCGCATCGTCCAGCGCCGCCTTTGCCGCCGCCGTTCCCAGCGAAGCGGTCGTCTCCCCCTCGCCAGCGATATAACGTTGGGTGATGCCCGTGCGTTCGCGGATCCATTCGTCGCTGGTATCCACGCGCTTGGCCAGCTCTGCATTGCTGACGCAATCCCTCGGCAAGGCCGAACCGGTTCCCAGAAGGACAGAGCGTATCACTTGCTCACCGTCTCTTCTGCCGGGGCCGCGCTACTACCGCTCAAGGCTTCTTCACCCATCTTGGAAAGATCGGCGGCAATCCGATCGGTAATGTCATCCTCCAGCAGGCGTGCGGTTACGGCGACGGCGTTGGCCACCCCCTGCGCATTGGCGCTGCCGTGCGATTTCACGATCACGCCATTCAAGCCGAGGAATACCCCGCCATTGTGGTTATTGGGATCGAGGTGGTGTTTCAGCAATTCGGTAGCCGGGCGGGACACGAGAAATCCGATTTTCGATCGCAGCGAACTGGTGAAAGCCGTTTTAAGAAGATCTGTGACAAACCGAGCGGACCCTTCGATCGCCTTCAATGCGATATTGCCGGAGAACCCGTCGCTGACCACAACATCAACCTGACCGCGATTGATCTTGTCGGCTTCCACGTACCCGTCGAACTGCATGTCGAGGTCGGTGGCATTCTGCAGCAATTGCGCTGCCCGCTGCAGATCGTCGGTGCCCTTGATGCTTTCGGTGCCGATGTTCAGCAGGCGGACACGCGGGGTGCGCCCCTTGTTGACGATGCGCGAATAGGCAGCGCCCATAATGGCGAACTGCACGAGGTTGCGCGCATCGCAATCGGTATTGGCACCAAGGTCCAGCATGATCACGTCATGCTCTTCCAGCGTGGGCAGCAGGGCTGCGAGGGCAGGACGGTCGATACCCGGCATCGTGCGCAGGGCCAGCTTGCTCATGGCCATGAGCGCACCGGTATTGCCGGCGCTGACCGCCGCGCCGCAGTTGCCATCTTTCACGGCCTGTATGGCAAGGCCCATGCTGGTCGTCTTTGCACGGCGTAGCGCGCGGCTGGGCTTCTCGTCGCCCGCCACAACATCGTCGCAATGCAGGATTTCCGATGCTTCGCGCATGCCGGGGTGATCGTCGAGAGCGCGCTTGATGCGCTCCTCGTCCCCCACCAGCAGGAATTTGAACTTGTCGTGGCGGCGACGCGCAAGCGCCGCTCCGGAAACCATGACGCGCACGCCATGATCCCCGCCCATCGCATCAACCGCGATACGGGGCAGGCTCATGCGCGCGACCTCCTTCGTCCGGTTTGGACTTTACAGGCCCTTGGGCTCGATAACCTGCCGGCCATTGTAATGACCACAGGCGTTGCAAAGCATGTGCGGGCGCTTCAGCTCGCCACAGTTGGAGCATTCGTGGAAGGCTTCAACCTTCAGCGAATCATGTGACCGGCGATTGCCCCGGCGATGCGGCGAAACTTTTCTTTTAGGGACAGCCATGCGGCACCTGTTCCTTGAATTCGTTCAAAATTGATATCGGAGCCGCCCTAGGCCAAGGCTGTCCGATGCGCAAGCGCGCCGGAGCAGCCCTATTCAAGGATGCGGCGAAGGCGCGCGCTATAGCGTTTTCTCACACAGTTGCAAGCGCGCCCGACCGGTTCTAGCAAGAAGGTGGGATCATTCGGGGGAACTAACAATGGTAGAGCATCACATAAGCCTGCTCAGCATCGCGATGGCAGGGCTGATCAATCTCTGGCTCGCATCGCGTTGCGGTGCCGGGCGTGGAAAAGCCAAGGTGCTGCACGGCGATGGCGGAGACACATCTTTGCAGCGTCACATGCGCGCGCATTCCAACTTCATCGAATATACGCCGATCGCGCTGCTGCTGATCCTCGTGCTGGACCTCAACGAACAGCACGGTTGGTTGCTCGCGCTTACCGCGGCGGTGTTTCTGCTGGGCCGGGTTCTTCACGCAATCGGCATGCAAGCGGACAAACCAAGCAAGCCGCGCATGGTTGGCATGCTTATGACCATGCTGCCATATGCGATCTGGATCGTATGGGCGGCGCTCGTCGCCTTCGGCATCATCTAGCTGCGCATCAGCCCTGCGCCATCGCGGCATCGGACACATAGGGGTTGCTCTGCCGTTCCTGCCCGAACGTGCTGGTAGGACCGTGGCCGGGCACGAATGTGACTCCATCGCCGAGCGGCCAAAGTTTCTGGGTAATCGCATCCAGCAAATCCTGGTGGTTGCCCATCGGGAAATCGGTGCGGCCGATGCTGCCTTGGAACAGGACGTCACCGACGAAGGCGAAATTCGTGGGCCGGTGGAAAAACACCACGTGGCCGGGCGTGTGGCCGGGGCAATGCAGAACTTCCATCGTAACCTCGCCAAAGCTGACGGTATCGCCATCTTTCAGCCAGCGTGAGGGTTCGAACACCTCGCATTGCATCTGAAATCGCGGGCCATCATCCTCGAGGCGACTGATCCAGAAGCGATCCTCCTCGTGCGGGCCCTCGATCGGCAGGCCAAGCTCGTCTGCCAGCATGCCTGCCTGCCCGCAGTGATCGGCGTGGCCGTGCGTGAGCAGGATCTTCTCCAGCGTCACCCCTGCCTTCGCAACCGCGTCCTTCAGCTTGTCCAGCTCTCCACCCGGATCGACCAGCGCGCCGCGCTTGGTCTTGGAACACCAGACCAGCGAGCAGTTCTGCTGGAACGGGGTAACGGGGATGATTGCGGCGCGGATCGGGGCTTGACTGGTCATGTCTGGATAGGTGGCGGTGACGGGCACAGGTTGCAAGCGTGCTTCTCCCGAGGATCGAGGTTCGCCTTTTAAATCTCCCCGCCTGCTGTAACCTCACGCAGTCAGAGGGGGATATTCGATGGGAATGAAAGAAAACGCACTCGCATTTTTCGATGCTTGTGAGACCGGAAAAGGGTGGAGCGTCTGCAAGCAGTGGTGCAGTGCGGGCGCGTCCTTCTCTTCGCAGACAGACCTTTTCGGGGAAACCGAAACGCTTGAAGCCTATACAGAATCGATGGCGCATCTGCTCGAACCAATGCCGGACATGCGATATGAAATGATCGCATTCGGCATCGATGAAGATCGCAACACGATCTGTGCGGCCGCCACTTTCATTGCTACTCATACAGGAGATGGCGGACCAGTTCCTCCTACCGGAAAGACAGTGGCGTCCGAATATTGCTACGTCATCAAGTTCGATGGCGAAAAGATCAGCCACATGACGAAAATCTGGAATGACACCATCGCGATGCGGCAAGCTGGCTGGGATTAGACCCGCCCGCTTTTCCAGACCACCCGGCCAATGATCGCAAATTCGTCAGCAGCGACATCAAGTGGCGGATAGGCCAGGTTCTGGCTGAGCAATGAAAAGCGCCCGCCTCCTTTCGAGGCGACGCGTTTCACCAGCAAAAGCTCGTCCAGCCGCACCACGTGCACGCCATCGCGGAAAGGCTGCTCCCGGCAGTCCACCAACACCTCGTCGCCCTCGCGCAGCAGGGGTTCCATGGAATCGCCAACCACGCGGATGGCGGAAAGCTTTGCGCCATCCAGCCCCTGCTCCGTCAGCCAGCGTTGCGAGAAGCGGAAGGCATCGAACATGCCCTCCTGCGCGCTGGCAGAACCCGGACCGGCAGAGGCATCGACTTCGAGGCGGGGGACCTCGACCCAATCAGTGCCATCACGGGAAACATAGGAACTTTCCTTAGGCCCACCCAATACGGCTTCCTCCACACCGAGGAATTTTGCGAGGACCCGACGGTCCTCCTCCTCCAGCTTTCTTGGGCTACCCTTGCTGATATATTGCTGGAGATAGGTGGGATTACGCGCGAGCATACGCGAAAGCGCAGCCAAGCTGACGCCACGCTCCCTTGCCAGTTCTGCCAGTTTCTCACGCGGTTCCATCGTATAATCCTACGTTAACGTAAAAATCGTCCTACACGATGTATTTTTCCTAGACAAGTAGGATTTGGATCGCAAGATGGGCGAAATCGAGTCGCACAAGTGCTCGTTAAACAAGGGAAAAAGGAAGAGGGGTCCGCACCATGCTCATCCGCAAAATCGAAGTTTTTCTGCGCCACACGCGCATGCCACCTACCAAGTTCGGCCGTCTTGCGACTCGCGATCCGCGATTCGTGCTCGATCTGCGCAACGGTCGTACACCCCGCCCTACTACGGAAAAACGGGTGGAACATTTCATGAACAAATACCGCGAGATGACCAATGCATACTGATCCCATTACTCCTCCCCCCGCCAGGCGCCGCAACCTTCGTGGGCCGCGTGAACGGCTGGCGGAAGCCTTGATCAACCTGTCCGACGGAAAGGGCCGGATAGATAGCCATTCCGAAAAAAGTTGGGCCAGCATCACCTTCGCTGGGGCGCGTCACCGTATCCGGATGGTGTTCGAAGGCGATGACGCGGTGGAAGCAGGCGAGTGCTTCATCGTATTCCTGCCCGAACACGAGTTCACAATTCGTGGCCAATTGGTAGCCGACGCGGCCATAACGCAAGTCGATAGCTCGGCATCGCCGCCCAAGTTGACAGTAACTTGCGAAATACTGTTGCTGGAGGAAGGATGAGCCGCCGGGCTCACCCGTCCGCCCCGCTCAATCACGGCGGATAATCAGGTTCCGGATCTCGGTCATGTCTTCCATGGCAAAGCGAATGCCTTCGCGCCCGAGACCGGAATCCTTCACGCCGCCATAGGGCATGTTGTCGACCCGGTAGGACGATACGTCGTTCACCACCACGCCGCCGACTACAAGATCATCCCATGCATCCAGAATGCGATGAATATCGCGGGTGAAGATACCCGCCTGCAATCCGTACCTGCTGTCATTCACCTGTTTCAGAGCTTCGTCGAAATCGCTGAACCTGGATAGGTTGGCCAGTGGGCCGAACGCTTCCTCGGCGCTGGCGTCGCAATCGCGCGGTACGTCTTCCAGCAAGGTAGCTTGCAACATCGCACCATCCCGGTCGCCGCCGCACAACAATTTTGCACCGGCATCAACCGCGTCATCGATCCAGCCTTTCAGACGCTTTGCTTCCTTCTCGGAAATCATCGGACCGATAAAGGTATCGCGGTCTTTGGGATCGCCGGAAACCAGCGACTTCGTTTTCTCGACCAGCATGCTTTTGAAAGTGTCGTAAATATCGGCGTGGATGATGATGCGCTGCACACCGATGCAGCTTTGCCCGCTTTGGTAAAAAGCACCAATGATGACCCGTTCCAGCGCGTGATCGAGATCGGCATCTTTGTCGACGACCACCGCCGCGTTGCCGCCCAGTTCCAGCACCACCGGTTTCTTGCCCGCCCTGGCCTTTAGCGTCCAACCCACATCGGGCGATCCAGTGAAGCTCAGAAGTTTCAGCCGCTCGTCCTCTGTAAACAGGTCGGCGCCATCTCGGCTGGTGGGAAGGATGGAAAACGCACCTTCGGGAAGATCGGTTTCTGCGAGAACCTCCCCCATGATCAGCGCGCCGAGCGGCGTTTTCGATGCAGGCTTCATCACGAAGGGACAGCCCACGGCGATGGCGGGCGCGATTTTGTGTGCGGCCAGGTTAAGCGGAAAGTTGAATGGCGAAATGAAGCTGCACGGCCCGATCGGCACGCGCTTCCACATGCCCATGTAGCCCTTGGCCCGCGCAGAAATGTCCAGCGGCTGCACCTCGCCGTAGTTGCGCGTTGCCTCTTCCGCCGCGATGCGAAAAGTGTCGATCAGCCGGTCGACTTCACCCTCCGCATCGTTGATCGGCTTGCCTGCCTCGACGCAGAGCGAATAGGCCAGTTCGTCGTAGCGTTCGCGAAACCTGTCGACACAATGTTGCAACACGTCGCGCCGCTCGTAACTCGCCATCTTCGCCATTGGCTCCGTCGCGCGAACGGTGCCAGCGATAGCTTCCTCGATGATGTCAGGCGTCGCCAGGGCGGTGCGAAAGGCGACCTCGCCGGTGTACTTGTCGGTTACCTCAAGATCCGTGTTCGGCTGCGTCGCCTTGTTGTTGAGGTAGAGCGGATAGGTATCTTCGAGGTGCGGCATGAGATTCTCCTGACTGACAGATCGACGCAGAGCGTCGCCGTCTGTTCCGGCCTCAACTTCACCCCCCTTTACCCGCCACCTCAGTAACCACGTTCAAGGTCGACCTGCCCCGCCAACTCCTGCCCGGTGCGGAAAAGCTCGCAATTGTCGAGAAAGCGTTGCGCAGCACGCGCTCGGCTTGCTTCGTTCGGGATGCCGCAAAGGTGCATGGTGATATGCGCGTTTTCCAGCGCCCATAGCCTGTGATCGGACGGAAGCGGCTCTGGCGTGGTGAGATCGAGTATGGCTCCGCCAATCGCCTTTCGCTCAAGCGCATCCACCAGTGCGGGCTGGGCCACCACCTCGGCGCGGCCATAATTTACCAGCACGGCGTCATCTCTCATGGCTGCAAGTTCGTCTGCGCCGATCATATCGTGGGTGTCCGGCGTGGCCGGCAGGGTAAGCACCACCCAGTCGAACTCTCCCAGGCAACTCCGCCATTCGTCGGGACCGAGTACGCCCTTTCCGGACTGACTGCGCACGGGCACGCATTCGACATCGAAGGCTTCGAGCATCCGTGCCATCGTCTGCCCGATTGCGCCATAGCCGAGGATGAGTGCGCGACTGCCCGCCATTTCGCGAGTGGACGGCGGGCGGGAAAGCCACTGGCGCCGATTACCGGCGCGGATGATCTCCGGGTAGCCGCGCGCGAAGCTGAGCATGGACATGACCGCGAACTCAGCCACCTGTCCTGCCGCCAGGCCGGAGCCGCACGTCAGTCTTACCCCACGCGCCTTCAGGTCTGCGAGCGGTATCCAGTCAACTCCGGCGTAGGCGGAATTGAGCCACTCCAGCCTGCGCGCTTTCGAAATGGCTTCCAGCGCAGGCGTTTTCACGTGCAGGTCGAACCAACCGATCTGCGCTTCGGGCGCCAGCGCAATCAACTCCGCCTCGTCATTCCACCATGCAGCATCGATCCATTGCGGCAGGCGATCTTCCAGACGCTTGCGCATCCAGCCCGGCAAAACGGCTTGCGTCAAAGTGCCCATTCCCAGCCCAGCGGATCGCCGTCCATAACCTCCACGCCTTTCGCACTAAGATCATCGCGCAGGGCATCGGAAGTGGCGAAATCCTTCTCGGCGCGCGCGGCCTTGCGCTGCAAGAGCGCGTCCTCGATCTCGGCCTCGGTAATCCGCGCGCTCTTTGGCCGGATGCGCAGGTCGGTGCGCGCAAGATCCACCAGGCCAAGCCCGAGGACGGCGTCCATACGCTCCACGACTGCGCGCTTGATGCTCGCGTCGACCTTCTTCACGGCCAGTGTCTCTTCCAGCGCGGTGAGCGCAATCGCTGTATTCAAATCGTCGCTGATCGCCGTGTCGAACTTCTCCAGCAGAGCCGCGAACTTGGGATGCTCCGGCTGGCAAGGCTCGGCATCTTTCAACCGCACCGCCTGCATCACCATTCGTTTCAGCCGCGTGAGTGCGGCGCCCAGCCCGTCCCAGCTGAATTCCAGTTCGCTGCGGTAATGCGCTTGGAGGCACATCATGCGGTAGGCAAGCGGGTGGTAGCCCTTGTCGATCAGCAGTTGCAGCCGCAGGAACTCACCCGACGATTTGCTCATCTTGCCGCTGCGTTCCACCAGGAAATTGTTGTGCATCCACACACGCGCGCCGCTATTGGCCGCATCGGACAGGCCGCCGCAGCCGCAGAAAGCCTGGTTCTGGGCGATCTCGTTGGGGTGGTGAATCTCGCGGTGGTCAATGCCGCCGGTATGGATATCGAACGGAAAGCCCAGCAGCTTTTCGCTCATCACGGAGCATTCAAGGTGCCAGCCGGGCGCGCCCCTGCCCCATGGACTGTCCCATTCCATCTGCCGGGTCTCGCCCGCCGGGGTCTTGCGCCAGATGGCGAAATCGGCGGCGTTGCGCTTGCCTTCCACCGTATCGATGCGGCCTTCCCCCTCTTCGGTTACGGCACGCGCGAGACGTCCGTAATCCGCAACGGTAGAGACATCGAAATAGAGGCCGCTTTCCAGTTCGTAGCAGTGCTTGTCGGCAATGCTGCTGGCGAATGCCAGCATCTCGTCGATGTAGTCCGTGGCGACGGACCAGTGCGCGGGCTGGCGGATGTTCAGCGCCTTCACGTCCTCCCAGTAAGCCTGCGTGTAATGCTGCGCGATATCCCAGATGGATTGGGCGCGTTCCGCCGCCGCTTTCTCCAGCTTGTCCTCACCCGCATCGGCATCGTCGGTCAGGTGTCCGACGTCGGTGATGTTGATGACGTGGGTGAGCTTGTAGCCCTTCCAGCTCAGCGTGCGGCCCAGCACATCGGCGAACACGTAGGCACGCATATTGCCGATATGCGGGTAGTTGTAGACCGTGGGCCCACAAGTATAAACGCGCGCCTCCCCGGAGTGGACGGGCACGAACGGCTCGATCTGCCGGGTTAGCGAATTGAAGAGTTTGAGGTCAGACATCGTGGGCGGGCTTAGAGCGGGCAACGGCGGGGGACAAGCCGGGAGGTGCCTGCGCCAATCCAACTAATGTGGAACACATGGAACACGGTCCTGGGGCGAAAAAGCGGCGGGGTGATACGGGCCGTCAGGCCGGAGGAAACTGCGAAAAGGGCGGGCGTCGTTCGTCACGTTTCCCACACTTCTTGCCACTGCCCCTGTAGGAAAGTTTGGACCTCTTTTGCAGCTACGGGCTCACTGTGCTATGGCAGTAATACGCTGGGGAGATCATCGCGTGTTTTCAGACCTTTCACCGCTTGTCCTGATCCACCTTATTGCCGCGATCTTCGCCATCGTCGCGGGCGCCGCGATCTTCCTGATGCGCAAGGGGACGAAACGGCATCGCATGATGGGGTTGAGCTATATCGCGGCGATGACAATCACGGTTATTTCGGTCGTACCGGTGGAAGCAACCGTGATGCCCATCGCGGGAACCCGGTTCGGCTTCTTTCATGTCTTCGTGATTGTCGGCTTTATCTCGCTCTTTTTCGGCATTCGCGCCGTGCTACGCTGGCGCTCGACACACGATGTCAAATGGCTACGTGCGCACCAGATGCACCTCGCCTACAGCTATGCGGGATTGCTGATGGCCGGTTTCAGCCAAATGGCCACCAATCCACGTTGGCTGGTGGTGATGCCGTTTGAAACCATGACCCAATTCTGGATGACTTTCGCGGCGGTGAACATCGCGATCTATGCTGTAGCCGCCTGGCAAATTCAGACGCGGCTGGCAAAGGGCGATCCCACACGATGGGCGCGCGGAAAGCGATAGCGCCATCGCCCTCAGGGCAGTTCGAGGCCCGTCAGTTTCCAGCCCAGTCCATCCCGCGCGAACAGCAGGATCGGGCCCGCAGTGCCGTCTTCGAATGTGCCGACTGCGCGGAAGTGGTCAAAGCCGTCTCGCTCGACATCCCATTCGATCTCCTGACCGCGCAGGCGTTCCGGCAGTAACCCTGCAGCAAGTGCGCCCGAAGCGACAAGGCGGCCAACGGCATCGGGGGTCACGGCGCGGTCCGTCACCCGGCGCCCCAATTGCTCCGCCACC
This sequence comes from uncultured Sphingomonadaceae bacterium, assembly GCA_947488625.1. GTDB lineage: Bacteria > Pseudomonadota > Alphaproteobacteria > Sphingomonadales > Sphingomonadaceae > Alteraurantiacibacter. The sequence continues at coordinate 904,119 of CANKZR010000001.1, read as the reverse complement.
GCGCCGCCAAGTTCGCCCAGCAAACCGCCCTGCCCCTGCCGCCGCCGCGTGGCCTCGGAAATCTGGTCACTGACGGAAGCGCGCAAGGCGGGAAAATCCACCCGTTCCTCGAGCTCCGCCGTATCGCCAGCCTGTGCCGCATCGGAAAGACCCTTCATGGCGAGCCACGGCGAGGCGAAATACCAGCCGCCAATGATGATGGCGATGAGTACGATAAAGGCGAGAACCTTTTTCATCATTCCACCTCGAACAGGTCAGCAAGCTGCTCTATGATCGTGCCGCCAAGCTGTTCTGCATCCATGATCGTCACCGCCTTCTTGTAATAGCGCGTCACGTCATGGCCGATGCCGATGGCGACGAGCTGAACGGGCGAGACTTTCTCGATCCATTCGATCACCTTGCGCAAATGCGCTTCCAGATAGCCAGCCGAGTTCACTGACAACGTGGAATCGTCGACGGGCGCGCCGTCGCTGATCACCATCAGTATTCGGCGATCTTCGGGTCTGGCGAGCAGGCGTTCGTGCGCCCATAGCAGCGCTTCACCGTCGATATTTTCCTTCAGCAGCCCTTCGCGCATCATGAGGCCGAGAGAACGGCGCGCTCGGCGCATCGGTTCGTCGGCCTTCTTGTAGATAATGTGGCGCAGGTCATTCAGGCGTCCCGGCTTTTCGGGGCGACCGTCGCTCAGCCATTTCTCACGACTCTGCCCGCCCTTCCATGCGCGGGTTGTGAAGCCCAGCACTTCCACCTTTACCCCGCAGCGTTCCAGCGTGCGGGCAAGGATATCGGCGCTGATAGCGGCGATGGAAATGGGGCGCCCGCGCATGGAGCCCGAATTGTCGATCAGCAGGGTGACGACGGTGTCCTTGAACTCCTGCTCCTGCTCCTGCTTGTAGCTCAGCGAGTGGCCGGGGCTGACCACCACGCGCGCCAGCCTTGCGGCATCCAGCAAGCCTTCTTCCTGGTCGAAATCCCAGCTGCGGTTCTGCTGCGCCATCAGGCGGCGTTGCAGGCGATTGGCGAGCCGCGTGGTAACACCCGCAAGGCCCGCTAGCTGGCTATCCAGATAGGCGCGGAGCCGGTCCAGTTCCTCGATATCGCAAAGCTCTGTGGCCTCGACCACCTCATCGAAGCTGGTCGTAAAGGCCTGGTAATCGAAGCTGTCGGGAATATCCTGCCACGGCGCGTTGCGGCGCTGAGGCAGTTGCATCTCCTCGCCATCGTCGCCGGGATCGCCTTCTGCCAGTTCGTTCTCGCCGGGGGTCTGTTCGCTATCGTCGCCCTCGCCTTCGTCACCTTCGGCACCCTCGGCGCGGGTCTCGGGCTGGTCGGACTGGTCGGCGCCGTCGTCGTCGTCCTCGTTGTCGTCGGGTGTCTCGTCCTGGCCGTCGTCGGCGTCCTCGTCATCGTCGAGACCGTCGGCGTCCTCCGGCTCCATCGGCACCATGTCGAGGTGGCGCAGCATGTCGAGGCCCAGTTTCTGGAACGCGCTCTGGTCGTGCAGCGCTTCGCCCAGTTGTTCGAAATCGTCGCCGGTGCGGCTTTCCACGAATTCGCGCACCATCTCCACACCTTCACGGGCGGCGGGCGGCACCGGCTGTCCGGTCAGTTGTTCGCGCAGCATCAGGCCAAGGGCGGTGTGCAGCGGCACATCGTCGGCGCTCTGCGCGCTGGCGATGGGGTCGCTTGCCACGCGCCGCTCCTGCATGGCTTCCATGTTGGAGCGCATGCCCGAATATTCACTTTCGCCTATCGCCTCGTAACGTGCCCGTTCGATGGCGTCATAACAGGCGCGGGCATCGACATCGTCAGGCCGCATCTTCGCATGCAGCGCGCCGTTGTGGTGGCGCAGGCGCAGGGCGAAACTGTCGGCAAATCCGCGCGCTTCGCGGGCCTGTTCCGGCGTAACGTCGCGTCCCGGCATGGGCACGCGCGCGCTCTTGCCCTGCTGTGAAGGCTGATCGGCGGTCCAGCCGATTTCCGCCTCCGGCTCACGCGCAATGGCGCGCGCCGCACCGGTCAGCGCGAGTTTGAAACGGTCGAGGGGGGATTCGTCGGACATCAGGGCAACTTTCTCAGCTGCTGCCTAGAGATAGCCATGCCCCATACGCAAGGGCCTAAAGTACCGCCCCTGCGCCAAACACGCTCATCAGCAAGGGATCGTTGGTGGATTGCGGGTTGCGCCGGATCGCGGCTTCCTCCAGCCCCATCTCGTTCCAGATGGCGTTGTCGATCTGGGTGGCGACATTGCGCGAGACGCCCGCAACATCGATCCCCGTGAGGCCGGAGAGCAATTCGCCCACCAGCGGATCGCTTGCCACGCGCATCGCGTCGCCCAGTTCGGGCACCATCGCCTCCACCAGGGTAACGCCCAGATCCTCACGCAGGAAGGCGGTGGCGGCAGTCGGCCCGCCGTTCACCAGCGCGATGGCGTTCTGGATGCCGATCACCCGCACGGCATCGGCCACGATGGGCGCAGCGCGTTCCGCCCCCTCGATGGCTATATCGGCAAAAGCACCTTCCAGCCTGTCCTTGAACAGGGTGGAGGTAAGAATGCTGGCCACGACGCCGCCGCGCGATCCGATCATGTTGGACAGGCCCAGTGCCGCCACCTGTTCATCCCAGAAACCACCCGGCGCCGTCAGCCGCGCAAAGGCGCGTTCGCTGGAAAGGTAGAGCAGTCGGCGGACCGCATCGGTCAGGCTGAATCCGCCAAAACTCTGGCAGGCAGGCAAAAGCAGCGCGCCAGATGCTAGGGCGCCGCCCATGAAAGCGCGGCGGCCCAGAATGCCGGACTTGGTGGCAGAAGTGGTCAATTCGGTCATAAGGCAACTCATCTCCTTGCAGGCAGGCTGATGCCCGCCCCATATGGCTGACAATGCCTGCAACCCGCGTCCGCCTCCTCGTCATGAACGCCGCGCTCGGCCCGCTCGACTACCGGGTGCCGGAAGGCATGGATATCGAACATGGGTCTGTCGTGGTCGCGCCGCTGGGCCCGCGTCAGGTCACAGGTATAGTCTGGGAAGATGAACGCCTGCCGACCGATCCGGTGCCCGAGAACAAGCTGCGCCCCCTGCTGGGCGTGCTGGACGTGCCGCCGGTGCGCGCAGAACTGCGCCGCCTGATAGAATGGACGGCAGATTACTACGTTTCGCCACTTGCGGCCGTGGCGCGCATGGTGATCGCCAGCGGCGGCGCGCTGCGCGGCCCTGCCACCATGACGGAATACCGGCTGACCGGCGGCACGCCCGAACGCATGACGCCCCAGCGCGCGACGGCGATAGCGGCGCTGGAAGGCGAGCAGGCGACGATCCGCGAATTGGCCGGGCTGGCCGGTGTTTCGGAGGCCGTGCTGCGCGGCCTCGTGAACCAAGGCGTGCTGGAACCGGTGGAAGTGGACGTCGACCGCCCCTACCCCCGCGCCCATGCCGATCATCACCTGCCCGACCTGTCGGTGGATCAACGCGAAGTGGCAGACCGGCTGGTGGAGGCGGTAGAGGCCCGCACGTTTGCTCCAATCCTGCTGGATGGCGTAACGGGTTCGGGCAAGACCGAGACCTACTTCGAAGCCATCGGCGCCGCCATCGCGGCGAACCGGCAAGTGCTGGTGATGCTGCCCGAAATCGCGCTGACCGAAGCTTTTCTCGGCAGGTTCGAAGCACGCTTCGGTGCTGCGCCCGTGGTGTGGCATTCCTCGCTGAAATCCACCGAGCGTCGCCGGGCATGGCGCGCCATCGCCAGCGGCGAGGCGCAGGTCGTGGTGGGTGCGCGCTCTGCCCTGTTCCTGCCCTATGCCAACCTCGGCCTGATCGTGGTGGACGAGGCGCACGAAATCAGTTTCAAACAGGACGAAGGCGTGCGCTACAACGCCCGCGACGTGGCCGTGATGCGCGCGCGTTTCGAGGGGATGCCCGTCATTCTCGCCAGTGCCACGCCCGCGCTGGAAAGCCTCCACATGGCCGACAGCGGGATATACGAGAAACTGGTGCTGCCCAGCCGTTTCGGCGGCGCGCAATTGCCCGATATCCAGCTTGTGGACCTGACCGAGGAAAAGCCAGGCAGCGGCGCGTGGATTTCCCCGCCCCTGCGCCGCGCGCTGTTCGACCGGCTTGAAAAGGGCGAGCAATCGCTGCTGTTCCTCAATCGCCGCGGCTATGCCCCGCTGACGCTGTGCCGCCATTGCGGCTTTCGCTTCCAGTGTCCCAATTGCAGCGCCTGGCTGGTGGAGCACCGGCTGTCGAAACGTCTCGCCTGCCATCACTGCGGACATGAGACGCAGCCACCCGAGAAATGCCCCGACTGCGGGGAGCCCGATTGCCTGGTCGCCTGCGGCCCCGGTGTAGAGCGGATCGCCGATGAGGTCGCCGAAATGCTGCCCGAGGCGCGCGTGGCCGTGGTAACGTCAGACACGCTCAATTCGCCGGAAAAGGCTGCCGAGTTCGTCGCGATGGCGGAAGCGAAGGCGATTGACGTCATCGTGGGCACGCAGCTTGTCACCAAGGGTTTCCACTTCCCCGAACTCACCCTTGTCGGCGTGATTGACGCGGATCTCGGGCTGGAAGGCGGAGACCTGCGCGCCGCCGAGCGTACCTATCAGCAGGTGGCGCAGGTGGCAGGCCGCGCCGGACGCGGTGCCAAGCCGGGCGAAGTGCTGATCCAGACCCGACACCCCGAGGCGCCGGTGATTGCAGCCTTGGAGGCAGGCGACCGCGACGCTTTTTACGAAGCAGAAACCGATGCGCGCCGCTATGCGGGTGCCCCCCCGTTTGGCAGGTGGGCAGCCATCATCATTTCCAGCGAGGACGAGCGCGAGGCACGAGAGGCCGCCAACCGCCTTGGCGATACGCGCCCGCGCCTCGACGACGTGCAGGTTCTCGGCCCCGCCCCTGCCCCCATGGCACTGCTGCGCGGGCGTTACCGTTATCGCCTGCTGCTGAATGCAAGGCGGAGTGCGGAACTGCAGCAGGTGATCCGGGTCTGGCTCTCCGGGATCGAGCATCCGCCGGGGGTGCGTATCGGCGTAGACATCGATCCTTACAGCTTTGTTTAACTTGCAATGGCATCGAAACTCGTCAAAATCTTGCCATTCAGGCGTGTATCGCGCGGATAACGATCAACAAAGAGAACGAGGCTTGACTTAATATGCGCGGTGAAGATTCGCTTGTATCGGCATACAATCCAGAAAACCCCCCGTCGATTCCGGAAGGTATTTCGCGCGAGACGATGGAAGATTTGCCGTTCGCATTGGTTATCGCCGATGCGCAACTGCCGGATATGCCACTCATCTACGTCAATGCTGCGTTCGAACGGATCACCGGTTACAGTCGCAGCGCGGTGATCGGGCGCAACTGTCGCTTCCTCCAGGGTCCGAATACGGATGATCGCGACCGGATGGCCATTCGCGAGGCTTTGAGCCAGGGCGAAGAGATTACCGTCGATATCGTCAACTATCGCTCCACCGGCGAGGAGTTCATCAATCGGCTGTTGCTATCGCCGATGAAAAAGGACGGGGAGGTCACGCATTTTCTCGGTATCCAGTCAGAGCAGCCCAAAGACAAGGCCTATGCCGAGCGTGCCGCCAAGCTGGATGAACAATTGCGGGAGGTGCAGCACCGGGTGAAGAACCACCTTTCTCTACTGCTTTCACTGATCCGCATGGAGGCCAAGAAGGGCGCGGATGCCAAGTCGTCACTGGATGTTCTGGCCAATCGCGTGGAAGCCTTGAACCTCCTTTACGACGAGTTTTCTCGCCCCGGACAGACCGAACACAACACCGTCGCGCTGGGCGCCTACATTTCGCGCGTTTGTAGCGCGCTCAACATGTTAGACGGGCACCGCGAAGTGAGGATGAACCTCGATACGGACGAATTCCGCGTCTCTGTTGATTCCGCCTCGCAGATGGGCCTGCTGGTTTCCGAGCTGCTTACCAATGCGCTGCAGCACGCGTTCAAGGCGGAGAATGAAGGCGTCGTCGACGTACGTCTATGGAACCTGGAGGCCGATGGGACGATCTGTCTGCAAGTGTCCGACAACGGACGAGGCATTCCCGAGAATGTAGACTGGCCCAATGATGGCAGCCTTGGCGCGCGCATCGTACGCGAACTTGTGAACAGGTTGTCTGGTGACCTTGAGGTCGATACGGGTAGGACCGGCACGAAGATTTCGATCGGCTTTCCCAAAAGCGCGCTATCGCCTTCCGGGTAAACCGATTTTCTGTAATGAACCGCTGGCATCAGGCGCAGATGAATTCGCCGGAATTTGCATTAGTTTCGTCTACGCCCATTACCTAATTACAGAATAACACGCTCGATTTGTCGCGTTAAAACACCCTTTTACCGTATTGAGTTGAGAGGCTTGCTCCGTTACGACTGCCTGTCTGGACTGGAGATTGAAATGATGAAACGCGCTCTCGCGGCACTTGCTGCGACCACTTCCCTTGCCCTCGCCCCTGCTGCCCTCGCCGCCGACTGGTTCCGGGCGGAGACCGAGCACTTCATCGTCTATGCCGAAGATGATGAAGAAGACACGGTAGAATTCGCGCAAGAGCTTGAGCGGCTGGACGAAGTTCTGAGCTTCTTCACCGGTGTGAAGACCGATGGTGAGGAATTGCCCGAATCCACCAAGGTAACGGTTTTCCGTTTTGGCGAGACGTCGGACATGTCGGTTCTTCTTGCCGGAAACCGCAATACCGGTGTCGGCGGCTTCTTCATCGGCCGCGCCAACGGATCGGTGGCCTTCGTCCCGCGCCAGCGCAACAAGCGCCGCGATCGCAGCCTGCGCAATTCGATCGATCAGGACATGATGCTCGATCCCGAGGCCACGCTGGCCCACGAATACGTGCACTACTTCATGTTCCAGCACGCCGATGCGCCCTACCCCCTGTGGTATAGCGAAGGCTTCGCGGAACTGTTCTCCAACATTGAGTTCAACGAGGATAACTTCGTCATCGGTGACGTGCCGACATGGCGCAGTGCATCGCTGGCGACGATCCCGATCGATCTCGAGAAGACCTTCGATCCTCCCGCTCGCGGTGACCGTACGACCACCGGGCGGACCTATGCGCACGGCTGGTTGATTGCGAGCCACCTGAACCTCAATCCCGAACGACGCGGCCAGATGAGCGAATACATGGTCGCCATTGGTGAAGGGGCTTCGCGGATGGAAGCTGCCGAGAGGGCGTTCGGTGACCTGGACGTGCTGCACGATGAGCTGGAAGAGTTTCGTCGCGGTTCGGCCCGAACCCTGCGTGTGCCCTATGCGGCGAACGCCGAACCCGAGGTCGAAATCCGCAGGCTGACCGAAGCGCAAGCTGCGCGCATGGAACTGATGATCAAGTCCAAGCGCGGCGTGGACGAGGACGATGCCCAGCGCCTTGTTCGAGACGCGCGCCGCCTGGTTGCCGAATATCCGCAAAGCCCGGCTGTACTGCTGGCGGCCACCGAAGCCGAATTCGATGCCCGCAACTATTCAGAGGCTGAAAGCCTCGCCCAGCGCGTGCTCGAACTCGATCCGGAATCCACTGCCGCTGCGAACTACTATGCCGATGTAGCCTTGCGTCGTTCTTTCGAGGATCCTTCGCAACTGGCCGAGGCACGCAGCCGCTTTGCCGCCGCGAACCAGATGGAAACCGACCATGCCTATCCGTTGTATGGCTATTACCTGACCCATCTTTTCGATGAGAGCCAGCCCGTGCCCGACCAGGCGAAGATGGCTCTGGAAGCATCATTCAGCTACGCGCCGTTCGATCAGGGTGTACGCCAGGCTTTGATCCACATGCTGCTGGAGGAAGACCGTCCGGCCGAGGCGCGGATCGTGGGCGCATCTTTCCTTAATGGCAGCGGCGGCTATTCCTGCATGCTTCGCAAGAAGTTCGACGAATACGGTGAAGGCAACCGTGAACCGCTTCTGGAAGAGATCCGCCCCGACCATCCGGGCGAATATCTCGACGAAGCCGCACGCGAAGCCCGCCAGGATGAAATCGAGGCCGAGATCGAGGAATACGGCTGCGAGACCGCCTGATCCGCAATCGCCGACAAGACCTTGAGAAATCGAACCGGGGCATCGAACGTAGCGCGAAGCTGCATTCGGTGCCCCGGTTTCGTTTCGGCACCGTGCGATGGCAAGTCGCGGCGCGCCATATACGGGCTTTGGTCCCAGGTTCGGCACCGCGCCTGCATGCCAGCGTTGTTAGTCCATGGCTTCTTCCGACAAATTGTCGTCTGACAACCCCGTTCTCGTCCCCGTGCTGGGAGACCAGCTGACGCGGAATCTCGCCTCGATCCGCGGACGCACCAAGGATGATACCGTGATCCTGATGATGGAGGTCTGGGACGAGGCCACCTACGTGAAGCATCACAAGCAGAAGATCGCGCTGATCTTTTCCGCCATGAGGCATTTTGCGGCCGAACTGCGCGATGCGGGATGGTGCGTCGATTACGTCAAGCTGGACGATGCCGACAATTCCGGCAGCTTCACCGGCGAAGTCGCCCGCGCCATCGAGCGCCGCGATCCGCGCGCCATCCATGTGGTGGAAGCGGGCGAGTGGCGTGTGCAGCAGGCTATCGATGAATGGCCGGACAAGTTCGATTGCGAAGTGCTAATTCTACCCGACGACCGATTCATCGCCTCCATCACCGAATTTCGTGAATGGGCAGAAGGCCGCGACGCACTGCGGATGGAGTACTTCTATCGCGAAATGCGGCGCAAGACCGGGCTGCTGATGGATGGCGACAAGCCCGAAGGCGGACAGTGGAACCTCGACAAGCAGAACCGCGAGTCGCCGGACGCGGAGATGGACCCGCCCGAACGCGCGAAGTTCGAGCCGGACGACATCACACGCGAAGTCATCGAACTGGTGCAGGACCGCTTCGACCACCATTTCGGTTCGCTCGACAATTTTGCCTGGCCCGTCACCCGCGAGGAAGCTGAGGAAGCGGCCGACGCTTTCTTTGCCGAACGCATCGAGAATTTCGGTCCGTATCAGGATGCCATGGTGCACGGGGAGGACGACCTCTACCACTCCATGCTTTCCACCAGTATCAATCTTGGCTTGCTGGACCCTCTCGACCTGTGCCAGCGGGCAGAAAAGGCTTATCGAGACGGGAACGCGCCGCTCAACAGCGTGGAAGGCTTTATCCGCCAGCTAATCGGCTGGCGCGAGTATGTTCGCGGATTTTACTGGTATCTGATGCCCGGCTTGCAGAGCGACAACGCCCTGAATGCCCAGCGCGGTCTGCCGGAGTTCTACTGGACCGGTGAAACCGACATGCGGTGCATTGCAGATTGCGTGCGCTCCACCCGCGACAATGCCCATGCGCACCACATCCAGCGGCTGATGGTGCTGGGCAATTTCGCCCTGCTGGCCGGTTGCAACCCGCGCGATGTGCAGGACTGGTACCTGGTGGTCTACGCCGATGCCTACGAATGGGTGGAGCTGCCCAATGTCGCCGCGATGATCCTTTATGCCGACGGCGGCAAGCTGGCGAGCAAGCCCTACGCGGCGAGCGGAAATTACATCAACAAGATGTCCGACTACTGCAAGGGATGCCGCTACTCACCTTCGAAAAAGACCGGCGAAGGCGCATGCCCCTTCAATCCGCTTTACTGGCACTTCATGCACCGCCACCGCGACCGGCTGGAAAGCAACCACCGCATCGGACGCATCTATTCCACCTGGGATCGCATGGACGAGGACAAGCAGCGCGAATATCTCGATAGTGCCGAAGCTTTCCTCGAAACCCTGCAACCGGCAGGCAAAGGCTGGGCGCGCGAGGGTTAGGCCTCGCCCTTCTCCCGCCGCAGCAGTTCGGCCTTTATCCCGGTTCCGTAGGCGTAGCCGCCCAGGCCTCCGTCCGCCGCGATCACGCGATGGCAGGGTATCAGTACGGCGATGTTGTTGGCACCGTTCGCCCCGCCTACCGCGCGGCTGGCTTTCGGCGAGCCTAGCGCTGCGGCGAGCTCTCCATAGCTGCGCGTCTCGCCCGAAGGGATACGGCACAGTTCTTCCCACACACGCTGCTGGAATGCGGTGCCCCGCACATCCAACGGAATATCCTGCCCGGTGCCCGGCTTCTCTACTGCGTCGACGACCCGCGAAAAAAGATCGCGAAACGCATCGTCTCCTTCAATAAGTTCTGCCTTGGGAAAGCGGGCGCGCAATTCTGCCTCGCCTTCGTTGAAAGCCAGACAGCATACGCCCTTGTCGGTGGCAGCCACCAGCATCGCGCCCAGCGTGGTTTCCACTATGGCGTAGCGGATTGCCCGTCCCGCAGCGCCGTCCTGCCTGTCTTTCGCGCTCATGCCCAGTTGCCCTTTCATATCATCGTAGAAGCGTGATGGCGCCGAATACCCGGCCTCGTAGATGGCGTCGGTCACGCTGGGACTGCATGCCAGCGCCTGTTCTGCCCGTTCGCGTCGCAAGGCGCGCGCATAGGCCGCGGGCGACATGCCTACGGCGCGGGTGAAGACGCGCTGGAGATGCGTGGGCGAGCAATCGGTCGCCGCGCCAAGTCTTGCCAGCGGCACGGGGTTGTCGGCATCGCGCAATATCTCCAGCACGCGCAGCACCGCTGCTTCTTCGCGGCTCTGCTGGTCGGGAACGCAACGCTTGCAGGCGCGCAGGCCCGCCGCCTCTGCTGCATCGGGTGTAGCATAAAACCGCACATTCTCGCGCTTCGGCGCGCGGGCCGGGCAACTGGGGCGACAGTAGATACCGGTGGAATGCACGCCGGTAACGAAAACGCCGTCAAAGCGGCGATCCTTCGCTAGCGCCACGCGCCAGCGGTCTTCGTCGGACATGGGCGCAGTGGGCGGGGTCGCATAAAGCGGGGAGGAGAAGACGGGTTCGGTCATGCCAAGGTTATGCCAGCTTTGTGCAGGCTGCGCGTCCCGAAGCTTGCGGTCAATGCACAACCCTATAGAAGCCCGAGCCCTATGCATCGCATCGCAGCCATTTTCGCCGTCTTTCTTGCCGCACTCACGCTTGTGCCCGCAGCCGCTCTTGCCGATCCGGGCGATATCGAGGCGTCTGCGCGCGGCGTGGTGCGGGTGATAATCATCGGCAAGGACGGGGAGGAACTCTTCCCTATTTCCCACGGTACCGGCTTTGCCGTGGGCGGGGAGCGAATCGTCACCAATGCACACGTTGTTCAAGAGGCGGTGGACGATGACCGCCTGTCCATCGGCGTCGTGCCGGCAGAAGGGGCTGAGGCAGTCTACGCGCGGCTCGTCGCAATCAGCCCGAATAACGATCTGGCCCTGCTCGAACTGACGGAGCCCTTGGGCCTGCCCCCGCTCACCATAGCCGGAAACCCGGCGCAGAGTGGTTCAGTGACCGCCGTGGGCTACCCGCTGAACGTGGACCGGGCGCAGGGTCTCGGACAATCCGACATTTTCCGCGCCCAACCCCCCGTCACCGCCACCGGCTTCCTGTCCGGTCGCCGCCCCAGCCGCGAATTCGACACAATTTTGCACACCGCGCCCATCGCACGCGGCAATTCGGGCGGGCCACTGTTGGACGATTGCGGGAGGGTAATCGGCGTCAATTCCTTCGGCACCGAAAGCGCAGGGTCCGACGCCGAATTTTTCTTTGCTGTCAGCACGCGCGAGCTGCTGCCGTTCCTGCGCGCCAATGATGTGCAGCCGCGCATCAATGCGCTGCCCTGCCGCAGCCTTGCCGATCTGGAGGAAGAGGAACTGGCCCGCGCCGAAGCGCAGGCGGAAGTGGCACAAGAGCGCGCCGAGCGAGAGGCAGAAGCGCTGGCTCAGCAAACGGCGGAGATCCGGCGCACGAAAACCTATGAAGTGATGGAAGCGCGCTCGAACGGAATGGCCTTGGCGCTCCTGCTCTTTATCGTGGCACTGGCCGCTGGCGGTGTGGCAGCATACGGACATATGCAGCGCCACATGCGAATGCGCGCAGTTGCAGGCGCAGCAGCCGTGCTGGCCGTGATCGGAGCGCTTGTCGCATGGATATCGCGCCCCGCGTTCGCCGAGATAGACGAGCGCGTTGAAGAGAGCCTTCGCGAAGGGGCGCAGGCCGACGGACCTACCGGCGCCATCGCAACGCCCGAAGCGACCGCCGCGGCGCAGGCCGGCAGCTATGCTTGCGTTCTGGACACGCAGCGCAGCCGCGTTGTCGGCGACCCGACGGACGACATGACGATAGAGTGGTCGAGCGGGGGCTGTATCAACGATCGCACGCAATATGGTCTGACAGGTGGCCGATGGACCCGCGTGTTCGTACCGGCCAACGAGGCCGCCGTATCGGTCAACCGCTATGACCCCGCTGCCGGAGAACTGGTGATGGAGCGTTACTTGCTGGACCTGGAAACCATGCGAGAGGCCCGCACCGCACGCGGCGCCTATGTTGCGCCCGGTTGCGGGGTTGACGAGGCCGCGGCGCGCGAACTGGGCAACAGCCAGGCCGCCATCATGTCTGCCCTCCCCCCACGTCCCAACGAACGGCTCGTCTATCGCTGCTCGGAAAACGTGGAGATGCCCGACGAGCAGGCGGAGGAATAGCGGCTATGGCGCAGGCACTTGTCCTCATATCAATCGTGCTTGGTGTCGCGATCACCTTCGAGTTGGAGAATCTCAACCGGCTCATCCGTGCGCCCAACGTGCGCTGGCACTGGGCACAGCCGATTTTCGCTTTCTTTGCCCTGATGATGGTGCTGGTGTTCTGGTGGATGATGGCTGCCCGCGAGGGTTCAGGTGTTATTTCGTTGGGCGAGTTCCTGCCGATCATGGGCCTGATGATCGTGATCGTCCTCATTGCCGCCGTCGCCTTGCCCGACCGTGTTCCGCAAGAGGGCACGCTGGACCTTGGCGAATATTACATGGCAAACAGGAAATACCAGTGGAGCCTCGTGCTCATCGTAGTTGCCACCATCGGTTCGGGCTGGCTGCTCACGCTCTGGACCCGCACGGGATTTGTAGAAGCCTTTACTCGCGGTTGGGGGGAATGGCTTTCGATGTTGCTGGTAGTGTGGATGATCTTTGCAAACCGGTGGTGGAAAGTGGGCATCGGCTATGTTGCGATGTCGTTCATTCCGATCGCGTGGCTATCGCGCACGCTGGGGTAGGCGATCTTGTAGCACGTCCCGTCCCGGACTCGGGTTGCATGAATCAAACCTCGGTGCTAGGCGCGCGCCAACCTTGATGAGGGGCGTTCAGCGCGCTCCTGATCGGGTAACCAGTATTTGCGTTTTCTCTGACCTTGAAGGACATTCGCGCGTGGAGCTTTCCGCCGGTATTCAGGCCAGCCTGGCAGGGCGTTATGCCTCGGCCCTATTCGATCTTGCCAGTGAAGCTGGCACGGTAACCGCTGTCGAGTCCGATCTCGACAAGCTCGATGCCGCCCTGCGCGAATCGAAAGAGCTTTCGGCGCTTATCAACAATCCCGAGATCAGCCGCAGCCAGCTGGCTTCCGTGATGGCCGGTATCGGCGATCACCTCGGTCTTTCGGAATTGACGAAGAACTTCCTCGGCGTGCTGGCGAACAATCGTCGCGTGTCGAAACTGCCCGGTGTGATCCGGGCCTTCGCAACGATCGCCGCCGCCCAGCGCGGCGAAGTGCAGGCCGAAGTTGCCAGCGCCCATGCTCTCACCGATGCCCAGCTCGTTGATCTGGAAGGCAAGTTGCGTGCTCGTGAAGGCCGCACGGTGAAACTGAAATCGCGCGTCGATCCCGACCTTCTGGGCGGGCTCGTCGTCACCATCGGATCGAAGCGTATCGACAGCTCGATCCGTACCCGTCTCAACTCCCTCGCCCAGGCCATGAAGACCGCCTGAGTAGCCATATATAAGAAGGCTTATTGCAATGGATATCCGCGCCGCAGAAATTTCCAAGGTCATCAAGGACCAGATCGCCAATTTCGGCACTGAAGCCGAAGTCAGCGAAGTCGGCTCCGTCCTCTCCGTAGGTGACGGTATTGCCCGTATCCACGGCCTAGACAACGTGCAGGCCGGCGAGATGGTGGAGTTCTCCAACGGCATCCAGGGCATGGCCCTCAACCTCGAAGCCGATAACGTCGGCGTCGTGATCTTCGGCACCGATGCCGAGATCAAGGAAGGCGACAGCGTCAAGCGCACCGGCACCATCGTGGACGTGCCCGTGGGCAAGGGCCTGCTGGGCCGCGTGGTGGATGCTCTTGGCAATCCGATTGACGGCAAGGGTCCGATCGTTTCCGACAAGCGCAGCCGCGTCGAAGTGAAGGCTCCGGGCATCATCCCGCGCAAGTCGGTGGACGAGCCCGTGCAGTCCGGCCTCAAGGCCATCGACGCTCTCGTGCCCGTGGGCCGTGGCCAGCGCGAACTGATCATCGGTGACCGCCAGACCGGCAAGTCCGCCGTGGCGATCGACACCTTCATCAACCAGAAGGATGCGCACGCCGGCGACGACGAGAAGAAGAAGCTCTACTGCATCTATGTCGCCGTGGGTCAGAAGCGCTCCACCGTGGCGCAGATCGTGAAGAGCCTCGAGGAAAACGGCGCGATGGACTACACGATCGTCGTTGCCGCTACCGCTTCGGAGCCCGCTCCGCTGCAGTATCTGGCACCCTACACCGGCTGCGCCATGGGCGAGTTCTTCCGCGACAACGGCATGCACGCCGTGATCGTTTACGACGACCTTTCCAAGCAGGCCGTGGCCTATCGCCAGATGTCGCTGCTGCTGCGTCGTCCTCCGGGCCGCGAAGCCTATCCGGGTGACGTGTTCTACCTGCACTCTCGCCTGCTGGAACGCGCAGCCAAGATGAACGACGCCAATGGCGGTGGCTCGCTCACCGCACTGCCGATCATCGAGACGCAGGCAGGCGACGTGTCGGCCTATATCCCGACCAACGTGATCTCGATCACCGACGGCCAGATCTTCCTTGAAACCGATCTCTTCTTCCAGGGTATCCGTCCGGCCATCAACGTGGGTCTCTCAGTGTCCCGTGTGGGCGGTGCCGCCCAGACCAAGGCAATGAAGAAGGTTGCAGGTTCCATCAAGCTGGAGCTTGCGCAATACCGCGAAATGGCGGCCTTCGCTCAGTTCGGTTCGGACCTCGATCCCTCCACGCAAAAGCTGCTCAACCGCGGTGCTCGCCTGACCGAGCTGCTGAAGCAGCCGCAGTTCTCGCCGATGCCGGTGGAAGAGCAGGTCGTGTCGATCTTCGCAGGCACCAACGGCTATATCGATAGCGTTGCTGTTGACCGTGTGACCGAATACGAAGCCGCCATGCTCAGCTACATGCGTAACGAGCACGCCGACGTTCTCAAGACGATTGCCGACACCGGCAAGTTCGAGGACGACACCCGCGCGAAAGTGAAGAGCGCGCTCGACACTTTCGCCAAGCAGTTCGCCTGAACCGTTCAAGAGACAAGATAGGGAGCCGAAATGGCTAGCCTCAAGGAACTCAAGGACCGGATCAAGTCGGTCAAGTCCACGCAGAAGATCACCAAGGCCAAGCAGATGGTCGCGGCGGCGAAACTGCGCAAGGCGCAGGCCGCTGCCGAAGCTGCACGTCCCTATGCGGATCGTCTTGCAGGCGTCATGGGCTCGCTCGCCAGCAAGGTAAGCGGTGATTCCGCGCCGCTGCTGCTGCGCGGCACGGGCAACGACCAGAAACACCTGCTGGTGGTGGTCAACACCGACAAGGGCCTGTGTGGCGGTCTCAACGCGAATATCGTGAAAGAGGCCAAGAAACAGGCGCGTGAACTCATAGCGCAGGGCAAAAGTGTTTCGTTCTACCTCGTGGGCAAGAAGGGTCGCGCTCCGATCAAGCGCGACTACGCCAACCAGGTCGATACGATGTACGACACCAGCGACATGAAGAACCCGGACTTCGCCGAAGCCGAGAAGATCGCTGACGAGCTGGTAGCCAAGTTCGAGAAGGGCGAATTCGACGTCGCCCACTTGGTCTATCCGATTTTCAAAAGCGCGCTGTCGCAGGATCCGACGACCACGCAGATCCTGCCTGTTCCCGCTCCGGAAACCGTCAAGGAATCGGATGCCGTCGTGGAGTATGAGCCCGACGAGGAAGCCATCCTCGAGGACCTGCTGCCGCGCTACATCAAGACGCAGCTGTTCGGTGCATTGCTGGAACGCGAGGCTTCCGAACAGGGCGCCTCGATGACGGCGATGGACAATGCCACGCGCAACGCGGGCGAACTGATCGACAAGCTGACCATCCAGTACAACCGCAGCCGCCAGGCCGCGATTACCACCGAACTGATCGAAATCATTGCTGGCGCCGAAGCGCTTTGACCCGGAAAGACATGACCGTGAAGATTACCCCCCTCGCCTTTTGCCTTCCCCTGCTTGCTCTGGCTGCCTGCGGCGAAGAACCCGCACCCGAGCCGGTTGCCACGCCGGTCGTAGAAGCAGAGCCCGTTGTCAGCCTGCCTGCACCGGACGAAGCCTTGTTCGCGGAAGTCTTTGCTGAAACCTGTCCCGAAGCGGAAGCTGTCAACACGTCCGTCTGCCGCCGCGCGATGGGTGCAGAAACCGTTTCATGCGAGTACGGCCTCGGCGAAGACGAATATCTTCGTAACGACGCAACCCTCGAAATCGGTGAATCGGGCGACGCCTGGGTCATCGCCGATGCCGAGACTGTCTGCGCCCAGTAATCGCTGCGCAACCGACGCCTAATAGTTTAACCGAACCAGATACCTTTCTGACGCCACAGGATACCAATCATGGCTACCGCACCTGCTCTCAACCAGACCACCAACGGCTCCATCGCCCAGGTCATCGGCGCTGTCGTCGACGTGACCTTCCCCGGTGAACTGCCGGCAATTCTCTCCGCGCTGGAGACCAAGAACGGCGACAACACGCTGGTTCTGGAAGTTGCTCAGCACCTGGGTGAAAACACCGTTCGCACCATCGCCATGGACGGCACCGACGGCCTGACGCGCGGCCAGGAAGTGATTTCCACCGGCAAGCAGATCAACGTGCCCGTCGGCCCCAAAACGCTGGGCCGCATCATGAACGTGGTGGGTGAGCCCATCGACGAGCGTGGCGCAATCGGCGCGGACATGACCATGCCGATCCACGCCGAGGCACCGCTGTTCGTCGACCAGTCGACCGAAGCCGACATCCTCGTGACCGGCATCAAGGTGATCGATCTGCTCGCACCCTACGCCAAGGGCGGCAAGATTGGCCTGTTCGGCGGCGCCGGCGTGGGCAAGACCGTGCTCATTCAGGAGCTGATCAACAACATCGCAAAGGGCCACGGCGGCGTATCAGTGTTCGCCGGTGTGGGTGAGCGTACCCGTGAAGGTAACGACCTTTACCACGAATTCCTCGACGCTGGCGTTATCGCCAAGAACGAAGCTGGCGAAGCGATCTCCGAAGGTTCGAAGGTGGCCCTCGTGTTCGGCCAGATGAACGAGCCTCCCGGCGCCCGTGCCCGCGTGGCGCTGTCCGGTCTGACCATGGCGGAATACTTCCGCGACGTGGAAGGCCAGGACGTGCTGTTCTTCGTGGACAACATCTTCCGCTTCACCCAGGCCGGTTCCGAAGTGTCCGCCCTGCTGGGCCGTATTCCTTCGGCCGTGGGCTACCAGCCCACCCTGTCGACCGACATGGGTAACCTGCAGGAACGCATTACCTCCACCAACAAGGGTTCGATCACTTCGGTGCAGGCCATCTACGTGCCTGCCGATGACTTGACCGACCCTGCGCCGGCAACCTCGTTTGCTCACCTTGACGCAACCACCACGCTGAACCGCGCGATTTCCGAGCTGGGCATCTACCCTGCTGTGGACCCGCTCGACAGCACCAGTCGCGTGCTGGAACCGCGCGTCGTGGGCCAGGAGCACTACGAGACCGCGCGTAAGGTCCAGGAAACGCTGCAGAAGTACAAGAGCCTGCAGGACATCATCGCCATTCTGGGCATGGACGAGCTTTCCGAAGAGGACAAGCTGACCGTGCAGCGCGCCCGCAAGATCCAGAAGTTCCTCTCGCAGCCGTTCCATGTGGCCGAGGTGTTCACCAACATCCCCGGCAAGTTCGTGCAGCTGGAAGACACCGTGCGTTCGTTCAAGGCGGTTGTGGACGGTGAATACGATCACCTGCCGGAAAGCGCCTTCTACATGGTTGGCGGTATCGACGAAGCTGTCGAGAAGGCCCAGAAGATGGCTGAGGACGCCTGAGCAAGATGGCACTGCACTTCGAACTCGTTACCCCGTCAAAGCTGGTCCGCTCCGAGGACGTCCACATGGTGGTCGTTCCCGGTGCGGAAGGCGAATTCGGCGTGCTGGAAGGCCACGCGCCCTTCATGTCGACCATTCGTGACGGTGCGGTGCAGGTCTACAAGACCGAAGGCGGCGCGCCCGAGAATATCGAAGTGCGCGGCGGTTTTGCCGAAGTCGGCGACAACGGGCTGACCGTGCTGGCCGAGCACGTAGAAGACTGAGGCCGCGCGCTACGCATGGTATCACCTCAGGTTGCCATGCGGAGCTGACTGGATGAAACAGGCTTCGTTCCTGGTGGCTCTTGCCGCCTTGGCCCTCTCGTCCTGCGTCGATAACAGCCAGGATATCCATTACGTCCCGACCCCGCCGGCGGTGGTCGATGAGATGCTTCGTCTCGCCGAGATCAAGGACGGTGATGTCCTCTACGATCTTGGCTCTGGCGATGGCCGGATCGTAATCGCTGCGGCGCGCGATTATGGCATCAGGGCCGTTGGCATTGAAATCGATGACGCATTGCTGGAACGCTCGCGTATAAACGCGCGCGAGGCCGGAGTTTCAGGGCTCGTGGAGTTTCGTAAGCAGGACTTGTTCGAAACCGACCTGACAGAAGTTGACGTGCTGGCGATCTACCTCGGTTCGACGCTGAACCTGCGTCTTCGTCCGCGCATCCTGCAGCAGATGGAACCCGGTTCGCGGGTTGTAAGCCAATCCTTCGCGATGGGCGGCTGGATCCCCGATGTCGAAAAGGTGGTCGAGAACCACAACGTGTTCAAATGGACGGTGCCGGAACAGTTCATCGACGGGTTTCCCAGCGTGCTACCGGACAAGGTATCCAGCGAATAGCGCTTTGGCCTAGTCGGCGGATTGGATTAGCTCTGCCGGTTCCGGCGCGTCGGCGCGTGAAAATCGGGCGGCTTGTCCGCCACCCAGCTTACGAACTTCGCCACCTCCTCCATCGCGAGCAGCGGTCCGCGCGCGCCTCCCATGCGTGCAAGTTCGGCATTCGTGGCATGGACATGGATCGTGCGGTGGCAGATCGGATGGACAGGCACGGTTTCGCGCCCCTTCTTGGCCTTGGGCACAGTGTGATGCCATTGCACCCGTCTGCCCAGCGGCCTTTTGCAAAGCCAGCAGTTCTCGTCTTCTGCGTTGCTCATAATCGCTTTTTAACCATGTTGAGCGATGGCACGCCAGACAGGAGACACTTTTCACGATGGATGGCGTGACAGCAGTTTCAGGCGATGCAGAATCGGTGCGCGCGGCAGCGTGGCTGCGCGGCGATGCCGTGTATCTTGCACTGATCGCCGCGTTTACGCTCGCCCTGCGCGGTATCTGGTTCGGCGATCCGGTGGCCGATTTTGACGAGCAGTTGTACAGCTATATCGGCTGGCGGATGCAATATGGCGAACTGCCTTTCGTCGATTGGTGGGACCGAAAGCCATTCGGGCTGTTTGCAATCTTCGGTCTTGTCCATTTCCTCTTCGGTCCCTCCGCCCTTTCCTATCAACTTGTGGCAACCGGTTTTGCCGTGGCGGCGGGTTGGCTGACTTTCCACCTGGCCCGTCATCTTGTGGATCGGATAACTGCCAGCTTTGCCGGTATTATCGCCGTTATCCTGCTTTCGGCATACGGCAGCTATTCCGGGCAGAGCGAGGTGTTCTTCGCGCCGCTGATGCTGGGCATGGCCGCGTTGCTCGTGAATACCGGTCACCCGCATTTCACCCGCCGCGCTGCCGCAGCGATGCTGCTGGGCGGCCTTGCGCTTCAGGTTAAATATACCGTCGTTCCGCAATGCCTGTTTTTTGGCGGGTGGGCCCTGTGGATTGAGTACCGGCGGGGACGCAGGATAGGCGTGCTTGTCGCGATGGCAGCCCTTTTCGGGGTGATGGGCGTCTTGCCGACAGTGGCCGTAGGCGCGTTCTATGCAGCAGTCGGTGAATTCGACGCTTTCTGGTTTGCCAATTTCACGAGCTTTTTCGAACGCGCGGCCGCGCCGCAGGGCCGATGGGGGGCAAACCATGCACTCGGCATCGCGCCGCTGCTGATCCTCGCAGCGGGGGGAATCTACGCCGCTTTTCGCATGAGGCGGCCGGAGCCCTTCGCCACATGGGTCTTCTTCGTCGGCTGGTCGCTAGCTACGCTGGCCACCGTGCTGCTGCCCGGCACGGTCTACCTCTATTACTACGCCGCCCTCGCCGCACCTGCTGTGCTGGTTGCATTACCCCTCCTCGATCGCCGCGCGCCGCTGCGTCTCTGGCCCGCGTTGATACTTTCGGCCATGTTCCTGGCGCTGCTTTCGCTGCCGGACCGACGGGCTCAATCGCTTGATGAGCGCGCTGCCGGTCGGGCACTCGCAACGGCAATCGCCCCGCATGTCGACCCGGAAGCGAACTGTCTGTGGATCTGGGACGGCCCTACCGTGCTGTACCGGCTAGCGAACAGCTGCGTTCCGACGCGGTTCGTCTATCCCGACCATCTCAACAATGCACTGGAAACAGGTGCACTCGAAGTCGATCAGGTAGAAGAAGTTGCACGGGTTCTATCGCAGGCTCCCGGTGCCATCGTCACGGCAGACAAGGGCGTGACGATCCGCAACCCGCAGGCGGCTGCCATGGTGGAAGACGCTCTCGCGAAAGACTACCGGAAGCGGCTTACCGTCGAGATGCATGGCCGCCGTGTCACCGCATGGGTGCGTCGCAACCGATAGATCAGGCAGGCACCTTGGTGCCGCGACGATTGCGTCCCTGATACCAGAGCCAGAGACCCGATGCGATGATGAGGGCCGCACCCAGCATCGCCGTGAGATCCGGCACTTCGTCGAAGAAGGCATATCCGATCAGCGAAGCCGCGATCAGCTGGCCATATGTCATGGGGGCGACCGTGGCCGCACCGGCTCTTTCGGTGCCGAGGTAGATCAGCCAGTGCGCGACGCTGGCTGTAACAGCGACGATGGCCATGCGTGCTGCGACATGCCACGCAGGCCACTCGACACGCAGGTCCGCAAAGCCGCTGAAATGGCCCACGACCATGGCAACGAGTAATATGATGGTTGCAAAAATGGCGACGTAGGATTGCATCGCCAACGCGCTGCCCCTGCCCGCGACGGCCCGGTTTGCCGTCACGAGGATCGCCATACCGAAGGCGGCCCCCAGCGGTAGCAGCGCGCCAAGACCGATCGCGGCAAAATTGGGACGCAAGACTATCAACACACCGACAAACGCCACCAGGGTTGCGGCAACGGTTTGCCATCGCAGCTTTTCACCCAGGAATATGGCAGCCAGGATGGCGGTGAACATGGGCTGGGTAAAAACCAGCGCAATCGCTTCGGTCAGCGGCATCAGCCACACGCTGGCGAAAAAGCAGATGGTGGCAATGCCTACTCCGGCACCGCGCAGCCACTGCATTCCCGGCTGCGGTATCTCTCGAAGCGGCTGCAAACCCTGCTTCATCACCAGCAGTGCGGTAAGCCCTATCGCGCCCAAGGCATATCGCCATGCCGCAATCGCCGTGGGCGCCCAGGCCCCGTCAATGCCTTTCACGATACTGTCACCGATGGTGAGCGTGCAGAAGCCGGCCAGTGCAAACAGCAGCCCTGCCCGGTCCGATTGTCGCATGTTTCTTGCAGCTCCTTCGCGCTCCCGGCCGCTTAGGAGGCGCATGTGCTGCGGGCAATGACTTTACCTAGTGCGCGCAACATTTGTCCCGATCCGCCGAAGTTTACGAAGCGTTAAACGGTCATGCTTAACAACGCCCTATGGCGCGTCCGTGCGGACGCATTCCGGGGGCCGAATGACTAAGCTGATTATCCAGATACCCTGCCTCAACGAGGCCGAGACCCTGCCCACCACGCTAGCGGCCCTGCCGCGCCGGGTGGCGGGCATCGATGTGGTGGAATACCTCGTGATCGACGACGGCAGCGACGATGGTACAGCGCAGGTTGCGCGCCAGTGGGGCGTTCATCACGTGGTGTCTCATCGCCGCAACCGTGGCCTTGCCGCAGCCTTTCGCAGCGGAGTGGACCGCGCATTGGCCGAGGGGGCCGATATCATCGTTAACACCGATGGCGACGGACAATACGAGGGCGGCGATATAGAGGCGCTGGTAACCCCGATCCTGCATGGACAGGCCGATATCGTGATCGGCGATCGTGGTGTGTCGGACAACGCCCATTTCTCCCCGCTGAAGCGCGCTATGCAGCGTGTGGGCAGTGGAGTCGTACAGCATCTGGCGGGCACGCAGGTGGCCGACGCGGTAAGCGGATTTCGCGCGATCAGTCGCGATGCTGCCCAGCGAATCAACATCACGACAGAATTTTCCTACACAACGGACATGCTTATCCAGGCCGGGCGAAAGCGCATGGCAATCGCCACGGTTCCGGTGCGCACACATGCCGCCGCCCGTCCCAGTCGCCTGTTCAAATCCATTCCGCGCTTCATCATGCAAACCGGCATCACCATGGCGCGCGCCTTCACCGCTCACAAACCCCTGCGCGCCTTCGTGGGAACAGGGGCGTTGATCGCTTTCGTCGGGCTCCTGCCGATACTGCGCTTCCTGTGGTTCTGGGTGCAGGGCGACGGCAGCGGCCATGTGCAATCGCTGGTGCTGGGCGGCGCGCTGCTGGTGCTGGGCACGTTGGTAGCCATCCTTGGCATGGTGGCGGACCTGGTGGCGGCCAACCGCAAGCTGATGGAAGAAAACCTCGTACGCACGCGCAAGCTGGAAGACATGCTGCGCGATTTGCAACGTGGTCGCGATGATGAGCGTTCAGTTCCAGCCAAACCTCGCCGAAAGAATGCGGCATGACCACGCAGGCTGTCTCGGCCACGCCGCAGATACGCCTCGCGCTTCCTGCTCGCGATGCGCTGTTCTGGCCGATAAGTGCACTGGCCTTGGCACTGACCCTGCACTTGCTGATCGCCACGCAGAGAGCGATTAACTGGGATGAATTCTGGCACTACTCGCAAATCCACAGCCAGCTGGCCGGGCAGTTGCGCGCTCCGCTGCAAACGCTCCACGCCAGTCTGTTCGGCTGGGTTCCATCGTTGCCAGGAGACAGCATAGATCACCTGATCGTACTGCGGCTTGTAATGCTGCTCTGTCTCGCCATCACGGCGGGCGCTACGATGCTGGTGGCGGAGAAGTTCGTCGGGAAAACGGCAGGATTTTTTGCCGCGCTACTGTACCTTTCCGCCAATTTCGTAATCGAGAACGGCACATCGTTCCGCGCCGATCCCATGGCCGCGGCGGGCCTGATGGCAAGTCTTGCACTGCTCGTTCGAGGGAACCTGACCACAGCTACGACACTTGCGGCGGGCCTCTGCGCCGGTTTTGCGGCTGCAGTTACGATCAAGAGCGTGCTGTTCGCGCCTGCTTTTGCCGGCATCGGCTGGTGGCTGCTCGCCACGCGGCCTGATGCACGGGAGACCGTGCTTAAACTTACCGGTTTTGCGGTCTGCGCGCTGGCATGCTTTGCTGCGTTATACCTCTGGCATAGCTCCGGCATGGCGGATGGCAGCGACGCGGCGGCGAAAGGCACCGTGTCCCGATCCTGGGAGAACATGCTCGGTTTCGACGATCTGCCCTACCTGTGGCACAATGCCATGGGTGCTGTGAGTTCCCCCTTCTTTGCGTTTACGCTGGTGGCTGCACTCGTGCTCCTCTGGCACTCGCGAAACTCGCGACCCCGCGCGGAAAGCATCGCTATCGCTGGTCTTATCGCGCCGATCCTCTCGGTGTTCTTCTACCACAATACCGCGCCATATTTTCATGTTTTCATCCTTGCGCCGGTGGCAGCGGGCAGCGCTATCGCGGTTCCGCTGATATGCAAGCGTTACGGTGCCCGGTTGTTTGCCCTGTTGCTCGCGGGCAGCGCGCTCACCAGCTGGACGATGAGCGAGCGTGGCGTGCTCCAGAACCAACAGGCGCTGGTAACAGCTGCAGATGCGATTTTCCCCGAACCGGTCGCCTATTTCGATTTTCCCGGCATGTTGGGCAGCTATCCCAAGGCGAATGGCTTCATCACGGTCATGGGAATGCGCAGGTACTTGAGTGGTAACGAGCCGAGCCTGGTTGAAACCATGCGACAGCAGACCGTGCCACTGGTTATCGAGAACGAAGCCCTGCTGAGT
The DNA here is from genome assembly GCA_947488625.1 of uncultured Sphingomonadaceae bacterium. Classification (GTDB taxonomy): domain Bacteria; phylum Pseudomonadota; class Alphaproteobacteria; order Sphingomonadales; family Sphingomonadaceae; genus Alteraurantiacibacter. The sequence continues at coordinate 879,808 of CANKZR010000001.1, read as the reverse complement.
GATGCGTTACGCATAACAGGCAACGATCCCATGCTGTTCGACGAAGATGTTGCAGCCTTGCGTGAAAACTACGTCCATTTCTGGGGCCTGTTCTGGCTGGCAGGGCGCGATATCGACCCGGCCGATCGGGAGTACGCTACCGAATTTCTCGTCCCCGGGCCATATACCGTTCGCGACAATCCAATCGCGATCGACGGACAGGTTCATCAGCCGGGGGATGTCGTGACCATCGAGCGAGGGTCCTATATGCTTTCGGCTCCTGTCGGTATGGCTCGACTGCTGTGGGGCGACAAGCTGGAACCACCGCCATACGACCCTCCGAAAGGGCGATACTGGACTCCATTCTGAGCCGTGATTTCATTGTCAGCCGGCGTGCCGGTCGATTGCAGCCATTATGTAATCGGCGAGGTTGCCCTTACCCGCAAGGTAGGCGCTACGCGCGTCGTCGAACCCTTTCCTCGCCGCCGGTGAAAGCAGGCGCTCGACTTGCTGGATCAATGCCGCCTCGCCGGGCTGCCGCAGCGCGGTCACAAGTCCGTTGGACGCAAGGTCGCGGGTGGTGCCGGGATGGTCCGCGCCGTCGTAGATAGCCGGTGTGCCAAGCAAGGCCGCTTCATGCGCCATGGTCGCACTTTCGCCGACATACAGTGCGCATTTCGCCATCAAGTGATGAAGGTCTTTCGCCTCCCCGCGATAGAGATAGGGACGCAACTGAGGTGAAAGTTCACGCTCCGTCGAAAGGATGACACGGCCTCGCTTGGCAAGGAAATCAACCAGCGCAGCCAGAGTCTCGTCACTCCAACCGGATTTGCCTATATCGTGGTTGGCACCCCAGGCGACCGTGCGGATCAAAAAGCATTCCTGCCCTTCCTCCCAACCCGCTTTTCGCGCCCGCGCCTCGTCGACGGAGAAATTGTCGGGGTGGAAGTACGACAATTCCTTGATACCCGGAAACCTCGTCGTACGCCCTTCCGGCGTCGAACCCTGATAGACCTCTGGCACGTAGAGATGGGTTATGAACGGCCAGGTGAGACGCGTTTGCAGCTTCGCCGTATCAGCCGCGTAAAACGCGATCGAAGGTCGCCGCAAAAGCCAGCCTGCATGGGCGATGGATACCCCGCCCAGGCCCAGCATGACATTCGGACGAAACCGCCCGACTTCCCGCAACATCGCCAGATCGCGCTGAACGAGTTCACGCGCCAACCCGAATGCGCCGCTACCCTTGGACGATATGGTGCGATGGGCGATAGCCAGTTCGTCAAGCAGGCGACAAGCCACGTCCTTTTGGCGCGACACCACCAGCACCTCGTCGCCGCGCGCAAGCAAGCGCTGGATGGGGTGATAGAACATCAGCACGTCGGCCGGATGGACGATATCGAACAGCACGCGCATCAGATTGATTTCTTTCGTCTTGTTGCCAGACCCGCTACGATGAGAGCGCTCACGCCGAGGCCGATGAGCCGGTTCAGCGAAAGAGCCAGGAAGGCGTCCGCCGGTGAGGCTGATATGAGGATGGCCAGTACCGACCCCATCGCTTCCGTGATGCCGATGCCTGCAGGGACGATGCCCACCACCGTTCCCACTACCGATACGCCGGAATATGCGGTCGCCTCGATCCATGAACCGGCAAGGTCGAGGGCGCGAAAAGCGATGAAGATGCGCACGATCGTCAACCCGATCAGGGCAATACGAATGACAGCCAGTTGCAGGGCAAAGACAGCAGGTCCCAACCGCACGAGCCAGACCATACTCGCCCCTGCCCCGCACAGGGCCAGCGCCAGCGGTATCGCGAGCGCGGGCAAGGGCACCACCGCGAGAAGCGTAATCGCGACCGCGAGCGAAACCCACAAAGCGCCGCCAGCCAGAATGGCCTGCCCGCTTTTGCCTGCTTCGATGCCCAGGTCATACAGCTTGGCGCCGCGCAGCATGGCTCCGCCAGGAAGAGGCAAGAGGTTCGCCAGCATCGCCCAACACGTGACCTGGACCGATTCCCCGAAGGGAATGTCGCTGCCAAGCATGCGTGCAGTAACGCGCAGTTCGGCAGCATTGAGGGCAAGCGCGGGTAGCATGCACAAGGCAAGGGCCAGCATCCAGCGCCCGTCGACTGCGGCGAGATCGAAGGCTGTCTCCCCCAACGCCCAAACAATTCCTGCGGCAAAAAGCGCAACGGCCGCCAGCGTCGCGATACCGCGATGCCGCCCGACACATGCACGCAGTTGCACAATTCGCTCTGGAAGTGATCCCGAAGCATACTGCCGCGCATTCTCTGGCATTGCTTCTGCGCCCTTCATCAAAACCTTGCCCTTTCCGCGCCTAGATCACCATCGCAGCCAAGACCAGCGCGTGATTGCCAGATATGCCGCCTTCACGTTCCTGCGGATTGGCTGCCAAGAGATTTCCAGCGAAAAAAACGCCGTGCTGCTGGCGCACAATCTGCCCGCAAAAGCCTTTCGAAGCGCTAACGATCACGCGCATTTCTTGGCTCCGTGGCGAAAGCTTAACCAGTTCTTCACCTAAATTCGCAAGAAGCTGACTGCATGAAATCCGCCGAATTCTTCGGGAAGACGGCAAAATGGAATTATTAGGGGGTTTGCGAGAATGAGCGCATTCGGACGCAAGAGCGGCGCAGGTGGCATGTCCAAGGGCGCACGTCCGAGCTTTGGCGTGGCCAAGCCCATGCGTGGCGGCGGCAGCGGCAACAGCAAGCCGTCTGCCGAGGACCAGTCGGTTCCCGCGCCAGGTGGCGAACAGTTCCCTCCTGTCCCTTCCGAGGGTGCAGCCGTGGAAGGCGGCGGAGCGCGCAACGAGGACGCGATGAGCCGTCTGGCCGATCGCACCAATGCGGTTCACGACAATGTCAGCGAACTTGGCGGCTTCGAAGCATCTGTCCACAAGATCAAGGAGCAGGTGCTGCCGCGCCTGCTGGAACGCGTCGATCCCGAAGCAGCGGCCACGCTGAGCAAGGAAGAGCTTTCCGAAGAATTCCGTCCGATCATCATGGAAGTGCTGGCCGAACTGAAGGTCACGCTGAACCGCCGCGAGCAATTCGCTCTCGAAAAGGTATTGATCGACGAATTGCTGGGCTTTGGCCCGCTGGAAGAGCTGTTGGGCGATCCGGATGTGTCCGACATCATGGTGAACGGACCCGACCAGACCTACATCGAAAAGGGCGGCAAGCTGCAACTCGCCCCGATCAAGTTCCGTGACGAGAACCACCTGTTCCAGATCGCCCAGCGCATCGTGAACCAGGTTGGCCGCCGCGTTGACCAGACCACACCGCTCGCCGACGCCCGCTTGAAGGACGGTTCACGTGTGAACGTGATCGTCCCGCCGCTCAGCCTTAAGGGCACGGCGATCTCGATTCGTAAGTTTTCCGAGAAACCCATCACCATCGACATGCTCAAGGGCTGGGATTCGATGAACGACAAGATGGCAACGGCGCTGAAGATTGCCGGTGCCTGCCGTATGAATGTCGTGATCTCGGGTGGTACGGGTTCGGGCAAGACGACCATGCTCAACGCCCTGTCGAAAATGATCGATCCGGGCGAACGCGTGCTGACCATCGAGGACGCCGCCGAGCTTCGCCTGCAGCAGCCCCACTGGCTGCCGCTGGAAACGCGTCCGCCGAACCTTGAAGGACAAGGCGCCATCACCATCGGCGACCTTGTGAAGAACGCCCTGCGTATGCGTCCTGACCGCATTATCCTTGGCGAAATTCGTGGCGCGGAATGTTTCGACCTTCTCGCCGCCATGAACACGGGCCACGATGGATCCATGTGTACGCTTCACGCCAACTCTCCGCGCGAATGCCTGGGGCGTATGGAAAACATGATCCTGATGGGCGACATCAAGATCCCCAAGGAAGCCATCTCGCGCCAGATCGCGGAATCGGTCGACCTGATCGTGCAGGTAAAGCGTCTGCGCGACGGTTCGCGCCGCACCACCAACATCACCGAGGTGATCGGCATGGAAGGCGACGTGATCGTGACGCAGGAACTGTTCGGCTTCGAATATCTGGATGAAGGCGAAGACGGCAAGATCATGGGCGAATACCGATCCAGCGGCCTGCGTCCCTACACGCTGGAAAAAGCACGCCAGTTCGGCTTCGATCAGGCCTATCTGGAAGCCTGCCTGTAGCCGAGTTCTTCAGGCTCCGGCTAACCAGCCAACGGCTGCGAAGCTCATCAGGGCGAGGCCTGCAAAACCTGTCATCGCGCCAATATCGCGCCATGGCATGATGCCCACGACGTCGATATCATTGCGTTTGCGCCGGCGATGGTCGCGCCAGGCGCAGAAGGCGGACGTGCTCAACAAGGCCCCTCCCCACAGGCCGTAGAGCGTCGCGTCGCTGGCGAATCTGATCCAGTCGGGCAGGTGCATCGCGGGTGGCCATATGGGCAATCTCTATCGCGCCAACAACGCTTGATCGCGAAGGCCGAAGGCCTATGGCCATGAGGATGACCAGCGCCCCCCGCGACAATTCCAGCGATCGACCGCTCCTGGCGTTGCTGATGCGGCTGGCCGGGGTCGCCGGTTTCGGCCTCATGGCTGCCTTCATCAAGCTGGCATCCCAAACGGGTATTCATATCGCCGAATTGCTGTTCTGGCGGCAATTGGTTTCGCTTCCGATCCTGATTGCCTGGGCCATGCTGGCCGGTGGTTTGTCGCAATTGGCAACGAAAAGGCCAAAGGCTCACGCAGTTCGCGCAGCTTACGGCGTTACCGGCATGGTTCTGAACTTCGGCGGCGTGATCCTGCTGCCCCTCGCCGAGGCAACAACCCTAGGCTTCACTGCGCCCATGTTCGCGGTGGGGCTATCCATCGTATTGCTGAAGGAAAGCGTCGGTATCTGGCGCTGGTCGGCTGTGGCAGCGGGTTTTGTCGGTATCGTGATTATCGCTCAGCCCGGCACTGGAGGAATCCCGCTGTTCGGCGCTGCGGTGGCATTGGGCGGAGCGTTCATGATCGCCCTCATCGCCATTCAGATCAGAGACCTCTCTCGTACCGAAAAGCCCCTGGTTATCGTATTCTGGTTCAGCGTTGGCAGCGTGATCGTGACCTTGCCGTTCATGCTGTGGGTGCATGAACCGCTTACCAGTTCACAGTGGTGGCTGTTGATCGGCATGGGCCTGGCGGGCACCTGGGGACAGGTGCTGGTGACGATGGCTCTGCGGTTCGGCAACGTGTCCAGCGTGATCGTGATGGATTATTCCAACATCATCTGAGCCACATTGTTCGGCTGGCTGTTTTTTGCGACCCTGCCGGCCGTTTCCACCTGGATTGGTGCCCCTCTGGTTGTGCTGGCAGGCCTGATAATCAGCTGGCGGGAGCATTATCTTGCGAGGCGGGCTTTTGTAGACCAGAGACAAGCCACAGGAACCTGATGGATAGCAGGGGGTTGATATGGGCAGTGACCTGTCCAGACTGGAACGGAAAAGGAAATGCCAATGACCCGTAAAATCATTCTGGTTGTCACTGCCAGTGTGATGGCCCTGACCGCCACCGCGTGCAACACCGTTCGCGGAATCGGGCAGGATCTAGAATCGGTCGCAGATGATGTCGACGAGGCCACCTGAGCCGGTGATGCCCCGCGTCGAACAAAACCAGGAGATGCCACCATGCGCAAGTTTTTCACCGCAGTAACCGCTACCGTTTTCGCCTTGTCAGCAGCCGCTTGCAACACGATCGACGGTGCTGGAGAAGACATTGAATCGGTCGGCGATGAGATTGACGAAGAAATCTGATTAACAGGCACCCCTTTTCAGGGTCGCAAGACGCCCGCCGGTTGATCCCGGCGGGCGTTTTACGTTTTGCGATACACCAGCGTAAGGTTGTTGGCGGGCATAACGTGGCGCGCGGTCCGCTCCAGCCCGTTCATCTCGGCAAGCTCGTCCAGCCAGGCCACTTTTCGCAGGCCCCATGATGCATCGCGCGCCTTAAGGCTTGCATCGAACTGCAGGTTGGAAAAAGCGGTCTGCACCTCTGCCTCGATAAAAGGGCCGTAGATCAGCAACGGCGCGCCCGATTGCAACAGGCTGCCTGCTCCCGCGAACAGCCCTTCAGTGGCGGCAGGAAGGCTGATGTGTGTCATGTTCACGCACAAAATCGCATCTGCCCGGTCTATCGGCCATACACACGATGCTGCATCCAGAAGAAGCGGAGGAAGGAGGTTTGCTGGACCGTCCTCTTCACGCCACGCCGCAATGGAGGCAAGCGCATCCGGATCGGGATCGGTCGGTTGCCAGTCCCAATTGTCGAACGCGTGCGAGAAATAGGCAGCATGTTCGCCCGTTCCGGCGGCAATTTCCAGCAGCAGACCGGTTGTTGCCAATTCGCCCCGCAGGACATCGCGAATGGGCTGTCGATTGCGCAGCGTAGCTGGCGCGTATTTCTTCGTCATTTGCCCAGCCCGCGCGTTCTTCGCGCACCTTTACGCGCACGACCTTCACGGATGGCCAGCCACAGCAACAGCCCGGCAGGACCAGCAACGAAAGTCAGCAACAGGACAGGAGCCTGGATAAGTCGCGAGAACCCCTTGTGATCGGCATCCTTGGCGATCCACAATCCGGCAAACAGATCCAGCGCAAGGTAATGGATCCAGCCCACCGTGACACCGCCGTCGGACATGAAGATTCCGCGCACGCCCTCGATGGTCTGGAAGTTGCTTTCTCCAGCGCCTTCGATCGCCCCACCATCAATGGTCCCGGTGACAAGAAGTACCAGCAGCACCGAATAGGCAAGGCTTAGCAGACCGACACCGGCGTAGAAAATGGCGCTTTGCACGAATGGCGCGCGCGGCAGGAGGATAAGTGCCGCCCAGCACACCAGCGCCCAGATATTGGCGATACCGAACAGACTGTCCCACATGGCGCTCGCTCCCTTATCGATTACGCGCGCTCGGGCGCACTCCCGCTAGCCATCCTGCGCTTCAGTCTTTGCAGCCAGCGCGCGCCGGAATTCGCGTGTCATGCGCATCATCGCCTCGTGCTCGTGGATGAACTGCCCGCCGGCCTTGGCCGTTGCAAAAGCCAGAGCCGCATCGGCCAGGTCGATCGCCTTGATGGAGCGGTACTTCGTTTTTGCCCCGCGCAGGAACAGGTCGCCCACCGGAGCGGCAAACTGGCCGAGTTGCTCCAGAGGTCGCAGGTCGTTTTCCCTTTTGCCGCGCAGCAGGCCGGGGCGCAGAATATCGAGACGACGCAGTTTCAGGGATTTCAGATCCCGTTCCGTTTCACCCTTTACGCGCAGGTAGGAGTTGCGAGAGAACGCATCCGCCCCCACGGACGATATCTGCACGAAATTCTTGACGCCCGCGTCTTTCGCCGCGCGGCCCACTTCCAGCACCAGATCGTGATCGATCTCTCGGAAGCCTTCCTGGCTTCCGGCCTTCTTGTGAGTCGTGCCCAGCGCGCTGATCACGGCATCGGGGCAAAGCTGCGCTATGATTCCCGGCCAAGCGTCACTTTCCGCCAGCACCAGTTCCATGCGGACCCCTTCGGGAAAGGCGATTTCCCTACGCGCGACGCCTTGCAACATGACATCGTCGAGTTCGGGTGACCGCTCGATAATGGTGCGGCCGACAAGCCCTGTTGCTCCAACCAGGAGTATGCGCCGACTTTCAGACATTGGACAATCCTTCGGGCTTTCCTCCATAGATACGCGAATACTGGTTTATCGCATAATGATCGGTCATACCGGCAATGAAATCGGCAATGTGTCGTGCACGTTCCGGCTGGGTGGACGGCAAGGATCCCGCCCAACCTGAATTCATCAGCGATGCGTCCTGGTCGTAAGCTGCATAGAGCTTGGCAATAACTTCACGCGCAGTCTGCGCCGCGCGCAGCTGGGCATCGTGGTGATAGAGATTGGCATACATGAATGCCTTCAACGCCCGCTCACGCTGTGCCATTTGCGGTGAAAAGGCGGCTATCGCGCACCCGGCCCCGCGTACTTCGTCCGCGTTCCCTATTCCCTTCAGGTTCGCGCGCGTCGTTTCCAGCAAGTCATTCACCATGACGCCGATCTGCGTACGCACCAGTTCACGCAGTTGCCTTTCCCGGTTGGCGGTGGGATAGCGCTTTTCGATCTCGCGCCAGAGTTCGGCGATGAAATCCAGTTCCAGCAACTGCTCCTGATCCAGAAAGCCGGCACGCAGGCCATCGTCGATGTCGTGATTGTCGTAGGCGATATCATCCGCCAGCGCGGCGACCTGCGCTTCCAGAGAGGGCCAGTGCCGAAGTTCCAGCGGAAAGGCAGCATCGAGTTCCGCCAAGGCCCAACCCGGTTTATCGACCGGGCCATTGTGCTTGGCAAGCCCTTCCAGCGTCTCCCACGTCAAGTTGAGACCGGGGCAATCGCAATATGGAGAATCGAAACGCATGACGGTGCGCAGGGCATGTTCGTTGTGATCGAAGCCCCCGCGACTGGAAAGCGAGGCATTAAGCGCATCCTCTCCCGGATGGCCGAACGGGGGATGACCAAGATCATGCGCCAGGCACAGGGCCTCTGTCAGGTCTTCATCAAGGCCAAGTTCGCGCGCAATCACGCGTCCGATCTGCGCCACTTCCAGGCTGTGGGTCAGCCGAACGCGGTAGTGATCGCCATCGGGCGCGACAAAAACCTGGGTCTTTCCGGCAAGGCGGCGGAAGGCAATCGAATGGATGATCCGATCACGATCCCGCTGGAAGGCGCTGCGCGGGCCGCGCACGCCATGTCCCAGCTGATCGAATTCACGACCGCGGGTGTAGGCAGGATTGGCGGCATAGGGCGCACGAGACATGCCTGACCGCTAGGTCAGCGTCTGTGGGGTGACAACGGGAACAGCGGGTGAACGCCGCGAAAAAGCGGCTACTCGTCGCCTATTATCCACCGCGCTGCTGCATCGGCATGAATGGCGGTGCAGTCATATACCGGCAGGATATTGGCATCGACATCGACGACGAGTTCCAGTTCGGTGCAAGCGAGAATAACCGCTTGGGCGCCTTCTTTCTGCATGTTCGTGAACATCGATTTCAGCGAACGGCGGGCGTCCTTGCTGGCCTTGCCAAGCATGAGTTCCTCGTAAATGATTCGGTCGAGCTGTTCGACATTGTCCATATCCGGCGGCAGCAGATCGACGCCGTGCGACACCAGACGACGGCGATAGAAGCTTTCCGTCATCACATTGCGCGTGCCGATCAGGGAAGCGCGCTCGATCCCGTCGGAGGCCATTTGTGCACCAACGCATTCGCCGATGTGAAGGATTGGTGTCTCGATCCGTGCTTCCACGTCGCGATAGACCTTGTGCATGGAATTGGCACCGATCACGATCTGCTGCGCTCCGGCGGTCACCAGCCTTTGCGCACTTTCGGCGATCACGTCGGTTGCGCGCTGCCAGTCCTCGTTGCTTTGCGCGCGATAGATACGCGAAAAATCAAGGCTTTCGATCAGCATGGGCGCAGAGGATGTTCTGCCGATATGCCGCTGTACATAGCGATTGATGCGTTCGTAATAGGTGCGGGTCGAAACCCAGCTCATGCCGCCAATCAAACCCAGTGTTCGCAAGATAGAATGCCCTTGTCTTAACCCGTTTTTCCAACAATCGCCCGACGCGAGCAACTTGGTCTGTGCAGAAATTCCGAAACGGGGTCCGGTAACCTCGCGTTCCCGTGATGCGAAAGGTGGAACCGATTGCCAGTTCCTAGTCCAGTGCCTTCACGATCTCTTCCACCATCTTCTTCGCATCGGATAACAGCATCATTGTCTGGTCCATGTAGAACACGTCGTTATCGACGCCCGCATAGCCGACGCCGCCCATCGAACGCTTGATGAAGAACACCTGCTTTGCCTTGTCCACATCGAACACGGGCATGCCGTAGATCGGGCTGGACTTGTCGGTCTTGGCGGCAGGGTTCACCACGTCGTTCGCGCCGATGATGAAGGCGACATCCGCCTGCGCGAATTCGGAATTGATGTCTTCCAGTTCGAACACCTTGTCGTATTCGACCGAGGCTTCGGCCAGTAGCACGTTCATATGGCCAGGCATGCGTCCAGCCACGGGATGGATGGCGTACTTCACCTGCACACCTTTCTCCTCCAGCAGATCGGCCATTTCACGCAAAGCGTGCTGCGCCTGCGCCACTGCCATGCCGTAGCCTGGGATAATGATGACGCTCTCGGCCTGTTCCAGCATGAAGGCGGCATCGGCAGCGCTACCCTGCTTGTAGGGGCGCTGCTCCATCGCCTCGCCACTGCCGGCGCTGCTGTCGTCCGCGCCGAATCCGCCTGCGATTACGCTGATGAAACTGCGGTTCATCGCGCGGCACATGATGTAGCTGAGGATCGCGCCGGAGGAGCCGACCAGCGCGCCGGTGATGATCATCGCCGTATTGCCAAGGGTGAAACCCATGGCCGCTGCCGCCCAGCCGGAATAGCTGTTCAGCATGGACACCACCACCGGCATGTCCGCCCCGCCGATGGGGATGATCAGCAGGAAACCGATGATGAAGGCCAGCACCGTCACAGCTGCAATCAGCGGCATCGTTTCGGCAGGCCCGCTGGCGATGGCGAACATGGCAGTCAGCACGATGATGGCAACCAGCGTGCCCAGATTGATGACATGGCGCGCAGGCAGCATGATGGGCGAACCGCTCATCTTGCCCGAAAGCTTCAGGAAGGCGATCACGGAGCCGGAGAAGGTAATTGCGCCGATAGCGATGCCCAGACCCATCTCGACCTTGCTGACCGCGCCGATGCTGTCACCCACCAGCAACCCGAAGGCACCGGGGTTGAGATAGGCCGCCCAGCCCACCAGCACGGCGGCAAGGCCCACCAGCGAGTGAAAGCCCGCGACCAGTTCGGGCATCGCCGTCATGGCGATTTTGCGCGCGATGGTTACACCGATGATGCCGCCCAGCAGGATGGCAACGCCGATCTCCAGGATATTGGCGATGTCGTGCGTCACCAGCGTAGTGATCACGGCGATGGCCATACCGATCATGCTATTGCGATTGCCCGTTCGGCTGGTGGCCGGGCTGGAAAGTCCGCGCAGCGCAAGGATGAAGAAGATACCGGCAACGAGATAGGCAAGCATTGCCCATGCAGGCGTTTCACCACCATGCGCAGCAAGATCGGCAACGGGAGCGAGGAAGGACAGCATGCTCACTTATCCTTCTTCTTGTACATGGCCAGCATCCGCTCCGTCACGGCGAAGCCACCGAAGATATTCACGCTTGCGAGAACAACGGCTGCCAACCCGAGCCACTTGGCAATGTCACTGCCCGCTTCAGCAGCGGCGATCAGGCCACCCACGATGATTACCGAGCTGATGGCGTTGGTGACAGCCATCAGCGGCGTGTGCAGCGCGGGCGTAACCGACCACACGACGTAATAGCCGACAAAGCACGCCAATACGAAGATCGAGAGGATTGATATGAAGTCCACGGCCTAACCCCCCGTTCGCGCGAGATATTGGCCAGCATAGTAGCCAAGATTGTAGATTACGGGCACCAGCACGACCAATACCGCAAGTCCGACGATGATCTGTTTCGACGTCGCGAGGCTGTTGAACCAACTCATGACGTCAGCCTCGCATTGACCACTGCACCATCCTTCGTCAGCCGGATAGCATCGCCGATCTCCTCGTCCAGCACGGGTCTGCCTGCTTCGGCATCCCAGAAAGCATTGAGGAAGTTGAACAGGTTGCGGCTGAACAGCGCGCTGGCATCAGCAGGTAAGTGCGCGGGCGGGTTGGAGAATCCCATGATCGAAACACCGTGCTTCTGCACGACCTGATCGGGGACAGAGCCTTCAACATTACCGCCCTGCGCGACAGCAAGATCGAAAATCACGCTTCCCTGCTTCATCGTGGCGATCTGCGCGTCGCTGACCAGCCGCGGTGCGGCGCGGCCCGGTATCAATGCAGTGGTGATGACAATATCCTGCTTGGCAATGTGGTTGCTCACCATCTCCGCCTGCGCGGCTTTCTGCTCGTCGGTCAGTTCGGCGGCATAGCCGCCCTCGCCCGCAGCTTCCAGTCCTTCGGCAAACACCGGTTTTCCGCCAAGGCTCTTGATCTGTTCGGCGGTTTCGGGACGAACATCGGTGGCGGAAACCTGTGCGCCAAGCCGCTTTGCCGTGGCGATGGCCTGCAAGCCCGCAACGCCAACGCCCATCACGAAAACCTTCGCAGCAGAGACTGTGCCTGCCGCCGTCATCATCATCGGAAATGCGCGACCATACGCGTTCGCAGCGGAGATAACCGCCTTGTAACCAGCGAGGTTGGACTGGCTTGAAAGCACGTCCATGCTCTGCGCGCGGGTAATGCGTGGCATGAATTCCAGCGCCAGCGCCTCGAACCCGGCCTTTGCATAGGCCTCGACACGATCCTTGCGTCCGAAAGGATCGAAAGTGGCTGCAACCCACGCGCCCGGTTTTGCACCGGCAAGGTCAAAGACATCGGGGGCCTGAACGCCCATCACCACGTCGGCATCGGCCACGGCCTGAGCGGCGGTGCTTACATCGGCCCCTGCATCGGTGTAGGCACTATCCGAGATCGCGGCGCTTTCGCCAGCGCCCTGCTCGATCGAGACCGAGGCACCCAGGGCAATCAGCTTCTTTACGGTTTCAGGCGTTGCAGCCACACGGGTTTCCCCGTCCCCGCGCTCTCTCAGAACAGCAATTTTCATCCCCCCGCCGGTCACCTCAAGCGATCAGGATGACGACGAAAAGCGCGATCAGCGCAACGAGGGGCACCGACCACTTCAACATGCCGATAAAGCTGTCGTATGTGCTCTTGGCCGCTTTCAGATCATGCGGATGCGGATTGCTCATTGTCTTGGACTTCCCTTTGGGGTTTGGTTGTGGCGTATAGTCCTATCGCCGCTTGCCCGCCCGCTCAAGTGCACAAACGGCCTTAATCGGCTCTTTACCCCGCCTTGCTATTACGATCGTTCGAAGTCCGGATTCAGCCGGGGCCAGGGATATTTGCGCATGTTAGAGCCCGAACAGCGGTTGCTGATGCTTATCGACAACGATCCGGCGCACTGCCGGCTCATGAGTGCCGTCGCCGGGCGCGAGGGGTGGCGCACGATCGTTGTCGAGGACTTCGAAACCGCAATTGCCACGCTCGGCACCCGCGAGGGCATGCAGTTGTCCGCGATCATACTCGACCAGAGCGTTCCCGGAGATCGCGCTTGCGAACTCGTAGCCGAACTGAAGGATCGACGGCCCGCATTGCCGATCCTGATGCTGACCGCCAGCACCAGCCCGCAACTTGCCGTCGAAGCGATGCGCGCAGGTGCTGCGGACTACCTCGTCAAGCCCGTATCGCCCGACCGTATGATGCAGGCCCTGCGCAACACAACGACGCGCGAAAGACCGCAGGACGAACTCACTCCGCTCTCCGAGAAGATGCCTGCGCAACTCGATTTCGAGTCGATGGTCGGCACGGCTCCCTCCTTTCGCGATGCCCTGGCAAAAGCAGCCAAGGCGGCACGCGGCCATGGTCATGTGCTGATCGAAGGCGAAAGCGGTACCGGCAAGGAAATGCTGGTACGCGCGATGCACGCCGCCTCGCCAAGGGCGAAAACGGCGTTCCGGATGATTCATATCGCAGGCGTGTCCGCCAACAGCCTGGAATCGCAAATGTTCGGCCATGAGAAGGGCGCCTTTCCCGGCGCATTCGATCAACAGGTGGGCGCATTCCAGCAATGCGACGGCGGGACGCTTGTCCTCGACGAGATCGATCGCCTTTCGCTGGACGTACAGGATCGCCTGGTCGGCGTGCTTCGAAACGGCAGCGTCAAGCCGTTGGGCGCGCAATATGCGTTCAAGGTGGATGTCCGCGTCATCGCCGCCAGTAACCTGCCGCTCGCGGATATGGTGACCACAGGCCACTTCCGCGCCGAACTGCTGGAACTGCTCTCTCGTACCGCGATCGAATTGCCGCCCTTGCGAGAACGCGATCGTGATATCGGTTCGCTGACCCGCTATTTTCTTTATCAGATCGGCCAGCAACCCGGTTTGCGCCCCCTCGGTATCACCTCTGATGCCCTCCGTTTGCTTGGCGCTTTCGATTGGCCGGGTAATGTCCGCCAGCTCCAGGCCGTCCTTTTCCGTGCGGCCGTGTTCAGCGAAGGCGACGCCCTGACCGCCGAGGATTTTCCGCAGTTGCGCGAACTCATCGGCGATAGCGAGCCTGTCCGCAATGGACCGGTGCGCGAAAGTGCGGGCGTGCAGCTTTACACCAAGGACGGCAATCTGCGCCCGCTGGAGGATATCGAGGCCGACGTGATCCGCCTAGCCATCGGCCATTATCGCGGTCGCATGACCGAAGTTGCACGGAGACTGGGGATCGGCCGATCCACGTTGTATCGCAAGCTCAGCGATCTCGGCATCGACAACGCCGCTTAGGATGGAAGCGAGCGGCTGCAAGCCCCGGAAAACCATCGGTTTGCGGCCTTTGAGTGGTCTTGCAATTCCACTGTGAATTTCCCTGCATATTACGGAACAACTGCGCGTCCAAACCGCTTTCTTAACATGTATCTAGGTCGCACTTCAGTTCTGTTCGCTCTGGCAGCAGTCATCGGTGCCTGTTCCGGAGAGAGTTCCGAGAACGACCGGGAGGAAAGCCCGCCCGTTCCCGAGCAGCAGGCGATGGCGAACATCGCCGATGGCACAATCGGACCCGTCGCATATTCGTACGACAGTTCCGTGTTGACCCGCGCCGAAATCCAGCTTCCGCTCCCTCCCACCTTCGAGGAAACCGAATTCGCAGTGAAATTCCTGCCGCGCGATCTGGTGGACAAGCTAGGCGTTGCGCGGTGCTCTTACGAGGAACCCGATGGCAACGACGACTGCACGGCAGAGCAGGAAATCGGCTTCGCACTCGCCTTTCTGGAACGGCCTGTGGAACACTATGGTGAAGCCCTGATCGACAATCTAGGCGAAGACATGCGCGTCGAAAGCACCGAGGTGAAAGACCGCGAGGGTTTCGCGTTATACACGATGCGCAATGGCACCATGCTGCGATATACATTCCTGCCGGTCGACTCTCGGACCCTGCTGATGGTGGAGCGGACCGAAGATTCCGTAGCAAACGGGGCAGAATCGCTGGAACAGGTTCGCGAAAGCCTGACTTTTCCAAGCGATTGACTTCACGCCTACGGCAAACTGTTCGATAGCCCGAGTGTCCTAATCGGCAAGCATGGCAAAGTCCGTAAGCGCAGCATCGCGCAAACCCCGCCACACGTTTCGAGCCTGCACTGTTTCCTCCACATCATGCACGCGCAGCAACTGCACGCCCGCATTCATGCCAAGCTGTGCAATCGCCAGGGAGCCACCCATACGCCGATCTGCGGGCGCTTCGTTGGATAGCGCGCCAATCATCCGTTTGCGACTGGCACCCAGCAGCAGCGGCTGACCCAACGCATGGAAGAGCGGCAACGCGTTCAGTAGCGCGAGATTGTCTGCAAGAGATTTTCCGAAGCCGATGCCGGGATCGAGCACGATCTTCTCGCGCGCGATGCCCGCCTCGATTGCGCGATCGCGCATCTCGCGCAGGAAATCGAATACATCGAACACCACGTGCGTATAGTCCGCCTCGGCGTGCAGGTTCTCTCCCGAACCGGGGGTATGCATGAGGATCACCGGGGCGCCCGAACTGGCTGCGAATTGCAGACTGCGGGGATCGTAGCGCAGCGCGGAAACGTCGTTGATGACATGCGCGCCCGATTGCAGCGCCGCCTCCATCACGGCCGGACGGCGGGTATCCACGCTGACGGCGGCTCCCATTCCAACGCAGTGTTCGATGGCAGGCTGGACGCGTCCGATCTCCTCGCCCTCCCAAACATCCTTCGCGCCGGGGCGCGTGCTTTCGCCACCTATGTCGATAATCGCTGCACCGGCTTCATGCATGGCAGCGGCCTGCGACTGCATCGCCCCCGCATCATCCAAAAACGCGCCACCATCGGAAAAGCTGTCCGGCGTCATGTTGAGAATGCCCATTACCTGCGGTTGATCCAGCCGGATGGTGCGCTCCCCCAATTCCAGCGCCGGGTGCGCCATGCGCAGGTTGGACCACTGCGCCTCACCTTCCCCTCCCACCTCTTCGGGCAGAGCAGCAAGGACATCGTCGATGGTGGATTTCGTGGCAATGTGCCGCTGGATCACGGTGCCATCGCGCCGCAGCATCACTGCGAATTCGCGCGCATAGACCATTCCACCTGCAAGACGGATCGCCTCGCCTTCCACGGCCTGTGGGCCCGGCACGGTGGTCAGCGGCTGGATGTAGATCTGGTCGGACACTTTGAACTCCGTTCGTGTGAAACGTCTAATATGGAACACCTGGAACACTGTCCTGGCGCGAAATAGTCGCGCCTTTCGCCGCGACGATCAAAGGCCGGGCATTTCATACAGGTTTTGCAGGGCATATCGCCCCGTCCTACACCTGCATCGTGTAGGAAAACCTCAATCCTCACTCGCCAGCAGATACAGTCCACGCGCCGCGTCGATCGGCTTTACCTCGCCGCCGTGTTCGTAGTGCCAGAATGTCCAGCCATTGCAGCTTGGCGCGCCTTGCAGTTCTTTGCCCACGCCGTGAATGCTGCCAATTTCCTTGCCGCATTCGATGGAACCATCGGCGCGCACGGTTGCCGTCCAGAGTCGCTTCTTGTCGAACAGTTGGGTGCCGGGTTTCAGCAATCCTGCCTCCACCACTGCGCCGAAGGCCACGCGCGGCTGGCTCTTGCGGCTCTGCATCGTGGTGAGCGCGCTTTCATCTAGCGGCAATTCCTTCTCGATCCGTACCATGGCCACCTTGCGATAGCTCTCTTCCCGCTCGCAACCGATCCATTCGCGGCCCAGCCGCTTGGCGATGGCCCCGGTGGTGCCGGTACCAAAGAACGGGTCCAGCACCACGTCGCCAGCCTCGGTCGTTGCCAGCAACACGCGGTACAGCAGCGCCTCGGGCTTTTGCGTGGGATGCGCCTTGTGGCCGTCCTCCCCCTTCAGCCGCTCTCCGCCAGAGCAGATCGGGAAGGTCCAGTCGCTGCGCATCTGCAATTCATCGTTCAGCGTTTTCATGGCCCGATAGTTGAACTGGTAACGCGCCTTTTCGCCCTGGCTGGCCCAGATCAGCGTCTCGTGCGCATTGGTGAAACGCGTGCCGCGAAAGTTGGGCATGGGGTTGGTCTTGCGCCAGACGATATCGTTGAGAATCCAGAAGCCCAGGTCCTGCAACACTGCGCCCACGCGGTAGATGTTGTGATAGCTGCCGATCACCCAAAGCGCACCATCGGGCTTGAGAACGCGTTGACACTCTGCCAGCCACGCCCTTGTAAATGCGTCATAAGTGGCAAAGCTGTCGAACCGGTCCCAGTCGTTCGTCACCGCATCGACATGGCTGCCGTCCGGGCGATTGAGATCGCCGCCAAGCTGTAGGTTGTAGGGCGGATCGGCGAAAACCAGATCTACGCTGTTGTCCGGCAGTTCGCGCATACGGGCCACGCAGTCGCCATCCAGGATCTGGCCCAACGGCAAGTCTGCCTTGTCTACAGCAGCAACCTTGGCCTTGCGGACGCGCGGAGCCGCGCGAAGTTTCGTCAACTCGCCCATAAACAGTCTTTCCCTCACTTATCCACAGGGGTTTGAGTCCTTGGAGTCCGCGGGTCAAGCGGCAATTTTTCCGTCACTTAACGCTAAAGCGGCGGAACGAAACGAGTCCGGCACAAGATATGGAGCCTGTGCAGGCAGGGTAGACTCGATATGGTGGGGTGTGGCCGCAGGGACTCGCTCGCACGAATTGCAGACACAACAGGGGAGACACGATGACGATCAAGGTAATCGGTGCAGGTCCGGGACGAACCGCGACCTTTTCCATGAAATTCGCGCTGGAGCATATCGGTTTCGGCCCGTGCTACCACATGGTCGAGGTGTTCCGGAACGCTCGCAAGACTATTCCGATGTGGCAGGCAGCAGCGGACGGGAACCCAGATTGGGATGCGATTTTCGAAGGATACCAATCCACGACGGACAATCCCGCCTGCGTTTTCTGGCGCGAGCTGGCCGACTATTACCCGCAATCCAAGGTTGTGCTGACCGTGCGCGATGCAGAAACCTGGGTGGCATCCTGCAACGCCACGATCAATTCACCGCGCATGCTGGCCTCGCTCGATGGCAGCCCGCTGGAAAGCATGTTGAAATCCACCTACCTCAAGCAGTTCGGCGACAAGATCGACGACCCGAAATGGATGGCGGACTGGTATCGGGCCTATAACCAGGAGATCATCGATACCATCGCGCCGGACCGGTTGCTGGTATTTCACCCGAAGGAAGGCTGGGACCCGCTTTGCGAGTTTCTGGGCGTTCCGGTTCCCGCAGAACCTTTCCCACGCGTCAACAGCCGTGACGAGTTGGGTTCGGCGTCGGACGAGCATGGCGGCCTTCCGGCGGATCCGCTGGAACTGGAAGCTTTCGCAAGTACCTACAACGATCAGATGAAAGCAGGCGCCTTCAGCTAGGCGGGCGGCAAGTCGGGATCGACGCCGGTCAGTTCGATGGACTTGTCCCACAGCCGCCGGGCCAGATCCTTGTCCCGCGCCCGCTTGGTCTGGATGGCGCGGCCCGAAGACTTTCCGCGCACTTCCAGAAGGCCATAGGGGCCATAATAATCACCGCCATTCGCGGCAGGATCGGTGGCTGCCTGGAGGGCCGGCAATGCACCCTGCTCCGGGTCGTTCAGTACGGTGCCGACGATGGGCGCGAAGATTTTCTCGCCCTTGATATGGCGCATAAGCTCTGTCGCGGCGACACCGGGGTGGCAAGCCAGGGCGATCGTATCGGAGCCCTTTGCCCGCAAACGGCGGTCCAGTTCGTTGGCGAACAGGAGGTTGGCAAGCTTGCTCTGGTTATAGAACTGGCCCTTGTCGTAGCCCTTGCTGCCATCCAGGTTGTCGAAATCGATATCGCCGCGGCGATGCGCAAGGCTGGATTGCATTACGATCCGGGCACCATCCTGCTCCGCCAGTTTGTCCAGCAGCAGGGACGTGAAGGCGAAATGGCCCAGGTGGTTCACCGCGAATTGCAGCTCGCATCCGGCTGTCGCGGTAGAGAACGGCGGCATCATGACACCGGCATTGTTAATCAGCAGGTCGATCCGCTGTTCCTTGGCGGCAGTCTCCGCCGCTTCGCGCACACTGGCGATGTTCGACAGGTCAAGGTGGAGGTATTCGACCTCTCCGCCCTGTTCCCTGCCACCCTCGATCTTTCGTGCCGCCTCGGCCGCCTTGTTCCCATCGCGGCATGCCAGCAGAACGCGTGCGCCCTTGTTGGCCAGCGCCTCTGCAATGGCGAACCCGATGCCGGTGTTCGAACCTGTGACGATGGCGGTCTTCCCGGTCTGGATCGGGATTTCGGCGGCAGTGAAACTCATGCAAACATCTCCAATTGAGCTACAGGCGCAAAGCTGCGGCGGTGCAGCGGTGTTGGCCCGTGTTGTCGCAATGCTTCGAGATGATCTTGCGTTCCGTATCCCTTGTTACGCTCCCACCCATAATTCGGATGGCGGGCTGCGGCCTCCACCATCAGACGGTCGCGATATTCCTTGGCCAGAATGCTGGCCGCACCGATTGCCGGTTCCTTCCCGTCCCCGCCCACGATGGCGCGCGCGGGCCAGCGCCACTCGGCACAGCGGCCCTGCGGGGTCAGATTGCCGTCGATCAGGGCCTCCAGCCGGTTTTCGCCAACTGCTTCGCCCAGAGCCTCACACAACCCGCGCACCGCAAGGCTCATCGCCAGCATCGTCGCGCCAAAGATGTTGAGCCGGTCGATCGCGTCCACATCCACCACGCCGATTCCATAGGCGCAGCGGCGCCGGATCGCCTCCTCCGCCTCCGCCCTAGCCTTTGCCGTCAGTTTCTTGGAATCGCCTACGCCCTTTGGTCGGGGCTTGCACAGCAGCACGGCTGCGGCCACAACCGGTCCGGCAAGCGGCCCGCGCCCAGCCTCGTCCACACCCGCAACCAGCGGACCGGGGCCGAGCGTGGCACAAAATTCGCGCGATGGAGTTCCCGATAGCATGCGTTACAAATTCCTCTCTGCCACCATATTCCCCGCTCTCGCTCTCGCAAGCTGCAACAGCGCGGCAATGGGGGATAGCGCCCCTGCACCCACCTCCTCGGCTGCACAGGACGGCGCGGACAGCGCCTTGGCCAATGGCGGCGAGATGGTGGAGCTGCAACCGCAGTCTCCGTTCGACGCGGCCACGTACGAAGCGTTCAACGAACCATGGGCGCTGGCTTTCGAACCGGGCTCCGGGACCATCTTCATCACCGAAAAGCCCGGCACCATGAAGTTCTTCAACCCCGCCAACGGGCAACTCGGTACCGTTTCCGGAATGCCGACCGTTGCCTATGAAGGTCAGGGTGGCCTTGGCGCGCTGGCCTTCGCGCCCGATTACGAACAGAACAACACCATCTACCTGTCCTGGGCAAAGCAGGACGGCGAGGACACCAGAGCTGCGGTTGGCCGTGGCACACTGGTTTGCGGCGCCGCAGATAGCTGCCGTGTCGAGGGGCTGACGCAAATCTGGCAGCAGAGCCAGGCCATGCCCCGCCCCGGCCACTATTCGCATCGCATGGCGTTCTCTCCCGATGGCCAGTACCTGTTCGTTTCCAGCGGAGACCGCCAGGCTCAAGATCCTGCCCAGGACCTCACCAACAACCTCGGTACGGTTGTGCGTCTCAACCTCGACGGCACGCCTGCTGCGGGCAATCCCTTCGCCGATCGCGGCAGCCCGACAGACGAAATCTGGACCTATGGGCAACGCAACGTGCTGGGTCTGGAATTCGATTCCTCCGGCAATCTGTGGGCATTGGAACACGGCCCTGCCGGAGGTGACGAACTCAACCTGGTGCGGCGCGGCAGCAACTACGGCTGGCCTACCCGCTCGAACGGTGAAAACTACAACGGCAGCAATATTCCCGATCACTCTCCCGACGATGGCTTCGCAAAGCCCGCTATCGGCTGGACCCCTGTGATCGCACCGGGTGGTATGGCGTTTTATCAAGGAAGCATGTTCTCCGACTGGCAGGGCCAGTTGTTGATCGCCAATCTGCGCACGCAATCCATCAGCCGCGTTACCGTGGATGCCTCCGCCAACTCGGCAGACGAGGCCGCCCGCTATGAAATGCCGCACCGCATGCGCGATATTGCCGTGGCACCCGATGGTGCGATCTGGGTGATCGAGGATGGCGAGGAAGGTCGCCTGCTGCGACTGACTCCGAAAGAATAGGCAACAGGTATCGCGCGAAACATTTGCACCCGCGCCCGCGTGGCCCTATCGGCGCGCGCCCATGGCTGATGCAACCGCAACCCTCATCCCTCTCGCAGAGGTCGATTCCGCCTTGGTCGAGGCATTGCTCGACCGCGCCTTCGGCGAGGATCGGTACAAGCGCACCGCGTACAAGGTGCGGGAGGGAACGGACTGGCTGCCCGCGCTCAGCTTTGCCGTGATCGATGCCGATGAATTGCTGGTAGGCAGCATACAGGTCTGGCCGGTCGCTTTGACCGACGATCAGGCCCGGCGCCATCCCATGCTGATGGTGGGGCCGGTGGCCGTTGTGCCCGAACGCCACAACGAAGGCTTTGGCCAGGCATTGATGGCCGCAATGGCGGGCGGGCTCGATCCGAAGGCCGCTTTGCCGCAAGTGCTGATCGGCGATCCCGACTATTACGGTCGTTTTGGGTTCCACGGCGCGCCTACCCAGGGATGGGCCCTGCCGGGTCCGTACGAAAAGCACCGCTTGCTGGTGCGCGCGGAAAATCCGGCTGTTTTGCCCGACCACGGCACTTTGGGCCCTTGGCTTAGGTGATGGAAAGGGCCATCTGTTGAACAGCGATGGCTTACGAAATCCCCCCTGATCTTGCCGGTATGAGCCTGCTGGAAATTGCCGAGGCCGTTTCCGCGCGAAAACTGCCTCCGGTCGATAGCTGGAAACCTGATTCCACCAGCGACAGCAACATGCGTATTGCCGCCGACGGTACATGGTATCACGATGGCAGCCCCATCACGCGCCCGGCAATGGTGCGTTCCTTCGCCTCACTGCTGTGGCGCGACCCTGCGGACGGGCAGCACTATCTCGTCACCCCGCATTACCGGCAGACGATAGAAGTGGAGGATGCCGCGTTCATCGCCGTCGATCTTTCCGTTCAGGACGATGCGCTCGCTTTCCGCCTCAATACCGACGAGATCGTCGTCGCAGGCCCGGACAATCCCCTGCGCGCCGAGGGCGATCCCGACGTGCCGGCAATCTATCTCGCCGTGCGTCATGGCTGCGAAGCGCGGGTGGACCGTTCCACCTGGCTGCAGCTCGCCCAGCACGCCCTGGATCAGGCTGACAGCATGACGGTATCGAGCCAGGGAGAAACCTTCTCGCTGGTGCCCCGCCTATGAGCACCCTGTTCGATCGGTTGCAGAGGCATTTTGCCGATACGCAGCACGTCGGTTTCACAGGTTTGCGCGATGATAGCGAGATTCTGAAAGGTCGGACGCTTCGCGCTGCGGCCGTGTTGATTCCCGTAACAGAGCGGGCCGAACCCGGCGTTCTGTTGACGCATCGTCCCCAGACCATGGCGAGCCATCCCGGTCAGATTTCCTTTCCCGGTGGCAAGCTGGAAGCGGGCGAGAGCGTGATCGATGCCGCCCTGCGAGAAGCGCACGAGGAACTGGCTATCGATCCGGCACAGGTGCGTATCGTTGGCGAGGCGACCACCTTCAACACCGGCAGCGGCTTTCGCCTCACACCTGTACTCGGCCTTGTGGCCGGTGACGTGCAGATCCGCCCCGACCCCCGCGAGGTAGCCGACTGGTTCGAGGCTCCGCTGCGGCACCTGCTGAATCAGGATAATCACAAGCCCAAGATCGGCATGTTCAACGGCTATGAACGCCCCTATGTCGAGATCGACTGGGACGGTCATATCATCTGGGGCATTACTGCCGGGATCATTGCGCATCTTTCGCACCGTTTGCCCATCGACGAACTCGTACGGTGAACAAATTCTCTCGCCGCTGGTGCCAAACTTGCGGCGGCGAGGCGTTTCCCTTTAGTTGCCGACGGAATGAAGGGCGCCCCTCGGCAAGGCCCAACGACGGGCGAAAGGCATCGTGACGAAGTTACCCAAGACTGAGTGGACGCAGCGCGAGGACCTACTTGCGCTCGTCACCGCGCTTGGCGCGGAGAACCTGCGCTGGGTGGGCGGCGCGGTGCGCGATACCCTGCTCGGCCTGCCAGTGAAGGATATCGATGCTGCCACCACTCTTCATCCCGACGAGGTGATGGCCCGGTTGAAGGCGGCTGGTATCAAATGCGTGCCCACCGGCGTCGATCACGGAACCGTCACCGCCGTAACTAGCGGCGGGCCGGTGGAGATCACCACTCTGCGCAAAGACGTGGCCACCGATGGCCGGCGCGCCACCGTGGAGTTTGCCGAACACTGGCGCGATGACGCCGCGCGCCGCGATTTCACGATAAACGCGTTGTTCGCCCACCCTGAAACACTGGAAATTTCGGACTTCTTCGGCGGCCTTGCCGATCTTGAAGCACGGCGCGTGCGATTCATCGGCGACGCCCGCCAACGCATCCGCGAGGATCACTTGCGTATCCTGCGCTACTATCGTTTTCAGGCCCGCTTCGGCTCCACCCTCGATGCCGAAGGTGAGGAAGCCTGCGCCGAACTTGCCCCCATGCTGAAGGGCCTGAGCCGGGAGCGGGTCGCGATGGAGCTGCTGGGCCTGCTGGTCCTGCCCGATCCCCATGCCACGGTGTTGCGGATGTTCGAGCGCGGCGTCCTGGAGGTTATTCTGCCGGAAGTTTCTAGCGATGGCATGGATCGCCTGGCAGCCCTGATCCGAACCGAGAACGAACAGGATGCGCAGCCTCAACCGATCCGGCGGCTTGCTGCCTTGTTACCGGGCGATGCCCGCACGGCGGAGCAGGTTGCGGCCCGCTTGCGCCTTTCAAACGCGCACAAGAAGCGCCTAGCCCGATTGGCCGAACGCGCGCGAAAGCCGGGGGATGCAAGGGTGCTGGCCTATCGCGAAGGCGTGGATGGCGCTGTCGACCTGCTGCTGCTGGCTGGCGAGCCGATAGCCCCATTGAATGGTTGGGAATCGCCGCAGTTCCCCTTGCGTGGTGGAGAAATCGTTGCCCGCGGCGTAGCGGCAGGGCCGGAAGTTGCGCGCATATTGCAGAGCGTGGAAAGCCGATGGCTTGAAGAAGGTTTTCCGGGCCGCGCCAGGGTCGAACAATTGCTGGACGAGGCTTTGCAATCCGGTTCGCATTTGTAGATCAGCGACATTGACGGTTGAAATTGTCTGCATGGCTGGTGCAGGAAGCGTTCAGGAGCCGTCTGCTAGACAGTTCTCATCGGGATGGCGCATTCACTGCGCCGCATCGTGTCTGCCCCGGCATTGCCGGGTGTTTGCCGCCCGTACGCCATTTCCGGCGCCATTCACGGCCTTGTCGGAGGAATTCAACTCCCGGACCCACCTCATGCGAGGGTCTGGAACGAAGGGGATTTTTGCATGAAGAAGATCGCATTCACCGCCGCTGCCGCTCTTGCGGCTCTCGCTGCCAACCCTGCCCTGGCGCAGGACGTGGGCGATACCGTGATGGGCAATGATGGCAACGCCATCGGCACCGTGGCCGAAACCAACGCGCAGGCCGTTCTGATGACGGTCGGTGACTACCAGATCGCCCTGCCCGCCAATGCTTTTGGCGAAGGCGAGACCGGCCCCACGCTGAACATCACGCGCGACCAGCTCGTGCAGATGCACGAAGAGCAGCTTGCCGCCGCTGAAGCCGCACTGGCTGCCGCACTGGTCGAAGGCGCCGCCGTGGTCACCGCCGACCCGCAGCCGCTTGGCACGATCGACAACATCGACGGCACCAACATCGTCATCGTGCGCGAAGACGAAAGCATGGTTACCCTGCCGCGCGACATGTTCGTGGTCGATCCCAACGGCACGCTGATGGCCCGCATCACCATGACGGATCTGGAAGCTGCCCTGGCCGCACAGGCTGGCTAAGCTTCCACGGCAAAGCAAATCACCAAGAAACCCGGCAGGAGCGATCCTGCCGGGTTTTTTGTTAGAACCGGTTATCCTTGGGGAAACCCTGCGGGGGAAGGCGCCCCGCCGCGCCCCGCGCCACTTTCCACATGCCGATCTCGTTTTCCGTACGGGTGCGCCCGGTATCGCCGCCCATCGTCCAGCTGAGGCCATCCTCCAGTTTGAAGGTGGTGACATCAGACAGGCCTCCGTCGCGGTAGCGTTGCAGGGTTACCCCCTGCCCGCGCGTCATCACCGGCATTTCTTCCAGAGCAAAGACCACCAGTTTGCGGTTCTCGCCCACTACGGCAACGTGATCATGCTCGAACGCCACTTCGCGAGCGACGAGCAGCTTCGCATCGCCCTTCAGGTTCACCACCTGGCGGCCCTTGCGCGTCTCTGCCAGCAGTTCATCGGTAATGGCCACGAACCCCTTGCCGATGGAGGACGCGAGCAGGACCTGCTTGTCCTTCTCGTGCACCACCATTGCGATGATCTGCGTTGCGGCGTCGATATCCAGCGTGTTGCGCACCGGCTCGCCAAATCCGCGTGCGCCTGGCAGCTTGTCGGCACCCAGTGTGAAAAAGCGCCCGTCCGCCCCGCACAGCAGCAGTTTGTCCGTCGTCTGGCACTGCACCGCAAAGGCAGGGCCATCGCCTTCCTTGTACTTGAAATCGCCGCGACCGTCCTTGCCCAGGTCGACATGACCCTTCGCCGCGCGCACCCAGCCCTTGGCTGAAAGGATCACCGTCACCGGCTCTTTCTCGATCATGGCGTCAGGATTGAATTCGACCGTTGGCGATGCCTCGGCGATGGTGGTGCGGCGCGCCCCGATTGCGGTTTCAGGTCCGTATTCCTTGCGCAGCGAAGCCATGTCCCGCTTCAACCGGGTGCGCTGGCGGGTTGGCGAATCGAGCAGCTTCTGCAGTTCCTCCTGCTCCTTCTGCAGTTCGTCCTTCTCGCTGCGAAGCTGCATCTCCTCCAGCTTGCGCAAGCTGCGCAGCCGCATGTTGAGTATGGCTTCGGTCTGCCGGTCGGTAAGGTTGAATTCCGCCATCATCACCGGCTTCGGCTCATCCTCGGTGCGGATGATCTCGATCACCCGGTCGAGGTTGAGGAAGGCGATGATGTAGCCTTCCAGCAGTTCCAGCCGGTCCGCTATCTTTGCAAGGCGGTGCGTGGTGCGGCGTTGCAAAATCTCGATCTGGTGCGCCACCCAGTTGCCCAGCAGCTCCTTCAGCCCCATCACCATGGGCGTGCGCGTTGCATCCAGCACGTTCAGGTTCAAACCAAAGCGCGTCTCGAGGTCGGTAAGCTTGTAGACGCTTTCCTTCAGCAGTTCAGGATCGACGTTGCGGCTGCGCGGCACCAGCACGATACGCACCTGCTCGTCGCTCTCGTCCCGAACGTCTTCAAGAATGGGCAGCTTCTTGTCGGCGATGGTGGCCGCGATCTGTTCGATCAGCTTGCCCTTGGGCACCTGGTAGGGAATCTCGGAAATGACCAGTTGGTATCCGCCGCCTTTCATCCGCTCGATGCCCGCCTCGCGATCCTCGGCATTGTCCGCCTCCGCCGCGTGGAAGCGGCCGCGCACACGAAAACTTCCGCGCCCGGTTTCATAGGCTCGGCTGATCGCCTCCTCGCTATCCACCACGAGGCCGCCCGTGGCGAAGTCCGGGCCCTTGAAGACGCCCATCAATTCAGCATGCGTCACATCCTTGTTGAACAACACCATCTCGGCCGCATCCAGCACCTCTGCCACGTTGTGACTGGGGATGCTGGTGGCCATGCCCACGGCTATGCCGCTCGCCCCGTTGGCCAGCAGGTTGGGGAAGAGACCAGGCATGAGAGCCGGCTCTTCTTCCTCGTTGTTATAGGTAGGGATGAACTCGACCGTGCCTTCGTCCAGCCCGTCCATCAGGTGCATGGCCGTGCGCGTCAGACGGCATTCGGTGTAACGGTAGGCAGCAGCGTTATCGCCATCGATATTGCCGAAGTTGCCCTGCCCCTCCACCAGCGGATACCGCAGCGTGAACGGCTGAGCGAGGCGCACCATCGCATCGTAGACCGCCGTGTCGCCGTGCGGGTGATACTTGCCGATCACATCGCCCACCACGCGGGCGCTTTTCTTGAAAGTGTTCTCCGGCGAAAGGCGCAGTTGCCGCATGGTCCACAGCAAGCGGCGGTGAACCGGCTTCAGCCCATCGCGCAGGTCCGGCAGCGACCGCGCCGTAATCGTGGACAGGGCATAGACGAGATAGCGGCTTTCCAGCGCACTTTCGAAAGGTTCGCGGGTGATGCCCGCGCCGGTATCTTCGGGTTCTTCAACGGTTGCCATGCGCTTCGCCCTATCATCGTCTCCATTCGGCGGACAGCATGGAACGAGACGCTTTCCCCACCCGTTGAGCGATCAAACAGCATTTTAATTCAAGGAGCGCCAATATGGCTCAACGTATCATGATTCTCGCCACCAACGGTTTCGAACAGTCGGAGCTGGAAAAGCCCAAGGCCAATCTGGACGACGCAGGCTACGAAACCGTCGTCGTCAGCCTGGAAGAAGGTCAGATCAAGGGCTGGGACGAGGATAACTGGGGCAACTCGGTCGATGTCGATCTTACGGTGGACAAGGCCGATTCCAGTGACTTCGATGCCCTCCTTCTTCCCGGTGGCCAGATCAATCCGGACATTCTGCGGATGAACGACAAGGCGGTGCAGATCGTCCGTGATTTCTGCGCCTCGGACAAGCCGGTCGCAGCAATCTGTCACGCGCCGTGGATGCTGGTTGAAGCCGGGGTTGTGGATGGCAAGACCGTCACAAGCTGGCCCAGTGTGCGCACCGACCTTTCGAATGCCGGCGGCAAAGTCGTCGATCAGGAAGTGGCCGTTGATGGAAATCTCATCACGAGCCGGAACCCTGACGACATTCCCGCATTTTCAAAGGCACTGATTTCCGCACTTGAAGAACAGAAGAACAAGATGAACGAAGCCGCCTGATCCCTGCTATCATCCCCCCTCCCGAGAATAGGGATAAGGGGCTTCGCTTCACCCCCGTCGCACAACACTGTGCGGCGGGGGGTTTTTCTTGTCTGCTCTTTCGCCCTAGAACCCTTGCGCGTCGTTGCTGTCGCTCGGGATGCGCACTTCGATGCCGTCCAGATCGTCGGCCAGCACTATCTGGCAGGACAGACGGCTGGTGGCCTGAACGTCGGCAGCAAGGTCGAGCATGTCCTCCTCATCCTCCGTTGCCGGAGTCAGCTTGTCGAACCATTCGCGCGCCACGATCACATGACACGTCGAGCAGGCCAACTGGCCCTCGCAGGTGCCCTCCAGTGGCATGCCTGCCGCTTGGCCTACCTCCAGCAGTCGGTCGCCGGGCGCGGCCTTGGCCGCCACCCTCTGGTTCTTGCGCGTAATAAAGGTGACGTCGATGGGGACTATCCTTGCTGCGATGCAGCAAACCTAACCTTTCCGGCGGCAGTTTCAAGATCGTCGAGACCGGTATAGCGCCCGAAACCCAGCCGGATCGAGCTTTTCGCCTTTGCAGCATCCAGTCCGATAGCCTGCAACACGTGGCTGGGGCGGCCCGATCCGCTGGCGCAGGCGGACCCGGCCGAGAACATGACGTCGCGGCAATCCGACATCAGACGAGCCACATCCAGCCCATCTTTACGGATATTGAGATTGCCGTGCCAGCGCGCATCTGCGCTGCCGTTCAGTTCCCAGTCCTCGAACAGTTGGCGCGCGCGGTTCCACAAGGCTTCGACATGCGCGGCGTCTTCTTCCATACGCTCTTTCGCCACCTTGGCCGCTGCGCCAAAGCCTGCACAAAGCGCCGGGCTAAGCGTGCCGGAGCGCAGCCTTGCCTCCTGCCCGCCGCCGGTCTGCTGCGGATCGAGATCGATACCGTTGCGCACCCAGAGTGCGCCGATCCCCTTGGGTCCGTGCATCTTGTGCGCGGAAACGGCGATCATGTCTGCCCCTGCCAACGGCATCTTGCCATAAGCCTGCACGGCGTCGCAAAGGTACAGTGCGCCCGCTTCCTTCGCCTTGCGATGGAATTCCACCGTGGGCTGAATCACGCCGATCTCGTTGTTCACCTGCATCACGGCGACCAGCTTCGTATCTGCGGGAATATCCTGCCTGGCATTGCACTGCCCGTCGGACGCCACGTTCAACTCGTGACACTTGCCGATCGCGTGGGCCGTATCTGCCACGGCTGCGTGTTCGATGGCGGACACGCTGATCGCGCCTTCGCCGGGACAGCCGCGCATGGCGAGGTTGATTGCTTCTGTTGCGCCGCCGGTGAAGATCACCTGCCCGTTTGGGGGGAACAGCGCCGCCACGCGATCACGCGCCAGGTCCACCGCCGCCGCCGCCATGCGTCCCATGCGGTGCGGACTGTGGGGATTGCCGAATGCGGTGCCGTCCGGCCCATCCAGCCATTGCAGCATGGCATCGCGCGCTTCAGGCGCCAGCGGGGTCGTTGCCTGATAGTCGAGGTAGATCAATTCATGTCCTTCCAGGCCGTGGCAAATGCATCGATCTGCTCTGCCGTTGTGTTCCATCCAAAAGAGACGCGAATGGTACGATCTGCCACATCCGCGTCCACGGACATTGCCGTCATGACGTGACTGGTTTTCATCGTGCCGCTGGAGCAGGCGCTGCCTTGCGATACGGCGAAGCCCGCCATGTCGAAGCGCATCACCTGGGCGGTGGCGGACATTTGGGGCATTGCCAATGCGTTCACGAACGGCGTCGGCGCCGATAGCGTGTCGGCAAGCCATGTGCCGCCTGCGGTGCGAACCGTCTCGGCCAGCCGGTCACGTGCGGCCAGCACGTCGGCGCCAAGGTACGGCACGTCAGCCTCCAGCGCGGCTGTAATGCCGAGTGCACCGGGCAGGTTCTCGGTCCCCCTGCGATATCCACGTTCATGCCCGCCAGTAGGCTCCAGAAGCGCGAAATCGCGCAGCAACAGGGCACCTATGCCGATAGGCCCGCCGAATTTGTGAGCGGAGACAATTGCCATGTCACAGGACGGCAGGGCGATCTTCCCCGCGCTTTGGGCGCAATCGGCCAGCAGCAGGCCGCCGGCGTCATTCACGATTTCGGCGATAGCGGTCAGGTCCTGCCGGTTGCCGGTCTCGGAATTCACATGCTGCACGGCCACCAGCGGTCGCTCGCGCTGCACGGCCTCGCGCAGCATGTCCAGATCCAGCGCCCCATCAGGCCGGATCGCAAGCCGCTCGGCCTGCTTCGCCGCGCCGAGGATACAGTCATGCTCCACCGCGCTAACCAGGCGCGCCCCGGCCTGGGCATGATGCAGGGCCAGCGTCGCCACCTCGCTAGCGCCCGCGGTGAAGATCAGTTCTCCATCCCAGCCCAGCGCTCGCTTGCACCGTTCGCGAGCATCTTCCAACAGGGCTCTGGCCTTGCGTCCTTCTGCATGCGGGCTGGACGGATTGGCCCAGAGCGCAAAGCCTTCCTCCACCGCCGCGCGCGCCTCCGGGCGCAGCGGTGAGGTAGCAGCGTGATCCAGATAGATACGTGTCATGCGAGAACGATTGCGAAAAGCGACATAATCCCTATATAGCCGCCCACTTGCGCCGCGCCACCCGCACGGTTTTTGACACATATCCAGCAGAGCACCAACCGCCCATGCCTCACGTAATCTTCCCCGGCCCCGAAGGCCGTCTCGAAGGCCGTTTCTCCCCCGCCCCGCGGCCGCGCGCGCCCGTTGCCATGATCCTGCATCCGCACAGCCAAGGCGGCGGCACGATGAACGACCGGATCGTGCAGCAGTTGTACAAGACTTTCGTCAATCGCGGCTTTGCCACCTTGCGCTTCAACTTTCGCGGTGTGGGCAAGAGCCAGGGCAGCTTCGACAACGGCATCGGCGAATTGTCCGACGCTGCCAGCGCGCTGGACTGGGTGCAGCAAATTCACCCCGAAGCGCAGACCACGTGGGTCGCGGGCGTTTCCTTCGGCGCGCTGATTGGCATGCAGTTGCTGATGCGCCGCCCGGAAATTCGCGGCTTCATCTCCATTGCGCCGCCTGCAAACATGTATGACTTCTCGTTCCTGGCGCCCTGCCCGGCATCGGGCATCTTCATCCAGGGTACGTCGGATACGGTGGTGCAGCCCGTTGCGGTACAGAAGCTGGTCGACAAGCTGCGCACGCAAAAGCACATCACCATCCATCACGATGAAATCCCGCGCGCCAACCACTTCTTCGAAAACGAGCAGGACGAATTGATGAAGTCGGTCGACAATTACCTCGATTTCCGCCTTGATCCGAGCTGCCCGATCACCTGATCGCACTCTTACAAGACGGCAAATCCAGCGCGCGTCGGAACCTTGGTTTCGGCGCGCGCTTGCATTCAGACGCATACTCTTCTATTGTTACATTATAACATGACTCGCCTGATGGCCGGGTGAGCATCGGAAGAGGACTGAAATCATGGCCTATGCAAATGCAACTGTTAGCTCCGCGGCCCGTCTGCGCGCCGCAACCGGCGTTATCGCGATCCATGCACTGGTGGGTGCCGGGATCATCGCTGGTCTTACGATCACCGGCGCGATCACCGAGGACGACGCCGGGCTCATCGCCTATTTCAACCCCGATCCCCCGGCTCCCCCGCCACCACCGCCCGAAGTGACGCCGCAGCCGAATGATCAGGCCCTTGCTCCCGTCGCTGCGCCAGAGCCACCGATCCCACTGGATCGCAGCGCGCCTATCACCGTGGAGCCAGTTAACCCCAACATCAGCAACGAAGTCGTGCTGATACCGCCTCCGCGCACGTTGGAAATTCCCGGCCCCGCTCTGGTTCCGCCCACGCCGCCAGCGCCCGCGATAACGCCGGTGGCGGCATCGCCGCGCAATGGTCCGACGGGTTGGATCACCACCAACGATTATGCGCGCAGCGACCTCGTACGCGAACGTGAAGGCACGGCCGGATATCGACTGGTGATTGGCAGCGATGGCCGTGTGGACGCCTGCGAAATAACGCGCAGCAGCGGCCATTCCACGCTGGACCGCAACACCTGCCGCCTGATCGAAAGCCGCGCCCGGTTCGATCCGGCAACCAACAATCGCGGAGAAACGACCGTGGGCACCTACACCGGTTCTGTGACCTGGCAGATACCTGAAAGGTAAAAGGTGCAATCAGTCCGGGGCGCGTTCTTCCTCGGCGATGGCATCGGTGGCGGCCTCCATCGGAGTGTCGCCGCCGTCCATCGGCACCAGCCAGATCGCGACGTTGACGATCATCACGATGGCAAGGATCGCCATCAGCATCGCCTGCTTCGTAACGCCTTTGCGCCACAGCACGATTGCGCCTGCGGCAAGAGCGATAGCGGCCAGCACGATGATCGAGATGACAAGGTCGAACATGGACCTGCCCTAGCCCGCTAATCGCGCGCTCGCCAGTCCCAACCCGCTTGACTGAACCCGTTGCATCGGCAACCATCCAGCCATGCACCAGATCACTGAAACATCACTGTCGCGCCGCTCTTTTCTAGGGGCGCTGGGCGCAACCACTGCCCTTACCGTTCTTCCCGGTTGCACAACCATGGCGGCCCCCGGTGGCCAGCCTGCAGCCCAGGAACTGCTGGACGATATCGCGTGGAACCTGCTGCGCCACGAACCGACGCGTGCCACCAGTCTCGGCGTGGATACCGGTGTTCATGCCGCGCTGCGTAGCCAGCTTGGCAACGCCTCGCCAGAGGGTCAGGATGCGTATGCCGCCACCCTGCGCGCCGATCTTGCGCGGGCCCGCGCTTTCGACAAGACCGGCCTCGACCCCGCCACGCGTACCAGTTTCGAAGTGGTGGAAAGCGCCTATGCCACGGCGATCGACGGCATGGCCCTGCCCTATGGCGACATCCCCGTCGGCAGCTGGCGCACCGCGCCCTATGCAGTGATCCAGAACGTGGGCGCCTATATCGACCTGCCGCGTTTCCTCGATTCCGATCATCCCATTTCTGACGAGGCCGATGCGGAAGCCTACATCGCACGGCTGGAAGAAATGCCCGGCGTCCTGAACGGAGAGCTTGAACGGATCGTCAATGCCCGTGAAATGGGCGTGGTGCCGCCCGACTTCCTGCTGGACAAGGCCATCGGGCAGATGAGCGCGCAGGTTGCCGATGCCAGGTCCGGAGGCGCGCTGGTTGAATCGCTGGTCCGCCGCACGGCTGAGCAAGGCATCGCGGGTGATTGGGAAGCGCGCGCGAATGCCATCGTCACCGGCCAGATCGCCCCTGCCTTGCAGGCCCAGCTTGCCGAATTGCAGCGCGAACGCGGCGTCGCCACCAGCGAACCGGGTATCAGCACCCGCCCGCACGGCGATGAATGGTACGACTGGTCGCTGCGCTCCAGCACCACCACCAACATGTCGCCCGACGAGATCCACGAACTGGGCATCGACACGCTGGAAGATATCCATGCGCGCATGGATCCGATCCTGCGCTCGCTCGGCTATACCGAGGGCAACCCCGGACAGCGAATGGTGCAACTGGCCGAGGACGAGCGGTTCCAGTTTGCAGCTGGCGACGAGGGCCGCGACCAGATCATCGACTTCATTCGCGAACGGATCGACTGGATTCGCGCCCAGATGCCGCGCGCCTTCACCCGCGTGGTAAACCCCGAAGTGGATGTGAAACGTATCCCGCCTAACGAGGAAATGGGTGCGCCCACCGCCTATGGCGGCGCGCCTTCCGTGGATGGTTCGCGTCCCGGCGTGTTCTGGATCAACCTGCGCGATACGGACCTGCACCGCATGTACGATCTGCCCACGCTCACCCATCATGAGGCAATACCCGGCCATGTGTGGGAGGGCGAATATTCCAACCAGTTGCCGCTCATCCGTTCGATCCTCGCCTTCAACGCCTTTTCGGAAGGCTGGGCGCTGTATTCGGAACAGCTGGGCGACGAGCTTGGCGCCTATGATGACAACCCGGCATGGCGTCTGGGCTATCTTCAGGACCAGGCCTATCGCGCCGTGCGGCTGGTGGTGGACACAGGCATGCACGCCAAGGGGTGGGAACGGCAGCGCGCCATCGACTTCTTCTCCACGAACGTGGGCAAGGGGCTGGACGAGACGACCGGCGAGATAGACCGCTATTGCAGCTGGCCGGGTCAGGCGACCGGTTACATGGTCGGCAAGCTGGAAATCCTGCGCCAGCGCGAACGAGCTAGGGCAGCGCTGGGGAGTGCCTACGACCTGCGCGAATTCAATCAGGCGGTTGTGGACGGCGGCAATGCGCCGCTGGACGTGCTGGCGGCAAACATCACGCGCTACATGGCGAACACCTCGGCTTAACCTGCTCCTGCTATCTCTGCTTCCTACTGGACCGCTGCGCCGTGCAGTTTGGCCCATTTACAGAGGGAAGGCAGGCGCAAAAGATGGTCGCGCTCTACGTCACCATCGATACGGAATACGAATCCGGCTTCACCGCGAGGCACGGGGCCGGTTCGCGCGCCGCCAATTTCGACCGCGCCATTCGCGGAGCAACGCCCGCCGGTGATGTCGGCATCTTTCACCAGATGGACGTGTTCGACCGGCACGGGCTGAAAGCGGTCTTCTTCGTCGATCCCATGCCAGCCCTGCTATGGGGCACCGGCGCGATAGCCGATGTCGTGGAGCCGATCCTGACGCGCGGCCACGATGTACAGCTGCACTTGCATACCGAATGGCTGGCAATCGCAGGCGATGCCAATCCTCTTGGCGTGAGCAGGGGGCCGAACCTGAAGCACTATACCTTCGACGAACAGTGCCGCCTGCTAGAATTGGCAACCGGATTGCTGATGGACGCCGGCGCGCCGCGACCCATTGCCTTTCGTGCCGGAAACTATGGGGCCAACGACGATACCTTGCGAGCCCTGGCACAAGTGGGGCTGACACACGATTCCAGTCATGCGCCCGGCCTGATGGACGGAAATTGCACGATCGCCCTTCTCCAGGAAAACCGCGTGCCGGTAGAGCGGCACGGTGTGGTGGAGGTGCCCATCGGCTGCATCGGTGACGCCTTTGGCGGCCTGCGCCACGCACAATTGACTGCGCTTTCCTACCGCGAGATCGTCGCCGCACTGCGTCACGCGCGAAAGCAGGGAGACCAGAGCTTCACCATCGTATCGCACAGCTTCGAACTGCTCTGCCGCAAACGCACGCGCATCAACAAGGTCTTGTCGCGCCGGTTCGAGAAGGTGTGCGAGGCTATCGCCGCGATGGCGGATGTGGAGACGGCCACCTACGCGGACAGACCGCCCAAGCCCACGTGCGAAGCGGCGCAAGGGTCTGCATCGGTCCTCCCCGCCGCGCCGCTGCTGAATGGTTCGCGCCTTGTGGAACAGGCACTGGCCAACGCGTTGTACGGCTAGGTCAGTACGACATTCGACCCCCGCGATCCCAAGCCTAACCGATAGCGGGATTGGATTATCCAACCGCCCCATTCTGTAGCCGCATAGCCAGCCATCGCCGACTGATCGATCGCCAGTAAGCTTGCGCGGCTGTTCACCATTTTTCGCAGTCACATGTTAACCAGAACCAGCGAAACTGGCCCTCGTTTATCATAGAGGTTCGACCGTCATGATGAATTACCTGATCGTGGGTGCAACAGGCCTGATGCTGCTGTTGATCGTGCCAGATTCGAAAGTGCGCTGGCAGCGCCTTACCACGCGGGGCGGCGCTGCCATGCTCGTTGGCCTCGGTCTTTTCGGCAGTGTCTACACCGCAATGGCACCCTGATCGCCGACTGGCCGAATGCCAGTTCGGCTATTTCTTCCCGAAGAACTTTCCGGCCATGCCCGCGATATCATCCAGCGAGCTACCATCGTGATCCTTGTCCAGCATCTGCATGAAGGAGCCGAGCGAGCCTTCGCCGCCCACGTGTTCCATCACCTGGCTCAGCACGCCTGCGTCGATGCCGCTGCGCTCTGCCGCAGTTGTTACCGTATCGCTATCGGCTTGGTGCCCCTCGGTCAGCGCGGCAATGGCGCGTTCTGCCGTTTCCTGGTCGATGCCCATTTTTTCCGCCATGTTCTTTACCGTGGGGTGATTATGGGCGGCGCCCAGTATCTGATCGAAAAGGCTCACGTTCGGTTCTCCTGTTTACAACAGGCAGCTACCTAGATGGCGAACGCTACATGTTAAAGGCCCCGCTACGGTAAAACCGCGCGGGGCCCTCCTCTCCAACCGGGTAGCTGGTATCAGGCAGCCTGCGGGGCAGCCTTGCGAACGCCTTCGTCGACATGTGCGGCGAAAGGCTGGAAGTTGTTGACGAACAGATCGACCAGCTTGTGTGCCGTGCGATCGTATTCATCCTTGTCCGCCCAGGTGGCACGCGGATCGAGGATTGTCTGGTCGATACCTGCCTCTTCCAGCGCAGGAACGCTGACGGGCACGTCGAAACCGAAGTTGGGGTCCTTGCGGAACTCGACATCGTCCAGCTTGCCGTCCAGCGCGGCATTCAGCAAGGCACGCGTCGCCTTGATCGGCATGCGGCTGCCGACGCCGTACTTGCCGCCCGTCCAGCCGGTGTTGAGCAGCCAGCACTGCACCCCGCCCTTGGCGATCCGCTCTTTCAGCAGATTGCCATAGACGCTGGGATGGCGCGGCATGAATGGTGCGCCAAAGCAGGTGCTGAAAGTGGCCTCGGGCTCGGTAACGCCGATTTCGGTGCCGGCAACCTTCGCGGTGTAGCCCGAAAGGAAGTGATACATCGCCTGGTCCGGCGTAAGGCGCGAGATGGGAGGAAGCACGCCGAACGCGTCGGCCGTCAGCATCACGACGTTACTGGGAACCGGCCCAAGGTTCTTTTCCGAGGTGTTGGGAATGTAATCGATGGGATATGCGCCACGCGAATTCTCGGCCAGCGAATTGTCATCGAAATCCAGTTCGCGGGTCTTTTCGTCCATCACCACGTTTTCCAGCACGGTGCCGAACATCTTCGTGGTGGCATAGATTTCGGGTTCGGCTTCTTCGGAAAGGCGAATCATCTTGGCGTAGCAGCCGCCTTCGAAGTTGAAGACTGCCGTGTCCGACCAGCCATGCTCGTCATCGCCGATCAGCGTGCGGCTGGCATCGGCGGAAAGCGTCGTCTTGCCGGTGCCGGACAGGCCGAAGAACACGGCGGTCTTGCCGTCGGAACCAACATTGGCGCTACAATGCATGGGCATCACGCCCCTGGTGGGCAGCAGGTAGTTGAGAATGCCGAAGACGCCCTTCTTCATTTCGCCGGCATATTTCGTGCCGCCGATCAGGATCAACTTTTCCGACAGGTTCACCGCCACCACGGTTTCGCTTCGCGTGCCGTGGCGTTCCGGGTCGGCCTGGAACGTGGGAAGATCGATGATGGTATATTCGGGATCGAAACCGTCGAGCTCGTCTGGTGTCGGGCGACAGAGCAGCGTGCGGATGAACAGGTTGTGCCACGCCAATTCATTGATAACGCGCACTTTAACGCGATGCTCAGGCTGCGAACCGCCGAACAGGTCCGCCACGTAGAGCGTTTCCTTCTCGCCCACGGCCTGGAGGAAATCTTCTTTCAGATTGGCGAAATGTTCCGGCGTCATGGAGGCATTGTTGTCCCACCATACCGTATCCTCGGTCTCGGCGTCGCGGACAATGAACTTGTCCTTCGCGCTGCGGCCCGTGTGCTTCCCCGTCTTCACCACCAGCGGCCCTTGCGCTGCAAGCTGACCTTCCTCGTTGGCGATGGCGTGTTCGACCAGTGCGGCCCTACCCAGGTTGGGGTGAATAGTGGCGGTGGTCGCAATGCCCTGATCGGACAGCGACTTCGAAAGCTGATATGACACGTTAGCTCCTCAACACGGGTCAAGATGTAATGCCGCGCATTCGAATGCACTGGCTGTTTCTATCCGCATAGGGCGGTAACATTGCGGCGTCAATTTGGCTTGGTCGGTTTGATTATGTCCGTCTTTGACACAAGTTAGGCCCGCGCGAATTTCTATCGACATCGCCGCCGTGTTGTCACCGTGCGTTCAAGTCATTAGGTCCACATCTACCAAGGAGCAGCATGACACAGCTTTCCCACGATACCACAGGCGAGCCGCACGATCCGGCGGCAGAGAGCCAGCGCACCATCGCGCTGGTGGATGATGATCGCAATATCCTCACCACCCTTTCGATCGCCCTGCAGGCGGAAGGGTATGCGACGCGCGTCTATTCCGATGGAGAGGCTGCGCTGGCTGCCTTGCAGCACAATCCCCCCGACCTTGCGGTGTTCGACATCAAGATGCCGCGAATGGACGGGATGGAATTGTTGCAGAAACTGCGCGAATCGTCCGACCTCCCGGTAATCTTCCTCACCAGCAAGGATCAGGAGGAGGACGAGGAAGCAGGCCTTGCAATGGGCGCGGACGATTACATCGCCAAGCCTTTCAGCCAGCGGCTGCTGCTGGCCCGGATCCGCACGATACTGCGCCGCGCAGCCCCCCTGCCCGAAACCGTGGAGGGGGCCGCACCCATGCCAACCGCGCATAACGAAGTGATCGCGCGCGGAAGGCTGGCGATGGATCCGGCACGCCACCAGGTAACCTGGGACGGCAAACCCGTTAGTCTGACAGTCACCGAATTCCTGATTCTCGAGGCGCTGGCAATCCGCCCCGGCGTCATCAAGAGCCGCAACCAGTTGATGGATGCGGCCTATCCGGACGATATCTTCGTCGACGATCGTACGGTGGATTCGCACATCAAGCGCCTACGCCGCAAATTCCGCGCGGTAGACCCGGAGTTCGGCGCGATCGAGACACTGTACGGTGCCGGTTACAGCTTCACCGATGGCTGACGAAAGCGTACGCGATGCGCTGCAGGCCAGCCGCCTCGAACGGCTCGCCTTTCCCATCGGCCGCTTGCTCACCGCCCGCATTCTGGCGGTCAACCTCATTCCCCTGCTGGTACTGGCAGGCAGCCTCTTTTTCCTCGATTCGTACCGTCGGCAGTTGCTGGACGAACGGTTCAAGCTCGCCCGGATCGAGGCGCAGATCACGGCGGAGGCTCTGGCGGGCGCAACGCGCGAACGGCAGGAAGCGTTGCTAAGTCAGATCGGGCGTGAACAGCGCATGCGGCTGCGCATGTATGACAGCGATGGCCTGCTGATTGCCGACAGCTTCGATCTCGATGAGCCCTCCTTCACCTTCGATGACCCGGTGGCGGAACCGTTCCTTGAAGACCTTGCACGGTGGACGGACGATGCCCTGAACTTCGCTGTTCGCGCTCCCTCCCCGCCACCCTATGTGGAGCCTGAGAACACACAGGCCGATACCTGGCCAGAGCTTGCCCGCGTGCGCCAGCAGGGGCTGACCCAGATCGAACTGCGCCGCGCGCCGGACAATACGCCCGTCATCAACGCAGCGGCCCCAGTCGGCGTGAACGGTGCCAGCCTGCTCACCACCCGCAACGCCACCGATATCACCCAGGCCGTTCGCAATGCGCGCAGCAGTTTGATGACGATCATCCTGCTGGCTCTGGTCGTGTCCACCATCCTGTCGCTCTATCTGGCAAATACCATAATCGAGCCATTGCGGCGGCTTGTGCGTGCAACGTCGCTGGTGCGTCTGGGCCGCGAACGCGAGGTGGAAGTCCCGCGCATGGACGAGCGCGCCGACGAGATCGGCCTGCTGGCCCGCGCGGTGTCGGACATGACGGCCACGCTGCGCCATCGAATCGACGCCGTGGAAACCTTCGCCGCCGATGTCGCGCACGAAATCAAGAACCCGCTCGCATCGCTGCGCAGCGCCACCGAATCGCTTCCCAAGGTGGAAGACCCGGAACTGCGCGGGCAGCTTGTGAACATCGCGGCACACGATGTGCGGCGCATAGATCGCCTCGTCTCGGAAATTTCGGAAGCCAGCCGCATCGACGCAGAGCTTAGCCGTGCCACGTTCGAAGTCGTGGAACTGGGCCAGCTATTCGCCAACGTTGTGGCCCGCAAGATGGAACGCAGCGAAAATCGCGGATGCGCTATCGAGATCAAACTGGAAACCACCAGTGACGTGGTAATGGGCGTGCCCATACGGCTGGAACGGGTGGCCGAAAACCTGATCGACAATGCCGTATCATTCTCGCCCGAAGAGGGCCGTATCATCGTGACGATTGCGAGAGCGGATGACCGTGTCAGCGCCATGGTATGCGATGAAGGCCCCGGTATTCCCGAGGCCGAACGGGAAAAGGTTTTCCGCCGATTTCATTCGCACCGGCCCGAAGGCGAGGAATACGGCAATCACTCCGGCCTGGGGCTTGCGATAGGGCGCACCATCGCAGAAGCGCACGACGGTTCCCTTGTCGTCGTCGATCCGCAAGGCGAGTTGGGTGGAGCCTGCCTCGTCCTCGAACTGCCGGGATTGTGACGCGCAAGCGATGAGCGAAGTGATGGCCAATGTCAGCTGCGTCGCGATACGCGGTCGCGCAATGTTGATTTCGGGGCCATCGGGCAGCGGCAAATCCAGCCTGGCGCTGGCCTTGATGGATCGCGGGGCCAGGCTGATCGGTGACGACGGGGTCTCTCTGACACTGGTCGATGATCAGGTGATCGCAGCGCCTCCGCTCAACATCGCAGGCCTGATCGAGATCCGCAATGTCGGTCTGCAGGAAGTCCCCACGGCCATGGCACCCGTCGCGATCGTCCTTGAATTGAGTTCGAATGCCGAACGTCTGCCATCGGCCCACGATACCGCGAAGTTGCTGGGCCGTGACGTTCCGCTGATAACGCTGTTTCCGGATACGCCTTATCTCGCTCTGCGTGCCGAGGCTGCTCTGGAAATGCACGGACTGGACTGAAGTCCAGCCTTCACATTTGCTAACAAAGCGCAC
Organism: uncultured Sphingomonadaceae bacterium; assembly: GCA_947488625.1. GTDB lineage: Bacteria > Pseudomonadota > Alphaproteobacteria > Sphingomonadales > Sphingomonadaceae > Alteraurantiacibacter. The sequence goes on along the minus strand of CANKZR010000001.1, from coordinate 838,897 downwards.
ATCTAGCACGCCATGGCAAACCAGACATCGCAATCCGCAAATGCTGCCCCGCCACAGCATATCCTGCTTGTCACCGGAATGCTGGGTGCGGGCAAGACCACGGCTCTGCGTGAGCTGGAGGATCTGGGTTGGGAATCGATCGACAATTTTCCGATCCGCCTGCTGGATCGGCTGGTGGGAACCGACGCTGCCAATCATTCGCTGGCCATCGGGTTCGATTGCCGCACACGCGGGTTTGTGCCGGCTGACATTATCGAACAGGTGAAGCAATGGGTGGATAACGAGAACCTGTCCATCACCACGCTGTTCCTGGACTGCAACGGCAACGAACTGGAGCGGCGCTTCAACGAAACGCGGCGTCGCCACTTCCTGGCCGGAGACCTGCCCGTAGCCTCTGGCATTGCGGCAGAGCGTGAATTGCTGGCCCCGCTGCGCCGCTGGGCCGATGTGCTGATCGACACCACCGACTATTCCACCAATGAACTGAAGCAGACGATCCGCGACCAGTTTCAGCAGACGGCGCCGCAGCAGATGACCGTCACCGTTTCCAGCTTCGGGTTCGCACGCGGCAAGCCGCCCACGGCCGATCTGGTGTTCGACATGCGCTATCTCGACAATCCGCATTGGGAAGATGGCCTGCGCGAACAGACCGGGCTGGATGCAGGTGTGGGCGAATTCATAGAACGCAGCGCGGTTTTCGCTTCCAGCTTCGAGAAGATCCGCAGTCTGCTGCTGGAATTGCTTCCGCGTTATGCGGAACAGGGCAAGGCATATGTGAATATCGCTTTCGGATGCACAGGCGGAAGGCACCGCTCTGTTTACACGGCGGAGAAGATGGCGCAGGAGTTGCGGCAGGGCGGCTTTTCGCCCACCGTGCTACACCGTAACTTGGGATCGCGCGCGGAAGACCTGGTGGAGGGAAGCCAGCACCCGTGACGATTGCCACATTTTCCACAGCAACCGTTAAGAGCGCAAAGAGCATAACAGTTTCATGATCGGACTGATTCTCGTCACCCACGGCCGCCTGGCCGAGGAATTCGTTTCCGCCATGGAACACGTCGTTGGCCAGCAGGATGGGATCGCCACGATCTGCATCGGCCCTAACGACGATATGGAAGAGCGCCGCCAGGAAATTGCCGACGCCATCGAACTGGTGGATACGGGCGCTGGCGCCATTTTGCTAACAGACCTCTTCGGCGGCACCCCATCCAACCTTGCGATCTCGCTGCTCCAGTCGGGCCGTACGGAAGTGCTGGCCGGGATCAACTTGCCCATGCTGATCCGGCTGGCAGGCGCGCGCAAGGAATTGCCGTTGGGCCAGGCCGCCGCCGCCGCGCGCGAGGCGGGGCGCAATTACATTACCCTTGCATCTGAATTCCTTGGTCAGGACGCCTGAGGAGATACCGGCGATGAGCGAAGTGAGCCAGGATATCGTCATCCCCAACAAACGCGGCCTTCACGCCCGTGCCAGCGCCAAGTTCGTAAACGCTGCCAGCGCAATGGAAGGACACCATGTCTTCGTCGAGAAAGACGGGCAGGAAGCCGCAGGCGGTTCAATTCTCGGCCTGATGATGCTGGGCGCGGCGATGGGCGATACGGTCAGGATCCGCGTTGCCGGCGATGACGCGGAGGCAAAGCTGGCGGAACTGGTGGCGCTGGTCGAAGGCAAGTTCGGGGAGGATTGATGCCTTCCCCCACTCCCCGCGCCGCGAAGCGCGAGATCACCGGCTATTCCAATCCCACAGTCAAATACCTGCGCTCTTTGCGAGAGAAGAAGCATCGCAAGCGCGAGGGCGTGTTCCTGGCCGAAGGGCTCCGCCTGCTGACCGACGCACACGAATGCGGCCATGTGCCGCAGACGTTGGTGATGGCTGCCGGGCGCGATCCACATCCTCTGATAGATGGGCTGGAGAAAGCCGTGGACGCGACAGGGGGAGAGATCATCGTGACCTCGCCCGATATTCTCTCCAAGATTACCGGCAAGGACAATCCGCAAAGCGTGGCGGGGGTCTATTCGGAATTCGACACGTCACTGGCCGCGCTGGACCGCTCCTGTTCAAAAATCTGGCTGGTGGCGCAGGCGCTGCGCGATCCGGGCAATCTTGGCACCATGTTGCGCACCGGCGACGCGGTTGGTGCAGGCGGACTGATCCTGATCGACGATTGCGCCGATCCTTTCAGCGTTGAAGCCGTGCGCGCCAGTATGGGCGCGGTGTTCACGCAATCGATCGCGCGCGCCACCTGGGATGAATTCCTGCCATGGCTTCGTGAAGGAGAAGGACAGCTTGTTGCCGCATCGCTGCGCGAGGCGGTGCCCTATCGCGCCGCCCCCTACGCCGCGCCTTGCTTCGTGATGGTGGGCAACGAATCGCAGGGGCTTCCCGAAAGCTACGAAATGGCCTGCGATCTGCGCGTGACCATGCCGATGCGCGGGCGGGCGGACAGCCTGAACGCGGCGGTGGCGGCAGCCGTGCTAGGGTACGAAGTGCTGGCGGCGCTCGACCGGCGCTGAGCCGCTGCGCTTATCCGGCGTCGCAGGTCGCGCTCTGTTTGCTGATTTCGAGGCGCAACCCGTTTCCACCGGCGCTCCAGCTGGTGGACGCACCATGCGAGCGTGCCAGTGACTGGATAACACGGGTTCCTAGTCCCGCCGATGTCGCGGCAAGTTCTGCATCTGCGGATGTGGCCGTGCCGGTGTCGCTGCAGACAAGAGACCATTCGCCATTTTCGACGTGAATGGCAATGTCGATCCGTCCGTTGCCGTCTTTCAGGCCGTGCTTCACCGTGTTGGCCACGAACTCGTTCACGATCAGCAGAAAGGCGTTGGCCAGTTCCGGACTCGCCTGATCCCCCGATACGCTGAACGCCAACTCGATACCGTCGGGTACGAGTTGCTGGAGATCCTGCACCACGCTTTCGAACAGCGATTGCAGGTTGATGGTCTGACCCTTGTCCATGTCGTGCAGGTGCGCATGCAACGAGGACAGGGACCGGATGCGAAGACTTGCATCCAGTAACGCCTCTCGCACACCGTCGTTCTGCGCCCGCTTGGCTTTCATCGACAGCATTGCGCCAATCGACGCGAGCGAATTCTTGACCCGGTGGTCCACTTCCTGGCGCAGGATCCGTTCACTTTCCACCGCCATTCGCAGGTCGAGTTCGCGCACGACGTGACGGGAAAGTATCTTAAGGACCTTGCGCTGGCCCTCCGTCAAGGTGCGCGGCTTGTTGTCGAGGACACACAACGTTCCAAGCGGCAGCTCGTTTGCGCCCTTCAGCACGGCGCCCGCATAGAACCGGAAGCCCGGATCATCGTTGCACAGCGGATTGTCGGCCATTCTGGGGTCGAGCAGCGTGTCGGGTATCTCCACGAAGTCGTCCTGCAGGATCACATGTCCACAAAGGCTGGTTTCGAGCGGCGTCGACCGGACGCCCAGCCCGACTTCGGCCTTGAACCACTGGCGGCCTTCATCGATGAAATTCACCACCGAGACCGGCACGTCACAAAGCTCGGACGCAAGTTCGACTAGCTCGTCGAAATCCCGCTCCCGCTCTGTATCGAGAATGTTATAGCGCCGCAGTTCCTGCAGGCGCTCGTTTTCCAGGGGATGCACGTCGGGCTTCATCGGGGCGTGATAGCAGGCTTTCGGATCAAGGGAAGAAGCATCGCAGGATGCCTCAATCCCCTGCGATCAGCGCGGTGATGCGCCAACGGTTGTTGCGCCGATTGGCGATCAGGCGATAGTCGATCATACCGCGAAGTTTGCTATTCGAAATATACCCCTCGACCCGTTCCTCGGTTTCAGGTTTTGTCCAGGCGACGCGTTCGAATCCTTCGCGGGCGGTGTCGTCCGGCAGCCGTTCAACGGCGTCCCACGACACGGTGGCGAGAACCGCCGCATCGGTATCGGGGGCGTTAAAAAGCGACACGTTCTCTCCGGTAACAATCGCGCCCATGTACGGATCGACAGGGATGGTCTGCCCGAAATACCACGGCAGGGTGAGCGAGGTGTCATCGCTTGTCGCGCAGCCGAGATCCATCAGTTGCGCCAGTGTTTCCCAATGCGCGCCGTTGTTGGCCGCCAGCCGTTCACGCAACTTGCCAGCGCCAGTACCGCCGCCGAAATCCAGCTTCACATCCTCTGCCGTCAGCGCCACCAGGGCATCGGCGTCGCGCGCGTCCACGGCAGATTTCAGAGAGGCGAGAAAAGCCGAAGCGCCGGGCAGATCGGCACAATCGTTGCGCGGCGCCCACGGGCCGTCGGGCCGCTGCGCCGGAAGCGCTTCGTTCTCGACATCGGAGACCAGCTCTTCCGCCGCGCGTTCCAGCCTCTCCGAAGGCGGATCGCTGCGGTCGCAGGCAGACAGCATGGCCAGCAGCGGCAGGGTTGCACCAAGGGCGCGCTTAATTGTCATCGGGATTGTGAAGCCTCCTCGCTCTCCTCTTTCCCAATAAGCAACGCCTCGACCGGTTCCGCAAGGTCGGATACGCCATAAGTCGGAATTTTCTCGATGGCATCGACCTCCTCGATTTCCTTCTTGCCGATCTCGATTCCCTTTTCGGCGAGACGCCGGCCGGACGACAGTACGTTGCGCTCGAAGCTGCCAACGAACTTGTTGTAGTTGTTTACCGCGGTTTCCAGCCCGCCGCCCATGCGTTTGAGGTGCTCGGAAGCAACGCGGAGCCGGTCATACAACTCCGCGCCCATCCGGCCAATTTCCTGCGCTTCCTGTGCCAGCGCGTCCTGTCGCCAGACTTGCGCCACCGTGCGGGCTATGGCGACCAGATTGGTAGGCGTTGCCAGCAGCACGCGCTTTTCGAAGGCGAAGTCCCACAACTCCGGGTCCGCTTCCAGCGCGGCAGCCACGAAGTGCTCTCCCGGTACGAACATCACGACGTAATCGGGCGCATCGTCGAACTGGCTCTGGTAGCTTTTTGCGCCCAGCGTCTGGACGTGATTGCGCATGGACTTGGCGTGGAGCGCAAGTTGCCGCAGCCGCTCGTCCTCGTCATCCGCCTCAAACGCGGCCTGGTATGCGTTGAGCGAGACCTTGGAATCGATCACCAGCTTCTTCTGCCCCGGCACGTTCACGATGGCATCGGGGCGCAGTCGCCCCTCTTCGGTATCCATTGATTGTTCGAGGTGAAAATCGGTGTGCTGCGCCAGTCCGCACTGTTCCAGCAGGTTCTGCAAGGCGCGTTCACCCCAGCGCCCGCGGGCCTTGGGTGCATTGGTAAGTGAATTGCCCAGACGCTGCGCCTCGCGTCGCACCTCTTCCTGGCCCAGCCGCATCGTTTCGATCTGCTGGTGCAGCTTGGAAAAAGCGTCGCTCCGCTGCGCTTCCAGCGCACCGACGTGCTGTTCGTACTTCTCCAGCCGATCGTTCACAGGTTTCAATAGGTTGGCGACGGCTTCCTTGTTGGCTCTTTCCGAATTGCCGAAACGTTCGGCAGCATCGGCAATGAATTTTTCCTGCGCCTTGCTCAACACCTCGCTGCCCGCCGCGCGGAACTGGGTCAGCAATTCCTCGCGCGCTTCCTTCATCAGGATGATCTGCTTTTCGTGGTTGGCGGCGTCTGCCTCCATCGTGGCGAGCCGATTGCGCGCTGCATCGCGCTCCTCGCGAATAGCCTCGATCTGCGTGGCCAGCCCGTCCACGCGCTCTGCCCGCACCGTCGCATTCTCGAGGTCGATCACGGCCTTGCGAAACTTCTCGTCCAGCTCCTTCGCCTCGGTATCGCGCTGGGCATGGCGATCGCGCCACTCGGCAACGGGTCGCTGGCCGAGCCAGTAGCCAAGTCCGCCCATAACCAGAGCAAGAACAATCAGCGCAAGAACAACAGGATCCATAAATAACCTTCAGCCAATTCGGATGGAACGAAAGGCGAACCTACTGTCTGCGATCATGTCCCGCAAGCGCCCGGCCCCCACCATCCCCATCCGATGTTCGAAAAACCTTGTGAACCTGGCCCCATTGAACAAAGACCACGAACGGACGTAGGGGAAACCCGCACGGTCAGCATTGCGAAATCTCGCCTGAGGGAAATTACCGCAAATTCATCCGCATCAAGAAAGGTGTCATGCCGACAGATATCGAAATCGCCCGCAAGGCAACGTTCAAGCCTATTGCCGAGGTCGCCGCAGCCGCAGGCATCCCGAACGAAGCGCTGATCCCCTATGGCAGGCACAAGGCCAAGGTCGATACCTCTGCCCTGCCCGACAACCCGAACGGCAAGCTGATCCTCGTCACTGCGATCAACCCCACGCCTGCTGGCGAGGGCAAGACCACCACGTCTGTCGGTCTTTCGGACGCCCTGCATCGTATCGGCAAGAAGACCATGCTGTGCCTGCGCGAACCTTCGCTTGGCCCATGCTTCGGCATGAAGGGCGGCGGCGCTGGCGGTGGCCAGAGCCAGGTTGTGCCGATGGACGAGATCAACCTGCACTTCACCGGCGATTTCCACGCCATCACAAGCGCACACAACCTGCTTTCCGCGATGATCGACAACTCGATCTACTGGGGCAATCCGCACGATATCGACCTGCGGCGCGTAACATGGAAGCGCGTGCTGGACATGAATGATCGCGCACTGCGACAGATCGTCGGTCCGCTGGGAGGAAGTATCAACGGCTTTCCGCGCGAAAGCGGGTTTGACATTACCGTCGCCTCCGAGATCATGGCGATCCTTTGCCTCGCCAACGATCTGAAGGATCTGCAGAGGCGTTTGGGCGACATCATCGTCGGCTACACGCGCGAGAAAGAGCCGGTCTATTGCCGCGATGTGAAAGCCGACAGGGCTATGACCGTGCTGCTGAAGGACGCCATCCTGCCCAATCTGGTGCAGACGCTGGAGAACCGCCCCGCCCTTCTGCACGGCGGCCCCTTTGCCAATATCGCCCACGGCTGCAACTCTGTCATCGCTACCAGAACGGCGCTGAAAATGGCCGATTACACGGTGACGGAGGCAGGCTTCGGCGCAGATCTTGGTGCCGAGAAGTTCCTCGACATCAAGTGCCGGCTCGCCGGTCTAAAGCCTGATGCCATCGTGCTGGTTGCCACTGTCCGCTCGCTCAAGATGAATGGCGGCGTACCCAAGAGCGAGCTGACCAAGGGCGAAAATGTCGACGCGGTTCGAAAGGGTTCCGTCAACCTCAAACGCCACATAGAGAACCTGAAGAAGTTCGGCGTGACACCCACCATCGCCATCAATCACTTCCATCTCGACACCGATGCCGAGATTGCCGTCATCAAGCAAATGGCGAACGAGTACGGCGCAGATGCTGTGGTCTGCAAACACTGGGCCGAAGGCGGTGCCGGTGCCGAGGAACTGGCGCGGAACGTGGCAGACAAGGCCGACGCCGGTGCACCCGATTTCGACCATCTCTACCCCAGCGACATGCCGCTGGCCGACAAGATCACAACCGTTGCCACGCAGATCTATCGTGCTGGCGAGGTCAGCATCTCTGCTTCTATCCGCAAGCAACTGACCCAGTGGGAAGACATGGGCTATGCGCACTACCCAGTGTGCATGGCCAAGACGCAGTATTCGTTCAGCATGGACCCGGCCGCCCTTGGCGCCCCGGAAGACCATACGATAGAGATCGACGAAGTGCGGCTGTCGGCAGGTGCAGGCTTCGTCGTTGCCATCTGCGGCGGGATCATGACCATGCCCGGCCTGCCCAAGGTTCCCAGTGCAGAGAACATCTATCTGGATGATAACGGCCAGATCGAAGGCCTGTTCTAGCGCGTCTGCAAGTTAAAGGAATGAACCGGGTCGTGCTTGCAAGCGGCCTCGAGATGAGCAAGGCCAACGTCGTGTTCGCCAACGATCATCCCTGCTGAGAGACAGATCAGCGCTTCTGAAGCCTATTACGGAACCAGAGCAACCTCTTGCGCGCTACATAGGCAACAGCAGGAGAAACGATATGTCGATCAAGGAAATGATCAAGGAACACCCCAGCGTGGGTAACGACTACAACGAACAACTGGCAGAGGCCGTGAAGCACGCGATGTACTGCGCGGCGATCTGCAATTCCTGCGTCGATGCCTGTAATGCGGAACAGGGCGACATGTCCGAATGCATTCGCAAATGTTCGGACTGTTCGGACATCTGTCAGGCCGTAAGCACCGTGGCCGCACGGCGCACCCATGGCAATACGGTGGTGATCAAGTCACTGTTGGAAGCCTGCATCATCGCCTGCAAGGTCTGCGCGGAGGAATGCGCCAAGCACGACAATGACCATTGTCGCCGGTGTGAGCGGATGTGCCGCGAATGCATGGAAGATTGCGTAAAAGCACTTGAAGGCATGATCGATACCGCCACCGCCTGATCTGAATGATGAAAACGGAAAAGGGCCGCTCCATCGGGGCGGCCCTTTTTCGTGGGCTTCTCGGGCGGCTCAGTCCCTGTTCGCGTTGCGACGGGCGAGGAAGTTCATCAGGAAACGGAAGCCTACCGTGAAAGCGACGAAATAGATCGCAAACCGAATGGCGAGTTCGTCAAATCCCGGCCCGCGATCGTAATAGACCCAGGCGCACATCACCATGGCATACAGCAAGCCGGCAACACTCGCCTGGCTCCAGCTGATCGTCTTCATCAGGCAGCTTCGCGCATCTTCTTGAGCTTTTTCAGCGCCATGTTGCGCTTTAATCGAGAAAGATGGTCAATGAAGAGAACGCCGTTGAGGTGATCCATTTCGTGCTGGATGCACACGGCCAGCATGCCATCCATCTCCTCTTCGTGCGTGTTTCCTTCAAGATCCTGCCAGCGTACCCGGCATTTCGAAGGGCGTTCCACGTCGGCAAAGATATCGGGCACCGAAAGGCACCCTTCCTGATAGCTCTTGGTATCGTCCGATGGATCGAGAATTTCGGGATTCACGTAGACGCGCGGATCGTTGATGATCGGCTGGTGCGTATGCTCATGCCCGTCATGATCGCAGGGCACGGGATCGGCGTCCGGGTCTTCTTCCTGCAAGTCGATTACCAGCAGGCGCAGCGGTTCTCCCACCTGGATAGCAGCCAGACCGATGCCGCGGGCATCGTACATCGTCTCGAACATGTCATCGACGAGGGTCTTGAGGTTGTCGTCGAATGTCTCGACACGAGACGACACCGTTTTCAGCCGGGGGTCCGGCGCTTCTATGATTTCGCGAATAGCCATGAGGCGAATATAGGGCGAAGCGCCTGAACCTTCAATTGCCGATCATTCGGGCTGTATTTCAACCCAAAGGCCGCCTTGCACGCAGTGCCTGCGCCAGTGTGCCCTCGTCCAGGTAATCCAGTTCACCCCCCACGGGCAGTCCGTGGGCAAGTTGGGTGATACGGATGGGCCGGTCTTCCAGCCGTTCGGCGATGTAATGCGCAGTGGTCTGCCCTTCCAATGTCGCGTTCATGGCCAGCACCACCTCGTCCACGCCGCCCGCCTCCACCCGGCCCAGCAAGCTGTCTATCGCAAGGTCTTCGGGGCGGATGCCGTCCAGCGCGGAGAGCCTTCCGCCCAGCACGTGGAAGGTACCGGTGAACAGCCGCGCACGGTCGAGCGCCCACAGATCGGCCACGTCTTCCACCACGCAGATCGACTTGGGATCGCGCTTGGGATCGGCGCAGATCGTGCAAGGATTTTGCGTGTCCACGTTGCCGCAGGTGTCGCACTCCACAAGTCTTTCCTTCACCGTCCCCAGCGCGTCCAGAACCTGGTCCAGCGCAGTTTCCCGGTGTTTCACCAGCCACAGCACGGCCCGCCGCGCCGATCGCGGGCCAAGACCCGGAAGGCGCGCCAGCGCCACTGCGAGGTTTTCGATCTCTTGCGATGCCATGTTCCGGCAGATAGGGCGGCCCGCAAGGAATAGAAAGGCTGACGATGCGCCTGATTTTCATGGGAACACCCGATTTCGCCGTACCGACGCTGGATGCGCTGGTGGCGGCAGGGCACGAGGTGGCAGCGGTCTACACCCAGCCGCCCAGCCGCGCAGGACGTGGCAAGATCGAGCGCCCCTCTCCCGTCCACGCGCGGGCGGAGGCCTTGGGCATTGAACTCCGCCATCCCGCCAGCCTGAAGGACCCCGACGAGCAACAGGCGTTCGCTGCGGTGAATGCCGATGCCGCCGTGGTCGCGGCCTACGGCCTGTTGCTGCCGCAAGCCGTGCTGGATGCACCGAAGCACGGCTGCCTCAATGTACATGGCTCGCTGTTACCCCGATGGCGTGGTGCCGCGCCCATCCACCGCGCGATCGAGGCGGGCGACGAGGAAACCGGCATCACCATCATGCGCATGGAGCGCGGCCTCGATACAGGGCCGATGCTGTTGAAGGGCGCAACACCCATAGATCACAAGACAACGGGCGACCTGCACGATGAGCTTGCCGTCATCGGGGCGGAACTGATGGTAAAAGCCCTCGCGAACATCGACACACTGGAAGCCGAAGCGCAGGACGATGCGCTGGCCACTTACGCGCCGAAAATCAGCAAGGCAGAAGCGAAGCTCGATTTCGGCAAACCAGCCGAAGTGCTGGAGCGCGAAGTGCGCGCTTTTGCCCCCTTCCCCGGCAGTTGGCTGGAAATGGATGGCGAACGCATCAAGCTGCTGCGCGCTGAACGTGTCGACAACGAAGGCGCTCCGGGCACGGTCCTGGATGATCGCATGACCATCGCCTGCGGCACCGGTGCGCTGCGGCCCGTTACGCTGCAACGTGCAGGCAAGCCCGCGATGTCGCTGGATGATTTCCTGCGCGGCAATGCGGTAACAGCAGGAACGCGCGCGAATTGACCCGCTTTGCCCTTACGATCGAATTCGATGGTGGCCCCTTCTTCGGTCTGCAACGGCAGGACAACGGTCCGAGCGTGCAGCAGAGTATCGAGGATGCCGCCTACGCCGTGACGGGCGAAAAGGTGACGCTGCACAGCGCGGGCCGCACCGACAGCGGGGTCCATGCCCTTGCCATGCGCAGCCATCTGGACGTCGAGAAACCGTTCGACCCTTTCCGTCTGATGCAGGCGCTTAACGCCAAGCTGCGGCCCGAACCCGTGGCGATTATCGGCTGCGAGGTTAAGCGGGAGGACTGGCACGCCCGATTTTCCTGCACGGGGCGCAGCTATGAATACCGCATCCGCAACCGGCGCGCGCCGCTGACCCTGGAAAAAGGCCGCGCCTGGCATATTGCCCGACCGCTGGACCATACGGCTATGCACGAAGCGGCGCAGGCGCTGGTGGGCAACCACGACTTCACCACTTTCCGCAGCGCCCATTGTCAGGCCGCCAGCCCGGTAAAGACGCTGGATCGGCTGGATGTCAGCCGCGAAGGCGACGGCATCATCGTCCGCGCCGCGGCGCGCAGCTTCCTGCATCATCAGGTACGTTCGATGGTGGGGTGCCTGGCCCTGGTGGGTCAGGGAACCTGGGGGATAGATCAAGTGGCCCGTGCGTTGGAGGCAAGAGACCGGGCGGCATTGGGCCTCAATGCTCCGCCCGAAGGGCTATATTTCGTACACGCCACATACCCGCAAGAGGACTAGACAAACATGACCGACACCACCGGACGCCAGCTGATTTCAAACCTTACCGCAGACGGTACGATGGTGCTGGAATTGCAGGAGAAGTCTTTCCCGCAGCCGACGAACAACGAAGTGCTGGTAAAGATGGAGGCTGCACCGATCAATCCGTCGGACCTGTTCCTGATGACGACAGGGGCAGACCTTGAGAATGCAACTTACGAAAACGGCAAGGTCACCATGCAGCTTGCCCCGCAAATCGCTGCAGGACAATCCGCCCGCCACGGCATGCCGCAAACCGTAGGCAACGAAGGCGCAGGCGAAGTCATCGCGGCTGGACCGGGCGAACAGGCGCAGGCGCTGCTGGGCCAGCGCGTGTCCTGCGTTCCGGGCAGTGCTTTTGGCGAATATGCTATAGCGGACGCGATGATGTGCCTGCCGCTGGGAGACCATTCTTCGGAAGAAGGCGCAAGTTCCTTCGTCAACCCGATGACGGCGCTGGGGTTTGTCGAGACTGCAAAGCGCGAAGGGCACGATGCCATCGTCCACGCCGCTGCTGCCTCTAACCTTGGCCAGATGTTGAACCGTATCTGCCAGGAAGATGGCATGGGCCTGGTCAACATCGTGCGCCGCGAAGAACAGGCAGAGTTACTGAAGAACCAGGGCGCGAGCCACGTGGTGAACAGTTCGAAGGACGATTACGAGGAAGCCCTCGCCAAAGCGATCGGCGAAACCGGCGCTTTTCTGGGCTTCGATCCCATCGGCGGCGGGCAGACCAGCGACATATGCCTTCGTGCAATGGAGCGCGTCGCTGCCGCGAAGATGACCGAATACAGTCGTTACGGCTCCAACCATCAGAAGAAGATGTATATCTACGGGCGGTTGCAGTTGGAGCCCACGATCCTGACGCCAAGCTATGGCTTTGCCTGGACCGTGTCCGGCTGGCTGCTCTTTCCTTTTCTCCAAGGAAGCGACAGGCAAACGATGATGGCCCTGCGCCAACGCGTGCATGACGGCCTGACCACGATATTTGCCAGCAGCTACAAGAGACGCGTCAACCTCGAAGAGATGCTGACGAAGGACGCGATGATGGACTATGCGCAGATGTCGACGGGCGAGAAATACCTCGTCACGCCGCACGGCTGACGTCATGCGGCTCTAACGCCGCATTTCCTCATCTATCCTGCGCTGGATTTCGCGTTCTGCCGCATCCTCGTCCACTTCGAGGGATAATTCGCCGTCGCGGACGCGAAACTCCAGCGGCACGCCTTCGATCTCGGTGGACAGCACCGCCTCGTCGTCGTTAACAATCAGGCGGCGTCCATCGCCCAGCGGAATATCCTGCAGTTCGGGCACGTCCTGCGGCTGCACTGGTCCGCTAGGATCGGGCGACGGCGTGGGGCGCGGCAGCGCGGCCGATGCGCCCAGTGCTGCGCGAAGAAAATCGCGCCAGATGCGTGCCGGTAGTCCGCCGCCGGAGATATTGCCCAGTGGCGAATTGTCGTCGTTACCGAGCCATACGCCCACCACGAGTCGATTCTCGCCCTCGCCCGCATAACCCACGAACAGGGCATCGCGATTGTCCTGCGTGGTGCCGGTCTTGCCGTAGTTGGGAATGGATAGCATGGCGGCGCTGCCCGTGCCGCGATTGATCGCGCCGCGCAGCATGTCCTCGATCTCCTCGCGGTCAGAGCTGCCCAGGTTTCCGCGTCCATCCAGCAGCCAGTCGAACCAGCCCTGCTCCGCTGCAGGAAACGCGTGGGGCTCGACGGGAAAACTGTTGGCCGCGACACCTGCATAGGCGCTGGTCAGTTCCAGCAAGGTCATGGTGGACGTTCCCAGCGCCATGCTGGGATCGCCCTCCGGCAAGGGCGAGCTGACGCCGAGTTCGCGCGCGGTTTCGATCACCGCCTCGCTACCAACCGCATTCAGCAACCGCACTGCGGCAACGTTGGAGGACTGGGCAAAGGCATCGCGCAGCGTGATGGTGTCCGAATAGCGACCGCTGGCGTTGCTGGGCTGGTACGATCCTTCGGTAAAGGCCGCGTTGGAGATGGTATCATCCGGGCTCCAGCCATTGCGCAGCGCGGCAAGGTAGACGAACAGCTTGAAGGTAGAGCCCGGCTGTCGACGCGCCTGCGTAGCACGGTTGAAGGGGCTGCTCGCGTAATCCTTGCCGCCCACCATCGCCACAACTTCGCCGTTGGGTCGCATGGCCACCAAAGCCACCTGTGCATCGCCCAGTGGTGCGCGCTGGATCACCCGGTTGGCCGCTGCCTGTAATTCGCTGTCCAGCGTGGTGGTGATGGTTTGGCGCGAATAGCTCATGTCGCTCTGCTCGCGCGCGGTGGGCAAGGCCCAGTCGGCGAAATAGGTGCCCGTGGGCAGATCGTTGCGGGTGCGCACGTCCAGATCGGGCACGGGCATGCTGCTGGCCTTGGCCTGCGTGATATAGCCGGCCGCCACCATCGCGCCTTTTACAAGGGCATAGCGCCTGGCGGCAAGATCGGGATTGCGTGTCGGGGCAAGACGGCTTGGCGCTTGCAACAGTCCTGCAAGCATGGCGGCCTGTTCGGGTCGCAGGTTCTCGGGATGGCGATAGAAGTAGTGCAGGCTTGCCGCGCGCAGGCCGTACATGTTGTCACCGAAATAGGCATTGGACAGATAACGTTCGAGGATCTCGTCCTTCGTAAGCCACGCCTCCAGCCAGAAGGCGATCAGCGCTTCTCGCGCCTTGCGGGTCAGGGTCTGTTCGGGAGTGAGAAAAGTGAACTTGGCCAGTTGCTGCGTGATGGTGGATCCGCCCCCCACACCGGTGAATACCGCCCGCGCCACTCCGCGCGGATCGACGCCCCAATGATTGTAGAAGCGCCGATCCTCGATAGCGAGGAACGGCTGAACCACGTGATCCGGCAGGTCGGCAATCTCCACCGGCTCCTCCACCACCGCGCCATTGCGGGCAATCGGCGTGCCATCGGCTGCCAGAAGAGTAATCTGCGGCGGAGCGATGGGCTCCAGGCTCTTGGAAAGCGGCGCAGTGATGGCCAGCCAGGCAACGAGGACCAGGAACACCAATAGAAAGGCCGCAAAAATGCGGCTGACCCACCACAGCTTGCCCCGCCCGCGCGCGCGTTCCGGCAGATAACGCCGCCAGCCCTCGTGGTAGCGTGTCCTGTCATAATAGCGGGGCGCAGCCGTATCGCGGCCGTAATCCCGGTCATCCAGGTCGGAGAGCGGCGTCCACGGCGCGTTTTCCAGCGCGATGTCCCGCTCGGACCAGCGATCGTACCGGGCTTCTCGCCGCTTGAAAGGATTACGCCACATGCGATTCACACCACTGTATTAGCAGAACAATACACGTTGCGCGAGGGTGCATTTCCGACGCCGCCGAGCACTTCAGTCCTGCGCGGCGATCCGTCCGCCATAGGTCGTGCCGAAAAAGTCGCCAGGCAACCAGGCTGGCGTTTCTTCCATGTTCGCGATGTTGCGGGCGATGGCATAGTTGACCGCCGTAAAACGCTCGAGCGCATTGAAGTCGACGAGTTCGATCTCGTCCGACGGTTGGTGGTAGTGCTCTCCATAGACGACGCCCTGCGCCTCTTCCCCGCCATTGGCAAAACCAAGGTCGAGATAGACCGCCGGGATACCGCGTCGCACATAGGAATACTGGTCCGACCGGGTAAAGAATCCCTGCTCGGGCTGCGGATCGGGGCTGAGTTCCAGTTCGTATTCTTCCGCCGCGGCTTCCACCTGCGGATAGAGCGTGGAACGCTCCGCCCCGAAGGCGACGACATCGGCAAAGTCATAGGTCGCAACGGGCATGTCGAGGTTGACGTTGGCCACCACCTGGTCAGCTGGCACGGTGGGGTTTGCGGCATTGTAGGCAGAGCCCAGCAAGCCCTTTTCCTCCGCCGTCACCGCCAGCACCAGCACCGGGCGGCGCGCCGGGGTTTCCTTCATCAGGCGGGCAACCTCTATCATGCTGGCCACGCCCACGGCGTTGTCCAGCGCGCCGTTGTAGATCTCGTCGTCGCCTTCCTCCTCGGTCGGCTGGATGCCGACGTGATCGAGATGGGCCGTCAGGATAACGTATTCGTCCGCCACCGCCGGGTCCGATCCGGGCAGCATTCCGATCACGTTGGGGGTGTCGACGTCCTCAAAGTCGCTGGCGAAATCGATGCGGATGCTGCGGTCCAGCGCGAAGCTGGGCATCAGCGCCTCTTCCGTCGCTACCGCTTCGACAAGATCGTCGTAATCGAAGTCCTGCCCTTCCAGCAATTCACGCGACAGTTCGGGCGACAGGCCGGTGGAGACGAGAATGTTGTCCGCGCCTGTGTAGGCGATGCCGTCGGGGTCGACCCATGTCGTCGAACGCCTCCGTTGCACGGAACGGGTGGTCCGCTCCCAGTTGAAAACCTCTTCCAGTTGCGGCGTGCGCAGCAGCAACATGCCCACCGCGCCGCGATCCGAAAGCCGCTCGTCGATAGTGCTGCGAAGGAGGGCGGCTTCCTCGCCATCCAGATTATCCGGCCCGCCATAGACGCGCACGGCCACCGCGCCTGCAAGGTCGACGCCGGCGAAATCGTCGCGGCCCGGAATGTCGAGGCCGTAGCCGATGAATACCAGCGGCGCTTCTATCGTGCCGCTTGCCTCAATCGGGGAGCCCAGCACGTAGAAATCTTCGAAAGCAACGAGATCGTCCATCCCTTCGATGGACAAGGTGTTGCCTTCCTCGGCCGGGGTATGGGTGCGCAGGGTGACGCTCTGGAAATAGGTACCGTCGTCGCCCGCAGGGTCCAACCCCAGGGAGGCGAAGCGGCCGGCGACATAGCCTGCCGCACGTTCGTGCCCGCGCGTACCGGCCTCGCGTCCTTCCATCTCGTCCGAGGCGAGTACGGTGGCGTCCCGCTCCAGCATGGCGCGGTCGACTTCCACGGCGTTATCAGCAGCGGTATTGGCAGTAGCGGGAGACGCCAGGAGGGCGGTAGCGGCCAGCAGGCTGGCTTTCAGGCGGATGGGCAAATCGGTATCCTCGTTTCAGATGCAATCACCCTGCTAGACGACCGGTGCCGACTGGCAAGTGAACAATCTGCGAAACGCGCAATCGCGCCGACTTATGCCTTGCTAACAACGCTTTCGGGTAGATCCTCGCCCATCACGCGCTGGTAATATTCTGCCACCAGCATCCGTTCTGCCTCGTCGCACTTGTTGAGGAAGCTGAGGCGGAAAGCGTAGCCGGGATTGCCGAAAATCTCGGTGTTCTGCGCCCAGGTGATGACGGTGCGCGGGCTCATCACAGTGGAGATATCGCCGTTCATGAAGCCCTGCCGCGTCAGGTCCGCCACACGGATCATGTCGGCCACCATCTTGTCGTCCAGCTTCGTCTTGGCGCCGATGATCTCGCGCTCGGTCTCTGCCGGAAGGTAGTTCAGGCCCACCACGATGTTCCAGCGGTCCATCTGGCCCTGATTGATCGCCTGCGTGCCGTGATACATGCCGCTGGTGTCGCCCAGGCCCACCGTGTTGGCGGTGGCGAACAGGCGGAAATGCGGATCGGGGCGGATAACGCGGTTCTGATCCAGCAGGGTCAGCTTGCCCGCCTGTTCCAGCACGCGCTGGATCACGAACATCACGTCCGGGCGGCCTGCGTCATATTCGTCAAAGACCAGCGCCACGGGATGCTGCAACGCCCACGGCAGCAGGCCCTCACGAAATTCGGTAACCTGCAAACCGTCACGCAGCACGATGGCATCGCGGCCGACGAGATCGATACGGCTGATATGCGCATCCAGGTTGATGCGGATCGTCGGCCAGTTCAGGCGCGCTGCGACCTGTTCGATATGGGTGGATTTGCCGGTGCCGTGATAACCCTGGATCATCACGCGGCGATTGTGGGCAAAGCCCGCAAGGATCGCCAGCGTGGTATCGGGATCGAAGACATAGGTCTCGTCCGTATCAGGTACACGCTCGTCCGCCCTGGAAAAAGCCGGGACCTTCATGTCCACGTCAATGCCAAACGTCTCGCGGACGTCCAGTTCGATATCGGGTGCGGTCATGGCGGTGCCGCCATCTTCTGTGTTGGTCATGTCATTCATCTCTGCGCGCTGCCTAGACGGGTGACTGTGGCGCTGCAACACAGATGTTAGTGCTATATGTATCAAGGGAGCGGATCGCCGTCGCAGGCCGTGGCCTGGCAAGTGAGGACCCGATGGCTGATCCTGCTACCGCTTGGCTGTCTGCACATCCTCGTTTGTGGTATGGATATCGCTGTTCGCGCAGGTCGAGGCGAGCGGGGAGCGAAAGTCCACCTGGAAGGAAAATGGCGATGTATGTGCAGGGATTCCTTGTCGCGGTGCCGCAGGACAAGAAGGACGCTTACCGGGAGGTTGCCGAAAAAGCTGCCACCAAGTTCATCGAATACGGCGTGATCGAGATCGTGGAGTCGTGGGAAGAGGACGTAACCGATGGCAAGGTCACCGATTTTCGCATGGCCACCAAAGCGCAGCCGGATGAAAAGATCGTCTTCAGCTGGATGATCTGGCCCGACAAGGCGACCTGCGATGCCGCCAGCGAAAAGATGCAGGACGATCCCTTCTGGTCTCAGGATTTCGATATGCCGTTCGATGGCAAGCGCATGATCTGGGGCGGTTTCACGCCCATTTTCATCAGCGGGAGGGAATGATGGCCAACCAACACGGAGATTTCGTCTGGTACGAATTGATGAGCGGTGATGCCGATGCAGCGCAGGAATTCTATTCCGGACTGCTGGGCTGGAAATTCAAGTCCGGCGATATGGAAGGAGTCGACTATCGCACGTTCTCCGCCGGAGGTGGGGACATTGGCGGCCTTCTCCAGATGACCGAAGAAATGACCGAGCACGGCGCGCGGCCTTGCTGGGTCGGCTATGTGCATGTCGAGGACGTTCCTGCTGCGGTATCCAAAGCAAGGGACGCAGGGGCGACTGTCCTGGTAGAGGGTCACGAAGTGCCCGGAGTCGGGCCCTTTGCGATGTTGCAGGATCCCGAAGGTGCGCCCTTCTACGTGATAGAGGATCGTTCGGGCCAAACCAGCGATGCCTTCGCCGCTCACGAACCGCGCATGGGCCATTGCGCCTGGAACGAACTGATGGCGGACGATCCGGAAGCAGCCAAGAGCTTCTATGGCGACCTGTTCGGCTGGGTGGCTCCTGAAGAAATGGATATGGGCGAGATGGGCAAATACGAAATGCTGCGCAACGGCGACGAACGTGACTTCATGTTCGGCGGCTTGATGAAGCGTGCGCCCGAGATGCCGGTGTCGATGTGGTCCTTTTATTTCCGTCTGCCGAGCATCGATGTCGCCCATACATTTATCGGGCAGAACGGTGGCAGTGTGTTGAACGGCCCGATGGAGATCCCCGGCGGCGAATTCATCATCAACGGCGTCGATCCGCAGGGCGCCATGTTTTCCGTAATCGGCCCGCGCGCAGAAGCATGATGGACCCGAAACGCGCGCCCGTGTCATGTCAGCCATGGTGTAGGCGGTGAAGACCGATCACGCGCCGATCGAAACGGCGATTGCCGGAGATGCGGGATGAGCGACTACACATTGTTTTTCAATCCGATGAGCCGCGCGTTGATCGCCCGCTGGGCCTTTGCCGAGGTGGGCGTGGAGCCGAAGCTGGAACCGGTGGAATGGGAGAACAAGCCTGCTGCGCTGCTGCAAGCGAACCCGATGGGCAAGATCCCTACCATCATCCATCACACCGATACAGGGGATCGGGTAGTGAGCGAAGGGGCGGCGGTGTGCCATTACCTTGCCGAAATGGAAGCGCCCGACCTGCTGCCGCGCTCGGAAGAGAAGGCAGATTATTTCCGCTGGATGTTCTTCGCCGCAGGCCCGGTTGAAACCGCTGTGACCAACAGGGCGATGGGCTGGGAGCCGCAGGACGCAAAGCAGGAGGCCACCGTCGGTTTTGGAAATTTTGCGCGCGTGATGGATACGCTGGACGCCTGGTTCCAGAGCCATGCCTACGTTTGCGGCGATCGCTTCACCATGGCCGATGTCTATGTCGGCAGCCAGGTGGATTGGGGGCTGAACTTCGGCACGATGGAAGCCCGAGGCAGCCTGAAGGCATATCAGGCACGGTTGCAGACGCGCGATGCCTACAAGGCAAGCATGGGGACCCTGGTCGGATAGCCTCTCGCATTTGCGGGCGGCCTGCCCCACATTGCACGCATGGCATTACCGGACCCTTCGAATTTCGGCCCCGTTGATTTCGCTCGCCGCAAGCTGGTGCAAAGCGTGCGCGCCGCGTTCAACGATACGGCCAAGGGCGAAGCGCCGGTTCCGCCATCCGACGACGCCTACTTCGCCAGAGATACGCCGATCCGCATGGTCCATGCCGATGTGGTGAGCATGATGGTGGGCGGCATGGCAGCGCTGCTGCTGCAGATGTTGCATCCCCACGCTTTGCGCGGTGTGCTGGATTTCTCCAATTTCAGGGCGGACATGCATGGCCGACTGCGGCGCACCGCGCGCTTCATCGCCGTCACGACTTACGGCCATCGCGACGATGCCGACGCGGCGATTGCCCGCGTCAACGCCATTCACGCCAAGGTGCGGGGCACCCTGCCCGACGGCACGCCCTATTCCGCCACCAATCCGCGCACGCTGGCCTGGGTACATGTAACGGAGGCGCTGATGTTCCTCGAGGCATGGCTGGTACACGTGCGTCCGAACATGCCCGTGGCGCAGCAGGACGAATACTTCCGCCAGTTCGCCCGAGTCGCGCGTCGGCTTGGAGCCGATCCGGTGCCGGAAACCAAGGCCGAGGCACAGGCGATTTTTCGCGAGATGCGCGGCGATCTGCGCGCCGGGACAGAGGCGCGCGAGGTGGCCGATCTGATCGTGAACAAGCGCGTAGAAGGTGCGCCCGGGGCAGTGCAGCCGTTTCTGGCCAGTGCGGCGGTGGACCTTATCCCCCCCTTCGCGCGCACGATGCTGGGACTGGAACGTCCCGGCTGGCAGGCCACACCTGCGAAGCTCGTCACCAGTGCGATGGGCGGTACTTTGCGCTGGGCGTTCCGCCAGAAGCCCTAACCGAACACCTCGGCCCGGCGCAGCAGTTGGTAGGCCTCCACCACGCGCTGCAACCGCGCTTCGTGGCTGCGATCCCCGCCATTCCTGTCGGGATGATAGCGGCGCACCAACTCAGAATAACGTCGGCGCAACTGCGGCCTGTCCGTCTTCGGGCCCAATCCCATCACCGTCAGCGCTTCTCTTTCGCGCGGGGTAAAACGACTGTGCGCGGCATGGCTGCGGCCCGTGGCGGCCCGCTTGATATCCCCGGCACGCGCGCCGATGGCATCCAGCGGGTCGTTGAAATCGGCCCAGCGAGGCATCCCGTCCATCCCGGCAGTGGGCTTGAAAGCTGGCGTTTCGGTCTGCCAGCCGGAGCCGGGCGCCTGCGCCGCGTAAATCTCGTCGGCGTTCATGCCTTCGAACCAGTCGTAGCCTGCGTTGAATTCGCGCACGTGCTCCAGACAGAACCAGCGCCATTCGCCCGGCCCATCGAAACTGTTGCCCCGCGCGCCAGGGGCACGGAACTCGCCCGCCTCTCGGCAAGTGGGGTGTTCGCACACCCGCCCCTCGCTCTCGTAGCGTCCATGAAATCGCGCACCTCGCATGAACACCCCTTGATGGGGATTGCACCGCGCGTTGCAAACCCCCAATTGGGGCCGATGAGCGGACCTGTTGCACAAGAGATCGAAACCCTGCTGCGCGGAGCCCTTGCGCCCACGCGGCTGGAAGTCATCAACGATAGCGCGAAACATCATGGCCATGCCGGAGACGACGGCAGCGGCGAATCCCACTTTACCGTGATCGTGGAAAGCCCGCATTTCGAAGGAAAGAACCGCCTACAGCGTCAGCGCATGGTGCTGGGCGCGCTGGGCGATATTCCCGGTGAACGCGTCCACGCTTTTGCCATGAAATGCCTCGCTCCCGGAGAGGGCGCATGAGCATCGAACTGTGGTACTGGCCGCAAATCCCCGGACGCGGCGAGTTCATCCGGCTGTTCTGCGAGGCTTTCGGCCTCGACTACACCGATATGGCGCGCGAACAGAATGCCGATGCACTGGTGGAGCATATGCACGGCCTGGAAGGCATTCGTCCCTTCGCCCCGCCCTACATCGTGGATGACGAGGTGGTGATCGGCCAGACCCCGCTCATTCTCCAGTACCTATCCGACAAGGAGGGACTGGGATCGGGCGAGATGGAAGTCGATCTGCAACTGTTCCAGCTGCAGATGGATATCGCCGATTTCGTGGAGGAGGTTCATTCCGTCCACCACCCGGTCGCCAGCGAACTGTATTACGCAGACCAGATGGATGCCGCATTCGAGAAGGCCGGATATTTCCGCGCCCAGCGCATTCCCAAGTACCTCATCCATTTCGACAATGCCCTGGCCGCGCGTGGCGGGCCGTTCATGCTGGGGCAGCAGCCCACCCATGTCGACACCAGTCTGTTTCATCTCATGGAGGGGCTGGACTATGCTTTCCCCAACTACATGAAACAGATGCAGGGAACCTGGGTGAACCTGGAAGGCCTGCAGGGTGCCGTCACCGAGATAGAAAGCCTAGCCGACTATCTTGCCAGCGAACATCGCATGGACTTCAACGAGGACGGTATTTTCCGCCACTACGAGGAACTGGACGAGCAATAGGAGCACGTGAACGATGAGCATCGTCAAGACCGTTACCCCCGTCAGCCACGACCTTGGCGGTTTTACCGTTCGCCGCGCCGTGCCGTCGAAGGACTGCCGCATGGTCGGCCCGTTCGTCTTCGTCGACCAGTTTGGCCCTGCGCAACTCGACCTTGGCAGCGGGATGGACGTCCGCCCGCATCCGCATATCAACCTTGCTACCGTTACCTGGCTGTTCGAAGGCGCGATCGAACATCGCGATAGCCTTGGCACGATCTCCACCATCCGTCCCGGCACCGTCAACCTGATGACGGCAGGCAAGGGCATCGTACATTCCGAGCGGAGCCCGCTGGCAGAGCGTGAAAAAGGCCCGGCCCTGTACGGCATGCAGACGTGGCTGGCGCTGCCCGATGGCAAGGAAGAGATCGATCCCGCTTTCGAAGCGATCAGCGACCTGCCGTGGATCGAAGGCGATGGTGCGCGCGCACAGGTTATCATGGGCGAACTGTGGGGCCAGCGCGCGCCCACCACCTGCTATGCCGACACCATCTATGCCGAGATCCTGCTTCAGGAGGGTGGCTCCATTCCCATCGATGCAGAGGCGGACGAGCGAGCGGTCATGCTGGTCGGCGGGGACGCCACGATAGATGGTGCGCCCCTGCAACCCTACGATCTGGTCGTCCTCAAGCCGGGTGACGCCATGACGCTGACCAGCAGGTATGGCGGGCGCGTGATGTTGCTGGGCGGCGAGGCCTTTACCACCAAGCGGTACGTATGGTGGAATTTCGTCAGTTCGGATCGCGAACGCATCCAACAGGCCAAGGAAGACTGGCGCGAAGGCCGCTTTGCCAGTGTGCCGGGTGACGATGCGGAGTTCATTCCACTTCCCGAAAGCAAGCCCACAACTGTCAGCTATCCGTAGGGCGGCAAGCTGGCTAAGACGGGGGCATGATCAAGATTCTCATCCCCCTTGCCGCCCTTTCTCTTGCCATCCCCACCGCTGCGCAAGATGCAGCCGAAGCCCCCGCGCCCGGCGCACCCGGCAGCATCGAATGGCACAACATCCAGCAATCCGCGCTGCATTCGCTTACCCGCGCAGATGGCTGGCACACGCTGGAGGGCGGCATCAAGTTCCGCAGGACGGCTGGCGACGGCACCGGCCCTGCGCCCACCGTGCGCGATACCGTGCAGGTCAATTACACCGGCAGTTTCGCCGATGGCGGGGTGTTCGATTCCAACGAAGGCAGCGCGCCGATCGAATTTCCTCTGAGCAACCTCGTGCGGGGCTGGCAGATCGCCATTCCCTACATGGGCGTGGGCGACACGGCGGAAATCGCCATTCCGGCAGAGCTTGCCTATGGCCTTCAGGGTCGCGGTCCCATCCCCGGCGGGGCCACGCTGTTCTTCACAATCGAGCTGGTCGGCATTCCCAGCAAGGGTGTCTGAGATGAGCGACCTTGCCCGCATAAAGCTGCCGAACGGCATCGAACTGGATGTGTGGGACACCGGCCCACGCGACGCGCCAGCGCTGCTTTTTCTTCACGGCTTTCCCGAGAACCACCGCACCTGGCGCCATCAGATAGGCCATCTCTCCGGCCGCTATCGCTGCATCGCGCCCGATCAGCGCGGTTATGGCAATTCCTCGCGGCCCGAAGGCGCAGAGCATTACGATACGATGGCTCTGGTTCAGGATATCGCCGGGCTCGCGCAGGTTCTCGAACTGCAAAGCTACACCATCATCGGTCACGATTGGGGCGGCGCGCTGGCGTGGCTGGTTGCCGCGTTCGGCCAGGCGACGGGACAGGTCACCCGCGCCGTGATCGCCAATGCACCGCATCCCGTCATTTTCCAGCGCCTGCTGCTGACCGACCCCGCCCAGCGCGCCGCCAGCCAGTACATGCGCACCTTTCGCGATCCCGCGCATGACAATGCCGTCAGCCAGCATGGGCTCGGCGCCCTGCTGCAAACTGCGCTCGACTGGGAGAATCGTCCGCAATACGACCCCGCCGAGCTTGGCCTGCTGATGCAGCAATGGGCCAATCCCGCCAACGCCTTCGCCATGCTGAACTGGTACAGGGCCAGCGGCATTTCGGTGCCTTCGATGGATAATCCATACGGACTGCCACCCGAATACAGTCCCCCGCCCATACCCAAAATCGAAATACCAACGCTGGTGGTTTGGGGCATGAAGGACGAGGCGCTATTGCCCGCCAACTTCGAGGCTTTGGACGAGGTCGTCACCGATCTCACCGTAGAACAGATCGAGGGCAGCGGTCATTTCGTACCCTGGGAAGCGCCCGCAGCTGTAAATGCAGCGCTGGACCGCTTTCTGGATCGAACCGCCTAGGCTAGCCCTTCCATTTCACCCAGGCCCCGTGCGGGTGAGCCTCGGCCAGGAGTGTCCACCCTTCCCCGCCCGGCCAATAGCGCACCGTAAGCTCATGCTTGAAGGTTTCGCGATTGGTCTCGACACGAATCCATGCCACCGGCCTTTCGGTCGTCGCTTCGGCTCCCGCAGCTTCCATCGATGCTGTAATCCTGTCGCGCGTGACTTGCGGCAGGTATTGCCACATCACCGTGTGAAACAGCGTGCGCGTGACGCCTTCCTCCTGCGGCGTAGCCAGCCGTTCTTCCACGAAGTCGCCTGCGTCGGCCTTTACCAAGTCGGGCGGTGCCCGTTCCGCCATCGCTATGGCAGCATTCGTGCGCGCCATGCGGTCCGTTGCTTCGGGCCAGATATAGCTTTTGAGCTTGAGAGCCTGCTTTTTGTCGGCAAGGTCTATGGGAGCGATATCGCAGCCCTTTATGCCAACGATCTCAACCGGGTTTTGGGGCGGTGCATCGCCGCGCCATTCAGGGATGATCTTGATCGAGGACAGGCTTGGCCCCGCGGTAGTTCCACCCAGGTCGTAGAAGAATCGCGCCATCATCGTATTCACGCCCGCGCTCGCGCCGATTTCGGTAAGTTCGAACCTGGGGCCAAGCTTTCCCGACAGCCACAGCAGCCCCGCCATCACGCTGGCGCTGCGTCCAGCCTCATTGGTTTGCGGCGGGCTGTCCAGCCAGGGTAGAAGCGTGTGATCGTGGCGTTGGGCAATCTCCACCACAAGCGCGTCAATCTGCTTCTGATCGGTGATGAAGCCGCGATAGATATCGCCCAGCCGCTCCTCTTCTCCGGTAAGTAACAGGTAGTGGAACCCGCCCGCCACGCGCAGCGGCATCGCGTCTTCCAGCGTCAGCCCTTGCCAGTTGGCCATGCGCCTGCCGGTGGCCGTCTCTGTGTCCAGCACCGCCAGCAAAGCGCGGATGATACGGGCGTTCCTGTTCGCCCCGGCACGCTCCATGTGCTGCGCCTGCCACTCGATGGCGTCGGGCACGCTGGCGATTTCCATCACCTTGCCGCTTTCGTTTTCGCCTTCCATTCGCATTGCCCTTTCTGCCTCGTGCCCCTACATCGCGCGGCCATGACCACCAGTTCCGACGATACGCGGTTCGGCCCGCTGATTTTCGCCCTGCCAAAGGGACGCATCCTCGACGAGGCGCTGCCCGTGATGGCAGAGGCCGGCGTGGTGCCGGAAAGCGCCTTTCACGACAAGCTCGACCGCTCCCTCAGTTTTGCCGACGAGACGGGCACCATGCGCATCCTGCGCGTGCGCGCCTTCGACGTCGCAACCTTCGTCGCCTTCGGTGCAGCGCAGGTGGGCATCGTTGGCTCCGACGTGATCGAGGAATTCGATTATTCGCAGCTATATGCCCCGGTCGATCTCGGCATCGGCGCCTGCCGTCTTTCCACGGCAGAGCCGAAGGAACCCGTGGAATACAAGTACGGCAACGCCAGCCACCTGCGCGTGGCGACCAAGTACCCCAATATCACCAGCCGCTATTTCGAGGCGCGGGGCATCCAGGCCGAGTGTATCAAGCTGAACGGCGCGATGGAACTGGCCCCGTCCAGCGGTCTTGCCGGGCGGATCGTCGACCTTGTTTCCACCGGCAGCACGCTGAAATCGAACGGTCTGGTCGAGAAGGATGTGATCATGCAAGTCAGCGCACGGCTGATCGTCAACCGGGCCGCCTGGAAAACCGATCCGCGCGTTTCTGCCCTGGTAGAGCGGTTCCGCGAATACGCCGAAAGGCAGGCTGCCTGATGCGCCGTTTGTACGCCAAAAGCGAAAGCTTCGAAAAGCAGTTCGCCCGTATTGTGAATGACCGGCGCGAAAGCGATTCCGATGTTGCCAGCGATGTGCGCGCAATCATCGAACAGGTCCGCCAGAAGGGCGACGATGCGCTGACGGACCTGTCCATGCGGTACGACAAGCACGCGCTGACGGCAGACCTTTCCAGCTGGCGGATCGGCAGGGACCAGTGCAAGGTCGCATACGACATGCTGCTGCCCGACGTTCGCGATGCACTGGACATGGCAGCCCAGCGCATCCGCGCCTATCACGAGGGGCAGTTGCCGCAGGATCGCGACTATCGCGACGAAACCAATGTGCGGCTCGGCGCGCGGTGGACTGCCGTGGAAGCCGCGGGACTCTATGTGCCCGGCGGCCGTGCAGCTTACCCTTCCAGCCTGGTGATGAACGCTATTCCCGCTAAGGTTGCAGGGGTTGATAGGCTGGTGGTGGTCACACCGACGCCGCATGGCAAGATGAACGATCTGGTGCTGGCCGCCGCGCATGTTTGCGGGGTGGACGAGATGTGGCGCATCGGCGGCGCGCAGGCCGTGGCTGCGCTTGCCTATGGCACGCGGCGCATTCAGCCGGTTGACGTGATCGTCGGCCCCGGCAACGCCTGGGTGGCAGAGGCCAAGCGCCAGCTCTACGGCGTGGTCGGCATAGACATGGTGGCGGGCCCCAGTGAAATCCTGGTGATCGCCGACGAGAAGAACGACCCGGACTGGATCGCGGCAGACCTGCTGAGCCAGGCCGAGCACGATCCCGCCAGCCAGTCCATTCTCATTACCGATGACGAGAATTACGCGGCCGCGGTAGAAGATGCCGTGGACGTGCTGCTGGCCCAGCTCGACACCAAGATGGTTGCCCGCGAAAGCTGGGAGAACAATGGCGTGGTTATCGTGGTGGAAGACCTGATGGCAGAGGCCCCCGCCCTCGCCGACCGCCTTGCCGCCGAACACGTTCAGCTTGCCATCGACGAGCCCGAGGCGATGTTCGCGAAAATTCGCCATGCGGGCAGCGTGTTCCTTGGCCGCCATACGCCCGAAGCCGTCGGCGACTACGTTGCCGGGCCGAACCACGTTCTGCCCACCGGTCGCCGCGCGCGCTTTTCCAGCGGGCTATCGGTGCTGGATTTCATGAAACGCACCAGCTTCATCTCGCTGGACGAGAAGGCTTTGGGCGAGATCGGCCCCGCTGCCGTTGCACTGGCCGAGATCGAAGGACTGCCCGCCCATGCGCGCAGCGTAAAGGTAAGACTGTAATGAACACCTCTTCACGTTCCCGCGCTCGTTCCGCTGCACGCCTTGCCGCAGTGCAGGCGTTGTATCAGCGTCACATGGAAAAGACGCCGACCGCAAAGCTGCTCAACGAATTCCACCAGCACCGGCTGGGCGCGGAAATCGAGGATGATCAGTACGAAGATGCCGAGGTTGAGTTCTTCGATGACGTGGTGGCAGGCGTGGTCGCACGGCTGGAAGAGATCGACGCGGCGCTGACAGAGAAACTGGCCGAAGGCTGGACGCTGGCGCGCCTCGACAAGACGATGCTGCAGATCCTGCGCTGCGGTGCTTACGAATTGCTGGCGCGGCCCGATGTGCCCAAGGCCAGTGCGATCAGCGAATATGTCGACGTGGCCCATGCCTTCTTCGATTCCCGAGAGGCAAAATTCGTGAACGGCGTGCTCGACGCCGTGGCGAAGCAGGTTCGGGGCTAGCCTCGGCCCCGTGGGCAGGATGAACGAAGCCGACTTCATCGCCGCCCTTCGCGCCCTTCCCCTGCACGCAGGCGCGCGCGACCTCTACGACGATGCCGCCGTTCTCGAGATCGGGGGCGAGACATTGGTCATCACCCACGATGCCATGATCGAGGGTGTTCATTACCTGCCAGATCAGGACATGGCGGACGTTGCGTGGAAACTGGTCGCCACCAACCTGTCGGACCTTGCCGCAAAGGGCGCCCAGCCCCTGGGTGTCTTGCTGGGCCATACGCTGGGCGACGGAGACGAGCGGTTCCTGTCCGGTCTGGGCGAAGTTCTGGCTCACTACGGCACCGGCCTGCTGGGCGGAGATACCGTGAGCGGCAATGGCACCCGCTCGCTTGGCCTCACCGCGATTGGCCGCGCATCGCACACGCCCGTTCCCGCGCGATCCGGCGCGCAAATTGGCGACGGGCTTTTCGTCACGGGCATGTTGGGCGCAGCAATGCTGGGGTTCGAGGCCGTGCGCGATCGCACCGGCGCGGATCATGCCGCCTACGCCCGCCCCCGTGCCCGTGTGCAGGAAGGCACGGCGTTGGCCCCGCATGTCACCGCGATGATGGACGTGTCCGACGGCCTGCTGCTGGATGCCTTCCGTATGGCAGAGGCCAGCGAGGTGAGCATTGCCATTGACACCGCAGCCTGCCCCGTAGCCGATCCTGCAAGAACCATGGAATGCCTGACCTGGGGCGATGATTACGAATTGCTCTTCACCCTTCCCGCGGGCGCTCTATGCCCGGTTAAAGCGCAACAAATCGGCAAGGTGGAACCGCGCGGCTTTGCACCGCTGTTCGTGGATGGCGAAGCTGTCACCAATGCCCGGGGTCTTGGTTATACCCACCAGTAGTCTGCGAACAGGCCAAGCGGGGGGATAACGCGCTTTCGCACTTGTGAATGGCCCCCTTTGTGTTAGCCCTGTGCCCCTTGCGGACCCGGATAACCGGGCCGTCATAACTCAGGGAAGAGGGGAATAGCAGGTCATGGACCTTATACTTATCGCTATTGTCCTGGGACTGCTCGCCGTTGTTTACGGCTTTGTGACCAGTCGCCAGGTTCTCGGCGCCGATCCCGGCAACGAGAAAATGCAGGAAATCGCAGGCGCCATCCAGGAAGGCGCGCAGGCCTATCTGAAACGCCAATACACAACCATCGCCATCGTCGGGGTGGTCGTGGCCGTGCTGGTATTCCTGTTCCTTGGAAGCCTTAGCGCGATCGGCTTTGCCATCGGTGCCATCCTTTCGGGTGTTGCCGGCTTCATCGGCATGAACATCTCTGTAAAGTCCAACCTGCGCACTGCGGCCGCTGCCATGAAGGGCCTTCAGGAAGGCCTGACACTGGCGTTTCGCGCGGGCGCAATTACCGGGATGCTGGTGGCGGGCCTCGCCCTCCTGGCGATCGCAGTATTCTATTACGTGCTGACCAACGTCGTGGGCCTCTCATTGGCAGAAGCCAGCGAACGGCGCGAAATCGTTGACGCGCTGGTGGCGCTGGCCTTTGGGGCCTCTCTCATCTCCATCTTCGCGCGTCTTGGCGGCGGCATCTTCACCAAGGCGGCAGACGTGGGTGCAGACCTTGTCGGCAAGGTGGAAGCGGGCATCCCCGAGGATGATCCCCGCAACCCTGCCGTGATCGCGGATAACGTGGGTGACAATGTGGGCGACTGCGCCGGCATGGCCGCCGACCTGTTCGAAACCTACGTCGTCACCGTGGGTGCCACCATGGTGCTGACGCTGCTGCTCCTCTGGAATAGCACGACACCCGATGTGTTCTCCGGCCTCGTCGCCCTGCCCCTGCTGATCGGCGGTGCCTGCATCGTCACCAGCATCGTCGGCACCTATTTCGTGCGGCTTGGCAGCGGCACCAACGTAATGGGCGCAATGTACAAGGGCTTCATCGTTACCGCCGTTCTGGCCGTTCCGCTGATCTACCTCGTCACGCAATATGCGCTGGGCGACATGAACGCGGTTATCGGCGGAGAGAATCTCGGCAATATCGACCCAGGCGCTCCGCTGGCGGAAGAAGGCACTTCGGCCCTGGCCCCCTTCACCGGCATGGACCTGTTCTGGTGCTCGCTGATCGGCCTGTTTCTGACCGGCATCATCATCTGGATCACGGAGTATTACACGGGCACCAATTTCCGCCCGGTGCGCTCCATCGCCAAGGCTTCGGAAACGGGCCACGGCACCAATGTGATCCAGGGCCTTGCAATCAGCCTTGAATCCACCGCGCTGCCTACGCTCGCCATCGTGGCCGGCATCATCGGCAGTTATCAACTCGCGGGCCTCATGGGCATTGCCTATGCCGCTACTGCAATGCTGGCGCTGGCAGGCATGGTCGTGGCACTGGATGCCTATGGACCGGTTACCGACAATGCCGGTGGCATCGCGGAAATGGCAGGTCTGGATGAAAGCGTTCGGGAGAAAACCGATGCGCTGGACGCCGTGGGCAACACGACCAAGGCCGTGACGAAGGGCTATGCCATCGGTTCGGCGGCGCTTGCGGCCCTCGTGCTGTTCGCTGCCTACACCACCGACCTGGCAGAGCTGTTCCCGGCAGCTGACGTCGATTTCAGCCTGGAGAACCCATACGTCATCGTCGGTCTGCTACTGGGCGCCTTGCTGCCTTACCTGTTCGCCGCCATGGGCATGACTGCCGTTGGCCGCGCTGCGGGCGATGTGGTGAAGGACGTGCGTGCCCAGTTCAGGGAAAAGCCGGGCATCATGGATTACTCCGAGAAGCCCGATTACGCCCGCACGGTGGACCTCGTGACCAAGGCAGCGATCAGGGAAATGATCATTCCTTCGCTGCTGCCCGTGCTGGCGCCCATCGTAGTGTATTTCGTCATCAACATGGTGGCCGGACAGGAAAATGCCTTCGCGGCGCTGGGCGCATTGCTGCTGGGCGTGATTGTGGGCGGCCTGTTCGTGGCGCTTTCCATGACTGCCGGTGGCGGCGCATGGGATAACGCCAAGAAATACATCGAGGATGGCAATCACGGCGGTAAGGGCTCCGACGCCCACCATGCCGCAGTTACCGGCGATACCGTGGGTGATCCTTACAAGGACACCGCCGGTCCGGCGGTTAACCCCATGATCAAGATCACCAATATTGTTGCTCTGCTACTTCTGGCAGCACTGGCGGTCTGATCGAAAAAGCCCTTTGATGGTTACTTCAAACCCTGTCCGGCACCTGCCGGGCAGGGTTTTCTTTACCCTTCTGTTTAAATCTTCCTTGTGGCCTTCCACCCTAGGTAACGTTCATGTTCCCGATGATCCCAATGGCACAGAGGTTAACCTTCTTCATTGGCACATGATGCCTCCTTTCCCCAGTCTCTTCAGAGGCTTGGCGCTTTAGGCGGCGGCTTTGCCCCGGCCGCGAACCGGGTTTCCACGCCCCGCGTCCTGGTGGAGGAACACGATTGGCGCGCCTTCGAGCGGCGCGACAGGATCGCTGCGTGGGATGCTCTCGCCCGATGCGCAACGGAGCCCAATCCGTTCTACGAAAGCTGGTACCTGCTGCCATCGCTGCGGGCGCTGGATACGAACTGCAACGTCGAATTGCTTGCCATGCAAGCCGACGGGCAACTCGCAGGGCTGATGCCGGTTGTGCGCACGCGCGACTATTACGGCCATCCCATACCGCACCTGCGCAACTGGCTGCATCCCAACTGCTTTCTGGGCCAGCCGCTGGTAGCCAGGGGCCTGGAACAGGAGTTCTGGCGCGCACTGCTGGCGTGGTGCGACAGAGAGACTGGATTGGCCCTGTTCCTGCATCTCTCACACGTGCCCGCAGACGGTCCGCTGCGCGATGCGCTGAAAACCGTGCTGCCAGAATACAAGCGCCCTGCGGCAAAGGTGTTCAGGGAAGAGCGGGCGATGCTGCATACAGGACAATCTGCAGAAGACTATTTCGCCGCATCCCTTTCATCCAAGAAGCGCAAGGAATTGCGCCGCCAGCATCGTCGTCTTGCCGAAGGGGGCGAAGTTACGGTCGAACGGCTGACCGATTATGCAAATGTCGCCGACTGGACGCGTGAATTCCTCGAACTTGAGGAACGCGGCTGGAAAGGCGAAGCCGGATCGGCTCTGCAATCCGACAATGCCACACGGGCCATTTTCCATCACGCCTTGGCGGGTGCCGCCGCACGCGGCAGGCTGGAACGGCTTGCCATCAGGCTGGATGGCAGGCCGATCGCGATGCTTGCCAGCTTCATGACCGGTAACCACGCCTTTTCCTTCAAGACTGCCTATGACGAGGATTACGCCCGCTTCTCGCCCGGCGTCCTGCTGCAACGCGAAAACCTCGACCTGCTGGATAAAGACGGTTTTGCATGGGCGGATAGCTGTGCCTCGCCCGATCACCCCATGATCGACCACGTCTGGCGAGAGCGCCGCGTGATCGAACGGCTGTCCATCGGCGTAGGTGGCCGGCTGCGGCAGGCAGCGTTCGCAGCAATGGCGCGATTAGAAACCGGGCACGGCGCGAGAGGTTTGGTATGAGTCACTATGTCGGCAATCTCCACGGAAGGTCCATCGGGGCAAAGCAGGTCTTCCTTACGCGCAGTCGAGCCTATTTTGGTGCCTCCTATCCGGAGGGCGCTACCAAGCTCACGCATGATCTCGTCAATAATCCACTGCTGGAACGCGAGGCACTGGCCGCGCTGGCACAGGATCTGCCTGCCAGCAGTGTCGAATACAATCGGGGGGACTTGCCCCTTGGCGTAACTGCCAAGCCGGAGGCCACCGGCCTTTCCATCGGCGACACGATCCGGAATATTGATACGGCGAACAGCTGGGCCGTGCTCAAGAACATAGAGCAGGACCCATCCTATGCCGGCATGCTGCATGAACTGCTGGATGAAATCCGCGAAGTGATCGAACCCACGACCGGCGAATTGCTGACGCCGCAGGGTTTCATCTTCATCTCCAGCCCCGAGGCGGTCACGCCGTACCACTTTGACCCGGAACACAATATCCTGCTGCAATTGCGCGGCACCAAGTCGATGACGGTGTTTCCGGCTGGTGACACGCGCTTTGCACCCGATAGCGTGCATGAGGCCTATCACACCGGTGGTGCGCGCGAACTGCACTGGGACGACAGTTTCAACGACTTCGGGATGACCTTCAAGCTGGAGCCGGGTGACGCGCTGTACGTTCCGGTGATGGCACCACATTACGTCCGCAACGGTCCAAGGCCGTCGATCTCGCTGTCGATCACCTGGCGATCGCGGTGGAGCTATGACGAGGCGGATGCCCGTGCGTTCAACCACCTGCTGCGCAAATGCGGGATGAAGCCCAACCCACCGCGACGTTGGCCCCGACAGAACCGGCTCAAGGCCCTCGCCTGCCGCGTCGCACGCCGCATTCCCGGGCTTCGCTGAGGGTCTCTCGCTTG
Organism: uncultured Sphingomonadaceae bacterium; assembly: GCA_947488625.1. Lineage (GTDB taxonomy): Bacteria > Pseudomonadota > Alphaproteobacteria > Sphingomonadales > Sphingomonadaceae > Alteraurantiacibacter. Next base: position 805,395 of record CANKZR010000001.1, on the reverse strand, counting down.
ACGAGACGGGGGCAGGCGCGCAATGGCGAAAAGATGGCCTCGCAACTGTCACACACACCTGAACAACTCGTCGCTGACCTTGTTCTCCTGCTCGATCTGGAACCCAAGGGCGCAGACCGCTTCATCGGCAGGCGCCGCGCCGATGGGACGGGCCGCGTCTTTGGCGGACAGGCCATTGCCCAGGCCCTTGGCGCGGCCAGCCGCACGGTGGACGATGCGCGCGCGGCGCATTCGCTGCACGCCTATTTCCTGCGCCCCGGCAGCGATCATCTGCCGATTGAATACCGGGTGAAGCGCGATCTTGACGGGCGCAGCTTTTCCAACCGCCGCGTGGTGGCGAGCCAGGAAGGCAAGCCCATCCTGAACCTCACCGCCTCGTTCCAGATCCCGGTGGACGGTCCGGATCACCAGGCCACGCGAATGCCTGATGTTCCCGGTCCGGACGAACTCGTTTCGGATGCGGTTCTGCAGCGAAAATCGGCAGAGAACTTGCCTGATGGTCCGCTAAAGCGGGTAGCCCTGCGCCCATCGCCAATCGATTTCCGGTCCGTAGAGCCGCGCGACTGGCTCGACCCGCAAAAGCGCGATCCGGTCAGCCATGTCTGGTTCCGTACGGTCTCGTCGCTTCCGCCCGAACCATCGGTGCACCGCGCCATGCTGGCTTATATCTCCGATTATCAATTGCTGGGCACCGCCTTGCAACCGCATGGCGTCAGCGTCCTGGACGAGACGGTCAAGGGCGCTAGTCTCGATCATGCGCTGTGGTTTCACGAGAGCTTCCGGACCGACGAGTGGCTGCTCTACGTGACGGAAAGCCCGTGGTCCGGGCACGCCCGGGGCTTCGGACGCGGGCAGATTTTCAACCGCGATGGCAGGTTGGTCGCCAGTGTCTCCCAGGAAGGGATGTTGCGCCACACCTGAGCTTGCACCGGCGGAACCCGGCTAGCTGTGCACCGTTAACTGCGCATGGATATTCAGAAAGAACAGGCCCGCTATCGTCGCAGCAAGCCATCGTGGTTGGGCCGCGGGGTGGAACGCCTGACGCACCCCTTCGGCAAGGCTATTGCCGGCATGGTGCCCAAAGCACTGGTGGAGGCTGTCCTGAAGGGACTGGACACGGCCGTCGCCGCCCCGAAACTGGTGAATTTCTCTCACGATCCGAAAGACATTCAGGCAGCCCATGAGGCCGCGAAAAGCGTCTCGCGCGCCGCCAGCGGCATCAGCGGTGCCAGCGGCGCCGCGGCAGGTTTTGGCGGTGTGGTGACTGCTGGCCTCGATATTCCCGCAACTATAGCCATCGCCCTTCGCGTGATCCGCGACACGGGCAAGGCCTATGGCTATTCCGGCGACGGTCCGCAGGAAAAGCTGTTCCGCCTGCAGGTGCTGGAACTTTCCGCCCTTGATGATCCTGCAGAGCGCGCCAAGCGGATTGCCGCACTGGAAGCTGCCATCGGTCCGAACGGGGAACTTGTCGCCGCCGATCACGAGGAAATCACCCCGGTCATCGATCAGGCGGTCGAACGCGTTTCCAGGGCCATCGCGCTCACATCCTTCCGCAGCCGGGCCGGTATGATCGTGCCGATCGTTGGATCTGCCGTGGGCGGTATCGTGAATTCATCGTTCCAGCGTGACGTCGGCAAGGCCGCGCGCTTCGCTTTTCAGGAACGGCGGTTGAAGGCGGACGCCACCACTACCGCTTGACCGGCGCCTACCCGCCTGCGTGATAGAAATCGTATATCGTCTGCGCCACGCTGGCGCTGACACCGGGTACGCGCTGCAAGTCCTCCAGGGAAGCAGCGCGCACCTTGCTGGCCGTACCGAAATGCAGCAGCAAGGCTCGCTTGCGTGAAGGACCGATGCCGGGGATCTCGTCCAGCGGAGACGCGCTGATCGCGCGGCTGCGCTTTGCCCGATGGGCGCCGATGGCAAAGCGGTGCACCTCGTCGCGCAGGCGTTGCAGGTAGAACAATACGGGCGAGTTGACCGGCAGCATCTTTTCGCGCCCGTCGGGGAAGTGAAACACCTCCCGCCCCTCTCGCCCGTGATGCGGCCCCTTGGCGATGCCGATCAACGGAACGTCCTCGATGCCCAGTTCTTCCAGTGTATCGCGCACGGATGACATCTGGCCCTTGCCACCATCCAGCAGCACGAGATCGGGCCACAGCCCCCCCTCGCGATCCGGGTCTTCCTTCATCGCGCGGCTGAAGCGACGGTGCATCACCTCGCGCATCATGGCAAAGTCATCGTTAGTTTGGGCGCTCTTGATGTTGAACTTGCGGTACTGGTTTTTCAGGAAGCCTTCCGGCCCCGCCACCACCATCGCGCCCACGGCCTTGCTGCCCTGGATGTGGCTGTTGTCGTAGATTTCGATGCGCGCGGGAATGTCCGGCAATTCCAGGAATTCCGCCATTTCGCGCATGATCTTTGCCTGCGTGCCGGTTTCCGCCAGTCGCCGGTCCAGCGCCTCTGTCGCATTGCGACTGGCCTGTTCCATCAGCCTGCGCCGTTCGCCGCGCTGGGGAACGCTGATCTGCACCTTGCGACCTGCCAGTTCGCCGAATGCTTCCTCCAGCAATTCCTGTTCCGGCAGATCGCGGTCGACCAGGATGGTGCGCGGAGGCGGCACTTCCTCGTAGAACTGGGCCAGTACACGGGCCAGCACCTCATCCTTGTCCAGATCCTGTGTATGCGTCGGGAAGAAGGCCTTGTGCCCCCAGTTCTGTCCCCCGCGCACGAAGAAACCCTGCACGCCGACCTGGCCGCCCTTGGCCGCCAGCGCAAAGACATCGGCATCGCCGACGCCATCGGCGTTGATGGCTTGCGATCCCTGGATGAATGTCGCCGCGCGCAGCCGGTCGCGCAGCAAGGCGGCGGTTTCGAAGTCCAGGTCTTCGGCCGCCTTTTTCATTTGCTCTTCTATGCGCGACTGCACCGCGCTCGACTTGCCGCCGAGAAAATCTTTCGCCTCCTGCAACAACTGGTCATAGCCTTCCTTGTCGATCCGCCCGACGCACGGCGCGCTGCAGCGCTTGATCTGGTATAGCAGGCAGGGCCTGTCGCGCCGGGAGAAAAAGCTGTCGGTGCAGGATCTCAACAGAAACAGTTTCTGTAGCGCGTTGATCGTGGTGTTCACCGATCCGGCGCTGGCGAAGGGTCCGTAATAGTTGCCCTTGGCCCGGCGCGCCCCGCGATGTTTCTGTATACGCGGGAAGTCGTGCCCCTCCCGCAAAAGGATGAAAGGAAAGCTTTTGTCGTCGCGCAGCAGCACGTTGTAGGGGGGACGAAACCGCTTGATGAACTGCGCTTCCAGCAGCAGCGCCTCGGCTTCCGAATTGGTTGTGACGATTTCCATCGCGCGGCACTGGCTCACCATACGCTGCAGGCGATTGGTGAGGTTCTTTACCTGGGTGTAATTGGCCACGCGCGCCTTCAGGCTGCGCGCCTTGCCCACGTAAAGCACGTCTCCGCGTGCATCCAGCATGCGGTAGACACCGGGCTTGGGCTTCAACGTCTTCACCACCTCGCGAATGGCCGCCACTCCGGCCTCCAGATCGGGCTGGGTGCTGCCCTTTACCGTATAGGTGGCGCGTTCCTCGTTGAAACGCTCCGCCCCTCGGGGGTCTTGGGGGGATCCAGCTTCGCTTCGGCTCATGCAGCGTCAGATAGGTGGTGACTGCCCGCTTGGCAAAGCTTGCGCGCAACCTCCCCACAGGGCAGCGTGGCGCTTTCGGGTTCGGAACGGGGAAACCGCATGGAAAAGACCGCTGCCCTGCCGCGTACGGTAGGATTTTGGGGCACAGCGCTGTTCCCGGTGAACGGGATGATCGGCGCGGGCATTTTTGCCATGCCCGCCATCCTGGTGGCCGCTGTGGGCAATTTTGCACCGTGGATGATGTTGCTGGGTGCGATCCTGATCGCACCTCTGGCTTTTGTCTTCGCGATGCTGGCCACCCGTTTCGACAGTCACGGGGGACCGGTGCTCTACGCCCACGCCGCGTTCGGTTCCTTCGTCGGTTTCCAGTCGGGCTGGATGCGTTATGCCAGTGCGGTGGTTGCCGTGGCGGCGAACACGCAAGTGGCCATCGCCTATATCGCGGTGCTGTTCCCGGTGCTGGACGATCCCACGCTACGCGCCGCGGCGGTGATCGGCTTCATCGCCTTCATAACGCTTATCAATCTTTTCGGCATGCGCGCATCGGTGAAAGCGCTGGGCGCGATGACGGCGGTCAAACTGCTGCCTCTGGTAGGGTTGATCGGTTTTGGCCTGCTGACACGTGATCCGTCGGTCGGTTTCAGCCTGCCGCAGTTTACCGAGTTCGAAAGCGTCGTGCTGCTGACCTTCTATGCCTACATGGCGTTCGAGAATGCCAATTTCCCCGCAGGGGAGCTGCGCAACCCGCGCCGCACCATTCCGCTGGCCCTGCTCACCACGATCGCCGCCGTTGCCCTGTTCTACATGCTGGTGATCTGGGCCTATCTGGCGATCGCCCCGCAAGCTGGCGAAGGCGAAAGCGCGCTGGCCGCTGCTGCCAACGTGGTAGCCGGGCAAGCAGGCGTGATCGTCATTTCGATCGCTGCTGCCTTTTCCATCGGCGCCAATATCCTCAACGGCGGTATAGTGATCCCTCGTATGACCTACGGCATGGGCGAACAAGGCACCTTGCCGCGCATGTTCGCACACGTCTCCGCCCGGTTTCAGACGCCCGATGTCTCCATACTGTTCTACGGCGGTGTGGCGATCGTGTTCAGCCTGTGGGCTGGGTTTGCCGCGCTGGCGGTCGCCAGCACGCTTTCTCGACTGGTGATGTACCTGCTGTCCGCCCTCGCCCTGCCTGTCCTCCAACACCGCGATGAAGCAAGAGCGCCCCTATGGCACCTGCCGCTGGCGATACTGGCGGCACTGTCTACCGTGTGGGTTGCCAGCCATGCCAGTACGGAAGCCTTCCAGATGCTGGGCCTGATATTCCTGGTAGGCACGGCCCTGTATTTCACCGCCACGCGGCAAAAGGCTGCGGCCGTTGGCTAGCCGATGCCGGTGCCGCGCGTACCGAGTATTCTTGAACCTTGCGCCCATTCGTGCCTAACGCACGCGCCATGGAATCCACTTTTGATGCAATTGTTCTGGGCGGCGGCGCAGCCGGGCTGCTGTGCGCCGCACTCGCCGGGCAGCGCGGACGCAACGTACTGGTGCTGGAACGCGCGGGAACGGTGGGGAAGAAGATACTGATATCCGGCGGTGGACGGTGCAATTTCACCAATATCGGCGCAGGGCCGATGCATTACATCTCCGGCAACCGCCATTTCGCCAAGTCCGCGCTCAGCCGCTACACGCCACGCGATTTTCTCGAGCTGGTGGAGAAGCACCAGATCGCCTGGCACGAAAAGACGCTGGGCCAGCTGTTCTGCGATGGCAGCGCGAAGCAGATCGTGCAGATGCTGCTGGACGAGTGCGCCACCGGGCCGGGGAACGTGGAGATTCGCTGCAACCAGAGCGTGTCCGACGTCGCCCATGATGGGTCGCAGTTCACCGTTTCCACGCAAAACGGCAGCGCCAGTGCTTCCTCACTGGTGATCGCCACCGGCGGGCCTTCCATTCCCAAGATGGGAGCAAGCGACTTCGCCTATGGACTGGCGCGGCAGTTCGGCCTGAAAGTGGTCGAGCCGCGCCCTGCCCTCGTACCGTTGACGCTGGGCGGAGAGGACGTGCTTTTCCGCGAACTGTCCGGCGTCTCTGCCGAGGTGGAAGCCAGCGCCAACACCACGACCTTTCGCGAGGCTGCGCTGATGACCCATCGCGGGCTTTCCGGCCCTGCCATCCTGCAAGTCAGCAGCTATTGGCGGCCCGGCGACCCCGTAACGTTGAACTTCCTGCCCGATGCGACACCGGACTGGCTGCTTGGCGAAAAGCGCACGCGCCCTTCGGCGGGTTTGCGCACCGTGTTGCGCGATTACCTGCCAGCCCGGCTGGCGGATGCGCTGGCAGAACGCCTCGACGTTACAGGCGATCTGGGCAACGTACCGGACAAGGCCCTGCGCGCGGCGGAGCGTCGACTGGCAGCGTGGACCTTCCGCCCCAACGGCACCGAAGGCTTTGCCAAGGCGGAAGTGACCGTGGGCGGGATCGACACCGGCGAACTGTCCTCAAAGACTATGGAAGCGCACAAGGTGCCGGGCCTTCATGCCATCGGAGAAGCCGTGGACGTAACGGGCTGGCTGGGTGGCTACAACTTCCAGTGGGCCTGGGCCTCTGCACACGCCGCGGCACAGAACCTGTAACCTGATGCCTGATCCGAAAAGCTGACCCGATCCGGGACAGGTTGCCACCCTGCCCTTCAAGTGCGGCGGGTTACAGGCCATCACGAGTACAGCGGAGCCGGACCGCGCGTCCGGCCCCGCACCATTCCCATCAGAACATCTTGCGGAACTCGATCTCGAAGCTCCGACCCACCGGGTCCACCAGGAACGGCTGGTAGCTCAGCGGCGTAATCCCGCTGCTATCGACAACCCGCTGGCGAGCGTCGAAGATATTGCTGAGACTTACACCGACGCGCGATCCTTCCAGGAAGGGCACGTCTTCGACAAGACTTTCACGGCTACCAAGATCGGCAAATGCGCGCAGGCTGAAGGTGACGTAATCGTCAAAGAAAAGGTCGGTGCTATCGGCAAGACCAGACCCGTCGAGCCGCGACGAGCCCGTATAATTGGCAAACACGATCGCGCCGAACCCATCGTAGAAGACACCGCCGCGCGCTCTTACGCCGTGACGCGGTTCGCCACCGCCGGAAAGCGCATCGCCATCCAGCAGGTCCAGGCGCGGAATGCCTTCGGCAATCAGCACGGTGCTGTCCAGTTCCAGCGTGTAATCGAGGTTGAAGAACCAGCGACCCGTTGGCGGACCGTCGTTGTTCCGGTTCATGAAGCGGTTCATCCGTCCACCGCCTCTCCCGCGACCGGCACCACGATTGCCCTCACCCTGCGCCTGCTGCGGCGCGCCGTCGCCCGCGGCGCCCTGTGCACTGCAAATGCGTTCGCGGATTGCGGCAAAGCGCTCCGGATCGACCTGTCCATTGTCTCCAGCCAGCCGCTGCAACATGCGCGGTGGAATCTGGATCGGATTGCCATCTGCACCAAGCGGAGGGTCCTCCCCTGCAGCCTGCGCGGCCAGGGCGCGATTGAACAGGTTCAACAACGCATCGGGCTCCTGCTCACAGAACATCGTGCGCATCTGCTCCATGCGCTCCGCATTGGGCTGACCGCCCGGACCGCCATCTCCGCCGCCACCCGCGCCAGCAGGTGGGCCCCGGCGTGCGCTGTCGCCGCCCCTGTCGCCACCGCCGCCGCGCTCGTCGTCATCGTCGCCGCCAATGCGTCCGGAAATGTTCAGGCCGAATTGCAGGCGCTTTTCGTCTCGCTCGGCAAAGGTCACGAAGCGATCGTCCAGTTGCACCAGCCGACCCGTGGCATCGCGCGTGACGCGGCCCGGGAATGCCGCTTCTATCGCCGGTGTCAGTGTGGGAAGGCCGCTGGTGACATCGTCGGAATGATTGTCGAAATAGTCGACCGATACGGTTGCATCGTCGATGAAAGGCAATTCCCAGATCAGGCCGATCTTCCAGTCGCTCTGCGACTGTGCCGGCAGGTCCGGGTTGCCGCCTGAAACCACGGTGGCCAATACCGTCTCGTTGTTGGCGATATCGAACACTTGCACATTGGGCGTGACGATTGCGGGGGCACCCAACTGGCTCAGGGTCGGTGCCACCTCGCGGCTGATACGGCTGCCGGTAAGGGTGAGGTTCTCGGTCACGCCCCATGTCAGGCCGACGGTCCAGTCCTGCAACGTGCCAAAGTCCGAAAGGTGTTCCACGCCTGCGTTCAGGTTCAGCGTCAGATCGCCTATCGCATCGAGGAAGTCCTCATCCCGGCTGGCAAGCGGGACGGAAATGTTCGCGCCGCCGAACACCTGCCCCCGCGTCAGCTGAACGTCACCACCAAGGGCGCGCGTGTCGCTGCTTTCGATGCGGTTCCAGCGGTATCCGCTGCGTAGCGTCACCGCGACATCCCCCGAAGGCAGGTAGATGGGATTGCCGCGCGCCGTCGCCAGTGCATTCACGGTATAGGTGTCGCTCAGGCTCTCGTCGAAACCCGCTGCGGAAAATGCGCCGAGGTCGGCAGTGATCGGCAGCCGATCTGCCGCTGCATCGGCTACCAGACTGCTGACATCGACGCCCTGTTGCGTGCGGCTGACCGTATCGGAATAGGTGCCATCCAGCGTGCCGGTTACTTCCCAGTCACCCGCGCGCAGGTTCAGCGTGCTGCCGACCGAATAGTTCTCGCTACGGCTGTCCACCGTCAGCGGATCATCCGCATTGAACGCGCGCAGGGCCGAATTGCCGCCGGAATCGGTCAGCAATACGGTATCCAGACCTTGCAGGCGCAGGCGATCGCTGCGTTCATACGTTGCGTTCAGCGATAGCGAGGGGCCACCTTCGCTAAGCTGCGTGGTCCAGTTGGCCGTCGCTTCGACCCCGGCGGTATCTGCCACCAGGGTACGGAACTGCGCGGGGTCGGGGTCTGTCGCGACATCGGGAATGCTGTTCTCGGTCTGCACGATATCGCGCTCCGCCTCTGTCAGCGGGCTGGAGTTTTCCCATTCGACATTGAGGTTGAGACGACTGGGACCGTCGATCCGCAGATAAGTGCCTTCCACCTCCTGTCTGGAATAGCCGCCATCGAAGGGCTGTTCGTACTCGACCTCGATCTCGCGACTGGAGAAGTTGTCTTTCAGGATGAAGTTCACCACCCGTTGATCCGGCGAATAGCCGTACCGCTGCGCCACTTCCTCGCTGAACACCTCGGTGCGCTCGATGGCCTCGGGCGGATAGCTGCGCAATTCGCGGAAGGACGATATACGCACGCCGTTCACCAGGATTACCGGCCCCCCTCCGCCGCCGAATCCGCCGCTGCCACCGCGCCCACGCGAGGAATTCACCTGCGGTCCCAGCGCTTGCAGCAGTTCCTCGATGGAACCTGCCCCGTAGGCCGCGATATCTTCTGCATCCAGCGTCAGGATCGGAGGTTCCGGTGCATCGACCTGATCAATCAGCCGCGCGCCCAGCACGACGATCGTGTTCACGTCCTCGTCGGGCGACTGGCCATCGGATGCGCCCGATCCGTCCTGCGCACTGGGGGGCGCGGGGTCGGGTGTGTTTTCCTGCGCCGCTGCGGACTGGATGGGGGCCGTGCACAGCGTGGCAATAATCGCCAGGGCACTGCTAGACATCGAAATTTTTGGAATCGGAATTCTCCGGACTGAAATTGCGCCCCCCGTGAAGTGCGCCTATGATCGGCATCGCTTACGCTGGCAATACAGTCGCTTGTCGTAGTTTGTCGCAGATGTATCGCACCTGTCAGACCTTTAAAGCCGAGATACACGGCCTATCTTCCATTTTGCGCAAGGTGCGGCTAAAGGCCGCGGCCTGCCCAAGGTGATTTCACCGAACGAGCATCCCGATCACGTGATTAGATTAAGCACAAGGACCAATAGACTGAATGGCTAAGGAAGAACTTCTCGAAATGCGCGGCAAGGTGGTTGAACTGCTGCCCAACGCAATGTTCCGCGTCGAGCTCGAGAACGGCCACGAGGTTTTGGGTCACACCGCAGGCCGCATGCGCAAGAACCGCATTCGCGTGCTGGTGGGTGACGAGGTGTTGTGCGAACTGACGCCCTATGACCTGACCAAGGCGCGTATCACCTATCGCTTCATGCCGGGTCGCGGCGGACCGCCGGGATACACCGGCTAAGGCGCGAACCAACGCTCCGTGGCTACCACTGTGCTGAAACTCGTTCTCGCTTCCGCCAGCCCGCGTCGCCGCGAATGGTTGGCTCGGCTGGGTATCGAGCCGGATGCGGTTGTACCTGCCGATATCGACGAGACACCCCGTCCTGCCGAGTTGCCGCGCGACTATGCGCTGCGCATGGCGCGCGAAAAGGCGCGCATCTTGGATGGTGCGGGCGCGCATGTGCTGGCAGGCGATACGGTTGTCGCCGCCGGACGCCGTATCCTGCCCAAGGCCGAAAACGAGGCGACCGCGCGCGATTGCCTGCAACTGCTGTCCGGCCGCCGACACCGCGTGCTATCCGCCGTGGCGCTGGCCTACCCCGACGGCACGATCCGCGACAAGCTGAGCGAGACACAGCTGAAGTTCAAGCGACTCTCTCCTGAAGAAATCGACGCCTACATCGCCAGCGGCGAATGGGAAGGCAAGGCTGGCGGCTATGCGATACAGGGTATGGCAGAGGCCTTGATCCCGTGGATACAAGGAAGCCATTCCGGGGTTGTCGGCCTGCCCCTGTACGAAACGCGCGTGCTGCTGAAAGCCGCCGGGTTCCCGATTGGATAGCCTGCCTACCCCCAACCCCTCCCGCATGCGGAAGGGGAGCGAAACTTGCCGAAATGCAGGGGATAGTGTGAGTCTCAAATCCGGGCTCTTTGCCAATGGCTGAGTGGTTCCTCGAGGAAGGAATCGGCGAGCATCGCGCGATTCGGCTGGAGGGAACCCGCATCGCCGAAGCCATGGTCGTCTGGCCCGGTGGACTGTCCACCGGCCTTGTCGAAGAGGCCACTCTCACATCACGGCGCAAGGGTTCGCGCCGGGGAACCGCGACATTCGAAAATGGTCAGATTGCTCTGGTCGATCGCCTGCCGAAAGATGCAGTCGAGGGCGCCCCTATCCGCCTGCAGATCTTGCGCCCCGCTTTGGCGGAGGCAGGCCGCGCCAAACATGCGCAAGCCCGCCCTACCGATGCCCCACCGCGTGCCGCGCCATCGCTGGCGGAAGGGCTGACCGCTGCGGGCCACGCCGTACGCATCGTGCGCATCTTCCCCGATTGCGACTGGGATGATCTGGTGGGTGATGCGATGGACGGCCATGTCGATTTTACCGGCGGCACGCTGCATTTTGCCTGCACCCCGGCGATGACCGTATGCGATGTGGATGGCGATCTGCCGCCGCGCGACCTGGCGCTGGCCGCTGCAAAGGCAATTGGTGAGGCGGTGCAGCGACTCGACTTGCGCGGCAATCTGGGGATCGACTTCCCCACCCTGCCTGCCAAGGAAGATCGTCGGGCGGTCGATTCCGCTCTGGCAGATGAACTGTCGCGATGGCCGCATGAACGCACGGCCATGAACGGCTTTGGCTTCGTGCAGTTGATCTCCCGCCTCGAACGACCCTCGCTGCTCCAGCGCGCCACCTATCACCGCGCCGCCTTCGCCGCCCGGCAACTGCTGCGTCGAGCGGAACAACTGGAGGGTGCAGGCATCGTCGAACTGGCCGCGCATCCCTCCGTGATTGCGCACTTGTCCGACAATTGGCTGGACAAATTGCGTCGCCGGACGGGGAAAGACGTGTCGACAAGGCCCGATCCCCATCTTGCGATGGACGCACCGCACGCCCAGATTGTAGCGCGATGACCAAGAGACCCTGCCCCATTTGCAAGAAACCTCGCACGGAGGAATTCAGCCCCTTCTGTTCCAGCCGCTGCCGCGACCGTGACCTGGCGCAGTGGTTCAACGATGGCTACACCGTGACCGGCCCGCCGGCCGCACCGGAAGATATTGCGACCGAAGACTGAATTGGGGTCTTGCCAAGCGCACGAGGGTTCGCCATAGGCGCGCTTCCCTTGACCGCGAGCCAGGCAACTGCCGCTCGCAGCCTCAAGATTGCCTGGGTAGCTCAGGGGTAGAGCAGACGACTGAAAATCGTCGTGTCGGTGGTTCGAATCCGCCCCCGGGCACCATTCTTCTTTAGCCCTCAGACGCCGGGCGCGGGCCTCCGCCCGCTTGGCTTTCCTCGCATTGGCTCGGGCGGCCTTGCGCTCCTTAGCGGGTGCGTGATCGCGCAGATCGAAGCGCGTCAGTCTGTGTCTTCAGCGTCCAGTTGAGCCGCCACGTGGTTCCACGCCGCAGAGATCACCACCGATCCCTCACCCACGGCGCTGGCCACGCGCTTGACCGAGCCCGAACGAACGTCGCCGATGGCATAGATACCCGGTGTCGACGTTTCGTACTGGCTGGCGGCGCCCGCCGCTTCTCCGGTAACCACGAAGCCGCGTTCGTCCAGCTTGGCCATGTCGTTCAACCAGCCGGTGTTGGGCGCCGCGCCGATCATGATGAAAAGCCCCTTCGTGTCCACTTCGGTATCGCCTTCAGGACCGGTCAGTGTGACACCGGTCAGCCGATCGTCTCCATGCAGGGCGGCGACTTCGGTCTGATAGTGGATGGTGATCGCCGGGTCGTTCTCCAGCCGGTGACTGAGGTAATCGCTCATCGAGGAAGCAAGGCTGTCCCCGCGCACCACCAGGTGAACGTGCGACGCACTGCGGCTGAGGAACATTGCCGCCTGTCCCGCCGAATTGCCGCCACCAACCACAACGGCATCGCTTTCACGGCAGAAACGCGCCTCCATGTCGGTCGCCGCGTAATAGACGCCCGCGCCTTCGAACTCGTCCAGCCGGTCTATCGGCAAGCGGCGGTATTGTACGCCTGTCGCCACCACCACGGTGCGCGCGCAAATTTCCCCGCCATCGTCCATCGTGGCGCAAAACTGCCCGTCCGCGCGCTTTGACAGGTCGACCACCCGGCGCGGCATGACGAAGCGCGTGCCGAATTTCAGGGCCTGTATCTCGCCCCGGTAGACAAGATCGGAGCCGGAAATGCCGGTGGGGAAACCCATGTAGTTTTCTATCCGGCTGGATGTGCCTGCCTGTCCGCCGATGGCGGTATCCTCAATCAGCAGGGCGCACAGCCCTTCTGCCCCGGCGTAGACAGCTGCCGCCACGCCGCCCGGCCCGCCACCGACAATCAGCACGTCATAGCTGTTATCGTCGCAGATATTCAGATCCAGCCCCAGACGGTGGGCGATCTTGCGCGGGGTGGGATCGTCGATCACTTCATCACGGTTGAAGATGACAGCGGGCGTATGGTCGGCAAGCGTGCACAGCTCGACGCTCTCGTTGTCCGACCCTTCGAGATCGAAAGCCTGGTAGGGCACCCGATTGCGCCGAAGGAAGCTCTCCACGCTCTGCACTGCTGCATCACGGTCCGCACCGATGAGTTTGATAGAGCTGCGGTTTTCCTCGAACGTGCGCCGCCGCCGTGCCGCGAATACGGTGATGATATGGTCGGAAAGTTCAGGAACGCGCCGCATCAGGGTCAGCATGTCCTCGCGCGGGGCAACGATCACGCGGGTATCCTGGGCCGCGCGCATCGGCAGGGTCCAGCTTCCGGCGTTGAGAAAACCGATCTCGCCCATGAACTGCGTGGGTCCGATAGAGCTTTCGACCAGTCGCCCGTCCGTATAGGGATCGACCACCTCGATCTCGCCTTCCAGGACGTAGAGAAACTCCGTCATGGCATCGCCGACATCGGCAATGTTGTCGCCTGCGGCATAGGTGCGCTCTGTCCCGATCTCGCGGATCATGGAGACGTGGTGTTCGCTCAGCGGAACCCGCTTCATCGTTTCGAGATCGGCGCCTATGGTTTCCATGCAATCGTTTCCCGCTAAGCCAGTCGCAAGGTAACGAAACAAGCCGCGGCAGGTTGCAAGCTGTTTTCCGGTCTCGCGTCAAAGAACCCCGGCGCAATCGCGGAACCTGTAGGGCAAGCCCGTCATTCCATAGGCGTACAACACCAGTCCGCGCGCGCGTTTCCTTGACCGAACAGCGCCGCGCGGCTGCCTTCCTGTCAAGCGAAAGGACCATCATGGCTCGCATCCTCGTGCTCTACTATTCTTCCTACGGACATATCTCGACCATGGCGGAGGCCGTGGCAGATGGCATCCGCGACGCGGGCCACGAGGCGGACATTCGCCGCGTGCCCGAAACCGCACCGGAAGAGGTGGTAAAGACCTTCGGCTTCCAGGCGAACGAGGATCATCCGCTGATCGAGGGGCCGGACGTGCTTGGCGACTATGACGGTATGGTGGTGGGCGCGCCCACCCGCTTTGGCCGCCTACCCAGCCAGATGGCAGCCTTCCTCGATACCTGCGGCGGCGTGTGGGCGTCGGGCGCACTGATCGGCAAGCCGGGCGCAGTCTTCACCAGCAGCAATTCGCAACACGGCGGGCAGGAGACCACGCTATTCTCCATGATCACCAACCTCATGCATTTTGGCATGACCATTATCGGGCTGGATTACGGGTTCGAAGGCCAGAACGGCGTGGACGCGGTGAAAGGCGGCGCACCCTACGGCGCCACCACCATCGCCGGGCCGGACGGCAGTCGCCAGCCGAGCGCGGACGAGATCGATGGCGCGAAATACCTCGGCAAGCGCGTGGCGAACACGGCAGCCAAGCTGGCAGGGTAGGATTTCGGGTCCGGCGCGGCTAAGCCTTCGCGATGGAACACGAAAGCGCCGGGCTCTCTCCCTTCGATCTTGCCGCCATGCTGGTGGTGGCCAGTGCATTTCTGGGCTGGCTCAACCATCATTTTATAAAGCTGCCCCATGTCGTGGGGCTTACCGCCATGGGCGCGATTGCAGCCGTCGGCTTGCTGGTGGCCAATGCCGTTCTGCCCGGCATCACGCTGGACGATACGGTTGCCCGCTTGCTGGTGGAGATGAACTTCACCGATACGCTGCTGCAGGGCATGCTCAGCTTCCTGCTGTTTGCCGGCGCGTTGCATGTGGATCTCGACAGACTGAAGGCGGACTGGCTGCCCGTACTGCTGCTCTCGACGGTCGGCGTGTTATTCTCGACCGTGATCGTGGGCCTGCTGACCTGGGGTCTTGGTCTTCTGCTCGGCCTTGATCTCGCGATCATCTGGTATTTCGTTTTCGGCGCATTGATCGCGCCCACCGATCCCGTTGCCGTGCTGGGCGTATTGAAAGAGGAGAAGGTGGACGAAAGCCTTCAGGCCAGCGTTGCGGGCGAAAGCCTGTTCAATGATGGCGTGGGCATCGTGGTGTTCACCATCCTGCTTGGTGCGGCAGTAACGGGCACCGAATTCAGCATTGCAGAAGGCGCGCGCCTGTTCCTGATCGAGGCAGGCGGCGGCCTGCTGGTGGGGCTGGTGTTTGGCTACGTCGGCTTTCGCGCCATGCGATCGATGGATGAATACGCGCTGGAGGTGACCATCACGTTGGCCGTGGTGATGGGCGGCTATGCCCTGTGCACCGCGCTGCATATCTCCGGCCCGCTGGCGATGGCGGTGGCAGGTCTGCTGATCGGCAACTACGGTGTCACCTACGCGATGAGCGATATCACGCGAGAGTACGTCGTCCGCTTCTGGGAAGTGGTGGACGAACTGCTCAACTCGGTGCTGTTCCTGCTGATCGGGCTGGAGATGATCGTGTTGGTGCCCGGCGTGGACGAAAGCCTGCTGATGCTGGCTGCCATTCCCATCACGCTGTTCGCCCGTGCTGCGGCGGTAACGCTGTCGACCAAGGTGGTGCCCGCGGCAAAGCCGAAGGCGGATGGCGCCTGGGGAGTATTATGGTGGGGCGGCCTGCGCGGCGGCATTTCCATCGCGCTGGCGCTGTCGCTACCCGCAGGCCCTGTAAGGGATCTGCTGCTCGCCGCCACATTCGGCGCGGTGCTGTTCAGCGTGCTGGTGCAGCGCATGACGCTGGGCCGGATGATCGAACGCGGCAAGGTTCCGCACGAAGGCCGTGCGGGCAAAGATGATCGCGCGCCCGGAGGACTGGAATAAGAAAGGGGCGCGGCACCCGCAGGTTCCGCGCCCCTTTGCATTGGATGATGTCTACAATCAGGAATCGAGGCGAACGATAGTGGCCACGTCTTCGGGATCGTTATCCGAAGTCGAGGTCCACACACCATTTTCGTCGACCATTTCGGTAGAACATTCGACTTCTTCATCTTCGCGCGCGCCGCACCACTGATCCGGGCGTTCGGATGTCCAGGTGCCGTTTACTTCGGAACCGTCGGGCATTGTATTTACATAAGTGCCGTCTTCCGAAACAACCTGCGTGTAGGTTTCGCCTTCCGCCGTGGTAATCTCGTAAGTACCGGCCATCGGCATGCCGTCGGCAGCCATGGCGACTTCAGCCGCAGGCTCTTCCATGGCGACTTCTTCTTCGACCATCGGCTCTTCTGTTTCGGCTTCACCGCAAGCCGCAAGCGCGAATACTGCAAGGAATGCAAATTTCTTCATATCGTAAATCCCCCGTTATTGGTGATGAAGTGGTATCACGATTTTTTGAACTGCATCACACGAATTCGCAGCACATTGGTTTCGCGGGACAAAGCAACAGTACCGCAGCCATAACGCTACTGTTCACGCTGCGAATCACCTGACTTTTTCGCCCGATTGCCCCGCCGCCGAGTTCGGTGTATAGCCCGTGCTTCTTCGCGCCCCGGCCCCCCGTGAACATCGTTCGCGTCGCCGGGGCGCTCGCTTTTTTGCTGCTGAAAGGTTGCTGCCATGTCCCGCCGTCGCCAGATCTACGAAGGCAAGGCCAAGATCCTTTACGAAGGACCAGAGCCGGGCACTATCATCCAGTATTTCAAGGATGATGCCACCGCCTTCAACGCCGAGAAGAAGGGTACGATCAACGGCAAGGGCGTGATCAACAACCGCATCAGCGAGTATGTGTTCACCCGGCTTGCCCATATCGGTATCCCCACCCATTTCATCCGCCGCCTGAACATGCGCGAGCAATTGGTGCGGCAGGTGGAGATCATTCCGCTGGAAGTGGTCGTGCGCAATGTTGCAGCCGGCTCCATTTCTAAGCGGTTGGGCGTGGAAGAAGGCGAGATGCTGCCGCACACGCTGCTGGAATATTACCTGAAGGACGATGCACTGGGCGATCCGCTGGTTGCGGAAGAACATATCGCCTGCTTCAACTGGGCCAGCCATGAAGAGATGCAGGATATCGCCGCCATGGCGATCCGCATCAACGATTTCCTCAGTGGCATGTTCGCTGCCGTCGATATCCGGTTGGTGGATTTCAAGCTGGAATTCGGTCGCATTTTCGATGGCGACTTCAGCCGCGTGATCCTGGCCGACGAATTCAGCCCGGACAATTGCCGCCTGTGGGACATGACCAGCGGAGAGAAGCTGGACAAGGATCGCTTCCGCCGCGACTTGGGCGGGGAAGAAGAAGCCTACCAGGAAGTCGCACGGCGTCTGGGCGTGCTTTCGGGCGAGGACAACGGCCCTGGCGAAGTGCTGGATATGGATGCGCACCGCTCTCGTTTGCGTACCCCGTCGCAAAAGCCGGGCGGCCCCAAACCCAAGAACTGAGTTCCACGAGCCGTGGCTTTTTCACGGCAAGGGGTTGTTTTCAATCCTGATTAGGCAATGATGCGCGGATGACGATTCATCCGCCGCTCTGCCGCGCGCTGCTTTTCGCCAGCGCCCTTGCCACCGCCACGCCCGCCCTCGCCCAGTCGCAGGAAGTGCTGATGGGGCCGGCACCATCCTGGGTCGATACCGTCGAGCCCGTAGACGCACCTGAAGACGCACGCGGAATAGTGTTCTGGCGGCGCCAGCATTCGCAAGTCCATCTCGATGGCGATCAGCAGCTTACCTACAACATGATGCAGGCACGGTTGCTGCATCCCAACGCGCTGGAACTGGGCAATGTGGCAATCACCTGGAACCCGGCTGCGGGGCCGCCCACCGTTCATCGCCTGCGCATCCACCGGGACGAAGAGCCGATTGACGTGCTGGCAGACAATTCGTTCGAAATCCTGCGCCGCGAGGATCAACTCGAAGCCGCGATGATCGACGGGCTGCTTACCGCCGTGCTGCGCGTTCCGGACCTGCGCGTGGGGGACGAACTGGAACTGGCCTACACCGTGCCCACCGGCAACCCGACGTTGACCGACCGCGACTTTGGCCTGCTGATGCTGGCGCCCGAGCCTGCGCCCGGTCTCGTGCACCTCAGCCTCAGCTGGGAAGATGCCGACGACAAGCCGCAGATCCGACTGACGCAGGATCTCGAGCCTTTCGTAACGCGCGGCGATAATGCCATTACCATCCAGGCGGTTTCTGCCGATCCCCTCGTGCCGCCGCGCGATGCGCCGCCGCGGTACAATTGGCAAAGGGTTCTGGAATTCAGCGATTTCGAAAGCTGGTCAGCGATCTCCTCGCGCTTCGACACGCTGTTCGACAATGCGAGCGCCCTTTCAGCAGATTCGCCGGTGGCGCAGGAAGCGGCACGCATCGCGCGCGCGAACGACACGCCGATGGAGCGTGCCAGCGCCGCGCTGGAGCTGGTGGCGCAGCAGGTTCGCTATGTCTACGTCGGCCTCAATACCGGGGCCATGACCCCGGCAAGCGCGGAAGAGACCTGGCAACGGCGCTATGGCGACTGCAAGGGCAAGACCGCACTGCTGCTGGCGCTGTTGGAGGAACTTGGCATCGAGGCCGAAGCGGTGCTCGTCAGCAACAACGGCATCGACGACGGGCTGGACGCCTTGCTTCCCAGCCCCGGCCTGTTCGATCACGTCCTCGTGCGCGCCACGATCGATGGACAGCACTACTGGCTCGATGGCACCATGCCGGGCGTGGTGACGCCGTTGCAGCGGCCCATCCTGCCCTATCGCTGGGTGCTTCCGCTGGGCGATCGCGGCGCCGAACTGGAGGAACTGGAGTGGTTTCCGCTCGAGCAGCCCAAAACCATCTCCCTGTATGAAATCGATGCACGTGAAGGGCTGGATGTGCCCGCCAGCATACGGCAGAAGACCATAACGCGCGGAATAGATGCCCTTGCCGAATACGTACGGTTCTCGTCCGTAACGGACAGCCAGCTGGAAAACGCCTTTCGCAACGAGATGGCCGGATCGACTTTCTGGGACAGCGTGGACTCCGTCACCTGGCAATTCGACAAGGACAAACAGGCCAGCGTGCTGGAGATTGTCGGCACCGGCATGCCGGACTGGGACAATCGCAGTGATGACGGCGCAACTCTCACCCTGCCCGGCGGCGGGTTCACTCCGCCATCCCGCAGGCAAAGGGATAGCGGGCAGGACCAGCAAGCCCCGTTTCTGAACGAAGACAATTACGCCTGCCACGTCACCACCGTACGCCTGCCAGGCGACACGGACCCGGAAAACTGGTCCTACAACTCGCAGTTCGACACGCAGATCTATGGATCGACCTATCGCCGCATGTTCGACAAGCGTGACGGTTCGATCCGCATGATCCGTATCAGCCGGACCCAGCACCGCGAGATCAGCTCCGACCTGGCCGAGCGGGACAATGATCGTCTTGCCGATTTCGATAACAGCATGGCCCGCATCGAACTGGATCGTGAAGCGGACTTCGCAGGCTTCGATTACGCAGGACCGCGCAAGGCCCCCGTGCCTGCCACTTACGAGGTGAACTGGTTGGAAGATGGCTCTGCCTGCAGCCCGGACTTCGGCTATGCCAGCTAGGTGGCCCAAGGCCGCGGTTGTGGCATGTTCATTGCCAATGCATATTCTGTTGTGCGCCAGATCAGTACTAGTTGCTACACGATTCAAGTAATAAACATCTGTCTCAAGGGGATTAATTGTATGACCATTCGCCGTGCGCTCTCGACGGGCATTTCCTGCGCCGCCCTCGCCTTCACGCTGGCCATGGCCGCTCCCGCAGCCGCGCAGCAGGAATGGGGAACCGAGGCGACCGATGTCGTGCAGGATCCTTTCGTAACCTACGGCGTGCTGGAAAACGGCATGCGCTATGCCATTCGCCAGAACGACACCCCTGATGGCGCCGCATCCTTCCGCATGCATTTCGATTTCGGATCGCTAGGCGAAGCGGATGACGAGCGCGGCCTTGCCCATTTTATCGAGCACATGGCCTTCAACGGCTCCATCAATGTTCCCGAAGGCGAGATGATCCCGCTGCTGGAACGGCTTGGCCTGGCCTTCGGCCCGGACACCAACGCCTACACCAGCTTCGATGAAACGGTGTACATGCTGGACGTGCCCAACGCCAACGAGGAGGGGCTGGAAACCGCCCTGTTCCTGATGCGCGAAACCGCCAGTGAACTGACTTTCGATCCCGAAGCCGTCGACCGGGAGCGCGAGATCCTCGTCAGCGAACGCCGGGTGCGCGACACCGCGGGTCTGCGCAACTTTCGCGACATGTTCGATTTCCGCATCCCCGGCACCAGATATACCACGCGCTTCCCGATCGGTCTTGACGAGGTGCTGCGCGAAGCTCCGGCAGAGCGGCTGGAAGCGCTCTATCGCCGCTTTTACCGCCCCGAAAACACGACCTTCGTGGCCGTCGGCGACTTCGACGTTGCAGAGATGGAAGAGGCCATTCGCGAACGCTTTGCCGATTGGCAAGGCACCGGCGAGCCCGGCATGATCCCCGAGCCCGGTGTGGTAGATTTCAATCGCGAAGCTGCGTTCGACACCTTTGTCGATCCCACGATCAACGAAGGCGTCGCCATTTATCAGCTGCGCCCTTACACCGATCCCGCCGATACCGTGGCCGAGCGGACCCGCAGCCAGCTTCGCGGATTGGCGGAAGCCATGTTCGATCGTCGCATCACGCGCATTGCCAACCGCGAAGACAGCCCGATCCTGGGCGGTGGTTTCGGTGTCAGCGATGATGAGGGCGTAGCGGACTATTCCTTCATCTCCGTCAGCACCCGCGATGGTGCGTGGGATGAAGGGCTGATGATCGCGGAACAGGAACTTCGCCGCGCATTGCAATACGGCTTTACCCAGGCCGAACTCGACTATGCGCTGACCAACACGGAAAGCGCCCTGCGGCGCAGCGCCGCGCAGGCCGAAGCACGAACCAACGGCCAGTTGGCCAGCGCGCTGGTCAATGCGGCAGCAGAAAACGATTTCGTCACTGATCCGCAATGGCGTTACGAGCTGTTCCAGCAGATCCGCCCGCAACTGACGGTGGAAGCGGTGAACGAGCTGTTCCGCGAACTGTGGAGCGAAGGCGAACCGCTGGTGCGCGTGGCAGCCAAGGAACTGGACGGCGGCGAGGAAGCCGTTGCCATGGTCTATAACAATAGCGCCGAAGTCGCCGTGGCGGAGCCGGAGGACGTGGCCACTACCGAATTCGCCTATGCCGACTGGGGCGAACCGGGCGAAGTCGTATCCGACACCATGATCGAAGATCTGGGGATCCGCACAGTCACCTTCGACAACAATGTGCGTCTGAACATCAAGCAGACCGATTTCGAGCCGGGCCGTGTCCGTTTCAACGTCAACATGGATGGCGGCAGTTTCGCGCTGGACGAAATGAATGCCACCGCCGCAAGCATCTATTTGCAAATCGCATCGCAGGTCGGCGGGCTTGGCCAGCACAGCTACGACGAGATTACCGAGCTTCTGGCAGGTCAGCAGGTTTCCGCAGGGATCGGGGCAGGTACCGACGTCTTTGTCTCCAATGGCGTGACCACGCCTGAAGATCTCGCCATGCAGATGAAGGTGAGTGCGGCCTACCTTACCGACCTTGGCCTGCGTCCGGAGGCCGACGCACGCTTCGCCGCCGTGATCGATGCCGTGTGGGGCCAGCTGGAATCGCAGCCCGCGCAGTTGTTCAGCCTGCGCACGGGAGAACAGCTTGCCGACAGCCCCTACACCGCCTTCCCCACGCGTGAGGAACTGGGATCTGTCGATCGCGAGGCCCTGCGCGACGCGGTGCTGTCTTCAGCAGGGAATGGCGCAATCGAAATCGGCATCGTCGGCGATATCGATCCCGAAACGGCTATCGAGGCCGTGGCACGCAGCTTCGGCGCCCTGCCTGAGCGCAATGCCGAATTTGCGGATTACTCCGACAAGCGCCAACTGGACTTCATCGACCTGTCGAGCGACGAAGTTACCGACTACACGCACACCGGGCAGGACGATCAGGCCCTGGTCGGCAGCATCTGGCGCACGCGTGACGATTCCGACTTCCGCGAGGATATGGGACTTTCGCTTCTGGCCGGCCTCGTGCGACTGAAGGGACTGGAAACCTTGCGAGAGGAACTGGCGGCGACCTACAGCCCGTCCGTCTCCAACTCCACCAGCGAGGATTTCGCCGATTACGGCACCCTCAGCCTTGCGGCAGTCGTGGACCCGGCACAGGCGGACGAGGTGCGCGGCATCATCCAGCGCCTTGCTCGCGAATTGCGGGACGAGCCTGTAAGCGATGACTTCCTGCTTCGCGCACGCCAGCCCGTGCTGGAAAACATTCGCCAGTCACGAGAGAACAACGGCTTCTGGATCGGCGTTGCATCGGACGCCCAGAGCGAGGCAGAACGCCTCGATCGTGTGCGTGAACAGGCAGAGGTCGTGATGAGCTTCACCCCTGCAGAACTACAGGAACTGGCGCAGACGTACCTGGTGCCCGAACGCCGCGCCGACACGCGCATCCTCGTCGCGCCCGGTGAGGCAGACGGAGAATAAGGCAATCAGCCTAGCATTGGCGGAGGTCGGGCGAGTTGCTCGACCTCCCCTTCGCATTTTCAACGAGGAATTATTCGTCAATCAACGTCGAATGGATATGCAATTCGCCCTCCAGCGTCTTGTGAACGGGACATTTGTCCGCGATTTCCATCAGTTTCTGGCGTTGCTCCCCGGTCAAGTCGCCCGATAGCTCTATCGCGCGGTCGATCGCCTGAATTGGCACGCCCTTCTTCTCACAGTCGATACAATCTTCCAGATGATCGCGGCTGTGCTCCAGCTCTATCCGCACGTTTTCCAACGGGATTTTCTTGCGGGCGGCATACATCTTTATCGTCATGCTGGTGCAGGTGCCCAATGCTGCCAGCAGCAGGTCGTAGGGCGTCGGACCGTGGTCGCTGCCGCCGAAGCTTGCAGGTTCGTCGGCGATGAATTCGTGGGCAGGCGTGCGTACCCATTGCGCGAACTTGCCGCCAGCAGTCGACACCTCGACCGTGCCTGCAAAGTCCTTGCGCGGCTCCATCGGCAGGTCGGCTAGATAGGGCGTTGCCCAGGTGGCGATCAGGTTGGCTGCATACTCGGCAGAGCCCGCCTGCGTCAGCAGATGGTCGGCCTTGTCCAGCGCCACGTAACTTTTGGGATGCATCGCGGCCTCGTAGATCAGCCGGGCGTTCTCGATGCCGACCACCTCGTCCTGCGGCGAATGCAGCACCATCAGCGGCAAGCCCAGGCTGGCGATACGCTCTGCCTGCGGCTGGTCCCTGCCCTGTTCCAGAAATTCGCGCGCGATGCGAAACTTGCGTCCCGCCAGCGTTACTTCGCCTTCTCCGCGATCCTCGATATCCTGCACGGCATCGCCAAAATGTTCGAACACGTGCGCTGCATCGTAGGGCGCGTTCAGTGTAGCGACCGCGCGAAGCTGAGGAATATGCGCGGCCGCCGCCAGCGCCGCTGCCCCGCCCAGCGAATGGCCAATCAGCAATACCGGCGGCAGTCCGCGATCCGCCAGCGCCCTGGCCGCACAGGTCAGGTCCTCGACATTGGTGACAAAACCGGCATTGGCGAAATCACCATCGCTGCCGCCAAGGCCGGTAAAGTCGAAACGCAGCACGGCAATGCCCTTGGCCGCCAGCGCCGATGCCACGCGGGTGGCGGCGTGGCTCTGCTTCGTGCAGGTAAAGCAATGCGCAAACAGCGCAGCGGCGCGAGGCTTGTTGTAAAGCGGCAATTCCAGCCGACCGTCCAGCGACTGCCCATCCTTGCCGGTGAATGTGAATTTTTCCGTTGAAATCATCTGTGCTGGCCCCTTTCCCGCGTGTCTGTCCTACGCTTGCTTCGCACACTAACGCGCCATGCGATGCAACCGTTTCCAATCCGCTCCTGCTGCCTGTTCCACCCCGCCCACGCGGCGCGGAAGTTTTCTGCTTCAGGACTGTGTTCCATGTGTTCCACATTAGTTGGATATCCGGCCTGCTCCACCGAGGCGACCTTGGCCAGCCCTTGCGGGAATCGCCCTCAATCGCCATAGGCAGCGGCGACCTGTTGCCCCTCCACCACCTCGCCGCGAAAGGCCCGCCCCATGAAAGTCCGCATCCATGTAAGCCTGAAGCCCGGCGTACTCGATCCGCAGGGCCGCGCCGTCCACCATGCGCTGGACGGGTTGGGGTTCAAGGGCGTGGAAGATGTGCGCATCGGCCGCC
Organism: uncultured Sphingomonadaceae bacterium; assembly: GCA_947488625.1. Classification (GTDB taxonomy): domain Bacteria; phylum Pseudomonadota; class Alphaproteobacteria; order Sphingomonadales; family Sphingomonadaceae; genus Alteraurantiacibacter. The sequence goes on along the minus strand of CANKZR010000001.1, from coordinate 781,330 downwards.
TGGTGGAGATGGAAGTGGCCGACGATACCAGCGATGAAGCGCTGGACGAAATGTGCCAGAAGCTGCTCGCCAACATGGTGATCGAAAACTATCGCATCGAGAAGGTTGGCTGATGAAAACCGCCGTCGTCACGTTCCCCGGCTCCAATTGCGACCGCGACATGTGGGTCGCGCTGCGCGATGTCTCTGGCAAGGAGCCGGTAAAGGTCTGGCATGGCGATGCCGACCTGCCCGATGGCCTCGATTTCATCGCTCTGCCCGGTGGCTTCTCTTATGGAGATTACCTGCGTTCCGGCGCGATGGCCGCCAACAGCCCGATCATGCGCTCCGTAAAGGCAGCGGCGGATCGCGGCGTTCCGGTGCTGGGCGTGTGCAACGGTTTCCAGGTGCTGACGGAGGCGCAGTTGCTGCCGGGCGCTCTGATGCGCAATGCAGCGCAGCATTTCATCTGCCGCACCGTGCCCCTGAGGGTGGAGAATGCCGACAGCCTGTTCACCAGCGCCTATTCGAAGGGCGAGACGATCCATATCCCCGTGGCGCATCACGACGGCAACTACTTCGCCGCGGACGATGTGCTCGATCGCCTCGAAGGGGAAGGCCGCGTCGCTTTCCGCTACGAGGAGAACTCCAACGGTTCGCGTCGCGATATCGCCGGCATTCTGAACCAGCGCGGCAATGTTCTGGGCATGATGCCGCACCCTGAACGCGCGATCGAAGCGGACCATGGTGGCAGCGATGGCCGGCGTCTGTTCGAAGGCGTGATCGCGAGCCTGGTGGAAGCCTAGCTTGTTGTTCTCACGGTCGCGGGGCGCACGCCGTTCGGCCTGCTCGGCTTTTTTCGCAAGAAAGGTCAGCTTTCCTACGAGTTCGGCTCGCTCCTAGCAGGTCGCAAGGCCAGACGGTCGCCCGCGGTGAGCGCAGCTTGCCTGTTTATCTAGCAAAGAGGAAGCCGCGGTGGCGGCTTCGAAAATCAACTCAACTCAAGCAGCGCGGCTGCTGCTGCGGCTTTTCACCACTAGGGACCGGGCTTCCAGCGCCTTCATGGGACGGCCAAAGTAATAGCCCTGGATCTTGGTGCAGCCCAGCTCGCGGATCAGGGCCGCCTGGTCGGCGTCTTCCACGCCCTCTGCGGTCGTGGTCATTTCCAGGCTGCGCGCCATGGCAACCACGGCGCGGATGATGGCGAGGCTTTCCTGGCTGTCATGCGTGGCGCCCTGGACGAAGCTCTTGTCCACCTTGATCGTGGAGAACCGCAATGTGCGCAAATAGCCGAGCGAAGAGTATCCGGTGCCGAAATCGTCAAGTGCGATGGAGCAGCCCAGCGCCATGATCTCTTCCAGCGCCTGGCGGGCAATGCGTCCATCGCGCAGGAACACGCTCTCGGTAACTTCCACCTCCAGCCGGTGGGCGGACAACCCGGTATCGGCCAGCGCTCGAACGACGGTTGCGGCGAAATTGGGTTCCAGCAACTGTTCGCCGGAGACGTTCACCGCGACCTTGATCTCATCGGGCCAGCGCGCTGCCTCGCGGCAGGCTTCGTACAACACCCATTCGCCGATGGGGACGATAAGGCGGGTGTCTTCGGCCAGCGGGATGAATTTGGCGGGGCTGACGAACCCGTGCTCTTCACTGTTCCAGCGCAACAGCGCCTCGAAGCTCACCACGGTTTCACTGCGAGCGTTAACGACGGGCTGGAAATTCAATTCCAGTTCGTTCTTGCTTATTGCACGGCGCAGGGACAGTTCCAGCTTGCGCCGCTCTTCGGCATCTGCGTGCATGGAGGGCACGTAGCGGTAATGCGTGTTTCCACCTTCGTCTTTCGCCCGGTAGAGCGCGAGATCGGCGTTGCGCATCAGGGTCTCCACCGAAGAACCGTCGCGCGGCCCCACTGCGGAACCGACGCTCGCCCCGACGAAGAGGGTATGATTGTCGATGGAGTATGGCTGCGAAAGAGCTTCGATAATCGCATCGGCCAGCCGATCGACGCGGCCTTTCTCGCTGGCATCGCGGATGACGACGGCGAACTCGTCGCCGCCCAAACGTCCGCACTGCTCGTTCTCTGTAATGACACTGTCGAGGCGTTTGGACACGCTGGCCAGCAACCGGTCGCCCAACTGGTGCCCAAGCGAATCGTTCACGGCCTTGAACCGGTCGAGGTCGATCATCAGGAACGCACAGCGCGATTTCCACTGTTCCGAATAGCGCATGGCCTCGCCCAGCGCCTCTGTCAGCATAAGCCGGTTGGGCAGGCCCGTCAGCGTATCGTAGCGCGCCAGATAGGCGATCTTCTCGTCGCGATCGCGCTGCTCCGTAACGTCGGAACCGACACCGCGAAAACCGATGTAGCTGCCGTTATCGTCATACATCGGAGTGCCGGAAAGCTCCCACCAGCGGTGGCCCGTTTCCAGATAGACTTGCACCAGAAGGTTGGAGAAGTGCTCGCGGCGTTTCAGTTTCTCGGCCAGTTCGTGAAGGCTGCGCGGAAACTCCCCGCTTTCCCATGTCGACCCGGCGATCAGCTTGATGAAGCTTTCGCCTTCCAGATTTTCCGGCACACAGCCAAAGGCAAAGGCGAAGCGCGGGGACGCAGACCGGATCCGGCGATTGGTATCAACTTGCCAAAGCCAGTCCGACTCCTTCTCCTCGAATTCGCGCAGCAGGAGCGATACCACCTCGTCCTTCTCCGCAACGCCAGCCTCGGCAATCTTGGCCGAGAGATATGTCCGCGCGGATCGCAAGGCACCTGCGACTATTGTCACCGTGTAAACAGCGGCGGCTATGGCGAACAGGAAATCACCCGTCAGGATGAACGATGCGACGCCCGCTGCACCCACGATCAGGTCGAACACGACGATTGCCACAGGTGCGCTGGCCATCGCCGCCGCGCTTCCCGCAATCAGCATGGCGGCAACGGCCCAGAGTGCGTAATGGTCTGTTGCCGTACCCTCGGGCACGAAGAACAACAGCGCCGCGACCCAGGGAATGGTACACCCTGCAACGCCCAGTGCCTGGCGCATGAACTCGTTCCACTGTACGCCGCGCGCTTCGATATCGATGAAATTGCGATCGATCCGACCGACATTCCACACGGCGGCAACGATGCTGAGCATCCACACGGCCAGCACCCAGTGCGCGACGCTCTGCATGTAAAGCGCGACCGCCAGCATTGCTGCCAGTCCATGGGCCGTGATCCGGAGTGTGGAAACCTTGTGCAATTCGGAATATTGAAGCGTGCGCAGCCGGGTCCAGTCCCCGTCACTCGGTTCGCGCAGGCCGATCACCTGCAGGAAACCCATCTGCAGCGGAAGTGTCGGTAATCCAGAGTGTTTATCGCTCACCACCCCGCACTAGCCCGCCAATAGTTATTGGGGGGTAAAGCGCGGGGACCTATTTCGGAATTAAATTGCTGATTATTCCACGGTAACCGACTTGGCGAGGTTGCGCGGCTGGTCCACATCCGTGCCCTTTGCCACGGCCACATGATAGGCCAGCAGTTGTACAGGCACCGCGTAAACCAGCGGGGCGATGAGGGGATGCACTTTGGGCATCTCGATCACGGCCATGCAATCCTCACCCGCCTGCCGGATTCCTTCCCGGTCGGAAATCAGCACGACCTTGCCGCCACGTGCCTGCACTTCCTGCATGTTGGAAACCGTCTTTTCAAACAAGGGACCCGATGGCGCCAGGACGATCACCGGAACACTATCGTCGATCAGTGCGATGGGGCCGTGCTTCATTTCGCCGCTGGCATAGCCTTCGGCGTGGATATAGCTGATTTCCTTCAGCTTCAGCGCGCCTTCCAACGCCAGGGGAAAATCCGCGCCTCGACCCAGATAAAGTACATCGCGGGCTGGCGCGATCAGGTGCGCCATGCTGGCGATGTCCTCGTCATGATCCAGCGCCGCGTTGAGGCACGCGGGCGCCTCCAGCAGGTGTTTGACCACCTCGGCTTCTTCTTCGCGATCCATCAGACCCTTCTTCACCGCGAGATGCGCCGACAGGGCGGCCAGCACTGCCAGTTGACAAGTGAAGGCCTTGGTGGATGCCACGCCAATTTCAGGGCCCGCATGCGTGGGCAACAGCAGATCGGCTTCCCGCGCCATGGAACTGGTGGGCACATTCACCACGGCAGCGATAACCTGCCCCTGTTCCCGGCAATGACGCAAAGCTGCAAGGGTATCGGCCGTCTCGCCGCTTTGCGAAATGAATAAAGCCAGTCCGCCTTCGGGCAGCACCGGCTCACGATAACGAAATTCGCTGGCGAAATCGATATCCACCGGCACGCGGGCAAACTGCTCGAACCAGTATTTTGCTACCATCGCCGCGTAGTAGGACGTGCCGCAGGCGACGATCGTCACGCGGTTTACCGCAGAGATATCGAAATCGATTTGCGGCAGGGCAACACGCTGTTCGCCGGGACGCAGATAGGATCGCAGAGTCTGCGCGACCACGGTCGGCTGCTCGAATATCTCCTTCCGCATGAAGTGGTTGTAATTACCCTTCTCGATCATCGCAGCAGTCGCGCCCGACGCCTGAACGGCGCGTTCGACCTTGTTACCGTCGAGATCGCGGATACTGGCGCTGTCCTTTGTGATCGTGACCCAGTCACCTTCTTCCAGATAGGCGATCTGCTGCGTCAGCGGGGCAAGAGCCAGCGCGTCTGAACCGAGATACATCTCGCCTTCCCCGTAGCCAACCACCAGCGGAGAGCCGAGTCTGGCACCGATCAGCATGTCCGGATGGTCGCGGAAGGCGATAGCCAGCGCGAATGCGCCGCGCAGGCGGGGAAGCACTTCGGCAACGGCGTCTTCCGGCGACTGGCCTTGCTCGATCCGGCGAGAGATCAGGTGGACAACGACCTCGGTATCGGTCTCGCTTTCGAAAGTGCGGCCGTCAGCGCGCAGTTCATCGCGCAATTCCTTGAAGTTTTCGATGATGCCGTTGTGTACGAGAGCAACGTGCGGGGTCGCATGGGGATGAGCATTCTTTTCCACCGGCGCGCCATGGGTCGCCCAACGGGTATGGGCGATGCCGATGCTGCCAGAAGCGGGATTTTCCGCCAGTTCATCAACCAGGGCACTCAGCTTTCCTTCGGCCCGGCGGCGGTGCAACTCGCCGTCATGCGCCGTACAAATTCCCGCGCTGTCATAGCCGCGATATTCCATCCGCCGCAGGCCATCCACCAGTCGCGCAGCGACATCGCGCTGGCCCACAATTCCGATAATTCCACACATGGCGTAGGTCCCTGATTTCTGTTCGCTGCCTTCTAGGCGACGATATTCATATTAAGGGTGAAAACTTTCGCGACACCGCCTGCCAGCAAGATGCTGAACAGCGAATGGCCGCGTCAGCAACCGAAAGTGGAAGGTTACTCATCGAAGGGCATCAGTTGGCGTGACGCTTGCAACACAAGTGCCACCTGCCCCTCGGTGAGAACGCATTCAGCCATCCTTTTGGGCCGCCGATTTCTTTCTCTTCATCGTATCGTGGAAACGGTCGGCCCAGCCCGGCTTCACCAACTGGTCTGCGCGCACCATGCGCAATTCGCCGTCGGCAACATCGCGGCTTACTGCGCTGCCCGCTGCAACGATGGCATCGGCACCGACCGCGAGAGGGGCGATCAGCGAGGAATTCGATCCGATAAAGGCGCGTGGGCCGATATTCGTCTGGTGCTTGAAGTAACCATCGTAGTTGCAGGTGATCGTGCCCGCCCCGATATTCGCGCCCGCGCCCACATTGGCATCGCCCAGATAGGTGAGGTGGTTGGCCTTGGCCCCTTCCCCCAGCGTGGTTTTCTTGATCTCCACGAAGTTGCCGACCTTGCTGTTCGCTTCCAGCACCGCACCGGGACGCAAGCGAGCGTATGGGCCAACCTCCACCCCTTCCCCAACGCTGGCACCTTCGAGATGACTGAAGGACCGGATCAGCGCGCCGCTGGCCACACTCACGCCAGGACCGAAAACCACGTTGGGCTCCACCACGACATCGGCAGCAAGCTGCGTGTCATAGCTGAAGAACACCGTATCGGGCGCACGTATGGTGACGCCTTGTTCCATCGCCTCTTCGCGAGCCAGCTCCTGCCATTGGGTCTCCGCAGCGGCCAGTTCGGCACGGCTGTTGATACCTGCCACCTCATCCGCGCTGTCGCAGGCGACAACCGCGCAGTTGCGGCCATCGGCGATGGCAATGTTCACGATATCGGGCAGGTAGTATTCGCCTTGGGCATTCTCGTTCTTCACCCGCGTCAGCAGGGCGAACAGGTCTTCCGAGCGCGCGGCCAGCAGACCTGAATTGCACATTGTGCAGGCCCGCTCCTCATCGCTCGCATCCTTGTATTCCACCATCTTGATGATCTGGCCCTGCTGCGCCACCACGCGGCCATAGCGCAACGGATCCTGCGGTTCGAAGCCAAGGACGACGGCTGCGGGCGCGTCGTCGGCGCGCAGGCGATCGATCATGGCGCGCATCGTTTTCGCTTTCACGAAGGGTACATCGCCGTACAATACCAGCACATCGCCATCGAACCCCGACAGGGCATCCTCGGCCTGTTGCACGGCATGACCGGTGCCAAGCTGCGGTTCCTGAACGCCGAAAGCGCAACGATCGCCCAGCCGTTCTTGCAGCTGTTCACGATATTCACCCACGATGGTGACAAGCTGGCTTGGCTGCAACTGGTCTACGCTGGCCAGCAGATGTTCGATCATGGGACGGCCCGCGACTTCGTGCAACACCTTGTGGCGGCTGCTTTTCATACGGGTACCCTTGCCAGCGGCGAGGATGATGGCTGCGATAGGTCTTTCACTCATGACGCGGCCCATGCCACCATTTCATTGCAGTTTCCATATCCCTGCCCCACATGGCGGGCCAATGCCTGATTTTCCTTTCGCCATCGTCCTTTTCGACCTCGACGGCACGCTGGTCGATTCCAGTCTCGATCTCGGCCCCGCGCTCAACCATGCGCTTGATTTGGAAGGCCGACCACCACTTCCGCTGACAGAGGTCCGCCAGGTGATCGGCGGCGGTGCGGTCGCTATGCTCGAACGCGGCCTGGAGCATACTGGCGGCCCGGTTCCGCCGGATCGTTTCGATGAATTGAAGAACTCGCTGCTGGATCACTATTGGGCTCATATAGCGGACAATACCTGTCCCTTCCCCGGTGTGTTGGGCGCGTTGGACCTGTTGGCCGCCAAGGGCTGCAAGCTCGCGGTGTGCACCAACAAATCCGAAGAACCCGCGCGCCAGCTTATCGAGGCGCTGGGGATGACGGATCGTTTCTGCGCAATCCATGGCGGGGACACTTTCGGAAGGGGCAAAGCCAAACCTGCGCCCGATATGTTGCTGGCCGCGATCGAGGATTGCGGCGGGGGCCGCGCCGCGATGGTGGGCGATTCTACCTATGATGTGTGTGCGGCACGCAATGCCGACTGCCCCGTTGTCACCTATCGCTATGGCTATCACGATGTCCCGATGAACGAGTTGGGCGAAGACGTGATGATCGACCACTTCGACCAATTGGTCGTCGCGCTGGAACGCTTGTAAATAACGCGGGTCGGATGCCGCTTTGCGCGTATCTAATCGACTAGCTTCAGCAATCGCCGCTCTACCGGCGCCAGGACGTTAGCCAGCTCATGGCCGCGCTTGAGTACCTGCCCCTGTTCGCCAAACAGCGCCCACATGCCTTGCTTGCCGTGTAGAGCCGGGCGCTTTTCCAGACGCATCTGCGGCACTTCTGCCGCGCGGCGAAAAGCTGCGAAGGTGGCGCAATCCCTGGTGAAATCCATTGCATAGTCGCGCCATTCGCCAGCAGCGACCATGCGGCCGTACAAATTGAGGATGTGGGTCAGTTCGCGCCGATCGAAGCCCACTTGCTCGGGACGCCGCTGGCCGGGGAATGCAACGATGTTGGGCGCGCCGCCGTTGGCCGCCATCAGCGTTGTGCCCCGCTTTTGCGGCCGCGATCGGCGTCATCCGGCGCTGGCATCAGCCTGCGCAGTTCCGCCATTTCCTGTCGCAGTTGTACAAGTTCAGCCTCCAGCGCCTGCACCTTTTCGGTAGGCGCGGGCTCGCACGGTTCATCGCACGGTGTGCCATAGGGAATGAATTCGCGCAGCCACGTCTCGGCAGGCACCAGGGTAGAGCGCGCCTTCAGGCCGATCATCGTCGCCCCTTCCGGCACATCATCCGTCACCACGGCATTGGCGCCCACGCGCGCGCGTTCTCCCACGGTGATCGGTCCGATAACCTGCGCGCCCGAACCGACGATCACGTTATCGGCCAATGTCGGGTGGCGTTTGCCACCCTTGCCGCTTGTGGGATTTGTGCCGCCCAGCGTTACGCACTGGTAGATCGTGACATTGTCGCCGATTTCGGCAGTTTCGCCGATGACGGTAAAACCATGATCGATAAAGAAATTCTTGCCGATCTTCGCGCCGGGATGGATATCGATGGCAGTCATCCAGCGGGCGATGTGGTTTACCAGTCGCGCCAGGAAATACATCTCGGCCTCGAACAGCCAATGCGCGATCTTGTGCATGCCGACGGCCAGAACCCCCGGATAAAGCAGGATTTCCCACCGCGAACGCGGCGCCGGATCGCGTTCGCGGATCGAGTCCAGATAGGCTACCAGTTGCTCGAACATCGTTACTCCAATGTCCCACCAAAATCCGCTCAGATCAAGCGGGGTTCCTCGGGCCCATGCACAGCGTCCAGTGCAGCGCGCCAGATTCCCATGTTAGGTGGGGCCTTTCGCTCAAGAGACAAGCGATCGATGGTTGCGACCAGGTTTTCCAGTTCCCCCTGTGATCGGGACGCGCGCGGGACCAGGTAATCCGCCGCGTCGTCACGCAGTGGCAGGCCGCGCTCGTCCGCCAGCGAAAGCAACAGGTCGCGCGCCATGTCATCGTCTGGCTGGCCGATTTCCAGTTGCAGAGACCCGCCAAGGCGAGAGCGAAGATCGGGTAGCGAGATGTCCCAGGGCGGCTCCCCAGCAACAATCAGCAGCGAGGTGCCGAGTTCCTGTGCGCGGTTCCAGCGATGGAAAAGCTCATCTTCGGGCAATCGCTGTGCATCGTCGATCGCTTCATGACGCGTCTGCTCGGTCGAGTTGTTCACGAACCAGCGCGCCAATAGCGATTTGCCAGAGCGTGGCGGACCGGTAAGCACGGCAGTGCGGAAAGGCCAGTCCTGCGTCGCCCCCAGCGCCTCGGCAACATGGCGGTTCGCATTGCCGACAACGATGCGTGCCGGGCCACGACCTCTGGCAGCTAGTGGAAGGGCAAACTGGCTCATCAGCCGGAGGGCCTAGCGCGAAATGCCGAGAGCGTTCTGTCCTTCGTTCACCGCCCAGCCCCGTTGGCGCAACACTTCGGCAAGTGCCGACAGCTCTCCGGTATAGGTCACGTCGAACACCGATGCGCCACCGATTGCAGTGGATCGCACGGTCACTCTCGTAACACCGGGAAGGGCACGAAGCGCCGACAAGGTGCCATCGAAATCGGATGCTTCAGGTGTCGCCGCCTGAATGCCATAGCTTGCCGCAGGAACGGACGTTTCGACAGCCTGCGGCTGAGCGGTATCCGGAGTAACGTCAATCTCTGTGTCACTTTGCCTTGCCTGGGCATCCCGCGCTGCTTGCTCTGCCGCACGCGCCTGTTCCAGGATCGCGCGAACTTCGGGAGTGATCTCGATATTGTCCAATGTCAGCGTAGGGTCGGGCTGCAACGTCCCTTCGACAAGGGCAGCGGCATATATCTCGTTGAAACGGGTTACGGCGCGGCGAAGCATTGCGGGCAGTTCATCGGCGCTGTCGGCCTGCATTGTGAAATCCGCCAGATAGCGATTATCCGGACCATAACGCGCGGTAAAGCGCCCCTCCACCGGGCCGCCGGGCCACTCCCAGCGCAGGTTGGCAATTGGTATTAACACGTCTGCCGCGCCGAACTGGTCGAGAATGTTGTTCCACCATGCCCGGCTGCGCCTGCCGCTTTGCCCATAGGTAAGTAGCAGCGATTCTCCGCCCGCGCCCGAGGGACGGACGTAATCGATCGTACTGGAGCCGAACTGGTATTCCGCCCAAGCCCGCTGCCAGGGGTTGCGCACTTCGAACATTGTCTGCGTACCGCCAGAGATCAGCACGGGCAGCGTCAGCATGGGCGCGGAACGGGCGCGCTGGCCGCTTGAGCCCAGCAAGGCACCGGCGCGCTGCCGATCGAAAATAACCCCAAGCCGCGCGACGTATCGGCGCGGGCCGACGCTTTCTTCTTCTACCACGATGGCGGCAACCAGCGAATCGAGGCGCGAATCGGGTATATCCGGTCCGTCGATCTTCGCCCAGGCGAGGCGCTGAGCCTCACGCCAGCCGTTTGCGCGAGCTTCCTCCGCACTGTCTCCCGTCACGTTCACCTCGATACCGCCAACGTCGATATCGCTGCTGCTGGCGACTGGTGCGATGCCGCGATCGCCGGAAACCTGCGCGGTAAGCGACACGGCAGCGAGTGTTGCAAGCACGGCAAAGCCGAGCACCGCAAGGAGGGCGGGCAGGCGGCTCTGGTTGTGCCGGAAAAGGGGGAAATCAATCTTCATCGGGGAATTCGCGGCTCTTTTGCCTAAAGGCGAGTGGAATTCCAAGCCTGAAAGACTATGGCGGTGGGATGAATTCGGACAAGCAATCCTACACCTACGAACAGGCAGGCGTTTCGATCGACGCCGGCAACCGCCTCGTGAAGGCAATCGGCCCCCTAGTCAAAGCCACGATGCGTCCCGGCGCAGACGGCGAAATCGGCGGTTTTGGCGGTTTCTTCGATCCGAAGGCTGCGGGCTACAAAGACCCGCTGCTGGTGGCCGGTAACGATGGCGTCGGCACGAAGCTGAAGCTGGCCATAGATACAGATCGTCATGACACGGTAGGCATCGATCTTGTTGCCATGTGCGTGAATGATCTGATCGTGCAAGGTGCAGAACCGCTGTTCTTTCTCGACTATTTCGCCACGGGCAAGCTGGAGAACGGTATTGCGGAACGCGTGATCGCGGGGATTGCGCAGGGCTGCAAGGATGCCGGGTGCGCGCTGATCGGCGGCGAAACGGCGGAAATGCCCGGTATGTATACGCAAGGCGACTACGACCTTGCCGGTTTCTGCGTCGGCGCCGTGGAGCGCGGCGAACAGTTGACGGGTGAACGCGTTGCGCCGGGTCATGTCCTGCTGGGCCTTGCAAGTTCCGGCGTCCATTCCAATGGCTTTTCGCTTGTACGACGACTGGCGGCGGACAAGGGCTGGAAGCTGGATCGCCCCGCCCTGTTCGATCAGGACCGGCTGCTGATCGACGCGCTGATCGCGCCGACGCGCATTTACGTGCGTAGCCTGTTGCCCACGGTACGGGCAGGGCATGTCGATGCGCTGGCGCATATTACCGGCGGCGGACTGCTGGAGAACCTGCCTCGTGTTCTGCCCGAGGGTGCGCGCGCCGTGGTTGATGCCGATAGCTGGCAGCAATCGCGCTTGATGGCGTTCCTGCAGGCGCAGGGCAATATCGAACCGGCCGAGATGGCCCGCACCTTCAATTGCGGCGTGGGCATGGTGTTGGCGGTATCGCCGGAAAAGGTCGGCACCGTAACCGATGCCATGACGGAGGCCGGGGAAGAGGTTTTCCGAATCGGTGAAATCGTGAAAGGTCAGCGCGGTTGTACGGTCAGAGGCTCAGCCGGCACCTGGTCTGCAACAAACGATTGGGTTGCCGATCACGATGCCTGAGACGGCGGCGGATGCAAGGCCGCGCAAGGCGAAGGTTGCCTGTCTGCTTTCCGGCAATGGCACCACCATGTCTGCTCTGCTGTTCCAGTCCCGCCTTCCCGATTGCCCCTACGAAATCGTGCTGGTGGGCAGCAACAATCCCGACGCGCCGGGCCTGAAAATTGCCGCTGCGGAAGGAATTGCCACATTTGCGCATGACCATCACGGCATGGATCGCCGCGCGCACGAGGAAATCATGGACTCCGCGCTGCGGGAAAGTGGCGCCGAATATCTCGCGCTTTGTGGCTATATGCGCATACTCACTGCCGAATTCGTGAGTGGATGGGAAGGCCGCATGGTGAACACCCACCCTTCCCTGCTGCCCAAATACAAGGGACTGGACACCCACCAGCGCGCAATCGACGCAGGTGAGGCCTTCGGCGGCTGTTCGGTTCACGTGGTGACTCCCGAACTGGATGGCGGGCCGTTGTTGGGCCAGTTGCCCGTGGCGATCCTTCCGCATGACACCGCCGACAGCCTGGCAAGCCGGGTTATCCTCGCTGAATACCAGCTCTATCCTCGTATGGTGGCCGAATACGTTAGCCGCGCCTATCGTGCAGACTGGCTACTAAAGAAGCTTCGCAAGTTGGCGCTTGTGCTACCTGAAGCAGAGGAACGGGATAGCCATGGCTCTCCGGGATGGCGCACCGGCGGCAAGAGCGGCAAGTACTTCGCCTATTTCCAGGATCGATTTCACGGTACCGATCACATCGCCGTGCTGGTGAAAACCGGCGGCCCGGATGAATTGGCGAGCCTGGTGGAAAACGCCCCCGAAATATATTTCAAGCCTGCCTATTACGGGGCTAGCGGCTGGGTCGGGATCATTCTGAACCGGTCGGACGTTGACTGGGACCATGTGTCTGATTGGCTTGAGAGAAGTTGGCGCACCGTTGCGCCGAAGCGGCTTGCAAAGCTGCGCGACACCGCGGATGAATTCTAGGGCATGAGCGTCCCTCCCCGTCCACACCCCTGCGCTCGATCATCGCGGGTGGACCGTGTGAACGGGTGGCTGGAAACGGCCTGGCGCCGCGGATTGAGCGAAGTGCCTACGCTCGACCCGGACGCATTGTGGACAAAAGCGAGGTGCGACGCGCCTGCCTCGGGCAACGAGGGCCTGCGATGCGATGCGGATATTGCGGATTTCAGGCTGCGGTTGGAAGTCCTTGCTGAATCGCTAGAGGCCGAGGCGCGACTGAACCCGCTGGGTCTTACGATGGCGCATGGCCAACTGGTCCGGGCCGTCCGGCAAAGACTGGAGCTTGGAGCCTTGTGGCAGAACGAGCCCGATATTCTCAACACGCAGCTTGCTCCGCCCGTGATCGTGGTGGGTCATATGCGCAGCGGAACGACCCGGGTACATCGCCTGCTGGCCTCCGATCCTGCGCTGGCGGCAACGCGCTTTTGCGATAGCTGGCAACCTGTACCCCGGTCGCCCGATACACGTCCCGCCTGGTCGGCGCTCTCCCTGCTCTTTGCCCGCACGATCGACCCATGGCTCGATTCAATCCACCCCTTCGGTGTTACCCGCGCCGACGAGGAGCTTGGCTGGCTGGCGGCGGCGCTGGATCATTGCGCCTATGAGGCGCAGTGGCGCATCCCGACATTCAGTAGATTCAGCGAGGCGCGTGACCCGGCGCCCATCTATCGCGAATTTGCAAGAATGCTGCGCACCGATGCGAACTGGCACGCAAATGCGGATCGACCGCGTGTATTGAAGGTTCCGCAATTTGCGGAAGACCTACCAGCCCTGCTCTCCCAGTTTCCCGATGCTCGGGTCGTGTTGACGCGCCGCTGCGAGAAAGATCTGGCGCGTAGCGCAGCATCGCTGGTGGCAAACCAGATGACGATGCAGTCCGACTTTGTCGACTTCGATTGGATAGTTGAAGAAATGCAGCGCAAGATCGATCTCAGACAAAAACGGATGGACGATGCGTTGGGCCAGTTCGCTGGTCCGCTCTCGTCGGTGGAATTCGAAGCTCTTAACGACGACTGGGAAGCCGAGGTGGCCCGTATTTATCGTGATCTCGGCCTGCGGCTGACGGCGGATGCCTTGAGGGAAATGCGCGGGGAACAGGCGCGCGCGGCGGATGGAGATCACCAATCGCATTCCGAGACTTACAAAGCCTTCGCGCAGGCGTAACTCGCTCGCCCTATACCAGGGCCTTGTCGATCTCAGCGATCAGAGAGATGGTCTGGCCGTGCGCAAAAGACTGCCATTCCAGTAATTTCGAACGGTCTGCCCGCGCACGCCATTGCGTCGACTTGGCAATCGCAGAGTGCGTGGAAAGCAATTTTCCGGATATCAGAACATGATCGCCTCTAAGGACGATCGAGCTAGGCGCCAGCTTGTAATCGGGAAGCACCTCTATCGCCTTGGCGAACAGTTTGAGACATTGTTCCCGGCCTCGCCTCGTGCGGCCAGCGTCGTCGATCAAAAGAAAATTGTCTGCAAGTAACGTTTCAAGTTCGGCGAAGTCCCGCGCATTCATCGCATCGATGAAGCGCGCTACGGTACGCTCGGGGGATTTCTTGAGCCATTCGAGCAAGGTCCCTCTCCGTTGAAAAGGCTAAACGTCATCAATTTGCGATGGGGCGCTACCGTTATTTTTCTCACACCGATCAGCATACTGTAGAACGCCCATGGGCTTTCCCGCCATACCTGCTTTCTACCATGTTTGAAGCCAGCCTTGCCCACTTGAACTCGGACCGGAACGTCGTAATTCCCACACTTTCAAACGAAACGGGGGCAGTGATCGTATCACTGCCCCCGTTGCGGTTGCGATTGCCATGCAAAAGCGAAATCGGGTTAGCCGACGATTTCGTCTTCGTCGAAGAAGAAGTCGATTTCGATCTTGGCGTTTTCTTCACTATCCGACCCATGGACGGAGTTTGCTTCAATGCTCTCGGCGTAGGCCTTGCGGATCGTACCTTCGTCGGCATCGGCAGGGTTGGTTGCGCCCATGACCTTGCGGTTGCGCGCCACGGCATCTTCACCTTCCAGCACCTGCACCACAACCGGACCGCTGATCATGAACTCGACCAGTTCACCAAAGAAAGGACGTTCCTTGTGAACGGCGTAGAAACCGTCGGCCTGTTCACGGGTCATCTGGATGCGCTTGGATGCAATGACGCGCAGGCCAGCGTCTTCCAGCATCTTGGTGACCGCACCGGTCAGGTTGCGGCGCGTAGCGTCAGGCTTGATGATCGAAAAAGTGCGGGTAGCCGCCATGGGAATTTCCTTTGCAAGAATTCTGTGATGTAAAGAGTTCGCGCGGCCCCTAGCGTCCCCGAATGCGCAGGGCAAGCAGGCTTGCGCATCACGCAACCCCAAACCAGACCGCGCCCTGTTGCCTAGTTCAGGCCCTGCCCCACCACAAGTTGCCCGGTCGTGCCATCGCCGGACGAAGATGCGTTGAAACTAAAGGTGCCACCATCCTCGGTTTCGCCGGCCACCATCATGGAGCCGTTGGAATTCATCTCCATGCCGATCTCGACACCCGCATTTTTGGCCTGGCTGCGATAGAACGTTACCATCTCTTCGGGTGTGGCGTCGCTTTGCATGATGACGAGCATACCGCGCCCGTCGGACTGGCTCATGGTGGTCGTGTTGATCACGGAAGCGCCGGGATAGAGAGAATAGCCATCGGGCAGATCGGCTGCGACATTGGTGCCTGAATCGATGACCGTTTTCTCGCCATCCTCGCCGGAAACCCGAACCTTTGTATCGCCACCAGCACGATCGACATCGTAATTTACCGTCTGCCCGTCATCTGTCTGCACGGTGCCTTCATCGGATCCGTCGCAGGCAGACAGGGAGATGGCGAGAACGGTCAGAATCGTGATCTTGTGCATGATGGCCCCCAAAGGATACGGCGGACTTTCTGCTGGAAATGGCCCTGTCGTCAAGGTCCTTCGATCCAGCGCCCGCCCTGTTGTTTCCAGAATCTACGCTCCATTCCCTCGCGATCCTGCAAGGCTTTCCAGGTCTGCCGTGCGTGCGCGATCGTAGTCTGGTCAAACAGGAAAAGAACGCGGGTGAAGCTCTCGCCCGGTTCGCGCCACTGGCCATCGGCAATCAGCAGGAAGCTCGCCCCGTTGTCGGGCTGGACTTCGTTCGACAGCAGGATGGGTTGCATGGCATCGTGTTCATCCCCGGCGATGCCATTGGCAAGAAAGGCCTCCGGCGCTGTTTCCCACAGTGTCTTGCTTGTTTCTCCCAGCAAAGACAGATCGTCCGCGACAACGAGCAAGCGTTCGCCCGCCTGCCGCACCTTGCCCGCCAGCCGTGCAATCGCGATGGGCGCCGCATCGGATGAAAGCAGATAGAAATCGACCCGCATCATTTCCGGCCTATCGCTTCTTTACCTCGGATCATCAGCCTCGCCCTTTTGCCTTTTGCAACGCTCCGAACAATAGCGCACGTTATCCCAGTCCCGCTCCCATTTCTTGCGCCAGTTGAACGGCAGACCGCATGCGGCGCAAATCTTCGACGGAAGGTCCGATTTGCGCCGCATCTTCGGCATGGCTGCGAACCTTATCCGTTCACGGTGTTGCGGATGAACCGGTCGAGCAGGCGTACGCCGTAACCGGTGGCTCCCTTGTCCCAGGTCGCTCCGGGCTTGTCCGCCCACACCATGCCCGCGATATCCAGATGCGCCCAAGGCGTGTCATTCTCGATATAGCGCTGCAGGAACTGCGCGGCAGTGATGGACCCTGCATAACGACCGCCAATGTTCTTCATGTCGGCAATCGGGCTGTCGAGCAGCTTGTCGTATTCCGGTGCCAAGGGGAAGCGCCACAGCTTGTCGCCCGCCTGCTTGCCGGCGTGCAGCAAGTCGTCCGCCAGATCGTCGTTATTGGAGAAGATGCCCGCGTGCTCGCTGCCTAGGGAAACCAGAATGGCGCCGGTCAGGGTGGCGAGATCCACGATGCGCGAAGGCTTGAATTCCTTCTGCACCCAGGTCAGCGCGTCGCATAGCACCAGTCGACCCTCTGCATCGGTGTTGAGAACCTCGATCGTCTGGCCGGACATGGATGTCACCACGTCACCGGGACGCATGGCGCGGCCATCGGGCATGTTTTCGACGAGGCCACACACGCCCACGATGTTGGCCTTTGCCTTGCGCAGCGTCAGGGCGAGCATGGCCCCAGCAACGGCACCTGCGCCGCCCATGTCCCACTTCATGTCTTCCATGCCAGCGCCGGGTTTCAGCGAGATGCCGCCGGTATCGAAGGTTACACCCTTGCCGACAAAAGCGATGGGCGCTTCGCCCTTGGTGCCGCCCATCCACTTGATTGCCAGCACGCGTGACGCGCGTTCGGAACCCAGCCCCACGCCCAGCAGCGCGCCCATGCCCAGCTTTTCCATCTCGGCATCGTCGAGCACGACCAGTTCGGCGCCGGTCCCCTCGAAGCGCTTGTTGCAGCGTTCGACGAAGCTTTCCGGATAGATGATGTTCGCGGGCTCCGCGACCAGTTCGCGGGTGAATTCAACACCTTTCGCCACGGCCTGCGCGTCGGTCCATTCGTCCTGCGCGCCCGCCGGCGCACCGGCTACGACCACCTTGTTCAACGTCCGCTTCTGCTCGTCGCGCAGCTTGGTACGGTATTCATCCCAGCGCCAGGCACGAAGGCGCGCACCCATCAGCACGGCGGCCGTTTCGTTGGCATCCAAGCCGCTTGCGCCTGCGTCGATAGCCATCTCGGTCTCGCCGCTGGTGAGGTACTTTGCCGTCAGCGCGGCACCCGCGCGTTCAAGTGCGGCGTGGCGCCCTTCCTTGTCCTTCTTGCCTGCGCCTGCCAGCGCGAGTCGCACTACGTTGCCATCGATCTCCGCAAATCCATCGAACACCTGGCCAGCCTTGCCCGTGAAACGCGAAGCCTTGGCTCCTTCGCTGATGGCGGCGGGTAGATCGCCCGGCAGGTCGTCCTGATCCACGATGCGCGCCACGATGCGCGGGCTATCGGTGCCGAGTGAGTTGCGAAATTCGATTTCCATGGTGGGGGCTCCAGCAAATAATTCGGGATTGGCAGCACGGCTTTTCACCGTGCTGCAAAGCTGGCGTTGCGATTAGGAGCGCGTGGTGCAATAGGCAAGCCATGCTCCCCGGCCCGCTCCCCGCACTGTCAGCGAATCCGCTCCGTGTGTCCGTTGCAGGCGTAGCCGTTCTGCTTGCCCTTGGCGCAGCGCCCACCGTATTCGCTCAGGAAGGTGCAGCCCCCGGCGTCGAAACAGCGATTGAGCCGGTGCAGACGCCCGAGCCCGGCGATGACGAGGAAAGCGGCTTCCCGATCATCGACGACAGCATCCTTGCACCAAACGACACTGATGGTCCGCGCGAGATCGCCTTCGAGGCGAACGAACTGCGCTATGACGAAAATACCGACACCATCACCGCTGCGGGAAATGTCCTGCTGCGGTCGGGCGACCAGTCGGTCCGCGCCGATGCCGTTACCTGGAACCGGCTGACCGGCGAAATCGTCGCAACCGGCACGATCAGGCTTGTGGACGAGAACGGCAACCAGCTGTTTACGGATAGACTGGTGCTGACAGACGAGCTGGAAGCTGGTGCCATGCAAAACCTGCTGCTGGCATTCCGGCAAGGTGGCAGGCTGGCAGCCCAGCAAGCGACGCGCACGGCCGATGGGGATATCGAACTGACCCGTGCGGTCTATTCGTCCTGCGCGGTGGTGGACGCAGATGGCTGTGATAAAAGCCCCAGCTGGCGCGTTACGGCAGAGCGCATCTATTACAACGAAGACACTGCCGAAATCCGTTTCCGCGATGCATATCTGGAATTGTTCGGTGCCCGCATCCTGCCCTTGCCGGGCCTGACGATCAGCGCCGATGGCTCTGCCAGTTCAGGTTTCTTTATCCCGGATATCGGTCTGACAGCATCCAACGGCATCGAGATTACCGACAGCTATTACTGGCGATTGGCCGACAACCGCGATCTGACCCTGTCGGGCTATGTCTATACGGAAGCTGCACCCATGGTTTCTGCGCAATACCGCCAGTTGACCGGCAAGGGTGCATTCCAGGTCACAGGCTACGCCACCTACGGCACGCGCATTCCGCTTAATTCCACGATGCGGACCGAAGAGAACGATTTTCGCGGCTATCTGTTTACCAATGGCCGTTTCCAGCTGGACGAGAACTGGACGGCCCAGGGCTCCATCCGGATTGCCAGCGACCGCACGTTCCTGCGCCGCTACGATATCAGCCGCGAGGATCGTCTGCGCTCGGTGGTCGAACTCACGCGGCAGGACGAGAATTCGTATGTCTCGATCGCCGGCTGGGCGACGCAGGCGCTGCTGGTCAGTACCGACCAGGGGCAGGTGCCACTGGCCCTTCCGCTGATCGATGCCCGTTACCGGCTGGAAGAACCTGTGCTGGGCGGCTCGGTCGAATTGCAGGCCAATACCCTCGCCGTCACCCGGCTGGAGGGGCAGGATACGCAGCGCGCCTTCGCCCGCGCGCAATGGGATCTGCGACGGATCACGGCCTGGGGGCAAGAGGTTACTCTGACCGGCCTCGTGCGCAGCGACGTTTATCATTCCGACGACAACCTGCTCACCAGCGTCGCGTCCTATCGCGGGGAGAACGGCTGGCAGGCGCGCGGCATCGCGACTGCTGCGGTGGATATCAAGTGGCCCTTTATCGGCGAGTTTATGGGTGGGTCGCAAATTCTCACCCCCCGCGTGCAGCTTGTGGCGACACCCGATGTCCGCAATCTCGAGATACCCAACGAAGATTCCCGCGCCATCGATCTTGAAGATTCCAATCTTTTCGCTCTTAACCGATTTCCCGGATATGACCGGGTGGAAGACGGCGTCCGCGTTACATATGGTGTCGATTGGGAAGCCAATTTCCCCGGCTGGCGGCTGGAAAGCACGATCGGACAGTCCTATCGTCTGAACGATGCGTTCGACCTGTTTCCCGATGGAACGGGCCTGACCGAGCAATTCTCCGATTTCGTGGGCCGAACGCAGGTGCGCTATCGCGACTTCGTGAAATTCACGCACCGATTTCGCCTCGACAAGGACAGCTTCACCGTCCGCCGTAACGAAATTGACGCCACCGTGGGCAGCGACCGCACCTATGTCGAAGTCGGCTATCTGCAGCTAAACCGCGATATCGACTTCACGCTGGAGGATTTGCAGGACCGCGAGGAAATTCGCCTGGCAGGCCGCGTCGCATTCGCACGCCACTGGTCAGTGTTCGGATCGGCGGTGGTGAACCTTACCGACCGCAGCGAAGATCCCACGCTGGTGGCAGACGGATTCGAACCGCTGCGTACCCGGCTTGGTATTGCCTATGCGGACGATTGTCTGGAGTTCGGCTTTACCTGGCGGCGCGACTATATCGAACTGGCTGACGCACAATCGGGCAGCAGCTTCCGCATCTATTTCAATCTGCGCAACCTGGGCTTCAACTAGTCTTTTTCCACGCGGATTGGCAGGGCGGAGACATTTGGCTAGGAGGGGCTGGCTCAGGTGGGGTTAAGCCGTAGATTGCAAGTACCCGGCTCTGCACAAGGGCGCTTTTCCCTGCGCCACAGACAAGACAAGGTAACCCAAGTGATCGTGTACGCGACCAAAATGCTGAAATATTCCGCCACCGCACTCGGCGCTTTCGTACTTGCCGGAACGGCACAGGCGCAGGGCGTCCAAGTCACTGGCTCCGACGCCTTCAACCTGCCCGATGATATTTCCTTCATCGTCGAACCCGCCGATCCGAATGTGCGCCGTGCCACCGCGCGGGTGAACGGTGCCGTCATCACCGGCACCGACGTGGATCACCGCGTTGCACTGATCCTGTCTTCGCAGGAAGGGCAGATTGCACCAGAAGAGAGGCAGCGTCTTCGCCTGCAGGTGCTGCGCAACCTGATCGACGAGACACTGCAGGTGCAGGAAGCGGCGGCGCAGGACATGGCCGTGACGAACGAAGAGGTGCAAGCCGCCTACGAACGCTTCGCCCGTGAAGGCCGCGGAATGGATGTAGCGCAACTGGACGCCTATCTCGCTTCCATCGGCTCCTCCCCGCGTTCCATCAAGCGTCAGATACAGGGCGAACTTGCCTGGGACCGTCTTCTGCGGCGCAACGTGCAGCCCTTCGTCAACGTCTCCGAAGGCGAAGTGAACGAGCTTTTTCAGCGCTTGCAGGCATCGCGCGGCACGACCGAATACCGGCTTGGCGAAATTTTCCTTTCGGCCAATAGCGCCAATCGCGAACAGGTGCTGGACAATGCCGCCCAGATTATCGAGCAGTTGCGCGCCGGCGGCAGCTTCGTCGCCTACGCCCGCCAGTACTCGCAAGCTTCCAGCGCGATCGTCGGCGGCGATCTTGGATGGATTCGTCTTGAACAGTTGCAACAGCCCACGCTGGAAGCCGCTGCGCAGCAGATGACACCAGGCCAGTTGGTCGGCCCTCTGGAAATTCCGGGTGGCTACTCGATCCTGCTGATGATTGACCAGCGCCAGATCGGCATGGCCGACCCGCGCGATGCGGTTCTCAGCCTCAAGCAGATCAGCATCGCCTTTCCCGAGGGTATTTCCACTGCCGAAGCGGAGGAGCGTGGCTCTACCTTCATTCAGGCTGTTGGTACGATGAACGGCTGCGGCGATGCCAACCTGCGTGCAGCGGCCATCGGCGCAACGACGGTGGACAATGACGATATTACCGTTCGCCAGCTTCCCGAGGCCTTGCAGAGCATCCTGCTGAACCTGAACATTGGTGAGACTACACCGCCGTTCGGTGACATCAACGAAGGCATTCGTGTCTTGATGCTGTGTGGCCGTGACGATCCGCAGGAAACGGCCGGCCCAAGCTCCGACCAGATCATGGCGCAGTTGGAAGACGAGCGCGTCAATCGCCGTGCCCAGCGCTATCTGCGCGATCTTCGCCGCGACGCGGTGATCGAATACGACTGATCTACATGACGCAGCCCCTGCCGCTTGCCGTGTCTATCGGCGACCCGGCAGGGGTCGGTCCAGAACTCATACTCGAGGCATGGTCACGCCGTGACGAACTTGGCCTGCCACCATTCATCGTATGCGGCGGCGGTAGCGTTTTACAGGATGCTGCCCGCAAGCTGGGCATTTCCTTTCCCGATGAATTGATGGTCACCACCGAAGGCGAGGCCGGTTATACGCCGGGCATGCCCACCCGCGAAGGTGCGCATCTTGCCCGCTCCTCCCTCGCACATGCGGTGACCATGGCGCGCGATGGTTCGGCTGCAGGCGTGGTGACTGCGCCGGTTGCCAAGTCGGCAATTTTCGCAGTGGACGATACCTTTGTGGGCCAGACGGAATTCTGTGCCGATGCCACGGACGTCGCGCGTGAAAATGCCGTAATGTTGCTGGCCGGGCCATCGTTGCGAACTGTCCCGATGACGGTTCATTGCGCATTGGCTGACGTCCCTTCCCGCTTGAGCCAGAAGCTTATCGTGGAGCGTACGCGGATCGTCGCCCGCGCCATGCACACCGATTTCGGCAAAACGGAACCGCGCATCGCCATAGCCGGGCTCAACCCCCACGCTGGCGAAGACGGACGGATGGGTCGCGAGGAGATCGACATCATCGCTCCTGCCATCGCGCAGTTGCGCGCCGAAGGGATCGACGCCACTGGCCCCCACCCTGCCGACACCCTATTTGCCCCCCACAAACGCGATAGCTACGACGTGGCCATCGCCATGTATCACGATCAGGCGCTGGTGCCGCTGAAGGCCCTGGACTTCGACGAAGGCGTCAACGTCACGCTGGGCCTGCCCATCGTGCGCACATCGCCCGATCACGGCACTGCATTCGATATTGCCGGTAGAGGCATCGCTCGTCCCAGTGCCATGATCGCTGCCATTCGTATGGCGGGCGAGATTGCCGTACGCCGGGCGGCTGTGGCGTGAACCTCCCCCCGTTGCGCGAAGTGATCGCGACCCATGGCCTGTCCGCCAGCAAGGCATTGGGTCAGAACTTCCTGTTCGATGAACAATTGCTCGATCGCATTGCCGCCATTCCTGAAGACCTTTCCGACCAGGCCGTGCTGGAAATCGGTCCCGGCCCCGGCGGCCTCACCCGCGCCCTGCTGCGTGCCGGTGCCCGCGTCACCGCGATAGAGCGCGATTCGCGCTGCATCCCCGCCCTGGCAGAGGTGCAACAGGCGTTTCCCGGAAAGCTTCGCGTGCTGGAAGATGATGCGCTGAAACTGGACCATGCAGAACTGATGGGCGAACCCTTCGCCGTGGCAGCCAATCTGCCCTACAATATTGGCACCTTGCTTTTCACCCGCTGGATGAGCGGTCAAACCTGGCCACCGGCGTGGACCAGTCTAACGCTGATGTTTCAGCAGGAAGTTGCCCAGCGCATCGTCGCGAAACCCGGAACCGGTGCCTACGGCCGCCTCGCCGTGCTGGCGCAGTGGCGCGCCGTTCCCAAACTGGCGATGAAGGTACACCGCAGCGCCTTTACCCCGCCGCCTAAGGTAATGAGCGCCATCATCCATGTCGAACCCACTGCCGCGCCCGAAGGGGTAACGGCAAAGGTGCTGGAACGCCTGACCGAAGCCGCATTCGGCCAGCGGCGCAAGATGCTGCGCCAGAGCCTGAAGGGCCTGCCTGGCGCGCTGGATGCCCTCGCCACCTGCAATATCGACCCTACGCGGCGCGCTGAAACGCTATCGGTCGAAGAGTTCGTCGCGGTCGCCCGCGTCATGAGCGCCTAGAGAATAATGTAAGTGACGATCAGGTAAGCGGTGGAAAGCGCTGTCAGGCATAACACGCCGTAGGTGACGAGCGCGGTGCTAAGCGACATCTCGCTGGCGCCATTTGCCGCAGACGGCCCCTTGGTCTGTCGCACCTGACGCTTGCCGCTGCCGATAGACGCAGCATCCACCCGCTCGCGAAGGCGAACGCCGAACCTGCGACCGTTGACCCAGCGCACCTGTCCGCCCACCTCCTGCCCGGGAAAATGAATGCTGATGAAATCGCCGCGAGTGGGCGGGCTCTCCATCGTTCCCAGCAATCCACGCGCGCTGACGTCCGAAATCCGCGCCTCGTGCGTACCGCGCGAATCGACGACCCTGGCGCGCAACATTACTGTCTCGCGCAGTTCGGCCCTCGAATTTTTCGTGTCAGCAAGCATTGCCGTTCCCGGATGACGTGGTCCTGCCTCTTTAACGAACGAGGGTTTAGGACTTCGTAAAAGGATCGGCCGATGCGGAAGGCATTCTCCTGCGGTGAAAGGAGCCCCGGTTGCATTGCGCGGCCTGACGCGTAATGCGGTTTGCCATGCAACCACTTACCCAGACCGAGCGCGACCTTGTCGCAAATATCGACCAGCAGCGCATGCTCTCGCGCACGCAGGAATGGGCGGCGATCAATTCGGGTACCGACAATCTGGATGGCCTTGCCCGCATGGCGCAGGTTCTGTCGCAGGCGTTTGCCGCGCTGCCCGGCGAGATCACCTTGCATGATCCAGCACCGGTTACTGTAGTCGATGCGACAGGAAACGAGGTGGAGAAGTCCCATGGCCAGCACCTCGTTTGCTCCGTACGTCCCGATACTCCGCGCCGCTTTCTGCTGACCGGTCACATGGATACGGTTTTTCCCGCCGGTCATCCGTTCCAGTCGCTGAAATGGCTGGACGACGATGTGCTGAACGGTCCCGGCACCGCTGATATGAAAGGCGGCATCGCAGTGATTGCAGAAGCGTTGATGGCGCTCGAGACCAGCGATGCGGCGGCCAACATCGGCTATGACGTGATGATCAACTCGGATGAGGAAACGGGATCGCTATCTTCCGCCCCGCTGATCGACACACTGGCGCGCGGCAAGTTTGCCGCCCTGACATATGAGCCCAGCGCCCTGCCCGACGGCACGCTTGCCCACGCGCGCGGTGGTAGTGGGAATTTTACGCTCACCTTCACAGGCAAGAGCGCACATGCTGGCCGC
Organism: uncultured Sphingomonadaceae bacterium; assembly: GCA_947488625.1. Classification (GTDB taxonomy): domain Bacteria; phylum Pseudomonadota; class Alphaproteobacteria; order Sphingomonadales; family Sphingomonadaceae; genus Alteraurantiacibacter. Next base: position 756,598 of record CANKZR010000001.1, on the reverse strand, counting down.
AATCCGCAGGACGGTCGCAATGCCGTGGTGGCGGCAGCCGATTGCGCTGTGCGACTGAAGGAGATGCAGCATGGCGACCTGCCCATAAACCCGGCGAAGATCGAAGGCGGCGCAGCCAACAACGTGGTGCCCGATCATGCGATCCTGCGCTTCAACATTCGGCCCAAGTCGACGCAGGCGGCGGAAGATTTTGTTGCCGATCTCGACCACTTGATTGCCGCACTGGCGAAAGACCACGACCTTCAGGTGACGAAGCACGGCGGCATATCGCGTCCGCCGAAACCGGTAGACGATACCGCCCAGAAATTGTTCGACCTCGTCCGCGATACAGGCGCTGCGCTGGGCCAGACGATCGGTTGGCAAAGTACCGGTGGTGTTTGCGATGGCAACAATATCGCCGCCAACCACGTGCCCGTGGTGGATACGATGGGCGTAAGAGGTGGCAAGATCCACTCGCCTGATGAGTTCATGATCGCCCCCTCGCTGACAGAACGCGCCCAGCTTTCCGCGATCGTGCTGCATCGGCTTGCCACGGGAGACACCCTGTGACGTTCGTGATCCGCCCTGCAGCGATGGACGATCTGCAGCATTTGTACGAAATGGCGAAACTGACAGGCGGCGGTTTCACCAACCTTCCGCCGGACCGCAATGCCCTTACCGGCAAGCTGGAAGGCTCCGAAGCGGCCTTCTCCCGAGCAGGTGACGAGATCATGGGCGAGACCTTCGTCCTGGTATTGGAGAACACCGAGACAGGTGACGTGCGCGGCACCTGCCAGCTGTTCACCGCAGTGGGACATCAGTACCCCTTCTATTCCTACCGCATCGGTATGCTGACACAGTATTCAAAAGAACTGGAGCGCACCGTCGCCGCCGAATTGCTCAGCCTGTGCAACGATCTTGGCGGTACCAGCGAAGTGGGCGGGCTGTTCCTGCATCCAGGCGAGCGCGCGGGTGGGCTTGGCCTGTTGCTCGCGCGCAGCCGCTATCTGTTCATCGCCGCCCACCGTCAGCGCTTTGGCGACCGTATCCTGGCGGAACTGCGCGGCATCATAGACGAGCGCGGCGGATCACCCTTCTGGGATGCCATCGGGGGCAAGTTCTTCGGCATGAGTTTTCAGGAGGCGGACGAATTCAACGCCATCCATGGCAACCAGTTCATTGCCGACCTGATGCCCAAGCATCCTGTCTATATCGCCATGCTGGACGAAGAAGCGCGCAAGGTGATTGGCCTGCCCCATCCCAGCGGCCGCGCCGCCATGCGCATGTTGCAGGACGAGGGATATTCCTACCAGGGCTATGTCGACATATTCGACGGCGGCCCCACCATGCTGGCCGATACCGACAAGGTGCGTTCTATCGCTGGCGCTCATCATGGCGAGGTGGTCAACGCCACGCTGGAAAAGGGTGAAAAGGCGCTGATCGCAGCAGGCCAGCTCGCGGATTTCCGTTGCTGCTATGGTGCCCGCGCAGTGCATGGAGATACCGTGTTCATCGACGCGCAGGCAGCCGAGCTGTTGCGTATCGGCAAGGGCGATAGCGTGTGGAGCATTGCGCGATGAGCTTGCAGGAAATCAACTTCGACGGGATCGTCGGCCCTAGCCACAATTACGCTGGCCTCAGCCTCGGCAACCTGGCGGCGACGCGAAACGCAGGTGCCACCGCATACCCCCGCGCAGCCGCTTTGCAGGGCATTGCGAAGATGAAGGCGAACATGGCGATGGGCTTGGCACAAGGCTTCTTCGTGCCGCTTCCACGCCCTAATCGCGGTTGGCTAGAGGCGTTGGCGACTGACGAGAGCACCGACCCCGCCTTGAAGGCAGGGGCGTGGTCCGCCAGTTCGATGTGGACGGCCAATGCCGCGACTGTTTCGCCCGCTCCCGATACTGCTGATGGCAAGTGCCACCTGACGGTCGCCAATCTCGTCACCATGCCGCACCGTAGCCACGAATGGCCCGACACACTGTCGCAATTGCGACTGGCCTTCGCGGACAGCGCGCATTTCACCGTTCACGATCCCGTACCGCCCTGTTTCGGCGATGAGGGGGCGGCCAATCACATGCGCTTTGTCAGTGGACATGACGAACCGGGCCTCGAGGTATTCGTTTACGGCAGGCCTGGTGGGCGGTTCCCTGCGCGCCAGCACGAGCAGGCAAGCCGCATTGTCACCCGTCGGCACGGTCTTGATCCTGCGAGAATGTTGTTCGTGGAGCAGGCTCCCGAAGCGATTGAAGCTGGTGCCTTCCACAATGACGTGGTGGCGGTGGCGAACCAAAATGTGCTGTTTGTTCACCAGCACGCCTTTGCCGATCCGAAGGGAACCTATGACGCGATACGGGCGCGTTGCCCTGGCGCCCAAGTGGTGGAGGTGCCTTCTGACCGGGTCAGTCTGGAAGACGCGATCACCTCATACCTGTTCAACGCGCAATTGCTCACCCCGCCCTCCGGCGAAATGACGCTGGTGGTGCCCGAAGAATGCCGTGACAATTCCAACGTGTGGAGCTGGTTGCAGGATATGTTGGCGGGCAATGGGCCGATCCGTCACGTGAACGTCGTGGATGTTCGCCAATCGATGGCTAACGGTGGCGGCCCCGCCTGTCTGCGTCTTCGCGTGGTGGCCGATCCCGCGAAGGTAGATCAGCGTTTCATGCTGGATGACGCCAAGGCCGAGCGAATGGAAGCTGTCGTGGGTGAATTCTGGCCTGAAAGCATCGACCCCGCGCAGGTGGGCAGCGAAGCGCTGGCAGACCAGATACGAACTGCTCGCGCCGAATTGCTGGAAATACTGGGCATCACCGAATTGGCGTAGTGATAGACCGACCTGTCGGTTTACCTTACACCTCCTGCTTCCTTAACCATGAAAATCGCGGAACTGCGCCAATGGCACAGTGTTTGCATCAGTGAAGGTTAAGAAAGGTAACTGATGCTCAAGAAGATTTCCCGCCTGTTTGTGATCAAGACCCGCTGGGAAGCCTATCTGATTATCTTCGCCCTTGCGCTGGGCGCCATGGAGCGCGGCACCCAGTATCTTGACCGTTTTCCTGGCTGGGGTGGCTGGCTGCTGATGGCGGCATGCAGCGGCGCGGTATTTCTCGGCGGCGCGAAAATCCTCGACTGCCTGAAATACGAGAAGGCGGAAAAAGAGGCTGCAAAAGCAAACTCGAACTTGTCGTGAAAAAACCGCGGGGTAAGCTCTTCCGCGAGAATATGCCCGGCAACTACATGCCGGCTCGCAGGGCTGGTTGGGCATACACGATTGCTTTCGTCGCGACTGCGCTTGCGATCGTCCTGATCGGACATTTGCTCGGCGGATGGCTGGAAAGCGACTGGCCTGTGGCAGGATCTTGGGTGCTGTTCGTAATCGCGACGATCAGCTTCGTGCTTTTCGCGAAACGCCACAGTTGAATGAAGGTGGGGGTTTCTGTTGCTAGCTACCCCCGGAGCCCCGGAATCCGTTCTGTTGCCCGGTCGGTCCAACCGCGCTTTAGCTTTGTAAATTCAGTCCGTTAGGACGTCAAATTACGCAGCGATTGCGAGTGCTTCGTTATCGTTGGCACTTGTGTGTTTTGAACAGTTTTACGGGTTACTCAGCCCGAGCAAAAACACCGTCTTTCAGCACACGTCGATCCTGGTTCGGCCCCATCAGGACTGGCGACTGATCGCCAATTTTGGTGGAGCCGCCGGGTACTGCCCCCGGGTCCGCTGTACCTATTGCACGGCGCAATTTATCGCCATAGCCCGCCAAAGCGAGCAGACCCGATATAGGCCGTGCCCGCTTAATGTGAAGTGTATCGCGACATTTTTCAGGTCAGGCCGCTGGCGTTTGCCCGGTGGCACTGCGCTCTTGTGGCTTATCGCCGGTACGCAATTCGGCCAGGATCTTCTTCAGTACATCGAGTTCTGGGTTGGTCGGCACCTCGTCGCTTTTCGAGCTGTCTTCCGTTTCCGCCTGCTTGGCCTGCATCTCTTCCGTCACGCGGTTAAGGCCGCGGACCATCAGGAACAGCGCGAAGGCTACGATCAGGAAGTTGATCATCGCCGTTATCAGCGCTCCATAGCCGAGCATCGCAACGCCAGCTTCTTTCAATTCGGCATAATTCGTTGTCGACCCATCATATCCCTCGGGAACGGGCCCCAGCAGCAGAAACCAGTTGGAAAAGTCGATTTCGCCGAAAATCCAGCCGATCAGCGGCATAATCACAGCATCTGTTACCTGGGTCACGATGCCGCTGAACGCCGCGCCGATCACCACGCCGACAGCCAGGTCAACCACGTTCCCGCGCGCGATGAATTTCTTGAACTCCTTGAACATGGCTGCCCCTTCTATCCCTTGAAGCCGAGGCATCGCTTTGAAACAGCGCTACATGCAAAAGCAAGACCCGAACTTGTCTTGTATGCAGTCTCCGCCGTGCTATATTGGCAATACACCAAGTTCTCTGGAGGGTTTACGGGTATGTTCACACGTCTGGCCAAGGCGGCCGCTCTTATCGTCGGCACCATTTCGCTGGCATCCTGCGGCATCAATTCGGTACCGGCGGCGGAGGAAACTGCAAAGGCTAAGTGGGCCGATGTAGAAGCGCAGTTCCAGCGCCGCGCCAACCTGATTCCCAACCTTCAAGAAATTGTGATGAGCTCCGCAGAGCAGGAGCGAGAGACGTTGAACGCGGTGATCGAGGCGCGCGCATCGGCTACGCGTCCCGAGGTCCAACTGGACGAGGGCGATCTGAACGACCCCGCTGCCATGCAACAATTCAGTCAGGCACAGAACCAGCTCGGCGGCGCGCTGTCACGCCTTCTGGTGTCGGTGGAGCGCTACCCAGAACTGAAAAGTCAGGACAATTTCGGCCGATTCATGACCCAGTATGAGGGAACGGAGAACCGTATTGCCGTGGCCATTCGCGACTACAACGAAGCGGTGCGGCAATATAACACGACCATCCGCACCTTCCCCGACACCATTGGAGCCAATATCATTCACGGTGCTGAACCCATGGTGCCCTACGAAGCTGCGACCGAGGGCGCCGAAGTCGCCCCTGAACTCGACATGCGCAGCGAGTGAGGCTTGTAACGGTCCTCGCATGCGCCTTCTTGCTGACTGCCTGCTCCGTAGAGGACGCCGGGCAGGAAACGCCCTCCTTCCCCTATTTTACTGATGAGGGCGGGCGCGTGAGAGACCTGGCCGACGTGCTGAGCCCTGCGTTCGAGGCCGAGTTGACTTCGCGACTCAATTCAGCTGAACGCAGCTACGGCCAGCAGATGGCAGTCGTCACGGTGCCCGATCTGCATGGTTACTCGATTGATGATTTCTCCCTCGCTTATGCGAATGAATGGGGTTTGGGAGATGCGGATCGCAACGACGGACTGATGATCCTCCTCGCGCCGAACGAGCGCAGGGTCCGCATCGAAATTGGCCTCGGGCTAGAGAATGATTTTCCCGACGACTTCTGCCAGCAGGTGATCGACGACCAAATGCTTACAGCATTCGTGAACGGGAACTACGAAGGCGGCATTTCAGCCGGCACCGATGCTTTGATCGCGCGAATGCACGCTTACCCGTCCATTCCGGCGAACGACAACCAAAAGCAAACTCAAGCGGAGGACGCAGCCTAATGCGGTCTTTAATCGCCCTTCTCGGATTGTTCTGCTTGGGGCTGGCATCCCCCGCCGCTGCCCAGCCCACCTTCCCCGAACGCGGCACCGCGCCGGTGGTGGACGCTGCCAATGTCATCGACGAGGCGACAGAGGCGCGGCTGACGCAGCAGCTTGACGAGTTCGAGGAGCGCAACCAGCGGCAATTCGTAGTGGCCACGGTGCCTTCACTGGATGGCTACGACATCGCCGACTACGGCTACCAGTTGGGCCGCGAATGGGGCCTTGGTGATGACGAGAACAACGATGGCCTCATACTGCTCGTCGCCCCTAACGAACGGCGGATGCGTGTTGAAGTGGGCTATGGCCTTGAAGCGATCATCCCCGATGGCCTTGCCTATGAATATGTCGAAGGCATGAAACCCTTTTTCCGCGACGGCGACTATTCTGCCGGGATCGAGTGGGGTGCAAACCAGATCATTCAGCAGCTTGAACTTCCCCCGGAAGAGGCCGCGCAAGTGGCGCAGCAGGCCAGCCAGCAGCGCGAAAGCCAGGGCGGCTTCCCAATCGGTACGCTTATCTGGCTGGGCTTCATTTTCTTCTTCTTCATCCTGCCCATGATCGGCGGCGGCAAGCGGCGGCGCTATCGCCGTGGCGGCGTCGGCGGTGTGGTGGGTGACATCATGCTGTGGGAAGCTGGCAAGGCCATAGCGCGCGGCGCGTCGGGCGGCGGCGGCTGGGGTGGCGGAGGCTTCGGTGGCGGTGGAGGCTTTGGCGGTGGCGGCTTCGGCGGCGGTGGCGGCTCTTTCGGAGGCGGCGGCGCCTCGGGAGGCTGGTGATATGCCTATACTCGATGAAGCGCAGCACAAGATCGTGTCCGATGCCGTGGCGCAAGCCGAGCTTGGCACCAGCGGGGAAATCGTGCCAGTGCTGGCCGAAGCGTCCGACGATTACGCCGATATTGCCCTGATGTGGGCGACGGCGATCGCCTTTACCGTGATGAGCGTGTTTGCCTTCCTTCCCGCCCCCTTTCTCGACCTGTGGGACAGCCTTGCAGGTGGCTGGGAGCACGAATGGACCACCGGCGAGACCGCCAGCATGACCATCGCGTTGGGCCTGATTGCCTTTGTCGCAACCTGGCTGTTGCTGCTGGTGCCCGCCATACGCTTTGCGCTGGTGCCCAGCCCTGTAAAGCAGCAGCGCGTGCGCGAGCGGGCTATCCGTCATTTCAAGGTAGGCGCCGATGGTCGCACCCATGGCCGCACCGGCGTACTGCTGTATCTCTCGATGCGTGAACACCGCGCAGAGATCGTCGCGGACGAACCTATCCACGAGAAGGTGGAGCCGGAAGTCTGGGGCGAAGCAATGGCAGACATGCTTGCCGAAATCCGCAAGGGTTGCATCGCCGAAGGCATTGCCGCCGGCGTGCGCGATGTCGGCCAGGTACTGTCCCCGCACTTCCCTCGCCGCGATGATGACGTGAACGAATTGCCGGATCGCTTGATCGAACTGTAAGGCTTCGATAGCGCTGGCGGTTATGAGTATAGCGGACGCAGACCTGCCCGAAGAGATTGCCTGGGAAGGCAAGTGGATCGTCGCCAAGAAGCGCGGCAAGTGGGAATATGCCAGTCGCGCCCGTTCCATTCGCGCGGCGGTTATTCTTGCGGTCGAGGACGGTGAAATCCTACTGGTCGAGCAATACCGCGTGCCCCTTGGACAGCGCTGCCTTGAACTTCCCGCAGGTCTGATCGGTGATGACGACGGCGGGGAAGACGACGATCCGCTGAGCGCCGCCAAGCGAGAGCTGGAAGAAGAAACCGGTTATACCGCAGCGCACTGGCAGGACTGCGGGGAGTTCTTCTCCAGTCCCGGCATGGTGAGCGAAAGTTTTACCCTGCTCAAGGCAACCGGGCTCACCAGGGTATCCGAAGGTGGCGGCACCGATAGCGAGGATATCACGGTACACCGCGTGAAACTGGCCGAGTTTCCACGCGCGATAGCCGAGTTCAGGTCACAGGGCATCGGAATTGATACCCGCATGCTGCTGGCGCTCGGTCCGCATCTGCTCGGTTAGATTGCAGGATCACGGCAATGCGTATCCTTGTCACCCGGCGCTGGCCTGCGAGTGTCGAGCGTGCCTTGCAGCAGCGCTTCGAGGTGGTGCTGAACAAGGACGATGCCCCGCTCAACCCGGCAGAACTGGCGCGGGCGATGGATGCGTTCGACGTGCTGGCGCCCACCGTATCCGATCGGATCGATGCCGAGGTTATTGCAGGTGGTGGTCGGTGCAGGCTCATTGCCAACTACGGCGTAGGCTTTGACCATATCGACCTGGGCGCGGCGAAGGCGAAGGGTATCGCAGTGACCAATACCCCCGGCGTACTGACCGATGCTACCGCAGATCTCGCCATGACGCTCATCCTGATGGCTGCGCGCCGCGCGAGCGAGGGGGAGCGTGAACTGCGCAGCGGGCAATGGAGCGGATGGCGCCCCACCCACCTTATGGGCAGCGAACTTGAAGGCAAGATCCTTGGCATCGTCGGCTTCGGCCGGATCGGACAGGCCACGGCTGCCCGCGCCTATCACGGCTTCGGCATGAAGATCGCCTATTTCTCGCGAACGCCCAGGGATGGGGCGGAGGCGCTGGATGCCGAGTACTGTCCCAACCTGAACGATCTGCTGACGAAGTCCGATGTCGTATCGCTGCACGTGGCGGGCGGCACGCAAACGGCCAACCTTATCGATGCCGCCGCCTTGTCGGCTATGAAGCCGGGCAGCTACCTAATCAACACCGCGCGCGGCGGGGTGATCGATCACGATGCCCTGGCGCAGGCGTTGGAGACAGGCCATCTGGCGGGCGCAGGGCTGGATGTTTATCCCGACGAGCCGAGCATACCCCAAAAATTGCTAGAGTTAGAGAATGTCGCCCTGCTTCCGCACCTTGGCAGTGCCACCGTACAGGCGCGCGAAGCGATGGGGATGCGTGCTCTTGCCAATATCGAAGCCTTCGCAAATGACGAACCGCTGCCGGATATCGTAACATGACCGATCCTATTGCGGAACTGATCGCCGATGAAGGGCTGCCCGAAAGCTATATGGATGTGGTGGAGCATCACTGGAAGCCGCTTGCCACCCGCATCGCCCGCCTGCCCGCCACTCGCGCTCCCTTGGTGGTCGGAATCAACGGCGCCCAGGGCTCTGGCAAGAGTACTGCGTGCAAATTTCTGGAGGTGTTGCTGGCCCGCCGGCGGGTCCGCGCGGTTACGCTGTCCATGGATGATCTCTACCTGACCCGGACAGAGCGCCAGACGCTGGCGCGCGAAGTCCATCCCCTTTTCGCTACGCGGGGCGTGCCTGGCACCCATGCCGTGGCGCTTGGTCTGAGTATAATCGAGGATATGTTGGCAGGCCGCGCACTGGAAATGCCACGCTTCGACAAGGCGGCGGACGACCGCGCAGCCGAAGTTACACGCATCACCGGTCCGGTGGATGTGCTGTTGCTGGAAGGCTGGTGTGTCGGTGCAAGGCCGCAGGAAGCGGTAGCGCTTGCCGCGCCCATCAATGATCTGGAACGAAACGAAGATCCGGATGGCACGTGGCGTAGCCTGGTGAATCACTGGCTGACACAGGACTATGCCCGCCTGTTCGATCAGATAGACCTGCTGGTGATGCTCAAGGTCGAGGATTTCGACGCCGTGCGCCGCAACCGTGCGCTACAGGAAGAGAAGCTACGCGCCTCCCATCCGCATGCGAGCGAAACAATGGACGATGCTGCGCTGGAACGCTTTTGCGCGCATTACGAACGGCTGACCCGGCATATGTTGGCAGAGATGCCTGCGCGCGCCGATGTGGTCATCCCCATCGGACCGGATCAGAACCCGATCGATCAAACCGGGGAATGACCCTCCCGGATGGACTTACGCGAGCGCTAATGCCGCGAACCTCAACCGGCTTTTTTCGCCACGATGTAGCGCGATAGCGTCTCGATCTCCTCGTCCGAAACCATTCCGCCGAAGCTGGGCATTGCACCTTGCCCCTCGCTGATGACGTGGTTGACGTGGTCAACGCTCAGCGCATCATTCCCGTCGAACGCGGGGCCGATGCTACCGTACCCGTTGGCATCGGCCATGACGTGACACGATCCGCAACCGTACTGGCTGAACAATGTGCGGCTGGCTTCGGCCTCGGCCTCTGTTACCGTAACTTGCTCTGCCTCGCCGGAATGCGCGGAATGGTCATGGTCCTGCGCCATCGGCGCGAAGGACGGTGCTGCCAGCGCTGCCGATCCCAGCAGAACCAGCGTAAATCTTTTAAAACTTTGCACGGTCAATACCATCCTCCTCGAACCCATTTGCAATATATATGAGCCAGTTACGAAAACCCTCGCCCTACTTGATACCAGTCTTGTCCGTGTCAACATTTACCGCAGGTTTAGCGAAAAACGGGCTGATCAACAGCGAGGCGACGGGCACGCCTGAAGGTGCCGAAGTTAGGGATGCAAGTGCATCGTAGCCGAAGAAGTGGGGAGTGGAAGAGTGCGAGGCGGATGGAGGAGGAAGGAGTGAAAAGGCCTCGCCATCTTCGTGCTACGATGCCCATTCCTTCTACGCTGATTCGGCGCAAACAAAATACGGGCTTTGGGGCAAGCTTGGATATTGGCGACGCAGCCGCTGTTTAAATGCCTGCCTCTACCGCCAGGCGTATCATTTCCGCGGAACTTTGCGCACCAAGCTTTTCCATGGCGATCCCGCGATGCATCTTGATGGTCTTCTCCGACAGACCAAGCTCCCAGGCAATCTGCTTGTTCCGCAGTCCGCTGGCAACCATCTGCAACACTTCAAGCTGCCGCTTGGAAAGATCCTTAATCTTCTCTGTCGCGCGCACGCGGCGCGCCAGGCTCGGCCCCTTGGAATCCTCGTGCAGCTCTACCTGCGAACCGAAGAAGTAGGCCAGTTCGCCCTCATCGTCAAAAATGGGGGCAACCACGACGGCATTACGAAAGGGAGTTCCGCCCTTCTTGTAATTGAGGATCTCGACCAGCACCGGTTTGCGCTCTCTCACGCCCTGCCGGATCGTTTCGGTCAGCCAGGGCTCTGTTCCCGGTCCGGCCAGAAAACGGCAATTGCGACCGACGATTTCATCCTCGTCGTATCCGGTCAATTCCTTGAATGCCTCGTTACAGGCAATAATCGGGTTGTCGGGCAAGCGAGGGTCGCTGACCACCGAGGCGACCGGGCTGCAATCGATTAATTCTCTTACAGCCGGATCGGAGCTATTCTTAATCACTTCCACCACATACTCTCTTTAGCGCAGCAATTTGCTTATGGCAAAGTGAAGTAGTGCTCCTTTGGTGCAGGAACCATCGTCTCTGGAATTTTCGCCCTACTCGGCGACCCAATCCTTGCGCAGGGCCGGTCCCGCCAGCGCCATCAACAGTGCAGCCACGCCATAGAGCGAAAGCCCATAGAGCATGGAATAGCGCAAGGCTTCGTCGCCGTAGATCGGCGTCAGGAAGTCCGACAAGGCGCCCAGCGCATAGATGCCCCCGCCAAGGCCGATCAGGTTGTTGATAAGCAGAAACAGGGCCGAGGCGGTCGAACGGGCTGCGGGCACCACGAGGTGTTGCACAGCCGACAGAACCGGGCCGAGCCACACGTAAGCCAGCGCCTGCGGCAGAAGGAACAGGAGGAAGGCCGTTTGCGCATCCGTGCTGGATATGCCTGCCGCAAAGAGCGGTGCGCCAAGGAAGAAAGCAAGCCCCGGCAGCCACGCGTAAAACGCGCGATCTCGGCTTCCTAACCGATCTGCGATCATACCGCCCGCCAGAACGCCGATTACCCCGCCCAGCAGCAACACCGCGCCGAAGAATTGCGATGCCTGCACAAGGTCGAAACCGAAGCTGCGGATCAGTAGGCTGGGCAGCCAGAAGGCGATACCATAGCCCAGCATGGATGACATGGACGCGCCGAAGGAGAGGAGCCAGAAGCTCTTTTTTCGCGCCAGCACAGCAGCCGTTTCCTTGAGTGAAGGCATTTCGGGCAACGGCGCAGGATTGTCCGCCGCAACCTTGGGCTTGGCCTTGTCGCGCACCAGAAATTTGAAGATCGGTACGATGAACACGCCAGCCAGGCCCACAGTGAAGAACGCCGTACGCCAGTCGACAGTCGCGGCGATATAGCCGCCCATCAAGACGCCGATGCCCGATCCGATCGGTATGCCCAGCGAATAGATGGACAGCGCAGTTGCTCGCCGCTCGCTGGGGAAATAGTCGCCGATCAACGCATAGGAGGGCGCGACGCCGCCTGCCTCTCCAATACCGACGCCAAGGCGGGCGAGGAAAATGTGCCAGAAATTACCTGCAAGGCCACACAGCGCGGTAAAGCCGCTCCACGCTGCCAGCGACACGGCGATGACCCAGCTGCGGCTGGTACGGTCGGCCAGTGCAGCCAGTGGCACGGCCATGGTGGAATATAGCAAAGCAAAAGCCAGCCCGCCCAGCAGTCCCATCTCACTGTCGCTCAGTTGCAGATCGGCCTGGATCGGCGCGGCCAGAATAGACAGTATCTGCCGATCGACGAAATTGAAGATATAAACGACCAGCAACATTCCCAGCACGACGTTGCGATGCGGATCGCGCTGTGTGGCGCTGGCCTGGGTCGTCATGTCAGATGTTCTTTCAGAAATGGCAGAATTGCGGTCAGTGAGGCAGGTTCGTCCAGCATTGGGGCGTGCCCCCGGTTCGGCACCTCTACATGTGTAAAGGGCCCCGAGTGACGATCTTCCATCTCCGCCACCGTATCGGGTGCCAGCAGATCCGACAATGCACCGCGGATCACCAGGACGGGAGTTTCTCCCAGAGCATCCCACAATGGCCACAAGTCGGGTTGCGATGCTTCACCGGTATCGGCGAAACCATCGGCAATTGCGGGATCATAAGCCAAGGCAATTCGGCCGTCGGCCACTTCGCGGCATGTGCGCCGCGCCCAGGCGTGCCAGTGTTCCTTCCCGTAATCGGGAAAGGCGCTTGCATTGATTGCGGCGCATGCTTCTGCCGCTGCATCCCAGTCTGCGTATGGCTCCGCTACGCCCACGTATCCGCCGATGCGCCCCAGCCCTTCTGCATCCAAGACCGGACCTATGTCGTTGAACACGATGGCAGGGAAACTGCCGGGTTTAACCGCGTTCATCACCATTGCCATCAACCCGCCCATGCTGGTGCCAATCAGACCGGGCCGCTCGATACCAAGGCTGTCGAGCAGAGCGAACATATCGCCTGCATAGATATCGGGCCGGTAGTTCGACGGGTCCGGATCATGTTGCGACAGGCCGCGCCCCCGCTGATCCGGCACGATCAGGCGGTACTGGCCGGCAAGATGCTGCGCCAGTGGTTCGAAATCTCCGCTGTTACGGGTCAGGCCATGCATCAACAGCAGTGCAGGCCCATCGCCGGGATAGTCGCGTGCGAACAGTTCAAGCTGTCCGCACGCGCTATCATAGCGGTGTTCACGGTAGTCCATCATCGATGCGTTCTGTCCGCAGGCACGCGGATCAGAATTCGATGGTGGCGGTAAGATAGACTTGGCGCGGGTTGCCGTAGAATGCGGTCAGCGTACCTTCGGTGCCCAGCGTTGGCACAGGCAATCCGCCGGGCCCCGTTGCCAGTTCACCCGTTACCGGATCGGCTGCCACGAACGTATAGCCCGAAGTGCGATATTCCTTGTCCGTCAGGTTTCGTCCGTAAAGACCGAGGCTGAAGCCGCCATCGCCGCTGGTCCACACGATGCTGGCATCCAGCAGCGCATAACCGGGCTGGTCGAGGAAGGGATTGGGAATTTCAAACTGCGTTGTCTCGCTGCGATAGGACACGGTGGAACCGAGATAGAGATCGCCCGAACCAGCTGGCGTGGTGTAGCCAAGAGTAGCACTACCACTCCATTCCGGAGTGTTCTGTACTTCGCGGAAATCCGCGACATCGGTGGGTTGGCCACCGATCAACGCAATATATTCCTTGTACTCGGCGTCGATCCAGCCGAGCGAACCCAGCAATCGAAGCTCGTCTCCATCGGAAAACATATCGCGGCCGAGGCGAGCGTTCGTTTCGAATTCGAGGCCCTTGATTTCGACTGCGCCCGCGTTCGTCACGATACCGCAGAAGCTTTGGGTCGGCTGGCCGTTGACGATTGTCGTACAGCCTACAGAACCCGGGATCTGGACGTCGGTATAGTCGGCATAAAACGCTGCGACCGCAATGTAGATCGCATCGTCCAGCAGGCTTCCCTTGTAGCCAACTTCATAGCTGTCGACCGATTCCGGCTCGAAGCTGAGGAAATCGGCAACTTCTTCGTCCGTCGGCATGAGGGGTGTCGCGGCAGGTGCATTTGTGCCCACGCCGCGCGGATCGAAACCGCCACCCTTGAAGCCCTGCGAGTAGCTGGCGTAGATATTGTGATCAGGCGTCGGCTGGAAGCTAAGCGAGACGCGAGGGGTGAACTTTTCGAAATCGGCGCTGCCCTGGAAGTCGGTGCCAGGCGCACCGAAGGGAACGCCTGCCCCGCCGAATACAGGCGAACCGCCACCCAGATAGCTTTGCCTAAGGATATCCGCAGTGCGTTCATCCCATGTGTAACGACCGCCAAGCGACAGGCTGAGCTGGTCGGTCAGGTCGTAGGAGAAATCACCGAACACGGCGAAGGTCTCTGTATCGACGTTGGCCTGCGTAAAGGCTGTAAACCCGTCGAACGTGGTGAACAAGCGTACGTCGAACTGGGTGTCGGCACTGGCGTCCAGATAATAGCCACCCAGCAAACCGCTGAACCGGCCGCCATCGTCCCAGATGAGCTGCACTTCCTGGCTGATCTGGTCGTTGCGGTAGAAGGCCGGAACGTCGAGATCGACTGCAGGCAGCGCATCAAAATCGATGGGGGAGGCGCTTTCATCCTCGCGATAAGAGGTGATTGAGCGGAACGTCAGCGCATCGGAAATATCGACTCGCGCGTTGATCGCGAAACCGTAAGCTTCCACGTCCTGCTCCGGATCGGTGAGGCCGCCGCGCGTATCAAATACGTCATCCAGCACTGGCGCACCGGAAGTGAAACCGGGGATGAGGCGGTGGCCGCCGCGCGCGTTGGACTTGTCGCGTGAGTAGTCACCCGAGACGCGGATTAGCACGGGTTCGCTGTTGGCGCCGATCTCCAAGGTTCCACGCGCTGCCCAGATATTCTTGTTGTAGTTTTCCTCGCCCGTAGTGAGGTTTTCACCAAAGCCATCGCGCGAGAGGCGCGCTACGGAGCCACCGATGCGGATCATGTCTGTAATGGGAGTAGAAGCTGTGACTACACCTTCTGCACGGCCGTAGGTACCCACCGTGCCGCGCAGACGCAGGCTGGTTTCGTCCGGCAGATCGCGCGTCACGTATTTCACCGCGCCACCGATGGTGTTGCGGCCGTAGAGCGTACCCTGCGGTCCGCGAAGAACCTCGATCCGCTCCACATCGTAGATGTCGAGCACGGCGGCCTGAGGACGGTTGAGATAAACGTCATCCAGATAGATGCCCACGCCCTGCTCGAAGCCGGAAACCGGATCCTGCTGGCCGATGCCACGGATGAAGGCGGAAAGCGTGGAGTTGGTGCCGCGCGATTCTTCCAGCGTCGTGTTTGGCGTAACCTGCGCGATGTCGGTAATATCGACAGAGCCGCGCTGCTGCAGTTCTTCCGCGCCGAAGGTGGTGACGGCGACCGGCACGTCCACGAGGCGTTCCTCACGGCGACGCGCGGTTACGATGATGGCACCGCCCGTGGCCTCCTCAGCCTGGGGATCGGTTTCCTCGACCTGCTGGGCATGAACGGGCGCAGCCATCGCACAAAGGACAGCGGCAGTAGCGGCGGATTGCCAGAGAGTGGCCTTCGACATCAGTATTCTCCCAAGAACGCTTGTTATTGCCGAGCCTAATATTGAAACATGAACCACCTTTCAACTTTAAACTTTTGCGCTGACCCCGAAAAGCGGTTAGCCATTGCAGAATGGCAACACGTACCCCGCGCACTCCGCCTGGCGAAAGCAAGGTTCCCCGCACCGAACGCGGGCGACAGACCCTGCGCAAGCTGCTGGATGCAGCGGCCAAGGAGTTTGGGGAGAAGGGCTTCCACGAGGCCTCGATCAGCGGGATCACCCGACGGGCAGGCACGGCGCTGGGCAGTTTCTACACCTACTTTGACAGCAAGGACGAGATCTTCCGCGCGTTGGTGAAAGACATGAGCGGCCAAGTCGCAAGCCAGGCGGGCGAAGCGATCACGCCCGAGCTAACCCCCTTCGAGGTGGAACGCGCAGCGCTGCACTCCTTTCTGGAGTTCGCGCGGGAGAAGAAGGAAGTCTATCGCATCATCGACGAAGCGGAATTCGTCGATCCCGCAAGCTTCCGCGAACATTATGAAACCACGGCAAAGCGTATACTCGACCGTCTAAAAAAGGGTGAGGCCACCGGAGAATTCCACGATGGCATGGACGAAGCGCATGCCTGGGCGCTCATGGGAATGAACGTTTTCCTGGGTCTGCGCTATTCGGTCTGGGATGAAGGAACGCAATCCGAGCGGATCGCCGACATTGCAAACACGATGCTTCGTGACGGTATCGGGCGGGACTAGACGCCCCGCCCGACTATTACCCTATTCCCACCAGTAAGGTGCGCGCTGGCTGTTGCCGGTGACGATTTCGTTCATCGTATGCGCGTCATAGGCACGGCCACCCAAAATCACGGTATCGACCCGCTCCGTATTGCGGATATTCTCCAGCGGGTTGCCATCAAGAACTACCATGTCCGCCAGCTTGCCGACTTCCAGCGAACCGATCTCGCGATCCATCCCCAGTGAACGGGCGGGCACGATAGTTGCCGTCTGCAAGGCCTCGAGCGGCGTCATCCCGCCACGCACGAAAGACCAGATTTCCCAGTGCGCATCGATGCCAGCCTGCTGTCCATGCGCGCCGATGGAAACCAGCACGCCGCGCTCCGCCAAGCGGATGGATTCGCGCGCGATGTCGTCGTCCACGAAATCGCCCTCGGGTGCGGTCGTCCGGCGCGCGGTCTGGGCGCGCAGGATGGCAGGCGGCGTGTGCGCCATCAGCAGCGGCTGCTCGAACACGTTGGTCGCCTGACGCCAGTAGGGATCCCCGGCCAGGCCGCCATATCCCACAACGAGAGTAGGAGTATAGTTGGTGTTGGACTGGCTGAAGAATTGCAGCACGTCCTCGTAAAGCGTCATGACCGGAATGTTGTGTTCAAGTGTAGAGTTGCCGTCGGCAATAAGGTTCAAATCCATGCCGAACAGCGATCCACCTTCGGCCACCACCAGCATATTCTCCTGCCGCGCGGCCTCTACCACCATTTGCCGCTGATCCCGGCGCGGCTGGTTATAGTTCTTCACGCTGGGGGCGCCTTCGGCCCGCAGGCGGCGAACATGGTCCAGCGCATCCTCCAGCGTATCGATCTGCGCATAGGCATACGGGTTGCGTGCACCATAGATGATGCGCCCGGTGGAGAACATGCGCGGCCCCACGATCATTCCGGCGCGCTGCATGTCATCTGCCACGAAGAACGGCGTGTCGTTCGACGGGTCGTGGATCGTCGTGGTGCCCAGCGCCAGCATCTGCAGAAGGTTCCAGTTCTGCTGCGGCACCAGTTCATCAACCGCGTAGGAGCCATGCGCGTGAGCATCGACGAAACCGGGCACGATCGTGCGGCCGGACGCATCGATCGTCGGCGTGCCCGCAGGCACCGTGACAGTGCCTGCGGCCCCTATGGCCGCGATCACGTCGTCCTCGATCAGGATCGTTGCGTTTTCGATGATGCCACCATCTTCACCTGCCATGGAAATGACGCGCGCGCCGGTGATGGCGAGGCTGCCTTCATGGCGGTCAGCCTCGACCGTGCGGAGCATGGATACGCCGGTAGCGGGCGGTTCGAAACTCGCCACATCTTCCTCTACATCCCCGGCGGGGGGAGCATCGGCGAACAATTCATCCAGACTGGCGGAATACAGCGTCGGCCCGAGCGACCAGTTCAGCCGCTGTCCGCCATCTGACCAGTGGATGTAACTTGCGCCCGAATCCGAAACTTCGACCGTTGGCAGGCTTTTCGCGGAGGAGGAGATTGCTACCGTCTGGCCACCCGGCATCAACGGGGTGGCAAAAGCATCGTAGTTTTCACTGAAGGCGAAGAATTTGCCCGTTGGAGAGACATGATAACCAGTCACCAGCTCGCCGCTGGCATGGGCGCGCGGATCGTTGCCGTTGAGATCGGTGGACACAAGCACGCGGTTGCCATCATCCGATCCGGTCATAAAAATACGGTCGTTGCTGGCGCCGAAATGCGGTGCCGACATATCGCGGCTGACCAGTACCGGATCTCCACCGTTGGCTGATATGCGGTAAACTCCGGAGTTGTCGGAATATTCCGGCGCGGTCAGATAGCCCCCCTCGCCTTTCTCGAACACGATGGTCTGGCCGTCGGGAGAGAAGTGCGGGCGTGCGTAGTGGCCGGGCGTGCCGGTTACGGTACGTCCGCTCCGGCCATTGCGCCCGACGGTGCGGATATGCCCCAGCCCTTCGTCAGTCCAGCGAACGTAGACGATCGTATCGCCATCGCGGGACCAGCTCGGGAAAAGTTCCAGCGCATCGCCATCGCTCGTCAGCGGGCGCGGCGTTCCGCCACCAGCCGGCATGGTGTAGAGCTTGCCGAGACTTTCGAACACCACGGTATCCCCGTCCGGCGAAACCTCGGCAAAGCGCGCCATGGTGACGTCTACCGTATCGCTTGCCACGGGGATGACGGGATGCGGCGCGGGCAGCACGCCGCGGGTGTCGGTAACGGTGAAGGGAATATCCGCCACGTTGCTGCCGTCGGCATCCACCCGGCGTATCTTGCCGCCTGCCCAGAACACGATGGACCGATTGTCGGGCGTCCAGTCCATGTTCGGATATACGCCGGTTACCGCCCAGGTTTCCTGCACGTCCTGATCCAGATCGGCGTAGATCATGCGTTCCTCGCCGGTGTCCATGTCTTTCACGTAAAGCTGGGAGCGGGTATTCTCGCGCCGCACGAAGGCGAGCATCCTGCCGTCGGGCGAAGGCGTAGGCCGCACGGCCCCGCCCAGTCCGCTGACCGCCGTCGTGATCTCGCCGGTTTCCAGGTCGTAGCGTTCGATATTGAACAGGTCCGTGTTGGAATCCTGCGCGTAGATAAATGTGGCACCGGGCGTAATGTTGCGCGTGTAGTAGATCGCGCTGCCGTCAGGCGCATAGGTCGGCTCACCCAGTTCCTTCTGATGCTGTTCGTTGGGGCGTTCCACCAGGGCAACTCCGCTGCCGCCGCTTACGTGGTACAGCCACACTTCGCCCGTGCCCAATGAACGGCCGGTAGTGAAATGCTTCTTCGCCGCGATATACTGCCCGTCGGGCGACCAGGTGGGCTGGTTCAGCAGTCGGAAACTCTCATCAGTCAACTGGCGCTTGTCGCCGCCATCGGCATTCATGATCCAGATGTTATCGCCGCCCCCGCGATCGGACGTAAAGGCAATCCGGCTTCCATCAGGAGAGAAGCGCGGCTGCACCTCCCACGCCAGGCCTTCGGCAATGCGCGTGGGCGTGCCACCGGCAATCGGCATGGTGTAAATATCACCCAGCAGCGAGAATGCCACCGTCCGTCCGTCAGGAGAGACATCCACATCCATCCAGGTGCCCTCGTCAACATTGATGGGCACCTCGGTGATTTCGACACCTGGCGGATTGTTGACGTCCCATGCAGAATTGTCCTCCTCCGCTTCAGGCGTCGCATCTGACATCTGTTCCAAAACCGGTTCGGCCATGGGCTCCGCGACCGGCGTAGGCACCGGTTCGGGCATCGGATCAGGCTGCTGCGCTGCGGCGGCAGTGGCCATGATCGCGGTGGTCGAGAGAAGGAGGATCTTTCCGAACATGGGAAACTTTCTAAACATCTGGGAAGGCGATACCTTTACGCAAAGCGGTAGCAACTGCAACCATTCGTAGCAGTCCTTCGGCCAACCATCCGAGGGTAGCCGAGCAATCGAACCTTTGCCGGATATGGATCACTCGAAGAACACGAAAATCCAGTTTTAAAGCCGACTGCCGGACACTTCGGCGGACCTGAGCGTTGCTAGGCAAAACTGGAGTCCATCGTGCCAATCACCATCAACGACACCCAACACGCCCTTCCCGATGATCCTCGCACCAGCCTGCTGGATTTCCTGCGACGCGATTGCGGCCTTACCGGAACCAAGAAGGGATGCGATCACGGACAGTGCGGTGCGTGCACCGTCATCGTGAATGGAGAGCGGATCAATTCCTGCCTGTCTCTTGCTGTCATGCACGACGGCGATAGCGTAACGACGATCGAAGGCCTCGGCACGCCGGATGCACCCTCTGCCCTGCAAAAGGCGTTTGTCGAACATGACGGTTACCAGTGCGGCTATTGCACGCCCGGCCAGATCTGTTCCGCCACGGCCATGTTGCAGGAAATTGCCAATAACATGCCGAGCGATGCCAGCGAAAACCTCGATGACCGGATAAAGCCAACCGCCGATGAGATCCGTGAACGCTTGAGCGGCAACCTCTGTCGCTGCGGCGCCTATGCCAACATTATCGCCGCCATTGCCGAAGTCGCCGAAGGAGATGCAGCGTGAGGCCTTTCCAGTACGCCCGGCCCGATGGCCTCGACCATGCCACGCAGCTGACCGCTCCTGCCGATACGATGGCCATCGCGGGCGGCACCAACCTTGTCGACCTTATGAAATTGCAGGTGGAAACACCGCAGGAACTGATCGACATCAACCGCCTCACCATGGGTGAGATTGCCGATACGGACGATGGGGGCCTGCGCATCGGAGCGTTGGCCACAAACACTGCCACCGCCGCGCATGACAGGGTGCGACGCGAGTATCCGGTCCTCGCCCGCGCCATTCTGGCCGGCGCTACCCAGCAACTGCGCAACAAGGCGACCACCGGGGGAAACCTGTGCCAGCGCACGCGCTGCTATTATTTCACAAACATCGACCAGCCCTGTAACAAGCGCGATCCCGGATCAGGTTGCGGCGCGATCAAGGGTATTGCTCGCCTGCATGCGATTCTCGGTACCAGCCCGCAGTGCATCGCCACCTATCCCGGCGACATGGCCGTGGCGATGGCCGCTCTGGATGCGAAGGTCGAGATCACTGCCGAGGGTGACAAGGGGCGTACCGTGCCGGTCCGCGACTTTCACCGTCTGCCCGGCGACAAGCCGGAGAAGGACAACGTGCTGGAGGCTGGCGAGATCATCACCGGCGTAACCCTGCCCGGCCCTGTCGAAGGTAAGCAGATTTATCGCAAGGTGCGGGAACGTTCCTCCTATGCCTTTGCCCTCGTCTCCGTTGCCGCCGTGGTGGCCATGAAGGATGGCCGCATATCGCGCGCCGATCTGGCGTTTGGCGGCATTGCGCACAAACCCTGGTACGATCCGCGCCTGTCGGAATTGCTGGTTGGCGAAGCGCCCTCTGCCGCCCTGTTCGACAAGGCGGCCGACCTGCTGCTGGAAGATGCACAGGGCTATGGCGAAAATGATTTCAAGATACCGCTGGCGCGCCGCACCCTTGCAGCCACGCTTGCCAATGCGACGGGAGTAGAACTGTGAGCAGCCATATGGAACAGGACCAGCCCGCGACCGATTGCAAGCTGGACCAGATGTCGCAAGGCATCATCGGCAAACCAATTTCACGCTCGGAAGGTTTTGCCAAAGTTACCGGCACCGCGCCCTATGCCGCCGAGTATCCTATAGAGAACTGTCTGGAAGGCGTTCTTGTTACAGCGCCGATTGCGCGCGGGAAAGTAACCTCCATCGACGTGGATGCCGGCCTGGAGATGGACGGCGTCATTGCCGTCGTGGAAGACGAGCGCATGATAGCGCGGCCCGCGCAGGGCACAGCGGGCGAAGCACCGGTACAACAGCCGCGTCAGGTCTGCTATTGGGGCCAACCCATCGCACTTGTGGTGGCCGAAACCTTCGAACAGGCCCGCGACGCAACAAAACATCTCGCGATCACTTTCGATGCCGACGATCTGAAGGATGTGCCCTTCGATCCACATCAGGTCGAGCCGGAGAGCCAGGAAAGCAGCAGTCAAGGCGATCTGGCAAAGGCGATGAATGACGCGCCGCACAGCATTGATGCGCACATAACCACCACTGGCCACGCCAGTGCTGCGATGGAACCTCATTCCGCGATTGCCGAATGGGACGGCAACATGCTCACCGTCCATAGTTCGCTGCAGATGCTGAATTACAATATCGCCGAACTGGCGGATTCGCTGGATCTGAAGGAGGACGAGATCCGCCTCGTCTCTCGCTACGTGGGCGGCGGGTTCGGCTCCAAGCTGGGCGTGTCCGAAGAAACGGTGGCAGCCTCGATTGCAGCGATGAAACTGAACCGCCCCGTGCGTGTGGTCATGAGCCGCCAGCAGGTGTTCCAATGCATCATGCGCCGTTCCGAAACCTCGCAACGCTTGCGTCTGGCTGCCGACAACGATGGCGGGCTTACCGGTTTTGGCCATCAGGCGCTGGTGTCGAACCTGCCGGGCGAAAGTTTTGCCGAGCCTGTGCTCCAAAGCTCACACTTTTTGTATGGCGGTGAAAATCGGCTTCTGGAAATGGACGTGGCACGCATCCATAGGATGACGGCAGGCTCCGTCCGCGCGCCGGGAGAAGCGGTGGGCATGCCCGCGCTGGAAGTCGCCATGGACATGCTGGCAGAAGAAAGCGGCGTCGATCCGGTTGAGCTGCGGCTGCGCAATATTCCCGAAAGCCATCCTATAAAGGGAACGCCTTTTTCCTCCCACAGGCTGGCCGAATGTCTGAAGCAGGGTGCCCGGCAGTTTGGCTGGGATGGCGGTTCTCGCCAACCGCGTCACACGCGCGAAGGCGAATGGTGGATCGGCACCGGCATGGCCAGCGCCGCCCGTGTACACAATATCTCCGAGGCCAAGGCCCGCGTCACGATCAAGGCGGACGGCACGGCGGTCGTGGAGACCGACATGACCGATATTGGAACCGGGACCTATACCATTCTCGGCCAGATAGCGGGCGAGATGCTGGGCCTTCCGCGTGACAAGGTGCTGGTGGAACTGGGCGACACCCAATTTCCACGCGGTTCCGGTTCCGGCGGCAGCTGGGGCGCTTCTTCGGTAGGCTCCGCAGTATTCGTGGCCTGTGAGGCGCTGCGCAAATCACTGGCGGAACGCGCAGGTGTTGCAGAGGACAAGCTGAAGCTGAAGGACGGCGCAATCCAGAACGGGGTATCGCTGGTCGATTTGTTGGAGGGGGAAGACCTTAGCGAGGAAGGACACTACGAACCGGGCGACATCGACGACGATTACGTCGCTGCCAGTTTCGGAGCCTACTTCACCCAGGTTCGCGTCAACCACTTTACCGGAGAAACCCGTGTCGAGCGTATGACCGGAGCTTTCGGCTTTGGCCGCGTTTTGAATGAAACGACTGCGCGCTCGCAATGTATTGGTGGTATGACCTGGAGTATCGGTGCTGCCCTTACAGAGGCACTGCATTTCGATCCGGTAGACGGCCACCTGGTGAATTGCGACCTTGCCGAATATCATGTGCCGGTCCACCGTGACGTGCCGGATCTGCAGGTGATCATGGTAGAAGAACGCGACCCGGCGGCTAGCCCCATACAGGCCAAAGGGGTTGGCGAACTTGGCGTTTGCGGCGGTGCAGGCGCAATCGCCAATGCAATCTATAACGCCTGCGGTGCAAGGGTCATGGAATTTCCCATGACTCCGGACAAGGTTATGGCACGAATGCCGGACGACTAACCGCCTTCATTTACCCGCCACCGCATCGCCATACTTGATCCGTTCATCCGCGGGTGATGATCGCGATATGTCTTGTGTCTACCATGCGAATTTCCCGAAACGGGCGTCCGTCAATTCGCGATCGTCAGCGCACGTGGGCTCAGTCCACGACAAGAATAGTTGCTGTTTGAAATGCAACGATAATCGAATCGGTCTCTATTCGTGTCGAATAATCCCGGTCGATCATCCCCGAATGGAGATTGCGAACCTGCGCCGACAGTCCATTTGCGCAAGAAGCCTGCCTATTCCATCTGCTCTCTAGATAAGAATTCGTGGGCATTGCGCGCACTTAACATGTTAGATTGTTTCAAAATCCCGATTTGAGACACGCCCTGCACAATAAGGCGATGCCACTGGCCTGAAAGGCTATTTCGGGTTAATTATAGTTTAACGAATCGAACTCGACAGGACCCCTGCCAAACAGGCCGGAGCAACTGATCGATGTTAGTTTCGCGTCTGGGGGGACAAGTTTTAAATTACCTTGTGCCGCTCCCACGTAAGAAAAGTTAGGTGGGAAGCACAGTTTCAGCAACCGGGGGTGCGTACCATGCGCGGGTTATCAACAAGTGTTTCGCTTATTTGCTCGAACTCGATCGTGAGCGAGGGGCTCAAATCGATCTTGCTCGATGAAGAATTCACGATTGCCGGTCAGCATAAAAGCTACCGCGCGATGATAAACGCAAAGGCGGAAGGCGCAGCCGATGTCGGAATGATCGTCGTCGATTCCGATAGCTCGCGCAATGTAGCGAAAGAAGTTGCTGCTCTGCGTGAAGCCTTTTTCGAAGCGCGTATCGTCGTTCTCCATGAAGATCTCGACATCGAATGCCTTGTCGGCGTCTTTGAAGCCGGGGCGGACGGATATGTTCTCAAGGACATTTCGTGTCCGTCACTGGTCAACAGCCTGCACCTGGCGGCATGCGGCGAAAAGGTCGTTCCCGGTGAACTGGTGAACCAATTGCCGCATTTCGCACATGCAACCGCCGGTCAGGTGAAGGCCGAGGGAGAACTTTCCGACCTTCTTTCCGAACGCGAAATCGCGACGCTGCGCTGCCTTGTCATGGGATATCCGAACAAGGTCATCGCCCGCCGCCTCGATATCGGCGAAGCAACTGTGAAGGTTCATGTGAAGGCTATCCTGCGCAAGCTGAACGTCCAGAATCGTACCCAGGCTGCCATCTGCGGGGTGAACCACGGCGTACAGGCCGCCCTGCCAGAAGTTAGCTTGCGCGGACAGGATGCTAGAGCCGATGAGCCGCGGCAGGACAACGACGCTCGCGAAAACAGCGGCGCTGGTCCCTTCATGCTGGCGGACACACGTGTAGAGGCCCACAGGGTCGACGCCTGAGCGAGGTTCAATGCGCCCCGGCCCGGCTTCAGCCGTTTGGGGTAGGCGAATGCCGCGGGGCATATACCTTCGACACCCAGAAATATCGAACGATACTGTAGCCATCGTTGCAAAAAGTGGCTTCACTCTATCTTCGTTCAATGCACCCAAACTGCCATTCCTGGCAATTCGGTGGCTTGCGCCGGAATTAGTCATACGCGGCGTCGAGGCCGCAGCATTTAAAATGGATATGTCATGAAGATCACGATGATCGGCTCCGGTTATGTCGGCCTTGTCTCCGGAGCCTGCTTTGCCGATTTTGGTCACGAAATCGTTTGCGTGGACCTGGATCAATCCAAGATCGACGCGCTGCAGAACGGCAAGGTGCCCATTTACGAGCCAGGTCTGGCGGAACTGATCGAGCGCAACGCCAAAGCCGGTCGCATTTCCTTCACCACTGAACTGGCTCCTGCCGTCGCACGCGCCGACATCGTGTTTATTGCTGTGGGCACACCCTCACGGCGCGGAGACGGTCATGCAGACCTGAGCTTCGTTGCAGCAGCAGCCGAAGAGATTGCCCGCGCGATGGAAGGCTTCACGGTGATCGTCACCAAGTCGACCGTACCGGTGGGCACCGGCGACGAGGTTGAACGGATTATTGCAACCACCCGGCCCGACGGGGAATTCGCGGTCGTCTCCAACCCCGAATTTCTTCGGGAAGGCGCTGCGATCGAGGACTTCAAGCGGCCCGACCGGGTCGTGGTCGGAAGCGAGGATGAGCGTGCACTAGCGGTAATGCGCGAGGCTTATCGCCCTCTCAGCCTCAACAAGTCGCCGATCCTCGAAATGGATCGCCGCTCTGCCGAGCTGACCAAATATGCCGGCAATGCCTTTCTGGCGACCAAGATCACTTTCATCAACGAGATCGCCGACCTGTGCGAGAAGACCGGCGCCAATGTTCAGCAGGTTTCGCGCGGTATCGGTCTCGACAACCGTATAGGCAGCAAGTTCCTCCATGCCGGTCCCGGCTATGGCGGCAGCTGCTTTCCCAAGGATACACTGGCGTTGCTCAAGACATCGCAGGACTACGAAGCACCGCAGGCCGTGGTTGAAGCCGTGGTGCGCAGTAACGAGAACCGCAAGCGGGCGATGGGCCGCAAGGTGATCCAGGCGATCGGCGAGGATGTGCGCGGCAAGATCGTCACCGTTCTTGGCCTGACTTTCAAACCCAACACCGATGACATGCGCGACAGCCCTGCAATCGGTATCGTCCAGACCTTGCAGGATGCCGGCGCCGTCGTTCACGCCTATGATCCGGCGGGCATCGAAAACGCCCGTCAGGTGCTGGAAGACGTGGTTTACTTCGACGATCCCTACGCCGCGATGGAGGACTCAGAAGCCCTCGCCATCGTGACCGAATGGGATGAATTCAGGGCACTGGACCTCGCGAAGGTAAAGGCAAAGCTCAAGGGAATGGTCGTGGTCGACCTCAGGAATATCTACGACCGCGAGGAAGTCGAACTGCTCGGTATCAAATACGTGGCTGTGGGACGGTAAGGGTCGGTACTGCCGCCCGGTTGATGCCAATCTCTGGTTATCTTAACGCCAGGCTATCGAACCGAACCTTCGGGCCAGACTATCGGGGAGCGCCGCGCGCCGTGACCATGACAAGCAATACGAAGCCGAAGGTAATGTTCGTTATCTCGGGGCTTGGCGCAGGCGGCGCGGAACGGGTCATATCGCAGATTGCCTCGCACTGGACCCGAGGCGGCATGGCGGTGGAGATTGCCAGCTTCGATGCGCCGGGCGATCCGGAGTTCCATCATTTCAGCCCCAAAATCGTGCGCCACCAGTTGGGTGCGAAAACCACCGGCACGTTGCGGGGCCTGGCGAAACTAGACAACCTGCGTAATCTCCGGCGGTTGCTGAAGCGATCCCGGCCGGATGTGGTGGTGTCCTTCCTCACCAAGAACAACCTGCTTGCGCTGATAGCCACCACGGGTCTTGCGATACCGGTCATCTGCTGCGAACGGAACAACCCCGAACGGCAGGAAAAACACCCCGCCTGGAACCGTCTGCTGGCAATCGCCTATCGCCGCGCGCGGCTGATCATCTGCCAGACAGACGCAGTCAAACGCTGTTTCGCGCCGTCGGTCCAAGATCGACTACGGGTCATTCCAAACCCGGTCAGCGCCTGGCCGCAGGCAAGGGTATCAACAGAACCACCCCGTATTGTCGCCGTGGGACGGCTGACAGAGCAAAAGGGCTTCGACGTACTGCTCGATGCCTTCGCCGCGATCAAACCGGCGGAAGCTGGCTGGCGACTGGATATCTATGGCGAAGGGCCAAAGCGAGGCGATCTGGAGGCGCAGGCTAACCATCTCGGGATCGCTGGCAACGTCCGGCTGATGGGCAACAGCGAAACGCCTGGCAGCTGGGTTGAACATGCCGACCTGTTTGTTCTTTCATCACGCTACGAAGGTTTTCCCAATGTACTGGGAGAGGCGATGGCGGCGGGTCTTCCGGTGATTGCGACACGGTGCGATTTTGGTCCGGCGGAGATGATCGAAAACGGTCGTTCGGGGATCCTCGTCGATCCCGAAGATTCCGAAAGCCTGACGAAGGCCCTGCACCGATGCATCAAGGATACCGCACTGCGCGAACACCTGGGAAAGCAGGCAAAACAAGCTATTAACGCCTTCTCCCCGGCCCGCGTAATGCGTGAGTGGGACGCTGTCCTGGTAGAGACTCTTTCGCCGTTGCCACGAACATCGCGAGACGCCGCACCCAAGATCGAGGAACCCGCCGGATGAGCACGCGCGAACTGAAAATGCTGGTGACTTCCGCAGGCCGCCGGGTTGGGCTCCTTGAAAGTTTTCGCACCTCTGCGGAACGCATGGGCATTGCGCTGGAAATCCATGCCTGCGACCTGAACCCTGAACTGAGCGCAGCCTGCGCGCTGGCGGACGCACGCTTCGCCGCGCCGCGCTGCACCCATGCCGATTACCTTCCCACCCTGCGCAGTTATGCCCGGAAGATGGGGATCGGACTGATCGTGCCAACGATCGATACCGAATTGCAACCGCTTGCGGCGGCTCGACCGGACTTTGCCGCGATGGGCACTTATGTGCATGTTTCTTCGGCAGAAGTGATCGATATCGTCCGGGACAAGAAGCGCACGATGGATGTGCTGGCCGAAGCGGGTGTACCGGTTCCCCGGACAGCCAGGCTCGAGGATTTTCGCGCCGACCCGGATGGCTGGGAATGGCCTCTTTTCGTCAAGCCCGTAGCAGGGAGTGCAAGTCGCGGCATCGTGCTCGCGCACCATATCGACGAGCTTGACCGGGAATTCGATGAACCGATGCTGGTGCAGCAAATGCTGCGCGGCAGCGAGTACACGATCAACCTGTTCTGTGACGAACAAGGTGTCATGCGCGCCGCAATCCCGCATCTGCGGATATCGGTACGCGCGGGCGAGGTCGAAAAGGGCCGCACTGTGCGTCGCGGCGACTTCGATACCATCGCCCGCAATCTGGCCGCCGCATTGCCTGGCGCGCGCGGGGTGCTGTGCTTCCAGCTTTTCGACGATCCTCAGCTTGGGCCCCGCGTGATCGAGATCAACGCCCGTTTCGGCGGCGGATACCCCCTGGCAGACCGCGCCGGCGGTCATTTTGCCGAAAACGTCCTGCGAAACGCCGTCGGTATGCCGCTTGTCGAATGCGATGACTGGAAGGAAGGGCTGACCATGCTGCGCTATGACAATGCCGTCTTCTTCTAGCGGCGAAGAACCTTGCGTCCTGGTCTTTGACCTGGACGATACGCTCTACCTGGAAAGAGATTTCGCCTTCAGCGGGTTTGCCGCGGTAGAAGCGCATTTGCGCGCCCTGCATGGCGATTCAATCGTACCGGGTACTTGTCGCAACCTTTTCGAACAGGGCGTTCGCGGTGAGATTTTCAATCGTGCGCTCGAACATTTCAAGCTGCCGGACGATGCAGTCACGGTCGCTGCGCTCGTAGAGGTCTATCGGGGCCACGCGCCGCAGATCACGCTGTGTCCCGATACGACGCGTTTCCTTTCCGCCGACAGCCGCCGCCGCGCTATCATAACCGACGGTCCGGCGGCGATGCAGCGCGCCAAGATTGCCGCTTTGGGAATCGACGAACATTTTGACTTCATCATTCCAACCGGTGAATTGCCACATGGAATGGGCAAACCCCATCCACGAGCATTCGAACGCGTGATGGCCTGGTCGGGCGAAGAGGGCGCAAGCCATGTCTACATAGCCGACAATCCCGCCAAGGATTTCATTGCCCCTCGCGCCCTTGGCTGGCGCACGGTGCAGATCGATCGCGATGGCAGGGTCCATTCGCCGGAACCCAAATCACCCGATCATGGGGCGGAAACGCGGATCGGTTCGCTCGATGAACTGGCTTCAGCGCTCAACTCGCTGGACTAATTACTAGTCTCCGCCGGAACTGCGCGGCGTTCGCCGCCCACCATTACCAATAGCGTGCGCAGAATTATTTGGAGGTCAAGCCAGACACTGCGGTTGTCGATATACCACAGGTCGAGCGCGATTTTCTCGTCCAGGGAAAGCAGCGTGTTACCGTTGACCTGAGCCCAGCCAGTCAGCCCCGGGCTGACTTCACCGCGTCGACGTCCGGCCTCGCCCCTTTCGGCAATGGTTGGGGGCAACAACGGGCGCGGTCCGACGAAATTCATTTCGCCGCGCACGACATTCAGCAGGCCGGGCAGTTCGTCCAGCCTCGTGCGACGCAGCAGACTGCCGATCAGAGTGGTGCGATCATCATCGGGCAATAGCGCACCCGTCGCATCACGGGCATCGTTCATGCTGCGGAACTTGACGAGGACAAAGTCTACTCCGTGCTTTCCCGATCGGGTCTGGCGGAAGATGACCGGTCGCCCCATCGACAGGCCAACCAGCAGGGCCAGCACGACCAGCAACGGCAGCGCAAGTATCAGCAGGAACAGGGCAACAAGGCGCGAAAGAATGTTCACGGCGCAGTGTCAGGAAACGAATTCATCCTGCTCCGCCCGCTTTCTGCGGAACACGTTCATGATCCGGTCCTTGATTGACGGCTTGCTGTAGTCATCCGAGTAGTAGTCCGACGCATCGACGTAGAACTGGATGGAGTCGCCATACTGGCGGCGCGCATGTTCGGCATAATCCACATGGTCGAACACAACCCCGTCAGCCCTGCCGGAGAGCGTCTCCAGCGTGGCGCTCATCTGTTCGATCGTCGTGCGTCCCCAGCGCGAGATTACCAGCGTATGATCGGTAAAGTCGCACATGGCACGCGCATCACGCACCGCGAGAGCGGCGGGCGCGTTGATGATCAGCAGGTCGAAGTGTTCCTTGAGCTCGGCCAGCAGGCGCCGCAGGTTCTGGGCGTTAAGAAGCGCCGCGGGATTTTCCACCGGCTGCTTGGCACTGAGGATCACGATACGTCCGTCATCCTGCGCAAAGGCATCTTCGATCTGTTCGGCATCTAGGCCCTCGGGCGTGTCCAGCATCGGCCTCACGTCCGGGTCAAGAAGCAGGTCTTCGACACCCGCCCGCCCGGTCAGCACATCGACGATATCCGGCGTGTCGAGGTTGTTCTGCACATCCTTGAGCAACCCCTTCACACGCAAGTCGAGGTCAACCAGCACGACCTTCTGCCCCATCACCTTCGCTGCTGCCGCCAGTGTCAGGGACACGGTGGACTTGCCGTCATTTGGAAGCGGACTGGTGATCAGAACCGACTGCGGACCGCCAGTCGTGCGCAGGGCGCGCATTTCCGAATAGGTGGAGCGCGCCGCCTCTGCGAACAGCGAATGCGGGTCGGTCAGAACAGGGCTTTCGTTGATCTTGTCGGACAATCCGGCCTTGATACGCGGCAGCATTCCGAGTGTCGGCAGGCCGAAATTCCGGGCTACCTGCGCGGACGTCCGCAAACGGCCGTCGGCCAGGTCCAGCCCAAGGGCCATCATCACCGCCAGCACAGCCGAACCGAGCATGGCGATGAGCGTCATTTTCGCCGGCGCTGGCGCCACGCGGTCGTAGTTCGCCACGGCGGGCGATACGACGGTGGTATTCACGCCCTCCAGCTGCATCTGCGCGCGCACCTGTTCGATACGCTCGACAATGGACGCAAAAGCCATGTTGGCGAGCGCGTCGTTACGTTCGAGCTCTGCCAGCTGCACCGAATTTTCATTGTTCTGGAAGGCCTGTGACCGCACGCTGGCAAGTGCGCCCTGAAGGCGGCTGGCTCGCGCTGCGTCCTGTGCCGCCTGGCTGCGCGCCATTTCGCGCATCTGCGCCGCTTCCGCATTCGCGACGGCCTGTGCAGCGGACCGTGCATCGGCGCGCTGCCTGGCAAGCGCCTCTTCGACAGATGCCAGTTCACTGGTCACCCGCACCATGTCCGGGTGGTTGGCGCCGAGCGTGGCACCCTGCCGGGCCCTTTCGGCAAGCAGGGTGGCCTGCTGCCGCTCAAGCTGCTGGACAGCGGCCGATGTCGCCTGCGCTGTGCTGCGCAGGCCTGCGGCGCCAGAGATGACCGCGCTGCGCGAGGAAGACCCTGCGCTATTGGCGCTGGCCGATGCTGCTTCGGCGGCGATCTGGTTCATGTGCGAAAGGTTCTCGGTCGTACCCAGACCGAAGGGCATGCGCGCGTCTCGGCGAAACTCGGCCAGTTCGTTCGAAGCGCTGCGCGCTGCTTCTTCGCGTTCGGCCCGTTCGGCCAGCAACGATGTCAGCAATTCCTCTCGCCGTTCCGTGCTCTCGCTCTTGCGCACCTTGCTCACCGAATCCGGGTACTGGTTCGCGATCCGGGCGGAAAGTTCAGGCGACTCCGAAGTGATAGTCACTTCGATAAGGTCGGAGTTCGCCTCGCTGGTCACGGTCAGCATGCCAAGCAGGGTGTTGATTGCCTGGTGCATCTGCGTGGCTTCGTCTCCCGCGATTTCGCCCATTTCAGTGCGAAACTCCGGATCGTTGAGGAGATCGAGATCCCGTATCACCGCCTCTGCAGACGAGCGCGAGCGGTTGAGGCGCACGGCATTGCTGACCCGCACTTCATTGCGGTTGCTGACGTCGGCCTGGTTGGTGCCCACTTCATCGATCAGCTGCACCTGCACATGCGCGGACGAACTGTAGAGATTGGGAGACAGCAACTGGTAGGCGAGAACCGGCAGGGTAATCGCGGCGATGACCAACAGGATCATGCGCTTGTGCCGCTCTAGCAAGCGTACGAAATCGCGCAGCGAAAGCGTATGGTGCGAAACGGCCTCTGGACGATAGTTCCACGAAAGCCGCTGTTGCGTCGGCAGATTGCTACCGAATTGGTTGACTTCTACCAGATTTGTCATCGTTTTTCAGCCCGTTGCCGCTCGTCGTCAGGACGAGCGCCCTTGAGAGGTTCGTGCATTGGACAATGCGCAGAACCTGTCCGCATTGCCACCTTCTCATCGGTATCGCGGGCTACTTATATAGGTTAGCCCATTTTGATATGTCCGATGGCCAATTGCGCACCCGAAACGCCGATCTGCAACACCGATCGTAAGGGCGGCTCGAATGTAGACCTTCAGAAACGCGCCCTTACGCCTACACCGGCACGAAAGCGGCTGTATTCATCCAGGGGTCCATCGCTACCGCGATTGCTGTAGCTGACCTCGCCAAAGACCGACAGACGGCGATTCAGCAGGTATTCCACCCCGGCATTGCCACGCCAGCGCTGCTGGTCGTCAGAGACGGTGTCGGCGAAGCTGTACCGTTCCCACTCTACACCGACAGAACCCAGGAGATTGTGCCGGATCTCCTGCTCCACCGTAACGCCGACGTTCGTTTCAATTCGCGTCGAACCGCCCGTTCTGAAGGAGGTGACATCCCCGTTGAAAAGGTTGAGCCTGACGGCGGTTCGCCTGGTGGGACGATAGGCAAGCTGGCCCTGCAGGGAGAACCCCGTGCGACCGTCGCGCAGGGGATCATCTACAGAGAGCGAGAAGATACCTGCACCAACCCGGCCTTCGATCAGGCCGCCATCGTCGAAGCGGATGCCCAGCAACGCACCGGTGGTAGATACGTCGCGGTCTATACCGGTTACCGGTTCGGGAAGGCGGAAATTGCGCCGGGTGTAATAGCCGGTTCCGGTGAAGTAGAAGGGGCCGCCGGAGCGGTAGCCCACGGTCACCCGTCCCGAATAGGTGTCGTAGTCGCGATCGGCGTCGATCAGGGCGCGCGCGTCGACATTCTGGATGTCGCCCTCCACCTCGAAAAGAAAGCGGGAACCGCGGCGGCTGTAGCCTGCCGTGCCGCCCAGTATGCGATAGACACGCGGGCCGATCCCCCGAACGTCTCGCGCCTCGGGATCACCGCGATCCTCGACCGCGCGATTTGCGAGGGCGCTTACAAAGATTGATTCGCCCTCCTGCGGACTCCACACGCTGGTAAGCTGAGCCGATAAAGCGTTCGAATTCTCGCTGTCGAAATCCGCGTAACGTTGCAGGTCCGCCCTGGTAGCAAGGGTGGTAACCAGCGCACCGGTCGAATGCTGCAGCTCCGCATAAGGCCGGATACGCGCGATTGCGTCGCTTTCGGCGTCGTTGGGAGCAGCGAAGATATTGCTGTCGTATTCGACCCGCGCTTCGCCGCCGATATCCACGGTAAACGGTCCGACCCGAACCGGGACCTGCCGGTATTCGGGATCATCTGCGAGAACGCCGCCGGCCGTCGAACCGATTTCCTGTGCCGTGGCGGGAACCGAAAAGACAGCGATGGCGCAAACTGCTGCCGTAACCAGACGGTGAGGCCGAGCGCGCATCAGAACCATCGCTCGTAAACACGGATACGATCACCTGGCATGATTGGGGTATCCTCGCTGGCCCGCGCCCGCACTTCGCGGCCATCGACATTGCGGACAACCTCGACCTCGCCTTCATGCGCGCGATAGGTGTAACCACCGGCTGCCGAGATCGCCGAAAGCACCGTCATGCCCTGGCGGTAGGTGATTTCGCCCGGCGATTTCACTTCGCCGATGACGTAGAACGGGCGCAGCGCTCCCATCTGCACCGAGACAATCGGGTTGGTGAGCAGTTCGCGCGAACGATAGCCTTCGGCGATACGGCTTTCGATTTCTCGCATGCCCAAGCCCGCGACCTCGACCTCCTGAAGGAGTGGCAGCGAGATCATTCCGCTGCTGTCGATGGTATAGGACGGGTTGGCCTGTTCGACACCCTGGACCGTCACAAGCAATTCGTCACCTGGCTGCATGCGATATTCTGCTGTGTCGGCGGACGCCATTCTAGGCAGGCCATCAAGCGAAGAGGAGCACGCGGCAAGCAATGCAACTCCCAACATGCAGGCCAAGGCCCGTACCAGGTTTCTTGTCCATCTAATCATGTCGAACCCCTTTCCATTCTCAAACTGCCAGGTCGTTGTAACCGGATCACTCCGGCCGTCGCCCTTGGCCTTGATGTGCGGCGTGCCCAGTTAAGATGCTGAACCCCCGCAATTCCCCACTGCAGGGGAAACTTACTCTCGGTCGATGTCAAGTCCATCGCGTCCGAATTTCGACGGTCGTCGATTGTTATTCGCCACGCATTCACCCAGCCAGCTCCCACAGGGCCTGCGCCACTTGCACCATGTCATCGCGGTCGAGCGTGTGATCGACCAGCAGCATGAGCGTGCGCCGTCCCAGCGCATGGGCATTGGTGAGCGCACCGTCGCGTTCGCAAGAAATACCCCTCAGCCCCTCCTCCAGGCTCATGTCCGGACAGGAGCCGGTTCCGCAGGGAATGCCGTTCTCCATCAGTTGCACGATCATTTCGGCGCGCTTTGCTTCGGGATCGACCAATTCGGGGCGCAACAGCAGGTAGAACTTGTAGAATGCGTGGGTCACGTCTGCAGGCACTTCGGGAGCCGACAACAGCGGATGGCCTGCGATCATCTGGGACAAGGCCAGTGCGTTGGCCCTGCGCGTAGCGAGCCAGTCCGGCAGCTTGCGCAGTTGCACGCGGCCGATGGCGGCCTGCATCTCCGTCATGCGGGCATTGCTGCCCATGCTGTCGTGAATATAGCGGAACTGCCCCGCAATTCCCTTGCCATCGCTGAGTTTGTGCGGGTTCTTTCCATGATCCTTCAAAGACCATGCACGCGTGTGCGCGTCGGGATCGCGCATGACCAGCAGCCCCCCTTCTCCGCCTGTCGACATGATCTTGTCGGTGCAAAAAGAGAAGGATGCTGCATCCCCGAAAGTACCGACCTTTCGCTCGCCAATCGCCGCGCCATGCGCCTGCGCGCAGTCCTCAATCAGGAACAGGTTGTGTCGCTCGCTGATCTGCTCAAGCGCCGCCATGTCGCAGGGCCAGCCGGCCAGATGTACGCAGATAATGGCCCGCGTGCGCGGGGTGATCATTCGCTCGACCGAAGCGGGGTCAATGTTCTGCGAAGGCGTAAGCACATCAGCGAAAACCGGCGTTGCGCCCACTGTGGCGACACAGCTGGCAGTGGCGAAGAAGCTGCGCGCGGGCACGATCACCTCATCGCCTGCCCCTATGCCAAGAGCGCGTAGCGCGATTTCGAGCGTAACCGTGCCATTGGCCATGCAGAGGGCCTGTTCGACGCCAAGAAATTCTGCAAATTCGGCAGCGAAAGCATCGCATTCGCCGCCGTGAACCAGCGCGTTTACTCTACCCGAAACAAGGACATTCGCCACGGCCTCGCGTTCGTCCGCCTCGAACCTGGGCCATGAGGAACGGACCTGCCGCTGCAACTGTGGGACCGGAGCCGGATTAGCGCTCATTGGCCGCCTCCACCCGATAGGCCTTTTCGAACAATGTCGTCAGTTCCGCAGCTGAGGAATAGAGCAGCAGATCCTGGTCGTTGCCATTTGCCGGATAGCGTGCGAGCCCGTGGACCAGCCTGACGATACCTTCATCCTCGCCTGCTTCGGCGCGCTGGGCGATCAGATTGATGGCCATGGTGATGAACGGTAGCGGTATCGGACGGGAATGGGCTTCGAAAATACCGTCGATACCCGATTCCACTTGTTCCTCACAGATGTCGAACAGCTCTTCGTAAAGCTTTTCACCCGGCCGCAAGCCGACAAATTCGATCGGTACGTCTTCCTCCGGTTCGAGACCGTATAGCGAGATCATGCGCCGCGCGAGATCGACGATGCGCACCGGCTTGCCCATGTCGAGGACGAAGATCGAGCCGCGCTGCGTATCGGTTTCCAGCGCGCTCGAACTGCTTTGCAGGATCAATTGCACGGCTTCGCGCACGGTCATGAAGAAGCGTTCGATATCGGGGTGCGTCACAGTGAGCGGCTTGCCGTCGCGCAACTGCCGTTCGAACAGCGGGACGATCGATCCGCTCGATCCCAGCACGTTACCGAACCGCACCGTCATGAAGCGCGGTGCATCCACATCATCCACCCCGCACATATCGAGAGCCTGGCAGTACAGTTCGCCCACGCGTTTCGTGGCGCCCATCACCCCGATGGGATTGACTGCCTTGTCGGTGGAAACCTGCACCATTGCCCTGGCACCATAAAGGCATACTGCGTTCGAAACGATGCGCGTCCCGATGATGTTGGTCATCGCTCCGGCGCAAGGGTTGGCCTCCACGATGGGCACGTGTTTCAGTGCGGCAGCGTGAAACACGATGGAGGGCCGGTTGGCCTCGAAAATGCGGTTGACCGCCGATGCATCGCAGATGCTGGCAATTTCGGTAACGATGTTAAGATCGGGATATAGCTCCCGCAGGCTCATATCGATCTGGTAGAGATTGTATTCGCTCGCATCGAGCAGAACCAGTCTGGATGGCTTGATGCGAGCGATCTGGCGGCACAGTTCCGACCCGATCGTTCCGCCCGCTCCTGTCACCAGAATACTGCGCCCGGCGATCTGGCGCAGCACGCTCTGGTTATCGCTCTTGTATTCGCTCCGGCCCAGCAATTCCTCGATCGGCAGGCGCGGAGCGTTGGGGTAGGATGACTGCTGCAGCAACTGCGCCCACGGGTCGCGCACACGGCACACCTCGACCTTGCGTTCCCGGCACGTGTGGATGATGCGCGTTACGTCGCGATTGCTGAGGAAAGTCCCGTCATCGCAGACGATCACGTAGTCGGGCAGGTTGTCCTCGAACTCCAGCTGCCGCAGTACCTCGGCGAGATCGTACTGGCTGCCCAATACGGGAATCTCGTCCACGCGCACCAGCGAGTCTTCATGGCGTGGAAGCAACACGCCCATCATCTCCATCGACGAACTGCGATCGGTTTGCGCGATGTCGATCGACACGCGCGCCCATTGCCACGACCCGACAAGAAGAGCCTTCTTGCGGACAGTGGTCCGCGGCTTGGCACGTACGACCAGGCGGCGCCGTTCGAAAAACTGCCGCTCCACCCGTCGCATCATCCGAACGCTGAGCATGCCGAGCGTCGCGAATGCCCACTGGATTGCAGCCACCGGAACCAGCGATGCTGCCTGCGCCCGCGGTTCGGGAAAGGCGAATGTGATCAGCCATGCCAGTACCAACCCGCCCAGGATTACCATGCCGAGGAAGCTGGAATGGGTGAAATTCACGAACCTCCAGCTGCGCTTGTAAAGACCCGACAAGGTAAAGACCGTCGTCGCCACGATGGCGAAGCTCAACGAGAACGTGGCAAAACCCGCCCACGGGCCGAATGGCTGTACGGGAAACAGGTGAAGCGTGGCGAAGAGCGTGACGAAAACGACCGAAAAGTCGATAGCCATGACGGCGACATCGCGCGTCAAGCGGCGCAGCTTGCGCCTGATACCGGGCGTGGTCTTTCCGGCTTGCTCTGCGTCCAGTTGCGTATCCCCGCTCTGGATCTTGCTCTCGGGCTTATTCATCGGCTTTGGCTCATCCCTCTTGTTGCCATACCGACCGCCCACTGGACGAACGTGGCAACTCCATGATGGGCGTCACCCTAGCGGCTCTGGCCGACAAGGAGACATGAGCAAGCAGGCAATAGCCGGATTAGTCGCAAGGGCGGCGAGACGATAATTCGGCTAGGCCATCCTATCCTCAGCGGCCCGATTCTTCCCAAATGGCACTTCGCGACATCTCGAAAGGATAGTAACCGTCTGCCGTGGTTGCCCGGCCCGTGCTTTTGCTTTCATATCGAGGGCGTGACTTTCGAAACCGATCACCAACTGCCAGGCGCTCGATGCTTGCGCCTCTACGCCGTCGATGCTGGTGCGCTGTCTGCGAAGGAACAGGTTCGGTGAAGATACTCGTCCTCTCCAGCTTGGCCTATTCGCTCGTCAATTTTCGCGGAGACCTGCTCAAGGCGATGATCGACAACGGGCATTCGGTAACCGCCTGCGCGCCCGATCGCGATACGGAGACGGAGGAGAAGCTGGCTGCGATGGGCGTAGAGTTCCGACGCACGCCGATGCAGCGCACTGGAACCAATATCCTTTCCGATCTTGGCCTGATGCTCGATTACGTTCGCCTGGTGCGCCGTGAAAAGCCTGACATCGTCCTCGCCTACACGCAAAAGCCGATCATCTACGGCGGCATAGCCACCAGGATCGCATCGTTTGCCGGCAGGAAACCGAAATTCTTCGCGCTGATGTCGGGCCTTGGCCAGGTATTCAGCATAGATGGCGGCTATTCCAGCGGGCTTCGCATGGCCGTGGCAAGGCTCTACCGCGCTGCTCTGACAAGGGCGCAGGCCACGTTCGTTTTCAACGCCGACGATCGCAAGGACATGATCGATCTTGGTATCGTCGATCGCCAGCACAGGGTTATCCAGGTGCCGGGTTCGGGTGTATCGTTGACCCGTTTTTCTGCCAGCGATCCCGTAACCCGCCCGATACGATTTTTGATGATCGGCCGGTTGATGCGCAACAAGGGTATCATTGAATTCCTCGAAGCATCCCGGATCGTGCGCAAGCAATATCCCGCGTGCCAATTTCAGATCGTGGGCCGTAGCGAGGATGAGAACCCCGCAGGTATCTCCCGCGAAGAAAGCGAGAGACTGGCCGTCGAATACGAGGTGGAATTCGTTCCCGGCACGAATGACGTTCGGCCCTATCTGGCCGATAGCTCGGTATTCGTGCTGCCGTCCTATTACCGCGAAGGCCTGCCACGCACGATACTGGAGGCGCTGGCCAGTGCGCGCCCGGTGATCACGACGGACCTTCCCGGCTGCCGCGATGCGATCGAAAACGGCGTCAACGGCTTGCTCGTTCAACCGCGCGATGCACAGGATCTCGCAAGGGCCATGCAGCAATTTGCAGAGGAACCGGAGCTGGTGGAAGCCATGGGCACAGCATCGCTGGAAGTGGCTCGAAAAACCTATGACGTGAACCTCGTCAATCGCCAGCTGCTCGGTGAAATGGGCCTCTTGCGCAATCGCGACAAGAGCGGTGCTGTGGAACGGACTGCCAACGCGAACAGTATCGCTACGGCACAAGGGTCGCACAGCCACCTGCGCGCCAGCACGGGAGCCTGACCGGCGATGCCAAAGGCAGTACTTGTAGGATGTGTCGGCAGCACGGCGCTGGCCGCCGAAACGCTAATCCGTTCGGATGATTGGTCGCTCGAACTGATCGTGACGCTGGAGCTTGCGGCTGCAAAACGCCATTCCGATTTCGTCGACCTTGCCGGACTGGCCGAAGAAGCTGGCGCAAAGCTCTTTCGCACGCTCAATTCCAACAGTGCCGAATGCCTCCAAGCAGTAACCGACGCCGATGCTGATTTCATCTTCGTGATCGGTTGGTCGCAGCTTTGCCGTGAGGAATTCATGCAGCTGAAACCCGACCGGATCATCGGCTATCACCCCGCTGCGCTTCCGCGTCTTCGGGGCCGCGCTGCCTTGCCGTGGACGATCCTTCTGCAGGAGCCGATCACGGCTGGCTCGCTGATGTGGCTTGGCAATGGTGCGGACGACGGTGATCTTATCGATCAGCAGTACTTTCATGTCGCGCCCGACGAATACGCGGAAACACTTTACGCGAAACACCAGGCGGCGCTCGAGGTCATGCTTGAAAGGTCGCTCGCGAAAATTGCCAACGGGCAATTGCCACGCCAGCCGCAGGATTCCCGCTATGCCACCTATGCCGCCAAAAGGACGCTGGCCGACGGCCTGATTGACTGGAACGACAGCGCCGTTGCCATTGATCGTCTTGTGCGCGCGGTGGGTAAGCCCTATCCCGGCGCCTTCTCATCCGACGGCGAGGATCGGCTGACCATCTGGCGCAGCAGTCCGCTGCCTGACAGTGGTATGCACCACGCCATGACGGGCCAGATCGTCGAACGAACGCAGGAGCAATTCACGGTAATGACCGGCAATGGCTTGCTGAGAGTGGAAGAATGGGAAACAGCCTCGGGCAAGACACCGCGGCAACACGCAGTGCTGGGGACTGAGCGGTCATGAAACTGTCCGACAGGTTTGGGCGCGTGCTGGCCATAGCTCCGCATCCCGACGATGAAATTCTCGGCTGCGGTGGAACGCTGGCACGTCTGGTGGATGAGGGAGGCGAGGTTACCATCGCCGTCGCCACCACCGGCCAGCAGCCGACGTTTCCTGTCGAGCAAGTTGAGCAGGTTCAGGAAGAGATGCGGCGTGCGCATGCGATTATCGGCGTCAAGGATACGCGTCTGCTGAACCTGCCTGCCGCCGAGCTTGACGCCATCCCCGCACGCGAATGCAATGCACCTTTCGCCGAACTGGTCGATACGATCCGTCCCGATACGCTGTTCCTGCCTTTTGTCGGCGACATCCATCTGGACCATCAGCTGACTTTTCTGGCCTCGATGGTGGCCGCACGCCCGCGGCACGCAGCGGCTCCGTGCGACATCCTGTGCTACGAAACGGTAAGCGAAACCAACTGGTACGCTGCCCCAACGACGCCAGCTTTCGTTCCCAATGTGTTTATCGATATTACCGAAACGCTGGAGCGAAAGCTGGAGGCCTTTGCTGCATTTGCCAGCCAGGTCCGCCCCTTCCCCGAAGAACGCAGCCCGGAAACCCTGCGCGCACTGGCGGCGGTACGCGGTTCAGCGGTCCATTTGCATGCGGCAGAGGCTTTCATGCACGTGCGATCCATTCTTCGCGCCTGAATCGGACCGAAAAGCGGTGAGATTCGGGCATCGGATTGCTCGAAATTTATCATGAAATGAATACTGTCTCCGGTATGATACCGCGCCAGACCAGGGCCATCCTCTGAGACACTAGTCGATCTCTGTTCCGTATCGGGACAATGACCGGATGGGCCGCCTTGCGGGTTCACCCACCCTATGTCGTTGCAGACTATACCAATGATAGCTTGAGCTTATTGCGGTAGACGTAGATTGTCAGATCCCGAATGGAGGCCTGTCGTGGACTGGATAGCGCAATGCACCGCAGCCGGTGATTTGCTGCTACAAGGACCACCGGGTAGAATTGGAGGACGAGATGTCCGGCCGGATGAAGACCGAGCGAAAGACCACCATCTGCGTCGCCTTTGCGGGTGACAGGATTGGGGGGAGTCATATCTCGCTGAAGGGTCTGCTGGATGCCCTGCCCAGATCGCTCTACCGCGTCATCGTGGTGATTGAGGTGCCTGGTGGACGGATTGCCGAACTCTTCGATGATTACGACCAGGTTGTTGATCCCTGCGCACTTGAAAAGCCGTTC
This sequence comes from uncultured Sphingomonadaceae bacterium, assembly GCA_947488625.1. GTDB lineage: Bacteria > Pseudomonadota > Alphaproteobacteria > Sphingomonadales > Sphingomonadaceae > Alteraurantiacibacter. The sequence goes on along the minus strand of CANKZR010000001.1, from coordinate 715,131 downwards.
GCAGTCGGTCGAACCTTTGGGCTGGGTAGTGCGCTCAGAACATTGCCCCGCATGTTTGGCAGGGCGCGCATGCTGAAGGACCTGAACGTCGATATCGTTCACACCAATGACGGGCGCAGTCACGCCAGCTGGGCCCTGGCGGCAAAGCTCGCCGGTTCGCGAATGGTCTGGCATCATCGCGGCGACCCCGATGCACGTGGTACCAGCTACATTGCGCCTGTTCTGGCAGACCAGATCGTGTCGGTATCGGAATACTCGCTTCCGCGCCGCCGCTGGGGAAAACTTTCCAAGGCGCGGGTGATCCATAGTCCTTTCGATGTCGATATCTCGGTCGATCGCGACCGGATGCGGCACCAGCTGTTGGCCGAACTTGGCTGCCCGGAAGATACCATCATCTGCGGCTATTTCGGCCAATTCATCGTGCGTAAGCGTCCTACGGCATTTATCGACGCGGTTGCCGAACTTGAACGGATTTCCGATCGCCCGGTAATGGGTGTCATGTTCGGCGAACCCAAGGATGCCGATCTTCATACCGAGATGCTTCAGCAGTTGAGCGATCCGCGGAAGAACCCGCCGGTCAGGCTGATGGGCTATCGTGAACCGGGGCACGATTGGATTGCCGCTTGCGATGCGCTGCTTGTCACCGCCCTTAACGAGCCTCTTGGAAGAACGCTGGTGGAGGCTATGCTGGTTGAGACACCAGTGATCGCCACCCGTTCGGGCGGCAATGCAGAAGCCCTTGCGCCTGATTGCGGAATCATCGTTCCACCCGACGATCCGGAGGCGATGGCAAGCGCAACGCTCGAACTGCTGAAAGCACCGCAAACGCTTGAGGCGCTAACTCGCCGTGCGCGCGTCATGGCCGTGAAACGTTATACCAGCGAGCATCACGTCAGCGAAATGAGAAAGGTCTATCGAGAACTGGTAGATACGCTTCGCCGTCCGGACATCCAGCTGGATGCCAAGGGCGGCTCTTCACCTGCTACAACCAGCGCACGCTGAGAAGCTGACGCAAAAAGGTCAGACAACACCCATGCTTGCCACGATAGACGAGCTCGACGGAGCTCTCCAGTGTCCGAGGACAGCCCGGCCCCTGCGCTTTTGCGAAGGGCGCGTGATACTGCGCAATGGCGATGGTGATGGCGAGGTTCTGGACTATCCGGCCTCAGGCAATACGCCGGTTCTGATCGATTTCGAAAATTCGGTGATCAGGCGCGAAGACGTGATCGACACAAAGGCGGCGAGCGTCATCGAGAGACCGCGGTACAACTCCGCAACCAGGTTCATCAAATCCCTGCTTTCGCCGGAAAAGAAGACGACCCGGCGCAATATCGCCCGCTTTGTCGAGAATCTGAAAGGCTCTGCCGAGCGACCGAAGGTTTTGGTGATCGGCGGAGGCAGCAAGGGCCAGGGAACGTCCGCGCTTTATGACGATCCCGCCATCAGTGTGATTGCCTTCGACATCTACGATACGCCGCGTGTGCAGTTCGTGGCAGACGCACACCAGATCCCGATCATCGACGGGCATTTTGATGGTGTAGTGATTCAGGCGGTGCTCGAACATGTGCTGGAACCGCAACGCGTCGCCGACGAAATCTGGCGCGTGCTCAAACCCGGCGGACTGGTCTATGCCGAAACGCCATTCATGCAGCAGGTGCATGAAGGAGCCTATGATTTCACGCGCTTTACCGAAAGCGGCCACCGCTACCTTTTTCGTCGCTTCGCCATGATCGGCTCCGGTGCGTCCGCCGGACCGGGACGGCAGCTGATGTGGTCGGTCGACTATTTTGCGCGCAGCGTCTTTCGCTCCCGCGCAGCAGGCAAAGTTGCCAAGCTGGCATTCTTCTGGGCGCAGTATTTCGATACGATCATTCCCGAAAGCTACGCAATCGATGGAGCCTGCGGGGTCTATTTCCTGGGCAGCAAGTCAGACCAGGTCATCACGCCAGACGCGATCATCACGCACTACGGCGGGGCGATGTAGCTATCTGCGCTGGCGTTTCTCCATGCGTCATCCGCTCGCGGCAAGCATCGTGCATTTCGGAATAGCGCGCGCCGATCCTAGCCAGTGAATATTTCTGCACGACGCGCGCACGACCTGCCCTGCCCATCGCCGCGCGTGACTTTTCCGGACGTGCCGCCGACGCGAGAATAGCCTCGGTCAACGCCCTTGTATCTTTCGGCGGAACGATCAGCCCCTGCTCACCAACGATCCGCGCGCTGTCTCCTACGTCGGTCGCCACCACGGGCACCTCGCTGGCCAGCGCTTCGCCGATGACATTGGGAAAGGCTTCGCCCCAGGCCGACGGTACGGCAAGCAAGTCAATTCCCCCAAGCCAATCGGCGACATCGAACCGAGCGCCGCAGGTGGTCACGCGATCATTTGGTAGACTGTCCTTAATCAGCTGCCTGAGTTCGACGGGCGGTTCCTCGAATCCATGACCGACGAGAACGAGATGGATGTCGCAACCCCGCTCTCGCGCGGCTGCAACCGCCTCCACCAGCCGCGCCTGGTCCTTCATGGGATGCAGGCGGGCCACGCATGCTACGCGAAATGCACCTTGGGAAAAGCCGAACAGGGCCTGAGCCTTATCGCGCGCCGCGGGGTTCGGGGCAAAGCGTGCGGTGTCGAAGCCGTTGGGAATGACGACGCCGCGTTTAGGAGAATAGCCAATCGCCTCATGCTGTTTTCGAGACACCTGAGCGTTGTACACGATCGCTTCCGGCCCGCGCGATATTCGCGCGCTCACCTTCAGCAAAAGGCGCGTCTGCCGGCTTTCCATCGCCAGATCGGGGATCGAGTGGCGAATGTTCCACACCAGGGGGAGCCTGCGTCGCAAGCGATGACGGACAAAGCTGGCAGCCAGATTGCCGTGATACATCCAGCCATGGATCAGGTCGGGCGCGATCGCCTCCACCATGCGCGGCAATCGCAGCATGGCCCCTGGCCCCACGAGCCCGCGCCGCATGCCGAGCGTATGGACCTTTATACCGCATGCCGTAATCCTGTCGGCCAGCGGACCGGGTGGCAAAAGCGAAAGCACTTCAGGATCGTCTGCCCCGCCCTGCTCTATCAGCTTGGCGAGCATGTTCTCCGCCCCGCCGACGTTGAGCCCGGTTATGACATGCAGAACCTTCATCTTGCGCGCAGGTCCGCCGAAAGGTGCATCATCCAGCGCCATCTCGTGCAACCTGGCCAATCACTTCGCGATGACGGTCCTCGAGCCAGGCATCGAGATTGGCGACACCGTCGCCATCGGCATCGCCCCACGGATCGGCAAACATCGGGCTGGAGCCGTTTGCTTCCTCCCATTCGTCAGGCATGCCGTCGCGGTCGGTATCTGGCGCTGCGCGAACCAGGGCTACGGCAGGGATCGTGCCTGGCGAACGCATCAGCGAACCCGAACGGCTGCGAACATCGTTCACCACCTGCCTGTCGAGCGGATCGCGCGGGAATGCTCCGGCCTGGTTCAGCACAGTCTCGTAGGCCTGCTGCGCTGACGAGGGTGTGAAAGTCGTTGCACAGTCGGGCTGTGTCAGTGTGATTTCGTCCAGCGATGGATCTTGCCGTTCGAATTCGCCGATAAATTCATTGTCGGCAATGTAGACCCGTGCAGGCCCCGAACTGGAAATACGTTGCCTGACGATCCCCATTGCATTTTCGTGCGTATCCGGCCCGGCGACGAAGCTGTTGCCGATGATCGCGACCGGCGTTCCGCCATAGGATTCCCATACCTCGGCGAACTCCGACTTGGCGTTGTAGAATACGTTGTTCGCCACTTCGACACACGAATCCGGGCGGAAGTTGATGTCCGGATTGCGATCTCCGCTGTGCGCGCACAGATTACCGATAAAGCTGAAGTTCTGTGGCGAACCCGGATCGGAGGAGAGCAAGGCACATTTGTCGTGATCGGGAATTCCCCATGAAAAGATAGAATTGCTGATTGTGATGTAGTTGTTGAACCCGTGCCCGTTCACCAGTTCGTCGCGCGCCCAACTGGCGCTGACATGGTCGAGGATTACGTGCGAGCTGTTCTCGATCGTGATCGAATCCTCGCTGCCTCGCCGGTCTCCGATGCGATCATTGCGGACGCGAATGTGGCGCACGATCACGTCGTTGGTATCCTTGATCACCAGCGGAGTCCGGCCCACTTCGCCCCCGCTATGCGCCAGGGTAATTCCTTCGCCCGGAGCGGTCTGACCCGCTATCGTAATGAAGGGGTGGCGAATGCGCGGCGGTTGTCCGGTAAAGCGGATAAGGCCGGAAACACGGAATACGCAGACACGCGGCCCCATCGCCTCGATACATTCGCGCAGAGTTCCAGGGCCGTCATCAGCCAGGGAGACAACCTGCATGATCTTGCCGCCGCGGCCGCCCTTGCTGCGCGAACCATAACCCTGCGCTCCGGCGAAAGACGGGTTTTCGGGCGCAATCCAGTTCATGCCGCTGTCGTTGGCCTGCGTTCCTTCCGCCGAACCGGAACAGGCCACCAGGCCCGCAGTCAGCGCCAGCCATAACGAATGTCGGGATAGGAACCATTGGGGGCGCATGTTGCTCTCGGTAATTTGTGGCCGGTATCTTGTTATCGGCAACTTTCGCGGGAGATGTTGCATTCCGCACAGTGTCCTGTCCATCGCTCACTGGGGTAATAATCCGGGCAATGCTGCCCATTCTCATGACGGAATTCGCTCATAGGGTGTAGCCGCTCCCTCAAAATCGCCATCGGCGGTTCGTCTTGGTGATAGGGATAGCCAAAGCCGCCTTTGGGCAAGGCTCGAGAATGTATTAGGTTTCCTCGCGATGAGCACCTTTCTCGACGATTCCCGCTCCGAGGCGCATTTCCCTTTCAGCGGAGCGAGGCCCGCCAGGCGAACCGCGGGGCCGCGGCTTACGCTTTCCGCGGTGTTGACCGCATTTCTCCTGATCGGGGTGTTCGGGGTTTCGTGGCATATTGCCCGGCCCGGCGACATCAACCTCACGTTTTCGGACGCAGCCTTTCTCGTGGTGCTCCTAGGACTGGTGGGCACCTCCCGACTGAACCTTTCACCGATGGCCGCACTGTCCCCGGCCTGGCTTTTCTCTCTAATCCTGATGCTTGGTGCGCTGTTCATCAGCACGCTTGTCAATGGCGAGATAACACGGTGGCTGATCGTGGCACTGCAGTATGTCTTCGCCTTCCTGCTTCTACCGATGATATTCGCCAGCTTCGATCACAAGACGCTGCAACGCTGCGTCGTCGTTTACGTGCTCGGCGTCACGTTCTCCCAGGCGGTGGGCAATATCGCCAACGTTTTCTACGACTTTGCCGATACCGCTCCCTATCTGGGAGACAGCTTCATCACCGGCGCGGGGCGGCTTGGAGCGTTTTCCGGCAATCCGAACGCCAACAGTGCGATGGCGGGTTTCGCGCTCGTATTCCTGTTCTACGTCGTAAGCCGCAGGCTCATGAACCCGCTGCTCAGCCTCGCCTGTGGCGTGTTCCTCCTGTGGGGGCTGATATCTTCGGCCAGCTTCGGCGGGTTCGTGATCTGCCTTTCCGCCAGTGCAATCGTGATGCTGATCCGCTGGCCGCAGAAAGCCACCTTTGCGCTGTTGTTCATCATAGCGTTCGTCACCTTCTACATTTCCAGCGGCCTGCCACTGCCCGAGATATTCGAACGCCGCGTTCTTGGCGCATTGTCGGGCGGCGGCCTTGAACAGGCGGGTACCTTCACCGGCCGCATGGAACTTGCGGAAGAAGCCTGGCGTATCGCAGGCGACACCCTGTTCATCGGGCTTGGCGCGGACAGTTTTCGCGTCGTCAGCATGCATCAGGCGCCGGTGCATGTATTTCCCCTGTTGCTGCTTACCGAAGCCGGGCTGCTGGGACTGATCGGCTTCATGGCCCTGCTGGGGCTGATGTGGTTTCAGGCCCTGGCGGGCGTTTCGATCGATCCGCAGCGCGGGATCATTTGCGTAGGCGTATTGCTGATCTTCACCCTGTTCACGCTTACGGTGCCGCACATGTATGCTAGGCTTTGGGTGGCACCGGTCATCCTCGCCCTGCTGACTTGCCTCAGGCCGGAACCGGCGAGCTCGGGTGGGCCGCCCCCGCGAGAGCGGCGCAAGAGATGGCGTCCACGTAAACGATGGCACCCCAACGCTGCGGACCATGGTTTCGCAGATGCAGGAGAGTCCCGGCCAGATGGTGATGGCCGGTAAGATCCCATACCATTCGTGCTACCCTGAAATTGCCAGAATGCGGCCATCATGCGATTGGAATGTCCCGCTGCAGCAGCCTATCCTGCCAATCATGAAGTCTAAGCGCTGGAGAACGCAAGTGCCCCGATCGATTGCCATGGCGGGCAACCACTGATGAGTGACGGTGCCCTTGCAACCGGAGCCTGCGCGAGCAAATCCGTGCTGCGTTCTCGCGTCGAAAGCGTGATGCACCTGATGACGGGCAGTGTCGGCAATGCCGTGGTGATGATCGGCAGCATCGCACTCGCCACGCGCGCGCTAGGACCCGAGGCGTTCGGAATACTCGCGATGACGCTGGCGGTCGGCCGCGTTTGCGAAAGGGTCGTGCGCTTCGAATCCTGGCAACCACTCGTGCGCTACGCCGCTACCGAGGAAGGTGCGAGCGATCCCGAGCGAATGTCGCGGCTCTACCTGTTCGGCCTTATCCTCGATGTGGTGGGGGCGCTGGTCGCCGCCGTACTTTCGATAGTCGTGGGTTTCGCCTTGACGTCCTTCTTCGGTTTCCCGCCGGAGATGATGTCGCTCGTGGCGATTTATGCCATTGCCATCGCGCTTAACCTGCGCGGCATGTCGTCCGCGGTCATGCGCATGGCCGGCATGTTCCGCACCATGGCCTATATCGTCTTTTTCGCCGGGTTCCTGCGCCTGTTCCTCGCAGCGATATTCTATTGGGCCGGCGCCGGTCTAATGACCTTCGTATGGGTGTGGACCGTATCACAGGTGGCAGATGCGCTCTTGTACAACTTCATCGCGTTCCGACGGCTTTCACAACAGGGCACGCCCTCACCCTTGCGTGCGCGGGTAAGCAACCTGATAAAAGACTACCCGGGTTTTCTCGGTTTTGCCTTCACCACCAATGCCTCCAGCGCCCTGCGCACGATCACGCACGAGGCCGACACGCTGATCGTCGGCGCATTGACCGACAGTTCAGAAGCGGCCGGTTTCTATCATCTGGCCAAGCGGATGGCGAAAGTCGCCATGCAATGCGGAGAGATGATCCAGATGGTGATCTATCCCGACCTTGCGCGGATGTGGGTGAGCAAGAAGAGGCTGGAATTCCGCAAGGTCATTGCCGGGGTACAAAGTCTTCTCGCAGTGGTTCTGGGAGGTATCTTCGTAGTCGCGCTGTTCATTGGCGAACGATTGATCTCCATCGCTTTCGGAGCTGCCTTTGCGCCTGCCTATCCGATACTGGTCGCGCACCTGGTGGCAGTCTTCCTGATCATGCACTCGGCCCCGGCGCGATCTGCCCTGCTAGCCATGAACCGGCCACTGTTCGTGCTGCTATCTGCAGGTAGCGCCACCGTCGTGTTCCTCGTCATCGCGCTCAATACGATACCGACGTACGGCGCCATCGGCGCAAGCTTTGCCCATATCGGCTTCGGTTTCCTGAACGCCATCGTGCTCGATGTATCCATGTGGAGAACAAGTCGGCATATCGCTCCGTCGGGCGAAGTCGAACCGTCCTGACCAAAAGTCAGTCGATCAGTTTTCCATCCAGTGGCGGTGCCACATGCTGAAGGAAATACAGCTCCACAGGTGGAACCCCCAGTTGCGCCGACCGGAAAGATGCTCTGCCCAGCGCTTGCTGACCAGCGCGCTCTCGAAGTAACCGAGGGATTTCTGCCTCGAAGGGTTCAGATTGTCTTCTGCAAGTTCGCGAAGGGGCCCGCGCAACCAATCGTTCAAAGGAATGCCAAACCCGCGTTTGGGCCGGTCGATCATATGCTCGGGCACCCGGCGCGCCAGCAGTTTTCGCAGGGCCACCTTGCCAGTCCCACCGGCGGGCATGCGCAGGCTATCAGGCATTCTCCATGCGGTCGAAATCAGCTCGAAATCCAGCAACGGTGAACGCACTTCCAGACTGGTGGCCATCGATGTCCGGTCCACCTTCACCAGGACATCGTCCGGCAGATAGCATACGGCATCGAGGAACATCATCTGTTCCAGCTGCCCGAGGCCGGCGGGTATATCTGCTGCGATAAATGGGCTGGGAGACGATCCGCACGGCCCGATCCACTGGGAATGGAAATGTTCGTAGCGGTGGCGGAAATCGGGCTGCGTTATGATGTCGCGGACCTTTTCCAACCTGTCGCCACTTACCTCCTCAGCGAGGCTGCCCGGTCTCAGCATGTTGCCTGCCTTCGCTCCGGCATCGAGCAGCCAGTAGGGAGCCGCGCTCGACGCGCGTCGCAAGACGTCGGGCATCTTTTGCGCCAGCTGCTCCATTGCCAACATGCGGGGATATCGCATGTAGCCTCCGAAAAACTCGTCCCCGCCATCGCCAGAAATGGCCACGGTGACTTCCGAGCGGATCAGGCGACAGATCAGAAGCGAGGGAATCTGCGAGGAATCGGCAAAGGGTTCGTCGAAAATCTGCTGCATCTCGCCAACGGATTCGAGAGCTTCGGCCGGATCGAGCGAAAGCTGCGTGTGCTGTGACCCGATGTGCGCGGCAAGCTCCGCCGCATCCGCCGACTCGTCGAATGCGCTTTCCGCAAATCCAACCGTGTAGGTCTTGGCGTCGCCAGCGAGCCGTTCCTGCATCACCGCGCATACGAGACTGGAGTCCACGCCGCCCGACAGGAACGCCCCGACGGGTACGTCCGATACCAGACGTTGTTCTACCGCGGTCCCCAGCCGCTCTTCCAGCACGGCGAGAGCTTCGACCTCGTTCTCGAAGCGCGTATCCAGCCCCTCTTTCGCAGCGGAATACATGCTCCAGTAGCTACATGTGGCTGCTTGGATCGCCGCCATATCAGGGGCCTTGCCCTCCAGCGGCAGGACCAGGCAACTCGCGGGCGGCAGCTTGCCCACGTTCGCGTAGATCGAAAGCGGCGCAGGAATGTAGCCGAGGCGCGCAAACTGGGCGACGGCCTGACGATCAATTTCCGGCTGCGCAAAGCCGGGGTGCCGACGCAGGGCTTTCAGTTCCGACCCGAAGGCAAGTGTACCCGCTGCCATGCCGATATAGAGCGGTTTCTTGCCCAGCCTGTCGCGGGCAAAGGCGATCTGCCTTTCCTTCCGGTCATAAAGGGCAATGGCGAACATCCCGTTGGCCCGGGCGAGCGCAGCGGACAGGCCGAACCGCTCGATCGCCTCGAGCAACACCTCGGTATCCGAAGTCCCGCGAAAGGTCGCTCCCAATGCAGCGAGTTCACTGCGCATGACCTGGAAATTGTAAATCTCGCCGTTGAATACGATCACGTAACGGCCCGACGAGGACTCCATCGGCTGCGCGCCGGTTTCCGACAGGTCGATGATCGAAAGGCGGCGGTGGCCCAGCCCTACCCGGCCCTCTGCCTCGATGGCAGACCCGCCCGCGTCGGGACCGCGATGGAACAGCGCGTCGCGCATCTCGTCCAGCACGCGCGCAGGATCGGCCTGCAACTCGCCGTTAAAATCCACAAAGCCTGCAATTCCGCACATGCCGTCAGCCTAGATGACGTGCCAGGATACGCGAGTGCAAATAGGGGTACTTCGACAACCCCCGATCGGGCGAGCCAATCGCCGGACGAACCATCACAGGCCGTCGCCTCGTCAATCGAAGAAACGATCCACTATACACCGTTGTGGACCAGACCAGCACGCCTGCGACATGATCCATCGCGATGCGGACACTGCTTGTTCTTACAAGGCACGCACAGCCTCTTCGATGACGGAGGTTTCCTGCATCTTTTCCATGCGATCCTTGATGCGCTGCGATTCCTCGCCATGGCTGGCGCCCATCTTGTCTATCTGTTCGATAATTCGCCCGACATCGGGTTCCCTGATGTCGAACACATAGTCCTGCTGTCCGAAATGCGCCGCGAGATCGACATATTTGCTGGCCCATCCCAGTATGATCGCGGGAACGCCGCTGCGGTAGGCGAACACAATCGAGTGATAGCGCGATGCAACGACGTATTTGAACCGTCCGAGAATATCGATCAGTTCCGGGCTTGAATATTCGCCGCTGATCACGCCAACCTTTTCCCTGTTCTGGGTCTTCGCCAGAACCTTTTCCACCAGCTTCATATCGGCGGTGGAGGTGTTCAGGATATACACGTCCTCCCCATCGCGAACCAGCTTGTCCAGCATTTGCGCGTACAGGTTGAGCACTGCCTCGGCATCGCCAATCCTGAAGACGTTTTCATTGATGATGAAACCCACAGAACCCGGAGAAGGATAGTTTATCGATGTGGAGTCATGCGACTTGAGGATGTCGCTGGCTGCGGGAAATATCTTTTCCCTGATCACCATGTCTGCCGACAGCTCGGCGTTATCCAGTCCAAGCGATTTCAGGCACTCATACCCTTCCCGCTCACGGGCGTAGATCTTCGTGCAATAGGACAGTTCTTCCTTCACCTCCTTGAGGAATTCCTCGTCATCATCCTCGCCCCAGTCGAACGGGCCGAAGCTCTGGGGCATGAGGATGATCGGCTTGTTGTACCGCTTTGCAATTTCTATCGTTTGCAGCAGCATTCTTCCGCCGCCCTTGCCCCAGCCGGAGCCGAGCGTGTAGCCGCTGGCATCGAGAATAGCGTCCGCCTCTTTCAGGGCCTTGTCCATCTCGGCCAGCTTGCCATCCCACTTGTCAGTCTTGCGCGCTCGCCCGGCCAGGAGGGTCGCTAGCGGCGCGACCAACGGTACATTGTTCAGACGATACTTGTACATCAGGCGCGTGTAATCGTCGTACGGCAGAAGCGTGAACGAGTATTGTTCCGGATCGTCATACTTGTTGGCAAATCCAGTGACAGAGCAATCCTTGTAAAGAGCCTTCAGGCCGAAATACAAGGACAGGAACATCGCCTGAGAGCCTTTGTTTCTCATCTGGATGCCGGTTACGACGAACTTCTTCATGTTACTGTCTGGCCTTCTTGATGATTACGTAATGTTTGAGAGCGATTGATTACCGGATTGCTGTTTCGGTAACCCTCGTCATTTCCGCACCCATGCCAAAATCGGGAACAGGCCACGATTGCAGCCGGGAGGTTTTGCGGCGAACAGGCTGAACCCGAATTGACGGCCTGGCCTGCGTCAAAATATTCTACGGCAACTGCGTTATCAGCCGGAAACACCCTTCGCAGGTGGTAAAAGCGATTAGCCCTTTTTTGCTTCTGGCAGACCACTTGGGTCAGGCTTTCACCCGCTTTGGGCGAAACCTGTCGAGTCTTTCGGTCCCCACGTTATCGTCCTTCTCGTACCAGTGCTGCAGCGATTGGCCGCTGATCTGCTCCAGTTTCTCGATTGACGGGCGGTAATAGTCGTTGAGGCGTTTGCGCAACTCGTCCGTGAACGGCGGATACTCGATCTTGCGTGCGATCACTCCGCGGGCTGCCTCGAATGCAGTAGTCCCTCGCAGGGGGCGTACGATAGGTTTCAGCCACCCAAAGCGCTGACGCAGCCCAGAGGGGACAAGCGGCGCCGTCTTGTCCTTCACCTTATCGCGCCCTTCCACCGCCAGACTGCGCGGCGGCAGACCAAGGTGGGTGCGTACTCGTGCCATCTGTTCCTGCGGCGCCTGCGTTACGCCTTCGAAGAACAGAATGAGCAATTTTTCGCGTCCGTACAGATCGATGAATGATTGCAGGTGCGAAGCAAAGTTTCCCGAACCCACGATCTGCAGGTGTTCCCCCAGGGATGGGTTCAGGTAAGCATCGATATTCGCTCCCACCTCGCCTCGCCTGTACAGCATGCAGTAGCTGGAATAGGCTCGCTCCACCGGATTGCGCAGCTGCGTGATCAGTTTCACCTGGGGCAGATCGCGGTGCAAACGGTCCGCCGCTCCGGCCGTGTAGAGGTAGGAATTGGATTTCTCCCCCACGGTCTTGCCGGCGCTTTCTTCGTCGTCAAAGTGGGACAGATACCAGTCCTCGCCTCGCTGATACTCGCGAGAGAAATAGTGTAATTCCGGATCCGGCATGTACACGGCCGGGTCCGACTGAAGCTGGGTCTGGAGCCATGTCGTCGCCGATTTCGCGGCGCCAATTATGACAAAATCGATGTCTTCAAACTGCATTGGAAGTTGGCACCTTCGGTTGACGCTTCAGAAAAGAGCAGGCCCCCCGCGGTATCGTCTCGCCACTGAATTGGACGAAAACTGCCGACAAATCAGGACAGACTGACGCTCTTTTGCCGAATTGACTGCCAGAACCGGGGGCAATGCGCCATGGCGCAGACGGGGCAGGCTATGCCCATCGGATACTATATACTCCTGAAGTGGCAGCGCCAGAAGCACGACCACGCTCGTAAGAGCATCCCTACGCAGTAACCACTATGATAATTCCTAGTTTTCGCACGCGCGCTGAATACCGGTTTTACGCCGTCCTTACCTCTGCACCCGTCCCGAACCGTCTCCGGCCATCAGTTTCTCGACTTCTACCACGCCAACGCGGTTGAAATCGCCAGGGATGGAATGCTTGAGGCAACTGGCAGCCACAGCGAATTCGAGCGCCTGCTGACGATCTTCGTAGTTGTTAAGCGCATAGATGAGTGCAGCGGAAAAACTGTCGCCCCCGCCTACGCGATCCACCATGTCGGTGATTTCGTAGCGGCGGGAAAGCTTGAAGCCGTTATCACGGTCACGAAGGCAGGCGGACCAGCGGTTATAATCTGCGCTGTGGCTCTTGCGCATCGTAGCGGCGATGACCTTATATTGGGTTGTCGCGCGCTCGAACGACAAACATGATCATGCTTTAAGGTAAGGTTTGCGCTACGTCGCCGATTGCGATGGAAGATGCGCACTAAGCGCTTCCTGCAACTGGTCTACACTTACTGGTTTGGAAAGATGACCCTGCATTCCTGCATCCAGCGCCCGGTCTTTGTCTTCCGGAAAGGCATTTGCGGTCAGAGCTATGATTGGAAGGAGTGCCCCGGATCTGCGCAAAGCCCGCGACGCTTCGTATCCATCCATTTCCGGCATTTGGATGTCCATCAGGATAATGTCGTATGGTTCCGCCTTTGCCGCTGCCTCGGCAATTTCGGTTACCGTCTGTTTACCATCGGCCACAACCCGGAACTCGACACCAAGCTTCTCCAGCATTGCAGAAAGCAACAACTGGTTGATCTCGTTATCCTCTGCCACAAGGACGCGACCCACTAGGCTCTTGCGAGCCGCTAGCGGAACCTCAGCGCTATCGTTTGCCTGCACGGTTGCTTCGTGAGCCGGGATCGATAGCGAGAATACGGAGCCTTCACCAAGTCGACTTTCGACTGTCAGATCACCCCTCATCAACCGCGCCAGCTCCCTGGAAATAGGCAAGCCGAGCCCAGTACCGCCAAACTGCTGGTGTATTGCAGAATTGGCTTGGGCAAACCCTTCGAAAATCGTTTCGTGCGCCGACTGATCTATACCGATCCCGCAATCGCGGACTTTTAGTTCCAGGCGCGATACGTCACCATTGGAGATCAAACCTGCAGAAACGGTAATCGTCCCTGTTTGAGAGAATTTGACGGCGTTGTTGAGCAGGTTGCCGATGATCTGCCGCAGGCGCAGCTTGTCACCCTTTATCCAACGCGGCAGGTCGTCGCTGATCCTGCATTCCAGCTGTAGACCCTTCTCCTGCGCGATAGGGGCGAACAGTTCGATGGAACGGCCAATCACGTGTCGGATATCGACAGGGTCTTCCATCATGCTAATACGACCGGCCTCGATCTTGGACAGATCGAGAATGTCGTTCAAGAGCCGCATCATGTTGTTGCCGGATTCCAGGATCAGTTCGGCCTGTTTTCGCTGGGCCTCGGGCAAATCCGCTTGTGACAGGAGTTTGGCAAACCCGAGCACGCCGTTCATTGGCGTTCTGATCTCGTGGCTCATATTCGCCAGAAAAGCGCTTTTGGCATGGGCGGCCTGTTCTGCCCGTTCCAGTGCCTCGTGCAATTCGCGCTTTGCCATGACGTCGTCGGTCACGTCCTTGAAGACCCCGAACAAGCCCACGACCTGGCCCTGGCCGGTCAACTCCGCCTGACCCTCGGAAATTACGTGCCGCACGGAGCCATCGGCACGAACGATGCGAGCCTCGAACCTGAGATCGGCGCCGGTCTTCAGCGAACGTTCGACAGCAGCATTGATCTGGTCCTCGTCATCGGGATGATAGAAATCCATCGCTTTTGCCAGGGCCGGCTCATAGCTTCTGGGCACGCCGTGGATGCGATAAACCTCGTCGGACCAGAATAGCGCATCCCCGACAAGATCCAGCCGCCAGTGTCCAACCTTGGCGATTGTCTCGGCCATTTCCAGAAGCCTGTGGCTTTCGCGCTTGTGCGCAAGGCTGGCCTCCGCCTCCAGTTTTCCCTGCTCGCGATCGCTGATGTCGCGCACCAGACCGACGAATTCGGAAGGCTCACCGCTGGTCGGATCACGGACAACGTGGAAACTCGCCTCCAGCCACACATAGTGACCGTCCTTGTGCATGTGTCGATAACGCGTGAGGTTTTTCCCAGTACCATGCAGCAGGCCCTCGCTGACGGCGGTTACATGGGCCCGGTCGTCGGGATGGATTCCCGATAACGGATTTTCGCCGATCATTTCTTCAGGTTCGAACCCGAGAATCCGCTTGCTAGACGGCGAAACGTAATGCCGCCGCCGATCAACACCGATCGCGACGATCATGTCGCTCGAAAGCTCTGCAATCGACCGGTAGCGTTCCTGGTCGCTCAAGGGTGGCCCGTGCTGTTCATCCGGACGCTGTCGCTTCCCGGAACGGATCCAGACCAAGCTGACAGCGATGCCGCACAAAACACCTGCCAACAGGAATGCAACCGCTAGTCCTCCTTGCATAATGCTTCCTTGCTGGCTGCTTGAGTGCTGGGGTCAGATATTGCCGGACACCACACTGACATGCCACATGGCGACTTTGTATCCCTCCTCAATGACACGCTGCAGTTAGTCAACCTACGCAATATCATCGGGATAGGTGGTCATGTTGCCATTCGGCCTACGTATGGAAAACTGGTATGATTGATAGCCAATTGCCGCCCTTGTATGACGAGCGACGGCTCTCGCGCATGATTGAGCAACTCGGCGGTGATACGATTGCCGCTGTCCTCGCCAGTTTATGCAGACACGCGGATAAAAGTGCGGAAACAATGAATACTTCCTCAGAGAACGGAGACATCGCCGCCCTTCGTCGCGAAGCGCATTCGTTGAAAGGGGCAGCCGCAATGGCTTGCGCTACCAGGTTGGAGAAAATCGCTTCAAGGCTGGAAGAAAGCGATGGAGACGCTGCTATCGACCTCGCCCGACTTCGTAATTGCGCCGAGGAAATGAGGTCCGATCTTCACAAACGGCGGGTCTGAATTCGTCGCAAAGATGCAGCCACGTAGCGCTGGGCCGGACTAGCTCGCTTCCTGCAAGGCAAGGATCGCCTGGGCCCTGTTGGAAACGCCCAGTATGCGATAAATGGCGGACAAGTGGGATTTTACCGTGGCCTCCGAAAGGTTCAATTCGTGCGCGATGATCTTGTTGGAATAACCCTTTGTCAGCTCCATCAGAACACGAGACTGTGCGGGAGAAAGTTGGTCAGTCACGACGTCCGCGGCCTGATCGGCGTCCTTTAGCTGGGGGAAGTAGGTTCCCCCCTCGAGCACGACAGAAATTGCGGACCGCATCTCGTCGAGTGAAGCGCTTTTGCTCAGGAAACCGCTGGCACCAAGCCTTGCAGCACGTGCAATGATATTGATACCATCGCTCCCGCTCACGATCAGCACACGCAGATCCGTTTGCACCGCCAATGCGATAGTCAGGTTCGTCAATCCCTCGCTATCGGCCAGGCCCAGGTCCAGCAGCAGGGTATCGCAGGTCCGCTCCCGCAATATCGTCTGCACTGCCTTTATACTGTCCGCCAGGATAACCTCGAAACGACCATCAAGGCTGCTGATCGCAAGCTTCATCGCCTCCGCGCATATCGGGTGATCATCGGCAACCAGTACGTTTCTTGTCAATTCCAAGTCCTCGAATACCGGACGCAAGCTGGCGCTGCCTCGACAACCGACGGGGAAACTCGCCCGCATCTGGCCTTAGTATAATTGGTACGAAAATTCGAGTGGAAGTTCTTGATAACCCTTGAAAGCGCTTTCGAGGCCTTAATCCTACGGTGCTGCGTTCGACGCTGGCTCCACCATCGGCGTTGCAGATTCACTCGCAGTGGGAGGGAGCTTTGCCTTCACGGTCAAGACGAGGGTCGACTGAGCGAAGCGAAGGTTCGACGATCTAGTCCGTTGAAGGTGCAGGTTCACGCTCTGTCTGTTCAGTAGAACGTTCGCCAGCCGTAGGGGGTGCATAGCGCGGGGCTACGCGCCAGACGGTGTTCGAAACATCGTCCGCCACCAGCAATACGCGCCGTTCGGGGTCATAGGTCACACCCACAGGTCTGCCACGGGCGTGACCGTCCTTGAGAAAACCCGATAACAGGTCGATGGGTTCGCCGCTGGGCCGTCCGTTGCGGAAAGGAACGAACACCACTTTGTAACCAGACGGATCGCTACGGTTCCAGCTGCCATGCTGGCCAACAAACGCACCCTGATCGAATACGCCGCCAAGTCCGCCGTTGTTCGTGAAGTCTAGGCCCAGCGCAGCAACATGCGAGCCCAATGCGTAATCCGGCACGATTGCCTGGCGCACGAGGTCGAGGCGCTGGGGCCGGATGCGCGGATCGACGTTCTGGCCATAGTAGCTATAGGGCCATCCGTAGAAGCCACCCTCTCGTACCGATGTTAGATAGTCGGGCACCAGTTGCGGGCCGAGTTCGTCGCGCTCGTTCACCACGCTCCACAACTGGTCGGTCCAGGGGTTGATGGCCAGTGCGGTGGGATTGCGCAGGCCGGAGGCGTAGATGCGGCTCGCGCCGCTTTCACGATCGATTTCCCAGACGACCGCGCGGTTTTCCTCCACGTCCATTCCGCGTTCGCCGACGTTGCTGTTCGAGCCGATACCCACATAAAGCTTGGAACCGTCGGCGCTGGCGGTCATCGCCTTGGTCCAGTGGTGGTTGATCCGGTCCGGCAGCTTTGTCAGTTCGGTGCCCTGCCCCGCAATACTGGTAGCGCCTTCGGTGTATTCGAAGCTGACCAGATTGCCCTGGTTGGCCACGTACAGCGTGCCATCGACGAAAGCGAGGCCGTAAGGCGCATCGAGACCGTCGATGAAGGTCGTTTGCAGATCGGTTTGCCCATCGCCGTCGCTGTCGCGCAACAGCGTGATGCGATCACCGCCTTCAACGGGGCTCTTGCCGCGCTTCTTGATCAGCCCGGCAATGATGTCCTTGGGCCGCAGCGCGGGCGCATTGCCACCTGAGCCTTCGGCCACCAGGATATCGCCATTGGGCAGGATCAACATCTGGCGAGGGACCTTCAGATCACTCGCTATAGCGGTCACCGTAAAGCCGTCCGGGACGTTCGGCAGTTCATTGCCCCAGCCTTCGGGTGTGGGAATTTCCATCGCGGGGATCAGCGTATCATTCTGCGCCGGCAACTCGGGTCGTGCCCCGGTCTGGTCGAGCGAAGGATCGCTGCTGTCCTGACAGGCGGATACCGAGATTGCCAGCGCGAGAATGAGAGGAGCGGTACGGATCATGCGCGTTTCTCCGCAGAATGCGCGCTGCCATGGGCAAGAAAGGCCGCGACAAGAGCCAGGACCGTGCAGACCAGCGAAAGGACGAGACCCAGCGTTTCGACAGAATGCCAGCCGTCGCGCGCATGTTGGAAAGAATTCACGACACCGGCAACGAACATCACGGCAACCACGCCAAGGTATGACAGCCCGCGCCCTTTCGAATGGCGCGCGCGACCGATGAACAGCCCCACAACCGCCCATGCGAGCACCAGACCGGCAAAGAAATTCGCCCCGACCAGGAGCCAGGACGAGAAGTTGGACCACTGGATCTCGGCGGTGTTGTAATAGGTGACGTCGCTCAGAAGCGCAGCAGGATAAAGTGCCACCGGGAACGCGAGCAGGATGGCGTGCAACGGGTTGGCGATTGGTCGCGAATAGGTGACGGTTCGATCCAACGGTAATTCTCCTGATGCCACACCCTGTCCGACGAAAAGCTAACCGACGAAAGCCGGGAAAGTGCCGAAGACAATTCCTGCCAATGCCAACCCGAGCGCACCCAGTGCGAGCGGGGATCGTGGCTTGTCGAGCCGCCAACCCCATCCGATCACAACCCCTGTGGCAGCTATCATCGCGGCGATTGCGATCCAGCGCGCTATTTGTTGTTCGGGAAAAATCAGCACCGCGCCATAGCTGATCATGAAATGGGCCGCCCAGATCGCGAAGGCAGCAACGAGTGTGCGATATTCACCCCGCCGCTCGATGGGATCGCCAGGCTCAGCCACCGGGGAAGAACCGTGTTATTGCCGTGAACGCAAAACCTTGCAGCGCGCAAAAACCGATGAACCTCGCCACGACATCCATCGTGACATTGGTGGGCGTAGTCATGATGCCGCGCGCTTCGCGAAAGGCGAGATAGGCGGCCATAATGACAGCCACTGTTACAACCTGTGCCTGAAGAACCATCAGCATGAAAACGGTTGCGCCCATGCCATTGTCGGTGGGAGCGAGACCGGTTTCCAGCCATCCGGTGATATCGAGGTAGAGAGCGCCGACGAGAAGGGCGGCGGCGAGTGCCTCCGTCATCCATGGCAGATCTTCGGCCATACGGCCTTCCCTGGTCGCGAGCACGCGCCTGCCGCCCCATGCTGCAAGAAGGGCCAGCCCCTCCAACGCCATAATCAGAGCCGTCTGTCCCAGCGGCGGCGGCGCGCTCCAGATTTCGGGATTGATCCCGTAGAGATAGAGGTAGGCGAACACGCCCATGAACCCGATCATGCCGATGACCACCATCAGCGTATTCAGTGCCCACCAGCCATGACTGCTGGAACCGGTGATCGCGATGGGCACCTCGATGCCGCCACCGATCTGGGCCGTTTCCTGCTCGATCGGGCGATCCGTTTCCCACAGCCAGCGCAAGGTGCTGAGTACAGCGACAATCCCGCAGAAAATCGCGAAAGGATAAGCCTGTACGGTAAGCGAGAGGAAGAACAGGGCGGTAAACACCGCAGACGATAGCGGCCAGGCCGAAGGACCGGGCATCAGTTGGACATATTGCGGCTCTGCCATCAGCGGCGAGGTAATCAGGGTCTCTCGCTGGCCGGTCGCCGAATTGGGAAGGAAGTACTTTCCGTCCGCGACTTCCTGCGACAGTCCGGGTTGATCCCAAAGCGGGTCACGCGATCGTACCAGCGGGATCGAACGCGTGGAATACAGGCCCGTCGGCAGCCATTCCAGCGTACCGCCGTTGTAGAGGTTCCCTGCATCATCGTGAACCGTGAAGCGGAAGCGGCGCGCGCAATCTACCACAAACAGCAGTACGCCTGCCGCCAATACGAAAGCGCCAACAGTCGAAATCAAGTTGAGCAGGTCGAGCCCGCGGCCCGGCAGATAGGTATAGACCCGGCGCGGCATTCCCATGAGCCCGGTCAGGTGCATCGGCAGAAACGTGATATGCAATCCGGCGAACATAAGTCCGAACACCCATTTGCCAACGCGTTCCGACAGCGCCTTGCTGCTGGTCATCCCGTGCCAGTGATAGAAGGCTGCGAACATGGGAAAGACCATCCCGCCGATGAGCACGTAATGCAGGTGCGCGACGATGAAATAGGTATCGTGCGCCTGCCAGTCGAACGGAACCATGCCGACCATCACACCGGTAAGCCCGCCCATGGTGAAAACCACCACGCTGCCGACAACGAACAGTGCGGGCGTGGTCCATTTGATCTTTCCACTGGCCAGCGTTGCGATCCAGCAGAAGACCTGAATCCCGGCGGGAAGGCTGACTGCCATGCTGGCCGCCGAGAAATAACCTGCCGATACCCTCGGCATGTCTGTGGTGAACATGTGGTGCGCCCACACGCCGAAGCTGATGAAGCCGGTCGCCACCAGGGCAAGAACGTTAAGCCGGTATCCGATCAGTTTGGTCCGCGCGACCGAGGAGACCATCATCGACATCAGGCCCGCTGCCGGAATGAAGATGATGTAGACCTCGGGATGGCCGAAAAACCAGAACAGGTGCTGCCACAGCATGGGATCGCCGCCGCGGGTCGCGTCGAAGAACGGCCAGTTGAACGCGCGCTCTATCTCCAGCAGCATGGTGCACAGGATGACACTGGGAAATGCCACCACGATCATGACCGCGAAAACCAGCATGGCCCAGGCGAACATCGGCATCTTGTCCAGCGTCATGCCGGGCGCACGGGTGCGCAGCACGCCGACGATGATCTCTATCGCTCCGGCAATGGCGGATATTTCGATGAACCCGATGCCCAGCAACCAGAAATCGGTATTGATATCCGGACTGAATGCGATGGACGTAAGCGGCGGATACATGAACCAGCCACCATCGGGTGCAAGGCCGACGAACAGCGACATGAAGAACATCGTCCCACCGACGAAGTATGCCCAGAACGCGAAGGCGGACAGGCGCGGGAACGGAAGATCACGCGCCGCCAGCATCTGCGGCAGCAGCATGATGCCGATGGCCTCCACCATGGGCACGGCGAACAGGAACATCATTACCGTGCCGTGCATCGTGAAGAACTGGTTGTAGGTCTCCACGCCAAGAAAATCCTGCATCGGCGCAGCGAGCTGGACCCGCATACCCAGCGCGAGGATGCCCGCTGCCAGGAAGAACCCGAATGCCGTGACGACGTACCAGAAGCCGACGTAATTGTTGTTGACGGCAGTCAGCCGCCGCCAGCCCTTTGGGGCCTTCCAGATCTCGTTCAGTTCGTCGACTTCGCTGTCGGGACGCTTGTCGGTCGGGAAACGCTCGTAGAGCGCATGATCGAACCCCGTTTCCGACTTCATTTCTGCAGTTCCAGGAACGCGGCGATATGGCCGAGTTCGTCTGCGGACAGCCTGTCATAGCTGGGCATGCGGTTGCCCGGCTTGATCGACTGGCTGTCGCCGATCCAGCCGATCAATGTGCCGCGATGGTTCGGCAGGATACCCGCGCCCAGCGTACGCCGCGAGGCAATATGAGTAAGGTCCGGCCCCGCCATTCCATTGGCTTCGGAACCAGCAATCCGGTGACAGGCCGCGCAGCCGGTTTCCATGAACAGATCGTATCCACGGCGCGCATCGTACCGTGCGGGAATGTCGGCCTCGGCCGGATCGCCAGCGGCGTCTATGGAATTGCGCTGCGCCGTTGGCGCAATGGGGCTTTGCGCACGGTTCAGCGTTGCAATCCGGTCCGCGCGCCATGCCTGCCACGCATCGGGTTCGTGGGCTACGGCGACGAAACCCATGAGCGCGTGCTGGCCGCCGCAGTATTCTGCACAAACGCCACCGAATTCACCCGCGCGGTCCGCCTCGATGCGCAGCAAGGTCCGGCGTCCGGGGATCATGTCCTTCTTGCCCGACAGGTGCGGAACCCAGAAACTGTGGATCACATCGGCGGATTCTAGCTCGAGCACCACGGGCGTATCGACCGGGATGTGAATCTCGTTTGCATCCTGCATCACCACCACCCCGTCGGCATCGAGGTACTGTACGCGGAACCACCACATTTCGCCGGTTACGCGAATGCGCATTTCATCGCCGCGGATCGGTTCGGTAAGGCTGGCCGTCAAAGTCAGGCCCCATATCAGCAGCGCAGTCAGCACCACACCGGGGAAGGCCACGCCGCCGATCCAGATCGCCCGCTCTCCACCCAGCTTTGCCTTCCACCTGGGTGGTCCCTTGATTGCAACCCATAGCGCGACGATCACCACCGCGGTCACCACCACGCCAAGCGCAAACAGCGCCCAGGACAGCGTCGTTACCTGGGCCGAATAGGGGCCGGCAGGATCAAGGACCGGCGGTGGCCATCCCCACAAAGCGTCAGTCACTGTCCAGTCCATATAAATACGATGCGATGTCCTGCGCCTCCGCCTCGCTCACCGGCATGGGCGGCATGGGCGAACCCGGCTTTATTGCAGGAGCATTTCGAATGAAAGAGGCGAGCACGCCGGGCCGGTTCGGCAGTTGGCCGGCGATCAGGCCAACGTCGTCGAAACCTTTCAGCGACGGACCGAGCCGCCCCTTGGGCCAGTCCACACCGGGGATCTCGTGGCAAGAACCGCAACCGGCCTTCTCGATTGCAGCAAGACCGCGCGATATCGCAGCGTCGCTGGGTTCGTACCGTGTCTCTACCGGATCCTTGCATGCTGAAATGACGCCGGTCGCGCCCATAGCCATCACCGTGGCAAGAACGGCCCTGCCGCGATCCGATGAAACCATTCTCCCCATCCAGACGGGAACCTGACAAGCACCCACTTCGTTCCCGTAATTCATGTCGCCACGATCCCTTGATAACAGTTCGTCGGCATGGACGGCGCTTCTCGCAGCCCTGCTGCTTGCTTCGTGCAATATTTCCCCTGTCGAAGACCGCTTCGATGACAGCGGAGAACTGATCGCCCTGTCTGGCAGTGATGCCGGACCGCAGGCCGCATGTCACACCTGCCACGGTCTTGACGGAGGAGGCGATGGCGATCTCGTTCCGCGTATCGCGGGCTTGAATTCCGGCTATATCGTCAGGCAACTCGGCTTTTACGCAGACGGTCAGCGCAGACATCCGCAGATGAGTTGGCTGGCAGCCAGACTTTCCAGCGAAGAGCGACTGGCCGTGGCGCAGTATTATGCCGAGATGGATATGCCCGTAGCAGACACCGCCATGCAAGATGCCGCCAGCAGTTCCGAAGGGGACCAGGCCTGCCTCTCTGCCGAAGCGCGCAGTCTTTACCATCAGGGCGATCCATCGCGTGGCCTGAAATCGTGCGCGTCCTGCCACGGATCAGACGGGACCGGAGTTGGTCCGGGTAATCCTTCCCTCGTCGGGCAGAGCGCCGCCTATCACGAGGAACAGTTACGCCGCTGGCGTTCGGGCGAACGGTATGGCGATCCGCAAGGCGTGATGCACGATGCTGCCTCGGCATTGCACGAGGACGAGATTAGCCCGCTCGCGGAGTATATCGCGTATGGTCCGGGGCAGTCTCGTCGTCGCGTATTTCGGGCAGGATGCCCCTGACCACCTCGTCCCTGTCCCAGAAGTGATGCTTCAGCGCCGCCCCCACATGCAGGGGCACCAGCAGCGCCAGCCCGATAACTCCGAAAAGATGCAGGCTTTCAGCCCAGGCCAGCACCTCGAACTGCCACGCTGGCACAAGGGTATGAAAAGGCATGGGCGGGACTGCAATCAACCCTGCGATCCTGAGCGGTTCGACCGGCTGTATCGCCGACCACATCGCCCAGCCGCTCAGGGGTAACAATGCGAAAAGCGCGTAAAACAGGTATTTCGTCAATTGCGCGATGGTGCTTTGCCAACGCGGTCCATCCTCGTCGTTTATCGGATCAGGTACGAACAACCGCCAGGCAAACCGCAGGATGGCGAGAAGCAGGATCGTGAGCCCCAGTTCGCTGTGCAATTCGTAGATTGCGAGCTTGTTGCCACCGACCTGGTAGCGGGCCATCATCCAACCAAGTCCCAGTTGGAACAGCACCAGCCCCGCCATGATCCAGTGGAACCAGACACCGATCGGCGAATATTTGCCCTCTTCGGTATAACTGACCGCCCATTTGCGGACGAGGCGATGGAGTCTCATGCCGGCAGTCTTGCCCCCAGCGAGCGGTAAAGAATGACCATGGCGGCAAGCAGATAGATAAGGCTTGCCGGCGCCCACATGATAATCCCGGCAATGTGCTGGTCCTCGAGCGGCGACAGGCCCCAAGCCTGCGTCGTCATCCAGTGCGGGGCGTACAACGCGCTGCCGGAGAAGGTCAGCAACGCACCAAGCGCGCCCATGGCCACCATCGTGGCAAGCAAGGCGGTTGTGGCGGAAGGTGCCGGAGCGCGAATGACCTTGGCCCACCAGATCGCGGCTGTCCCCGTAATGGAGACCTGCATGGCCCAGAACGCGAGATCGCTGCTCATCGCTTCGGCATAGAGCACAGGGGCGTGCCACAGCCAGAAGGTGAACGCGTGGATGATGGTCCAGACCGTCAGCGAACCGGGTATGTCCTTCCGATCGAGCCTGAAAGCCGCGACTGCGAGCGGTGCCAGAACAACAGCCAGCAATAAATCGTGAACGATGCGCACCGTGAACAGCGCGGAGCCCAACGCACAAAAAGGACTGACGAAAATGAAGGCGATGAGGGCAATCGCGCAAACTGCCGGAGGCATCGCGAAACGATCACGGTAGAGATAAGCAGCGCCCGACAGAAGGATCAGCCCTATCAGGAGTTCGGGTGCCAAATTCCAGTGCGCCGCCCACTCGGTCGGTATAGGCGCTTGACCGCAATATGGCGTCCAGTGATGCACGAAATGCCTACCTCTCGCCTATACAAACCTGAGTGGCCAAACCCCGTTCCCGAACCCGCGCCTGTGCAATTCTTGAAACCAGAAAGCCGTGCGAACCTTCCCGTCTCAACCGGTCGGATTTCGGTTTCGGAAAGCCAAACGTGTAAATAGCGGATCAAGATCGGGATGTCAGCCGTTGGACCATACAATGAAACAGACACGAACCGAAAGTGACAGCCTGGGGCAGATCGCGGTACCCGCAGATGCCTATTGGGGTGCGCAGACGCAGCGCAGCATCAAGAATTTTCCCTTCGGCGAGAAGGAGCAGATGCCGCTTGTCATCGTTCGCGCGCTTGCCATGGTCAAACTGGCGGCGGCGCGCGTCAACCGGCAGCATGGGCTCGATGCCGAACATGCCGATGCCATCGAAACCGCCGCGCAGGAAGTTATCGACGGGAAACATGACGAGCAGTTCCCGCTTGTCATCTGGCAAACGGGAAGCGGTACGCAGTCGAACATGAACGCCAACGAGGTGATCGCCGGACGAGCCAACGAATTCCTTGGCGGCACGCGTGGTGGTAACAGCCCCGTCCATCCCAACGATCACGTCAACAAGAGCCAATCGAGCAACGATACGTTTCCAACGGCGCTACACGTGGCTTCGATCATCATGCTGGAGGCTGATTTCTTCCCGGCACTCGATCGCCTGACCAAGACGCTTGACGCCAAAGCACGTGCCTGGACCGGTATCGTGAAGATCGGGCGCACACACTTGCAGGATGCTACGCCTGTGACCCTGGGACAGGAATTTTCCGCCTATGTCCGGCAACTACGCGACAACGCCGAGGCAATCCGCTTCGCGAGCGAGGGTGTTCGACAGCTGGCACAAGGGGCCACCGCAGTCGGAACCGGCCTAAACGCTCCTGATGGTTTCGGCGCCGCGATGGCCGCCGAAATCTCTAAGCTGGCGGGCCACGAATTTGTGACCGCGCCAAACAAGTTCGAGGCGCTTGCCTCCAACGATCCGCTGGTGCGCCTTTCCGCCGCGCTCGGCAATCTGGGCGTTTCTCTGACGAAGATCGCGAACGATATTCGCTGGCTTGGCTCAGGTCCGCGATCGGGACTGGGCGAACTGTCGCTGCCGGCGAACGAACCGGGCAGTTCGATCATGCCCGGCAAGGTCAACCCCACCCAGTGTGAAATGCTGACCATGGTGGCAGCGCAAGTCATGGGCAATCACCACGCGGTGACCATCGGCGGGATGCAGGGCGCATTCGAACTCAACGTCTTCAAGCCCATGATCGGTGCGAACGTTATCCGTTCGATTGAACTGCTGGCAACCGGTATGGACAGTTTCGCCAGACGCTGCGTTGAAGGCATGGAGCCCAATCGCGACCGGATTGCGGAACTGGTCGCCCAGTCGCTGATGCTGGTAACCGCGCTGGCACCGGAAATCGGTTATGACAATGCGGCCAGGATCGCCAAGCATGCGCACGATACGAATGCGACCCTTCGCGAGGCCGCGCTGGAGCTCGGACTGGTCGACGGCGAGACTTTCGACCGCGTCGTGCGGCCCGAGGACATGACCTGAGATCAGACGCCGAAAGGGTAGGTTTCGGCAACGCCCTCGTGCGGCTCGCTTTCGTCCAGCGGCTGTAGCGCACGGGTTTCATCGAACCAGCAGTAGGCGTCGAACTGGCGCGGCAAAACCGCGTCGCTGTAGTGGCTCCAGCGTTCGGTTTCCGGCCTGTAGATTACACCTATAAAGCGTTCCAGCCGCGGTTCGCGCAAACGGCTCGAGAGTTCTCCTTCATCAGTCAGGTCGAGCAGGAAGCGTTCGATCCCGCTATCGTGACACAGCCTTTCATAGCTGTCCCGACGCGAAGGATTGATGCGCATTGTCTCGCGCGTTCCATCCCAGTCATGGGCAGCGCTGACCGTGCCGCCATGCGTTCCGAACCCCACCAGGGCAACATCGTCCCCCCAGCGCTCGCGAGCCAACTGTCCTATGTTATGTTCCCCGCGGACCGCGCCCATATCGGTCGCGCGCGCATCGCCGATATGGCTGTTGTGCGCCCACACCACCGCTTTCGCATTTTTGCCGCGATTTTCGAGCAGGTACTCGAGCGTATCCGCCATATGGCTGTCGCGCAGGTTCCAGCTTTCACTGCCGCCGTAATACATGACGCGGTAGTATTTCTCGGCCGACGCCACCAGCCGCGCATTCATCGCAGCGGAGAACGCGCCTGAACCTTCAGCCAGCGAGCGATGCAGCATTTCATTGCATTGTTTTATCACGCCCTCCTCGCACTTGGCATAGCCCTCGCTCAGCGATACGCGGCCATAGGTCGCCGGGTCTGCTTGCCAGGGCGTAAGACAGCCATAGCGTTCGCGGGCGACGGCCGCAGCGTCGGGGTCATGTTCGTCGAGATAGGCGAGCACCGCCTCTATCGAACTCGACATGTTGTAGATGTCGAGGCCGTAGAAGCCGACCATCGCATCACCATCGCGGTCCGCGTTGATATCCCGCAGGGCGCGCAGGAAGTCGGGCATCACCTCGTTTCGCCACATCCAGCCGGGAAAGCGCCTGAAAGGCTTCTCCTGATCCGGTCGCAACTGGCCCCCACGGATGAACGTGTCGTAGGCAGCGGCGTCGGGCCAGTCGCCTTCGACGGCAACGATGTTGAAACCGTGGTTGTCCACCAAATGCCGGGTTATGGCCGCACGCGCTGCATAGAATTCGTGCGTGCCGTGGCTGCATTCGCCAAGCATGACGATGCGCTTGTCGGCGAATTTGTCGAATGCAGCGGCGAACTGCGGATCCTCGATTTCCGGTAGCCGCGTGCAATACGCCGCGATCAGTTCGGGAGTGGTCATATCCCGAGCTGGCCGATGATCCGAAGATGCGCGCGCGCCGTCCTCCGGCACCACGCCTTCCAGCAGAGGAACGAAGCGGACGGGTGTGATGTCGTGACTTTCCCACTCGTCTTGAGAACGGCGCGTGATACAACGCAGCTGCTGGATATCGTCGCCCCCGACGGGAACGACCAGCCTTCCGCCCACCTTCAACTGGCGTTTCAGCGCATCAGGCACCTCTTCGATGCGTGCAGCCACCAGGATCGCATCGAAAGGCGCTTCATCTGGCAGTCCAGCCATACCGTCGCCAGTGATGATCGTGCAGTTGTCATAGCCAAGGCGCGCAACGCGCGCGGCGGCTTTTCGCGCGAGTTTCTCGTGTCTTTCCACCGCGTGCACTTCACCCGCGATGGTTGACATGACAGCAGCGGCGTACCCGGACCCTGCGCCGACCTCCAGCACGCGGGTTCCCGAAGTGATCTCGGCGGCATCCATCATGCAGGCGACAATATAAGGCTGGCTGATCGTTTGCCCCTCCCCGATAGGGAGCGGCGCGTCTTCATAGGCAAATTCACGCAGGTCTTCGGGGACAAATTCCTCTCTCGGCACGCGGCGGAATGCGGCCAGAATCGCCTCATCCTCAATTCCGCGAGCGGCCAACTGCCGCGCGGCCATGGCTATAGCGGGGTGTTCGGACGGGTTGTTCACGCGCCTTCTCCTTCAATCTCCTCCAGATAGGGAGCGAACAAGATGGGCACGGCGTTCCCGCAGACCTGGAACGACAGGTCATGGCGGATAGCATCAGCCCTGGGGGCTTTCCCCACCGCCGGACCCGAACATCCCGTTAGACGCGAGCAGGTTTGCACCAAGCGCAAGCGACACGATGCTGAACCCAAGCGCCACCAGCATCAGCAACCCGTCGCGCACCAGCAGGGCCAGCCCGAAAGCGGCGATTGCCAGCATCGGGGCTGAACTGGCGAACGGCAGAAATTCCAGCGGCGGCACCGTGCAACACAGGACAAGGATGGCAACCGCAGCGATACGCGGCCATGGCTGCTTCACGAAACGCGGCATCCTTCCGTGAAACCACTTGTCGAGCTTGCGCGCGATGCCATCCAGCTTGTCCGCCGACTTGTGCAGCTTCGCTCCGGAAACCGTTCGGCTGCGAATGAAACCGGGCAGCCAGAGATGGTCTCTGTCGAACAACAGCTGGGCGGCGGTCAATGCGATTATCAGTGCCAGGAAGGTGGGAACGCCGGGAATGCCGCCTACCGGCGTCACCTCGATAAGCGCGGGAATGAACAGTGCCGGGCC
The DNA here is from genome assembly GCA_947488625.1 of uncultured Sphingomonadaceae bacterium. Lineage (GTDB taxonomy): Bacteria > Pseudomonadota > Alphaproteobacteria > Sphingomonadales > Sphingomonadaceae > Alteraurantiacibacter. Next base: position 686,406 of record CANKZR010000001.1, on the reverse strand, counting down.
ATAGGACCGATCGCCAATCGCATCCAGCACGTCGCCGACGGATACCTTGTCGTGTTCATCGGCGGTCTTGCGCAGCCGGTCGAGGATGTCGCAGGCCGAGTGCACTTCTACCCCTTCAGGATCGCCGTTCCTCTCGTTCATATCATCCTCCAAGATAGGCCGACATCAGCAGCAGCAGGGCAAATCCTGCGGCGAAAGACGGGCTGGAAACGTGCCGCGGAGCTCCCGGCTGGTCGGCTTCGGGCACGATATCCTCGATCGTCGCCGTAAGCAGGAGGCCGCCGAACACGGCCAGCGTTATGCCCACCAGCAAGTCGCCGGCATCTTTCAGCAGCAGGAAGCCGATCAGTGCGCCAACGGCTGGCATAAGCGGATAGAACGCCATGGCTCGCAGACGATTGCGGCGATTTACGTTTGCCGCGCGAAAACCGGCTGCCACCGCAAAACCGCCCGGCAAGTTTCCCAGCACCTGCGACAAGGCCAGCAGCAGCCCCAGCTTGGCCGATACCGCGCCGCCGCTGCCGGTCATCAGACCGTCGCTGAACAGATCTATACCCACTGCAGCAAACGCGCCCCATGTCGTCGCGCGCCCGGTCTGGTTGGCAAGTTTCGACTTGGCGAACCGTGTCATACGGGCAAGACCGATGGCAGCGACCCCACCTGCAAGTATTGCGATGGCAAGCATCCAGATCTCGATCCGCTCCTGCGCGCGCGGGATCAGTTCGATAGCGGCAACAGCGGTACCTATCCCGGCAGCGGCATGCATTGCCCCGCCTGTTACCCAGGGTGGCGGCTGCTTCCATTCGGCAAGCGCTATTCCGATCAGGTTTCCTGCCACGGGTAGCAAAGACAGCAACAGGACAGTGCCGAGGCCGATCTCGCCACCGTTCATGGCTAGCGAATAACCCGGTCAAGCGACCCGTAGCTTTCAACAATCCTGCCGCGAGGAAAGGCAAGTGCCGCAATGGCGAGGCCTGCAATCGCACTCACCGTAAGATGCAAGGTATCGCCCTCGTACAGGAACGGCGCCACAGCGATTGCGAGGCCTAGCGGAACCAGCAGGAAACGTGCGACGCGGGTCACTTCGGCCGCAGCGACAGCAAGGACGGTGATGACGAGCGAACCGAGCAAGTGATCGGCATTCGCCATCGCACCTTCTGCGCCAAGCGTGATGCGGGTGAACAGGAAGGACAGTCCGATTGCTCCTGCCAACCACAGGTTCCACGGCAGATTCACGCCACCTGCCCACATGTCCCGGATGATGGCCCATGGGCGGCGCTCGAATTCATGCTCGTTCGGGGTCAGCTTGTCGCCTTCGTCGGTGTCGCCGAAAAGGATAACCCGCAGCATGCTTTTTCCCGCCTTGCGCCGACGGTTGATAAAGTTGAGCGAAGCGGCAAGCTCGTCCATCGAATAGGGGATCTGGATCAGCATCGCGGCTGCACCGATCAGCGCCAGTGTGCTCCATGTGCCGATAACGATAGGCTGAATGATGATGAAGGTGATCGAGATGATCCCAAGGGGCACGATCATCATGCCGAACAGCAGCACCAGCCACGGCATCGTGCGCCAGCGCGCCCGGCTCCCTACAATGCCGGTCAGGATTTCCAGAATGTAGGTGTAGGCACCAAGCGCGGCATCGGGCACGGGCCACGCCCGTGAAACGCTGGAGGTGATGATTTCCTCCGTTCCGTTCCGAGGGTCGACTGCGTTGCCGGGGAAGAACGGTTCCCATACGCTGTCGATCTGCTCCATCTGGTAGGCCGCCAGATAGCGCGAGAACAGCAGTCCCACGATGGCAAGCGCGATGATTGGCAGACGCTGGGTCCACGCACTTGGATTGAAGCTCCATCCCGGCGGCACTTCGGGCGCTCGCTGGCGGGCGAGGATACTTGGTCCCACTTCTGGCGGAGTGGCGATTGCAAGGCCAAAAATCAGCGCGCCGACGAGCGTATCGGAAAGGTAGGCCGCCGCATTGGGCGTTACGAAGATCACGGGCAAGGCCATCACCGCCATGCCGATACCGGCCGTGATCCAGCGGGCCGGAGAGAGCCGCCAACTCAACGATGCGATTGCGGCAAAAAGCAGGGCAACACCGGCGGTCACTTCAGACCAGGCATAGAGCCTGTTCTCAATCCCGATCAGCGGTGGTTGGGTTATCAGCCAGAAAGCAAGGCCGATATTTATCCAGTGGGCCCAGCGGAACTGGCGGTGCTGGTCGATCCGACGGCCTTCGATGCCTTTACGCAAGGCTTCGGGATCCTCGATTGCCTCAATTTCTTGGGCATCCTGCAACCAGGCAGGAGGTGTTATGCCATTACGCCGGTACCAAGCTTGTGGATCGCGTTTAAGACTGGCGACCATGGCAGAAAGCTCGTCTTCCAGCCGATGCTGTGGCCGCCATCCCAGCCAGTCTTCTGCGCGCTTTATGTCCAGAGCATAATGATCGTCCGCCATGGAGATCATGAAAGGCTGGATGAAGGGCTTTTCACCCTGATCGATGGCATCGGGCACGATCGGTTCGGTCGCATTCTGCGCTGCTGCACCCACTTTCGCGAGAGGTGCAGGGACCTTGATGGTTGACCAGCTATCGGCCCCGTGGATCAGTTCACCGATCGTGTCCTGCAAGGTGTCGTAGCCGGGCGCAAACGGCTCTCCGATCAGGATTTCGGCGTCGCGCGGTAATTTCGTGCGCCGCGTAACCGTCCGCCTCATGGCATCCACCATGTCGTCGCGATGGAGCATGGATTGTCCGGCATTCAGCGGTCCGGCGTAGAGGTGTGACTGAAAACTGCGCTCGTATATTCTCGCTATTTGGTGAGAAAGGGTGGGAACCGCGCTTTCGCTGTCGTAGATTCCGGCCAGGCGCAAGATGGCATAGGGCATCTGCGCTTCGGCGCGGATGAGGTCTTCCACCTTCTTCTTCGATCTGGGGTATTCCCACTGCGGATCGAACGGTGTCGTCTCGTCGATCCTTTCGCCGGGATCCTGCGGCTCGTGCACCAGCATCGTGCTGGCGTAGATGAAACGCTCGACGTCAAAGCCCTGAAGGGCGTTCAACAAATTGCGCGTCCCTTCGACGTTCACCTTGTCATAGAGAGGACTGGGCTCGCCAGAGAAATCAAAGAACGCGACGAGATGGATGACGGCGGCCACCTTACGCCCGTAGTCGTCGCCGATCTTCTCCAGCGCGACCTTCATCGATTGCGGCGAGGTAATGTCGATCTCGACAATCGGCGGACCGTCTTCGTGCTCGTCGTCACGATCCAGGCCTACAACGGTAAAATCCTCGGCAAACGCCGCGGCCAGCGTCCTGCCGATATTGCCGTCCGCTCCGGTGATAAGGATTAGCGGTTTGGTGCCGTCGGCGGCTTGATCTCTTGCCTGCGCCAGTGGTTCGCTCCCCTGCATACAGCTAACCAATCGCCCGCGCGCCGATCTGTTTCGAAATTCACGAAACTACCGCTGCTGGCGAGCGCTCAGACCACACAGGTAGCGGTTGCGTGCCAAGTACGATGAACCTGCTGCCAAAGGCATGCACGGCATGGCGCAGAAAAGGCCGGGCAATAGGCTCGCGCGCAGCCGAAAGCGTCAATTTCCGCGGAAAACCGGCTGCTGCTTCTCTCGGAAACTCGCGACTGCGTTCAGGCAGTCGTCGGTGTCACCGCAGGTGCGCTGGGCATCCCGCTCCGTTTCCAGCGCGTCCTCGTAGGAAACCTGCTGCCCTTGCCTCAGTGCCCTGCGAATTTGTCCGTAAGCAACCGTGGGGCCGTCTGCCAGTTGTTCGGCTAGCGCCAGCGCGCGATCGAAAAGCTCTTCAGGAGGGACAGCGTCGTGGATCATGCCCCATTCTAGAGCCTGATCCGCAGGAATGCGTTCTGCCAGCATAAGCGCGCGCGTGGCCCGCGCCATGCCGATAAGCCGCGGTAGCAGCCAGCTTGCACCGGCATCCAGCGCCAGGCCGACTTTCGGGAAGGCGAACAGGAAGAAGCTGTCCTGCGCAGCGACCACGAAATCGGCCGATAGCGCCAGCGATGCGCCCGCCCCTGCGGCAGCTCCGTTCACTGCGGTAACGACGGGAATATCCAGATCGGCAAGTTCGCGCATCAGCGGGTTGACGGACTCGCCCAGACCCTTGTCCAGCACGGCACCGAAACCGGGCTTGCCAGCGCCCTCCATCGTCATGTCGCCGCCGGAGCAGAAGCCCTTGCCTTCCGCGCAAATCAGCAGTGCGCGCGCATCGCCCAACTGCTGCAGGAGATGGCGCAAGGCATCGGCCATATCCCACGAGAGGGCGTTTCTGGTGGCGGGATCCGACAAGGTCACAACGGCAACTTCGCCGTGGCGGGTCAGCTTCGCCTTACCGCTTGTCATGCGCAATTCTCGATAACCAGCGCAATCCCCTGCCCGCCACCGATGCACATAGTGACAAGGCCGTATCGGCCACCAGTGCGCTTGAGTTCATACATGCATTTCACCGTCAGAATGGCGCCTGTGGCGCCTACCGGATGACCTAGCGAGACACCCGATCCGTTAGGGTTGGTCTTGTCGGGATCGAAGCCCAGTTCGCGTGCCACGCCGCAAGCCTGTGCAGCGAATGCCTCATTGCTCTCGATAACGTCGATCTGGTCCAGCGAGAGACCGGCGCGTTCCAGCGCCACGGGAACGGCCTTTACCGGCCCCAGCCCCATGACCTCCGGTTCCACACCTGCATGGCCCCACGCCAGAATCTTCGCCATCGGCTGATGTGATCCGCGATCCAGTGCATCCCCACTGCACAGCACCAGGGCCGCCGCGCCATCGTTGATGCCGCTGGCATTCCCGGCGGTTACGCTGCCGTCCTTCTTGAACACTGGCTTCAGCCCAGCCATCGCCTCTACAGAGGCATCGGCGCGAACATGCTCGTCGGTCTGGAACTGAACCGTTCCCTTGCGCGATTTCACCTCGACGGGAACGATCTGGTCGCGGAAATGGCCGTTCTCGATGGCGCGTGCCGCACGGTGGTGGCTTTCCACTGCCGCTTTATCCTGGTCTTCGCGCGTAATGTTCAGACGCTCTGCAATGTTCTCTGCCGTCACGCCCATGTGGAAATTGTCGAAAGGATCATGCAGCGCGCCCAGCATGCCGTCCTGCAAGGTAAGGTCGCCCAGCTTGGTACCGAAACGCGCGCCGTTGGTCATGTGCGGAGCGTTTGACATGCTTTCCGCACCTGCACCGATCGCATAGTCGCATTCGCCCAGCCTGATCGCCTGCGCTACCGAGACGATGGCCTGCAAGCCGGAGCCGCACAGCCGGTTCACGTTCATCGCCGCGCTTTCCACCGGAACGCCTGCGTTCACGGAAGCCACGCGGCTGACATAGGCATCGCTGGGCTGGGTCGGGATTACAATGCCCACGGCAACCTGGGAAATCTTTTCAGCCTCTACCTGCGCACGGGCGATAGCCTCTTTCATGACGATCGTGCCCAGTTCGGCCGGCCTGAATTTCGCCAGCGATCCGCCAAATGTGCCAACCGCGGTCCGTACGCCGGAAAGGATGTAGATGTCCTGCATGGGTAATTCCTGAAATTAGAGCTTTGGTGTTGATGCTAGAAAAGTTCGCGGTTTCCATTACCGACAATCGCGAATGCTTCAAACCTTTCGGTAAAACGCGATCCCGCACGCGAACTCGTATCAAACCATCCGCCATTTCAACGATAGCGAGGCTTCCCGGTTACAGACCTGAAAGACGGAAAAGTCGGGCTCGCCAGACTTCATTCCGGGGCATTTTTCTCGACAAGCATCAGTCGCAGAATGCAGTTTCGCGCGAGCGCAAAATTGCGCGCACCTCATTCTTCCAGGTTCATGCGCTCCCGCGCGAGGACGCCCATTTCGCTCGTGCTGCCATGCCAGGCCGGTTGTTGCTTCGGCTCAGGCGCGGCAGGCTGTGCAGGCGTGGATTCACCGAACCAATCCCACATCTTCTTGTCGCGGGAAGCAGGAGTTGGCGTTCGCGTTTCCGCCAGAACGATATCCGAAGGCGCGTCCGTGTCGCCTTCCGCTTCGGAGATGGCCAGATCACCACGAGCGGGAGTATCGGTGAATTTATCGACGGGGCCGCCTTTTTCCATGACGCTGGAGACCAGTAAGAGAATGGCGATTGCCAACGTAAGTGTGAGGCCCTTGGTCATGGCACTACCCCTTCTTCTTTCCGCCCTTGCCCTTGCCCTTGCCTTCACCCCCACCGGAAGGGGAGTCGCAAGACGATTCTCCGCCCGAGCCGGTCACTCCGGGTGACAGGTTCCTGTCGTCGCGAATGGCAAAGATGGCTTCCTCGCGAAATTGCGCGGTTTCGCCGAAGGTGCCCTTCAGTATCCCGTTATGCTCGTAGTAGATTTCGGCCACCATCACTGCCGAGCCGCTCGCGGCCTTGATGAGGTTGTCATCGAGGCCCACACCCTCGATCTCGGTCGATCCGAGACCATTGTTGTCGCCGTCATCCCCATACATTGAGCTGCGGTCCAGATCGCCCTGGCAGCGCTGCCAGTGTATGTATTGCAACCCGGTGGTCTCATCGAATTCCAAGCTCGAAAGGATGATCCTGCCGTTACTTTCAAGGTCGAAGGAATCGCCCTGGCGCATGGCCCCGGTCATGATCGAATCGATATCGGCTTCGGTCACCGTGGGCGTTACGCTGCTGTTGTCGGTCTGTCCCAGGCGCGAGGCGTTGTCCGCCAGAGAGATCGCGGTCTGGCTCACCTGCATGTTCACCGTGGACATGTAGGCCAGCTCGATCCCGGTCAGGCCAAGGCCGATGAACAGCGGCAGGATCAGGGCGAACTCCACCGTGGAAACAGCGTTGTTGTCCTCGCGAAAGGATAGCCATGCGGCACGGAGGCGAGCGATATAACAGGCCATCAGCTGCATGTCCTTGCCGTTGAGGAGTAATTTTCCTGATTGGCGAACGGCTGGTTTTTCTTGAGGGCGCTGGCCTCGAGCGTGCGCGACTGCCAGGCTCTTTTGAGGAACGGCACCTTGATCATCGGATCATAGGTCGCTTGCACACGGTAGATCACCACGTCGTTGGCACCACCATTGCCGGATACGCCAATATCATCGTCCCACTGTTCGTTTCGGTTCTCGTCGACATAGGATTCGCCGTCGTTGCAAAGGCCATTATCGTCCGCGTCGTTCCATTGTTCGGCACGCTCGATATCGGCAAAATCGTAATAGCTGGTGCGGCTTGTATCGAGCTTCACGCCCGGCATGATCCCCTGCACCCGCTCCAGTACCATTGCGTCGGCCGCGTCGGTATCGCCGCCCTCCAGCGAGGCATCGCGCGCTGCAGCCTGCACCGCGCCGTCCAGCACGGACTGGGCATAGACCATCTGGCCGATATCCAGCGTGCCCATCAACAGGAGCAGGAATGTCGGCGCGACCAGCGCAAACTCCACCACCGTCACGCCTCGTTCGTCACGGATGACGCCGAGCATCAGTTGCCTCGCAGATCGCCCGAGCGTCACTGCACGATCCTCAGCTCGCCAACTTCCTTGGCAATTTCCTGGAAAGCGCGGTTCAGTTCGTCGGCATCTTCGGCAAGGAAGGAACTGTCGTCCGACGAACATGTCTCCAGCTCGTCGGTCAGACCCGTGGCGAAAGCGATCACCCACAGGCGGATGCCCTTGGCTTTCACCGCTTCGCAGATTGCCAGGAAACGCTCGTTATGTCTGCGCGTGTGATGGTTCGATCCGTTCGCCGTGACCCGGCGATCGTGATACTCGATACCATAGGCGCTCTGGATTGAAATGCTGGGCTGCATCGCACCATCGGTCATGAAGATCAGGTGCCGCGATACGTTGCCGCCGTTGCTGGGCGCAGCGTTCACGTTGCTGGCGAAAATACCTTCAGGCGAACTCAACCGCGCGCCCCACAGGACACCAAGATCATGGTAGGTATTGCCCGTGGCGATCAGCGAATCCGCGTAGGAATCAAAGGCACTCTCGTTCATTTCGGTGAGAAGTTGTGCGCGTTGCGGGCAACGCGACACGGCCTGGCCGCCGTAATCGCTTTCGTGCGAATTGGTGAGATCCCAATAGCCGCCGTTCCGTGTGCTGACCCATTCCGTGCGATAAAAGGCTACGTCCGGCCACATCGGGCGCCACTTGGTATCGTCGTCCGATGTAGGCGCGGAATCGATATCCAGGTCGTTCGCGCTGACAGGCGTGATGCCGACCACCGAGTTGTAGCTGAAGCTAGCAGCCGGGGTCGTGTCGCGTTCTTCGATGCAGCCCGGCCAGGTCGATGAAACATCGGCCCCGTCGTCTCCGGTCGGCGTGGTGGCCGATGAGAACGTTTTGTAGGTGCTAACGTCGTATTCCACGGCCTTGTAAAGAAAGTGGGAAAATTCGGTCGTTACCACCGTCTTCATCACCGGGTCACGAGTCTCCTGGCTGTAGAGATAGCGATCCCGTTGTTCCACGGTCTCAACGGGCTTGTAGTAGGTTCTGCTGAACCAGAACCACCCGCGTCTCTCTTCCACACAGGAATAGGAGTAGCGCAATTGCCGCTGCGTTTCTGTCGATGTGGTTACCTGCTGCCCATTGTTGTTAATTCGGGTGTCGTCCTCGCTTGAACCGGCGCCAACGTTCTCCCACATGGTCGCGCTCGCCCCGTTATCGAGGCCGTCTATATTTCCGAGATAATTCCTGCATTCATCGCGCGAACTGAACTCCTGACCATCGATCACCCCCTGATCAGATATCCATATCTCGCTGAACCCTTCTGATGAAGAGTATTCCGGATCTTCCCAGTGAGAGAATTCCTCGACGGTTGTCGTTTCGTACTGCGGCTCGCGCGACTGTATGTCCATCTCGTCCACCAGCCAGCTTGATTGCAGCAGGCGTCCGACATTTACCGACTGGCTGTAGGGCACGAAGGCGTAGCGGATACGCGCGTTGCCGCCGGCTACCGAAGCATCCACCGTGTCGTAGAAATTCTTCATGGCATCCTGCAGCATCGACAGCTTGGTCGGACCGCCTGCATCCAGGGTCCATCCCATGGATCCCGTGCTGTCCAGAACCATGGTCACATCGCTGTTGCCCACGCCCATCGATGCAGAGCACGCGACACTTATCGAAATTGTGTCGTAATCGAAGATGGTCATGATCGCAGTCTGGACATCGGCCTCTGCCGTACCGGCAACGGTATTGCCGTTATCGTCCGACGTGGGGGTAAACACCACGTTCAGCGAGCTTTGCTGTTCTGCGTCGAAGTTGTTGGCGAAATAGGCGCGCGCTTCGTTTTCCACGTCGTCGTCGAAACCATCGGTGCCGACCGCGCGCCGCCCGGCGAGAACGCCCGCATCGCAAGCCGCCTGGAGCCTGTTCTCGGCCTTGTGCGCCCGGCTCAGATCGAGACCACCGCCAACGACAGCCGCCAGTACGAGAAAACCCACGGCCGCCATGGGAAGCAAGCTGCCTGCCTCGTTGCGAAGCATGCAATACGTATTTCTCGATACTGCTTCGTTCAATCGCACAGGTCGTTCCAATTCTCGTTCGGCCAGCCCGCTCACAATTTTGCTTGTTCGCAATTGGCGCTATCTTCGAATGAACAGGAATCTTGCCCGGCATTCCTTAAAATCTGGCAAACGAGCCGATCTGACGATCCGTTAACCACCGTTGCCCAGGGTCAGCCCCCTGCAGCGCGAAATATCACTTAGGAATTCGAGCGATCAAATGGACGCACAGAGGCAAGCCGGGGCGTTGGCCCAGGCGTCATTTGAAGCAAGGTCGTAACAAGATACTGGCTTTACCGCCGTCAGCCTTCCGACACCTTACGCGCTTCGCGTTCCATCTTCCGCCGACGCTTTTTCTCCAGCAGCTTCTCGTTCACGGGCGCACCCACAGTCACATCGGCCATGACAGCGCCACGCTCACCCATGGGACGGTCGTGACCTACCGTGGTATCGACGTGTGTCTGTCGCTCGATCTCGGCATTCAGCAGCGCACCGACGAGAATGGCGTAGCTTGTCAGGAACAACCACATCAGGAACACCACGATTGCCGAAAGCGAGCCGTAGGTAGCGTTGTAATCGCTGACATATTGAACATAGAGCGAGAAGCTGATCGAAACTGCCACCCACGCAAAGGTCGCCAATAGCGAGCCTGGCGATAGCCAGCGCCACTTGGCAGCGCGCCGATCCGGGCCGTAGCGCATGATCAGGGCAAAGCCCGCAGAACCGATCGTCATTGCAATGAGCCAGGTCAGCAGCTTGTAAAAGCCTTCCGCAGCCGGTCCTATCAGGTCCCCGGTCTGCGATTGCAGCCATGCGACCATCCCGCCGCTGATCAGACCCGTGAGCGCGATCATTACGGCTGCCGCAGTCAGTCCGATAGCTTGCAAGGTCTTGGAGATGATATTGCGCGACTCGTGTTCCGAATTGATGATGTTGAGCGCGCCGATCAGACCGTTTGCCGCACGCATCCCGCCGAAAATTGCCAGCGCAAGAGAGACGACGAGCGTCAGGCCCGTCACCCCTGAATTCGTATTCACGACAGCGAGCAATTGCTCCTCTATCAGCCCCGCCGCTTCCTGTGGCACCAGTTCGACAATCATCATCATCTGGCGCTGAACCGTATCGACATCGCCCAGCAGCCCGTATGTCATGACGGTTGCCGCCAGCAGCGGGGAAATCGCGAGAAAGACAAAAAATGCCGTGCCAGCTGCCAGCAACGACAGGTTATGAAATCCCATCATCAGCCACATGCGTTTGCCGATTTGCTTCCATGCAGGCCAAGGCAATCCTAGTGGCGAATGAGCATTCGCGCCTGGTTGATTGTCTTTTATGGATAATTCCTTCATAAGAGATCGCAATTGGCTTACCATTCTTTGCGGAAAAGACCACGGTTCGCAATCCGAATGCCTGCAACTGTGCAACAGCAGACGAGAAGTAGATGCAAATTTCTAGGGCGCCTGTTGTGTTTGGTGCCATCTCACTTTCACGCTTCCGCAGCGGCGTCTGTGGATTGGCGATCGCTGCAGTGTGCCTGTCCTCGCAAGTGGCAATGGCGCAGGATGCGGATCGTGAAAGCGACGAGGCGCAGCTGGAAGCGGGCGCGATTTCCATTCCGCCTCCCCCTCCCGAAGCCGAATTGCCGACGGTAGAGGAAATCATCTCCGACGAGGAATTCAACAGCGAGATTCCCGAACTGGGCGCTGAAGATCCCGAGATGACGTTCGAGCTTGAAAGCATCGAGGAATTTGAACGCCGGTTTGCCGAAGATAATCCCGATGAGGATGTGGCGTCGGGTATTCCCGTCGCGCCGGGTACGGCGGGCGGTCTGCCCGAACTTGCCGATGGCGATCCCGTTGAGCCGGTCTCGGACGCCCCGATCCGCGATGCCGAACTACTCGAACCCCTTTCCCCGCTCAACCAGTTCGAGGTGCGCGAGGTGGAATTTGCCGAAGATGCGAGCGACGACGAAGTTCTCGCCATCGAATATGGCGTCGTCGTCAACGGGCTGGAAGAAGCAGACGAGCAGACCGAGATCGACCTGGCTGGTACATTCGAAAACCTTTCAGCGCTTGAGAGTAACGATGACGAGGTGGCCAATGTCGCCATGTTGTCCGCCCGCGTCGAGGAAGATAGCCTGCTGTTGCAGCGTCTCCTGCGTTCCGAAGGCTGGTATGATGCAACGATCACGACCCGGATCGAACGCTCCGAAGCGGAGAACGGCCAGCCACTGACAGCCATCATCGATACAGCGCCCGGCGAACGGTTCGTTTTTTCCGACATCATTATCGAAGCCGAACCGACAACTCCGCCCGATCTCATCAGGGACAATCTCGCCCTGCAAGTAGGCGAGCCGATCATCGCCACGCGCGTACAGGGCGCCGAAGCGCAGGTTGCCGTCGCCTTGCCGCAGCAAGGATACCCCTTTGTCAGCGTCGGTCAGCGGGACATCCTGCTCGACAAGCAGACCGCCGACGGCATCTACACGCTGCCGGTAAAAACCGGTCCGCGCGCGCGCTTTGGCGGCTTTACCACGAGAGGCGACCTGGCCTTCGATGCCGAGCATGTCGGCGTGCTGGCTCGGTTCGAACGCGGCGAGTTGTACGACAGCCGCAAGGTCGATGACCTTCGCGATGCGCTGGTGGCTACCGGACTGTTCAACACGGTTACCGTGGAGCCGGAGCGAACCGGCATCGACGCGCAGGACGATACGCAATTCGTGAACATCGCGGTCACCCAGAACGCGGGCCCGCCGCGCTCCCTCGGCGCTAGCGCGGGCTTTGGCACGGGTCAGGGTTTTCTGGTCGAAGGCAGCTGGACACACCGCAACCTGTTCCCTCCTGAAGGCGCGCTGATCGCCTCGGCGGTTCTAGGCACGCAGGAACAGGGTGCAGGTGTCACGTTCCGCCGCTCCAACGCCGGACGCCGGGACCGGACAGTTGAGCTTGGCCTCACTGCCTCGCATACGAACTACGATGCGTTCGAGGCGTTCACCGGACGGCTTGGCGGGCTTATAAGCTATTCGTCCACACCCATCTGGCAAAAGCGTTTCACCTACGCTTACGGGGCAGAACTCATCGCATCGGTCGAAGAGGATTACGACTTCGATCTGGGTGAACGGGTAGATCGCACATTTTTCATTGGGGCGCTGACGGGCCAGGTCGGCTTCGACACGACAGAAAGCCTGCTTGACCCTACAAGCGGCTTCCGCCTGCGGGCACTGCTCCAGCCTGAGGGTTCCTTGCAGGACGGGTTCTCCCCCTACGCACGTATCGTGCTTGATGGGTCCGCCTATTTCCCCGTCAACGATTCCATCGTGCTGGCGGGTCGATTGAAGGGCGGCACTGTGCAGGGTGTGGACCGCGCCGATATCGCGCCATCGCGAAGGTTCTATGCAGGCGGCGGCGGTTCGGTGCGCGGGTTCGGCTATCAGCAGCTTGGCCCCAAGGTGCTGGAACCCAACCCCAATTTCGATGCCGACGATCCGGATGAAACGGCCGATGAATTCGTGCTCAACCCGATCGGCGGGCTGAGCGTGATCGAAGCGGCTGCGGAAGTTCGCTATCGTTTTGGCAATTTCGGCGTGGTCGGCTTTGTCGATGCTGGACAAGTTTACGAAAGCAGCACGCCCGGCTTTTCCGACATCCGGTACGGCGCCGGTATCGGCGGGCGCTATTACACCAATTTCGGACCGCTGCGTGTCGACATTGCGACACCGCTGGGCCGCCGCGAGGGCGAGAGTGCTTTCAGCATCTACATCTCTATCGGGCAGGCCTTCTGATGACTGACGCGGCAGTCGATATCGATTACGCCCATGATGACGCGGTGGCGCAAAAGCCGCGCCGCAACTGGTGGAAGTTCGCCGCGAAGGCGGTGCTGTTCGTGTTGCTGGGTATCGTACTTCTGATCGGTGCGGTGCTGCTTGGCATCAACACCGATCCGGGTCGCAAGTTCGTGGCCCAGCAGATCGAAGCTCTCGAATTCGAGAATGGCATGGCCATCGGGATCGAGGAAATCGACGGATCGCTATACAGCGAGATGACAATTCGCGGGCTCACCATCTCGGACCCGCAGGGCGTCTTCCTGCGCTCGCCCGCGCTGGTGATGGACTGGCACCCGTTTGCATTCATCGACAGCCATATCGACATAGATGCGCTGACTGCCGAGACAATGGTGCTGGAGCGATTGCCCGAATTTGCGGAGACGCCGCCGACCGACGATCCGCTGCTGCCCGATTACGATATCGATATAGACCGCCTGGAAGTCGGCCAGTTCATCGCCGAAGCTCCGGTATCCGGCGAACGCCGCGTCGCCACCTTCAGCGGCGAAGTGCACATCGCCGATGCCCGCGCGCAGGTTAATCTGAACGGCGGCACACTGGCTGGCGAAGACCGCGCGGGAGGGGATCGGTTCGCGCTCGTACTCGATGCCGTGCCCGACCAGAACCAGCTCGATATCGATCTCGACATTCAGGCCCCGGAAGATGGCGTGATCGCGGCCCTTGCAGGGCTTTCCGAACCCCTCGACCTGGAGGTGAATGGGGCCGGGGACTGGGCCAGCTGGAATGGCACGCTCGATGCACAACTCGGCGGCGATCTGCTCGCGGATCTGGACGTGCTCGCTCGCGACGGCACATTCACTGTTCGCGGAGAGACGCGCTTGCAGAAGTTCGCGCCTCCCTCCACCGCCGCCTTGCTGGGTGATGTCACAAATATCGACATCACCACGGCGCTCGATGAACGTGTGGCGAGCGTCGAGGGCCGCGTTTTCAGCGATGCCTTCAACCTCACTGCCAATGGCGATGTCGATCTGGCGCAAAGCGCTTTCGATGATTTCACGGCGAACTTCGTGCTGCGCCAGCCATCCGCCCTCGCTCCCAATCTGCGCGGAAGCGGTTTGCGCGCGATGCTGACGATGGACGGTGCGTTCACCACGCCGACGGTGGAATACGATATCCGCGCGGCACAGATCGTGATGAACGATATGGGCGTGGAGAACTTACGGGCGCAAGGCCGGACTGAAGTCGACATGGTGAGCATGGTCGTACCGGTCTCAGCCAGCGCCAGCCGCATTACCGGGCTCGATACCGTAGCGGGCGGGCGTCTTACCAACGTCCGGCTGGATGGTGATATCGCCATCGACGGAACGCGCATCCTTTCCGACAACATGCGCCTACGCTCCGACAGGATCGACGCAACGTTGCTGCTGGTCGCCGATACTGCAACCGGCCTGTACACCGGTGCTATCGATGGCCGGATCGACAATTATCGCCTCGAAAGCGTCGGTATCTTCAACTTCGAAACCGACATGGATCTGCAAGCGCGCGACGATGGCTCTTTCGCGCTGCAAGGCAAGGTACGGGCGCGATCGACCCGCTTGCTGAACGATTCCATGCGCGAATATCTCGGCGGAAACCTGACGGCCTCCAGCGACGTTTCCTATACCTCCGACGGTGTGGCCCGCTTCGCCAACGTACGCATGAATTCTCCGCTGCTGCGCATTACCGACGGGCGCGGCAGCTACAATACCAATGGCCAGATCAACCTGACTGCCAGCGCAGTTTCCGAACCATACGGCCCCGTCGGCGTGCGGGTGACGGGCACGGTTACCAATCCCGATGCAACAATCACCGCAGCGAACCCCGATCTGGGTATCGGCCTCGCCAACCTAACGGCGAACATTCGCGGCGAGAACGGCGATTATCGTATCGATGCGAGCGGAGACACGGATTACGGCGCGTTCACAGCAGACGTCACGGTCGCTACGGCAAGCGGCCCGCTGGCGCTGACGATCAATCGCGCGGATTTCGCTGGAATTGCCCTGTCCGGACAGCTTCGCCAGAGTGCCGCCGGACCCTTCGTCGGGCAACTCGATGCAAACGGGCGTGGCCTTGGCGGCGTCGTCAGGCTGGGTGCGACCGGGCAATACCAGTCTGCGGTGGTAAACCTGCGGGCGAACAACACGGTGCTCGGCGGCCCAGCAAACTTGCGGATCGGTTCAGCCATCGTGGATGCAGAGGTCGTGCTTTATGATACGCCGCAGGTTCTTGCCGATATACAGCTGGCCGATACGACCTATGGCGGATTGAACATCAACGTGATGCGCGCGCTCGTCGACTATCGTGATGGACGCGGCGATGCGAAATTGCTGGCCGAGGGAACGAGCGGCGTACCCTTCAGTATTTCCGCCAATGCCGACCTTCAGCCCGACCTCTGGCGTGTAGCCATGCAGGGCCGCGCGCGGGGCATCAGCTTCAACACGAGCTCACCGGCCAGGATCATTCCTGGCGATGGCGCCTATCAGTTGCTTCCCACAAATATCGACTTCGGTCAGGGCAGCATACGTCTCGCCGGCAAGTATGGTGATGGGCTGGAGGTACAAAGCCGCCTCGACTCGCTTGATCTGGCAATTGCCAATGCCTTCTCGCCGGGGCTTGGACTGGGCGGCACGGCAACCGGCAGCTTGGACTTTGCGCAAGCTACCCCGAACAGCTTCCCCACTGCCGATGCGCGGATGCGGATTACCAATTTCACGCGCACCACTGCTGTCTCCGTCAGCCAGCCGGTCAATGTGAACTTCGTGGGACAGCTTCAGGCCAACGGGGGTGCTGCAAGAGCGGTGATCCGCCGCCGTGGTACCGTCATTGGGCGGATGAACGTCGGCCTCACACCGCTTCCTCCCGGAAGCGGACCCTGGACCGAGAGATTGTTACAGGCACCGCTGGGTGGAGGCATTCGCTACAACGGCCCGGCCGATGCGTTGTTCTCCTTGGCGGGCCAGCCGGACCAGCGCCTTTCGGGAGCGCTAGGCGTCGCAGCCGATTTTACCGGAAGCGTGTCCTCACCCGAACTCAGAGGCATCATTCGCGCCAACGATCTGACATACGAAAACCAGACATACGGCACGCGCCTTAGCGACATGGTGGTTCGCGGACGCTTTACCGACGATCGGCTGGAACTCGAGCAGATGCGCGCCGCTGCGGGAGACGGTACGGTGTCGGCTACCGGGTTCGTCAGTCTTGCTGCCGACCAGGGCTATCCCATGGACTTGCAGATAACGCTGGACGATGCCCGGCTAGCCCAGAGCAGCGCCATCGATGCTACAGCGACCGGCAATCTGTCGTTGACCAAGGCTGCCGGAGAAACCGCGCTGCTGGAAGGCCGCATTGTCCTTCCCGAAACACGCTATGAAATCATCCGTTCGGGCGCTGCGGAAATACCCGAATTGACAGGAGTGCGCTTCGCCCCTCCCGTCGGGCGCCAGCGTATTACCGGGGATGAACCCGCGACACCCGCAGGCGGCGCGCTCGATCTGCTGCGGCTGAATATCGCGCTCGTCGCTCCGGAAAGACTCTATGTCTCCGGCATGGGACTGGAAAGCGAATGGAGCGCCGACATGCGCATCACCGGCACCAGCGCCGCTCCTGTGATTGCGGGCGGGGTAGAGCTGGTGCGCGGCACGCTGGGCTTTGCGGGACGGTCCTTCGATCTCACCGAAGGCGATATTCGCTTCACCGGCGGACGCGAAATCAATCCGATCATCACCCTGGTTGCCAGCGAGGATATCGAAGGCATCACCGTCAACGTGAATGTCAGCGGTCAGGCATACGATCCGCAGATCGCTTTCTCCAGTACACCCGGTTTACCGCAAGACGAAATCATCTCGCGCATCCTGTTCGGCAGTTCGGTCGCCAATCTCTCGGCTATCCAGGCGGTACAACTTGCAGCTTCGCTCAATTCACTTCGCGGGTCAGGCGGCGGGCTGGATCCGCTCGGCACCTTGCGCTCGGCCACCGGGGTAGATCGTCTTCGTATTCTTGGGGGTGACGAAGCGAGTGGCCGTGGCACGGCGTTGGCGGCAGGCCAGTATCTGACCGACGATATCTACATCGAAATCATCACCGACGGACGCGGCTTTACCGCTACCCAGCTCGAAGTGGCCCTGACGCCTGCACTTTCGATCCTCAGCCAGGCCGGTGGCAGCGGCGGCACCAATGTGAACGTGCGTTATACGATAGACTATTGATGCGACCGGTCATCGTTCTCCTGCTTCTGGGCTTGTTGCTGGTTGCGACAACACTTTCCAGGCGGGAGAGAGACAACAGCTTCGATGCCCGGTTCGATCGCACCGAAGAACGCATCCGCGCCATGGCCGAGGATATTGATACCGAGCTGGAGGAAACTCGGTAATTCCACGCAATTTCGCGCGCGACGGGCGCTACCCCAGGTCACGAACCATTCACCCGCTGCCGCACCTTATCGCAACATCCTGATACGCGCCGCAATTCACGTAATCCTTCTTCGTATCGCGTCGAAAAATATGGCTTCATACTCTACGATACAGGCATTTGCGTAGACTAACCGCTTTTTCTCTACGATTTACTTTACTCTGGTAACAATTCTTGTATAAGTGCACACACTGGCGAGGAGAGTTGCAGTGTCGAGCGTCGCATCTATGTCCCGTAAATCCGATGCGAAAGATGCACCGGCTGCCTTGAAAAATTTCGACAAGGCGCTGAAAATCGTCGCAGAAAATGCGGAAAAAACCCGTAATTCGCGCAGGATCGCGGACGAGAGCGTCGCCGCTTTGAAAGAAACGGGATTCTTTCGTGCCTTGCTGCCCAGGAAGCTGGGTGGCCTGGAAATGTCCCCGCAGGATTTCTTCAAGGCCCAGATTGAAATTGCACACGCCGATATGAGCACCGCCTGGGCTTGCGGTATCATCGCCGTTCACCCGTTCCAGATCGCGCTGATGAATGAAAAGGCGCAGCTTGACGTCTTCGGGGACGATCCTGACACCTGCGTATCCAGTTCATACAATCCGATGGGCGGCGTCACGCAGAAAGTCGATGGCGGGGTGATGCTGTCCGGTCGCTGGGGCTGGAGCAGCGGTAGCGACCATTGCACCTGGACATTGCTCGGCGCGATCATCCCTGGCGAAGGCTATCGGACGTTTCTTGTTCCGCGCTCTGATTACGTCATCGAAGACACCTGGTACAGCATGGGTCTGCAAGGCACCGGCTCCAACGACATTGTTATCGAAGAACCGGTTTTCGTCCCCGATTACCGCACCCACAAGCAGCTGGACGGCTTCAAGGGTCTGCACGATCAGGAAAGCAAACTTTACGATGTGCCGTGGGCTCAGATCTTCATCCGAGTTGTATCTTCCGCCTCCATCGGGGCGATGAAGAAGGCAATCGAACTGTTCGTGGCCAATTCGGCAAGCAGCAGCACCGATCCCACGAAATTACAGGGTGATCCCGATATCACTCGGCGTATCGCCGAGGCGCATAACCTGATCCGCGAATGCGAAACGGGTATGTACACGAACTTCGACGAGATGATGAGGGCGGCACAGGCCGGCGAAACGATCCCTGTCGAGGACCGTGTTTTCTATCGATATCAGGCGAGCCTCGTCATCGAAAAAATGATCAAGGCGATCGATCTGCTTTTCGATGTCGCTGGGGGACGCAGTGTCTTTCAAGGCTCGCCAATTCAGCAGATCTGGCACGATATTCATATTGCGCGCGCCCACGTGGCCAACAGCCCGACCGCCTTTGCTCGCAATCTCGGGGCCGTCACCCTCGGGGCGGAAAACGAAGATATGTTTCTATAATAAAAAAGAACTTGGATTTGGGAGAATTCACATCATGACCAGTTTTCAAAAAGCGGCTACGGCCGTCTTTTGTGCGGGCACCTGTCTCGCCGCTTTTTCGCAAACCGCTGTAGCGCAGATTGCAGGCGATGACCTGACCGCCGAAGTTGGCGAGGATACCACCGCCGACGATGGCAACATCATCATCGTGACCGCCAACAAGCGCGATCAGAACATTCAGGACGTGCCCGTGGCCATCACGGCAATCGGCCAGGAACAACTGGAATTGACCGACTTCAGCGGCGTCGCCGATATCAGTTCGCTCGCGCCGAACCTCTCGGTATCGACAGGCACCACGAACCCGACATCCACCATCGTCGCCATCCGGGGCATTTCTGCAGGCGGCGACGAATCGCTGACAATCGACCAATCGATCGCACTTTATTCCGATGGCGTGTATCTGGGGCGCAGCGCCGGCTCCGTGATTTTCGCAGCGGACGTAGAGGCCGTGGAGGTCCTGCGTGGCCCTCAAGGCACCCTGTTCGGGCGAAACTCCACAGGCGGGGCTGTGAGCTTCCGCCTTCGCCGTCCGACCGACGAAGCTGGTGCAGATTTCGAAGTCGGTTACGGCAATCAGGGTATTCGTGAAGCGCTTGTACGCCTCAACACCGGCAACATCGTAGGCGACAACCTGCGCGCCTCGCTTACCTATGTGCACAATCAGAATGACGGCTATGTCGATAACCTGCTCACCCCTGGGAACGATGACGATCCCGGCGCCAACAATCTCGACGCGGTTCGAATAGCGCTGGGCGCGGACCTGGGTGATACCGCTTCGCTTTACTACGCTTTCGATTATTCCGACTTCAACAGCCGGGGCGCTGCATTTCAAACGACCATCGCGTCACCAGCTGTCACGGGCTTCCTGAACAATTCCACCACGACGCCGGGTTGCAGCCTCGATTTCAGCTTTGGCCGTCGCGACGCCCTTTGCCTGAACGATGACGAAAATGTCGATACCAAGGTTTATGGACATGTGTTGAAGCTGGAGAATGATTTCGGTCCGGTCACGCTTCGGTCGACAACCGGGTATCGCAGCTGGCGGAATGATCTCAGCAACAGCGACATCGATGGCTTCGGTGAAATAACCGGTCCGGCATTCAGCAATGCGACGCTCTTCAACGGCCTTCCGGCAGGATTGATTACACCGATTGTCGGTGCCGCCGGAGCGCCATTTGTCGCGGCAGCGCCTGTCCCCTCGATTACTTCGTCACTGTTTTCGGCCAGTTTGTTTCGCGAACAGGATCAGTTCAGCCAGGAGTTCGAACTCGTCTCCGAAACGGGCGGACCGTTCAGCTGGGTGGTGGGCGCGTTCTACTTCTATGAAGAGAGCGAAGAGGAAAGCGTTCAGAACGCCGGGTTTGTCCTGGATGTCGATCCGATCTTCCGTTTCAGTCCGAGCTTTGGTCCACTCGGCCCATTGCTCGCAGATGCACTTCCCGCTGCAACGCGGTACCGTCTGCTCGAAAACATATCCAATGTAAGCTACCGGACGACGGGCGAATCCATCGCGATCTACGGGCAAGGCGAATACCGTTTCGGCGCCGAGGAGCAGGCCGGTGTAACAGTAGGCTTGCGTTACACCTGGGACGAAAAAACGGTGGATCAGACTGCACCGTTCGTAAGCAACGGAACGGTGAACTTCAGCGAACCGACAGGCCATATCACCGTCGACTACCGTCTATCCGACGGGTTCAACGTCTACGCCAAGGTAGCGCGCGGTTATCGCAGCGGTGGCTTCAATATCCGCAGCCAACAGGATCCGTTCGAACCCGAGATCCTCGATTCCTATGAGGCGGGCATCAAGACCCAATTCTGGGACAACCGTGTTCGCTTCAATCTTGCAGGCTTCTACGCCGAATACACCAACCAGCAGATCAGCCAGCCTGTTACCAATCCCGGCGGGGGCGGTTTTGGCGTGCTGACAGTAAATGCCGGTGCAACGCACTATAACGGCCTCGAGGCCGATCTCTCGATTGAGCCGGTAGATGGCCTGGTTTTCACCGGTGCATTCGGATACGTCGACCGCGATTTTATCCAGTATCCCCTGACACTGGCTGACGGTACCGAAATCGATATATCCGACGAGGTACTGACCGAGGTCAATACACCCAATCTTACCGCAAGCGCGGCCCTGCAGTACACGGCCGATCTGGACAATGGCGCTTTTATCACCACCAGGATCGGCGCGACGTTCGAGGGCGACCATTTCTTCTTCACCACGCCGCAAACCTCGACCTTCGCCCGCGATCTTGAATCGAGCGCTCGCACACTGGTCAACGCACAGATCCGCCTTGGCGATATTCCGCTGTTCGGCGACACGAGGGCGTTCGTCCAGCTTTGGGGAAAGAACATTTTCGACGTCGAGTATGAGGATCGCGCGGTGGACTTTGGTGCGCTGGGATACGGTGGGTTCTACTACGGCCGTCCCGCAACATACGGCGTGACAGCAGGTGTAAGCTTCTAAACTCCTCACCGCAGATTGGAAAAAGGCCTCCGTCAGCAATGACGGGGGCCTTTTTTCGTTGTCTGACAGATCTATGGCCTGCGAGGTAAGACCCTCGAGGGCCTCAGGCGTTTCGCATGGGATAGTCGATGTAACCGCGCTCTTCGCCGGTGTAGATATGGTCGCGATCAACCCGTGCCAGTTCCGAGCCTTCGCGAACGCGCTCTACGAAATCGGGATTGCTGATGAAGAACCTTCCGAACGAAACGGCATGGGCACGCCCCTCTTTCAGCAGTTGCTCTGCTGTATCGGGCTTGAAATTGTTGTTGGCGATGATCTTGCCTGTCCAGTTCTCGCGCACGAAACCAAGCTTGTCCGCCACGTCGACGAGATGGACATAGGCAAGCCCCAGTTTGTCGGCAGCGCGTAGCAACGGGCCGAACGTCGCATCCGGGTCATCATCGGCCATATCGTTATAGGGATTGCCGGGTGAAATCCGGAAACCGATCCGGTCCGCCCCGATGGCTTTTGCCATCGTTTGCAACACTTCGATCGTGAAGCGGATGCGGTTTTCGACCGAACCACCGTAACTGTCGGTCCGCTGGTTACTGCGAGGATTGAGAAACTGGTTCGGCAGATAGCCGCTGGCACAGTGCAGTTCCACACCGTCCATTCCCGCGGAGCGGGCCTTCTTTGCCGCGGTCGCATATTCCTGAACCACTGCCGTAACATCGGATGCTTCCAACGGGCGCGGAATGGCTGGTTCAACCGGAACGCCGTCCGGCCCCGGCACCTTGTCTGCGCTTTGTATGGCGGAGGGAGCGACAACCTCGCTATCGTCCTGCTTATTGGCCCTCACGCATACGCGCCCGCAATGCATCAGCTGCATGACGATAGTGCCGCCTTCTGCGTGGACCGCATCTGTAACCTTGCGCCAGCCAGCCGTTTGCTCATCGGACCATATTCCGGGCGTACGCCAATAGCCCTTGCCCGCGGCACTCGGTTGAACACCCTCGGTGACTATCATTCCGGCCGATGCCCTTTGCCGGTAATATTCGACCATGGTATCGGTCGGCACATCCCCCGGCCCTGCACGGTCACGGGTCATGGGAGCCATCACGATGGCATTCGAAAGCGACAGCGCGCCCAGCTTGACGGGTTGCAACAGGGCCTCGAGCATACGCATCCACCTTCTTGTTACGTCGATTGACGTTTGTTTGCGTTATACACTATGCTATTTACTACGCAGTTCAAGGAAACAGTCTCATGAACTATGGTTTCGAGGGTAAGGTTGCTCTGGTCACGGGTGCGGGGAGCGGTATCGGCAGGGCCACGGCACTTGGTTTCGCCGCGAGCGGAGCATCTGTCATCGTCAGTGACGTGAATGACGAAGGCGGCGCCGAGACTGTATCGCTGATCGAGAAAGCAGGCGGAAAAGCGACCTTTTTCCGCTGCGACGTATCGGATGCCGATGCAGTCGATTCCATGATGAACGAGGCGATTTCGAAGTATGGCAGGCTGGACTTTGCCCATAACAACGCAGGTCTCAGCAGCCCCTCGGCCGACGAATGGGAGCAGTCGACATGGGCGCGGACGGTGTCGGTTAATCTGGATGGCGTGATGCACTGTATGCGCGCGGCTGCTAGGGCGATGCTGCAAAACGGCGGCGGCGCGATCGTCAACACGGCTTCTATCGCGGGCATCGTCGGTAACGCGTCCCAGCCTGCATACGTAGCAACCAAGCATGCAGTCATTGGCCTTACCAAACACGGGGCGCTGAAATGGGCCAAGGATGGCATTCGCGTGAACGCGGTTTGTCCCGGCGTCATCGAAACCGCGATGACAGAGGAGGTCGCCAGAATTCCGCAGTATCGGGCGGCCATGGAAGGTATGACGCCTCTGGGACGGATGGGACGGCCAGAGGAAGTTTCCAGCGCGGTGCTGTGGCTATGTAGCGACCAGGCAAGTTTCGTGACTGGACACCCCCTGGTCGTGGATGGCGGCGCGACCGCTGGCTGACGCCCAGGTGCTCGACGCGCTATTCTTATACCCGGCCCGATTGCGGGAGCGTGCAGTTCTCCATGTCGTCAAGCCACAGCAATTCGTGAAGGTCACTACTTTCGCAGGTGAGAGCCTGAACAGATCGAGGAATTATCCGCTATGAACGATATCGAGCAACGCATTTCGCGGCTGGAGGCCCTCGACGAAATCCGGCAGCTTCCGGCGAAATATGCTCTCGCGCTCGACATGCGGGATATGGATGCGATGGTTTCGCTTTTCCCCACGGATGTACGCGTCGGAAAAGGCACGACGGGACGGGAAGCTCTACGCAGCTACATGGACCGCACCTTGCGCTCCCCCTTCACCGGAACGTCACACCATATCGGTGGCCACATCATCGAATTCGACGACGAGGATCACGCGCACGGCGTTGTCTATTCCAAGAACGAGCACGAGACCCCTGTCGATGGCGGACAGGATGAATGGGTCATCATGCAGATGATGTATATCGACGATTACGTGAAGCAGGATGGCCGGTGGTATTTCGCGCGCCGGCTGCCGCTCTACTGGTATGCGACCGATCTCAACAAGCCTCCCGTGGGCGAAAACAAGATGCGCTGGCCTGGTGTGGATGCGGCAGAGGGCACCTTTCATAAGCTGTTCCCCAGCTATGAGGAGTTCTGGAACCGCGACGGCGCACCTGAAGGCCCTGTTCCGGAACCAGCGCCAGCAGATGAATTTCTCACCCGGATGCGGCGCGGTGCCGATGTCCCGAAGGTGAAAGTCCGGGCGGACTGAATTTCGACTATTGCGGGCGCGTTCTGGCCGCAAGGCTGGCGCAGGCGAGAACGTCCAGCATCTATGTCAAACGCATCCGGCGCAGCGCGCTGCCGGTCCTGCGCTCATCCCGGTAAGTAGAGCTGTGCAGCCTTCCCGCCATCAACCGGCAACGCGACACCCGTGATATAGGCTGCTGCATCCGACAATAGGAATGCGATGCTTTCGGCCAGCTCTTCCGGAGTACCGCCCCTCCCCATTGGAATTGCTTCTGCGGTCCTGGATGCCACTTCGGGTGCCTTGCGCGCGAAGACTTCGTTGCCGGCAGTCTGAACCTGGCCGGGAACCACGCAATTGATGCGGATATTGTCGCGCGCGGTTTCCATCGCAGCAACCGCGCTGAACTGGATCATCGCCGCCTTGCTGGCGGAATAGCTGGTCATGTAGGGCGCAGCTCGAATGGCTGTGGTAGATGCGACATTGACGATGCTGCCGCCCTTGCCCCGTTCACGCATAGCCGCGATAGCTGCTTGCGTTCCGGCAAACACGGCATCGGCATTTACCGTAAAATCGCTGCGCCAGTGTTTCATGGCAAGTTTCTCTATCGGCGCATAATGAACGCTCATCGCATTATTGACGAGCATATCGAGGCGGGCGTGCGCACGCGCGATCTTGCTGATCAAGGCGGCGTAGGCTTCTGTATCGCCAAGATCGATACTGTGAATTTCCACCGAACCCCCGGCGCCCGCGATGGCATCGCGGGTTGCTTCGAGCTTTTCCATTCCTCTTGCCAGGATCGCGACATGGGCTCCGCGCCTTGCAAGGAGTTCCGATGTTGCCCGGCCGATCCCGTCACTGCCGCCAGTGACGATAGCTACGCGGTTCTCAAACATCTTGTTCATCAGGCAGCTCCTGCCGGGATTTGGTTGAGGTCTGGATCCTGCGACCCGGTCAATACGCAGTGAGTGCCAGCCGGCAGATACATCATCGTCACGCAATGGTTGCAGGCTGTACAGCCCGAAGTCTCGATCACTCCGCATTGCCAGCGATTGATGATCTGCGGATCGTAGATAAGTGCGCGCCCCATCGCGACGGCATCGAAACCATCATCCATCACCTCCGCCACCCCTTCCGAAGACTTGGCCCCGCCAAGGTAGGCCAGCGGCATATCGGTTGCAGCGCGAATTTTCAGAGCATTATCGCGCAGATAGTTTTCTTGAAACACCACGTCCCTGGGAGCGGTCAGTTTTTGCAACGCCATCGCCAGGCGGATCAGCGGGTTGGACGGTTTGGCTCCGGAGGGCGGCAACGATGAGCCGAACATCGCGGTAATCGATTCCACGTTCAGGCCGTTGGAGAGCACCGCCATATGCGCGCCTGTCTTCTCCAGTGACTTCGCAACCTCTATACCTTCCCTGATCGTGTTCCCACCCTTCGCTCCGTCGGTCATGCTGTACTTGACGAGCACGGCCAGATCCTTGCCGACCGCGTCCAGAACTCGCGAGAGAACTTCGTTGGGGAACTTCATTCGTTTTTCGATGGTCCCGCCATATTCGTCGCGGCGCTTGTTATAGAGCGGCGATACAAACTGGCTGAGCAGGTATCCGTGGCCCATGTGCAGTTCGACCGCATCGAAACCCGCTTCGCGGGCAAGCCTTGCGGCCGCCACGAATTGCGCAGCCATCGCGTCCATCTCTGCGCGATTCATCGCTTTTTTGAAAAAGCGGTTGGAAATGACGCCGACCTTGTTGAAACCACCGCTGGAACTGAGCGGCCTCGAAGCGCTGAGCTGCTCCTTGTCGAGAAAAGTGAAGGATCCGGCGTGGGTAAGTTGCGCGCTTATCGCGCCGCCATGTTTGTGAACCGCGTCAGTCATGGCTTTCAGATCGGGCAGGTTCTCGCGCGTCATCGTGACCTGGTCGACGAAGGTCCTGCCATCCATACTGGTGGCACAATAGGCAACCGTCGTCAGCGCCGCGCCGCCTTTGGCCATGCGCTCGTGAAACAGTGACAGGCCCTTGGTTACCACACCTTGCTTGGCCATACCTTCATTGGTCGCCGCTTTGATGAAGCGATTGCGCAGCGTGAGCGGGCCGACTCTTACGGGATCGAATGGCGAAACACCGGTTGCAGACACGTGAAATTCCCCTCGCTCTCTTACAACGCAATTGACGACCATAGGCAGCTTATGTCAATACGATGCGTAATATTAGATGAAGGTTTCTACGATATTCTTAGTTTTCAAGGCAAGGTGTCTGCAAATTTCGCTACCGTGGCCCGATGTCACGTCCCACTGCGTGGCTGACAGGCACAATCCGGCTGATCGGTAATGGCTGACAATGCTAGGACGTTAAACGCAGGAGAGTGATGACATCATGGCCACGCAATCCCGTCGGCAAGATCGACAAGAGCAAATTGCGCGCCGATTGGCCGCGCCCCTCAGGAGCCAAGTAAGATGAGCTATCCCAAGGACATCAAGATTATCGATACCATGCTCGGCATCCCCGAGGCGGAGGACAAATCCGAATGGTACGAGGCGTTCAAGCCACTGCTGAAGGACGAGGAAAGCCGCGCAGCCTTCAAGATGCCCGCGCAATATATGTTCAAGGATATCCCCGATACCGAAAACGCCGATGATTTCGTTAGTTGGACCGTCGAACAGATGGACAAATTCAATATCGAACACGCGCTTGTAGGCTGGAACGAGAACGATACTTCGCGGCGCGCGAAACAGCAGTATCCGGACCGCTTCTTCTTCGATCTGCCCTGCAATCCCAACAACGGGATGGAAGAAGTTCGAAGGATCAAACGCATTCATGAAGAGGTTGGCCTGAGTGCGATCAGTGTCTTCCCGGCCGGAACCAATCCGCAAGTTCCAGTAAACCACAAATACATGTTCCCGATCTACGCCTGCGCAGTGGAACTGGACCTGCCAATCTTGCTGAATGCTGGCGTACCTGGTCCGCGTATTCCGATGGAAACGCAAAAGGTCGAACATTTCGACGAGGTTTGCTGGTTCTTCCCGGACCTCAAGGTCGTGATGCGTCACGGTGCCGAGCCCTGGGAGGCGCTTGCCGTAAAGCTGATGCTGAAATGGCCGAACCTTTATTATTCGACGAGTGCGTTTGCGCCAAAGCATTATCCCAAGGCCATCATCGATTACGCGAACTCTCGCGGATCGGACAAGATCATCTACGCGGGCTATTTTCCGATGGGCCTCAGCCTCGATCGTATATTTTCCGATATGGAGAATGTGCCGCTCAAGGATGAAGTCTGGCCCAAGTTCCTGCGCGAAAATGCCAAGCGCGTATTCAAGATGTGATTTCACTCGGGAGCCGGGAAGTCTGCTCCCCTTCTTTAGTCACCGCCTCTTGCCCGAGACAACCCCGGCAAAGGCCGCCGCTTCGAAGCGCAAAGCGAAGCGGCAACCAAAGGAGAAAGACAATGACCGCATCCGCAACGCATGGAGCAGACGCCGTAAAGGACGCAGCCAGTACAGACGCAAGGACGGCACCTGTCGCCGCCTACCAGGTCATCGAGAACATGACCAAGGAAGAGATTGCCGCCTGGCGCGTTGCCGATCTGCCGGATCGCCCTTCTGCAGCAGCGCGCAACCTCGATATCGGCTTTCCGTGCGGGTGGTACCCGCTGATGCTGTGCGACGAACTCGCGGTGGGCCAGGTGAAGCCTTTGCGCTATTTTGCGCAGGATCTGGTTATCTGGCGCGGTGAAGACGGCAAGGCCCGCCTGATGGATGCCTATTGCGCTCACCTGGGTGCCCATCTCGGCCATGGGGGCAAGGTCCAGGGCAACCTACTGGAATGCCCGTTCCACGCCTGGCGGTACGATGGGGACGAGGGTCTGGTGAAAGAGATACCCTATTCCACCGTTATCCCGCCGCAGGTCAAGCGCAAGTGCAAGGAAACCTGGCCGATCCAGGAAAAGAACCGGATAATCTGGACCTATTATCATCCCGAAGGAGAAGAACCTCCCTACGACGTTGTCGAACTTCCTGAAGCAACCGATCCGGAATGGTCGGAATTCGATGAAG
The DNA here is from genome assembly GCA_947488625.1 of uncultured Sphingomonadaceae bacterium. Taxonomy (GTDB): domain Bacteria; phylum Pseudomonadota; class Alphaproteobacteria; order Sphingomonadales; family Sphingomonadaceae; genus Alteraurantiacibacter. Next base: position 657,988 of record CANKZR010000001.1, on the reverse strand, counting down.
TCAGATGGACCATATTCGGCAGTATCCAGAACATGGCGGAAAACGGCGTCGATTTCCCGCACTTCACCTACATTCACGGCGTCGCCAGCCCACCTGAGGCAGAGCTTACCTGGGGCGAGTGGAACCGCGAGGGCATCGTTCGCGCCAAGATGGGGACCCCCAAGGGTGTGGTGGATGGGAAGATCACTTCTATCTCCAACGGCCCGGGCCAGAACTGGGTTCGTTTCGAGGGTATCTGCGAAACCCTGCTGATCGCCTGCATTACTCCGGTCGAGTTGGACAAGTTGGAGGTCCGCTATTTCTACACCCAGCCGAAGTCGCAGATCGAAGGACCGATGGCAGGTCTGGCGCGGGCAATCATCAAGGACGTGAACAAGCAACTGGATCAGGACAAGGTAGTCTGGGACCGGATGAAGTTCACGCCGGATGCGATCATCTGCAAGGGAGATGGACCGATTCCGAAATTCCGCCAGTTCTACGCCCGCTATTACGCGGAAGGACAGGGCGTGCCCGGCTCCGTAACGGTCGAGGCATGAAGATGAGCAGGCGCAGCCTTCTGGCTGGCACTGCAGCCGGGGCTGCAGCACTGTCGGGAAGCGTAAGGGCGATGGCGAAAACCGCGTCGATTGGAGAGAACATGCTCGATCATCATGACGCCATCGGCCTCGCTCAGCTCGTCCGGACCCGGCAGGTTTCCCCCACCGATCTGCTGGAACTGTCCATCCAGCGGGCCGAGGAGACTAATCCTCAGTTCAACTTCATGGCGCACAAGCTTTACGATTACGCCCGCGATGCAATTTCAGAGGGGTTGCCCGAGGGGCCGTTCACCGGCGTTCCATGGCTTCTGAAGGACCTGCACGCGCATATCGAAGGGCAACCGTCGGGCCAGGGTAGTCGCTCCTATGATGGCTTTGTCGCGCCATACACTTCGGAATTGGTGAAAAGGCATCAAGCTGCTGGCCTGGTCATTTTCGGCAAGACGACCACGCCCGAGTTCGGATTGACCGGTACAACCGAATCCCTGTCCACGGGCATTACCCGCAATCCATGGAACCGTGAACGCATAGCCGGCGGTTCGAGCGGCGGTGCTGCTGCCGCGGTGGCTGCTGGCGTATTGCCCGCCGCCCATGCCACGGATGGCGGAGGTTCTATCCGCATACCCGCATCGTGTTGCGGTCTTTTCGGACTGAAGCCAAGCCGTGGACGGGTGCCCATGGGGCCTAATCGCACCGAAGGCTGGGGCGGTATGTCGGCCAACCACGTCGTTACCCGTTCGGTGCGCGATTCAGCGGCATTGTTGGATGCAACAGCTGGAACCGAACCGGGTTCGCGCTACTCCGCGCCCTCCCCCGAAGACAGCTTCCTGTCCTACACCACCCGTGCTCCGCGCCCGTTGAGGGTTGCCCTGGTGCTGACACCGCCAGCCGGTTCGCCGGTCGATCCCGAATGCATCGGCGCCGCCCGCGATGCGGCCGTGCTGCTCGAGAGCCTGGGCCACCATGTCGAGGAGGCGCAGCCCACGATTGACATGGCGGAGGTGGGGCAGGCCAACTTCGCTGCCATTTCAACCTCGCTCGTGGCCAGCATCGATGAACGTGCTGCTGCAACGGGCATCGCGCCGTCGACCGACGTTCTCGAACATATCACGATGATGTTCTACAACCTTGGCAAGCAGATGGATGGCGTTTCGGTTTCCCGCGCGCACAACGTTTTCCAGCAGGTGGCCTACGACATGGCGCGGTTCATGGACGATTACGACATCATCCTGTCGCCCACGGTCGCAACTCCGCCGCCGATGGTAGGCACGTTGGACTTGCAGCAGCAAGATTTTCAGGCGTGGGGCCAACGTGTGGCTGCCTTCACGCCCTTTACCGGCACTTACAACATCACCGGCCAGCCCAGCGCCTCGCTACCGCTTGGCATGTCCTCGGACGGACTGCCGATCGGGGTTATGATCAGTGCGCGATACGGGGCGGAGGCGTTGCTGTTCCAGCTTGCCGCGCAGGTTGAACTGGCTCAGCCCTGGTGGGAAGCCATGGCCGCAGCGCCCGGTCGAGCCTGAACTTTAGGAACATGGGAGGAAAGCCGATGCGGGGACTGAAAAGCAAGGTTGGAATAATTGCAGGCGGAGGACGCGGCATTGGCGCGGCCACCGCTCGTCGCCTCGCCGAAGAAGGCGCGCATGTCGTAATTGGCGACATCGCCGAAGATTGGGCCAAGGAAACGGCCGAGAAAATCGTTGGCGACGGTGGCACAGCCATCGGAGTTCACCTGGACGGCACCTCGGTAGAGTCGCAGCAGGAGATCGTTGCAACCGCTCTGGAGACATACGGCACCCTGGATTTCTTCCACTCCAATCTGGCCGGCGGTACAGTGGGAGATGTCAACGCCCTCGATTGTCCACTCGAGGTGTTCGACAAGTCGGTCGAGATAAACACCAAGAGCCATCTCATCGCCACACAGGCGGCGCTTCCCGTGATGCTGGAAAACGGCGGCGGGGCAATGATCTACACCAGTTCAGGCGCCGCCTCGGCCGGTTTGCCATGGCAGGTTGCCTATCCCATGACCAAGAACGCTATCCATGCCCTCGCCCGCCACGTTGCCGCAAAGTGGGGCAAGAAGGGCATTCGCGCCAACGTCATTTGCCCCGGCCTCGTTCTGACCGAAGCCGTCCAGCAGTATATGACCGAAGAGCAGGTTGCCATGGGGCTGAAGGCCATTCCGCACACGCGCCTTGGCCAACCCGATGATATTGCCGCAATGGTCGCCCTGCTCGCTTCTGACGATGGCGCATGGATCAACGGGCAGGTCTATCACGTGAATGGCGGCAACCAGATGCGCGACTAGCTGTTCGTTGCCAGCTTCGAAAAGAATACAAGAACCGCTGCGGCGTGAGGAATAATCAGCATGAGCACCACCACAGCAGCCTTACCAGAAACAGCGGAAGGATCGGCGCAGAAACTGTCCAACAAATGGCTGGTGCTCTTGCTGCTGCTCGGTATTGCGATCTTCAATCATGCTGACCGGTACCTGCTGGTGGGACTGGTCGATCCGATCAAGGCGGAATTCGGCGTCGATGACGGGTTCATGGGCCTCCTCATGGGTCCTGCATTTGCAGTGTTCTATTCGATCATGGCGATACCAATCGCGCTCTACGCGGATCGTGCTTCACGTATTCGAATTATCGTCGCGGGGTGCATCATGTGGAGCATTTTCACCGTGCTTTGCGGCTATGCGACCGGCCCGTGGACATTGGCGACTGCCCGCGTCGGGGTTGGCGTGGGCGAGGCTGCATTCCAGGCTCCAGCCTATTCGTTGATCGCCGCGTATTTTCTTGCCGACCAGCGGGGCAAGGCGTTTGCCGTCATGGCTCTCGCCACCTATTTCGGACAGATGCTTGGACTGGGCGTGGGGCCAGCCATCGCGGAGACAGCCGACTGGCGCCTTCCGTTTCGCCTTTTCGGAATTGCCGGGCTGGTCGTCATCGCCCTGGCATGGCTTCTCATAAAGGAGCCTCGCCGACAGGATATCGCGGCTCCAGCCAATCAATCGCAAAGTATAGCCGCGCGTGTCGGCAGGCAGGTTAATCATCTGGCACAGATTTTCATGCGGCTCGTCAAACGTGCAAGCTATCGAAACATGGCGTTTGGCATGGGGCTCGGCGTCATGTCTGGCGTCGCCTTCGGTAACTGGGGCCCGACCCTGTTTTCCCGCAATTACGACATGACAATGGCGGAAGCGGGCGCGGCGTTTGGCGGCGCATTCATCATTCCCGCGCTGCTCGGCACAATCGGTTTCGGCTTCGTCTTTGATCGAATAGCCAGGAACGGCTATGGTCGGTGTCTGACCTTGTCAGCAATCGCCCTGTTGGTTGCAACAGCATCAGTTCTGGGCGCAGCGTGGTCGCAAAGCCTGGATCACGCATTGATCTGGGCGATCCCCGCCGGGCTTTTCGGAGGCGGCTGGGCCGTCGGCGTTTATGCAGGCCTGCAATATATCCTCCCGGACAGTTTGCGCGCTACCGGCACAGCCCTGGCGATGCTTGCAGTCAATCTAGCGGGATATGTGGCGGGGCCATGGGCCGTAGGCGAATTGAGCGTGGCCTTTGGCCAAGGTACGCTGGGATTGCAGCAGGCACTGAGTGTCGTTGTACCGATCGGGATTGGCGGCGCATTTTTGTTGTGGCGTGGCGCCGGGAAAATGGACGCAGACAGGCAGGATTTATCCGACAAGGCTGCAACTGCTTAGCGATTTGCTCGAAAAAAGGCGCGCGAAGCTGCAAGCCATTCTACAGACACCCGCTGGAAGCAGCGGCCAATCCACGTTCGCTTATGAGGGCTTTGGATTAGCCTTAAAGGCTGATGGCGGAGAGGGAGGGATTCGAACCCTCGGAACCCCAAAGGAGCTCAACAGTTTTCGAGACTGCCCCGTTCGACCACTCCGGCACCTCTCCGCAAATGGGGTGTCAGCAAAACCCGCAGTCGATTGGGAAGCGCGGCGGTTAGCCGAGAGATTATCGCTTGCCAAGTCCCTTACGTGCTTTTTGTCGCAAAAACGGGGGACGACGGCGGGCCGGTGCTTGTTACCACGGACACAGGACATATATCTGACGCATGGAACGCTCTGAATTCTATTCATCCCAGGCTGGACGGCGCATCGATGCGCCACGCCGGTCGCGTGCCCGGTTCGCTATTGGCGACATCGTGAAGCATCGCAAGTTCGATTTTCGCGGCGTCATCTTCGATATCGATCCGGTTTATGCGAATTCGGAAGAATGGTTCGAACAGATTCCCGAAGGGCAGCGTCCCGATCGCGATCAGCCGTTCTATCACCTGCTGGCAGAGAACGACGACAGTTCCTACGTCGCCTATGTCAGCCAGCAGAACCTTGCGATCGATTCCGACGGCGAACCGATCGATCATCCGCAGGTGGAGCAGCTGTTCGAGGAATTTCGCGCAGGACGCTATTTCCTGCGCCGCAGCTTGACGCACTAGTCTTCAGCTTTTGATCTTCCAGCCGCTTTTCAACACGCGGTAGGTGACAAAGCCCAGCACCAGGTTGAGTGCGCCCACGCCGATCGCGGCGCTTACCACGGCCTCGTTCGTGTCGCCGATATCGCTCGACCCCAGGAATCCGAAGCGGAAGCCCGAAATCATGTAGAAGAACGGGTTGAACTTGCTCACCGTCTGAAAGAACGGCGAGAGGTTGGAAATCACGTAGAACGTGCCCGACAGCAGGCTAAGCGGCGCGACGATGAAGTTGGTGATCGCGGCGTTGTGGTCGAACTTCTCGGCCCAGATGCTGGCCAACAGGCCGAATATGGCCAGCATGGTCGCACCCATCAGGCCGAACCACACCACTGCCCATGGGTGCGCGACATGCATGTCCACGCCCGGATACAGCCACATGGCCAGCGCCACTGCCCCGCCCACCATTACCGCGCGCGTAATCGCCGCCATAACGATGCCGATCATCAGTTCGGCTTCGGACAGGGGCGGCATCAACAGATCGATAATGGTGCCCTGCAACTTGCCTGCCAGCAGGGAAAAACTGGAATTGGCAAAGGCGTTCTGCATCATACCCATCATGATGAGGCCCGGCGCCACGAACGTGCCGAAGTTCACCCCCATGATTTCGCGGCCGGACCGGCCCAGCGCGACGGTGAAGATGATGAGGAACAACAGCGTGGTGACGGCTGGCGCCCAGACTGTCTGCGTCTGCACCTTGAGAAAGCGGCGGATCTCCTTAATATAGAGGCTCCACAGCCCGATCCGGTTTATGCCGGTGATCTGCGGCTCTCCCTTCGGGGGGAACTTGCGCCCGGCATTGCTTCCGGGTGCCATGAGATCGCCGGGCGCGGAAAGTGATGCAGGTGCTTGATCGGTCATGGGGGCGCGACTATCTCTCCTGTGCCGGGCTGGCAAGAACACAAAGGACCGTGCCCAATATCGCGGGCGGTCCGCAAGATGAACGGAACACTGTAATTTCATGAGCTGGACTGACGAACGCATCGGCATCCTCACCAAGATGTGGGAAGGCGGATCGACCGCAAGCGAGATCGCCACCGAACTGGGCGGCGTGTCGCGCAACGCGGTGATCGGCAAGGCCCATCGGCTTGGCCTGAAGGCGCGTCCCAGCCCAGTGAAAGCGAACGAGAAGAAGAAGGCTGCCAAGAAGAAGGAGGCTGCGGCAAAACCCGCGGCACCAAAGGCAAAGCCGAAGCCCGCGCCTGCGCGCAAGACGGCAGAGGCGCCAGCCTCGCCAAGACCTGCCGAACCGCAGGAACCGCAGGCAGCCGAGGCATCCTCTACCTCCAACGCCAGCCAGCCCATGCCGGACAGGCGTTCAGACTTGCCGAAGATCGTTTCCTACGGTCCCGGCGGGTTCCTGCGTCAGGGTCCGGGTGATCAGCAGCCGCCGATCCCCCCTGCCCCGCCGCGCCGCCTGGTGCCGGCAAAGCCCGATCCTTCCATCGCCGACAAGACCAGCCTGCTGGATCTGAACGACCGTGTCTGCCGCTGGCCCATGGGCCATCCGGGCGAGGCCGACTTCCATTTCTGCGGAGAGAAGGTGAACCCCGGTTTCCCATATTGCGTGGAACATTGCGGCCGGGCCTATCAGGCACAGCTGCCCCGCGGCGCGCGCCGTCCCCCGCCGCCCCTGCCGTTCGGCGGCCCCAGGGTGCGTTAACGCCCTAAGCCGAGATTACGAAAAAGGCCCGCTCTCCAAACGTCGGAGGGCGGGCCTTTTTGTTGTTCGCGATGGTAGCGTTGTGAAGGAAGCGGAAATTCCTGTGACGGCGAGATCCGGGAAGCATTTGGGGGGCTTCAATGGGGTGGAAAGCTGACTTGAAGGGGTTATCCGTGTCAGCATGAAATGTGTGCTCGTCCCGATGGTTTTGTTTTCTCTTTGCGGCTGCGCATCTTTCGTCGACGTTGACGAGAGTGGAGCAGATGTGCCGCTTCCCACCGCCAGTGAGGTAATAGCGCACGTCCGAGAAGACTGGATGGAGGATTATAGCCTTCGGTTTGCAAGCCATTCGTCGCGGCGCGGAGAGTATGCCGAGTTGCTAACGGTTTCGGAAGTCTCATGCGGATACTATTACGATATGCCGCACTGCACGTTCCAAGTCGTAGGCCGCTTTAAGGATGGAGTAGAAGACAGCATGGAGCTATCATCTACCTTCGACTGGGAGAACAATGGACGACTTCAATCCTTCATCGTCCTGACCCATTCGCGGTAAAACCGATATTTTTGCAGCTAATGTCCGCTATGGGGTCGTTAGCTGACAGGTGGCTTTCCGTAGAAGGCGTGCCAAAGCTATCAGACCTCTTATGGATGTTCCCGATCCTATGTAAAATGACCGAGATGGGCGGGTTAGCGGTCGTTCCCTTTGATCCGCACGATCGTTGGGTCTTTTCCGTCGCGTTTCGCTTCGCGTATGTCCCAAAAGCGCTTGAGCGCGAGGATCAGAAACAGACCGCCACTCCCAAGTCCCAAACCAAGCTGGCTAGCATCGCCATCTTGCAAGCCCCTGTAGGCGAACCAGAACATACCAGCCGATACGAAGAGCATCGCCCAAGGGTAAAGGCCGAACTTATCCGTGTAGATCATCTTCACTTGCACCACCGCCGATCGACGACATCCTCGAATACTCGATCAGAGGATGATGCAGAGCTTAACCAAAGTCCGCAATGGGATCGCTAGCCAACCGACCGCTCATAAACCACAGTCACAGCAAACGGATTCCACCCTTCCTAACGCCGGCTACTCTGCCGCGTCGCCTGTCTTCCAGCCCCACACCAGCAGGCACGGGGGGATGTTACGCCACACGTATCCGGTATCGACCTTGTCGAAATGTTCTTCCGTCAGTTCCTTGGCCGTCGGGCGGAACTGGTAGGTGAGGAAGGCGCCGCCTTTGCGGATCACGCGCTGGGTAGCTGCAACGATCCCTGTCGCGACATTGTTAGGCAGTGAAGAGAACGGCAGGCCGGAGAGGACGAAGTCGGCCTTGTCGTGGCCGATGCGGCGAACATATTCCTCCACATTTTCCGCCGAGCCCAGGACAGCGTGAAAACGATCGTCCTGCACCGTGCGCTGGAGATATTCGATAAAGCGCGGGTTGGTGTCGATCACCAGCAGTTCCCCGCCCGGTGGAAGGCGATCCAGGATATGGGGGCAGAATGTGCCCACGCCTGGCCCGTATTCCACGAACAATTTGCAACGCGGCCAGTCCACCCTGTCCAGCATGGCGTCGATCGTCACGCGCGAGGACGGTATGACCGAACCCACCATGCGGGGGTTTTCGATGAAGCCGCGAAAAAACACGCCTATCGGACCTAGCATCCGGCTGATTGCCCCGCGCCTTTCAACATTGGTCGACAGGGCTTGTTCGTTTCCATTCACGTGTCTTGCAGCCTTTCACTTGCGGCAGGTGGTACGCTTCTCGTGCAGGTCAACCCCCATGCCGCCGCATTGCCGCGATTCCAAGAGCAACAGTGGTTTCAGACACAGGCGCGCACTGAAATTGTTGAAAAATAAGCTAAAGCTTTGTCGCCTCCGCGCCGTCGCGTCCGCCCGGATCTGGCGCGATGCCGAATCGGCTAGGATCGGTTTCCAGCCACGGTGCAGCCCGAACGGCCATCGGGCATGGAACGGCTCCCGCGCCGTGACGAACGTCATGCCCATAGCAGGCCAAGGAAACAGCCCGTCGCGCTTGCAGACCGGCACCTGCACTGGCAGCAGGAAGTCCTGCGCAGTTTCGAGGAGTCTCGCATGACCATTTCGCTTTACGACGCCACCGTGCCCACCATGATCCAGATGCTGGGCGCTGCGCAGGGGTGGATCGAGAAGGCCAAGGCATGCGATTATGCCGAGGACGAAATCGCCAGCGCTTGCCTTTCGCAAGACATGGCCCCCTTCGCCAGGCAGATACACTGGCTGGGTTCACATTCGATCGGTGCGATAGAGGCGGTGCGCAAGGGCGAGATGAGCCCCGACATGGAAGACCCTGCCACCGAACTCGAACAGATGCGCCTCAACCTTGGTGCGGCGGAAAACAAGCTGCGCGCGCTTTCCGCCGGAGAGATGGAAAGCTTTGTCGGACAGGAAGTGCGCTTCACTATCAAGGCGCAGGGTATCGACATTCCATTTACGGCGGAGAATTTCCTGCTCAGCTTCTCGCAGCCCAATTTCTTCTTCCACGCCACCACCGCCTACGCCATTTTGCGTCACAAGGGGCTGAACGTGGGCAAGATTGATTTCCTGGGCCAGCTTCGCGCCGCGCAACAGCAGTAACGGGCAGGCAGGCTAGCCAGTCACCTCCAGCACCATGTTGGTGGGCGTTTCATGGGCGCGGCGGACATTGGCGAAGCCTGCTTCGTTCAGCACCTGGGTCAGCCGTTTCTGCCCCGCCTGCGCGCCCAGGCCCCGGCCCACCTCCTGCGCCACCGATGCGGGCGTGCACGCCACCGTGCTGAAGCCGTAGAATATCTGGCCCAGCGGGTGCATGTTTTCCGCCATGCTGTCACCTGCCATGGGCTCCACCAGCATGAAGGTGCCATCGTCCTTCAGCGTTTCGCGAATGTGTCGCGCCGCGCCCACGGGATCGCCCATGTCGTGCAGCGCATCGAAAATACAGGCGAAATCGAAGCCATCACCCGGATAATCCTGCGCGCGTGCCACCTCGAAGCTGGCGTTCCGGACGCCTGCCTGCATCGCCTGTTCGCGCGCTTTCTCGATCGAAGGTTCGTGGAAATCTATGCCGACGAAGGTGGAGTTGGGAAAGCGCTGCGCCATCAGCACTGTCGACGAACCATATCCGCAGCCGATATCGGCCACCTTGGCGCCTGCCTCCAGCTTGGCGGAGACACCTTCCATCGCGGGTAGCCATTCATCGATCAGGTGTGCCTGATAGCCGGGCCGGAAAAACCGGTCTGTCGAACAGAACAGGCACGGCGAATGGTCCGACCAATCGCGACCTTCCCCCGATTTGAACGTGTCCACCGCCTGCTCATGCGTTTCGTACTGGGCAACGATGGCCTGAATGAAGCCCTGCATGCAGGCAGGCTGCCCCTCGCGGGCCATCACCAGTGCCTTTTCCGGCGGCAGTTCGAACGTGTCGTTCCCGGCATCGAAATCGACATATCCCGCAGCGGATATGGAGCCGAGCCATTCGTGCAGGTATTTTTCATTCAGCCCGGTCTTGGCGGCAAGCTGGCCTACGGTCATCGGACCTTCGCCGTCCATAGCGTCAAAAACGCCTGCCTGATCGCCGAGGTAAGCCATGAAAAGACTGACCGCCGCGGCCACATCGCCCACGATTTTCCCGGCCATTTCTTCCACTTTGGCCATATCGATTGCTTCGTCGCTCATAGTCTTTCTCCAAAGATATGCGCGCGGCCCTGTGCCCAGTCATAGCACGATTGGCCGGAAAGGGTAATCGAGGCCTATCGTTGACGACGGGCGAACCAGATGTGGTGTTGCGGCCCCTTGTTGTTGGGGCGGGCGCGCACGCGGCGGACTTCGACATCCAGCCCTGCATCCCTTAGCCGTCCGGTAAACTTGTGATCGGGCGCGGCGGACCATACGGCCAGCACGCCGCCCACGTTCAGTGCATCACGCATGCGGGCAATGCCGGTGCGGGTATAAAGCCGTTCGTTGCCCTCGCGAACGATGCCATCGGGGCCATTATCCACGTCCAGCAGGATTGCATCGTACTTGGGCGTCGTGCCGTCCACCGCATCGTCGATCAGCGCGGCGACATCGGCCAGCACCACTTCGCCACGCGGATCGCCGAGGCTGTCGCCGGTAAGCTGCGCCAGTGGACCCTTCGCCCAGTCCAGGATCTCGGGCACCACTTCGGCCACCACAACTTCACCCTTCTCGGGCAATGCGGCAAGCGCGGCGCGGAAGGTGAACCCCATGCCATAGCCGCCGATCAGCACGCGGGGGTTTGGCATCTCCAGCCGCTCCAGCGTCAATTGCGCCAGCTGTTCCTCGCTGAACTGCATACGCGTGCCCATCAGTTCGTCACGGCCCAGCATGATGATGAAATCGCGGCCGTGACTGACCAGCGTCAGCGTATCGCCATCGGGGATCTGGGCGGTGGCGATTTCCTCGCGTGGCAGCATTGTCTATTCTCCAAACGGAAAGGGCCGCGATCGCTCGCGGCCCTTCCCTGATAGTCTATCGGACTGGTTTAGTCGTCCTTGAGGAAGGCCGGCATGTGGTCGGCACCGCCGCCATTGTCGCCACCCTTGTCACCGCCGCCGCGCGGGCCACGATCACCACCGCGACCACGGCCACCGCCGCCGCCGCCACGCGGGCCACGACGATCGCCGCCACGGCCACCGCGGTCACCGCCGCCACCTTCGCGCTTTTCGCGCGGGGGACGGGTGTCTTCCAGCTCTTCACCGGTTTCCTGGTCAACGACGCGCATCGACAGGCGAACCTTGCCGCGGTTGTCGATCTCGAGAACCTTGACCTTGACCTCCTGCCCTTCGGACACGACGTCGGTCGGCTTCTCAACACGCTCGTTCTTCATTTCGGACACGTGGACGAGACCGTCCTTGCCACCCATGAAGTTCACGAATGCACCGAAGTCTACGATGTTGACGACCTTGCCGTCATAGATCTTGCCGACTTCGGCTTCCTCGGTGATGCCTTCGATCCACTTGCGTGCAGCGGCGATCTCGTCAGCATTGGAGGAGCTGATCTTGATCACACCCTCATCGTCGATATCAACCTTCGCACCGGTCTCGGCCACGATTTCGCGGATGACCTTGCCGCCCGTGCCGATAACGTCGCGGATCTTCGACTTGTCGATCTGCATCGTCTCGATACGCGGAGCGTGCTTGGAAACTTCACCGCGAGCACCCGAGAGCGCATCGTTCATCTTGCTGAGGATATGCGCACGGCCGGCCTTGGCCTGTTCCAGCGCGCTCTGCATGATTTCCTGCGTAATGCCGGCAACCTTGATGTCCATCTGGAGCGAGGTGATACCCTTTTCAGAGCCAGCCACCTTGAAGTCCATGTCACCCAGGTGATCTTCGTCACCCAGAATGTCGGACAGGACGGCGAAATTGTCGCCTTCCAGGATCAGGCCCATGGCAATGCCGGAAACGGGGCGTTCGATGGGAACGCCCGCATCCATCATGGCCAGGCAGCCACCACACACGGTCGCCATCGAGGACGAGCCGTTGGACTCGGTAATGTCGGACAGGATGCGGATGGTGTAGGGGAAGTCTTCCTGGCTCGGCAGCACGGGGTGCAGCGCACGCCATGCCAGCTTGCCATGGCCCGTTTCACGACGGCTGGTGAAGCCGAAACGGCCCACTTCGCCAACGGAATAGGGCGGGAAGTTATAGTGCAGCATGAAGTTGCTGTACGACAGACCTTCCAGACCATCGATCATCTGCTCGGCATCCTTGGTGCCCAGCGTGGTGGTGCAGATTGCCTGCGTCTCACCGCGCGTGAACAGCGCCGAACCATGCGTACGGGGCAGCAGGCCGACCATCGCCTCGATCGGGCGAACCTCGTCCAGCTTGCGGCCGTCGATGCGGGTGCCGTCCTTGATGATGGAGCCGCGAACGATATCGCTTTCCAGCTTCTTCACCAGTTTCAGGCGGCCCATGTATTCAGCAGGATCGCTCTCTTCCAGATCGGCATAGTGCTCACGCGCCTTGGCACGTGCGGCATTCACCGCGTCCTGGCGCTGGGCCTTGTTGGTGATCTTGTAGGCAGCAGCCAGATCATCGCCGATAACGCCGCGCAGTTCCTCGAGAGTGGCGGACTTGTCTTCCACCTTGTCGAGTTCCCACGGCTCCTTGGCAGCCTGTTCAGCGAGGTTGATGATCGCGCCGATGACCTTGCGGCTTTCCTCATGCGCGAACATTACGGCGCCGAGCATTTCCTCTTCGGTCAGTTCCTTCGCTTCGGATTCCACCATCATCACCGCGTCCTGCGTACCGGCGACGACGAGATCGAGACGACCTTCCTCGAAGATATCGGAAACGCTGGGGTTCAGCACGTATTCGCCATCGACGAAGCCGACGCGCGCAGCACCGATCGGGCCCATGAAGGGCACGCCGGAAATGGTGAGCGCAGCAGAGGCGGCAATCATCGCGACGATATCAGGCTCGGTCTCGCCATCATAGGAGAGGACCTGGCAGATCACGTTGATCTCGTTGTAGAAACCTTCCGGGAAGAGCGGGCGCACGGGGCGGTCGATCAGGCGGGAGGTAAGCGTTTCCTTCTCCGTAGCGCGGCCTTCGCGCTTGAAGAAGCCGCCGGGGATACGGCCCGCGGCAGAGAATTTTTCCTGGTAGTGAACGGTAAGGGGGAAAAAGTCCTGCCCTTCCTTCACGCTCTTGGCGGCGGTCACGGCGCAAAGCACCACGGTTTCGCCATAGGTGGCCAGAACGGCGCCGTCGGCCTGACGGGCAATACGACCGGTTTCCAGAGTGAGGGTTTTCCCGCCCCACTCCAGCGATACAGTTTTCGTGTCGAACATTGATTATCCTTCTGAACCCGCGCGCCACATTGCATCGCGGGGCCTACTTGTTCCGGGTAATCCGTCCCGGTCCGGTACGAAGCCTTTGCGGCCTCAGGCCCCTCCACCGAATTGTGAAGGATGCCATTTCAAATACGTTCCTAATGTGACGGAACGCAGATAGACGAAAGGGCGGCTTTCGGGCCGCCCTTTCGGAAAATTCTTACTTACGCAGACCCAGCTTCTTGATGAGCGCATTATAGCGATCAAGGTCCGACTTCTTCAGATATGCCAGCAAGCTGCGACGCTTGTTGACCATCTTGAGCAGACCACGACGGGAATGGTTATCCTTGTGGTTGTTCTTGAAGTGGTCGGTCAGGTTGCGGATACGCTCTGTCAGGATAGCTACCTGGACTTCAGGAGAACCGGTGTCGCCCTTGTTCTGGGCATTCTCGGCGATAACTTCCTGCTTGCGTTCTGCGGTAATCGTCATGCGTTTTGTAACCTTTCGCAGTATCCTTAGATATTGAAACCCCGCACGACCTTCATCGCGCCCCCTTCGAGTTCCACAAGTGCCACCGGAGTTTCCTCCAGCTTGGCAAAGTAGAGCCCGTCAGGTTGGGGCAATCCGGATACGACCCGGCCCTGTCGGGCCGCCTGCGCACTATCCGGATCGAGAGCGAGGGCCGGGATACCGTCCAGCCCCGCCTCCAGTGGCAGGAGGTGGTCTTGAAGAGGCGCGCCCTTACCGATTTCGTTCAGTTTGTCCAGCGAAATCGCTTGGGATTCGCTGAAGGGCCCGGCCTTCGTGCGCCTTAGATAGGTAACGTGACCCAGCGTTCCAAGGGCATGGGCAATATCACGCGCAAGGCTGCGGATATAGGTGCCCTTGGATACCGTGGCGACCAACGTGGCGCTGTCGGCCAGTTCCAGCGGGGCCTGCGGGTCATAGGGATCGGGGCGACCCAACGTGGTGGCAAAGGCCGATTGCAACCGGTCGTCCGAAAAGCCGCCGATGGGTTCCAGCGCATGAATAGTCACGCGGCGCGTTTTCATTTCCACGTCTTCCCCCGCACGGGCCAGATCGTAGGCGCGCTTTCCATCGATCTTCAGGGCGGAATACTTGGGCGGCACCTGCTCTATCTCGCCGGTGAAATGTTCGCAGATGGCCGAGATGGCTGCGCGCGGCGGGCGACGGTCGGTGGTGGCGGTAACTTCGCCCTCGCTGTCCAGCGTATCGGTTTCCTCGCCGAACTGGATGGTGAATTCGTAGGTCTTGTCGCTGTCCAGCATACGCCCGGAAAGTTTCGTCGCCTCTCCCAATGCGATAGGCAGCACGCCTTCTGCCAAGGGATCCAGCGTTCCGCCGTGGCCGACCTTTACCTTGGGATAGCCGGCTTCGCGCAAGTTGCGTTTCATTGCGCCCACGGCCTGCGTGGAGCCAAGACCAACGGGCTTGTCGAGGATGATCCAGCCATGTTGGGGAAGTTTGTCAGCCACCGGCTACCCTATCTGCCAGGGCGAGGTAGTTTTCCAGCACCCACATGACCGGCGGCCCGATGGTGTTTTCCAGCACACCCAGCCCCGGCGCAAACCATGTCAGCGCAACCAGCCCCAGGAACAGGATCATCCCGAAGGGGCGCAGCTTCTCGTAATGGTGCACCCACCGGCGCGGCATTGCGCCTTCGACGATGTGAGAGCCATCGAATGGCGGGATCGGTAGGAGGTTGAACACGGCAAGGAAGATGTTGATCAGGATGAAATAGAACATTCCGCTGGCGAACGGGACGATCTCGCCAGCGGTATCGGCGATCAGCGTCATTCCGGTCTCGGAAGCGATCATCGCCGCGCCTTCCGGCAGCGCCAGGCCAAGCGCCACTGCGCCCACCGTCGCAAGAACGAAATTCGTGATCGGACCGGCAGCGGCAACCAGCATCATCCCGAAGCGCGGACTGTCCAGCCGCTCCTTGATGACCGGAACGGGTTTGGCCCAGCCGAATATCGGCCCCCCGACCAGCGCCAGGAATCCGGGCACTGCGAGCGTGCCGACGGGGTCTACGTGGCGGATGGGGTTCAGCGACAGCCGTCTGCGTTCCTTCGCGGTGGGATCGCCCAGCATCAGTGCGGTCCAGCCATGCGCGACCTCGTGAAAGACGATGGCAACGATCAGGCACGGGATCAGGATCGCTGCCAGCAGGATGGTTTCACTCATTGCGCGCTAGATGGGGTGTATCTGGGCTCTGGTAAAGTGCCCGCCTTGCCGTCATGCTGCCTGCCAGGGAAAAAGCGGGGGCGGCAATGAGCAGGGCGGCGGCGGCACAAACGCAAAAAGGTATTCTCGGCTGGATCGAAAGGACGGGCAACCGCCTGCCCGATCCGGTGTTCCTGTTCCTGTGGTTCATTGTCGCACTGATCGGCATTTCCGTGGTGGCGGCATGGGCGGGATGGTCCGCCCCGCATCCGGTGGAGATCGATCCCGATACCGGCACCTATCGCATCATCGCGGTGGAAAGCCTGCTGTCGGGCGCGAACATCCGCCGCTTTTTGAACGACATGCCCGAAACCTTCACCCACTTCCCGCCGTTGGGCTATGTGCTCACCGTGATGCTGGGCGCAGGCGTGGCGGAGCGTTCGGGCCTGTTCGCCACCGCCATGCGCGCCAGCATGGCGAAAGTTTCCACCTTCTGGCTGACACCAGCCGTGGCGCTGGTTTCGATGATGGGCAACCACGCCGCCGATGCCGCGTTCGTGGTAATGATCCCGCTGGCGGGTATCGTATACCATGCCGCCGGTCGGCATCCGCTGGTGGGCATTGCCGCCAGCTTTGCCGCAGTGTCGGGCGGTTTTTCCGCCAACCTGTTGCCGGGCCAACTGGACGCGCTGCTGCTGGGTATCACGGAAGCCAGCGTGAACACCGTGTTTGCCGGGTGGACCGCCAATATCGCGGGCAACTGGTTTTTCATCGCCGCGATGACGCTGATCTACATGCCGGTGATCTGGTACGTGACGGATCGCATCATCGAACCGCGCCTGTCGGGCTTTGCGCTGGATGGCTCTGCCGCAGGGGCCGTGGATGACAAGGCCGAGCAAACGGCCGCCAACGCTGGCGAGCGACGCGCCCTGCGCAATGCGGGCCTCGTAGTGCTGGCGCTGGTGGCGCTGTGGGCGGCAATGGTGCTGATGCCGAACGCCCCACTGATAGACCCCGACGCCCCGCCCGAAGGCCGCCTGACGCCGTTCTACCGCAGCCTGCTGCCCTTCTTCCTGCTGGTCTTCCTGCTGCCCGGCTGGGCCTATGGCCGCGCCGCGGGCACGATCGCCAATCACCGCGACCTGGTGGACATGATGGCAGAAGCGATGAAGGACATGGGCTATTACATGGTGCTTGCCTTTGCCGCCGCGCATTTCGTGGCAATGTTCGCGTGGAGCAACATGGGGCTCGTGCTGGCGGTGGACGGCGCCGATGCCTTGCGCGCCAGCGGCCTGCCCGCCTGGGCCATGCTGCTGAGCGTGTTGCTCTTCGGCGCGGCGCTCAACCTGCTGATCGGCTCCGCCAGCGCGAAATGGGCCGTGCTCGGCCCTGTCATGGTGCCCATGCTGATGCTGCTGGGCCTCTCCCCCGAAATGACCACGGCCGCATACCGCGTAGGTGACAGCGGCACCAATATCATCACCCCCCTGATGCCCTACTTCCCGCTGGTGCTGGTGTTCTGCCAGCGTTGGGTGAAAGGCTTTGGTCTCGGCAGTCTGGCGGCGACCATGATGCCCTATGCAGTGGGCATCATGGCATCGGGCATGGCGCTGACCGTGGCCTGGGTGGTGTTCGATCTGCCGCTTGGCCCGGATGCCAGCGTGTTCATCGACGTTCCAACTGCTATGACGGGCGAGTGACGACACTTGCGATCATCTGGTATTCGCGCACCGGCGGCAGTCGCCAGCTGGCGCAGGCCGCGCACGACGCCGCGAAAGAGGCTGGCGATATCGAAGTCCGCTTCCTGCCTGCCGAGGAGGCTGGTGCTGACGACCTGCTGGAAGCTGACGGATATATCTTCGCCTGCCCCGAGAACCTTGCCGCCATTGCAGGCGTGATGAAAGCCTTCTTCGACCGCACCTATTACGAGGTGCTGGGCAGGATCGAAGGCCGCCCCTACGCCGCGATGATCTGCGCCGGGTCCGATGGAGAGAACGCGAAAAAGCAGCTGGAACGCATCTGCACCGGCTGGCGGTTGAAACGGGTGGCAGACACACCCATCGTCAACGTCGGCGCGCAGACGAAGGATGAAATCCTGGCCGAGAAAACCATTGGCGATGATGACCTCGCCAAAGCGCGCGAACTCGGTGCGACGCTGGGTGCGGGGCTGGAAATGGGGGTTTTCTGAACTTTAGTCTCAGGTTGATTTTAGAGCACGTATATTGGCTAGCGACTAGGGGGCAGAGTGGCCGCTAGTGGTTGGGAAGCGGACTTTACGGCAATCCGTTGGCTGAGCCCGGAAAAAATACGATCTGGCGGCGTTCATCATCTGTCTCGGTCCGCCAGTGTCCATCTGCGATACTGCGGGCCGCGGATTATGCGCTGGCGTTGCATCGACTTCTCTGGCCAAGTTGATACCAGTATCTAATACATTGTTTTAAAACAGCCTTGGAATGAGAATGAAGACGGAAATCAGATCGCAGACGACAGGAAGCGGGTCCAAGCTCCTGCTGATTCATGGGTTGGGTGGAAGCGGCAGATCCTGGGCACCCATAGTCCCCCAACTGACTGCACATCGAGAGGTCACTACGATTGACCTGCCCGGGCATGGGGACACAGCCGCAAGTACTGATAGCGGAACCTTTGCAGGTTTGGCCGACAGCTTGCAGCACTACATCGAGGAAGAGGGTTTCAGTTCCGTCGACGTAGTAGGCTTCTCGCTGGGCGGGCGGCTGGTGCTGGAAATGGCGCGGCGCGGCTGCGTTGGTGACGTTGTCGCACTGAATCCTGGCGGTTTCTGGAAAGGTTGGGAGCGAACCTATTTCAAGTGGACGCTGACCGCTTCGAAAAAGCTGCTGCGCGCGCTAAAGGGACAACTCGGAACCCTCAGCGGATCGCCGATTTCCAGAACCGCGTTGCTCGCTCAACTTTCGGCACGGCCCTGGGCACTCGATAGAGCGATGATAGAAAATGAACTCGTGTCCTTTGCCGAGACGGAAACGGTCGTTCCGCTGATCAAGGATTTGGCGAGCGGTCCGGCACAAAGCGGCCCCGCCTCTCCTGAAGCTGGTCGCGTGACCATCGCCTGGGGTGATAAGGATCGCTTGTGCCCGCCGCGCCAAGCGCCGCGTGCTCGTGCAGAATTTCCTCACGCCACGTTTCACTGGATCGAGGACAGTGGCCACTATTCCATCTGGGATCGGCCACGAGAGGTTGCGGAATTGATACTCAAAGAAACTGGGTCGAGTTAGGTCTGCTTCTCGGACTTTATTGCAAAGCAGCTTTCTTACCCTGCCCTATCCGGACCGTATCTAATCCCACATCCCCAGCGCCTGCGTGAAATGTCGACGGCATAGCGCGGTATAGCGCTCGTTACCCCCGATTTCAGTCTGCGCGCCCTCGCCCACGGCTTCCCCTGTCTCGGTGGTGCGCAGGTTCATCGTTGCCTTGCGGCCGCAGTGGCAGACGGCTTTCAATTCCTCCAGCGAGTCCGCGATGCCCAGCAGAACGGCAGAGCCAGGGAACAGGTCGCCGCGAAAATCGGTGCGCAGGCCGTAGCACAGCACGGGGATGTCCGCCTCGTCCGCCAGCCGCGCGCATTGCCACACCTGCATGGCGGTGAGAAACTGCGCCTCGTCGATCAAGACGCAGGTCGGGCGTCCCTCGTCACCCAGCGCCGCAACTTCGCGCCACAGGTCCGTTCCGGGCGTGAAACGATGCGCGTCCGCGGAAAGGCCAATGCGGCTGGCGATGGCGCGGTCCGTGCGATTGTCGACCGCCGCGGTCCACAGCATCGTGCGCATGCCGCGTTCACGGTAGTTGAAATCCGCCTGCAGCAGCGTGGTGGATTTGCCCGCGTTCATGCTGGCGTAGTAGAAATAGAGCTTGGCCATGGCCGATGTCATTCCGGCCAAACAGGTGTTCTTTCAAGAGCCGCCGGTTCGTTGTCCGCGATGATGTGCGGCGCTATTCGCCCTCGCCCTCACCATCTTCGTCGGCGTCCAGATCGCGCCGG
Organism: uncultured Sphingomonadaceae bacterium; assembly: GCA_947488625.1. Classification (GTDB taxonomy): domain Bacteria; phylum Pseudomonadota; class Alphaproteobacteria; order Sphingomonadales; family Sphingomonadaceae; genus Alteraurantiacibacter. The sequence continues at coordinate 638,290 of CANKZR010000001.1, read as the reverse complement.
ACCTTGGGATCGTCCAGCAACTGCTCGATCCGGCCCGCTTCGTCGAAACTCTCGTCGGGGCGGAATTGCAGCTTGGGCGCGAATTTCAGGCCGAGCCGCTGGGCAACCTCGCGCTGGAAGAACGCGGTGTTGGTGCGCAGCGCCTTGAGGATAACGTCCTCGTCCTCCCCCAGCAGCGGCTTCACGTAGACCTTCGCGTTGCGCAGATCGGGCGACATTCGCACCTCGGTCACGGAGATGTTGGAGGCGCGCAAGGTATCGTCATGCGCCTCGCCCCGCGCCAGCAGTTCGGAGAGGATATGGCGCACCCGTTCCCCCACTTTCAGCAGGCGGACGGACTGGTCTTCGGGTTTGGAATGGCGGGCCATCAGTCTTTCATCTTTTCCATGATCCGGCGGATCGACGTAACATTGCGCGCGGTGCCCCGGCAACCGAGGCGGCGTTCTATGAATTGCTTAGTCAGCTTCGAGTTGCCGACACCATCGACGTAATCGATGTGGAGCGCCTTCGTGCCCGGTGCAAGTTTCTCCGGCCCGCGCCCTGTGTGGTCCGCTTCCAACTGATCGAAAGCAGATGTGTCGGGCTGACGTTCGAGAAACACGGTGTGGACCAGCTTCGGATCGCCGCTTCGGGTCAAAGGGTTTTCGTCCAGTGCGGCCTGAAGCTCCGCAATGGTTCGCACGGCGGCAAAACTCTCGATGCCGAGATTGTCTTTCAGCAGAATGGCAATTCGCGCCTCGACATCGGTTGCTCCGGCACCATCGAAAAGCACGTTGCCGCTGGCAGTGACGGTAGCGACATTTGCGAAACCCGCAGCTTCGAAAGCGTCACGCAGCTCCGTCATTGTCACCCGGTTGCCGCCCACGTTGATGGAGCCGAGCAGCGCTACGAGGCGGGTCATCACCCGTCCCCCTCTACCTTTGATTGGCCCGGCCAGTCCGTCACCATCGAAGTCGCCGTTGCGCGCACGCACAGCTTGCTTTCATGGTCGAACAGTTCGGCTTCCAGAAAGGCAACGCGCCTCCCGGACTTTACCGCTCGCGCCTTCACTGTGATGCGTTCCATCGGCACCGGGCGCAGGAAAGACATCGTGATATCCAGCGACAATTGCAGCTTGCCGCCCGTCGCCATGTACATGGCTGCGCCGAAAGCCTCGTCAATCGGGCCTGCCAGCAGGCCTCCCTGCGCCGAACCGCGCATGGCGGCAAATTCCGGCGGGAGGGTGAATGCCATTTCGACGGTCTGGGTGTCCTCGTCATAGCCGAGGACCTTGGCACCCATCAGCTTTGCCGAGGGCCATTGAAAGGCAGAGGAAAGGTCGGTCATGGTATCTCGCTCCCCTCCCGACGTGCGGGAGGGGATCACTCGATCAAAGCGTGCGCTCTTCCTCGTTCACCTCGTACACTTCAAGCTGGTCGCCCGGCTTGATGTCGTTGGTATCCTCCAGAACCACACCACATTCCAGGCCAGCGCGGACTTCGTCCACGTCGTCCTTGAAGCGGCGCAGGCTGGCGATGGTGGTGGCAGAGACGATAACGTCCTCGCGGGTGAGGCGAGCGTGCAGACCCTTGCGGATAACACCCTCTTCCACCAGCAGACCGGCCGCCTTGTCCTTCTTGCCGGACTTGAAGACTTCCTTGACCTCTGCACGGCCAACCACGTTTTCCACCTTGAGCGGGCCAAGCTCGCCCAGCAGGTCCTTCGTGATTTCGTCGGTCAGGTGATAGATCACATCGTGATACATCATCCGCACGCCATCGCGCTTCACCAGTTCACGCGCCTTGGCATTGGGACGCACGTTGAAGCCGATGATCGGGCACTTGGAACCGGCTGCCAGCATGACATCCGATTCCGTAATGGCGCCCACGCCTGCGTGCAGCACGCGCACCTTGATATCGTCGTTGGAAAGGTTGTGCAGTGCCGAGGTGATCGCCTCGACGGAACCCTGCACATCGGCCTTCACGACCACCGGCCATTCGATCACGTCCGACTTGTTGAACATGGTGTCGAAGCTGGTCGGAGCCAGCGCGGTGCGCTTCTCGGTTGCCTTCTCGCGGCGGTATTCCGCCACTTCGCGGGCACGCTGCTCGTTTTCGACAACGGTCAGCTTCTCACCTGCAGACGGCACGCCGCCCAAGCCCAGCACTTCCACCGGCATCGACGGGCCAGCTTCCTTGATCTGCTTGCCCTGGTCGTTGACGATGGCACGAACCTTGCCGCTTTCGGTGCCGACAACGAAGGTGTCGCCACGCTTCAGCGTACCGCGATTGATCAGCACGGTGGCAACAGGGCCGCGGCCCTTGTCCAGCTGCGCTTCTACCACGGTGGCTTCCGCATCGCGGTCCGGGCGTGCCTTCAGCTCAAGAAGCTCGGCCTGCAACGCGATCTTCTCGATCAGCTCGTCGAGACCAGTGCCTTCCTTGGCGCTGATTTCCACGTCCTGCACATCGCCGGACATGGCCTCCACGATCACCTCATGCTCCAGCAGACGCTCACGGATCTTCTGGGCATTGGCTTCGGGCTTGTCGATCTTGTTGATCGCCACGATCAGCGGCACGTTGGCCGCCTTGGCGTGATTAATGGCCTCGATCGTCTGCGGCATGATGCCGTCATCGGCGGCTACCACCAGCACCACGATATCGGTGACGTTGGCACCGCGCTGGCGCATCTCGGTAAAGGCCGCGTGGCCCGGCGTATCGAGGAAGGTGACCTTGGACTTGTCCTTGGTCGTTACCTGATAGGCGCCGATATGCTGGGTGATGCCACCCGCTTCGCCACGCGTCACATTGGTCTTTCGCAGGGCATCCAGCAGGCTGGTCTTGCCGTGATCGACGTGGCCCATGACGGCCACGACCGGCGGACGCGGGACCTGCGTTTCCTCGGGATCGACGTCCTCGTCGTTGACGATATCGACATCGCTCTCGGAAACCTTCTGGATGTTGTGGCCGAACTGTTCGACCAGCAATTCCGCAGTGTCCTGGTCGATGGTCTGGTTGACCGTCACCATCATGTCCAGGTTGAAGAGTTCCTTCACCAGGTCCGCACCCTTCTCGCCCATGCGCTTGGCAAGTTCGCCAACCGTGATGGCTTCGGGAACGACGACGTCGCGGATCTGCTTCTCGCGCGGCTGGCTGGAACCGCCGCCACCCTGGGCGCGGCGTTCCTTCTCGCGAGCGCGCTTGAGCGCGGCGAGGCTGCGCGCACGGCGCCCCTCGTCCTCGTTCAACGCCTTGTTTACGGTCAACTTGCCCGAACGACGCTTGTCGGCTGCACTGGTGCCGCCACGATCCGCTCGACCGCCGCCCTTCTTGTCGTCCTTCTTCTTTTCAGGACGCTTGGGTTCCGGACGCGCGACGGGCGTAAACTTGCGCGCAGCAGGTGCTTTGGTGCCCTGTTCTTCAGGAGCTGGCGCGGGAGCGGGCGTCGCCTCAGCTTCGGGCTCGGCTTCTTCGGCGGGCGCTTCGGTCGCCGCCTTGGCGGCGGCTTCATCGTCTGCCTTGCGCTGCTTTTCAGCTTCTTCCTCGGCCTGCTTCTTCTGCTCGGCGCGCTTCTTCTCGTCCTCGGCAGCCTTCTTGGCCTGCTCTTCCTCGCGCTTGCGAGATTCCTGTGCCTGGCGCAGCCGGTCTTCCTCTGCCTCGCGCTGAAGACGGGCGACCTTCTCCTGCGGGGTCTCCCCATCAGGGGCGGACTTCTTGGGCGCGGGCTTCTTGGGCTCGGGCTTCTTGGCAACGGGTTCGGGAGCCGGCGCTGGTGCGGGCTCCGGCGCAGGCGCGGGTGTCGGCGCGGGTTCTTCCCCCGGCTTCACGAGCTTGCGACGACGCTTCACTTCGACCGCAACCTTGTTGGTGCGGCCGTGGCTGAAGGTCTGCTTGACTTCCCCGGCATCCACGGCGCGCTTGAGGCCAAGCGGTTTGCGGGTGCGTTTCGGGGTTTCGTTCTCTTCGCTCATGTGCTCGTATCAGTCCTTCAAAATCAAACAGTCATGCCGTCCCTCGCGAGGGGCGGCGACAATCGCCACCCGGCGAGTTACGTTTCAGCAGCCGCCGGTGCGGCCCCCATAAAGTTCAGCAGGCGCTGCAACGGGATAGCGACCCGCTCAGCCGATTTCGCATCGGCCAGCGCCAAGTGGACGACATTTTCCCGGCCCAATGCCACAGACAGGGCCTCCCGGTCCAGTGGCAGGCGCTCACCTGTCCGTCCCGAACCTTCTTCATCCAGGCCGACGCGCCACGCCTGATCCAGCTTGCGGCGCCCGTCCTCTTTCGCATCTTCGGCATGATAAAGGGCGGCTACCGCCCCCATCCGCGCTTCGTTTGCGATACGATCGGACCCCAAGATAAGGCGTCCGCTGCGCATTTCGAGGCCCAACCGGTCAAGCACGGCCTTTTTCAGCGCAGCTTCGGTTCTTGTAGGCAAGTCTTCCGGCACGTTCAGACCGCCGGTCTTAAAAGCGCGGGCCAGCGCACCTTTCAGCCGACCGTTGCCGATTGCCTCGACCAATTCCTCTTTCGAGACACCGATCCACGCGCCGCGACCCGGTGCCTTGGCGAGCGCATCGGGATGCACGTCACCATCGGGCGAGACGGCCAGACGCACGAGTTCGTCGCGGCCCGCGGTGCTGCCCGTCAGGACGCAACGACGCTCGCTCCCCTTTGCGGAGGAGACGTCGGCTTCGGTTTTAGGCGAACCTAATGTGTCATTGTGAGGATTCCGCATCGGCGGCCTCCTCTGCTTGGGGCTCGGCTTCGGCAGCAGCGGGTGCAGCCTCTTCCTCGTCCTCGAACCAGTGCGCACGGGCAGCCATGATAATTTCGTTGCCCTGCTCTTCGCTCAAGCCGAACATGCCCAGCACGCCGCCCTTGTCCTGCTCGCGTTGCGGGCGGCGGACTGGCGGGCCGTCAGGGCTGTTGTTGCGGCGGCGCGGTGCTTCGCGCTTCTTGGCGATCAGCTCGTCCGTTGCCAGGTCGGCAAGGTCGTCCAGCGTCTTGATGCCGTTCTTGCCCAGGACAACCAGCATTTCCTCCCGCAAGTGCGGAAGTTCGGCCAGATCATCTTCCACGCCAAGTTCACGGCGCGTTTCGCGGTGCGTGGCTTCCTGGCGCTCGAGCGCTTCCTGCGCGCGGCTCTGAAGCTCTTCGGCCAGCTCTTCGTCGAAGCCTTCGATCGTCGCGAGTTCGTCCAGCTGCACATAGGCAACCTCTTCCAGCTCCGCGAAGCCTTCGGCAACCAGCAGCTGCGAAAGGGTTTCGTCGACGTCCAGTTCTTCCTCGAACATCTTGGAGCGCAGCGCGAATTCCTTGCTGCGCTTTTCCGAGGCTTCTTCCTCGGTCATGATGTCGATCTGGCTGTCGGTAAGCTGGCTAGCGAGGCGCACGTTCTGGCCGCGGCGACCGATGGCCAGCGAAAGCTGGTCGTCAGGCACGACGACTTCGATGCGGCTTTCATCCTCGTCCAGCACCACGCGCGCCACGGTGGCGGGTTGCAGAGCATTGACGACGAAGGTGGCGGTGTCTTCCGACCACGGGATGATGTCGATCTTCTCGCCCTGCAGTTCCTGCACCACGGCCTGCACGCGGCTACCCTTCATGCCCACGCAGGCGCCAACGGGATCGATGCTGGAATCATGGCTAATCACGCCAATCTTGGCGCGGCTGCCGGGATCGCGGGCAGCGGCCTTGATCTCGATGATGCCATCGTAGATCTCGGGCACTTCCTGCGCGAACAGCTTGCGCATGAAATCGGGGTTGGCGCGGCTGAGGAAAATCTGTGGGCCGCGGTTGTTGCGCTCCACCTTGCTAATCAGCGCGCGCACACGCTCACCCACACGGGCGGCTTCACGCGGGATCTGCTGATCGCGGCGGATCACGCCCTCGGCACGGCCAAGGTTGACGATCACGTGGCCGAATTCGACCGACTTGATGACACCGGTAATGACTTCGCCTGCGCGGTCCTTGAACTCTTCGTACTGGCGCTCACGCTCGGCATCGCGCACCTTCTGGAAGATCACCTGCTTCGCGCTCTGCGCGTCGATACGGCCAAGATCGTCCATTGCGGGCAGCGGATCGACGATGAAGTCACCCACGGCGGAACCCGGCTCGAGCTTCTCGGCCTGCTCCAGATCGACCTGCTTGAAGTAGTCCTCCACTTCCTCGACCACTTCGACGACGCGCCACAGGCGCAGGTCGCCAGTGACGGGATCGAGCTTGGCGCGAATATCGTTTTCCTGGCCGAAGCGTGCGCGTGCGGCCTTCTGGATCGCCTCTTCCATCGCTTCGATCACGATGCTCTTGTCGATCATCTTTTCCGATGCGACAGCATTGGCGATCGCAAGCAGTTCAGCCTTGTTGGCGGAAATGGGACTGGCCATCAGTTGTTAGCCTCTTCTTCCTGTTCGAGTTCTTCGATATCGTCGACGCCGCTCATATCCAGCGGCTTGGTTGCGGCCATCAGCTTGTCGGTGAAGACCAGCTGCGCCGAGTGAATTTTATCCAGCGGTACGACAACATCGCCCGCCCGGTTATCCGCAATGGTGACCATATCGTCTTCTATGCCGACGATATCACCATGCAGGTTGCGATGCCCGTAGACCTTTTCGCTCAGTGCGATCTTCGCCTCGTGCCCGGCCCAGTCGGAATAATCCTTCGCGCGGGTCAGCGGGCGGTCGATACCAGGGCTGCTGACTTCGAGGTGGTAGGCGCCGCGCACCAGTTCCTCGCCTTCGGCCTCTACGGCGTCGATCCGGTCGGAAACACGACGCGACAGTTCCATGCACTGCTCGACCACCAGCTGGCCCGTTTCCGGGTCTTCCGCCATGATCTGCAGGGTACGCTCGTCGCCCGAGCCCGTCATCTTCACGCGCACGAGTTCGAAGCCGAGCGCGCGGGCTTCGGGTTCTATCACGTCGGTCAGGCGCGCAATATCGGCCATCGGGTCTCCATCATCAGGTCCACATCCCGGACAACAAGCAGACAAAGGTCTTGGTGCCGGCCCCGTCCGGCGCCAGCCCCTCCAGTGTCAGACAATGTCGGGATTGCGGCTATGTAGTCGCAGCGCTGCAGGAAAGCAACATGGCAATAAGAGAAAGCGCTTCGCACGGCGAAACGCCTCGCGCCTGTCGCTGAGAGATGCGTTACGGTGCGTTGTCTAGCGCCGAGTCGCTCCAGCCGCCGTCGTCGTCATCGGCGTACAGCTCCGCCACCGGATCTCCGAAATTTCCCACGACATATTCATCGTCGGCCACTTCGCTTGCAGCGGCAGATTGGTCCTCGCCTCCTTCCACCACTTGCCCCGGGGAGCCACCAGCGAAGATGATCCTTGCGCCGCCTTGGTCTTCGTCGTCGGCCACTTCGAGACCGCTCAGGCCAAACCATCCGACCACGCCGATTGCCGCAAAGAAGGCGATCACACTGACTGCCATGGTGAACTTCTGCGGCCGGGAGCGAACGTCCGGCGTATCGGGGTGGCGAGCAATTTTCGAATTGGCCTTTGACATCGGTTCTTTCGCAGCTTTCTTTCTGTCGAGCGATCCGCGCAGGCCGCGCCGCTCTCTATCAGGGCCCAAGGCAGGCTTACCATTCTCTCCATGCAGATACTTAACGGATAGTTCCTAAGCGCCCCTTAATACGAGGAACTCCAAGGGATGGAACTACTTGTCTTGACCGACACCGTGCTTCTTCATCGTATGGCGAAGCTGGTCGTAGGTAAGGCCCAGAGCCTGCGCAGTCTGGCGCTGATTCCAGCGATTTGCGCCAAGGGCGTGTTCGACAATCGATTTTTCATGCGCGTCCACGGCCGCCCGCAGGTCGTCGATATCGTCCAGTCGCGGCCTGGCGGTCTGTTGCTGGCGCGTTGGCTTGCCAAGATCTTCTCCGCCTGCGGGCGTAGCGCTGGAAAGCGGCTTCCACGGCGAATCGAAGGGGTCGAACACGACTTCGCCGATAGGCTGTTCCCAGTTGTCCCATCGATAGACGGCACGCTCCACCACATTGCGCAGTTCGCGCACGTTGCCGGGCCAGGGATGATCTTCCATGCCTTTCGACACATGCTCGGCAAAGCCCGGCCATTCGTCCCAGCCCAGTTCTGCCGCCATGCGCCTGCCGAAATAGTCGGCCAGCACGGGAATATCCCCTTCGCGCACCCGTAGCGGAGGCAGCGTGATAACCTCGAAGCTGAGGCGGTCGAGCAGGTCGGGTCGAAAGGTGCCGTCCTCCGCCCGGCGCGGCAGGTCTTCATTGGTAGCGGCGACGATGCGCACGTCCACCCGCGTGGGGCGGCTGGCACCGATCCGTGTGACCTCGCCATATTCCACCGCCCGCAATAGCCGCTCCTGCGCGCCCATCGACAAGGTGCCCAGTTCGTCGAGAAACAGCGTACCCCGGTCGGCTTCTTCGAAACGACCCTGCCGCGCTCTGGTAGCCCCGGTAAACGCACCTTGCTCATGGCCGAACAGTTCGGCCTCGATCAGGGTTTCGGGCAAGGCGGCGCAGTTCATGGTGACCAGCGGCTCTTCCCAGCGGTCGGACAGGCGATGCAGGCGCTCGGCGATCAATTCCTTGCCGGTGCCGCGTTCCCCGATTACCAATACCGGACGCGCCATGGGAGCAGCGCGGCTGGCCCGCTCTACCGCGTCGAGAAAGGCGCCGGACTGGCCGATGAACTGATTATCGCGCTCCATTGCCAAGTTATAGTGCTTTTTCCCAACACTTGGCAATACCCACCACCACTCGTTGTTGCTGTGGGTAGAAAAGTCGCAGAATTCCGCCAATCCTCAAGTTTGGCACATCTGTTGCAATTCATGGTGCAGAAAGGGTTCAGGAGAAAAAACATGTTCGATCGCAGCTTCTTCAACAGCCAGCTTGGCCACGCCGCCATGGTTAGCATCGCCGCGATGATCGCCTTCACCGTCTTTGCCGGTATGGAGCCGGTGGCAGATACGCCAGCCATGCTGGTCGGCCTGCCTACGGTGGAACTGGCGTGACCGACGAGAAACGCAACCCTTTGACGCCGCGTGGAACCGGCAGGAGCGGTATCGCCTCGCGTCTCGACAAAGAGATCGAGCGCATCCGCACCAGCCCCACCCCCACCGGCAATTCGCTCAATATCGGAGGACCCTTGATGGGTATTTTTTCGCGCACCCGTGATATTATCGCCGCCAATTTCAACGAACTGCTGGACCAGGCGGACGACCCATCGAAGATGATCCGCATGATCATCCTCGAAATGGAGGAAACGCTGGTGGAGGTCCGGGCGAGCGCTGCACGCACGATCGCCGACCAGAAGGAAATGCATCGCCACACGGTGAAGCTGGAACGGTTGCAGACCGACTGGGCCGAAAAGGCGCAGCTGGCGCTGAGCAAGGACCGCGAGGACCTGGCCCGCGCCGCCCTGATGGAAAAGCGCAAGGCTTCCGACATGTGCGACCAGATCAAGCAGGAGATCGCCGTTCTCGACGATGCGCTGCGCGCCTACGATCAGGATATCACCAAGCTGCAGAACCGCCTGCGTGAAGCGCGCAGCCGCCAGAGCCAGATTTCTGCGCGCCTCGAGAGCGCGGAAAACCGCGTGAAGCTGCGCAGCCTGATGACCAGCGACCGGGTGGACGAGGCGCACACCCGCTTCGACCAGCTGGAACGCCGTGTCGACTATGCCGAAGGCCGCGCCGATGCGCTGGGTATCGGCCAGGACAAGGCAACGCTCGCCGACGAATTCGCTGCGCTGGAAGGCGGCGACAAGGTGGACGACGAACTCGAGGAAATGAAGCGCGCGCTCGGCAAGAGCAGCAGCGCGAAGAAGGACGAAGGGGAATAGACGTGGAAGAACTGATCATCATACCGGCCATCTTCATCGGATTGCCTTGGGTCGTCCTTCACTACGTAACCAAGTGGAAGACCGCCGCCACGATCACCACCGATGACGAGGCGTTGCTGGAAGAACTTTACCAGCTGGCCAAGCGGCTGGACGAACGGATGGACACTGTCGAGCGACTCGTCGCCTCCGACAATCCGGATTTCGAACCGGCCCGCATCCGCCATGACAAGGCCATCGACAACGTACCACTGCGCGAGCTGGAGGAACTGCTCGCCGAGAAGAAAGGAACCCAGGCATGAACAGCCCCCGCACAACGCTTTACCGCGACAAGGTGAATGGCAAGCTGATGGGCGTTTGCGCCGGCATTGCCGACTATACCGGGGTCGACGCCCTGTGGATCCGGTTGGCGACGATTTTCCTGACCTTCGCGGTCAGCGGTTTGACTATCCCGCTTTACTTCATCGCCGGCCTGCTGCTGAGCAAGAAGCCGCCGCATCTCTACACCGCACCGGATGAGACGCAGTACTGGCAGCGCGTACGGCAGAGCCCGAAGCGCACGGCCCGCGAAATCCGCGGCCGGATGAAGGATATCGACCGCCGCCTGGCTGACGTGGAAAGCTATTACGTCTCCGCCAATCCGCGCCTGTCGCAGGAAATCGAACAACTGCGCTGAGGGGCGCATCGAGCAAGGTAAAGGGGACGAAAAATGGAGTGGATGGTAGGATTTGCGCCCTTCCTGATGGTAATGTTCATCGTCTGGACGGTCTCGCGCAGCAAGACGGAAGAGAAGCGTCTGGAAGCGACCGCCCAGGGCAGCGCCGAGAAGGCCGCGCAATACGCCAGCCGGGTGCAGGAACTGGAAGACAGGGTCCGCGTGCTGGAGCGTATCGTCACCGACAAGGGTTATGACATCGCTACACAGATCGAGGCCCTGCGCGACCAGCGCAGTGTCGACGAAGGCACCGGCGTCCCGCTCGAAATCGCTCGGAAGGAGAACGTCTGATGGACTGGAGCGGCCCTGAATTCATCATCGCGATCATCGCGCTCTCCACCATCGGCTGGATCGTGAACAACTGGATCCGCGCCAAGCATGGCTATCCGCTGGAGGACGAGTTGTTCGGCAAGACCGAAAAGACCGAAACCACGCGCAACGACGAGGAAACCCGCAAGCTGCGCGAACAGAACCAGCAGTTGCGGGACCTGATGGAGCGCATGGAAGACCGCATGATCGTGCTGGAGCGCATCGTCACCGACAAGGGCTATACCGTCGCCGAAGAAATCGAGGCGCTGCGCGACAGGCCCGCCCGCGAGGTTCGCGACACCCGCGCCACCCGCGACAGCGGAGTACCGCTGGATATCACGAACAAGGAACGCGTCTGATGCCATTTGAACTCACAAGCGAAGTTATCGCCCTTGTCGGCATCTCCGGCGTAATCGGCTGGGTGGCCACCACCTGGATCCGCGTGAAGAACGGCTATCCGCTGGAGAACAGCTGGGGCAAGGCGATCTACCCGAAGAACGATCAGGCCGCAGAGCGCGTGAAACTGCTGACCCAGGAAAACGCCGCGCTGCAGGCGGAACTCGGTTCGATGAAGGATCGCCTCGCCAACGTGGAGCGCATCGTCACCGACAGCGGCTACCATCTGACGCACGAGATCGAGAACCTGCGTGGCGACAAGAAGGACGCGAACTGATGGGCACGGAACTTTTCGGAGCTGACTGGCCGCTGGTGAAGGACGCATTCGTCATCGCCGGACTGGCTGTCGGTGGAGGCATAGGGCTTGGCGCGCTAGTGTTCGGTCATCGAAAGAAGGGCGCGGCCGACAAGGCACTCTCCAGCCGGAACCGCGGTCCGCGAGGCGAACTGGAAGAACGCGTACGCGTACTCGAACGCATCGCTACCGATCGCCCTGCCGCGCTGGCGGAGGAAATCGAAGCACTTCGTGGCGAAAAAATGGAGACGAACTGATGGATGGAGACCTGATTCTTATATTCGGCTTCGTTCTCACAATCGTGCTGATCGTGCTGACATTCGGAACGATCGCCGGGCAGCGCAACCGGCAACACCGTTTGCAGAAATTGGAAATACAGGCGCGCATCGAAGAGGCGAAAGCCGCACAGGCTGCCGGATCGAACCGGTCCCAGCAGGATATCGAAGACCGCCTGCGCGTGATCGAACGCATCGTGACCGACCCCAGCGCCGATCTATCCCGCCAGATCGAGAATCTGCGCGCCGATGAAGCCGCCCGACAGGAGAAAGTATCGTGAGCACATGGGCGCTGATTTTCCTGATCGTGCTGGTGGCCGTCGCCTATGCCGCATGGAAGCGATCACAGGATGCAAAGCAAGGCATCGTGCGGGACAATCAGGGCAACCCTATCGCCCACACCCAGCGCGAAGCCGAGCTTCAGCACGAAGTCGAAGAACTGCGCGAGCGGGTGAAAGTGCTCGAACGTATCGCCACCGATCCGGGCCGCCGGACGGCAGAGGAAATAGAAAAACTGCGCGACGAGTAATCGTCGCGGCTCCGAAGTGAAACCTGCAGGGAGGACCACAATGACGCAAATCGACCTGTTGTTCGCCGCCAGCAGCCTGCTCGCGATAGCCATGCTCAGCGCGTCTGCGCTCATGGGCTGGCAGGGCTGGCTCGCACTCAAGCGCCGCGAGCTGGAGATGCAGCGCACCCGGCCTGAGACGCGGCCTGAAATGGAAGGCGGATCGCGCGAAGGCATGGCCCGCATCGAAATTGCCGACCTGAAGGAACGCATCCGCAAGCTGGAAGCTATCGCGAACGGGGTGGACCTCTGACGCGCAGCCACTAGAAGGCAGTCATGCGAACACTTGAAGACATCCAGGAAGAATACGAATTCCTCGAAGGCGATGAACGCTATCGCCTGCTGATCGAACTGGGCCGCGAGCTGGACGAAATGCCCGCCGCGCTGAAAACTGACGCAACGCTGGTGCGCGGATGTTCGGCACAGGTCTGGGTCTACCCCACCGAAGAGGCCGACCGACTGCATTTCCTGGCCGACAGCAATGCCGCCATCACCAAGGGTATCGTCGCGCTGGTAATCTCTGCCGTGCAGGACAAGCCAGCGAACGAAGTGGCGCAGATGGATATTGCCGAGGCGCTGTCCCCGTTCGACCTGAAGAACCAGCTTTCATCCAACCGCACCCAGGGTGTGCCCAACATGATTGCGCTGGTGCAGGATCACGCGGGGCGAATAGCGGCAAACTAGGTTGAGGAATTTCGCTTCCGACGAGAGCCCCTGTGCCACAGTTTGATCCGGCCATGCCCTTTATCGGTGCGATTGGGATCGCAAAATTCTCTGAACCCAACTCCACAAACCCCGCGCGTCAGATTGCGTAGGCCCTCCATCCATCAATACGCGATTATAGGTCGTTGATGCATTTCTTGCGCAATTCGCGTAATTATGGGATGCACAGCCCCGTTGTTTGCGCTTTGGCATTGGCCCGGTGCATCTCGCGATGGGTGGAATACTGCAATGAAAATTCTGATTGTCGGCGGAACTGGTCCGATTGGCGGCTATATCGGTTCTCACCTTGCCGATAAGGGTTTCGACGTCACCCTGTGTTCTCGCAAGAAACCCAGCGACAACGAAGCGCTGGCGAAATTCCCGTGGGTCTATGGGGACTATCTGAAAGAAACTTTCGAGCAGAAGGATCTCGAACCTTACGAGACGATCGTCTTTGCCGCTGGCAGCGATGGACGACATATCCCGGAGGGCGACGACGAAGATCAGCATTTCCTGCATGCCAACGGTGTCATGGTTCCGAAGTTTGCCAAACTGGCAAAGGATGCTGGCGTTGGGACTTTCATCCATATCGGCAGTTTCTACCCGCATGTCATGCCGGAAATCCTGGGCAGCAATGTGTATGTCCGTTCGCGTCATCTGGCCAGTCAGGGCGTCTGCAAATTGGCATCCGACACCTTCCGCGCAATGAGCCTCGATGCCCCTTTCGTCGTCGGCATGGTGCCCGGAACCAGAAACGCGATGTTCCAGGCATACATCAGCTATGCGCGCGGCGTTCACGCTTTCATCCCGCCTTCAGCGCCAACAGGCGGCACGAACTTCATCTCCGTGCGCTCTCTGGCAGAAGCGGTGTCGGGTGCTATCCAGCGCGGCGAAGGCGGCAAGGCCTACTTGCTGGGCGATGAAAACCTTAGCTTCGCCGAGTACTTCGGGATGTTCTTCAAGGCCGTCGGGAATCCGGCCAGCGTTCCTGCGGTGGACAAGAACCACCCCATGCTCCCAGACCCGGCGATCATTCAGGGACGTGGCAATGTCATTTCGTATGAACCGGACCCGGATGATGTAGAAAGGCTGGGTTTCCGCCGCGCAGATATCAGGCCGACCGTGGAAGCAATGGTTGCAGACCTAGACGCGATCATCGGTGTCGCCGAACCCGTAAACCTGGGCGCCGAAGCACGCTTCGATGCCGAACTCTACGCGCTTGCAAGCAAATATGCGCGCGCCATGGATACAGCAGACGAGCAAATCCTGTCGTCCATAGTGACAGATGATCTTATCGTGGTCGGACCGGGGTTCAGGTACGAAGGCATTGCAGAGGCACTGGCCCTGCCGGACATGCTCGCAGACTTCTTCTTCGAGACGCGCCACGTCATCAACCAGCAACTGGTCGAAATCGAAGGCGACCGTGCAAGGGGCGAGACTTTCTGCACCGCAAATCACGTCATCAAGCCGGACGGGGCCGGTTCTCCCAACGAGATCATGACCTGGGAAATCCGATACCAGGATCAGTTTGCTTGCGTAGATGGCAAATGGCGCTTCAATCGCCGCGAACTTATCGTGGACTGGATAGAGATGAGGCCGATTGCCAAAATCATCGAATAACGGCGTGCTTGGCAGATAGCCGTAGTTACACGCAACGGATCACGAAGGAACAGGCAAGTCCCGGCTGGATTAGTAAGGCAAGACCTACCAATCCAATCGGAGCCTTACATGAATATCATTACCCTGATCGCCACCGTCCTCGTGCCGCCACTGGGCGTTGCGCTGAAGCACGGACTGGGCGGTACCTTCCTGATCAACCTCATCCTGACGCTGATCCTTTATGTGCCCGGCCTGATCCACGGACTCTACGTGAATTACGCAAACTAGGCGGACGCGTCAGGCGCCGACACTGTCCCGAACGACAGCGACGCCAGCTTCGCGCTGGCGTTTCAATTCCGTTTTAAGTCTGGCGGGGTCACGAGCGAAGACAAAGCCGAAGCTGACCCCGCCTTCCTTCCCCACCGTGGCATGATGCAACTTGTGCGCCTGCACCAGCCGCTTTGCATAGCCGCGCTTGGGGACCCATTTGAAATAGCGCTGGTGCACCAGCCCATCGTGAATAAGCGTATAGATTACGCCGTAAACGGTAATGCCCATGGCAAACCACCACAGAAAGTCTGACACGTAATAGCCTATGGCGAACATGGCGACCACGATGCTGCCGAAAACCACGGCGAACAGGTCGTTTTTTTCCAGCACATTGTCATGCGGCTCGTGATGATCGCGGTGCCAGCCCCAGCCCCAGCCGTGCATCACGTACTTGTGCGCCCACCAGGCGAACATTTCCATGAAGACGACCGCACCAGCCACGGTAAGGACAATTGCCGGTATACTCATCTGCTAAATCCCGTATCGCTTTGCGCAAGTCCACGGCGACGACGCGGGAGCGCCCACCACGGCGTTTGCGGATAGCTGTGATGTTCGTGATGATAGCCGAAATGGAAGCAGGTTGCGAGGCTGACGAGCGACGAAAAATCATCCGACCGGGCGTTGTGCCGGTCACCAAACGGATCGGCGGCATGGCGATGCGGGCGATAGGTACCGAAATAGAACAGCTGGATGCTGGATGCGATGGCCGGCAAGCCGAACACCAGGACGATCTGCGCCATCGGTACGCCAACCACCAGCCAGTATATCGTCACGATCGTGGAGACATAGGCGATTGACCGCCAGCCGAAATAGCGCGTCAGGAACGTCTTGTACCAGCGCCAGAAATGGTCGGGATTATGGACATCGAAATCGGGATCGCCATCGAGTCCCGCGTGCCGGTGATGGGCAAAATGCGCATCGCGCATCCTGCGCCAGCCGAAGCCTGCATACAGGAACAGCAGTCCACCCCCGATAGCGCCGTTCAGCCGGGCCCAACCGGGCGCAAGCGATCCATGCATGGCATCGTGGCTGATGATGAACAGGCCAACGGAAAGCCAGCATTGCAACAGTGCTATCCCAAGGCCGAGCGGCAGGCTGCTCCATGTCAATTCAAACACGAAAACAGCGTAAATGTGCAAGGCCAGCCACGAACTGAAAATCAGCGCAGCCAGGCCAAGGCCAATGGCGGTTTGCACCGCGGGGCCGGAATGGTGCTCCGGTTGCTGTCGGGTCTGTGGCATTATGCGGACGTTAGAGGGAAAACCGCGCCAAGCCAATGCGGCCCGTGGTCCGTATGGCGCGATTGCGGCCACATCGCTTGGACGAATACGAACGGATAGCTTTTCATGTCATACACCGGGCAGAAAGCTTCGTTGCAGGCCCGCGACACTTTCGTACCAACAGCGACGCTCAAGCCGCCAAAGCGCTGCCATAGAGGAAACATCGGCATCTAGGCCGAACATCCGAAAGGCTCTGAAATGAAAAAGTCGAAATTCCTCTTCCTCGCGGCCCCTCTCGCCTTGGCAGGAAGCGTGCTTGCAGCTACGTCGGCTGCGGCTGCGCCGGCGCAATCCGCCCACCAGTTGCAGAACCAGATCACGCAACTCGATCGACAGCTTGATCGGGCTGAAAACCGCGGAGACCTTTCACGTCGCGAATTGCGTAGCCTGAGCCGCGAAGTCAGCGGGTTGCAGAACCTCTATCGCAGCTATTCGCGTGGTGGCTTCGACCGCCACGAGGTCAGCACGCTGAGCCAGCGATTGGACGACACGAGAAAAGCAATCGCCTCGGCCACGCGTGAACGTGGGCAGGACCGTCGCCGCTAATGCCTAGTGATTGCAGGCCGGTTCGCTGAATGGCGAACTGGCCTCGATCGGGTTGTCGTTCCGGCGTTTATGGAGTTTGCTTGCGCGGCAGGCCAAAGCAGCGTTCCGCGACATCCTGATCGATGCGCGCGGGCCGCAAGGTCGTGCTGTCGATGCAGCACCACATGCTCTGCACCTCTGCCAGCACCTCTTCGCCGCGGCGAATTACCGTGTTGTAGAAACTGCGCGCGCCCTTGATTTTCTCCAGCACGGTTTCGGCAATCACGTCGTCCTCCAGGAAGGCGGGACGGCGATAGGTAATCTCGTGCTTCAAGGCGACCCAGGCCTTGCTCGCCACCTCGTCTGCCGGGGCCAGATTTTGCCAGTGCTGCAGAACCACGTCTTGCACCCAATTGAGATAACGCGAGTTGTTCACATGACCCATGAAATCGATATCATCGGGCAGGATCTTGATCGGAATGGCGAAGGGCTTGGCTGACATACCTGTAAGTTAGGCGACATAGGTTAACTTTCCAAGACAACACGAAGCCTTTTTTCGTATTACTTGGCGCGAAACGCTCCGCGCGCTATCTGCGCCACATGGCCAGCAAACCGCGTACACTCTACGAAAAGATTTTTGACGCCCATGTGATCGAACGGCGCGACGACGGCACATGCCTGATCTTCATCGACCGTCACCTCGTTCACGAAGTCACCAGCCCCCAGGCGTTCGAGGCGCTGCGCATGAAGGGGCGCACCGTGCGCCATCCCGAACTGACTCTGGCCGTCCCCGACCATAACCTGCCCACTACCCCCCGTCTCGATGCGCGCGGTGAGCGCATCCCCATCGCCGACAGGGAAAGCGCCGACCAACTCGCCGCGCTCGAACGCAATGCGCCCGAATTCGGCGTGCGCTATTTCGATGCCACATCCTCGCAGCAAGGCATCGTGCACGTCGTGGGGCCGGAACAGGGTTTCTCACTCCCGGGCACGACCATCGTTTGCGGTGACAGCCACACGGCATGCCATGGCGGACTAGGCGCATGGGCATTCGGCATCGGCACCAGCGAAGTAGAGCACGTGCTGGCCACGCAGACCCTGCTGCTGCGCCCATCGAAAACCATGGAGGTACGCGTCGAGGGGCAGCTGGGTCTTGGTATCACCGCCAAGGACCTCATCATGCATATCATCGGCGTGGTCGGCACGGCTGGCGGAACCGGGCACGTGATCGAATACCGCGGCAAGGTATTCGAACGGATGAGCGTGGAATCGCGCCTTACGGTTTGCAACATGAGCATCGAAGCCGGCGCACGCGGCGGCTTGATTGCGCCCGACGAAACGACCTTTGCCTACATCAAGGGCCGCCCCTTCGCGCCAGGCGCCGACGAATGGGACGACGCAGTTACCTACTGGAAGACCCTGTATACCGATCCCGATGCCGAATTCGACCGGTCCGTGGTGATCGACGCTGCCGAAGTCGAACCCTCCGTCACCTGGGGAACCAGCCCTGAAGATGTGGTTGCAATCGGCGGCACCGTTCCTGCGCCCGAGAGCTTTGCCGATCCCTCGAAGCAGGAAGCCGCGCGCGCCAGCCTTGAATACATGGACCTTGCGCCCGGCACGCGGATGCAGGACGTGGAGGTACAGAACATCTTTATCGGCAGTTGCACGAACAGCCGTATCGAGGATCTGCGCGCTGCTGCCGAAGTTCTGCGCGGGCGGCGCAAGGCGGACAACATAAAGTGGGCCATCGTCGTGCCGGGCTCCGGCCTCGTGAAGATGCAGGCCGAGGCGGAGGGGCTGGACAAGGTCTTTACCGACGCTGGCCTGGAATGGCGCGAACCGGGCTGCTCTGCCTGCCTCGGCATGAACCCGGACAAAGTGCCCACAGGGGAGCGTAGCGCGTCGACCAGCAATCGCAATTTTGTGGGTCGCCAAGGGCCTGGAGCGCGCACGCATCTGGTTTCGCCTGCCATGGCCGCAGCAGCCGCCGTGACGGGCCGCCTTACCGATGTGCGCGAACTGACGCGTGAGCCTGCGTAAGACATCCTTCCCTCCCATCGTTGCGGACGATACCCGGCTGTTGATCCTGGGCAGCCTGCCCGGCGAAAAATCGCTGGCGGCAGGTGAATACTACGCGCATCCGCAGAACCGTTTCTGGCACCTGATGGAGCGGGTGATTACCCAGCCTTTGGTATCCCTCTCCTATGGGGACCGAATCAACACCTTGCTTCGCCACAAGATCGGCCTGTGGGACGCGGTCCAGTCAGCAGAGCGCCAAGGAAGCCTCGATACAGCGATGCGCGCGATCGAGGCGACTGACCTTCCCTCGCTGGTGTCGCGATTGCCCGATCTGCAGGCCGTCGCTTTCAACGGCCGCAAATCGGAAGCGATCGGCAGGCCGCAACTGGACGAAATGCCCCTCGAAACCATTGCCCTCCCCTCCTCTAGCCCGGCGCACACGGCAATGACCTTCGACCAGAAGGCCGGGGAGTGGGACAAATTGCAGCAATTTCTTCGCTGAATCTTGCAACGTAGCCATCACAAGAGCATTTGACCTTTATGACTGATCGTATTCCCAAGAAAGCGGCCATTGCCGCCGGTGCCATAGGCTCTGCCGCCATTGCCGCAGCCATGCTCTATGCCAATCGCCGCAAGAAAAAGAACGAGCCGACGCAACCCGGCCCCATCCCCAGCGGCGAGAAGCCGGAGACGGATTGATGGAGAAGGTCGACACTGTCGAAGGCCGGGCGATCCCGTTTGGCCGCAAGAACGTGGATACCGATCTGATCATTCCCGCACGCTGGCTGAAAACCATCAGCCGCGAGGGGCTGGGTCGCGGCGCGTTCGAGTCAGTACGGGCCGGCAATCCCGACAACGTGTTCGACAGCGAAGAATTTGCCGATGCTCCGATCCTGATCGCGGGTGACAATTTCGGCTGCGGTTCCAGCCGGGAGCACGCGGCCTGGGCGCTGCTGGACATGGGCGTGCGCGCAGTGATCGCCCCGAGTTTTTCAGACATCTTCGCAGGCAACGCTTTCAAGAACGGCATTCTCACCGTCGTCCTGCCGCAGGAACAGGTGGACCGGTTGCTGGAAGTTGCGAAAACCGATCCGATTTCCATCGATCTTGATGCACAAAGCGTGACCACGCCGTTTCAGGACCGCTTCTCTTTCGAAATCGACCCGTTCCGAAAACACTGCCTCGTCGAAGGGTTGGACGAGGTGGGACTGACGCTGACGCGCGACGAAGCTATCTCCCGCTACGAGGACCGCATGTCGGCAAGCAAGCCATGGCTGGCGCGCGGCACCGGAGTTGCGGCCTGACCCGCCAGACCCTATTGCGTAGTTTCACAGCCAAGGAATTCTCCGATGACAAATTTCAAGGACCGCGAACGCGGCGAAGAAGCCAAATATGCGATGGATGAGGAGACCGCCTTCAAGGTCGCCGCGCGTCGCAATCGTCTGTTCGGTGAATGGGCCGCCGGATTGATGGACCTCACCCCGGAAGAAACCGATGCCTACAAAAAAGCCGTTGTACAGGCCGATTTCGAGGAAGCGGGCGATGAGGACGTGATCCGTAAAGTGCTGGGCGACCTGACCCAGGCCGGATGCGACGTTGATGAAGCGGCCGTGCGCGCAAAGCTGGAAGAAAAGGCCATCGAAGCCAAACGCCAATTCATGAGCGATTCCTGATCGTGATGCTGCAAGGAATTATCTGATGCCCATGCCAGCCCAGCAGATCGAAGCGTTGATCAAGGCCGCTATTCCCGATGCAACGGTGGAGATAGAAGCACTGGTCGACGATAACGACCACTGGCTTGCCCGCGTCACCTCTGCCGAATTTGCCGGTAAGAACCGCGTGCAGCAGCACAAGATGGTGTTTGCTGCCCTGGGCGGTCGTATGGGTGGAGAGCTTCACGCCTTGCAACTGCACACCAGCGTTCCCAACTGACCGTTATCAATTTTCTTAATGACGTGGTGGGACCGATGAGCGACAATAACGCCGAAACCAATGAACGCATCTCCAAAATCGTGGGCGATAAGGATGTCGTCCTGTTCATGAAGGGCACGCCGCTCTTCCCCCAGTGCGGATTTTCGAACCGTGCGGTATCCATTCTCGATCATTGCGGTGTCGCGTTCGACAGTGTCGACGTGTTGCAGGATCAGGAGATCCGGCAGGGTATCAAGAGCTTCTCCGAATGGCCGACCATCCCTCAGCTATACGTAAAGGGTGAATTCGTGGGCGGCAGCGACATCATGATGGAAATGTTCGAGGCTGGTGAATTGCAGCAGCTGATGGATGAAAAGAAGGTCGAAAAGGCCTCCTGAAACCGTTGCGCGCAAGCCAGCGCCAGCGAGACAGATTGGCCGGGTTCATTCCCATTCAGGAAGACCCGGCTATCCTCCAGATAACTTACCTGGAGCACCCATGATCCGCATTCCCCTAGCCGCCGCTTTCGTCCTTGCCGCGCCGATTACGGTGCTGGCGCAGGACACATTGCCCGCAGAACTTGCCGATCGTGACGCTCTGGCCCGCGAGGCCCAGGCGACGGCACGTATCATGATGGATGTTCAACAGGCCAGCGCCCTGGCGCAGCAGCAATATGCCGGGATGACGGGCGGCGCATTCGGTGATGGCTATCGCGGCGCGGTGGCCTTCCCGGCTGAGACGCTCGATGTCTGGAAGGTCATAATCGTTGCCGCGCGCGGCGAAGGTGCGCAGGCACCGCTTGTGGCGCTTGGCGAATACGAGATTGCGCAAGGCCGAATTCTTTCCGAAACTCTGCACGATGGCGCCGAGGCGCCCGCCTTGTCCGGCACTGCCGAACAGATGGCTCGCGCCAAATACATCGCGCCACGCGCGGTCATTGCCTCGCCATCGGCAAGCTACTGTCTCGATGGAGAGACTGCCGATCCCGGTGGCAACCACTCGGTTTCCTACATCCCCATAGTCCTTCCCCCGGATGAAACCGGTGCCCTGGTGGCTTACGTTCTCAACGGCCCGATTGGCGAAGGCGCAGTGCCGCTGGGCAAGCATTACCGGGTAACTTTCGATGAATTCGGGCAGATCGGCGATCCGCAGATCGTTACTGATACCTGCGAAGTGATAACCTGGGATGCAGACGATCCGGATCTCGCGATGAAGGTTTACGCAACCCGGCATGCACTGGGTACGGCACCAACCGCCGTCCACAGTTTCATCTCCAACCAACTGCCGATGAGCATGGGCGTCGTGACGGGCGATATCATCTGGCCGATGTCAGGCGGAATGATTGCGCCGCCCGTGCCCGCCGCGGAAGCGGGGTACTAGGCCGGGTGTGCAATCTCTATCGCATGTCGAAATCGCAGGATGAAGTGGCGCACTTCTTCGATGCAATTGCACAGGACATGGCCGTAACGCCGGGAAGTAATGCGCCGGAAACAGTGTACCCCGGCTATCCCGGAACGGTCGTGACCGAGGGGCGACTGACCCAGATGGTCTGGGGTTTTCCGCTCAATCGCAAAGGTGCAAAGGGGCAGCCGCTCAAGCCCAAACCGATCAATAACGCCCGGACCGACAAACTGACGAGCCCATTCTGGTCCGCCAGTTTCAAAGCGCGGCGGTGCCTCATTCCCATTTCCGCTTTCGCCGAGGCGGAAGGTCCGAAAGGGAGCAAGACGCGCACATGGTTCTCCCTGCCCGATAGCGAGCTGATGGCCGTGGCCGGGTTCTGGCGCAACAGTGCCGAATGGGGCGAGGCCTATACGATGGTGATGACCGAAGCCTGCATCCATGTGCAAGGCGTGCATGACCGGATGCCCGTCATCGTGCCTCGCCAAGATTGGTCCCAATGGCTTACCGCCTCTCCCGACGAAGCCTTGCAACTATGCAATCCTTATGGCGGCGAAATGCAGGTCACGCGCACGGATGAGCCCTGGGCCGGCTGGCGGTAGGTCTTCGTCGATTGGGGGAAAGGTCTTCGGGGAGGCGGGACCGGGAGACTTGGTTGGGGACCATTTGATCGGCCCCGCCTCGTTCGAAGAACTCTTGGGTACACCGATAGTATTGCACGGCCCGTGCCAGTTTCGGCAATCCACGGGTTTCTGCGCGACACGATGGTTTACGAAACCTTCGCGCCTGTGCCATGTGTCAAAAAATCCGACACGAATATGGCAATTGCGGTGCCTAGCGATCCGGTTATCGCCCGATCAGGCCGATCCGACTACTGTTGCGGACCTTACTGCGCCGTGAAGCGTCCTTCTTACAAACCCCATGTTTCGAAGGACGCAATACGATGAGCACGATAACCACCATCAATCCTACGACTGGAAAAGATCTCGACACCTATGATGAGATTGACCGGGACGCTGCCTATGCGAAGGTCGATGCCTGTCACGAGGCTTTTTCCCAGTGGAAGCTGAAATCTGCCGAGGAGCGGGCCGAGGTCATCAAGGGAATCGGCCAGGCGCTGCGCGATAACAAGGAAGAGCTCGCGCAACTGATGACCGACGAGGTCGGCAAGCTCATCAAGGATAGCCGCGATGAAATCGAATTGTGCGCGGGCATTTGTGATTACACGGCGCAGACCGGCCCCAAGGAACTCGCCTCGGAACCGCGCGATCCGGCAAACGCTGGCCGCGGCATCGTCGCCTACTCTCCGCTCGGCGTGATCTACGGCATTCAGCCGTGGAATTTCCCCGCCTACCAGGTGATCCGTTACGCTATTGCAAGTCTGATGGCAGGCAACGGTGTCCTGCTGAAACATGCCTCCAACTGCACCGGCAGCGGCCTGAAGATCGCCGAAATTTTCGAGAAAGGTGGCCTGCCGAAAAACCTGTTCACCGTGCTGGTGATCGATCACGACACGTCCGATGCGATCATCGAACACGACAAGGTGCGCGGCGTAACGCTGACGGGTTCCGACACAGCGGGCAAGCACATCGCAAAGGCTGCCGCCAAGGTATTGAAGCCTACCGTGCTGGAACTCGGCTCTAACGATGCCTACCTGGTGCTGGAAGATGCCGATCTCGATACCGCAGTGGAAGTCTGCGCGCAGGCCCGACTGTATAACAACGGCGAAACCTGCATCAACGGCAAGCGCTTCATCGTAACCGAAAAGGTCTACGACGCATTCCTCGAGAAATTCGTAGCTCGTTTCGAAGGTGTTAAAACCGGCAATCCCAATGACGATGATACCGATCTTGGGCCGATGGCCCGCAAGGACCTTCGCGAAACCGTGCACGAACAGGTCGAGAACAGTGTTAAGAATGGCGCGAAGATCGAATGCGGCGGTGAAATCCCTGATGGCGAAGGTGCATTCTACCCCGCCACCGTGCTTTCCAACGTGAAACCCGGCCAGCCAGCCTATGATGACGAGATTTTCGGCCCCGTCGCCTCCGTCATCAAGGCCAAGGACGACGAGGATGCGATGCGCCTCGCCAACGATAGCCGCTATGGCCTTGGCGGAGGAATCCTATCCACAAACGAAGAACGCGCGATCGAATTGGCGTCGAAGCATTTCGACACCGGCATGATCTTCATCAACGTCTACGGCGTAGCAGACCCCTCGATGCCCTTTGGCGGCGTCAAGAATTCCGGTTACGGCCGCGAACACGGCAGGTTCGGCGTGAAGGAATTTGTCAACGTGAAGAGCATTTTCGTCGGAGCGCCGTAGGCGATCCGCGACACATCCTAGCAATTTTTCGCCGGGCACGGTCCACCTTTCGGCTGGCCCTGTCCGGCGTTTAGCCATTAGAGTGCGGCATTCAGGATTGGGTACTGACAGACATCCGCAGGGTGAACCTAGTTTCCTCATCCCCGGACTCCACCTCCACCTTGCCGCCATGCGCCAACGCAATCTCGTTCACGATAAAGAGACCAAGGCCGAGACCCTTGTCGTTTTTCGAAGGTTCTCCCCGTTCGAACGGCTGGAACAGCTTCTCGCGCGCATCCTGCGGTATGGGTTTTCCCCGGTTCACCACAGATAGTGAGAAATCGCCGTTTTCGGTAGCACCCTCGACCACGATCGGGGATCCCCGGTCACCGTAGCGCACCGCGTTTGACAGCAGGTTTGCCACGAGTTGGCCGATACGGTCGGGATCGCAATCGACCGGTCCGATGCTGTCCAGTCTGGACACTATCTCGATTTCCGGATTGATCGATTCGGTCTCATGGACGACCTGCTGCAAGATTTCTTTCAGGCGGGCCTTGTCCGTATAGTCCAGCTGGATTCCCGTTCCCAGGCGCCCCATCGCAAAATCCAGCACATCGTCGATCAGCGTATTCGCGCGCGCCAAACTCGCTCGCATCTCCTTGATAACCATGGTCTGCCTACTGTGGAGCGTGTCGCCTCGTTCGAGCATCCTTGCACCTGCCTCGACCGCGGCGAGAGGGTTGCGCAAATCATGACCGAGCACGGCGATGAACTGGTCCCTCAGTTCCAGTTGATCATGCTCTGTGCTGAACCTTTCCTCCGCCCTGATTTTCGCCTCGATAAGCGATCGCTCGAAGGATCGCCGCTCCGCAGCCTTGAAAAGTGTTAGCCGCGTAAAAAGGTGCTTGTCGTCCGGACCGCGCTTCTCGCGCGCTGTGGCCATTACGGGCAGTTTCTCTCCATCGCCTACCTGCAAATCCAGCGCGAGTTCATGCGCCTCACCCTGCAGGCGCAGCATGGGGGCGATGTGGGTTTCGAAGGCAATCCTGCCGCCGAACGACAGTATCTCGTGGATCGGCTTGTCCAGCAGATCGTCGCGCCGACACTTCAACCACGATGCCAGTGTCAGATTGACCATTGCGATGCGCGCGTCGGGTGTGATCGACACGTAACCGCAGGGCGCTTCGTCGTAGAGGTCCGCGAAATCCTCAGCGAGAGGGGTGGAGGAAGTCACGAATAGCCTTGGTCACCTCTTCAGGTGCACTCAGGTTTGGGCAATGCCCGGTTGCTTCCAGAAGTCTGTATTCGCTGTTGGGAATGTTGGCGTGAACGTACTCGCCAACCGCTTGGGGCGCTATGATATCCTGTTGGCATTGCAGAACCAGGGTCCTGGCCTGCACCCTGGACAGATCGCCCCGGTTGTCCGAATGGAACGTTACCTTGGCAAACTCGCGGGCGATATCTGGATCGGTGGAGCAGAACGAACCGTTCAGCCTTTCGCTCAGTTCCGGACGTTCGGAATTACCCA
Organism: uncultured Sphingomonadaceae bacterium; assembly: GCA_947488625.1. GTDB lineage: Bacteria > Pseudomonadota > Alphaproteobacteria > Sphingomonadales > Sphingomonadaceae > Alteraurantiacibacter. Next base: position 612,328 of record CANKZR010000001.1, on the reverse strand, counting down.
TGATCTGCGGGGCCATCGCGGCGGACCAGCCCAGGTGGTTCTCCTCAAGAAAGGTGAGAAGCTCATCGATCTGCTGGCGCGAGAAGCCGCCGGTATAATCCGTGTCGTCGATATAACGTGGAGACGGGCCCACCATCACGATCTGGGTGAACATGTCTGGCCGGGCTATCGAGGCGAGCGCTCCGATCATCGAACTGACGGAATGCCCGATCACCACGGCATCGCGCAATTCCAACGCCTCTCCGATTTCCACCAGATCGCGCGCATAGCCATCGAGCGAACCGTATTTGCCGGAATCGTAGGCGGAAAGGTCTGATTGCCCTGCCCCGACGTGATCGAAAAGGACAACGCGATGGTCATCCTCGAAATTCGCGGCGACATCGGCCCACATGTGTTTGTCGCAACCGAAACCGTGGGCGAACACCAGCGTCCGATGCCCGTCGCCGTGCACCGTTACATTGTTCCGGGAACGGATATCGTCAGGCCCCATCGTCCGGCGACCCTAGGCAGGGGTACGGCATTTGCCAACGACAAATATCCAGGGGCCGTTGTCAGCGTCGCGTCCTTCTGGCGTTCGGCAAGACAGGCGGGAAATGGTGCGCCCAGCAGGAGTCGAACCTGCGGCCTCAGGATTAGAAGTCCCGTGCTCTATCCAGCTGAGCTATGGGCGCGTTGCATGCGCGTTTAGCGACATTTGCGTGTAGCGCAAACGCCGCTGGCATACTTGCAAAGACAATTTCGCCGGCTGTTACGCCAGAGCCTTGTCATTTCGGTCGGGGAATGGCCGCGCCTGGTGCGGGTGGAAGCTACCCGCTCTATCGCTGCGGCTCGGCGCCCCAGTTTGGTCGGCGCCACTTTTCATGGGTTGGGTAGATAGGCGAAATGGCCGCCGGCGTCAGTCCGCCAGCAGCCAGATCGCTAGATAGATGAGGATGAAGCTGCCGAACCCGGCCACTGCACCTACTGCGAAGATAATCCGGATGATCAACGGGTCCATTCCGAAGTACCTGGCGATACCGCCGCAAACTCCGGCGATCTTGCCGTTTGCGCGGTCGAGGCGGAATTTCTTCTGCCCCGACGGGCGCACGGCGTCGTTTCTGCGGTCGAGATCACTCATGCCAGCAGTCCTGCAACGGTCGTGACATGGGGGTTGGCAAAGCTGCTCACCAGCATGGTAAAAGTCACGGCAACAGCGGCAAAACCGGCCATCAGCTTGGTGTGGAATTCGTTGGTCATTTCAGTCTCCTTTGTGTTGATCGGCGGTGATGGGTGGCATTAGGCAAGAATGCCGGCAACCATGCTCGCCTCGGGGGTGGAAAAGCTGCTGACGAGGATCGTGGTGGTCACGATTACAGCCGAAAGAGCAGCGGTGATGCGAGCGGTGAAGTCGTTGGTAAAAGTCATTTTGTTTCCCTCTTGTGTTAGTTCGGAACCATTTCCGTCCCATGCCCTAAACATTGCATGGGGTGTGCCAGTTTTGAAAAACCGCGGAATTCTGCCAGTCTTGTTCACGAACTAGAAAGGTTTGCCGAAAACACAAGCCGAATGTTGGTGATTTTCACTAATCTGTGGGATCAGCATTTGCTGTGGCGCGAACCTAGCGCCTCGCATAGGGAATGTGCGACACCATGGCGCTCGACCGCATCACACTCTCCACCTTCCGCAACCACGCCGGAACGCAACTGGACGGCGCTCGCCAGCTCAACCTGCTGGTGGGTGAAAATGGCGCAGGCAAGACGAACATTCTGGAAGCGCTTTCGCTGTTTGCACCCGGCAGGGGAATGCGACGCGCTGCCCTTGCCGACATGGCCAGTCACAGTGGACAAGGCGGTTTCGCGGCCAGCGTCACGCTGCATACGCGCGATGGTGGGGAACCAATCAAGCTGGGCACTGGTATGGCGGCAGACCGCCCCGGTAGGCGGATCGTGCAGGTGAACGGTGCGGAGGCAAGCGCCATCAGCCTGGGTGAATGGCTGGCGGTGGGATGGCTGACCCCGGCAATGGACCGCCTGTTTGCCGAAAGCGCCGGCACGCGCCGCCGGTACATGGATCGTCTCGCCGTCGCATTGGAGCCGGATCATGCGCGTAATGCCAGCCGCTACGAAGCTGCACTGCGCGAACGCAACAAACTGCTGTCCGACGATATGGAGCCGGATCCCGCCTGGCTGGAATCGATAGAGACGCAAATGGCTCTGGTGGGCGCTGGCCTGGCACAGGGGCGCGCGCGACTGGTGGGCGCGCTTACCGCGAGGCTGGCCGAATTACCCGAAGCGCCCTTCGCCCGCCCACTGCTATCCTACGATCCCGGCGGCGCACTGACGCAAGGCGATCTTGCAAAGCAATGGCGCGAGGAACGCAGCCGCGACCGCGCTGCCCAGCGAACGCTGTCCGGCCCGCATCGCGATGATCTACGTGTGGTAATGGCGGGCAAGAACATGGCCGCCGCCGAATGTTCGACCGGAGAGCAAAAGGCCATGCTGGTCGCCATCACTCTCGCGCACGCTGAACTTGCCGCGCGCGGACGGCCCGGCGTTCTGTTGCTGGACGAGGTGGCCGCGCATCTCGATCCCCTGCGGCGCGAAGCACTTTTTGCACGGTTGCGGGATAGTGGCACGCAGGTATGGCTGACCGGCACAGAGGCTGCTCCGTTCGAGGCGATACTCGAAGAAGCAGCCGTCTGGCGCGTTACCGGCGGCGCGGTAGAGCGGCTTTAGCTATCGGTGTCAGCGTCCGGCAGGGCCGCGGCTACATCGTCCACCGTCGCTTGCACCATTTCCTCGATACCTTCGGCCGTGGGATGGATGCGATCACCCTGAAACAGCTCGGGCCGTTCGAACAACGGCTCCATGAAGAAAGGCACCAGTGCCGTACCGTATTCCCGCGAAAGGTCGGTATAGAGCCCGTCGAACTGGCCAACATATTCTGCGCCAAGGTTTGGCGGCGCGCGCATGCCCATCAGGATGACCGGAATGTCGCGCGATTGCACTTCCTCGATAATGGCGGAAAGGTTTTCGCGGGTCTGCTCGACGGGAATACCGCGAAGCAGGTCATTGCCGCCAAGCTCGATGATGGCGAGATCGATTTCGGTATCGGCATTGTTGTCGAGCACGAAGGCGATACGCTGGCGTCCTGCTGCTGTGGTATCACCTGAGACACCCGCATCGATCACGCGAGCGTTGATGCCCTGCCCGCGCAAAGCGCGCTCCAGCGTCTCGGGATAGCCTTGCTGTTCCTCAACATCGTAACCCGCCATCAGGCTGTCGCCAAAGCCCAGGATCACCCGCTCCGGCCCCGCTACGGGCGATCGGTCTTCCAGCAACGGCGACGGACTGGCTGCAGGTTCAGCCTCCGCCACCGGCGCCTCGGCCCCGCAGGCGGCAAGGGCAAGCGCCAGGGGGGCAATGATCGACGAAGCGCGCATGGCGCTAGGCCACCGACTTAGGACTGGCTTGCTCATACCCCATAGCTATGCCATCGCCGCCCGGTGACAAGCCCTATGACAAGTTCCGACACTGCAAAACCCGTCATCGCCGCGAAAGACCTGCGCCTTACCCTTGGTGAAGGCCCCGCTGCGGTAGAGATATTGCGCGGTATCGATCTCGAAGTGATGCCCGGCGAAACGCTGGCTCTGCTGGGTCCTTCGGGTAGCGGCAAAAGCTCTCTGATGGCCGTCCTTTCGGGACTGGAACAGGCGAGCTCCGGTTCGCTGATGGTGGCGGAAGAGGACTTTACGGCGCTGGACGAGGACGCGTTGGCCATGGCCCGGCGGGGACGGATCGGCATCGTCCTGCAGGCATTCCACCTGCTGCCGACCATGACCGCTATCGAGAACGTGGCAACCCCGATGGAGCTTTCGGGCAACAAGGGGGCCTGGGATCGCGCCGGGGAAGAACTGGAATCGGTGGGCCTCGGCCATCGCCTGACCCATTATCCCGCACAGCTTTCCGGTGGAGAGCAGCAGCGAGTGGCCATCGCGCGCGCCATCGCCCCGCGCCCGCCACTGATCTTTGCCGACGAGCCTACCGGCAACCTGGACGCCAGCACGGGCGACAGCGTGATTGACGTATTGTTCCGTCGCCGCGAGGAAACAGGCGCGACGCTGGTGATCATTACCCATGACAAGCACCTGGCCGGCATGTGCAACCGCGTGGTGACACTGGCCGATGGCCAGATCGCTTCGGACACCGCCCAACTTTCGGGAGCGGCCTGAAGCCATGGGCTGGGGTCAGGCCTGGGTTATTGCCAAGCGCGATCTTGCCAGCGGTTTTCGCGGATTGCGGCTGCTGCTGGTTTGCCTGTTCCTGGGGGTTGGCGCGCTGGCGGCGATCGGCAGCCTTACCTCTGCCATTCAGGGGGAACTCGATAGCCAGGGGCAGGTCATCCTGGGCGGCGATCTTGAGGTCGAACTGTGGCAGCGTATGCCGACAGAAGCGGAGATGGCCTATCTGGAAGAACTCGGCACCATTTCACCGGGCTATCGCCTGCAGGCGATGGCGACCACCCCCGATGCCGCCGTTCCGGTGGAACTGAAGGCCGTTGCGCCTAACTATCCCATGTATGGTGCGCTGTTGTTGCAGAACGGCTCCACTGCGGGCGCGCCGCAGGCTGGCGAAGCCTATCTCGCCGCCGGCGCGGCAGAGCGGCTGGGCGTTGCGCCCGGCGACAGCTTCTCCCTTGGCACCCAGCAGGTTAGCGTTGCCGGTATCATCGCCGAAGAGCCCGATCGCCTTTCCGAAGGCTTTGCTCTTGGTCAGACGATCATCGTGCCGCGCGCATTGCCGGAAGATGCCGGGCTCGTCGCGCCCGGCGCCATGTTCCAGACCAAGACCCGCATCGCTTTCGACGGGCAGCGCGATCCCGATACAGTCGCGGAAGAACTGGAAGCGGCGTTCCCTGACAGCCCTTTCGATATTCGCACGCGCAATCGCGCCTCTCCGGGTGCGGATCGCTTTGTCAGCAGGATGGGAGAATTCCTGACGCTGGTAGGGCTTGCCGCGCTGGTGATCGCCGGGATCGGCATCGGTGGCGGCGTGAATTCGTATCTGGAGGCGCGGCGCAACTCCATCGCCACCCTCAAGATCCTCGGCGCGACATCGCGTGATATCACCCGCATCTATGGGCTGGAGATCGGGATAGCGGCGTCCATCGGCGCGATAGCCGGCCTGCTTGCGGGCGTGCTGGTCACGCCGCTGCTGGCCGGGGCGCTCGGCTCCTTGCTACCTGTCACCACGGCCTTCGTTTTCGATCCGCTGGCTTTGCTGCGCGCAGCTGCTTTCGGTCTGCTGGTCGCGCTGGTGTTTGCCGCCCCTCCTCTTGCAAGAGCGAAGCGCTTTCCCGCCATGGCGCTGATGCGCTCGCGAGTATCTCCTCTTTCGCAGCAATGGCGGGGCGCGGCCCTGCCGGTTGGCCTTGGCATCGCCGCCATCGTCGCCCTGGCGCTGATCGGTTCGGAAAATCCGCTGCTTACCGCCATGTTTCTTGGCGGTGCTGCAGCGGTCCTTGGCTTTCTGGCCCTGCTGGGCCGCGCAATCCGCTGGGCCGCGTCACGCGTCCCGCGCCCATCGGACCCGATCGTGCGCGCCGCAGTCGCCAACCTCCACCGGCCGGGAGCCGCCACCGGGTCTCTCGTCACCGCGCTGGGCTTTGGCCTTTCGGCCTTCGTGCTGCTGGCGGGCGTGCAGTCCAGTCTGAACGGAAACATACAGCAATCCGTGCCCGCTCAGGCGCCGGACTATTTCGTCCTGGACGTACCGCGCGAAGGGGTTGAGCAATTCCGTGGGCTGGTAAGCGAAGCCGCGCCCGATGCCACAGTGCAGACCGTGCCTACCCTGCGCGGCTCGATAACCTCTTTCGGCCCCGAAGACGCGATGATCCGCGTGGACGAGATGGAGGATCGCGAGGGAACCTGGGGTCTGCGCGGCGAACGCGGCCTCACCTATTCGGACTCCGTACCCGAAGGCAACGCGGTGACATCGGGGGAATGGTGGGACGAAGGATACGCTGGCGAACCGCTGGTTTCGGTTGACGAAGAACTGGCCCAGGCTGCGGGGATCGCCATCGGCGACATGATCAGCATCAGCGTGCTCGGCGTGGATTTTACCGCGCGCGTGGCCAACACGCGGCGGATCGACTGGGAAAGCCTCGGGTTCAACAATGTCTGGGTATTCTCCGCCAACACCTTTGCCAATGCTCCGCATAACCTGGCAGCCACGATAGACCTTCCCGAAGGCACTCAGGCCGAGGGGTTGTTACGCACGCTGGTGACTGCCTTCCCCTCCTCCAGCGTGATCGAGGTATGCCCGCTGCTGACAGAGGCGCGCACGATCCTGGATCAGGTATCGCTAGCCATTCTGGCCGCTGCTTCCGTAGCGGTGCTGGCGGGCATTGCCGTGCTGCTGGGCGCAATCGCCGCCGCACGGGCCGCGCGTATCTACGACACCGTGATCCTGCGGGTGCTGGGCGCCAGCCGTCGCCAGTTGCTGGCGCTGCAATTCGCCGAATTCGGCCTGCTGGCGGCGGTTCTTGCGCTGGTAGCGCTTGCGCTCGGCACCGGCGTTGCGTGGCTGGTGATCGTGCAGATGTTCGAATTCGAATGGCTGCCCGACTGGACGGAAATTCTCGCCGTGCTGAGTGGCGGACTGTTTCTGGTGCTGGCTTTCGCACTAGGCGCGTCGCTTCCCCTTTTGCGGGCACGCCCAGCGCAAACGCTACGCTCGCTTTAGCCGAGCGAGCCTAGCCGCCGGCCCGCTACGAGTACGGGCCCCTACCCGAAAGTGTCGGCGACCGTTTCCGGCCCTGCCAGAGAGGCATGGAGCGATGCCATGAATGCCGTCATCACGACATAGACGACGATCATCAAAAGCATGAAGACGAGGATCATGCCCACGACCAAGCCTCCGCCAAGCGCGGACATGCCACTTACCGGATCAGTCAGCGCGACCATGGATCCGCCGAAGGCCGCGAACAGCGCGAACAGCGCCACGATCAGAATGATGGTAAAGACGAGGAAGGCCAGGAATATCTTGAGCGCGTTGCCGCGCGTCAAAACCCAGGAACGCTTGATTGCAGTGATCGGGTTCTTCACTTCATCCACCGCGATTACCGGGATCGCCAGTGCGAGGCGGCACGCGAGATAGAGTGAAGCGATCAGCAGGAGCACCGCGAACAGCTGCGAACCCGCTTCGCCCATCATGGCAAAGGGCACAGCCGCAATCCCTGCCACGATCGCAAATGCGATATAGGCAACGATCATCAGCAACGTCAGGCCCAGCAGCGTGGGCAGGCTTTTCAAGCCCACCATGAAGGACTGGCCGAAGTCGGGCGTCAGAATGGGCGATGCGTGGTGCGTCATCGCGACAGACTGCGCGAAATACAGCAGCAGAAAGGTGACATAGAACACCAGCCCGCCAAGGATGACGCCGATGCCGAAGCCCGCATCCATCGGCGAAGCGCCGCCCATTCCCATCGTCATCATGGAGGCGCTGATCGCCCCTGCGAACACGACGCTGAGAATGATCTGGAGCACGAAATAGACCACCGCGAGGCCGACCAGTGCACCAAGGCGCTGCCGCACCATATCCATCATGCGCGAAAGCACGCTGCCAATACTGAGATTCATGAATTCCCCCGTCAGTTCAATCTGATCGCACCATGAAACCGTTCTGGACGCAAGAAAAAGGGGGCCGCGAAGGGCCCCCCTTCCAAATTTAAGTGAAACATTCGCCTTAGAAGCGAAGTTTCGCCGTTGCGCCGTATGTACGCGGCTGGTTCGGATAGGCCGAGATCGAACCGGGCTGCGCAGGGGAATCGAACAGCGAGAGGAAATACCGGTCGTCCAGCAGGTTACGACCCCACACCGACAGTTCCAGACCTGCCGCGTCGAACACGTAGGTCAGCGAGGCCGAAAGTTCGTCCACTTGGCGGGTGAAAGGTTGCGCAGCAGCAATGGCCTGGGCCTGTCCACCGTCGGGCAGCGTCGCATCGAGGAAGCCCGGCAGGCCGTCCACGATCTGCACTTCGGATTCGTAGGAGTAGGTTGAACGCAGGATCAGTTCATCGCCATTGCCCATCGGCTGCGCATACTGGCCACCGACCACGACGGTCCATTCGGGAATACCGGCAGGCGTCGTGCCGGAAATGTCACCGAACGGGGAAAGCGGGAAGCTTTCGTAGCTCGGATCCAGCCACGTGACAGCCAGGCTGAGCGTCAGCGGATCGACCGGGTTGGCCGTGCTTTCGAACTCCACGCCGTAGGTGCGCTGCTTGCCGGCGTTGGCCAGGAAGAAGCCGGTGCCGGTGAAGACGTTGGACTGGAAGCCATCGATGTCCTGACGGAAGCCCGTCAGGTTCGCCGAATAGTCACCCCAGTTGCCCTTCAGGCCAACCTCGATCACCTTTGATTCTTCAGGTCCTGCAAAGCGGCTGCCGAAGGTCTGGTTGGTTCGCAGCAGACCCGCCGCAGCCAGGGCCGCCGCATCGCCCGGTGCCGGACGGCTGTCACGGCTCAGGGCAAAAGAACTGGCCTTGAAGCCCGTCGCGTAGCTTGCGTAGATGTTGAGGTCAGGATTGATATCGTAGGCCAGACGCGCGGTGTAGGAGAACTCGTTGTCGTCCGTCTCGCCGCTTTCCACCACGTTCGGGATGTTCACGAAGCGCGGGAAGTTCTGCAAGGCCTGCGCCTGCAGCAGGGGGTTTACCGCCGGGTTGGTGTCGTTGGCATTAGCAAATGCCTGCACGCCTGCCTGAATCTGGGGGAATGCCGCCGCACCTGCAGCGCCCGCCGGGCTTTGGCCGGTAGCAAACGCCTGGATCTCTGCCTGCGATGCAGGACGACCCAGCATTAGTGCCGCGCCAACCTGATCGGCGATACCCTGCGCCACGATGGCCCTGTTGCCTACCTGGACAAGGTCGATGTTCGAGAAGGTACCGAACGACTGGTAGTCGGTCGTGCCGACCTTCTCGTCCATCGTGTAGTTGCCGCCAAGAGTCAGCGTAAGACCTTCGACGATCTCGAAGTCGGCCTGAGCGAACAGCGACAGGGCTTCGTTGTCGAGCGTGAACTGCCCTTGTTCCACTACGCCTGGCGCAAAGAAGGTGCCGATGAACTGCGCCGGATTGCCCGACAGCGCGCCGATCAGGCCCTCGGCCTGGGTCAGCGACTGGCCGAGTAACTGGTTGGTCAGCACGTTGGCAAAGGGGCGGAAATCGTCACCGTAGCGGACGGTCTGGTCCTCGATCACCGACTCGTTGAAATAGAAGACACCGGCCAGCGCGCTGAGCCGATCCCAGTCACCGGAGACGCGGAATTCCTGGGTGAAGGTGTCCAGCGCCTGATCATTGAAGCGTTGCAACAGATCGCCGCCAGTAAAGTCCACATCCTGACCGAAATCACCGCGCGTTTCGCGGTAGGCAGTGATCGAGGTCAGCGTGACATCACGGGTCACATCGTAGTTCAGCTCGGCCGAAAGGCCGTAGTTCTGGACATCGTTGGTAGACGGGAAGTTGTTGTAGACGATGCCGTCGAATGCTTCCGAAGGCGCGTTCACCCGGCCGCCCACGGCCTGAATGGCCTGCGTGAAGGAAGACGGCTGCACATTCACGACGCCGCAGCAGTTCTCGTCGATCCGATCGTAATCGGCGATGATGCGGGCGCTGAAGTTGTCGGCATTGTCGAACAGCAACTGGCCGCGCACGAACCAGCGGTCACGCTCGTTGGTGGTCGTGTCGGATACGGGATCGAAGTTGTACCCGTCACGCTTGTTGATGCCAGCGGCGAAGCTGGCAGCAACATTTTCGCTCAGCGGGCCGCTGATATAGCCACGGGCAACCATGGCATCGTAATTGCCGTAAGAAACCTCTGCCGAACCTTCGAGGGAGAAGGAGGGCGGCGTGGTGACAATCGAGATGATGCCCGCCGAGGCATTCTTGCCGAACAGCGTGGACTGCGGCCCGCGCAGCACTTCGATGCGGCTGACATTGGGCAGGTCGCTGATCTGGGAGGCGGAGCGGCTGCGATAGACGTTATCGATGAATACGCCCACGGAAGGCTCGATACCGGCGTTGTTCGCACCGTTGCCGAAGCCGCGAATGATGAAGTTGGTGTTGGCGGCGCTCTGCAGCTGCGTAACGCGCAGCGAGGGAACGACGGACTGCAGATCCTTCAGGTCGCGAATCTGTTCGCGGTCCAGCGTCTCTGCAGTGGTGACGGATACGGCCACCGGAATTTCCTGCAGGGTCTGCTCGCGCTTCGTTGCGGTAACAACGATGTCATTTCCCGAAGCGATATTGTCGATGACCGTGTCGTCGACACCGGCTTCTTCAAGCGCTTCACCTACCGAAGGGTCGTCCTGTGCATAGGCAACAGCAGGAGCCATGAACGCGATTGCGGCAACGCCGCAAAGGCACTTGCGCGAAAAACCGGCGGAGCCGGCGGTAATGCTGGTCATTAATTTCTCCATCTCTCCCTTAAAGACCGCGCCCCGGTTCTTGCGGCGACGTACGGACTTCAAGCGACCTCTTTCTAGGCTGCGTTGTAATACCGGGCGGAAAAGCATCGCACAATCGCGAGTTTACCAGAAGACAGGCGAACAAACCGCCGGTGTATCATTCGCGCAACATGGAGGGGTCTAACGTATACGTCAAGCAAATCGGCCCGGATACGCTTGCGGCGAAGCGTGTCTTAGGCTATCGGCGCGCCAATTCGCAGGTGCAGCATTGAGCGCCCGCCGTAATCCAGGAAACCACAGATCATGTCCGCCCCCCTTCGCAACGTGGCGATCATCGCCCACGTCGACCATGGCAAGACCACTCTTGTCGACCAGCTCTTCCGCCAGTCCGGCACCTTTCGTGAGAACGAGCGCGTGGAAGAACGCGCAATGGATTCCAACGAACTGGAACAGGAACGCGGGATCACCATTCTTGCCAAGCCTACCAGCGTGGAATGGGCACCTCCGGGTGGCCAGCAGAATTACCACATCAACATAGTCGACACCCCTGGCCACGCCGACTTCGGCGCCGAGGTGGAGCGAATCTTGAGCATGGTCGATGGCGTGATCCTGCTGGTGGACGCCGCCGAAGGCCCGATGCCGCAGACCAAGTTCGTGACCGGCAAGGCACTGGGCCTTGGCCTGAAGCCCATCGTCGTCGTCAACAAGATCGACCGCCAGGACGCCCGTGCTGCCGAAGTGCTGGACGAGGTGTTCGACCTGTTCGTGAACCTCGATGCAAACGACGAGCAGCTGGATTTCCCCGTGCTCTACGCCTCGGGCCGTTCCGGCTATGCGAGCGAGGACATCGATGCGCGCGAAGGCAACCTGATCCCGCTGTTCGAACTGATCGTCAGCCACGTTCCTGCGCCGGACCTCGATCCCGATGGTGATTTCGCCATGCTCGCCACCCTGCTTGACCGTGATGCCTTTCTCGGTCGTATCCTGACCGGCCGCATCGAGAGCGGTCGCCTGGAAACTGGCATGCCGATCAAGGCGCTGGACGTGAACGGCAACCTGGTCGAATCCGGTCGCGCCACCAAGGTTTTCGCCTACAATGGCCTGGAACGCGAACCCGTGCTGCATGCCAAGGCGGGCGACATCGTGGCAATTGCGGGCCTTACCGAGGCAACCGTTTCCAACACGCTGTGCGCCCCGCATGTCAGCGTGCCGATCCACGCCCAGCCGATCGATCCGCCTACCCTCAGCATGACCTTTGCCGTAAACGACAGTCCTTACGCTGGTCGTGAAGGCGACAAGGTGCAAAGCCGGGTCATCCGCGAACGTCTGGAACGCGAAGCCGAAGGCAACGTGGCCATCCGTATCACCGAAGCCGAGGGCAAGGACGCCTTCGAAGTGGCGGGTCGCGGCGAATTGCAGCTTGGCGTGGTGATTGAAACCCTGCGTCGCGAAGGCTTCGAGCTTTCCATCAGCCGTCCGCGCGTTCTTTACAAGGAAGAGAACGGCCAGCGCATGGAGCCGTACGAAACCGTCGTCGTCGACGTGGACGAGGAATATTCCGGCACGGTTGTGGAAAAGATGGCCACCCGCAAGGCGGAGATGACCGACATGCGCCCCAGCGGCGGCGGCAAGACGCGTCTTACCTTCCTCGCACCAAGCCGCGGCCTGATCGGCTATCACGGTGAATTCCTGTCCGACACGCGCGGCACGGGCATCATGAACCGCCTGTTCGACAGCTACGGCCCCTACAAGGGCAAGATTGCCGGTCGTCAGAATGGCGTGCTGATCAGCATGGAAATGGGCGAGGCGCAGGCCTACGCACTCAACATGCTGGAAGAGCGCGGCGTGCTGTTCATCGCTCCGGGCGAGAAGCTGTACGAGGGCATGATCATTGGCGAGAACGCCAAACCTGACGATCTGGAAGTGAACCCGCTGAAGAGCAAGCAGCTGACCAACTTCCGCGCCAGCGGCAAGGACGAAGGTATTCGCCTGACCCCGCCCCGAAAGATGACGCTGGAACAGGCCATCGCCTACATCGGCGATGACGAGATCGTGGAAGTTACCCCGCAGAGCATTCGCCTGCGCAAGGTCCACCTCGACCCGCATGAGCGCAAGCGCGCCAAGCGGTCGAACAAGGACTGATTAAAACAAGCGGCAGCAACGAGTAACCTCTCCCGCTTTGTCTGACGGGCGCGCATGGTGCTGGCATCGACCGGCACCATGCACGGCCTGTCGTATCGTGCGGCAGGTCGACAGTCTCAGGCCCAGTGCCGCTCTGCCAGTATCAATCCGGCATACAGCACGACGCCCAGTACGAATGGCATGAAAAAGCTCTGTCGTTCTTCGGGCAATTCTTCCTTCAGCACGTTCAGGATTATGCCGCCTGCCAGGAATGCGAACAGGCAGCCGATCAGCACGGGCGACAAATCCACCGTCAGCCCCAACACCCAGCCTGCCACAACGGCGGCGCTGATGACCCATCTCCCCAGCCTGTCGTAGGCTTCGGGATGATCCTGCCGCATGCCGAAATCGGCGGTAAGAAAGTGCAGCCCCATCGCGATAAAATACAGGCCCAGTGACCATGCGCCGCCCTCCTCGCGGTGCAGCAGGAGGTAACCGATCAAAGCGTTGAACAGGCCATAGGTTACAAGATGCAGATAGAGCACGTCATCGCGCATCCGGTCTCCCTCGCCCGCGTCACGACTTTGGCCTCGACTAACCTTCACCGCCCGTTCCAGCCCGTAGAACGCGGCGAGGCCCGCCAGCGTTAGCGAATAGATGACGCTTTCAGCTGCCATGGCATCCACGCCCATGCTGACTGCGAATTCACGCTGGTGTGCAGCGATATCGGGCAGGACATGAAGAAACACATAGGCGACGGCAACGCCGCCCGCGAATGAGAGCCAGCCGCTGCGCGGTGTGACATCCAGGAACCGGAGTCGGCGCACGAGCAAGTGAATCGCGATAAATCCACTGGCCATGGCGGCGGTGACAAGAATTTCGCCCTGCTCCATGGTCCATCCAACGCAGACGAACCTTTTGCTGTTCCGCGATCACCTGATATGGCTGGTCCGGTGCCGGCGATCAGACGGGGCGACGGACATCTTTCGCGCAAATCTGTCCATTGGCATTTGCTCAACCTGTGGAAGATGCCTCGTACATCGTGAGCGATGCGGAATTGGCCCTAAAGGCTGCGAACTTCGCGCGCTCCCTCTCGCCATTCGGGATTGCCTCCATTAAGGGCTGCAACGATGAGAAGTTCGGACCTGCGCGTGGCCCTGTTCAGCGGCAACTACAACTACGTTCGCGATGGCGCGAACCAGGCGCTCAACCGGCTGGTGGATTACCTTTTGCGCCATGGCGCACAGGTACGCGTCTATTCCCCCACCACGGATACCCCCGCCTTCGAACCCGCGGGCGAGCTCGTCAGCTTGCCTTCGGTACCGATCCCCGGTCGCGGGGAATACCAGTTTTCCACCGGACTTGGCGCGCAGATCAAGGAGGATCTTGCCCGGTTCGATCCCCACATCGTGCACCTTTCCAGCCCGGACGTCGCCGGCCATCGCGCACTGACCTGGGCACGCGCGCATGGAATTCCGGTACTCGCCAGCGTGCATACCCGGTTCGAGACATACCCACGTTACTACGGATTTGGTTTCGTGGAACCGGTGTTCGTCGCTCTGCTTCGACGTTTCTACAAGCGTTGCGATGCTATCGTTGCACCTTCCGCCAGCATGATTGCCGAACTGCGCGAGCAGGGAATGCATGACGATATCGGAACATGGTCGCGCGGGGTCGATCGCGGGATATTCACCCCACATCAGCGCGATCTGCAATGGCGCCGCGCCCTGGGTATTGCCGACGATGACATGGCGATTGGCTTCCTGGGTCGTCTGGTGCTGGAAAAGGGCATCGACATATTTGCTGAAACAATGGTCGAATTGCGCAAGCGGAACGTGCCTCACCAGGTTCTCGTGATCGGAGAGGGGCCGGCGAAGGATTTCTTCGCCGAGAAGGTGCCCGAAGCGAAATTCGTCGGCTTTCAGCAAGGACGCGAGCTGGGCCGGGCAGTCGCCAGCATGGACGTGTTGCTGAACCCTTCTGTTACAGAGACTTTCGGCAATGTAACTCTTGAGGCGATGGCCTGCGGCGTGCCGGTTGTGGCAGCTGATGCGACGGGTGCGTCCAGCCTCGTGGTGGATGGCGAGACGGGTTATCTGGTGCCGCCGCGCGACGTTGCCGCCTATGTCCAAAAACTGTCCACGTATTCGGACAATCCCGATCTGCGCAGGTCGCACGGACAGGCAGGCGCGAACCGCGCCGATGAATTCGACTGGGATGCGATCAACGGTGCGGTGGCGGAAACTTACCTGCGACTGATCGAACAGCGGCGGCCGGACAAGGCAGCGTCAGCGTAAAACCCGCCTGCGCGACATCGCCAGCGCGTAGAGCAGCAGCAGTATCTGGCTGATCCAGATCACGACGGTCATGATCAGGCCTGTTCCATCCAGCACCCCTTCGGGAGCCGGATTGATAAACTGGTAGGCCGAGGATCCGGCAAGCCCGACAAGACCCAGAACAAAGCCGTAGACGGCAAACCGGCTGCGAAGCAAAAGCAGCACGGCGCCCAGCAGGGCGAACCAGACGCCAATGGCCCAGAGCGCCTCCATCCACCATGGGAAGGCATAGAAATAATCGAGCTGTTCGGGAGTGAATGCCGACATGTACGCTTCGTTGCGTGTCTGCGTCATCAGGTAGTCGAATGCACCGAAGCCATTCCAGATAAGAGCCAGAATACTTACCACCCAGAAGTGCCAGGGCGTGGCGGGTCGTCCCATGATAGCCATATGCAAGTCTCCCCTGTTGCGATGACGATTATCGTAGCGATAATTAACATAGATCATCGCAACAGGGAAATGACCTGTTTGACTAGAGGCGTTCTATCTTTCGGGCGAGCTCATCGATCAGATCGACGACCTTGTCCTTGTCCATATCCTTCAGACCCCCGCTCGAAGCTTTATTCTTCAGCACCGAACCAAGATTACTCATGGCACGGAAGAGCTCTGCCGAACCACTCGGACGCGCGCGCTCTCGCTTGCGGCCAAGACGCTCCCATAATTCTTCCAGCTCGTCCTTGCGGTCTTCCAGTTCGGCAAGGCCTGCCTTCGTCGCCTGGAACAGCTTCTTCGCGTCCTCGCTGTCCTGCTCGGCAATCGCGCCCTCGTCCGCCAACATCTGCAATGTCGGGTAGATCGTGCCGGGGCTGGGTGAATAGGAACCGGCAGTCATGTCCTCCAGAGCCTTGATGAGTTCGTAGCCGTGGCGCGGTTCCTCTGCCAGCATGGCCAGCAACACGAGGCGCAGTTCGCCCGGCCCGAACAGGCGGCGGCGACGCTGGCCCTCGCCCTGATGCGAGCGGGACCGCTTGCGACCACCGCTTTGCGCGAACAGGCCACCGGGGCCGAATACGCCGTCCTTGCCGAACACTCCGCCACGGCCGAAGGGGCCATCGGGGCCAAGCGGTCCGTCCCTGCCGAAGATGCCGGTCATGCCGAGCACGTCCTCGGCATTATAACGATGGCGATGACGATGCCGGTAGCGGCGCGGGCCGCCTTCTTCCCAGTCGCCATCGTCATCGTCCATTTCGATCTCCACCTCGACTTCGAAGTCCTCGCCTTCAGGCCGGTCCTCGATATCGCCCTCGACCGGTTCCAGGTCCTCGGGCTCGACAATCTCTTCCTCGCGGCGTGCGCGGCGCGAGCGCGATGCCGCACCCCTTGCCGATTTTCCGGCTGCCCGCGGCTTCCTGCTAACCTTGCTCATTACAACTCTCCAGTACGTCCCACCTTCCTTAAGATATATCTTAGACCTATCGTAGCAAGAGGTGGTGAAAAATTTTGCAGACTTCTCTACTTCGCGACCGTCAAGCCGCTACATAGACGCGATGGCCGATCTATTTGCCGACGATACCCCGCAAACCCCGCCCGAAGTGGTGCGAGAGGACGCACCCCTTGCCGATCGCCTCAGGCCGCGCAGCCTGGACGAGGTTATCGGACAGGAACATATTACCGGTCCGGAAGGCGCGATCGGACGGATGGTAGCCGCCGGGAAGCTTTCCAGCACGATATTGTGGGGGCCGCCAGGTACGGGCAAGACCAGCATCGCCCGGCTGTTGGCGGCAGCAGTGGGTATGCGATACGAAGCCGTCAGCGCCGTGTTCAGTGGCGTCGCCGACCTGAAGAAAGCCTTTGCCGCTGCCGAAAAGGCGCAGCAAGCCGGCCAGCGCACCTTACTGTTCGTAGACGAGATCCACCGGTTCAACCGCGCGCAGCAGGATGGCTTTCTGCCTTTTGTCGAACGTGGCCTCGTAACGCTTGTGGGCGCGACCACGGAGAACCCGTCCTTCGAACTCAACGCTGCACTGCTGAGCCGTGCACAGGTGCTGATCCTGCATCGCCTCGATGCGGAGGCGCTGGCCCGGTTGCTTGACCGCGCAGAGAAGCTGGAAGGCCCCCTTCCCCTTACAGGCGAGGCGCGCGCGGCTCTGATCGCATCGGCTGATGGTGACGGTCGTTTCCTGCTAAACCAGGCCGAGACGCTTTATGCCGCGAAGATCGACAAGCCGCTCGATCCTGCGGCGCTGGGCCAGTTCCTGCAACGCCGGATGGCGGTATACGACAAAGATCGCGAGGGGCACTACAACCTGATTTCGGCGCTCCACAAGGCCGTTCGCGGTTCCGATCCGCAGGCCTCGCTGTATTACATGGCGCGCATGCTGGTAGCAGGAGAGGAACCGTTGTTCGTGGCGCGGCGGCTTATCCGCATGGCCGTGGAAGACATCGGCCTCGCCGATCCGCAGGCGCTGACACAATGCATGGCCGCAAAAGACGCCTATCAGTTCCTGGGCAGCCCCGAAGGCGAGCTGGCGCTGGTCCAAGCGTGCATCTATCTTGCCACCGCGCCCAAATCCAATGCGGTCTACAAGGCACAGAAGGCAGCTTTCCGGAGCGCGAAGGAAACCGGCAGCCTGATGCCGCCGATGAACATCGTGAACGCACCGACGAAATTGATGAAGGATGTCGGTTACGGCAAGGGCTACACTTACGACCACAACGCCGAGGAAGGATTTTCGGGTGACGATTACTGGCCGCAGGAGATGGAGCCGCAGACCTATTACGAACCGGTCGAGCGCGGTTTCGAACGTGAGATAGCCAAACGGCTCGACTACTGGAACAAGCTTCGGGCGCAGCGGGATTGACACGTTTCAGCCATTTCATCGCCATAGACTGGTCGGGCGCTGTTGGCCCCCTGCACAAGGCCATCGCCGTGGCAGTGGCAGACGCGGCAGGCGGGCCACCCGTGCTCGTAGAGCGTGAAAGGGGCTGGAACCGCGCAGAGGTGCTGGCGCTGCTGCGCGACGATCTACCGCCTGCCACGCTGGTCGGCCTCGACCTCGGCATATCGCTACCCTTCGCGGACTGCGGCGCTTTTTTTCCGGGTTGGGATCGAAGCCCGCCCGATGCGCTGTCTCTCTGGGAGCTTGTCGATCGTATCAGCCGGCCCGATCCCCACCTTGCTGCCAGCAGCTTTGTCGATCATCCCGAAGCGAGCGCCTATTTTCGCCGCCACGGTGGGCGTGAAGGATCTCTGTTTGGCGGCGGCCGCGGCCGTTTCCGCGTGACGGAGATCGAACAGGCTAAACTGGGTTGCAAACCCTATTCCAACTTCAATCTCGTGGGTGCAGCACAGGTGGGCAAATCCAGCCTGACGGGTATGCGCATGTTGCACGGCCTACGCGGCCATGTGCCCGTATGGCCTGTCGATCCACTACCGGATGCTGGCCCTGCAATCGTCGAGATTTACACCTCGCTGGCCGCCATTGCCGCAGGGCGCACCGCTTCGCGGGCCAAGATGCGCAGTTTCGAGGAATTGAACGCGGCGCTTGCCGAGCTGGATTGTCCGCCGGTTGCATCGCGCGGTCCGGCGGACGATCACGCCAGTGATGCGCTGGTGACTGCCGCATGGCTTCGCACTGTGGCGAACGATACTGCGCTGTGGTTTCCGCGCGGCATGACTGACGAGATCGCGCGCACCGAAGGCTGGACCTTCGGCGTGCCCTGAGCAACCACCTAGCGGCGCCGCATTTCCCGTATCTCTTCAACGCGCGGATCGAAGGACGCAGCCCCGCGCTCCGGCGCATCCAGTCGCGGCTCTTGCGGCACTTCACCGCGTCCGCCCAGCTTGCGGATGGTTTCCAGGTTCTCGTCTCTCACCATGTCCGGGATCAGAAACGCATCGATCAACCACCAGAACGCCAATGGGATAATTCCCACGATGGACAGGCACATCAACAGCTGCACGATGGCGCTACGCGTACGCCCCAGATAGAAACGATGCGCGCCGAAGAAGCCAAGGAAGAACCACAGCAAATAGCTGGCGCCCGCTGACTTGCGATGCGCCTCGAAAATCAGGTGTTCCTGAGTTCGGGAATCCATTTAAAGCTCCAGTTGCGTCCCGATAGGATAGAAGCACAATCCCCACTTGGTTTCAAACGCCACTTGCTCGATCAGGCGAATGATGCCCCACACCCACTTGCCATCGCGAACCGTTTGCGACAAAGGGGCCAGCGCCCGATGGGTGAGCCGGTTTAGCTCAGTTGGTAGAGCAGTTGATTTGTAATCATCAGGCCAGGGGTTCGAATCCTCTAACCGGCACCATCCTGTCCAGCTCGCTAGCCGCGCTCTCCTAGAAAATGGTCGATAAGGCTCGCCGAGAGACTATGATGTCTACCGCAGGCCCAGACCCTGTCCGTGGGGAGTGCAGACCGCTCGCAAATCCGAAATTGCAAAATGTTAAGCGGTCGACCCACTCAAATTTACTTAAGTTATCTCTTCGGTGATTTTCTGATTTTTCCTGCAACCGTTTCCCAAGAGTGCCGTTGATCCCGGGAGTAGTCCGTCTGTGGTCGGCTTCATTGCCACGGCAAAAACTCGATCGAATAAGGCTGCATCACTCGACAGTTCGACACGCTGCATCTGAACGCCAGCCCTAAAGATCGAACGGCATTCGAAAGGAAAAACTATGCGAGATGACAACGGTTTGCGAACGTCCGCCTCAATTGCCGGGATAGGCCTGGCACTTGGCGGTGCCGCTTTTGGCGCCTTCCTGCTCAACCGACGCAAAGGCGGCTCCGACGATGCTCCTGCCTACACCCGCAAGTCGCCGCCCGGCGAACATGCGGCGATCGGACGCACGGTAACGATCCGCAAACCGCGCGCGGAACTTTACACATACTGGCGAGACTTCAATAACCTGCCGAAGTTCATGGAAAACCTGGAGGCGATCCGTTCACACGGAGAAACTTCGACGTGGGTCATCAAGGCGCCCGGCGGCACCACTGTCGATGTCGTGACCAAGGTAACCGATGATTGTGAAAACGAACGGATCGCCTGGGCTTCCACCGACCAATCCGACATTGCCACGAGTGGCCGGGTGGAATTCGCGGATGCGCCCGGGGACCGTGGTACGCGGGTCTCGCTCATCATGTCATACGATCCCCCCGGCGGCGCTGCGGGACGTGCGCTCGCAAAGCTGTTTCTCCGCGAACCGGAAGTTCAGGCGCGGCATGACCTCAAGCGTTTCAAGGCGCTGATGGAGACAGGCGAAATAACCACCTCGGCCCATCGCAAGGACCAGACCCGCGAAGCCAAGCAGCAGGAGAACGGATAATGAAAGCGCTAACTTGGCACGGCACGCACGACGTCCGCATCGATACGGTGGACGATCCGGAGATCATCAATTCCCGCGATGCCATCATCAAGATTACATCCACTGCCATCTGCGGCAGTGACCTCCACCTTTACGACGGCGTCATTCCCGGCGTTATGCCGGGCGATGTGCTGGGCCACGAATTCATGGGCGAGGTCGTCGAAATCGGCAAGGACAGCACGCTGAAGAAGGGGCAGCGCGTGGTCGTCCCCTTCACGATCAGTTGCGGTGGCTGTTTTCACTGCAATATCAAGCAATATTCTGCTTGCGAGAACTCCAATCCGGCGGAAAAGCAGGACATGTCCGCTACGCTCTACGGCCACCCGATGGCCGGGCTATTTGGCTATTCGCACCTGACGGGCGGCTATTCGGGCGGACAGGCCGAATATGTGCGCGTGCCCTATTCCGACGTTGGACCGATAGTCGTTCCCGATCATCTGGAGGACGACAAGGTGCTGTTCCTTTCCGATATCCTGCCCACAGGCTGGATGGGGGCAGAAAATGCCGAGATCCAGCCTGACGACACGGTAGCGGTCTGGGGCTGCGGGCCGGTGGGACTGTTCGCCATCCAGTCCGCCATCGTGATGGGCGCGAGCAAGGTAATCGCCATCGATCACTATCCCAATCGCCTGAAACTGGCCGAGCAGATGGGCGCCGAGACCATCGACTTTCGCAAGACCAACGTGCGCGAAGCACTGATGGAAATGTCGGGCGGGATCGGTGTAGACGCCGTGATCGATGCCGTGGGCATGGAAGCGCACGGCTTTGCCATCGATAATATGCTCGATATCGCCAAGCAGAAGGTCGGCATCGGCGCGGACAGGGCGAAGGCGCTGAAGCAGGCGATCCTCGCCGTGCGTCCCGGGGGCCGTGTATCGATCCCCGGCGTCTATGGGGGCATGACTGACAAGTTCCCCCTTGGCGCGTTGATGGAAAAGGGTCTGCAGGTGCGCAGCGGGCAAACCCACGTCCAACGCTACACCAAGGACCTTCTCGAGAAGATTGAAGATGGCACGCTCGATACGACCTTCATGATCTCTCACCGCCTGCCACTCGAAGATGCGCCGCGCGGTTACAAATGCTTCCGCGAAGAACAGAACGAATGGACCAAGGTGGTCCTCAAGCCGGATATGGAGACTGCCCGATGAGCAAGAACAAGGTGGACAATCTGAACGGCTTTACCGTGGTGACCGGCGCCAGCAGCGGTATCGGCCGCGAACTTGCCAAGCTGGCCGCAAAGGATGGCTGCAACCTGCTGCTGGTCGCAGACCGGGACCTTTCGGATGCCGAGACGGAAATACGCGGGTGCGGTGCCGCTTCGGTCGAAACCCTCAGGTGCGATTTAGCAACGAAGGAGGGGGTCGATGAACTCATGACCAAGATCGGCACCCGGCCTGTCGACAATCTCATCGCCAATGCCGGAACCTCCGAAGGCGGTGCGTTCCTCGATCATGAATGGAGCCAGATTGCCCACACGATCCATACCAACATCACCGGCACGGTTTCCCTGATTTATCGCGTGGGCCGGAACATGCGAGATCGCAACCAGGGGCGTATTCTCGTGACCGGATCGATCGTGGGCGACATGCCCGGCCCCTACAACCTCGTCTACAATTCGACCAAAGCGTTCATCGACGATTTCTGTGTCGGGCTGGCAACCGAACTGAAGGAAAGCGACGTCGTCATAAGCTGCCTGCTGCCGGGCGTGACGGACACCGAATTCTTCAAGCATGCCGACATGGAAGACGACACCATGGTAGGCAAAACGGATCTTAAGGCCGACCCAGCCAAGGTTGCCAAGGATGGTTACGAGGCACTGTTGAACGGTGAAACCAAGGAAGTCAGCGGTCTGATGAACAAGGTTCAGTATTTCTTTGCCGATATCCTGCCCGCTGGAGTCGTATCGAAGATGCACGAACGCATGGCGAAGCCTCAGTCGCAAGACTCCTGACGAGGTTTGTTCGAAAGCGAAGGCCCCATAACAACATTCGATGGGGGAGGCTCGTGATCGCGCCTCCCCCATTCTCTATATTTGTCGGAACAGGGCAAAAGCGCACCACCCCGGCAGGTATCGATTTGCGTAATCTAACGCCCCACGGCGATGTAGGTGAACCCGTGGCGCTCCACATCGCTGCGGCTGTAAAGATTGCGCAGGTCCACCAGCAGGGGCTTGCTGAGCAGGCCCTTTACCCGTTCGAGATCAAGCGCACGGAACGTGTCCCATTCAGTCACAATTACTGCCGCGTCCGCGCCTTCCATCGCTTCGTATGGTCCATCGCAATAGGTGACCTTATCCAGCACCTTCTTTGCCTGGTCCATGCCTTCGGGATCGAATGCCTTCACCGCGATTCCTGCATCCTGCAACGCCTGCACCACGCTGATGGCCGGGCTGTCACGCATGTCATCGGTATTGGCCTTGAACGTCAGTCCCAGAACCGCCACCGTCCTGCCATGCAGATCGCCGCCGCCAAGCGCGTTGATCACCTTGCGTCCCATGCCGCGCTTGCGATTATCGTTACTGGCGACAACGCTTTCCACGATGCGCAGCGGGCTTTCGTAATCCTGACCTGTTTTCAGCAGAGCAAGCGTATCCTTCGGGAAACAACTGCCGCCATAACCCGGCCCCGGCATCAAAAAGCGATTGCCGATACGACTGTCCAGTCCGATGCCCTTCGCCACGTCGCGCACATCCGCGCCAACCTTTTCGCAAAGATCGGCGATCTCATTGATGAAGCCGATCTTCGTGGCGAGGAAGGCATTGCCGGCATATTTGGTCAGTTCGGCCGCCCGGCGGCTCATCACCACCAGCGGAGACTCGTTGCGGGTCAGCGGGCGATAGATTTCCTGCAGCACGTTTTCGGCGTGCTCGTCGTTCACGCCGATCACCACGCGGTCGGGCCGTTTAAAGTCGTCGATCGCTGCGCCCTCGCGCAGGAATTCGGGATTGGAAGCGACCGAGAATTCCAGTTCCGGCGCTTCTTCGCGGATGATGCGCTCCACTTCGTCACCCGTACCCACAGGAACTGTGGACTTGTCGACCACCACGACGCCCTTGGGAAGGATCGGCGCCATTTCGCGCGCGGCGGCATAGACGTAGGAAAGGTCCGCATGGCCATCGCCGCGGCGGCTTGGCGTGCCCACTGCGATGAACACCGCATCCGTACCCGGAAGCGCCTGTTGCAGGTTTAGCGTGAACGAGAGCCTGCCCGCTTCCACGTTCCTGGCCACCAATTCGTCCAGACCGGGTTCGAATATGGGGATCTCGCCATTCAGCAAGGCGTCGATCTTCGACTGATCCTTGTCAACGCAGATGACCTCATGGCCAAAGTCAGCAAAACAGGCGCCCGAAACCAGGCCGACATAGCCTGTACCGATCATCACAATACGCATCGAAATCCCCAAAATTTTTCAGGTTCGTATTCGCGCGCCTTGTGACGCGCGAAAGTCGGAAATTCGTTAAACTGTGTTGCTCACCCGCGCCCGCGGTAGGATGCAACGCCCTGATCGGGGAGCCACAAGCCTTCGGGCGGTGCGCCGCTTTGCCAAAACACGTCGATCGGTATTCCGCCGCGGGGATACCAGTAGCCACCGATACGCAGCCAGCGCGGTTTCATCTCCTCGAACAGGCGTTGCCCGATGCCGACGGTTACATCTTCGTGAAACCCGTCGTGATTGCGAAAAGCGCCAAGGAACAGCTTCAGGCTCTTGCTCTCCACTATCGTTTCGCCGGGTGCGTAATCGATCACCAGGTGCGCAAAGTCCGGCTGGCCGGTCACAGGGCACAACGAGGTAAATTCCGGCGCGGCAAAACGCACGAGGTACAGCGCCCCGTGCCTCGGATTGGGGACGTAGTCGAGCACGGCCTCCTCCGGAGACGCGGGCAGCGCGCTGGTCTTGCCGAGATGAAGCGGCCTTGCCGAATTGTCTGTGTCGCTCATGGCGAGCCAAATGGCGCGACTTGGGCCCGAGTGCAAGCGTGCTCGCCATTTACGTAAGCGGCGCCGCAGGTTAGGCCACCGGCATGGCTTCCATGACTTCGCTTGTGACAACCCAATGGCTTGCAGAAAAACTGGGTGCGGAGCGTGTGGTGATACTCGACGCCTCGGCTCACCTCCCAATGACGGAGCGCGACGCCTTTGCGGAATACGAGGATGCACATATTCCCGGCGCGCGCTTCCTCGATCTGAAGAACCTGATCGATCCCCACGGCGATGTGATGTCCGCCCTGCCCACACGCGCCCAGTTCGACACCCATATGGGGCAGTTGGGCCTGCGAGAGAAAGACCGTCTCGTTCTCTACGACAACAGCGATATGCGCACCTCGGCCCGCGCCTGGTTCATCTTTCGACTGTACGGTGCAGCGAACGTGGCGATCCTCGACGGCGGAATGCAGAAATGGATGGCCGAAGAGCGGCCCGTGGAAACAGGGCGTGCGCAATTCGCGCCGTCCAATTTCGTTTCCACCGGCGGCAAAGGGCGCTTGCGCGCCAAGCGTGATGTGCGCGCCAACCTGGATACGCGGGCTGAGCAGCTTGTCGATGCCCGTGACAATCCCCGTTTCACTGGCAAGGAGCCGGATTTTCGTCCCGAAGTGGCCGACGGCCACATACCGGGCTCGTACAATGTGCCGTTTGGCCAGGTTCTCGATGCCGATGGCACGTTCAAGGACGAGACCCGGCTGCGCGCCGCGTTTGCGCAGGCGGGTGTCGATCTTGACCAACCGATAATCGCGAGTTGCGGCAGCGGGGTTACGGCCTCGGTACTGCTGTTCGCGCTGGATATCCTCGGCAAGAAGGACACAGCCCTTTACGATGGAAGCTGGAGCGACTGGGGAACCGATCCGGACACGCCGAAGGAGATCGGCCCCGGCGCTGGCCCCGATACCGTGGGAGCCCGCGCATGAGCAATAACGATCGCAAGCCCGCCACCCGTCTGGTCGAAGCGGGACGCAAGCGGGAGTGGACCAGCGTTCCCGGCAGCAAGGGCCGCGTCGTGAGCCCGCCGGTATGGCGCGCCAGCACGCATCTGTACGAGGATTGCGCAGACCTGGCAGGTGGCCGCCCGAACGAGGACGGGCATTTCTATTACGGTCGGCGCGGCGGGCCGACGCAATGGGCATTGGCCGAAGCGCTCACCGAACTTGAGCCGGGCGCTGATGGAACCGAGCTTTTCCCGAGTGGCGTCGCTGCAATCGCCTGCACGCTGATGGCGCTGCTGCGTCCTGGCGACGAACTGCTGGTGACGGACAATGTCTATGAGCCGACACGCAACATCGCGCTTTCGATGCTCAAGCAGTTCGGCATCACCGCACGTCCGTTCGATCCGCTGGAACCGGATAGCCTGGCCGGGCTGATCGGCGAAAAGACCAGGGCTGTAATGCTGGAAAGTCCCGGCAGCCTGACGCTGGAAGTGTGTGACGTTCCCGCACTGGCGGCGATAGCCCGCCGGCACGGTATCTTGTCCATTATCGACAATACCTGGGCCACCCCGCTCGGCTTTCCCGCGCTGGAACACGGCTGCGACGTTTCGGTAATGAGCCTCACCAAGCATGTGGGCGGACATTCCGACGTGATGATGGGAAGCGCGACGGCTGCAAAGCCCGTGATCAACCGCATCCGGCGGCAGGCGCAGTTCATGGGCCAAGTCGTCTCGCCCGACGACGCAGCCCTCGCCTTGCGCGGGCTGCGCACCATGCAGGTGCGGTTGAACCAGTCGACCGGTACGGCGATCGAGGTCGCCGAGTGGCTTTCCGACCATCCCGCAGTTTCCGCCGTCCTGTGCCCCATGTTGCCCGGCGCGCCGGGGTACGATCTCTGGCGGCGAGACTTCTCCGGAGGCTGCGGCCTGTTCAGCTTCGTACTGGCGGAGGGGGCCGATGTCGCGGCCCGCGCACGTCTTGTCGATGCGCTCGAACTGTTTGGTATCGGCTTCAGCTGGGGCGGCTTCGAAAGCCTCGCCATTCCGTTCGATCCGGCGCCAGTTCATACGCTGCGCGCGTGGCCGCCGGGTATTGACGAGGGTAGCGGGCTTGGCGTGCGCCTTTCGATAGGGCTAGAGGATGCAGGCGACCTGATCGGTGATCTCGCCCAGGGTCTGGATGCAATGGGAAGCTGATGAGCACGACTGCGACACTGCCCGATTCCGCGACTGCGGCAGGTTCGAACTCCACCAAGGAGATAAACCCCGACGCCGTGCCCCTGCGCGACCCGAACACGGGCGAACCGTTGATCGATCCCGAAACGGGCGAGCAACTGATGGGCGTCCCCGCTCCGCAGGAAGCCGTACCGATAATGGACCCGGTAACCGGCGAACCGATCCTCGACCCTGAGACGGGAGAACCTCTGCTGGCCATTCCGGACCCGCAACCCACAGTCGAACCCGAAGCGGTGACCGCGATAACAACGTCCGACGATCTGCGCGATGCAGTGACCGAGCGCAGCGAAACCGTGGGTGGTATCGTGGATACTCTCGATTCCGCAGCAGTGGAAATCGGTTCGATCAGTTTCTCGCTCTGGGATGCCGTCGTTCTGATGTTCGTCATCGCGCTGGTCATCTTCATTGCCTGGGCGATAACGCGGCTCAGCCGGTTTGCCCTTCGCCGCATCACCAAGCTGGACAGCTCGCAGCGGCTGCTGACCGAGAAAATTTCTACCATCGTGATATGGGCGCTGGCTTTCCTGATCGGGATAGACCTGCTGGGTATCGACCTTACGGCGTTGGCGGTGTTCTCGGGCGCCTTCGGTCTGGCCATCGGTTTCGGTCTGCAAAAAACCTTCGGTAACCTGATCGCGGGGATCATCCTGTTGATGGACAAGTCGATCAAGCCCGGCGACGTGATTTCGGTCGCGGATTCTGCGGGTAACGAAGGTTTCGGACAGATCCGCAAGATCGGCATTCGCGCCATCTCGGTCGTAACGCGCGACCAGACCGAATATCTCATCCCGAACGAGAACCTGATGATCAACCAGGTGGTCAACTGGTCCTACAGTTCGCGCGATGTGCGGGTGAAAGCGCCGGTGGGCGTGGCGTACGACAGCGATCTCGATCTGGTCGAAAAGCTGCTGTACAAGGCGGTGGAGGAAACCCCGCGCATCCTCAATGCCCCGAAAGCGCGCGTAAATATCATGGCATTCGGCAACAGC
Organism: uncultured Sphingomonadaceae bacterium; assembly: GCA_947488625.1. GTDB lineage: Bacteria > Pseudomonadota > Alphaproteobacteria > Sphingomonadales > Sphingomonadaceae > Alteraurantiacibacter. The sequence goes on along the minus strand of CANKZR010000001.1, from coordinate 584,973 downwards.
TCCGTCGATTTCGAACTGCGCTTCTGGATCCGTGACCCCGAAGGCGGCCTCGCAAATATCCGCTCGGACGTGTACAAACGGATTTGGCAATTGTTCAAAGAGAACGACATCGAAATCCCATTCCCGCAAAACGACATTAACTTGCGCCGGAACGAGCCTTTCGAACAGCTCGTCGCAGCTATCGGTCAGCGGCTGGAAAACAATTCCACTAAAAGCTGATCCAGTCCGACGAGACTGTTTCATTGCCATAACACACCGTGTTAGGCCCTCTTCAAAAGACGAGGGTCATGACGCAATATCTGGGTATCATAACCGCCTATTCAGCGGTTGCCATATTGGCCTGGCTGGCGGCACTGCTATACCCGCGACTGATCCCGGCGTCGGCTCCGTATGTCGTCGACAGGCGCTGGCGACAGGCAGGTTTTTTCCTTGCCGCCCTCGTCGCCTCTCTTGCCCTGGCTGCACTCATCCGACGTGACATGCTCTTGCCTGGAGACGGTTTGGCGGCAGAACTGCTCAATCTGCTGGTCGTCACTACGCCCGTCCTTGTTTATGTAGCCGCGCAACGCAGCGGTGCCGCTATACTTGTTCCACGAACAAACCATCTGCGCTCTCTCTCCATTGGCGTGATCGCGGCGAGCCTGGCGCTTGCGGCCTACTTCTCTGCCACCGGTCGATGGGCCGAGATCCTCACGCTTGGACAATCCGTGTCATGGGATGACGCTCATACGATTACGCTACGCACCCTGCAGCGTTGCCTGATTGCAGCAGCGTTTCTGGCACTGGTGGCTGGGGGCTGGTCGATCAGGGTGGCGCTTGGCATTGCCACGGTGGCCACGGCCGCGGTGCATGTGCCGTCCCTGCTATCGGATGGCTATACGGCGGGGTGGCTGGCGATGCTGGTGATGCACGTGGCGCTTGTCGCAGGATTGCTTTCAGCCATTCATGTGACGCGTAACATCGTGTGGTTCTGGCCGGTTTTCCTCACGCTCAACCTGCTTCAATTCGCCACCGCCTGAAGTCGGCTAAAGCTGATCTAGGGCACCGCCAAAGCTTTCTCACTGGCAGACCTGCGGAGCGACGCGCATTTTGGCGTTCATGACAAAAGGCACGATCTATCTGGTGGGCGCAGGCCCGGGCGATCCCGATTTGCTGACGCTGCGCGCAGCGCGGCTGATCGAAGGCGCGAGGCTTATCGTCCATGATGGACTGGTGGACGATACGATCCTTGCCATGGCGCGCAAGGATGCAACGCTCGTGTCGGTAGCCAAGCAGCGATCGAAACACACGCTGCCGCAGGACGATATCAATGCGCTGCTGGTGCGCGAAGCGCTGGCGGGCCGTGATGTCGTGCGGCTGAAAGGTGGCGATCCATTCGTGTTCGGTCGTGGCGGCGAAGAGATGGAAGCGGCGCAGGCGGCAGGCCTGCGGGTAGAAGTGGTTCCCGGCATCAGCGCAGCGAATGGCGCGGCTGCGGCCAGCGGAATTGCCCTCACCCACCGCGAGGACGCCAGCATCGTCAGTTTCGTGGCGGGCCAGTGCAAGGGATTGTCGGACCAGGACTGGGCTGGCCTTGCCGGCAAGGGTCGCACGCTCGTGATCTACATGGGCGTGAAAACCGCCCCGCAAATCGCCGAAAAGCTGATGGAAGACGGGCTCGCGCCCGACATGCCTGTCGCCGTTATCGAAAAGGCCTGCCGGACAGACATGCGCGTGCTGCGCGGTCCACTGGCGGGACTGCCCGATCTTGTCGAACGCAAGGCGGTGCAAAGCCCTGCCCTGATCGTGATCGGTCATGTCACAGCACGCGGCGATGCTGCGCTTGTCCAGATTGCCCAAGAAACCACCGGGGAAACTGCAACGTGAAAATCCTGACAGGAAACGATCTGAAATCCGGCGCAGTCGTGTGGTGGGATGGCAAGGGCTGGTCGATCCATATTACCGATGCCGTCGACGCTGGCGAAAATGCCGAGAACATCATCGCCGCCGAAGACGCGGCACGCCGCGTGAACGCGGCCTATGCCATCGAAGCCGAGCAGACCGAAGACGGTCCGCGTCCGGCGCATATCAAGGACCGGGTGCGTGCACTCGGCCCCACCATTCGCCCCGATCTTGCCGTTCCTGCGGCAGACAAGATGGGCTGGGACTGGGTAATCTGACATGTATCAATATGACCAATACGATCAGGCAATGGTCGATGCCCGCGTCGAGGAATTTCGCGACCAGTGCCACCGCCGCCTAGAAGGCAAGCTGACAGAGGACCAGTTCAAGCCGCTGCGGCTGCAGAATGGCCTCTACCTGCAATTGCATGCTTACATGCTGCGAGTGGCCATCCCTTACGGAACGTTGAGCGGCACGCAGATGCACGCGCTGGCCGACATCGCGGACAAGTACGATCGCGGCTATGGCCACTTCACCACGCGGCAGAACATCCAGTACAACTGGATCAAGCTGGAAGATTGCGGCGACATCCTGGCCGATCTTGCCAAGGTGGAAATGCACGCCATCCAGACCAGCGGCAATTGCATTCGCAACATCAGTTCGGACCAGTATGCCGGTGCCGCGGCAGACGAGGTGGTGGACCCGCGCCCTTATGCCGAACTGCTGCGCCAGTGGTCCAGCTTCCATCCGGAATTTGCTCACCTGCCGCGCAAGTTCAAGATTTGCGTAATCGCGTCCGAAAAGGACCGCGCGGCGATGCGCCTGCACGATATTGGGATCAATATCGTCAAGAACGACGAAGGCACGCTGGGCGCTGCTTTCTACGTCGGTGGGGGCATGGGCCGCACGCCCATGATTGCTCCGTTGATCCGCGAGTTCGTACCGCTGGACCAGATGGTGACCTTTTGCGAGGCGGCCTTGCGCGTCTACAACCGGTACGGTCGCCGCGACAACAAGTACAAGGCGCGTATCAAGATCCTCGTGCATGAAATGGGCGCGGACGAATATACGCGGCAGGTGGAGGAGGAATTCGCTCACCTGCTGGAACAGGGCGTCGAACCGCCCACCGCCGAACTTGATCGCATTCGCAGTTTCTTCCAACCGCCCGAATTCGTCGCTGGCCTGCCGGCGAAGGCGGACCGTTCGGACCCCGATTTCGCACTATGGATCGATCGCAATTGCTCGCCGCACAAGGTGGCCGGCTATGTTTCGGCAGCTATCAGCCTGAAGCCCGTCGGCGGCATCCCCGGTGATGCATCCGCGCAGCAGATGCACCTGATGGCGGACCTGGCGAAGGAATACAGCTTCGACGAATGCCGCGTGACCCACGCGCAGAACATCATTCTGCCGCATGTCGAAATCGGGCGTTTGTACGAACTTTGGCAGAAGCTGGACGAAGCCGACCTGGGGACCGCCAATCTCGACAACATCGGCGATATCATCGCCTGCCCCGGTCTGGACTATTGCAGCCTTGCCAACGCGCGCTCAATTCCGGTTTCGCAGAAAATCTCCGAACGCTTCGCCGCCAACGGCAAGGGAGAGCTGCTGGGCGAATTGAAGCTGAAGATTTCCGGCTGCATCAATGCCTGCGGGCATCACCATGCAGGCCATATCGGTATCCTGGGCGTGGATCGCAAAGGCGTGGAAAATTACCAGTTGCTGCTGGGCGGGAGCGAGGCCGAGGATGTCTCGCTCGCCAAGATTACTGGTCCCGGCTTCAACGAGGACGGCATCGTAGACGCGGTGGAAACCGTGGCCGATCTCTATCTGGAGCGCCGCGAGGATGGGGAACGCTTCCTCGATACCTATCGCCGGCTCGGCATGGATCCATTCAAGGAGGCGCTATATGGCTGATCGCAACACTGTGGACCTTGGCACCGGAAGCGATGATGTGCAGCTGCGCTTCCGCAACGACGAGCAGGCAGGTATCGCTGCCGTTACCGTCGATTCCTTCCTCGACCAGCCGGACGCCGAGGCCGTGCGGGTGGAACCGGGCGACGATGCGCGCGACCTGTTGCCGCACCTTTCGCGCTTGCGTCTTGTAGAGGTAAACTTCCCCAGCTTCGGCGATGGCCGCGGATATTCCGCCGCGCGCCTGCTGCGTGAACATGGCTATACCGGCGAACTGCGCGCCGTCGGCGATGTGCTGATAGACCAGCTACGCTACATGCGCCGTTGCGGTTTCGATGCCTTCGCGCCCGATGCGCCGCTTGACGAGGCGGACGCCGCAGCCGCACTGGAACGGTTCGACCATGTGTACCAGCCCGCGGCCGACGCGGCAGTTCCGATCTGGAGCCTGCGGCATGGGTGAAGCCGCACGCCGGATAGACAGGATCGATACCGCTCCGGCCTTCTTGCAGGCCGATGCCGACGCGCTGAACGCGCGCTTCGAAGGCGTGCCGGCACCGCAAATGCTGAAGGAACTGCTGGCTGAAGATAGCCTGGGTCGCATCGGCGTGGTGTCCAGCTTCGGTACCGAGGCCATCGTGTTGCTGCACCTGGTGGCGCAGGCCAACAAGGACGTGCCGATCATATTCGTCGACACGCTCAAGATGTTCGATGAAACTCTCGCATACCGGGACCAGGTGATCGAACTTCTCGGCTTTACCAATGCCAGCGTAGTGCAGCCCGATCCTGCCGTTCTGGAAGCCAAAGACGAAACCGGCATGCGCTGGTCCTACGATCCCGACGGATGTTGCGAGATCCGCAAGGTGGAACCGATGCGCCGGGCCAAGCAATCGCTGGATAGCTGGATATCGGGCCGCAAGGCCTTCCAGTCCCACACGCGCCAGAACCTGCCCCGGTTCGAGGTGGAAGAGGGCCGCATGAAGGTGAACCCATTGGGTGACTGGACCAAGGCCGATCTTGATGCCTATTTCGCGCAGCACGACCTGCCCCGCCACCCGCTTGAGGCGCTGGGCTACCCTTCCGTGGGTTGTTCCCCGTGCACCAGCACAGTGCTGCCGGGCGAAGACGCCCGTGCCGGACGCTGGCGCGGTTGGGACAAGACCGAATGCGGCATCCATTCGCCCAACGTGCCCAAGGGCGACGATGGCGAACTGCCTCCGGGTTACGAACCCTTCCTGTAGCGTCTGATGCTCAGGCTTTAATAAAGAAATACCAGAAGTCGGCGCGCGATGATGCTCGCGTGATCAGAACCAGTCATTGCGTTCGTACCAGCGCGCGGTCTCCACCAGCCCCTGTCGTGTCTCGATCTCAGGTTTCCACAAGTCTGGAGGCACAGCGCGATCCGTGGCGCTGGTCCAGTCCGGATGCGACATGTAGCGGGCGCGATCCGGCGTCAGCTTTGCCCCCATCCGGCGTACAGCGCGGTCTATCCGTGCCGCGCCCAGCAAGAGCGCGCGCGGTACATTCGGCGACCAGACGCGCCTTCCCACCGCAGCGCCAATGGCCTGGGCCAGTTCGGAATGTCTCCAGCCACCGGCGCGGCCATCGTCGGGCTCGAATATACGTGCGACGCTGTCGCCATCGGTTTGGGCCAGCAACAGCAGCAGACGGGCCAGATCGTCCACGTAGATGATGGACGCACGACCTTGTGGAGGCATGGGGACGATACCCCATCGCGCGGACTTGAACAGTTCGAACATCTCCGTATCCCGCGGGCCGTAGACTGCGGGCGGACGCACAATCGTCCAATCGAGGCCGCTGGTCTGCACGATTTCTTCGGCAAGGCGTTTGGAATGACCATAGTCGGACAAGCCGGGCTCTCGTGCTGCAAGCGATGAGACATGGATAAATCGCGAAACGCCGGCGTCCCGCGCTGCATCTATCACGGTCTCGGTACCAGCCACGTTCCCGGCATGGAAACCTGCTGTATCGGGCGCGTTCACGACGCCGGCAATGTGAATGACCGCACGCGCCCCTCTCGCGAGATCGCGAAGGGCGCCATGCGTGGCAAGGTCGCCGCGCACCCAGGTGACACCCTGACGGCCTTCCTGCTCGCGCCGGGTCAGCGCCCTTACTGCCACATTCTGTTCACCCGCTGCATCAAGAACGGCCTGTCCGACAAAGCCGGTGCCGCCTGTGACAGCCAGCGTCATAGAAGTACCAGATGATCCCTGTGGATCACGGCCGAACGCGGTGTGTGGCCAAGGATCTCTTCGTGCTCCTCGCTGGAATGGCCCCGGATCGCTACGACGTCAGACCAGTCGTATTCGACCACGCCCTTGGCGATCATACGGCGGCTCTCGTCGTAGACCGGCAGGATATCGCCGCGCTCGAACTCGCCCTCTACCTTGATGATGCCCGTGGCGAGCACGCTCTTGCCGTTCTGCAACGCCTCAACACAGCCATCGTCCACCGTCAGCGCACCATTGAAGCGCATGCGCCCCCCGATCCACGCCCTGCGGCCCGTATCTTCGCGCTTGGGCAGGAACAGCGTGCCTGTCTGGCCAGCAAGCGCGCGGGCCATCGGCATTTCGTGCTGCCCGTCGATAATGGCGAGCGCAATCCCTGCGCGTTCGGCGATTTCCGCCGCCAGCAATTTCGCCGTCATGCCGCCGGACCCCAGGCCCGATCCCGAGCCACCGTCGGCCATGGCATGTATCTCGTCGGTAACGCCGCGCACCTCGTCCAGCCGTTCCGCCTCGGGATGGTCGGGATGGCGGTCGTAGAGGCCATCGACGTCGGTCAGCAGGATCACGCCGTCGGCGTCGCAGGCTTGCGCCACGCGGGCGGCCAGCCTGTCGTTGTCGCCGAAACGGATTTCACCCGTTGCGATGGTGTCATTCTCGTTCACCACCGGCACAACGCCCGATTTCAGCAAGCGGCGAAGCGTGGCGGAGATGTTCAGGTAGCGGCGGCGATGCTCGAAATCGTCTAGCGTCAGCAGCAACTGCGCGGCCACAAGGTGCCGCTCGGTAAGAAGGTTGGACCAAGTCGTGGCGAGCGATATCTGGCCGACCGAGGCAGACGCCTGCGCCTCTGCCAGCGTGCGCCTGCCGCCGTGCGTGAAATTCAGTTGCTTGCCACCGATTGCAATCGCACCAGAGCTGACGACCACCACCTCCTGGCCGCGCTCTTGCGCGCTTACAATTTCGTTGACGATGGTCCGCAGCCATTCGACGCGCACCTGTCCTGCGCCATCGACCAGGAGGGCGCTGCCGATCTTGATGACCAGCCGGCGGCATATTTCGGGATCGCGAAAGTCTTCGAGTGTTTCAATAGGCATGGGCGCCAGATAGGGCCTGTCAGGCCAGGATACCAGATCAGATTGGCGTCCAGGGTTTTTCCTCTGGAGAATCAGCGTCATCGGAAGGCAGTGTTCCCGGCTGCTCGGTCGCGGTGCGATCGGGGAGGTAGGATAGCACCGCATCGAGCAGTTTGTTGATACCATCACCCGTTGCCCCGGAAATCGGGAAAACCTTGCTGGCGCCCGCCGCGATCAGTTCATCGGCAAAGCCTGCGGCCAGTTCCGCATCGGCCAGATCCACCTTGTTCAGCGCCACGAGACGCGGCTTGTCCTCAAGCCCGGCGCCATAGGCCTCCAGCTCCTGCTCCACGATCCGCATAGCGGACGGCGGATCGTCATGGCTGATGTCGATCAGGTGGACGAGCACGCGGCAGCGTTCGATATGGCCAAGAAACCTGTCACCGATGCCTGCGCCTTCTGCCGCGCCTTCAATGAGGCCGGGGATATCCGCCAGCACGAATTCGCGACCCTTGTGACGCACGACGCCCAGTTTGGGCACGAGCGTGGTGAAAGCATAATCGCCCACCTTCGCCTGCGCATTGGACACGGCATTGATGAAAGTCGATTTCCCCGCATTGGGCAAACCCACGAGGCCAACGTCGGCCAGCAGCTTCAATCGCAGCCAGACCCACATTTCCTGCCCGGCCTCGCCCGGCTGGTGCTGGCGCGGGGCGCGGTTTGTGCTGCTTTTATAGCTGGCGTTTCCGCGACCGCCCATGCCGCCCTCCAGGAGGACGACGCGCTGGCCTTCCTCGGTGAAATCGACGAGCACGGTTTCCTTGTCCTCATCCAGCACCTGGGTACCGATGGGCACTTCGATCACCAGATCGTCGGCACCTGCACCGGTGCGATCGCGGCCCATGCCGTGGTTGCCGCGTTTGGCTTTGAAATGCTGATTGTAGCGAAAGTCTATCAGCGTGTTGAGGCCAGGCACGGCTTCAAGGATGATATCGCCACCCTTGCCGCCATTGCCGCCATCGGGCCCGCCATATTCGATATATTTCTCGCGCCGAAAGCTGACCGCGCCGGGTCCGCCCGCGCCTGATTTGAGATAGATCTTGGCCTGGTCTAGGAAATGCATGCAGCGCCCTTATGCGCTTTTGCGTCTTCGCGCCAGTTACTCGGCGATTTGCCATCCATAGTACCGGACAGAAGCGGAATACCGGGACTGGTGGAGCCGAGCGGAATCGAACCGCTGACCTCGTCATTGCGAACGACGCGCTCTCCCAACTGAGCTACGGCCCCGTGCAGTATTGCTGGCCCGCCTGCGCAATGACGCGAGGGCAGGCCAGCAACTATCTAGCTTGGGATCGACTGGGGTGCAAAGGGGGAAAAACCATCCCCTTGCCGGTCAATCCTGCGCGTCGTTCGGCAGGGGTTGCACCACCGGCGTTCTGGCCGCGCTATCGTCAACCGTGATGACCGGGATCAGCGCGCCCGTTTCGGTATCCGGCACACCTACAGGATCCGTTGGCACGTAGCCCTGCACCGCCACGCCGGCCGCGCGCTGCTGCTCTGCCGTTCCATAAAGCGCCACCCAGCCAGGCTGGGAATAGCCGTACCGATCGCCGTAAAGAGCATCCCATTCGCTCGAGGCAGCCTGATACTGCTCGTACCTGGTGTAGAACTGATCGAACGCCATTTCGAAACGCTGCAGCCCGCTAATCGCGAACAGCGAGAATTCCTCTGGCGCGTTGGTCAGATAGTCATTCGCCACTGCCAGCGCCGTGTTGCAGAACTGCGCCCGCGCAGGCGGTGAAGCGAAATAGTTGTAAATGCTGGTGGAATGCGTTTCCCGCAAGCGAAGGGCGGTGCGATTTACATTCGCGCGCGCTGTCGATTCACCTTCGTTCGCCAGCTGATCGCGGGCATCGGCGCGGAAACGGTTTTCCAGCGTTTCGTTGGCTTCATCCAGCCTGTCATCCTCTGCAACCAGCATCTGGCCATAGGCTTCCAGGATCGGGGCATGAACATCGCGCGTGCAATTGAGCGCAGCGACATTCCAGCCAGAGCGGAAATGCCAGATCGCCTCTTCGGTATCGAGACCCGTATTGATCGTCTGACGTATGCCCATCGCATCCTTCGGGGGGATTTCCATCCGATAGGCAGCCTGTGGCGGCGGAACAGGGCGATAGGGAACCGCTTCAACAACCGGCGGCGGGGGCGGAGGCGGCGGTGGAGGAGGCGGTGGCGGGGGCGTGGCGCAGGCGGCCAGCATGGCGACACCGGTAGCCGCTGCAATAGCGCGGATAGTCAGGGGAGGTTTTGTCATAAGTACAGGCTAAATCCCTCAAATGCCGCAGTTGTTCCACCACTGACACGATTATAGGTGCGCTGCCTTAGCGGGGGCTGAAGGCAAAGAAAATGCCCGGAGCGCAGATTTGCACCCCGGGCATCGCATTCCTGATATATCCTGCCGAAACAGGCCTTTGCAGATACCGGCCTATTCGCGCGCCGCGCCCATGAAGCGAAGCAGGAAGAGGAACATGTTGATGAAGTCGAGATAGAGCGACAGCGCGCCCATAACTACCATCTTGCCCACCGGGTAAGCTGCTGCTGCCGAGGGGTTGCTCATCTTCAGCTGCTGGATCTCGAGATACTCGTTCTTCAGGCGCTGCGTATCGTAAGCGGTAAGACCTGCGAAGATCAGAACACCAAGCGCCGAAATTGCAAGTTCAAGACCGGGCGAACCGATCAGGAAGGCGTTCAGCAGCGAGGCGACGATAAGGCCGATCACACCCATGATGAGGAACGATCCCCAGGCCGAGATATCTTTCTTCGTCGTGTAGCCGAACAGGCTGAGACCGGCAAAGGCACCAGCCGTCGCAAAGAAGGTCACCGCGATCGATGCACCCGTATAGACGAGGAAAATCGTCGACAGCGAGAGGCCCATCAATACCGCAAAGCCCCAGAACATCGCCTGCAAGGTGGCGGTAGAAAACTTGTTGCGGCCAAAGCTCATAGCGAAGACGATCGCCAGCGGCGACAGAGCCACCACCCACATCAGGAGACCGCCTTGTGCGAACTGCACCGCGAGGCCGGAGCGCGCCGTCAGCAGCGCCACGATACCTGTGAGCAGCACGCCGGAGGCCATGTAGTTGTAAATCGAAAGCATGTGCTTGCGCAGGCCGGCGTCGAAGGTCGTACGGCCAGCGACATCACCCGTCTGGCTCGGCGACACCCCAAACCCACTGCGGGTCGAACGGTTGTCGTTCCAGTTTGCCATGTTATCCAAAACTCCTTTGGCCCGGCCTCACATAGCGGACCGGATTGCGTACAATATCGGCACTTTCCGAGGGTTTTTCAAGAGAAACCGGACAGCATCGCGGTTGCCCGAGGTTAACCCTGAAAACGTGTCATTCCCGCGCTTCGCGGGACATTTCGACGCTGCGATCACGAGCAGCGCGCAGGCATTTCGTCATAAGCTGGGTCATGGCCTCATCCTCGTCGAGCACGTCCAGGCCCTTGCGCGTAACGCCGCCGGGGGATGCGACCATGTCCGCCAGCTTGCCCGGATCGTGTTCGGATTGCGATGCCAGGGCAGAAGCGCCTTCGGTCATGGCGATGGCGAGTTCGGTCGCCTGCTTGTCATCCAGACCCAGGCGCACGGCGGCAACCTTCAGCGCATCGATGAAGCGGTACACAAAACCGGGACCGCTGCCGGCCAGCGCGGTGACGAGATCGAAGCGATCCTCCCCCACCCAGCTGGGTGTGCCAAGGTGCGCCATGAAATCATAAAGATCGTTGCGACCTACATCGTCGAGGCCAGCCTCTGCCAGCGCGACGGGAGCCTTGCCGAGCGAAACCGCGAGATTGGGCATCACCCGCACATTGGCCCCGGCTTCGGGAAAATTCTTCTCCAGCGTATCGAGTTGCACGCCCGCAAGTATGGAAAGGATAGTGGTTTGCGGGCCGACCAGCGGCTGCAACTGTGGGGCGACATCGCCCAGCATTTGCGGTTTCACGCCCAGCAGGATCGCGTCGAAAGTCCCTTCGGTGGGCAATTCGCGATGCACCGGGATATCGCCGGGCAAGCCCTCACGCTTGGGGTCCATTACCGTGAAGGTGTCGGCAGGTACGCCACCCTTCAACCATCCTTCGAGCATGGCCCCGGCCATGTTGCCGCAGCCGACCATCAATATCGATTCGTATGTCATGCGCAGTGACTTGGCACCTTGCGCAGCGAAATCAAGCTTCGCCGACAGCATCCACCAGTGCGGCATCCAGTGCGTCACGCGGGGACTTGTCGCCCCACAGCACGAACTGGAACGCCGGATAGAAGCGGTCACACTCGGCAATCGCGGACTCCACGGCCAGCTGCGCCATGTCGAGGCTAAGCATACCGTCGTCGCCCAGCATCAATCCGTGCCGGTAGAGAATGACGTCGCCTTGCGACCACATGTCGAAATGACCCAGCCAAAGCTGCTCATTGATCAGGGCAAGTAGCTCGTGCGCGTTGCGTTTCTTTTCGTCTGCCACACGAATTTCCGGAAGGCAGAGGATTTGCAGCACCTTGTCCTCCACCCGCCAGATGCCGCGCACCTGGTAGGTGGTCCAGGCACCGGGAACCTCGCCGCTGACCTCGTCATCGCTGACCTGTTCGGTGGCCCAGCCATGCGCTTCGAAAAGGGCCGCCAGCATCTCAACCGGCGCCGCGTCGTGGCTTTCTTCCATCATGTCGTGTCCGGTGTTCATGGTCGATGCGCCTGCAAAATCATCATGCCATGCTTAATGCAGCGGCAAGGGTGTGTGGCGCAATCGAGGGGGGCCAGTTCGTCGGGCAAAACCCGGATCGCCTGTTGGCAAGATGTGAACAAGGCTTGGGATAGCTTGGGGAAAACCCGGCACAACCGTCAATCAAGCTCCTGTATTTCCTCGCCTTCCTGGCTGGTGAAGCGGAAACTGTCGACGCCCTCCCCCGCCAGTTCGCTCACCACGGCCTGGGCCGCGCGCGCAGTGTCGTAAGGCCCGGTTAGCAAACGGTTGGTCTGCCCCCATCTGGCGGTGAAGGGCTCTGCATCCTCAAGTAAGCCACCAGCCCCGCGCACGATACGCCGCCAGTCGAAGCGGAAAGCCGAAGTATCCTGCCCCGTGGCAACCTGTACCCAGTGGCGCGATGGGTGCATGGGCGGTGCCGGCTGGGCAGCCGCTGGCCTTTCGCGCGGCGGCTCGATTGCCGTAATATCCACTGCGCCTTGCGTTGAAGACGGTCGCGCCGTTTCGAGCGTGAAATCGGCGAAGGCGGCGGCAAGATCGATCTCTTCTGGTTCCGGTTCCGCAGGTGCCTGCGAAGGAAGCTCCACTTGCGTAAAAGACGGACGTGCTTCTTGTGGTTCGACGAAATCCGGTTCGCTTGCCATGGCCGAGTTTATCCGTGCCGATGGTTCGACCGCAGCGGGCGGTGGCGGTGCCGCTTGTGCGACAGCGGGCGCGGCCTCGACGGGCGGCAGTTCGATGGAGCGTTCTTCGCGCACGGCAGCGGCGGGCCCCAGTGGTTCCCCCTGCGGAGAGAGCCGATCGGATGCGCTGGCTCGTGGATTCGTCACGGTCTGCGGCTGGGGCTGCGCCGTGTCGTCATTCGAAAACGCGGCGATGCGGGAGGTATCGGTGCCGATCTCGCGCGCGGCCGGGAACCGCCCCTGATGGGCTGCGGCCGCTTGCTGCGCTGGCGTAAGGCGCGGCATATAGCGCAAGTAGGGTGCCAGGCGCATCGACAGGCGCTGCGGCAGCATCGTCTCTGCTATGGAAATCGCTTCCTGTTCGCTTCCCAGGATCGCCAGTGCAAAAGCGCGCGTGCGAAAGGCAGCGCGATCCTGGCGCTGGAGAAGGGGCAACAGGATCGTCTCTGACTGTTCGGCATTGCCGCTGATGGCGTAACTGAGCGCGAGGCGTCTGCGAATTTCCGGATTATCCTCTCGGGCCAGGGAGCGCCGATACAGCCGCTGCGCCCGATCGTTTCGGCCCACGAGGTCGTATGCCAGCCCCTGCTCCGCCTCGTAAGCGGACATCTGCACGCCGCCCGCCTCCGCATTCTCGAACAGTTCGAGCGCTGTCACGGCCTCTCCGCGGCGCACGGCTACAAGCGCCAGGCCGACCAGCACACGGGTGTCTTCGGGCGCCACCGCCTGCGCGCGCGAGAAGAAGCCAAGCGCGGCATCGACATCGCCGAGACTGAGCGAGGCGCGGCCCGCAGCCACGAGCGCAGGCACGCTTTCGGGATTGCGCGAAAGCCGCCGCAGGGCTTCGTTCAGGTTCTCGGCAGCAGGATCGGGCAAGGCCTGCACCACCTCCTGCGCATGCGCCGAAACCGCGAAGTGCGGCAGCGCGACTGCGACAGAAGGTGCGGCGAAAAGGGCCAGGAAACGGGCCGGCGATCTGGAAAGCGAACGTATCATTCGTTCTCCATTATACAGTTCTCGCTGAATGGTGCGAGAACGCCTCGCCCGATTTCCTGCCCGCTTTACTGGTTGTTCTGACGGCCGAGAAAACGTGGGATGCGCATCGACCCGCCGTCATCCTCGTCGTCATCGTCCTCGTCATCACTGGACTCGGGTGCCTGGCGTGAAAGGTTTGCCATGCGTTCGAACAAGGTGCTTCCCGTCGATGCTGCTCCGGCGGAACCGGATGGTGCGGTGGAACCGCTGCCTGCTTTATCCGCATCGTTTGATGTCCCGCCACCGGCGCCCAGCATACGCGCGCGCCTGCCGCCCTGCCCTGCGACCGGTTCGTCGGCATCTGCAAGACGGCTGGCATCCAGCAGCAGTTCGTCCTGCTCGGCCTCGTCATCGTTTCCACCGGAACTGTCGTCGCCGACTTCATCGGTGAGGTCGAACGTGCCTTCGGATGCGGAATCGGATGAATTCTCATCTTCGCCGACGAAGCCGCCGTCCTCATCCGTACCAAAGCCGCTATCGTCGGCAGGCGTTACAAGACCTTCCCCGGTCTCTTCTCCATAGGTTTCGGTAACCGCGGCCTGCCCGCCGGATGCATAGACGCCGGTATCGGCTTCCTCGCTGCCGCCCAGGTCCAGCGTATCGTCGTCGTGCGATGCCGTGAAGTGGTCATCTCCGTCATTTTCGCCGCTATCGCCGCGGTCTGCGGGGATGGCGAGGCTCGGCTTGCGCGGACCGCGCGCTGCCGAAAGGTCGAGCGGGCGCGAATTTTCACGCGGCATGTCGCCCGTCTGCTCGATACCCGTGGCAACCACGGAAACGCGGATCTTGCCGTCGAGATCGGGATTGAAGGCGCTGCCCCAGATGATGTTCGCTTCTGGGTCGACCAGCTCGCGAATATGGTTCGCCGCCTCGTCCACTTCCAGCAGCTTCATGTCTTCGCCGCCGATGATCGAAATGATCACACCCTTGGCGCCCTGCATCGATACGCCATCGAGCAGCGGATTGGCGATGGCATGTTCGGCAGCTTCCAGCGCGCGGTTGTCGCCCTCGCCCTCGCCTGTGCCCATCATGGCCTTGCCCATTTCACCCATTACGGAGCGAACGTCGGCAAAATCGAGGTTGATGAGGCCCGGCATCACCATCAGGTCAGTAATGGAACGCACGCCCTGCTGCAGCACCTCGTCGGCCAGCATGAAGGCTTCCTTGAAGGTGGTTTCCGCCTTGGCCACCAGGAACAGGTTCTGGTTGGGAATGACGATCAGCGTATCGACGTGCTTCTGCAGTTCCTCGATACCGCTTTCGGCGGCACGCATGCGGCGCGTGCCTTCGAACAGGAAAGGCTTGGTAACGACGCCGACGGTCAGGATACCCTTGTCACGGGCGATCTGTGCGATCACGGGCGCTGCGCCCGTACCGGTACCGCCGCCCATTCCGGCAGCGATGAACACCATGTTCACGCCTTCCAGCGCGCGCTCGATCTCTTCCACCGTTTCCTCGGCTGCGGCGCGGCCCACTTCGGGTCGTGAACCTGCACCAAGGCCCTGCGTGATATCCGGGCCAAGCTGGATGCGGTGTTCTGCCGTGGAGCTGTTCAGCGCTTGCGCGTCGGTGTTGGAGACAATGAAGTCCACACCTTCGATTTCAGCTTCGATCATGTTGGCGATGGCGTTGCCACCTGCACCACCCACGCCGATCACCGTGATCCGCGGACGCAGTTCGTCCACTGAAGGCGGGCCAATATTGATGCTCATCTTATCGTCTCCTCGGCAGGCCTAGGATTCTGCCATTGGTGTCTTTGCCACAAAGGGTAAATTGAAAGGATGCTTTTACCAGCACTATCCACAGATTGCGGTTAATCAGAAATATTCGCGCATGGCGCTCCACGCCCGCATCAGGGTTGTCAGCGGGCCATAGCTGCCCGTCGTCGTGAAACGCGATCCCACTGCACGGATGTCTATCGGATCTTCGGCGGCATAGAGTACCAGCCCTGCAAGCGTTGCGAAACCGGGCGATCCGTGCGCTTCGGGAAGGCCTTTCAGCGCCACCGGTCTGCCGATCCTCACCGGCACGCCCAGCACTCCCTGGGCGTGATCCGCCAGGCCCGCCAGTTCCGCACCGCCGCCAGTGATAACCACCTGCCGCGCGCTGGAACCGGGCGCACCGCCGGTAAAGCCCATCGAGTCCAGCGCCTTGGCGACATCGCTCATCAGCATGTCGAGTTCACCTGTGATTACACCGATCAATTCGGCGCGCGGCACCTGCCCGGTGCCATCCCCGCCCCGCGCAACCGGGCGTGCGCCTTCTTCTGCCGGGGACGCTATGGGAATCATCTCGCGATGGTCCGCCGGGCTGGCGATGGCAGAGCCACACACGCATTTCAGCCGCTCCGCCTGGAAACGGCGAATGGAAAAGGCAGACGCGATTGCATCGGTAATATCGGCAGAGCCGCGTGGAATGGCCGTGAGGCCGACAAGCATTCCGCCCGCGTAGACCGAGACATTGGTAACTTCGCCGCCAAGTTCCACCATGGCCACGCCAAGGTCGCGCTCCTCTGCCGTAAGACAGGCATATCCGGTAGCAAGCGGAGAGGCGACAAGGCCTTCGACGTCCAGATGCGCGTTCTGCACGGCCTCGGTGACGTTGCGCACCGGCGCGCCATCGGCCAGCATCACGTGCACGTCCACGCCCAACCTGTCTGCATGCAGGCCCTTGGGGTTGGAAACGCCGTGCGCACCATCGAGGAAATAGCAGGCGGGCTGGGCATGAAGGACAGTGCGGCCATCGGGGTTCAGGCTTTCGCGCGCGGCGATCAGCAAGGCCTCGATATCTTCCTCTTCCACGCGCCTGCCACCGATGCCGATTTCCACCGGGCGAATTTCGCTGGCCAGACCTGCGCCCGAACATCCGATCCAGACGCTATCGACGCTGGTGCCCGCCAGCTTCTCTGCCCGCTCCAGGGCATCGCGCACGGCGTAGGTCGCGGCGGCCATGTCCACCACGTAACCGCGCTTTATACCCTGGCTGGCACGGTGGCCGCTACCAAGCACCTGCATCTCGCCATCTTCCGTCAGCGCGGCAATCATGGCCGATACGCTGAAGGAGCCGACATTCACCGCGCCGAAAACGCGGGCGATTCTCTGGTTGGCAGCCATCAGGTTTCTTCCCCGTTTTCCTGCGCCCGCATCGACAGTTCCTGCCGTTCCGCGCGCCCTGGAACATGCATGTACATTCGCGGCGGATTGCGCATGTCGAAACTGGCAACTTCGCCGCCGATCAATCGATGCACACCATCGGCCTGGGCAAAGCTGATCAGCGCCGCAGCAGAGCGATCGTCACCCTGTGGCAGGGCGATACGTTGCTGCGTATCGAATGTCAGGTTCCAGCGGCGATTGCCCACCCATTCCGCCGCGACCACCTTGCTTTTAAGGGCTGGCGCAGAATCCAGCAGCACCTCCAGCGCTTCCACCTGCCCTTGCGCGCCCGGCCCTTCGATCAGAAGGTATTCGGACGCATCGCCTGACGAAATCGGCTCTAGTTCAACTCCTGCAGGATCGATCAGCATCAGCCGGTCGGCGCGGCGCAGAACCGCGTGCGGCTCGCGCTCAACCACGTTCACCACCAGCAGATCGGGCAATTGCCGCGAGACGCGCGCGTCCTTTACCCAGGGCAGTTGCAGCAAGTCTTCGCGAAGCCCGTGCGTATCCACGCGCGTCATGGCGAGGTCGCGCTGGCCGAAGGCGCGTTCGTGCACCAGCATCGAATTCATGCGCTGTGTGCCGCGCACTTCGACGCGGGCCAGTTTGAAGCCGGCATTGCTGGCAACATGGGCGAAGCGGTCGGATACAACGGCCGTCGCACCCGAAACCTGCGCCAGCCACACCAGACCCAGCAGGACACCGCCCAGAATCAGGACGGTAAAGGCCTTTTGCAGCTGTTCTTCGGTGAACGGCAGCAAACCCAGCATCCGGCCGATGATCGACTGGCCCTGCTTGCGCGCGGAGCGGACCTTGCGGCTGGTGCCCTGCGCGCGCGCCTGTCTGCGCACGCCCTTGGTATTGCGGGTGTTAGTCCTGGCCATCGCCCAACCCGCCAAGGTTCAACTTACCATCGTCCAGCTTGCCGGCACGGCGCAGCGCGTCCTCGATGATCATTTCGCAAAGCTGCGGGTATTCGATACCGCAATAGCGCGCCTGTTCCGGCACCAGGCTGAGCGGCGTCATACCCGGCTGGGTATTGGTTTCCAGCAGGAAAAGCCCTTCCTCGCCGCGCTCGTCATCCCAGCGATAGTCCGAGCGCGATACGCCGCGGCAACCCAGTCGGCGATGCGCCTGCATGGCGTATTCGAGGCACAATCGCTCTATTTCAGGCGGCAACTGGGCAGGGAAGATATGTTCCGTCTTCCCGTCGGTATACTTGTTCTCGTAATCGTAGAACCCGCTCGCCACCACCAGTTCCGTCACGCCCAGCGCGCGCGGGCCTTGCGGTGTATCGATCACCGCGGTGGTCAGTTCGCGCCCCCGGATGAACGGCTCTGCCAGCAGGGTCGCAAAATCCTGCCACGGCCCCTTCGCACCACGGCTAATCGGATTCCCGCAAGTGCTCTCGTCGGTCACAATGGCGACGCCAACGGAAGAGCCTTCATTAACGGGCTTCAGGACATAGGGCCGCGCGATCGGATCGCTTTTGTACAGTTCTTCGGACTGCACCACGCGCCCGCCGGGCATGGGTACGCCATGCGGCACCAGCGCGTGCTTGGTCAGTTCCTTGTCGATGGCGATTACCGACGTGGCGAGCCCCGCATGCGTATAGGGAATGCCCATCAGGTCCAGCATGCCTTGCACCGTGCCATCCTCGCCCGGTGCGCCGTGCAATGCGTTAAACACGACATCGGGCGCGGCATCGTGGATTTTTGCCGCAACGTCGCGGTCCATGTCGAGGCGCGTCACGCGGTGGCCGGCACCTTCCAATGCGTCCGCCACGCCCTTGCCCGACAGCAGCGAAACCTCGCGCTCGTTCGCCCAGCCGCCCATCAGGACGAGGATGTGAAGATCGTCAGGGAGCGTCATGGCCGACCCACCCGCTTGATTTCCCATTCCAGTGTTCTTCCGGTTTTTTCGGCCACCCGGCGACGCACTTCTTCGCCCAAACCCTCGATATCGCTGCTGGTGGCATCGCCCGTGTTGATCAGGAAATTGGTGTGCTTCTCGCTCACCTGCGCGCCGCCCATGGTGAGGCCGCGGCATCCTGCCTCGTCCACCAGTTTCCACGCACTGGTGCCTTCGGGGTTCTTGAAAGTGGAGCCGCCCGTCTTGGTGCGCAGCGGCTGCGAGTTTTCGCGCTCCTCGGCGATCCGGTCCATCTCCGCGCCAATTTTGTCAGGGTCTCCGGGCGTTCCCTTGAAGCGAGCGGCGACCACGATAGCGCCCTCGGGAAGGCGCGAATGGCGGTAGGAGTAGTCGAGGTCTTTTACCGGCAGAGTTACAAGGTTCCCTCCCGGCAGCACGACATCGCAATCCATCAGGATATCGGCGACCTCGCGGCCATAGGCGCCGCCGTTCATGCGCACGAAGCCGCCCACCGTGCCGGGAATGCCGCGCAGGAATTCAAGCCCCGCGATCCCTGCATCGCGCGCGTTCGAGGCGACCAGGATGCCGGGCGCTCCGCCGCCGCATTCCACCACGCAATCGCGCTTTACCTCGACGGTGGAGAATGGCTTGCCCAGTCGCACGACCACCCCCGGCACGCCGCCATCGCGGATGATGAGGTTGGAACCCAGGCCCAGCGCCATTACCGGCGTTGCAGGCTCCAGCTTGCCGAGAAATGTAACGAGATCATCGAGATCGGCAGGTTCGAACAGCCAGTCCGCCGCGCCGCCGCTCTTGAACCAGACCAACTTTGCCAAGGGTGCTTTGGCCTTCAGGTCACCGCGCACGTGGCGCGGCACGTTGCCGGTAACGCCGGGCGCCTCGTCGGCACCGGGCGCTTCATCGCACTGCATCTGTTCGCCAGGTTGCATCATGTTTGTCATGTGCCCTCCGCGGCACGAAATTCGGTCACGTCCTTGGCGAGGCTGGCCGCCCATTTGGTGATATCGCCTGCACCAAGGCACACGATGATATCGCCGGGCCGCAAAGTGGCTGCCAGCTGCACGGCCAGATCATCCGGACCTTTCACCGCTACCGCGTGACGATGTCCGCGTGCCTTCAGGCCCTCTACCAGAGCGTGCTCGTCCACACCTGCTATCGGTTCTTCCCCGGCGGGGTAGACGGGTGCTGCGTAGATCAGGTCGGCATCGGCGAACGCGCCCTGGAAATCCTCCAGCAGATCGCGCAGGCGGGTATAGCGATGCGGCTGCGCTACAGCCACCACGCGCCCGCTCGCCGCGTCGCGTGCAGCGGACAACACGGCGCGAATTTCGACAGGATGGTGGGCGTAATCGTCTATCACACGTATATCGGGCGAAATCGTGCCCACGTGGCTGAAACGACGCCGCACGCCGCCAAAGCGAAAGAAACCCTCGCGGATGGCCTGGGGAGAGCAGCCCATTTCCAGCGCCACGGCAATCGCGGCGCAGGCATTCTGCACGTTGTGTCGGCCCGGCATGGGCAAGGCAATACCGTCCACCAGCACCTCGCTGCCATCGCGCAAGCGTTGCACCGCGTCGAAACGCGTTACGCCGCCGTCCGGCGTGACATTTTCCGCCCGCACGTCGGCATGGGGCGAAAATCCATAGGTGATAACCCGGCGATCGCGCACCTTGGCGATCACGTTCTGCACTTCGGGATGATCTATGCAGAGCACCGCGGCGCCGTAGAAGGGCACGTTCTCGATGAACTGGACGAAGGCATCCTTCACGGCATCGAAACTGCCGTAATGATCGAGGTGCTCCGGGTCGATATTGGTGACGACGGCGATTGTACCATCCAACCGCAGGAAGCTGCCGTCGCTTTCGTCGGCCTCCACCACCATCCACTCGCTGTCGCCAAGACGCGCGTTGGAACCGTAGCTTTCGATGATCCCGCCATTGATGACCGTGGGGTCTACACCGCCTGCATCCAGCAGCGCTGCCACCATGCTGGTGGTCGTGGTCTTGCCATGCGTGCCTGCCACGGCAACGGTGCGTTTCAACCGCATCAGCTCTGCCAGCATTTCTGCCCGGCGAACCACGGGTATGCGCGCATCGAGTGCGGCGGCAACTTCAGGGTTGGTGCGCTTTACTGCGGTCGACGTCACCACGACGGCTGCATCGCCGATATTTGCAGCATCGTGGCCGATCGAGACCGGGATACCGCCATCGCGCAGCGCCTGCACGCGCGCACTATCGGAAAGGTCGGAACCCTGCACCTTGTAGCCGAGGTTATCCATCACCTCTGCAATACCGGACATGCCGATGCCGCCGATGCCGACGAAATGGATCGTGCCGATGTCGGTGCCGACGCCCTTCATTCGCCCCTACCCTTCGACGTTTCCCGCGTGGTTGGACTGGTGGCAGTTTCCTGCGATGCGCCGCGGGCATTGTTCTCACCCACGCGGATCACATCCATCATGTCCGCCCCGCCGAAGCCCTCGACCAGATCGGCAAGATCGCTTGCAGCATCGGGTCTGCCGCAGTTCCATGCGGCATGCGCCGCGTTTGCCAGTGTTTCCGGACGTTGCGCCATGGCGGCAATCTGCTTGGCCAGTTCCTTCGCGGTGAAACCTGCCTGCCGGATGGAACGCGCGCCGCCCGCCTTGACGACCTCGCGCGTGTTTGCCGCCTGGTGATCGTCGGTTGCGATGGGCAGCGGCACGAGGATGGCAGGACGTCCTACTGCAGTGAGTTCTGCAATGGTGGAGGCTCCGGCGCGCCCGATGAACAGGTGCGTATCGGCAAGGCGCGCCGACATATCCTCGAAATAGGTGGCCAGTTCTGCCGGGATCTCGTGGTTGGCATAACGCGCGCGCACGGCCTCCACGTCTTCAGGCCTGCATTGCTGCGTCACCTGCAAGCGATTGCGCAAGGCGGGCGGCAACATCGAAAGGCCATCAGGTACAACCTCGGAAAGCACGCGCGCGCCCTGACTGCCGCCCGTCACCAGCACCCGGAACAGACCATCCTCGGTGAAGGGAGGAAATTCCTGGTCTCGCAAGGAAAGCACTCCGGGACGCACGGGATTGCCGACGAGATGGGACTTCCGCTCGTACTTTGCTTTCAGCCGATCAACATCGGGATAGGACAGGGCAATGGCATCCACGCGCCCTGCCAGCAGCCGGTTGACGCGGCCCAGCACGGCGTTCTGTTCATGTACGATCGTCGGAATATCCATTCCCTGCGCGCCCAGCAAAGCAGGCAGGGCCGGATAACCGCCGAAGCCGATCACGGCGGTAGGCTGTACCGTCTCGTACAGGCGCTGCGACATGCTGCGCCCTTTCATCACGGCGCCGATTGCTGCAGGCCAGCGCAGCGGGTTTTTCCCGAAACGCCCGGCAGGCAGAACATGCGCGGTAAGAAAATCGGGCTTGCCTGGGATTGCCTTGCCGCGTTCATCCGTAATCAGGGCAACGTGATGGCCGCGCCGCTCCAGTTCATGAGCGAGAGCGAAGGCCGGGGTCAGGTGTCCACCGGTGCCACCGGCTGCCAAAACGAAGTGGCGCGAAGAGCTGGTCATTGATCGTCCTCCTTCTCCAGTGCGTCACGCACGTCGAAAGGTTCCCGCGCAAGGAACGGGTTGCGCCGCGTTACTGCCAGCAGGAGGCCAATCGAAAAACATTGCGCCACTGTCGACGATCCACCGTAACTCACCAAGGGCAGGGTCATGCCCTTGCTGGGGAAAAGCTGCAGGTTCACCAGAATGTTGATGAAGGCCTGACCGCCGAAAAAAGCGATAAGACCGCTTGCTGCAAGGATGATAAACAGCCTGTCCTCGTCCACCAGACGGATCAGCACGCGCAGGATGATGGCAAGATACAGCACCACGATAAGCGCGCAGATGATCAGCCCCATCTCTTCCCCGATAACGGAGAAGATATAGTCGGTATGCGCTTCTGGCAGGCGCATCTTGTTTTCGCCAAGCCAGAAGCCGCTACCGGTCCAGCCGCCGCCGGTCAGCGTGCGATTGGCCAGGTCCACATGATCGTAGGCGGTGGGGCCGCCAAAGAATGCGTCGATGCGGTGGCGGGCATTGTCGTAGAACAGATAGGCTGCCAGCATGCCGGCCACGCCCGCGCCCAGCAACATGCCGATGCGTTGCAGCGGCAAGCCTGCCAGCATCACCATCACCAGCCAGGTACCGATGAACAGGACGGCCGAGCCAAGGTTGGGCTGCGCCATCAGCAACACCACGATGAGGCCGACAAGTGCGCCCGATATGCCGATCACCGGCAACTTGGGATCGCGCAGCTTCCACGAGAGTATCCAGGCGAGGGTCACGGCGAAGGCAGGCTTCAGCACTTCGCTGGGCTGCAGGTTCATGCCAAAGCGGATCCAGCGCTTGGCACCGTTCACCTCGTGGCCGATAATTGGCACCAGAAACAGCAGCAGCAGCATGACACCTGCCAGAAGAATGGCCCCCCTGCGCATCAATTCGCGCGGCAACAGCGAGGTGGCCAGCAACACCAGGACGCCAAGCACTTGCCAGCGGACATGCGCCCAGAAGAAATACAGATCCGGCAGCGTTTCCTCGCTGGTAGACAGGCGGTGCGCGCTGGCGGGCGAAGCGGCGGCAACGGCCAGCGTGCCGACCGCCATCAGCAGCAGCACGAAGAACAGCAGCCAGCGATCAATCTCGCGCCACCAGATACGCAGCTCGCGCTTGCGGTCCTGCTGGAAGCGGGGCGTGCGCTTTTCGCTTTCACCGGTGCGCGGGATGTAGATGGGCGGTGTGTTGTTCATGCCGCAGACCTTGAATCGAACCCGCATTCAGCCGGGGTAGCGTCGCAGCCAATGCTGGCGGCCAGATCGCGGAATGCGTCGCCACGCGCCTCGTAATCGCGGAACTGGTCGAAGCTGGCGCAGGCTGGGCTGAACATGACGATATCGCCCGGCCTTGCCGCTGCAATGCTGCGCGAAACAGCTTCGGCCAGCAGTTCGCAGCGTTCTACCGGCACATGCGACTCCAGCAAGTCGGCGAACATCGGGCCCGCTTCCCCGATGGTGTAGGCGCAGGCGACATTGCCGAAATACGGCGCGCAATCGTTGAGGTTGTCTTCTTTCGCCAGCCCGCCGCAAATCCAGTGCAGGCGCGGCCCGTCACTTGTCGGCGGGTAAGCGGCCAGAGCAGGCGCTGTGGAAGCCGGGTTGGTAGCCTTGCTGTCGTTCACGAACAAGACGCCGTTCGCCTCGCCCATCCGCTCCATTCGGTGGGGCAGCCCGGCAAAGCTGGCAAAGCCCGCCAGCACGGTATCACGCGACAGGCCAAGGCGCTGGACCAGTGCAGCAGCAATGGCGGCATTCTGAAGGTTGTGTGGCCCCTGCAGGCTTGGCCAGTCCTTCTGGTAGGGTTCCCACGCCCACGCATCGGCGCACATGGCAAGGCCTTCCGGACGGCGAGCAGCCTCCGCCTGCTGGATCGCGCTGGTGGGCGCATCCTCGCAGCCGAATACCGCGAACTGCCCCGCACCCTGCATGGTGAACAGACGCCCCTTGGCAAAGGCATAGGCGGCGAAATCGTCATACCGGTCAAGGTGGTCGGGCGTGATGTTGATCAGCGCCGCTGCTTCGCAGGCCAGCGATCGGGTCAGGTCGATCTGGTAGCTAGACAGTTCGAACACGTAGACACCGCCTTCATCCAGCGGTTCCTGGCCAAGCACCGGCAGGCCGATGTTTCCGCCCATGCGGGTGCGCACACCCGCTTCGCACAGCAGGTGGTGCACAAGCGCCGTGGTGGTGGATTTGCCGTTTGTGCCGGTAATGCCGATCACGCGGTGCGCTGGGAGTTCGGGCCGTGCCAGCGCGAAAAGTTCGATGTCGCCGATGATCGGCACCCCTGCCGCGCGTGCGCGCTCTGCGATGGGATGCGTGTTCAGGGGAACTCCGGGTGAAACCACGATGCCATCGAAGCCGACGAGATCGATCTCCAGCGGGTCTGCAATCCTGCAGCGATCCGCCAGCGCCTCTTTCGGTTCGTTACGACGGTCCCACGCGGTAACGTCCGCGCCGCTGGCCAGCAGGGTTTCAACCGTGGCCATACCGGAACGCGCAAGGCCCAGCACACAGTAATTTTTATCGGAAAAGGCTTTTGCCGTGATCACCTGAGCTTCAACGTGGCGAGCCCGATCACTGCCAGGACAAGGGCGATGATCCAGAACCGGATCACGACCTTGCTCTCGCTCCAGCCGAGCTGTTCGAAATGATGGTGGATGGGAGCCATGCGGAAAATCCGCCGGCCAGTGCGTTTGAACCAGAAGACCTGAATTATCACGCTGACAGCTTCCAGCACGAATAGACCGCCGATAATGGCCAGCACGATTTCATGATGGCTGGCAACGGCAATAGCGCCCAGCGCGCCGCCCAGCGCCAGCGATCCGGTGTCCCCCATGAACACGGCGGCAGGCGGGGCGTTGTACCACAGGAAGGCAAGCCCTGCGCCCATGATGGCAGTGCACATGATCGCCAGTTCCCCGGCAGAAAGAACGTGCGGGATACCCAGGTATTCGGAAAAGTCCGCGCGTCCCACGAGGTAGCAGATAAGGGCGAAGGCACCTGCCGCAATTACCACCGGCATTGTGGCCAGCCCGTCAAGTCCGTCCGTAAGGTTCACCGCGTTGCCCGCACCCACGATCACCACGGCGGCGAAGGGATAGAACAGCCAGCCCAGCTCCAGCCCGGTATCCGACAGGAAAGGAAGGTAAAGAGCCGTGGAGCCCACTTCCTGCACGATGATGTAAGTGGCGATACCGGCGACGAAAAATTCGGCCAGCAGGCGCACCCTGCCGGAAACGCCCTTGTGGCTGCGCTTCGTCACCTTGTCGTAGTCATCAAGGAACCCGATCACGCCGAAACCCAGCGTCACTGCCAGGCAGGCCCACAGAAACGGGTTGGAAAGGTCCATCCACAAAAGCATCGAGATGCTCAGCGCGGTCAGGATCATCAAACCGCCCATGGTCGGCGTGCCGACCTTCTTCTGATGCGATTCCGGCCCGTCGGCACGAATGGGCTGTCCCTTGCCCTGACGTACTCGTAGCATGTTGATGAACTTGGGGCCGATGATCAGCCCGATAAGCAGCGCTGTCATCATGGCCGCGCCGGCCCGGAAGGTCTGGTAGCGAACGAGATTGAACGCCCCCTCGAATTCCAACATCTCGGCGAGGAAATAAAACATGAGCGCGGATCAGCCTTCCCTGGCTGTGAAATGGTCAACGACGCGGGCCAGCCCTACCGAGTTGGAACCCTTCACCAGCACGGCATCACCCCCGGCCAGTCCGAATTCCTGCAAGGCGGCGATTGCCTCGCCCGCGTTATCGCAATGGGCAAAGCTTGCGCTCTTGCCAAGCGCCTGATTCGCGTCTTTCCCCATCTCCCGCGCAAGGGCGCGCATCTCTTCGCCTACAAGAATGGCGTGATCGATGCCCGCGGCGGCAACAGGCTCCGCCAGCTGGGAGTGAAAGGCGGGGGCAAAATCACCCAGTTCCTTCATGCTGCCCAGCACCGCTACGCGGCGGGTGGCGGGTGTCTGCCCCAGCTGCGCCAGTGTGGCACGCATGGAAGCGGGATTGGCGTTGTAGCTCTCGTCGATCAGCAGGGCGTAGCCGCCAGGCACCTTTGCCCGCACCCGCGCACCGCGACCTTTCAGCCCGCCCATTTCGGCAAGCGCTAGGCCTGCTGCGCCCAGATCACCCCCGGCGGCATGGACCGCAGCCATGACGCACAGGGCATTGTCGATCCAGTGTTCGCCCGGTTCCGCGACATTGAAGCAGAGGCGTATATCGCCCAAGGCCGCCGTCACCAGCGATCCGCCCGAGCCATCGGGAATGGCATCCAGCAGGCGCAGATCGGCGATTGCCGAGCGCCCGAAGGCGATCACCCGCGCGCCCGCCTGCCGGGCTGCGTCGCGCAGTTGGCCCGAATGCTCGCTGTCGGCAGGGATCACGGCCGTGCCGCCCTTCTCCAGCCCTTCGAAAATCTCTGCCTTGGCGGCAGCGATCCCCTCCATCGAACCCAGGTTCTCGATATGGGCAGGTGCGATCGTGGTGATAACCGCGACATGCGGACGCACCAGCGCGGTAAGGCCCGAAATCTCGCCCGCGTGGTTCATGCCCATCTCGAACACGCCATAGCGGCTGCGCGGAGCCATGCGGGCCATGCTGAGCGGAACGCCGACATGGTTGTTGTAGCTGCGCACGCTGCGATGCGCGGCACCGCGGCTGGTACGCTCCAGCGCGGCAAAGATCGCTTCCTTGACCCCGGTCTTTCCGACCGAACCCGTTACGCCGACGATCCTGGCACCTGCCCTTTTTCGGGCTACCATGGCCAGCGCTTCCAGCGCCTTCGTCGTATCGGCCACGCGGACATGCGGATAGTCAACGTCGCGGTCCACCAGAGCGGCGGCAGCCCCGTTGGCGAAGGCTGCATCAAGGAAACGATGACCATCCATCGCCTCGCCCTTCAGCGCGACGAACAGGTCTCCACCGCGTACATCGCGGCTGTCCATTTCCACGCCGCTAACCTGAAATTCACCATAAGCGGTCCCGCCTGTAGCGGCGGCAATCTCGGCAGCCGTCCACAGCGCGAGGCGTGCCGTGTCGGATTTGCGGCGGGGCCAGCGCAGCAGGTCAAGCGCGGCACTCACTGGCCCGCCCCCGCTGCAAGCGACGCTGCACATTCGCGCGCGACATCCACATCGTCGAACGGCAATACCTTCATGTTGTCTCCCGATCCCACGATCTGTCCCTGCTCATGTCCCTTCCCTGCGATCAGCACGATATCATCGCTGCGCGCCTCACCGATGGCGGCAGCGATGGCTTCGCGTCTGCCGCCGATATTGCGCGCCCTGCCGCCCGCGCCGCGCATAACTTCGGTGCGAATGCCCGCCGCATCCTCACCGCGCGGATTGTCGTCCGTAACGATCACCAGATCGCTGCCCGCCGCAGCCGCCTCGCCCATGGGCGCGCGCTTGCCGGTGTCGCGGTCTCCGCCCGCGCCGAATACTGTGATGAGGCGACCATTCACGTGCGGTCGCAATGCAGCAATTGCGGCGGCAAGTGCATCGGGCGTATGAGCGTAATCCACATATACCGGCGCACCGCCTGCAGAAATAACGGCCCGCTCCAGTCGCCCTCGCACCGGTTGAAACCGGGAAACGGCATCGAACACCTGGGACGCCTCGGTACCCGTCGCCAATGCAAGCCCAGCGGACGTTAGCGCATTCGCAACCTGATAGGCCCCGATCAATGGCAGACGGATCGCGTGGGCACGGCCTGCGTGGACGAACTTGAGCTCCTGTCCCAACGGACTTGGCGTGCGGGCGACGAGGTTAATATCTTTACCCTTTTCGCCTACCGTAAATATTCGCAGGCCTCGCTGTTTTGCCAGTTCGATAACGCGCGGAGACCATTCGTCATCGGCCCAGACCACCGCCGCGCCGCCATCGTCCACGACTTCGGTGAACAGGCGCATCTTGGCCGCGAAATAGTCCTCCATATCCTTGTGATAGTCGAGGTGATCGCGGCTGAGATTGGTGAAGGCGCCCGCAGCCACGGGCAGGCCCTCGTTCCGATACTGTGAAAGGCCGTGGCTGGAAGCCTCGTAGGCGACATGCGTCACCCCCTCTCGCGAAAGGCCCGTCATGTTGGACAGGAAGGTTACGATGTCGGGGGTTGTAAGCCCTGTCGAAACGCTTTCGTCCGGCGTGGTGACGCCCAGCGTACCGATGCTGGCCGCGCGTTCGCCGCACATGCGCCAGATCTGGCGCGTCATCTCCACGCAACTTGTCTTGCCGTTGGTCCCCGTCACCGCGACCACAGTCTCCGGCGTCGGTCGGAAGAACAGGGATGCAGCGCGAGCAAAGGCGCGTCGCGGTGTCTCGTCCGCCAGGTGCAGGGCACCTTCGACCGTGGCTTCGCGGCGGGCAACCACGGCGATGGCCCCGCTGGCGATGGCAGCGGGAATATAGTCCTCGCCATTCACGGCAGTGCCTTGGAATGCGCCGAAGACATTGCCCGGCGCAATCTTGCGATGATCGATCGCGAAGCCCGTAACGCGAGTGTCGCCCGCATCGCTGGCATCGATACCCATCTGGTTAGCAAGATCGGCTATACGCATGGATTAATCCCCTACCAACGGGCGAAGGTCCGTCAGATCGATATCACGGTTGGCATCGGGCAGCACGCCCAGTTGCGGGCCGATACGCGGCACCAGTCGACCCACGATCGGCGCCGCATTCCACGCCGCCGTACGCTGGAAAGAACTGGCGACCGTACCCTTTGGTTCGTCAAGCATCGCAATCACCACGAAGCGCGGATTGTCCATCGGGAAGGCCGCGGCAAAAGTGGAGACCAGCGTCGTCTGACGGTATCCGCCATTGCTCGGCTTTTCAGCGCTGCCTGTCTTGCCGCCCACGCGGAAGCCTAGAGCATCGGCGTTGCGTCCCGTACCGTAGACCGCAATCATGCGCAGAAGCTGGTTCATGCGCGCACTGGTGCTGGCCTTGAAGACGCGCCGCCCGCGCGGGGCACGGCCCGGTTCCAGCTTGTGCAAGGTAGCCGGACGCCAGATCCCGCCGTTCACCATCGCCGCATAGGCGCTGGCGAGATGCAGCGGTGTTACCGAGACACCGTGACCATACCCGACGGTGATCGCCCGAATGCGAGACCATTCGCCTGACGTCCATAGCGGGAAACCGCGCGCCGGCAGTTCGATATAGGGGCGCTCGTCCATGCCCAGTTCGACCATGTAGCTGCGCAGTGTAGCGGCCCCCATCTCATCCACGATACGCCCGGTGACGACGTTGGACGAATGGATCAGCATTTCGGGCGCGTTGAGCGATGCGCCCATCTCATGGGAATCGCGCACCGTATGGCCCTGGACCTTATAGGGCCGCGCATCGTAGCGGCGCGCGAGGTTGGTAATGGATCCGCTGTCGATCGCCGCCGCCACGGTCAGCGGCTTGAACGTGCTGCCAAGTTCGTAAACCTGGTTGGTCACCCGGTTGAACGCCGGCGCCACGATACCGCGTTCATACTGGTCCTGCGTCACGCGCACGTCCGACGATTGCACTTCGTTGGGATCGAATTCGGGGAGCGACGCCAGCGCCATCACCTCCCCTGTATCCACATCCAGCACGATGCCCGCCGCGCCAACGGCATTCACCGCCAGCATACCCCGGCGCAATTCATCCTCAAGCGCGCCCTGCACGCGCGTGTCGATGGACAGGGCGACGGGGTCCGCACGGCGAACGGGGTCGAGCAGTTGTTCGTTCAGGACCGCTTCCATGCCGACGCGGCCATTCCCGTCTGCGGCGACATAGCCCAAGACGTGCGCGGCCTGCGATCCTTGCGGATAGTGGCGATCGGTTTCGCGCGGCAGTTCCAGCGCCAGTTCGCCCAGGGCAATTACTCGATTGGCGTCTTCGGGCAAGATACGGCGGCGCAGGTAACCGGGTCTGCCAGACCGCAGCTTTTCGGTAAGCTCGTGCCTGTCCAGATCGGGGAAGATGGCAGCCAATTCGCCAGCCACCTCTTCCGGTGATTTGACCAAGGGAGGGCCACCATCGCCGCCCTCGGTCATGGCAGCAGGGTTGAACCACAGGGCATAGGCCGGGAAGGCCCGCGCCAGCGGCACGCCGTTACGATCGGTTATCTCGCCACGTGGGGGCAGCAGGGCATCGGCCATGGATTGTTCGGTCGGGCCGGGCTCGACCGTGCCGATCCAGGCAATTCGCGCCAGCGCCGCCAGCCCGATCAGCACGAAGACGAACGCAATCAGCAGCAGGCGCAAACGCGCGACCAGCAAGGCGCGGCGGCGGTGATCGACGCGCCCCGCCCGGCTGGTGATGATTGTGTGCGGGGCGGCGTAGGCTGTCACCGCTTGCCAGCTCCCGCGATGGCAACCCTTGCGATCGGCATGCTACCCGATGACACTATCGGCACCCGCAAGGGGCCGGGCGCGAGTGTTACGGCGAGGTGCCCTTCGCTGGGAGCATCCCCTGCCAGCACACGCTCGTCCACGGGTTCGCCGGTCAGCGGCGAAACGAGCTGCGGAAATTCGGGCATATCTTCGCGCGAGGTCATTCCCGCCAGCTGAATGGGACGCGGTGCATCGGCGGCACGCGGGCTGCCGAAGCTCGCCAGGTGGATCGGGCTCTCGATGAACTGCTCGGCACGCGGCGCCTCGAAACCGAAGTCGACGCGGTTCCATGCGGCAAGCTGGACCTGGCTGGAACGGGTGAGGAATTCCGTTTCGAGAAGCAGGTTCTGGTTTTCAAGTCGAACGATTTCACGTTCGGCGCGCACGACTTCGGCGTGGACCGCGTTCACCTTCACGTGCAGCAGGGCATACAGCATGATGCAGGTGCCAAGCGCGGCCAACCAGCCGATGCGACGGATGCGGCTTTGCGGTGTCATGCGACATCCTTTCTGGCAGGGGCACTGGTACGAATGGCGGCACGCAATGTTGAGGAGCGCGCGCGCGGGTTACGGTCGATCTCTGCCTGCGAGGGGCGGATCGCCTTGGACAACTGGTCGAAACTGGCCGTGGTCGAACTTTCCACCTGCGGCAGGTGGCGTGAACCACGCGGATTGGCATTCGCGGCATCGCGCAGGAATTTCTTCACGATCCGGTCTTCCAGCGAATGGAAGCTGACGACGGCGAGACGGCCACCCTCACCCAGCAGCTGTTCTGCGGCCATCAGCCCCTGCTCCAGCTCTTCAAGTTCGCCGTTCACGTGAATGCGAATGGCCTGGAAGGAACGGGTTGCGGGATCTTTCTTGTCGCCTGGACGATGGCCCAGCGCCTTGCGCACGACGGCCGCCAGTTCCCCGGTGGTGGAGAGCGGGCGAGCCGCAACGATGGCGCGCGCGACGCGGCGCGACTGGCGCTCCTCGCCATACTGATAGAGAACGTCGGCGATGTCCTTTTCCGCCGCTTCGTTCACGAAGTCTGCAGCGTTGGGACCGGACTGGCTCATGGTCATGTCCAGCGGACCGTTGCTGGAGAAGGCAAAGCCGCGCTCCGCCTGGTCCAGCTGCATCGAGGAAACGCCGATATCCATGGCAATGCCATCCACCTGCGCGACACCAGCTTCTGCCATCGAAGCGGCCATTTCGGAAAAGCGACGCTGGTGCAGAACGAGGCGTGGCGGATTGTCTTTTGTCTCGGCCCACTCGCTGCCTGCTGCAATCGCATCCGGATCGCGGTCGAACGCATGTACCGTCGCCCCGCGGTCGAGGATCGCGCGCGTGTAGCCGCCTGCGCCGAAGGTGGCGTCGATGATGATATCGCCGGGCTGGGGATCGAGCGCGGCGATCACTTCATCCAGCAGCACGGGAACATGGGGTGCCGCGCCACTCATGACCGCTTCGCCTTGCTGGCCGCTTTCGCATGGGCGTCCTCGGCCTCTGCGAGACAGAGCTCGTACTGGTCTTGCCATCCGCCGCCCATCTGGCCCAGCCGATCGAGATCCCACATGGTGAGAAACTGGCCGCCGCCAAGGAAGCAGATGTTCTCGCCAATGCCGCCGACCTTGCAGAAGCGCGCGGGCAGGATGAACCGGCCGCTCTTGTCAAAAGGTACTTCTGTAAAGGTCCACATCTGGGTGGAGCGAAGATCGCGATCGAAATCGATGTCGCGGCGCACCGCGTTTTCTTCTTCCTTGTCGAGAATATCCTCGAACGTGTCCGTGCGCGAAGGGCCGAATGCGGTCAGGCAGGGGTAGTTGTGATGCTTGGCGACGCACAACACGCCTTCGTCACCCAGTTCGGCAAAGACCTTGCGAAACAGGGGCGGCAGGACAAAGCGATCCTTCTCGCCGCGAAGCGAGAAGCCCTGCCCCCTGTATCCTGCTGGTCGCTGCGCCACGAGCGCCTACCCCTCAAAAGCTTTCCCACGCACAGACACACCCCCTCCGTCACAGGCCGCGCGTCAGCACGGCCCGGTCGCCCCACCAGGGAACGCATCACGGGCTTTATGTCCGATGGAATCACTGAATAACGCGGGCGGGCGCGGGATGGAAGGGGAAATTGCGGGAAATTGTGGGAGAACAGGCTAAGCCGTTGTTTTTATTGGGTCGTATTTCCTTCCCCATCCCGACTGTGGTCGTGCTCGGAATCCAGCATATCCTCTGAATTCAAGCGACTCCGGGGTGTTTCTGAGCCGTTTGGAGCAGCGCTTCCCGCGCTGTCCCCAAACTTTCCGAAAATCTGCGAAACCAGCAGACGGACCGCGCGCTCTCCGGCGTCGGACCGGTTGGCGATATCCAGCATTGCGGCATCGGCTACGATCAACGCTTGCCCGGCCCCGATCGCGCAGGTCGCCAGCAACTTATCGGCAGAAAGCTCACAATATTGCGCTTCCCCGACGGGCCGCAGCGCGCCGCGCAGGTTTACAGGCAGGCCATCCCCGAAACCATCGACCGTATGTGCCCCCTCCGGCTGTGCGGGATCGAAAACGAGTTCGAGCCCCCAATGCGCCAGTATCGGAGACATCAACGCAACATCCTGCGGACGGCGGCGGTCGCCGATATGGAAACGGCTTTCGCCGGTCATTCGCGGATCGGCAAACAGCAGCAGCGATCCGCCTGCGCGCACCCAGGCATCCAGCGCCACATTCTCCTCGCCCGATAATCCGCGCGGTTGTGACATCAGAAGATAGCGATGACTTTCAAGCGCATCTGTCGAAAGGTAATCGAGTGGCGCAAGGACGAACACTTCCTCCAGTACGTCCCGCGCCCAATGGGCATGCGCATCGCCGGAAAGAAGTTCGTCGAAACCCGCCGCCTCGCCCCAGTAAATGGGAACAGTGCCCATCAACGCCAGGTCCGGCCGCACCTCCTCCGCGCCCGCTGGAGAGGCGAACATGGCCAGCGCCATCGCGGCGCACAGGCTATTCAGGCGAGACATCGGCCGTCGGTGTCGGGGGCGGAACATCCCGCGTCGGCTGCGCTGCACTCTGCGTCGAAGTGGGCGTGGGCTCCGGCGGCAGTTCCGGCACCACGCCAGCATCTGCCAGTGGGTCGCGGGGCGCAGTCGTTTCCGTCGGCTCCACCGTCGGTGCAGCTTCGGGGACGGCCTCGTCCTCGGTCAGTTGCGCGCGGCTGATCACCACGTCGGCCAGCCCCACCAGCAACACCATTGCACCAATGCCGAATACGCCGATCTGCAAACGCTGGATGCGTTCGGAACGGGTTCCGGCCAGGGGTGCCGGTTCATTTTGGGGGCCACGGGGTCGCAGCAGGTCTCTGGGATCGAGTGCCATGCGCTTTCGTCTACGTTTCCGAAGCTGAACCTAGCCAGTCGAAAACGGGCAGGCCTTTCTCGCGCAGCCAAGCGGCGTTGTAGAGCGTGGAAAGATAGCGGAAACCGGTATCGCACAAGATTGTGGCCACGCGCGGGTTGTCCACCCCATCGACAACCAGTTGCTTGCCCAGCGCGATGGCGCCTGCCACGTTGATGCCGCTGGAAAGGCCCAGGCAAAGTCCTTCGTCGCGCAACAAGCGGGCAACCCAGTGGAGGCCCTCCTCATCCGAGATGCGGAACTGCGTATCGACCGGCGCACCTTCCAGGTTGGCCGTGATGCGTCCCTGTCCGATGCCTTCCGCGACCGAAGATCCTTCTGACGAAAGCTCTCCGTTCTCGTAGTAATTATAAAGCGCTGCGCCGTGCGGATCGGTAAGGGCGATGCGGACCTTTTCGTCCTTTTCCTTAAGCCCCAGCCCCACGCCCGCCAGCGTACCGCCCGTGCCTACCGCACAGGTAAAGCCGTGCACGCGGCCTTCCAGTTGCTGCCATATCTCCTGCGAAGTGCCCTCGATATGGGCGCGGCGGTTAGCAATATTGTCGAACTGGTTGGCCCAGAGTGCGTTCTGGGTTTCCTCCGCAATACGGCGACTGGTGTGAACGAAATGGTTGGGGTCCGCGAACTTGGTCGGCGGAACGGTCACCAGCTCCGCGCCAAGGGCGCGCAAGGTGTCCATCTTCTCTTTCGACTGGTTGTCCGGCATGACGATCACGGTCTTGTAGCCCAGCGCATTGGCCACCAAGGCAATGCCGATGCCGGTGTTGCCAGCCGTGCCTTCAACCACCGTGCCGCCCGGCTTCAGTTCGCCGCGCGCTTCTGCATCGCGCACAATCCACAGCGCCGCGCGATCCTTTACGCTGGCACCGGGATTGGCGAACTCGCACTTGCCCCAGATCTCGCATCCCGCCGCCTTGCTGGGTCCGTCCAGCAGTACGAGCGGCGTGTTGCCGATAAGGTCGAGCGTCGATGTGCGGACGGGGGGATTTGTCATGAATGCGGATTTAGGACGCGGCAGGCCCCCGCGCAATGCGAGAAGCCCTTGGCCCTGCGCAACTCAATCTTCTTCGGCGATCCGCACCTTCAGGCCATCCAGATCGGCGGTCATGGGAATCTGGCATGAAAGGCGAGAGTTTTCTGCCCGGTGATCGCTGGAATCGAGAAGGTCGTCCTCGTCTTCACTCATTTCCGGAAGCTTGTCCATAAAAGCTGGGTCCACGATCACGTGGCAGGTGGCGCAGGAACAGCAACCACCGCACAGTGCCAGCAGTTCGTCGAAGCCGTTGTCGCGGATGGCTTCCATCACGGTCAGGCCTTCGCCGACTTCGACTGCGGTTTCCTCACCGGAGCGGTTGGTGACATTGAGCGTGGGCATGCGTGCAATTCCTCTGGTTATCGAACGCGGCGCTGCTAGGCAATCCGCGCGCAATTGGCAAGGAACAGGCGATGGGACTGAACGCAACGCAGATCAAGACAGGATTGGACAACGTCGCCGAACGCGAGCCCAAAATAGCGCGCGCGCTGGAAATCGCCGGTTATCCAGAACCTCGCATCCGCGATACCGGCTACAAGACGATGCTGCGCACCATCGTCGGCCAGCAGGTCTCCGTCGCGGCTGCCAGTTCGATGTGGAACAAGCTGGAGGCGGAACTGGGCGAAGGCTTTACCCCCTCCTGCCTTCTGGAACGCGATTTCGACACGCTGCGCGCCTGCGGCCTCTCGCGCCAGAAGCAGGGCTATGCCCGCAGCCTGTGCGAACTGGTGGCAGCAGGCGAAGTCGAATTCGAAAACCTTCCGAAAGATGACGAGGAAGCGATTGCCGAACTGACGAAGATCAAGGGCGTCGGACGCTGGTCTGCCGAGATATACCTGCTGTTCGCGGAGGGTCGCCCGGACATCTGGCCTGCCGGAGACCTTGCGGTGATGGCAGGGATCGGAAATATCCTGGGCCTAGACGAACGCCCGGATGAAAAGGCGACGCGCGCCCTGGCCGAACCATGGCGCCCGTATCGCGGAGCCACGGCAATTTTTACATGGCATTGTTATAACAATCCGGCGCTTTAGGCTAACAAAATAGCGTAGGGCCAAGATAACATCTCAACACACCACCTATTGGTCAGGTGGTCAGAACGATCTGAATTCCTCATTCTCTGACGACAATATCGGCTTAGCTGAAAGATAGCGGGCAATTCCGTGAGAAAGAGAGGAATGATAATGAAGACCGCCACCGCCTTCTCATTTATCCGCTCATCTTTACTCGGAGCCAGGCCACCCGTCCGGGAGGCTGATAAGTTCTTTGGTATCCGTGGCGCGCTTGATCTCAAACGCGATTCCTCCAGCCATCGTCGATATGCCTGGCTATACGAGGATATGCTCCAATGAAGATCAGTGACCGTAAGGAATTCGCACAAAAGGTCGCACCGCTTACCTGTGCTCCCGACGAAACTGTATTTGATGCGGTAAAACGGATGGCAGCGCAGAACTTCGGTTCGATTGTGGTATTGGACGAGGGTCATCACGTGCTCGGTCTCATGACCGAGCGCGATATCTTTCGTCGATTAATAGCCAAAGACCTCGACCCGAAGACGACGAGGGTCGAGGAAATCATGACCGCTGCGGTCCGCAAGGCGAAGGCAGACGATGATCTGCTCGATTGGCTTCGCATCATGTCGAACGAGCGGTTCCGCAGACTTCCCGTCGTAGATGAAAACGACAAGCTTATCGCGGTGATGTCGCAAGGCGACTTCGTGTCCTACACTTGGCCGGAACTGCTTGGTCGTGTCGGCGAAATGACCAGGGCCTCCCTGCCTGATCGCATCAATCCGGTTTTCATGGTGGGTGCCATACTGATTTACACCGTCGTGCTCATCTGGGTGATTGGCGGAATACTCTAGGCAGATCCGGAAAACGAAAGACTCGTGGTTGGGTAGCCAACGGGCTTCGATAGATCCTCGCCTTCATTGCATTTATCCCCCGCGTCCCTAGCTGTCATGCCACACAAAGGGAGACACCATGACCGCCACCACCGCACGATCTGACGCCGCTGCCCGCGTTTCCGACACTCCGCTGATCCCGCGCGATCACCTGTTCGGCAATCCCACGCGCGCGCAAGGGAAGATCAGTCCGGATGGCAGGTGGGTCAGCTGGATGGCGCCCTGGGAAGGCGTGATGAACGTATTCATGGCGTCTGCCGACGATCCCGATAATGCGCGCCGCATGACCAGCGCCACCGATCGCCCGATCCCGAGCTATTCGTGGGCGCCTGACAGCCAGAGCCTGCTTTACGTGCGCGACAAGGAGGGGGACGAGAATTACCTTCTCTACCAGATCGGCATAGCGGAGGGTGCGGACGAAAGGTGCCTTACGCCTTTCGAGGAAACCCGCGCACAGATCATCGGTTCATCCAACATTATCAAGGACAGGCTGCTGGTGGGCATCAACAACCGCGACGCGCGGTTTCACGATGTCTACATGCTGGACCTTGGCAACGGCGAGCTCGAGCTGGTTTTCGAGAACAACGAGTGGGCAGGCTTCGAGGCGGATGACAGCCTGAACCTGCGCTGGGCCGTGCGGCAGAATGCCGAGGGCGGAACGGACATGCACCTCATGGCCGATGGCAAGGTGGAGGAAGCACCGCGAGAGCGCACCGGGCTGGACGATGCTCTCACAACCGGGATGGCGGGCTACACCACTGACGGCAAGACGCTCTACTGGCTCGACAGCAGGGGTCGCAACACCGCGGCCCTGTTCGCCGAGAACACTGAGACGGGCGAGCGCAGGTTGATTGCAGAGCGTGACAAGGCCGATATCGGCGGAACCCTGCGGCACAAGCAGACAGGCGAAGTGCAGGCCTGGAGCGCCACCTACCTGCGTACGGAACACCATGCGATCGACCCGGAAATCGGCAAGTCCCTCGACTGGCTTCGAGACCGGCTGGAGGGCGATTTCGGGGTGCAGTCGCGCACCGACGATGATCGGCGCTGGCTGGTCGCGAACGATCCGCTGACAGCGCCCGTCGCCGCCTATCTGTTCGATCGCGACGCCATGACGCTGACAAAGTTCTATACCGGTCAGCCGGAGCTGGAAGGTGCCCCGCTGCAGCCCATGTACCCGCGCGAAATCAAGGCTCGCGACGGGCTGACCCTGCCAAGCTATCTCACCCTACCCCCGCAAAGCGATTCCGATGGTGAGGGCATTCCGCAAGCGCCGGTGCCGATGGTGCTGGTGGTGCACGGCGGGCCTTGGGCGCGCGATGCCTATGGCTACAACCGCACGCACCAGTGGCTGGCCAATCGCGGCTATGCCGTGCTTTCGGTCAATTTTCGCGGCTCCACCGGTTTCGGCAAGGATTTCATCAACGCCGGCAACCTGGAATGGTCGGGCAAGATGCACGACGATCTGCTGGATGCGGTGGACTGGGCCGTGGCCGAAGGGATTACCGAGAAGGACAAGATCGCCATCATGGGTGGCAGCTATGGCGGCTATGCCACGCTGGTCGGCCTGGCGTTTACGCCGGAGACCTTTGCCTGCGGCGTAGATATCGTGGGCCCTTCCAACCTCGAAACCTTGCTGGAAACCATCCCGCCCTACTGGGAGCCGCTGGTAAAGCAGTTTCACGAGCGGATGGGCGATCCCACGACCGACGAAGGTCTGGAATTCCTCAAATCCATCAGCCCGCTGTACAAGGCGCGCGAGATCACAAAGCCGCTTCTGATCGGCCAGGGGGCCAACGATCCACGCGTGAAGCAGGCCGAAAGCGACCAGATTGTTCAGGCCATGGAGCGCGATTCGGTGCCCGTCACCTATGTCCTCTTCCCCGACGAGGGCCACGGCTTCCATCGCCCCGAAAACAATATCGCCTTCAACGCCATCGCCGAAAACTTCCTTGCCGAATGCATCGGCGGACGGGCAGAACCGATGGGCGATGTGCTGGACGCCTCGACCGCTGAAATTCGCACCGGCAAGGAACATATCGGCCTGTAGTTGACAGTAATGTCAGTAGTGATATCGCTCTCACCTGCACGGGGAGAGCGGTATGATCGACTACAAGAGCATTTTCATCACCGGCGGCGGCTCTGGCCTTGGCCGTGCCATTGCCCGGCGCTTTTCACAGGGCGGATGGTTCGTCGGCCTGGGTGATATCGACAAAGACGGCATGGCCGGGACAGGCGCATCGCTTCCCGATGGTACATGGTCATCCCACACGCTCGACGTGCGCGAGCCTGAACAGTGGGACCGTGCACTGAAGGACTTTAATGAGGCTTGCGGTGGCCGGATCGATGCCATGGCAAACAACGCAGGCGTGCCGCTGGGCGGCGCGCTGGCAGACCTTACCACTGCAGAGATAGACCGCACCCTGGCCATCAATCTTGGCGGCGTAATCTATGGCGCGCGTGCCGCGTATCCCTACCTGAAGGAAGCTGCGCCCGGTTCCTGCCTCGTCAACACGTGCAGCGCGGCGGGTATCTACGGACAGGCGGGGATGAGCGTCTATTGCGCCAGCAAGTTCGGCGTGCGCGGCATAACCGAAAGCCTCGATATCGAATGGGCGGCGGACGGTATTCGGGTAACGGACGTGATGCCCAGCTTCATCGATACGCCATTGCTCGCCCAGGCAAGCCATGCGCACGACAACCGCCCCATCCGCGACCGGGTCGCCGATGCAGGGCTGGAATTTACTCCGGTGGAGGATGTGGCAGAAACATTCTGGCGCGCCGTGAACGGTACGAAGCTGCACAATCCGGTCGGCAAGACCGCGCATACGCTTGCCCGCGCCGCTCGATGGATGCCGGACTACATCCGCAAACGCTCTCGCGAACTGGCGGATCGCGGCCTTAGACCCATGGGTTGACGCACTCCGCCTGTGAGCCAATAGCACGCTGAAAGGAGAGGCGGGCATGAACGGCCAGAAAAGCATTTTCATTACCGGCGGCGCATCGGGTATCGGCCGCGCCATTGCGCAAAAATTCGCCGCGCAAGGCTGGCGCGTGGGGATCGCGGATCGCAATTCCGCGGGCCTTGAGGAAACGAAGGCGCTGCTGCCGGAAGGCCAGTGCCACACCTACACCTTCGATGTCACCAGTCGCACGGGCTGGGATGTGGCACTGTCGGATTTTGCAGCTCATTCCGACGGATCGATCAATGTTATCGCCAACAACGCGGGTCTCCCGTCCGGTGGGCCGCTGACAGAGGTATCGCACGAGGAGCTCGATCTGCTGCTGGATGTAAACCTGCGCGCGGTTTTCTACGGCGCGAAGGCAAGCTTCGAATACCTCAAGGCCGCCGCCCCCGATGCCTGTCTTCTCAATACGGCCAGTGCAGCGGCGATCTATGGCATGGCCAACCAGAGCGTCTATGGCGCGACGAAAGCAGGCGTGAAATCGTTGACCGAGAGCCTGGACGCGGAATGGAGCGTGCATGGCATCAAGGTGCGCTCTCTCATGCCCAGCTTCATCGATACGCCTTTGCTGCAACAGCCGCCCAACCGCAGCCGCAACACGCCGATTCGCGAAGCGGTGGTGAAGGCCGGGCTGGAATTCACGCCGGTGGAGGTCGTTGCACAGGAAGCGTGGAACGCCGTCCACGGCAAGAAAGTGCACACCCTCGTCGGCAAGACCGCGCGCAAACTGGCGCGGGTTGCCAAGTGGTTTCCCGGAAAGCTGCGCAACCGCGCACGCACGCTGGCCGATGCCCATGAACGCAGCGAAGGTCGCCCCGCTACGGGCTGAGGAAATGCCGTCTATAGCGCCTCTATCGCCTGGGCCATATCCACATCGCGCTGCGACAGGCCGCCGGCGTCATGCGTGGTCAAGGTGATATCCACCTTGTTGTAGACGTTGAACCACTCGGGATGGTGGTCCGACTTTTCCGCGATCAAGGCGACGCGGTTCATGAAGGCCCATGCCTCGCTGAAATCGGAGAATTCGAAGACCTTGCGGATCGCGTCGCCATCCCGGTCAAACTCCCAACCGTCCAGTTGCGCCAGAGCGGTTTTCGCGTTGGCCTCATTCAGTTTCTCGACGCTCATCGGCTACTCCCTTGCTTGCGTGTTGTGGCTTCCCTGCCCTAACGCCTCTGCCAATGGAAGCGTCCCGCCTTATTGTCGATGATCTCGCGTGCCGCCGTGGGGAGCGATTGCTGTTCCGCGGGCTATCGCTAAATCTCGACGCAGGAGCGGCATGCCATGTCACCGGCGCGAATGGCACGGGCAAGTCGAGCCTGATCCGCATCCTTGCCGGATTGTTGCGCCCTTATGCAGGCACGGTGGAGCGTGCAGGCAGCGTGGCATTGATCGACCAGTCGCTGGCGCTGGACGAGCATCTGCCGCTGGGCCGCGCGCTGGCGTTCTGGGCCGGGCTGGATGGCGCGGTAGATGCTGCCAACCTTGAAACGCTTGGTCTCGCAGACCTGCTGGACGTGCCGGTACGCTATCTTTCCACCGGCCAGCGCAAACGCGCCGCGCTTGCACGGCTGCTGGGGCAGAATGCACAGATCTGGCTTTTGGACGAGCCGCTGAACGGGCTGGACCGCGATGCCGTTGCGATGGTGCAAACACTCGTGGCGCAGCACGTCGCAGGTGGGGGTATTGCCGTTGTCGCCAGCCATCAGCAGATTGCCGTACCCGGCATGGCTGTCTTGCATTTGCCGGACTTCACACGGGAACTGGTTCGTTGAGCACGATACGCACCCTGTTACTGCGTGATCTGGCGCAATTGTTGCCCGGCGCGCGCAAAGGCAACACCCTGCTTCCGCTGCTGTTCTTCTTGGCGGTCGCCATGCTCTATCCCTTCGCCGTCGGACCAAGCCCCAATGTGCTCGCCGCAACCGGCGGCGGAGTGATCTGGGTGGCCGCGCTGCTGGCCGCAATCCTGCCGCTGGACCGGCTGCTGTCCCCCGACCTGGAAAACGGCTTCTTCGATCAGTGGGCGCTTCGCGGCATTGCGGAAGAGGTTGTGGTGGCCGTGCGATTGCTGGCGCACTGGCTCAGCTTCGGGCCGTTCCTGATGCTGGCCGCCCTGCCCGCCAGCGCGCTGCTGGGCATCGACGCGGCGACCTTGCAAACGGTAGAGTTGGGATTGCTGGCGGGAACTCCCGGACTTGCCGCCATCGGTATCATCATCGCCGCAGTGACCGTGGGGCTGCGCAGTGGCGGCGCCGCGCTTTCCGGTCTCCTCGTTATCCCCCTGGCGGTGCCGCTGCTCGTCTTCGGCGCGGGCTCGCTATCCACCGGGGGCGAAGGGGGCATTGCATTGACCGCCGCGATCAGCCTGGTGCTGGTAGCCATCGCGCCTTTCGCAGGTGGTGCCGCCATCCGTGCAGCGCGAGAAGGCTAGACCTTCGCTTCTTCCTCGCCAGTCGCGCGGCTGACGGCGACGCCTGCGCTCAGGCCGTGGACGGTTGCCGAGACAACGATGGTGAAAGCCACCGTCGCCCACAGCGCGCCTTCGTCCACCAGGTCCACATGATGGCCCGCATAGGCGAGGTAATAGATCGAACCGATACCCCTGATACCGTAGAATGCCACCGTGGCCCGTTCGCGCGTTTCCAGCCCTGCTTTTGCAAGAATGAACCAGCCGATCATCGGGCGGATGATGAAGATCAACGCCAGCCCGATGATGGCGAGAGACCAATCCAGATAGGGCCATAGCGCCGGGATCGCCGCCCCCAGGGCTACCAGCAGGATAGCCGTGAGTGTATGCTCCAGCGCCTCGGAAAAGCTGTGCAGCTTCTCGTGAAAACGGTCCTCCGATTCTTCACGCCGAAGCACCAGGCCAGCCACGAAAGCGGCGATGAAGCCGTAGCCCTCCAGCAGTTCGGTAGCACCGTAGGCGAAGATCACGCCAGCAAAGGCGATCACGCCCGATTGCGTCTGCGAAAGCGCATTGTGGCGCGGCCAGTCGAACAGGATCTGCCCCAGCAGCCAGCCTGCGCCCGCCCCTGCCGCAGCGCCCATCACCACGCGATACAACAAGTCGCGCAGCGCCCATTCGGCCAGCATGTCGGTGGTCAGGAAGCCCGCCGTCGCAACCATGATGCCCAGGTGGACGAAGGGGAATGCCAGGCCATCGTTCAATCCGGCTTCCGTCGTCAGCGCATAGCGCACCGGATGCTCTCCACCCTCCAGCGGAGGGCCGACCTGCACGTCGCCTGCCAGCACGGGATCGGTGGGGGAAAGGATAGAGCCCAGCAGCAGCGCACCCGCCATCGTCATCCCTGCAGCCAGCCAGCCGAACAGCGCCAGCGCGATGATGGTGATCGGCATTCCCAGCAGGAGCAGGCGCAGCGTCGGTGTCCAGAGCCCGTGGCCCAGCAGCTTGTCGATCCGCAGTCCGGTACCGAACAATCCGATGATCACAGCCAGCTCTGCGGTGACTTCCCAGATGCGCGGGTTGCTTACCGGATCGATCGCGCCCGGCATTTCCGGCACGAAGACAAATGCCAGAAACCCGGTGAGGATTAGCAAGGGTGCCGCCGCAGGCTCGCGACCGGAAAAGAAGCGCGGCAACCAGTACGAAGCAATGATGATGGCACCGGCTGCGGCCATCAGGATGTGATAGGAATCGAATTCGAACATGTAGCCGGGTCCCCGTGCAAGGCATCATCACAATGCGCGGGCGTCGCCTATGTGCCAAAAATCAATAGGGAGGGTGATAATCCTCACGCCGCAGGGTGAGCATGTAGTCCACCAGTTGCTCCACCTCGTCTTCCTCGAGATAGAAATCCATGTCGGCTGGGTAATTGTGCGCGTCGATCAGCCACGCGGTAAGCGATTCCCGCGTCAGGCCGCGCGTGTTGGCAATCGCGGGCCATTCCGGGGCATCCGCATTCGGAGACAGGCCGTAGGGTTCTACCGAATGGCAGCCTCCACAGGCAGCCTGCGCGAGAGCATGATCCTCAGGATCGGCGGGCGTTGCGGCAAGTTCGGGTTGGGCCGTCTGACAGGCGGCCAGAAGGAACGGAGAAAGTACCAGTGGCATCAGCTTCAACATGTCGTATTACCCTTCTGAACGCCATTTACGTCATTCACCCCTGTCGATCATTGCGCTGGATCAATAAGGCGGCTTGTCCAGACCCTTGGGTGACTTGGTGAATATCTCGCAGCCATCTTCGGTAATGCCAATGGAATGTTCGAATTGCGCGCTCAGGCTCTTGTCGCGGGTTACGGCAGTCCAGCCGTCGTTGAGCATTTTCACATGCGGGCGGCCGAGATTGATCATCGGCTCGATCGTCATGAACATGCCAGCCTTCAGTTCCGGCCCGGTACCGCGCCGCGCGGCGTGGACCACTTCGGGGGCATCGTGGAAAAGGCGGCCAAGACCGTGGCCGCAG
Source organism: uncultured Sphingomonadaceae bacterium (assembly GCA_947488625.1). Lineage (GTDB taxonomy): Bacteria > Pseudomonadota > Alphaproteobacteria > Sphingomonadales > Sphingomonadaceae > Alteraurantiacibacter. The sequence continues at coordinate 540,671 of CANKZR010000001.1, read as the reverse complement.
AACTCACGCACTACGCCGTACCGGTGACGTTCGGCATATTCCTGGATGGCCGCACCGATATCGCCCAACCGCGCACCGGGGCGCACCTGTGCAATGCCGATCATCAGGCACTCGTGCGTGACTTCCACCAGCTTCTTCGCCTTCAGCGGAACGTCGCCCACCAGGTACATGCGGCTGGTATCGCCATGCCACCCATCCAGAAGTGGGGTCACATCGATGTTGACGATGTCGCCATCTTTCAGCCGCTTGTCCGCCGGGATGCCGTGGCACACGACGTGATTGATCGAGGTGCAGCACGAATGGGTAAATCCGCGATAGCCCATCGTGGCCGGAACCGCGCCGCCATCCAGCGTCATCTCGCGGACCACCCGATCCAGTTCTGCGGTTGTGACACCGGGTTCCACCCTGGTGGTCAGTTCATCGAGGATTTCTGCGGCAAGACGGCCTGCCTTGCGCATGCCCTCATAGGCTTCGGGCCCATGCAGCTTGATGCTGCCGTCGCGATAGACGGTCGTGTCGCCTGTTACGTGCTGGTATTCTGTCATAGGCCCCACTTAATGCCTTTGCCGCCAGAATGCGAGGGGCGGTATCAGTCGGCGGCGAAGGCTGTCCGAAACTCTTCACGCACCACGTCCAGCAGGTCGGGGGTGATGGGAAAAGTGAACTCGTAGCTGCCTTCGGCGTAAGGGCCGGCAATATAGGGCGCGATCTGAATGCCGATGCGGTTGAAGGTTTCCCCATTGGTGGAGCCCAACAGCACGTTGGTTTCATCCGGTTTCACGCATGCCTCAAAGGGGTCGTCGGAATCTTCTTCCACCGGCTGTCCGCGCCGCTCCGCCCGCTGCGCGTTCAGGGCCTCGCACAATTGCGGGCCGAGAGCGTCATCGAGTGCCTGCGCGGAGGTGAAGAACGCGATCGGTTCCATCGCCGTCTCTTCCTGCTTGTTCCAGACGATGGCATCGAAACCATAGTTCGGATGCGCGCCGCCCGAATAGCTGGAGAGATCGGCAGACAGGCTGAGCCAGTCGGGCAGGTCCGCCACCACTTCCCACGCGGTTTCGCTGGAATAGCTGTTGAACGGGAAACCGTTGTCGCGCGCTTCGCTTCGACCTTCTTCCGCCCGTTCGGCCAGCGCGTTGCGCTTGCGTTCCAGTCGCCGGTCCAGCCACTGGGCCAACCCTTCTGTCTCGCCCGCAGCCTGCGGATAGGAGTATTCGAACAGGAACAAGTCCGTCCGCTCTGCCACTTGCCGGGCCCCTCCCGATGGTACGGATGTCTGCTCTGCACCGGGTACGTCGGGCGGAACCGGCGTGTCGGGCATACTGCTGGCTTCAGGTTCGTCCGCATCGTCTGCAGGAACGCATGCCGCCAGCAGAGCCGGAACCGTCAGGAAAGTGAATCGTCGGATCATCACGGGGTAAGCCTTCCCAAACGGCAACGAAAACGGCAAGCGGAATTCCATGACTATTGCAACAGACCTGATCCAGCCGGATCGCGGGCAGGATGCCATCGCGATCCATCTCGTCAACTCAGACAGCTTCGAAAGCTTTGCCAAGGGATTGAGTGGCCCACAGCGCGCGGCCCTTGGCGCACAGAAATTCAAGGGCAGTGGCTACCAAGTCGGAATTGTGCCTGATGGCGATGGATGGTTTGCCGTCGGCGGCGTGGCCGATCCGCAGGATTTGTCCAGCTGGTGCCTCGCGAAGCTGGCGGAAAAACTGCCCGCCGGAACCTACCGGCTGGCGGACATCAAGCCGGGTTCGGCCATGTTCGGCTGGCAGACCGCGCAATATCGCTTCACCCGATACCGCGACGATAGCGATGCCGAAGGGCCGCGCGTCCTGCTTACAGAAGACGTCGCCAAGATCGAACTGGTCAGCGCCGAAGCGCAGGCGGCCGTACTCGTGCGCGATCTGGTGAACACGCCCGCCGAAGACATGGGCCCCGCCGGGCTGGAGGCAGAAGCCGAACGCATCGCCAAGGCGCAGGACGCCGAAATCACGGTGACACGCGGCGATGCCCTGGAGAAAGACTTCCCCATGGTCCATGCCGTGGGCCGCGCGGCAGAGCGCAAGCACGCCCCGCGACTTATAGAACTGGAATGGGGCGATAAAAGCCATCCACGCGTCGCCATCGTGGGCAAGGGCGTTTGCTTCGATTCGGGCGGTCTGGACATCAAGAACTCGCGCGGCATGCTGTTGATGAAGAAGGACATGGGCGGCGCGGCCCATGCTCTGGCGCTGGCCGAACTGATCATGAAGGCCGGATTGAAAGTGCGGCTCCACTGCATCGTTCCCGCGGTTGAGAACGCCATTGCCGGCAATGCGTTTCGTCCCGGCGACGTGCTGAACAGTCGCAAGGGCCTCAGCGTCGAAATCGGCAATACCGATGCCGAGGGCAGACTGATCCTTGGCGATGCCCTGACTCTCGCCAGCGAGGGCGAACCCGACCTTATCATCGACTTTGCCACCTTGACCGGCGCGGCGCGCGTGGCACTGGGGCCGGACCTGCCCGCCCTGATGGCGCGGCGCGACCAGACTGCAGAGCAACTGATTGCTGCCGGCAAGGCGCATGATGACGAACCCTGGCGCCTGCCGCTGCCAGAAGGTTATCGCGAATGGCTGAAGAGCGACATCGCCGACACCAACAACACCCATACCAACGGTTATGCAGGCGCAAGCGTGGCAGGACTGTTCCTCGACAAGTTTGTGGGCGAGGATATCGACTGGGCCCATTTCGATACCTTCGCCTGGCGCCCCACGGCCAAGCCTGGTCGTTCAAAGGGTGGAGCGGCTTTGGGATTGCGGGCGGCCTTTCATGCCCTGCGCGGTAGATATGGCTAGGCCATGAGGTTGCAGCCATCGTCATGCGCGTCTAAGCGCGCAGTTTCCGCACGGGGCATACCCGCGGCCAAAACCAATGGGTGAGCGGCGCTTGAGCCAGGATGACAAGAAAGTAACGGCGATGGCCGGACAAGGACCATACGTGCTGGCAGGCCCTGTCGCGCGCCCGGATTCACGCACGGAACCCATCCGCGGCGATCTCGCCCATATCGGCCTTGCGGGCAAACACTTCGTTCCGCATTACGCCGTACCGCAGCCGCGCGGTGTACTGCCAGGGGGCGCCCCCCTCTATGCCGATCCCCACGATACGTCGGAGGAACTGTGTACCTTGCTGGAAGGTGACAGCTTCGAAGTGCTGGACGTGACCCGCGAATGGGCCTGGGGATGTCTTTCGCTGGATGGTCCGGTCGGCTATGTCCGGCTCGACCGGTTGGAGGTTCTTGGAGGCTGATCATGGCGCATACCGTCTTCATCGATGGCGCAGCAGGTACCACCGGCCTGGAAATTGCCGATCGGCTTGATGCTCGCGAGGAGTTCGAACTGGTCCGGCTCAACGATGCCGAGCGCAAGGACGATGACTGCCGCCGCTCGGCCCTCAACTTCGCCGATTTTGCGATCCTGTGCCTGCCGGACGATGCTGCGCGCGAAGCGGTTGCCATGATTGACGAGGAAAGCGGTACGCGGGTGATCGATGCCTCTTCCGCCCACCGCACGGAACGTGGCTGGATCTACGGCTTTCCCGAACTGGTCGGCCCCAACGTGGTGGCGGGAGCGAGCCGGGTGTCCAACCCCGGATGCTATCCGACAGGCTTCCTGGCCCTTGTCGCGCCGCTCGTGCGCGCCAAACTGTTGCCGCGCGACTGGCCTTACACGGTCAATGCCGTTTCTGGCTATTCTGGCGGCGGGAAGAGCCTGATCCAGCGTTTCGAGGATACCGGCGAAGGTGGCGGCAGCGATATCGCCTATCGCGCCTACGGCCTGTCGCTGGATCACAAGCACCTGGACGAAATGCAGCGCAAGGCCGGGCTGGAAAACGCGCCGGTTTTCTCTCCCGCCGTGGTGCCCGGCTTTCGCGGCATGGTGGTTGAGGTTCCGCTGCCAATTCTCGCCATGCGCAACGCCTCCCCCGCGACGGACCTGCGTGAAGAACTCGCCCGCTATTACGAGGATGCCCCGCTCGTCACGGTCCACGACGAGGAGGAGAACGTGAGCGAAATCCTGCTGCACAAGCATGCCGCCCCGTCGGACCGGCTGGATCTTTACGTGTTTGCCGATGCCGAGGGCGATACCGCCCGGATGGTGGCCGTACTGGACAATCTGGGCAAAGGCGCCAGCGGAGCCGCCGTGCAATCCCTCAACCTGATGGCCGGATGCGATCCCATGGCTGGGCTCTATCTCTAATACCCTGCCCGCTTTTTGGGCATTGCTGCCCGCAAAAGCATCATATCGAGAGCTCGTCGTAAGGTAATTTGATTACTCGCACCTAGGCGGGATTGATGAGTTTGTTGCTAATCCGCCCTTTCGCAACGGCCTGTGATTGTCTACCCCTGAGCCCTACGGTCTGGCATGATTCTTGAAACGGGTTTTTGCGGGAATCGCCCAAGGGAGAAAGGCCCGGCTGCAACCGGGTAGAGACAGGGACATCAGTGAAAAAAATCGAAGCGATCATCAAACCCTTCAAGCTGGACGAGGTGAAGGACGCGCTGCACGAAGTCGGCGTATCCGGCATCACCGTGACGGAAGCGAAGGGCTTCGGGCGCCAGAAGGGCCATACCGAGCTGTATCGCGGCGCCGAATACGTCGTCGATTTCCTGCCCAAGGTGAAGCTTGAGATCATCGTGCCCGATTCGCTCGCCGAGCAGGTGACCGAAGCCATCGCCAATGCCGCCAAGACCGGGCGCATCGGCGACGGCAAGATCTTCGTTTCCGACATCGGCACCGCCATCCGTATCCGTACCGGAGAACAGGATGACGCCGCACTCTAGGGCGCTCTCGAACAACCAGGCGAACTTGCCGGAAAAACCATACGTTCAATTCAAGGAAGGAATACAATGGCTGACGCAAAGGACATCGTGAAGCGCATCAAGGACGAGGAGATCGAATGGGTCGACGTCCGCTTCACCGACCCCAAGGGCAAGTGGCAGCACCTCTCGATGTGCGCCAGCGTCGTCGATGAAGACATGCTGGAGGAAGGCATGATGTTCGACGGCTCCTCGATCGAGGGCTGGAAGACCATCAACGAATCCGACATGATCCTGAAGCCCGACCTGGACTCGGTCTATATCGATCCGTTCAGCGCCACGCCGATGATGATCATCAACTGCGACATCGTGGAGCCTTCCAACGGCGAACTCTACTCGCGCGACCCACGCTCCACCGCGAAGCGGGCAGAGGCCTACCTGAAAACCACTGGCATCGGCGATACCATCTTCGTCGGCCCGGAACCCGAATTCTTCATGTTCGACGATATCCGCTTCGAAGACGGCTATGCCGGCTCCGGCTTCCAGATCGACGACGTAGAGCTGCCCACCAACTCGGGCTCCGAGATGGAAATGGGCAACATGGGCCATCGCCCGCGTGCCAAGGGCGGCTATTTCCCCGTCGCGCCGGTCGATTCCGCCATGGATATCCGTGCCGAAATGGTTTCCACCATGATGGAAATGGGCCTGCCGATGGACAAGCACCATCACGAGGTGGCCGCCGCCCAGCACGAGCTTGGCATAACCTTCGGCTCGCTGGTCGAAACCGCCGACCGCGTGCAGGTTTACAAGTATGTCGTCCACCAGGTCGCCCACGCTTACGGCAAGACGGCCACCTTCATGCCCAAGCCGATCAAGGACGATAACGGCAGCGGCATGCATACCCACATGTCGATCTGGAAGGATGGCAAGCCGACCTTCGCCGGTAACGAATACGCCGGTCTGTCGGAAAATTGCCTTTACTACATCGGCGGCGTCATCAAGCACGCCAAGGCGCTGAATGCCTTCACCAATCCCACCACCAACAGCTACAAGCGTCTGGTTCCGGGTTTCGAGGCTCCCGTGCTGCTCGCCTATTCGGCGCGCAACCGTTCGGCATCGTGCCGTATTCCCTACGGCTCGGGCGAGAAGGCGAAGCGCGTTGAGTTCCGCTTCCCCGATCCGCTCGCCAACCCCTACCTGTCGTTCGCCGCCCTGCTGATGGCCGGTCTGGACGGGATCGAGAACAAGATCCATCCGGGCGATGCCATGGACAAGAATCTCTACGACCTGCCGCCCGCCGAACTTGCCGACGTGCCGACCGTTTGCGGTTCCTTGCGCGAAGCCCTGCTGTCCCTGCGCGATGACATGGACTTCCTGCTGAAGGGCGATGTCTTCACCAAGGACCAGATCGAGGCTTACATGGATCTGAAGTGGGAAGACGTTCTCCGCTTCGAGACCACGCCGAGCCCGGTCGAATTCGACATGTACTATTCGTCGTAAGGCGCACCGGCATTACGCCAAGAAAAAGGGCCGCTCGGGAAACCGGGCGGCCCTTTTCTCGGTAGTGCGGACAATCAACGCATCGTCATCATCCCGCGCTTGCCGATCACGATGAAGCAGGCGACCAGCATCAGCGACCAGAACATGGTGAGCCAGTCGAGTGGCTGCGGCGCGGGGGCGAACCCAAGGTGCGCCAGCAAGGCCCACGTCCCGCCGATTCCAACTGTCAGATAGAAGGACAGCGCGCCGGTTTCACGACCGACCGCGCGCATCAGTTCGTCCTGCATCTTCCAGGATTTCAGCGACAGCCACACGGCCAGCACGGTCAGCCCGGCATAGATGACCAGGGCCCATACAGGATCGACCACGCCCGCCTCTCCGCCGAGCGCCACTGTCCCCAGTGCCGCACCAGCGCCGATCATGCCGAAAGTCGAGTAGGTGAGCATGGATCGTTGTTCCTGCAGTTCCTCTGCATCTTCAACGTTGAGGAACTTTGCGCCCACCTTCGGACTCAGTACGCCCACACCCACGGCAATACCGGTAAAAACGTAAAGCATCGCGACCAGCAGCGCGATCTCCACCGATGCACCGACATCCGGTATGGAATCCGCATCGAGAATCCGAAGGACAAGCGTTGCGCCGAGAAAGCCCGCCACGCCGCCAACTGCCAGCGCGACCAATGTTTTCTTGAGCCGACGCCTGCCTTGCGCCTTTTCGTCTGCTACCTGCATCATTCTTCGGGCTCCCAATCATCGATAAACAATTCCGGCACACTTACGGCAAACAGCTTTGCCATACGTAGAGCCAGGGGCAGCGAAGGATCGTATTTGTCGGTTTCCACCGCGTTGATGGTCTGCCGCGAAACGCCGAGACGCCGGGCAAGTTCACCCTGACTCCAGCCCTGCGCTTCGCGATGATCCTTCAAACGGTTCTTCACCAACTCACCTCGTTGCCTGTAAAGAGCCCTTTACTGTAAAGAGCTCTTGTCAGTCAAGAGCTCTTTACAGAGACATCGCACGAGACTGTCCTACAAGGTGCTGACAAACCTAGCGCCGGGCCCCATTTCCACAGCAAGAGGCTCATGATGACCCGCAAACCCGTTTTCGACACCATCCGCCAGATCCTTGGCCGCGGCCTGCGCCAGGGCGAAGTGGCGGCGATTGACACTGCACTGGATGATTTGCCCCAGGACTGTGTTCCAGGTGTTCCACATTACCGCCATCCGCTGCAGATCGGCCCAGAAGGTGTGGCCCTGATCAAGCGTTTCGAAGGCTGTGCAAAGAAGCGGCGCGATGGTCGGATGGAGGCCTACCCCGACCCCGGCACCGGCGATGCACCCTGGACAATCGGCTGGGGCGCGACCGGCCCCGGCATCGGCCCCGGAACGGTGTGGACACAGGACGCATGCGATGCGCGCTTGGAAGCCGACCTTGAACGCTACGCCGGGCAGGTGATTTCCGCGATCGGGAACGCGCCTACCAGCCAGCTGCAGTTCGATGCACTGGTCAGCTTTCACTACAACACCGGCGCCATCGCCACCGCCACGCTGACGCGAAAGCACAAGGCAGGCGATCACGAAGGTGCCGCGCGGGAATTTGCCCGTTGGTGCTACGCCGGAGGCCGCGTGATGAAGGGTCTCGAACGCCGCCGTTCCGCGGAATCCGCGCTGTACCGGAAAGGAACTGATTAACATATGTCTGGAACAACGTGCCGTGCCCCACCGTTCAATGGCTCTTGAGGAGCGAATGATGAAACTTTGGATTGCGTCGATCTCGGCCGTGGTGCTGGCGACATCGCCGGCACTTACCCAAGGAAACAGCCAGGGCAACGCCAACGGCGGTGAAAAGGGGAACAGCGGCAACGGTGGCGGGCCGCCAGCAGCGTCATCCAATCCCGGAAATGGCAATGCCAATCGCGGCAACCGGGGCGCAGAGCAGGCGCAGGGGCGCGGCAAGAACGATGTTTCGCCGCAGTCGCGCGGAAACGGACATGGCAACGCAAACGATTCCAACCGCCCCGGCCCGCCGATATCTCGCCCAAATGCCAACCGCGGCAACTCGGCAAACGTCGGTCGCGATGCGTCTCCTGTCGCGCAATCCAACCGCAACAACGAAGGTTTTCGCGACAGCGGACCCCGGTCAATCGGCTATAACGAGGGTCCGGGCATCGATTTTCGCCGTATCTCGAGTGGTATCGCCAACGGCTGCCCCCCAGGGCTTGCGCGCAAGTATAACGGCTGTCGTCCGCCCGGCCAGGCACGCAAGCAGGACAGCTATCGCTACGCGCGTTACAGCCCAGACTGGTGGGGACTGGGCAGCCTCCTTTCAGACCGGCGCGGCAGTTATTATTACGATGACGGCTTCCTGATGCGAATTGGCGGGGGCGGTGAGATATCCGGCTACATACCCCTGCTGGGCGGTGCCTTGTCCGTCGGCAACCCGTGGCCGGACGAATATCGCTATTCGCAGATGCCATCCTATTACGAGGATTATTACGGCCTGGGCCCGCGCGACAGCTATCGCTACGCCGACAACGTCGTTTACCGGACGGACCCGGAAACCCGCGCCATCACCTCTATCGCTGCCCTTCTGACAGGCGACGAGTTCGCCGTGGGCCAGCAGATGCCACAGGGGTACGATGTCTACAACGTGCCCTACAGTTATCGCGATCGTTATTACGACAGCCCGCAGGCCATGTACCGTTACAATGATGGCTATGTTTACGAAATCGATCCCGAGACGATGCTGGTCTCCTCGGCAATCGAATTGCTGCTTTAGGACGGACAGACACCATGAAGATCAATAGCATTCTCGTGGCGCTGGCCGCTGCCGGACTCACTACGCTGGGTGCCTGCAATTCCGACGCCGATATCGAAGGTGAAAACGCTGGCGAGGTCAGCTCTGACACCCTCGCAGCCGTACTGCAACGGTCAGACGATCTAACGGTCGTGTCTGATATTCTCGGCAATGCCGGTCTCCAGGGTGTTTTCGATGGTAATGCGCCCTACACGATCTTCGCGCCCACCGATGCGGCATTCTCGGCGCTGGATATCCCCCTCGACGAGGGGGAAGCGCGTGCCGCACGCGTGGCGATCGTGCGCGAACATATCGTTCCTGGCTTCATGTCCCGTGCGGATATCGAAGCCGCCATTGGCAGGTCTGGCGGTTCGGTGGAAATGCAAACGATGGGCTCCAACACACTTGCCTTCAGCATGGACGGGGACGATCTCGTGATCACCTCCTCCGACGGCACGCAAGCGAAGGTTTCGGGCGGCGTGGAGAGCGGTGCGAACGGATCCGTCATTCCGGTCGACACCGTACTGAAAGCCATGGACGAGCCCCGCTAAATCCACACATTGCAGGACGCGGTAATGCAATGGGCGGTCCGAAGGTTTGCGCCTTTCTTCGTCGAGCTTGACTAGTAGTCCCGGCGGTATTCGGCTGCGGCCTGGTGCCTGCCAATCGTACTGACGGTCGCCAGCAGGTTGAGCCAGCTCGTCACGCGGAACTCCAGTTCGCTGGCATTGTAGCCAGCGCCATCAGTGATGATCTCGACATAGAAACGGCGACCGAAGTTCTTCCCAAGGGCGACCGCTGTGCCGCGATCCAGCGCCGGATCGGAAGGGATGATGCGCAACCTGTCGAGCCCGACGGCGTTGCGCAGTTGGTTGATCGGCCCGACACCGCCGCCACCACGCAGGGACGCAACCGCCGCGCCCAGTTGCAAGGCGTCCGTTGCGGAAAGGTCGGTAATCGAGCCGCCGAACAGCAACCGTGCAAGCAGTTCCTCTTCGGGCAAGGCCGGGGTGGAGGAGAAGGTAATCTGCGGCTGGCTGGCGCTGCCCGACACGTCCACCTCAACCGAAAGGCCGTTCACGTCGGTAACGGCGGTAAGGTCGATACGCGGATCGATGGGCACGTTGCGGTCAAAGTCGATCTCGCCCCGGGTGATTTCAAAGCGCGTTCCCGCGAAGGAATAGAAGCCCTGCCTTGGCACGATGGACACAGAGCCGCCCACGCGCGGATCGTCCGTCGTTCCGCGCAGCAGCAGGTTTTCCGTGCGCCATTCGCTTTCAAGGCCAAGGCCGTCCACTTCGATGCCCCCGTCCGCGCGCATATCGATCAGGAAGCTCCACGGTGCCTGGTTGACGATAGCGGGGCGTTGGTCTGCGGGGAGGTTGATCTCGTTGACCTGGACGCTTGGCAGTTCCGTCAACACTTCGGATGCGCCCAGTTGCCAACGTGCGCCGGTGGCCTCGAGGCGTCCGGCAATCGTGCCGCCCACGCCATTGGAGATAATGCGGATCGGACCGGTAACCGTCGCGCCCATGTTCTCCAGATCGACGATTTCTGCATTGCGGGCGGCCATGCGCAGATCGATCTGGGGGCCGCGCGTGGCGGAGATGTCGGAAAGATCCACGAAGCCGCTGCCGGAAATCCGTCCGCCATTGGGCGCAGTGCCGGCAAAGCGGGTGAGCGCCAGCCGCGATCCGGTGAAGGTGCCGCGCGCCTGCAGTCCGCTGATATCCGTTCCCGTCAATACGCTGCGAACGCGCAGGTCGTCACCCTCCAGCGAGCCTTGAATCTGCGGATCACCAAGCGTGCCGCGCATGTTGGCGGCGACGGTGATGTCCCCTGTCATATCCAGCAGGTCGATCGCGGCCAGCCTCCACAGGGCGGCGGCAGAACCGTTGAAACGGAACTGGCCGAACAGGTCGCCATTATAAAGCCTGTCTGTCAGTGAGCCCGTTTGCGGCAGGTTGGCGATACGCGCCTGCAACCGGCCATCAGCACCAGTCCCATCCGACATGACGGCACGGGTCTGAAGCAGGTTCTCGGACAGGTTCGCGACAAGGGCGATATCGAGCGGCTGGGAGGACAGCAGCAAGCTGGAGCGGGTAAGGTTGTCCACCATCAGGCGTGCTTCACCCACCGGCAGTCCGTTTGCGCCCTGTTCGATATCGATCACGCCGGAAACCGCGCCGCCAATCGCCAGGTCCCCCGATAGTGCGCCGACAAGGTTCAACGGCATATCCGACAGCGCCACGCGGCCCTGCATCGCTTCTGCACCGCCGAACCGGCCGCTAGCGATAACATAACCATTGCCGTAGCTGATCTGCGAACGCTGCAGTTCCCAGCCGCCGCTGCCCGTGCGCGTCAGAACTGCCCGGCGCGGCATGGAGATCGCCCGCCCGGAGTAGGAGCCATCCACCGCCACCGCGATCCGTTCCGGCGCGATCTGCCCGTTCACCAACAATTCGAACTGGCTGCCGCGTTGACCAGTGAGCGCGGCATCGAAACTTCCGCTGCCATTCCGGATTTCCGCCTGCGCTGCAAGGCGACCAATAAACAGGTTACCATAGGATAGCCCGCGGAGACGGGCGTTACCCAGTACGGTGGTGTTGCCCTCGGCTAACAGGCCGCTGGCATCGATAGTGCCGCTGGCGATGGAAATCGGAGTTTCGCCCCCGAAACGCGCCCCATCTGCGACAAGGCTGATATCGAAGCCCTGCCCACCGTCGCGAACGGCGAGGTCTATCGTACCGTCCAGACCGCCGCGCCCGACATCAAGCTGTCCGGCAACACCGCCTTCGACGAGGTTGAGTGTGCCACTAACGCGCGTTTCAGCCACGTCCAGTCGATCTACCCGGATCGCGGTGTCGCCGTTTTCGGCGACTTGCAGACCCAGCGACCCATCGAAGGGGCCTAGCATCGAACCGCCGCTGGTCTCGATTGCGAAGCCATCTTCAGTCGGCGCGAGGCTTACGCGAACATCCGTCAACCCAGCGGCCGGCAGCGGATCGGCAAAGACCAGATCTGCGCGCGGGCCATCATCGGCCAGCATGGCCTCGACGGTGAATGGCCCGTAATCCGCGTGGCGGCCATAGCCGGCAATGCTGGTGCCTTCATCGTCCACCTGGCCATCCAGCGTGGCGGTCAGCTTGCTGGCGCTGATATCCATATTCTGGAAGACGAGTGGCTGCCGCGAGCGAAGTACGAGACCACCGTCGAAACGGATATTGTCGCCTGCAAGACTTGTTATCGTGGAATTGGTCACTTCGTCGACGCGGCCCTGCAATTCGGCACGCAGCATCCAGGGCTCGCCGCCCCCGATGCGGAAGCGGATTTGCGCAGCGGCATCGACAAAGCCGATATTGTCGAATTCGAGATCGGCGATAGTCACCGGCCCGTTTACCCGCGTCAGACTTGTTTCCAGGTTGGCGTTCAGCCCCAGTTGCGCCCGCAATCCCTGAAATTGCACTGCAAGATCGTCAGCCAGGATTTCCCCACCCGCATAGACCACGGTCCCCGCAAGGCTGCCGTCGACAAGCCGCGGATCGAACAGGTCGTTGCCGCTGACGATGCGGGCGATCTGCGCGTCGACGGGAACCGTCACCCGCGTCCCGTCGAACGTGGCCGTGCCTACCTGGCGCACGTCGCTTACGATGATGCCGCCCGCATCGATCTCGTCCACGGTAAGCGTATGCTGCATGGTAAGATCGCGGAAAGGCCCATCCAGCGTGCCTTCCAATGCAAGGCCGTTGAGCGCGACATCTTTGGATAGCAGGGTCGGGTCCAGCAGTTGCACGGCGATATCAAGCTCGTCGAACGCGTTGTCAGCAAGGTCAACCGCACCTGTTCCATCGGCATTCACGCCGCGACCGCGCAGCACGAAATTGCCCTCCAGCACCGAATCCACCAGTGTACCCGAAGCGGTAAGCGTGACGAGATCGCCCAGCGCGCGCTGCGGCAGACCTTCCAGATAGGCCGACGGTCGCGCCTGCCCTACGAGCCGGTACTGGCCGCTTTCGTTATAGACATCGAAGTCCAGCAGTTCGTAGCCGCCCTGCTGTGCCAGCAGGTCTCCTTCCCAGGATGTCCAGCTGCCGTCACCTTCAAGATTGATCGAAAGATCTTCTGTCGCACCCACCATCGTAGCCAGGAACCCGCCCGCGGGCGCCTGCCAGTTCAAATCGAGATCGAAGCGGTCCCCGTCAGGTTCGGCATGGACCAGCGCGGCAAATTCGTCGCCCCCGCCAAATTCGCCGTCTGCATCGAGATAAACCAGACCTTCGCGTATGTCGGCTTCCGCAGCGAAATCGATAACACGCTCCTCTCCCAGCAGCCCTTCAGCCACGGTGAGGTCGTCAATGATGAAGTGATCCACGCGGATGTCGAAATCCGGCAGGATTGGCGCGTCCGGGTCGCCAGGCTCCAGCTCCGGCGCGGCGTAAAGCGTGCCGTTGGTGAGGACAAGGTGGCGCACGTCGAGACCGCTGGTGAACCAGCGGAAGGGGCGCCAGTTCAGATCAATCGTCGGAACTTCGAGAAACAGAGTGTCATTCGCATCGTAGAGCTTCACGTCGTAAAGCGTGCTGCTCCACAAGACCGAACCGTCTATCTCTCCCACTTCGACGCGAAGCCCCGAAGCAGGCGCGAACTTGCTGACCTGATCGACGATGAACTGTCGCCCCGGAGGGGTGTGCAGAAAGGCGATCGCCAGCACGACAATGGCCAGCAGCGCGGCCAGAAGCCAGCCGACTCCCTTCAGGATACGGATCGGAATTCGCCGCTTGCGGCGAGACCGCGCTTCGTCAGTAGTGCCGCGCTCCGCCATGACTGCATCGTCCGCCATCAGAATGCCTGACCAAGCGCCACGTATACGGCGACCCAGCTGTCGTTCGGACCCGGATTGAGCGGGAAGGCGACATCGAGGCGCAACGGTCCGAATCCGGTATCGTAACGCACGCCCACCCCGGCGCCGAACTTGACGGTATCGAAATCCGGTGTCGGATCGAGGCCGACCGAGCCTGCATCCACGAACGGCACGATGCTGATCGCGCCGTCCATGTAGCCGGTGCCGATGCGCGCTTCTGCCGACACTTCGACAAGGCTGCGCCCGCCCAGCGGATCGCCCGAATTGTTGAGCGGTCCGATTTCACGATAGCCATAACCGCGCACCGAACCGCCACCACCAGCGTAGAGCCTGCGCGAAGGCGCGATTGCTTCCAGCGGGGCCCCGGGGATGGAAGCGACACGCACCCGACCCGCCAGTACGGTGTCTTCACCCACGGACTGGTAATAGGACGCATCCACTTGGCTGCGCAGATAGAAGCTTTGCACGCCCTCATTGTCGGAGATTTCCGGCGAAAGGCGACCCGAAAGGCGCCAACCCTCGGTTGGATCGAGCAGGTCGTCCGAACTGTCTAGCTGCGCGTAAAGTGGCAGGGCGGCGATGAAATACGTCTCGCGGTCGAGTTCACTGCCATCGGCAGCCCGCTCGCTTTCCTGCGTGGCAACCAGTTCCAGGCCGACAGACCAGCTGAAAGCCTTCTGGAACAGGAGCGTGCTTACTCGTTCGTAGGTGCCGATCAGCGACGCGGTACGTGCGTCATAAGCGTCGTAATCGATGGTGGAAGCGAAGGCATCCACCGTCAGAATGCGGTCGCGACCATAGAAATTGTTCTTGCGGAAAGTGACGCCTGCCAGTTGTTCCTGCGTGCCGGCAATACCGCGAACCCGCAGCATTCCTTCGGGTGGGAAGAGGTTGCGGTGTTCCCAGCTCCCCTCCAGGCGAATGCCTTCTTCCGTGCCGAAGCCGACGCTGCCTGCAATCGTGCGCAATGGTGCCTTGGACAGTTCGGCTTTGATATCGACCACACCTGGCTCGCCGTTGCTCGGCTCTTCAACCACCACGGGTGTGAGTTCCACGGAGCCGAGAAGTCCCGTTGCCAGCATGGCGCGTCGCAGGTCCATCTCGTCACTGCGGCGATAGATATCGCCCTCGTCCCAGCGGGCGATGCGCGACAGGTGCCGGCTGGATAGAAACTCCGGGTCGGAACTGATGACCGTGCCGTGGCGATAGCGTCCGTTCGGCTCCACCGGCATGGTGATATCGCCCTCTTCGCGTGCGTGATCCACCAGCAGCGAAGGCGCATCGATCGTGGCGAAGGGGAAGCCACTTTCGCCAAGGGCCGTGTCGAGATCGAATTGTTCCGCCTCGATCTCGTCCAGCGAGATGAAATCACCGACTTCGATATCATAGGTGCGGCGCAGCGCCTGATACTGGTCGCCAGCCGCCCGGAGATTGCCGAGATCGATGGCGCCCACGGTGTAGCGTTCACCCGGCACGATATCGAAGCGTACAGCCGGCCTGTCCAGATCGACATTGGTCGCGGGATCGATTTCGCCGACGGTGCGGATGACCTGGGCGTCGAAATAGCCGTAGACATCCAGCAGTTGCTGCAACAGCGCCTCGTCCTCGCGCGCCTGCGCGGCGAGACGGGCGATATTCTCGTCGTCTTCCAGCTGTTCGATAGTCGACAGGGCGGAGAACCGTTCCAGAAATTCCTCGCGCTGGGGGAAAAGCGAACGTTCGTTGGGGAAGACCAGCACCAGTTCGTCTGAAATTCGCTCTTCGCTGCCGGTAACGACGCGGGGTATCTCATCATCGAACTGGACGAACTCGATCGGCTCGTCGGCCTGCTCCAGCGGAGCGAGCTGTGGCAGTTCGATCTCTTCCGGCCACGGAATGGTGACCATCGGCATTTCGGCAAGGGGCGCCGCTGCATCCAGCGGCTCCTGCGCCTGTGCATCGGCCTGATCACCCACAGGCACACCCTGCGATGCCCAGTCCTCGGGATCTTCCACGGCGGAATCGGGAATGAGGTCTTCCAGCCGCGGTGTATCTCGCTGCTCCTGCGCCTGTACGGTCTGAACCAGTGGGTTTGCGAGCAAGACGAGCGCCGCAGCCAGGGCGGTAGACGTGCGCACGAACATGGAATGTCGCTCAGGTGAGCTTGTATTCCTTTTGCAATCCGGGCGTATTGTCTTTCGATCCGCCGTCCGTGGCAGGAGCCCGCGCACAGTCGCCCTTGGCCACGCCATCGATAAGACTGCGCTGTTCGTTTTCGGACATGCGCCGCCAGCCATCGGGGCCAAGTGCTTCGAGGGGGCGGAAACGGACCTTGTACTGCATCCGCTCTGATCCCTCGACCCAGTAGCCGAGATAGACATAAGGCAGCCCTGCTTCAGCGGCCCGCCTGATGTGTTCAAGGATAACGAAATTTCCAAGCCCGCTGCGATGCTCCAAGTCAGGGTCGTAGAAACTGTAGATCATCGACAACCCGTCTGCCTGCCTGTCTGTTAGGCAAGCTGCAACCAATCGTCCAGCAACACCGTCAACCGAAGGCTCCCTGTATTCAATGACAAAGCTGGAAACACTGGTGTGTTCGACCATGTCGGCATAGTCGACTTCGTCCATCGCGGCCATGCCTCCGCCCGGATGGCGCTTTTCCAGATAGCGTTGCAACAGGGCGAACTGTTCTTCGGTTGCCCAGGGACGACATTCGGTAACCACGAGATCGGCATTGCGCTTCATCGCGCGCTTTTGAGAGCTGGATGGCCTGAACTCTTCAGCGGCGACCCGCACCGAAACGCAGGCCTTGCACCCTTCGCAACTCGGGCGATAGGCGACCGTCTGGCTACGGCGAAAACCGATGCGGCCCAGTGCGTCGTTCAGCTGTTCTGCGTGGGGGCCCTTCAGTTCTGTGAAGACCTTTCGCTCCGTCCGGCCCGACAGGTACGGACACGGCGCGGGGCTGGTCACGAAAAAGCGGGGGAAGCGAACGGGTGCCGTCACGGGGTTGGGCAATCCTCTTTCTGGCGTTCAAGTTACGACGCGGTTCCAATTACGCGGGTTCCGGATCGTTATGACCGCAGGGAATCGCGAGTTGAACCATGTTAACCATTTAAATCGCCATTCGCAGGATTAATTTCCACAAATAGCTCACCCAGTTCGGTTAACGGCCCGTTATGGGTCAGTCTCCCGCGTCAGTTGAAGTCCACCTGGCTGACCGAATAACCCTTGTCCGACAAGGACTTCACCAGCGCATCCAGCTGTTCCTTGTCGCGTGCTTCGCATTCGATGTCCGTGACCAGCCCTTTCGCCGGAAGATTGGTAAAAATGCGTTGATGGTAAATTTCGAGGATGTTGACGTTGTGCGCCTCGAACTCACGCATCACCTTGAACAAGGCGCCAGGCCTGTCCTGCAAGGTGATCTGCAGACGCGCAAGACGGCCTGAGCGTGCCAGGTCGCGCAGCAGTACATTGGCCAGCAGGCGGGTATCGATATTGCCGCCGCACAGCACCAGACCGATCTTCTTGCCGGCAAAGCGTTCGCGGTGCGCCAGCACGGCGGCGAGCCCGGCTGCGCCTGCACCTTCCACCACGCTCTTCTCGATCTGCAGTAGCAAGGACACGGCCTCCTCGAGATGGCGCTCCTCGACCAGCAGGATATCGTCTACCACCTCGCGGATGACCTTGCTGGTGAACTTGCCCGGTTCCTTGACGGCGATGCCCTCGGCCAGCGTATCGCCGCCCGATGGCAGGTCTGCGCCCGCCCAGGCGTTGTAGCTGCTCGGGAAAAGCCGCGCTTCTGCACCGATCACCTCGATCGGCTTGTCCTGCGCCTTGGCCACGGTACCCATGCCGCTGATAAGGCCGCCACCGCCTATAGGTACGACGATGGTCTCGATCTCTGGCGCGTCGGCAAACATTTCCAGCGCCACGGTGCCCTGTCCTGCTGCAACATGCGGATCGTCGAAAGGATGCACGAAGGTAAGGCCCATCTCGGCCTCCAGCTTGCGTGCATGGGCATAGGCATCGTCGAAGGTCTCACCTTCCAGCACCACGTTGCCGCCCACGCTCTCGGTCTGCATCACCTTAACGGTGGGCGTTGTGCGCGGCATCACGATGGTGACCGGTACGTTCAGCCGCGTACCGTGATAGGAAAGGCCTTGCGAATGGTTGCCCGCAGAGGCCGCAATCACGCCGCGCTGGCGCTGCTCATCGGTCAACAGCAACAGCGCGTTGAGCGCACCGCGCTCCTTGTAGGCGGCCGTGAACTGGTGGTTCTCGAACTTGAGCCAGATATCCGCTCCAACGATCTTGCTAAGCGTTTGCGAATACATGGTGGAGGTGCGCACCACGGAACCCGCGATCCGCTCTGCCGCGGCGCGCACATCGTCGAGGGTGAGGCTGTTGTCTGTTCCCGTCATGGTTGCCCGCGCTAGCGGACTGGCGCGCGCGTGCAAATAGGCCGCCGACTTTTGCGCAACAAAGATTGCCTTGGCGCAGCATTTTGGGCATCGCCCTCGCCCATGAGCAAACTTGCATTTCTGGGCCTAGGCGTGATGGGTGCGCCAATGGCCGGTCACCTCGCAAAAGCCGGCCACTCCGTGATCGGCTACAACCGCACCTCGGCCAAGGCCGCCGAATGGGAAAAGCGAATTTCTGGCGAAGGGCTGGATGGCACCACCGCCCCTACCCCTGCCGATGCGGTGGCAGATTGCGACGTGGTGCTGACATGCCTTGGCAACGACGACGACGTGCGCAGCGTGCTGCTGGGAGAGAACGGCGCCATGGCCGCGATGAAACGCGGCGCAACGCTAATCGACCATACAACCGTATCGCCCGCGCTGGCAAAGGAACTTGCCAAAGTGGCGGGAGAACATGGGCTTCTCTGCGTCGATGCGCCTGTTTCGGGCGGACAGGCAGGGGCTGAAAACGGCAAGCTGGCCATCATGTGCGGCGGCTCTGACGAAGCCATGGCGGCGGCCACGCCTGTGATGGAGGCCTATGCGCTGCGTATCGTGCACATCGGCGATGCCGGCGCCGGCCAGACCTGCAAGGCTATCAATCAGGTCTGTATCGCAGGCGTGCTGGCTGGCCTTTCGGAAGGGGTGCGCATGGCACAGGCCACCGGTGTCGATCCGGCACGCGTGGTGGAAGCCATCTCGGGCGGCGCGGCGCAAAGCTGGCAGATGGAAAACCGCTGGGAAACGATGGTCGCAAGCGAATTCGACTTCGGTTTTGCGATCGACTGGATGCGCAAGGACCTGGCGATCGCGCTTGGCGAGGCCAAGGCATCAGGCCTATCGCTCCCCGTTACCGCCCTCGTCGATCAATTCTACGCACAGGTACAATCGCAGGGCGGCGCCCGGCAGGATACCAGTGCCCTGATCCGCCACCTGCCGGAGGTATCTGCATGATTGCCCGTTTCGCGCTTGTCGCAGCCCTGCTCTGCGCCCCTGCACCCGCCCTTGCCGATACACTGATCGACAACATCGATGGTATTTCCGTCACCCGCGATGGCACAATCGACCGTTTCGGCGGCATGGTGATCGACGAGGACGGACGGATTACCGAACTTCTCGACTTCGGCGACCGCGCGACGCGGGACATCGATTATCGCGTGGATGGCGATGGCCGCGTGGTGGTGCCCGGCTTCGTCGATGGTCACCTGCACCTGATGGGCATTGGCCTTGGCACGCTGGTGCTGGACCTTTCCGAAACCAATTCGCTGGACGAAGCTCTCTCCCGCATCGCCGCCTATGCTGCGGCCTATCCTGACCGTCCGTGGATCATCGGGCGCGGCTGGAACCAGGAACGCTGGGGCCTTGGCCGCTTTCCCACCGCCGCCGAACTCGATGCCATCGTGCCGGACCGGCCCGTGTGGCTGGAACGCGTTGACGGGCATGCCGGATGGGGCAACTCGCTGGCGCTGGCCGCAGGCGACGTTACAGAGGCCACCGCGGACCCTACCGGCGGGCGCATAGAACGCATCGCCAATTCGCGCGCGCCCTCGGGCGTGCTGGTGGACGCAGCCATGGGAATGGTAAACGATGCCGTTCCGCCGCCCCTGCCCGAAGATCGAGATCTGGCACTGCATAACGCGCAGCGCCTGCTGCTGCGTCACGGCATCACCGCTGTTGCCGATATGGGTACGAGCGTCGAAGACTGGATGACCTTCCGCCGCGCCGGCGATGCGGGGCGGCTGCAGTTGCGGGTGATGTCCTATGCCGACAGCGTCGATTCCATGCTGCTGATCGGTGGCCCAGCCCCTACCCGATGGCTGTATGACGATCGTCTGCGCCTGAACGGCGTAAAGCTCTATCTCGATGGCGCGCTGGGTTCGCGCGGGGCACTGCTGAACGAGGATTATTCGGACGACCACGGCAATCGCGGCCTGCCGCTGCTCAGCGGCACGCAACTTCGCAACCTGATGAGCCGCGCCGCGCTCGACAATTTCCAGGTCGCCGTGCACGCCATCGGCGATGCCGCGAACGCCGATGCGCTGAATGCGATAGAGGAGCTGTCGCGAGACTATGCGGGCGACAGGCGCTGGCGGATCGAACACGCACAGATCGTGGACCCGGCAGACCTTTCTCGCTTCGGCGATCACGGCATCATCGCCTCCATGCAGCCGGTTCACCAGACCAGCGACATGATGATGGCCGAAGCGCGGCTGGGGGAAGAACGGCTGGGCGGCGCCTACGCGTGGCGCTCCATCCTCGAGGCAGGCGGCGCGCTTGCCTTCGGCACCGATGCTCCGGTGGAACCCGTCGATGCGCTGGCTGGCCTTGCTGTTGCGATCAGCCGTACCAATGCCGAGGGCGAACCATTCGGCGGCTGGCGCGCTGGCGAGACGATCAACCGCGAACAGGCGCTGGCGGCCTATACCGCCGGTGCTGCCTATGCCGGGTTTGCAGAAGGCCGCTTCGGCGCGCTGGCGGAAGGCGAACGCGCCGATTTCGTCATGCTCAGCGGCGATCCGCTGATGGCGAATGCGGCAGAAATGCGTGACATCGAGGTCCTGGAAACGTGGATCGCGGGCCAGCGCGTCTATGATGTCGAAGTCGGAGATCAGTAAGCAGCGCAACCTGCCCTTAAACTGAAGGGTCGCTTTCCGTCTTGTCGGCCTTTTCGGCTTCCTCTTCCTTGCGCTTGGCATCACGGCGTTCGGTGATCTTCATCAGCATCAGCGAACCTTCGAAGAGGAACAGCAACGGCACTGCCAGCACCAGTTGCGAAATGACATCGGGCGGGGTGATGATAGCCGCCAGGGCTACCACCAGCACGATGACGTATTTGCGCGCCGCCACGAGCTGATCGCGCGATACCAATCCGGCGCGGTTCAGCAGCATCAGCAGCACCGGCAGCAGGAAGCTGATCCCGAAGGCAAGAATGAAGCGCATCACCAAGTCGAGATACTGCCCCATTTCGGGCAGCGCCTCTGCATCGATACCGCCCACATTGCCCTGGAAGCCGAGGAACCACGGGAAAGCCAGCGGCATCACCACGAAATAGGCAAGGCATGCGCCCGACGTGAACAATACGGGCGTGGCGATCAGGAAAGGCAGAAAGGCTCTTTTTTCCCGCGCATACAGACCCGGCGCAATGAAGGCCCAGAGCTGGTTGGCGATGATCGGAAAGCTGACGAAGAAGGCGGCGAACAGCGCCACCTTGATCTCGACGAAGAACGCTCCGTAAAGCTGGGTATAGACCAGCCGTCCCTCCCCCGCACCGAAACTGGCGGTAAGTGGACGCACGAGGATGCCGAATATATCATCGGCGAAATACAGGCATACGGCAAAGGCGACACCCAGCGCCGCCACGGCGCGCACGAGGCGGCCGCGCAACTCCACCAGGTGCTCCATCAAAGGGGCCTGCGTATCGTCGAGATCGGTAATCTTGAACGCCATCAATCGGCGTCCTTTGTCGGTTTGGTTTCAGCTTCCTTCGATGCTGCCGGGCTGGCCGTGCCCTGCGCCGCTTTCGCCTCTGCCGCGGAAGCTTCGTTGGCAGCGCTCTTGTCGTTCGCCAGGAGCTTCAGCTCGGCAGCCTTGTCAGGAGGGTAGGCGCCGGTAGGCTCCATTTCGCCGGAAATCTGCGCGGGCGCGCCATCGGGATGCTCTCGCATCACCTTTTCGTTCTGCGCCTTCCACTTCTTCTCCATGTCCTCCAGCTCCGCCTCGCGCACCATCGCGTCGAGGCCCGTGCGGAAATGGCCGGAGACCTTGCGGATTTTGCCGATCCAGCGACCGGCCGTGCGCATGGCGAGCGGCAAGTCCTTGGGACCGATGACGAGGATCGCCACGACCACGATGAGCAACAGTTCGGTTGCGCCGATATCGAACATGGGTCAGCGGCGCTCGCTTGCAATCGGCTTAAGAGTGCGTCTTGTCGCCGGTGGCTGCCGGAGCCGGATCGACGGTTTCCGCAGATGGCTTCGCCTCATGCGCCGGTCCCTGAATCTGCGCGGAAGGCGCGTCGTCAGCGGTGGATTTCTCCTCCTCCGTCAGGCCTTTGCGGAAGCTTTTCACGCCTTTTCCGAAATCGCCCATCATCTCGCTGATACGACCGCGGCCGAACAGCACCAGGATAACCAGTGCAATGATCAGGATCTGGAATGGTCCAATGCTACCCACGAATATTCTCCGAATTCTTTCAAGACCGGAGTCTAGGCGCTTTCTCCGGGTTTTTCCAGCGTCTCTACGTCCGGCTCGTCCCGGTGTGCTGCCGCCCCGTCTGCGGAACCGATATCAGGATCGTCATCGCGACCATCGTCCGCAGGATCCTCACCCTTTGTACGGGCGTCGCTGGCCTTCCGTTCCATCAGATCCTCGTAGGCATCGTCGACCGGGTCCAGCAGGCCGGACGCTTTCAGTTCGGCGAGGCCGGGCAGGTCCTTTCGGCTCTCCAACCCGAAGTGCGTGAGGAATTCTGCTGTCGTGGCGTAGATCACCGGACGTCCGGGCACCTCGCGCCGACCGGCCACGCGCACCCAGCCCGCTTCCATCAGCACGTCCAGCGTGCCTCCGCTGGTCTGTACGCCGCGAATGGCCTCGATCTCGGCGCGACTGACGGGTTCGTGATAGGCGACGATTGCCAGCACTTCGGTTGCCGCCCGACTGAGGCGGCGCAACTGGTCCTTCTCGCGGCGCAGGATGTGCGCAAGATCGGGCGCGGTCTGGAATTGCCAGCGCTTGCCGCGCTCCACCAGGTTTACGCCGCGCTTGGAATACTGCTCCTGCAACGCTGCCAGCGCTTCCTTCACGTCGGCATCGCCCAGATGCGCGGAAATCTGCTCGCGCGTCAGCGGTTCCTCAGCAGCGAAGAGACAGGCCTCCACCACGCGCGCAAGTTCGTCCGGATCGTTTTGCCGTTCGTCAGGCATCGGCCTTTATCCGCCTGAGGTGCAGGGGGCCGAAAATCTCTTCCTGCCTTATTTCCGCCCGCCCTCGTTTTGCGAGTTCCAGCGCCGCGACAAAGCTGCTGGCCAGCGCCGATTTGCGCAAGCGCGGTTCTGCATCGATCGGCAGGAAGGTGCGCAGTTCCATCCAGTCCAGCGAGACGCCCAGCATTGCAGACACCCGGTCGATCGCCGAATCCAGCGTCATTACCGGGCGTTCCGCTACCATGTGTACCACGGGCTCCGTCCGCAGTTTCACCTGCCCGTAGGCGTGTACCAACTGATACCAGTTGCACTGCCAGTGATTTTTCTTGAGTGTTCTCAGCCCCTCCGGCGCACCGCGTGCAAAGACATCGCGGCCCAGCCGGTCACGCCCCATCAGCCGCGCACCCGCTTCCCGCATTGCACCCAGCCGGGCGATGCGCAGCTGCAGCCGCAGTGCCAGTTCCTCTGGCGATGGGTCCTCCTGCTCCTCCTTGGGCAGCAGCAAAGCAGATTTCAGGTAGGCGAGCCAGGCGGCCATCACCAGGTAATCGGCGGCGATTTCCAGCTTCAGCGCTTCGGCCTGTTCGATGAAGTCGATATACTGGTCCACCAGCGCAAGGATGGAAATCGACTTGAGATCCACCTTCTGCCGACGGGCAAGATCCAGCAACAGATCGAGCGGACCTTCCCAGTTCTCCAGTTCGATATAAAGGGCGCTGGAATCGGATGTGTCGGGGGCGGCAACGCCGCGCCAGTCTTCGCTACCCTCGTCGGCAGCGGGAGCGATACCATCGAACAGGGGGCCGTCTTCCACCGCGCTCACGCCTGCTGTTTCGCCAAATCGAGGAAGGCGTTTCGTGCAGACAGCAGTTCTGCGCGCGGGGTATCGTCGGACACCTTGCCTGCACCTGCCATTGCGCGATCCAGCCTTTCGCGACTGACATCGGACATGGCAGGCAGGACCTTCGCCGTGCCGATCATGTCATCCATCTTGCCCCAGCAATTGAGCACGAGATCGCAGCCTGCCGCGATCGCGCGCTGCGACCGCTCGGGAATGGTGCCGTCCAGAGCCTGCATATCGATATCGTCGGACATCAGCAGGCCATCGAACCCGATCCGCTTGCGGATAATCTGCGAAATTACGAATTCGGACTGCGTGGCAGGGTTATCGGTATCCCATGCGGTGTAACGGATATGCGCTGTCATCGCGATGGGCGCATCGGCCAGCTTGGCAAAGGGCGCCATGTCCGTTTCCAGTTCAGCCTCGCTCGCCTCCACCACGGGCAGGTGCTTGTGGCTGTCCACCGTGGCGCGCCCATGGCCCGGCATGTGCTTGATACAGCCGATCACGCCGCCGCAAGCCAGCCCGTCCAGAGTAGCGCGCCCCAATGCCGCCACCTGCATCGGATCGCGGCCCAGCGCGCGGTCTCCGATCACGTCATGTGCGCCTTGCGCGGGGATATCGAGAACAGGGTGGTAATCCACCGTGATGCCCACCTCGGCCAGATCCTGCGCCAGTAGCTGCGAGTTGGCGCGAATGGCCTGAATGGCGCTGGCCGGAGCGATGGCATAAAGATCGGCAAATGCGCCGGGCGCGGGATAGACGTCCCACTCTGGCGGCTTCATCCGTACGACCCGTCCGCCTTCCTGATCGATGGAAATCAGCAGGTCGTCGCGTCCGTGCAATTCTCGCAAGCTGTCCGTCAGCGCGCGCAGTTGTTCGCGGTTTTCGACATTGCGACCGAACAGGATATACCCCGCTGGCTGCGCGTCTGCAAAAAAGGCACGCTCTTCCCCGGTCAGTTCAAGGCCGGAAAGACTGAATATGGCAGGCGTCATAGCCAGAGATTAGGCCTAAATCCGCGCCAAGGTGCAAGCTTTTCAGGCGGCAGTACCGGGGAAAACGCCTGCGCTGACTACCCTATCGGCGGATATAGCAGTCTCCGCCCGCGTTCCGGATCGCCCGGCACGTGGCATCGCCAGCTTCGCGGTTGGCGGCAATGGCCTGCAAACGATAGACTTTCGCGCCGTTCACCTCCGCCTCGACGATGCGATTGTCGAGGCCGGAAAGGGCGGAATAACGTCCACGCGCATCGACCCATGCCTGACTTGCGTCGGCGCGACTGGTGTAGGCGCCAATTTGCACGAAGACGGAACCGGCGGGCTGCGCCTCGTCCTCTGCATCGTCGTCGCCTTCGCCCTGGGAGACATCGATACTCGGCCGAGGTGCTTCGCCTTCACCTTCGGCAAGCATACCGCGCCGGGTTTCGCCCTGGGCAACCTGGTAAGCCGTATCGCCGGTGCCTTCCACCTGGCGGCCGCCGGGATCTTCGGGACGTTCCTTGTAAGGACCATCGGGCGCTTCCAGAACCGTTCCATCGGCCACCAGTTCGGAATCGGGTCGATCGCGCAGCAACCACCACGCCGCCGTCAGAATGGCGCCCAGAACCAGCAAGCCGATAAGCGTGAACCAGATCAGACGCGCGTCGAAACCGCCCTCTTCCTCATATTCGCCATCGTCATCCAGCCAGGGGAGCGAATCGTCGTCGTCGGTAAGAGCAAGCTGCTCCTCGGCTTCATACGGTTCTTCGGACGCGGCGTTTTCCATGCCGTTTTCGTCACTTCCCCCCACAGGCAGACTCATGTCCTAAAGCTCCTCAACCGCCTCAACACCAAGTATTCCGAGACCATTGCGAATTACCTGCCCGATTTGCGTAGCAAGGAAAAGCCTCGCGCCGGACAGTTCGGGCGATTGTGCCACGATGATGCGTTTTTGCGCATTATCGTTGCCAAGGTTCCAGAAGGCGTGGAACGCGGCGGCAAGATCGTAGAGGTAGAAGGCGATGCGGTGCGGTTCGCGGGCACGGGCTGCGGCTTCCACTTCGCGCGGGAACTGCGCGGCCTGCCTTATCAGGGTGAGCTCGTCCTCCCCCAACAGGTACAGGCTTTCCTCCGAAGGCGACAGGTTCTCCGCGCCTGCCTTGCGCAGGATGGAGCAGATCCGGGCGTGGGCGTACTGCACGTAGAAAACGGGATTGTCCTTGCTCGCCTCTATTACCTTGGCGAAATCGAAATCCATCTGCGCTTCGGGCTTGCGAGTCAGCATGGTGAAACGCACCACGTCCTTGCCCACTTCCTCCACCATGTCGGCAATCGTCACGAAATTGCCGGACCGCTTGGACATCTTCACCGGCTCTCCGCCGCGCAGCAATTGCACCATCTGTACCAGCTTCACGTCGAAGGGGATGGCAGTGCCCTGCCCCTCAGACAATGCGGCCACGGCGGCCTTGATGCGCTTTACCGTGCCCGCATGATCCGCGCCCCAGATGTCGATCAGCGCATCGGCGGCTTCCGCCTTCTGCATGTGATAGGCAAGGTCGGCCCCGAAGTATGTCCACTTACCGTCCGACTTCCTGATCGGCCGATCCTGGTCGTCCCCGAATTTGGTGGAGCGGAACAGCGGCAGCTCCACCGCTTCCCAGTCCTCGATGGTCTTGCCCTTGGGCTTTTCCAGAACGCCATCGTAAACAAGATCGTGCTCGCGCAGCCACGCTTCGGCGGCCTCGGGCTTTTTCGCGGCCTGCAGCGCCGCTTCGGATGCGAAGACGTCATGTTCGATGCCCAGCAAGGCGAGGTCGGACCTGATGACATCCATCATCCGCTCCACCGCAAAGGCGCGGAAGATCGGCAACCATTCCTCTTCCGGCTCGGATACGAAACGATTGCCGAATTCGTCGGCAGCGGCCTTGCCGACGGGAACAAGGTAGTCGCCGGGATACATGCCTTCGGGGATCGCGCCGATATCCTCTCCCAGCGCCTCGCGGTAACGCAGGTGCGCGCTGCGGGCGAGCGTATCCACCTGTCCGCCTGCATCGTTGACATAGTATTCGCGCGTCACCTCGTGGCCCGCATGTTCCAGCAAGCTGGCCAGTGCATCGCCCACCACCGCGCCGCGGCAATGTCCCATGTGCATCGGCCCCGTGGGGTTGGCGGAGACATATTCGATATTCACCGTAGTGCCCGCGCCAACGGCAGACTTGCCGTAGTCATCGCCCTTCGCGGCGATCGCGGACAGCTCTTCGATCCAGCTTTGCGAGGCAAGGCGAAGGTTGATGAAGCCCGGTCCGGCAATCTCGGCAGAGGTGATGGCGGGGTCGCGCTGCAAATGCTCGACGATCTGCTGCGCCAGCGCGCGCGGATTGGTTTTCGCCTGCTTGGCCAGCACCATTGCGGCATTAGTCGCCAAGTCGCCATGGGACGGATCTCGCGGGGGCTCCACGCTTACATTGGCGCGGTTCGTTTCAGGTGGCAGCGTGCCTTCCATCTCCAGCGCGGAGAGCACGGCATCGAGTTTTTCCGCAAAGGCTGCGTAGATCGTTTGGTTCTCGGACATGAGCGCGCCGTTAGCCTGTTTGGCCGTCCGCGCAAAGCACCCGATTTACCGGGCGACCCCGATTCACCGCGTGGCGTTGTAAGCCAGTTGATCCTCGGTCAGCTGGAAGCCGATCAGCAGTTCGAACGTGGCGCGTGCAATTGCCGCGCGAACATCAGGCTCGGTCAGCGGATCGACTGCGGCAGACTGGTCGCCTGCACGGCGGCGACGGGTAATGCGCTCGCGAATATCCTCGGGCAGCGTAGCCTCGGCGCGATTCACGTAGGCTCCGGCGGTGCCGCTGGACTGTGCGCGCGATTCGCCTGCGGCAAAGCTGAGTTCGACCTGGCCGATCCGCTTGGCCACCACGGAAGAACCACCGCGCATGACCGTGGAGTAATAGGGCAAGGTGACTGTGCGCGGTCCGGCAGTGTTGCTGCGGGTGGCAATCACGTCAAAAGTGGCACTGGCATATACCTGCTCACCCGTTTCATCGCAGGTGGAGCGAACGTTGGTAATCGCGGCAGTAACGTCCAGCGCATCCAGCGTACGCGCGTCGGCAGGCGAAAACAGCGTGATATCGCCGGTATAATCGGGAACGCCAACCGCCGGGCACACAGACCGAAGGGCGGTGATGCCAACGCCTGTGTCCACCACGATATCGCCTTCGCTGCGGCAGCCGCCCAAAACCGTAAGGCCTGCGGCAGCTGCAAGTATTGCGATCCGAGCTTTCATTCCCATTCCTTGTATCATGCGTGCGGCAAATCCGTCCGCCAAATTTCGCTCGCAGGGCCCTAGCCCTTTCCCGACTGGGCGACAACAGCTAGAGAGCCCTGCATGAACGCCCCATTTCAGGAAAACCGCCCTTCGGGCGAAAAACTGCCGCTCAGCGTATTGATTGCCGCTCCGCGCGGCTTTTGCGCCGGTGTGGATCGCGCCATCGAGATCGTCGAGAAGGCGATCGAGAAATATGGTGCTCCCGTCTATGTCCGGCACGAAATCGTCCACAATCGCTACGTCGTGGACGGCCTTAAGGAAAAGGGCGCAATCTTCGTCGAAGAGCTGGACGAGGTACCGGACGACATGCCGGTGGTGTTCAGCGCGCACGGCGTGCCCAAGTCGGTCCCGGCAGAAGCACAGCGGCGCGAAATGATCTACGTCGATGCCACTTGTCCGCTGGTATCCAAGGTTCATCGCCAGGCAGAACGCCAGATCGCGAAAGGCCAGCATATCATCTTCATCGGCCACGACGGCCACCCCGAGGTTATCGGGACAATGGGCCAGGTGCCTACTGGCCAGATGACGCTGGTGGAAACCGTGGAAGACGTGGAGACGCTGCAATTCTCGCAGGAAGAAAGCCTTTCCTTCCTCACCCAGACGACGCTTTCGGTAGATGACACCGCCGCGATAGTGGATGCCCTCAAGGCGCGCTATCCGCAGATCGTCGCGCCCAAGGCAGAGGATATCTGCTATGCCACGTCCAACCGGCAGGAAGCGGTAAAGGCGATGGCACCGGCCTGCGATCTGGTACTGGTGATCGGCGCACCCAATTCATCCAATTCCCTGCGGCTCGTGGAAGTGGCGGAGCGGCTGGGCACCACCTCCTATCTGATACAGCGGGCTTCGGAAATCGATCCGGCATGGCTGGATGGCGTGGGCACAGTGGGCATCACCGCCGGGGCCAGTGCGCCTGAAGTGCTCGTGCGCGAAGTCGTGGCGCGCCTGGCCGAATGGCGCGACGTCAGCGAAGAGAAGATCCGTACGGCAGAGGAAAAGATGGTTTTCAAGCTGCCCCGCCAACTGATGGACTAGGCAAGCATGGCGGTTTATACGCAGCTTTCGGCCGAGACGCTGGCCGATCTGGTCGCGCAATACGATGTTGGCGAGCTGGTTTCGGCAAAAGGGATTGCGGAAGGCGTTTCAAATTCGAACTGGCTCATCGAAACCAGCGGAAGCGCGGCGAATGGCAAGCGCTTCATCCTGACGATGTACGAAAGACGGATAGAGCTGGAAGACCTGCCCTTCTTCCTCGACCTGCTGGACCACCTGGCCGCCCATGACTGCCCCGTGCCGCGCACGATCCACGATCGATCGGGCGCATCATCGCGCATGTTGCAGGGCAAGGCCGTGGCGCTGATCGAATTTCTGCCTGGCGTTTCGGTGAATGCGCCTACCCCGTCGCAGGCGCGCAATGTCGGCAAGGTACTGGCCGCAATGCACCGCACCGCGAAGGATTTTCCCGGCGACCGCCAGAACAGCCTTGGTCCGGATGTATCCGCCCACGTGCTGGCCGAATGCTCGCCGCAGAGCCTTGCCGCAATCGATCCCGAGCTTTGTGCCACCACCGATATTGCCCGCGACATCGCCGATCGCTGGCCGGCGAAACTGCCTCGCTCCATCATTCATTCGGACCTTTTTCCTGACAACGTGCTGATGCGCGGCGATAAGGTCAGCGCGTTCATCGACTTCTATTTCGCGTGCAGCGACGCGATGGCATACGATCTGGCCGTTACCCATGCGGCATGGAGCTTCAGCGACGATGGTCGCCATTATCGGCCCGAAGTGGGACAGGCGCTGGTTGAGGGCTATGAAAGCGAGCGCCCTTTGGATGACAACGAGCGTGAGGCCATGCCTTTGCTGGCGCAAGGTGCGGCGTTGCGGTTCGTATCCAGCCGTGCGCAAGACTGGATAGATACGCCGGCCGATGCGCTGGTGACGAAAAAGGATCCGATGGATTTCGTGCGCAGGCTGGAATTCTATCGCCGAGAGGGAAAGGTTGTGTTCGGATCGTGAAGCACGTCGATATCTTCACCGATGGCGCCTGCAAGGGCAACCCC
This sequence comes from uncultured Sphingomonadaceae bacterium, assembly GCA_947488625.1. Lineage (GTDB taxonomy): Bacteria > Pseudomonadota > Alphaproteobacteria > Sphingomonadales > Sphingomonadaceae > Alteraurantiacibacter. The sequence goes on along the minus strand of CANKZR010000001.1, from coordinate 510,138 downwards.
GGCCCCGGCGGATGGGGGGCCCTGCTGCGAATGGGACCGCATGAGAAGGAGCTTTCCGGCTCCGAACCCGAAACCACCAACAACCGCATGGAAATGACCGCGGCAATCCGCGCGCTCAAGGCATTGATCGAACCGTGCGACGTTACGCTGCACACGGACAGCCGCTATGTGATCGACGGAATAACAAAGTGGGTCGAAGGCTGGAAAAAGCGCGGCTGGGTCAACGCCAGCAAGAAACCCGTGCGCAACGAGGATCTGTGGCATGATCTGATCGAGGCAGCCGCACCGCATACGATCCACTGGCAATGGGTAAAGGGCCATTCAGGCCATGCGGAAAACGAGCGTGTCGACCGCCTCGCCAGCGATGCGGCCGACAGCGCTCGCTAGGAAAGCTCAGCTTTCGTCAACGATCTTGGCACCGGGACCGTTCTTCTGAATGGATTCGATGGCATTCTTCGCGCCCGTTTTGGAAGAATAGCCTTCGGTCGAGAACATGATCTCGTCATTGTACTTGAAGCGCACGCGAAATTCGCCAGCCTTGTCTTTGTAAATCTGAAAATGATGTGCCAATTGTATGGTCTCCCTTGGTGTGATCCATCGCCACAATAACAAAGATCAATCGCTTGGCTAGGCCGGACTTTCACTTCCGAAACGCTCCGGCGAATACAGCCCGTGATCGAGATTCTGCGTCATCGCATCACGGGGGTCGCCCAGCAGCAGTTGCGCGCCGAAGCGGGCGGCAGCGGGCGCCGTCTGGATGCCGAAGCCGCCTTGTCCGGCGAACCAGAAGAACCCGTCACGCTGTTGATCGAATCCATAGACAGGCAGCCGGTCGGGTGAGAAACTGCGCAGACCTGCCCATTTGCGCTCAACCGCCTCGATCCGCCAGTCGACAACCTCTTCGAAGCGCGCGATCGCCACGGCTATGTCATATTCTTCCGGCGCCGCATCGCACGGCTCGCTGGGCGTTTCATCATGCGGGCTGAGCCAGATGCGGCCGGTGTCGGGACGGAAATAGAAATCGCCCGCGATATCCAGCGTCAACGGCAGATCCGCAGCGGGTAAGGGATCGACACGCAATTGCGCTACCGTACGGCGCAGGGGCTGTATGCCGACAGGGCGTGCGCCGCACATGGCGGCAACCCGGTCGGCCCATGCACCAGCGGCGTCCACCACGATAGCCGCCTTCGCTTCGCCTGCCGCACCGAAGTCCAGCCGCCATTGGTCACCTTCGTGGGTGGCGCCGTGCAGGCGATGCCGCACCAGCAATGTCACTCCGGCCGCCTTGGCCCGGCCAAGGTAATGCTGGTGCAGTGCCGCCACGTCGATATCCGCGCAGTTCGGCTGGCTCAGCGCTTGTGTCCACTCGGCGCGCACGCCCGGAAGTCTTGCTTCCAGTCCTGCCCGGTCCAACCGGTTCATCTCTACGCCCGCACCGGCGAACCGCTGTCGAAAGGCCTCCACCTCGCCTTCCTGCCCTTCGCGCGCGATATACAGGCCGCCGCGCGGCGTCAGAAATCCGCCTTCGCGCAAGTAATCGCCGGAAGCCAGCGTCAGCGGAACAACATCGGGACCGCCGTAGCATTCCTCGCGAAAAGCAGCGGAGCGACCGGTCGTGTGATGGCCCGGGTAATCCTCGCCCTCGAAGATCGCGATACGCACATTCGGGTCGGAAGCATCGGCCAGTTCGGCGGCAATGCTTGCGCCAGCCATACCGGCACCGATCACGGCGATGTCGTAAGTTTCGATCATGTCGGCGCTCAGTCGGTCAGGCGACGTTCGAGGAAGTCGTCGATCCTTGCCAGCGCCCTGTCACGCACCGGATCGAGCTCGCGCAGGATTTCGTGGCGCGCTTCCTTGCCGAATACCAGCGACTCGACATCGGGCAGGCGATCGATCACGCGGCGAATGGCAGCCGGGCTTACCAGCCTGTCTGCATCGGTTGCCACCACCAGCACGGGTATCTCCACGCTCTCGGGCGCGCCGCGTGCATGAATGGCGCGAATCGAATCCATCGCGCCGCGCACCCAGCCCCAGCTTCCCGCGCCCAGCTTCAGTTCGGGCCGTGTTGCACGCCAGAACCTTTCATCGTCATAGCGATCCCCATCGTGGGTCAGCAGGTTCTGGCGCAATTCATTCATGGCAATCGGCTTTTCGCCACTGCCCCACGCCGGTCGGCGCGGGTCGCCTACGCGCGCCATCACGTGGGCGAGCCCGCGGCGGAGGAACAGTGGCAGATGTTCGGGAAAGACGTCCAGCATGGGTGCGGACAATACAATCGCATCAGGCTGCGGTGTCAGAACTTTTTCTATCGCCGCGCGCAGCACCAGATGGCCCCCCATCGAATGGCCCATCAACACCAGCGGCCCCTCGCGATCTTGTGCGAAATGGCTCCACAACTGGGCAAGGTCGGCTACCCACAGAAGAAAGTCGTCGATGTGACCGGTGGCATCGTCGTTGCCCAAGCGCCCCGATCCGCCCTGCCCGCGCCAGTCCGCCGCGCACACGCGCCATCCCTTCAGGCGCCAGTGCTCGAAACTGTCGAGATATTTTTCGTAGGCATCGCCGCGTCCCGCCATGAACAGCATCGAGCCGCGCGGCTCGATATCGGCAGGCGGTTCGCTCCAGTCGATAATGCGGATTTCGTGCCCATCCTCCGCAAACCACGTGCGCTCGCTCGCGCCTTCGGGAATGGCCCTGCGGTCGAAATCCGAGGGAACCTGACTAATAGCGTGGCTAATTCCAACCTCCTGCCTTTGGTTACTTTTTGGTAAGCCATGCGCGCTAAAACAAGGCTCAAGGGACACCTGGGGGCCTCAATGTTAGACGATCCAATCAAGTACGGACTGCTTGCCGCGTTGGCAATCGCGCTGGTGGTGGCCGCCGTGACGGACCTGAAAAGCCGCCGCATCGCGAACTGGCTGAACCTCGCCATAGCCATAGCCGCGCCCATGTTCTGGATTGCCAGCGGCCTGTCTTTCTGGCCCGAGATCGCGGTGCAGATCGGCGTGGCCGTTCTCACCTTCGCCCTGCTTTCCGTGCTCTTCGCGTTGAAGGCGATGGGCGGCGGCGACGTGAAATTGCTCACGGCCCTGGCGCTCTGGATCGAGCCTTCGCTGTTCCTCAAGCTGATTATCATGATGGCGCTGCTGGGCGGCGTTCTGACACTGGTTTTCGGCGCCTGGAATGTGATGCGCCGCCAGAAGAACCGCATCGGCATTCCCTACGGGGTCGCCATTTCCGCCGCCGGTCTTTGGGTCATCGGCACCTTCTACATGCCGGCCTCCACCATCGCGGCGGCTGCGCAGTGAACCTGATTTTAACCATTCGCGCCGTATTCGGCACAAAGCATTTTGCAAGGACCATCTGAGGGGGCTTGACGCACCATGGACAAGAAGAAAGTTTTTCTGCTGGTAGGGGCGCTGATCGTTGCGATCGGTACGGCTCTCCTCGCTCGCAGTATGTTCGCCGGTGCCGCGGCACCCGAAGCCGAGGCTGCCGCCGAGGTTGAACCGACCGGCCCCAAGGTGCTGGTTGCCAAACGTGGTCTGCCCGTCGGCACCATCGTTACTGCCGATGCCGTGGCTTACCAGCTGTGGCCCCAGGAACTGGTGCAGGACGCCTACTTCATTGACGGCGAGGCCGACATGCAGGCTCTGCTGGGCACGGTTGTCCGCCACCCGATGACTGCTGGTGAACCCGTTACCCAGGGCTCGCTTGTCGCGCCCGGCGACCGCGGCTTTCTTGCCGCGGCGCTTGGCCCGGGCATGCGCGCCGTGACCGTACCCGTTTCCGCCCGTACCGGTGTGGCCGGCTTCGTCTTCCCCGGTGACCGCGTGGACATGGTGCTGACGCAGACCGTGAATGGTGACGAGGGCGCTGCCCTGCGTACCTCCGAAACGATCCTCACGAACCTGCGTGTGCTCGCCACCGACCAGTCTACCGAATCCACTACGACCGAGGATGGCCGTACCGTTGTTCGCGCATTCCGCACGGTTACCATGGAGGTAACGCCGCGCATCGCCGAGAAGATCGCGGTGGCCCAGACCATCGGTACGCTGAGCCTGTCGCTCCGCTCCATTGCCGATAACCAGTCCGAGCTCGAGCGTGCGATTGCCTCTGGCGAGGTGGAACTGCCCAACGATGCTTCACCGGAAGAGGAAGAGCGTCTGCTGCGTGCCGCCATGTCACGTCCCGGCGAAGGTGCCACCACCTTCCAGACCGGTGGCGACGTGTCGCGCTTCCAGCGTCGCACGATCCCGCCGCAGGGCTCTGCCGAAGGTGGTAACAACAACCGTCAGCAGGCCGCTCCGCCGATGACGCCTGGTGTTACAGCCAACGCCGCACCCACCGGCCCGACCGTCCGCGTAACCCGCGGCAAGGCCACCGTCGTCACTCCCGTCGGTCGCGGCGCGGGTGCCCTTCTCGATCGCCAGGCCGGCGCAATGGGCGAAGGCGCCCAAGTCGGTTCTGTCGGCATGTCGACCCTGCGGTGAAGGCCAGACCCATGATCAATAGCAAACCCACGATTTCCACTGGAAACGCACCGAAAGGCAAGACGATGAAAAGCCGCCTTTTCAAGACTGTGCTGAGCGCCGCATGCGCCCTTGCACCGCTGGCCGTAGCAATACCTGCCGGCACCGCAACCGCCCAGACCTCCGTCCGGCCCGCTCAGGACATCGTATTGTCCATCGGCCGCGGCGAACTGATCACGGTTCCGGGCAACATGGCCGACATCTTCGTGTCGAACGACCAGGTTGCCGACGTTCAGGTGAAGTCGCAGCGTCAGCTGTATGTCTTCGGCCTCTCTGGCGGTGAAACCACGATCTACGCCAGCAATGCTGCCGGCGACATCATCTGGTCCGCCAACATCCGTGTCGGATCCAACCTCGACAGCGTCGACCAGATGCTGAGCCTGGCCATGCCCGAAGCGGACGTTCGTGTTGCCACCATGGGCACCAACACCGTGCTGCTTACCGGTACGGTCGCCGCACCCGAAGACGCTGCCGAGGCCGAACGCCTCGTGCAGGCCTTCGTCGGCGGTGATGCCAATGTCATTTCCCGTCTGCGCATGGCAACGCCCCTGCAGGTCAACCTGCGCGTGCGCTTTGCCGAGGTCAGCCGGTCGCTGGTCCGCAACATCGGCGCCAACCTGACGACGATCGACGGCACGGGCGGCTTCCTGTTCGGCCTCAACCGTGGTCGCGCCGCAGTAGACACCTTCGTCCCTGGATCGGGCGCGCTGGGCATCGGTACCGAAACCACGGTGACCCTGCCCGATGGGACCACCATCAACGGTACCAACATCGTGCCCAACAGCCCGCAAACCACGCTGGGCGCGGTGGGCGAGTTCCTGGGCCTCGATATTGCAGGCGCGCTTGACCTTGGCGAACAGCGCGGCCTGGTGACCACGTTGTCGCAGCCCAACCTTACGGCCCTTTCCGGCGAGACTGCCGAGTTCCTGGCAGGTGGCGAATTCCCGATCCCGCTGTCGCAAGGCCTGGGCACCACCACCGTCGAATACAAAAAATTCGGTGTCAGCCTCTCTTACACGCCGACCGTGCTGGCTAATGGCCGCATCTCGATCCGCGTTCGTCCCGAAGTCTCCGAGCTTTCGAGCCAGGGTGCCGTGACGCTCAACGGCTTCCAGATCCCCGCCCTCACCATCCGCCGCGCGGAAACGTCGGTGGAGCTGGGTTCGGGCGAGAGCTTCATGATCGCCGGACTGATGTCGAACAATGCACAGCACACGATCGACCAGGCACCCGGTGTTGGCGATATTCCGATCCTCGGCAACCTGTTCCGCTCCACGGACTTCCGTCGCGGCGAAACGGAACTGGTGATCGTGGTGACGCCTTACCTCGTCGAACCGGTCAGCGATCGTGAGATCCGCTTGCCGACCGATGGTTTCGCAGTGCCCAACGCCGCTTCACAGTTCCTGTTCGGACAGGAAACCGACGGCACAAGCGGTGGTCAGCGGCCCATGCCGCGCGCCGCGAACCCGGCACCGGGCGGACCCGAGGTCAGCCTGACGAACCAGAACGGCGCAGCACTTGCCGGTGGCCAGCGCCCCGAAGGTGCAGCCACCCAGACAGCCGCAGCCGCCACGCCCGGCTTCAGCATCGCAAACGGAGAGTGATCGCCATGACCATGAGTTTCAAACGCGCTGCCGGTTCGGCACTGGCGCTCTCGCTCGGCCTGGGCCTTGCCGCTTGCGGCGGGATGGATGCCACCAACAACTTCTCGCTCAACAGCGTCAACCAGCCAGTCGTCGAACGCAGCAACTACGTGCTCGATCTGCGCACCGGCGTTGCCGGACTTGACGCAGCGGAAGAAGCCCGCCTGGCTGACTGGTTCGAAATGCTCGACCTTGGCTATGGTGACCGTGTCGCCATCGATACCCCGGTCGAAAACCCTGCCGTGCAGGAAGATATCGCCGCGGTTGCCGGACGCTACGGCATCCTGCTGGCGGACAGCACACCTGTCACCCAGGGCTATGTCGATCCGGGCAATGTCCGCGTGGTTGTGACCCGCTCCACCGCTTACGTACCCGGCTGCCCGGACTGGTCGGACGGATACGGCTTTCACCGCGGCAACCAGACCTCCGATGGTTTTGGCTGCGCGGTCAATGGCAATATCGCGGCGATGGTCGCCGATCCCGAACACCTGCTCGAAGGTGCCAAGGGCACCGGCGAAACCGTCATCATGACATCCAACCGCGCTATCGAAACATACCGCGCGCAAGAACCGACCGGTGCCGGTGGCCTTCCCGCAATCTCGTCGTCCGAAGGAGGTAACTGATGAATTCGCCTTTCAAAACCGGGGGAATGGGTAACCGCGAGCCCTTCTCCGCCTTCATCTGCGACGAAAGCGCGCTCGACGTGCTGCGTCCCGTGGTCATCGAAATGGGCTGGCAGCCCGAGAAGTGCAACAAGGGTGGCCTGCGTAACGCCATCCAGTCGCTCTCGATCGCAGCCAGTCCGGCCATTCTCATGGTCGATCTGTCAGAAAGCGGCGATCCGCTGAACGATATCAACGCGCTGGCCGAGGTTTGCGAACCCGGCACCGTGGTGATTGCGGTGGGCCAGGTGAACGATGTTCGCCTCTACCGTGATCTGCTGGGCAGCGGCATCCACGACTACCTGCTGAAGCCTCTCTCTACAGGCCAGTTGCGCGATGCGTTGACGCAGGCGCAGGCGGTGTTCTCTTCCCCCCGCAATGCCGAGGGTGAAGGCGAGCGCGAGCATGTGGCGACAGCCATCGTCGGGACACGCGGCGGTGTGGGCGCTTCCACGCTTGCAACCTCCCTGGCGTGGCTGTTTTCCACCGAGCATCAGCGTTCCACCGCTCTGCTGGACCTCGATGTCCATTTCGGCACCGGCGCACTGGCGTTGGACCTGGAGCCGGGCCGCGGTCTGACCGATGCGATCGAGAACCCCAGCCGTATCGACGGCCTGTTCATCGAACGCGCCATGATCCGCGCCAACGACAACCTGGCAATCATGTCTGCCGAGGCGCCGATCAATTCACCAATGATGACGGATGGCACGGCCTTTCTGCAGCTGGAGGAAGAGTTCCGCCAGGCATTCGACATGACCGTGGTGGATATGCCGCGCAACATGCTGATCAACTTCCCGCACCTGCTGACGGATGTGAACGTGGTGACTCTCGTCACCGAGCTCACCCTTGCATCGGCGCGCGACACGATCCGTATCCTGTCATGGCTGAAGAGCAATGCACCGTCCTGTCATCCGCTGATCGTGTGCAACAAGCTGCAGCCGGGAACGGCGGAAATCAGCAAGGCCGATTTCGAGGCTTCCATCGAACGCAAGATCAACTTCCAGATCTCGTTCGACCAGAAGGCCGCAGCCAACGCCGCCAAGCTGGGACAGACCTTCATCGAAGCCAACAAGTCCTCCAAGACGGTCGGTCCGATCCGCGAGATCGCCAAGATGATCGTCGGCGTGTCCGACGATGACGGTGCCAGCATCGAAGAGGCCGGTCATAAAAGTTCGATGCTCGGCAAGTTCGACCTGAAGTCGCTCCTCGGTTCTTCGCCGAAGAAGACCAAGGCCGACGCCGAACCCGCCGAATAAGCTCGTGGTCAGTGGGCAGGATCCGTCCTGCCCACCGATCGAAACCGCAATTGATGAACGTTTGAAAGAAGGTCTTCCATGAGCATCATCCAGCTTCTGCTTATAGCCGGTGGCCTCATGGGCCTGATGATCCTGAGCTATATGGCCTTGTCGGGCTCATCCCCGGCCAAGGAAGGTCAGCGTCGCCTGCAGGCTGTACGTTTCCGTCATTCGGAAAGCACCACGGACAAGGTCGAGAGCCAGCTGAAAAAGGCGATCGCCGCCCGCAAGCCCAAGCAATTCTCCAAGGCCGGCGCAGGCTCACGGATGCAGGCGCTGGAGTTGCGCCTGGAAAGAACCGGCATGGGCTGGTCGCTCGCGCAATATTTCTACGTTTCGCTTGGTCTGGCCATCGTGGTGACAGCGCTTCTCTATCTCAACACCGGTGCAGCGATGCTGTCGCTGGGTGTCGGCGTGCTGTTCGGCGCAGGTCTGCCGCACATGGTCGTCAATTCCTTCATCAAGCGCCGCACCGACAAGTTCAACGCGAAATTCCCCGACGGTATCGAACTGCTGGTACGCGGCCTTCGCTCGGGCCTGCCGGTGACGGAGACCCTGGGGGTCGTCGCCAGCGAAGTGCCCGGCCCTGTCGGTGCAGAGTTCCGCGCCGTGACGGAGCGTATCAAGATCGGTCGCACGATGGAGGAAGCGCTGCAGGTGACAGCCGACAAGCTGGGAACACCGGAATTTCAGTTCTTCGTTATCACGCTGGCCATTCAGCGCGAGACCGGCGGCAACCTTGCCGAAACCCTGTCCAACCTGGCGGATGTCCTGCGCAAGCGTTCGCAGATGAAGCTGAAGATCAAAGCGATGAGTTCTGAGTCGAAAGCATCGGCCTATATCGTTGGCGCCCTGCCATTCATCGTCTTCGGCCTGATCTACTGGATCAACCCGGAATACCTGGGCGGATTCTTCACCGATGATCGCCTGATCGTGACCGGGCTTGGCGGCCTCGTCTGGATGAGCATCGGTGCCTTTATCATGGCCAAGATGGTCAGCTTCGAAATCTGATCGCGGAGGAAACGGAAACCATGTTGATGATCGCCCCCGCATCCAGCCCCACGCTTCTCGGCGTCGATGTTATCCTTGTCGGAACTATCCTGGCAGGCATCGCTGCGGCCGCGATGGTGTTTGCCATCTATGCCGCTGTGACGGTGAAAGACCCGATGGCCAAGCGCGTGAAAGCGCTGAACGATCGACGCGCCGAGCTGAAATCGGGCATGCTCACGCAGACCTCGAAAAAGCGTCAGAGCCTGACACAGCGCTCCGACACGACTGACAAGATGAAGGACACCCTGCAGGGCATGAAGGTGCTGCAGGAAAGCCAGGTCAAGATGATCCAGCAGAAGCTGGCGCAGGCTGGCTACCGCAACAAGGAATGGGCGATCATCATCATTTTCGCCCGCATGGTGTTGCCGGTGGTGCTCGGCCTGCTGGGTATCGTCGTCTTCTACTGGACGGACACGTTCCCCGAATGGGGCAGCATGAAGCGTTTCTTCGGCTTCGCCGCGCTGGTGGTGCTGGGATACAAGGGCCCGGAACTCTACCTCGCCAATGTCACGTCCAAGCGGACGCTGGCGATCCAGAAGGGCCTTCCCGATGCGCTGGACCTGCTGGTGATCTGCGCCGAAGCCGGTTTGACCGTCGACGCCGCATTCAACCGTGTGGCCCGCGAACTGGGCCGCGCCTACCCTGAACTGGGTGACGAATTCGCCCTTACCGCCATCGAGCTGTCGTTCCTGACCGAGCGTCGCCAGGCTTTCGAGAACCTCGCCTATCGCGTGAACCTGGAAGCCGTGCGCGGTGTGGTGACAACGATGGTACAGACCGAACGCTATGGTACGCCGCTGGCCTCGGCGCTGCGCGTCCTCTCTGCCGAGTTCCGTAACGAACGGATGATGCGTGCCGAGGAAAAGGCAGCGCGCCTGCCAGCCATCATGACGGTGCCGCTGATCCTGTTCATCCTGCCGGTTCTGTTCATCGTGATCCTTGGCCCGGCAGCCTGCTCGATCTCCGACGCGTTCTCCTGATCGAGAGAAAAGCAAAAGAAAAAGGCCCCGCCGGGATATAACCGGCGGGGCCTTTTTTCATGCGGCGACGCTGCTTGTCAGCTGATGCCGAAACTTCCGTCCAGGTCGACCGCATCCAGATCCTCCGCCTGCTTGCGCGCGCGTTCGAGAAGCGTCCGGAACAGGTCGAGTTCGTCCCTCGAAAAGCCGGCGAACATGCGCCGCTCTATCTCTAGCGCAAGCGGCATGATTTCCGAGTGCATGGCCCTGCCCTCGTCGGTCAGGTCGAGGAGATGCGAACGACCGTCGGATTCGTTGGGAGTGCGCGCGGCGAGTGCGCGTTCTTCCAGACCCTTGCACGCGCGGTTCACGGCAACCTTGTCCATCAGTGTGCGCTTCGTCAGGTCTCGCTGCGTCAGCGCACCCACATCGCCCAGCACCGCCATGACGCGCCATTCGGGAATGCTGAGACCCCACCGCTGCCGGTACTCGACAGCGATACGCCCGCTTACAGCGTTGGATGCCAGCGAAAGCTGGTACGGAAGGAATTGCGATAATGAAGATGTCGGTTGCATAAGCAACTACCCTGCGCAACTTTACAAAAGTTTGCAAGTTTCCCGCATCACCCTTCAGGTAAAGGGAACAAATCCATCAATCGCCCTGCAACAGCGTCTAGCCGTGTCTTGGCGGAAACGGGCCAACTTTCCTGCGGCGTAACGATCGCCGTATCTAGGACCGTGTCGATCGGGCTTGCGCTTCGGGTCTTGGGCAGCACCTCTGCCAACCTTGCCAGCATCGCGCGCGCTAGCTCGGCATTGTCCTTCATGACCCGGAGGATATCGGCAATGTCCACATCGCCTTCCGCATCGCGCCAGCAATCGTAATCGGTCACCATCCCGATCAACGCATACGGCAGTTCCGCTTCACGGGCGAGGCGCGCTTCGGGCATGGCCGTCATCCCGATAACATCGGCTCCCCATGCGCGGTACATGTGGCTTTCCGCACGGGTCGAGAACTGCGGTCCTTCGATAGCCACGTACGTGCCCCCCTTGTGAATGGTGGCACCTGCTTTGCCAGCTGCTTTCGCGGCATGGCCAGTGAGGCGCGGACACACCGGATCGGCCAACGGTACGTGGGCAACGATACCGTCGCCGAAAAAGCTGCGTTCGCGCCCGGCAGTGCGATCGATCAGTTGGTCGACAGCCACGAAAGTGCCGGGGGCCAGTTCTTCCTTCAAACTGCCGATGGCAGAGATGGCCAGCAGGTCCGTAACGCCGGCCCTTTTCAACACGTCGACATTGGCCCGATAATTCACGTGCGCGGGCGAAAGCGCGTGCCCTTCTCCGTGCCTGGCGATGAAAGTAAAGCGCACCTTGCCGATCTGTCCGGTGGTGACGGGGCCTGACGGTTCGCCAAAAGCACTGCCAACAGAGATTTCCTGCGCGTCGTCCAGCGCGCCGGGCGCATACAGGCCCGAACCGCCGATAACGCCGATGTGCCAGCCGCTCATCTATCCGGTTCCCCTGCGCGCAGCTTACTTGGGCGGCATGCGGATGGCGCCGTCGAGGCGCACGGTTTCCGCGTTCATGTATTCAGCTTCCACCATGAAGCAGGCAAGGTCGGCATATTCCTCCGGCTGACCCAGGCGCTTGGGGAATGGCACTGCTGCGGCTAGCGAGGCTTGCGCCCTTTCGGGCAGACCTTCCATCATCGGTGTCAGGAAAATGCCGGGAAGGATGGCGTTGACGCGAATACCCTCGCTCATGAGGTCGCGCGCCACGGGCAAGGTGATGCCCTTCACGCCCGCCTTGGATGCAGCGTAGGCGACCTGGCCGATCTGACCATCTTCGGCTGCGACCGAGGCGGTGTTGATCATTACGCCGCGTTCGCCGTGTTTGCCAACTGGCTCCAGGGTCATCATGCCCGCGGCAGCCTTGGCCATGCAGCCGAATGTGCCGAGCAGGTTGATCTTCAGCGCTTTTTCGAACTGATCGAAAGGAAGATGACTGATCTCTCCCGTTTCGCGATCGCGGCGGGTGAGCTTGCCGATGGGAGCGATACCCGCACAGTTCACCAGTACTCGCTCTTGGCCATTTGCTTCGCGAGCCTTGGCGAAACCGGCCGCAATGGACTCCTCGTTCGACACATCGACCTTGCAGAAGGTCCCGCCGAGTTCAGCAGCGATTCTCTCGCCGCGTTCTTCGTTCAGGTCGAACAGGGCAACTTTTGCACCTCGTGCCGCCAGCGCCCGAGCCGTGGCCTCACCCAGGCCGGAAGCGCCACCGGTAATGACTGCGGAAATACTCGAATCGATCTTCATGGCTCTCACCCAGTTGCTGTGTTTGCGACGGTCCTAGGGGTCGAGGCGGCAGGGTCAAGCACGGCAAAAACAAAGCGGCCCCGCAACGCGATGTTGCGGGGCCGCCCTGTTGTCTAGCTAGATGAGCTCGGGATCAGAAGCGAACCCGGACCGAGCCGAAGAATTCGCGGCCATCCAGATCGTAACCGTTACCGATCGGCGTGTTCGAGATGCCGAACACTTGGGCGGTATCGATCAGCGGCGGAGCTTCGTCGAACAGGTTCGAGACACCGGCACGCAGACGGATGTTCTCGTTGATGTCATAACGCAGCGAGATCGTGTGCACGAAGTAATCTTCTGCGAAGCCAACGTCGCGGCAGAAGTTGCCGTCACCCTGAACGATGTTGTCGGGCGTGAATACGCCGGTGTCGGGGTTGTACGAACCCGAACCATTGCCGAGGCAGGTGTCGCTCGTGAAACCAGCGGGAGCACCGTCCGGACCACGACCGAAGACATCAGCGAAGCCTTCGATATCGTCGGCCTCCTGTTCAGTGCGACCGATATAGCGGGTTTCCCAAGTCAGAACGAGGTCTGACCAGCCAATCGTGCCGATTGCGCGGCCCGTCCAGCGCGGGAAGCCGAATTCACCGGTATCCTCGTCGAAATCCTGCACTTCATCTTCACTGATGAACAGCGTGCTACGCTCGATCAGGTGATTGGCCCGGAGGTTCAGACCCAGATCGAGGATGTCGCCGCCAAACGGCGTTTCGTAACCGAAATTCGCGTTCAGATCGATGCCCTTCACCGTTTCCTTGTCCTGGTTGAGGAAGGTCGGGAAGGCCTGGTTGATCAGACTACGCTCGCCTTGCGAATACTGGATCTGGTCGCAGAAGACGCTGCGCGTCGAATCTTCGTCCTGATAGCATTCGTTGATCGCGAACTGAGCGGACAGTGCTGCAATCGAGTCCTCGACGACGATCGAGTAGTAGTTGAAGTTGAACGAGAAGTCGAAGTCACCCCAGTTCTCGGTAACCGCTACACCAGCAGTGAACGACTTCGAAGTTTCTGGATCAAGGTCGAGAGTACCCTGGTTAGCCACTTCGATGCTGTTCGTGGTCTGTGTGTTGGAACCAGCAGCATTGATGCCGACAGATGTTGGATCGCGACCCTCACGACGGCAGATTTCCAGAACGTCCGCGTTACGATTATCGTCTCCTGCCTGATAACCGGGGTTATCTTCGTTCAGGGGATCGAACGCTTCGGCGGGAACGGCACAGGGATCGCTGATGGTGGTGAAGCCGGTGATACCGCCGAGGAAATTCTCGCGCAGGTTCGGCGCACGGAACGATGTTCCGTAGGTAGCCTTGAACAGCACCTGAGATACGGGGCTCCAGCTTGCCTTGGCCGAGTAGGTTCCGGCAGTGCCGTAGAACTCTTCCTCGGTCACACGACCGGAAAGGTTAACGTCGAAACGACCGATGTCCTCGTTGTCGAACACTGGAATGTCGACTTCGGCAAAGCCCTCTACCAGATACTTGGAACCGTTGGTGCCAAGATCACGATAGAACCCGAAGAACAGGCCATTGACAGCTGCATCGTTCGGCGTCGTCGCGATGCTGTCCTTGCGGTATTCGGCACCGACCACCAGAGCCAAAGGCCCTGCAGGCAGTTCGAACAGGTCGCCGGTGGCAAATCCGCCGATTACGACCTGCTCATATGTGGTGTCGACCACGCGCTCTCCGAAAAGGTAGTCACGTTCAGCCTGCGACGACAGATCGCCGATAGCGCCCGTCAATACGCTGGGCGCAAACAGGTTCACCGGAGTACAACCAGCCGTCAGGTCAGAAGCTGCCAGACCGGGGTTGGCAAGACCGCCCGTATTACAGGCACCGATGAACCGAGGATCGTTACCGACGAAGTTGGCGTTCGGCGAACCGGGGCGCGTGTCGCCGATGTTGCCGCCGGGGCCGCCGAAAATATCGACATTGTTGTCGTAATCGTCGGCAATGCCGTCACCATTGTTGTCGACCACGCCGTCACCGTCGAAGTCAGCAGTGGGATCGATACCCAGGGAGAGAGCCAGACGATCTTCACGGATACCGCGAATGACCGAGCGGCCTTCCGAACGCGAGTAGACACCGGAAAGTTCGAACGTCCAGGTGTCGCCGACGAATGGCAGGTCGCCACGAAGGCCAAGGACGCCGCGATACTGTTCCTGCACCACGTCCGAGTTGTTCCGATCGCCGCGGATCGAGACGATCGGCGATACCGGCAGGCTGAAGCCGTAGGTACCACGACCGAAGGCAACTCCCGGAGGCGCGTAAACAGGGAAGCCACCAGCCTGTGCATTGTCGATCAGGCGGCAGTCGGTACCGTCGGGATTGGTGTCGATGTTACAGGGGTTGAACTGGTTCACGTCAGGAACCGAAGGGAAGAGCTGCGGCGTGCCGGTATTGGGCGCGCTTACTTCTGCACGGCTATAAAGCGCTTCGAAGAACGGCGTCAGGTTCATGTCGCCGCCGAAGGAATATTCGCCATAGGCCATCACGTTATAGAGCTTCTGCTCCGAGATGAAGGTCTGGTCGAGGTTCTGGGCGTTGGTGTTCACGTCCTGGAAATCGACATCGCGGATGCCGTCGCCATCACGATCCAGCTGATCGCCGAACGCATTGGTCGAATCGGCGAAGGGGAAATCCGGGAAACCGGGGAAGTTGCCGTTGCCGTCGGGCTGGAAGTAGATCGATCCGCCAAAGTTGTACGGATTGAAGATACGACCCGAGATACCCGTAATCTTGCACGGGCTTTCGGAGACGGAGATATCGCCACCCGAATCGCGCTGTACGATCGCGTTATCGCGCAGACCAACGGTGTAGATGTTGCCGTCCTGGTCGACTTCGTAGTTGGTGTTACAACCGGCCAGAAACGGACGGTCGCGCAGCTGAACTTCGTCGCGCAGGGCATATTCGGCACCGATACCGATGAAGCCGCGATCGAAGGTGGAGCCCCATGCGCCGCTGACGGTGTAGTCGTCGCCGCCGCCATCGGGGTTGTAGCTGCCCGAAGCGAAGGCTTCGAAACCGTCGATGTCGTTACGCAGGATGATGTTGCCCACGCCAGCCACAGCGTCCGAACCGTAGATCGAGGACGCGCCGTCGAGCAGCAGGTCATAGCGTGCGATTAGCGAGGAAGGCAGCAGGTTGATGGAGGGGCTGGTAGGAGCGCCTTCCACACCGGCAGGCGCCAGGCGGCGGCCGTTGATCAGCAGCAGCGTGCGGTCGGCACCAAGGCCGCGCAGGTTCAGCGTCTGCGAACCCGGACCGTTGTCGAGCACGAAGCCCTGGAAGGTGGCGTCGATCTGCTGGCCGGAAGCGGCCTCCGAACGTTGCAGGATCTGCGCAGCATCGAAGTTACCGGTGTCGCGAGCGACTTCGGTATCGAGAATCTGCAAGGGCGAGGTGCTGTTGTAGGTGTCGCGGCGAACGCGCGAACCGGTCACGACGATGGTGTCGCCGGAGGTGTTGGCACCAAGGGCGCCGGTATCGTCATCCGTGACAACAGTGACGTCACCGGGCTGGTTGCTGGTTACGCCGTCGGCATCGCCGACACATTCGCCTTCTTCGTTAAGTTCGCAGTCATCGACATCCTGCGCATAAGCAGGTGCGCCTGCCACCAAAGCGGCGAAGGAAACCGACGCCACGAGACCGGTCATGCTGGTCTTACCAAATTTCTTCATTACGACTCCAACCCAAGCTGCGGGCTGAAAGTTCAATTACGCATTGCACACAAGCGGCGCTCTTGAAGGCGCCTTTGAAATGGCAATGATGTGAAGTTCCAGCCCAGTGATGAGGGGGCAACGGTTGCAATAGCGAACGGGCATTGTCAAAGCGCCCATCCGCATTTTGTCGCATCTGTAACAAAAACAACACAGTTACTGTCGTAACCAGCCAACACGCTGTGCCGGCCGGTTGAGACCCCGTGGCGCGCGGGCTCAGCCGACGGTCATTTCCAGCTGCCCTTCGCCTTCATCGATATGGACATTGCTGCCGTCGGGCACCTTGCCCTGCAGCAGCAATTCGGCGAGCGGATCCTGCAGGTGGCGTTGCACGGCGCGCTTCAGCGGCCTTGCGCCATAAACCGGATCGTAGCCAACACGGCCCAGCCAGCGGCGCGCGGCCTCGGTCAGGTCCAGCGTGATCTTGCGATCCTTCAGCAGCTTCTGCACCCGGCCTACCTGGATATCCACGATCGGCGCCATGTGCTCCATCGCGAGGCGGTGGAACAGGATGATCTCGTCCAGTCGATTGAGGAATTCGGGCCGGAAGTGGCCCCGCACCACGTCCATCACCCGGTCCTCCACGTCCTCCACCTTCTGGTCGTCCTCCAGATTCGAAAGGAACTGGCTGCCCAGGTTGGAGGTGAGAATGATCAGCGTGTTGGAGAAATCGACCTTACGACCCTGTCCGTCGGTCAGGTGGCCGTCGTCCAGCACCTGCAGCAGCACGTTGAACACATCGTTGTGCGCCTTCTCCACCTCGTCGAACAATACGACTTGGTAGGGCCTGCGCCGCACGGCTTCGGTCAGCACGCCGCCCTCCTCGTATCCGACATAGCCCGGAGGTGCACCGATCAGCCGAGCGACCGCGTGCTTTTCCATGAATTCGCTCATGTCGATGCGCACCATCGCCTGATCGTCATCAAACAGAAATGCAGCCAGCGCCTTGGTAAGTTCGGTCTTGCCGACGCCGGTGGGGCCGAGGAACAGGAAGCTGCCCAAGGGGCGGTTGGGATCCTGCAAGCCCGCACGCGCACGGCGCACGGCCTTGGATACAGCGACCACGGCTTTCTCCTGCCCGATCACACGCTTGCCGATGACGTCTTCCATCCGCAGCAGCTTCTCGCGCTCGCCTTCCAGCATCTTTTCCATCGGCACGCCAGTCCAGCGGCTGACAACATTGGCGATATCGTCCTCGGTCACTTCTTCTTTCAGAAGCGCGTTCTCGGTCGTGCCTTCGGCCTCGGCCAGCTGCTTTTCCAGCTGCGGGATTTTGCCGTAGGAAAGCTCGCCCGCCTTGGCGAGATCGCCTGCGCGCTGCGCCTGCTCAAGCTCGATCCGCGCTGCGTCGAGATCTTCTTTGATCTGCGCCTCGGCATGGATCTTGTCGCGCTCGTTCTGCCAGCGGGTGGTGAGTTCGGTCGATTGCTGTTCGAGGTCGGCCAGTTCCTTGCGCAGGGCGTCCAGCCTGTCCTTCGAAGCGCTGTCGCTTTCTTTGGCCAGCGCCGATTCCTCGATCTTGAACTGGATGATGCGCCGGTCCAGCCCCTCGATTTCCTCCGGCTTGCTCTCCACTTCCATACGGATGCGGCTGGCAGCCTCGTCCATCAGGTCGATGGCTTTGTCCGGCAGGAAACGGTCGGCGATATAGCGTTCGGAAAGCTGGGCGGCGGCCACGATGGCATTGTCGGTAATGCGCACGCCGTGGTGCAGCTCATACTTTTCCTTGATGCCGCGCAGAATGGAAATCGTGTCTTCCACGCTCGGCTCGTCCACATATACCGGCTGGAAACGGCGCTGTAGTGCGGCGTCCTTCTCCACGTATTTCTGGTATTCATCCAGCGTGGTGGCGCCGATGCAGTGCAGTTCGCCGCGTGCCAGTGCAGGTTTCAGGAGGTTGGAGGCATCCATCGAACCTTCTGACGCGCCCGCGCCGATCAGCGTGTGCATCTCGTCGATGAACAGGATGATCTGGCCGCCCGCGTCCTTCACCTCGTCCAGCACGGTTTTCAGCCGTTCCTCGAATTCACCACGATATTTCGCGCCGGCGATGAGCGAACCCATGTCGAGCGCCATCAGCGAGCGATCCCTCAAGGAATCGGGCACGTCCCCATTGGCGATGCGCAGCGCAAGGCCCTCGGCAATCGCCGTCTTGCCCGTGCCGGGCTCACCTATCACCACAGGGTTGTTCTTGGTGCGGCGGGCAAGGATCTGCACCACGCGGCGAATTTCCTCGTCGCGTCCGATCACGGGGTCCAGCTTGCCGTCCCGCGCAGCCTCGGTAAGGTCGCGGGCGTACTTCTTCATTGCGTCGTAGGCGGCTTCGGCGTTGGCGCTGTCCGCCGTCTTGCCCTTGCGCAGTTCGTTGATGGCGGTGTTCAGGGCTTCCGGCGTCAGGCCCGCATCGGCAAGCGCCTTGCCCGCCTTGCTCTGCTTGGCCAGTGCGACCGCCAGCAGCAGACGCTCCACGGTCACGAAGCTGTCGCCTGCCTTTTCGGCAATCTGTTCCGCCTGATCCAACACGCGCACGGCGTCATTATCGAGGCCGGGCGTCGCCTGCGCTCCGCTGCCGCTGACGGCTGGAACTTTCGCCAGCAATGCATCAACCTCTTCCACCGCACGACCGGGATTGCCCCCGGCGCGCTGGATCAGACCGGCGGCCATGCCCTCCTCGTCCTCCAGCAGAGCCTTCAGGATATGCTCCGGACTGATACGCTGATGGCTGTTGCGGATGGCGACGGTTTGCGCGCTCTGCAGGAAGCCACGCGCGCGATCGGTAAATTTTTCCAGATTCATTTCGAGCCCCTCAATTCGGTTCTCAAGTCACATAGTGTTGCACTTTCGCAACACAAGACCTGTTGGGCGGCAAAAATCGTGCAATCGTCGAATGCCATATGTCCTCGCAATGTGGCCAGACAACAAACCTTCCGCGACAGACTTATCACGTCGTCCCGGCAATGAAATGGCTTTCCCTCGCCACGCGAGGTGCTATCCAGTTTCAAATGAAAAGGTCTTTCGCGCTCCGCACGCTCACCCCATTTGCCGCAGCCCTCGCTCTGGCCGGTTGTACCATCTCCACCGCGATCCCCGGCGAAACCACGACGGCAACGGGCGGGGACATTGCAGCAGGTACGCAGATCGCCGCGCTGGACGAGATCATCGCTGCCGTCGATATCCCGTACGAGACCTTCACGCTCGACAATGGCCTGACCACCATCGTGCACACGGATCGCAAATCGCCGCTGGTGGGCGTGACGGTCTATTACCGCGTCGGTTCCAAGCACGAACCGCGCGGGCGCACCGGCTTTGCCCACCTGTTCGAACACATCATGTTCACCGGCAGCGAAAACGTGGAGAACTTCGATATCCCGCTGGAGGCCGCAGGCTCCACCGGCACCAATGGCTCGACCAGCTATGACCGCACCAATTACGTGGAAACGGTCCCCATCGGCGCGCTTGACCTGGCGCTGATGATGGAGGCGGATCGCATGGGCTACCTGCTGGGCGCGGTCACACAGGAGCGGCTGGATAACCAGCGCGCCGTGGTGCAAAACGAGAAGCGGCAGGGCGACAACCAGCCCTATGGCCTGATCAATTACAAGCTCTCCGAAGGCTTGCTGCCGGTCGGCCATCCCTATCGCCATTCCGTGATCGGTTCGATGGCGGATCTGTCCGCCGCCAGCCTGCTGGATGTGCGCGAATGGTTTACCGATAACTACGGGCCGAACAACGTCGTGCTCGCCCTAACCGGCGATATCGATGCGGCCACCGCACGCCCGATGGTGGAGCGCTGGTTCGGCGATATTGATCGCGGGCCACAAGTCGAGCAGTTCGATGCTGCACCTGTAACGCTGGCACAGCCTGCCTATGACACCATGACCGACCAGGTGCCGCAGGTGCTTATCCTGCGCGCATGGACTGGGCCGGACATGCAGCACCCTGACGCCGTGCCCCTTCAGGTTGGCATGTATATCCTTGGCGGTCTGAATTCCTCGCGGCTCGACAATGCCATGGTGCGCGGTGAGGAACTCGCCACCAGTGTTTCCGCCTACTACCAGGCCTACGAGCAACTGGGCATGGCGCAGGCCAGCGTCCAGGTACGCACCGATGCAACGCAGGAAGATGCGCAGGCACTGCTGGAAGCGGAAATCGCGCGACTGATCAGCGAAGGGCCAACGCAGGACGAGATGGAACGCGCCACGACGCAGATCGCCTCCAGCCTCGTTGGCTCCCTTGAACGTATCGGTGGCTTCGGCGGCAAGGGCTCGATCCTTGCCGAGGGGCTGCTCTACACAGGCAATGCCGATTTCTACCGCACCGAACTGGAGCAGATGGCAGCGCTCACTCCGGCAGACGTGCAGGCCGCGATGGAACGGTGGTTGACGCGCCCTGCCTACAACCTTGCCGTGGTTCCGGGCGAACGAACACTGGACGGTGGCGAAATGGGCGGCTGGGGCGACGAGCAGTCCATGCCGGCGCCCGAACCCGATACCGGCGTCGAAGTCGAAGTCTCCCGCACCGGTCCGGAAATCGCCCTGCCGACACCCGATGCCGTGGGCGAGCTGACCTTTCCCGACGTCGAGCGCGCAACGCTTTCCAATGGGATCGACGTGGTCCTGGCCCGCCGCGCATCGGTGCCCAAGATATCGCTGGCGCTGACCTTCGATGCAGGCTCCGTAGTCGATCCTCAAGGCCAGCAAGGCGCGCACGGCACCATGGTGGACCTGTTGACGGAAGGCACCACCACACGCAGCGCGCTGGACATCGCGATCGAGCAGGAAACGCTCGGCGCATCACTCAGCGTCAATGCCGGCATGGAAAGCACCACCGCTTACCTCTCCGCGCTCAGCGCCAACCTCGTGCCCTCGCTGGAACTGATGGCAGACGTCGTGCGCAACCCCGCCTTTGCGCCCGACGCGATGGAACGCGTGCGCAGCCAGCGTCTGGCTGCCGTGGCGCAGGAACTGTCTTCTCCCGCGGGGCTCGCCAATCGCGCCTTCATGCCGCTCGTCTACGGAGAGCGTCACCCCTATGCCTATGCCTCGACATCCGGCAATGCCGCAGCGATCGAGGCTTTAACGCAGGCGGACATGGCGGCCGAACACGCCGAGTGGATCAGACCCGAAACCGCCACCATCACCGCCGTCGGCGATGTGACGATGGATGAACTGGTTGCTTCCCTGGAAGCCACGCTAGGCGATTGGCAGCCCTCGTCCACGCCGGTGCCCGCCAAGAATGTCGATCTTGCTGCAAGCGCCAGCGACGCCCCGCGCATCGTGGTGGTGGACAGGCCCAATTCGCCTTCCAGCTATCTGGTACTGGGCCGCCCCACCCCGCTTTCCGGCTGGCAGCCCGATATGGAAGCGCTGGACCTTGCCAACGAAGTGATCGGCAATGGCTTCCTTTCGCGCCTCAACAACGATCTGCGCGAAACGAAAGGCTGGACCTACGGCATCCGTTCAAGCCTGCCCGATGCGAAAGGCCCGCGCATCATGCGTATCGCCACGCAGGTGCAGGCCGATCGCACGGCGGATTCCATCCGCGTCATCCTCGACCAGCTGGAGGCATTTCCCGGCTCTCGCCCGGTCGACGATGTGGAACTGCAACGCGTGACCGATGGCAACGTGCGCAACCTGCCCAATCGCTACGAAACCAACGGCCAGGTGCTGGGTGCGCTGCTGGCGAACCAGAACGCCGGGCGCGACGATCGTTACCAGGTGATGCTGCCGCAGCTTTATGCAGCCATTGATGCAGCGGACATCAACGCCGCCGCGCGCGATTTCCTGCAGCCGGAAAACATCACCATTGTGGTGGTGGGCGACCGCGAAACGGTTGAACCGCAGCTCGAAACGCTCGAGATGGATGTCGAGTATATCGACGCAGACAGCCTGTAAGACGTTTTCGAGAGGAGAGAATTCAATGACCGAAGTGGGCGGAACCTACGATTTCGTGGCCAAATCCCCGATGGGAGAACAGACCGGCACCTTCACCGTGGTGCCCGGCGCTGATGGAGAGACATTCACCGGCCAGCTTTCGGGCGGAATGGGCGATATGGACGTCAAGAACGGCCGCATCGAGGGCGACACGTTAACTTGGCAGATGAAGATGGGCCTGCCCATGCCGATGACGCTGGATTGCGAGGCTACCGTGGATGGCGACGCTGTAAGCGGCACGATCACGGCCGGAATGATGGGCACCATGCCCTTTACGGCGCAGCGACAGGGTTAGATTTTCCCTTTCAGCGCCTGATAGGCCGCTGCCGTGACCGTGTTTGCAAGGTTGAGCGAGCGGATGTGCGAGGAGCGCATCGGCAGGCTCACCTCGCAATCCCGATGCGCCTCCCGAACGGCGCGCGGCAGGCCCTTCGTCTCGCTGCCGAACACGAGGATGGCATCGTCGGGATAATCGGGTTCGTAAAAGCTGCGCAGGCCGTCTTCCTCGAACAGAAACATCTGCCCCTCGCGCGGGGTGCGTTCTGCCACGAATGCATCCCAGCCAGAATATTCGGTCAACCGCACATGCTGCCAGTAATCGAGTCCCGACCGTTTGAGATGCCTGTCCGATAGCGTGAAGCCGTAAGGCTGGATCAGCACCAGCTCCAAGTCCAGCGCCACGCAGGTGCGACCGATCGCCCCGGTGTTATGCGGGATTTCCGGGTGGACGAGGGCGATGGTTGTCATTCGTTTTCAGCCAGAGCCGAGAATGCGGCTTTCTCGCACATATCCGAATTCGCCCTGCCCGGACCATGATTTGCCATCCGGATAGCGCAGCTCCACGCCCGAAAGCTCTTGCTCGTCCAGAAGGCCAACGTTCACGCCCATCATCGTATCACCATGGATCGCTCTTGCCGCTTCGGTGAGACGGAAATGCGTGGTCGAGCCACAATCCGAACAGAAATGAACGTCTACGGCGGGCTGATCCTTGTCGTGACGACGATAGCTGGTGCCATGCCCTGAAACCTCCACTTGTGCAGGATCGAAATAAGCCCAGCGTGCACCGGATTTTCGGCAGAGATCGCAGTTGCAGGCATGGACAAAATCCGGCTTACGAGAAATTTCGACCTGCATTTCACCACAAAAGCAGCCGAGCCTCATCACCCCAGCTTGTCTTTCAGGATCTGGTTCACCACGGCCGGATTGGCCTTGCCCTGCATCGCCTTCATCGTCTGGCCGACGAAGAAGCCGAACAGCTTGTCCTTGCCGCCGCGATACTGCTCCACCTTGTCCTGATTGTTGGCGAGGATATCGTCCACGGCGCTTTCGATGGCGCCGGTGTCGCTGACCTGCTTCAGGCCCTCGGTCTCGGCGATCTCGTCCGGCTCGCGGCCTTCCTTCAGCACGATCTCGTAGATTTCCTTGGCCTGTCCGCCGGAAATCTCGCCCTTGTCCTGCATGGCGAGGATGGCGGCCTGCCGCTGCGCCGTGGCATTGGCCATATTAGCCTCGTCACCCAGCGATTTCGCCACGCCGGGCGCGACGGAAAGGGACCAGTTGGCGACCTGCGTCGCCACCTCGGCCTCCGGCTTGCCGAGCGTTTTCGCAGCCACACCCAGCAGCGTTTCGAAGCGGCCAAAGGTTTCCACCTCCGCCGTCAGTTCGCGGGCATTGTAGGGTGTCAGGCCCAGATCGTTCTCATACCGCGTGCGCTTGGCATCAGGCAGTTCGGGCAGGGACGCACGGCATTCGTCGAGGAACGCCTCGTCCAGGATCAGCGGCAGCAGATCGGGATCGGGGAAGTAGCGGTAATCGTGCGCGTCTTCCTTGCTGCGCATCGAACGCGTGGTGCCGGTGCCGGGATCGAACAGGCGGGTTTCCTGCACGATCTTTTTGCCATCCTCGATCACGTCGATCTGGCGCTGCACCTCATGCTCGATTGCCTGCATCACGAAGCGCACGGAATTGACGTTCTTCGTTTCCGTCCGCGTGCCAAGCTCGGTATCGCCCACCTTGCGAACGGACACGTTCACGTCCGCCCGCATGGAGCCTTCTTCCATGTTGCCGTCGCACGATCCGACATAGCGCAGGATGGCGCGCAGCTTGCGGATATAGGCGCCTGCTTCTGCGGGAGAGGTCATGTCCGGGCGGCTGACGATTTCCATCAGCGCCACGCCGGTGCGGTTCAGGTCGACGTAGGACATGGTGGGATGCTGGTCATGCATCAGCTTGCCCGCGTCCTGCTCCACGTGGATACGCTCGATGCCGATCACCTTGTCCTCGGGGATGCCGGCCTTCTCGTCCGCCTCGATCAGCAACTGACCCTCGCCCACGATGGGGTGATAAAGCTGGCTGATCTGGTAGCCCTGCGGAAGATCGGCGTAGAAGTAGTTCTTGCGGTCGAACCGGCTCCACTTGTTGATCTGCGCCTCGATCGCCATGCCGGTGCGCACGGCCTGGCGGATGCATTCGCGATTGGGCACGGGCAACATGCCGGGCATGGCCGCATCCACGAGCGAGACCTGCGTGTTCGGCTCCGCCCCGAAGGCGGTGGATGCGCCGCTGAAAAGCTTGGCATTGGTAGTAACCTGCGCGTGGACTTCGAGGCCGATCACGACCTCCCATTCGCCGGTTGCACCGTGGATGCGATAATTGCTCATGTGTTCGCCTCGAGAAGGAAGGCCTCTGTCTTTTGCAGTTCGTTGCGCAGCATCTGGTCGTAGGGCGTGCTGCCGCTGACATTGATATCGTTGATCATCGTTACCGAAATGTCGCGATATTCGGGAAAAGTCTGCAACTCACGGATGCAGGCGAGCACTATGGGTGCACGCTTGCGATCGGCGCGAAGTTCGTTCGTCAGCCTGTCCATCACGGCAGTAAAGGCCATGCAGCGCTGCGCCGACTGCAACTGGCCACGCTGCTTGCGGTTGGCGAAATGGACGGTGGCCACCAGCGCCCAGATCGGCACGATCAGCCCCGCGATCAGCAGGGCAATGACAAGGGCTTCAAAACCGCTCACCACCATTTCTCCGGCTGAGCGGTGAAGCCTGCGCGCTGTTCGATTGCAAGGCCTGCGTTCAGCACGCCCTGCTCGTCCATCGGCTTGCCCACGATCTGCAAGCCCAGCGGCAGGCCGTCCTGCGTAAGCGTGGCGGGCACGCTCATGGCGGGAAGTCCGGCAAGGCTGGCAGGCACGGCGAAGACATCGTTCAGATACATCGCCAGCGGATCGTCCTGCATTTCCCCCAGTGCAAAGGCTGCATTGGGCGTGGTGGGGGCAAGGATGGCATCGACCTGCGCAAAGGCTTCGGTAAAGTCCCGCTGCACCAGCGTGCGCACCTTTTGCGCCTGCGTGTAATAGGCATCGTAGAAGCCAGCGGATAGCACATAGGTGCCGATCAGAATGCGGCGCTTCACCTCGTCCCCGAACCCTTCGGCGCGCGTGGCGGCGTACATATCCTGCAATCCGCTGCCTTCGGGCAGGTCGCGCAGGCCGTAGCGCACGCCGTCATAGCGGGCGAGGTTGGACGAGGCTTCGGCAGGGGCGATGATGTAATAGGCAGGCAGCGCATACTTGGTGTGCGGCAGCGAAATCTCGACCACCTTGGCCCCTGCATCGCGCAGCCATTCCTTGCCCTGCTCCCAGCTTGCCTCGATCTGGGGGTCGATGCCGTCCATGTGATATTCGCGCGGGATGCCGATGGTCTTGCCCGAAAGGTCCGCATCCAGCGCAGCCGCCCAATCGGGTACGGGTGCGTCGATGCTGGTGGAATCCTTGGGATCGAAGCCCGCCATTGCGCCCAGCATGATGGCGCAATCCTCTACGCTGCGGGCCATCGGGCCCGCCTGGTCCAGGCTGCTGGCAAAGGCGACGACGCCCCAGCGAGAGCAACGGCCATAGGTCGGCTTGATGCCGGTGATGCCGGTGACGGCGGCAGGCTGGCGGATGGAGCCGCCGGTGTCGGTGCCGGTGGCCGCCGGGCACAGCCGCGCGGCAACGGCGGCGGAGGAGCCGCCCGAGGAACCGCCCGGCGTCATCGCGGCATTGCTGCCGTTCTTGCGCCAGGGGCTTTTCACATTGCCGAAATAGCTCGTCTCGTTGGAGGAGCCCATGGCGAACTGGTCCATGTTCAGCTTGCCCAGCATGCCTGCGCCAGCGTCCCACAGGTTCTGCGAGACGGTGCTTTCATACGGCGGCACGAAGCCTTCCAGGATGTGGCTGGCGGCGGTGGACTGCACGCCCTTCGTGGCGAACAGGTCCTTCATGCCGATGGGCACGCCGGCCATCGGGCCAAGTTCCTTGCCCGCAGCACGGTCCGCATCCACCTTGTCGGCGGCGGCCAGCGCGTGATCGGGCGTGGCGACGATGAAGGCGTTCAGCTCGCTGGCGGCGGCGACGGCATCGTTGTGCGCCTCTGCCACTTCGCGCGCGGTGAAATCGCCAGCGGCCACGCCCTCGCGAATGGCCTTCAGGCCCATTTGCGTAAAATCGGTCACTATTCGATCACCTTGGGTACGCCGAAGAAACCGTGTTCCGCCACGGGCGCATTGGCGAGAATATCGTCGCGGCGGCCACCTCCTGTCTTGGGATCGGCATCCACCACGTCGTCACGCAGGCGCTGCTCCAGCGGGATGACGGCCGCCATCGGCTCGACACTGGTGGTGTCGACTTCGCCCAGCTGTTCCACCCAGGCGAGGATATTGTTGAGTTCGGGCACCATATGATCGAGCGCGTCGTCGTCCATGCTGATGCGCGCCAGACTGGCAATCTTGGCGACTTCTTCTCGAGTTACTGACATGGCACCCGCGTTAGCCGTGAGGGGGCCGCGCTTCAAGCGGTGATGCTAGTCGAAATCACCGCCCGTCGGTCGATTGCCGATATAAACCGTGCGTCGTTGCGAGCGACCGATCCGAACGTCACCATTTTCTATCGCCTCGCGTTCCAGCTCAAGCGCGGCACGTTCCTCGGCTTCGGTAAGGTCAGGGCGGTCTTTGACCGGGGAAACTCGGCTCCACAACCCGTCGGACAATTCGAATACGGTAGTGTCTATCCCGCAATCCACGGCAGGGTTCGTTCGATCGGACACAATTATCTCCGAGGCGGCGCATTCATCACCCAAAATCACGGCGTAACGCGGGTCTTCCTGCAAATAGACCCGGCAGACGCCTTCTCCCCAACAGACCGGGTCCTGGCCAATCGCTTCCAGCAGCCCCTCGGGCAGCTCAGAGCGGGAGGGATAGACTATGATGGAGTCGGTCATGGAATTGACCGCATCCCGCTCATCCTCTATTGCCCAACGCTCGTTCAGCCGCGGCCCTGCATATTGCTTCATGTCGAGCGCCATTTCACCAACTCGCCCTTCGCGCTGAGCCAGCCTGTCGAGCGCGGCGCGACCCTCATCGCCAAAGTCCCAGCGCAGCGCGGCAAAGTCGAACTCTTCCACCGATACCTGGCCCGCGTCCAGCCGTGCGACCTGCTGGCGGGCAGAGATTCCGCCGAAGTCGAGCAATGGTAGTGCAAGCAGCAGGGCAAGGATGCAGCTTACCGCTGCCAGATGAAGGTTGGCGCGCCGCAAATAGTTGCTCCAGCCCGACCACCGCCCTCGCGCCAGTCCTACCCAGTAGGCCAGGCCATAGGCAGTAGCGACTGCGATCGCGACAAGCGCCCACAGCCGTTCCGGCGAAAGGCCGTGCTGATCGATCCGGATGCCCATGGAAATCGCGGCGAACACCGTCAGAGGGAAGATAGTTGCGGACAGTGCGAAAGCGGCGATTCTCAGCACCATATTGTCGCTGCGTGCCTCGTCATCGTCGCGCACCACCGCGTTGGCGAGCACGGAGCCGCCCAGCGCGCAGGCGAGCAGGACCGGCGTGGCAGTGTCGGTCGCTTCCCACAGCGCGCTGCCGCCGGTTGCAATCAGTGCGAACAGAAAAAATACGATTGCCAGCGCGAAGGGCACCGCCAGGAGCGAAAAAACCAGCATCACCACGCGCTGCAGCGTGCCGATGATACCAAGCTGGTTGCGCAGCACGCCCATTGCCGCGCCAAAGGTTACACCGATGAAGAAGCCAGCAAATCCGTCCGTATCGATCAGTGTCTCGATAAATTCGAACCCGATCAGGCTGAACAGCGCTTGCAGCAACCATAGCAGCAGCCAGGAAAGCAGGACGAAGGCAAGCGCCCCGCCCGCGCTGATGGCATCGCTCCATACGTGGAAATGCGTCTCGCCGTAAGGCGTGGCCCAGCGCTTGCGATGGAAATCCGCTTGGAACAGCGGAATGGCGAGGATGGAGAAGAACACGCCTGCGGCAAAGGCAAATTCGGTGCCCGCGACGCTGTCACCCGAATCCACTGCCAGCCACGCGATGCCCCCCATCGCCACGCCAAGGCCCAGCGCAAAGATCGCCGCCTCTTTCCAGCGGTGCGGACTAAGAACGAAACCTGCAGCGAGCGCGGCGAAGAAGATTAAAGCGGAAAGCGCGGCACCCGTCGGACTTTCGCCCCCGCTTTCAAGGATCAGATGGACGATCAGCCCAACCAGACCGCCGATCGCGGCAAGCAACCATGGGCGCAGCGACCAGTCGTCCAGCCTTGCGGGATTTTCTGCGGCGATGGTCTCCGCAGTCATGATTTACTGCGCCGGAGGAACCGCGATCCCTGTATCGCCTTCGAGGGCGCCCTGACCTTCCATCTGCTGCTGCTGCTGCTGTTGCATCATCATCTGCTGGAAAGCGGATACGCGCTGCTGGAATTCGTCCCGGCTCATGAAATCGATTACCTGGATATCGAAATAGAGATCGCTGTTCGGCGGGATCGGGCCGCCTTCGGGCACATCGTCCCCATAAGCCTGTTCGGCCGGAATGAAGATTTCGTACTGGCCGCCTTTTTGCGTTTGCAGCAGCGCATCGCGGAAACCGGGAATCATGTCGCCCAGCGGCAGCGGGGTGCCTTCGGGGAAGATACCCTGAATCGGCAACGGCATGTTCTGCGACTGGTCGAACACCGTGCCATCGGCCAGCTTGCCAGTGTAGTTGACGAACACCACGTCCTCGGCAGTGGGGCTTTCGCCTTCGCCTGCGCGCACCGTATCGACCGAAAGACCCTGCGGAATGGCAGCCCAGGCGATTGCGGCGGCCAGCAGCACGGCAATCGCCACGCCCAGCCAGAGTTTCGTGAGCGAGCCCTTGGCAATCGGTTGCAGCGGTACGCGAGTGACTTCGGCCATCGTAACTTGATCCCGTCAAAAAGTTGGCACGCCAAACGAAAAGGGCGCGGAAATTGCTTCCACGCCCCTTTGGCTTAGCTGCGATATGCTTTCAAGCTTCGAGCGCCTGAAAGCCGGTAGCCTTCGCGTTACCGGCCGCCGTCACGCTCTACGCGCTTGCGTTCCAGCTTGCGGGCACGGCGAACGGCAGCGGCCTTTTCGCGGGCGCGCTTTTCCGACGGCTTTTCATAGTGGCGGCGCAGCTTCATCTCGCGATACACCCCCTCACGCTGCAGCTTCTTCTTGAGCGCGCGCAGGGCCTGCTCGACATTGTTATCGCGAACGATGATCTGCATAAATCTAAGCCACCTTCTCTATTCTCAAAAACAGTCAGAGCCCGCTGCGATCAGGCGCGGGGTGCACCGAATAACCAAAACGAAAATTGCGCCGAATCCCTTTCGGGTCGGCTTCACATAGGCGCAGATATGCGAATCGCGGGCGAAATGCAAGGCGGACAGTGCCTTTTGGGTTCCGCATGAGGTCACACGACGCTAAGGGAGCGCCCATGTCGAATGCCACCCCGCAATTTCTTGCCTCTCTCTCGGTCGCGCTGGGAGGGGGGATCGGCGCGCTTGCGCGTTACCAGATGGGCCGGTTGATGACCGGCTGGCTGGGAACACCTGCCGTTTCGGTCTTCCCCTTCCCGACACTGGCCGTCAACACCGTTGGCAGCCTGCTGATGGGCCTGCTGGCCGGCTGGCTGGTACGCGGCGCGCCGGAGAACGTGGACCAGTTGCGCCTCTTGCTGGGCGTTGGCCTGCTGGGCGGTTTTACCACGTTCAGCGCCTTCAGTCTCGAAATGGCCTACCTGATACAGCGTGGCCAGGTGGGGCTGGCGGCGATTTACCTGATGCTATCGATTGGCCTTGGCGTTTCGGGCTTTATCTTCGGCCTCACCATTACAAGGCTGTTTTCATGACCAAGACTTCAGAAACCGGGCCGTCGGATGAAGTCCGCCAGTTCACCGTGGGTGAGGACGACGAGGGCGTAAGGCTCGATCGCTGGTTCAAACGTCATTTGCCGCAAGTCGGCTTTGGCACGGTGAGCCGCTGGGCACGCACCGGGCAGCTTCGCGTGGACGGCAAGCGCGCAAAGGTGGACGACAGGCTGGCAGAAGGTCAGGTGCTGCGCGTTCCCCCGGGCGGCGAGGACGGCGCGCGCACCAAGCGCGAACGTCGGCCCTTGTCGGCGGAAGACGATCAACTGGCGCAGGATATGCTGATTACCCGCACAAAGGCCGCACTGGTGCTGAACAAGCCGCCCGGCCTCGCCACGCAGGGCGGCACCAAGACCACCAAGCATGTCGATGGCCTGCTGGATGCCTATGCGGGGGAGGACGAGTCCCGCCCGCGCCTCGTGCACCGGCTGGACAAGGATACCAGCGGTATCCTGCTGGTTGCCCGCACGGCAGGCAGCGCGGCGTTCTTCTCCAAGCGGTTTTCGGGCCGGAGCGCAAAGAAGATCTACTGGGCGCTGGTGGTGGGTGTTCCCGATATCTACGAAGGCACGATCGAGGCGCCGCTTGCCAAGCAGCCGGGCACCGGCGGCGAAAAGATGCATGTCGACATGGAAGAGGGGCAACCGGCCAAGACGGTGTACCGCGTTGTGGAACGCGCAGGGAACGCCGCAGCCTGGGTCGAACTGCAACCCTTCACGGGCCGTACCCACCAGTTGCGCGTGCACATGGCCGCCATCGGGCACCCCATCGTGGGCGATGGCAAGTATGGCGGGCAGGATGCCTTCCTTACAGGCAGCGTCAGCCGCAAGATGCACCTGCATGCGCGTCGCCTGATTATCGACGCGCCCGGCGGGCAGAAGCTTGATGTCACCGCCGATCTGCCCGAACATTTCGCTCAGAGCATGGAGCAGCTTGGCTTCGACCTGAGCCTGAGCGAGGCCGAGCCTGTGGCAACGCCCCCTCCCGAACGCAGCAAGGCTGAAAAGAAGCAGGCCGCAAGGGCGCACGCCAAGCAATATCGCAAGGCCCGTCGCGGGGAACGCAAGGGGCGTGGCGAGCCGGGCGGCAAGAAACGCGGCAAGCCGCCCCCGCGCAAGCCATGAGCGTCAAACTCGCCGTGTTCGATTGCGATGGCACGCTAAGCGACGGACAGGCGGGCGTGGTGAATGCCATGGCCGCCGCGTTCGCCGAAATCGGCGCGCAAGCCCCGCCCCGTGCACAGGTACGCCGTATTGTCGGCCTCAGTCTGCCCCAGGCGATCCGGCAGCTCGCGCCCGATCTGTCCGACACCCAGCAGACAGCCGTGGTGCAGGCGTACAAGGACGCATTTCGCCTATCGCGCGAGAACGGCAGCCTGCGTGAACCGCTGTTCGATGGCATGGCCGACCTCTTGCGTCGCCTGCACTCCACCGGCTGGATGCTGGGCGTTGCCACGGGCAAATCGGACCGCGGGCTGAACAGTACGCTGGCGGTACATGGTCTTTCCGACCTGTTTGCCACACTTCACACAGCGGATCGGCACCCCTCCAAACCGCATCCCTCCATGCTGGAAGCGGCGATGGGGGATGTGCTTGCTTCCCCGGAAACCAGTTGCATGGTTGGAGACACCGTGTTCGACATCCAGATGGCAGTCGCAGCCGGGGTGCGCGCCATCGGGGTATCGTGGGGCTATCACGAACCGGCGGAATTGCTGGAGGCGGGCGCCGAGGCGGTAGCGGGCGACACCGCTGAACTTGAAAGATTGATCCATGGATGAGCGGCAAGAGGAAGAGGCCCGCGCGAAACAGCGTTTCATGGTGATCAACGTGGCCCGCATCGCGGGGGTATTGATGGTGCTCGCGGCGATTGCCGTGTTCAACCGCGCGTTGTCGCTGCCGGACTGGGCGGGCTATACGCTCGTGATTGCGGGCATGTTCGCCACGTTCGTGGCCCCCACCCTGCTTGCGCGCAGATGGAACACCAACGCGAAACGATGAAACGGTTCTGGAAAGAGGTATCGGTCCGACAGCATGATGGCGGCTGGCAGGTGTTGCTGGATGGCCGGCCGATCAAGACGCAAAGCGGATCGCCCCAACTGTTGCCCACGCGGGAAAGCGCCGATCTGGTGGCAGGTGAATTCGCCGCCCAGGGAGAGGAGATCGACCCACGCAGCTTCGTATACCGGGACATGGCCGATTTCGGCATCGACATGGTGCGCCCCGACCGCGCCGCCCATATCGCCAAGCTGCTGGCTTACGCTGAAACCGATACGCTGTGCTATCGCGCCGATCCGGAAGACGCGCTGTTCAAGCGCCAGCAGGAACTATGGGAGCCGCTGGTCGCGGCCTGCGACATCGCACACGGCATCAAGCTGGAACGCGCCAGCGGCATCGTCCATCGTCGGCAGTCGAATGCGACCGTCGACGGGTTGCGAAAACGATTGGAGAGCGAGGACGACTTTACTCTCGCCGCCCTCACGATGCTGGCATCACTTGCCACCTCGCTGGTGGTTGCGCTGGCGGTACTGGACGACGGCGCGGATATCGACGCGCTGTTTGCTGCCGCCAATCTGGAGGAAGATTGGCAGGCAGAACTATGGGGCTGGGATTACGAGGCAGAAAACGTGCGCAAGACCAAGCTCGACGCATTCCGGCAAGGGGCCCGTTTCGCGAAAGCCGTGCGGGGCTAGCCTAGCCCACCCACTCCGCAACCTGGTCCGCCACGGTGTTGGAAGCCTCGTTCAATGCGGCACCGACAGCCACGGCTTCGGGCAGGACGCCCGGAATGGTTTCCTCGAAACGGCGCGTGCGTACGGTTCCGTCGTCGCCGCGCAGCACCGCGTCGTAGCGCACCACAACGCTGCCAGTGGTTGCATCGTAGCCCATGTCCACCAGTTGCCCGGCCAGCTGCGTGCGCGCGACGTATTCCAGTTCGCCTGCGCCCACGACGAGGCGATTGCCCTTGGCGCGAATGGTTTCTGCCAGCACATTGCGGAACAGTTGCGCGGGCTTTTCCACCCAGAACGCCTCTTCCAGGTAGGCAAGAGAGCTGTCGCTTGTGGTTACCGGCACGCGGGTAACGTTCAGGCGCTGCGTCACATTGGGCACCTGAACCGCCAGCGCGGCGGCCACTTCGCCTTCTGCAGCCGCCCCTGCCGGGATGACGGCAGAGGGTGTAAGCGTCAGCAATTGCTCGGGCGGTTCGGAACCAAGGCTGATGCAACCCGACAGCACGCCGATGGAAGCGATGGTAGCGAGGATCCTGTTCGTATTCATGGTCATTTTCCTCGGGCTTAAGGCTCGTAATCCGGCAGTTCCTGCCCGCCCAGCAAGGAGCCTGCACCTTCGGTTTCGAGGCGTTCGGTCACCATGCGCAGGTTCTGGCTGGTTTGCCGCAAATCGCGCAAAGTGGCGGTGGCAGCGGGAAGCGTGTCTTCGTTCAACTGCCGCGTCAGCGGTTCGACATTATCGAGCGAACCCTGCAAGGCAGCGGCAGCCTGGCGCGCAGAGGCCAGCGTGTCTCGCATTTCGCTGGCAAGCGCCGGACCCTCAGCCTCCAGCAGGTTATCGGTCGTTTGCAACGTGCCTTCGAAAGCGGCCAGCGTTTCTGTCGATTGCGCCAGCGTGGACTGCAATTCACGCAAGGTAGCCTGCACTTCGGGCGAACTTGCGGCCAGTTCCTGGCTGATCGCATCGGTGTTGCGCAGGATACCCGCAATCGAATCCTGGTTCTCGTCATCCAGAACCCGCGTCAGCCGATCTGTCAGAGTGGCGAGCCGTTCCAGCAACAATGGCGCGCTGGCGAGAATTTCACCCACCGCGCCCTGGGCTGGCGGGATCACCGGCACGCCTTCGGGGCAGCCGGTGGTATCGCAGGTGATGGGTGGCTGATTGGATCGGCCGCCGGAAAGACTGATGTTGGAAACGCCTGTAAAGCTGGCGGAAATGCTGGCTGTCGTTCCGATCAGGATCGGCGTGTCGCTGTTCACCCGGATACGCACTTTCACGAATTCGGGATCACGATCCCAGATCGAGATGGCTGTCACCTGCCCCACCGGAACGCCGGAGTAGGTCACGACAGAACCCGTGGCGACGCCGCCGACGGATTGCTCGTAGAAAATGTCGTATTCCTTGTTGTCGCGATCGCCCAGCCGCGCGAGCCAGACGAAGAACATCGCCGCCGCTGCCAGCAGCAGCAGGGTGATCGCGCCGACCCAGATGTGATTTGCCCGTGTTTCCATCTGTTTCGCCTATGCCTTCTCGCTGCCTTGCTTGTCCAACGCTTTCCCGCGTTCGTGCGTCGCCGTGGCTGCCCGCGCGCGCGGGCCGTTGAAATATTCCTGGATCCAGGGATGCTCGTTTTCCAGCAATTCGGGGATGGTGCCCACAGCGATGACCTTCTTGTCCGCCAGCACCGCCACGCGGTCGCAAATGGCGTACAGCGTGTCGAGATCGTGGGTGATGAGGAAGACCGTCAGCCCCAGCGTATCGGTGAGTTCGCGCGTCAGTTCATCGAATTTCGCCCCACCGATGGGGTCCAGCCCCGCTGTCGGCTCATCGAGAAACAGCAGTTCCGGGTCCAGCGCCAGCGCGCGGGCGAGGCCAGCGCGCTTTTTCATTCCGCCCGAAAGCTCCGACGGAAACTTGCTCGCCGCTTGTTCCGGCAGGCCGGTCAGCACAACCTTGTAGCGTGCGATCTCGTCCAGCAATTCCTGGTCCAGTTCGGGATAGAACTGCTTGAGGGGAACCTGCACGTTCTCACCCACGGAAAGGGTGGAGAACAGCGCCCCGCCCTGGAACAACACGCCCCAGCGGTTGCGCACGCCGATCTCTTCATCAGGCTCCGCCTCGGTAATGTTGCGACCGAACACCTCGATAGAGCCTTCACGCGGTATCTGCAGCCCGATGATCGAGCGCATCAGCACGCTCTTGCCCGTGCCGGACCCGCCCACAACGCCCAGAATCTCACCGCGCTTCACGTCAAGATCGAGGTCCTCGTGAACCTTGAAGTCACCAAAGGCGTTGGTTAGCCCCCTGATGCGGATCGGGTATTCCCCGGCGAATTGCTCGGGTGCATCGCCATAGGCTGCATCTTCCACGTCGGAATGATTGTCGCGCTCGCTCATGCCCAGCCGATCTCCGTAAAGAACACGGCGAAGAATGCGTCGAGCACGATGACCATGAAAATTGCCTGCACGACGGCGGCAGTGGTGCGCAGTCCAACCTCTTCCGCGTTGCCTTTCACCTGCATGCCCTGGTAGCACCCGGCCATGGCGATGATCAGGCCGAACATCGGCGCTTTCACCATGCCCACCCAGAAATCGTAGATCGGCACCACTTCCTGCACGCGGGCAAGGAAGGTCCAGAACGGGATGCCCAGCATCACCTCGCCAATCACCGCACCGCCAATGATGGCGACGACAGAGGCGTAGAAGCCCAGCAGCGGCATCATCAGGACCGAAGCGAGAATGCGCGGGATGATCAGCGCTTCCATCGGGGAAACGCCGATGGTTCGCATCGCGTCGATTTCCTCGGTCAGTTTCATAGTGCCCAGCTGCGCGGCAAAGGCGGAGCCGCTGCGGCCCGCCACCATGATCGCCGTCATCAATACGCCCAGTTCGCGCAGGGTAATCCGGCCAACCAGGTTCACCGTCAGCGTTTCCGCGCCAAACTGCTGCAATTGCACTGCGCCCTGCTGCGCGATCACGATGCCGATCAGGAAGCTCATCAGGCCGATGATGGGCAGCGAGGAAACGCCCACCAGTTCCATCTGCCGCACCAGCGCCTTCATCCGGAACCGCCGCGGGTGGAGGATCAGACCGCCAGCCCCCATCAGTACCGCGCCGAGGAAACCGATGGCGGACTTCACGCCGCCGAAGAAATCGATCACCTTTATGCCGACATTTTCGGATATGTCGCCAATCGAATGCGGGCGTGGCGGCGCGATCTCGGCATCGCTGGAGGCGCCCTCCACTGCATCGATCAGCGCTTCCGCCTGCTCGCTGGCGCCGATGATGTCGGCCCCGGTGCGTTCTGCAAAGCGGTGGATGATCCATGCGCCGACCGTATCAATAGGATGCGCATCGGTGATGTCGATGGCCTGCACCGATTCGTTGTAATCGCGCAGTTCCGGGTCCAGCTTGCCGATGCTGGACACCAGCAATGGCCCGGTGACGATCACGGTCGCCCGGCCCCCTGCCTCTTCGACACTGTATTGAGCCCATTCGCGCATTGCGGCCCGCTATGCGTCGAAAAGCGCTGCGCAGCAAGGTTTTCGCGTGTTGCCCTTGGGGTAAACCAATGGCAGTGGCCTGAACCATGACCAGCGAACTCAGCAAGACCTTCGATCCCGCCGCCATAGAAGCGAAGTGGTATGCCCATTGGGAAGAGACGGGCGCCTTCCGGCCCGACCGCCCCGATGCAGAAGCATTCACAATCGTCAACCCGCCGCCCAACGTGACGGGCAGCCTGCATATCGGTCATGCGCTGGACAACACGTTGCAGGATATCGTGATCCGTTACGAACGCCTGCGCGGCAAGGATGCGCTGTGGGTTGTTGGTACGGACCATGCCGGCATTGCCACGCAAATGGTGGTGGAACGCCAGCTGGAGGAACGGCAGGACAAGCGCACCAATTACAGCCGCGAGGAGTTCGTCCAGAAGGTCTGGGACTGGAAAGAGGAATCAGGCGGCACGATCACGCGCCAGCTGCGCCGTCTGGGCTGTTCGATGGACTGGAGCCGCGAACAGTTCACCATGGACGAGCATTTCACCAAGGCCGTTCTCAAGGTGTTCGTGGACCTGCACGACGACGGGCTGATCTACCGTGACAAGCGGCTGGTGAACTGGGACCCGAAGCTGCGCACCGCGATCTCCGACTTGGAGGTGGAAACACGCGACGTGCAGGGGCATTTCTGGACTTTCATCTATCCGCTGGCCGACGGTTCTGGCGAAATCCGCGTCTCCACCACGCGGCCCGAGACCATGCTGGCCGACATGGCCGTGGCCGTTCACCCCGAGGATGACCGCTACAGGGATCTGGTGGCGCGCGGCGCCAGGGTGAAGCTGCCCATCACGGGCCGCGAAATCCCCATCGTGGCGGACGAGCACGCCGATCCCGAACTGGGTTCAGGCGCGGTGAAGATCACGCCGGGGCACGACTTCAACGATTTCGACGTGGGCAAGCGTGCTGGCATCGCACCTGCCGACATGCTCAACATGCTGGATGCCGATGCCAAGGTCTGCCAGACCGCCGACGGGCTGATTCCGGACGATCTGGTCGGCCTCGACCGCTTTGAAGCGCGGACACGCGTGGTAGCAATGCTGAAGGACAGCGGCCACCTAGTCACCCACAAGACCAGGACCAAGAAGGGCGAGGACATCGAACTCGACGCCGAGCCGCGCTCCATCGCGACGCCTTTTGGCGACCGCGGCGGCGTGGTGATCGAACCGTGGCTGACGGACCAGTGGTATGTCGATGCCGAAAAGCTGGCGAAGCGCCCGATCGAGGCGGTGAAATCCGGCGAAGTCGAGATCGTGCCCAAGACCTGGGAAAAGACCTTTTTCAACTGGATG
The DNA here is from genome assembly GCA_947488625.1 of uncultured Sphingomonadaceae bacterium. Lineage (GTDB taxonomy): Bacteria > Pseudomonadota > Alphaproteobacteria > Sphingomonadales > Sphingomonadaceae > Alteraurantiacibacter. Next base: position 472,214 of record CANKZR010000001.1, on the reverse strand, counting down.
GAGAACATCCAGCCGTGGTGCGTCAGCCGCCAGCTATGGTGGGGACACCGGATTCCGGCGTGGTATGGTCCGGTGAAGGATGGCGAAACCTTAAAGACGGATCAGCATTCACTCGCTGGTCAGAAAGTCTTCGTTGCAACTACCGAAGAGGCTGCCCTAGCCGAAGCACGCGAATACTACGGAGCGGGAATTTCTGTAGTAAGCTCGAGTGAAGCGGAGACAAAATTGCCGCGTGGAATGTCACATGAAAGCCGCACGACTGCAGCAACTCCGCAAGTTGCCGTCATTCGGCGCGACCAAGACGTGCTCGACACGTGGTTCTCCAGCGCGCTGTGGCCTTTCGCCACGCTCGGCTGGCCGGAAGACAGTCCCACCCCCAACCCCTCCCGCAAGCGGGAGGGGAGCGAGACCTGCCGAGCCGAAGGCGAGGCTGGTCGCAGCGGGGTGGGCCAGTCCCTCGTGCAAAAGCACTACCCCAACAGCCTGCTCATCTCCGGCTTCGACATCCTGTTCTTCTGGGATGCCCGCATGATGATGATGGGCTATTACAACATGGATCAGCGCCCCTGGGAGAAGCTGTATCTGCACGGCCTGGTGCGCGCGGCGGACGGCTCCAAGATGAGCAAGTCCAAGGGCAATGTCGTCGATCCGCTGGGCCTGATCGACAAGTATGGCGCCGACGCTTTGCGTTTCTTCATGGCGGCGATGGAAAGCCAGGGCCGCGACATCAAGATGGATGAAAAGCGCGTGGAGGGGTATCGCAACTTCGCCACGAAGCTGTGGAACGCCACGCGGTTCTGCCAGTCCAACGGCATCGGTGCATCGCGCTCAATCGCCGCGCCCGCTGCCCGCCTCGCCGCCAACCAGTGGATCATCGGCGAGGTTCAGCAGACGGTGGATGCGCTGGACAAGGCCATGGCGGACCTGCGCTTCGATGCCGCTGCCAGTATCGTCTATCACTTCACGTGGGACAGGTTCTGCGACTGGTATCTGGAACTGATCAAGCCGGTGTTCCAGGGCGATGCAGACAGTCCGCCTGCCGTCGAAACCCGCGAAGTGGCCGGCTGGGCGCTCGATCAGATCATGGTGATGCTGCACCCCTTCATGCCCTTCGTCACCGAGGAACTGTGGCATGCGCAAGGGGATCGCGCCTACGACCTGATCCATGCCAAGTGGCCCAACCCTCGTGCCGAAGTCAGCAAGGATGCAACCGACGCCATCGACTGGGTGATTGCGCTCACCACCGCCACGCGCGGCGCGCGTAACGAGCTGGGCATTTCGCCCGGCGAGAAACTGCCCGCCTATATCGCCAGCCCCTCCCCGCTGGCGCAAGGCGTGATCGATCGCAGCAGCGCGGCCATCGAACGCCTCGCCCGCCTTGCTCCCATCACCGTGGGCGAAGCGCCCGATGGCGCGGCCATGCAGGTGGGCACGGGCAGCGATGTCTTCATCGTTCCGCTGGAAGGCGTGATCGATATCGAGGCAGAGCGCACCCGACTGCAAAAGGCGCTGGCCGCATCGCAGAAAGAGGCAAAGTCGCTGGAAGGCCGTCTTGGCAATGCCAATTTCGTGGAACGCGCGAAGCCCGAAGCGGTGGAGAAGGCCAAGGCCGATCTCACCTTCCACAAGGACGAGATCGCACGGTTGGAAACCGCGCTGGAACGGCTGGGGTAAGCGCCGATTTCCTACTTTCGCCGCAATGTGCCAGACCAGCAAGCATGATCCGCACCGCCCGCCCCTGCCCGTTCGATTTCCGCCCGTTTCGGGATGGGGCCTTTTTATGGCTCAGGACTGTGTTCCAGGTGTTCCACATTAGTTGGATTCGGCCATGCTGACGCTTGCCACCCAAGCCCCCGGAGAAGCGGAGGTTTTCGCCAGCGTGCAGGGCGAAGGCCCCAGTGCCGGAATGCCCGTGGCGTTCCTGCGCCTGTCGCGCTGCAACCTTGCCTGCGTGTGGTGCGACACGGCCTACACCTGGCATTTCGAAGGCGACAATCGCCCGCATCGAGACGATACGACATACGAACGCAGGCCCAACCAGATCGAGTTGGATGAGGCCGAAGTTGCCGCGCTGGTTGCTGCAACAGGTCAGAACCGTCTTGTCATCACCGGCGGCGAGCCGCTGATGCAGGGTGGCAAGCTGGCGGAAATGCTGGAACACCTGCCGGATATGCAGGTGGAGATCGAAACCAACGGCACGGTCGAGCCTCCTGCACGGCTGGATGTGCGGGTGGACCAGTACAACGTCAGCCCCAAGCTGGCGCACAGCGGCAACTCGCCAGAACTGGCCCTCAAGCCTGGAATGCTGGACCGCTGGGCGACCGACGCGCGCGCATTCTTCAAGTTCGTGCTGGCGCAGCCGTCAGATGTGGAGGAGGTGCTGGGACTGGCGAAGGCTCACCTGATCCCCGCCAGCCGCATCTTCCTTATGCCCGAGGGCACCGATAGCGAGACCCTGCGCAGCCGCATGGAATGGCTGGTACCGCTTTGCCTGGAGCATGGCTTTCGCCTGTCCGACCGGCTGCACATCCACCTGTTTGGAGACACCCGGGGAACGTGATTTGTCTGGCGCTCATGCGCCAGCCGGAAAATCTACATTGGCACGGGCTGCGACAAGAGCCCGCAAGGTCGAACGGCCGCCCGCAGGTGCACCGAAGCGAAGCGGAGGGAACAGCGCCGAGGACGCTCCGGCGGAGGCCGGAGCGAGAAACAAATCAGGTCCCCTGCGCGCGCCAGCGTTGCACGGTGCGGTAGACGGCATCTTCCTCGCCCCCGCCTTCGTTCCATAGCTCGACGAAGCTCGGATCTTCGGACGCAGGCCGTTTCGCTTCCTCCAGATTGTCGAAGGAGACGCGGATCGGAATCGAAACACCCTCGCCGCAGATGATGCATTCGCGATTACGCAGGGCAGGGATCGAATCGAGGAAACCGCGCGCGCCTTCCGGCATGGCCGCCTTCACGAAGGCCTGGTCCCGGTCGTTGTTGAGGCGCATCGAGATGATCGTACCGCACTGCGACAATACGCCTTCGGCAAGGTCCGACGGGCGCTGCGTGATCAGGCCGAGCGAGATACCGTACTTGCGGCCTTCCTTGGCGATCCGTGACAAGACGCGGCCCACCGAGTTGCCATCGGCGTTCTTCTCGCTGGGCACGTAGCGGTGCGCTTCCTCGCATACGAGAAGGATCGGATGGGTCTTCTCGTTGCGGCCCCAGATGGCAAAGTCGAATACCAGGCGGCTGAGTACGGCCACCACGGTGCTGGTGATATCGGACGGCACGCCCGACACGTCGACGATGGAAATCGGCTTCCCGCCGCCCGGCATGCGGAAGATCTTGGAAAGAAATTCACCCATCGTATCGCCCACCAGCATGCCGGAGAACATGAACTGGTAACGCGGATCGGCCTTCAGTTCCTCGATCTTGGTCTTGATGCGCATGTAGGGCGCGGTGTTGGTGGCCTTGTCCAGCTTGCCCATCTCGTCCTGCACGAAATTGGTGAGGTCGGAGAGGAGATAGGGAATGGGCGAATCGACGGTGATCTTGCCCATGCTCTGCGCCAGCCTGTTCTTGCTGCGGGCAGCCAGAAGACACTTGGCGAGGATGTCCTTGTCGTTCTGCAGATCGTTGCCGCTGCTCTTCAGCAGCACTTCGCAGTGCTCCTCGAAGTTCATCAGCCAGTAAGGCATCTGCAGGTTGGAGACGTCGAAGATCATCCCGTAATTCTTGAACGCGGCGGAATATTCGCCGTGCGGGTCGATCATGAGAACGTGACCCTGCGGCGCTGCCTCGCAGATTCGGTGCAAAATCAGGGCGGCGCTGGTGGATTTACCCGTACCGGTGGAGCCGAGCAGCGCGAAATGCTTGCCCAGCATGGCGTCGATATACATGCCTGCGCGAATGTCGCTGGTGGGATAGACGGTGCCGATCTGGATGGCGCTGCGGCCGTCGCTGGAATAGATCTGGCGCAGATCCTCCGTCGTGGCGGGGTAAACCAGCGCGCCGGGGATCGGATAGCGGGTCACGCCGCGGCGGAAGCTGTGGATCTTGCCGGTAAGCTTCTCCTCCATCCCCTCGCCCATGAAGTCGATATTGGCGACCACCGAGTTACCTGCGCCGCGGCGGTCCTGCTTCTGGTTGCGTACCGACGCCAGCAGCCACCCGTCGCGGGTGCGAATCTTGATCTGGCTGCCCACCTGGCCTGCCAGCGCGATAGAGGGATCGTCATGATCCATGCACTCGTTCAGGCGTTCCAGATCGAGCGCGATCTGCGAGCCCGAGCCGGCGATATCCAGCACCACGCCTATGGGCTGGCGGGAATTGTCCTGCGCCTCGTCGTTGGCCTGATCGGCGCCGGGCTGCGGAGCGGGTTCCGGTGGCGGTGCCGGTTGGGTCTGCTGCGGTTCCCGCTGCATGCCCGCGTCCGCAGCGGGAACGGAGTTGAGACTCGACAGTCGTCCGGGCATTTCGTTCATGATAAGGGTTTCTCGCAGCCAAGGTGATATTGGGCTGCGATAACCAGATGGGGTTAAAATCGCATAAACTGCGCGTGCGCCGACCTTTGCAAGTCCATCAGACCATGGCAAAAAGCCTGCCCGCGGCCCATCCCATGAAAACCGAGAGGCCAACAGCGAACAATCCGTAAAAAAATGAATAGTCGTTCGCCGCTTCTTCCACGCCCAGTTCGAACCCTTCCTTGAAAACCTGCACTTCCGAGGTGGCAGAGGAAATGACGCGGCCATCGGTGATGGCAAATGTTTCCGCCACATATCGACCGGAAATCACGTTTGACGGGATGGGAATATCCGCACGGTACAGCACGCCTTCGGAAATGTGCACGCCCTCGTCATACTGCGCGTAGAGGCCCTGGCGCTGACGCAAATCGACCAGACCTTCCGAAAAGCGCCGCTGTTCGGCGGGATTGATCGAGCCCGACGGTGATAGCTGCAAATAGCTCAGGCCAAGCTCGTAAATGGCTGCGGTTCGTTCATCCACAATGTCGAGCACGGGGCGCGAGCTGGCCATGGCGTAAAAAGAGGGCACTGAGCGATAGGAAGTTGTTTCGGAATTGATCCAGATCCCGAAGATCCGTTCCTTCTCTCGCACCTGGATAGGCTGCGTCGGGCCTTTCAGCACGACCACGATATCGTATTCGATATCGCGATCGTCAGGATTGAGAACCGCACCGTAGAGCAGCAGATTCGCACCGGTGAAGCCCTGCCGCAGGACAATATCGTGCTGCGAAATTTCGGGCACAAGTATCGGGTCGCGATCCTGCGCCACGGCAACTGACGCAAGCGCAGCCGGTACTATGGCAAGAGCCAGCAGGAGGGTGACAAGCCTCCTCATAACGGCACCACAGTATAGACCTCGTCAGGGCGCACGCCCAGGTTGAATGCCATGCGCATGGCAATGGCCAGCACGATCATCGCCAGAACCAGCCGCAGATGTTCGGGCTTTGCAAAGCTGGCGATCTTGGTGCCCAGCTGTGCGCCGGTAACCGAGCCGACAAGGAGCAGTCCTGCCAGCACGATATCGACCGCGCGAGTGGTGAAGGCATGCACCATTGTCACCAGCATGGTGATGAAAAGGATGTTGAACAGGCTGGTGCCGACGACGACCTTGGCGCTCATGCCGAGAATATAGAGCATGGCAGGCACCATGAAAAACCCGCCCCCCACGCCCATCAACATAGTCAAGATGCCGACCACTACGCCCAGTATCAGCGGCCCCAGCGGAGAAATATACAGGCCAGAGCGATAGAAGCGCCAGCGATAGGGCAAACTGGCGATCATCGGGTGGTGTCGCCGCTTCGCCGGACGCTGGCCGGACTTGGCTGATCCGTTGCGTAGCGATTCGACGCTCTCGCGCGCCATAAGACCGCCTATCGTGCCCAGCATCACTACATACAGAACGTTGATCACCACATCGATCTGGCCGGCCGAACGAAGCAGATTGAATATCAACGCTCCCAGCAACGCGCCCATCATGCCGCCCGCCACGGTCACGGCACCCATTTGGTAATCTACGCCCTGTTTGCGACTATGGGCGAACACGCCCGATACGCTTGCGCCAGTTACCTGCGTCGCGGCAGAGGCGGCGGCGACAGTGGGCGGGATGCCGTAGAAGATCAGCAGCGGCGTGGTGAGAAAGCCACCCCCCACGCCAAAAACGCCCGAAAGGATGCCCGTCGCCACGCCCAGCGCGACGATCACGAGACCGTCGACAGCCAGATTGGCAATGGGGAGGTAGACATCCATGACTTGCGCCTAGTGCAAAGGCGCGGTTGATTGAAGGTGAATGCGCGCTTTGCCTAAAATCCTGCCGTGAGTGTGAGCGCAGGGCCACTAGATGGCTCTGCGTCGCCGACGATGCGAATACGATAGTCCGCCGCAATCCTTCCGCGTGCCCGACCGATACGAAAACCGACGCCCAGACTGGGGCCGATATCCAGCCGCTGTGCATCGTCCTGTGCTCCGCCCCAGGCGGCGGCGCCTGCGGTGAGTCGAAAATCCCGCGTTCCCACCAGTTCGCGTGTCACCCGCGTCTGGCCATCGACGAAAGCCGTTGTGAATTCACCTGACACAAAACCGCCTTGCAAATAGGCCTCCGCCGTCAGCCCTGCGGGAAGGTCCACCGGCGGTACTTCGGTGACAGCATATACTGCACCGCGTATCTCGGAGCCCCTGTCGGTCTCGCTTATGCGCGCTTCTGCTGCAAGGCGCACGGGGACGGCAGGTATCGGCCGCGTCGAAGCGCCCAGAGCAAGGTCGGTTTCGCGCTCGCCCTCCAATGCCCGGGTCGCGCGAAGATGCAACTGCGGCGCACGGTCGCTCGAAGGATCGAGGTGGTAGCGCAGGACCGCGCCTGCCTGGCTGCGACCATAGCTTGGCCGCCCCGACGTCAGCGCCGTGGTCGTATCTTCTCGCCAGAGCGCCCAGAAATCGCCCGACCACCGTCTTGAGTGGGGCCCACGCGGCCCTTCCCTTGTCGTAACAGGTACACTCGTAACGCCGGGCGCAATGGGTGTGGTGCCGGGGTATGGTGCCGTCTGGCATTCCTCGTGCCTAGCCCCGCCCCATGCACCATTTAGCAGCCCCGAATGCGCGTCGTTTCGCTCTGCACTGCCCGCGCTTGCGTGATCCCGAACAGGGTTGCCCGGCACTGGCAGGAAACCGAGCTCCGGTTGCTCATGCCCTTCACGAACAGATGAACTTTCCAGCAACGGCATCGACTCGTCGTTCAACCATGCCGAAACCCGCTGTTCGACAACGGCTGGCTTGCGAGGTGAGGATTGCGAACCCCGCTCTTCCTCAGCGATGGGCGAGATCAATGGCGGGAATGGCGCCTCCCACAGTGCCGCGCGCAGCAGTACCCAGCCGCCGAGCACCAGCCCGAGGGACATGAGCGGCCATCCGCGATTGCCGGACTTGCCAGCCTTCATCGCGCCCATTCGAGCGCATCCGCGCGCGCAGGATGGGCATCATGCGCTGTCTTTTCCCACTGCAACGCTTCACCGCGCAATGACCTGCCATAGGCAAACAGCGCACGATATCCGGCCATGATGCTGATAACGTTGGCCACTGGTATCCGCAGGACCGCGCGAAGCCCTTCCCGCCAGCCGTACTCTGCCTTGGTAAAATTGAACCGCATGAAGGCGCGCCATGCGAAACTGGCAAGATTGAAGGCCAGCAGCGCGGTCAGCAGGCCGCTTGGTTGCCAGGGCGCGGCAAGACCGCCAGCTTTCAGCCCGACCAGCAGCAGGGCAAGTGCCATCAGGGCATAGCCTGTGAATAGCACGACAGCGGAAAGCGGACCGCGGCGGTCGCGCAGGCGCATCCACCATTCGCCGGGGCCGCCGGTCCAGCCGAGCCTGTCCCATCCCTGCAAGGCGATGCCATGCATCCAGCGGGCTTTCTGGCGAACGGCAGGGCCTAGTTGATCAGGGAAGAATGCGCGGGTCGCAACCAGGCGCCCGTCTTCCCCGCGCACCCGCAGGAAGCGCGAGGCACCGCCCATAGCCGCGACCCTGATGCCGAGTTCGTAATCCTCCGTCAGCGAATCCTCGTCGAACGGTGTATCGCGCCCGGACTTTCTCGCTATGTCGGAAAGGGTGCGCCGCTCGAACGCGCAACCGACACCGGCAGCAGGCAGGCTGGCACCCAGCGCATTGCGAACCACCATCGACTTGCCATGCGCCTCGGCAAACTCCTCGCAATAGTGGCTTCCGATCCAGCGCGCGGCTTTTCGTGGCATGGGCAAGACCGGTAGCTGCACGAATTGGGCTGTACCGATCGCGTGATCCAGCAGCGAAAGCGCGGCCGCGTCCACCATGTCTTCCGCATCGTGCAACAGCACCATCCGCGCTTCACGCCCCTCGCGTAGCTCATCCTGCTGCATGGCTGCGTACAGGCGATTCAGGCAGTCCGCTTTGGTGGATGGGCCATCACGATCGTGCACGACGATACGTACGCGCCTGTCACCTTCCGCCCCGTGGGCGGCCGCTTCCAGTGTTTCGGCGTCATTGCGATAGACGCCGACGTAAAAACGCAGATCGTCCTGCGGCCACACGGACAGGGCGTGAGCCAACGTATCGGCGATGACATTCGCCTCTTCCCATGTTGGCACAAGCACCGCTGCCCGTCCGGACAGTCGCCTATGATAGATATCGCGTCGGCTGATGACAGGCGTTTGCGCGCGCCCCGTGAGGCGCAGCCAGAACCACGTTAAATCCATCGACAGTTCGTCGAACGCGCCAAGCAGGAAGAAAAAACCTGCAAACAGCAACAACTCATGTTCGACCAGTGCCAGCCAGTGCAGCACCGTCGCGGCGGTATCGCCCATCCCCACGCCCCGTAACTAAGTATTTGCACTAGTGGATAAACTTTGCGGCGCAAAAGGCAATAAGGCCTCGCGGACGATGGACATGACCATATTGCAGGCTTGCATAAACCGTCGTTATTGGGAAAGGGCCTTTGCCATGTCAGAACCCAACATCCTCAGATCCGCCGTTCGCAACTTCAAAGCCCTGTTCAAGGCCGATGCTTTCGAGGGCATATTGCTTATCGCCGTAGCCGTCGTGGCATTGGTGGTAGCCAATTCGGGCGTTGCGCCGGCTTACTTCGATCTGTTCAACGGCTATCTCTGGCCCAAGGACACGTTCTACCTGAACACGCTGCGCCTGTGGATCAACGACGGGTTGATGGTGATATTCTTCTTCGTGGTCGGCCTGGAAGTTAAGAGAGAGCTGATCTGCGGCAACCTGTCGGATCCCAAACAACGCACCCTTCCCATCCTTGCCGCCATAGCGGGCATGGCAGCACCAATCGGTGTCTTCCTGCTCGTTACCGGCGGTGTGGCGGAATACAGCAATGGCATGGCGATCCCTGCGGCCACCGATATCGCCTTTGCCATGGGCGTGATCGGACTGCTGGGCACTCGCGTGCCCAAATCGCTGCGCCTGTTTCTGCTGACCGTGGCTATCGTGGACGATATCGGTGCGGTCGCCATTATTGCCATCTTCTACAGCGATCCGAAAATCATGTGGCTTTTGATCTCGCTCGGCGTGTTCCTCGCCATGGTGGCGATGAACCGTGCGAAAGTGCGTCACCTGTCGCTGTTCGTTATCGGTACGATCCTGCTGTGGTATTGCGTGCTGAACTCTGGCGTCCATGCCACGATTGCCGGCGTGCTGGCCGCCTTCACCATCCCGATGCAATCGAAGGATGGTTATTCCATGCTCGAGAATGTCGAACATTCGCTCGTGCCGTGGAGCGCCTATCTGGTCGTACCCATCTTCGGTTTTGCGAATGCGGGCGTCAGTCTCGAAGGGCTAGGCCTTGAAAACCTGCTTGACCCTCTGCCGCTGGCCATTGCCGCCGGTCTTGTGATCGGTAAGCAGGTCGGCATATTCAGCACCGTCTGGGCCTCGGTGAAACTAGGCATCGTGAAGATGCCGCCGGGATGTTCGTGGCCGGAGGTCTGGGGTGTTTCGATCCTGTGCGGCATCGGCTTCACGATGAGCCTGTTTATCGGCGAGCTCGCGTTCCCCGGTTCCGGCGAAGCTGCGCGGTTCCTGCGCGACGAAGCGAAGATCGGCATTCTCACCGGCTCGCTGATCTCGGCTGTAATGGGCTATATCATCCTGCGGTTGACGACGCCGCATCCCGAAGAGATCGCGGACGATCCCACCAGTCCCGTGGTCTGACAAAACAAAAGGGCCACTGCCTGAAGGCGGTGGCCCTTTTTCTCGTCAGGGTCGAAAAGGTAAGCGGCAGCTACTCAGTTGGCCTTCGCAACAGGCGGGTTCTCGCCCAGATCCTCGTACCAGGCTTCAACCGGACCGTTCAGCTTGATCGTCAGGGGACGGCCCTTGCGATCGACCGTCTTGCCCGCCTGAACGCGCACCCAGCCTTCCGAAATACAGTATTCCTCGATATCGGTGCGCTGCCTGTCCTTGAACTTGATCCCGACGCCGCGTTGCAGCTTATCGGCATCGAAATGTTCGCTGTGCGGATCGATCGAAAGGTGATCGGGCGGGGTGTCGTTGCTGGTTTCTTCGCTCATGGCTGACAGCCCCTAGACCCGCGGGCGCAAAAATCAATCCGGCGGAAGGTTCGGCAAGTCCGGCGGTGGCTGTGATGGCAATTCCGAAGGACGTTCGCCGGGATTGTCAAAATCCTCGCGACCATCGGGGAATTCGTCGCCGCCTTTTCCAGGCTCCACGATATCGCCGCCCTTGCCGGGTTCGTCGGTATCGCCGCCCTTCCCCGGCTTGTCGATGTCTCCAGCCAGTTCCTGTGAACTCAGCGGCTCTACGGGCGCGCTTATCCGAGTCCCGGTTTGCTGGTCCTGTGTGCTATTTTTCTTGCCTTCACTCATGGTCTTCGACCTTCTGTGACGTGTATCGGGAAAACGCCCCGCACCCCCCTGGCGTTCCTCTTGCACAATCCATCCATCGTGAACCTTGCCCTTTTCGCCCGCCCCCCCTATGGGCACCGCTTCGTTTCGCAGGCGTCCTGCCTGCACGGTTCGTCGGGCCGCGGGCGTGGCGGAATTGGTAGACGCGCTGGTTTTAGGTACCAGTATCGCAAGATGTGGGGGTTCGAGTCCCTTCGCCCGCACCAGTTTCGCATGTCGTTGCGGCATGCGTGAACCGGACAAGAGATTTGAGTAAAGGCTGTACAATGCAGATCGTCGAAACCACCAATGAAGGCCTCAAGCGCGCCTATACCGTTACCATCACGGCCAAGGACATCGAATCGAAAATCGATGCCGAAGTGAAGAAGGTTGCCCCGCAGGTACGCATGCCCGGCTTCCGCCCCGGCAAGGTGCCTGCCAACCTCGTGCGCAAGATGCACGGCGATGCCCTGCATGCCGACGTGCTGAACACCACGGTACGCGAATCGGTCGATGGTCTGATCCGCGACAAGAAGCTGCGTCCCGCGCTTCAGCCCAAGGTGGAAATGGCTGAAGGCTACGAACAGGGCAAGGATGCCGAACTGACGGTCGAGGTGGAAATCCTTCCCCAGATCGAAGCCCCCTCGATCGATGGCTTGAAGCTGGAAAAGCTGACCGTGCCCGTTTCCGACGAGCAGATGGAAGAAGCACTCGGCCGCATCGCCGAGAACCAGAAGAGCTACAAGGATGCTGCCAAGACCAAGAAGGCAGCCGAAGGCGACCAGCTGATCATCGATTTCGTCGGCCGTGTGGATGGCGAGGAATTCGAAGGCGGCAAGGCCGAGGACGCTCCTCTGGTAATCGGCTCCGGCCAGTTCATTCCCGGTTTCGAGGAACAGCTGACCGGCGCCAAGACCGGCGACGAAAAGACGATCACCGTCACTTTCCCCGAAGACTATCCGGCCGAGCACCTGGCCGGCAAGGAAGCCGAATTCGACGTCACCGTAAAACAGGTGAAGGTCGAAGGTGAAACCAAGATCGACGATGAATTCGCCAAGGGCCTGGGGCTCGAAAGCCTCGACAAGCTGAAAGAGCTGATGAAGGGTCAGATCGAGCAGGAAAGCGCCGGTCTTACCCGTACGCAGATGAAGCGCCAGTTGCTTGACAAGCTGGCTGCGGACCATGATTTCGATGTGCCGCCCACCATGGTGGAGGCCGAGTTCGAACAGATCTGGAACCAGCTGCAGCAGGAAGCGGCCAAGGAAGAAGATCCTGAAGCCGCGATCAAGGAAATCGAATCCGAGAAGGACGATTACAAGCGCATTGCTGAGCGCCGTGTCCGTCTTGGCCTGCTGCTGTCCGAAATCGGCCAGGCCAATGGCGTGGAAATCTCACAGCAGGAAATGCAGATGCTGATGCAGCAGGCTGCGCAGCAGTATCGCCCCGAAGATCGCCAACGGTTCATGGAATATGTCCAGAACGAGCCGATGGCACAGGCCCAGCTTCGTGCTCCGCTTTACGAAGACAAGGTTGTCGACTTCCTGTTCGACAAGGCCGAAGTGACCGAGCGTGAAGTGACCCGCGAAGAGCTGGAAGCTGCGATCGAAGCCGAAGAGGGCGCCGAAGCCGAAAAGGCAAAACCAGCCGCCAAGAAAAAGGCAGCGGCGAAGAAGAAGGCACCGGCGAAGAAGGCCGACGCCGACGCTGAGGAAAAGCCCGCAGACAAGAAAGCCCCGGCCAAGAAAGCAGCGGCGAAAAAGGCCGACGATGGCGACAAGAAACCTGCCGCCAAGAAGGCCCCGGCCAAGAAGGCAGCGGCGAAGAAAACCGACGATGGTGACAAGAAGCCTGCAGCCAAGAAGGCTCCGGCCAAGAAGACTGCCGCAAAGAAAGACGCCAAGTAAGGCGTGCTCGTCTCCCCGTGCCAGTGGCATGGGGGAGCGCGACCTGACAGTGGAGCCGCCTTCGGCGCGCTTCCGCATCGTAGAAGAACCAGACCTCCCCACGCGTTCAGCGAGGGGAGGTTTGTTGTTTCAGAAGCTGCCCGCCACGGTGATGCGCACGGTCTGGCCGATGCTGCGGCGCCGATTTTCGGTAAACAGCACCGGCGATACATCGCGAGGACCGTCGAATACCGTCCGCAACAGCGTGTTGTCACCATCCAATACATTGTCCACGCGCGCACTCACCGTCGTTCCCAGCACGTCCTTGTGCTCCACGAATACCGATCCGTAAGTGCTGGGCGAGTAGTCGAACAGAACCTCGCGCACGCGGAAGAACGGCGCACGTTCGGTATCTCGAAAACCGAAGCCCCAGGCGAGATCGGTTTCCGGAATATCGTGCCGGAAATCCAGCTCGATCTGAAAGGGATCGTTCCCGTCGAAGCGCCTGTCGATGGCGGTAACCGGATCGACAAGATCTGAATCCTCGATTTCGATACGCACGTCCAACTGTGCACCGCGCACGCCCAATGGCTCCATCTCCAGCCTGCCGTTGAGAGTGACACCATAGCGACGCGCGCTGTCGATATTGCCGCGCGCTTCGCCTCCGCCCCTCACGGGTACGATCAGGACCAGATCCTCGATCCGCTCGTCGAACACGGTAAGCGTTGCAGAGCCCCACGGGCCGAAGTTCCTGGCGATCTCGAGTGTGATATCCCAGTTCTGCTGCGGACGCAGATTGTTGTTGCCTGCATTGGCCTGGTCCTCGGTCAGGTTCACGCTGGCGAGGAAGTCGCCAAAGTTCAGCTGCCCCACGCGGCGCGCGATTTCCAGATTGAGATCGAGCCCTTCCGCCGGTGCCCAGGCGATATTGACCGTACCTTTGGGACGCTGGAAACTGCGCGACAGGGCGTTGGCCCCGGTCTGCGCAATCTGCGAGTATTCGCCCCCGCCTACCAGTTGCAGCGACAGTGTTTCGCTCAAGGGGAAGCCTACACTCAGCAATGCCTCATAGCGATCCTCGCGCACCCCGCCTGCGCCCGCTGGAAACGGGATTTCGACATATTGCTGCTCTGCTGCGTCATAGGCGAACAGGCGACCCACCTGGTCCAGCCGATTGAACGCCGCCTCGCCCGACAATTGCCAGTCCGCGCCCCAGAAGCCCCAACCGTATTCGGCGCGCCCGATACGCTCTCCTTCATCCCGAACCCGTGCAAACTGTGTACCGGTGGTCGGATCGTCTCCAAGGTCGAGAAGCGAGCGCGTAACGAAATCGCTGTTCTCGAATGCTTCCAGCCCGATCAGCTTCAACCGGCCCGGCCCGAGGGGGAATTCGATATCGGCGCCCAATTCGTAGAACCATTCGTCATTGCTGGCGAAGAATCGCTCGAAAAAAGGATCGCGCGGGCTGGTTTCGATGCGTCGCTCTTCCTCTTCACTGCGGAAGCGGGCAATTCCGCCGCTCACGTTCAAATTTGCCGTTACACTGGGTCCAAGGTCGAACTGGAACTGTCCGTTCAGCGTCGGGCGATCGAATTCTCCGAGAGACAGGTTGTCGCGTACATCCACCCCCACGGCATCGGTGAAAATCGCCGGCCCCCGCGAGCCGCGCGTGAAAGCCTCGTTCTCAATCGCGAGCGTGTAATCCACAGGGCCCGTCGTACCCGAAAGTGAAATCTCACCCTCGAACAGGTTGGGTCTGGCAATTCCGGAATTGAATTCCGGCTGCCATTCGAACTGCCCCGACAGGCTACCCTGCTCGACGATGATATTGGCCACGCGGCCCGAGAGGCCGGGAATGTCCAGCGTTGCTCCATCGACAACTTCTATGCGGATCACATTACTGACCGGGATGCGCGCCAGCTGCTCCGCCGTGCTGGTGGACTTGCTGGAAATGCGGCTGCCGTTGATCAGGAGGTTTTCCTGCGCCTGTCCGAACCCGCGCCCCCCGCCGTCACCGTCGATTTCGAAACCGGGAATTTCCTCGATCAGGTCGGCGGCGTTACGCGGTGCAAAGCGCTCGAAATCTTCAGGGAAATAGGTTTCGCGCACAGCCGCGCGGGAGGCTGCCTGCTCTGCCGGCGGCACTTCCACGGCGTCGGGTGGCCCGGCATCGCTTGGATCTAGGTCTTGCGCGAATGCGGGCGCTGCCACAAATAGGAGTGCCACAGCCAGCGCCATATGGCCGGTCTGCGAACGACGAAAAGACACGCGAACTGCACTCCTGATTCATTTAGTCCGGCCAGCTAAGCCAAATAAACTGGTAGGTAAAGCAAAGGGATGCAGGCGCCCGCACCCTGGCTTGCTGTCAGTCGCTATCGGTGGCGCCCCACGGTTCCCAAGGCGAAAAGCCGGGTGCAGGAATCGCCACCGATCGTGCGCGTTCGTACGCAGCCCCTGCGTGCAGTATCGCACGATCATCCCACTGCGCGCCGATGAAGGACAGGCCCACCGGCAGGCCCTCCACATGGCCCATCGGCACGGTTAGGTGCGGGTAGCCTGCAACGGCGGCAAGACTGCCGATACCGATGCCGCCGGTGAAGTTGTCGCCCAGTACCAGGTCGATATTCCACGCCGGGCCGCGTGTCGGAGCAATCAGGAAAGCGACCTCGTTCTCGGCCAGCAGGCGGTCAATCCCTTCTTGCCGCGCCAGCGTGCGGGACGTTGCCAGCGCCCGCGAATAGGCATCCTCATCCGTCGTTTCCAACGCCATTTCGAAAATTTCCTGGCCGAACCAGCGCATCTCGGACAGGGCGTGCACGGCATTGAAATCGATCAGGTCTTTCAGGGAACGCGCCGGAATGTCGGCAGGTGAGCCTTGCAGATAGCGTCCGATGTCGCGCTGGAATTCGTACAAAAGCACCGTGTATTCGTTCTGCCCCAGCTCTTGGCTTGGACTGTATTCGATATCGACCAGCACTGCCCCTGCGCGGCGCAGATCGGACAGTGCCTGCTCATACAGCTGGCCGAGCGGTTGGAAACCACCGTCGCGGCCTCGCACCACCCCGATCCGCACGCCGTCCAGTGAAGATTTCTCGATCCCGTCGGCGAAATTGACAGCGTGGCTATTGGCATCCTGCGTTGCGGGGTCCAGCGGATCGCTGCCCGCGATAGCGCTAAGCAAGAGTGCAGCATCCTCTACGCTGCGGGCCATTGGCCCGGCGGTATCCTGGCTGGCGCTGATCGGTATGACATGGGTGCGGCTGACCATGCCGACCGTGGGTTTGAAACCCACGACGCCGTTCACGCTGGCGGGACACGTGATGGACCCGTCGGTTTCCGTACCGATGGCCGCCCAGGCAAAGCCCGCCGCCACCGCAGCGCAGCTGCCACTCGACGATCCGCACGGATTGCGATCGATGGCATGAGGATTGCGCGTTTGCCCGCCCACAGCGCTCCACCCGCTGGAGGAATTCGTGCTGCGGAAATTGGCCCATTCGGAAAGGTTGGTCTTGCCCAACACCAATCCTCCGTTTTCGCGCAGGTTGGCCACCAGCGTGGCATCGCGGCCCGTAACATTTTCAGTCAGCGCGAGGCTTCCCGCCGTGGTCGCCCACTCCCTTGTTTCGATGTTGTCCTTTATCAGCACGGTGCGCCCTTCCAGCAGCGTGCCAGGCACCTGCGGCGCTTCCAGAACCGAAGGATCGAAGACGATCAGCGCGTTGAGAGTCTCGTCCAACCGCCGGACTTCGCGGGACGATCTCCCGGTCCATGGGTCGATGACCAAAGGCTGCCCGGATACCTCGGCCTGACCCTCAGCAATATCGCCAATCCCGGCGATTTGGGCCTCGTCGCTCTGCCTCTCGTATGCGGCAGG
Organism: uncultured Sphingomonadaceae bacterium; assembly: GCA_947488625.1. Lineage (GTDB taxonomy): Bacteria > Pseudomonadota > Alphaproteobacteria > Sphingomonadales > Sphingomonadaceae > Alteraurantiacibacter. Next base: position 455,561 of record CANKZR010000001.1, on the reverse strand, counting down.
AGCCGCGCAGGCTGAAAGGGATAGCGATGCCGCGCCTAGCACGACCGACAGGGGGTTCTTCATCCGTCCCTTGTGGTCAACAGCCGGACGACTGGCAACCAGCGATCGCATGCTGTCAGCCGACAAGCTGCGACGACGGTCTAGAAGTCGCCCGTCAGCCGAAAGTTGAAAATCGGCTGCACCGAGAGATCCTGTGTCTCGCGAAACAGCAACGGCGAGCGATCGCGATATCCTTCGTAGACGAAACGATCCTGCACCGCGCGCCCATCGGTCAGGTTGAAGACGGAGAGATTGGCGGTCATCCCGAACACGTCCTTATGTTCGATGAAGGCATAGGTGTAGGTGGGGCCTTCGTAGTTGAAACCGGTCTCGCCCAGCCGGAAATAGGGCAGCGTATGGTTGTATTCGAGGCCTGCCCCCCATGCCCAGTTGCTGCCCGGAACATCGTGCCGCAATTCCACGTCCACCTCCCGGTCCTGATGGCCGCCGAAGCTGCGCATTTCGCCAGTCAGCGGGTCGGTCAATTCGCTCTCTTCCAGTTGCAGCGTCACTTCCAGCTGGGCGCCGGTAAAGCCGATGCGTTCCAGCTGGAAAGTGCTGTTCCAGCGGATGCCGTAAAGCGTCGCGCTATCGATATTGCCGCGTGTTTCCAGCCCGCCCTCGACCGGGATGAATTCGATGTAGTCCTCGATCAGCCGGGCGAAAACGGTCAGCTCCGTGCTGCCCCATTTGCCCAAGTCTTTCACCGCCTCGAAATCGATCTCCCATGTTTGCGGGGGTACAAGTTCCACATTTCCGGCATTCATCTGATCCTGGTTGAGCGAAACGCTGGCAAGAAAATCGCCAAACGATAGCTGGCCGACAGTGCGCGCCACTTGCAGCGACAGGTCCAGCCCCTGTTCCACTTGCCAAGCGAGGTTGAGCGAGCCTTTCGGGCGCCAGAAACTGCGGGTCAGCCCGCCCGCGCCAGATTGGGAAATGGTGGACCATTCAGCACCGGCACCGATCTGCAACGAGAGGCCATCTCCCAGCGAGCGGCTGTGCGTCAGGATGGTTTCGTAGCGGTCTTCAGTCACGCCGCCGGTTCCGTTGGGAAATTCGATCTTCACGAAATCGCCCGATTGGTCCAGGTTGAACAATTGCGCCGTGCGATCCAGCCGGTTGAACGCGGCTTCTGTATCCAGTTGCCAATCGCCGCCCAGCATGGCCCAGCTGTACTCGGCCCTGCCTATCCGCTCCCCGCTTTGCGTGAAGGATGCGAAACGGTTGCCGACATCGGCCCTGCCGTCCTCGAACACGAGGATTGAATCGGAGCGTCCCCGATTACGGTTGTAGCGTTCCAGCCCGATCAGCTTCAGCTTGCCGGGTCCCAAGCCGACCTGGATATCGCCGCCCAATTCATAGGCCCAGCCCCGATTGCGATTTTCGAAATTGCGCTGGCGGTCCACGCCGATGGTGAGATCACGAAATTGGTCGTCTGTGAAATTCTCGTATTCCCGGCGATAATTGCCGTTGGCATTGATCACCATACCCCCCGGACTGGTCCATTGCACCTGTCCCGAGACGCGCGGAAAATCTCCATTGAACTGCGTGCGGATATCGCGCGTTTCCAACAGTACGCCGTCTCGATCGAAAATGAAGGCCTCCCCTCCGCCGGATGCACCGCGCCCCACGCCATTGGCCAGGGCCACCGTCCATTCCAGCGTGTCGCCGGTGCCACTGAGCGAAACCTCCCCACCGATGAAGCTGGGATCGGCATATTTGGGACGAAACCCGGCGCGATAGGTAAAGCGGCCACTCAAGGGATCGGGACGAGTTATGACATTGGCGACCTGTCCCGAAAGGCCCGCGATGCCCAGTGTCGCACCTTCCACGATCTCGATACGCGCCACGCGGTCGGTGCCGATACGCTGGAGCTGGGTGAAGATACCTTCGGACTTGTTGGTGATCCGGGCACCGTCGATCAGCACGTTGGCGCTTGCCTGCCCTAGCCCGCGCTGTCCGTCCTCTCCCCGAACTGTGAAGCCCGGCACCTCGCCCAGCATGTCGAGCGCGTTGCGCGGGGCAAAGCGCGCAAAATCGGAAGGCAGGAACACCCGCTTGCCGCTGGCGGTATCGATCGCGTCCGGCGCCTCGGCGATATCGTCCGGCTCACTCGCGGTCGCTGCATCCTGTGCCTCTGCGGGATGTGCTGCCACGACCAGGGCTATCGCAGCAACGCTGGTAAGATAATTGCGCAAGATCAGTCCTGTCCCTCAACCACATTTGTAATCGTGGTGGTTACAGGGGAAACTTGCAGGCCTTGCCGCCCATCTTCGACCAACGTCGTTCATCTGCCGATCAAACGACTAACTACCCACACGGATCGACAAGGGCCTCTTAAACGGAATCTGAAGGCCTTGTGCCCACACCCCCTTGAACCCGCAGCCGCAAAACGCGACATAGGCTCCGCAAACACGAGAGAAGGACCACGCATGTTCGACCTGTTCGGCGACAACAAAGACCGTTTTACCACCGACCCCGTCACCGGCGCCCTTGTGCCCGTCGTCGTCGAATCGACCAGCCGCGGAGAGCGCAGCTTCGATATTTTCAGTCGCCTGCTGCGCGAGCGTATCGTCTTCGTCACCGGTCAGGTGGAAGACAATATGGCAAGCCTGATCGTCGCCCAGCTGCTGTTCCTCGAAAGCGAGAACTCGCAGGACATCTCCATGTACATCAACTCGCCCGGCGGCGTGGTGACGGCTGGCATGGCGATCCACGATACCATGCAGTACATCAAGCCCAAGGTCCGCACCGTCGTGGTGGGCCAGGCTGCCTCCATGGGCAGCTTCCTGCTGGCAGCGGGCGAACCGGGCATGCGCGTGGCCCTGCCCAATGCGCGCGTGATGGTTCACCAGCCGAGCGGCGGCGCACGCGGCATGGCTTCCGATATCGAGATCCAGGCGCGCGAAATCCTGCGGATTCGCAAGCGGATGAACGATCTCTACGTCGAGTACACCGGCCAGAGCCTGACCGATATCGAGAAAGCAATGGATCGCGACACGTTCCTTGAGGCAGACGAAGCCAAGAAGTTCGGCATCGTCGATGCGGTTTTCGCGCATCGCCCGAAGGACGATTCGGAACACGATCGCGATGGTACGGGCGGCGCACCGACCAAGGAAAGCGAGTAATCGCGCGGCCCGCACCCCTGGTGTTTCCAAAGGTCAACCAGTGGCGTGCGGGCTGTAGTATTTTGGCAACCCTGTCCCTTCAGGCTGGCGCAAGCCGGGGATGCTAGGGTTCATTCGATTGATATTCAGCGCGCCTGCCCTAGATTGGTAGGCTGATTCTCCCGCGCCCCGTGCTATTGTAAGGCACCGGACCGGGCGCATAGGACGAAGGTTATGACCAAGTTGAGCGGAACCGATAGCAAAAGCACTCTCTATTGCAGCTTCTGCGGCAAGAGCCAGCACGAGGTTCGCAAACTGATTGCAGGACCCACCGTGTTCATTTGCGATGAATGCGTGGAACTGTGCAACGACATTATCCGCGAAGAGGCCAAGAGTGGCCTGGGCGGTCGCAAGGATGGCGGCGTTCCCGCCCCTATCGAGATTTGCGACACGCTGAACGATTACGTGATCGGCCAGGAGCGTGCCAAGCGCGTACTCTCGGTTGCGGTGCACAATCACTACAAGCGTCTGAAGCATTCCGGCAAGGGCAACGATGTTGAACTGGCAAAGTCCAATATCCTTCTCGTTGGCCCCACCGGCAGCGGTAAGACCCTGCTGGCGCAGACGCTGGCACGCACGTTCGACGTGCCCTTTACCATGGCCGATGCCACCACGCTGACCGAAGCCGGTTACGTGGGCGAGGATGTGGAGAACATCATCCTCAAGCTGCTCCAGTCGTCCGACTACAATGTCGAGAAGGCGCAGCAGGGTATCGTCTATATCGACGAGATCGACAAGATTACCCGCAAGGCGGAAAATCCTTCCATCACCCGCGACGTGTCGGGCGAAGGCGTGCAGCAGGCTCTGCTGAAGCTGATGGAAGGCACCACCGCTTCGGTTCCCCCGCAGGGTGGGCGCAAGCATCCGCAGCAGGAATTCCTGCAGGTGGACACCACCAACATCCTGTTCATCGTGGGCGGCGCATTTGCCGGTCTCGAAAAGATCATCGGCGACCGTTTGCAGAAACGGTCCATCGGTTTTGGTGCCAACGTGGAAGACCCCACCAAGGCCAAGATCGGCGAGATGCTGGAGAAGTGCGAGCCGGAAGACCTGCTCAAGTTCGGGCTTATCCCCGAATTCGTGGGTCGTCTGCCGGTCATCGCCACGCTGCACGATCTCGATACCGATGCGCTGGTGACGATCCTGAAGGAGCCGAAGAACGCGCTGGTCAAGCAATACCAGAAGTTGTTCGAACTGGAGGAGGTAGACCTTACCTTTACCGACGAGGCGTTGGAAGCTATCGCCAAGCGCGCCATCAAGCGCAAGACCGGTGCGCGCGGCCTGCGTTCCATCGTGGAAGGCCTGCTGCTCGATACCATGTTCGATCTGCCGAGCATGGAAGACGTTTCCGAAGTGGTCGTCGATGCAGACGTGGTGGAGGGCCGCAAGGAACCCGTCCGCGTACTGGCCAACGACAACGGGAAGAAGAAGGAAGCGGCAGCCTAATCGGACTGTCGCACGCCTCCCACCCGGTTTCACATATCTTCCGGAATACAGGGCGGTCCCCCCGGGCCGCCCTTTCGTGCGCCTGAAATCCGGGCGCCTGACTAACCCCTTATCGGGGCAACATTAGGAGTTACAACTATGCCGACCAATTCCGAACTCGCCGCCAAGATGCTGCGCGATGCTTCCATGTTCTTCCGCCAGGTGGGTGAACAGAACCCGCCCGTGGCAGAGCAGATGAACCAGAATGCCGAGGTCTACGACCAGGTGGCGCAACTGGTCGAATCCGATCCTACCGGCGAGGTGCCCACGCAGGATCCGGGTGAAGAGCAGGCGCAGGCTTCCGAGTAATCATCCCGTGTCAGGAAAAGGCCCCGCTTCAGCACTGGCTGGAGCGGGGCTTTTTCATGCAAGGCTTCAATCCGGATCGCGGCGTTCGGGAGGCTCTGGCAAAGCTGGCGGTCCAAGAAGTTCGTCCCATTCCCGCAACTCACGCGCGCAGCGAGATCGGGCGGTGGGGCCGCTGCGGTGACAGGCTTGCCGCCGACTATCCTCTATCGCTTCGCCAATCGTTTCCGTTTGATCAGGCAGGGTAAGCAGGTCAGGCCTGTTCGCCACGATATGGTCAGGAGAGCTGCATCCGCCAACTGCCATACAGACCGCCACACCAAATGCCGATGCGATTTGTCTGGTACCCATCAATCGCAATCCTTCCCGCAGTCGTCGAAACTTGTTTCAACCTGCAAGGTAACATGACCGATAGCGTGGTGGTGCTCAAGTTCTCGGGCGGCTTCGCGCAGGAAAGCATCGCCCAGATGGCCCGCAGGCATGATCAGATGCGCTGTCAGCGCCGTTTCGGTTGTGCTCATCGGCCAGATGTGCAGGTCATGCACGGCCTCCACACCCGGAAGGGCCTGCAGCAGCCCGCGCACTTCCGCTTCGTCCACGCTGTCGGGCACGGCGAGCAGACCCATCTTGACGCTATCCTTCAACAGGCCCCATGTGCCCCAGGCTATCACCGCCACGATGACGAGGCTGACGATGGGGTCGATCACCACCAAACCCGTCAACAGGATGGCAACGCCCGCGATAACCACGCCCACGCTCACCAGGGCGTCCGCCGCCATGTGCAGGAAGGCCCCGCGGATGTTCAGATCATTCTTGCGTCCGCGCATGAACATGAGCGCAGTCGCCGTGTTGATGACGATGCCGATCCCCGCCACCCAGATCATCGTCCAGCCTTCGGGCTCTATCGGGTCCATCAGGCGGTGGATCGTCTCGAAAAGGATCGCACCGATCGCCACCAGCAGCAGCATGGCATTGGCGAAAGCGGCCAGGATGGTCGAGCTTTTCAGGCCATAGGTGAAGCGCGCCGAAGCAGGCTTCTTCGCCGCGACACTGGCGCCCCAGGCGATCAGCAACCCCAACACGTCCGACAGGTTGTGCCCGGCATCGGCCACCAGAGCCATTGAGCCGGAGAGAAAGCCGAACACGGCCTCCACAATGACGAAGCCTGTGTTGAGCACGACGCCAATGGCAAAGGCGCGCCCGAAATCGGCAGGCGCGTGGGAATGCCCCGCCCCGTGCGCATGACTATGCCCGTGCCCGTGCGCGTGCCCGTGCCCTGTATCGTGCGAGTGAGAGTGTCCTGCGCCCATTCGGCCTATTCGTAGACACAACTATCGAGGCCGTCACGCCTTACCACGCCGATGCGCGCCTCGATGGTGTTGCCATAGCGCGCTGTAAAGCCGCCCGGATTCACCGCCGCGCGGGTTTTCGGGCTTGGCAGGACGGCGGCAATGCGGCTGGCCTCGTCTGCGGAAAGACGCGCGGCAGAGTGGTTGAAATAACGCTGTGCTCCGCTCTCCACGCCATAGGTGCCCAGCCCCGTTTCTGCCACGTTGAGATAGACTTCCATAATTCGCCGCTTGTCCCACAGATTCTCGATCAGGACAGTGAAATAGGCTTCCAACCCCTTGCGGAACCAGCCGCCGCCTTGCCACAGGAACACGTTCTTGGCGGTCTGCTGGCTGATGGTGGAGGCACCGCGCTGGCGTTCCCCGCGTGCGCGTTCCTCCAGCGCTTCCTCGATGGCCTCGCGGTCGAACCCGTCATGCTCGCAGAACTTGCCATCCTCCGCCGCGATTACCGCGCTCACCATGTTGCGATCGATCCGGCTCAGCGGCTCCCAGTCGCGGGTTACGCCATGCTCGTCCATCAGCATGGTGGCGGTATAGGTCACAGGCACGAAGCGCAGCAGGATCACCAGCGCCAGGCTGATGATGACGAACCACAGGATTGTCTTTGCAAGAATGCGAAGGATGGTGAGAGCCATGGCAGTTGCCCTAGCGCGTCTGGTGCCACCTTGAAACAGTAATGCCGTTGCCCGCCGATCATCCCGCGACTAGGCTAAGGACAATGCGCACCTTGCTGATCCTGCTGCTTTTTACCTTCCCGGCGACCGCATTTGCGCAGGGTGAGGACGAAGCACTCTGGTCTTCTGGTGATGAATTTGCAGGAGAACTGATCCATTCCGATCTCCCTCTTTATGGTTTCGATTGGGAGGAGTTCTGGCCGCGCAGTTCCATTCCAGAGGGATCGATCGCTGGCTGCGCATCGCGGGTGAACGTGGGGGACTGGAAATTCCAGCCGAATCCTCGCAACGAATATGCCGGTGAGTGGTGGTGGCGTTTGAGGAACTACGGCACGTTCCACTGTGCCGCTATCATTACCGACGAGTACGCGCGCGAGGATTTATCAGAAGGCCCATCCACTACAGGGTTTTTCGCCCGGATCGGGATCGCTGCGCATGAAGGTGGTCCTATCGAATTATGGGTGCTGCAACGCGGCGGGAGGCCGGGCAGCGACTACATCCTTCTTGCCCGCGAACCAGACGAAGACATCATTGAGGAATTCACCGTCCTGCAACGTCGCTGCCCCGAGGGTGCGATACGCGTGTTCGAGGGCAACCTGGATATCGTCAGGACGGACTACTGCGCGATAAATAGCAGGGATGCACTGCTTGACCACGCCATTGCCATGCTGACCTTGCCCCCTTTGGGTACGGTTATTCGGCAGTACAATAGTGACGACCACGCCCAGCCGACAACCGACGACGATCATGTCCTCATGCACAATCGCAAACCTGTCGAATCAGATGGTTCTTTCCTGCTGAAAAAGGATGGCGGAGAAGCCAAATAGAAACCCAGACAAAAAAGGGGCGGCACCCGAAGGCACCGCCCCTTTCCTGGTGATCTGTTGATCAGGCTGCCTGCGGCATCAACCTTTCGCCGGCGATGCGCTGCATGGCTTTCTGCAGCTTCTCGAATGCGCGCACTTCGATCTGGCGGATACGTTCGCGGCTTACGTCGTAAACCTGCGATAGCTCTTCCAGCGTCTGCGGGTTCTCCGTCAGGCGGCGTTCGGTGAGAATGTGCTGCTCCCGCTCGTTGAGGGCGTCCATAGCCTCCACCAGCATTTCGCGGCGCACGTCGGCCTCTTCAGCGTCTGCAACGATGGTGTCCTGCAGCGGACGGTCATCCGTCAGCCAGTCCATCCATTCGCCGCTGCCTTCTTCACCATTGCGCATCGGCGTGTTGAGCGAGCCATCGCCGCCCATCATCATCCGGCGGTTCATGTTGACCACTTCCTGCTCCGGCACGCCAAGATCGGTGGCGATCTTGTTCACATCTTCCGGCGACAGGTCGGAGTCTTCATAAGCCTCCAGCTGCTTTTTCATGCGGCGAAGGTTGAAGAACAGCTTCTTCTGCGCGGCGGTGGTGCCCATTTTCACAAGGGACCAGCTGCGCAGGATGAATTCCTGAATGCTCGCCTTGATCCACCACATGGCATAGGTCGCCAGGCGGAAGCCGCGATCGGCCTCGAACTTCTTTACGCCCTGCATCAGGCCCACGTTGCCCTCGGAAATGAGATCCGAGACCGGCAGGCCGTAGCCGCGATAACCCATGGCGATCTTCGCCACGAGTCGCAGGTGGCTCTGCACCAGCTGTGCGGCTGCATCGGGGTCTTCGTGCTCTTCGTAACGCTTGGCGAGCATGTATTCCTGCTCCGGCGTCAGCACGGGAAACTTCTTGATTTCCGACAGATAGCGGTTGAGCCCCTGCTCACCGCCCAATGCCGGAACGCTTGATCTAACTTTACTCACGTGTCCCAAACCTTTCTTTGTCGTCGACCGCTCGTATCGGGCCCCTGATGGGCACCCGGTCTTGGTGGTCACATTGGGTGCAACTCTTTCTATAGCGCACCACAGGCCGATGTAGGGTGCATTTCATCGATTGGAATGACCGGTTTCGTCGATCAGTTCCCTCATGTCCGCCGGTATTTCGCTGGAAAACGACAGACGGTTACCTGTAACGGGATGAATGAAGCCAAGGCGCGCGGCGTGGAGAGCCTGGCGATCGAAATCCAGCGCCTTGAGAATCGGCCTGAGGGGTGCTGGAGTGCGTCCGTACACAGGGTCTCCTAATAGCGCATGACCTATTGACGCAAGGTGAACCCGCACCTGGTGGGTTCGCCCCGTTTCCAGACGGCATTCGACCAGTGCGCAATGCTCCAGCCGTTCCAGCGTCTTGTAATGCGTAACGGCATGTTTTCCCCGTGACGAATCGTCTGGCAGGACGGCCATTTTCTTGCGATCGCGATCGGATCGGCCAAGCCGCGCGTTCACCGTGCCCGATGGCGGCACGGGATGCCCGCCGCATACGGCCAGGTAGGCGCGCTCCATCGAATGATCGGCGAACTGCTTCGCCAGCCCTTCGTGCGCGGCATCGGATTTCGCCACAACCAGCAGGCCCGATGTATCCTTGTCGATGCGGTGGACGATCCCGGGCCGCGCAACACCACCAATACCGGAAAGCTGGCCCCTGCAATGGTGCAGCAGTGCGTTCACCAGCGTGCCATCGGGATTGCCCGCCGCCGGGTGGACAACCATGCCTGCAGGCTTGTCGACCACGATCAGGTGCTCGTCCTCATAGGTGACAACTATGGGGATATCCTGTGGAATAGCCTGTGGATTGCTTGGGGGTGGAAGGTGGATGGAAAAGCTGGAGCCCGTCTGCGCCTTGGCCTTCGGGCTGGTGACCACCGCTCCGTCCACCGCAACCTTCCCCTCGGCGATCAGCGCCTTGGCCCTCTCGCGCGAAAGTTCGGTTGCCTCGGCCAGCGCCTTGTCGAGCCTGGTATCAGACTGGATGATTCCGGTGATGTCTTGTTGGCCAGCCATGCTAGGGTCCATGCGCAATGGAATTGCTGGTTACAAGAGACGTCATGGAATTGCTTCACGCCGAGGCAGCCAAGTTCCATCCCGACGAATGTTGCGGCATGTTGCTGGGCCGCGCAAACCGCATCACGGCCGCCCTTCCCGCCGTCAATGTGCACCCCGCTCCGCGAACCCATTTCGAGATTGACCCACAGGCGTTGATCGATGCGCATCGCGCGGCTCGCGCAGGGGGGCCACAGGTGATGGGCTACTTCCACTCGCACCCCGATGGGCCGTCGCACCCCTCCGCAACCGATCAGGCCGAGGCCGCGCGAGACGGATTGTTGTGGGCCATCATAGCGCCGGGCATCGCACCGGGCGCATCGGGAGAACATGACGTATCGTTCTGGCGCGACGACGAAAGCGGTTTTACCCTGCTTCCATACACGGTCGATGATGGCTAAGACGACAATTGACGGGGCAGAAGGATTTTCACACGACTGGCCGACTAGGTGTCAACCGGGCACTTCTTCGGTAAGCTTCTGAAAGTCCGTAATTTATCCCGAAAACGCCAAGTTGACCCAGTGTCAACTTCGTCACCCTGATTGTTAATGTTGATTGGCCGATTTCTGAATGACTTCCTCCCTCGATCTCGCTTCCCTGCTCTGCTCCCGCCTTTGCCACGACATGCTCAGCCCCGTTGGTGCTCTGAACAACGGGCTGGAATTGCTGGCGGACGAGAAGGATCCGGCCATGCGCCAGCGCTGCCTGGACCTGCTGGAACAGAGTGCACGCGTATCCGCCAACAAACTGAAGTTCTTCCGCCTCGCCTACGGTGCTGCAGGCGGTTTCGGCGAACAGGTCCCGGTAGAGGAAGCGCATGAGCTGCTGATCGCGCTCACCAATGCGGACGAACGGCTGACGCTGGACTGGGCGGTAGGCGACCAGACGCTGGCCAAGCCTGCAATCAAGGTTCTGCTGAACCTCGCTGCCATGGGGCTCGATTCGCTGGTGCGCGGCGGAACCCTGGCCGTGGGAGCAGAGCGTACGGGCGGCCAGACTGAAATCGCCATTCGTGCAAGTGGCCCGCGCATCGCCTTCGATGCCAATATCGGAAAGGCCTTGGACGGCACGCTGGCGGCGGACGAACTTTCCGGCAGGACTGCACCTGCCCACCTCATCCGCCTGATCGTGGAACGGGACGGCGGCGCCGTGCAATACCATCACGGCAAGGATGCCTTGGTGCTTGGTGCCATGCTGCCAGAGCCAGAGGGCATGATCGGTTGACCGACCCACTGGTCCACAGGAAAGAAATTTCACCGAATTTCGACGAGCGCACGCTGCCCATTTCCATGGTGGTGCTGCACTACACCGAGATGAAGCCGGTTGAGAATGCCATCGACAAGATGTGCAATCCCGAGGCCAAGGTCAGCGCGCACTACTGCATTACCGAGGGCGGCGAAGTCATCCAGCTGGTGCCCGAGGAAAAGCGCGCCTGGCATGCGGGCGTGTCCTACTGGCGCGGCCATCGCGACGTGAATTCCGCCAGCATCGGAATAGAGCTGGACCATCCCGGCCACGCGGGCGGCTATCGCCCATTTGCCGACGCCCAGTTCGCTGCGCTGGTTCCGCTGCTGAACCGGATGGTAAAACAGCACGACATTCCCCGTGCGAACGTGGTGGGTCATTCCGATGTCGCTCCGGGACGCAAGATCGATCCGGGAGAGCTGTTTCCGTGGGGCAAGCTGGCCGAATGCGGGCTATGCCTGCCGCGCCCCGAGAAGCTTTCCCCGAACGTTCCTTTCGACAATGATGCCAGCTTCTACCTCGCGCTCGAACGGTTCGGCTATGACATTACCGACGGCCACGATGCGGTCGAAGCCTTCCAGCGCCGCTGGCGCCCGGAACGGATCGACGGCCTGATCGACGGCGAAGTGCGAGCGATCCTGTTCCAATTACTGCTGGATCGCGATCGGGGTCTTACGAGGTAATCTGCGCGGAAGCGGTCCGCGCCCTTCCCTATGCCCTCACTTGCGCATATATGCGGCGTTGCCGGGGAGCCGGGCAGCCGCGTCATCTGCAAGGGTGTCGAGGAAAGTCCGGGCTCCACGAAACAAGGGTGGCGGGTAATGCCCGCCGTGGGCAACCACAGGGAAAGTGCCACAGAGAGTATACCGCCGATGGCCCGTCAAACGGCACAGGCAAGGGTGAAAGGGTGCGGCAAGAGCGCACCGGGGGGCCGGTAACGGTTCCCGTCATGGCAAACCCCACCCGGAGCAAGACCGCATAGGGGTCTCGCGCTTCCTTCGGGAGGCAGGAGTGTTTCGCTCCGAGAGACCCGGGTTGGTTGCTTGAGCGTACGGAGCAATCCGTTGCCGAGATGAATGGCTGCCCCCGCGGCGCTGATGTGTCAGCATATCGGCTGCGGGACAGAACCCGGCTTACAGGCTCCCCGGCAACTTTATTGGGCGTCCTCGTGGGCGCAGATGCTGATCTCACCTTCGCCATCGTCGATGGCCGTGATGTATCGCCGGGACGTGCCCTCCAGTGCCAGGGCAGTCAGGCGTCCGCTGCTGTAGGCGCCGGTGTCGATACCGATTCGGTTACCCTGATCGACTGGCGCATCGGTAATCGTATGACCGTGCACTACGACACCATCGTGCGGATCGCGGTGACTGAGAAAAGGCTCCCTGATCCAGCGAAGCTTCGCCTCGCTCTGTTCGGCCAGCGGGAGGCCCGGCTCGATCCCGGCATGGACGAATACATAATCGCCGATGCTCACGATGTTCTCGAACCCGGCAATGAATTCGCGGTCGGCCTGCGGTACAAGCGTCGTCATCAACTCCATGATCTCCTCAAGCGAAGACCTTACGAACTGGCGCTGGTTCATGCCGTAGCTGAACAAGGTCTCCCTCCCGCCGTGACGCAGGAAATGGCGCAGCAATTCCGGGTCCTCGAAGCTGCGCAGGAACATTTCCTCGTGATTGCCGGCAAGGATCCTGACCTCGCGAAATTTCTGCCATTCCCGAGCCAAAGCCAGCACGTTCACGCTATCGGGACCACGGTCGATCAGGTCGCCCAGCAAGACGACCGTCGTTGAAGCATCGCCCTGTTCGCGGTTATCAATTTCGATTGCCTCGATCAGCGCGATCAAAAGATCGCTTCTGCCATGCACGTCGCCAACGGCGTACACACGCTGCCCGTCGGGCACGCTGGCCTCGATTTGCGGGAGTTCGGGCTCCGCCTTCTTGAATCGGAATAGGTCAAACATGTTCAATTGGTCTGGTCCACATAGTCATTACGCACGAGCGCGCAATCGGTTGGCACCGTAGCTTCTCCTTGCCAGTGATTTCATGTCGCGCCGCTGAATGTGATGCAAAATAATCACACTTGTTAAAGGGCCGCAAAGCACATGCACAATTTTTCTTGTGCATTGCACAATAGCTATGCAATATAGCGTGGCTTTCGCGGCGAATTGGCGCAACAAAAGATGCCAACACGCGAATGCGCAGGTGGGACGAAGCATCAGTTCACACAAGCAATTGAGGAAAATTGCCCATGCTTACGTCCGTCCGCAGCCTCACGGCTGCATCCGTTTTTGCCCTTTCCACTGCCTTTGCAGCCCCTGCCATGGCGCAGGTTATCAATCCCGCCGACGAGGTGGATGACGGTGGTATCGGCGTCGAGGTTTCCGCCAACGTCGCGCTTGTCAGCGAGTATCGTTTTCGCGGTGTCGACCTGTCCGGTGGCGAATTTGCCATCCAAGGCGGCGTCGATGTCGGTCTTCCGGCCGGTTTCTATGTCGGTACCTGGGCATCGTCGCTCGATGAACAGACCGTTGGCTACGGTAGTACAGAGCTTGATATCTACGGCGGCTGGGCCGGAGAATTCGGCAATCTCTCCACCGATGTCGGTGTGATCATGTACATCTATCCCGATGCAGGGGCAGGCGATTTCGACTATGTCGAATTCTACGGGTCGGTCGGCGCGGCACTTGGCCCGGCGGAAGTGACGGTGGGCATTGCCTATGCACCCGATCAGGATTCGCTCGGCGGCACCGATAATTTCTACATCTATTCCGATGTCGGCGTTGGCGTTCCTGGTACCCCCATCAGCCTGACCGGTCACGTCGGCTATACCGACGGGTTCCTTACCTTCACCACCGACAGCGAGGCGTTCGATTATTCAATCGGCGCCGAAGTCGCCGTGCCCGGCACGCCGCTGGCTCTTGGCGTGGCATACGTGGGTGTCGAAGGTGATGGCATCGTCGATCCGGGCGGCACATTCACCAGCGACGGCGTGGTCGTGACGCTGGGCGCAAGTTTCTAGGTCTATCGCGCAAAGCGAGGAACGGGAGGGCCTGCACCGGCAACGGTGCAGGCCCTTTCGTTTGCGTCGGGCCGGTCGAAAACGTAGTGGGGCAGCTTGTACCGCTTGCCTGTTCATCGCAGCGAGCGCCTTTCGTATTTCAAGGAATGGAGTTCGCCCACCTATGGTCCACTACCTCCACACCATGATCCGGGTAGCCGATGCCGAGGCTACTCTGGAATTCTTCAAGCTGATCGGCCTCGAAGAAGTGCGCCGCAAGGATGTACCGCAGGGGCGCTTCACACTGATATTCCTGGCTGCACCAGGGCAGGAAGACGTTGCCGAACTGGAACTGACATACAACTGGCCACCCGAAGACGGCAGCGCGCCGGAAACCTACGACGGGGGCCGCAACTTCGGTCATCTCGCCTACCGCGTGGATAACATCTACGACACCTGCCAACGGCTTATGGATGCCGGCGTTACGATCAACCGTCCGCCGCGCGATGGCCACATGGCATTCGTGCGGTCGCCCGATGGCATCAGCGTCGAACTGCTTCAGGACGGTCATCTCGATCCCCAGGAGCCGTGGGCAAGCATGGAGAATACGGGAAGCTGGTAAGTGCTGGCGAGGGCCTCGCCCCTTGCTATTCCGGCCCGCGCCCTCCACCTGCGCTCGATGAAAACCCGCAAGCTCCCCCAGGTGGTCATTATCGGCCGCCCCAATGTCGGCAAGTCGACCCTGTTCAACAGGCTGGTTGGCAAGCGACTGGCGCTGGTCGACGATCAGCCCGGCGTCACGCGCGACCGACGCAAGGGCCTGGCGGGACTGTCGGGTCTGGAGTTCGAAGCTGTCGACACCGCTGGCTGGGAAGACGAGGATGAAAAATCGCTGCCCGGCCGCATGCTGGCACAGACCCAGGTTTCGCTGAAGGACGCCGATGCTGCGCTCTTCGTGATCGATTCGCGATCCGGTCTTACCCCGCTCGACGAGGAAATCGGCCGCTGGCTGCGCCAGCAGGAAGTGCCGGTTGTTCTGATCGCCAACAAGGCGGAAGGCAGTTCCGGTGAAAGCGGTATTCTGGAAGCCTATTCGCTGGGCCTTGGCGAGCCTATTCCTGTAAGCGCCGAACATGGTGAAGGCGTGGCCGATCTGTATTCGGCGCTGATTCCCCTCATCGACGAAAAGGCCGACCGCATGCAGCTTGAGGCGGAGGCCGAAGCGGCAATTGCTGCCGACAAGGCTCGCGCCGCTTCCGAGGCAGGCGACGAACTCGAAGAAGTCGATCCCGCTTCTCCGCTCAGCCTGGCAATTGTGGGACGCCCCAACGCGGGCAAATCCACATTGGTGAACCGGCTTCTCGATGAAGACCGCATGCTGACCGGACCGGAAGCCGGCATTACCCGCGATTCGATTGCTATCGATTGGGAGTGGACGGACCCCAAGACCGGCGAGGACCGCATTATCAAGCTGATCGACACTGCCGGAATGCGCAAGCGTGCCAAGGTGGTGGACAAGCTGGAACGCCTTTCAGTGCAGGATGGCATGCGCGCCGTCGACTATGCCGAGGTCGTGGTGCTGCTGCTGGATGCGACGCGCGGTCTGGAAGTGCAGGATCTCAAGATCGCCAGCCAGGTGATCGACGAAGGCCGCGCATTGATGGTCGCCATCAACAAGTGGGACATCGCCGAAGACCCCAGCGGGCTCTTCAACGGTATTCGCGGTGCGCTGGAAGAAGGCCTGTCGCAATTGAAGGGCGTGCCCCTGTTCGCGGTTTCCGCCATGACGGGCAAGGGCCTCGATACCATGCTGAGCGCGGCTTTCGAACTGCGTGAGGCGTGGAGTCGCCGCGTTCCCACCGCCGCGCTGAACCGGTGGTTCGACGATGCCCTGGCCAAGAACCCGCCACCTGCACCGGGCGGACGGCGGATAAAGCTGCGCTACATCACCCAGGTCGGCACGCGACCGCCGCGCTTCGTGATCTTTGGAACGCGGCTGGATGATCTTCCGACAAGTTATGAGAGATACCTGCTCAACGATATTCGCAAGAAGCTGGGCTTTGGCGCAGTGCCTGTTCGCCTGACCCTGAAAAGTCCCAAGAATCCTTACGATTCCAATCGCGGCGGCGGAGGAAAGTTCAGCGGCGGACAGGGCCGGGACTAGCAGGTCGGAATGCTCGAAACCCTTTCCCTTACCGGCGAACTGATCGAACGCACCTCCAGCACGATCCGCGTGCAGGAGATGGTCCAGTTGAGTCTTGCGCCTGTTTTCCTGCTGGCCGGTATCGGCGCGATGCTGAACGTCATGAACCTGCGGCTGACATGGCTTTTTGATCGCATCGAGATGATAGAGCGCATGGAGGAAACCGGCGAGGACTATCGCGAAACCGAGGAACTGCCAGCGCTCATCCAGCGCCAGCGGTTTGCGCAACTCGCCGTCAAGCTTTCCACCATGGCTGCGCTCACCATCTGCATCGTCATCGCGATCCTGTTCATCAGCGCCTTTATCGAGCCGCGAATTGGAACTCTGGTCGCCATATTGTGGATTGCGACAATGGCGCAGCTCTCTGTCGCGCTGGCGCTGTTTTACAGAGAGACCAGCCTGGCGGCGGCCACCGCGAAAGAGCGCCGCAGGCGCAGCCGCGAGATACTGGCCCGCAGTCGCGGTGACGATTGGTCGGACTGATACCGGCGTCCCAACGGTTCCGTTTTCTTGACATAAGTGGCCGAAACGATTGGTTTTTCAGACCGGTTGCCCGGACCTATCCTAATTTTGACACGTTGTTGCCTCAGAAGGATGTCTAACGCATTCGTCGGAGAGGTAAGAGTCATGCAACGCTATATGCTGAGGATCGACCGCAGGGGCGCGGCCGAAGCGCTCTCGCTCGACGTGCCGGACCTCGCGACCGCCCTGATCGTGGCTGATATCAATATCGCCAGCGGAGCTGCGCGAATAATGGATGGCGACAGGATCGTTGCAACGATCGAGAAGCAAAACCCCGCACAATCCCCCTACTGGCGTGTCGCCTAGGGTTCTCAGGCGGCGCCTGCGTCGTTCTCTCCTTCGCCTGCGGCCTTGCTGTTGAGCTGGACGTAATTCTGGATGCCCATGCGTTCGATCATGTCGAACTGAGTCTCCAGGAAATCGACATGCTCCTCCTCGCTGGCGAGAATCTTCTCGAACAGTTGGCCCGAAGTAAAATCCTTCGCTTCCTGACAATAGTCGGCTGCCTCTCGCAGTAGCGGAATAGCCTCATGCTCCAGCGCGAGATCGGCCTTGAGGATTTCCTCGACCGTTTCGCCTACCTTCAACTTGTGGAGAGCCTGGAAATTGGGCAGCCCGTTGAGGAACAGGATGCGATCAGCCAGCCAGTCGGCGTGCTTCATCTCGTCGATGCTCTCATGCCGCTCGTATTCGGCCAGCTTGTAAACGCCCCAGTCGTTGAGGACGCGATAATGCAACCAATACTGGTTGATCGCCGTCAGCTCATTCGTGAGTGCCTTGTTGAGATAATCGATGACCTTTTCGTCGCCCTGCATGACCTGTCTCCTGAATTCGTATTGCGCAGCGCAGGATGGTCAGGAACGCGGGTGTTTTGCAAGGAAAAGGCGTCAGGAAAAAGCCGGAAAACCGCAGAAAAGTGCGCTAATGCGAATGCGTTTCAGAAAAAGCCTCAGGCTGCCACCATCGGCTCTGCCAGGGCTTCGCGCTCTTCAGCAATGACATACTGCGCCTCTTCCAGACACTGGCCGCAATTCGGACGCTTGCCCAGCTTGGCATAGACGCTTTCGGCACCGCCCCTGTGTTGCCGCGCAGCCTTGCGCAGGTCGGCTTCCTTAATGGCGTTGCAAATGCAGGTGTACATGCGCGGGCGAATCTCTTTTGGCTACCCGGCTTCAATAATGCGAATGGCTTGCATTAGCAAGCGTCTTGAGAATTATTCGCAAGATGGTTGCAGACGTTATCTGCGCAGCGGAAAAATTCGGCCGTATGTCATGCAGCGCCACAACCATTCCAACGGACCGTAGCGGAATCTGGCCAACCACGGCTTCGACCATGCCAGCATGACTGCCCAGCCAAGTGCGACGACGAGGTAAAGCTCCGGTCGCGTCAACTCCCCCCACAGGCCTCCGGCCCACGGATGGAAAATCAGCATCATCAGCACCGAGGTACCAAGATAATTGGTAAAGGCTGCGCGCCCTGCGGCAGAAAGCCTTTCGGCGAGCCATCCCGACGCGGCATTGCCGTACAGTGCCAGCAACAGCGCTAGGCCGAGAATCATCGGCAGGCGCGGCAGCATCGAGAAGGCCATCATCGCAGAAAGCGTGCCCCAATAAGTGAAGCCGCCATCCTTCACCCACAGTGCCAGGAGCAGATTGAGGACAGCGCCCGATAACAGCAGCGCCCATCCCCAGAACCGACGCTTGCCCGACGAATGGCCGGGGCTGAACCAGCCGTACCGATAGAACGCCATACCGATCAGCATCAGCGGGACTGTTTCGAACAGCAGCAGAAGCAGGGACGTCAATGGATCGGCGGCATGCGCGCTGAAGTTATGGGATACAAAATCGGCATAGGTGCCATCTGTCATGATGGGGATTTCTATCGCGTCGTCGGCGAGGGCATCTTGTTTGGACGCGTCGATGGAGAGTTGCGCATCTTCCATGCCCTCTGCCTGGCCGAATGCGGTTTCGGTTATAAAGTAGGCAGATCCGATCGCCAGCGCGTAGAACAGCGCGCCAACCACATAACCTATCAACCCAAGCGTCAGCAGCTTGCCCGCCGTCATGCGCAGGAACAGCATGGTCACGAACCCCGCCGCTGCATAAAGGACGAGGATGTCCCCGCGCCAGATGAAGAAGAAATGCACGAGGCCGAACAATAGCAGGATCGCCAGTCGCCTGGCCTGCAGACCCCGCCCCTTGCCGCGCGCCCAGGCGCGCTCCATGAACAGGGCCATCCCCGCTCCGAAGAGCAGGGTGAACAATCCGCGCATTTTTCCGTCAATCAGGACGAATTGCACAACCCACAGCCAGTCGGATGTCTCGTCATGTCGGGTAAGAAAAGCGTCGGGCCAGCTATAGGCGGTCCATGGCATGCCGAAGGCTACGATATTCGCGGCCAGGATGCCCAGAACCGCAATGCCGCGAATCAGATCGAGACTGGCAATGCGCTCCGCCGATGTCGCTGGCTTTGCGACGCCGTGCTGGCCGTCAGGTGTTGCCTGATTGTCTGTCGTCATCCGATTGCCCCCGTTATTCATCCCGCGCGGACCATGGCCGAAGGATGAAGGTTATGGAAGCAGGTGAATCGGCAAACCGAACCTAATCGCGAGTAACAAGGCACTCCTGACCGGCACGCCGGAGAGCCGAACAGGCAGACTGCGCTTGTGCCCTCGTCGCGAAACCCGCGGCCTGAAGCCGGATGACACGGCCGGTTGGAAGCAGCAACCGCTCCCGCCCGGCCAGCTCCGGACGACCCGAAAGCCTGTCCCAAAGCCGTTCCGCGTTGCCCGGAACGCCAAACGCGCCCAGCTGTACGCGCCACGGTCCTTCGGTGCCTGCAACTGCCTGCGCGGACGCGGCTTGCGCATTTGATGGTTGCGCAGACGGTGTCGGCGCGACGGCAACTTCCATGGGCGCTGGCCGTGTCACCGGTGCAGTGCCTGCGCCGCGCGCATAGCTTGCCCCTGCCTGCGCGGGGTCCTCAGTTCCGGTGGCCTCGCGCGCCTGCACAACCGCATCGCGCGCGGCCGCTACCGATGGCGATACCGCTACCGATTGAACAGTCCCCGACCCGCCTTGTGCTACGGCAGGGCCTTGTGCGACCGGACGTTGCGGCGCCGGAAGCTCCTGCGCCGTAGCCTCTTGCTGTGCGAGAACCGTATCAGGCGCCGAAAGATCGGCAGCGGTCAATTGCACCGACCGTGCCTGCTCCGCCTCCAGTTCGATCTGCCGGGACAGCGCAACTGCAGCCTGGCGCTGCTCGATCGGAATATGAGCATCCATCTGCTGGATTGCCGGTCCCGCCTGCGGCAGCCCCGCACCGTTGGCCAGGGAAAGCAGGGCGTAGGCCCGCTCCCAGTCACGCTCCACGAGGTCGCCATTGAAATGGGCAATGCCGATCAGGTACTGGGCGCGCGGATCTCCCCGGCGCGAGGCGGCCTGCACGTAGGGCAACGCGTCCGCTCGGCGACCGTCCTGGAACAGCATGAGCCCATAGGTATCGGCCGCCTGCACGTGGCCCGCTTGCGCCGCTGCAAGATATAGCTGCTCTGCCTGTTCCATATCCTGCGGCACTCCGCGACCGAGGCGATAGGCCTGCCCCATGTTGAACAAGGCATCGGGATCGCCCTGCGCCGCCGGGCCCTGCCATTCGGCAACCGCGGCGGCATAGTCGCCGCGCGACCATGCATCCACACCGTCGCGTACCGTTGCGCCCAAAGGTGCGGCAAGAGTGAGCATGGCCAGCAAGCCGGCAGTCTTCGAAATTACGGAGTTCTTGCGGTAAGCCATCGTTACACTCACGTTCCCTGTTAAGCCCGGTGCACGTTGCCATAGTAAACAGGCCATTAGCAAAGCGTTTATCGGTGGCCTTTATTTTGCATCAGCGTGCCGCCAGAACCGCCGCGTTCGCAAGGATTGGTGGCCACCGACCCTGCGCATCGGGTTGAAAAAAGCAGCGCGACCCAACCTGCAAATTAACTCAAAATAAAGGGTAGTCTGCGAAGTCCTTAGGCGAAGGCCCGTAATTGAGACTTGGTCGGGTCGCTTGCTTTAGGGGGAATAGCCTTGCGCGTTTTAGCATTGGCATCGCAGAAGGGTGGTTCTGGAAAGACAACCCTATCCGGACACCTCGCTGTCCAGGCGCAGCGCGCTGGCGCCGGCCCGGTTGTGCTTATCGATATCGATCCGCAAGGGTCGCTTGCAGATTGGTGGAACGAGCGTGAGGCGGAATTTCCCGCTTTCGCCCAGACCACGGTTGCCCGCCTCGCGAATGACCTCGCGATACTGCGGCAGCAAGGGTTCAAGCTGGCCGTTATCGATACGCCGCCCGCCATCACCATGGCTATCCAGTCGGTAATCTCGGTAGCGGAACTGATGGTGGTGCCCACCCGTCCCAGCCCGCACGATTTGCGCGCCGTTGGCGCAACGGTCGACCTGTGCGAACGCGCTGGCAAACCGCTGATCTTCGTGGTCAACGGCGCAACGCCAAAGGCCAAGATTACATCGGAAGCCGCTGTGGCCCTGTCGCAGCACGGCACCGTCGCCCCGATCACCGTCCATCATCGCACCGATTTCGCTGCCTCGATGATCGATGGCCGCACGGTGATGGAAATCGATCCCGAAGGTCGCAGCGCGCAGGAAGTCACGGCCTTGTGGCACTACGTAGCTGACCGCCTTGAAAAGAACTTCCGTCGTACCGTTTTCGCCACCCCCGGCAGCAAGGCGGCGCAGGCCAACGGCGCGGCCCGTGCGCAGGGCGGAGGCTTTGGCCGCCGTGTGGCGCAGTGATGGGTAGCATGATGACGGATAGCGCTGAATTTGCCTCGCTCGGCCCGATGCTGCTGGCACGCAAGGGTACGGCCAAGCCTGCCATGCGCGCCCAGCTAACGCAGAACGACCGTGTCGCCGAACTGGGTGACGACTTCGATGATCTGGCCGAGAGCCAGTCCGATCTCGGCTGGAACGACATGGGCGATGATGACCAGGTGGTTCAACTCCACGTGGCCAACGATGTCGCGCACAAGCGAACGCCTGTTTCGCTGGGCCTGCCAAACAGGCAGCGCCAGTCGGCTATTGCAAAAGGACGCCGCGCGGCATTCACGCTGCGCCTCGACATGGAACGTCATCTGAAACTGCGGCTTGCCAGCACGATGCAGGCATGCAGCGCGCAACAACTGGTGACCGAGGCGCTCGATCGCTTTTTGCAAGACATACCGGAACTCGATTCCATCGCCGCGCATCTCGCGGGCAACAAGACCAAGGGCTGAAGGGGAATTTTCCGATGAACCGCAAGGACAAGCGCAATCCGATGATCGGCCTGGGCATTTCAACCGCCATGGCGGCCGTTCTGCTGACTGGTTGCGCAGGTGCGCCTGCACCACGCGCTGCCGTTGCAGCCGCCGATGCGCAGCAGGCGCTCACCCGCGGCCATACCAGCCAGGCCATCCAGCACGCAGAACTGGCCGTTACGGCAGAGCCACGAAACGCCGCCTACCGTCAGGTGCTGGGCAACGCCTATCTTGAAGAAGGGCGCTTCGCCTCTGCCGCAACGACATTCCAGGATGCCATGGCGCTGGGCGACAACAGTCCGCGCGCCGCACTCAGCCTCGCACTTGCCCTCACCGGCGAGGGGCGTTTCGCCGAAGCATCTTCGCTGCTGCGTGATTGGGAAGGCGAAATTGCCGCCGCCGATCTGGGCCTCGCCTACGCGCTGGCCGGAGAGCCGGAGCGCGGCATCCATATTCTAACCAATGCCGTTCGCCAGGGTCAGAACACGGTCAAGGTTCGCCAGAACCTAGCCTACGCTTATGCCGTTGCCGGTCGCTGGCGCGATGCCCGTCTGATGGTGGCGCAGGATGTGCCTGCCGACCAGGTTGGGGCGCGTATGCAGGAATGGGCGCAGCTTACCCATGCCGAAGCCTACCAGCACCGCGTTGCCGGATTGCTGGGCGTGCCCGCCAACGTGCGTGACGCTGGCCAGCCCATGCACCTGGCGCTCGCCAATCACCCGCTGGACGAGCAATTCGCAGCTGAGGCGAGCGCCACAACCGAACCGGCCCAGCCCGAACTTGCGGTAAACGCGCCTGTCCGCACCGATGGCGCCGGTGAATTGCCGGCCGCAGAAGCGCCCGCAGCCAGCATCAACCGGTACCAGTCTGCGCAAGCCGCACCGGCGGTGAATTTTGCGGAGGCTTTCGCGGCCGACGCGCCTGCCACGACGGACCTGTCGAACGTTGCGACGGATGCATCGCGGTTTGCGTCCTCACCAGTTGTACAACCGGTCCCGTCGGTACAGGCCGTCAGGGCCGAACCCAGCGCTGCCGCACCGCGCCCCGCCACACTGCCGACACAGCGCCGCGAGGTTGCCGAACGTACGACAGCAGCACCGGCGCCGGTTCGCGTCGCCGCAAGCGGTCCGGTGTCCAATCCCACGCATCTGGTACAACTTGGCAGTTTCTCCAGTGAGCAAGGTGCACGCCGTGCCTGGGGTATCTATGTCAGCCGTCACCCCGAGCTTGCCGATCACGAAATGGTGATCACGCAGGCTCTGGTGCGCGGCAAGCGGTACTGGCGCGTATCGGCCGGCGGCTTCAACGTCGCATCCAGCCGATCCATGTGCGCCAGCGTGAACAGTTCGTCGTCTGGCGAAGGCTGCATCAGTTGGGCCGCGGCAACGCCCCTGCCCGGCGCGGTGGACAACGGGGTCCGCTTCGCACGCCGCTAGGTCGTTTCGCAGAAAGAAAACGATAACCCCTCTCCGTGATCATGCGGGGAGGGGTTTTCTTTTGAACACCGGCTTCACGCGCTAGAGCGAATATCCGCCGTCGCTGACGAGCGTCGCGCCGGTAATCGTGCCGGATGCCTCGGAGAGCAGAAACAGCACCTGCTGCGCGATTTCGTCGGCAGTCTGGAATCGACCCATCGGAGTGGCTGCCTGCGCCATCTCGGCAATTGCTGTCGCGCGGTCGCCCTGATGCTCGGCCAGCAGGTTCTCGAAAAAGGGCACGTCGTCCCAGATGGCGGTGTCGACACCGCCCGGCGCAATGGCGTTCACGCGAATGCGGCGCGGCGCGCCTTCCTTGGCGGCAATCTTCGCCATCTGCATCACCCCTGCCTTCGAAGCACCATAAGGCCCGATACCCGGTTCCGCCTTCGCCCCCGCAACCGATGCGGTAAGCGCGATGGCCGCCGCGTCGTTTGCCTGCCGCATGGCGCAGCGCAGTGAAAGGAACATCCCATTCAGATTGACCGAGATGACCTTGCGCCAGTCATCGAAACTCAGTTTGGCGAATGGTGCCGGCGTTCCTGCAATTCCGGCATTCAGGAAGGCAATATCCAGCGCCCCGCCCTCTTTTTCGATGCGGTCCCACAAGGCTTCGTCCGCCACGTCGCCTGCTTGCAGCGAGACATCGCAAGACAGGTTCATCGCCTCGAGACGCGCCTCGTCGAGATCGACCAGCACCAGATGCATTACACCTGCCTGCGCCAGCGCCTTTGCAACTGCAGCGCCAATCCCGGACGCTGCGCCCGTCACCAGTGCGCGCTTGCCGGTGAAATCAAAGCGCAATTTGTACCCCGCCCTTCCACAGCGCTGTTACCCGGCCTTGCACGGGTTGCCGGTCGAAAGGAGTGTTGCCTGCCGCAGCCGCCATCTCGCGTGAATCGACGAGCCATGGCGCTTGCGGATCGAGCAGGGCGATATCCGCCTCTTTTCCCGGTTCCAGCGATCCCGCCTCGACCCCCAGCACCCTTGCCGGATTGCGGGCAAGAAGATCGAAGGCGCGGCCCATGTCGATCACCTCATCGCGCACCAGTGTCAGAACCATCGCCAGCAGCGTTTCTGCGCCCGCCATGCCGGGTGCAGCGTCGGCGAAAGGCAGGTTCTTGTCTTCGGGACCGCGCGGATCGTGACCGCTGGCAATAACATCGATCGTACCATCGCCAATCGCCTCTATCACGGCCTGCCGGTCATCCTCCTCGCGCAGCGGGGGCGAGAGGCGGGTAAAGGTGCGATAATCGCCCAATGCCAGGTCGGACAGCATGAAATGCGCGGGCGTGACGCCCGCCGTGATGGCAACGCCGCGTTTCTTAGCCTGCCGCACCAGTTGAAGGCCCGCGCGCGTCGTTACCTGCCGTGCATGGATTCGTGCACCGCTCATCTCGGCAAGAGCGATGTCACGCGCCAGCGCCAGGGTCTCTGCCTCTTTCGGAGCGCTAGGCAGGCCTAGTCGGGTTGCCATTTCGCTAGCCGTGGCAGCAGCATTTCCGGCAATTCCACCGTCCTCGGCATGGATAACGACGACCATGTCCAGCATGGCGGCATATTGCAGGAGGCGAAGCATCAAACCGCTGTCGCCGATCCATCTGCGCCCGGTGGCGATGGCCTTCGCGCCAGCCTCTCGCATAAGCGCGATTTCTGCCAGCTGATCGCCATTCAGCCCTTTCGTCGCCCCGGCCAGGGGGTGGACCCACAGGTCCGGCTTGCCGCTTTGCGCCACGAAACGCACCCGTGCAGGGTAGTCCAGCGGCGGCGAGAGATCCGGCATCAGACCTGCGCGCGTGATGCCGCCGAAATGGAATGCAGGCTTGTCTATCGCGAACACGCCAAGATCGACGATACCGGGCACGACCAGCATGCCCCTTGCGTCCATGATCTCGTCGCCGTCCTGCGGCATGGCATCGCCGCCGACGGCAGCGATCATGCAATCGTTGGCGCGTAGCGCGCCTTGTACAGGGCCTTCTGGCGTAACCAGCGTTCCACCGGTGATCGTGAGGGGGCGCATCTGCTTCATACCCAGTCCCCGCCGCGCTCGTCCTGGCGCCAGCCCGGCACCCCGCGAGCCTTGCGGGTCAGGATATCGAGACTGGCCATGCGAATGGCGACGCCCATTTCTACCTGAGAATTGATGATGGCCCGGTCGCCCATGTCCGCTACGGCGCTGTCGATCTCCACACCGCGGTTCATCGGGCCGGGATGCATGACGATGGCTTCGGGCTTTGCCAGCGCGAGCCGCTCCGGCGTCAGGCCATAGAGGTGGCGATATTCGCGCGGGCTGGGAATGAACTGGCCATCCATCCGTTCGCTTTGCAGTCGCAGCATCATCACCACGTCCGTATCTTTCAGGGCGGCATCGAAATCGTGGAAAGCCTGCCCTCCCATCCGCTCGATCCCGGCAGGCATCAGCGCGGGCGGCGCGCACAAGCGAACAGAAGCGCCCATCGCTTGCAGGCACAGAATGTTGGAACGGGCGACGCGGCTGTGCAGGATATCGCCGCATATCGTCACAGTCAGGCCGGTGAAATCCTCAGCATTATCACCCAGCGCGTGCAGCCTGTGGCGCAGCGCCAGCGCATCCAGCAAGGCCTGAGTGGGATGTTCATGCTGTCCGTCGCCAGCGTTGAGCACCGGGCAATCCACCTTGCTTGCAATCAACCCCACCGCACCGCTGCTGCCGTGGCGGATCACGATGGCATCGGCATGCATGGCGTTGAGCGTCATGGCGGTATCGATCAGCGTCTCGCCCTTTTTCACGCTGGACTGCGCGGCATACATGTTCACCACGTCTGCCCCCAGTCGCTTGCCTGCGATCTCGAATGACAGCAGCGTGCGGGTGGAATTTTCGAAGAAGGCGTTGATGATCGTCAGACCCGCCAGTTGTTCCGACTGCTTCGCCGCCTGGCGGTTGAACGCCACGTACTGCTCGGCCTCTGCCAGCAGGTAGAGAATTTCGTGCCGTTCCAGCGACGAAATGCCGATCAGGTCGCGGTGCGGGAAGGCCTGGCCGCCCTTGGGAAAGCGGCTGGCGGACGAGGTGTTTTGCGGCGATGTCATTAAAGCAACGCCATTAGGGAAGCGCGTGGGGGCTGGCAATGCCCTTGGTAGAGATGGAATGACCGCTCGACCTCTTATCTCTGGCTCTTGCTGCAATCGCATCCTAAATGGGGTGAAAGACGGGAACAAGGGACGCATCTCAATGGCATTTGCAGGCAAGGTCTGGCGGCTTCTGGTCGGGGTCAAGGATGCGCTGGCGCTGATATTCCTGCTGTTGTTCTTCATGGCCCTGTTCGCCATTCTCAGCGCACGGCCCAATCCCGGCATGGTGCGCGACGGCGCGCTGCTGCTGGATATCAATGGCAGCGTCGTGGAAGAGGTTTCCCCTATCGATCCGCTGCAGGCCCTGCTGTCGCAGACCATCCCCGTGCGCGAGTATGCCGCGAGAGACCTGGTGCGCGCCATCGACGGGGCGGCGGCCGACGAGCGGGTCGAGGCGCTGGCGCTCGATCTTACCGGCTTCCTGGGCGGGGGCGCCGTCCACATGTCGGAGATCGCCGGGGCTCTTGATCGCTTCAAGTCGACCGACAAACCGATCTATACCTACGCCTATGCCTACAGCGACGATGCCATGCTGCTGGCCGCCCGCTCGGACGAAATCTGGGTCGATCCCATGGGCGGTGTCGCCATTATGGGTCCGGGCGGCGAAAGCCCTTATTTTGCACAGGCGCTGGACCGCTTCGACATTACCGCCAACGTTTATCGCGTGGGCACTTACAAGAGTGCAGTCGAACCTTATACGCAATCGGGTATGTCTCCCGAAGCACGGGAGAACCTCTCGCAATTGCTCGCCACGCTGTGGCAGGAATGGCGCGCCAGTGTCGGCGCAGCGCGACCGCAGGCCGAGATCGACCTCGTAACGCAGGACGTGGAAGGCTGGCTTGCCGCATCGAACAACGATCTGGCGCAAGCCTCGCTCGCCGCCGGCCTGGCCGACCGCATCGGCACCCGCGTGGAATGGGGTGAACGCATCGCCACCTCCGTCGGCGAGGACGAGTGGTCGGACGAGCCGGGCTCCTTCGCCTCTACCCGCTATGACCCGTGGCTGGCCGAGATCGAAAGAAACGCGGCGTTCGGGGATGAGGGCCGTGTCGCAGTGATTACGGTCGATGGCGAAATCAGCGACGGTGAGGCCGGGCCGGGGTCCGCCGGCGCCACGCGTATCGCCCGCCTGCTGGATAATGCACTTGACGATGATCTGGATGCGTTGGTCGTTCGCGTCAATTCTCCCGGCGGCACCGTCACCGGGTCCGAAACGATCCGCCGCGCCATCATGCGTCACCGCGATGCCGGAACACCGATCGCGGTTTCCATGGGCAACTACGCGGCCAGCGGCGGCTACTGGATCGCGACCCCCGCCGAACGCATTTTTGCCGAGCCGGAAACCTTGACCGGTTCCATCGGCGTCTTCCTGGTGGTCCCCAGTTTCGAAGAGCTCCTTGCCGAATACGGCGTGACCACCGATGGCGTTCGCACGACCGGCCTTTCCGGCCAGCCCGATATTCTGGCGGGCTTCACACCCGAAGCGGACGCAGTGCTGCAAGCAACGACAGAGAACTTCTACGCGCAGTTCCTGGCGCTGGTGGCCCAGTCACGCAATATAACTCCGGCGCGGGCGGACGAACTGGGACAGGGCCGCGTGTGGGATGGCGGCGCGGCCAGGCAACTGGGCCTGGTCGACCAGTTCGGCGATCTCGATGCGGCGATCGCATGGGCCGCTGACCGCGCAGACCTTGAGGCGGATTCCTACGAAGTGCGTTACCTGGGTGACGACAGCCCAACTTACGACACCTTGCTGGCTAGGCTGGTGATGGGCGACGGTGATGCGCGCGGCGATGGAGGACACGATATCGCGTCGATTTTCGCCCGGCGGGAAGTCGCGCGCCTTGGGGGTGTGATTGACGGGATCGACAGCTTCATGGCGGCGGAAGGCGTGCAGGCGCGTTGCCTTGAATGCACCATTGTACCCGGCACGCAGCGTAGCCCGGCCGGGCGGGCTGTCCCGCATTCCTGGCTGGAGCTATTCGGGCGTCTCGGCTTGGATTGAACTGGGCTTGCCGCGACCTGGAGCATGGGGTCAACCAACCCCTTGTCTTGCGCTCGCGATAATGGCAAACGCCCGCCCCTGCCGTGAATCGGCGGGCGCGTAGCTCAGTGGTAGAGCACACCCTTCACACGGGTGGGGTCGCAAGTTCAATCCTTGCCGCGCCCACCATCTTTTCAATGACTTGGAAGAGATGGTCCTTTGAGAACATCGGTTTGTTCTCCGGCAAGGTCATCAAGAAACAGCTGGATGCGAGACTCGGCGCGTGATCGTGTCAAACACCTGCGTCCTCGCACCGCAGAAGCAGAGAACTCATCATTTCGATTATTCTCGAAATATCGATTGATCTAGCGAGCGGGGCTTCTATGCTGGGTCCAATGCTCACGGGAACCCACATGACGCAAGGCAATCAGGTCTGGGCCGTCGACGCCCTGCAGGCTCTCGGCCACGAAACGCGATTGTCGGTCTTTCGCATGCTGGTACAGGCAGGGCCGGAAGGCCGGATGGCGGGCGAGATTGCGCAAGCTTGCGGCGTTCCCGCATCCACGATGTCGCATCATCTCGGCAATCTCGAGCGCGCCGGGCTCGTCGCTTCGCAGCGCGAAAGCCGGGTGATCCGATACCGCGCGGATTACGCCGGAATGCGGCACCTCCTCGCCTTTCTGATGGAAGACTGCTGCCAGGGCGATCCGCTCCTGTGCGCCGACTTTGCAGAGATTTCCGCCTGCAAGCCGTGAGCAGTAACCACCGTGCACATCAAAAAAGCCACGACTGACAGGGTCAATAAATGAGCGCCGACATCATCATCTATCACAACCCGGAATGCGGAACCTCTCGCAACGCGCTGGCGATGATCCGCAACGCGGGGATCGAGCCGCATGTTATCGAATATCTGAAATCGCCCCCGGCCCGCGCAATGCTGGAGAGCCTGATCGCGCGCGCGAACCTTACGCCGCGGAAGCTGCTGCGCGAAAAGGGTACGCCGTTTGCAGACCTGGGGCTCGACGATCCAAGCCTGTCCGATGCGCAGTTGATCGACGCGATGATGGACCACCCTATCCTCATTAATCGTCCGCTGGTGGTTTCGCCGCTGGGTGTAAGACTTTGCCGCCCGTCGGAAGAAGTGCTCGACCTGATTCCCGCCGAACAGCGGGAGGCTTTTACCAAGGAAGACGGCGAACAGGTGATCGACGCCGAAGGTGCGCGCCTTCGCTGATCGACCGACAGGACTGGCATGATGACACAGACAATCGCAAACCCCGCCCCTGCGGCCTCCCCACTCGGCACTTTCGAGCGATACCTTTCGCTGTGGGTGCTGCTTGCCATATTGATGGGCCTTGGACTGGGCTTGGCCGCTCCAGATGCGGTGGGTGCCTTGGCGGAGCTGGAATATGCGTCCGTGAACCTCGTGGTCGCCGTGCTGATCTGGGCGATGATCTTTCCGATGATGGTCGGCGTCAATTTCGCCAGCGTGAAGGATATCGGCCGCAAGCCCAAGGGTCTGGTCATTACCCTGGTCGTGAACTGGCTGGTCAAGCCTTTCACCATGGCCGCTCTCGCAGTGCTGTTCTTCGACTACCTTTACGCAGGATTGATCTCGGGAAGCGATGCCGACCAGTACATCGCGGGCCTCATCATTCTCGGCGCTGCACCGTGCACGGCCATGGTGTTCGTGTGGTCACAGCTGACGCGAGGCGACCCGGCCTATACCCTGGTGCAGGTCTCGGTGAACGACCTCGTGATGATAGTCGCCTTTGCGCCGATCGTCGCCTTGCTGCTGGGCGTAACCGACATTGTGGTTCCGTGGGAGACGCTGCTGCTGTCCGTCGTGCTGTATGTCGTGATCCCGTTGGCGGCAGGAGCGTTTGCCAGACAACAGGTCATTCGTTCGAACAAGGGTGACGAAGCGGCGGTCGACGCTTTTACCGGCCGGCTCAAGCCGTGGTCGATCATTGGTCTGCTGGCGACCGTGGTGTTGCTGTTCGCCTTCCAAGCCGAAACCATCATTGCCGAGCCACTGTTGATCGTTCTGATCGCGATACCGATTATCATTCAGTCCTACGGGATTTTCGCAGTTGCCTATGCCGCTGCCAAGGCGTGGAAAGTGCCGCACAACATTGCGGCACCATGCGCGCTGATCGGAACTTCCAACTTCTTCGAACTGGCGGTTGCCGTAGCCATCGGCTTGTTTGGTCTAACCAGCGGCGCTGCGCTGGCAACCGTGGTCGGCGTTCTGGTGGAAGTGCCGGTGATGCTGTCGCTGGTGGCCATTGCCAACCGAACGCGCGATCGTTTCCCCCAATCCTGATACCGAAATTAGTCTCGAAAATCGAATTCCGCTTCCAGCGCTACTGATTGCCAGCCGTCATCTACGCGCGTTTGCAGCCTTGCCTTCCTGCGGCACCGCAAAATCCTGAACGTAAGCCCCCAGGCGATCCATCACGTCGTGTTCGGCAAGTCCGAACTCGGCCAGACTATAGCGATGAGGCTGGCCCTTCAGGGCAGCGGCTTCTTGGCAATATGCTTCCATCGCGGGCCAGGCATGTTCGATATCGAGATCCAGAAAGTCATAGATCCTCGACATTGCGCCGCGCCAGTCCGCGTCGACATCCTCGTAATGCACGTCGATCACGCGATCGGGCGTAATGGCCTTGCGACCCTGTTGCATCCTGCCGATCTGCACCTGGGTCTTTCGCAGCCATTCCTCGCCGACGATATCCGGTTGCGCATCATCGGAATAGATACAGGTCTGGTTCCACGCCAGCGAAGCAGAGCTTGCTACCACGCGCAAAGGATCACGGTGTGTAAAGATGAAGCGCGCGTCGGGGAAAACCGCCAGCAAGGCATCCAGGTCCAGCATGTGTTGCGGGGTCTTGAGCACCCATGGTTTGAGTGAACTTGCCTGCTGCGACCATCCTATCAGCTTCAGCAGGCGCGCCATCTGTTCGTAGGCGGGGGTGGCGTCCTGTTCCTCGCACCAGCGACCGTAACCGGGCACGTACCACTGCGCCTCGTGCTTCATGCCCCAGAATGAATTGACCAACAGGCCCAGCTCTTCCTCCGGCTGCATCGGTCCCGTGGGATGAATGGCCAGCGTATGCGGATTGGCAAGCTTCGCAACCTTGCGTGCTCTCTTGGCGAAGGCGATGCGACTGTCGGTTCCTTCATGGGTAAAGCCGGGACGCGGCACCGGGCTGATCGTCTCGAAGCTGCGCATGTGGACGAAGCGGCGATCGGCCGACAGCAGACGATGCAATCGCGTCGTGCCCGAGCGCATGGGACCGACGATGAAGACCGGGTTGAGCAGGGGACGCGCCAGTATTTCCGGATGCTGCGCAAACCACTGCTGCGCCCACAACCGATCCGTCAGAACCTTTTCGCATTGCTTCACGGCAAACCAGGCGCCCGCTTCGTGCAGTTGCGCCTCGTTCTTCAACGATTCAAGAAGGACCGATAAGGGCCGCTCGAACCATGGGTCACCGAAGTCGTCGGACCCGACGCGCTCGGCAACCGTGTCCATGATCTGCTGTTGTTCGAGGACGGCTGGCTTCAGCAGCCCACTATTCGTGGCCAGACTGGTGGCCACTTGCACCGCGTCGACGAAGCGGGTTCGCCGCGGGGGCTTTTCAATACTTTTGTCCAGCAATTACGGCCCCTGTCTGTACGTATCGGGTGACTAATTCAGTGCCGCAGGTCGCCAAAGGTTCCCTGTCCGTGCAGGCATGTGCATCCATGCTGGACAAGCGGCAAGCTGGCGAGGCATAGCCCCGGGCATGCACGATTTGCGACAGATACGAGAGAATCCGAAGGCTTTCGACGAGGCGCTGGCGACGCGAGGAGTTGCGCCTGTTTCGTCCCAACTGCTGAAGCTGGACGAAGAACGGCGGGAACTGACCACGCGGCTGCAAGAGATGCAGGGTCGCCGCAATGAAGCCTCCAAGGCCATCGGTCAGGCCATGGGACAGGGCGACACGGACAAGGCAGAGGCGCTGAAAGCCGAAGTCGCCGAGATCAAGCAGGCAATGCCGCAAGTTGAGAACGAGGAGCGCGCCCTGGGGCGCGCCCTGGCCGATGCACTGGCCGCGATACCCAACATTCCCGCCAAGGGGGTGCCGGTTGGGGAGGACGAGGACGGCAACGTCGAAGTCAGTCGCTGGTCCACGCCCATGGCGTTCGAATTTACGCCGCGCGAACATGCGGACATCGGCCCTGCCCTCGGTATGGATTTTGAAACCGCCACGAAGATGTCGGGAGCGCGCTTTACGTTCCTGCGTGGCCAGATGGCCCGGTTGAACCGCGCTATCTCGCAATTCATGCTGGATCAGCAGACGGGCCGCAACGGCTATACCGAATGCGCGCCCCCGTTGCTGGTGCGCGACGAAGCCGTGTTCGGGACGGGCCAGTTACCCAAGTTTGCCGAGGATCTGTTCCAGACCACAGACGGGCGCTGGTTGATACCGACTGCCGAGGTTTCGCTCACCAATTCGGTGCGCGAGCAGATTATCGACGATCTTTCCGATCCCATTCGTCTCACCGCTCTCACTCCCTGCTTCCGCAGTGAGGCGGGCGCCGCAGGCAAGGATACCCGCGGCCTCATACG
Organism: uncultured Sphingomonadaceae bacterium; assembly: GCA_947488625.1. Lineage (GTDB taxonomy): Bacteria > Pseudomonadota > Alphaproteobacteria > Sphingomonadales > Sphingomonadaceae > Alteraurantiacibacter. Next base: position 422,180 of record CANKZR010000001.1, on the reverse strand, counting down.
CCAGCACCAGTTCGACAAGGTGGAACTGGTATCCATCTGCCGTGCCGAGGATGCTGATGCCGAACACGAGCATATGGTGGAGAGCGCCGAGCGCGTCCTGCAAGCTCTCGACCTGCCTTACCGCAAGATGCTGCTGTGCACGGGCGACATGGGTTTTGGCGCGCGCAAGACCTTCGATCTGGAAGTCTGGTTGCCGGGGCAAGATGCCTACCGCGAGATCAGTTCCATCAGCTGGTGCGGGGATTTTCAGGCACGACGCATGAACGCCCGTTACAGGCCGGAAGCTGGCGCGAAGAAAACCGAATTCGCCCACACGCTGAACGGTTCCGGCCTGGCCGTGGGCCGCACGCTGGTGGCCGTGCTGGAGAACTATCAGCAGGAAGATGGCTCCGTCGCGGTACCAGATGTACTCAAGTCCTATATGGGCGGTACCGAAAAGCTGGTAGCAGACTGAATATGCGCATCCTTCTTACCAATGACGACGGTATCAATGCCCCCGGCCTAAAGGTGCTGGAGGCCATCGCCCGGACCATGTCCGACGATGTATGGGTCTGTGCGCCTGCCGAGGAGCAATCGGGTGCCGGCCATTCGCTGACGCTGCATCACCCGGTGCGCCTGCGCAAGCACGGGAACAACAGGTTCAGCGTGACCGGAACGCCTACCGATTCGGTCAACCTTGCGCTGCGCAAGCTGTTCGATGACCGGATGCCTGACCTTGTCCTGTCCGGCGTGAACGCGGGCCAGAATCTGGGCGATGACATCACCTATTCCGGTACGATCTCCGCCGCGATGGAAGCCGCGCTGGCGGGCATTCCTGCCATCGGTCTCAGCCAGGCGTACAGCAAGACCGTCCAGACTTTCGAAGCTGCGGAGCAATGGGGCGCAAAGGTGCTGGCCCCGCTGATCAACGTGCAGATGGCCAAGCGAACGCTGGTGAACGTGAACTTCCCCGCTCTGCCCGCAGCCGACGTGAAGGGCATTCGCGTCGTACGGCAGGGTTTTCACGATTATTCGCGTGGCTCGCTGGTCGAGGGCACCGATCCGCGCGGGCGCAATTATTACTGGTTCGGCCTGCAACCTGCCGAGCATACGCTGGATCACGGTACCGATCTTGAAGCGGTGGACGACGGTTACATCGCCGTAACACCCCTTCAGCTTGACCTGACGCACCATTCGGCGATCGACGCGCTGGCCAACAGGTTCGCCGCGTGAACGGGACGACCTGACCCTTGGCGCGCTCGCACACAAAGGAGCTGCGCAAGGTCGGCAAACGCCGCTACGCTCCGCTGCGCCGTGCGGTGAATATCCCCGTCTGGGGCGATCTGTTCATTCGCCTGGGCCTGGCGGTCTTCCTGATCTTCGTGGTGGTGATGATCCACTGGTGGGACCGGGAGGGGCTGGTCGACAATCTCGACGGTCATGTCAGCTTCCTCGACGTGATCTATTTCACCATGATCTCGATTACCACCACAGGCTTCGGTGACATAGCCCCCATCAGCGATCAGGCGCGGCTGGTGGAAGCACTGATCGTGACGCCGGTTCGTTTTGCCGTGCTGTTCATTTTCGTGGGCACGGCCTACAATTTCCTTATCAAGCGCAGCTGGGAGAAATTCCGCATGGCCCGCATTCAGGACCAGCTATCCAATCATGTCGTGGTTCTGGGCTTCGGCATCTCCGGTTCCGAAGCCGTGGGCGAACTCATCGAACGCGGCACCGATCCTGCCTGCATCGTGGTGATGGACCAGGACCAGGAACGGCTCGAATCGGCGGAGTTGCTGGGCTGCAACGTAATCGAGGCCGACGCCACCCGAGACGAGAATCTCGAAGCCGTCCGCATCAAGGAAGCGCAGACCGTGCTCGTTTCGGCGGGACGGGACGATTCCTCCATCCTTATCGTGCTAACCGTGCGCCACCTCGCGCCAAAGGTGCCGATCAGCGTGGTTGTGCGCGCCGCCGACAATGAACTGCTGGCCCGGCAGGCGGGCGCGGACAATGTTATCAACCCCGTACGCTTTACCGGCCTGTTGCTGGCGGGCAGTGCACGCGGCGCGCATATCGCCGATTACCTTGGCGATCTGGCGTCAGTTACGGGCCGCGTACAACTGGTGGAGCGCGAGGTCATGCCCGACGAGATCGGCAAGTCCTTCCGTGAACTGGCAACCGGTGGGCAAGGTCTGCGGATCTACCGCAATGGCGTGGCCTGCGGCTTTTGGGAGCACGAGGCCGAATGCCTGCAAGCAGGCGACATCATCGTCGAAATCCGACCGACGGAAGACGACGAACTGGAGGGCGAGGAAATCCAGGCAAAGGTCTAGACCCCGCCCCTGCGCCTCATCCCAGCGCGATGAATACCCCGCCGACGGCTGCCATGCCGACGATGAAATGCGCGGCATCGATGGCGAACAGTTTGCCCGGGCGCATCTGGAACAGGTAATTGATGCCCAGCGCGGGCGTCATGATTACCGCGCCGAAACCTACCGCCATCATCATGATAACATGCGGAGCCGGATTGGTGCGGGCGATGTTATGTCCCAGCATCAGCACCACCACCATTTCCAGAAGGAATGCCAGCAGCATGACAAGCCAGACCGGTTTTTGTCCCGGCTGCGGCCCTGCTTGCACCATCTCTTCCGTAATACCCGTCAATTCCCGCCATTGCCTGCCGAACAACGGACCGTACCAGATCGCCCCGATCACGAAGAAAGCCACCGTGCCCAGAACGACGGCCAGCATGTTAACGTCACCCATTTTCCCACTCCATCACGCAACCCGATAGCGCGCCCGTCACGCACTCTAGCCCAAAGCTTCAATCGGGTGTAGGGGCGCGGCCATCATGGCATCGCAAATACCTGAACAGAAGAAGGTCGGCATGGTCAGCCTCGGCTGCCCCAAGGCGCTGGTGGATTCCGAACGCATCCTTACCCGGCTGCGCGCCGATGGTTATGCCATGAGCCCGGATTACGAGGGCGCCGATGTGGTGCTGGTGAACACCTGCGGCTTCCTCGATTCCGCGAAGGAGGAAAGCCTGGAAGCCATTGGCGAGGCGATCAACGAGAACGGACGCGTTATCGTGACCGGCTGCATGGGTGACGAGGCGGAACTGATCCGCAACCGCTTCCCGCAGGTTCTGGCGATCACCGGCGCCCACCAGTACGAGGACGTGGTGGAGGCCGTGCACGAAGCCGCGCCGCCCAGCCAAGGCCCCTATATCGACCTTGTGCCGCAGCCGGACATCAAGCTGACGCCGCGCCACTACAGCTATCTGAAGATTTCCGAGGGCTGCAACCATTCCTGCGCCTTCTGCATCATTCCCGATTTGCGCGGGAAACTGGCCAGCCGCCGGATCGATGCCGTCCTGCGCGAGGCAGAGAAACTGCTGGCCGCCGGCACGAAGGAACTGCTGGTCATCAGCCAGGACACTTCGGCCTATGGCGTAGACACCCGGCATGAAACGCGCCCCTGGCATGGCCGCGAGCCGCGCGCCCACATGACCGATCTTGCCCGCGAACTGGGCCAGATGCGCACGACCGAGGGCAACGTGCCGTGGGTTCGCCTGCACTATGTCTACCCCTATCCGCATGTCGACCAAGTCATCCCGCTGATGGCCGAAGGGCTGCTGACGCCTTATCTCGACATTCCATTCCAGCACGCCAGCCGCAGCGTGCTGAAGGCCATGAAGCGTCCCGCTAACGAGGCCAAGGTCCTCGAACGCCTCAAGTCATGGCGCGAAATCTGCCCGGAGATCGCCATCCGTTCCAGCTTCGTGGTCGGCTTTCCCGGAGAGACCGAGGACGATTTCAAGTATCTGCTCGACTGGCTGGAAGAAGCCCAGCTGGACCGCGTGGGGGCTTTCCGTTTCGAGCCGGTGGAAGGTGCGCAGGCCAATGCCCTGCCCGATCACGTGCCCGAAGCGCTGAAGGAAGAACGCTTTGCCCGTGTGATGGAAGTGACCGAGCGTATCAGCGCTGCCAAGCTCGCCGCCAAGGTGGGCACGACCCTGCCCGTCATCATCGATGAGGTGGGTGAACCTGACGAGGATGGCGATATCGGCGCAACAGGCCGCAGTCAGGCCGATGCCCCAGAAATCGATGGGGCCGTCTATCTGCGCAACGTGCCCGAGAATCTGAAAGCCGGTGACTTCGTGAACGTCGAAGTCGAGGACGCAGACGCGCACGACCTGTTCGGGGCTATCGCACAGCGATAAGAATCCGCTTGGCGGATGTCACGTTTGGATGCCGGGCAAGGTCCGGGCCATTCCGCCCGCACGGAAAACTATGCCAAAGCTAACAATGGTTGCGAATGGAACCCCTGGTGGGCCCAACCGTCGAATCGGTCATGTTACAGAAGGACAGGTGACATGCCTCACACGCACGATACGGCCAAAACCTATCAAGCTGCATCGATGAGGCGTGACGGTCCGACACACGTATTTCAGGTGGCCATGCCATGAACCAGCTTGCCTCGATGGACGATCTCCTCGTTGAATGTCTTCACGATCTGAAAGGGGCCGAGGCGCAGGCCGGTAACAGGCTCCCCAAGATCAGCGCTCTAGCCATCAATGCAGTGCTCAGGCGCACCGTGTTCGAGATCGGCCTTTATGCGCGAGGTGTCTGCAGCTTGCTGGATGGTTGGGCGAATGAGCTTTCGTCCGAGAAATCGAGTTCGCACAACCTCTGGATGAAAGGCATTCTCGATGACGCAGAGCGCGATACTGTGATGATCGACCCGGGAAGCCTGCTCGACATCGCGATGATCGGCGCCGTTCGCAAGAGTCTCGCTGCGTCGATTGTGTCTTACGAGACGGCGATTGCCGTTGCCCATCGGTGTAACCAGAATGCGATCGCGGGAAGCTTGTCGGCCATCATGAACGACAAGCAGAAGCACGATCGGAAACTGCGCGACCTTTTACGGGGCGAAAACGAAATTCCCCGAACCCGCCATGGTCTGCAGATGTCATCGGTGAGCTGAACCGGGCGCGACATCTGCGGCAAACAGCGCGAAGGTCTGTTTGCTACAGATGTAGCCACTCAGGCGTTAGCGGACTGCGTTACTGACCACTTCCCCTTCGATCACCACGCCCGTCACGTGGCTGGTATATTCGAAGGGATCGCCGTCGAACATTGCCACGTCGCCATCCTTGCCCACCTCAAGCGAGCCGATCCGGTCGTCCATTCCAATGATACGCGCGGCGTCTATGGTGATGCTTGCCAGGGCATCTTCGCGCGCCAGTCCGTTACCTGCTGCAAAACCTGCCTCCCACAGTACGACGCGGGTCTTGGGCACGTAGGCTTCGTAAGCGGATTGCAGCGCGAAAGGGATGCCTGCCTCAGCCAGCACTGAAGCGGTGGTGAAGGCGGCGTTCTCCAGTTCGCCCTCGTTACGGGCCATGGTGGGATGCAGGATGACCGACACCCCTGCTTCGCGCAGTTCGTCCAGCATCATGTGCGCATCAGCCGCACCGTCGATCACCACGTCGATGTCAAACTCCTCGGCAAGACGGAGGGCGGACTGGATATCCTGCGCGCGATGCGCCGTGATCAACAGGGGGCGTTCGCCGCGAATGACGGAGGCGAAAGCCTCCTGGACAAGATCGCGGCCATCGCCCGGTTCGCCGTAGTCGCCGCGGTCCTCGCCCTCGTCTTCGCTATCATCGCCGTCGCGCAGGTTCTGCGGGGCTATCAGCGCCTGCCGCAGCATTGCCATCTGCTTTGCCCGCGTGCCGGGAGAGCCTTCGCGATCCAGTGCCCACGCACCGAGGTTGGCGACGATCATCGTACCATCCTCGACCAGCGCAGCATCGACCGTGTTGCCCCTGGTTTTCACCACCATCGTCTGACCCGAAACCAGCGCACCCGGCCCGTGGCCAGTGTGCAAGGTCGTGGTGCCGAGCTCGCGCACCCACTGCACAAGGCGATCATGCGGATTGTAGGCATCGATCGCACGAAGGTGCGGCTGCACAGGCGATGTGCTGTCCAGCTGATCCTGATCGTCGGGCTGGTTGAGATAGCCTGTAAGACCCACGGTGGAATGGGCGTCGATCAGGCCCGGCGTTACTATGGGCGCTTCCAGCACCGTCATGTTTGTAGGGATGGTGACGCTGGTGGCCGGACCGACGGCGGTGATTTCGCCATCCTCGATCACTACCACGCCATCGGCGATCACGCCTTGCGGCCCCATGGTCCACACCTGTTCGCCACGCACGGCGATGTCCTGTGCAAGCGCAGAAGTGGAGAGAATTGCGGCGGCAAAGGTGCCGGTGATTATCTTGCCAAGCAGTTTCATTGTCCGCCCTCCAGCATCAAGGCTTCTCGTTCGAGAACATGCGTATTCAGTTGCGGATTGCCCGCACCATAGCCGCCGGTGGCCATCAGCAGGTCTTCAGGGTCGGTACTGTCGTACAGCAGTTCGCCCATCACCCAGGTCTCGGCCACATCGGTGTAGACTGACAGGGGATCTCCCGTCAGCACGATGAAGTCCGCCATCTTGCCGGGTTCCAGGCTGCCGACCCGGTCGTCCAGCCCCAGTTGCACCGCGCCGTTGATCGTCAGTGCGCGCAAGGCGCCCTCGCGGCTCATTCCGCCACGCACGGCGATGCCCGCCTGGCGGAACATCAGGCGGCTATCCACGATATTGTCATCCGAATGCAGCGAAATAAAAACGCCTGCATCCTCCAGCACGGCAGCGGTGTTGATGTCGGCCGCACGCGCCTCCAGCTTGCCGCCGGGGCTATCTACAAGGATCGCCGAGACCGGGACGCCCTCGGCCGCGATTTCCCGGGCTACCTGCCCACTTTCGATGCCATGCTGGATCAGCATGTCGAAACCGAATTCACGGCGCAGGCGCAGCGCTGTCATGATGTCGTCGGTGCGGTGGGTGTGGAAGTGGACGAGGCGGCTGCCGTCCAGAACTTCGCACATTGCCTCCATCCCGATATCGCGCGGGCTCCGCTCGCCGTCGCAGTATTCCTGCGCGGCCACGAAATGCTGGCGCACCATCGCCGCGCTGCGCGCGCGGGTGGAGGGAAAAGCAGGATTTTCGCGCAGCGGATTGGTGCCGTTCGCCATCTTCATGCCGCCCATCACGGCGCCGTCTTCATCCATCCAGGCATAGTCGGTGATGGAGTTGCCCTGGGTCAGATGCATGTAGAAGGTCTGCCCGCTCATCAGGTAACCGCTGCCGGGCATGATGTTGGCGGTTGTCACCCCGCCCGAGCGCGCGCGGTTGATGGAACTGTCGCGCACATTGATACTGTCGAACGCGCGCACGTCGGGCTGGATGGCAGAGGAACTGTCCGCGCCCGAAACCTGCCCGATGTGGGAATGGGTATCGACGATGCCGGGCATGATGATCATGCCGCTGGCATTGCGCCGTTGCGCATCGGCGGGAACGCTCACGTCAGAACCCACCGCCACGATCTCGCCTTCATGGATCACCATGGTAGCATTCTCGATCCTGCCGGTGCCGCCCTCGCCCGTCATGGTGAGGATCGTTGCCCCTTCAAAGGCGATTGGTTGATCCTGCGCCATGGCAGGCGCCGCCAGCGCGCCGATGGCTGTGGCGGCCATCGCCGCATGCTTGATCATGTTCATGCAAGTCCCTCTCAAGTTTCAGGCGAGACTACCCATGCAGCAGTGACGCGCAAGCCCAATCCAAATTCTCATCCCCGACCGGCTTCGGGATCAACGGAAAGTACGGAAAGTAATGGAGCGGCGCGTCTCCTCCATCGGCGCTATGGAGTGTTCCCAGTCATCACGCGCTTCCCCGCTCAGGCAATATGCAGCACGCGGGGGGAGCGCAAGACGGTGACGCTCGAACGTCCCGTCTTCCTTCCGGCGACGCAGTCGCATAACTGCAGGCGCGCCGAGAGAGATGCCAAGCACCTGTTCGTACTGCGGCCTGTCCCTGTGCCACCCGATGCCCGCTCCGGGATCGTAGCGGATCAGCAAGGCCTGCTGCAGCGCGTCCGCCGCAAGGTGGAAACTCGGTGCAATCCTTGCCCGCAATTCCAGCAGCCATTCGGGAAGCGGCGGTGCGGATGCCGGGCGTCCGCGCTGGAAATCGTAGGACGAGCCGTAATAGGTCGTCAGCCGCTTACCGGTCCATTGACCGAAGCGGAAAGGCTCCAGCGGCGCAGCGTCGATCAGCGCAGCCAGCCGCTCTTCGTCTTGCACGGAGAGGACATCGCACACCAGTTGCAAGCCCGCGATGGGTGGCAGCGCGGAGCATTGTGTGTCGTCTTGGGCAAACAGGTCTATCTGGCGCGGCATGACTATCTATATAGGCGCTTATGAGACAGGATCAGCATCGCATAACCATCCGCACGCGCGGCCAGGCGCTTTATGAGTTTACCGAAGATGTCGCGCAATGGCTGGCGGATACCGGGATCGACACGGGCCTTCTCACCCTGTTCTGCCGGCACACCTCGGCTAGCCTGCTGATAAACGAGAATGCAGCCTCTGCCGTCCAGCGCGATCTGCTGGCGTGGCTGGACAGGGCCGTGCCGGAAGGCGCTCAGTATGAGCATGACAGCGAAGGGCCGGACGATATGCCAGCCCATATCCGCACCATGTTGACAGGCACTTCGCTCAGCGTGCCGGTGTCCGGCGGGCGCATGGCGCTGGGCACATGGCAGGGTCTCTATCTTGCCGAACACCGGCGCGCACCGCACAGTCGTCAAATCATTGCACACATTATTGGAGAATAGCGAAACCGGCAGCCTTCCTGCGCGTTCGCCTGACATATGCCCATAGATATTTCCGCAGAATTTGCGTTCCACCTCGACGAGCCGACCGACCTGCTGTTGCAGTTCGAGGCCGCCGCCATTCCCGAACAGACCATCGTATCGAGCAACACGATTCTTACGCCCGCCATGCACACTGCACGCGTGCCTGCGCATAATGACATCGGCGAGAGGATCTGGGTTCGCGCCAAAGGCAATTACAGCGTGAATTACCAGGCGCGCGTGGAGGTCAATCGCCTGCATCCCGATCTTTCCACGCTGAAGCGGCTCGACCCGCATGATCTGCCCGGCGAAGCGGTCGAGTATCTGTTCGATTCCCGCTACTGTCAGGCAGAGCGGATGCAGAGCTTCATTTCCGATCGCTTCGGCCACCTGTCAGGTGGCGAACAGGTTACCGCCATGTGCGACTGGATGGCGGAAAACTTCACCTACGAGCCCGGTGTATCCAACGCCACAACCACCGCGCTGGACACCTTCGTCGAACGTCGCGGCATCTGCCGTGACTATGCCCATGTGATGATCTGCTTCGCCCGCGCCTCCACCATACCGGCACGCTATGTCAGCTGCTATGCGCCGGGTGTCGAACCACCGGATTTTCATGCCGTTGCCGAGGTCTTTCTCAACGATCCGACAACGCCGGGCGGCGGCGCGTGGTATATCGTCGATTCCACCGGCATGGCGGACCCTGCCAAGACGGCAAAGATCGGCATTGGTCGCGATGCCGCCGATGTCTCCTTCCTGACCACCTTCGGCATGTCGCACTTCGACAATTCGACGATTAGCGTCAAGGAAAGCGACTAGTTGCAGGATTCGCTCCTTGTTAACGTTCACAACATCGCATACGTATTCCAGAGGAGCAAATTCGCAGGTTGATGTTGCGCCTTGGGAAACCGGGGCGCTAGGGTTGTACTTCATCTCCATGCCACTCAACCGGGAGGCCGCGTGACCACGAAGGCGCAGACGCTCATACTATTCGGCGCGACCGGGGACCTCTCGCGTCGCATGTTGCTGCCCTCGCTCTGCGCCCTCGATGCCGAGGAATTGCTGCCGCCGGATCTCGAGATAATCGGCACCGCGCGTTCCGAGATGAGCGACGGCGAATTTCGCAATTTTGCGCGAGAAGCGATCGAGAAATTCCTGCCAGCCGACCGCCGTGGCGGCATGGCGAGTTTTCTCAACCGTCTGCAATACAGCCAGCTCGATGTAACAACGCCGGAAGGCTATGCCGAACTGGCCGAGAAGGTAGGCGAAGGACGCGAAATCGCGATCTTCCTGTCCACTGCACCCAGCCTTTTCAAACCCACGATCGAGGGTCTTGCAGAGGCCGGACTGGCGGACGCGCGTTCTCGCATCTGCCTGGAAAAGCCGCTGGGCACCGATCTGGAAAGCTCCTGCGAGATCAACGATGCCGTGGCCAGCGCTTTTCCTGAAAGCCGCATTTTCCGCATCGACCATTACCTTGGCAAGGAGACAGTGCAGAACCTGATCGCGCTACGCTTTGCCAATATCCTGTTCGAACCACTGTGGAACGCCCAGCACATCGACCATGTGCAGATTACCGTGGCCGAGACCGTGGGGCTGGAAAGCCGCGTGGATTTCTACGATGGCGCGGGCGCATTGCGCGACATGGTGCAGAACCACATGCTGCAACTGCTGGCGCTTGTAGCGATGGAGCCGCCCAGCAGTTTCGACGCGGGCGCCGTGCGTGACGAGAAGGTTAAGGTGCTGCGCGCACTGCGCAGACTATCCGCAGAGGAAAGCGTTACCGGCCAATATCGCGGCGGCGCCAGCGGGGGCGAGATCGTGCCCGGCTATGACGAGGAACTGGGCCGCGACAGCGACACCGAAACCTTCGTGGCGTTGAAGGCCCATATCGACAACTGGCGCTGGCAGGGCGTACCTTTCTACATGCGCACCGGCAAACGCCTGCCCGAACGCGTGACCGAGATCATCGTGAATTTTCGTGACGTGCCGCATTCCATATTCCCCGGCGCGAAGCTGAAGGCCAATCGACTGGTGATCGGCATTCAGCCGGAAGAGAACATCTCGCTGTCCATGATGGCCAAGGTGCCCGGTATCGAGCACGAGGGCATGACCTTGCGCGAAGTGCCGCTGGATATCCGCATGCCCGATGCCTTTACCGGCAAGCACAAGCGGATCGCCTACGAACGCCTGCTGCTGGACCTGATCGGCGGCGACCAGACGCTGTTCGTGCGGCGCGACGAGGTGGAGGCGCAGTGGAAATGGATCGACGCCATCCGCGCAGGATGGGAAGCTGACGGCAAGGCGCCCAAGACGTACAACGCCGGAAGCTGGGGCCCCAGCGCCGCTATCGCCTTGGCCGAACGCGACGGAGTAAGCTGGCATGAGTAGTCTTCACCCGACCATCGAACGCGTCACCCAGCGCATTATCGAAAAATCTAAGGATAGCCGCAAAGCCTATCTCGACCTGATCGACCGCGAGGCGGATAATCAGCCAGAGCGCAGCCAGGTTTCCTGCTCCAACCTCGCCCACGCTTATGCCGGTGCGGGAGAGGACCAGGATGCGTTGAAGATCGCACGCGGTCCCAATATCGGGATCGTCACGGCTTACAACGACATGCTTTCGGCCCATGCCCCCTATTACCGCTACCCCGAACGGCTGAAGATCTACGCCCGCGAAATCGGTGCGACCACGCAGGTCGCGGGCGGAACGCCAGCCATGTGCGATGGTGTGACGCAGGGCGAAACCGGCATGGAGCTAAGCCTGTTCAGCCGCGATGTGATCGCGATGAGCACCGGCATCGCACTCAGTCATGCGATGTTCGACGGTATGCTTTTGCTGGGCATCTGCGACAAGATCGTGCCCGGTCTGCTGATGGGCGCATTGCGTTTTGGGCATTTGCCCGCAGTTTTCGTGCCCGGCGGCCCCATGCCAACGGGTATCTCCAACAAGGAAAAGCAGCGCGTTCGCCAGCTCTATGCCGAAGGCAAGGCAACGCGGCAGGAACTGCTGGATAGCGAGCTCGGCTCCTATCATTCCGCCGGTACCTGTACATTCTTCGGCACGGCCAATTCCAACCAGATGATGATGGAACTGATGGGCCTGCACGTTCCGGGCGCGGCTTTCTTTCAGCCCGGCACGAAAATCAGGCAATCGCTCGACCGCGCGGCCATGCACCGCGTGGCGGCCATGGGCCGTGAGGGCAACGATTACCGTCCGCTGGGCCACTGCGTGGACGAAAAGGCCATCGTGAACGCCGCCGTGGGCCTACTGGCAACGGGAGGCTCCACCAACCATGCTATCCACATACCTGCTTTCGCGCGGGCTGCCGGGGTGCAGATCGACTGGACCGACCTTTCCGAACTGTCGGCTGCGGTGCCTTTGCTGGCGCGGGTCTATCCCAACGGTTCGGGCGATGTGAATCACTTCCACGATGCGGGCGGCATGGGCTTCGTTATCAATGAACTGCTGGGAGCCGGATTGGCCCATGCCGATGTTATCGGCGTCGGTGAGGAGCGCGGCATGGCGCAATATGCGCAGGAGCCGTGGCTGGATGGCGAAAACCTCGCCTGGCGCGATGTCGGGACAAGCGGCGATGATACGATGCTGCGCACCGCCGACGATCCATTCCAGCCCGATGGCGGGATGCGCCTCGTCGAAGGCAACCTGGGCCGCGCCTGCTTCAAATCCTCTGCCGTAGAGAAGGAGCGCTGGACCATCGAGGCGCCTTGCCGCGTGTTTTCAACCCAGAAGCAGGTGGCCGAAGCCTTCACCGCTGGTGAACTGGACAAGGATGTCGTGGTGGTCGTTCGCTTTCAGGGGCCGCGCGCCAACGGTATGCCCGAACTGCACAAGCTGACCCCGCCGCTGGGCGTGCTGCAGGATCGCGGTTATCGCGTTGCCCTCGTAACGGATGGCCGCATGAGCGGCGCCAGCGGCAAGGTGCCTGCCGCGATCCATTGTTCACCAGAAGCGCTGGGCGGTGGCCCGCTCAGCCTCCTGCAAGATGGCGACTTGGTGAAGGTTTGTGCCGAAACGGGCACACTTTCCACAACGGCGGACCTTTCCGCCCGCACCCCCGCCGCTGATCCACTGCCCGACATGGGCACTGGCCGCGAACTCTTCGCCATGATGCGCGCGCAGGCCGATGAAGCAGAGAAAGGCGGCAGCGCAATGCTGGCGATGGCTGGACTATGACCGAACTTGTAGCCGTGGATATCGGCGGCACCCACGCCCGCTTCACGATTGCCACCAAGGGCGATGATGGCGCGATCACGCTGGACGAACCTGTTACCTTGCACACGGAAGATCACGCCAGCTTTCAAACCGCGTGGGAGGATTACCGCGCGCAGAAGGGCGGCAAACTGCCTGATGCCGTTGCGATGGCGATTGCAGGCCCGGTGGGCGGCGACGTGATCAAGTTCACCAACACTCCTTGGATAATCCGACCTGCGCTGGTGGAAAGCAAGCTGGGCGTCTCGCGCTATACCATCGTCAACGATTTCGAAGCCGTTGCCCATGCCGTGGCACGCGCAGGCGAGGACGAGCTGCTGCATCTTGCCGGTCCGCAGGGACCGCTGGGTGCAACCGGAAGGCTTTCCGTGCTTGGTCCCGGCACCGGGCTGGGCGTGGCGCATCTCTATCGTGAGCCCGACGGCACCTACCGGGTATCCGCGACCGAAGGCGGCCATGTGGATTTCGCTCCGCTCGACCCGATAGAGGACGCGATACTTGCGCGCTTGCGCAAGCGGCACAATCGCGTGTCGGTAGAGCGCGTTGTCTCCGGCCCGGCAATCGTCGATATCTACGGCACGCTCGCTGCGTTGGAAGGTCGCGCGGTGAAGGAGCAGGACGATATCGCAATCTGGACTGCAGGCATGGAAGGCTCGGATTCGCTCGCCGCTGCCGCAATAGACCGGTTCTGCCTCTCGCTCGGCTCGGTCGCGGGTGACATCGCGTTGGCACAGGGCGGCTTTTCCGGCGTCGTTGTCGCGGGTGGCTTGGGCTACCGGCTGCGCGATCACCTGCCTAACTCGGGCTTTGCCGAGCGTTTTCGCGCCAAGGGCCGCTTCGAAAACCTGATGGCGGGCATTCCCGTCAAGCTTATCACCCATCCGCAACCCGGCCTTTTCGGCGCGGCGGCGGCGTTTATCCAAGCCCACGGAGACTGACCTCATGAGTGCGCCCGACAATATCGAGGAAATCATGTTGAGCGCGCCGGTCATCCCGGTGCTGGTGGTAGACGATCCGGCCGAAGCCCGCCCGATGGCAGAGGCGCTGGTCGCAGGCGGCCTCAAGGTACTGGAAGTCACCTTGCGTACCGATGCCGCGATCGAGGTGATCAAGCGCATGAACCTGGTACCCGGAGCGATCGTGGGCGCTGGCACCGTGACCAACCAGAAAGACCTCGACGCAGCGCTATCGGCAGGGGCGGAGTTCATCGTCTCCCCCGGCCTGACAGAGCCGCTGGGCCGCGCCGCGATCAAGTCCGGCGTTCCTTTCCTGCCCGGTATTGCCACCGCAGGGGAATTGATGGCGGGCCTTGACATGGGGCTATCCCACTTCAAGTTCTTCCCGGCGATGGCCAATGGCGGCATTCCCGCGCTCAAAGCGCTCACCTCCGTCTTCGGCAAGTGCAAGTTCTGCCCCACCGGCGGCATTTCCGCCGAAACCGCGCCCGACTGGCTGGCGATGGAGCAGGTGTTGTGCGTGGGCGGCAGCTGGGTCGCGCCCAAGGGTGCCTCGCGTGAGAATATCGAGGTATTGGCGCGCGAAGCAGCGGGAATGGGAAAGCAATGACCGGCGTCTCCGATCTCAGCCAGCGCCTGCAGGAACTTCACCAGCGAACTGTGGAAACACCGCTGTTCAATCCTGTATTCCAGTTGGGGCATGACCTTTCGCGGCAGCTGGAAGCGGGCGAGATGTCGCTCGACGATTTCGAGGCGCTCATTGCCGAGCTGGAGGTCGCTTCATTGGGCGATCGCGCTTCACGGTTGAAGCGCATGGTCGCGCCCATCGGGGCAGAGGCCAATGAAACGGCGCTGGCCGATACGCTGGAAGCAGGCGACTTCGCGGCGTTTCGCGCCCGGTGGGAGCGGCCGCAACTGCATGCCGTCTTCACCGCGCATCCCACCTTCCTGCTGACGCCCGCGCAATCCGACGCGGTGGCCCATGCAGCCACCAGTGACGCGGAGATTACCGACGCCTGCATTGGCGGCGAACGTCCGCAAGTTACTCTTGCCTACGAGCACGAGCGCGCCATGCGGGCCATAGCCCACGCGCAAGATGCGCGCGATGCCATCGTATCGCAATTGCTGGCTCATGCTCAGAAAGTATGGCCCGACCAGTGGCACGAACTGGCCCCCCTGCCCTTCCGCTTTGCCAGTTGGGTGGGTTATGACATGGACGGGCGCACCGATATCACCTGGTCCAACTCCATAGGTTTTCGCCTGTCGGAGAAGGCCGAGCGACTGAGCCGCTACGTCGCCTCTCTCGAAAGCATCGATGCAGATCACCCGTTGCTGAACGAATTGCGACCGGCAGCCGCCTATGCGCAAGAGCGCGCACAGGATTTCACGTCCGACCTTTCCGATCCCGGCGCGCTGTCCGTTGCCGCAAATCGCCTGACCGCCAGCGACCCGAGAAAGCTGCTGAGCCTGCAGCACTATATCGATGCGCTGCAGGACGAGGCGAGGGATTGCGGCGATGCCGGCAGGGCCGTTGCGCTGATGACGCTGGCCGCCGCCATGCGCGCCGACGGGCTGGGCATGGGCTGGATCCATTTCCGCGTGAACGCCAAGCAGTTGCACAATGCCATTCGCCGCCGGATCGATCCGGAAGGCAATCTGGACCTGGCCAGCAAGGGCGCTGTGGTCCACCTAAACCGCGCGATCGAGAAGATCGAACCGCGCCGCAGCAATTTCGGCGCATTGGCGATAGAAGCCAGCACGGCCATTCGCCAGTTCCTGGCGATGGCGCAAATCCTCGCCCATATCGACGAGGACGCGCCTATTCGAATGCTGATCGCCGAGTGCGAGGAGCCTGCCACCGTGCTGGCGGCGCTCTATTTCGCCAAGCTGTTTGGCATCGAGGGCAAGGTGGACGTATCTCCCCTGTTCGAGACAGAAAGCGCGCTGGAACACGGTGGCCGCTTCCTTGACGAACTGCTGGCAGAGCCGGTCTATCAGGAATACGCCAGGACACGGGGACGCGTGGCCATACAGGCCGGATTTTCCGACGCAGGTCGTTTCGTGGGCCAGATACCCGCAAGCCTCGCCATCGAAAGGCTGCAAGGCCGACTTGCCGATGCGATGGAGACGAACGGTCTTACCGATATCGCCGCGCTGATTTTCAACACCCACGGCGAGAGCATGGGTCGCGGCGCACACCCGGCCAAGATGGCGGATCGCCTCGACTGGGCCCTGTCCCCCTGGGCCAAGCGTCGCTTTGCCCGTGCGGGCATTCCGCTGGAACCCGAAGTAAGTTTCCAGGGCGGGGATGGCTACCTGTGGTTCTCCACGCCGGAACTGGCGCAGGCCACGCTCACCCGTATTGCGGTTCTGCAACCTGCGCACACCGAAACCGACGTACCCAAAGACATTTTTTACCAGCGCACGGACCTGAGCCTGGATTTCTATCGCGCGGTGAAAGAGCATCAACGCGATCACCTGGAAAGCCGGACCTATTCACGTGCCATCACGGCTTTCGGCCTCGGCCTGCTGAATTCCACCGGCAGTCGCGTGTCACGCCGCCAGAGCGACCTCAATGCCGACCGCGAGATGAGCCTGCGACAGATACGCGCCATTCCGCACAACTCCATCCTGCAACAGCTTGGCTATCCGGTAAACGTGATCGCCGGGATCGGCGAAGCGGCGGAGGGCAATTACGAGGAAATCGGTGCCCTGCTCGCCAATTCCGCGCGCGGGTTGGAACTGGTGCGCCTCGTACGCGCGGCCAACGCGCTGGCCAGCGTGAAGACAGTGGCGGCCTACGGCGAACTGTTCAATTCCGCCTACTGGGCCAGCCGCCCCTATCGCGGAACGGAAAGCAACCTGACCGCCGCCTGCGAAGGGTTGAGCGAATACCTTGTGAAGGACGACCGCGTCGGTGTGTTCCGTCGCCTTGCGAGCCGATTGCGCGTGGATGCGATGAAATTCCACCGCCTGCTGGACCATGTTCCCGACGATACGCCGACCGAGAACCGCGAGGACAAGCGTCGCATGATCGGTGTGCTGCAATCGCTGCGCATCGCCCTGCTGCAAGCCATGTTCATCCGCGCGGTCAGCGTGCCGGTGTTCAGCCGCGCCAACGATGTGAGCCGCGACGACGTGCTGGAGATGATCTTCACCCTGCGCGTGGACGAGGCGCTGGCGCAACTGCGGCGCGCCTACCCCACCCACTTCCCGCGCATCGATCGTTTCGATCTTGCCGAACCGACCGACTGGCCCGATGGCGGGGATGAAGGTTACGAGGCTATCCACCGCGATTTCATCGATCCGATAGAGCGCGCCCACGGGCTGTGCCTGCGCATCTCCACCGCCATCGCCAACATCTTCGGCGCGCACGGCTAGGCCGTTGAACCGTACGCTTGCAGCGTCTCAAACAGGGACGCAAAAGCATAGCGCGCTGGATTTGAGGCATGAAAG
The DNA here is from genome assembly GCA_947488625.1 of uncultured Sphingomonadaceae bacterium. Taxonomy (GTDB): domain Bacteria; phylum Pseudomonadota; class Alphaproteobacteria; order Sphingomonadales; family Sphingomonadaceae; genus Alteraurantiacibacter. Next base: position 404,812 of record CANKZR010000001.1, on the reverse strand, counting down.
CGCGCATTATACAGCGCATGACTGGTGCGTTGAAATGGGTTGCAGGCTTCTTGTTGGCCGTCGTTGTGCTGGTAAGCAGCATTGCCTTGCTGGGTCGCGGCGACGATGCGCGCGCAGCAATGGCGCAGTGGATTTCGGCCGAGGACGTTCTGGCCGAGAGCACCACAGCGGCGAGCGAAACCGTGGGCGATGCGATCACGTTCGTTGCGAACGAGGTGGTGCAGCCAGCCCCGGCCTACGATCCCGATGATCCCTTCGTGATCAAGCGCGTGCTGCCTATCGATGGCCCGATCAAGTACGGCGAATGGCACTGGGACGACGAGGGCGTTCCCGATGGCCCGCTGGTGATGACGGTAGATTTGCAGGCGCGCGTTATCAGCGTGTTCCGCGATGGTTATGAAATCGGCGCTGCCGCTGCGCTGCTGGGTACGCCCGAACATCCCACCCCTGTCGGCACTTTCCCGATCCTCACCAAGGAACGTCACAACGTATCGGAGAAGTATGGCAACGCGCCCATGCCCTGGACCCTGCGCCTGACGTGGGACGGGGTTGCCGTGCACGGTGGCTCTACCGTGGAACGGGGCTATGCCAGCCACGGCTGCATCGGAGTTCCCGATGAATTCGCCAGCCGCCTGTTCGATATCGCCGGAGTGGGCGACGTGGTGATCATCACCGATGGCGTAATGACGGGTGTTGGTGGCTCGCTGGCGGTCGAGGGTTAGCCGACCCTGCGAGGCGGTTCGGCACGGAAGATCCAGAGGCGGCCTTGCTCTTCAAGACCCGCTTGCGGAACTACCTTACCGAGGACGCCGCCAAGTGACGCATTCTGGCCTGCACCAAGGCGATCCACCATCCGCGCAACATCGGAGCGGCTCGCATTCACGCCCATTTGTGCAAGAATTTTCGAGACGATTTCGCAACAGGCGAACCGTGAAGGCGCCGGCATGAACTCGGCGCCGTCCTCCACGAACACGACATCCAAGTTCCAGATATGGTATAGTTCCCGTTCGATAAAGTCCTCGGCTTCCGCGAGGAACTCTGCACTTTTTGCAACCGCCTGCGGATCGAGCCAATCGCTTTTAGCTATCGCCTTGCGCACCGCTACGCGTTCGAAGCGTAGATTCTGATTGGACGGGTCCTTGACCCACGCAATACCTGCCGAGCGGCAAATCAAACCAAGGTCCTCCCTTCGCCAATCCAGCAGGGGCCGAATGATGGTGGTCTCACTGAAAAGCGAACGCGGCCGGACACCGGCGAGGCCAGAGAGGCCGCTTCCCCTGTTCAGTCGCATGATCAAGGTTTCCGCTTGGTCGTCGGCGTGATGGGCGGTGGCAATAGCCTCAAGCTTGCGGACCTTGCACCAGTCAGAAAACGCCCGATATCGGGCAAAGCGGGCCTCCTGCTGCAAGTTGCCCTCGCCCACCTGGACAGTGAGCACCTCGCAAGGCACACCTCGCGCCTCGCAAGCCGCCACCACGAGCGCGCATTCTTCCTTCGCTTCGGGGCGCAGGCCGTGATCGACCGTGGCCACTTCGAAGCCGCCGGGAATGGCCTCGAGCGCCAGCAGCAGCATGGCCATCGAATCCGGCCCGCCACTGACGGCGAGCCCGATTTTGCCTCCATCGGGATTCAGGCGGTCGAGCGCCTGCCTGAAGCGCGCGACCAGCGCAGGATCAATTGCAGTCGACCCGGCCACCAAGATCGCCATACATGTCAGCCAGACGGCCCGCGGCCAGCGCGGCATAGCTTTCACCGAACTCGGCCAGCGCGATGCAGGCGCGGCGGGTGTCGCCCAGCGCGATCATGCTTTCGACAAGGTACAGCAGGCTGTCGGGCGCGCGGGCACCGTCGCCATCGGACTGGTAGTTATCGAAGAAATGCGTGGCAGCCGCGCGCGGTTCTCCGGCATCCAGGAAAGCGCGGCCCAGCAGGTTACGGCCATAGGTCGTGCGCCAGTGATCAGGATACTGCTCCACGAACATAGACAACTGCTGCTGCGCTTCGGGATAGAACCCCGCATCCCACAGACGGAAGCCGTAGACGTATTCGTCGTCACCCTCGTCGCCCGTGGCTGGCTTCGCAATGGCCTGCACCGCCGCCAGTCGCGCGGGCGAGGGGCTGGTGGAGGTCTGGGTCGGGGCCGTGGCGGTACTCGCCGCCGCGCTGCTGCTGCCCGACGACACAGCCTGCGAAGGCGTGCGTTCCTCGGGCACGGCAATCACACCCGTCGGACCGGAACTGGTGCCGCCCGATTGCGGTGCGGATGCTGGCCCGGTGGCGGCGGATTCCAGCGCCGTGAGCCGCGTTTCCACTGCCGACAAGGCATTTTCGTTCACTTCGGTCGCTGCGGTAAGGCGGGCAAGCTGCCCTTCGATTGCATCCAGCCGCGCCAGCACGTCGGTAAGCGCGGAAGTGGTGACCTGCGGCGTCGTATTTTGCGGATTTGCCTGCTGCGGGGTTATCTCAGGTTCGAAGAAGCGATTGTCCCCGCCCGGAAATACCGCGCGTTGCAGGGCGCTGATCTGCTGTTCGATGCGTTGCAACCGTTCGCTGGACTGGGCTGCGGCTGGCGTGGGCACAGCGATGGCAATCAGGCTTGCGCAAATGGCGGCGCGCGTAATGGCAAATGATGTCTTCGACCTTGCAAGCATTGCCGGCGATCTCCTCAATTCAATAACGGGTACAGGCATGGTGACCATGCACGCCCCAGGCAAGATATACGATTAACGCGTGCGCGAAAGCCGAGGAAGCGCGCATTTCCCCGTGAATGATGCATCCCCGGACAGGCGATCGTTCTGAGTCACTCGATTTCCGCCGATGCGCCATCATCCGTCGGTTCAGCCGGAACCGCGCGCGGCGGTGCGGTGGCAGCCGTGTCAGGCGTTTCGGTCTGCTCTGCCGTGGCAGGTGCCTGCACAGGTGGCGGCGCGGGTGTTTGCGTTGGTGCCGGAGCAGGTCGCGGCGGAGCCCGCGTGGGTTCCGCAGCAGGTGCTGCCTGTGCCGTTTGCGTCTGCGTCTGCGTCGCGCTTGCGGGCGCTGCCGTACCCAGACCAAAGCCAATGGTCTGCACGCCGCCCGTCCGCGCCAGCAATGCCTCGGCCGAAATCGGTACGTCCGACATCGTCTCCACCTCTGTCGAGAGCTTGCGCACGGGCCGGCCGCCGATGGTGATCGCCAGCCTGTCGGGCCGCCCGGTAATAAGCTGCGGGTTCTGCGCGTCAGCAGGCAAGGTAAAGCTATCACCTTCGGTCAAGGTGCCTTCACGCAGCACCCGGCCCTCGCCATCGTAGAAGCGGACCCATGTCTCGCCTTCGGCCGTGAAGACGACTTCGCCGGTCGGATCGGCCGCAGCGGCGGCGGCTTGTGGCTGCGCCTGCCTTTGCGCTGCCTGCTGCTGCGCCAGTTCCTGCTGCTCCTGCCTTTCCTGCTCTACCAGCGAAGGCATTTCAGCTGCCGGGGCAAACAGGGCGCGGGCGGCGAAGAAGATGCCGACCAGCAGAATGATGACTGCGAAGATCGAGAAATACAGCAACCTGCCACCCGGAGCACGCGCCGGATCGCCCGGTTCGAACGTGCCGCGCGAGTTTGCCATGTAGCGTTCCTCGACAGAGGCGAGTTCCATCTCCTCCCGCACGGAGGCGACAGCATCTTCCTCGTCCACGCCCAGCGTCTTGGCATAGGTTCGGGTGAACCCCACGGCATAGGTACGACCCGGCAGATCGTCGAAATTGCCGGTTTCAATATTTTCAAGGTGTCGCCGGGCAATCCGCGTTTCGGAGGCGACCTGGTCGATCGTCAGCCCCTTGCGCTCGCGCGCAGCGCGCAACCGCGCGCCGATGGTAGCCTGTCCGGCATCCGCCTCGGCAGTGTCGTCAAATGGTATTTCGTCTTCAGAATCGGTCATGACCGCTCCAGCATAAAGGTGCTGGGTTATTTGCGAACCCGTCGTCGCTACACCAATCGACCCGCGGCCCTCAAGTCAAGCGATTGTGCACTGCGAAGTGCTATTCCACCTCGATTTCGCGCGCCTCAGCCCATGCCTGCAGTTCAGCCCGCATGTTTTGGGGCGGATTCAGCAGCCAGCCGTTCATTGCCTCGGTAATCTCGCGCGTATCCACCCGCCGAATCAATTCCTTGATCGGACCAACGCCTGCAGGCGTGATCGAAAGACGGCGAATACCAAGACCCAGCAGGGCCAGTGCCTCAAGCCGACGTCCGCCCATCTCGCCGCATACGCCGAGATCGACCTTGTATCCGACGCAGGACAATACCACCCGGCGCAGGAAACGCAGAATAGCGGGGCTCAGCCAGTCGTAGCGTTCCGCCAGCATGGGATTGGCGCGATCGGCAGCGAACAGGAACTGGGTCAGATCATTGGTGCCGATGGAGACGAAAGACAGGCGCGGCAACAGCAGGTCCAGCACTTCCGCCAGCGAAGGCACTTCCAGCATCACGCCATAGCGGATGGACGTGGGCAACTTGTGCCTCCGATCCTTCAGATAGGCGAGCTGCTGGTCGAAAACGGCCTTGGCCGCGTCAAATTCCCAGGGTTCCGAAACCATGGGGAACATGACGTTAAGTTCCCGCCCTGCGGCGCCTTCCAGCAAGGCACGTGCCTGCGATTTCATCAGGCCTTCACGCTCCAGCGCAAGGCGCAGCGCGCGCCAGCCCATGGCCGGGTTCTCGTCTTCCTTGGCGATTTCGCTGGAGATATAAGGCAGTGACTTGTCGCCGCCGATATCCACGGTGCGGAAGATGACCTTCTTGCCCTTCGCCGCATCCAGCACTTCGCGGTAAAGCCGTGCCTGCCGTTCGCGCTGGGGCAAGGCGGCGGAAACCAGGAACTGGAATTCGGTGCGATAAAGGCCGATCCCGTCGGCGCCGGTCATGGACAGCATGGCCACGTCGTCGCGCAGGCCCGCATTCATCATGACCTCGATCCGTTCGCCATCGCGGGTAAACGGCTCCACATCACGCAGTCTGGCATAGGATGCCTTCTTCTCCGCGCTGCGGGCAAAGCGCGTCTCGAACGCGGTAAGCACGCCCGTAGAAGGTCGCAACGTCACCTTGCCGGCATCGCCGTCCACCAGCATCTCGTCCCCGTCACGCACCAGTCCGCGCACGTTGGAGACGCGGCCGATGACAGGAATGCCCATCGCACGGGCCACGATCACCACGTGGGCGGTAAGAGAGCCCTGTTCCAGCACCACGCCCTTCAGGCGGCGCTTGTCGTATTCCAGCAGTTCTGCAGGGCCAAGGTTCTTGGCCACGAGGATGGAGTCCTGCCCAAGACCCTTCTGGGCGGCCGTGCCCAACTGGCCGGAAACGATGCGGATCAGGCGATTGGCCAGATCTTCCAGGTCGTGCATCCGGTCCTGCAACAAGGGATCCTGGATCTCGCGCATGCGCATGCGGGTGCGCTGCTGCACGCGCTCGATTGCGGCTTCTGCGGTGAGGCCGGAATCGATCGCCTCGTTGATGCGCCGCGCCCACCCTTCATCGTAGGCGAACATCTTGTACGTCTCGAGAACCTGTTCCTGCTCTCCGCCAACACCGAAATCGGCCTGCGAAGCCATGTTGTCGATCTGCTCGCGCATGCGGTCGAACGCCAGGTACACGCGCTGTCGTTCGGCCTCGACATCCTCGGCCACAGTCTGTTCGATGGTGACGCGTGGCTGGTGGAACACCGCCTGCCCGATGCCGAGGCCTTTCACCAGTTTGAGGCCGGTGATGACCGTCTGTCCGGTCTGCGCCTTGGACATGTCGTCCAGCGCCTCCCCATCGACGAGCCCGGCATTGTGGATCAGTTCGGCCAGCACCATCGCGGTGGTCTGCAAGGCCTCGATCTCGACTTCCTCGTACTTGCGCGGCTCGACATGCTGGACGGTAAGTACGCCGATCGCCCTTTCGCGCCGTACGATGGGCACCCCGGCGAAGGAATGGAACTTCTCCTCCCCCGTTTCGCTGCGATACTGGAACTCCGGATGCGATGCCGCCTCGTCGAGGTTCAACGTCTCTATATTCTGGGCGATGGTGCCGGTCAGGCCTTCGCCCACCCCCAGCCGGGTAACGTGGACTGCCGCCTGGTTCAGCCCGCGCGTGGCGAACAGTTCCAGCATGCCTTCGCGCAGCAGGTATATCGAGCACACCTCGCTCGACAGTTCTTCCGCGATAATCTCCACCACCTGGTTGAGCTTACCCTGCGCATGGGTACGCGAGGCCATCACCTCGTGAAGGCTGGTAAGTATCTGGCGTGCAGAAGCGGCGGCTGTCATCGGTAACCGCCTATAGCAGATTGGAGAATTTGCAAATTTCCGGTTCCGCCCCGCGCGCCACAAGCCGATGCGGGCGCAGGGCGGTATTCAGGCGTTCAATGCAGCGCGATCGCTTGCTTCACGCGCAGCTTTTCCTTCTTGATTGCCTGGATTTTCGCACTGTCGGGCGCGGGGCGGTTCATTTCTTCACGCAGCCGGCGGTCCAGCCCTTCATGCTTTTGCTGGAGGGCTTGAGTGTGCGAAGTTTCCATGAGGCAGTCTCCTTGACAGAAGGGGCCGGATAAAGCCCGGCCCGCGTGGTGACCCACGGCAACTGCCATTCGACTCGCAGACGGCAGCCGCCGCGTGATTGTCATCAAACCATAATACTTCTAAATCTCCAAACGCGTTGGCGATGAACCGCCCTGCGCGGGCGCTGCCCCGCAGCACAGGAAACAAGGCAGGCATGACCGAAGACGAAATGCGCAAACGGCTGACTGCCCTGCAGGTGGAGCACCGCGACCTAGATATCGCCATAGAGGCTTTGTTGCATACCGGCGGACCGGACCAGTTGCAGGTCGCCCGGCTGAAGAAGCGCAAGCTGCGCCTGCGTGATCAGATCAGCCAGATCGAGGATTACCTGACGCCCGACATCATCGCCTAGGTAGTTATACCTGATAGAGCCTGGAGATCGCGCAGATTCCGTTTCTCATCGGGACAGGCCGCATTCCCTGTCGGAATTAACCACGCTGTCAGTAGCGCAGCGCGCGACGAAGCGTTACAAGGCTTGTGCGATGACACAGCCGGCCACGATTTCCCCCTCTATCATAGAGACGCTGTACGAGGATGCGCTCCTGCTGGCTGATGAAGCCCGCGCAAGTTTTGATCTTGGCGACGGGTTTGGCAGTGCCAGTTCAAGACAATCCGCCGCGCGCGTGGCGCTGAGCTGCGAGGCTCTGCGCACTACCACGCGCATGATGCACGTGATCGCGTGGTTGCTGAACCAGCGCGCCTATTTTGCAGGCGAGATCAGCGAATTCCAATTGCGCCATAACGGGCGCCTGCCGCCGGCCCAGCCAAAGCCGGATCGCAGCGAACTTGCGCTGTTGCCGCCATACATCGCCGATATCGTCGATCGTTCGATAACGTTCTACGCTCGTGTAGAACGGCTGGACAAGGCGTGGCGGCACCGGTTCGAATTGCAGCCTGCCGCCGTCCACCGCCTGCGGCAACGGCTGGGTTACGCTTTCGCCAGCTAGACTTTTTTCAGCGCCGCTTCCCAGCGCGACAGGCGCTGCTGGCGCGCTTCTTCGTTCATGGCGGGACTGAAAACCTTGGTTGCACCGATCATGGTGTCGGCTGCTTCTCGCAATTCCGTTTTCAGTCCGGAGCCCACTGCCGCAAGCATGGCCGCACCGAGAGCCGTTGTTTCCACGAAATCGGGGCGCGTTACGCTCTGACCCAGAATGTCGGCAATATCCTGAGCCATCCAGTCGTTCACGGCCATGCCGCCGTCGATCCTGAGCCCGGTCCACTGGCACCCATCGGCCGCGAACCCGCTGGCAAGATCGCGGGTCTGGTGCGCCATCGCCTCCAGGCTGGCGCGCGCGATATGGGCGCGCCCTGTATCGAACCCCAGTCCCGAGATGATGCCTCGCGCTTCGGGCCGCCAGTGCGGCGCGCCGAGACCGGAAAGCGCCGGCACCACCACCACGCCGCCGTTGTCGGGTATCGAACGGGCCAGATCTTCAGACTCTGCCGCCGTGGCAATCAGGCCCAGCGTATCACGCAAATACTTGATTAGGCTCCCCGCAACAAACACCGCGCCTTCGATGGCGTAATGCCGTTCCCCGGCCAGTTGATAAAGGACGGTGCCCAGCAGACGGTTATCGGACCAGGGCACCTGCGTTCCGGTGTTGGATAGTACGAAAGCCCCCGTGCCATAGGTCGCCTTGGTTTCACCGGGCGTAAGGCAGCCCTGTCCGATAGTGGCGGCCTGCTGGTCTCCTGCCATGCCGCAGATGGGAATGGCGCCGCCCAGCAGGCCGGGATCGGTAACGGCAAGTTCGCCTGCGCAATCGGTGACGCGCGGCAACGTTTCCATGGGCACACCCAGCAACTCGCACAATTCCTGATCCCAGCCGGAAGCATCCAGCGGCAGCAAGAGTGTTCGGCTGGCGTTGCTGGCATCGCTGATGTGTTGCTCGCCACCCGTCAGTTTCCAAACCAGCCAGCTTTCCACCGTGCCAAAGGCCAATGTACCTGCATCTGCTGCGGCCTTTACCGCCCCATCATGGTCCAGCAGCCAGCGCATCTTGGTGCCGGAGAAATAGGGATCGAGCAGCAGACCGGTGCGCGCGCGCACTTCTGCCTCGTGCCCGGCATCCTTCAGTCGTCGGCAGAAGTCTGCCGTGCGCCGATCCTGCCATACGATGGCGCGGGAAAGCGGTTCGCCCGTATTCTTGTCCCATGCCACCACCGTTTCGCGCTGGTTGGTAATTCCGATGGCGGCAACCCGCGCTGCGCCGCCAGCCTTGTCCACCATGGCACGGGCACAAGCGAGCGTCCTTTCCCAGATTTCATTCGCGTCATGCTCGACCCAGCCGGAGCGCGGATAGTGCTGGGTCAATTGCGCCTGCTTCGCCCCGCGCAAAGCGCCGTCCTGCGCAAACAGAATGGCCCGCGTGCTGGTTGTGCCCTCATCCAGAACGAGGATGGACTGGTCTATCATTGGCATTCCTCTCTCGCTTCGCCATATGCGCAGTATGGCCCCTCCCCCGCAACCCCAGGATCCTGCGAGCTGGCCGACCGGCATGGCAGAGCAGATCGAACCGCTGGTCGAACGCGTGCTTGCCCCCAATCCGTCGGCCTTCACCTATACCGGCACACAGACCTACCTGGTTGGAACGCAGGAGGGTATCGCGGTGATCGATCCGGGTCCGGCAGACGAGAACCACCTTACCGCGCTGCGATCCGCCATCGGTGAGAGGCAAGTTCTTGCTATCATGTGCACCCACACCCACCGCGACCATTCGCCGGCCGCCGCGCCGCTTGCCGAAATGACGGGCGCGCCCATCGTCGGCTGCGCGCCGCTGCATATTCACAGCGATGCGCCGCGCGTGGATGCGCCTTTCGATCAGACCTACGCGCCGGACAGAGTGATGGAGGATGGCGAAGCGATGACAGGCCCCGGCTGGACATTGCGCGCGGTAGCCACGCCCGGTCATACGTCCAACCATCTGTGTTTCGCGCTGGAGGAAACGGGCGCGCTGTTCACCGGCGATCATGTGATGGGCTGGTCCACCAGCGTGGTGGTGCCGCCCGATGGCGACATGGCGGATTATATGGCCAGCCTTTCGCGCCTGTACGAGCGTGAGCAGGATCGCATCTATTATCCCGCCCATGGCCCAGCCGTGGAGAAGCCCCGTCAACTGGTGCGCGGCATGATCGGCCACCGCCGCCAGCGCGAACGGCAGATCACCCGTCTGCTGAGCGAGGAAGCGCGCAGTATAGAGGCGCTGGTGCCGGTCATGTACAAGGGAATAGACGAGAAGCTGTGGCACGCTGCCGCGCAAAGCGTGCACGCGCACCTGCTGGATATGGAACAGCGCGGCATGGTGATCCGTTCTGGAGACATATGGTCGACGATCTGAGACATGACGAGAGCACCCGCGTCCACCCCACCAGTCTGCAGGCCGATCCCTCGGTTGGCGCCACGCCCGCGCGAACGGATACACGAGCGGTATCAAGGGGGGCGCCCTGGGTGGTCGTATTGCTGTTGGTTGCCGCGCTGGCATGGCTGGCCTGGGAAAAATGGGGGCCACAGCCTCAGGGCGATATCGTCGCCACGTCCATGCTGGCCTTCGAAAAACAGAATGCGCTGACGGTATTTTCCAGCCGGTTCGACGTGGTGGCCGAAAGCGTCAGCACCCCCAGCGTCGGTCCGTTCGAGGTGGATGCCCTGCAATCGCGCCAGGCAATGATCGTGCCCGCAACCGTGGAATATCGGCTGGACCTGTCGGACATGGATCGCGGTGATTTCGCGTGGAACGAGACCAGCGAAACCTTGCAGGTCACACTGCCCGACCTGGAAGTCTCCACGCCCAATCTGAACGAGGCGGAAGCGCGCTATTTTACCGATGGGCTGTATGTCAGTCGCGATGCTTCGGTATCGCTAAGCCGCAACAATTCGCAGCAGGCAGCCCAGCGCGCCAGGGATTTTGCCCGTAATGCTGAGGTTATGGACCTCGCACGCGAAGCTGCCCGCACGGCCATAAGCCAGAATCTCGCCATCCCCCTGCAGGTTGCAGGCTTTGGCGATGTCGTGGTGGATGTGCGCTTCGCTGGCGAATAGGCTTCGCTACTCCCAGTTCTCTGCATCGTCTTCCAGTACGGAGGCCATCGGCGTGGTACGGGGCAGTGCCTGAAAGTCCTGCTGCTGCGCTTCCGGCACTGGCTTGCTGACAGCCATGCGCCACAGTCCGAATACAGCCCCTGCAATCGCTACCAGACCGATCGCGGCGAACAGGCCCATCGGTCCCAGCAGTGCCATTGCCACTGATCCGGCCATCGGGCCCGCTGCCGCACCCACCGAATAGGCCAGCACGAGGCCGCTGCTTGCCCCGACCCGTTCGCTCTCTTCCAGATGGTCGTTGGTGTGCGCCACGCACAGCGGATAGAGCGCGAAGGAGAACCCGCCGAACAGCGCGCCGACAAGGAAAATGGCGTCCGGCTGCCGCACCATGGCAAGGCCCGCGCACAGGATCGCCGTCACCAGCATGCAGGCGACGATCACGCGGCGCCGGTCAAACCGATCGGAAAGTCGACCAAGTGGATATTGCAGGGCGACACCGCCTGCAATCACGCAGGATGTGAACAGCGCAACCTGCGACAACGGCAACCCCTGTCGCTGCACGAATACCGCGCCAAGAGCATAGAACGCCCCCAGCATCATTCCTGTCGCGACCGATCCGGCAATTCCCAGCGGTGAAGCTTCGTAAAGCCGTTTAAGCGAAAAAGGTGCCACTTCCTCCAGGATAGGCTGCTCGATCCTCGTCAGCACCACCGGTAGCACGGAAAGCGACAGCAGCACGGCGGAAGCCATGAACGGCAGCGCCGGTGCAGTGTCGCCAAGGTTCAACAGAAACTGCCCCACCGCCTGCCCGGCATAGAGGGCGATCATGTAGGTCGCCAGGATCGAGCTGCGGTTATCCGGCCTCGCCACGCGGTTCAGCCAGCTTTCAAGGCATACGAAGACCCCGCTCATCATGAAACCATCGGCAAAGCGCAGCACGATCCACAGCATTGGAAGATCGATAAACGCATAGGTCAGCGAGCTGGCGGAATAGAAGGATACGAATGCGGCGAACGCGCGGATATGGCCGACCCGCGCGATAAGCGGCGCTACTCTTAGAGCGCCCAGCGTCAGCCCGCCGAAATAGCTGGTCGCAACCAGACCGATCAGCAGCGCGCTTTGCCCGGCGGATTCCAGCCGGATGGCAATCAGCGTGCTCAGGAAGCCGCTGCCCGCCATCAGCATGAATATCGCCACCAGTAGCGGGCGAACAAGGTTGAGCGAGGACACCATGGTTTGCGCCACTAGGCGCGTTGACCGCGCCGCGCCAGAGCAGCCTTGCACGTTAGGTGGACACACGCGGCAGGCGGACATAGGCCTGCGCCGTATGAGCGAAATTACATTCGAAGACTTCATGGCGATGGACATCCGCTGCGGCACGGTAATCGACGCGCAACCTTTCCCAGAGGCGCGCAAGCCCGCGATCAAGCTCTGGGTCGATTTCGGGCCGGAAATCGGCGTGAAAAAGTCCTCCGCCCAGATCACTGACCATTACACGCCGGACAGTCTGAAGGCCCGCAAGGTCATGGCGGTGGTCAACTTCCCGCCGCGCCAGATCGGCCCTTTCATGTCAGAAGTGCTGGTGCTGGGCTTTCCCGATGCCGATGGCGCTATCGTCCTGGCCGGACCGGACCGCGATGTTGCGCTGCCAGACGGATCACGTCTTGCTTGACGCGAATTAGGGCCGGACGGCGCTCAGCCTTCCATCCCCAGCGCGGCGCGCAGATCGCCCAGCCACGGATCGAACGGCACCCATGCGCCCTGCCCTGCGCGGTTGATGGGCTGGCGCACCTGTTCGCTGCTGGCCGTTCGCACGGCGCGGTCGGTCTGGTGGAAGTTGAGGCAAGCTTCCTCGAACTCCAGTCCGCAATAGTCCAGCATCCGGCGGATCTGCCCCTCGGGATCGTCCAGCACATCCTCATGCTGCACACGCAGCACGCGGCCCGGCAGAACCTCGTCCCAATGCTGCATCAGGTCGACGTAATCGGCGAAATAGCGACCGATTTCGGTAAGGCCGTAGGTAAATTCCTGCCCCTCCGCGAACAGTTGCTTGAAGCCGGAGAAGCAGCAATCCATCGGGGCGCGCCTAGCATCGATGATCTTCGCATTGGGCAGGATCAGGTGAATGAGCCCGATGTGGCGAAAATTGTTCGGCATCTTGTCGATGAAGAACGGAGCCCCCTGCCGGTGTATGGCGGTGTTCTCGATATATTGCTTGCCGAAAGTCTCCAGCTGCTCGGCCGACAGGTCATGCAACACTTCCGGATAGCGCGATTGCCCCGCCTTGCGGCCACGCAAGCGATGCGCCAGCGCCAGGATATCTGGCAGTTCCAGCGTGCCGTCCACCTGACTATGGCTGGCGAGGATCTGCTCCAGCAGGGTCGACCCGGCGCGTGGCAGGCCGAGGATGAAAATAGGGTCCGGTGCGGGGTGCCCCGCGCCCTCGTGCCTCGCGAACAGTTCGCGGGTGCAAACCTCGCGCTGTTTCGCCAGTTCGGCGCTCATCGTGTCGGCATCGTAGCGCGTTTGCGCACGTTTCAGCGCATTGCCGCGCTGGTAATGACCAAAGCTCGCCTCGTAATCCTTGCGGTCCTCATGCGCCTTTCCCAGCGCAAAAGAGAGGTGGACACGGTCCATGAAAGCGAGGTCGGGCCGCGCTGCCTGCTCTTCCATGCGGGCCATCTCGTCGTCCGTAAACCGGTATGTCTTCAGGTTGGCAAGCGCATACCAGGCATCGCCGTGATCGGACTTCTTCGATACGGCAGCGCGATAGCTTTCTACCGCTTCGTCGCGCTTGCCGGTGGTCTTCAACGCATGGCCCCGGCTTGTCAGCGTGGCGGGATCGCCGGGCACCTTTTCCAGCACCTGATCGAACAGCGCGAAAGCGCGATCATAATCACCTGTTTGCATGGATTCGATGGCAAGGTGCGACTGGAACAGCGGATTGTCCGGATCGGCCTTGTAAAGACTCTCGGCCTCCGCCCGCGCGCGGTCGAACTTCTGACGGCGGCGCAGCGCGTCGATGTAATCCAGATGCACCTGCACATTGTCCGGCTCGAAAACCCGAGCACTTTCCAGCAGGAATTCGGCATCGTCCAGAATGCCCAGCTTGATGCCGATCTGCGCCAGCAGGCGCATGCCTTCCACGTCCTTCGGATGGTTGCGAAGGAAATGCCGACAGATTTCCTCGGCGCGCAGGATGCGGCCTTCGTGCAGGTGGTGGGTCACGGCCACCAGTTCGCGCGGCAGGCCCGCGATCCGCTCTGCCTGCGCCAGCGCGCCGCGTGCCGCCGCGCCCTCCTGCAGTTCGGCCAGAGCGCGCCAACTGGCATCCAGCGCCGGATTGAACCGGGTGGCACGCTGGTAAGCCGCTATCGCCTGCGCCCGCTGACCTTGCGCGCGGGCCAGATGCCCCGCCTCCTGCCAGGCACGGCCATATTCGGGCATTGCTGCGTGTAACCGCGCCAGCATCGTCTCCGCCTCTTGCTGGCGGTTCAGATAGCGAAGAGCCACGGCGGCCATGTACAGCGCCTCTCCATCGCCCGGTTCTGCTGCCACTACCGGTTCGACCAGCGCCAGGCCTTGTGTGAAATCGCCTGCCTGCAAGGCCTTCTGGGCCAATGCCAGTTGTTCGCCATGTTCACTCATGGGGCGCGCTCTATCAAAGCATGGGCGAGGCTTCAAAAAAGAAACGGGGGCGAACCGCAGTCCGCCCCCGCATCTGTTGTTCAAACCTGCCGGTCTATCAATAGTCGTAAGAGACCCTGATACCGACCGTGCGCGGACGGTTCACGGTGATGCGCTCCCGATCGTTCACGAAATTGCCCGAAATCTGCGCGCGCTTGTCGGTCAGGTTTTCGCCATAGACTTCAAAGCGCCACTGATCGGCTACGATACCCGCGGCAAGGTCCACCACGGTATAGCTATCGAGCTCAAGCTTGTTGATCTCGATGATGTCGGTGAACTTCTTCGCCGAGTAGGTGACCTGCGGCTGGACATAGGCTTCCAGTGTGCTGGACAGGTCGAACTCGTAACGAATGCGCGCATTGCCCTGGAATTCCGGAGCGAAAGCCAGCGGCTCGCCTGCCACCACATCGTCGGTCGGCGTCAGCACCTCGGTGATCTCGGTATCGAGGAAAGAGAGGGCACCTGCGAAGGTGAAGCCGGGCAACGCATACGGCGCGACGGTAAAGTCGGCCTCAACGCCCTTGATCTCTGCATTGGCCGCATTGTCCGAGAAGAACAGGTTGGTGATGCTGGGATCGAAGATGGTCGTCTGCAGGTTGCTGATGTCCACGTAGAAGGCACTGCCGTTCAGGCGGAACTGTCCGTCGATCAGATCGAGCTTCCAGCCGATTTCGTAGTTCTGCACCTCGTCGGTTTCCAGTTCGAACGGGACGGTGAAGCCCTGTCCATTCGTGGCACCGCCCGGACGGTTCAGCAGGCCGGGGCGGAAACCCTCCGAGTAGGTGGCATAGACCAGCGTATCAGGCGTCGGCGTCACTTCCAGCGAAGCCTTGTAGATGAAGCCATCGGTCTGCGCGACATCGGGGGCCCGCACCGCATTGAACACCTGCTGTGCCTGCGTTGCAGAAAGACCTGCGTTCTGGATGTCCTGCAGGCTGTCGTCCAGATCGAACGTCTGGCGCAGGCTTGGGTCACAGCTGCCGATGAAGGTGTATTCTCCGTCGCCATCGTAAAGGTCGTTCAAATCGGTGCCGAAGGCATCCTGGTCGACCGCAGAAAAGCTATTGCAGAAAGAACCGTTGGCGCTGCCTTCGAAATCCACCTCGATATCGTAGTAGCGCGCACCCAGCGTGATGGTGAGCAGGTCGGGAACGATATCGAAGCTGGCTTCACCGAAGATGCCGATCTGCTTGTCCGTACGACGGATGTCGTTGCGGAAGATGGTGTCTTCGGGGAACGGACCGGGATCGGTAGTGAAACCGGCCTGTGGGAAGTTCGGCTTGAACGGTCCGAACGGAGCAGCCGCCACGTTACCGGGATAGTTGAAGTCGTTGCGCTCCTTCAATTCCAGGTCGGAATAGAAACCGCCCGCCGTCGCGCGAATGCGCCAGTCCGAAGGCGTGCTGAAGCGCAGTTCCTGCGTGAACACGGTGGTCTCGCTGTCGGACGTTACATACAGGTTCGGCGCCTGGCAGGTGCCCGAAGGATCGTCGCTGCCCGGATAGCTGACGGAGCCATCGCAGATATAATAGGGCAGGTACTGACCGACGAAGAGGTAGTCGGAATAATCGACTTGCTGCTGCGTCTCACGGTCGGTGTAGGCACCGGTATAGACGACATCGAGCATGGCGAGACGACCTTCGACGGTCCAGCTTGTGTTGCTGAAATCGTCTTCCAGGCGATCATCTTCGTAACGCTGGATTTCCAGGTCATCCAGGCCACCCAGTTCCGGATCGGCGAAGAACACGCCATCGCTTTCCAGGCTTTGACGCGAATGGGCGAGCGTGATCGTCCAGTCCGGCGTCACTTCCCACAATGCCGTGGCGCGGAAGCCGGCATAGGTGGTGCCGTTGAACTTGTCGTTCACGAAGTTGTTGTTCGTGGCATCAAGGAAGGTGACGTCGGAAAGATCGGCACCAGCCTGGAAACCGGCCCGCAGGGCGCTTACTGGCACACCGTTAGAACGCACCGTACCTTCAGGACGGAAACGCGCGCTTTCGCTGGCGTCGCGGGTCCCGGCGATATTGTCGATATAGCCGCCCTGCTGGTCCAGATAGGCGACGCCGCGGACGGCAACGCTGTTCGTCACCGGCACGTTCAGCATAACTTCCGTCTTGTAAGACGTTTCCCCACCCTGGGTGAAGCTGACACCCGCATTTGCCCCGGCGTCAAAACCGGCGAGGCTTGGCTTGTTGGTGATCAGGCGAACAACACCGGCCTGCGAACTGGCGCCGAACAACGTTCCCTGCGGGCCGGATAGCACCTCGATACGGGCAAGGTCGGCGGCATATACGTCGAGATTACGGCCCGGCTGCGCCAGCGGCTGCTCGTCAAGATACATGGCTACGTTCGGCGCCAGACCGGCAACACCGGCAGTCGTCAGGTTCGGCGTGGTGGAAGCCAGACCGCGAATGTAGATGGTGGACTGGCCCGGGCCACTGCCGCCTGCAGTCACGGTCGGCAACTGCTCGAGGTAATCCTCGAACGTGTCGATGTTGAGTTCTTCCAGACCCTCTTCGCCCAGCGCCTGCACGGACACTGCAACGTCCTGCAGATCCTCCTGCCGTTTTGTCGCGGTAACGATGATCGTTCCCACGCCGCCCTGGCGGGCCTGGGGTGCGGGAGTAGCATCGTCCTGCGCCATGGCAGGCGTGGCAAGTGCGATAGCCAGCGCGCCGACGGACGCGCCGCTGATATACTTCGACATGTTTGATTCCCTTTGGAGATCATTGTTATCGATCATGCTGCGATGCTTGGCTGCAGCACGATCAGGAGAGAGATGCCGCGCAGCCAAATACAGCGCGCGTGCCGCACCCGAATAACGGGCTAGTCGCGAAGGTTCCACAGTGCTTGGCAGAACTTCGACGACTACATCAAAGGATGTTACAAAATAACCACAAACGAGTTCGACTGCATGAAGCAATCAAATATAAGAGACTTTCCATTTCAGTTCTGAAGATCAGCGACTTTTATACTTTTTCAGTCGCATATAAATATTCATGTAACGCGACGAACAATCGCCCCAACGCTGCAGAACTTGCCTAACAAAAGATTCTGTTAGCGATCTATAGTTTAGTCATTATTGCGCCGGATCCCATTCCTCGCAAGCCTCGGCAGTACAGGGCACACCTTGTCGCTTGCGAATGATGTCGAACACGATGGCTTTCACGATCGCAATCGCCATCAGGGCGACCACGACAGAGAAAGGCAGGGCGCCGATGATCATCGTGATCCTGATCGCATCGATCCCGCCGATGATCAGCATGGAGCCCACCATGAAGGCGAGGGCGGTTCCCCAGAACAGGATATGGCGGCGACGCTGCCCCTCGGTTTCGCCCGCACCGTTGATGGTGTTGACGATGAGGATAGCGCTATCGGCACTGGTGATGAGGTAAGTCATCAGCAGGATTACCACGAGACCCGACACGATCCCGGCAATCGCCGGATCAAGCAGAACCGCCAAAGTGGCATAGAGCTGATCCGACATGGCAGCCCCGACGATTGCTCCATCGGCAACGCCGCTCAGTTCCAGATCGATGGCCGTACCGCCCACCAGTGTCATCCAAACGAAGCACATCAGCGACGGCACCAGCAGCACGCCGAGAACGAATTCTCGCACCGTGCGCCCGCGCGAGATACGCGCGATAAACATGCCGACGAACGGCGCAAACGCTATCCACCACGCCCAATAGAATACGGACCAGTCCAGTTGCCAGCGCACCAGCGCATCGCCCACTGCGCTGCCATCGCTGCTGAACAGCGTGAAGGCGAGCTGGGGAAGGTTGCGCAGATAGTCGTACAGCGCCACGCCCAGCAGCTCGAAGCCGAAGAACCCCGCCCCCACTATGGCGAACAGCAGGAGGAGCGCGAAAGACAGGCCCATGTTGATGTTGGAGAGCCACTTGATGCCCTTGCCCACGCCGGACAATGCGCTGATGGTTGACGCGCCCACCAGCAGGACCAGCGATATGATGATAGCTGCGGGCGTGGAACTTCCCTCTGCATCCAGCAGCCAGTCACCCAGCCCCAGCCGGTAAAGCCCGGCCACGAATTGTTCTACACCAATTCCCATGGTCACGGCCACGCCGAGAATGGTGGCCACCACCGCCACGATATCGACGATATGGCCAAAACCGCCCGACATGACCTTGCCGAAAAGTGGCGCCAGTGCGGAACGGATGGTGAGCGGCAGGTTACGTCGATAGGCGACATAACCGATCGCAAGGCCGACCAGCCCGTAGGAACCCCAGGCCGCCAGACCCCAATGCAGGAAAGTGTAGATGTAGGCGGGACGGACGGCTTCCTGGCTCAGCGGCTCCAGCGTGCCGCGGATGATATCCGGATTGTTCTGCCAATGCGATAGCGGTTCACCGGTTGAATAGGTGAGCATGCCGATGCCGATGCCTGCACCAAACAGCATGGCAAACCAGCTGAAGCGGCCGAATTCGGGCTTTTCGCCCGGATTGCCGATACGCAACGATCCCGATTGCGGTATAATCGCCAGCACCAGCATCGTCAGCATCAGTGCGGCGATGAGATAGACGTACCAGCCGGAAAAGGTGGCGATAATGGTGTTGTTTGCGGCAGACAGCGTCTCGTTGGCGCTGACCGGGAAGAAGATCGCCCACATGATGATCAGTGAAACGATGATCTTGGAAGGTATGGTGACCGAACGGGAGAACCCGTCGTAAAAGCCACGGTCGTGAGTGTTGATCGGCAGGTTTACCAGCGGCGGATCGATACGATTTCCGCTGGGGGTGGGTATTGGTACCTGCTCGGTCACTTGAAATCTTCTCCTGCAATGCCCGCAACAATCCGACCGGCACATTTGAAACGCGCCTTCGCAATTGCCGATTGGGGGAACGGTCTTACCATAGGGACTTGGGCTCTTATTGCAAACGCGGCACTTGGTGCAGCATTGCGGCGGAACTCTCTCGCAAAATCGCGCATTGTTTATATAAGCGCGGGCAAACCCATCCCATGCACCTGATGACGGGACCACTAGAATGACCGACCAGACAGCAATTCCGGCAGGCATAGACCTGCGCGAAGAGATCGACCGCCTGCGCAAGGAGCGCAACGCGGTGATCCTCGCCCACTACTATCAGAAGCCCGAACTGCAGGATCTGGCAGACTTCGTGGGGGACTCACTGGAGCTGTCGAAGAAGGCGGCGGAAACCGATGCCGATGTCATCGCCTTTTGCGGGGTGAAGTTCATGGCCGATACGGCCAAGATCCTCAGTCCCGAAAAGATCGTGGTACTTCCCGACATGGAAGCGGGTTGTTCACTGGAAGACAGTTGCCCACCCGACAAGTTTCGCGCCTTCCGCGAAAAACACCCCGATCACATCGCGCTGACCTACATCAACTGCTCGACAGAGGTGAAAGCCCTGTCGGACGTGATCGTCACCAGTTCCAGCGCGGAAACGATCCTGGAACAGATCCCGGATGACCAGCCGATCATCTTCGGGCCGGACCGTCACCTTGGTGGCTACCTGAACCGCAAGTTCAACCGCGACATGCTGCTGTGGCCGGGCGTGTGCATCGTGCACGAGGCTTTCAGCGAAAAGGAACTGCTGAAGCTGAAGGCAGAGCATCCCGAAGCCCCCATCGCCGCGCATCCCGAATGCCCGCCGACCATCATCGATCACGCCGATCACGTCGGCTCCACCAGTTCGATCCTGCAATTTGCCAAGACCTTTCCCGGGGATACGCTGATCGTGGCGACAGAGCCGCACATCATCCACCAGATGGAAAAGGCGCTGCCGGAGAAGACCTTCCTCGGTGCGCCGGGCGCGGATGGCAACTGCAATTGCAACATCTGCCCCTACATGGCGCTCAACACGATGGAGAAGCTGTACCTGTGTCTGCGCGACCTGGAACCGCGTATCGAGATCGAGGAAGGCCTGCGCCTGAAAGCCAAGGCCAGCCTCGACAAGATGCTGGAAATGGCAAGTGGCACTATCGGCAAGGGTGACCTCGGCGATCCGGACGCGTGAAACGGGATGGCACGCCACCCCCGCACCGATCACGCGTTGCATAGCGCATGAAAGCCGAAATTCTGTGGGCGTGGCGCCGACTTAACGCCAATTACTGGTTCTACCCGGCGGTGTTTGCTGTGCTGGCGCTGTTGCTCGCCTTCGTGTGCATCTACGCCGATCGCAGCGGTTGGGCCGAGTGGCTGAACGACGTCGCCTGGCTGGCGCCCGCACGTCCGGAAGGCGCATCCACCATGTTGCAGGTGATTGCCGGCAGCATGATCGCAGTCGCTTCCACCGTGTTTTCCATCACCATCGTGGCGGTCAGTTATGCCAGCGGCACTTACGGGCCGCGGCTGCTCACCAATTTCATGGAGGACAAGGGCAACCAGTTCAGCCTCGCTACCTTTATCGGCACCTTCGTGTTTTCGCTTACTGTGCTGCGCACCGTGCGGGCAGAAGACGAGCAACCGGCCGACGCTGCAAGTGCTGCGGCCACCGCCCTGCCCGGTTTCGTTCCGCAACTTTCGCTACTGGTGGCTTTCGTGCTGATGGTAATTTCGGTCGCGGTGCTGGTCTATTTTCTCAACCACGTACCCTCCGGCATTCGCATAGCGCGCGTGATCGAGGGGATTGGAAGCCGTTTGATGGGCGCTGTCGAGAAGACCTATCCTGAAGAAGGCAACGACGATGGCCCCGACAATCGCCGAAGCGGCAAGCCATTACTGGTGCACAAGCCGGGTTACGTGCAACTGATCGATTTTTCCGACCTGGAGGAGCTGGCCCGCAAGCACGAGTGCGAGGTAACGCTAAGCGTCCGCACCGGTGATTTCGTACACGAAGGGTTGCCCATCCTGGAAGTTTCGGGCGGCGACTGTACCGATGAATGCCGCGAGGCCATGCGCGCCTGTTTCACTCTGGGTTTCGCCCGTACCCCGGAGCAGGATCCGCAGTTCCTGATCGATGAACTGGTGGAGATCGGGCTGCGCGCCCTGTCGCCCGGCATCAATGATCCATTTACCGCTGTAACCGCTTTGCACTGGCTGGGCGCCGCCACGGCAAAGTTGGGCCGCAGGCGGCTGGTAAAAGACATCTGCGGGGAGGACAGTGAAGACTGTCCAGTTCACCCGCTGCCGGACAATTTCCGCCACTACGTGCATCGTGGCTTTGGTGCGATTCGCAGCGCCGTGGCGACCAGCCCGATTGCGGCAAAGATCATGCTGTCCACCTTGCGTGAGGTAGCGGTAACGCTGGAATCGATCGAACGCCGCGAATTGCTGCTGGGCGAGGCCCAGCTGCTGCGCGAACAAGCGCGATTGTCCCTGGAAGGGCCTGATCTTGATGAAGTGGAAAAACAGTTCGACATGCTGATGACCGATTTCAAGCAGGTCAGCTTCAAACAGGATTGACGCGCGGGCGTGGCGGCTCCTTTGGCATCGTTACCCGCGCCACCACCAGCGCGCTGCCCACCAGCACGATGCCCAGAAGGTCCAGCGGCACAAGCCATTCGCCGAACACCACCCAACCGATCAGCGCCGCCACGGCAGGCTGCGTCAGCAGGGCAATGCCGATCACCAGAGGCGGAAACAGCTTGAGCGAATAGACGAGCAACCCCTGTCCGATCAGTTGGCTGGACAGCGCCAGCAGCAGCACCGGCGTCCAGTCGGTTGGCCAGAAAGGCTCGCGCAGGGCCAGTGCCACCACCAGCAACACTGCCACGCTGGCACTGCTCGAAACTGCCAGAACGCTCCAGCTGCCGAAGCTGCGGCGTGCGTCCTGCAGTAGCAGAAGGTATCCGGCGTAGAGAAGCCCGGCCAGCAGGCAGTATAGATCCCCCACGAAATTGGCCGGCGATAGCTCCATCGAACGGCCCAGCAATATGGTCGCCCCGGCAAGTGCCGCCAGGATCGCGGGCCATTCACGCCCCTTGGGAAGGCGCCGCAGCATGAAAAAGCCCCATACCATCAGGATCACGCTGCCAGCATTGCCGAACAACGTTGCATTGGCCAGGCGCGTATCGCCAATGCCGATATGCCAGGCGGCAATATCGAGACCGAAGAACACGCCACCTGCCAGCACCAGTAGAGTGGCCCTTCGCGGGATACCGGCTATGCGTTCCCCGCGGATACTCGCGATGAGGAACAGGAACGGCAGCGCCAGTGCCACGCGCCAGAAGCCAGCACTGACGGGACCGGTATCGGCAAGGCGAACCAGCCATGGCCCGCATGCGAGCGCAACATTGCCCACCAGCAAAGCAGCTAGGCCGATCAGCCTCGTGCCGATGGGCTGTGCGCCAATATCCATTCGCTTGCGCCGCAGCGCCTACTCGGTCTCGGGATCGTCGGTTTCGTTGCCCTCGGATTCGTCCGGTTCGGCCAGGGGAGCCTGCGAGCGGACCTGATCCAACGGGATCATCTCATCGCTTATAGAACCTTCCAGGACCGCGCCCGAAGCTTCGCGGCCATCGTCTTCCACGGATACTTCAGGTTCGTCCTCGCAAGTGGACAGCAACAGCAGCACCGGAATGGCGAGTGCAAGTTTCGAGCGAGTGGACATGATCTAGGAATACTCCGGATTCGAAATGGCCTTGAGGAAATCCGCGGCGCGCGCCAGCAATGCCTCATCCCATTCGTGGGGCGCAACCGTCTTTCCAAGCTTTGCCATGCTGGTGACGCCATATTCGGCGATGCCGCAAGGCACGATGCCGGTGAAATGGGAAAGATCGGGCGCCAGGTTCACTGCAAATCCGTGCATCGTGACCCAGCGCCGCACCCGCACGCCGATGGCACCGATCTTGGCCTCTGCCCCGTCAAGATCATGCGTCCAGATGCCGACCCGTTCGGGCACGGCGAAAGCCTCCACGTCGAAATCGGCAAGCGTGGCGATTACCCAGCCTTCCAGCGCATGGACGAATTGGCGCACGTCGCGCAGGCGGTGCTTCAGGTCCAACAGCACGTATGTCACCCGCTGGCCAGGGCCATGATAGGTGTAGCGACCACCCCGCCCGGTCTCCACCACATCGAAGCGCTGGTCCACCAGCTCGGCCCGGTCCGCGCTGGTGCCTGCCGTATAGACCGGCGGATGTTCCAGCATCCATACCAGTTCCTGTCCCTTGCCATCCATCAGCGCATCGCTGCGCGCCTGCTGCTCTGCCAAGGCGTCTCTATAGGGAATTTCGCCCGTGGAACGACGCCATTCGATTGCGGGATCGGGGAGATTGCTGGTGTCAGTCATGGTTTCGCGATTGCGTGGCGGGTGTGAACGCGCTTATCAAGAGCGCAATAGTTGAAACGAGGGCGGAATGGGCGAAAAACTGGATCTGGAACGGGCGTGGAACGAGGCGACTGCGCTGCTTTCCGCCAACAGGGATGTCGTATTGATCGTCGCGGCAGTCTTCTTCTTTTTGCCTAATGTCATCTCCACGCTGATCCTGCCATCGCAGGATGCATTGATCATGCAGATGGAAGCCCTGGGCGACCAACCCGATCCGGAAGAGATATTTGCGCTGTTCGGCGACTATTTTGCCGGTAGCTGGTGGATATACCTGGTGTTCGGACTGGTTCAGGCTGCCGGCGTCCTGGGCCTCCTGGCGCTGCTGACGGACCGTTCCCGCCCCACGGTCGGCGAGGCACTGGCGTTTGGCGGCAAGGCGCTGATCCCCTACATCATTGCGCTTATCCTGCAGTTCCTGGCCATGACACTGGTACCCATTTTGCTGATCGCTCTGGGTGCGGCCATCAACCCCGGCATTGCGGCGCTTCTGGGCATCGTGGGTATCGTGCTGATGATCTACATCTGGGTTAAGTTCCTGCTCCTGTCGCCGGTCATTGCGATCGAGCGCGTGATGAACCCGATCAAGGCGCTGGCCCGATCGTGGCGCCTGACGAAAGGCAATTCGCTTCGCCTGTTCGCGCTTTACATGTTGCTGATCATTGCCGTGCTGGTGTTGTCGCTGGTGGCCGGACTGGTGTTTGCCCTGTTCGGCGTGCTGGGTGAAACGGTGGGTCTGCTGGCTGCCGCTATCGGGGGCGGCCTGATCAGCATGGGCTACACCACGGTCATGCTGGCCGTCCTCGCCGCCGTTCACCGCCAGCTTAGTGGTGGCAGTGCAGAGGCTGCGCGAGAAACCTTCGAATAGGCAGGCGCAAGGACGCTGGCCGTCAGAGGATTTCCTCGACCTTCTCTACCGGACGGCACAATCGCACGCCCTTTTCCGTCTCGACCAGCGGTCGCTCGATAAGCTTCGGCTCCGCCGCCATGGCATCCAGCACGGTATCGGCGTCGGCATCGGGCAAGCCGCGCTCCTTCGCCTCCGTACCGCTCAGGCGCAAACCCTGGGCGGGTGAAATTCCGGCATCGGTATATAGCTGCGCCAGCTTGTCGCGGTCCGGCGGGTTCTTCAGGTATTCCACCACTTCCAGCTCCACACCGTCACGCTCTTGCAGGATCGCCAGCGCTCCCCGTGACTTGCTGCATTTCGGATTGTGCCAGATGGTCGCCTTCACGTGATCCTCCTCGATTGAAACGTCCGTCCCGGCCTAGCGTGCGTTCTTTTACCAGCCAATGCACATTAGCTGTTGCCAATAATAATCATTCTCAATAGGGGCGCTTCTGCAAATCAATCGCAATAGCGACTCAGGAGGGAATCATCATTCGTACCGCCGTTATCCGCCTTGCTCTGTTGGCAAGCGCCGCAACCGTTGCACCCACCGCCGCATCGGCCACCACCGACGCCGATACCGACGCGCAGCGTGATTACCTGCCCGGCAACATCGTCGTGTCCGGTGAACGCGATAGCTACGTGAACGAGGATGGCAGCACGGGCACCAAGACACCCACGCCCATCATCGACGTGCCGCAGGCCGTTACCGTCATCACGGCGGACCAGCTGGAAGACCAGGCCGTGACCAGCCTGAACGACGCATTGCGTTTCGTCCCCGGTGTAAGCCTGGAAACCGGCGAAGGCCATCGTGACGAGGTGTTCATTCGCGGGCAGGAAACCACCGCCGATTTCTACATCGATGGTCTGCGCGACGATGCGCAATACTATCGCCCGCTGTATAACGTGGAGCGGGTGGAAGTGCTTAAGGGCGCCAACGCTTTGATCTTCGGGCGCGGTGCCGGTGGCGGCGCGATCAACCGCGTGGCCAAGGTCGGCGAGTTGGGCGTCACCGAACATTCGCTGGGCGCGCAGGTGGATACCTTTGGCGCGTTCAATATCACCGGCGATGCCAATCTTCCGGCAAGCGATAACCTGGCCGTTCGTCTCACCGGCACGTACGAGGAATTCGACAACCATCGCGACGTATACGAAGGCCGCTTCTTCGGCTTCTCCCCCACTGTAACCGCCAATCTCGGCCCCGATACGCGCCTATACGCCTATTATACCTACGATGATGACGAACGCGTCGTCGATCGCGGCGTGCCATCCCTCAACGGCGGTCCGCTGCGCGGCTTCGACGAGACATTCTTCGGCGATCCCGAATACAATTTCAGCGATGTTGAAGTGCATATCGGACGCACAAGGCTGGAACACGATTTCAGCGGCGCCTGGAGCCTGAACGCCAGCGTGATGTTTGCCGATTACGACAAGTTCTATTCCAATATCGTTCCGGGTGGCGGCACGACCGATACGACCGTGAACCTTTCGGGCTATGAAAGCGGTACGGACCGTCAGAACCTGATCGGACAGCTGAACCTGGTGGGCCAGTTCGAGACCGGTTCGCTTGCCCATACGCTGCTGATCGGTGCCGAGGCGGGCACGCAGGATACGGACTCGGTGCGCGACCGTGCGCTGTTCAACAACGGTGCGGCTACGGGCGTTACCGTGGCACTGGACGATACGATTACCGTTCCCAGCTTCACCCTCGCGCCGCAGCGTGCCAGCGCCAGCGAGCTTTCCACCTTGTCCTTCTATGCACAGGAACAGCTGGATATCGGTATCCTGCAACTGGTGGCAGGCGTGCGTTACGATCGCTTCGACCTGGAAAGCACCGATTTCATCTCCGGTTTCGACGGCGACCGCGTGGACAGCCGCTGGAGCACGCGTTTCGGCGCGATCCTGAAACCGCAGGAAAACCTGTCCGTCTATGCCAGCTATGCCGAAAGCTTCCTGCCGCAATCGGGCGACCAGTTCGTGATGTTGAGCCAGCAATCGGCCTCGCTGGAACCGGAAACTTTCGAGAATCTCGAGGCCGGCGTGAAGTGGGCTCCGCATCGTGAATTGCTGCTAACGGCGGCAATCTTCCGCCTTACCCGATCCAACACCACCGCGCCCGACCCTGCCAATACCGGCCTGGTAATTCTGGCGGGCGAAAGCGAAGTCGAAGGTTTCGAACTCGGCCTCGTGGGCGAACCTGTCGACGGACTCTCTGTAAGCCTGGGCTATGCCTATCTTGATGGCGAGATCACATCGACCACAACTTCGGCTGCTGCGGGTACCACCCTGCAACAGGTGCCCGAGCACCAGATCACCGCCTGGGCGCGTTACGACGTGACAGACCGGATTGCCTTTGGCGCGGGACTGACGCATCTTTCCGAGCAATTCGCCTCGCTCAGCAACAACGTGGTCCTGCCTGCCTACACGCGCGTGGATGCTGCTGTCTTTTTCGAAGCGACCGAGACGCTGACGCTGCAGGCCAACGTGGAGAACCTGTTCGACGAGGATTACTATCCCAGCGCCCACGGCGACAATAACATCCAGCCCGGTGCGCCGCTGAACGCCAGCATTGGCGCAAGGTTGCGGTTCTGATCGTTCAATCCGTGGATGTATTCGGGCCGGCATCGTCAAGACGCATGCCCGGAACAACGCGCGCCGCGTCTGCAGGGTCTATACCCGGTGCAGGCGCGGCGCTGATCGTTTCGCGACGACGCGCCACGCGGCCAGCGCGCTGCACCGCGCGAACAAGCCGGGGATAGACGCCGCAACGGCACAGGTTGGGAATGGCTTCCCTGATTTGAGCCTCGGTCGGATCAGGGTTGCTGCGCAGCAGACTGGCAGCCGCGATGGCGATGCCGGGCGTACAAAAGCCACACTGGATCGCCTGCTCTGCCACCAAGGCCTGCTGTACCGGGTGCGAACGATCGCGGCTCAATCCCTCGATGGTGGTGATGAAGCGCCCCTCCGCCTCCCCGATGGTGACGAGGCACGATCGTAAGGCTTCTCCGTCCACCAGCACCATACAGGCGCCGCAATCGCCAACGCCGCAGCCATATTTGGTGCCCGTCAGGTTCGCCGCGTCGCGCAGAGCGTGCAGCAAGGGCGTTGCTGGATCCATGTCGAAATCGACAGGCCGTTCGTTCACCGTCATTGCCGTCATTGTCTTGGAAAATCTCTCACTTTCGCCGCCCTGGGTAACACCCGTACGCGGCAGTTGCGCCTGCGTATCTAGGACAGCAGGAACATCGCGTAAACGCCTCGCGCTATCCGAACCAAGGTAATCGCCCATGTCAGCTGAAATCGGCCGTCTGACAAAGCGATGCCGGGTGTTGCTTGCCCTTTGACACGCGCTTAGGGCCATGTTGCCGCTGCACGGCCACACACCATCTGGGGGCGCATGGCCACAACAGCTTCAGAACAGCCGGAAAACCCACGGGCCAAGCTCGTTCGCGGCTCGATTGCCGGGCACCTCGTCAGGCAGACGACGCCCGCCATCGTCGGCGTGGCCGCAATCATGTCTGTCGGTGTGATCGACGCCTATTTCATCGGCCAGCTTGGCGCAAACGAACTCGCGGCGATCAGTTTCATCTTTCCTGTCATCACCGCGCTGCAGAGCCTCGGCGTAGGTGTGATGGTGGGCATCAATTCGGTCGTCAGCCGGGCCTTGGGCGAAGGGGACGACGAGCGTGCACTGGCCCGCGCAAACCTGGGCCTGATGCTAGGGCTGGCCGCGGGCATTACACTGGGCCTGCTGCTGTATGCGCTACGCCAGCCGCTGTTCCAGCTCATGCAGGCCGATGCCGCGGTCTTGCCGTTGATAGACGAGTACATGCAGCCCTACGCCTTCGGTTTCGTGCTGATGATGACGATGATGGGCGCCAACGGTGTGCTGCGCGGACAGGGCGCAGCCAAGAGCAACACCGCGGTGCTCGTCATCTATTCCATGGTGAACTGGGTTCTCGATCCGCTGCTGATAACCGGAGCATTCGGCTTTGCAGGTTTCGGCGTGGCGGGCGCGGCCTATGCCACCATCGGCGGATGGCTGGTAGGCGTCATCGTGGCCTTCTGGTTGCTTGAAAGACATGATCTGCCTTTCAAACCTTCTGCGGTGCGCAATTGCCGCGTCGGTTTGCAGCTCAAGGCGCTGACGCGGGTTGCCGGCCCGGCAGCCTTTACCAACTCGATCAATCCCGCTGGCCTGGCCGTTCTCACCTCCCTGCTGGCGGTAGAGGGGTCGGCAGCGGTTGCGGGCTTTGGAGCGGGCGGACGTTTGCAAAGTTTCGCGGTTGTACCGCTGCTGGCGCTTTCGGGTTCGATCGGCGCCATCGTCGGCCAGAACTGGGGAGCGCTGCAATACGACCGGGCGCGGCGCGCGCTGGTGCAGGCGGGCCTGTTCTGCCTCGGCTACGGGCTGGCTGCCGCTCTCCTGCTGTTCACGCTGCGAGGCTGGTTCGCAAACCTCTTCAGCGACGAGCCGCGCACGCTGGAGGCGACATCGGCCTACCTCGCGATATCCGTCTGGGGGTATGCAGGGTATGGCGTACTGATCGTGGTGAACGGGGCGCTGAATGCCATTGATCGCGCCGGCAACGCGCTCGCTCTTTCACTCACCCGCGTACTGCTGGTGATGGTGCCCTTCGCCTGGCTTCTGCGCGGCACGTTGGGGACCGAAGCAATTTATCTTGGCGAATTGGCCGCAAACCTGCTGGGTGGCCTTGCCGCTGCAGCGATTGCCTGGTGGGTATTGTGGAAGCGCCCCGACGAAAAATCCGCCGGGGACGCATAGGCCAATAGGTTAAGGTACGAATCAGTCCAGCGGACGGCTGGTTCCGAAGAACAGTGCCTGGCTGATAGCCGCACGAACCGTGTCTTCCTGAAACGGCTTGGTGATGAGATAGGTCGGCTCTGGACGGTCGCCTGTCAGCAGGCGTTCCGGATAGGCGGTGATGAAGATCACAGGCACGGATTCGATGGCGAGAATATCGTCCACCGCATCGAGGCCGGAGGAACCATCGGCAAGCTGGATGTCGGCGAGCACCAGACCCGGCGTTTTCTCGGCCACGACTTCCTGCGCCTGCGTACGGGTCGCCGCGGTTCCGCAGATTTCATGACCCAGCGATTTTACCAGGTCTTCAAGCTGCATCGAAATGAGCGGCTCGTCCTCGATAATCAGGACGTTGGTGCTGCTTTCACGCTCTATCTCGGCCACGGCTTCACGAACCAGCGATTCCACATCGCCTTCATCCATGTCCATGATCTCTGCCGCTTCGGAGGTCGAAAAGTCTTCCACCGTGGTCAACAGCAATGCCTGCCGGTTGACGGGCGTGATACGCTTCAGCTGGTCCTGCGCGGCAACTTCGTGGGAACTGCCTTCGGACTGCGGGTCCTCGACTTCCATGTAGGCGCTGGACCAGACCTTGTTGAAAGCCTTGTACAGCGGCACGCGCCCACCGCGCAGGCTGTCTGCGAGGTCATCGTCGGCCAGAGCGGCTTCCAGTGTGGCTTGAACAAATGCATCGCCGGTTGACTGCGACCCTGTGAGGGCGCGGCCATAGCGACGAAGAAACGGTAGATGTGCGGCGACTTCTGCACCAATACTCATATAGACCCTTCCCGGTATTTCGTTTCAGGTGAACGCACACGAGGAGAATGGGTTCCACTCGCTGCTTTCAGGAATTTTCTCGCCTCGAATGGGCGCTGTTCACGGGCTTTGCAAACCCTCTTGAGAATAATTTTGAAAAAAATCGGCAAAAATTCGAGGTGCTGGGAACTGCATTTAAGGACGGTCATTTAGTCTATGTCACCGCCGAGACCCCCCCTCCCGTCCAAGCGGCTGGTGATACGATCCCGAAAGGCCTCCGATCCTCTGATCGGAGGCCTTTTTTTCGTGCAGCGTTCCAGCTGCATCAATTGATAGCATGCGATCTTTAGAATTTGGGGTTTGCCTAGCCGAGCAGGCGCGAGAACAGGCCCTGCTTGCGCCCGGCTGCAAGTACCTTCACGAGCTGTTCCGGATCGTAGGGCTTCTCGAACACCGGGCCCATCTCGGCGATCTCGGGCGGGATTTCATCGGGCGCACCGGTGGCAAATGCGATCCATGGCCGTTTCGGTCCCAGCAAGGCAACCAGTTCCGCTAGTGCCCAGCCATCATCCCGGTCTGCAAGGTGAACGTCCAGGATAAGAGCGTCCAGCTTCTCATCCTTTTCCAGCTCGGCCACCGTTGCCTTCATCGTATGGCAGATGATCACCTGCTCCGCCCCGCCGGCAAGCAGGGCATCTTCCAGCGACATCGCGAGAACGGCGTCATCCTCCACCAGCAACACGCGGCCAAGCTTCTTGCGCCGGGTCTTCTTCTCACTGCGGGTATTGCTGTCGCGACTGTCGATCATCGGCCTCCGGGTAGGTGCTGTGGCTGCACCTGCGACCCTAACGTGGAACGAACGCGGAGGGTTCCCTGCATGGATCGATTGGTGCCTAGAGTTGCTTTTCGTACAGGCGGTATTCGCGATTGACCTTTGCCCCGATGGCGTCGGCGATCGCCACCATTCCCTGATTGTCTTCCAGAATCCATCCGACTTCGGCCCGTTCGCCATCGAACCGACCCACCGAATAGCGGCGGATATATTCGATCATCATGAAGGCCAATTGGCTTGCCATGCGACTGTTCTGGTATTTCGGTATCACCCCCATCAGGGGCACGCGCCAGTTGAACGAGTCCGGGTTGCGCAGCCACAACAACAGTTTCAGCCAGTTGAACGGAAACAGCTTGCCGCCGTAATTCTTCAGCTTCAGATTGATATCTGGCCAGGCCAGCATGAATGCAGCCGGCTCTCCGTCAACGAAGGCGATCATGTTGGCGCCCTGTTTTGTCAGGGGTCGCAACTTCTTGGAGGCATAGACCTTCTCGGCCTCCGTGAACGGCACATAACCCCAGTTGTTGGACCATGCAGCGTTGAGGATATCCATGCAGATGGCGGCATCGTCATCGAAATTCTTGGTATCGACCATGCGCACGTTGATGCGGCTGGACTTCTCTCCTGATGCGACGATACGATCGATCAACGGAGGAAATCCGCCGTGGATTTTCAGATCGTAGGTAAACAGGCGCTTTGCGACGTCATAGCCCTGTGCCTCTACCCATCCTTCGTAATCCGCATTGTGATGACCCATCATGATCATCGGCGGGTGATCGTGCCCCTTCACCTGCAGGCCCGGCTCGTCCCATACGGACAGGCTTAGCGGTGCAAGAACACGGGCCATTCCCTGTTCGCGCAGCCATTGTTCTGCGCGCGCGATCAATGCGGCCATCACGGCCTCGTCCGCCGCCTCCATCATGCCCCAGTTGCCCGTGCCCGGCCCCATCCCCTGTTCGCGGGGCTGCGCTAGCGCCAGTTCGTCGTAATGGGCCGATATCCGGCCAACCACTTCATCCCCACGGCGAGCGAGAAACAGTTGCACCTTGGCGTGCTCGAAAAACGGGTTCTTGCCCGGATCCAGCAGTTCACGCACTTCCATGCGCAGCGGCGGCACCCAATTGGGATCGCTCTCGTTCAGCTCATACGCGATATCGATGAATGCATCGAGGTCACCCTTGCCGGACACAGGGGCAATATCTATCTTCTCGCTCACGTGGATCGGCCTTTCATTCATGCCCGGTTCGCTCTTGATATGCTTTAAGGCCCTGTCAACCGTGCGGGGTCAGGCGCGCGAGCATTTCGTCGCGCCATATCGCACTTTCGAATAATCTGGACTATAGAGCCCGCCTTATGGACGCGACGACAAACACTTCCGAGCAGAAAGTAGCTCTGACCAAGCCAGCGCAGCGGCGTATTCACGCGCAAATCCCTGACGACAAGGCGATGCTGCGCGCGGCGGCGGAACTGACGCGCGACATCAATACTGCGCGGCCCGACATCTACTGGCCGGACATGATCGGATCGGCGCTGGTGGGCTATGCCGCGATGACAGGGGCAATCCTGGTCGAAAACACGTGGGTGGCTATTGGACTGGCCGTGGTCTCGGTCCTCGCGCTATATCGTGCGCTGCTGTTCATCCACGAGATTTCGCACCTCCACCGCACCGCCCTGCCCGGCTTTCGCACGGCATGGAACCTGTTGGTGGGCATTCCCATGCTGACGCCCAGCCTGATGTACGAAAGCGTGCACACCCTGCACCACGCGCGCACGAAATACGGCACGGCCGAAGATCCGGAATACATGCCATTGGCCCTGATGAAACCGTGGAGCCTGCCGCTGTTCGTGGCTGTGGCAGCGCTTGCGCCCATCGCGCTGATCGTGCGCTGGGGCATTCTTGCGCCCATCGGCCTGATTGTGCCGGCGGTTCGGCGCCTTACATGGGAGCGTTTTTCTTCCCTCTCCATCAATCCATCGTTCCGCCGCCGCCCGCCGGAAGACAAGGAGCGCAAGTGGTTCCTGTTCCAGCAGGTTGGCGCCAGCATCTGGGCGATCTTCCTGATGACCACGCCGTTCTGGTTGGGTTGGCGACCCCTATTGATTGCCCTTGCCATCACGGCTGCCGTGGCGGTGTTCAACCAACTGCGCACGCTGGTGGCGCACCTGTGGGAAAACGAAGGCGAGGCGATGACGGTCACCGCACAATATCTCGACAGCGTGAACGTGCCACGTTTCGCGGCCGGCATTTGGGCTCCGGTGGGTCTGCGGTATCATGCATTGCACCATCTGATCCCGTCCATGCCCTACCACTCCCTGCACGAGGCGCACCGCCGCATCCATGCGCATCTGGGTGAAACTTCGACGTTTGCGGAGGCCAGCCATCCGGGGATGCTGCCGCTGGTGGGTCGCATTGCGCGCAGCACCATGGGGCGGCGCGACGGCTGATCCCGGTCAGTCGAGAAGGCAGATCATCGCACAGCGTATGTCGCTGGGCAGGCCCGCCTCAACCGCGGCATCCTGCCCGGCTGCCAAACGCGGATGGCGCGACAGATCGGTAACCTCGGTAAAGCCATAGGCCGCAAAGAACGGTGCGTTCCATGCAATATCGCGGAAGGTGTGCACGGTGATCGAGGCAAAACCGGCGTTGCGCGCATCGATCTGCAATGCGCGCAGCAAGGTGCCGCCAATTCCGTTGCGCTGATAGGCGCGTGCCACGTTCAATTCATGCAGGTGAAGTTCGCGGCCTGCAGGACGAGCGGCCGCGAAGCCGATAATCCGCCCGGCTGCTACACTGGCAAGGCTCTGCCGCTGCGCGATGATCGCGCGGTATTCAGCAGAAGACCGCGGGGGAGGGATCGTGACCCGTGCCAGCGACGGCGCGTCTCGCAAGAGACGGGCGGCATCTTCCTCAACCTCGGTAAACGCTTCCGCGTCTTCGGGATGAGCCAGCCTGACGGACCAGTCAGACGGGTTCATTCCTCCGTCCGGACCAGCACCGTCTCACCCACCAGCAGGAACAGGAAGAACGGTGCCCAGGCCGCCAGCAAGGGCGGGTAACCTCCGAAACTACCCATTGCCAGCGCAGCGTTGTCGACCACGAAATAGGCGAATCCCAGCGCCATTCCGATTACCGCGCGCTGGAACAGCTTCCCCGAACGCGCAAGTCCGAAACCCGCAACCGCACCCAGCAGTGGCATCAGCACGGCGGACAGCGGGCCGGAAATCTTGTGCCACCACTTGGCCTCGAGCTCTCCGGTGCGGCGATCCGCGCCCTGCAGTGCCGCTATGCTTTCCGATAGCTCACCCAAAGGTTGTCCGTCCGGGTCTACCCGGCGCAATTCGACCTGCGCAATCTCCACCCCTTCCGCCACGGTGACGCTATCCAGTTGCTGCGCATTGGCTGTGGCCACGTTGAAACTGGTGGCGTCTTCCAGTCGCCAGCCGGGCGCGGCAAAGGTGGCGCGGTCGGCGGTAATCTGGCGAGTGATCATGCCGCCTGCATCACGCTCGTAAAAGGTCACATCGGTCAGCACCGACTGGTCGCCACGCCCCGTCAGCGTGCCGCCCAGCAGCACGTCGTTTCCATCGTTGAAATAGACATTGGCGCGCGCCTCGCGATCTTCGGGAATTGCGGCGTATTCCACGTTTTCCCATGCCTTCAGAGTAGCGGTGGCGCGGGTAACGATGCGTTCGTTGAACACGAAGGATATGGCTGCAACCACCAGCCCTATCAGCAGCAG
Source organism: uncultured Sphingomonadaceae bacterium (assembly GCA_947488625.1). Taxonomy (GTDB): domain Bacteria; phylum Pseudomonadota; class Alphaproteobacteria; order Sphingomonadales; family Sphingomonadaceae; genus Alteraurantiacibacter. Next base: position 370,227 of record CANKZR010000001.1, on the reverse strand, counting down.
CGGCGCCAGGATCTGGTGGGCGGACATACCCGCCGCCTTCATAGAGATTACTTCCGAGTTCTGGTTCATTCCCGCAAGCGTGATGATCGTGGCGAGCAGCACGGAATAGGGCAGGAAACGCGCCACCAGCTGCGGCGCGCGCAGTGACGCATACAGCCAGACCTCGGCGTTGGTATTGCCTTCAGCCGCCAAGATGTCGCCCGTCTTGCCCAGAAGGTCCAGCATCAGCAGCACCAGCACCAGCATCGCCAGGACGGCCACGATGCGAACTGCGAACATCTTCGCCAGGTAGATGGTGAGTGTGCGCGACGGAAAGAAATCAAGCAGCATGCGGCGCGGCCCCCTGTTCCTCGCCCTGCATTTGCAGGTCCTGCTCAGGAACCAGTCCGCGCAGCTTTTCGCGCCCGACCAGTTTCTTCAGGCGACGCGCGATCTTGGAATAGAAGCTCTCTAGGAAACCGATTGCCTGTCCGCCAGGCACGAAGGCAACCTGGTAGTACATGTAGGCAATCAGAGCGAACAGCACCGCAAAAGGTCCCCACAGCGCAAGGAAGGGATCGATACGCCCGATCTCCGCGACCTCGGCGCCGTACTGGTTGATCTTGTGATAGGCGACGACGATCACGATGGAGAGAAACACGCCAAGCGCCGAGGTGCTGCGTTTTGGCGGCACACCCAGGGCAACAGAGAGGAAGGGCAGCATCAGCATCATCACCACCTCGACCATGCGATAGTTAAAGTTGGCCTGACTTCCGACACGCTCATCCGCAGTGCTTTCCGAACTCCATCCGACTTCCAGCAATTCGGGCAACTTGTATTCCCGCTCATCCTCTCCGCGATCGCGAAACTGTTCGATGGCGGGCAGATCAATCGGCAGGTCATGCTGGCTGAAGCTCAACACGCGGGGACTGCCGTTGGCAACGTCATGCACGATCACGCCGTCAACCAACCGCAGGATGATGGTATTGCGATCTTCGCGATTGGCCAGGAACCGTCCTTCGCGCGCCGAGATGGAAAGAACCTGTCCGTCGTTGTCGGCGATGCGGGCAAAAACTCCCAGCAACTGGCGCCCATCGTCCTCACTGCCTTCTATACGCAGCGCCATACTGTCTTCGATGGTGTTGAATTCGCCCACCTTGATCGATGCGCCAAGCGCACCGGAGCGCAGTTCGAACTCCATCTCTTCATAGGCGAAGCGCGCCTGTGGCTGGATGAAGCCGACGATGGCAAAATTCAGGGCGACCAGCGCCAGAGTGATGAGAAAGGGTACTCGCAACAGACGCGTATACGACCATCCCACGGCCCGCATTACGTCCAGCTCGCTGGAAATCGCCAGCTTGCGGAAAGCAAACAGTATGCCCAGCATCAGCCCCAAGGGAATCGCCAGTCCGGCATATTCGGGCACCAGGTTCACCAGCATCTCGAAAACGATGCCGATCGGTCCGCCTTCCACGCTGACGAAATCGAAGAGGCGCAGCATCTTTTCCAGCAACAGCAAGCTGGCCGCCAGCACGAATACGCCGATCATCGGCACGAGAACGAGCCGGAAGATGTATCGGTCTGTGGCGGTGATGAAGCGGGACACGGGTGTTTCGGATAGCCGTCTTGACGCTGCGGGGAAATTAGTTGCCCTGCGCCTTAGCGACAAAAAGCGCATCGGTCATGCCCCGATTTGTTTCAAACCGGAGGGGATTTGGTCCAGGTCAGGCCTTTTCCAACGTGCATTGCAGCGGATGCTGATGCTCGCGCGCGAAGTCCATCACCTGATTCACTTTCGTCTCGGCAACCTCGTAAGGGAAGATACCGCACACCCCTACGCCGCGCTGGTGGACCTGCAGCATGACCCGCGTGGCCTGTTCCAGATCCATGCGAAAGAAGCGCTTCAACACCATCACCACGAATTCCATCGGCGTGTAATCGTCGTTCAGCATCAGCACCTTGTACTGACTGGGCTTCTTTGGCTTGGCACGGGTCTTGGTGGCGACGCCGGTCTGCCCCTCGCCTTCGCCTCCCGCAGGATCGTCGCCATCCTCATCGGCGGCAACAATGGACCAGCCAGCGGCGGTTAGGAAGATGTCAGTCTCGGTCATTCAGTCCGCGAATATCGTAACGAATGCGCTGGCTGCAAGTCCGGTTTCGCACAAATTCCCGCTAGCAGGCCCGGTTAATCGCAGAATGCCTGCGGCAGACAGCATTCGGGCCGGGCAGTAAGACTGCCCGGCCCGTCAAACGGTCGCCTTGGAAGAGGAGAGTGCGGCGACCGATAGTTGTCGATTGCCGCTTAGGCGATCTTCGACATCTTTTCGCTGGCAACGCTGACGCGCGCCGACATCGGTGCCACAACTTCGTTCGCCAGCTTCATCGTGGCGTCCGTGTTCTTGGTCGCGGTGGCGATCATCGCATCGAAATTACGACGCATGATCTTGCCCTGCAGCTGGAACAGCTCGGTAGGGCTCTTCACGCTGGCCATTTCCTGGATGTCGGCAGTCGTGGTTTCGTAGGCCGTCTTCGCCTCATCGGCGATGGTCTGGCCCATGCCCTGCACGCCTTCGGCAAAAACCTTGCCGCTCTGCACGACGGCTTCAACATTGCCCTTGGCGAAATCGGTCATTTCCGACATCGCTTCCGTGCTCTTCTCGTAAGCAGCCTGCGAACGCGACTGGAATTCGTTGACAGCGCCGGACATCATGTTGGCGATGGGAGCTGTGTAATCGGTGTTCTGGGTAGCCATGATTTTTTCCTTCAACTGGGAAACGCTTGGTTGGTTATTGTCTGCTTTTACGCTGGCAGCGATCGGGGCCTTGGCCGGAGACTTGGCAGGAGATCTCCTGGTAACCGACTTGCGGACGGGCGCCTTTCGCGCGGCAGTCTTCTTGGCCTTGGCCTTCTTGGCGACCGGCTTTTTCGCGACTGCGGGATTCTTCTTGACCGAACCCGCGTTCTTAACTGGCGCCTTGTCGGCAGCCGGAGCAGGCATGGTCTTTGCGGGACTGGCTTCGACAGCCTTGGCTTCCGCAGGCGCAGCCGGTGCCTTCTCGGCGCTGCTGTCTGGTGTGGAGGTGGTTTCTGCCATAGTTCCTCGCTTAAATCCTTCGCGTCAGTGAAGCCGCAAAGCATTCGCGACTTCTTGTTGCAGTGCACAAATAAGATGCTGCAGACGCGAAGTCAAGGAAAAATGGTGCACTGCACAAAAGCGCGCTGGTCGAGGATCTGAGAGCCGGTATTGCTGGACATCAGCGCATCATGACATAGCGGCCAGGTGCGTCCTCCAGCGCCGGGTTCGTCTTGCTGCCGGGCTTGCGCCGCCCGGTCGCAGCGACACGGTTTTCATCCTGCGATTCCAGCCACCGCAGCCAATCTGGCCACCAGCTTCCGGGATGTTCCGTAGCGCCCGCGACGAATTCCTCGAGCGAGGCGAATTCGCCATCGTTGGTCCAGTACTGATATTTGCCCGCAGCGGGCGGATTTACGACCCCGGCTATATGGCCGCTGCCCGCCAAGACGAAGCGATTGGAGCCACCGAAGTGATCCAGCGCCTTGAACACGCTTTCAGCTGGCGCGATATGATCCTCACGCCCTGCCTGGATGTATGTGGGCACCTTTATCCGGCGAAGGTCGATGGCAGTTCCGTCGGCGCTCAGCACATCGGGCTGTACCAGCAGGTTGTCGCGATAGAGATCTTGCAGGTACGCCGAATGCCATTTTGCCGGCAGGTTCGTGACATCGCCGTTCCAGAACAACAGATCGAACGCCGGATAATCCTCACCCAGGAGATAGTGGTTCACCACGTAGTTCCAGATCAGATCGCTGCCGCGTAGCATGTTGAACGCAGCGGCAAGGTATCGTCCATCCAGATAGCCGCCCTTGCTGGCCTGGCGGATGAATTCCAGCTTCCCCTCGTCGATAAACAGTTTGAGATCGCCCGCGTGTTCGAAATCCACCTGCGCTGTGAAGAACGTGGCGCTACGAACCCTGTCCGCTTCACCGCGCCGGGCCAGCACAGCCAGCGTGGCGGCCAGCGTCGTGCCAGCCACGCAATAGCCAATGGTATGCACACTGGGCACCTGCAGGCGTTCACGCACCACGTCGATCGCCTCGATCTGGGCGCGGATATAATCGTCCCATTCCACATCCGCCATGCTTTCGTCCGCCGATCGCCAGCTGACCAGCAACACGGAAATTCCTTGCTCTACCGCCCAGCGCACAAAGCTCTTCTTCGCGCTGAGATCGAGGATGTAGAAACGGTTGATCCACGGCGGAAAGATCAGCAGCGGGGTTTCCATCACTTGCCGGGTGGTGGGCGTATAGTGGATGATCTGAAAAAGATCGGTCTCGTAGATTACCTTGCCCGGCGTGGTGGCGATGTTCTCGCCCAACTTGAACTTGCTGGTGTCGGTGTGGGTCAGCTGCCCTTTTTCCAGGTCATGCGTCAGCCGTTCCAGCCCGCGCACCAGGTTCTCGCCCCCTGTCTCCATCGTGCGTTCCAGCACGACGGGGTTCATCAGCGGATAGTTCGCCGGGCTCATGGCATCCAGAACGCTCTTCGACGCAAATCGCAGGTTCTCGCGGTCCTTGTCCGAAAGACCCTCGGCGCTATCCACGCTTTCGCCAATGCGCTCTGCAAACAACAGGTAGGTCTGATGGATCAGGGCAAAAACCGGTTGCTGGCGCCAGGCCGGATCGGCAAAGCGGCGATCTCGGAACGGCAACTGCGCTTCGGCGGCGGCATCCTCGTCGGAATATTGGGCCAGCACGTTGTGCCACAACTGCATTCCGTCAGCCCACAGCTTCTGCTGCGCTTCTGTGTCCAGCAGCGGGTTGGCGGCGGACCATTTGCGCATCGCCTCCATCCAGCCTGCAGGATCGGCCAGCGGTGGCGCCGCCAGATCTTCCTTCGGAAGCCAGAATTGCAGCCATGTCTTCTGAAACTGCGCCATTGCATCGCCCATCGCATCGACGGCGTTCTCGTCTGGCACAGTATCGGACGCCGGCTGTGAAACGGCCTGCATCATCTGGCGTGCGGCCTGCCCCTGTATGCGCAGCATTTCGGTGAAGATGTCGGCGGCGTCCTGGCCGCTTTTGGAATCATTTGCCATGGCAGCAACCCTTATAGGCAAGAATGGGCCGATTGGCAGCTATTGTTGGGGAACATTCGCCAAACAGATCATTTTCGCCGGGAAACCGCAGTTGCGTTGCGCTGCGCGTCTGTTTCAGCCAGATAGGCCGTTCCACAAGCAGGCCAAGCCTACGAGAAGGAACCGATGGACCAGCAATTCTACCGCATCAAGCGCCTACCGCCCTATGTCATCGCCGAAGTCAACGCGATGCGAGCGGCCGCGCGTGCGGAAGGGCGCGACATCATCGATCTTGGCATGGGAAACCCCGACCTGCCGCCTCCGCAGCATGTGATCGACAAGCTTTGCGAAGTTGCACAAAAGGGCGATGCCCATGGCTATTCCCAATCCAAGGGCATTCCGGGCCTGCGCAAGGCTCAGGCCAATTATTACCAGAACCGGTTCGGCGTCGAGATCAATCCCGAGAACGAGGTCGTCGTAACCCTCGGCTCCAAGGAAGGGCTCGCCAGCCTTGCCACGGCCATTACCGCACCCGGCGATACCATTCTTGCGCCCAACCCGTCCTATCCGATCCACACGTTCGGCTTCATCCTTGCCGGCGCATCGATACGTAGCGTGCCGACGACGCCTGATGCGCGCTATTGGGAGGAACTGGAAGCGGCGATGAATTTCACCGTCCCGCGTCCCACGATCCTGGTGGTCAATTACCCCAGCAATCCCACCGCCGAAGTGGTGGATCTCGCCTTTTACGAACAGCTCGTGGACTGGGCGAAATTCCACAAGGTCTGGCTGCTTTCCGACCTTGCCTATTCGGAACTCTACTACGATGGAAAGCCGACGCCCTCGATCCTGCAAGCCAAGGGCGCAAAGGACGTGGCGGTGGAATTCACCAGCCTTTCCAAGACCTATTCCATGGCCGGCTGGCGCATGGGCTTCGCCGTGGGCAACCCCACGCTGATTTCCGCGCTTTCGCGGGTCAAAAGCTATATCGACTACGGCGCTTTCACCCCGATCCAGGCCGCAGCCTGCGCCGCACTGAACGGGCCGCAGGATATCGTAGAGAAGAACCGCAAGCTCTACCATAAGCGCCGCGACGTGATGGTGGAATCCTTCGGCCGCGCCGGCTGGGATATTCCTCCGCCGCCAGCCAGCATGTTCGCCTGGGCGCCGCTGCCGGAACCGCTGAAGGAAATGGGCAGCCTCGAATTTTCGAAGCAATTGCTGACCAAGGCGGAAGTCGCCGTGGCGCCGGGCGTTGGCTATGGTGAAGACGGCGAGGGCTATGTGCGTATCGCCATGGTGGAAAACGAGCAGCGGCTTCGGCAGGCCGGACGCAATATCAAACGGTACTTTCAGGATATGGGTCTGGAGACGCCGGGCAAGTAATTGTCAGGTGGTGACTGGCGGGTTTTTGTATACCTGCAACAAGACCAAGGTCAGCGTCCCATCATTCCTTCCAGACGGGCGAGGACGGTTTCGTGCAGGGGTGCCTCGAAGGCGATGCCTGCGCGACCATCTTCGGTCCAAACGAGTTCGGCCGGCAGGGCTGAAAGTCCCGGAAGGGTAATCAGCACGCGCTCGCCCGGACGGGCCGCCGAACCATGAAAATCCACCATGGCTCCCCCGGCCGAGATATCCAGCACCTGCAGATCGATCGAACCGCCGGTCTTCGCCCGCACTTTTACGCGCACGACGTTTGCATCGTCTCGATTAATCAGCCCTGTTGCCATGCCGGGATACCCTTTCGCCTGAGTTCATGGGCATACGGGAAATCTGTTTACCGAAACCTTACCGCGGCGGCAGTTGCGGCCGGAGATCGTAGCCAAAGCTTCAAACCAATCTGTGCGGGATGTCAGGTCGCTAGCGAGGCCAGGTGCCTACCTTGCCGTCGTTGCCCTGGGCCAGGGTCACTCCGCAGGAGTTGACCGCTTCGGCCACCGTGCGGTGATACTTGCACACCGTCGTGTCGAGCGCCTTGAGCCTATCCAGCACCGGGGCGTGCGTCTCGGCGAAGTGCACGGTCATGTCTGCGCGTTCCAGCCTTTCTGCCAGGCGGCGAAGCATGGCGACACCGCTGGCATCCACCCCGTTTACCGATCGCATATCGAGGACGATACATTCGACTTCCTCGCTTTCATGCCGTCCGATAAGATCGAAAATCCGCTCCTCGACATATTCGGCATTGCCGAAATAGATGGAGCGATCGATCCGGATACCGAGCACGGGCAAGGTAATGATTTCCACATTGTCCCTGTCGACCGAGCGAAATGACGTGCCGCCATCGTCGCTGCCAATCCTCGTCACGCGCGGAACAGAGGAGAACCACAGGAAATGGGCGATGCTGATGCCTGCGCCGATGGCCAGCCCCAGTCGTACGCCCAGCGCCAAGGTGGCGATGAAGGCGATGGCGACAATATAGCCTTCCAGCCGGTCGTGCCGCCAGATCGCGCGAATATTACGCAACTTGATAAGACCGAACACGGCGCTGATAACCAGCGCCGCCAGCGCGGTGCGCGGCAGATAGGCCAACAGCGGCGCGAGGAACAGCATTGTGGCCAGCACCACCAGCGCCGCCACGACACTGGCAATCGACGAGCGCGCCCCGCTCTCTTCAACCAGGGCGGACCGGCTGAGGCTGGCCCCCACGGCATATCCGCCTGTCAGCGCGGCAACCACGTTGCCTGCCCCCAGCGCCACGGCCTCCCGACTGGTATCCAGATCGCTGCGATCCGTCCCCGCCAGCGATTTCGCCACGGCAGTCGCGGTCACGAACACGATAACAGCGACCGCCATGCTGGAAGGTATCAGGGACAACCACAGGGCGGGCGTGCCGAACGCGGGCAAGGAAGGAAGTCCCGGCTCGATTGCCTGCACGGTGGGAATGGTACCATCATGATTGGCCGCAACCAGAGCGGCACCGATGATGACCAGCAACGGCAAAGATTTTGCAATGGCCTGCCGCCAGGGCGGAAACACGCCCATCTTCCACAGCAATGGTGCCGCGAAGCGATTGAGCACCAGCAAGGCCAGCAACACCGCGCCGCCAATCAATGCCGTCATCATATTGGTATCCGGCACCGCCTGCCACAGCGAGCCGAGAGCCGCAGGCAGGTTACCTGCGCGATCCGTATCGAGCCCCAGCAAAGTGGGTAACTGACTGGCTGCAATCAGGAATGCAGCTGCTGCCGTGAAACCCAGCAGCGCCGGTTCGCTGACGAAATTGACCAGCCGTCCCAATCCCAGCGCGCCGACCAGCAGCAGCACCAGTCCCACCTGGATCGCAATGATAGCGACCACCGACATCGCGTCGCTGCCCGCTGCATCGCCTGCTCCGCTGCTGGCCTCCGCCACGATCAGCGATACAAGCGCGACGGGCCCGACCGAAACGTAATGGCTGGTGCCGAATACCGCGTAGAGCAGCGGCGGTGTCATCGCGGCAAAAAGGCCCATCTGAGGCGGCAAACCGGCGAGCTGGGCGTAGGCCATCGCTTGGGGCACCAGCAGGATGGACAGTATCAGCCCCGCGATCCCATCCTTAAGCAAGCCGCCGCCACCATAGGTTTTGAGCCACCCGAACCTTGGAATTAACGCCTTGCCCGCCATCTGCCTTCCGCTGCCTGAGGAGCGCAGGGCGCTCTTGTCATTCCCACAATGCACAAGCTTCCCGATAGGCTCCCGGCAGTTTGGCGAAGAAAGCATTGCACACTGGCGAACAAGTCGCTAGTTGGCCGCCCTTCCGGCCCGATGGCGGAGTGGTTACGCAGAGGACTGCAAATCCTTGCACGCCGGTTCGATTCCGGCTCGGGCCTCCATCATCCCAGTTCACCGTTGCCGACGGGCGATGGTGCAACTATGGGGCGGTGCTGGAATGCCGCTTTAGCTCAGTTGGTAGAGCACATCATTCGTAATGATGGGGTCAGAGGTTCGAATCCTCTAAGCGGCACCAGTACTTTCAGCAGAACAATTCGAAGCACCAAGTGTAGAGGCCGTTCGGCTGATCCCGACTTTGGGTTCCGATTGGGGCGTTTTCAGATGGGCTAACACCTCTGTGCGCACCTGAACGTGAGAAAGTGGTCCGTGAGGGGATCGTCAATAATTTGTTATCGGGAGACGCAAGCAGCCGAACAGCTGGTAGCCCAGCAATAAACGTTCGATCCGATCGCAATGATGCTCCGCCCTTGTTCGGGTCTGTTAGAAGAATATGAGATCAGGGGTCCGCTACGAACGTGATGGTCAGGCTGTCCGAATATCGTCCTGCAGCCAGGCGACCGGGAATCTGGCTAATGGCGATCTCGACTTCAGCAGCGCTGCTCGCGCCAGGCGCTGCCATGTCGATGCGCTGCCGCGCTAGACCCTCGAGCGACAACTGCGTGCCGTTCAATCGTAGGTCGTAAGGGACGCCTGGAGCACCGAATTCATGCGCCAGAAGACCTCCGTTGCGCGAATCGAAGCTGACCTCGACAGTAGCATTGCTCACCAGATCGAAATTCACGGTCCGTGTGGAGGGAACAGTCAGGTCGCCGAGATCTATCGTGGCTTCCCGGGCTCCTCCAACGAATTCGTCCGCTCGGACCTTCAGTATCGAGGCCACTGGCGCGATCAAGGCGACGGGCAATTCGCTGACGAGCTCCGGCGTAGCTCCATCATCGCGGAATAGCCTGACCAATAGCTGTCCGTCGTAATATCCGCCCCGCACGAATTGCCCCGGGGGTATCGTGAAGTAGAGCATGATGGGCTGGCCGTTTATTCCCGGTCCGAACGCTCCACGCAATTGTGTATCGAGCGAACCGAAGAAATCCTGGCTCACGATCGACGGTCCGCTGGTCTGACTTAGCAAGTCCCAGTAAAGTTGATCACCAGCTCCGAGCAGGACATTGTCTGGACCTGCCGAATTGGGCGTTGCGACAAGAAAATATTCACACGCCTCGCCCTGATGACGCACCGTGACGCCAAGCGTTTCGAATTCCTGCTGCTGACCTGTCACTTCGTAGCCACGCCCATACAGTCCGCGCCATTCGATGCTTGTGTCGCCAGTCAGTTCTAGTTCGCACGGTCCGTTGGACAAGGACTCTTCCTGCGCCTGAGCAATTCCACCAAACGCCATGGCCGACGCAGCGAAGACCACCCCCGTTGCACTTTTCAGTATCTTCATGAGACGTTTTCCTCATCCTCGGTAGGTGTGGAGACTTCGACATCAAGAGAGAGCGGTTCTTCCAAAGTATAAATTCCGCTCAGATCTTCCGGAACATCGATGGTCTGTGTGACAGAAGTACCCTCAACAGTAAGTACGACGCGATAGCTTTCGCCTGCTTCGACGCCCTCGATAAAGAACCGCCCGCTCGCATTGGTAAATACTTGTCCCGGATCATCCTCGCCGCCTCCGCCGATCTTCTCGACCAGGCCAACAGCATACGCGATGGGCTTTCCGCTATGGTCTACCATATTTCCGACGATAGAGACATTGGCATCATCGCCGACCGGAATGTAGTAGCCTGAGCGATACCCGGGGCGAACGGAATAAACCTGCCCGCCGATCGAAATGCCCGCCGGGGCGTCGGGGGCATCGACCTGGAGCGAACGGTTGAAGTAGGCAACCAGCGAAGGCACGACTGCAGGGCCTAACGAACCGCTATATGCCGAGTAACGGGTTTCGGTCGATGCGAAGCCAGTGCGGGGTTCGACCGCGATGTTGAAGTCGTCAGCGCCGCTGCGCGGTTCGATCATAGCGAAACTGTTTCTTACCGGCCTGCCAAGACCGACATGGCCATCTGCCATCACAATCGCTGTGCCGACCGTGAGTTCGGTTCTCAGATCCTGTCGAGAGCGGTCGCTCAGATAATTCTCCGCGCGCTGCGCGATGGAAGCTTCAAACCGGTTGGCGTTGTAATTCAGGCGCGCGAACTGCCGATCGGAACCGTCACGGCGCTCTATACCGGCACTGTAACCCAGACCGCCGACGCCCGACGGGGTGGGGACGCTGTAATCCAGCCGCAGAGCATTGTCGTCTGTAACAGCGTTGCCGCTGAGGCGTGCCCGGCCCAGGGGTATGGAGAAGGCGACCCGGGCAACCACGCTTTCGGTATCGTCTTTCTGGTATTCCAGACCGAGAGATAGCGAACCGAAGCGAAACTGATGACTGTAATTAAAGCCTGCATACCAGCGCTCTGCCGGCCCTTCGCGATCGCGATCATACCCCGCAAAGAGCTGGACGCGTCCACGCTCCCCCATGTTCTGGCCCGCACGAACTCGAACTTGCCGCGCAATCGTGTTGCTGCCGAAAAGCTGATTTAAGGTCCGGTAGTCCTCGCCGGTAAGGCTGACCAGCGCATCAACCGAGCGGTCCCGCTCGCGATCCGTGTCCCGCCAGCGATATTGAACGGTAAGTTGACTGCTATCCACGCCGGGCGCACGGATGTTGGTGGAGGCATTGATGCCGAATGTGCCAACCGGCGATGCCCACACGACATCGGCTCCGACCGTATCGAAATCCTTGTTCCCCTGCCAGTTTACCCCGGCACTCAGTGTTGAACTGAAGCCATATCTGGCGAAACCTATCCCATTGTAATCGCCGTCATCGTAAACGCGCTTCCCGTCACCGTCGCTGTACGGGAGGCCGAGGTTTACGGCGAAGTCGAAAAGACCCGGTGCGAGCAAGTCCAGGTCGAAGAATGCCGGGAACAGCAGGATCTCGGTCTCGCCACTGGCATAGGTAACGCGAAGCTCGATGTCATTTGCAGCCGAGGGGACCAGAGAGAAATTGCGCAGGTTGTAATTGCCCGACTGGAGATCGAATGTACGAAGTGGCGCGCCGTTCAGCAGCAATTCGACGCGAGCAGGCTGCTCCAGCACGAAGCTTTGCGACGGTACAGGACGTATGTTGCGATAGGGATCAATGCCATAGTTGCGAAAGGCTGCAATGCCGCCGATCCGTGGGGTTCCCTGCGATGGCCGGCGCCCGATCGAAAGGTCACCGGCCTCGAAGCGAATGAGATTGTCGAGATTGTCATATGTCAGCCTGACATCGCCCCGCTCCCAGCCGTTTGCACGGCTGTCGTCGTAGTCCAGCTCGGCCTCCAGCACGAAACCCTTGAAGTTAACGGCAAGATCCATCGCCGTAACGAGATCATCGAAGCCTGCCCCTTTGACGCGCGAATGCTGCACCAGCGCGACGCCCGTACGCACGGAGAGGTAGGCAGAAAAATCGGCCTGGTTCACCAGTGCAAGGTTTGGCTGCGTCCTTAGGCTCCGCAAATCAAGATTTCGCACGCCGCGAACATCCAGCGGAATGTCGATATGCAACGACAGGGAATTGGCATCGAAGCGGGTCGAAAGCCCCGCATCTGTAAGTTCGGCGAAGGTGACGTTTTCCTGCTCGCTTTGCTGCAGCAGAGCCGTGCGCGTTTCCCCTAGGGTCAGATCCGCCAAGACATTTGAAACAAAGCGACCCTCTATCGCCCCATCCCGGTCGGCCTCGTCGGGACGGACACGATATTGCCCTACGTTCACACCATCTATGAAGACCGGATAGATGTCTTCCACTGCTGGTGGGCGATCGCGACCGAAAATGTCACGGTAGATTTCATCGATTGACCGGTTGTCGGCCGGAGCTTCCGGGCGTGGATCGGGCGTTTCACCCGCCGGATCGGTCTGTGTGTTCTCGTCTCCGTCAACTTCGCTCGGTCCCCAGACCGTATCCTGTTGCAAAGCGAAAGCTGTTGTGGGCTTCAGCAGTATCAGTACCAGAAATACGGATAGCCGCTTTGAGGGCCGGGTCTCCATGATCCGCCGCCACTTTTACTGGAAGACGGTGTAACTGGTCTGTAATTCTGCCTCGACCGGACCGACGGCCAAACCTTCGGGCCATGCCACGCGTACAGTGCGATATCCGCCAGACAGAATGTTGAGGCCGACCAGCGGCTGCACCGCTTCGCCTTCGAGTAGCAATGGGGACGAGCTGCCCGATGTCGAGATCGACAAGGCAGGCCCTTCCAGGATAGCGCGCCGCGTTCCCTCGCTGGCAATATCGAGTTCGAGCCATTGTGTGCCGGTTTCATCCAGAACCGGTTCGGCGCGAGTGATACGGGCAGCCGGACGCGACTCCGGGGGAACAATGTAGAGCGCGGCCTCGTACCGATAGGCAAAGGAAAGGTTGGCTGTGGTTTCAGCACCGCTTTCAGTAGCAAGACGGATCGGCAGCTGTTCGGTTACCAGACGAAACGTCAATTCGCGGTCCGGATTGGGATCACCTACCCAGCGAACTCTTACCGCTTGGCTGCTGCCTGGAGCGATAACCATCTGAGGCGGCGTAATAATGATGTCTTCGTCTTCCGGTATACGTTCTTCCGTACCGTCAGGGTTTTGAATACGAAGATAGGCACGCGCCTCTATGGCTATCGGCTCTTCGTGACTGTTTGTAATGAGCACCGTACCGCTGGAGCCTGCACCGGTCGGAGCAAGCTGAATAATGATCGGCCTGAGATCGTAGGCGAGAGCACGCTCCGGAGTTCCAAGAAAAAATGCAAACGCCGCAATAGCGACCGCTGATAGCAGTTTGAACATAATCCCGCACCCCCTAAGTCTGGAAACGATAACGACCGGGGACCAAATTACCAGCCCCCGGTCGCCATAATTTCAGATCACTCGATTAAAATTCGGCGGCGAGAGTAATCGTCAGCGTGTCTTCATAGTCACCGGCAACTGCCCACTGGTCCAGGATGCCAGAAAAGTTGAGATCAATATTGCCGCCAGCAATACCGCCATTGTTGAACATGTTGGTCCAGCTAGTCTCTCTAACGAGTTCCTGCTGGCTACCGTTCATTGCTGTCGAGCTGATATTGACGCTTCCCACATTCAGTACAACCGCTTCGACATCGTAGGGAATGTTGACGACGCCACTGCTCGTGGTGTTCAGCATGCCACCGTTCGCCGACTCCAGGTAAACAGCATAGGGCGAATTGCAATTGTAGGCGATCGCGAGTGCGCCTTGATTACCGAAATCTGTCATATCGACGTCGAAAGTGGTCGAGCCGTTGGGCAGCAATTCACAAACGCTATCCACGGAACCCTCGAGGTTTACCACGAAAGTATCGGAAGCTTCCATAACCTGCGCGGATGCCGGAGCCGCATATGCCAGTGCCGGAACGGCGGCTGCGATGGCGAGCTTAGTAAGAGTTTTCATCAATATTCTCCAATTGTGTGAAGTGAACGTCAACGAGAGAATTGGCATGCTCGCGTGCGACCGGAAATTTGCATCAAGCCTGGAACCGAAATCCATCCTGATGCCTCCCCATTATATTAACGGGCCGTGCTGCATCCCTCGGCTTCGAATATACATCCGACCGAACGAACCCCAGCAGTGGTAAAGGTATTATTAACCATCAAATCAGCGTGTTACGCAGACGAATTTGCGACTGCAGAATCAAAGAAGAGGGGTTGTTTGCAACCTTCGGGTCCTGAACTCGCACTTAAGTCAGTTCGCACACTCTAAAGAGTGAAGATCACAACCTATTAGAGATTCAGAGACACACCTTCTCGACGAATCAATGCTCTCTTGCGGTCGAACATTCGCAATCCGATAAGGTTTTTGCTGCGTATCCTCGAAGCATCTTGGCGCTTCATGCAACCGCGGTGCAGAACGATATGATCGTTGCTCGCCAACCCGAAGGTACTACCAAGATATTGAGTCTAAGAGCATTTCCGAGAGGCCGTACCCTGAAGCGTAATACCGTGTCTCAAAAAGAAACGGAAACACCATGTTCTGTTGAAAATATGAAGAAATTGAATTAATCCCTCAATAACAATAAATTGATTCGAGTTTCGTTAATCAAGGCATATCGATACCGGGGCGTCACACTAAAGTGTAACATGATAGCGAGATTGACGGATTGCATCAGTATCGACTTCGTTAAGGAGCGATAAACTGGGGGGAATTCCGAATGAAAATCGTTCGCAATGAACTGTTTGACGATTTGGACGAGCGAACGCCGGCAGGTAGACCAGACGAGATTTGCGTCTCCGTTGTGTGTCGTGAGCGCTTCATGCGCGAGGCGGTCCAGGATGGTTTGCTGGAAGCTGGTGTTGAAGCTGTTCATAATGCGACGACCCTTGAGTCACTCGGGGCGCGCCGGAATGGATGCAATGCCATTTTGTATATCGAGCCGTCCGAGGGTGACACCCACGCCGATAGAGATATCGAACTCATGGAATACATGTGCGACCGAAACTGGCTCGTCATGGCCCGTGACCGGCACAGTACGTTTTTCTCCAGGCTGATGGACCTTGGGGCAAATGTATCCCTGATCCCTTTCGATGTTTCGCGCGGCGATCTCGCTCACCTTGCGCGGCTTGCAGCAAACCGGCGCCGCGTCTTCGTGGACCAGTTCTGCGAAACCATCAGGTCTACCGACGTTGGCCATATCAAGTCGGCCGGTCTGACAGGTGCTCAAATGTACCTCTTGCGGCTGCTATCGGAGGGTCTTTCCAACAAGGAGATCGCCAATCGCGAACATATTGCGGAGAACACAGTGAAAATGCGCGTTCGCGCCCTGCTCGCCAAGTTGCAGGTTTCCAATCGGACGCGCGCGGCAGTGATGGCGGCGCGAGCTGGATTTAGACTGGACACGTTTTCTGATCCGGGAATGCCATCACCCGGGAATTCCTGACCTGACAGCGGCAAACCGGACGGGGGAGCTGCCGCATTTCAGAGACGTTCCGCGTTCCCGGTCGTGACAATAATCGTTGAGGTGCATGTAATTGCGTATTGTCGTACTTAGCGACGGTTTGACCGGGAGCCTAGTGTCGCTCACCATTCGCAAGCAGCACCCAGGTCACGAATTCCTGCTTATCAACGTTGGGGAGGGGTTTGGTAAGGCCCCATCCCTGCCATTCTGCGAAAGTGCAGTGCCGGATTGCCATCGCTGGCTTCTCGAGCCGCTGATCGCTCGCCGATGGAGCAGTTTCTATCTCTCGATGCCCGAAGGCCCAACCCTCATCGCAGGGACGGTTTCTCTTCTGGCACCGGAGCAAATACACGCGGAACTCTTCGATAGTCTAGGGCCAGGTCAGTTTGTAAGCACCGGCAAGATTGCCGAAGTTGGTGCGTCCCATGTGGTGATGGAAAACGGACAGAGGATCGATGCGGAACTCCTAATCGATACCCGGGCAAGGAAAAACAGCAAGAGCCTGGAAGCCGGAGGAACCGAAATTATCGCCAGGGACTACTCGCTTGATCAACCGCATGGTCTCGATGTCCCGGTCCTTCGTGACGCAACCCTGACACCACCGCACTTCGGGCGATTCTTGCAGTATATCCCATTAAGCAAAAACCTTCTGAGGGTATCGTATGTACGGCCCGAACAAGAACAAGAGCCCGACGGCACAGAGATATTGCCCTTCGATTCGAACGGTATCAGATTGGTTGGCGAAAACCGCACATACGTATCGCCCAGATTCCATGCTGAGAACGGCTTGAACAGTTCGAACCCTGAGCAACCACTACCAGCCTATCTTGACGGGATGGTAGTCAGTGCGTTCAGAACTTCGGCCTGGGATGCTGTCGCTCGATTGTGAGCGGGGAGAGGCCTGAACAGGGATTACCTGGATCACCTTGAAAGTCTGTCGCAAATCAATCCGGATGAAGATGAGAAAATTCGGGTATCTTATATGAGTTAGGCAACCTTGCCGCCCCCTCCCCCCCACCAAGCCCTCGGATGACCTCCGTGGGCTTTTTCTTTGCCCGAAAGGAATTTCACAATGCTTGTATTCCGCACGGCGGAGGAGATGGCCTGCGCGCTGTCTTCCCCGCTTGATCCAACTTTGAGAGAGCGGCTGGCAGCCCAGCGAAACCACCTACTCGATTATCCGGAACATGCCTTTGAAGAGCTAGGGGTGTTCATCGTGATCCAGCCGGGTGACAGCCTGGAGGATATCAGCAAGGCAGCTGCCTACCGCCTGACAGGGAAAGAAGGCTTCATGATCGAAGCGGAAATCGGGACCATGCAAATAGTTGATACCTAAGAATGAATACCCAGCCGTTCCTTGCTTTCGTAATGATGGGGTCAGAGGTTCGAAGCCTCTTAGCGGCACCAGCGACCCATACCTTCCCCAAACCATTCCGTCGGCTGCTCAGTTCTGCTGAGGGCAGACGAAGAATTGCCTGTATGACAGGGACTTTCGAAGCCCATCGACATCGGCAAAGCGGATGTGCCGTCCGTTTCGCGAGATTACCCCATCCTCTTCGAGCTTGGTGAAAGTTCGGCTGACATGGACAGGGGTAAGCCCCAGGATGTCGCCGATCTCGATCTGCGAGAACGGCAAATCCATCCAGATGGGATCGTGTCCGGCAGCCACCGCCTCGTTGTCGAGATCAAGCAGCAAAAAGAGCAGTTTTTCCGTCGCGGGCGAAGATATCACCGCACGTACGCGCTGCGCCGTCCGCTTGCTGCGCTCGGTTTCGTGCTGTTTGATGATTGCTGCCAGCTCTCGCCTTTTTTCAAGCAAGTCTCCTAGCGACGGGGCATCGAGCAAAGAGACGCTTGCGCCTGCCTTGAACAGGATGTCGTCCTGCTCTTCGAAGTCGGAAAGTCGCGACCAGTTGCAGATCGCGCCGGGGCCGAAGAATTCCGAGATATGACGCCGGCCATCAGCAAGGTACATCAGCTTGCAGGCCCAGCCCTGTTCCAGCACAAAGATGTTCTCAAGGTCGCCACGCGACGTCACGGCGAAATGGTCGCGCTCGAACGTTCGCGTGCCACAGATCAACCGCTCGAGTTCCTTGGTAGAAGCGTGACTCGAAAGGTTCGTCAACCTAGTTTCGAAGGAACCGAGCCGGGACGCAAGGCCGGGATCGGACCGGCCAGAGAAACATTTCCGGACCCCGTAATCCGATTCGTCACAGTTCATCCTCATTGCGCAAAAACGCCGTCACATCGGGAAACGTTCCGGACATATGTCTGCCGATACGGACTTTTGGCAAACGAATCGAGATGCGCGATCTGTCCACGCTATTCGACCCGCTTGGCAGTTTGCGGCGGCTCCTGTAACCGTTGTCGAACCGCGCGGCCCCTCGTTGCGCTTGCTTGGACAAAACAGGAGGAACCGGCGTCATGGCCTATCGTGTCACCATCAATGGCGAAACGCGCGAGATTGATGCCCCCGGCGACATGCCCCTGCTGTGGGCCTTACGCAACGAACTGGGCATGGTGGGCACCAAGTTCGGTTGCGGCATCGGCATGTGCGGCGCCTGTACCGTGCATGTGGACGGTCAGGCCGCCCGCTCGTGCTCCCTGCCGCTGTCCGCCGTTGGCGAAAAGCAGGTGTCTACCGTGGAAGCGCTGGAGCAGACCCCGGTTGGGCAGGCCCTGCAGGAAGCATGGCTGGAAGACGACGTGATGCAGTGCGGCTATTGCCAGGCCGGTCAGTTGATGAACGCCACCGCGCTGCTCACCAACAACCCGAACCCCAGCGATGGCGAGATCGATGCCGCCATGCAGGGCAATATCTGCCGCTGTGCCTGCTACAAGCGTATTCACGGCGCGATCGCCAAGGTCGCACGGGACGGGGAGACGGTTGATGCCTGACACCGTTCAGCTTTCGCGTCGCACCTTGCTCAAAGCCAGCGCCGTTGCCGGGGGCGGCTTTGCTCTTGCCGCCACCTTCCCCATGGCGGGACGCGCGACTGCGGTATCGAGTCCGGCAGACCTGAACGCCTTCATCACGATCCACCCCGACAATTCCGTTACCATTATCGGCAAGAACCCTGAAATAGGTCAGGGTATCAAGACCATGCTGCCCATGCTGATTGCGGAGGAACTGGACGCCGACTGGGATAGCGTCACCGTGGAACAGGGCTTGACCGATGCGGCCAAGTACGGTCCGCAACTGGCTGGCGGTTCTTTTGCCACGCCGATGAACTGGATACCCATGCGCCAGGCAGGCGCAGCCGCGCGCGCCATGCTGATGGCTGCTGCCGCGCAGCGCTGGGGCGTGGACGCTGCCAGCCTTGCGACAGATCCGGGCCGCGTCGTTCAGCCCGGCACCAACCGCTCTGCCACGTTCGGCGAACTGGCCAGCGATGCCGCCATGATGGCGGTGCCCGATCCTGCCAGCCTGACGCTGAAGGACCAAAACGATTTTCGTATAATTGGCCGAGCCATAGGCGGTGTGGACAGCCCCAGGATTGTGCGTGGAGAACCAATATTCGGTGTCGATACACAGCTTGATGGGATGGTCTATGCCGCGTTCGAGCGGGCGCCGGTTTTCGGCGCGACATTGAAATCCGCCGATCTCGATGCCGCCAAGGCGCAGCCCGGCGTGATCGACGCGTTCACCATCGCCGCCAATCCGCAGGTGCAGCTTGTGGAAGGCATCGCCGTGATCGCCGACAACTGGTGGCTCGCCAACAGGGCGCGCGCATCGTTGGCCCCGCAATGGGACGCGGGCGAATGGGAAAGCCACTCTTCCGCAGGATATGCGCAGGCGGCGCAAGAAGCATGGAAGTCAGGCTCCGGCGGCGAGGTGTTCGCTGCCCAGGGCGACGTCGATGCCGCCTTTGCCGATGCGGACCGCGTGCTGGAAGCCGAATACAGCTACCCGTTCCTAGCCCACGTGGCGATGGAGCCGATGAACTGCACCGCCCTCATGCACGAAGACGGCACCATGGAAATGTGGGCGCCTTCGCAAACGCCGCAGGGTGGACAGCAGGCCGTTGCCGGTTATCTCGGGATGGAGCCCGACCGCGTCAAAGTCCACATCACCCGCATGGGCGGCGGTTTTGGACGGCGGTTGAACAACGATTACATGGTGCAGGTCGCCGCCATCGCGAAGGAAATGCCCGGTACGCCTGTGCAATTGATCTGGAGCCGTGAAGACGACCTGCGCAGCGATTTCTATCGCCCCGCCGGTTGGCACAAGGTGCGCGCTGCCGTCGACGCGCAAGGCACGCTGACCGGTTGGGCTGATCACTTCGTTACCTTCGACCTGGGAGATGGCGCATACAACCCGGCTGCCATGCCGGCAGAAGAATTTCCCGCCAAGTACGTCGATAACCTGAAGTTCGAGCAGACCAAACTGGCGACTGCCGTGCCGATGGGCGCACTGCGGGCGCCGACGTCCAACGCGCTGGCCTTCGTTATGCAAAGCTTCCTCGACGAGGTGGCGCACGCCACCGGCAAGGACTTGCCTCAATTGATGCTGGAACTGACCGACGGCGTAGCTCCCGAACCGCCGACGCAAGGCTTCATGGGCTCACAACCCGGTTTCTCCGCGCCCCGCCTGCAGGCCGTAACCCGCAAGGTCATGGAGATGGCCCGGTGGGGTGAGCCGGTGGCCGATGGCCATGCCCTGGGCTTCGGGTTCTATTACAGCCACATGGGCTATTTCGCCGAAGTGGTGGAGGCCAGCCTGGATTCGCGGAACAATCCCGTCGTGCACAAGGTCTGGGTAGCCGGCGATGTTGGTAGCCAGATCATAAACCCCTTCGGCGCGCTCAATCAGGTGGAAGGTTCCATCATCGACGGGTTGGGGCAGGCCATGCAACTGGCGGTGGAAATCGAAGGCGGTGCCGCCAAGCAGTCCAACTTCCACAATTACCCGCTGCCGCGCATGCCCATGACCCCGCAAATCGATGTGGAGTGGGTCCTGTCCGACAACGCGCCTACCGGCCTTGGCGAGCCAGCCCTGCCGCCAGTGATCCCGGCGCTGACCAACGCCCTGTTCGCCCTCAGCGGCAAGCGGGTGCGCTCGCTTCCGATCGATCGGGCGGTTTTCGCCTGAGCTTTCAGGACTGGTTCTTCAGGATCTGCCGGGCGGTGCCATCGCAACCACCCGGCCCGCCAGCCGCTCCACTTCCGCAGTCGAGTGGCTGACCAGCAGCATCGGCAGGTCCAGCTCGTCGCGCAGCCGTTCTATCAACGTCAGCAAGGTCTCGGCGCGGCTTTCATCCAGCGAGGCGAGAGGTTCGTCCAGCAACAGGAAACGCGGGGCTGACAGCAAGGCGCGCGCGATGGCAACGCGGCGCGCTTCGCCACCCGACAGCGTTGGCGGCTGGCGATCCAGCAGGTGCTCGATCTCCAGCAGTTCAACCACCTCAGAACGCGTGATGAAGCGCGCACTGTCGGGCGCCAGTTTCTCTCCGTAGTCGAGATTGGCCGCGACGCGTTTGTGCGGAAACAGTCGTGCATCCTGAAAGACATATCCAGCGCGCCTTTGTTCAGGCGGTTGGTCGACACCCGCCGCGCTATCGAACAGCACCCTGCCCGCCACTGCGATGCGTCCGGAACGTGGCCGCAACAGCCCGGCAATGGCATTGAGCGTGCTCGTCTTGCCGACGCCCGACGGGCCGACCAGCGCGGTCAGCTTGGCGTTGGAGCCGAACTCCAGCGCGAAAGTGTGATCGTCCACGCTCATATCCAGGTCGATTTCGAAAGACGCAGTTTCAAGGGGCGCTATTTCATAGGACATGGGCGCGCGCCCCCTGTGATCTGCGCACCAGCCATTCGGACGCCAGTAGCGCACCTAAAGACAGGACGATGGCGATCACCGCCAGCCGCGCGACCGCGCCTTCGGAGCCGGGCACCTGCAAACCGGTATAAATGGCCAGCGGCAATGTGCGCGTTTCGCCGGCGATATTTGCAGCAAAGGTTATCGTCGCCCCGAATTCTCCCAGAGACCGGGCAAATCCCAGCATGGCACCCGCAGCGATTCCCGGCAGACTGAGCGGCAGCGTGATCGTGAGAAACGCGTGGAATGGCGATGCCCCCAGCGTGCGCGCAGCGCCCACCAGCCGCCGATCGACAGCCTCTATCGACAGGCGCATCGCGCGTACCATCAGCGGCAAAGCCATAACGCCCGCCGCTACGGCGGCACCGGTCCAGTTGAATACCAGGGTAATGTCCAGCACATCATGCAGCCATTTGCCGATCGCTCCATTGCGCCCCAGCAGGATCAGAAGCAGCCATCCGGTGACGACCGGTGGCAGGACCAGCGGCAGATGAACCAGCGCATCCAGCAGCATGCGGCCCGGAAAGCGACGCCGCGCAATCAGCCATGCAAGACCATAGGCAATCGGCATGGTCACCAGCACGGCGACGATGCTGACCTTGAGCGACAGTGCGACAATGGTCCACTCCGCCCCGGTCACGGCAGGGTGAAACCATGTTCGGCGATTGCCTGCTTTCCTTCCGAAGATGCGAGGTAATCAAGGAAGTCCTGCGCATGTGAATGCTGCGACCCGGAAAGGCGCGCGGCATAGTAGATGATTGGCGGGTGCATTGCTGGCGCTATCCGCTCCGCCACCTGCACGCGGTCGCTGGCGGCAGCATCGCTGGCGTAGACGATGCCCATCGCGGCTTCTCCGCGCTCCACAAGCGCAAGCGATGCGCGTACATTGTCACCGGGTGCTAGACGCGCGGAGAGCGCCTCCCACAGGCCCATGGTCTGCAATGCTGCTCTGGCGAATTCGCCCGCCGGAACGCTATCGGGCTCTCCCATAGCCAGCCGTCCCGCACCTTCATCGCCGGCAAAGGCGGCAAGGCTTACCGGGGTTTCCTTACCCAGCGGTACCACTGCGACCAGGGCATTGCGGACCAGCGGCACCGGGGATCCTTTCAGGGCATCGCGCGATGCAAGCCAGTCCATCCAGCGATCATCTGCAACCACCACGAGATCGGCAGGCGCGCCTTCGTCCACCTGCCGCGCTACTGCCGCGCTCGAGGCGAAGGAAAGGACGGGTCGAGGCTGCCCTTCCTCGGTGGCCCAGCGTTCAGCGGCGGCGGCCAGGCCCTCCTGCATGCTGGCAGCCGCCAGCACTACCGGCCCCTCCTCCTGTGCAGGAGCGCAGGATGTCAGTAGGGCGCAGCACATGATAGCCGCTTTTGCTCCCAGAAGACGCCGTACCGACATGGCGTGTCTCTTATAGGCGGTCGCCCCGACCGTCCACCGATCAGCTATCGTCCGTATCCGCCGCTGCGGCCTTGCGGTTTGCGCGGATCATGAACTCGCTGGGGCGGCGCACCGGTATCAGCAGGACGCAGCGCACGCCCTCGGGGTCGAAATCCAGTTCCACCGGATGGCGCAGTTCGTGCGCGACAATTCGCTCGATCAGGTCCGTGCCAAAGCCGCGTGTACGCTCCTGCTTGACCGGCGGCCCGCCGCGCTCCAGCCATTCGACGCGAACCAGGTCTTGCGAAAGCAGCCGCCAGTGCACGCTCAGCTTTCCCCCGGGTTGGCTCAACGCGCCGTACTTGGACGCATTGGTAGCCAGTTCGTGCACGGCGAGGCCCAGCGAAAGCGCATCGTTGGGCGCGAGTTCAACGTCGGGGCCAAGCAATTCGAGCGCGTGATCCTCGTCCTGGGCGTAGGGCAACAGCTCGGCGTCGATGACGGCTTTGACGGGAGTGGACCCCCAGTCCGACTGGGTCAGCAGGTCGTGGGTCGCGGAAAGAGCGCGGATCCGGCCATCCAGACCGGTCGCGAAATCCTCGACATCGTCGGCACGTCGGCGTGTCAGCGCGATGATGGAAAGAACGTTCGCCAGCGTATTCTTGACCCGGTGGTTCAATTCCCGCGTCAGCGAGTTGCGGATTGATGCCTGCTCTTCGAACCAGGCGAGCGCGCTTTCATCTTCCTGGGCCTGCTGCGTCAGCATGCGTACCAGCAGCATCAGCAGGCTCGCCACCAGCAGTCCGAAGATCAGGGTCGCCATCGAAAGGCCCGAGATGCCGGGATTATCGTTTATGCTGACGGCCAGGCGCCATGGGTTGTTGGCGATCGTGACGGTTTTCGTAGTCGTGTCGCGATTATCCGTATCGGTTCCGAACGTCGTGGCCAGCAGAGTACCCTCGCCATCGTCGCTATCGTAAAGGCGCACGCCATAATTGCCCGCATCTTCCAGTTCCAGCGCGCTTTGCAGGAAATCTCCGGCATTGAAGGGTGAATAGATATAGCCTTTCAGCGTCCGGCCGCCGGCACCGGCTTCGAACACTGGCATATAGATGAGGAAGCCCGGCGCGTCCTCCTCACCTTCCTGTTGCAAGACGATCGCGTCGGTTGCCGTGGGGCGCGAGGTTGCCTCTGCCTCCACCATGGCTTCGCGACGCTGCGCTTCGGAATACATGTCATACCCCAGCGCCCGCCTGTTGCGTTCGGTGTCGGGCTGCAGATAGGTGACCGGTACCGAAAAGGGCTGGCTTCCATCCATGGGCGGGTAAAGCTGCGCCTCACCCGGTGCTTCCTCGGCCAGCAATGCTTCGAATTCTTCTATTTCGGATGGACGTACGACCTTGGCCCAACCGATACCTTCGGCGCCGCGATAATCGGCATCCAGCCGCAATTCCGATACGAAACGACGGAAATCGTCCGCCGGGATCTCGTCCATGGTGGAAAGCAGCGCAGCCCCGGCACGCAGATAGGCACTGCTGGCATTCGCCCGCCTTTCCAGAGCAGAAGCGATGGCCGTCGCGCGGGCGTTTATCTGCGCAGTCTGACGCTCGTGCTCACCGCGCTCGATCGCGAAAATGGACAGGATCGTGATCGCGGCAATAAGCACGAAAATGCCCAGCGGCATCGCCCGCGGATAGCGCATCAACCAGCGCTTCGTCCTGCTGCGTCGACTGACCTTCTGCTGCAAATCAACTCCTCGACCGGAAATGGTCACTCAGAACAGGGCCGACCCCGTTCCAAGCCGCATAGTCCGGGGCATTGCCAGAATGCAAACCTCGCGACATAATCAATCCCACATGCGGGGAACCGGAAGCCACCCGTTTCGTTCCGCACTCACACGCAACCTGATGAAAATTTGGATTGCCGCCTCGGTGAAATTCGAGGATCGTAGGCGCGGCAATCTGTAGGACGACGGGAAAAACACAACTCATGTCATCGTCAAAAGACGAAAATGGCCCGCGCAAGGGCCTCGAAAATCAAGATAAAATAAAAGCCAAGGATCCAGAGTGGGCCGGTGGTCTGAAGAAGCTCTACAATTCCGTGGTGGATGAGCCACTTCCTGATTCTTTCAAGAACTTGCTCTCGCAACTCGATCAAGACGAGGGCAAATGAGCAAGGATCAGAAAAAACGCGAGCTGCCCGAACGCAGCGCCGAGGACAAGCGCGATTTCAAACGCGAGCTGACCGAAGTCGTCCCGCATCTTCGCGCTTTCGCGCGTGGTCTTTGCGGCAGACCGGACATGGCCGATGATCTGGTGCAGGAAGCATTGCTGAAGGCATGGGCCGCGCAGGAGCGTTTTGAACCGGGCACTTCCATGCGAGCATGGACCTTCGTGATTCTGCGCAACGCCTACCTTACGGACATGCGCCGCAATCGCTTTCGCGGTGAATATGACGAGACGGTGGCCGAGCGCATCCTGACGGCACCAGCTGGCCAGGAAGAGCCGCTTCACCTTTCGGATCTGCATCGGGCGCTGCTCACCTTGCCGCCGGAACGGCGCGAGGCGCTGCTGCTGGTTGGGGCCGGTGGCTTCTCCTACGAGGAAGCTGCGAACATCTGCGGCTGCGCGGTAGGTACGATCAAGAGCCGTGTGGGCCGTGCCCGCGCAGCCTTGTCCAGCATGATGGAGGATGGTGACATCCCCGATCGTGAACTTACCGATCCCTCGGCTCATCGCGCAATCCTCGAAGAGCTTGACGAAGTGGCCGCCGGTCGCGGTGAAGCTGCTGCCGGGAAATAATCCGGCCGGCCACCTGATCGCGATCACGCAATGGAACATGTCGCCAGCGGTTCCGCAGAAGAAAGTCAGTGCAAACGATGGGCGCCGAGGAGGATAGCGCAGAAAAACCGAAAGGTCGCAGCCGCAGAATGACGCTTGCGGCGCAGGAACTGCGTCTCATCTCGGCCTTGGTGGTTCTGATGGCGATCGGCCTTTTCCTGGCCCTGCCATTCGTCCTTTCGATCGGCTCGGTGGTGTTCCTGCCGCTGGTGGCGGCGCTTATCCTTACGATCATCCTGTCCCCGCTGGCAGACAAACTGGCAACGTGGCTGCCCAATTTCCTCGCTTCCATTCTCGCCCTGCTGGTGTTTTTCGCCGTACTTGCCCTGGCATTCAGCGCGGTGCTTGGCCCGGCAGTTTCGCTGTATGACGATATTCCGGCAATGGCCGAGCAGGTCGGACGGCATTTCTCCGACCTGCAACTGGCGTTTGCGTGGGTGGGAGAACTGAATGAAAACCTGGCGGCGCTGACCGGGGGCGAACAGGCCCAGCAGGTCGTGCTGGCCGGGCCCACGATGCTGGAAGAACTGGCCTTTGCCACGCCCACGGTCGTGCTCGAGGTGCTGCTGACTTTCCTCCTCGCCTTCTTCATGATCGAGGCGCGCATTCGTCTTCGCCGCCGACTGTTGCTGGAGCGCCAGCAGGTCGGTGCCAGCCTGAAGGCGGCGCGCGCCATCCGCGAGGTGCAGGACAGGGTGGCGGCCTACATCCTGACCGTCGGCCTCATCAACACAGGCGTTGGCATCATCGTGGCGCTGGGAGCCTGGATCATGGGGCTGGAAGCGCCGATCATGTGGGGCGGATTGGCCGCGCTGCTCAATTTCATTCCCTATGTCGGCCCGCTCATGATGGTCGTGCTGCTGGGCCTGTTCGGCATCGGATCGGCGGACGCGGTGGTCGTGGGGCTGGTACCGGCGGCTGCCTATCTCGCGCTTCACACGGTAGAGGCAAACGTCGTGACGCCCACAGTGCTGGGCGCGCGCTTTACCATGAACCCGGTGCTGATCCTGTTGGCCCTGTCCTATTTCGGATGGATATGGGGGGTGACGGGCGCCTTGCTCTCCGTGCCGATCCTGCTGACGCTTACGGCACTGGTCGATCATCTGGGTCGCCCCAATCTGATCGGCTTCCTGTTCGGGGAACCGCTTTTCGAAACCAATATACTCGATCTTTCGAACGAGGAATAAGGGCTCTGATCCTGCAAAGAAAAGGCCTGCAACCCTTAAGGGTTGCAGGCCTGCTTTCGTGCAACTTCTCGGCTTGGTTAGCCGGGATACTGCCAAGTGCTGCCGCGCGAAAGATTGTCGGCGGCGAAGTCCCAATTCAGATGTCCGTCCACGACTGCGTCAAGATAGCTCGGACGGGCATTCTGGTGGTCGAGGTAATAGGCATGTTCCCACAGATCGATCACCAGCAGCGGGTTGAAGTCGCTGTCGGCCAGCGTGTCGGCATCGTGGCTGTCTTCGACGGAGAGCTTGCCGCCCTTTTCCGCCAGCCATACCCAACCGCTGGCGAAGTGGCCGGCGCCCTTGGATTTCAATTCGTCCTTCAGCGCGTCGAGCGAGCCGAATGCTTCGTCGATCTTCGAGGACAGATCGCCCGAGGGGCCGCTGGTGGAAGGCGTCAGCGAATGCCAGTAGAAGCCGTGATTCCACGTCTGCGCGGAATTGTTGAACAGGCCCTGGTCGCTACCGCGCGAGGCCGCGATGACCTCTTCCAGTGACTTGTCGGCGTGGGCCGTGCCCTCGATCGCCTTGTTGGTCTTGTCGACATAGGCCTGGTGGTGCTTGCCGTGGTGATAGCTGAAAGTCTCGGCGGTGATCGCCGGGGCAATCGCTTCCTTGTCGAAAGGTAGCGGTGTCAGGGAAAAGGCCATATTCGAATACTCCTGTTTGTCGGTCTTCATGTAACCAATGCGCGAGGCTGCGGGTCGTTGCAGGATTGCACATTAAATTCGCAGAGGACGACATGGCCATCGGCTCCCCCCGTGACAAGAGGCACGAATGGCGGCATGGCCCGTTGGCAAGCCCAGAGGCAGACACGAGGAAGACTATGGCACGCTCCTATTTCGGCACCGACGGCATTCGTGGCCGCGCCAATGGCAGAAAGTTGAATGCCGCCACCGCCATGAAGGTAGGACAGGCTGCCGGCATCCACTTCCAGCGCGGCACACACAGGCATCGCGTGGTGATAGGCAAGGATACGCGGCTATCGGGCTACATGATGGAAAATGCGCTGGTAGCGGGTTTCACCAGCGTGGGCATGGATGTTATCATGACAGGGCCGTTGCCCACCCCGGCGGTCGCCATGCTGACGCGCGAGATGCGCGCCGATATCGGCGTCATGATATCCGCCAGTCACAACCCGTACGACGATAACGGCATCAAGCTGTTCGGACCCGACGGCTTCAAGCTCTCGGACGAGGACGAGGAAGCGATTGAGGCTGCCATGGCCGAAGAGCAGACCTTGGCGGAAGGCGATGCCATAGGCCGGGCGCGACGGATCGACGATGTGGCGGGACGCTACATCCATGCGGTGAAACAGTCACTGCCGGAGGACTGCCGGCTCGACGGACTGAAGATCGTCATCGATTGCGCGCACGGTGCAGCTTACGATGTCACCCCAACGGTAATCTGGGAACTGGGAGCGGAGGTCATCGCCATGGGCGTCTCCCCCAATGGGCTCAATATCAATGCCGGGGTCGGCTCCACCCACCTTGAAGCGATACAGAAGCGCGTCGTGGAAGAAGGCGCGGACATCGGTATCGCATTGGATGGGGATGCCGACCGCCTTATCGTGATCGACGAGAAAGGCCGCACCGTCGACGGTGACCAGATCATGGCCCTGATCGGCAGCCGTTGGGCCATGGATGGCCGGTTGAAGGGCGGCGGCGTGGTGGCCACGGTCATGTCGAACCTGGGCCTGGAACGCTTCATGGCCGACAAGGGGCTGGAACTGGTGCGCACCAAGGTGGGCGACCGCTACGTGCTCGGCGCGATGAAATCGGGTGGCTATAATGTCGGTGGGGAACAGTCGGGCCACATGATCCTGCTGGACCACGCCACCACCGGCGATGGTACGGTCGCGGCGCTGCAGGTGCTCGCCGCGCTGGTACGTACGGGAAAGCCTGCGAGCGAAGTGCTGCATCTGTTCGATCCCGTGCCGCAGCTGTTGAAGAACGTACGTTATGAAAGCGGCGATCCGCTGGATGAGCAGAGCGTGAAGGACGCTATCGCAGCGGCGAAGGGCGAACTGGGCGGCAATGGCCGCCTGGTGATCCGGAAGTCGGGCACCGAACCGCTGATCCGTGTCATGGCCGAAGGCGACGACGAGGCCCAGGTGGAACGCGTGGTGGACAGCATCTGCGACGCGGTGCGCGAGGCGATCTGATCGCATGAGCGCCCGCCCGCCCCGTATCCTCGCCATCGCTGGCTCCGATAGCTCGGGCGGGGCCGGGATACAGGCCGACATCAAGACCATCACGATGCTGGGCGGCTATGCGATGACTGCCATCACTGCCGTTACCGCACAGAACACTCGCGGTGTTTCGCTGGTCGAGGCGCTATCGCCCGACATGGTTGCAGCACAAATCGACGCATGCCTGGAAGATATCGGCGCGGATGCGGTGAAGATCGGCATGCTAGGCAGCGCCGACATTGCCGAAGTCGTCGCAGACCGCCTCGAGGAGCTGGGCAAGCCCATCGTCTTCGACCCGGTGATGGTAGCAACCAGCGGCAGCGTACTGGCAGATGATGCAACCATCGAAGTGTTCGAATGGCTGATGGAACTTGCCACGATCACCACGCCCAATGTTCTCGAGTTGGAAGCACTGGGCGGCGCGGCCGGTATGACAGCGCGCGGTGTTGCCTACCTGGCCAAGGGCGGCGATGCCGATGGGCCCATGGTTGAGGACCGTCTCGTGCGGCCCGATACGAAGGATACGGTTTGGAACGATGCGCGTATCGTCACGAAACATACCCACGGCACCGGATGCACCCTCTCCAGCGCAATCGCGACAGGTCTTGGTCACGGGCTGGAGCTGGAACAGGCCATCGGCGGTGGCCGCCTGTTCGTGCGGGAGGCACTGAAAAGCGCACCTGGCTTTGGCTTTGGCAGCGGGCCATTGGGGCATCAGGCGGTGCGGTAGCCTGGCCGATCCATCTAAAGTTTCTCGAGTCGCCATTCTTAGCAACTCCCGAAACCGGGCGATTTAAAGCCGCCTACATGGACCTTGGTCCATTCCTTCCAATTAGGGTAACTCCCAACAAGTTGACGTGAATGTTATTGCGTTAACCAAGAACTAAAGGGCGATTACACAATCGAATTCGTTCTATCTTTGCGATAGGCACAATGTTGCCATAATTTAGGCCAAGTAAAGCCCGGTCGGGAGCGAGCCGCAGTCGCCCACCGATGTGATCGACCTTAGGTCAAACACGCCCATATATAAAAGGTCGCGCTGGGCGCGCTTTAAACTGTGGCCGATCATCCACTCTAGGGAAGGATGATCCAATGAAGAAACTCGTCTCAATCGCAATCGCAACCGCCATGCTAGGCACCCCGCTCTATGCGCAGGACTATGCGCAAGAGAGAAACATCATCGTGGAGCCCAGCGAGGATGCATTCGTAACCACCCTTGGTCACAGGCTCGAGCGGGAGCTCGACCGAGTGAGCTATCCGGGCGGCGCGCGCCAGTCAGGTGTCGTGAAGGTCCGCTTCGTGGCCAACGGCAGCGGGGAAGCCGAACAGGTTTCCATTTTCGAAAATTCCGGTGACCGCAGAATGGATCTGGCAGCCGTACGGGCCGTCACTCGCCTGCACGGCCTGGGATCGCCGCGTCATTCCACCGATGGCGGTCAGGCAGTGTTGCTGAACATCATCTTTGCCACCAGCGAGCGGGAAGCCGAAAGGCTGGCCGAGCGTGTGGCAGAGGAAACTGCCACCATGATCGCTTCGGGCGAACTCGACCCGCAAATGCTGGCCGTTACGATGGTGCCTGCACGCTCCTGACAATTATCGAGCGTACCGACCTTCGGCGCCACATCACGCTGCACTGCGGGCGGCGTGATGTTGGCGCCGGAGTCTTGTCTGCAGGATGCCCACGATGCGAATGCGTCCAACCGCCGGGCATCAATCTTCGCAGTCTGTTCCCACTACGCCGTTTTCCTTCAGGCAGTAGAACTCGCGGATCGCTTCCCAACCCTCCTCGGCGGTTTCGCACCAGGTAATGAGATCGAGGTCCTTTTTCGAGATCGTGCCTTCCTCGGCCAGCGCTTCCAGATTGATCACCCGGTTCCAGAATTCCTTGCCGAACAGCAGGACGGGGATCGGCTTCATCTTGCCGGTCTGGATCAGGGTCAGCAGTTCGAACGTCTCGTCAAACGTGCCAAACCCGCCGGGGAACACGGCAACGGCACGCGCGCGCATCAGGAAGTGCATCTTCCTGAGAGCGAAGTAATGGAAGTTGAGCGAGAGGTACGGCGTGACATAGGGATTGGGCGCCTGCTCATGCGGCAGGATGATATTTAGACCGATGCTCTCTCCGCCAGCATCGCTGGCGCCGCGATTGGCAGCCTCCATGATTGACGGACCACCGCCCGAACACACCACGAATTGCCGCTTGCCATCCTCGACGATGGCCTTTTCGCTGACCATGCGCGAAAGACGATAGGCCTCGGCGTAATACTTCGCCTTCTTGGCCAGGTTGCGAACCACCAGCGCCTCGTCTTCAGGCAGGTTCTCAGCCTGTTTCAGCGCCTCTTCAGTCGCTTCGGGAGGCGGAATGCGGGCAGAGCCGTACATTACCAGCGTGGAGCCGACGCGCGCCTCGTCCAGCACCATGGTTGGTTTCAGCAATTCGAGCTGGAAACGGATCGGACGCAGTTCCTCGCGCAGGAGAAAGTCCTCGTCGCGGAAGGCGAGGCGATAGGCGGGATGGCGCGTCTGCGGCGTATCGTCATCCATGGAATCGGCAAAGCCTGCTTCCATGTCTGCGTGGTAGAACTTGTGGTCTTGAAGGTCGTGGTCCGTCTCGTCAGGCTTGTCTGCCACGCAGTATTCCCCTTGTTGGCTATCGACAGCGGGAGGTAGGCCTTCGCACAAAAGAATTAAAGGACCAACCCTAGGGAGAAAGCCACCAACGGATCACCGTGGCCACCGCGCCCAGCACGGTAACGCTGCCCAGCCAGATCGCGACCATCCACGCCAGGCGCTTCCACAGGGGCTCAGGCGCCTGCGTCGCAGGCTCTTCAACGTGGGATTCGGCTTCGCCATCGACGCGCATCAGTGATACCCCTCGTCTTCCACCTTCCCGCGAAAGACCCAGTACGCCCATGCGGTATAGGCGATGATCAGGGGCATAGTGATGGCAAAGCCCACCAGCATGAAGATCTGGCTGCGTTCGGGCGCAGCCGCATCCCAGATGGTGACATCGGGCGGCACGACGAATGGCCAGATGGTCACGCCCAGCCCCGCCATGCCGAAGAAGAACAGCAGCAGGGCCAGCCAGAACGGCTTGGAATGACGATCCACCGTCAACGAACGGAGCAACACGATGGCGGCCACGGCAGTCAGGATCGGCACGGGCGCGGCGAAGTAGATTTCCGGCGCGCTCAGCCAGCGCTCTGCATATTCGGCATTCAGAGCCACGTTGTAGACGCTCACCGCACCCATCAATGCCAAGGTGCCCCATGCAGCGCGCTTTGCCAGCTTGCGGGCGTGGGCCTGCGCTTCGCCGTCCAGTTTCCAGATCAGCCAGGTCGCGCCAAGCAGGGCATAGCCCGCCACGGTTCCAAGGCCGGTAAGCAGCGTATAAGGCGTCAACCAGTCGAACCAGCTTCCGGCGTAGGAACGGCCCTCTACCTCGATACCCTGCAGCAGGGCGCCCAGCGTCATCCCCTGCGCCATGGCGGCCACCAGGCTGCCCAGCGTAAATGCCCCGTCCCAGAACGCGCGATGCGACGGATCACGCCAGCGATATTCGAACGCCACCCCCCGGAAGACGAGGCCCAGCAACATGGCGATGATCAGCGGATAAGTGGCGGGCAGGATGACGGCATAGGCTAGCGGGAAGGCGGCGAACAAGCCGCCGCCGCCCAGCACGAGCCATGTCTCGTTACCATCCCAGACAGGCGCAATCGAATTCATCGCCCGATCCCGTTCCCGCCCCGGCGCAAAGGTGGGGAAGAGGATGCCGATGCCAAGGTCGAAGCCGTCCATGACTACATAGGCGAACACGGCAAAGGCGATGATGAAGGCCCATACGATCGTCAGGTCGATATTCATGGTGCCTCCTCCGGCTCGTGCTTGGTGCCTGAAAGATCGCGCGTGCTCTGATCGGATGGATCCTGCGTCGGTCCCGGCGTGATACCTGCGGTACGGATCGGCCCTTTGTCCCCACGCTTAGCGCCCAGTTCGCCCGTATGCGGCGAGGCGTGCATCAGGTGCAGGATATACCATACGCCTGCGCCGAACACCGCGAAATAGACGATGACGAAGGCCAGCAGCGACGTGGCGACGGCAGGCGCGGCCAGCGGACTAGCGGCATCGGAAGTGCGCATCAGGTTATAGATGACGTACGGCTGGCGGCCGACCTCGGTAGTGATCCAGCCGCACAATACGGCAAGAAAGCCAGACGGCGACATTACCAGGGCGGCGCGGTGCAGCCAGCGCCAGTCGTATAATTTTCCGCGCCAGCGGGCCAGCAGGCTCCACACGCCCACCGCCATCATGCCCATGCCGATCGCGATCATGATGCGGAATGCCCAGAACACCATGAATACCGGCGGCTGTTCGTCATCGGGAATGGTATCGAGGCCCGCCAGCGGCGCATCCAGATCGTGCTTCAGGATCAGGCTGGAGAGCTTCGGAATGCCGAAAGCGTAGTCAAGCCGCTGCTCCTCGTCGTTGGGGATGCCGAACAGGTAGAGCGGCGCACCGTCCGGATGGCTTTCGTAGTGCCCTTCCATCGCCATCACCTTTTGCGGCTGGTGTTCCATTGTATTGAGCCCGTGCATGTCGCCCGCCACGATCTGCATCGGCGCGACGATGGCGGCCATCCACATGGCCATCGAGAACATCTTGCGCGCATGGAGGTTGGCGCGATCCTTCAACAGGTGCCACGCACCCACCCCGCCCACTACGAAGGCCGTGGTAAGGTAAGCGGCCAGCACGGTGTGGACCAGGCGATAGGGGAAGCTGGGGTTGAAAATGATGGCCAGCCAGCTTTCGCCCGGCAGATACTGCCCGTTTGCGCCCATCTCGAACCCTGTCGGCGTATGCATCCAGCTGTTGACCGAAAGGATCCAGAACGCCGAGACGAAGGTGCCCAGCGCCACCATCAGCGTGGCGGCAAAATGCAGTTTCTTGCCCACCTTGTTCATGCCGAACAGCATCACGCCGAGGAAGCCTGCTTCAAGGAAGAAGGCGGTGAGCACTTCGTAGGCCATCAGCGGTCCGATCACCGGGCCGGCAAGGTCGGAGAAGACAGACCAGTTGGTGCCGAACTGGTAGCTCATCACGATGCCCGAGACGACGCCCATCGCAAAGGCGATGGCAAAGATCTTTACCCAATACTTGAACAGGTCGAGATAGATCTGCTTGCCGGTTTTCAGCCACAGCCCTTCGAGCACCGCCAGATAGCTGGCGAGACCGATGGAGAAGGCGGGAAAGAAGAAGTGGAAGCTTACCGTGAAGGCAAACTGTATCCGCGCCAGCAACAGGGCATCGAGGCCGTCGAACATGATCTATGCTCCTTGATGCTGAATGCCCTACATCATTGCGCGCAGCGCAACGAACCCCAAATCCGCACCACCAGGTGCATAAAATGCATCGTCGCACTTGTGCGCGGGTTTGCACGAAAGGTCTTTCATTCCAAAAGTCGCAACAGCGCCATTCCGGGCACGATGCCATGATGCAGAGGCTCAATTTCAATGATTTCGGCGCTGCCCAATCAATTTCCTGCGCGCAGACGCTTCACGAGCGCTGCGCATTTTGCCAAGGAGGGTCCCAGACACGCGCCCATTACATTCCGAGGGCTGCGAGAATACGGGAAATGCCAACAATGATCCGCACCGACTGGACCCGCGAAGAGATTGCCGATCTGTTCGATCTGCCTTTTACTGAACTGCTGTTTCGCGCCGCCACCGTGCACCGTGAACACCACCAGCCGGACGAGGTGCAGTTGTGCACGCTGCTCTCGATCAAGACCGGCGGCTGCCCTGAAGACTGCGGCTATTGCTCGCAAAGCGCCCATGCCGACAGCGGGGTGGAAGCGACCAAGCTGATGGACGTGCGCCAGGTGCTGCAATCGGCAGCGCAGGCCAAGGACGCGGGCAGCCAGCGCTTCTGCATGGGTGCCGCATGGCGCAATCCCAAGGATCGCGACATGCCCAAGATCGTGGAAATCGTGAAGGGCGTGCGCGAGATGGGGCTGGAAACGTGCATGACGCTGGGCATGCTTTCCCCGGCACAGGCGGAGCAACTGGCCGAGGCAGGTCTCGATTACTACAACCACAATGTCGACACGGGGCCCGAGTATTACGACCGCGTGATCACCACCCGCAAGTACGAGGACCGGCTGACCACGCTGGAAAACGTACGCCAGTCCGGAATCAACGTGTGCAGTGGCGGCATCGTGGGCATGGGTGAAACGCGCGCCGATCGCGTCGGCTTCGTGCACACGCTGGCCACGCTGGAACGGCATCCGGAAAGCGTGCCGGTAAATGCACTGGTGCCGGTGAAAGGCACGCCGCTGGGAGATATGCTGGCCGATACGCCGATGGCCAAGATCGACGATATAGAGTTCGTTCGCACCGTGGCGGTGGCGCGCATCTGCATGCCGATGAGCATGGTGCGCCTGTCCGCCGGGCGAGAGAGCATGTCCGACGCCACGCAGGCACTGTGCTTCATGGCGGGGGCGAACTCCATCTTTACCGGAGAAAAGCTGCTGACCGCGCCCAATGCAGGCGACGATAGCGATGCCGCGATGTTCGAACGCCTTGGCCTCAAGGCCATGCAGGGCGAGGAGCCCATGCGGGCCGAAGGCGGCTGCTCTGGCGGATGCGCAACTAGGTCCGAGGCCGAAGCCGAACTCACCTGACACCCCGCTGACGATGCTTGATCATTTCCGCCGGTCGCTGGATACAATTGCAGCGAAACACCGCACGCGCGCGCTACGCGCAGTCGAGATGCGGGGCGACGGTCGGCTGGTACGCGATGGGCGCGAGTTGCTGGATCTTTCGAGCAACGATTACCTCGGTCTCGCGCGCCATCCCCTGCTGATGAAACGATCTGCCGATTACGTGCATCAGTATGGTGCGGGCTCTGGCGCATCGCGGCTGATCACCGGCACCAGCGCCCCTCATCTTGCTATCGAGCAGAAGATCGCGGGGTTCAAAGGCACCGCTGCGGCTCTGGTCTTCGCCACGGGGTGGCAGGCCAATGCCGCCGCCATCCCGGCGCTCGCAAAGGCAGTGCAAGGCACGGCAATATTCGCCGACCGCCTCGTCCACAATTCCATTCACACAGGCCTGCGCGCCGCATCGGGGCAAGTGCACTTCTACGACCACAACGATTATGACCACCTTACCCGGCTGCTGGCAGACCACGACAACGCGCCAGCTAGGCTAATCATTACGGAAAGCGTGTTCAGCATGGATGGCGACAGGGCGGATCTGGCGCGGCTGAACCAGCTTAGCGTCGATCATGACGCGCTGCTCTATATCGACGAAGCCCATGCCACTGGCGTCCTGGGTGCGCGCGGCGCCGGGCTTACGGCGGATCACCCCGTTCCAGAGGGAAGCGGGCGTATCGTGATGGGCACCTTCAGCAAAGCACTGGGTGGCTTCGGTGCCTATGTCGCCTGCCCCGACGTTGTGTACGATTACCTTGTGAACATGTGCGCCGGGCTGATCTTCACCACCGCTCCGCCGCCCGCCATGCTGGGCGCTATGGATGCCGCACTTGAACTGGTGCCCGATATGAACGCGGAGCGCGCACATCTTGCCGCGCTGGGAGAGCAACTGCGCGCAGGACTGCACAGGCTCGGCTACGACACCCTCGGCTCCACGACGCAGATCGTGCCATTCGTGGTGGGTACGGAGGCCGCAGCGCTGGCGCTTGGCAATCACCTGATGGATAACGGCGTGGCCGCCCTGCCCATCCGCCCCCCCACCGTACCCAAGGGCACCAGTCGCATCCGGTTTGCCTTGCGCTCCACCTTGACCGAGCAGGATATCGAGACGGTCCTTTCCGCCGTCGCTGCGTGGGAGAAACCATGACGGGCTTTATCGTTACCGGTACCGACACCGATGTCGGCAAGACCGTATTCGCAGCCGGACTGGCCCAGGCGATGCGGGCTGCTTACTGGAAACCCGCGCAGGCCGGGCTGGAGGGGGAAACGGATAGTGAGGCGGTGGCACGGCTAGCCCCTGACGCGCAGGTTTTGCCGGAGGCCTACCGCCTCGAAACCCCCTGCTCCCCGCACGAGGCAGCACGGGTTGATGGCGTCAGCATCAGCGAGAGCGCGCTGGCACTCCCTCACACCGATCGGCCTCTGGTGGTAGAAGGTGCAGGCGGCGTGATGGTCCCCTATCGCGAGGACTTGCTGGCCGCAGACCTGTTCGCAACGTGGAATCTGCCCGCCATCCTCGTCGCGCGCACACGGCTTGGCACGATCAGCCATTCGCTGCTGTCAGTGGAAGCCCTGCAAACGCGCCGCATCAAGGTGGCAGGAATCGCCTTTATCGGAGAGGCGGAACCCGTTGCGGAAGGAGCGATCGCCCGTATCGCCAAGCTGCCGCATCTGGGCCGTCTCCCCTACCTCGATCCGCTCGACGCCAAAACACTGGCGCACGCGTTCTCGGCGCACATCCGCATGGACCTGCTGTCATGAGCTCATCACCTGTGTGGCATCCCTTCCACCAGCATGGTCTGGGCGAAGACATCCCGCTGGTCATGCGCGGCGAGGGAGCTGTCCTCCATACCGCTGACGGGCGACGAGTGATTGACGCGATTTCCAGCTGGTGGGTCACCACCCACGGCCACAACCATCCGCGCATCATGGCTGCGGTGCGCGAGCAGACCGAGAAGCTGGACCAGGTGATCTTTGCCGGATGGACGCATGAGCCGGCCGAGACACTGGCGCGCGGGCTGGTGGAGATGATGCCGGACGGGCTGGACCACGTATTCTACTCCGACTCCGGTTCGACCGCCGTGGAAGTCGCGCTGAAAATGGCCCTGGGTTACTGGCACAATCGCGAAGAGCCACGGCATCGCATCCTGGTGCTGGAACACAGCTATCACGGCGACACTATCGGCGCGATGAGCATTGGCGCGCGCGGCGTGTTCAACCGTGCCTACGCCCCGCTGCTGTTCGACGTGAGCACCGTTCCTTTCCCTGCTGACGATCCACAGCCGACATTCGATGCGCTGGAAGCCGCTTGCGCGGTTGGAGACATTGCCGCCTTCATCGTCGAGCCGCTCCTGCTGGGCGCAGGGGGAATGCTCACCTACCCGCCACAGGTGCTGGCGGAGATGCGCGCCATCTGCACCCGGCACGGCGTCCTGTTCATCGCCGACGAGGTCATGACGGGATGGGGTCGGACTGGCACTCTGCTGGCTTGCGAGCAGGCTGGCGTGACACCCGATATACTGTGCCTGGCGAAAGGTCTGACCGGAGGCTCCATGCCGCTGGCCGTCACCATGGCCACCGCGCCGATATTCGATGCCCACTATTCCACTGATCGTTCCAAACTGTTCTTCCACTCCTCCAGCTTTACTGCCAACCCGGTCGCCTGTGCGGCGGCGGTGGCGAACCTGGCGATCTGGCGGGAAGAGCCCGTACTGGACCGTATCGGTACGCTCTCACAACGGTTGGGCGTCGTATTGGACAATCTCTCGCAAAGGCGCGAAGTCATCCGTCCGCGCCAGTGCGGCACGATGATAGCCTTCGATGTCGATAGTGGCGGCGACGAGGGCTATCTGGCCGATATAGGCCCCCGTCTGCGCGCGCATTTTTTTGCGAACGATGTGCTGATCCGTCCGCTGGGCAACACTGTCTACACCATGCCGCCCTACTGCATTGCGCAGGACGATATCGACCGCGTGGCTGCGGTGATGGCGTCCGGCATAGACCTTTGCGTGGGCTAGCAGGAAAATGGCAGCCTACATTTGTCGTTGCTGATCCCAAACGCTATCGAACACCTGAGATGACAAGGGGGCGAATTTGAAAAGGCATATCCTGGGCGCTGCACTGATCGTTCTGGCAGGGTGCACGAATTCGACGGCACCAGCGGTTCAGCGCACCGCCCCGCCGGGCGCATTGGAGACCCTGCAGGAACGTTCGGTCGAAGTCTTGTTCTGGGATGACGAGACCCGCCTCGATCGCTTCCGCCGAATGGAAGACCTGTTTCCGGGGATAGAGGTCGCGCCATCACCCGATCCGCGCCCCCTGCCGGGCGGTGCACCATTACCGGCAGCGGCGAGCAACCGGCTCGATGAAGCGATCGCTGGCGGCGACATCGTGGGCGTTATCGTGCTTGATGACGGTCAGGTTCGCTACGAACAATATGCCCATGGCATGACCCCCGACGATCGCTGGGTAAGCTTTTCCATGGCAAAGTCGGTTACGGCAACCCTGCTGGGCGCGGCGATCGACGACGGCTTCATCACCGATCTTGCGCAACCTGTCACCGACTATGTACCCGGTCTTGCCGGAAGCGCCTATGATGATGTGACTATCGAACAACTGCTGACGATGACCTCCGGGGTGCGCTGGAGCGAAGACTATACCGATCCCGAAAGCGAGGTTGCGCGCCTTTTCGTGCTGGAACCCGATCCGGGTGAATCGCAAGTTGTCACGCTGATGAAAGCACTGCCCCGTGTCGCGCCGGCGGGAGAGCGTTTTGTCTACAAGACCGGCGAGACCAATCTGTTGGGCGAACTGGTGGAAAATGCCGTGGGCATGCCGCTGGCCGAATATGCAAAGACGAAAATTGTCGACCCCGCCGGGTTCGAAAATCCGATGTTCTGGCAAACCGAACTGACAGGGGGCAACATTGGCGGTTGCTGTATCCAGATGACATTGCCCGATTACGCAAGGTTTGCGCAATTCATCCTGGATGGCGGCGCAGACACGGTGCCCGCAGACTGGATCGATGCCGCAGGCTCAACCCAAGTCGATTTCGGTAATGGCTCCGGCTACGGATACCAGTGGTGGACCTATGGCAGCGGAGTATTCGGAGCCATAGGCATATTCGGGCAGTCGATCACCTTGTTCCCGGAGGACGATATCGCGCTGGTCGTGCTGTCGAACTGGCCTTCTGCCACCGGGGACACGCTATGGAACCAGCGCGTGAAACTGGCCTACGATGTCAGGGCCGCGATCACGCAGCCCGAATAGCAAAGTCAACTCAGCGATAGACCCTGCCGACCGGCGAACTGCGCCGTTCAAGGGCCACATATCGATCATCCAAGGGATCGGAAATCGGAGGAAATGGATGCCCCGCAAGGGCATAGACAATCGAGATAATACTAAGGACTTACGCCGTCTAACCGGCACGCTGTCGCCAAGATTTACGGATGGCCCCGGACGTGGGCTGTCTAACCTATCGGGCGCACCGCCGGGGCAAAATAAAACCCCCGCGAAGGCTGGCACCGACGCGAGGGCAAGATTTTCCATAAGGACGGAAATCGAAGCGAAGCCTACTCCTGCCGGGAGGGCTGCGCAATGACAGATTTGACCTTTCACGTTCAGCAATTCGTGCCTGGTTGCGAAGGCGAAGAACTGGCGCAACGCCAGTCTCTGCTGGTGGCACGGGATTACGCCGCCGATCTGCGCGGCAAGGTGCATAGCCGGACGGCGCTGGAACACGCTGCCGATGCTCACGAAATGGCAGGCGCATTCGTCTTTAGCGATGCCTCGCCCGATCAACTCAAGATCGCTTTGGCTTACTGCCGGAACCTGGTGCACGCGGCCTTCCTTGCTGACCACCTAGAAGGGGAGGCTGCGCGATGAACTGGCAACACTTAAAGCAATTCGACCGGGAATTGGAGCAGCCAACTGGCGCGCGGTTCGAAGATGGCGAAACGCTACCGATCTTCGATATTGCAAGGTTGGATGGCCCCGCACCGGCACCGCGTGAATGGGTGCTAGCTGGCTTCATACCGGAAGGTGAGATAACGCTTTTCACCGGCCCAGGCGGCGCAGGTAAAAGCCTAATAGCGCAGCAGTTAGCAACTTGCGTAGCAGCACAGATACCGTTCCTTGGGGTCGATACCGGCAAGTTGGAGGAATGGGGCAACGCGGTTCTCTATGTCACCGCAGAGGACGATGACGACGAGCTGGACCGACGCCAGCGAAATATAGAAAACGCTGTTGGCAGTCACCGGCTGAAAGATCGGCTTTTCCTCTCCAGCATTCGCGGGAGGCAGGGAAACGAACTCGCTACATTCGATCGCGAAGGGCTGCTTGAAAAAGGCGACACCTTCAAGATGCTGGCCCGCACGATAATCGAAACCGGGGCGCAATTTGTAATCCTCGACAATGTGGCGCACCTGTTCGCCGGGAATGAGAACGATCGCGGCAACGTCACCCGCTTCGTAAATCTGCTTTACTCGCTGGTGAAGACCTACGGCGTAACCATCCTGTTGATCGGCCACCCGAACAAGAAGGGCGATGACTACAGCGGCTCTACTGCATGGCTCAACGCGGTGCGCTCACAAATCCATATTGACCGTGTGTATGACAACCACGGTAACTGTCTCGATCCGAATGCGCGCAAGCTGACACTGGCGAAGGCGAATTACTCGCAGCTGGGGCAGCGGCTGGACTTCCGCTGGCATGACTTCGCATTCGTGCGGGAAGAGGATTTGCCTGCCGATACTGCACGTGAACTTGCGCAGGCAGCGAAAGCCAACGGGGAGAACGACGCCTTCCTCGCCTGCCTTCGGGAGCGAATGAAACAGGGCGAAGGGCGTGCCGTAGGACCGTCCCCAGGACCGAACTACGCACCCTCTCAATTCGACGGTATGAGGGAAGCGAAGGGCTTTGGAAGGGCTGCGCTCAAGCGGGCAATGGACCGGCTTTTCGCGATCGGAAGGATTGAATCTTACACCTATCGCAACGCCTCAAAAGGGCGCGATGTGACAATCATTCGGGAGGTGGCGGACGATACCCCGAACCCTTCCCGAACACCCTTCCCGAACAACCCCGAACAGTCCGCCCGAACTACCCCGCACACACACTCTATACCTAAAGGTATGTCGGGCGCGGCTCCTTTAGAGCCGCCCGCGCCCGTGAATGATGGAAAGGACACGTGCCGTGCCTGCGATGGCGCTGGTTGTGACTGGTGCAGGATATGAGCAATTTGCACGACCTGATCGCCGCCATGGAAGGCGAACGGCGCGAAGCTGCCTTGGAGATTCTCGACGCTATCAGCCGCCCCATGACGGTGCGTGAAATCGAGGCATGGCTGCGACACAAGGGCGGCGTCTCGCGGATGCGCGCCGTCAAGCTGGCTGGCACGCTCAAGCACGTCAACGTCATCGCCCTAATTGGACCGGAGGACTACAATGGCTGAATGGCCCTACTCGACTGCACGCTGGCAACGCTTACGCAAACTGAAGCTAGCAGAGGAACCACGGTGCCAAGGATGCCTGCCGCACCGGCTCACCATAGCCAGTCACGTCGACCATCTGCACGCGATCAGTGACGGCGGCGATGCCTTCCCCTCACTGGATGGACTGCGCTCGCTCTGCCTGCCGTGCCATTCGGCTAAGACAGCGCGTGGACCTGAAGCGGGGGCGATCAAGACGAGCAAGCCGCAAAGAGGTTGCGATTCTAATGGGGTGCCCTTAGCGCCCAATCATCCATGGAACGCGGGGGCTATCAATGAATCTGATTTTCACCATTCTGCTTTGGGCAGGATACTTGTTCATCGTAATGGTCAACGGTCAGGCCAATCTCGGATTTTTGCCCGTTGTCGCAGCCCTTCTTATTTGGACGGCAATCATCGAAGGACCGCGTCGCCTACTAAAACGGATGAAGAGGAATCGCTAAGGGCTGGGAGTGCAGGAGCAGCGTGGGGCACAAACGCTCAATTAGTTTCTAACTGCCGAAACCTGGACCAACCCGGACATCGCGAGAGCCGCAACTTCCGCACTTCAGGCGGCGCTCGACCTCGTGCATCTGATGCCCCCAACCCCGTTTCTGGCATAACTCCAGAAGGACAAGAGGGCGAAGGATCGACACTTTCCGACACCCCCGGCAATCGACGCGCAGCGTATAGTTGTGACGGAGATAGTCACCGAGAGAATCAAGACGCTTGCTGCCCATCGGTCGCTAAGAACACATCGGGAACACAGGCGCAAGGTGGCGGCAATGGGTAAGCGCGGACCGGGTGCAGGCAAGCTGCGTGCTGCGGCCAAAGCCTATGACGAGGCGGCGCTGGTAGCGCACCCGTGGGATAAAGACGGGATGCCGGAAGCGGAGCGCGTGCTGGCGTTCCTGGAAACGCTGCCGATCGTATCAGGCTTGAAGGCAGGCGAGGCATTGGAACTGCTGGACTTCCAGCGGCAATTCGTGCGCGGCGTCTATGAACCGCGAGACAAGGATGGCGAGCGGCTTGTGCGGCTGGCGGCGTTGTCTGTGGCGCGTGGTAACGGCAAGAGCGCCTTGCTGTCCGGCCTGTCCCTGGCGCACCTGCTGGGGCCGTGCGCGGAAGCCTACGGCGAATGCTACGCCGCCGCGCTCGATCGGGAGCAAGCTGGCGTCCTCTATCGGCAGACGCGGGCCTACATCGAAGCGACACCTTGGATGGCAGCGCGGGTGAATATTCGCGACTGGCACAAGGAAATCATAGACGAGGATAGCGGCTCGATCTGGCGGGCGCTGACTTCGGATGCCCGGAAAGCCCACGGCCTCGCCCCTTCGTTCTGGGTAGCAGACGAGGTGGCACAATGGCGGAGCCGGGAACTGTGGGACAACCTCGCCACGGGCATGGGCAAGCGGACGAGCGCCCTGGGCGTGACGATCTCCACCCAAGCGGCAGACGATCTG
Source organism: uncultured Sphingomonadaceae bacterium (assembly GCA_947488625.1). GTDB lineage: Bacteria > Pseudomonadota > Alphaproteobacteria > Sphingomonadales > Sphingomonadaceae > Alteraurantiacibacter. Next base: position 326,380 of record CANKZR010000001.1, on the reverse strand, counting down.
CATTTCTTTTCAGAGATGCTCGACGCAGAGCCGGTGCCAACGGTTTACACGCAACTGCACGCTGCACCGGACGAGTGCGACTTGGACGACCGGGACGCCTGGAGGCAGGCAAATCCGGCTTTGGGATCGTTTTTGAACGAAGAACAATTTGCCGACGCCGCGGCGCGTGCAATGCGCTCGCCGTCATTCCAGCCTAGTTTCCGTCTGTTACAACTTAACCAAAGAGTTGCAGCGGAAGGCAGGTTTATCGAACAGTCGGATTGGGATGCCAACGGAGAACCTTTTGACCCGATCGAACTAGAAGGCGAGCGATGCTTTGGGGGATTGGACCTCTCCAGCACCCGCGATCTTACGGCCTTCGCGCTCTACTTCCCCGACCACGGCAAGCTGCTGGCATGGCACTGGTTTCCTGCCGACACGATCGCGAAGAGGGTGGAAACGGACCGGGTGCCCTACGATCGCTGGGCGGCGGACGGCTGGGCGGACGTGACCGTGGGCAATGCCCGTGACGACCTGGCGATTGCGCTCCAGCTTGCCGACATTCGCGCCCGCTATGACGTGCAGGGAATTGCCTTCGATCGCTGGCAGATAACCCGCTTACGTAAGCTGCTATCGGACGAAGGAATTGACCTGCCGCTGGTGGACTTCGTGCCGGGTTTTCGATCCTATGCGGCGGCGGTGGATGCCTTCGAAACGGCGTTGCTAGGCAAGAGATTGCAGCACAACAACAACCCGCTGTTGCGCTGGCAGGCAGGCAACGTCATTGTGGAAACCGATGCAGCCTCGAACCGCAAGCCTGCAAAGAACAAGAGCCTGGACCGTATAGACGGCGTTGTTTCAGCCATAATGGCTTGCGGGCTTTCCGCGACCGTGGAGCCGATCGCGGAGCCGGGGCTGGTGTGGGTTTAAGGTTCAATAGCCAGATGGTTCGAATACTGTAGGCTTAGGTTTGCCGCGATACTCATGGTGGAAAGCAGCGTTTTTCTTATGGGCCGTCGATGAAAAGGGGCCAATCGCATATTCGCACTCAATCGCAGCGCTACATTTTCCCACCGGTTCAGGGGACGGATCGGAGAAATCCATCTTGCCTATCCACCATACGCGGCGGACGATAAAGTCTGTGTTTCCGACGTGCTCATTTTTATCGTCATCTGGCACGTTTTCGCGAGAAATTGAAATGTAATCGCCTTGACGTGGGAGAGCCGGAAAATCGACCATCATCGTGTAATCAGCTTCCCCTCCGCCAGGAGGCACCACAGTCAATTCTGCCCGAATCATAACATTTTGCTCCTGATATAGGCCAAAGCGAACTGTTCGCTCGTTGACCTAGAATCCCTCTGGTCGCATAACACAAAGCGAGACGACCCGGCGCGCCAACGCCTATCCGCACCTGTCCCAAACACGCGGAGCCCATTGCAAAACCGGGCTCAGGCCTCTTCTGTCGTGAGGGGCAAGTCTTGCTCATAAAGGCAAATGAAATCTTCTCGAACTCGCGTGACTATCTGCCATTTTGCGAAAGCTGCGAAGTCATCGAAACTTGGTTCATTCACCAGCTCGCCATTTACTGTGGCAAAAGCCGTCGCATGATTCACTTTTACCTTAATCAGTTGCTGATCACCAGTTAGGCACATCGCGCCAAATGGAATGTCGGAGCGTGTTGGGCTTATAAGAAAATCCATATCCACCTGGATCTGGAACTCATCGACTGCCAGATGCGGCCCCAAGTTGACTGCCATCTTCATAAGATTGAATCCGGCTTTTTCGGATGTATCGAACCTTAAAAGATGACCGTCGTTGCCTGAGCCAAGCACCAGCATTGGTGCGCGATCGTAACGCGCGTTTCTCACTAACAAGGTGCCCGACGGGACATCGTGAGGCTGCACCACTTTCAATTTGGAAATTGGTATCATCGGATTGATTCGCCTTTCCTGGCCAGATTGTAGGGGCATCGTTGCCGGAGGCATCCATCTTGTCACCATCCGGCGGTGAGTTGTCCCATGCAAAAGTCTCCGCCTCTGCTCGCCCGTTTCGAAGCCACGAGCAAATCGTTCGCGAGAACCGCGGCAGTTGACACGCTTTAACGAAGCGTGGTAGATAACACGTTAATTATTCGGAGATCGTTATGAATTGGACTTGCCGCACTGTTGATCGGGAATTCACCCCGGCCGAAGCGGCTAAGATTTCTGGCGTGTCAACTGCGCTCCAACGAGACTGGCGGCGGCGCGGCATTCTCCCCGAGAATAGCGAAGGGAAGTGGACTCGATGGGACCTTAGCGAGGTTATCCGCCTTTGTGTGATGAAGCTTTTCTCTGATGCAGGGATCGATGTTTCGAAAACTGTCCTCGTTTCTCAGATGGCTATTTTGCCCACATTGAAAGTTATCGGGACTATTGATGGTGCGACGGAATTCGATGGGAACGAATTGTCCATTGAAGAACGTGCTTCTATCTTGAGGGGCATGGTGGGCACATCTGATCCTCGCCACACATTGGGCCGATACTTGGCTGCTTGCGGGGAAGGCGAAACGGATTTTCGTCGCGTCGATAAGTTCGAAGACCTCAAGTCTTTGATTACCCGAGATCGACCAATTCTCTCCATCATCGATTGCCAAAACCTCGCTCGCCTCATCGTGAAGCGAGCGGCGGGACCAGTGATACGCTTTGAGGTCGAGATTGTAGAATGACGAAATCGGCGCTCCCCACGCTGTCCGCTGCCGCGTTTGGCACTGCGGAACCCGTGCACGGGATGGGGACGAATATCCAACGTCGCGAGACAGTGGGAAATCTGCGTGCCGGGGCATGGTGCCCCGGCCTCATAGAGGACGATAAGACATGAAGACTGGGGAACTACAAGAGCAGCGGGCGGCGATCATGGACCGCATGAATACCGCCCATGTGGCCAATGACGAAAAGGCATTCGACACTGCCGAAACCGAACTGCGCAACCTCGACGCGAAGCTGGACCGCCAGCGCAAGATCGACGCTGCCGAACGTGCTGAAACCGGCAAGCCTCTCAACGCACCGGGAGGCGGCGAATATGCCGAACTGCGCGAACAGAACCTGATCGAGACGCTGCGCTACGGTGCAGGCATGGCGGTGCGCGACAAAGCCAAGATCGAGCGCGAGCAGGCAATGCTTGCCGAACGTGCCGGCGGACCTGCCAAGGGTATCTACGTCGCAACAGAACTGTTCGAAAGGCGCGCTGCCTCCACCACGGCGACGGCGGCGACTATCGCACCCGAATCTTTCCGGCCTGATCTGTTCACGTCTGCACTGACGAACTCGGCAATCGTTTCCCGCCTGGGTGCCACCACGCTGACCGGCCTGACCGGCGACGTGGTTATTCCACGCGAAACCGGCTCGCCTAATGTTGGCTGGGTGAACGAGGACGAGGCGCTGCCGACCGGCAATGCGACCTTTGATTCCCTGACCCTCACCCCGCATCACGTGGGCGTCGTCACCGAACTTTCGCGCCAGTTGCTGCAACAGTCCTCTCCCCAGGTGGAGGGATTGGTGCGCAATATGCTTTCCCGTAACGTGGCGCTGGAAATCGACCGTGCGGCAATCGCTGGCAGCGGAACGGGGGCGGAGCCGTTGGGCATCATCAACGATACCAACGTCCCCACCGTGCCCTTCGCGACCGACCTGTTCACCACCACAGCGGATATGATCGCGGCGGCGGACGTGGCGAACATTGGCGACACTCGGGCCTTCCTCTCAACCAACGGCGTTCGCGCTACGGCGATGAAGCTGCGCGATGCGGACGGCCACCCGATCACGGTTGCAGAGACGTTCCACGGCGAACGGGCATTCTTCACCAATCAGGCACCGGCCAACCTTGGTGCAGAAGAAGATGAAAACGGCTTGGTGTATGGCGACTGGTCCGACTTGCTTATCGGTATCTGGTCCCAGCTCGATATACTGGTGAACCCCTACGCCGAGACTGCCTATAGCAAGGGCAACATTCTGGTGCGCGCAATGGCGACGGTGGACTTCGGAGTGCGCCGTGCTGCCAGCTTCGTCTCTGCCACAGGGGTCGCTTAATGAGTGCGGCGGCAACCCTTGAACGGCGTTTCGCCACTGACTTGCGGATTGCACAAGCGTCCCGCCGGTTGGAGGGCTACGCCGCCACATTCGCCAGCACGGCAAACCTTGGAGCATTCCGGGAGCGCATCACCCCCGGCGCTTTCCGGGATGCCCTTTCGGGCGATGTGCTGGCCCTACTCGATCACGATGCAGGCAAGGTGCTGGGCCGCACCCGCACCGGCACGCTTGAATTGCGCGAGGACGATAAGGGCTTGGCCTTTACCCTCGACGTTCCCGACACCGCAGCGGGCCGTGACGTGCTGGCCTTGGCGGCACGCGGCGACCTTGGTGGAATGTCTTTCGGCTTTTTGGTGCCGGAAGGTGGCGAAAGCTGGGACAATGAAACCCGCACCCTAAACAAGATCGACCTGCGCGAAATCAGCGTCGTGAGTGCATGGCCTGCCTATGAAGGCACCGAGATAGCCTTGCGCTCTATGGACCGCCACAACGGCGCACACAGGCGTGCTAGGGCAATCAAGCTGGCGGAGGCGCGGGCATGGGCATGATTGAACGTATCGCATCCCTTGCGGGCTTTGAGCGCCGCCATGACGATGCTTCGCCCCTGGACCCTAGCTGGCAGGCATTAGCGCCTATGACGGGCCACTACGCTGGCCTTTCTGCACGCGCTGCCGAAAACCTTTCTACCGTGCTGGCGTGCACGTCTGCAATCGCTACGGCGCTGGCCTACGTCCCCGCACGGATTTATCGTTGGGAAGGCGATACGCGGCTGGAGCATTCCTCGCACCCGCTTTCCCGTCTTATTCGCTACGGTTGCAACCCGGCAATGACCTGGTGCGATACGATTGAGCATCTGGTGGCTGATACCCTGCTGACCGGCAACGGGCTGCTGGAGATTGAGCGAAACGGCAACGGGCAGATTTCCGGCCTGTTCTATCACCCCTGGGGGATGGTGACGGTGCAGGAACTGCCGAGCGGACGGCTGCGCTACGATATTGGCGACGGCAAAGGTAACACCCGGCGGCTGCTGGAAGGCGAAGCCCTTCACCTGCGCGACCGCACGAATGATGGCAAGATTGGCGTGTCTCGCCTTTCCCGATCGGCTGACACCATTGCAGGTGCAGACCTTGCCAACCGCCACGCCCGAAGCGTTTATGCAAACGGTGCCTATCCTTCCGGCGTGCTGGAATCTGATAGCAAGATGACCCCGGAAATTGCCGCTGGTCTGCGCGAACAATTCGACCGCCGGTTTAGCGGAGCGGATAAAGCGGGCCGCGCTCTGATCCTGGAAGGCGGACTTAAATGGAAATCCGCTCAAATCTCACCGGAGGATGCTGAATTGCTGGAGACGCGCCGTTTCGGCGTTGAGGAAATCGCACGGCTGTTTCAGGTGCCTCCGCCCATTATTGGCGATTACACGCACAACACCTTCACCAATTCAGAAACGGCGGGCCGCTGGTTCGCGACGTTCTGCCTCGCCCCGTGGGCGCGTAAGATCGAAGCGGAGTTTTCGCGTTCGTTGTTTCCGGCAGGCTCACCTTTCGAGCTGGAACTGGATCTGTCGGGCTTCCTGCGCGGCGATCCTGAAACCCGTTGGAATGCCCACAAGATCGCGCTGGAGTCCGGCGTGCTGGACCCGGACGAGGTGCGCCATGTGGAAGGCTGGAACCCGCGAATGGAAGGCGTCCGTAGTAATATCGAATCAGGGGCGGCAGAATAAGCCAATGGCAGGACGCAAAGCCCTTATCTCGAAAGACGACCTGGACCGGATGGCTACTGCCGTTGCGGCGCACGGTGTCGTGATCAAGGGCTGCGTCGATACGCTGGGCAATTTCACTTTCACTCTATCGCCGCAGAAGGATTCTGCCGCACCGGGCAACAACGACCTCGACGATCGTCTGGACGATTGGGCAGCATCATGACGCGCAGGTTTCCTTATGTCTCCAGCTTCCGCGATCGGCACGGGAAGGTGCGCTATCGGTTCCGCCGTCGCGGCTACCCGTCACACTATTTTAAATCACCTTTCGGCACGAAGGCATTTGAGCGTGAATACGCTGCCTGCCTGGAAGCGGAAAGGCCTTCGATCGGAACGCCACACATTCGCCCTGGAAGCGTTTCGGACGCCATTGCGCGCTACTATGCGGACACATCATTCCAAGACCTGCGACCCGCTACGCAAACGGTTTATCGCGGCGTGCTGGAGCGGTTTCGCAAGTCATTTGGCGATGACGCTATGCGGGCCTTCGATGCGCAGCGCATCCAGCGGGTGATGAATGCCATGCGGGGAAAGCCGCACGCGGCCGCACGACTACGGAAGTTGCTGGCGCAGATATTCACGGTGGCGCGGCGTGAAAAGTTGGTGCCTCCTACCTTTGATCCTGTCAAAGACACCCGCCCACCGAAGGCGGAGGACATGGGCGGCTATCATCGCTGGAGCGAGGACGAGCTAGCGCAGTTTGAAGCTTACCACCCGCTTGGGACCAAACCCCGCCTAGCCTTCGCGCTATTGCTCTACGGCGCTCAACGCAGTGCAGATGTGCGCTACATGACGCGCAGCACGATTACAGGCGGACGTATACGCCTAAAGCAATCCAAGACCTCTAACGCAGTTGATGTGCCGATCGTGGCACCCTTGCGTGAAGCCTTAGACGCGGGACCATTGGGTGCGCTGCTGCTGATGGAGAACAATCGCGGCACGGCTTACACGGCGAAGGGCTTTTACAATCTGGTCAAGCGCGCATGTATCGCCGCTGGCTTGCCCCATTGCAGCGCGCACGGATTGCGGAAGGCAGCGGCACGGCGGCTGCGTGATGCTGATTGCAGCGACGAGGAAGGCATGGCGATCACCGGGCACAAAACCGTGCGCGAGTATCGCCGTTACACCGGAAATTCTGGAAATGCGGCCCGTGCGGATAGCGCGATGGGCAAGGCATACGGGCAAGAAGTGTCTAACCCCGTCGAATAGTTAGACAACGCAGACCCATAACCCTTTAGGGAGTAAAGGAAAATGACCAGTAAGTGGATGCCCCGCAAGGATTCGAACCTTGATTGACGGAGTCAGAGTCCGCTCTCTTACCGTTAGAGGACGGGGCATCAGAGGTGCGCGCCATTAACGCTGCGGCTGGATTCGGTCAACCCCGCTGAACACGGGGCCTAGTTGACGGCAGGCCAGACGCGAGTGCGGCAGAACAGTGTAACACAGCCCTTTACTTCCAGCGCGCCGTCTGCGGTCCGGCGCACTTCGGTCCGGTAGGTGTTGCCATCCTCGGGATTGTATACGTCTCCGCGCCACACCCCGTCATCCCACCGCAGGTTCTGCAATATGGTGATGCCCAGGATAGGGCGATCCCGCAGGGCCGGGTTGTCGTTATGAACGTCGCGGTTCGGCTCTCCCGGCTTGCGCTTCACGATACGGGTAATTTCTCCGCATCGCGCGCTGCCGCAGGGAGCGACGGTGATTTCTGTATAGCCGCCCGAATCGACATAGGTGCCATCGATATTGCTTTGCGCTGCCGCCGGCGAGGCGAACAGAACGGTGGAAGCGGCGATCACAGCCAGTTTTTTCATTACCATGATCGTATATACGAACGAATTAGCTGAACGGCTCCTGAGGTCGCTGCCATCAGCCCGAACAGCTCGCTCCGCCCAACACGCAAAAGCGCGCGCAATGCGGATGGTTGAGCGGCACGCTGCGATCGGCTTCGTCTACCGTATCGCCAAGATCGAAGCCCGGATCGTAAGGCAGTAGCGTACAGGCGACGACACGAGGTGCAGCCTCGCCCTTGCGGTGAACAACCATGCGGCTGTTTGAACACATCACGTCGTCGGGGGACTTTTTCAGGATTCCCCAGCAATCAGTCGTGATCTCCGGCACATCGGCGCTCGCATCCATTTCCGGAAACAGTACCAGCCGGGCAGGATCGTCCACGTCCAGGGCAATCGCTTCTGTCTCGAACAGCAGGCGATAGCTGTTGCGGGCGGCCTCGTCGGTTTCGCCGCCAAGACGCCGGCCCGCTGCCGCCACGGAGAAACCGTTCGCCGAAAGCCAGCGCATCCCTTCAAGCATGGGCTGCCAGCTCATCGGCCCGCGCTCGGCCTCGTGCACGGCCTGCGTATGGTGATCGATGGACACGCGGATCGTCAGCTTGTTGCCATAGGTTTCGCGCAGCCGCAGCAACGCTGCCTCGTGGCGGCGCATGGGCTTCATGGCATTGGAGAGCACCAGCACCTCGTGCCCGCGTGAAAGGGCATCCTCCGTCATCGCGATGATCTCCGGGTTCATGAACGGTTCCCCGCCGGTGAAGCCGATTTCACGCGATCTGCGCGGTGCGATCTCGTCGAGGAAACGGGCGACGTGGGCCGCCGACATGTAGATCAGCGCATCATTGGTAGGGCTGCTCTCGATATAGCAATTGGCACAGGCGAGATTGCACAAGGTGCCGGTGGCGAACCACAGCGTATGGAGTTCGCGCAAGGCAACGCTGGCGCGGGCGTTGCCGTCCGCAGTAACGTTCGGATCGGCGAATTTCTCCCGCCCCAGCCGCTCCGCTTCCACCTCGAAAGGGGAAGAGCCCGTCGGTGCATTCCGGCTTTTCGCGCGTGTCGCCATCAGAACGCGCGCCTTATCTTTGCCAGCAACGCGACCCACTTCTTCGGCCATGTGCCGAACACCGTCGGTTCCCACGCGCTAAAGGCTGCGGCCTTCACGATTTCGGAACGCGTGGGGTAGCTGACAATTGCGCCGCCGACGTCGAAAGACCCGCTCTTGCCGGTGATCATCTGCGTGAACGGCAGCAGCAACTCGCCTGCATTCACGCCGCAGATGCTGGCGCCCACGACCTTCTTGCCCTTGAACATCACCTTGCAGTGGCCCCTGCCCCGGCCTTCTGCAATGGCGCGCTCGTTGTGATCGAAACCTTCGGTGACGACGCGCAGCTTTTCGCCATATTTCTTTCGGGCCTCGGTTTCGGTCATGCCGATCTGCGCCACTTCCGGCTCGGTATAGGTGCACCAGGGGAGTGCGCGCCAGTCCACCTTGGCTGGCAGGCCCAGCGCGATTTCCAGCACCACGTTGGAGCCTTCGTAACCGGAAACGTGCGTAAGGCGCGGCCCTTCGCGGCAATCGCCGATGGCGTAGATATGCTTGCGGTTCGTGCGGCGACGTTCATCAACCTTGATGCCGTTCTTGCCCGTCTCGATGCCGATTTCCTCCAGCCCGTAACCCGATACGCGTGCCTTGCGACCGACAGCCACCAGCAGGTGCGAGCCCTTCACCGTCTTGCCGCCATCCGTGGTGACGCTGATCTCGCCATGATCGGCCGAGACGCCCGCCGCCCTGCCGGCAACGAAGCGCACGCCTTCTTCCTTCATCACTTGCGACACCAGGGCGACCGAATCGCGATCATCCCGGCCCATCAGATCGCCCGGCTCGATCACGGTCACTTCGCTTCCGAGACGACAGAAACTTTGCGCCATTTCCATGCCGATCACCCCGCCGCCGATGATAATCAGGTGTTCGGGCTGCTGCTTCAGATCGAACAGGTTCTCATTGGTGAGATAGGGGACATCGGAAAGCCCATCTATCGGCGGAACGGCAGGGCTGGAACCGGTGGCGATCACGATGCGCGGTGCCGTGAGCGTGCGCCCGCCAACCAGCACCGAGTTCGGCCCGGTCACCTTCGCCCAATCGAGAATTACCTCGCAGCCCATCTCCTCGAAACGCTCGACTGAATCGTGCGGCGCGATATCTGCGATTGCCCGGTGAATGTGCGCATGTACGCCACCCCACTCCACCTTGGGTGCAGCCAGTTGCACGCCTGCGCGCTTTTTTTCGCGCGCCTCGGCGGCTCGGCGGGCGGAGGCAATCAGGGCCTTCGATGGTACGCAGCCATTGTTCAGGCATTCGCCACCCATCTTGTGACCCTCGATCAGGGCCACGCGAAGGCCGAACATCGCACAACCGCCTGCAGCTGTAAGGCCTGCTGCGCCGCCTCCGATCACGATGACGTCGTGCGTGTAGTCCAAGGAATTCTCCTGCTGGTAACCTTTTCGGGATGGCCGACGAAGTTCAACTCGTCCATGCGTGCTTTCGATCCAGAAGGAAAAGCGGTTTCATGAATCTCGAAAACAGCCAGAATTACTATGGCAAGGTGCTGGAAGGCTCCGGCGACCTGCGCACCGATGCCTGTTGCACCTACGAAATGCCATCGCTTTCGATCCGCGAAGCGCTGCGAAATGTGCATAAGGAGGTGAAGGCGCGCTATTACGGTTGCGGGCTTGTGGTGCCGCAGGCGCTGGCTGGGTGCCGCGTGCTCGATCTGGGATCGGGCAGCGGGCAGGATGCCTACCTGCTGGCGCAGCTTGTGGGGCCGAATGGCAGCGTTACCGGCGTGGATGCCACGCCCGAACAGCTCGCCGTCGCCAATACGCACAAGGATTGGCATGCCGAAAGGTTCGGATACGCCAATGTAAATTTCGTGGAAGGCGATATCGAGAAGCTGGACCAGCTGGGACTGGAGCCCGAGAGTTTCGACATCATTGTCTCCAACTGCGTGATCAACCTCGTCGCCGACAAGGAAGCCGTGTTCCGCGCAGCACACAAGTTGCTGAAACCGGGTGGGGAACTGTATTTCTCTGACGTTTACGCCGATCGCCGCGTGCCCGACCACCTGCTGAACGACCCGGTGCTGCATGGCGAATGTCTTTCGGGTGCGCTGTACTGGGGCGATTTCGACCGGATTGCCAAGGCCGCAGGCTTTGCCGATCCGCGTCTCGTTACCGATCGACCATTGGCCATCAACGATGCTGAGGCCGCGCGAAAGCTGACCGGTATCAGCTTCGTATCCGCCACCTATCGCCTGTTCAAGCTGGCCGGGCTGGAGCCGCAGTGCGAGGATTACGGACAGGCCGTGATCTACAAGGGCACCGTACCCGAACATGGCAGCATGTTCGAACTGGACGCACACCATGCGATAGAGGCGGGCAAGGTCTTCCCGGTATGCGGCAATTCATGGCTGATGCTGGCGGAAACGCGATTTGCCGAGCACTTCGATTTCGTCGGCTGCTTTGATCGGCATTATGGTGTATTTCCGGGCTGCGGCACGGCGGTGCCCTTTGGTCAGTCGGATGCCAATCCCGCACGGTCGGACGCCTCCTGTTGCTGAGGGTTCTCGTTACCGGAGCCGCTGGCCTTATCGGCGGTGAAGTCTGCGCTCGCCTCGCAGCGCGCGGTGTTGGCGTCACCGCCATGGTGCGCAAGAGCCGCGAAGTGCGCGGCAATAACGGCGAACGTGTTGCGGGGATCAAAATCGTGTCGGGGGACGTGACGCATCCGCTGATGGGGCTGAACCCTGCAGCGGTTCAAGCCGACCTTGTTATCCATTGCGCCGCAAGCCTCGAATTCGATGCGCCGCGCGATGAACTGGCGGCAGTCAATATCGAGGGCACGCGCAATGCCGTGGCCTTCGCGCGGGCTACAGGTGCCGGCTTCCTGCATGTCAGCACGGCCTATGTCTGCGGCATGCGCGAAGGGCCGATTGCTGAAGCGCCGGTGCCCAAGGGTACGCGCTTCAACAACAATTACGAAGAGAGCAAGGCGCTGGCAGAAGCTGTGGTGGCGCGGAGCGGCCTTCCCTTTGCTATCGCGCGCCCGTCCATCGTACTGGGCGATCACGCCAGCGGAGCAATCCGCGAGTTTCCCTCCCTCTGCAATGTCTTTCGACTGTTGGCGCGAGGCAAGGTCGGCGTTCTGCCTGTGCGGGAAAGCGCGACATTCAACCTCGTCCCGATCTGCCATGTGGCCGAAGGAATCGCGCGCATTGCCGAGAAGTTCGAGAGAGCAAAGGGCGGCTATTATCATCTCGTAGCAAGACAGCCCATTCCGGCTGCCGAACTGGCCTATGGTGTGGCGCGGGTAGGACATTTCCCCTCGCCACGGATCGTCGATCCCGATGGTTTCGAACCAGACAGCCTGCGCCCCGCTGAACGCCTGCTGCTGGACCGGATACTGGCGACATTCGGCGCCTACTTTATCCGAAATCCGCAATTCGATGACAGCGCTCTGCGCGCACTTACGGGCCTGGAATGTCCTGAAACAGACGCCGCTTGGCTCGACCGGTTAATCGGCTACGGGATCGCCTGCCGCTATTTGCCTAGCGCACATCCGGATAATGCTTCTCTAGCCGCTGCCTAGCACCCATAGCCCACAACAGCCCCACCTTCAGGTAGATCCAGTTGGCTTTCAGTGATCCCCATTCGGCGATGCGACGGTCGGATGTCTCGATAATGCGCGGCACCAGGCGCACCCGGCCAAGTTCAGTCAGCCGGATGCACAGGTCCGCTTCCTCCATTACTTTTGCCGCCGGATCGCATCCTCCCACGCTGAGAAAATCGGCCTTGCGAAAGAACATCGCGTGATCGCCGAACAGCAGGCGCGCACCGCGAAAGAACAGGCGCGGGCGGAAGAATAGCGGGGCGTACCAGGTCTTGGCCCAGTTGTGCGCGGTGGTGCCCCAGCGTGTTTTCTCGCCCTTGATGAGAGGGGTAAAGCTGGCGAGCGCGGTTCGCGGATCGTCCAGTACGCTCTCGATCACCGCTACCATGTCGACCGGCGGCACAGTGTCGGCATGCAGGATGCAAACGCGCGTCGCGGTGGCCGCCGCGACGCCGGTATTGATCTGCACTCCGCGCCCTCGTTGTGAGATAATGACCCGCCAACCCGCATCACGCGCCAGTTCCGCTGTGCGATCCGTACTGCCACCATCTACCAGCAGCACCTCTGCGGGCGCCGGGTCAAGCCGGGCGACAGTAGCGATGAGGGCCGGAAGCGTTGTCTCCTCATCAAGCGCGGGGATTACCAGGGCAGTGTCGCTCATGGAAGAAGCTCCGGCCAGTTGGCGAGATCTTCGGGCCGGTCGCAATCGTTCAGTACGCCCAGTTTGCTGTAGGGCAGGTGCAGGCTGTGAAGGCACGCCTCGGTCTCTTGCAGCACCGTGGCGGTGCCCCAACTCACACCGCGCCAGAGGGCGGGAATCCTTTCCCTGAAGCCCAGCAGGTAATAGCCGCCATCGCTTGCAGGCCCGATCACCACCGGGACGGTCTCCAGCGCTTTCACAGCATCGCGCAAATGGCTGGCGGTCAGTCCGGGAATATCGGCACCCAGCACGATTGCCGGCCCCGGAACCCGCGCCAGCCGGGCGCCAAGATCGCCCTCCCCCTGCTCCACCAGTGGCACGTCGTCGCCCAGCCACCGGGCGAAATCATCGGCGCTCGCGCCTGTATAGTGTACCGAGAAGGGCAGACCGCTTTCTCGCATTGTCACCAAAGTACGCTCCACCAGCCGCCGGTGGATCTCGGCCGCGCCGGCATCGCCCAACAAGGGCGCGAGGCGCGTCTTCGCTTCTCCCGCGCGCGGATATTTCGCAAACAGGGCGATCGTGGGCGTATAACTCATCACAGCCATGTAACCGCTGGACGACCCCGTGGCGAATAGCCACTGTGACTTTCATGGCATCCCGACTCGCAAAGTTTGCCGGTCTCACCGTGGCCGGTGCGGCCGTTGGCGCGCTCTTGCTGGCAGAACGTGCGCGCCCCCTGCGCCAGCGCACGCGCAAGGAACTGCCGCGTATCGCGCGCAACGCGGCCATGGGCGCTGCGTGCCAGGCCGTCATCATGGCCAGCGAGGCTCCGCTTACCGAGGCAATCGCGAAGGCCAACCGACGCGAAAGACGCGGACTGCAGCATGCTATCGGCGGCCTGCCAGGACGTATCGCGGCATTCCTGCTGATGGATTACACCTATTACCTCTGGCATGTCGCCACGCACAAATTGCCCTTTCTGTGGCGATTCCACCGCGTGCATCACGTCGATCCGGATCTCGACATGAGCACGGCTGTGCGGTTCCACGCGCTGGACATGCTGATTTCCACTCCAATGCGCATGCTGCAGGTCCGCATTTCGGGTGCTGACCCCCAGACACACAATATCTGGCGCGGTTTCTTCCTCGGTTCCGTGCTGTTTCACCATTCCAATCTGCGCCTGCCCGGCGACGTGGACGAAGCCTTGTCCTCCATCGTGACCACGCCCAGGATGCACGGCATCCATCATAGCCGGAAGCCGGAAGAGATGGATTCCAACTGGTCCAGCGGCATCAGCGTGTGGGACAGGCTGCACGGCACATTTCGCGCCGACGTTGCGCAAGATGCGATAACAATCGGCGTGGATGATCCCGATGCAGCGGGCGATATCGCTTTGCTCCCCGCGCTTGAATCGCCTTTTCGAATGTCCGGTCATCGCCGGGTATGACCCTCGCGCAAGGTGCGTGACTTGTATGCAATCGCCGCTTGGTCTAGCCTGAGGGCAGGTTCCGCTGAAAATGGCGGGTGATAGAATAGCGAAAGTATACGAGTATGGCGGACATCAATCCGCCGGACCGACGCGAAAAGGCCAGAAACACGGCGCCAGAGGAGCAAGCGAGGCGCCACAAGAACAGACACGGCCAGCAAAGCAGTTCCGGCGAACACAATGGCAATGCGCAGCGAGCAAACCGCAACTGGCGCCGCCCCCCGCACAAATCCTTCAAGCAGGCCTATGCCGCAATCGATCTCGGCACTAACAATTGCCGCCTCCTGATCGCGCGCCCATCTGACGAGAACTTCGTCGTGATCGATGCGTTCTCGCGCGTTGTGCGACTGGGTGAAGGTCTGGCGCAGAACGGACGCCTGTCCAATCACGCCATGGATCGTGCACTGGGCGCACTGAAGGTCTGTTCGGACAAGTTACGCAAGCGTAATGTCCACCTTGCCCGATCCGTTGCGACAGAAGCCTGCCGCCGGGCAACGAACGGGGAAGCCTTTATCGAGCGCGTGCGCGAGGAGACCGGCATCGCGCTCGACATCATCAGTGCGCAGGAAGAGGCGCGGCTTGCCGTGTTGGGATGCCACATCCTGCTGGAAGACGGCATTGGCCCGGCTATCATCTTCGATATCGGCGGCGGGTCCACCGAACTGGTGCTGATCGAACCGGGCGCACCCGTGCCGCGCATTATCGACTGGCAAAGCGTTCCATGGGGCGTGGTGTCGCTATCCGAAACCGTGGGTGCGGAGCCGGAAGACAAGGCAGGCAGGCTGGCGCGGTACGAGGACATGAAGCAGCGCGTTAGAGATAGTTTCGCCGATTTCGCCGAACGTATCCACCAGCACAAGGCACCCGACCAGCGCCTGCTGGGAACCAGCGGCACGGTGACGACGCTGGCCAGCGTGCACCTGGGCCTGCCGCAATATGATCGTAATGCGGTGGACGGGCTGATCGTGCCCTCGGATTCGATGCGCACGATCTCCCAACGCCTGTCGAGCCTGTCTCCCGTGGAGCGCAGCCAGCTGGATTGCATCGGGTCGGATCGTGCCGATCTGGTGGTGGCGGGTTGCGCCATTCTCGAGACGATCCTCGACATCTGGCCTGCCGAGCGGCTGGGCGTGGCCGATCGGGGCATTCGCGAAGGCATATTGCGCAGCCTGATGGCCGCCGATGCCGACGGGCTTGAAGCGCAGGCCGCGTTGCGCCGCCTGAAGCAGGGCGCGGAGGGGATCTGATGGCACGCGCAGGAGATGATTCGCACCGGCGGCTCAAAAGCGCCAAGAAGCGCAAGGCCAGCTCGCAGCGCTGGCTGGAGCGGCAACTGAACGATCCTTACGTGAAACGCGCGAAGGAGGAGGACTATCGTAGCCGCGCTGCATTCAAGCTGATCGAGCTGGACGACCGGTTCGGGCTGGTGAAGGGCGCGAAGCGCGTGGTAGACCTAGGTATCGCGCCCGGCGGCTGGGCGCAGGTGGTTCGCCGCCGCGCGCCCAAGGCGGCTATCGTTGGTATCGATATCCTCGAAACAGAGCCGATCGAAGGCGTCGAGATCCTGCTGATGGATTTCATGGATGACGAAGCGCCAGCCGCGCTTACCGCAGCGCTGGATGGCCCGCCCGACCTAGTAATGTCGGACATGGCCGCCAATACCGTGGGCCACAAGCAGACCGATCACCTGCGTACCATGGCGCTGGTGGAAGCTGCCGCTTGGTTTGCGGTAGAGGTGCTGGACAAGGGCGGATCATTTGTCGCCAAGGGATTTGCCGGGGGGACCGACAAGGACTTGCTGGACCTGCTGAAAAAGCACTTCAAGACCGTGAAACACGCCAAGCCACCCGCCAGCCGCAAGGGCTCCAGCGAGTGGTATGTCGTGGCTCAGGGATTCAAGGGGCAGTCTGAATAACGCTTGCCGCCGTCGGCAATCGAAATGCTGTAATCAGTCGCCCGTATCGGTGGCGGAAACCTGTTCCGGAACCGGCTGCTCGTCACCCATGGCGCCCGCAGCTTCCACCGGGCTTACAGGTTCGCCTTCGGTCTGGCCGGGACCTTCCCCTGCGCCATCGAGCTCGCCTTCGACATCGACAGGTTCTGCAGGCACCTCGGGAAGCGGCGGACCGCCGCCGTTTTCCAGCATGTACAACGTGACGTTGGCACGATCTTCGGCGCTGGAAAGTCCGGCAAAGCTCATCTTGGTGCCATTGGCAAAACCGCGCGGGCTGGCAAGCCATGCATCCATCGCATCATAATCCCAGACACCGCCCTTGTCGGCCAAGGCCGAGGAATATGCGAAGCCCGGCGAGTGTCCGCCGATGGGCGAGCCGAGCACACCGTAAAGATTGGGGCCGATACCGGCAGGTCCGCCCTGTTCGATGGAATGGCAAGCGGTACACTTTGCGAATACGGCTTCACCTGCAGCAGCCGAACCCGATGCCAGTAGCGCGGCGAACGGCGGTCCGGCGTCAACGGCGCCTTCTTCGGCGGCCTCGATGACATAGCCGAATTCACCCTCTTCAACGCTGGGGCTGTCGGCGTGGAAGAACTTGCTGCTAACCGAGCTTAGACCCAGGGCGACGATGCCGCTGGCAAGAACCCAGCCGAAAATGGTGTTAGTGTTGCTCATGATCGAATTATATCTGCCGGTTTGGAAGTACGCGGACGCGCTCTAGTGCGCACAGCCGCGCTTCGCAAGGGCGTATGCACGCTTGTCGCCAACGCGCGGCCTCGCTACCGGCTTTCACCCTATGGATTCGTACCCCGCCCCCGCGCTCGCCATGGTCGAGAAAATGCATGCCGCCGCAGCCGATGATCCGGCACGCGCCATCGCGTTTCAGGGGGCGCCAGGCGCAAATTCGCACCGCGCGGTGAATGAATGGGATCCCGATGCGCTGCCCCTGCCGTGTTTCAGCTTTGCCGCCGCGATTGAAGCGGTGGAGGATGGTCGCGCCGGATGCGCAATGATACCCATCGACAACTCCCAGGCCGGAAGGGTGGCAGACATCCACTTCCTGCTGCCCGAAAGCGGCCTCTCCATCGTGGGCGAGCATTTCCTGTCGATCCATCATGCATTGATGGCAGTGAGTGATACCGGCCCGTTCAAGGGCGCCTTCAGCCATCCCCACGCACTCAGCCAGTCGCGCCATTATCTGCGCGAGCGCGGCATCGTGCCGCTGGCCCATGCCGATACGGCAGGTGCTGCCGCGCATGTGGCGGAACTGGACGATCCGCAATTCGCCGCGATAGCGCCGAAACTCGCCGCTGATCTTTACGGACTGAAAATCGTGGACGAGCGGGTCGAGGATGCAGAGGATAATACGACCCGATTCGTGGTGCTGGCCAAACAATCGCTCGACGCCGCCAGCCTGCAGGGGCAGGAGGCGATGACCACCTTCGTATTCGAAGTGAAGAATATCCCCGCAGCCCTGTACAAGGCCATGGGCGGCTTCGCCACCAACGGGGTGAACATGACCAAGCTGGAAAGCTACCAGAAGGGCGCCAGCTTTGCCGCCACCATGTTCTACGCCGACATCATCGGGGCGCCCGGCGATCCGTCCGTGGACCGCGCGCTGGAAGAACTGGCCTTCCATTGTAACCGCGTGCGTATGTTCGGCACCTATCCCCTCGCCCGCCAGAGAGGTTGACACTGGAACAGTCGCGGGCCTTCGTGATCGCACCCGATACATTGGAAGCGCCCGATGTTCTGGCCCTGCTGGAACGGCACCTGGAAGAAATGCATCGCTGCTCGCCCGCCTGCAAGGTTCACGCGCTGGACGCTGCCCGTCTGAAGGAGCCTGGCGTCACCTTTTTCGTAGCCCGCCAGCACGGCGAACTGGCAGCGGTAGGCGCGCTGAAGCGGCTTGGAGACCGGCGAGGAGAGATCAAATCCATGCGCGCCGCCGACGCGTTTCGGGGCGCAGGCGCGGGCGAAGCGATCCTGCTGCACCTTATCGCAACCGCCCGCGATGAAGGTCTGACATGGCTGGGCCTGGAAACAGGACGGCACGAAGTTTTCGAACCAGCCCAGCGCCTATATGCCAAGCATGGCTTCGCGCCTTGCGATGCCTATGCCCACTACGTGCTGGACGATTTCAGCATGTGCATGGGAATGGACCTGTAACCGCGCTCTCATAGCGATCACAATCGGCCGCCCGGCCTCGGTTCCTGCCGATTTATTAACGCAGGAATCAATGCGTCGTTGCGTCGTCTGGCTGCCCGTGCAACCAAGAGATGGTGACTACGGGACAGGGCAATGCGGTATCGCCAGCCACGGCGGATGACTTCGCAACGGCATGGCGAAAGCTGCGTGCCGATGACGAAATCCAGTTCGCCCGGGTA
Source organism: uncultured Sphingomonadaceae bacterium (assembly GCA_947488625.1). GTDB lineage: Bacteria > Pseudomonadota > Alphaproteobacteria > Sphingomonadales > Sphingomonadaceae > Alteraurantiacibacter. The sequence goes on along the minus strand of CANKZR010000001.1, from coordinate 307,652 downwards.
GAGCTGCCCGAGACCGATCCCCGCCCCGACTGGCTGACCGAATTCCTCGAATGGCTGGGCGAGATATTCACGCCCGTCGCGGGTGCACTGGTCGAGGCTTGGCCAGTGCTGAAATTGCTGTTGATCGGACTCGCTGTGCTGGCCGCCGCCTATTTCCTGTTGGAGACATTTGGCCCCGGCTGGCGGCGCAAGAAGCAAGAGGGTGACGATCCGCACGACTGGTCCCCGCAGGAGCACGAGGCGCTGGCCTTGCTGGAAGAGGCCGACCGGCTGGCTGCCGTGGGCGATTACGATGAAGCGACACACTTGCTGCTCAAACGCTCGGTCGGTCAGATTGCCGAAGCCCGGCCGGACCTTGTCGAACCGTCCAGCACCGCGCGCGAACTCGCCGCCGAAGCACGACTGCCCGATGCCGCCCGCGCCGCATTCGCACTGATCGCCGCGCCGGTGGAGCGAAGCCTGTTTGCGCTGCGCAAGCTGGAGGAAGCAGACTGGCAGGCCGCCCGCGCCGCCTATGCCGATTTCGCCCTCGCCCGCAAGGCCATCGGCGCATGAGCCGCCGCGCCAATCCTTTTCGTCCCGGCACGGTGCTGGCGTTGCTGCTGGTAGGCGTGCTGGCCTTCGTGTTGCTTCTCTATGCGCTGGGCCGGGGCTGGACCGGGCAGGAGGAGAGGAACGGCGGCAACCATGCAGCGGCGAACGGGCTGAACGGGTTTTCCGGTCTGGCCACCTTGGTGGAAAGCACGGGCACCCCCGTCTCGCGCATTCGCAATCGCGCGGAACTGGAGAATTATGGCCTGCTGATCCTTACCCCGCCGCTGTGGACCGACCCCGAAGAGATAGACGAGATCATCCAGCAGCGCATCGATTACGCGACGGGCCCCACCATGCTGATCCTGCCCAAATGGCTGGCGATGCAGGTGCCGACCGAAGCGCAGGTAGAGAGCGAGGACGGCTGGGTCATCCTGTCCAGCGCAAGCTCGCCCGACTGGTTTGAACAGCTGACGATCGGCGAAGGCACGACGCTTGCCATCGGCCGCACTGGCGGCTGGCTGGGCCTTGGCTTGGAGGGCGACCTTCCCGAGCAGGATCAGGTACAGGCGCTCCTTTCCGATCCGGGAAATTCGTTTCGCGCTCTGCTGGTGGACGACGAGGGCGACGTGCTGGCTGCGGAACTGGTGCAGGAAAGCGGCTATGACGATTACGACGCCTGGCCGGTGATCGTTGTGTTCGAACCGGACCTGCTGAACAATTTCGGGATGGCCGACAGGAATCGCGCCGCCATGGCCCTTCAACTGGTGGAGGAAGCCACGTTCGGTGATGACCTGCCAATCCTGTTCGACCTTACCTTGAACGGTCTTGGTGGTTCGCAGAACCTGTTGACGCTGGCATTCCGTCCGCCCTTCCTCGCCGCAACGCTGTGTATGTTGCTGGCAGCGCTGGTGATCGGATGGCGCGCATTCCGTCGCTTCGGCCCGCCCGTAGCGGAAGCGCCCGCCACAGCGCAGGGCAAGCGGCAACTGGCACGCAACGGCGCGGCGCTGGTGGAAAGAGTGAAGCGCTGGCACCTTCTCAAGAAGCCCTACGAAAACATGATAGGACGGCGCCTGGCGAAGGGGCTGGGCCTGCGCAGTGTTTCCGAAACCGATGCCCGCGAAGCAGCAATAGACCGGGCCGTGGCGCGGCGCGGCCATGATGGCCCCGCCTTCTCGCGGCTGGCTGCCGATCTGCGCGAGGCCGAACGCCCGAGAGATATCATCCGCGCGGCACGTGCCCTGCGGACATTCGAAAGGACTCTGACACAATGACCGAAACGCCAGAGACTGCATCCCAGTCGGCAATGACGCTGGAACAGACCGCCGAACTCGCCAACACGATCCGCACCGAGGTGGCCAAGGCGATCGTCGGCATGGATGAGATTGTCGATCACCTGTTGATCGCGCTGACCGCACAAGGGCACGTGCTGCTGGAAGGACCGCCGGGTACGGCCAAGACTTTTCTCGCGCAGTGCTTCGCCCACGCAACCGGCATGGAATTCGGCCGCATCCAGTTCACTCCGGACCTGCTGCCGGGCGATATCCTTGGCTCCAACCTGTTCAACTTCCAGACCAGCCAGTTTACCCTGACGCGCGGGCCGATCTTTCGCGAACTGCTGCTGGCCGACGAGATCAACCGCACCCCTCCCAAGACACAGGCCGCACTGCTGGAAGCGATGCAGGAACGGCGCGTGACGCTGGATGGCGACACCCATTCCCTTTCCGACAACTTCATGGTGGTTGCCACCCAGAACCCGATCGAGAACCAGGGCGTCTACCCCCTGCCCGAAGCGCAACTGGACCGCTTCGCCTTCAAACTGCTGGTGCCCTACCCCAGCGCCGAGGAAGATGCACGCATTGTCCATCGCTTCGGAGAGCGCAGCGGGCCGCAATCTCCGCTCGATTTCGGTATCGCGCAGGTCGCCAATGCCGGGTTGATCGCAGGTGCGCAGGCCGCCGTCAAAAGCGTGACCCTGTCTGACGAGGTGGTGGGCTATACCGTCGATCTGGTGCGCGCCACGCGGGACAACCCCGACATTGCCAGCGGCGCATCGCCGCGCGCCGCCGTATTGCTGGCCAATGCCGCCCGTGCTCGCGCTGCGCTGGAAGGGCGGGCCTATGTCATTCCCGATGACGTGAAGGCGCTCGCCACGGCCTGCCTGCGCCATCGCCTGCTTCTGTCCCCCGCCGCCGAGATAGAAGGCAAGCAGGTGGAAGATCTTGTCGCCGGCATGATCGAGCAGACCGAGGCCCCGCGCTGACAGCCGTGAACCGCCTGCGCGCCCTGCTTGCCGGATTGCCTGCAATCCCCATCGTGCCATCCTCGCGGGCGCTTGTTCTGCTGGCCTTGCTCGCGCCGTTTGCCGTGGTGATCGCCGCCACGGCGCCGTCTGCCTGGATCGTCGCACCTTGCGCGGCGCTGGCCTTGCTGCTGATGGCGATAATCGATGGCTGGCTGGCAGGCAGGCTCCTATCGCTCGACTATCACGTGCCGCCCAACGCCGAAGTGGGTCAGGCATTGGCGATTCGGGTAGAGGTGGGGATAGAGCGCGATAGTGACGCTGCCCCGCCCGAGGCCGCGATAGGCTTCGACGCGCGGCTGGGCAAAGGAGGCGCTTCGACCTTCCTGCTAGAGGCCACTGGCGAGGCAGGCCAATTCTCAGGCGAAGGCGCCCTTGTTCCTGTTCGCCGCGGACCGGGCAAATTGCATGATCTCTGGCTTCGCTGGCAAGGACCACTCGGCTTGTCAGTGCGGCAGAAGCATGTGCCGCTGGACGCCGAGATCCACGTCTGGCCAGATCTTTCGCCCGTGCGTTCGCCGGTGTTGCAAAACTTTTTGCGCGACAGCCAGTTCGGGATCGTCGCGCGGCGCATCCGTGGTGAAGGCACCCAGTTCGAGGCGCTGAGCGAGTACGAACCGGGCATGGATCGCCGCCGCATCGACTGGAAGGCCAGCGCTCGGCACACGGCGCTCTATGCCCGCGAGAACGAGGCGGAACGCGATAACCAGATCGTGTTCGCCTTTGACTGCGGCCAGTCCATGTGTGAGCCTGTGGACGGCCTGCCGCGCATTGATCGCGCAGTTTCTGCAGCGCTGATGGCGGCCTATGTCGCGTTGAAAGGCGGCGACAGGGTCAGCCTTTTCGGCTTTGCCGACCAGCCGCAGGTGATGACGCCCTTCGTTACGGACACGCGCGCATTTCACCGATTGCAAAGCGCAGCAGCGCAGCTGGATTATACGCCGCGCGAACCCAATTTCACTCTTGCCCTCGCCACCCTGACCGCCCGGCTGAAACGTCGCAGCCTTATCGTTCTGTTTTCCGATTTTTCCGATCCCACCTCGGCCCAGATGATGGTGGAAAGCATGGAGCGCCTCACGCGCCATCACCTGGTGATCTTCGTCACCATGGTCGATGCCGAGCTGGAAGAACTGACCGGCCTGGAACCCGATACGATGGGTGACATCGCCGTGGCAGTGGGCGCAGACAGCCTTGCTCGCCAACGCGAACTGGTCCTGCCCCGCCTGCGCCGTCTGGGCGTAAACGTGATCGAGGCGCGCCACGATGCGATCGGCTATCGCCTGATAGACATTTACCTGCAAACCAAGCGTGCGGAGGCAATTGGCTGATGGTCTTATCGCTGTTCAGGAAGGCCGAGATTACGCCGCCCGCCGATATAGAGGCCGCATCGCTGCGCTCGGACCGTTTTCGGCTGGAGCGCGAAGCGGATTGGCGTCGGCTGGATACCATCGTCACCGCGCTGGAAAAGAACCGTCCGCGCCGCATCAGCGATGACGATCTGCTGGAACTGCCAGTGCTCTATCGCAACACCGCGTCCAGCCTTGCCGTGGCGCGCGAAACGTCACTGGATGCAGCGACGCTGAATTACCTAGAAGCGTTGGTTCGCCGCGCGTGGTTCCAGATATACGGCCCGCGTATCGAGCTAATCGGGTGGCTCCGCCGTTTCCTGGGCGGTGGCTGGAGTGCGGCTGTGCGAGCCATCTGGCTGGATATCTGCATCGCGCTCGTGGTGATGGTGGCAGGCACGGTCGTGGGTTGGCTGCTGGTGGACCAGGATGAGCGCTGGTACTATTCGCTGGTGCCGGGCGGCATGGCCGGTGGGCGCGCACCCGGTGCAGACCCCGAAGTGCTGCGAGAAAGCCTGGGCACGGCGGAAGGTGCCGATGGGCTGGGTGTTTTTGCGGCCTACCTGTTCTCCAACAATACCGGCGTGTGCATTCTCGCCTTTGCGCTGGGCTTTGCCTTTGGCGTGCCAACGCTTCTGCTGCTGGTCCACAACCTCTCGCTGCTGGGTGCGATGTACTGGGTCTTTTCGGAGGCCGGTCTCGGCCTTGATTTCGCTGCATGGATCAGCGTGCATGGCACCACCGAACTCGGCGCAATAATGCTGTCGGGAGCAGCGGGCCTGCACGTGGGACGCACCATGATGTTTCCCGGTGATCGCTCCATCCTCTCGGCGATGCAGACTGCCGGGGTGCGCGCAGCACAGGTAATGGCAGGCTGCACCATCATGCTGATCGTGGCAGGCTTGCTGGAGGGGTACGCCCGCCAGCTTGTAGGCAGCACGTCCGCCCGCTTTGCCATCGGCGGGGCAATGTTGTTGTTCTGGGCGCTGTACTTCGCGCTGGTCCCCGCTCCGCAGGAGCGTGATACGTGAGCGCCCACCACGCCCATGCCGCCATGCAGGCGGACCGATCGAAGCGCGCCCGCACACTGGTGACGCCGGAAGGCCTTTCGCTTCCACTGACCGTGGGCAGCAGGGGCGCCCGTGCAGGCGCGCTGTTGCTGGATCTCGTCATTCTGCTTGTCGGCATCATCGCAGTGCTGGTGCTGTTTTCGGCCATCGGCTTCGGTTTGCTCGATATCGGCTCCTCGCCAGAGGCCAGCCCCGTGCTGCAAGGCCTGCTGGTTCTGGCGATCCTGTTCCTGTTCCTTTCCCGCTACGGATATTTTCTCTGGTTCGAGCTTGGCCCCCGCGCGGCAACGCCGGGCAAGAGGATCGTCGGCCTGCGAGTGGCAGCCCGCGACGGTGGCAGGTTGACCGCAGAGATGGTGTTAGCCCGCAACCTGATGCGCGATATCGAGGTGTTCGTGCCAGCATTCTTCCTTCTGGGCGGCGGACAGAATTCCGGTGCCTTCGGCCTTGCCACTTTTATCTGGCTTGCGGTTTTCGTGCTGTTTCCCGTGTTCAACAAGGATGCCTTGCGCGCAGGAGACATCGTGGCGGGAACGTGGGTCGTCGAAGCAAGACACGCAAAGCTGAAAGACGCGATGTCTGTCGCACCCGATCGCACCCGCGATTATCGCTTCGAAGAGGCAGAGCTATCGGTCTACGGCGAACATGAGCTGCAGGTGCTCGAAAGGGTTCTGCGGCAGGACAGGCCGGAATCCTTGCGCGAAGTGGCCGAAGCGATCACCGGCAAGATCGGCTGGCAACTGGGCGCAGGCGACGAGCGCGAATTCCTTGAAGCCTTCTATGCTGCCTTGCGGGGCCATCTTGAAAGCAACATGCGTTTTGGCAAGCGCAAGCGCGACAAGTTCTCCTGAATTTCCGATATTTGGGTAATGAGCCATAAACGTGTTAGTGTTCTTCACACATAAACAGGGAGAACAAAAGCCATGAGGTTCGGAAACTATCGCTTTGATCAGGGGCTCTTTGTAGAGATCCTTGAGAAAATAGGAATTGCCCTCGTCATTCTTGTCGTGACGTGGCTGTTGGCCAAGGCGGCCAAATGGGCTTTTGCGAAGCTTGTCGACAATGTTGGCTTCCTGCAGCGCAGCACGTCTTCGGGTGAAAGTATCGGACTGCAGCTGGGCAAGATCGTTGCCTTGCTGATCTGGCTGCTAGGCCTACTTGCGATATTGCAGGTGTTCAGCCTTGGGGGCGTGATGCAGCCAGTGACCACGCTGCTCGACGATATCATGGGCTTTATCCCCAACATGATCGGGGCGGCGCTGATCTTCTTCATCGGCCTGATGGTGGCCAAGATCGTCCGCGATCTGACCGTTACCACATTGCAGACGGTGGATTTCGACAAATGGGTGAACCGCGGCGGCGCGGAAACGCTGACGGGGAACACCCGCCTTTCCAAGACCATCGGCACGATCCTCTATGCCATCATCGTGATCTTCGTCTCGATCATGGCGCTCGAAGCGCTCAGCCTCGAAAGCGTTTCGGAACCGGCCAGCAACATGCTGAGCCTGATCCTCAACGCGATCCCGCGCATTATCGGCGCGGCCTTGCTGCTGGGTATCGGCTATCTGGTGGCCCGCTTCGTCGCCCAATTGCTGCGAGAAGTGTTGCCGGGACTGGGCGTGGATCGCGCCTTCACCGATACCGACATGCTGCCTGCGGGCACCAGCGTATCCTCCATCGTGGCGCGTGTTGCACAGATCGCCATCATGCTGTTCTTCGCCATTGCGGCCACTCGCCTGCTTGGCTTCCCTGAACTGACCATGATTCTGGACGAAGTGCTGGAACTGGGCGGCAAGGTGGTCTTCGGCGGCGTGGTGATCGCCGCGGGCTTCCTGATCGCAGGCATGCTGGCACGCCTTATCGGCGGCATGGCAGGTTCCATCGTGAAATGGGCGGCCATCGTGCTGTTCACCTTCATGGGCCTGCAATTCATGGGCGTTGGCGAGGAGATCGTGCAGACGGCCTTCAGCGCGCTGGTGATTGGCGGCGCTGTGGCTGCAGCTCTTGCCTTCGGCCTTGGTGGCCGGGAATGGGCGGGACGCAAGCTGGAGCAGGCGGATCGCTATCTGGAGCAGAACTCCTCCACCACCAGCCGACCCACGGTAAAGGACGATCCCCAGGATCTGCGGCCCGGCGCGTAACCTTTACATCACGTGCCAACACATTACGGGGCGCAGGGTCATGATCCTGCGCCCCGCTTCTTTGGCCGATGCCGAAAACCTCGCCCGCCTGGGCCGGGACAGTTTTTGTCACGCGTTCGAACATCTCTATCGCAAGGACGACCTGAGCGTTTTCCTGGAAGAAGCCTATTCGGTCGAAGCCGTGAAGGCAGCAATCGGCGATCCCGCCTTTACCCATCGCCTTGCCGAAGACGAGCATGGCAGCGGCCTCACCGGCTTCATCAAGGTGAAGCGTCCCAGCCCCTATGCCGAGCACTCGGATGCCAGCCAGCCGCTCTGCCTTGGCCAGCTCTACACCGATCCCGCCCGCACGGGGGAAGGCATCGGCGCGGCGCTGATGGAATGGTGCCTGGCTTTCGCGGGGCAGCAGGCGTGCGATGCCGTGCAATTGTCCGTCTATAGCGACAATCCTGGCGCACAACGGTTCTACCAGCGCTATGGCTTTGGAAAGATAGCCGATATCGACTTTTGGGTCGGGCAACAGCGCGACCACGAATTCCTTTACGAGTTGCGCATCTGACCGCGTCCAAAACGCATCGCGGTTAAGAGGGAATTAGGTCTTTTCCAGCATATCGATGCGGATGGTAAACCTAGCGATCCAACCTCCCGCTTTCGATATGACGCCAGCTCCGTCGCTGGCCGATGAACTGATGACGGATGCCGGAATCGAACGGATTCTGCGAAGCGTGCGCGGGCACCTGGGAGTGGAGATTGCATTCGTCTCCCGCTACGTGGAGAACGACCAGCGCGAGCTGACCCATGTCAGTTCCGACATGGACCTGCCGATGGGTCCTGGCTTTCGTGAAGATCGAGAGAACACATATTGCTGGCACGTCCTGCAAGGGCACCTGCCCGAACTGATCCAGGACCCGATCGACCATCCGCTTACGCAAAAGCTGGCGATCACCGATTTTCTGCCTGTCGGCTGTCACGTCAACACTCCGTTGCGGCTGGCGGACGGCACCGTCTGGGGGAGCTTTTGTGCCCTGGGCCGTAAGCCGGACCGTACGATGAACCTGCGCGATCTCGATATCCTGAAAAGCTTTGCAGGCCTGGCGGGCGAACGGATCGAGGCGTCGCTGGAAAAGGACATCATCCTGCGCAACGCGCGCGAACGGGTGCTGGCGATGCTTGATGGCCATGCCGTCACCATGTTCCAGCAGCCAATTCACGACCTCAAGAGCGGCAAGCCGGTGGGCGTGGAATGCCTTGCCCGCTTCCCCGATCTCAACAAGCGCGGCCCGCAGGCCTGGTTTGACGATGCCGAGCGTACGGGCCTTGGCAGCGAACTGGAAATGACCGCCGTGCGCTGCGCGCTGGAAACCGTGGGACAGGTGCCCGAGGGCATCTACGCCGCGATCAATGCTTCCCCCGCGACCATTCTATCCGGCAAGATGCGCGAGACGCTGGAGCAATTCGAGCCGGCCAATCTCGTAATCGAAATCACCGAACATCAGCATGTGGACGATTTTCCGGCCTTGGCGCGCGAAATCGCCGCACTGAAGCCTTTCGCCAAGATCGCCATTGACGATGTAGGCACCGGCTACGCAGGGTTACGCCACCTGATCGAACTACAACCCGATATCCTGAAGATGGACATGGTATTGACGCGCAACTGCGACAAGGATCCCGCGCGTCGTGCAATCAGCACGGCCATGGTGCAGTTCTCCCGCGATATCGGTGCCAAGCTGGTAGCGGAGGGCATCGAAACCGAAGAAGAGCGCGACGTGATGCAGCAATTGGGCGTGGATTACGGCCAAGGCTACCTGTTCGCGCGGCCCCTGCCCGTTGTCGCTGCACAGCAGCATCTGCTGGGGGTCACCATGGAAGAGTAACGCCGCATTGAAACCGCCGTCTAATCCCGGCTCCGCAACTGGCGCTGCTGTTCGCGCGTCATTTCCTTCGCGGCATAGATATCGCCGCCCTCGATCTGCACGTTCATGCGCTCGCGATCGTTGCTGCGCAGCCTGGCTTCCGCTTCGTCGATAGAGCGTTCGCTAAGGCCGACATATTCCAGTGCCATCAGGCCCATCCGCACCGCCGATTCGAACATTTCGCGCATGACGTATTCGGCAGGCCCGTCTGCCAGTTCGATAACGGTGCGCCGATCATAGCCTCGCGTGTAGATCGCGGCCTTGGGGAAGGCCTCCTTCACCGATACCAGCAGATCGCGATCGATATCGCGAATACAGAACATGATCAGTTGCGCCTCGCCCGCACCGGCCTGGCGCAGCATGTCCAGCCGCGTGCCGTCACCGAAATAGACCTTGCTGCCGAATTCCTCGGCAAGATCGATCTGGCGCTGTTTCCTGTCGATTAGGGTTACTGACAGTTCGCCGCACAGCAGGGTTTGCGCAACGCTTTGGCCAAAGCGGCCATAGCCCACGACGATGGCGCTGGCCCCTTCATCATGCGGCCCTTCGCCCGTCCCCTCCCCGTCATCGCTCGCGGGTTCGCGGCGGATACGGCGGGTTGCAAGCATCAGGAATGGGGTAGCCGCCATCGAGAGCGTCACTATGGCCCCGAACAGGCTCGACTGATCGCCCGATATCAATCCGGCACCAAGGGCCTGCGTGTAGAGAACGAAGGCAAATTCGCCGCCCTGGCTCAGCAACAGGCCCAGCGCCAGCGCGCCGCGCCAGGTCATCTTCAGCAGCAGCCCCAATGCCATGATGATGCCCGTCTTGAGGGCGATCAGCAGGATGGCGGACCCGATCACGAAGAACGGATTTTCGGCAATCACCTGCAGATCCAGCATCATCCCCACGGCCACGAAGAACAGGCCCAGCAAGATCGCGCGAAACGGCTCGATGTCCGCTTCAAGCTCGTGACGGTAAGGCGTATCGGCCAGCATTACGCCGGCGATAAAGGCACCCAGTGCGGCAGACAGGCCAAGACTCGTCATCACGACGGCGCTGGCGAGGACGGTAAATAGCGCTGCAACGATGAACAGTTCGCGCTCTCCCAGATGACCGATAAGGCGGAACAGCGGCTGGATCAAAAGGCGGCCCGCCGCCACCAGGCCAAAAACGGCTGCCAGCGTGAGCAGCCCCAGCATCCAGCCCGACGGGCCCTCCCCGCCGTTCTGGCCAAGCGCTGCGACGATCGTGATAAGGGGAATGATCGAAAGATCCTGGAACAGGAGGATCGAGAAGGCCCGTTCGCCGAATGGCGTGCGAAGCTGTCCGCCCGCCTGCAACATCGGCAGCACCTGCGCGGTAGATGACAGGCCCAGCGGCAACCCGATGGCGAGCGCCGCGGCGAGCGGATAGCCAGCCAGCGCGAGCACGGTGGCCGTTACCGCAAGGCCGCAGGCCGTCACCTGTGCGAGCCCCAGTCCGAATATCGCGCCCTTCAGTCGCCATAGCCGCGCGGGCGACAGTTCCAGGCCGACGACGAATAGCAGCATCACGATGCCCAGTTCGGCGACCTCGGCCATTTCCTCCGCCCCGTCCACCAGGCCGAGTACGGATGGTCCGATCAGCGCCCCTGCGACCAGATAGCCCAGCGTCGCGCCCAGCCGCGCCCGTCGGAAAGCCAGTACCGCCACCATGGCAAATCCCAGCATCACCAGCGCATCGCGCAGCATGAAGCCCGCGCCGTGTTCTTCCATCAGGAACGTTCCTTGTGCATCATCGGCGCTACAGCCACTTCCATTTCCAGAACAACGCAAGCTGGACCGTCAGGATTGCACCGCAAAGCCCGACCACGATCCAGAAAGCATCGCCATCCTCGACGCCCGGCATCCCGCCGACATTTATTCCCAGCAAGCCGGTAATGAAGCCAAGCGGCAGGAAAATACCCGCCACGATCGTCAGCAGGTAAGTCGCCTGTTCGTTGCGCGCTATGGACCGTCCGCGGATATCGTCCATCAGCACCACCGCGCTTTCCTTGCTGATATCGAGATCTTCCAGATACCGCCGCAAACGGTCTATGGATTCGGCGATTTCCCGGCGATCGTGGTCTTCGAACCAAGGCGGCGCATAGCGTGAAATGGCTTCCAGCGCCTCGTGCATCGGGCCCATATGGCGCTTCAGTCCCAGGCAGTTGCGACGGATGACAGCGATTTCCTCCAGCATCTCCTCGGCCTCGCCGTCCTGCTCCTTCTCTTCCAGCGTGTCGATATGCTCGTTCATGTCGACAATGGAGCGGTTCATGCGGTTGATCATCGCCTCTGTAAGCTCGGTAATCAACGCGCCTGCATCGGTAGGCCCTGCCTCGCGGCGGTCGATCATGGCCAGCACCCTGCGCGGCGTCTGCAAGGGCAGGCGGCGAAGCGTGATCAGACGGCTTCCATCGCACCACAACTGCATGGATAGCATGTCTTCGGGTTGGGCACCGGGATTGAAATTGATGCCGCGCAGCGTAGCGACCAGGGTGTTGCCTTCGCGAAAGGCGCGTGGGCGAGTGCGATCGCTCACCAGCAGTTCGCGCGTGGGTTCCGGTATTTCCAGTTCCTCCAGCCAGTCCATTACGCCGGAGCGGTTCCGGCACAGGTGAACCCACAACACGTCGCCCGGTCCGGAAGGCTGCCATTTTCGCGCCTCTTCCCATTCCAGCGGCCTGCCCGCTCCCACGCCATCCAATACGCGTGCAAACAGCAGGGGATGATCGTCGGGGCAGTCGGGGGCAGGTTTCGGCTCGGAATTGTCCATATCGCGCCGTCATGCCGCAAATGCGCAGCCCTGTCATTGCTCCTTCATCGAAGCGGGCCTATATCGTCCCCATGTCTGCAGACGCGATTTCCAAGGTTCGCCCCTGGCGCATGATAGAGCGCCGCCAGTCCCGCCAGATCATGGTCGGCGATGTGCCGGTCGGCGGCGATGCGCCCATTTCGGTCCAGACCATGACGAACACCCCGACGGAGGATGTGGGCGCCACCATCGACCAGATCCGTCGCTGCGAGGATGTGGGAGCCGATATCATCCGCGTTTCCTGTCCCACGGCGGAATCGACCGCGCACTTCGACCAGATCACGAAGGCGGCCAATGTGCCGATCGTGGCGGATATCCATTTTCACTACAAACGCGCGCTGGAAGCGGCGGACAAGGGTGCGGCCTGCCTGCGCATCAACCCCGGCAACATCGGCTCATCCCAGCGGGTGGCCGAAGTGGTGCGCGCGGCCAAGGCCAACGGCTGCGCAATCCGCATCGGCGTGAACGCGGGCAGCTTGGAAAAAGACCTGCTGGAAAAATACGGCGAACCCTGCCCCGAAGCGCTGATCGAAAGCGCGCTCGATCATATCAAGCTGCTGCAGGACCACGATTTCCACGAATACAAGGTGGCGGTGAAGGCCAGCGACGTGTTCCTGGCCGTGGCGGCCTATCACGGGCTGGCCGAAACCGTGGATTGCCCGCTGCACCTTGGCATTACGGAAGCCGGCGGCCTGATCGGCGGCACGGTGAAAAGCTCCATCGGTATTGGCAACCTGTTGTGGGCGGGTATCGGCGACACCATTCGCGTCTCGCTTTCGGCAGAGCCTGAGCAGGAAGTGAAAGTCGGCTTCGAAATGCTGAAAGCGCTTGGCCTGCGCACCCGCGGCGTGCGGGTCGTATCCTGCCCATCGTGCTCTCGGCAGGGTTTCGACGTGATCCGCACGGTGGAAGCGCTGGAAGCGCGGCTGGAGCATATCAAGACGCCGATGAGCCTTTCCGTGTTGGGATGCGTGGTCAACGGACCTGGCGAGGCGCGCGAGACCGATATCGGCATCACCGGCGGCGGCGCGGGCAAGCACATGGTCTATCTTTCCGGCGTCACCGATCATCATGTCGAGAGTGAACGCATGCTCGATCACATCGTGGAACTGGTGGAGAAAAAGGCTGCCGAAATCGATGCTGGCACCGCGACCGCATTCGATCCCCATGCCGAGGCGGCTGAATGACACTGCGCCCCGCGTTGGGCGCGCTGATGGGTCTTGCCCTACTGTCCGGCTGCGCGGCAACGGGCGCTTCGAATGGCGCTACTCCTGATACAATCTCCCATCCCGAAGGCGCAATTTTCGATCCGACAATCGATGCGGCAACCGCAGTCGATGCCGCGCTGGCGAAGGCGAGCGAAGAGGACAAGCTCGTACTGCTGGTAATGGGTGCCAACTGGTGTCACGACAGCCGCGCCTTGACGAGTTACCTGATGGAGCCGGGGCTGGCGGCGCAGCTGGAGGCTAATTACCATGCGGTCTTCGTGAATGTAGGCCTGCCGCAGACCGGCGACGGCTATAATCTCCACATTGCAGATCGCTTTGGTGTCACGCCCGAGGGCACGCCCAACGTCTTGGTCCTCAATGCAGATGGGGATCTGGTGAACACACCCGAAGACGCGGTAAGCTGGCGAAACTCCGCCAGTCGCAGCCTGGCCGATGTGCAGGCCGCGCTGGAAAGCTGGACCGACCGGTGATTGACGCCGACCATCTCGCCCGTATTCCTGCCCGCACCGATGACGGGCTGCTCAACGCCTTCATCGAATGCCCAAAGGGCAATACCCACAAGATCGATCTCGACAAGAAGCTGGGAATATTCCGCTGGGCCATCGAACTGCCCGAAGGGCTCACCTTTCCTGCCAATTTCGGGTTCATCCCGGCAACCCTGGCCGAGGATGGCGATGCGCTGGACGTTTTGGTTCTAACGGGCGGTGCGCTGCCATCCGGCACACTGGTGGCCGTACGCCCGGTCGCGATTCTGCGTCTGGAACAAGAAGAGGACGGAAAAATGGTTCGCAACGACCGGATCGTCGGCGTGCCTCCGCTCAGCCAGACATTCGGCCACGTTCACAAGCTGGCCGATCTGCGCGATACCATGATGTGGGAGCTGGGCGTGTTCTTCCGAACCTATAACCAGCTTATTGATCGCAAGGTGAGCCTGCTCGATCCCGGTGATGAAAAAGAGGCAGCGGAACTTGCCGAAAAAGCAATCGCTGCGAAGGGCGACGCCAACGGCTAGGCCGCTTCGCATGCTCCACGTCGTCCACCACGCCGATTACATGGCACCGCGCCCGGATCGCGGCAGCTTCAAGTTCGACAAGTATTATCTTGTCATGGAGGAGTTGCGCGCGAGCGGAGCGCCGATCACCGAGCATGCGCCCGATCCCATGCCGCGCGAATGGCTGGAGGCCGTGCATTGCCCGGATTATGTCGAACAGGTGTTCCTGGCCGAAGTGCCGCGAGAGAAAGAGCGCCGCATCGGCTTTCCCGTCACCCCGCATATCGCATCGCGCGTGCGCCATACCAATGGTGGCACGTGGCTGGCGGCGCAACTGGCGATGGAGCATGGTTATGCCGCCAATTCGGCGGCAGGCAGTCATCACGCGCTGTATGATACGGGCGCGGGCTATTGCGTGTTCAACGATCTTGCCGTCGCTTCGAACCGCCTTATTGCGCAGGGCGATGCGAGCCGTATCCTGATCGTCGATCTCGATGTCCACCAAGGCGATGGGACGGCCAGCCTTACGGCCCTGCGCGATGACATTTTCACCCTTTCCATCCATGCGGAGAAGAATTTTCCCGTTCGCAAGGCGCGTTCCAGCCGCGATATCGGTTTGCAGGATGGCACCGATGATGATGGCTACATGGAGGTGCTGGAACGCGAACTGCCCGCTCTGCTTGACGCTTTCGCGCCCGATATCGTGCTGTACCAGGCGGGTGTCGATCCACATGGCGATGACAAGCTGGGCCGCCTCGCGCTCACCGATGCGGGGCTGGAACAGCGCGATCGTTTCGTTGTCTCGCAGGCGCGCAGGCGGGGTCTGCCCGTCGCCAGTGCGCTGGGTGGCGGATATGGGGAGGATCAGCGGGTCGTGGGGCAGCGGCATGCCGCGTCCATGCTGGCCATGGCCGATGAAAACCGCCTTTACCCCGTGGCAATGCTTGGCCGCTAGAATGGCCCCATGGATATGCGGCTTCCCTTCGTTTGTGTCTTGATCGTCGGCGGTGCGATTGGCGTTGCCATGCCGCTATTCGAGGCTGAAGAGCAACTCACCCACGAACCGGCCAATCAGGCTGGCGAGGCGCTGGTTCTTGGCACCATGCAGGAAAATCAGGGCTCTGGCTGGGGGCACGAGATCGCCCTTCAGCGCGAGCATGACGGACATTTCTATGCCGACGTGGTGGTCGACGGCGTGCCGTCGCGCATGTTGGTGGATACAGGCGCCAGCGTCGTCGCGCTAACAGGCGAAGATGCTCTGGCGATGGGCCTGTACTGGAACGAAGCCGACGTCGCGGCAGTGGCACAAGGGGCCAGCGGTCCGGTCTATGGCGTCAACACAAGCCTGCCTCGCATGCGGCTGGGCGATTTCGAGGCGCAGGATGTGCGCGCCGTAATCATTCCCGAAGGTCTGGGTATTTCTCTGCTGGGCCAATCCTTCCTCGAAACCATCGACAATGTCCGCATCGCCGATGATCGCATGGTGCTGGAGAACTAGGCCCGATGAACATGAGCAGCCTTCTCCCGCGTCGCTGGCGCTCGAAGATGGAAGCCACCCGCCATGCAGAGGCGATCAGCGGCGTTCTGGATACGCCGCCGATCCAGCCCAGGCAGGATGGCGTGGTCTTGTTCTCCATGATCGGAACGGCGGTTCTGCTGCCCTATCTGGTGGCAGTGAAATCGCTGTGGCACGAACTGCGCCGGGGCCGGATCGCCATTCTGGACGATGGCACCTTGACCGCGCAGGATCGCGCCATACTGGCACACCACTGCGGCGACCCGCAAATCATGCGTATTGCCGATGTGAAGATGGAGGAATTTCCTGCTGGCGGGACCTGGGAGCGGTTTCTGACCATTCTCGACAACCGGGCGGGCGAATACTGGATACAGCTTGATAGCGACACGGTAACCATCGGGTCCGTGCCCGAAATCGAGGAGGCCATTGCCCGCAATCGCAGTTTCCTGTTCCTGGGCGGAGAAGATGCCGCGATGGGTCCTCTGCCGTTGTCCGAATTTCGCGCGCATTTTTATGCCAGCGGTCCGGAAGAGGGCCACGTCCAGTCTCGCATCGAGTCCCGGCTCGATACCATTCCTGCGGCGCGCGGCTGGAAATATACGCGCGGCTGTTCCGGTTTTGCGGGGTTTGCCGCCACGGGCAATGGCCGCCCGCTTGCCTCGGCCTTCCTTACCGAGATAAAGCGCATGATCGGCGAGGACGATATTACCATCTGGGGCACGGAGCAGGTCACGTCGAACTTTCACCTCTCCAACGAGGCGGAACCGGTGGTGCTGCCCTATTCGCGCTACATGAATTACTGGAACGAAGACTGGGGCGACGACACACGCTTCGTGCATTTCGTGGGCACGCACCGGCACGACAACAATGCCTATATCGCCGCCAGCCTTGACGCCATCGAGCGGTTGAAAAGCTGATCGAGGCCAGAAGTTGTATGGACAAGGTTCACCTTGATCCTGTTAAATAGCTGGCATGAACCGCCGCGAACTTCTCAAGACTTCTCTTGCTACGGGGGCCGTGCTTGCCGCAGCGCCAGCCCGCGTGTTCGCGCAGGCCGCGCCCGATCCGCGCACGCGGCGCCTGCTGGACATCGCCCGGCGCGAGGTATCGCGTGCGGCGTCGCAGTTGTGGCGCACCGATCTTGTGGGCATCGCCGATTTCGGTCTGCATTCCAGCCAGCCGCGCTTTCACTTCGTAAACATGGAAGCAGGCACGGCGGACAGCGTGCTGGTCAGCCATGGCAGCGGCTCCGATCCGGAGCATGACGGATGGCTCAACGGCTTTTCCAATCTGCACGACAGTTGGGCCACCAGTCGCGGCGCCTATATTACATGGGAATGGTATGAAGGCCGCTATGGCACGTCCGTGCGCCTGGGCGGGCTGGATGAAAGCAATTCCAACGCCTTCCCTCGCGCCATCGTGATGCACGCCGCATCCTATTCAACGCCGGACCATGTTGCGCGCTGGGGCCGGCTTGGACGTTCTAACGGGTGTTTCGCCTTCGGGCCGGAGGTTTTCCCAAAAGCCCTTACCCGCCTGATGGGTGGACGCCTGATATTCGCCGATAGGCTGGGCATTGCCGATGATGGCGAGATTGTAACTCCGCCACCGCAGAACGCAGTCGATTTTCAGGCCATTGCGGATGCCAACAATGCCCGTCAGGATGGCATCTGACGACCGCCTGATTAGGCGCCGGGCCGTTCGATCGGCACGATTTCCTCTGCACTGAAGTTCGATCGGTTGCCCACGCGCGGTGCATCCAGCGCTGCAAGAACCGGCGCATCGCGATCGTACAGATCATCGAATTCACGCAGGTTTCCGTCCACGTCCACGCCGTAGGTGAAGTACGTGATGTAGACCGGCATGGTGCGCTCTACCGGCACGCGGGTGTAATCGCCGCTTTGCGAGACTGCCACGGCCTCGTCCCGCGAGGCTCCGCCGCCCAGGATCGCCACGGTCATGGCCAGTTCCAGCGCGCGCTCAACACGGATACAGCCGTGGCTGCGCGCGCGGTTATCGCTGTCGAACAGGTTGCGAGCGGGCGTGTCGTGCAGGAAGATCGCGTGGGGATTGGGCATGTCGAGCTTCATCATGCCAAGCGAGTTGCCCGGTCCGGGCTGCTGCACCACACTGATATAGCCGTTGGCGCCGCGCGTTGCGCGATAGCCGTTGGCGCGCGCCCAGCCCGGGTTGTTCAACACCCGGTTGCCAAGTCCTTCGCCCACCACGATGCTTTGCGGTACTGTCCAGGTCGGGTTGAAGACGACGCCTTCCACAGTTTCCGCCAGTTGCGGTGTGGCGGTGCGTCCCGGCTTGCCCACAATAGTGCGGTAGCTGCGAATGATCTGGCCGTTCACCATCAGCCGCAACTGGTATTCCGGCACATTGGTAAGCAGGTACTGCCCGCCAAGATCCCTTGGCAACCAGCGCCAGCGATCCATGTTGGCGCGGATCATTTGCCGTTTCTCCGCGTCTTCCTGCGGCGTGTCGGCCAGCGCTGCGCGCAGCACGGCATAATCGTCATGCACCGGTGCGAGAGTATCGACGATGCTGGCGATATCCCCGCTGGCAAGGACCTGCGCCATCAGGTCGCCCGTCGGGATCAGATCGGCATCGGGGTCGACAACGAACCACTGCCTGCGCGAATCCATGGGAGTGCGGCCGTCGCGCAAGTCTTCCACCAGCCAAGTGAAGACACCGCTGGCACGAACATCTAGCGCCCGGCTTTCCCCTCGCGCGATTTCCTCCAGCAGCAGTTCCGGCCGATAGTCCGCCGGATCGAGCCCCTCATCGCCGATATTTTCCACAAGGCTCGCCAATGCCATGGCGTTTGACAGGCTCCAGCCTTGAACGAGCGCCTCGCGCGGGTCCTCCTGCACGACTTCCTGCGCTTCGAAGACGGGCGGGGCGGTTACCTGCGCGGCATCGTCGTTCTGGAGCGGATCCTGAGCGAACAGCACCTGCGCGGAAAGAGGCGATGATGATAGCGCCGCTATCATTCCAAGCCCGCAAAATTGCGCCGTTCGCATCCGAATCATGTCCTTGTTAACCATTGTTGCCCTGTAATACTGCCGCTTGGCATTCCTGATCAAGCAGGGGCGCTTTCGCATGCCTGAATGGAATGCGAGACGAAGACCGTCGGACGCAGGGTGACGCAGCACCCCCGGCACCGTAGGAACGCCTACATGAATCGCCTCAACCACCCATTTCTGCCGTTCCTGGCGGCTTTTGCCGGTGTCGGTTTCATGGCGCTGATGGACGCTCAGATGAAGAGTGCATCGCTTGCTACAGGTGTCTACACCGCATCGTTACTGCGTTCGCTGCTGGCCGCAGCCTTGATCGCACCTATCTGGCTGGCGCGCAGAAAGGTTTGGCCCAAGGGGCCGGTGATGCGCCTGCACCTGGAGCGGGGCGTCGTGTCCGCCTTCATGGCGCTGACATTCTTCTACGCTCTTACCAAGCTTCCAATCGCAGAGGCTATCGCAATCAGCTTCATCGCGCCCCTCGTCGCGCTGTATTTTGCGCACCTGTTCCTTGGCGAACAAATCAGCCGCAACGCCATCGGCGCATCGATTCTCGGCCTGGCGGGAACGCTGGTTATCGTCAGCGCCAGGCTCGGACGTGCCGAGGTTGAGGAAGATGTCCTGCTCGGCCTTGCCTCCCTGTTCTTCTCGGCATTGCTCTATGCCTACAACTTCGTGGTCATCCGCAGGCAGTCGCAAGTCGCCGGACCTGTAGAGGTTGCCACCTTCCATTCCGGCGTCGGCGGGCTTGTCCAATTGCTGGCCGCGCCATTCTTCTTCGTGATGCCAGACGGCGGGGCGCTTGTGACGATTGCGGGGGCCGCCGCGCTGACGGTGGCCGGTTCGATGGTCATCGCCTGGGCCTATGCCCGCGCGGAGGCGCAAATGCTCGTACCGGTGGAATACACCGGTTTTCTATGGGCGGCGCTGTTCGGGTGGCTGTTTTTTCGCGAGGCGGTCACGGCGCCGACCATCATCGGTGCCGCGCTGATCGTGGTTGCCTGCTGGATTGCCGCACCAAGGGCCAGGCGGGGCAGCAATACCGAAGTCTCCAGTGTTTGACGCTCACCCTTGGCTATTCGCCCGGTGCTTCCACCGTCACGACTTCCTGGGGGTCATCCTCGCTGAACCAGCCCGATGATTGCCAAACCAGACCTGCCGTCGCGCCGATGAAAGCTGCAACCACGAGCGCAGCCAGCATCAGGAACACCCCCAGCGGAGCCCTTTTGCGGCCAGGATTTCCGAAAGCCATCGTTATTCGCCTCCTGCTTTTCGCATGCGGAACACGCGGCCCCCATGCCGCGTTGCATTATAACACCCTCGACCTGCCCTCTTGACCAAAGCGGCGCAAACGCGCAGGTCGCCCTCGAACAGGCTCTGTCCCTCGCAAGTATGGAGCCGATCCGCAATACTCTAGAGGACCAAACGCCCATGACACAGGTCGGCTCCAACTCGCTCAACACCCGCAAGTCTCTCGACGTAAACGGCAAGACTTACGCATATTACTCTCTCGCCGCCGCGGCGGAGAAAATTGGCGACGTCAGCCGCCTTCCATTCAGCATGAAGGTATTGCTGGAGAACATGCTGCGGTTCGAGGACGAAGGCTTCACGGTGGGTGAAAAGCACGTCAACGCGATTGCGAACTGGCTGAAGAACCCCGTCACCGGCAATGAGATCCAGTACCGCCCTGCCCGCGTGCTGTTGCAGGATTTCACCGGCGTGCCTTGCGTGGTGGATCTGGCCGCCATGCGCGATGCCATCGGCAAGCTGGGCGGCGATACCGCCAAGATCAATCCGCAGGTGCCCGTGAACCTCGTGATCGACCATTCCGTGATGGTGGACGAGTTCGGCACGCCGCAGGCTTTCGAGCACAACAAGGCGTTGGAATACGAGCGCAATGCAGAGCGTTACGACTTCCTGAAATGGGGCGCGAAGAGCCTCGAGAATTTCTCCGCCGTGCCTCCCGGCACCGGCATCTGTCACCAGGTCAACCTGGAGCACATCGCCAAGGCCGTGTGGTCCAGCAAGGATCAGAACGGCGAACTGGTCGCCTATCCTGATACCTGCGTCGGCACCGACAGCCACACCACCATGATCAATGGCCTAGGCGTTCTGGGCTGGGGCGTCGGCGGGATCGAGGCAGAAGCCGCGATGCTGGGTCAGCCGATTTCCATGCTGATCCCCGAAGTCGTGGGCTTCCGCCTCGACGGCAAGATGGCCGAAGGCGTGACCGCCACCGACCTCGTCCTCACTTGCGTGCAGATGCTGCGCGAGCATGGCGTGGTGGGCCGCTTCGTCGAATTCTACGGCCCCGGCGTATCCAACCTGACGCTGGCCGACCGCGCCACCATCGCCAACATGGCACCGGAATATGGCGCAACCTGCGGCATCTTCGGCATCGACGACAAGACGATGGAATACCTGCGCCTTACGGGCCGCAGTGAGCAGGATATCGCGCTGGTCGAAGCCTATGCCAAGGAACAGGGCATGTGGTTCGAGCCGGATGCAGAACCCGTATTCTCCAGCACTCTGCAACTTGATGTCGCCTCCGTGGTGCCCAGCCTCGCCGGCCCCAAGCGCCCGCAGGACAAGATTGCGCTGCCGCTGGTGGACGAGAACTTTAACGGCGACCTGAAATCGGTCTACAAGAAGGACGCACCCGTCCGCGTCGATGTGGAAGGTCTGGGCCACGATGTGGGCGACGGCGACGTCGTGATCGCGGCCATCACCAGCTGCACCAACACCTCCAACCCCGATGTCATGATCGCCGCTGGTCTCGTCGCCAAGAAGGCGCATGAAAAGGGCCTGAAGCCCAAGCCCTGGGTCAAGACCAGCCTCGCCCCCGGCTCGCAGGTGGTTACAGACTACCTTGTAAAGAGCGGTCTCCAGGACGATCTGGACGCCATCGGGTTCGACCTTGTTGGCTACGGCTGCACCACCTGCATCGGCAACTCCGGCCCGTTGGCGCCGCCCATCAGCAAGGCCGTGAACGAGAACGATCTGGTTGCGGCCTCCGTCCTGTCGGGCAACCGTAACTTCGAGGGGCGCATCTCGCCAGACGTGCGCGCCAACTTCCTCGCCAGCCCGCCACTGGTTGTGGCCTATGCGCTGAAAGGTACCGTCACCGAGGATATCACCACCACCCCCATCGGGCAGGACCACGACGGCAACGATGTGATGCTGGCCGACATCTGGCCCAGCAACGAGGAAGTGCACAAGCACCGCACCGCCAATATCGACCGCGAGATGTTCGAAACCCGCTATGCCGACGTCTACAAGGGTGACGAAGACTGGCAGGCAATCCAGGTGGAGGCATCCGATACCTACAACTGGAACCCGTCCAGCACCTATGTCGCCAACCCGCCCTATTTCGACGGTATGGGAATGGAGCCCACACCGGTGGAAGATATCGTGGGCGCAAAACCGCTGGCCGTGCTGGGCGATTCGGTCACCACGGACCACATCAGCCCCGCCGGTTCGATCAAGGAAGACAGCCCGGCTGGCGAATATCTGGTGAACCACCAGGTCGCCAAGAAGGACTTCAATTCCTACGGCTCACGCCGGGGCAACCACGATGTGATGATGCGCGGCACCTTCGCCAACATCCGCATCCGCAATGAAATGGTGCCCGGCATCGAAGGCGGCTACACCACCTACAAGGGTGAGCAGATGGCGATTTACGATGCCGCCATGAAGCACAAGGAAGACGGCACCCCGCTGGTCGTCATCGGCGGTAAGGAATACGGCACCGGCTCCAGTCGCGACTGGGCGGCCAAGGGCACCATTCTGCTGGGTGTGCGCGCAGTAATCGTGGAAAGCTACGAGCGCATCCACCGCTCCAACCTCATTGGCATGGGTGTGCTGCCCCTGCAGTTCAAGGAAGGCGAAGGCCGCAAGGAACTGAACCTGACGGGCGAAGACAGCTTCACCATCAAGGGGCTCGACAACCTTACGCCCAGCCAGCAGGTGGAAGTGGAGGTTACACGGACCGACGGTTCCACGGACACCTTCACCGCGCTGTGCCGCATCGATACGGCCAACGAGATGGAATATTACCGCAACGGCGGTATTCTCCACTACGTGCTGCGCAAGCTGGCCGCTGCCTGATAACTGGCTGACTGATGATTACCGGACGGGGCGGGCTTTGCGGCCTGCCCCGTTTTTTTGTGTGGTAGCCTGTTGCATGTTCACGAATGACTATGAGCCTGCATGCACTATCGGCGCAGCAACGAGAGATAAGGTCATGCGCAAAACCGCTCCCTTCGCATCGCTGGCGCTATTCGCAATTGTCCTGCCATGCGCTTTACGATTTCACGCAAGAGAAACTGGCGCTTAATATCCCCACCTTCACCAATCTGTACGGCTACGGCTACGGCTACCGCAACATTGCCGAATTGGACGAAGTCGTGGCGCTGGATTCTTTCGACTGGGTAACTCCCGGACCCTAATCCCCATAGAAAAGGCGGCCTCCCCCCGAAGACCGCCTTCCCCCCGTTAAGCGCGTATGAGCTCTAGGCCGCTGCAGCTTCGCTGCCGTCACCCTTGCGACGACGCCGCCAGAATACCGCACCCGCCGCCGCGCCGAACAGCACCAACATTCCGGGCGCCGGAACCTGCGTGCCCGAAGTCGTACCACCCGTCGTTCCACCGGAAGTGGAACTGCTCGTGGACGTCGATCCCGACGTGCTGGACGAAGTCGAGCTGGACGTGGACGTGCTGGTCGAGGTCGAGCTGCTGCCCGACGTCGAACTGGTGACATTGCCCGAAGTGGAACTGGTCGAGGTGACACCCCCGGTCGTGCTGGTTACGCCGCCGGTCGTCGTGCTGACACCGCCGGTGCTCGTGCTGGTAGTGGAAGAACCGCCATTGCTGGAACCACCCGTCGTGCTGCCACCCGATGTCGTGGTGGTCGAACCGCCTGTGCTCGTCGTGGAACCGCCGGTAGATGTCGTGGTACCGCCGCTTGACGTCGTGTTGCCGCCCGTCGATGTCGTGCTTGTCACGCCGCCGGTCGTGGTCGTGGACGAAGTTGCGCCGGACGAAGTGGAAGTTGTGGAAGCACCGCTGGTCGTGCTGCCCGTGGTGCTACCGCCGCTGGTGGTGGTGCTGCCGCCAGAGCCGCCGTTGCTGCCACCATAGCTGCTGCTGCCGTGGCCGGGTTTGCCGCTCGATCCGTTGCTACCGCCGCTGCTCGATCCGCTGCTCGACCCGCTCGTCGAGGAACTGCCGCTGGTGCTGCCGCCGGTTGAGGAACTGGTGCTGGAGCTGCCCGAGCTTGAGCTGGAACCGCTGGTGGAAGAGGTAACATTGCCGGAGGAGGACGACGTGCTGGTTACGCCGCCCGTAGTGCTGGTGACACCGCCGGTGGTGCTGGTTACGCCGCCGGTGGAAGACGATGTTGTGCTCGTCACGCCGCCGGTGCTGGTGCTGCTCGAAGAACCGCCGGTAGAGGTCGTGCTGGTGAATGCGCCCGAACTGGTCGAGGTGGAACCGCCCGAGGTGGAGGTCGACCCGCCGGAGGTCGAGGTGGAAGAACCGCCCGAGCTGGTGCTGGTCGATGAGCCGGTGCTGGAATTGTCGTTGTCGATATCGATATTGATATCGCCGCCGCCCTCGCCGCCCGTCGTGGTGGTGGTGCTCATGTCGACAACAGCGCTGCCGCCGCCACCCGATCCACCGAAGAAGCCGCCGAAGAACCCGCCGCCGAAGCCGCCACCAAATCCGCCGCTGCCGCCGATGATGATGGGCTGGCCGCCACCACCGCCGCTTATCGGTGCGGAAGGAAGCGGGGGCAGCGGAAGCGGCGCGCCAAGGGCGGCAACCTCTTCCTCGCAGCATTCGGTTTCGATCGTGCGGCGCAGACGCATCTGCTCGCGCGGGAGAGGCGGTATCGTCCGCCGGGCCGTCGGCTCACCCTTTACATAGGCGAGTTCGACGTCGGCGTCCTGCGCGTCCTTGTCCGACTTGTAGGCGACCTGGGCGGACTGCGGCTCGGCGACATGCACCGCGCCCCCGCCAACAACTGCACCGCCCGCAGCGGCAGCAGTTAGTTTCGCAATGGCCATACGTACCGACATGAACGATCTCTCTCAGCTTGGCCGGGGGATGGCTTGGAGTGCCCCTGTGACACCTCTGGCCTTTTCCGGTTGCTGCCAATGAGACCTGCAATTGCCCGTCACGCAATCGCATTAACCACGTTTTCGACCTCTCGAAGCGCAGAAATATGCGCTTCTTGCGGTTGCCGACCCGGTCTGTCCCAGATTGGAACCGAAACGGCGGACGCGATGGTTAGCGCCGGGTTAACCCACGCGGCTCAGCCATCGTCCTCGAACAGTCCGCCCTGGCTGGCGCGGCCCGATTCGTTTGGATCGGACAAGCCCAGGTGCTGCCAGCCGCCATCGTTGAGGCAGCGCCCGCGCGCGGTTCGGGCAATCAGGCCAAGCTGGATAAGGTAAGGCTCGATCACATCCTCTACCGTGTCCCGTGGTTCGGCCAGACCAGCCGCCAGCGTCTCCACGCCGACAGGGCCACCCTTGTAGGTCGTGGCGATCATGGTGAGATAGCGCCTGTCCATCGCATCGAGACCCAGATTGTCGATCTCCAGCCGGGTCAGCGCCTCGTCGGCAATTTGCGCGGTGACGGTGCTGGCACCCCTGACTTGCGCGAAGTCGCGCACGCGGCGCATCAGGCGGCCCGCCACGCGCGGCGTGCCACGCGAGCGCCGCGCAATCTCGCGCGCGCCGGTGGGGTCGATATCCATGCCCAGCAGCGTCGCCCCGCGCGTGACAACGCGCATCAGTTCATCTTCGGTATAGAATACTAGTCGCACAGGGATGCCGAACCGGTCACGCAGGGGCGTGGTGAGCAGCCCCTGCCGCGTGGTCGCGCCCACCAGGGTAAAAGGCGGCAGATCGATCCGCACGCTGCGCGCCGACGGCCCCTCCCCTATGATGATGTCGAGCGCACGGTCCTCCATCGCCGGATAGAGCACTTCCTCCACCACCGGATTGAGCCGGTGGATCTCGTCGATGAACAACACGTCATTGGGCTCGAGGTTGGTGAGCAGCGCGGCAAGATCACCCGCCTTGGCGATTACCGGGCCGGAGGTGGCGCGAAAGCCCACGCCCAGTTCCTTCGCCACGATCTGCGCCAGCGTGGTCTTGCCCAATCCCGGTGGACCGAAGAAGAGGACGTGGTCCATCGCTTCGGCGCGACCCTTGGCGGCCTCGATAAACACGGCAAGATTGTCCTTCGCCGCCGCCTGCCCGACAAAGTCGCGCAAGGTCTTCGGGCGCAGGGCTGCGTCCGGGTCTTCCGGCTGGCGGTCGGGGGTGTGGATTGGTTGGTCAGTCACTTGCAATCAGATTCCCATGCAAAGGCAAACACATCGGCAGCAGCTTCATCTTCTAGGATAAAGCCTGCTTCCCCCTGTCCGACAAATCGGTACCAATCCCCTCCCTCATCCCTTCGGTATTGCCCACAAGTCACGGGCATGTTTTTCTCCATCATTCGGATCGCGCGGAAGTCAGCATCGAACTCAGGGGATAAATACTTTCGGATTTCATTAATACCTGCCTCGTTCCATGCGTGAGCGAAGCTGGAAGGCTCTTCTGCACAGCCGACTGCTAGCAATGACACAGAAAACCCAAGAGATAGTCTCACAATCAAAACGGGTTCACCGTATAGCCGCGCTGCTGCAACAGCGCATGGGCGGTCATGGCTGACAGCGCCATTTCCGCGCCGGGGATGAGGTCGTCGTTCGCCATGCCCTGCCCCGCCGCGCTCTGGCCGCAGACGATGAAGCGAACGCCTGCATCCAGCATTGCGCGCAACTGCTCGCCGCCGGGGTTCGCATCCCCGTCAAGTTCGCGCGCGGCCCATGCTTCATCGGTCAGCAAATCCTGCACCGCGCGGCCGTGGACCACAACCGCTACGTCGATCCGGTCCGTGTTCACGCCGTTGGCTGCGTGCATGTTGATGAAGCGCGCCGCGCTTTCGAAGCCGCGGTTGAAACGACCGTCCTCGGCAGCATCAGCGACGTCGAAGCTGTGGCGCAAGGCAAGGTCGGCAGGCAGCGGCTCTGTCTGCTCCATATACGCGTGGGGGCCAAAATCCTCGAACACGGGGCCGGTTGTGAAGGTGGACATATCCTGCGCGGCAACAGGAGCAGCCAGCAGGCTGGTGGCGATCAGGCAAAGCATCGTCTTCATCTTCAAATTTCCTAGCCCGCTGCCTTCTTCAGTGCCACGCGAATGAGGTCGCCCTCGCCTGCGCCCTCTCCCAGTTCCTCCTGCGCCCTCGCCACGGCCTGCGCGGCCACGGCTGGCTTGAAGCCAAGGTTCTGCAGCGCGCTCACCGCATCGGCGCTCGCTCCGCCAGCAGGCATTACCGTGCCGCCGGTTCCGCCGCCAGCCACTCCCGGCATGGCGCCCGCCTTGTCCTTCAGCTCATTCACGATGCGCCCCGCCAGTTTCGGCCCCACGCCGTTGGCCCGGGCCACGCTGGCGGCATCGCCCGCGGCGCAGGCATCGCGCAGTTCACCGGTGGAAAGCGCGGAGAGGATCGCCAGCGCCACCTTGGACCCCACGCCCTGCACGCCCGTCAGCAGGCGGAACCAGTCACGCTCCGCACTTTCGGCGAAGCCCAGCAGGCGCATGTCGTTCTCGCTCACCTGCAGATCAGTGTGGATGGTGCAGGCGTCGCCCACCGAACCCAGCGCCGCCAGGGTCTTGGTGGAGCAATGGACCAGATAGCCCACGCCCTGCACATCGACGATGGCCCAGTCTTCGCCGGTTTCGTCCAGCCTGCCAGTTAGCTTTGCAATCATGGAATTCTTGTCACGCTACCACCTTGTTGCCTGAGCGCAGGGTGTGGCGGACAGAACGGGAACAGTCCAGTGCGGACCTCCTATTTCCCCCGTCCGTCTCGACACGAACGCAAGTTGCGCTAAGGAAACAAGCCATGAGCTGGAATACATTCGGACGCGTTTTTCGCTTCACCACCTGGGGGGAAAGCCACGGACCCGCGCTGGGCGTTGTGGTGGACGGTTGCCCGCCGGGTATCGAACTTTCGGAAAGCGACATCCAGCCTTTCATGGATGCGCGCAAGCCCGGCCAGTCGAAGTACACCACGCAGCGGCGCGAGGCGGACGAGGTGCGCATTCTTTCAGGCGTGTTCGAGGGGCGCACCACCGGCACGCCGATCAGCCTGATGATCGAGAACACCGATCAACGGTCAAAGGATTACTCCGAAGTCGCCAAGGCCTACCGTCCAGGCCATGCGGACTATACCTACGATGCCAAGTACGGCTTTCGCGACTATCGCGGCGGCGGTCGATCCAGCGCGCGAGAGACGGCGGCGCGGGTCGCAGCGGGTGCAATTGCGCGCAAGGTGATCCCCGAAGTCGAGATCACCGCATGGGTCGAGCAAATCGGCGATGCGGCGCTGGACTATGCGCGCTTCGACAAGGGCGAAATCGCCAACAACCCCTTCTTCTGCCCGGACCCCGAAACGGTAACGCGGTGGGAACAACTGGTGGACAGCGCCCGCAAGTCGGGCTCGTCCCTCGGCGCGCTGGTGACGGCAAATGCTACGGGCGTGCCTGCCGGATGGGGCGCGCCGATCTATGCCAAGCTCGACAGCGATCTGGCCGCTGCCATGATGACGATCAACGCCACCAAGGGCGTGGAAATCGGCGATGGCTTTGCCGCCGTCACCAATACGGGTGAAACCAATGCGGACCCCATGCGTCCCGGCTCGGATGGCAGCGTCGAATTCCAGGCCAACCATGCAGGCGGCATTGCGGGTGGCATCTCTACCGGCCAGCCCGTTACCTGCCGCGTGGCATTCAAGCCTACCAGTTCCATTCTTACCCCGGTCGATACGATTACCAGTCAGGGCGAAGCCACGCAGATCCAGACGAAGGGCCGCCACGATCCGTGCGTCGGCATACGAGGGGTGCCCGTGGTGGAAGCGATGATGGCGCTGGTGCTGGCAGACCAGAAGCTGCTGCACCGTGCGCAATGCGGCGGGCAGACGTCGCACGGATGATAGCGCACTCTACCTCGCGCTGACCCATGCTGCAGGAACTCTTCCGTCCCGAATTTGCAATGTTGCTTACCGGCCTGCTGCTGGCGGCGACGGTGTTTGCAGGCCTGCTGACATCGCGTATCGGCTTTCCCGCCATCGTCGGTTTTCTCGCGCTTGGCATTCTCGCAGGTGTAGAGGGGCCGGGAGGGATCGCATTCGACGACTATTTGCTGACGCAGGGCGTGGGCATGGTGTGCCTTGCCTTCATCCTGTTTTCCGGCGGGCTGGACACCAACTGGCGGGCCGTGCGCCCGATGCTGTTGCCAGCCCTGATGCTGGCGACGCTGGGGGTAGGAATTACAGCAGGCGTCGTAGCGCTTTCGGCCATCCTGCTGCTTGATTTCGCACCGCTCCAGGCCTTTCTCCTCGGGGCGGTGGTGGCATCCACCGATGCAGCGGCAGTCTTTTCCGTACTGCGATCCAGCGATCTTGATCTGCAGGACGATGTGCCCGCGCTGCTGGAGTTGGAATCGGGCTCAAACGATCCGATGGCGATTTTTCTCGTCACCGCCCTGCTGGGGTTTACCGCCGCCAGTCAGCCCGCCCCGCTGGCACTGCTGCCCGAGTTTGCGCAGCAAATGATCGTGGGTGCGGGCGTGGGGCTGGGCGTCGGCTATCTGCTGCCGGAAAGCCTGAAGCGGATGGGATTGCGGCAAGGCGGGCTGGCTTTCGTCGTTTCCATCGCAGGTGCGCTGCTGGCCTTTGGCTTTGCGAGCATTCTGGGCGGGAACGGATTCCTCGCCGTTTATGTCGCCGGCGTATTCGCCGGCACCCGTGCATTTGCCGCAAAGCCCATCGTTCGCACGTTCCAGGATGGGTTGGCGTGGCTGGCGCAAGTGGTGATGTTCCTGACGCTGGGATTGCTGCTGACCCCGTCCAACCTGCTGCCGGTAATGGGCGCAGGATTGGCGATCACGCTCGTTCTCATCCTGCTGGCGCGGCCCCTTGCGGTCTTTGTCTGCCTGCTGCCGTTCAGGCGGTTCGACACGCGCACGATGCTGTTCGTTTCCTGGGCGGGGCTAAGGGGCGCGGTGCCGATCGTACTTGCGATCTTTCCCATCGTGGCCGGCGTCGAAGGTGCTTTTGCCATCTTCAACGTGGTCTTTTTCGTCGTGCTGGTATCCAGCGTGGTGCAGGGGCCAAGCATCAATCGGATCGCCAAATGGCTGCGTATCGGAGAGGCACCGAGTGCGGAGGCCGTCAAGGAGGATGCGTAAAACGCAACAGCTGTTGCACTTTCCGAAACTTGCCTACCGTTGATCGATTATTTCGATGGCGGCAATCGCCTTAAATCGCTTTTTCGCATTGCAACAATCCCTATCTGCCGCGTTGAGTTCACAAACGCACACAAACCGAAAGGGATTATTCAATGGGTATCATTGGCAGCCAGATCAAACCGTTCAAGGCCACCGCATTCCAGGCCGGCAAGGACTTCTTCGACGTGACCGACGAAGACCTGAAGGGCAAGTGGAGCGTGTTCTTCTTCTACCCCGCCGATTTCACCTTCGTCTGCCCGACCGAGCTGGAAGACATGGGCGAGAAGTACGACATGCTGCAGAGCATGGGCGTCGAGGTCTATGGTGTCTCCACCGACACGCATTTCAGCCACAAGGCATGGCACGACACGTCCGAGAAGATCGGCAAGCTGAAGTTCCCTTTCCTGGGTGACCAGCTGCACACCCTCTCCAAGAACTTCAACGTTCTGCGTGAGGAGATGGGCCTTGCCGATCGCGCTACCTTCGTGGTGGACCCCGACGGCGTGATCCAGATCATGGAAATCACCTGCGAAGGCGTGGGCCGCAATGCCAACGAACTGACGCGCAAGATCAAGGCCGCTCAGTACGTTCGCGAGAACCCCGGCCAGGTCTGCCCGGCAGCGTGGGAAGAAGGCAGCGACACGCTGGCACCTTCGCTCGACCTCGTCGGCAAGATCTAAGACCCGTTGCGCGAGCGGCTACCAAGGCCGCCGCGCCCTTCCCGACCACGCTAATGTCCGTGTCGGGTCGCGAAGAGACCCGGGGCCACCCCTCCTCCCCCCGCCCCGGGTCTCCATCGCCTTTTCCCATCACCCTTTGACCAGGAGACACCATGCTCGACGCTACTATGACGCAGCAGCTCAAGACCTACCTTGAGAACTTGCGCGAACCGATCGAACTCGTCGCCTCTCTGGGCGATGACGACAAATCCGCCCAGACGCGAGAACTGCTGGAAGAGATTGCCGCCTTGCATGACAAGGTATCGGCCAGCTTCGATGGCACCGATGATCGCAAGCCCAGTTTCATCATTCGCCGCGCGTCCGATGCTACCAAGTGGGTCCGCTTTGCCGGCCTGCCGATGGGGCACGAATTCACCTCGCTGGTGCTGGCCCTGCTATGGGCCGGTGGCCATCCACCCAAGGTGGAGCAGGATACGCTCGACCAGATCGCCGCGCTGGAGGAAGATCTCGAGTTCGAGATGTATTTCTCATTGTCCTGCCACAACTGTCCGGACGTGGTGCAGGCGCTTACGCTGATGGCACTCGTCAACCCGCGCATCACCGCGACGCTGATCGAAGGCGGCACATTCAAGGATGAAGTGGACGCGCGCGACGTAATGGCCGTGCCTGCGACATTTCTGAACGGCGAGCCTTTCTTCAACGGCAAGATGACCCTTGAGGAAGTGCTGGGCAAGGTGGACACCGGCGCCAGCGCCAAGGCAGCCGAAAAGCTTTCCGCTAAGGACCCGTTCGAGGTTCTGGTGGTGGGCGGTGGCCCCGGCGGCGTGTCCGCATCCATCTACACCGCGCGCAAGGGTTTTCGCACCGGCATTGCCGCAGAACGCTTTGGCGGCCAGTTGAACGATACGCTGGGTATCGAGAACTTGCCCGGTACCGAATATACCGAAGGCCCCAAGCTCACCACCAATCTGGAACAACAGGTAAAGGCACAGGACGCCATCGACCTGATGAACCTTGCCACGGCCGAAAAGCTGGTGCCCGCAAGAGACGCGGGCGGAATGCACGAACTGCACCTGGACAATGGCGCGGTGCTGAAAGCTCGCAGCCTGATCCTTTCTACAGGTGCCCGCTGGCGTGCACTCGGGGTGCCGGGTGAACAGGACTATCGTAACAAGGGCGTGGCCTATTGCCCACACTGCGACGGTCCGCTGTTCAAGGGCAAACGCGTAGCCGTGATCGGCGGCGGCAATTCAGGCGTCGAAGCCGCGATCGACCTTGCCGGTATCGTCGGCCATGTCACGCTAGTGGAATTCGACGAGAAGCTGCGCGCCGACCAGGTGTTGCAGGACAAGCTGCGTTCCATGAACAATGTCGAGATCTTGGTGAATGCGCAAACCACCGAGATTACCGGAGACGGCAACAAGGTGGGCGGACTTGTCTACAAGGATCGCGCTTCGGGTGATGAGCGCCGCGTGGAACTGGAAGGCGTTTTCATTCAGATCGGCCTCGTTCCCAACACCGAATGGCTGGCGGACAGCGGACTTGAACTGTCGAAGCACGGCGAGATCGTGATCGACAGCAGGGGCGCAACCAACCTGCCCGGCGTCTTTGCCGCGGGCGACTGCACCACGGTGCCTTACAAGCAGATCGTGGTGGCCATGGGCCAAGGCTCTGCCGCCGCTCTGTCCGCCTTCGATTACCTTATTCGAAACGAAGCGGCAGAAGAGGTGGCGCAAGCCGCCTGACGTCATCGCACTTTCGACAAACATGGCCCGGTGCTGCATTCCGCAGCGCCGGGCCTTTTCGTTTTGTCGCCCCATCGGAGCGACCAATCGCGTTAACGAACAAACCGATCAATAAATGCCAACTTATCGATTGGACGAATTACAGGATCGGGCGCATTCTTCAGCCATTGATGAATCGATAGATGATGAAGAGGAGAGAATTATGGACGCAGAAACAGGTTCGATTTCCGGCGGATGCCCTTTCAGTGGGAATGGTGGCACGCGCAACCTGCTGGGCCGCACCAACCGTGATTGGTGGCCCGATGCACTACAGCTCGATATTCTGACGGAAGACGGCAAGTCCGCCAATCCGCTGGACGAGGATTTCAACTACGCCGAGGCTTTCAACACGCTGGATTACAACGCGCTGAAAGCTGACATCAAGGCATTGATGACCGACAGCCAGGATTGGTGGCCAGCGGACTATGGCCACTACGGCCCCTTCTTCATCCGCATGGCATGGCACGCTGCGGGCACCTATCGCACCGGCGACGGGCGCGGCGGCTCCTCCAGCGGCCAGCAGCGTTTTGCCCCGCTCAACTCCTGGCCCGATAACGGCAACCTCGACAAGGCGCGCCGCCTGTTGTGGCCGATCAAGCAAAAGTACGGCAAGAACATCAGCTGGGCTGATCTGTTCATCCTGACGGGCAATGTCGCGATCGAGAGCATGGGCGGCCCCGTGTTCGGTTTTGGCGGCGGGCGCGAGGACGTGTTCGAGCCGGAGATGGTTTACTGGGGCTCTGAGGACCAGTGGGTCGACGAAGGCGTGGAAACCCGCATTATTCCCGATGAAGGCAAGGCGCTGGAAAATCCGCTCGCGGCGATCCAGATGGGTCTGATCTACGTCAACCCGGAAGGCCCGGGCGGCGATCCGCACGATGCCGAGGGCATGGCCCGCGACATGCGCGAAACCTTTGCCCGCATGGCCATGAACGACGAGGAAACCGTCGCGCTCACGGCTGGCGGCCATGCGTTCGGCAAGTGCCACGGCGCAGAACCTTCCGACAAGTTCGGCAAGGCACCCGAGGGTGAGAACCTGCACCACATGGGCTTTGGCTGGATGACCGACCCCGAGGAAATCGGCAACGGCCACATCACCACCTCGGGCATCGAAGGCGCGTGGACGCCCAACCCCACGCAGTGGGGAGGCGACTATTTCCGTCTGCTGTTCAAGTACGAATATGAACTGACGAAAAGCCCGGCCGGTGCTCACCAGTGGACGCCTATCAATCCCGAACCCGAAGACATGGCGCCCGATGCGCGCGATCCTTCGAAGAAGGTTCCCACCATCATGACCACGGCCGACATGGCGCTGAAGCGTGACCCGGAATATCGCAAGATTTCCGAACGCTTCCGTGACGACCAGGCCGCGCTGGACGATGCCTTCGCCCGCGCGTGGTTCAAGCTGACTCACCGCGACATGGGGCCGAAGGAACGCTACCTCGGCCCGGAAGTGCCGGAAGAAGACCTGATCTGGCAGGACCCCGTTCCCGAAGGCAGCACCGTGTCCGACAGCGACGTATCGTCGTTCAAGAACAAGGTGCTGGATAGCGGCCTGACCATTTCCGAACTGGTCAAGGCGGCCTGGGCTTCGGCCTCTACCTACCGCAATTCGGACCATCGCGGCGGTGCCAACGGTGCCCGTGTGCGGCTGGCCCCGCAAAAGGACTGGGAGGTCAACGATCCTGAAGAACTCGGCAAGGTGCTGAACAAGCTGGAGGAGTTGCGTGGCAACATCTCCATGGCCGATGCCATCGTGCTGGCCGGTGCTGCAGCAATCGAGAAGGCGGCAAAGGATGGCGGCCACTCGGTCAACGTCGATGTATCCACCGGTCGCGGTGACGCGGGCGAGGAGCATACCGATGCCGAGAGCTTCGAGCCGCTGGAGCCTTTCGCCGACGGTTTCCGTAACTACCTGAAGACCAAGGCTTCGGTGAAGACGGAAGAAATGTTGATCGACCGTGCCCATCTACTGGGCCTCTCGATCCCCGAAATGACAGCGTTGGTAGGCGGGATGCGGGCACTGGGCGCCGTTACCAAGCACACCCAGCACGGCAACAGTATCGGCGTATTCACCGATCGTCCGGGCGTGCTGTCGAACGACTTCTTCGTGAACCTGCTGGAAATGGGCACGATCTGGGAAGTGGTCGATGAAAGCGGTGACGAAGAATTCATCGGCAAGGACCGCAAGTCGGGTGAAGAAAAATGGCGCGCCACGCGAACCGACCTGGTGTTCGGCTCCAATTCGCAGTTGCGCGCCGTGGCTGAAGTGTTCGCCGAAAATGGCGGCGAGAAACGGTTCGTCGAAATTTTCGTCTCAGCCTGGACGAAGGTGATGAACGCCGGTCGCTTCTGATCGAAATGATCCGCAGGGAGAAGGCCCTCGGCAGCGATGCCGGGGGCCTTTTTCATAGGCGGATCATATCCAGCCGCGTTGTTTCAGCACGGGAAGGTTGGCGCGGCTGACGGGGGCCTCGATCCCGTTGTCCAGCACCAGCCGCACGTTTCGCCCCTCCCGCTTCACATCCGCTACCGCACCGCGCGCGACCCACCAGCTGCGGTGAACCTGCTCGCCCTCGATACCGTCCAACTCTGCCACGGCATCGCGCATGCGCATGAGCACCAGCTCGCTACCCAATGCGGTATGGGCGCGCACGTAATGATCCTCCATCTCCAGCGCGATCAGGTCCGTGCCGATTGCGGCAGGCAGGCGGTCGAGAAACCGTGGGGAAGGATTTTGAAAGTTCGCCTGCGGTTCAGGAGCGTCCGGCACAGGAGGTGGCGGGGAAGGACTGGCTACGGGCATTGCACCGGTCGAGCCGGTTCGCGTGGCGGGCAGCAGGTTGAACATGATCGTGATTACCGCGCCCACTACCGCGACGGCAAAGTAGTGGGTCAGGGCCACGTCCAGCGCAGGGATCGGCACAGGGCCACGGCCCGCATTCACGAACCACACCAGTATCGCCATGGGCAGCGATGCGATCAGCACCGCTGCACACCAGAGAAACCACGGGGGAAGATCCAGTTTCGGCCCCAGCCGCAAGACAATGGCGCCGATCGGCTTGTAGAAAAGGTACCCGGCCACCGCCATCAACATCCAGTAGGCCATGCGTGCGGGCAGGCTCATGTACCCCGTGCCCAGCGGCGCCAGAATGCCCAAGACCGCACCGATTGCCAGCAAGACGGCGATATCAATGATGATCTGGCGCGCCAGACGTGCGCCGCTGCCGTGGGTTGAGCTACTCATTGGGGGCAAGCCTACTGCCCATTCGCGCTTCGTAAAGTGGCAATTGCCGGGAAATGCGCCCCTTTCACGAAGGCAGCGCCCCGTTCACGGTTTTGCGATTGCGGCCCACCGGGCATCGGCCAGAACGGTTTCCACGAACTTCGATGGAGACCGCGAATGACCACTCTTAGCCTGCCCTTCACCACCTCCCCCGCTGCGCAGCCCGGTTTCGATATCGGCCCCGTGGCCCGCACGCTGGTGTCGATCGCATGTTTCACAATGTGCTTCTTCATCGTGATCGCGCTGGGTCGCGCGGCGTTCGGACTGGTGGACAACCTGCATCACTACGCCAAGCTGCCCGTCATCATCCACGTCGCGACCGTGTTGCCCGCGGTCCCGCTGGGTGGCTTCCTGTTGCTGGCGCGCAAAGGCACGAAATTGCACAGGCAGCTTGGCAAAGTGTGGTTGGTCCTGATGCTGATCACGGCCACCAGCGCGATTTTCATCCAGTCGACCGGCGGTTTCAGCTTCATCCATGTTTTCGTGCCGATCACGTTCCATGCAGCCTGGAAAACCGTCGCCACCGCACGCAAGGGCGATATCGCCGGACACAAGAAGCATCTGGTGGTCACCTATCTGACGGCGTTGATGATTCCGGGCATCGTGGCCTTCGCCCTGCCGGGCCGCCTGATGAACACCATGCTCATGGGATAGTGGCTCATGGGATAGGGGCGGCCGGAGTGGACGCTAACGCCGCCGCCGCAGCACCAGATACAGCGCACCCTCGCCACCGTGGCGGCGGTGCGCCTTTCTGATGGCTGCGATGTCGGAGGCGTGGCTACCTGCGGCCAGCCAGTCGAGGATTTTTGCCCTTATCGCCCCGCGCCTGTGCCCTCTGTCTGCCGCATCCACCGGGCGCGGCTTGCCGGTAATCACCAGCACAAGTCGCGCATTCATTGCCTTGGCCTGCATCAAACCCGCATCCAGCCTCCGGTATGCCTGGTCCAGCGTGTGGCCATGCAAGTCCAGCGTGAAATCTGGGTCGGTGCCTGTTCGTGACAGGCGACGCTCCCAGTGCGAATCGAGACCTGGCGTCGAAAGCGGCGGCGGCGAAGCAGGGGGTTTTGCGGCCTTGGGAGGTAGTGGTTGAGGAACCCTGCCCTTCAGTCGCTTGGCTTGTGTCACAGGCGCAGGCGGCGCAGGCTTTACCGGATCGGGCTTTGTTGCGGGCCGCGCCTCCAGCGGCTTCACCGTGGACGCAACCTTGTTCCACAGCGCGCTCTCTTCGGGCGAGAGGCCCCTTGGTGCGCGGCTCATGGTATCAGCCTGTTCGCAGCCTCTCTCGGAAGCAGCACCAGCGCACGTCCGCGCCCGCTCATGCCACCGGCGATATCGCGTGCGCGCGTGCCTGCCCCCCAGAACGTGTCGAACCGGTTTGCACCCTTGATCGCGCCGCCGGTATCCTGCGCCACCCACAGCCCGTCCGCCTCGTCTCGATCCAGATCGAGGATCACAGGAGCCCCGTAGGGTACGAAACCGGGATCGACAGCCACGCTGTTCTCCGCCGAAACGGGCACGCCGATGGAGCCGATGGGCCCTGGTCCTTCCAGTACGCGGAAGAATATCCAGCTTTCGTTCTCTCGCATTATGGCGCGGCCCTGCGCCGGATGGTCACGCAGGTATTGCATGATGCCTTGCATGGAAGTGGCATACTGCGTGCCCGGACCGATCAGCCCGCGCTCTCGCATGAGGCGACCGATACCGGTGTATGCCTTGCCGTTCTGCGCCGCATAGCCAATGCGCGTAATCTGCCCGTCAGGCGCGACAAGCTGGCCAGAACCCTGGATTTGCAGGAAGAAGAATTCCACCGGGTCCGCCGCCCAACCGATTTCCAGTCCGCGCCCGGCCAGTGCGCCATCATCTATTTCGGCGCGCGAATAGTAGGGTACGCAGGCCCCATCCGGCGTGCGGCGGGAAAGCGGTGCCCGTCCTTCGCGCTGCGACATGGGCGTACCATCGCGCCAACACCGTTCGAGATCATGCGGCACGGCATAGACGGGCACGTCCAGACCTGGACGCCGCGTGGCGCTGCCGACAATCTGCGGTTCGAAATAGCCGGTCGCAAAGCCCTGCCCATCGCCAACCACCACCGGTGTGAAATAGCTGCCGAAGAAGCGCCGGGCATCGTCGCGCCGCCAGTTGGCGGCGGCATCACATGGCTCTGCCCAATCCCCCTGCCGCGTAAGGCCAGACACATCATCGCGTCGTTGGGGCACATGGCAGCTGGCAACGAACGCGTCCAGCGCGTGACTGGCATCCACGGCGCTGATCGCGAGGCTGTCGAACGCAGGGCCGGCAGATACGCCAAGACTGGCGGCATTTGGCGCGACTGGAATGGCCGGTGGCTGCTGCGGCTGGCCTTCGGGAATGATGCTTGAACAGGCAGCAACCAGCCCGATGGCTACGATGCCGAGAAGAAGGCGCGAATGAGTCACGCGCCGGGCCGCTATCAGTCCTGGTCGGTCTCGTCGAGAAGCCACTGCGGATCGTCGCTGCGTATATCGCGGCTGAAGGTCCAGATATCGCGGCTTTCCACGGCATCATCCAGCGATCCGGCCACCACGTTGCCATCCTTGTCACGGCTGACGCTGGCGATGTCGGACACGAAGCGCACGGCAATGCGGGCAATCTTGCCGTCCAGCTCGGCGGAATGAACCTTCACGTCCTCGATCCGGATCAGGCGGTTGTCCATGGTGATACCGGCCTCTTCCCGCTCGTCGATCACGGAGGCGAAGCTTTCGTAGACGTCATCGTCGCACAATGCCTGAAGTTCGTCCTTGTCGCCGCGCCAGAAGGCTTCGAGAACAACCTCGTAAGCGCCCCGGGCGCCTTCGAGGAAGCCGAGCAATTCAAAATTGCGATCCGCGGTGGAAATTTCGCGCAGGCCCATTTCGACAGCAGGCGGAAAACCGGCGATCGTGCGATCGGCTTGAGCGGAATCGCCAGCAGGCTGCGTCAACGTGCGGGGCGCGGATTCCTCGTCACCCCGGTCGAAACGATTGGTAGGAATAACCTCTTCCTCATGCTCCGCCCGTCGGCCCAGCACCGAATACAGGCGCATGCCCAGAAAGGCGGCAATCATGGCGAGGATGACGATTTCTACGATCACGCAATTTTCCCATTCTGCCCGCGCGCTTCAATTCATCGCGGGCTGTAATTCGGTATTGTGGCTGAAATAGGTACCAATATCAAATGAACAACCACGTCTTAAGTAGGCATGAAGCACGCCAGCCCCGCTTCGTCGCGGCATTGCGGCGGCGATAAACAGATGATAGGCGCGCGCCGAGCGTATTCACGCGCGAATCCGGCGCGCACAACCTTATAGCGAAAGACGATACCATCATGGCCGAAGAAGGCGACGTTCTCAAGAATCTCGACGATGCAGCCGCACCCAACGGCAACGATACTGCCCCTGTGGCCGGCGTCATTACCCAGTATGTGAAGGATCTGTCGGTCGAGAACCCGAACGCACCGCAGTCCTACCGCTGGCAGGATCAGCCGCAGATGGACGTGCAGTTCAATATCGGTGCCAAGCCTGCAAGCGACGATGTGACCGAGGTGGAACTGAAAATCACCGTCACCGCCAAGATGGAAGCCGGCACGGCCTATATCGTGGACCTTGCCTATTGCGGCCTTGTGGGCATTCGCAACATGAACGAAGCGCAAAGCCACGCATTCACCTACGCCGAAGCCCCGCGCCTGCTGTTCCCATTCGCGCGCCGTGTCGTTTCCGATGCGATCCGCGATGCAGGTTTTGCGCCGCTGATGCTGGATCCCATCGATTTCAACGGTCTTTACGTGCAGCGCATGCAGCAGCAGCGCACAGCGGAACAGGGCCAAGGCGGCGTTCCGGCTGGCGATGCGCCCGCTGGCAGCGAAGGCTGAGCCACCAGTGCGATAGCGGGCGGTTGATCGTATGAGCCTGCTCAGGAACGTGGGAACCATCGGCTCGCTCACCATGGTGAGCCGGGTGGCAGGCATGGCGCGCGAAATGATTTTCGCGCGCGTGCTGGGCGCTAATGAAGTGACCGATGCCTGGTTCCAGGCGCTGATCATTCCCAACGTGTTCCGCCGCCTGTTTGCCGAGGGTGCCTTCTCGGCGGCCTTCGTGCCGATGTTTTCCAAGCGCCTGCACGCAGAAACGGGCGATGACGGCGAGGATGGATTGGCGCAGGCCCGCACGTTCTCGCAGGACGTGATCTCCGTTTTCGTGCCGGTGCTGATCGCGCTCACCGCGATATTCGAGATCGCCATGCCAGGTGTGATCTGGCTGCTGTCGGACAAGCCCATCGAACCTGCCACTTTCGATTACTCGGTCGATTTCGCACGGATCATGTTTCCCTACATATTCCTCGTCAGCATCGTCACGCTGCTTACGGGGATGTTGAACTCCGTCTCCCGCTTCGGTCCCGGCGCTAGCTTTCCCATCATCCTGAACCTCGTGCTGATCGCCACGCTGCTGGGCGTGGAAGCAACGTATGGGGTGGAAAGCAGTGTGGAGGCGATGGGCTATGTCGTTGCCTGGGCCATTCCCGCGGCCGGTGTGCTGCAACTGGGCTGGCTGCTCTACTGGGCGCATGTTGAGGGTTTCCGCCCGCGCTGGATCACCCGGCCCAGGTTGACGCCCGAAGTGAAGCGGCTGGGTATCATAGCCCTGCCTGCGGCCATCGGCGGCGGTGCCTACCAGATCAATACGCTGTTGCAGGTCTACTTCCTCAACCAGCTTGAAGGCAGCGCGATCAGCTGGATGAACTATGCCGACCGGCTGAACCAGTTGCCGCTGGGCATCATCGGCATCGCGCTTTCCACCGCGATCCTGCCCACGCTCTCCAAGTTCGTGGGCGCGAATGACAAGCAAGGGGCGGCGCGCATCCAGTCAAATGCCAT
Source organism: uncultured Sphingomonadaceae bacterium (assembly GCA_947488625.1). Lineage (GTDB taxonomy): Bacteria > Pseudomonadota > Alphaproteobacteria > Sphingomonadales > Sphingomonadaceae > Alteraurantiacibacter. The sequence continues at coordinate 266,785 of CANKZR010000001.1, read as the reverse complement.
CGAACTAGGAATGCTGCTGACCCTGCCCGCCGCCGTGGCGCTGGCGGTGTGCGCCATCCCCTTCATCACCATGATCTTCCAGGGCGGCCGCTTCGATGCCGCCGATGCCGCGATGACCGGCAATGTGCTGGCGGTGCTGGTGGCGGGTCTTCCCGCCTATGTACTGGTAAAGGTGCTGGTCCCCAGCTTCTATGCCCGCAGCGATACGCGCACGCCGGTTTGGGCCGCATTTGCCGCGCTGGTGGTGTTCGTCGGCGTATGTATCTGGAACGTCGGCCTTGTGGTCGGCGGCCCGATCGCCATCGTCGACTACGCGCTAGACCTACCGCTGCTGACAATCGAATCCCTAGGCTACGGCGTTCCCGGCATAGCCGCCGCCAGCGTGATTGGCGCGTGGCTTAATTGTGCGATACTTTACGCGGTCCTTCGTGCGCGTGGGTATTACCGGCTCGACTGGCCTCTGCTGGGTCGTCTCGCCCGGCAGCTTGTCGCCGCTGCGGCGATGGGCGCGGCCTTGTTCTACACGCGCGACTTGCTAGTGGACTACTATGCCGCTGGCTTGTTCGCGCGGTTGCTGGCGCTGGCGACGCTCGTCGTCTGCGCTGTCGTGGTCTATTTCGGCGTCGCCTTCGCCATCGGCGCAATCAGCCGCGAGAGAATCACCATTTTCATGAAGAAGAGAGAGCCCAAAGCACCATGATCGTCGTATCGGGAATCCAGCCAACCGGAAATCTGCATCTGGGCAACTATCTTGGTGCGATCCGCAACTGGGTGAAGATGCAGGACGATATGGAAGGCGATTCCAGGTGCCTGTTCTTCCTCGCCGACCTTCACGCCCTTAGCATGCCGCACAATCCGGCGGAGCTGAGATCCAACACGCTGGAAATGGCCGCAGCACTTGTTGCGTGCGGGCTGGACCCGGCGCGTTGCGTATTGTTCAACCAGGCCCAGGTGCCCGCCCATCCGGAACTGCAGTGGCTGCTGAACGGAACCGCGCGAATGGGGTGGCTCAACCGGATGACGCAGTGGAAGGACAAGGCCGGCAAGAACCGCGAAAGCGCCAGTGCCGCATTGCTCACCTATCCCGTGCTCCAGGCTGCCGACGTGCTTCTCTACCAGGCGACCCATGTGCCGGTGGGTGACGACCAGAAGCAGCACCTGGAACTGGCGCGCGACATCGCGCAGAAGTTCAACAACGACTTCGCCAGCGAGGAGAAGCCCGTATTCACCCTGCCCGAACCGTTTATTCCGCCAAAGGCCGCGCGCATCATGAGCCTGCGTGACGGATCGAAGAAGATGAGCAAGTCCGATCCTTCAGAGATGAGCCGGATCGAATTGGCCGATGATGCCGATACGATGGCGCAGAAGGTGAAGAAGGCGAAAACCGATCCCGAACCGTTGCCAAGCGAAGTGGACGGTCTGGACGATCGGCCAGAGGCGCTCAACCTCGTCACCATCTACGCTGCCCTCGGCGAAACCACGCCGGAGGCCGTGCTGGCCGAACACGGCGGACAGGGGTTTGGTCAGTTCAAGCCCGCCCTTGCGGAAAAGATGGTGAGCACGCTCGGCCCGATCCGTGACCGTTTTGTGGAGCTAAAGGATGATCGCGAGCAACTGGATGCGATCCTTGCGCGCGGCGCCGCGCAGGCGCGCGAACTCGGCACGCCGACGCTGGATGCCGCCTACGATGCCCTGGGCCTTGTGAGAGGCTGATTTTTCAGGCAATCTCACTGAAATTGCTGCGTTTTTGCCCTCATGCAGTTCAACTTCAGTTCACTCTGTCCTTGCTATTGCACTGATTATCGCAGAAATTCATGCGCGTTGGAGCGGAAGGAGCCTCGCGCGCTACCTTTGCAATTGAGAGAGTTTGTCATGATGAAATCCCTGTTTTCCATGAAAGGTGCAAAGCTGGCCGCCGTGCCTGCCATCGCGCTGGGCCTTGCTGCCTGCGCCACGCCGTTCCGCGCCGATGTATCGCGCTTTGAAAGCCAGTTACCTGCGCCGCAGGGTCAGAGCTTCTTCGTCGTCGCCGATGATCCCGCCCTCGCTGGCGGTCTTGAATTCTCGCTCTACGCGGACGAGGTCGAAGAAGAGATGGCGCAGCTTGGCTATGTTCAGGCCGCCTCTGCCGAAGATGCCACCTTGCTGGTGCGCTTCGACTACGGCGTGGATGATGGCCGCGAACGGGTCCGCTCCACCGGCTTTGGGTACGGCTATCGTGATCCGTTCTACAGTCCGTGGCGCAGCTATACCCGTCCGGTGGTCTTCCGTGATCGCCGCGGCAACACCCGCGTCGCCTACGTTCGCGATCGCGCCTGGGGTTATGGCTGGCACGATCCGTTCTTCAGCCGTGGTCCGGACATTTCCAGCTACACCGTCTACACCAGTGGCATCGACCTGAAGATCGACGATGCTTCCACGGGTGAGCGCCTGTTCGAGGGCAAGGCCGAAGCGGCCTCCACCTCCGACCGTTTGCAGTACCTCGTGCCCAATCTGGTAGAGGCGATGTTCACCGATTTTCCCGGTAACTCGGGCGAAACCGTACGCATTTCCATCGCGCCCGAAGACCAGCCGGTACGTCGCGACGAGCGGTAAGTGTTAGCTACCTGAAATCGGAAAGGGCGGTGTCGCGAGGCGCCGCCTTTTCCTTTTGCACCCAACCCACGCGCTGCACCGCCAGTGCCACGCAGGTGACGAAAACCGCCGCTTCTACAGCAGCGCTGATCGCGAGGCTGGTCGTACCGAAATTGCTTTCGCCAAACATCGCTCCCATCGCGTCCAGTCGCAAGCGGGAGCCATCGAGCGAGCGATCCAGCAGCACGAGGCTGCCTGCCATCAATCGCCCGCCCGCAAGCGCCAATATTGTGCCACCGGCTGCACCCAGCAGCGCGGCCAGGATGCCGCCGCTTATCCTGCCATGTCGCAAGGCAAGTGCACAGCCACCGCCCGCCAGCATCCCGATGATTGCGCCTTCCAGCATGCCGGTAACGGGGCCGAGGCCGACGCTTGCCAGCACATGGAAGAGATCCAGACCTATCACCCTGCCCAGCGCCCCCATCACCAGGCCGCCCGCGCCCCCGCCCGCGATCAGCATGGCGGCACCTAACCCGCGCGAAGCGTAAAAAAGCGCCATGCCAATGCCGACACTCGCCCCGCCCAGCACGCCCACCACCAGGCATAGCGAGACGATGGTGAGGAAAACCGCGCTCCCTTGCTCGCCCGCGGTCGATGCGAGGATGGCGGCGTAAAATACCCCGCCCAGCAACCCTGCCACCGCGCCGCCGATGGTAGAAGCTGCCGCCAGCCGCCCCGCCGGACCCAGGGCAGGCACAGGATCAGCCGGTGCAGTTGCAACGGCGGGTTCCCCGTCATCCAGCGTGCCGACGAAGCGATAGCCATGCTTGGGAACGGTGGCGATGTAGCGCGGACGTGCAGCGTCGTCGTCCAGCGCGCGGCGCAAGGAGCGGATACATTGCGTCAGCGCCTCGTCCGTCACAGGCACGCCGCGCCACACTTCCTCCATGAAGCGGTCTTTCGTAACAAGCGCGCCGCGGGCTTCCACCAGCAGCACCAGCGCATCGAAATAGCGGCTGCCGATGTCCATCTCATCCCCCTCGCGCATAAGGCGACGGTTGGCGCGGTCCAGCGTGAATGGCTCGAAATGAAGGATGGGCGGTTCGTCTTGCATCGTGGGTGACGGTCTTATTCCGTCTTGCGAACAAGCGGAAGGTTTTCAGCCATTGCTCACGAATTCCTCATGCCGGTCACCCGCGTAATGGCGCATCAAGGTGGCCATGACAGCGACAGGATTTAGACCATGACACGAACCACCGACGATACTCCCTTTCACCAGCGGCTGATCGGCTGGCGCATCGCCGGGTGGAGCACGGCTGCCGCGCTTCTGGCCCTGCCGGCCATTGCCATGCAATTTTCCGATGAGGTCGACTGGACAACCGGCGATTTCGCGATGGCGACAGTTATTCTGCTGATAACCGGTCTGGCAGCGGAAGGCGGACTAAGGCTGGCACGCAGCTGGCAACACCTGATTGGATTTGCCCTCGCCATCTTTGCCGCCTTCTTCACCGTATGGAGCAACCTGGCGGTCGGAATTATCGGCGACGAGGATGCGTCGATCAACCCGCGCTTCTTCACGCTACTCGCGATGGCAATCGTAGCCTCTATCCTCCTGCGGTTTCGGCCACGCGCGATGGCGACGATCACGGGGATTCTCGCCGTCAGCCAGTTGGCACTGGGACTGGCGGCGCAGCGAATCATGCCGGGCCATGACGTGGAGTGGGGCGTGCTTGCCCTGCTCGCGGCCCTGTGGTTCGCCGCCTCGCTATCTTTTCACAGCATGGCCCGAGCCGAGGCCCGCACCGAAGCGATGCGGAATACCTAAAGCGCTTGGTGCCCTCCGGTAGAACCGAAGCCGCCTGCGCCGCGCGCGGTTTCATCAAGGTCTTCCACCTCTTCCCATCCGGCCACCGTCACCGGCGCCAGCACCAGCTGGGCAATCCGGTCGCCGCGCTGGATGGGGAAATTGTCGTCCGAAAGGTTGATCATGATGACCTTCAACTCGCCGCGATAGTCGCTGTCGATCGTGCCGGGCGTGTTGGGCACCGTAATGCCGTGCTTCAGCGCCAGCCCCGAACGGGGGCGCACCTGAATTTCGTATCCCTGAGGGATTGCCACGGCAAAGCCCGTGGCCACCGCATGGCGCGATCCGGGGCGCAGCGTGATATTCTCTGCCGCAACCACATCCATGCCCGCTGCGCCCTGCGTGGCATAGGCGGGCAGATCCAGTCCATGACCGTGCGGCAGGCGCTTCAGCTTAACCGGCACGCGATCAGTCATCGGCAGTCAACTTTGCAGCCATTTCCTCGACCAGTTTCGTGGCCACATCCTGTTTCGTCATCGGATCCCAGTGCTCCACCTTGCCTTCCTTCACAAGGTGGACCTGGTTGTCGTCACCGCCCATCACTTCGCCCGACACGTCATTCGCGACGATCCAGTCGACGCCTTTGCTCTTGCGCTTCTTGCGGGCATTGTCGACCACATCATTGGTTTCCGCAGCAAAGCCGATCAGCAGGTCGGGCCGCTTGGGATTGGCGGCCACGCTGGCGAGAATATCGGGATTCTCGGACAGCACCAGCGCTGGCGGGGCAGAGCCGCGCTTCTTGATCTTGATGTCGTTGTAGTCGCGCGTGCGCCAGTCGGCGACAGCGGCCACCATGACAGCGGCATCGACCGGCAGCGTCTCGCGCACGGCGCGGGCCATGTCCTCGGCGCTTTCCACGTCGATACGTTCCACCCCCAAGGGCGTGCGCAGATGAACCGGGCCAGCCACCAGCGTCACCCTGGCCCCGGCGGCCGCAGCGGCGGCGGCGATGGCAAAGCCCTGCTTTCCGCTGGAACGGTTGGCCAGATAGCGCACGGGGTCGATCGGCTCGTGCGTTGGCCCGGCGGTGACAAGGATATGTTTCCCGTACAGCGGGCGATGCTCGATAGCGTCCTCGAAACCAGGCTGCCCGGCAAGCGGATCGAAGGTGTCGATCGGATCGAGTTCAGGCGATTGCACATGCCCCGGCTCCAGCGGATTGACCGGGGCCGCGGCCTCCTCGCCCTCGAATGGTTGCGGAGCCTCCTGACGCGCGTTGACTTCGTGGTTGATGGCTTCGCGATCGGTCGGCGGGGCGGCCTTGGCCTTGCCCTTGGTCGCCATCAGGTGTTCGACGCCAGTGTAATCAGGCTCCGGCAGGTCCGGACCGTCGCCCAGCGCCTCTTCGCCTTCAAGCTCGCCGTCTTCCAATTTTTCGCCGTCGAAGGTGACTTCGTCATCCTCGATCTTGCGCGGGTTGGAGCGCGGAATGATGCTGGCCAGCATTCCGGCTAGCCCGCCGGGATGATCGTCGCCGAACTTGTCGTCTTCGAAATCTTCCTCCTCCGCACCCGCTTCCACGGCGCGCAGGTAGTCCTCGATATCCTGTCCCGCGATACCGGGATCAAGGCCCAGCATGTCGGCGATTTCCAGCCACACCATTTCGGGGTCGGGCAGGCGACCGGGGCCAAATTCTCCGCAGGCCATCGCGCCCTCGTCGGGCGTCATCACCCGCACACCGGAATCGCGCAAATTCTCGATGTTGCGCTGCGTGGCGGGATGCTCCCACATCTTCACGTTCATGGCTGGAACGGTCAGTACGGGCTTGTCCGTGGCGAGAATCAGCGTGGTGGCCAGATCATCGGCGATGCCGGCATTCATCTTCGCCATCAGGTCTGCAGTCGCGGGACAGACTACCACGAGGTCCGCTTCCCGCGATAGCTGGATATGGCCGATCTCGGCTTCGTTCTTCAGATCCCACAGCGAGGTGTGGACCTGGTTGCCCGAAAGCGCGGCCAGCGCCATGGGCGTGACGAATTGCGCGCCCCCATTGGTGAGGACACAGTTCGTCTCGCCCCCGCCCTTGGCTATCAGGCGAACGAGCTCACAAGACTTGTAGGCAGCGATACCGCCACCCACCACAAGCAGGATTCTAGGACTGGTCGACTGTCCCTCCTGTTCCAAACCATCAATCCGCTGCTCAAGCATCGGTTACAAAGCCCGCTAATAGTCCAAGCGGGCGTCTTGGCAAATCTTGGTTAAGGTTGCCTTTCCCTTTGCCCGAAAGATATTTTTCCCAATTCGACGATCGCGCGCGGGGCCAGGGCCATGCCTGCCATATAGGCGGGCAATGTCAGCTGCACCCAATAGAAATTCTCTGGCCGGGCGAATAGCGCCATCGCGGTGAAGAACCCGGCAAACCATAGCACGCCGAACAGTCCCATCCGCCCGCCCAGCCCCAGCCATCCCACGAACGGCAGGATCGCCAGCGGCGCGGCAAGCACGGTGGGCAGCACCAGCAGCGCGGTAAGGCGCGATAGGGCCAGCAGCGGCAAGGCAAGGCCTGCCAAACCGTCCCAGCCTTGGGACGCCGGATCACCCGGCAGGGATTGCGCCTCCACGCCAAGGTAATGGAAATACATGCCAGCCGCGAAGAGAGTGAGAAGAAGACACAGCGCCGCAATTTCGCGCCAGCGTTTATCGCCGATTGCAAAGGCCAGCCACAGTAGAACGAAAGGCGCGGCCAGTTCGCGCACCGCCAGCGCCAGCCCCGCCGCCAGCAGGCTGGGCCACCAGCGCGAAGGCGTATAAAGCGTGAAAGCCAGGGTCAGCAGCAAGCCTGCCAGCACCTCATGCACCAGTCCGGACTGCGGCGCCGCCACCGCAGCGCCGCCCAGCGCCAGCATGAACAGGGCACCCACGCGTTCTGCAGTTGGCATGGTAAGCGGCAGCCGCTGGTGCAGGCCGAACATGCAGCCCAGCAGCAATACCATGCCGAGCATCCTTACGCCGTCGACGCCGATGCTGGCATGCAGCCATGACAAGGTGGGCAGACGCACCGTGACGAAGGGCCGCGTGGGATAATCCCCGGAGCGCTGCTCATCCAGGGCAGCCACGTAATAGTCTTCACCGTTGGCCACGCGCTGCGAAATGCGCGCGTAGAGGGCAAGATCGCCCCCGGAACGGTCAGCCTCGACCTCTGTCTGCGCGCTGGGAGCCGTGCCGCCCGGCCCCGTGGCAACGGCACTCCACACCATCAGCGTCGCCAGCAGGGCCAGCAGCGCGGCAGCAGCCCATCGCGGCAGGCGCGCCAGCGGACGCCCAAGGTCCTCCCACCATCTAAGCGGATTGGTCATGGCGATTGTCTGGACTGCGATGGTGCCAGGCTCAAGCGGTGCAGCGCGGTTTCCCCAATCCTTAGCCGATCAGGCCCGCTAGCGTCGCCCCCCATACGGCCACCCCGCCCAGCGCGGCGGCGACGACATAGCCTATCCAGCCGCGTCCTTCACGCTGCTTGCGCTCCCACACCAGTTCAACTTCGGGCAAAGGCGGCGCTTCGGGTGCGCCGCCTTTGGCGGGGAAGCGATCCTCTATCCGGCGTACGAGGTCGGGAATGCGAAGCAGGGTATCCACATCGGTACGGATGCGATCGGCAATCGCGGCTTCCGGACCCAGCTCGTCGCGTATCCAGCTGCGCACGAAAGGCGCCGATACGTCCCACATGTTGATCTGCGGATTAAGCTGGGTGGCAATGCCTTCCACCATCACCATGGTTTTTTGCAGCAACAAGAGGTGCGGCTGGGTCTGCATGTCGAAATCGCGGGTGATGGCAAACAGGCCGTCCAGCATCTGCCCGACGGAAAGCTCGCTCACCGGCTTGCCGCGCATCGGCTCGCCCACGGCGCGCAGCGCGGTCGCGAACTCGTCTACCGAGTGATAACTGGGCACATATTGCGCCTCGAAGTGTATCTCGGCCACGCGTTTGTAATTGCCGGTGATCAGGCCGTAGAGAATTTCCGCCAGCCATTGCCGCGCGCGCCGGTCAATCCGGCCCATGATCCCGAAATCGATGGCCACGATGGTCCCATCGGCTTTCACGAACAGGTTTCCCTGGTGCATGTCGGCATGGAAGAAACCGCCGCTGATCGCCTGCGTCAGGAAGGCCAGCACCAGCCGCCGGGCCAGATCGGGCATGTCCTGCCCGCCTTCGATCAGCGCTTCCATATTGCTGATCTTGACCCCGTCGATCCATTCGATCGTCAGCACGCGGCCATTGGTGCGGTCCCAGTCGATGCCGGGGATGGCATAGCCTGCAACGCTGCGCATCTCGTCCGCCAGTTCGGACGCGCTGGCCGCTTCGCGCCGGAAATCCAGCTCCGAATTGGTCCAGCGCTTGAAGTTGGCAATGGTGAGCCGCGGGCGCAGGCGGCGGGCCTCGCCGCCCATGCCTTCCAGATGCGCCGCAGCCCATTCGTAGGTGGCGATGTCACGCTCGAACTTCTCGCGGATGCCAGGGCGCAGAACCTTGATGGCGACGGTGCGCCCCTCTGTCGTCACGCCTTTGTGGACCTGTGCGATGGATGCAGCACCCACGGGGTCGGGATCGACTTCGGCGAAGATATCTTCCAGCGGCCGCTCGAAGCTGTCCTCGATCTGCTTGCGGATCGCGGCGAAGGGCACCGGCGGCAGGCTGTCCTGCAGGCTCAGCAGGTTCTTTGCTGCCTCGTCGCCTACAAGGTCGGGACGAGTTGCCAGCGTCTGCCCCAGCTTGATCGCGGCAGGTCCGATATCGCGAAATGCCCCTGCATAGTCGGGCTCTTGCGGCTGGATCGTGCCGAAACGCGCAACACGGCACAAGCGCTTTACCGGCGCAGGCGTATTGGGATCACGCTCGATCCCGCGCAGGGCGCCGTGACGCGCAAGGATGCGCCCCCATTTCAGAAGCCGCCAGATATGCGTTGCGGGACGTGTCACCCGGTCAGACTTTCCAGCCCGAATGGATATTCACCGCGCCGCCCAGGATCTTTTCCACTCGCGTGCGCACGAAGCCTGCATCCCTTATCATCGCCTCGAATTCGGGCGGCTTGGGAAAACGGCGGATCGATTCGGCCAGATAGCGATAGCTTTCCTCGTCGCCCGCAATTGCCTTGCCGATTTGCGGCATCAGCTTGTGCGAATAGGCGTCGTATAGTTCCTTGAAACCCGGCCATTCGGTGGTGGAAAACTCCATGCAATAGAATCGCCCGCCGTATTTCAGCACACGGTGCGCCTCGGCCAGCGCCTTGTCGATATGGGTCACGTTACGAATGCCGAAGACGATGGTGTAGGCGTCGAACTGCCTGTCAGGATAGGTCAGCGTCTCGGCATTCTGGCACGACCACGACAGACCAGCGAGACCGCGTTCCATCGCGCGTTCTATGCCAACGTCCAGCATGTCCTGATTGATGTCGGCCACCACCACTTCGGCGCCCTTCGCGGCCATGCGGAAAGCAATGTCGCCGGTGCCGCCTGCCATATCCAGTATGGCCTCGCCCGGCTGCGGCTTCACGCGGCGCACGAACTGGTCTTTCCACAAGCGGTGCATACCGCCCGACATGGCATCGTTCATGATATCGTACTTGCGCGCGACATTGGAAAAGACCGCGCCCACGCGCTGCGTCTTCTCTTCCGGTGCAACGTCTTCATAACCGAAGGAGACCGTGTCGTTCACGGGGTCGTTGATCGAGCGGCTTGCTGGGTCGTTCATGGCTGACCACTTAGGGGCAATTGCCCGCTGCGCAAAGGGTGATAAAGGCCCGTGTCATGCCAGAGCTTCCCGAAGTCGAAACCACCGTGCGCGGATTGGCGCGCTACCTTGAGGGTGCGCGGCTGACCCGCGTCGTGCTGGGGCGGCCCGACATGCGCTTCCCCTTTCCCGACGGGCTGGGACAGGCAATGACCGGCGCGCGCGTTACGGGGCTTGGCCGCCGCGCCAAATATGGCCTTATAAATACAGACCGCGCGCAGACCATGATCTTTCACCTCGGCATGAGCGGGCGCTGGCGGATCGACCCCGAGATGCCGGACAAGCACGATCACCTGCTGATCGAGACTGCCGACCATCGCTTTGCTCTGAACGATCCGCGTCGTTTCGGTTATGTCGACCTGGTGGAAACAGACGCGCTGGACACCTGGCCCGCCTTTGCCGCGATGGGGCCGGAGCCATTGGGCGATGGCCTTACCGTCGAACACCTGCGAACTGCCATCAAGGGGCGCAGGCAGGCGATCAAGCTGCTGCTGCTGGACCAGCACGTGGTGGCGGGCCTCGGCAATATCTATGTATGCGAGGCGCTGCACCGCGTCGGCATCCATCCGCGCAAGGCAGGGGGGCGCGTCTATCGACCTGCCCTGGAGCGACTGGTGCCTGCAATCAGGGACGTGCTGGAACAATCGATTCGCGATGGTGGCTCCACCTTGCGTGATTACGCCGCGCCCGATGGCGAGCTGGGCTATTTCGCCACCCGTTTTCTCGTCTATGGCCGGGAGGGAGAAGCTTGCCTGACCTGCGGCGACGGTATTATACGCCGTATCACGCAAGGCGGACGCAGCACCTGGTTCTGCGGCAACTGCCAGACGTAAGCGAATCCTTGACCGCACGCCCTTGTCGCACTATGTGGCGCGCTTTCCGGCGGTGGAAGTGTGTTCCGCGCGCCCGTGTTTTTCGAACACAACCCACAGACATCCGGTCGCTTCCATGCGGCCATAGCAGAACGCGAGACAGAACCGAGATATGGCCAACACGCTGCAAGCCAAGAAGCGCATCCGTCGCAACAACCGCCGCGCCGAAATCAACGGCGCGCGCAAGAGCCGTATCCGCGGCCTGATCAAGAAGGTCGAAGTGGCCTGCACCGAGGGCAACAAGGACGATGCCCAGGCCGCGCTGAAGAATGCGCAGCCGGAAATCGCCAAGGGCGTTGCCAAGGGCGTGCTGCACAAGAACACCGCTGCACGCAAGATGAGCCGTCTGAGCAAGCGCGTCTCGGCTCTCTGATTCGCCGTAACGCCGCTCCTGATTCGGGATCGACGCGCGGTTACAGCAGAACGAAATCGGAACGGAAGTTCCAATGGGCCGGTGGTTTTTCCACCGGCCCTTTTCGCATGTGCGAAAGACTCCGCGACCCCTCGCATGCAACCGCAGGAAATCCCGCGATTCGCGAGACTGTCATATAAAAAACCTTATGTTCCAAATATTTGAACGGAAGTCTGCGGGTCAGCGGACTGTCAATGTCCATTTTTTAAATAAATTTGACGGCCCGGTCTTGAGGTTCCCCGGCAACGGTTCATAACAGCATCACGGCAGCGACAGGAACCGTCGCAGCCATCACAAAACGAGTTATCGACGGGTGTATCGGTGCGCGCAACAGGCGGGCACCGGTGGGCGAAGCTTTGTCACCAGTAGATACTCATCGGGGCAATTCGGGCGTGCCGATCATATAAATGGGACAGACATAAAATGATTCGGATGGGGCCGCACAGCGGACGTGAACAATCGGCGAAACTAGAGGATATCGAAAGCAATATGAAGGAGCGCGAAGCGATCGACCTCGCAGCGGACTGGGCTGACATCAGCCAGGGTCTGCGCAAGGATCTGGGGCATCAGCTCTTCACCCAGTGGATCAAGCCGATCCAGGTGGGTAAGCTCGACCATGACACCGGTACGCTGGACCTGTTCCTGCCCACCGAATTTTCCGCCACGTGGGTGGAAGACCGCTATCACGATCGCCTGTCGCTGGCCTGGAAGATCGCCAGCAGCGACGTGCGCCACATTGCCATCAAGGTACATCCCGGTCGCCGCAAGATTGCCGACCTCGATCTGCGTGGTCAGGACGGTTTCGGCCATCGCGCCGCGAACGATGCCAGTCTGGCGATGGAATCCATCGGCGACGACGGCTTTACCGCCAGCGTCGGCCTCGACCCAACGCAGACCTTCGCTTCCTTCGTCACCGGCAGCACGAATGTGCTGGCTAAGAACGCGGCGGAACGCATGGCCAAGGCGGAGAAACCGCAGTTCAGCCCGCTTTACCTGAAGGCGGCCACCGGCCAGGGCAAGACACATCTGCTGCACGCCATCGGCCATTCCTATCTCCAGACGCATCCGCGTGCGCGCATTTTCTACTGCTCTGCAGAGCGTTTCATGGTGGAGTTCGTGCAGGCCCTCAAATCCAACGAGATGATGGAATTCAAGGCACGCCTGCGTGGTTTCGATCTGCTGCTGGTCGACGATATCCAGTTCATCATCGGCAAGGCTTCGGCGCAGGAAGAGCTGCTGTACACGATCGACGCACTTCTGAACGAGGGCAAGCGACTGGTGTTCGCCGCCGACCGCGCTCCGCAGGCGCTGGACGGGGTGGAGCCGCGCCTGCTCAGCCGCCTGTCCATGGGCCTTGTCGCCGACATCCAGCCCGCCGATATCGAGCTGCGCCGCGCGATCCTGGAAAGCAAGCTGACCAAGTTTGCCCCGCTGGAAGTGCCCGGCGACGTGATCGATTTCCTTGCCCGCACCGTTTCGCGCAACGTGCGTGAACTGGTCGGCGGCCTGAACAAGCTGATCGCCTATGCCCAGCTGACCGGGCAGGAGGTGTCACTGCAACTGGCAGAGGAGCAGCTGACCGATATTCTTTCGGCCAACCGCCGCCGCATCACGATCGACGAGATCCAGCGCACGGTCTGCCAGTTCTACCGCATCGACCGTAGCGAGATGAGCAGCAAGCGCCGCGCCCGCGCCGTGGTTCGCCCGCGCCAGGTGGCGATGTACCTTGCCAAGGTCCTGACCCCGCGCAGCTACCCGGAAATCGGTCGCAAGTTCGGCGGTCGCGATCACTCTACCGTGATCCACGCCGTGCGTCTGATCGAAGATCTGCGCCAGCGCGATGCCGACATGGACGGCGACGTGCGCAGCCTGCTGCGCCAGCTGGAAAGCTGATTGATCTAGCCTCCCTGTTCGCGCAGCGAACAGGGAGGAATTTCCGCCACATATCGACAGGCGCTCCACAGCGTGCCAACAGCCCTGTGCCATGAGCGACGCCCCCCACCCCCTCTCCGAAGAACGGCTGGACCGTTTTGCGCGCCATATCGTGCTGCCCGAAATCGGCGGCGCGGGGCAGGCGGCCCTGTCACGGGCGCATGTCATGCTGCTGGGGCTTGGCGGGATCGGCGCGCCGGCGCTGCAATATCTGGCCGGCGCTGGCATCGGCCAGTTGACGCTGGTGGATGACGACAAGGTTTCTGCCAGTAACCTCCAGCGCCAGACCATCTACACCACCCGCGATATCGGCCACGGCAAGGCCGTCTCCGCGCGACGCTGGCTGGCGAATTTCGATGAGAAGCTGGACGTGACAATCCATGACCGCCGCATCGCGCCGCACAATGTCAGCACGATGATCGATGGCACCGATCTGGTTATCGACGGCACAGACAATTTCGCTACCCGGCTCGCCGTGTCCGATGCGTGCGTCACGGCAGGCGTGCCGCTGCTTTCGGCTGCCGTGGGTCGCTTCCAGGGGCAGGTCGGCGCATTTGCCGGACATCGCGGCGATCAGCCATGCTATCGTTGTTTCGTGGGCGATGCCTTCGATGCGGAGGATTGCGATACCTGCGCAGAAGACGGCGTGCTGGGCGCGATGGTGGGCTGGGTCGGCACCTTTGCCGCGATGCAGGCGATCCGCATAGTCGTGCATGCCAGCGGCGGAATGGGCGATCCGCAGTGGGGCAGACTGCACCTGATGGACGGGTTGAAACCCGGCATGCGAACGCTCAACATCGCCAAGGACCCTGCATGTAGCGGGTGTGGCTAGCTTGGCTGACGCTTTTCGTTGAGCATATCCAGCGTATCGCGCTTCTTCGCCGGATCAGGGCGACAGGTGGTGACGCTCCCGTCGGTCTCGCAGATGCGCCCGATCCGGTCGCGGCCTTCCTCAACTTCGGGGAAGAACAACCGGTACAGGTCCCAGGAAACATAGACGGTGGGGATCGCGATGATGATAGCCAGCCACGCGAACCCCCCGCTTGCCACCGCACGTACGGGTTTCTTCTCGACCAGATTATCGCGTAGCGCCTGCGCCCCCGAAATTGCCGCAGAAACTGCAAAACCTGCAATCAGGAAAGGCAGGGCAAGAAACAAAACGAGTGAATAGAACCAGCTATGACCAGTCGGCGTGCAATCGCTACAGAAGCCCCAGAAATACACCATGTATACATAAGGCAAGGCGCAAATGACAAAGGCAATTAGACGGAACGACATATCGCGATAATGGTAGCCACGGGTTAAGAACCGATTTCGAATGAAATTTGACTCGTGCCGAATTCTGGCAGACAATCCACCACACAAAAGGGCGATCCTAGCATTTGGTCGCAGGGGTCGCTCGCCCTTTTGAAAAAGGATGCCATTCCGGCGTCCTTCCTTTCTAAGGGGGACCTTTATGTCTAAATTTCTGTTTGGTAGCCTTGCCGCTGCATTTGCCTTGGCCACGGTTTCAGCGCCTGCCGCGGCGCAGCTAAGCGAATACGAGGACTACGAATATTCCGACTCGGTGGTGGAGTTGACCACGGTCCGCGTGGAGCCGGGTCAGATGGATACCTATCTGGAAGGCCTGCGCCAGACCTGGGTGGCGAGCAACGAGGTGGCCAAGGAGCTGGGCCACATTACCGATTACGGGATCTACGCCAACATGGCTCCTGGTGGCGATGCGTTCCATTTGCTGCTGGTAATCGAATTTCCGGGCGAGAACATGCAACCTTCACGCGAGCGCTATGATGCATTCATGGACGCATGGGGCGAGGCCAACATGGACATGTCGAACGAGACTGTCGTGAATGTCTACAACGAAATCCGCGAGATTACAGGTACGTACCTGACGCGCGAAATCGAAATGAATATGAATTGATCGCAAGCGAGGTCGCCGGTGTTCGACCGGCGGCCTCTCTTCGCCGTTATTCGCCCAGCACTTCGTTCACCCAGGCAGGCACAAGCTCGCTTGCGGAACCCAGCCGCGTTTCATCGAAATTGCTGCTCCCAAGGCTCTCTTCCAGATTGAGTTCCAGCGTGCGCGCGCCATGTGCGGCGGCCTGTTGCACGAAGCCTGCTGCGGGATAGACAGCGCCGCTGGTGCCGATGGAGACGAACAGGTCGGCATTTCCCAGCGCCTCGAAGATTCGGTCCATCTGGTAGGGCATCTCTCCGAACCACACGATATCGGGGCGCAGGGCCGCCTCTCCGCACGATGGGCACGGCGGGCCATCGCGCAGTGTGTCTTCCCAGCGGTGCCGTGCATCGCAGGCGAGGCACCAGGCAGATAGCGATTCGCCATGCATGTGCAAAACGCGCGATGCGCCGCCGCGTTCGTGCAGGTCGTCGATATTCTGCGTCACGATCAGCAGTTCGCCGCCGAATTCGCGATCCAGCCGCCCCAGCGCATGATGCGCGGGATTGGGCTGCGCGCTGCGAACCTGCGCGCGGCGCTCGTCATAGAAGCGCTGGACGAGGTCGGCGTCGCGCGCAAATCCCTCAGGCGTGGCGACCTGCTCCACCGGATGGTTTTCCCAAAGGCCATCTTCGGCGCGAAAAGTTTTCAAGCCGCTTTCGGCGGATATTCCCGCTCCTGTCAGGATGACAATATTTCCTATCAAGGACCCGCACCCCCCCCTTGTGCTTGCCCTGCGCTTGTCGAAGGGCTGCTGTTGCCTTTAGTGAGAGGACTGGAGGAAAAACGATCCTTCGACAAGCACAGCATGGGCGGGAGTTATTGTGGCACGCATTGGAATAATTGGCAGCCAGGGCCGCATGGGGCAGGCAATCGCTGCCGTGCTGGCGGACAGTGAGCATGAATGCTCCGGCGGGGTCGACAAGGGCGAGAATCCTGCGAGCCTTGCCGATGGCAGCGATGCACTGGTGGACTTCTCCTCCCCCGCCGCGCTGAAGGACAATCTGCACGCGGCCATCGGCGCCGGGATCCCGATCCTGATCGGCACCACAGGGCTGGACAAGACGCATTCCACCGCGCTGAACAATGCTGCGGGGGCCATTCCAATATTGCAGACCGGCAACACCTCGCTGGGCGTCACCCTGCTGGCGCATCTGGTGAAGGAAACCGCCGCTCGGCTGGGCGAGGACTGGGATATAGAGGTGCTGGAAATGCACCACCGGATGAAAGTGGATGCACCATCCGGCACGGCCTTGCTGCTGGGCGAGGCGGCAGCGAAGGCCCGCGGCGTCAATCTGGCCGACAGCAGCGAGAGCGGGCGTGACGGCCATACCGGGCAGCGCGCAGAGGGTGCTATCGGCTTTGCAGCGCTACGCGGTGGCACGGTGGCGGGTGAGCACTCGGTCATATTTGCGGGAGAGCAGGAACGCATTACGCTCAGCCATTCGGCAGAGAACCGCAACATCTTCGCCCGCGGCGCCATCAGGGGTGCCAGCTGGCTGATCGGCAAGCCTCCCGGACGCTACACGATGAATGACGTGCTGGGGCTGAGCTAACCCGGAGACGGGAGGGGAAATACCATGATAACGAAGCACGCTGCTGGCGAGGCGCGATGATCGGGACGCTACGCCGCCGCACCTATCTCCAGCTGTTCGCCTCCGCCCGCAATGATGGCAAGTTAACCGTCACGAACCGCCTCATCATCGCCGTGATCCTTGCCTCCGTCGTAATGGCGGTGCTGGGTACCGAAGCTGCGCTGGCGAGCGAATACCGCAGCTTCTTCATTATTGCCGAAATGGCGTTCGGCGTGGTGTTTCTGGTCGAATATCTTGGCCGTATCTGGTCCAGTGCCGAGGCGGAAGGCAGCGCGCCTTCATGGCGCAAGCGGCTGGCCTTTGTCGTGTCGCCGTTCGGTCTTCTGGACCTTGCCGTGGTCGCGGCTTCGCTGTTTCCGCTGCTGGTGACGGGCGCGCCACTGTTTCGCTTGCTGCGGCTTTTGCGACTGGCTGCATTGATGAAGTTCGGTCGTTTCAGCCTCGCCCTGCGGGAACTGGGCAGTGCCATTGCGGAGCGGCGATACGACCTGTTCGTTACCTTGGCACTGGCGGCCGCGCTGCTGCTGTTCGGCGCCGCCGCGCTGCACTGGGCGGAAGGACCGGTTCAACCCGAAGCCTTCGGCTCCATCCCGCGCGCGATGTGGTGGTCGATCATCACGCTCACCACAGTGGGCTATGGCGATGTCTCGCCCATCACACCGCTCGGCAAGTTTCTGGCCGCGCTGGTGGCATTGGGTGGCATCGGCCTTGTCGCCATGCCCACAGGAATCATCGCCGCCGCTTTCTCCGATGCCATGCAGCGCCACCGCCGAAGGGCCGAAGCGCTCCAGCAGGCTCACGATCATCAGGATTGAACCCAACCGAATGACCAAGGACCAGATCTTCGAATTCTTCCGGCGGCTGGCGGAGGATAATCCAGAGCCGGAAACGGAACTGGAATATGGCAATGCCTATCAGCTCGTTGTTGCCGTGGCCCTGTCGGCGCAGGCCACCGATGTGGGCGTGAACAAGGCAACGCGCGCGCTGTTTGCAAAGGTCGAGACACCGCAGCAGATGCTCGATCTTGGCCTCGACGATCTTGTCGAACACATCAGAACCATCGGTCTGTTCAATTCCAAGGCGAAGAACGTCATCGCGCTCAGCCAGTTGCTGGTTGACGAATACGGCGGCGAAGTGCCCGATACGCGCGAAGACCTTGTTCGCTTGCCGGGCGTGGGCCGCAAGACGGCGAATGTCGTGCTGAACTGCTGGTTCAGGCAGGAAACCTTCGCGGTCGACACCCATATCCTGCGCGTGGGCAACCGCACGGGGCTGGCAAAGGGCAAGACGCCCGAGCAGGTGGAAGCCAAGCTTGAAAAACGCGTGCCGCAGCCATTTCGCCTCCACGCCCATCACTGGCTGATCCTGCATGGCCGATACACTTGCAAGGCGCGCACGCCCGAATGCTGGCGCTGCCCCGTGGTGGACCTGTGCAGTTATCGCAAGAAAGTGATGGAGAAGCCGAGGGGGCGGTAGTCTAGACTGGGCTTGCTCCGCGCGCCTGGCGTTGCGACAGGACAGGCCGCGGCAATCGCCAGCTTTCCATGCGGCCCGCGACATACCAGATCGGCGCCACCAGCATGGCGGATACTATCGCGTCCAGCGCATAGTGCCAGCCAAGGTGGACAGAGGCGACGAACACGACTGCTTCAAACGCAACCGCCAGCCAGAGCTGCCAGCCATTACCGAAGCGATCGTGGACCATCCAGATCAGCAGCAGGTATAGCGCGTTATGCATTGATGGCATTGCGCTGATACCCTTGCCAAAGCCCGGCTCGCCGAAATTCTCCAGCAAGTAGGCTTGCGTCTGCGTAGCAGTGAGGTCTGGCGGCAGCATCAGCAGCAGATCGGCAAAGCGCGCATCGCCGTAGAAATGGTCCATGTAGATCGGCCCTGCCGAGGACAGCGCCAGCGCGGCCCAGTTGCCGATGATGAACCAGCACATCGTTATGGCCAGCACCGATCGCCTGCTGAAGGCCCGGTCTTTCGCGAAACAGGCCCATAGCGTCATGCCGGCGGTCACGATCAGGCACGGGGTAACATAGAACCAATCGAGAAAGCGGGTGGCACGTTCACCGAAGACAGCGTGCGTGATGCGCCAGGGATCCTGGCCGAACAGCATTGCATCAAGGTCTGCCAGTGCCGGATCGGCGTAAAAGGGCATGAACTGCGGGATAGCGACTTTCAGGATCATGTAGACCTGCATCATCGCCGCCAGTGCCACCAGAAAGATCGCGCCTTCGGCATAGTGCCTGCGCCGCGATCGCAGGACGCGCAGCATCACTTTCGACGGGCTGGCTACACGCTTCATTGCAACCTGCACGAACAACAGCACCAGCGCGATCAGTACCAGCCACACAAGCAACAACGATTGCAGCCAGACCGCGCGCAATGCCGCTCCGACATCGGAAACCGGCATGGTCGCGGCAAGCAGCATGTGCAGCGCCAGAAACAGGCCAAGGAAGATGCGCGCATCCATAGCCTGCGCGTAGCAGCGGAATGGTTAATTCGCGGTTGCGTAACTGTCTGTCGGACTAGACGTCATCCGCGCTGATCATTTCTGCCCTGTCGATATTGTCTGTCAGGCTGGCGACGGTGGTGGCGACAGCTGCATCTCCGGAGACGTTGGTGGTGGTGCGCATCATGTCCATGATCCGGTCCACGCCTGCAACAAAGGCAATCGTTTCCAGCGGTACGCCGACAGCGCCGAACACCAGCGCCATCATGATAAGGCCCGCGCCTGGAATACCCGCCGCGCCCACAGCGCCAAGCGTGCCGAGGATCGAGATCAGGAAGTAATCGCTCCAGCTCAAGTCCACGCCGAAGATCTGCGCACCGAACAGCGTGGCCAGGCCCAGGTACATCGCCGTACCGTTCATGTTGATCGTCGCGCCCAAGGCGATGACGAAGCTGGCCACGGAGTTGCTGATACCAAGGTTCCGCTCCGCGCAGCGCAGGGTAACGGGCAGCGTGGCGTTTGAACTGGCCGTGGAATAACTCACCGCGATGGCATCAACGATGCCGCGGAAGAAATCTCGCACCGGCAGGCGCGCGATGAACTTTATCATGGACGAATAGATGACGAGAATGATCAGCAGACAGCCAAGGTAGTTCAGGAACACCAGCTTGCCCAATGCTGCGAGCGCATCGAAACCCAGTGTGCCCGCCACCCATGCCATCAGCGCAAAGACGCCGAACGGTGTCAGTTCCATGATCACCATGGTCACCTTCTGCATCACCACGGCGCCGCTATCGAAGATCTTGAGAACGGGCCCGCCTTCTTCCTTCGCCATCAGGATGCCGATACCCAGCAAGACGGAAAAGATGATCAGCGGCAATACATTGACGTCGGCCATGACCTGCACGGGGCTTTGCGGCACCATGCCCAGCAGCATTTCGCGCCACGTGGTGTTATTGGGTTCAGGCACCGCTCCCATGTCGATGGAGGACGTATCCACGCCTGCCCCGGGCGCGATGACCGTGCCAAGAAAAAGCCCCAGCCACACTGCGATCTGGCCGGTGACCACAAACAAGAGCAGCGCCCGCCAGCCGATCCGTCCCAGCTTGCGCAGATCGCCGATGGAAGCAACGCCCGCCACCAGGCTGAAGAAGATCAGCGGCACCACCAGCATCTTGATGAATGCGACGAAGATGTCGCCTACGATCTTGATGCTTTCCGCGCCCGGCCCCCACATGCGCCCGGCGATAATGCCAAGGGCAAGCGCAACGAGAACCCGCTGCCACAGCGGAATGGCCAACCAGCGTTTCATGAAAATCCCTTTCTAGGCGGCCTGCCCCTCATCGAGAGAGGGCGGCCATTGCGATCCGGCGGTAGATTGCCGTGAGCTTGGCAAGGTCGTCAACCGCCACGGCTTCATCTGTCTTGTGCATGGTGGCGTTGACCAGCCCGAATTCGATCACCGGGCACAGGTCCTTGAGGAACCGCGCATCGGATGTACCACCAGTAGTGGAGGCTTCGGGATCGACGCCCGTTTCCGCCTTTACGGCATCGGCGATCATCTGCGAGAACGTTCCGGGCGGCGTCAGGAAAGGCTCCCCGCTGATAACCGGCCTTGCCGTGCCGCCGTGTTTTTGGGCAATCGCCATCACTTTTTCGGAAAGCGAAGCGCCCGAATGCTGATCGTTGAAGCGGATGGATATGCGCGCGGTGGCCCTGCCGGGGATCACGTTGTGCGCACGGTTCGGCACATTGAATTCAGTGATCTGCAGGCTGCTCGGCTGGAACCAGTCGGTTCCCTTGTCCAGCACCAGTGCATCCAGTTCGGCAAGGATGGCAACCATCTTCGGCATCGGGTTGTCGGCCAGATGGGGATAGGCGACGTGACCTTGTGTACCCGCCACTTCCAGCCAGATATTGACCGAACCGCGTCGCCCGATCTTCATCATGTCGCCCAGCCGGTTCACGCTGGTCGGCTCTCCCACCAGGCACATGTCGGGAATGTCGCCGCGCTCGCGCATCCGGTCAATCAGTGCCTGCGTACCGTGCAGCGCTGGGCCCTCCTCGTCGCCGGTGATGATGAAGCTGAGCGTGCCTGCCTCGGCCGGTATATCGGCCACGGCGGCAACCATGCAGGCGATCGCACCTTTCATGTCCACCGCACCGCGCCCGTAGAGCAGGTCCCCGCCCGGTTCACAGCGCACTTCCGGCGCGAACGGCTCGCTCTGCCATCCGTCGCCCGCGGGCACCACATCGACGTGGCCCGCGAAAGCGAAATGCGGCGATCCTGACGGCCCGTGGCGGATGGCGAACAGGTTCTCGACCGGCTCCTCGTCGCTGCCTTCCGGCCCCTCGCCGCGAATAAAGCGATCAACCTCGAAACCGAGACCGACCAGCATTTCCTCCAACATGTCGAAAACGGGCCCCCGCGCCGGGGTCACGCTTTCGCAGGCGATCAGGTGCCGCGCATTGGCAAGCGGATCGGCGCTCACGCCTGATCGCCCGTTTCGAATTGCGAGATGGTCCATTCCTCCGCCATCGCGGCTTCCACCCACTGCTGCATCCAGTCATGTTCCCACATGGCCTGCATGTAGGCCTGCGCAAAACCGGGAACACCGATGCCATAGCTCAGAAAGCGGCTGCAGATGGGCGCGTAGAAAATATCCGCTGCGCTGAATGTACCGAACAGGAAGGGTCCGCCCTTGCCGAACCGTGCGCGCGCCTCGGCCCACAGCCCCAGGATGCGCACGATATCGCCCTTCGTTTCGTCGGAAAGATTCACCGAAGCGCGGGCGCGGATGTTCATGGGGCACTGCCGGCGCAAGGGAAGGTAGGAGGAATGCATTTCCGCCACCATTGCCCGCGCCATGCCGCGCGCGGCATCGTCCTTGGGCCAGAAGCGGTCGCGCCCTACCTTGTCGGCCAGGTATTCGAGGATAGCGAGACTGTCCCATACCACGACATCGCCATCCCAAAGCACCGGAACCTTGCCTGCAGATGGCTGGAACTCACCGTCCGTTCGTTTCATGGCCTGCCAGTCGTCACCATCGATATGAACGGTCAATTCGTCGAACGAGAGGCCACTCTGCTTCGCCGCCAGCCAACCGCGCAACGACCAGCTGGAGTAATTCTTGTTGCCGATAATCAGCTTCATGGTGTCTTGAATCCCTGTTTGCGCCCGGCCTAACGGTTAAGCCTGAAGCTGTCGAGCATGAACGGGCGCGACGGACCTACCGGTGTCGCTTCGTCCTTCGCGGTATCGATGTTGCCGCTTTGTTAACCATCCTGTGCCATCCCTTCGCATGCAAGAGAACATGCGGTCGCGATGAAAGGTGCGGAGTGGTCGATCAGACCTCGACATCAACGAGAAGGGTCAAATGGCTCGAACGCGTCCGTCACGTGGCGTGGTCGGGCCTTATCGCCCTTGCATTGGCGGTCCCCGTCTTGCTCCATCCTGTCGACCAGATTGGCTGGTTGATCGAGGCAAACCTGGTATCGAAGCCCGCTTCCGGAGAAGTCGTATTCGTCGGCGCGACCGACGATCTTGCCGACCCGCGAACGCCCCAAGCAAGGCAACAACTGGCGACCTTGATCACGCGGCTCGACGAAGCCGGCGCCGATGAAGTCTATGTCAACGTCGTATTCGATCAGCCCTCCACGGCCGAAGCGGACCGGGCGTTAAATACAGCATTGAAAGGCTTTGAGGGTGACGCGTTTCTTGTGCGGTACCTCGACACGAGCCTGAACGTTGAAAAAGTCCTGCGGGAGAATCAGCCGCAGATCGCGGATGATGTGCCCCAGGTGGCCCTCGACGCGCTGCGAAACTATCTCGGCTATATCTGGTATATGCCCCTCGCGGTCGAGGATGGTGCCGAGACTCTTCCCAACCTTCCCGCCAGTATCGCCGGAATATCCGGTTCCGCGCAGGACGATTTCCCGGTCGTCTACAGCTTCAACCTCGCATCGGTGCCTACATACCGGTTTGCGGAACTAATTGATCAAAATGCCAAGCTGACCAATCTGCAAGGCAAGAAGATCATCATCGGGCAAAGTGTCAGCCTCCGCCGCGATGCTCCAAGTCTTCCCGGGCGGGGAGCTGTCTCGGATTCTATCGTATCGATCTTCGCGGCAGAAACATTGATGGCGGGGCATCCCCGTTACATCAACGGGTTGCTTACGCTTCTGGCAACCCTTGCCCTGTTGCTACTGATCTGCCCTATCAAGGGCAGAGCCTACCGCTCGGCAGCATTCGGCCTGGTCACGTTGATAGTACTATCGATGCCGCTCATTGGCCCTCAAGTCGGCCTTCGCATCAGCTTCGCCTATGCCCTCGCGGCATTGGCTGTCTACGGCTCGTTCAGGGTTCGATCAAAATGGGCCCGCGATCTCCTGCTTGTCGACCCCGAGACTGATCTGCCCACCTTTGCCGCCCTCGAAGCCGACGAGGATGTAGCTAACGATGTTCCCGCTATCGTCGTGGCGCGTATCCATCGCTTCGAGGAGGTCCGCCGAACACTTCCCATCGAACTGCATGCCGATTACCTTCTTGCTATTACCGCGCGTCTGAATGCGGCCACGCAGGATGCCACGATCTATCTTGGTCCGGGCCATCTGATGGCCTGGACTATGGCGGAAAAGGATCCGGTGCTGCTGCGCGAGCATCTGGAGGGTCTGCGAGCCCTGTTCGCCTCGCCACTGATCGTCGGCGAGGAGCAGGTTGACGTGGGCATCACATTCGGGATCGATATCACCCCCAGCCCGCATGTGGCACGGCGTCTTGCAGGGGCGGTCGCGGCGGCTGAGAAGACCAACGAGACATTCGAGCCTATTGCCATTGCCGACATGGCTTCGCAGGAAGACATGATCTGGAGCATCTCGTTGCAGGCCCGCATCGATGCGGCGTTGAACAACGGTGAGATCTACCTGGCTTTCCAGCCCAAGATCATGGTGCAGACCGGGGAGATCGTGGGAGTCGAGGCGCTGGTGCGATGGAAGGACCCGGTTAAAGGCCATATCCCACCGGATCACTTCATCCGCCAGTGCGAAACGGCTGGCCGTATGAGCCAGCTTACGAAATTCGTTCTCGATCAGGCCTGTGACGCGGGCAATGCGTTCGAGGACGCCGGTCTGCACTTGCCGATTGCGGTGAATATCTCTGCCACGTTGCTGCACGAGCGCTCGATTGTCACGATGGTGTCCCGGGCTCTCGACGATAGCGGCTTCGACCCGCGCCGCCTGACGCTGGAGATTACCGAGACCTTCCGAATTTCGAACCTGGACCTTGCAGCCGAAATTCTGGGCGAACTGAAACTGCTCGGCACCAAGATCTCGATGGACGATTTCGGGGTAGGTGCGGCCAGCCTCGAGGCTCTGTTGCGACTCCCCTTCTCCGAGCTCAAGATCGATCGCATGTTCATCGCACCGATGACAAGTGATCCCAAGGCCTTGGGGATCGTCAAAAGCGTTCTGCAGCTTGGACGGGACTTGCGAATCATAGTTGTCGCAGAGGGTGTCGAAGACTCTG
Organism: uncultured Sphingomonadaceae bacterium; assembly: GCA_947488625.1. Lineage (GTDB taxonomy): Bacteria > Pseudomonadota > Alphaproteobacteria > Sphingomonadales > Sphingomonadaceae > Alteraurantiacibacter. Next base: position 241,872 of record CANKZR010000001.1, on the reverse strand, counting down.
GAACGTTAACACTTTTGCGCGATTCCGGCTGCGTAGTGGCGCAGGGTTTCGCCATATCCGTGCCCCTGACATTCGAAAAAGTGCTTGAATATCATAACGATAGCGAAAACAGAGTGCTAAGAAACATAGTTTAAACTTTACAAACATATATGGTTAACTCATAACGTCTCCCAGCAACAAGGAGACGAACAATGGGTGGCGGTTTTTGGGATTGGCTTTTCGGCGGTTCGCGTACGCGCTGAGCCGAACAAGCTTTCAATTGAAAAAGGCGCCGATCTGGCGCCTTTTTTATGTCTGTATGTCGCGGGCTACGTCTTCGCCTAGTCGCGAATGTCCTTCAGGATCGCCGCGCGCAGTTCCTCGATCCCCATGCCCTTTTCCGCGCTGGTCACATGCATTTGCGGATAAGCTGCGGGATGCTTGCGCGCCTCTGCCGCGACTTGCGCACGCACCGTTTCAAGGCTGCTGGCCTTGATCTTGTCGGCCTTGGTCAGCACCAGCCGATAACCGACCGCTGCTTCATCGAGCATGGTCATCATGTCGCGGTCGCTGTCTTTCAGGCCATGCCGACTATCCACCAGCACCAGCGTGCGTTTCAGCGGCACGCGCCCTCGCAGGAAGGTGCGCACCAGCTTGCGCCATTTTTCCACCACCTTCACCGGTGCCTTGGCAAAGCCGTAGCCCGGCATGTCCACCAGCCGAAATTCGGTGGGATCGCCAACCTCGAAGAAGTTGAGCTCCTGCGTTCGACCGGGTGTGACAGACGCGCGCGCAATGGCCTTGCGATTCACAAGCGCATTGATCAGCGAACTCTTGCCGACGTTGGACCGTCCGCAAAAAGCGATCTCCGGATAATCGGGATCGGGCAGATGTTTAAGCTGCGGGGCCGATAGCAGGAATTCGACGCGGCCCGAAAACAGCTTGCTTGCCGCCCTGGCCAGTTGTTCATCTTCAGGTGTCACCCTTCGGCCTTTTCACGTTCGGCGGCGGCTGCCTTTTCTTCGCGCTCTTTCGCCATCATCGCCTTCAGTTCCGGATTGCGGGCATAGAGATATTTCTGCTGCGCAAGGGTCAGGATGTTGTTGCTGATCCAGTAGAGCAGTAGGCCAGCGGCAAACGGCGCCATCACGAACATCAGCACCCATGGCATGATCATGAAGATCTGCTGCTGCATCGGGTCCATTGCTGCAGGGTTCAGCTTGAACTGCAGCCACATGGTGAAGCCCAGCAGCACCGCCAGCACGCCAATGGCCAAGAAACCCGGCGGATCGAAGGGAAGCAGACCGAACAGGTTGAGAATGGTCGCCGGATCGGGCGCGGAAAGATCGCGCAACCAGCCGAAGAACGGCTCGTGCCGCATCTCGATCGCCAACAGCAACACCTTGTAGAGCGCAAAGAAGATCGGGATCTGGATGAAGATCGGCAGGCAGCCCGCCAGCGGATTGACCTTCTCTTCCTTGTACAGCTTGGCCATTTCCTGCTGCAGCTTCTGCTTGTCGTCCTTGTGGCGTTCCTGCAGCGCCTTCATCTTGGGTTGCACGGCCCGCATCTGCGCCATGGAATGGAATTGCTTCTGCGCGATCGGGAACAGGATCAGCCGGATCACCAGCGTCAGCGCGATGATCGCGACGCCGAAGTTGCCGAACAGGCCAAACAGGAAGATCAGCACCTGCCACATGGGCCAGGCGATGAAGCGGAACCACCCCCAGTCGATGGCGAGGCCGAAGCGCTCGACGCCCTGTGCTTCGTACTGGTCTAGCACCGCGCTTTCCTTGGCACCGGCAAACAGGCGGGTCGTCCGCGTGACCGTTTCGCCTGCTGGCACCGTGACGGCATCGTAGATCAGGTCTGCGCGGTAGATATCACTGCCCGTGTCGCGGAAAGTACCTTCTGCCGCGCTTGCATCGTCCGCGATCAGCGCGCTCATCCAGTAGATATCGGTGAAGCCCAGCCACTGCGTATCGCCGCTCAGGCTTACGGGGCCTTCCTCGGCCACCTCGTCATAATCCCAATCGAAGTTCACCTCGCCATTGCCCTCTGCAATGGGACCGGAATGCACGTTCCAGGTGGAGGCGCTGGCGGTGTCGCTGGTGCGATTGACGAAAGCGTAGGGACGCAGTGCGATCGAACCATCGCCAGTGTTGGTGACAGACTGCGAAACGCTGAACATGTAATGCTCGTCCACCCGGAAGGTGAGGCGGAATTGCTGTCCCTCGCCATTGTCCCACCCCAGAGTGACAGGAGTTTCCTGAGTGAGTTCGTCACCTTCGATGACCTGCCAGTTGGTCTGCGCGTCGGGCAGCGAAACGCCTTCGCCCACCCAGCCGAACTGAGCAAACTGCTGCACATCGGTACCGGCAGGCGCGAACAGGCGAATGGGGCCGCTGTCCTGTTCCACCGTCTGGCGATGGGTCTTCAGCGTAATGTCGTCGATCCGTGCGCCGACGGGGTTGATCGTGCCGGAAAGTTCCGGCGCATCGATATTCACGCGGCCGCTTGCGCCGAGTTCCGTATTCAGATCGCGCACAACCGGGGCAGCATCGGTCGTAATCTGGCCGTCGACGCGCGCGACCGGCGCGTCTTCACGGCTGGCCATGTTGGCCGGCACCTGTTCCGGTTCCGGGAAATAGGTGCGCATGGCGAAGTCCCACCCGAACAGCAGGACCGCGCTCAGCACGACGGCGATGATAAGGTTACGTTGGTTGTCCAAGATCCAGATTTCCGTCGCGTCTAATTGTTTTGCGGTTGTTCGGGCACAGGGTCATGGCCATGTCCCCCCCAGGGATTGCAGCGCAATATACGCTTGGTGGCCAACCATCCACCCCTGATTGCACCATGTTTCTCCAGCGCCTCTATCGCATAGGCGCTACACGATGGCTGGAAGCGGCAGGTGGGCGGAAGGATGCGACTTGGGCCAAGTTGCCAGCCCCGCGCAATCAGGATCAGCAGGTGTTTCATCGCCGGTGGGACTTGCTACCGCGCCGGGGGCGGCGAGCCGTATCACCTTTCCCTTCGGCAGCTTGTTGCAAAACGATGGAAAGTTCCTTGGCCATCTGTGCGAAGTCCCGCGTGCGTCCGCCTTCGCGCCCTATCAGTACGTGGTCGTGATCGGGCAGACCGTGTTCGGGCAAAGCGTCGCGCAACAGCTCGCGAAAGCGCCGCTTCATACGATTGCGCACAACGGCATTGCCGATCTTCTTGGTCACGGTGATCCCGTAACGCACGCCCTGCCCGTCATTCGGACGCGTCAACAGCACGAAACCGGGCCGCGCATTGCGCAAACCCCGATTCGCAGCGAGGAAATCCGCGCGCCGGGTGAGGACAGTGGGGGTCATGGAAGAAGAGATAGGTGCCGATTCGTTATTTGTTTAGCCTCAAGCGCCGGCACTCTCGTCCGCTCGCCTGCGCTCTACCAAGCGGTGCGCAGTTGCGCGCTGTCATCGCCCTTCAGGCATGGGAGACAGCGCAAGTTATCGACAATACAAGAAAACGGGCCCCGCAAGGAGCCCGCAAGCGAGAACGCGCATGGCCCAGTCAGGGCGGGAAACCTCAGCGAATTGACTTGGCGAGTAGACGCGAGCGCCAACGCCTGAGGCCAAAGCAGATTATGCCGAAAGTTTCTTGCGGCCCTTGCGGCGACGGTTCCGCAACACGTTACGGCCACCGGGGGTCGCCTTGCGGGCGAAGAAGCCGTGGCGACGGGCACGCACGAGATTGCTCGGCTGGAAAGTGCGCTTCATGGTTCAAACCTTCAAAATCAGAATTAAAAAGGGCCGCCAAGCGAAAGGCGGCCTCACATGGAGCGCGCGATTACTGAAGGACTGGCTCAAAGTCAAGATATGCAAGCGTCCGAACCGGCTCTTGCTTCGCTTTCGTCACTGACGCCCCTCGTGGAACCTCCTGTGACACCGGACCAACCCATTCACGCATTTCGCGGCCGGTTAGCCACAAGGCATCTTCAAACGGGACTGAATTGGTCATGGCATAAAAATCGCGGGCTTGCGATTCGTTCATCCCCATCTCGACATAATAATCGAGATAGCGACGATGTTCGGGGGCGTCGGACGGATAGTCTTCCGCGCCCCGGCCCCAGTCGTCCAGCCAGCCGTGGACGGCAAACTGGCTGCCGGGTGCGATCTGTCGGTTAGTCCCTGCGATAAACAATTCCACCGCGCCTGAACGGACCGAGCCGCCTTCGTCAGCGTGTGTCGCAATACCGCGCTCGCGGATCATCCGGCCCAGTGCCAGATTGGCGCGATCGTCGTGGGTGCCGGGTGCTTCGACGAATTCCAACGTATCAACGGCGGGAAACGCCGCCAGCATGGCCGCGAATTGGGCGGGCGATGCCGCATCGGTAACGCCGACCAGCGCCGCCGTAGAATTGTCGATTACACGGAATGGGCCATAGGCAGCAATGGCCGCCTGCTCCGCCTGCTGTTGCAGGGGAGAGACATAGCGGGAGGCTGTTGTCTCCACCTCCACCCATTCCTCCACCACGGTAACAGCCTGCGCAGCTACGGGCGTTGCGGCGAATGCAGCAAGTATGGCGAGGACGACGGATGTGCGTTTCATCGGGCATGTTATGCCTGCGCGAACCTGCCGCTTTGCCAATGGAAGAGGTTGCTATCGGGTTAACGGTAGGCGCCCGCGACAAATGCTCTCGACATGGGGTCACTACGCGTTATCACGTTGCAAAAATGGGGGTTTTCAATTGGTCGCATTGGTTCAGACGGTTGCCTATCTCGGGCTTGAGGCGCGCAAGGTAGAGGTGCAGTGCCAGCTTGCTGCCGGAATGCCACGCTTCACCGTTGTCGGTCTTGCAGACAAGGCCGTGGCCGAAAGCCGGGAACGGGTGCAATCCGCGCTGGCCGCCATGGGCCTATCGCTTCCGCCCAAGCGCATCACCATCAATCTTTCACCAGCCGATCTGCCCAAGGAAGGCAGCCATTACGACCTGCCGATCGCGCTTGCACTGCTGGGCGCTATGGGCGTGGTGGATGCAGAAGAACTCAGCGAGTGGCTGGCCGTGGGCGAGCTGGCGCTGGACGGGCGCATCGTCGCTTCGCCCGGCGTGCTGCTGGCAGCCCTGCACGCCAGCGAGAACGATCTTGGCCTGGTCTGCCCTGCCACGCAGGGGCCGGAGGCGCGCTGGGCCAGCGGCGTGCGCGTGTGCGCCGCTCCCAATCTGGTGGACCTGCTGGCGCATCTTTCTGGCAAGACGGAGCTGTCCGAACCACAGCCGGGCGAAGTGGCGGAAGACAATCACGGCCCTGATCTCAAGCGGGTAAAGGGGCAGGAAACCGCCAAACGCGCGCTGGAAATCGCCGCGGCCGGTGGCCATAACCTGCTGATGAATGGCCCGCCGGGTGCCGGCAAAAGCCTGCTCGCCAGTTGCCTGCCGGGCATCCTTCCGCCGCTCTCCCCGGCAGAGGCGCTGGAAGTCAGCATGGTGCAATCGGTGGCGGGCCTGCTGGAAGGCGGGCGGATCAGCCGCACCCGCCCGTTCCGAGCGCCGCACCATTCGGCCAGCATGGCGGCGCTGACTGGCGGCGGCCTGCGCGTGCGACCGGGCGAGGTAAGCCTGGCGCACCTGGGCGTGTTGTTCCTAGACGAACTGCCCGAATTCCAGCGCGCCGTACTCGATTCGCTGCGCCAGCCGCTGGAAACGGGCAAGGTCGATGTGGCCAGGGCCAACGCCCACGTCGCCTTCCCCGCGCGCGTGCAGTTGATCGCCGCGATGAACCCGTGCCGCTGCGGGCACCTGGGCGATCCGGCGCTGGCTTGCAGCCGTGCGCCAAAGTGCGCAATCGATTATCAGTCCAAGGTTTCCGGCCCCATGCTCGACCGAATCGATCTGCATGTCGAAGTAGACCCCGTCAGCGCAGCGGACCTTGCGCTCCCCCCACCTGCCGAAGGCAGCGCGGAAGTGGCCATGCGAGTGGCAGCGGCGAGAAAGTTGCAGGTCGCGCGAGGCATTCGGTCGAACGCGGAACTCGATGGCGATGCGCTGGAGGGACACGCAACGCCCGACGAAGCAGGCCGGACGCTGCTAATGCAAGCAGCCGAAAAGATGCACCTGTCCGCGCGGGCCTATACCCGCATGCTGCGCGTGGCGCGCACCATTGCCGATCTGGCAGGTGCACCAGAGGTGGGGCGTATCCATGTGGCAGAGGCGCTAAGTTACCGGCGGCAGGCCCCGCGGGCCTGAGCAATTCGCTCTTGCCTCCGGCGTCAAACCTGCCAGTCGCGGGCGCATGATCGCGGTTCTCATTCTTGCCCTTGCACTTGCAATGGACGCCTTCGCCGTGGCGCTGGTGCGCGGGGCCGCAGGCCCGCATTCTGCCTGGCGCGCGCTGGAAACGGGCGCGGCATTCGGCGTGGCACAAGGCGTGATGCCGATCGTCGGCTGGGCTTTGGGCACGGTCTTAATCGGATGGCTGGAAGCAGTAGACCACTGGATCGCGTTTCTACTTCTCGCCTTTCTCGGCTATCGCATGCTGCGCGAAGGACTGGAAGAAGGATCGATAGGTGGGGAGCCGGAGAGAGCGGCGCGGACACGCCTCCTTGCCCTTTTCATTGCCGCCGTTGCCACTTCGATAGATGCAGCCGCAGCGGGGCTGACGCTCGACTTGTTCGACTTGCCAGTCTTGCATTCCTGCGTAGTGATCGGGGGTGCGACGCTGCTGTTGTGCGCTCCGGCCTATTGGTTCGCAGCCCGAATCGGCCCTGCACTGGGCAAAAAGGCCGAAGTGTTCGGCGGAATCGTACTGATCGGGTTGGGCGTGAGAATACTTGCTCAACATACCGGCTGGCTGTGAGGCAACCTAGAGTGAAACCTTCGTTGATCGTGCTCATTGAAAGGTAATGACAGAGTTTTCCGGCCCCGATACCGTTACCTGGATGCAGGTCGTGGTGCGACTGGGTGCAGCCGCCTTCCTTCCATTCCTGATCGGGCTTGAGCGATTCCTTCGCAAGAAGCCGATCGACTTTCGACCCTTCGTCATCATCGCCGTGGGGGCATGCGGTCTCATCATGGCTTCGATGGAACTGCTGCATTCGACCGCCGATCCGCAATCGCGGATAGACCCCACCCGGGTGATCGAGGGCGTGATAACCGGCATTGGCTTTTTGGGCGCAGGCGCCATGTTCCGGCAAGGCAATTTCGTCCAAGGTGCCGGTTCTGCCGCAGCCATCTGGACAGCGGGTGCGATCGGTCTTTCCTGCGGTATGGGCGAAGTCTGGCTGGCGGCGATCATGGCTGGTATCGTGCTGTTGTTGCTGATCGCCAGTGGACCCTTCACGGCGAAGTGGGATTCCACCAGTCTGAACGGCGATGAAGAAGGCGGGGACGGCACGCAAACCAAGAGCGATTGACCTGCGATAACGCGCCTACCGCTCAAAGCTGATCGGAAATCAGCGGGCGCGGGGTCTAGATATCGTCTTCGTGCTGCTGGCCATTCCACCACTGGGCATAGGGCGTGTTTTTCGCCATGTGACGATTGTAATCGGGTGCGCCATCATCCCACCATACGGCCCCCCGCTCCCCCAGCGCCACCTTGGCTTCATTCACGCGCGCACGCGCCTGCTTGAGCTTCGACGGATCGCCCTTCGCATCGCGCACTGCGCGACGCGCATCCATCAAGTCATCGACCAGCTGCTGACGCTTATTCTCGGGAAGGGCCGGATTGCTAGCCCGCCAGAGGCGGCCGCGAACCACAATATAGCGACCATCCGGCGTTTTCGGCGGACTGCTCAGGCGCGATCTGCCGGATTGCCGAACGCAGAACCTTCGGCATAGGCGATATCGTGCCGTTCGACGGGCTGGCCTACCTTGTCAGGCGTTTGCCAGCCCAGTTCGTGCCAGCTGAGATCTCTGCCGTCGTGTGCGCGAATCGTGATCGGGGCGACCGGCTGACCATCACGGCAATCCACCAGGACCAGGTTCGAAGTGAAGTTCTCCGCATAGCGTTCACCCCACTGGCGCAATGCCAGCATCGCAGGCAGCAGACCCAGCCCTTTTTCCGTCAGGCGGTACTCGACCTTGCGACGATCCGCCTCGCAAGGTGTGCGCTGCATCACGCCGTGTTGCACCAGATTGGCAAGACGGTTGGAGAGAATGTTGCGGGCAATGCCCAGTTCGCTTGAGAATTCTTCGAAATGACACAGGCCGTTGAAAGCGGCACGCAGGATCAGGAACGACCAGCGTTCTCCCATCACTTCAAGCGCATGCGGCAGGCCGCAGCCAATTTCACGAAGTGGTTCTCTGATACCCATCCGAATTCCTGTCTCCCGCCCATGTTCTACAGGCAAACGCTGGAAAGCCAAAAAAATTTGCATAAGAAGGTTGCGTTACGAAACCTATGAATTTAGGTCTTGGTTCACAACCGGTTTCATACTGCTACTCATAACTGTTCATTGAAGAGGTTATCTGTGCCCCGCTCCTCCGTTCTAGTCGCATCCGCCGTCCTCTCGATGTCGGCAGCGCTTGTTCCTGCTACGCTTCAGGCGACCGACACTGCGCCGTACTTCACCGCTGAACTGGTGGAGGCGACAGGCGATGCCGAAGCAATTGCAGGCGGCGTCCTGTTCCAGTGCGAAGGCACCTTGTGCAAGGCGCCGCGCAGTCGAGACCGTGCCTTACGCGTATGCCGCGAACTGCGGCGCGAGGTTGGCCCGATCGCCGCATTCTCTGCCGGTGGATCGCCAATGTCCGAAACACAACTGGCGCGTTGCAACGGCTGATCGCGGTGTTTATCCCCCCACCCACCCTCCTCCATCCGGGTGGGCGCAAGGCTCCGGCATACCCATGCCGGAGCCTTTTTTATCGTTCAGGATATCAGGTCAGCAAACCGCGGGTACGCAGGTCCGCTTCCAGATTCGCCGCATCAGTAAATACGTGGCCGTGCCATCCGCGCGCGATGGCGGCCTCTATGTTCTCTGCCTTGTCATCAATAAACAGCAGTTGCTCCGGCGGCAGGCCGAAACGGGCCTCCGCAATGGCATAGATCGCAGGATCAGGCTTAGCGATTTTCTCGTGGCCGGACACGACAATGTCCCCGAACCCGTCGAATACGGGCTGACCTGTATAAAACTCGTCCCAGAAATCGGCACCGAAGTTGGACAGGCCGAACAACGGCACGCCGTGCGTCTTGAGCCGGGCGATGATGTCCAGCGTGCCGGGTACATGCTCCGGATAGGTTTCCGCGAAGCGGGTGGCATAGGCGCGAATCAGGTCCGCGTGATCGGGATATTCGGCAATCCGCTCGGGCACCATCTCGGACAGCGGCCTGCCTTCATCGTGCTGGTGATGCCATTGTTCGGTCACCACATTGGCCAGAAACCAGTCGAGCTCGGCCCGGTCCTCTATCAGCTTCTCGAAAAGGTAGCGCAGCTGCCACTGGATAATGACCCGCCCGATATCGAACACTACAGCAGTCGGATTGTCGCGCACGTCAGGCATGCAAAAAGCCCCCGTGGTGGCGGGGGCTTTGCAAAAGACCGGTGTCGCAGGTTTGCGACACGGCGCTATATCAACCCTGGCGGGCCTTAAAGCGACGGTTGGTCTTGTTAATCACATAGGTGCGACCGCGACGGCGAATCACGCGGCAATCGCGATGGCGGTTCTTCAGCGACTTGAGGCTGTTGCGGATCTTCATGGTTCTTTTCCCGAAAAATAATCGGCACCGGAGATGGTCTCCGATGCCGGAATTTCAAGGCGCGCGATTACGTGCGGCCTGTGCCAAAGTCAAGTATTGCCGCTCATCTCGCCCAGTTTCCGCTCCCATGCAAGAGCATGGGCAACAATTGCGTCCAGATCGGCGTGTTGCGGCTGCCAGGGCAAGGTCGTCTTGATACGCGATGGATCGGAAATCAGCGAATCGGGATCGCCCGCGCGGCGCGGTGCCTTGACGCGGGTGATCTTGCGGTTCGTTACCCGGTCAACCGCGTCCAGCACCTCCATCACCGAGAAGCCCCGGCCATAGCCGCAGTTCATAGTCAATGATCGATCAGGCTGTGCGATCAGCGCCTCCAGTGCCAGCACATGCGCCGCCGCCAGATCGCTCACATGAATGTAATCGCGTACGCCGGTGCCATCGGGCGTATCGTAATCGGTGCCGAAGATGCCCACGCTATCGCGCTTGCCCAGTGCTGCCTCCACCGCGACCTTGATCAGATGGGTTGCCCCGGCCGTCGACTGGCCGCTACGGCCCTGCGGATCGCTGCCCGCGACGTTGAAATAACGCAGGGTGCAATAGTTCAGATCATGCGCCGCCGCCGTGTCTGCCAGCATCTGCTCGGTCATCAGCTTCGACCAGCCATAAGGATTGATCGGGTGTCGCGGGGTGTCCTCGCTTACCGGAGATACGTCTGGAGTTCCGTAGGTCGCCGCCGTGGAGGAAAAGATCATGTGGCGCACGCCAGCCTTCACTACCGCTTCAATCAGGTCGCGGCTCTTCGCGGTGTTGTTGTGGTAATATTCGAGCGGGTTCTCGACGCTTTCCGGCACCACGACCGAACCTGCAAAATGCATGACCGCGCCGATCTTCTGTTCCGCGATAATGCGCGTCAGCAACGCCTGATCGGCGATATCGCCTTCGTAGAATGCAATGTCTTCAGGCACGGCAAAGCGAAAGCCCGTAACGAGATTGTCGATCACCGCAACCGGCCAGCCTGCATCGCGCAGAGCCAGCACGGCGTGGCTGCCGATATAGCCGGCACCGCCTGTCACGAGTACGGGACACTTGTCTTCCATTCGCCTGCGGTTAGCATTGATTGGTAAAGCGGCCATTACGCCAAACTGCCTGCTGGGCACCTTTCCCACCCTTCTTGCGTTGGTAAGTCATGAAAAAACACGCTCTTTCGCTTCTGGCGGCCAGCCTGCTGCTTCCAGCCTGCGCCACACCCGCCTATGTTTCACCTGTCGATGTCACGCGCTTTGTCGGCGATGCGCCCGCTTTCCTTGGCCAGGGCACGATCCAGATCGTACCTGCCGCCGGGCTGGATGCCGACAGCATCGCATTCGACCTGTACCGCGAAGCGGTGCGGCTGGAACTGGAGGAGCTGGGCTACCGCGTGGTGGCCGTGAACGGATCGCAAACCGCGCAACTGGCGATCGATCAATACGTGCTGGACGAACGTAACCGCCGCGGCCCGGTGAACGTGGGCGTGGGCGGTTCCACCGGCACCTATGGTTCGGGCGTGGGCCTTGGCATCGGTCTCAACCTTGGCGGACAGCCGTCGGAGCGGATCGCGCGCGAAATTGCCGTAAGCATTCGTGCAGCGGACGGCGATGAAAACCTGTGGGAAGGCCGCGCCAGCATGACGGCCACCGCCAACAGCGATTACGCCGCAGACGCTGCTGCAGCGCCGCGTCTGGCAGATGCGCTGTTTTCGGACTTTCCGGGAACGTCTGGTGAGACTATCTCGGTAGAATGATTACATCAGATATCAAGATCGACGCCGCCTTCGATAGCGGCAACATCGAAGTCGTTTCGATCGACGGAGCGACGGCGCATCTTCGCATTCCCAACGACCGCAACAGCGAATTTGCCCAGTGGTTTCATTTCCGGGTGTCGGGCGCGGCGGGCCGGGAGCTGGTGCTCAAGATCGACCAACTGGCAGGCAGTGCCTATCCCGAGGGCTGGCCCGGCTACAACGCCTGCGTATCCGAAGACCGCCAGTATTGGGGTCGCGCACAAAGCAGCTATGACAAGAGCGCCGGAAACGGCACGCTGACGATCCGCCATACCCCAGAATCCGACATCGTCTGGTTCGCCTATTTCGCGCCCTATTCAATGGAACGGCACAACGACCTTGTGGCCGCTGCCGCTGCCAGCGAGGGCGTGGACTATCGCCGTCTTGGCGAAACGCTGGACGGGCGAACGCTCGATTGCCTGGAAATGGGCGAAGGCGAAACGCAGGTGTGGTTCTACGCCCGCCAGCACCCGGGCGAAAGCATGGCCGAATGGTGGATGGAAGGCGCGCTGGAAGTGCTGACCGATCCTACGGACGTGGTGGGCCGCGTATTGCGCCGGAAATGCCGCCTGCACGTAGTCCCCAATTGTAATCCCGACGGCTCTTTCCGAGGACACCTGCGCACCAACGCGGATGGCGTGAACCTCAACCGCGAGTGGGCAGAGCCGAGCGCGGAAAGGTCGCCTGAGGTGCTCGCGATCCGCAATGCGATGGACGAGAGCGGCGTCGATTTCGCGATGGACGTGCACGGAGACGAAGCCATTGCCGCTGTCTTCCTCGCAGGGTTCGAAGGTATCCCATCGTGGACTGACGAGCAGGGCGAAAGCATGTACCGCTACCAGCGCATCCTCGAACGTCGCACCCCCGATTTTCAAACCGCCAAGGGGTATCCCAAGTCACCTCCGGGCAAGGCCAACCTGGCGATCAGCACCAACCAGGTGGCGGAGCGTTACGGCGCGACCGCAATGACGCTGGAGATGCCGTTCAAGGATAATGACGATTGGCCTGATGCCGAGCAGGGCTGGAGCCCGGAGCGCTGCAAGCTCCTTGCCCGCGAATGTCTTGCCGCGCTGGTCGAATGGCTGGAAAATCAAAAGGACTGACGCGCATCGGCGCCGTTCAGGAACACCTGCGGGGTTTTCCGCGTAGTTGAAAGGATAACAAACTCCGGGGGGATACAGTGCGCCGTTTCTTTGCCATCACGCTTACAGTCATAGCCGTCCTGGCCTTTGTGGTCACACTCGTCTCGCTGTGGCCGACGGATTTCTGGCTGGTGCGAACTGTCGACCTTGTTAGAGAACCCCTTGCCTATCTCGCGGTACTGCTCGGCCTGTTTGCGCTGGTGCTTAACGGCAAGGGCCGCTGGCTGGCTGTGGCCCTGTTTGGTCTGACCGCTCTGGTAAACACATGGCGCATCTGGCCCTATTCCGTACTGGCCGGTGAAGAGATAGAGACCATTGCCGCGAACGAGGCGCAAATCGCGCAATGTTTCACTGCGCTTTCAGTGAACGTGAAAGTCAAGAACACCGGGTTCGCCGAGGTGGCAGCACAGATCGAGGAAGTGTCGCCAGACCTTCTGCTGCTGATGGAAACCGATCAGAACTGGATCGATCAATTGCAGGGCACGCTGGACGATTACCCCTACACGCTTACAGAACCCCAGCCACACGCCTTCGGGATGGTATTTGCCAGCCGCCTGCCGGTTGCCGACGCCCGGCTGGTGGAAAATACACACCGCGATACGCCGACGCTCTATGCCACGATCAATCTCCCCAACGGCGAGAACTTCGAATTCATCGGACTTCACCCAAAGCCACCCTTGCCCGACTGGAACACCGGGGAACGCGACCGTAATATCGTGAGGGCCGGCACGCGAACACCGGGCAACAATCCCGATAGCCTGGTCATGGGTGACTTCAACGACGTGCCATGGTCGCGCACGACCACCCGGTTCCGCGAAGAAGGTAACTGGCGCGATCCTCGGATCGGACGCGGCACCTACCCCACCTTTCCCGGTAATCTGACCGCGCTCGGTTGGCCGCTGGACCAGATCATGCTGCGCGGCAGCCTCGACCTGCGTGACTTCACGATCATGCCGGACAACGGATCGGATCACCGCGCCGTTCGCGCCACTCTCTGCCAGGGTCCGGACGAAGGTTGATATTGCCTGGAGGCAGACGTCTAGGGCTGCACCACCACCCAGCGTAGCGGACCGTCGCTACCCTCGCCATGCAGGTGCGTGGTGGCGGTCCACAAGGTCCACGGCCTGCCTGCGTAATCGGGCTGCAAGAAATCGCGGTCGAGCCACAAATTGCGCTCTATCCGGATTGCGATATCATGCTCAGCCTCGAACGCGGGACTGATCTTCAGCACGACCGGTTGGCCTGCGTGCCCTTCGACCTGGTTGATGAACGTGGTCAGTTCGCTTTCCAGCGCCGCCTCAATGATAGGGTCACCGCAGGTGCTCGCCAACCTGTCCAGCGCGATAGCGGGCGGTAAAAGCGTGGGATCGCGCGGCACGATGGTAACGAAATTGGCCGCCTGTCGCTGTGCCGGAACGCAGGGGTCGTAAGCATGCACCGCACCATGCGGCAACTTCGCGTCGGTCACCAACGCCAGGTTGCGGGCAAATTGCGCATCGCGTCCGCGCGCGCCATCGCTCGCTTCAAGATATACGAAATCCGCACCGGTTGCGCGCAAAGCGTTGAAATCTACCGCGCCATCGCCCGCGCCCACAAGGGCACCCTGCATCGGATACTCGGCGCGTAGCGGCACCCAGCCGATGGCACGCCACCAGCCATAGCCGCCCGCCACCAGCGCGGCGAGCAGCAACAGCGCGACGATACGCCAGCGCCATACGGTTTTACGCGTTCGACCCATGAAATCCCGAAATTCGAATCAGCCCTTGATATGCAGCACGCAGATCAAGGTGAAAAGCCGCCGTGCAGTTTCGAAATCGGTTTCCACCTTGCCTTCCAGCGCATCCAGCAGATGGCGCGTGCCACGATCGTGGATGCCCCGCCTCGCCATATCGATGGTTTCGATCTCCTGCGCGGAGGCGCGGCGCAAGGCTTTGTAATAGCTATCGCAAATGGCGAAATAATCGCGGACGGCGCGCCGCATGCGCGCCATGCCAAGACCGATGGTGCCCGCTTCTGTCCCACCTGCATCGCGCAGATGCCAGGCCAGCATTCCTTCCACCACTTCCAGGTGCACGTGCCACGGCCCTGCGTGGCCCTCACCGGTCGCACGGATGGGGCGAAAGAAATTGTCTTCCACCAGGTCTCGCAACGCCACTTCACGCTCTTTCTCGATATCGTCGCTGCGCGCGATGACGGTCGCCTCGTCAAGCGTGATGGCCTCGATACGGTTGGCGGTGTCCTGCTCCATGGTCGCTGCCCTCCTGCCCCAGCGAGCCGCTGCATTCAATGGCAATAGCAGTCTCGGCGAACATTCTCCCCACTATCCACAGGCCGGCGAGCGCAAGTTTGGCCTTGTCAATCTTGCGATAATCTCCGCACACGCCCATCACGCTGGCATGCCCGATCAAGACCTGCTGACCCGCTCTGCCGCCGCTGAAAACAAACCTGCCGAACAAGGCCGCACGCTGCCCGCCAACCTGGAGGCCGAGGCGGCGTTCCTGGGCGCGGTTCTGATCGATAACAGGGTTCTGGAGGAGTTGCCGATAGAACTGCGCGCAGGCCATTTCTTTGCGCCGATCCACGGGCGCATCTTCGAACGCGTGCTGACCCTGGTGGACCGTCAGATGGTGGTCACACCAGTCACCCTCAAACCCTATTTCGAAGGCGACGAGGCGTTGGCAGAATTGGGTGGCACAGGCTATCTGGCGCAGCTTACAGCCGACGGGCAGGGACTGCTGGCCCCGCGCGAACTGGCAAAGCAGATCTACGACCTGGCCCTGCTTCGCGAACTCGTGGGCGTTGGCCGCAGCCTCGTGGAAGGCGCGCTCGACACGTCGGAGGAGGTGGAGCCGCAGCGGCAGATCGAACAGGCCGAAGCCCGCCTGTTCGAAGTGGCCGAAGGCGCCACCAGCGAGAAAGCGGGCGTTGCCTTCCGCAGCGCCTCGATGGAAGCGATCAGGCTCGTCGAAGCCGCGATGAATTCCGGCGGCAAGCTGTCGGGCAAGACCACCGGCCTCGAGACAATCGATAACAAGACCGCGGGCCTGCACAATTCAGACCTCGTGATTCTTGCCGGTCGCCCCGGCATGGGCAAGTCGTCCCTCGCGATGAACATCGCCTTCAACTGCGCGGAGGAGCACCTGAAGTTCCAGCGTGACGGCGGCCCCCACAACTATGGCGCGCCCGCCGCCTTCTTCAGTCTGGAAATGAGCGCGGACCAGCTGGCCACGCGTATCCTGGCAGAGCAGGCGGAGATTTCTTCCGAAGCCCTGCGCTCGGGCAGCTTGAAGCGCGACGAATTTCAGAAACTGTCCTATGCGGCACAGAAGCTGGCGGAACTTCCGCTGTATATCGATGACACGCCTGCACTTTCCATATCCGCCCTGCGCACCCGTGCGAGGCGGCTGAAGCGGCGACACGACATCGGGCTGATCGTGGTCGACTACCTGCAACTGCTGCAAGGTTCGGGCCGCGCCAGCGATAACCGCGTGAACGAAATTTCGGAGATCAGCCGTGGCCTGAAGACGCTGGCCAAGGAATTGCAGGTGCCGGTGATCGCGCTTTCCCAGCTCAGCCGTGCAGTGGAGCAACGCGAAGACAAGCGTCCGATGCTTTCGGACCTGCGCGAATCGGGTTCGATCGAGCAGGACGCCGACATGGTGTGGTTCATCTTTCGTGCGGATTATTACCATGAGTCGCTGCGCCCCGACATGCCGAGCGAAACCAGTTCCGAGGCTGACAAGGAAAAGTACCGGACCTGGGAAGACCGCTATCTGGAGCTGCGCAACAAGGCCACGCTGATCGTCGCCAAGCAGCGCCACGGTTCTACCGGTAACGTGCCGCTGCTGTTCCAGAGCGAGTTCACCAAGTTCACCTCACCCAACATGAAGGACTATTCCGACTACGGGTTCGAATAAGGGTGCGAAGCAGGTCCGACATGCGGGATGGCGTATTGCGACTATCGTGAGGAAACAGTGATCGCGGGTCGGATGTCTGTTCGCGCGCAAGACTGATGCGAAGCGATCGGTTTGAAGGGAATGCGCGATGGAAATGCCCAAACGAAGTAATCCGATGATGGAAAAGCTCGCGCCTTTGCCGGGCCGCCATGCGTTGCTTCCCGAATTGTCTGCGCGGCAGGAGCTTGCCCTGCTTGCCCGTGCGCTGCACCGTGAAGGATATGATGACCATATCGCCGGGCACATCACCCTGGCGCAGCCTGATGGGACGTTCCTGGTCAACCCGTGGGAACTGACCTGGGACGAGATCACCGCCGATGATGTCATCCGGGTCGACAATACAGGCGCCGTGGTCGAGGGTGAATGGAACGTCACCCCCGCGATTGGCCTCCACCTGAAGGTGCATCAACGCCGTCATGACCTGAAAGTGGTCCTTCACAACCATTCCCGTTGGGGACTGATCTGGTCGGCTTCGGGCCGCGTTCCGCCCGTGTATGACCAGACGTCTGGCCAGGTCGAAGGCGATCCGATCTACTATGATGAATACGCCGGCACGGTCGATGGTGCATCGGAGGCCGAGGCCGCCGCTGCGGCGCTCGGCGATGAAAAGTGGGCGATCCTGAAAAACCACGGTGTGTTCGTGGTCGGAAAGGATATTCGTCAGGCCCATCTTCGCGCCATCACGCTGGAACATCGTTGCCGACTTGCGTGGCATGTCGAAACGCTGGGCGGCGGTCAGCCCATCACCGATCCAGAGACGCTGCGCGTCGTCCAGATGTCGGATGATCTGGGTTTCCCGTTCCTTTGGGAAGCGATGGCGCGCCGCGAAATCCGCCTCGATCCGCGGGTTCTTGGCGAGCAGGCGGCAAATTCAATCGAGAGGCGCGGAGCATGAGCTTTGTGAACATGACCGCGGCGGCCAGGGGGGTAGGCGTTGCAAGCAAGGATCTCGGCTTGCTTACTTTTATGGAACATCACTGAAGGTAACAGATGACATTCGAGACGCTGGCTGACCGTATCGGCGAGGTGATCGGGACGTCGGACTGGTTCGTTGTGGACCAGTCCCGGATCGATCAGTTTGCTGCCACAACCGAAGACCATCAGTTCATTCATACTGACCCGGAACGCGCGAAGAACACACCTTTCGGCGGTACGATCGCACACGGGTTCCTGACCTTGTCGCTGCTTTCGGCCATGAGTGAGTCCGCCGGTATTGGTGTGGGTACCGATGTGCAAATGTCGGTCAACTACGGGCTGGACAATCTGCGCTTCCTCGCTCCGGTCCGTTCCGGCAAAAGGGTGCGCGCGCATTTCAAGCTTCTGGCGCTAACGGAAAGGCAGCCTGCTCAATGGCAGCAGGTGGTCGAGGCGACTGTGGAGATCGAGGGTGAGGACAAACCTGCTCTCATTGCCGAGTGGGTTTTTCTTCACTTCGTCTGAGCAGTAGCGGCGCTGGCACCCTGCTTTGCGCAACGGACTGCCCGGATGCCGCCGCGTGCCTCGAGAGGACCGCTATCCTACGGACCCAGGTTGAGCTTTCGGCTAACGGTGTAATCCACCACCGATACGAGGAACCAGCTCGCCCACCATTTCGCCTTCGTCCACAGCGTGGCACGCTGTGCATGAACCTCGCGCGTGACTTGCTGGCTGGCTGGCAAGTGATCGTGGATGAAGCTGCGCATGCGTGCTGCGAGTTCGGCATCCTCGATCCGCAGGACGATCTCCAGGTTCACATATAGGCTGCGCATGTCGAAATTGGCGCTGCCCAGGTACACGGCATTGTCCAGGACGATCAGCTTGGTGTGCAGCTTGCACGGCTGAAATTCGTAAACCTTCGCACCCGCTTCCAGAAGCTTGCCGTGCAGGGCACGCGATGCGCCGATAGTGGCGGCGTTGTCACTCTTGCCCGCCAGCAAAAGATTTGTCTGGCCCTTGCGAGCGATCCGATGAATGTATTCGCGCAGGCGCTTGTTCGGGGCGAAGTAGGCCATCATCATGTCCAGACGATCCCCCTCCTCCATATCCAGCGTGACGCTTCTGGCCCAGCTCGACAGACCCTTGGTCGGTCCGCCGATCAGCACCTGCACGGGCCCATCCCCACCATCCCAATTACGCACGCGGCGGCGAATGTCGTGAAACTGGGCCTTCCTGTCCCCTGCCCATTCCACCAGTTCGGCAAACCACTGCGCCACGCGTGCAACGACTTCGCCTTCCAGCCGGAAACCCAGATCGTTCCAGCCGTTTTGTTGCGGTGGAGCGAAATAATCGTCTTCGATGTTGAACCCGCCCATCATCGCCACCGCATCATCGGCGATAAGGATTTTCTGGTGGTTGCGGATCAGCGCGCGGCGTGACCATTTAGCCATGAACACAAGAAAAGTGCCGCCGGCCGCCGTCATATCGGCAAAAAATTCGTCGTCAGCCTCGGAGCCGAAGCCATCGACAATCAAGGTTACCACCACGCCGCGCCGCGCTGCAGCCACCAGCGCATCACGCACCTCGCCGCCGACCGCGTCGCAGGCGAAAATGTAGAAAGCGATTTTCAGGCTGCTTTGCGCGCCGTTGATGATTCTCAGTACCGCATCCTTGCGATCCGCGCCGGCTGGGAAGAAGGTAAACGACAGGTCCTGGGCCTGGGCCGAAAACGGGGCTGGATCGCGGTAATCGGTAGTGCTGGCCATGCGGCCTGTTAGCACATATGCCTCTGTGGGAAACCTTGACTTGGCGGAGCACTGCCCCTAGACGGCAGGCTTTCCGAAACACCAGCTTATCCGGAGTGCCCATGGCGCGCGTTACAGTCGAAGATTGCGTCGACAAAGTTCCCAACCGTTTCGATCTCGTCCTTCTGGCAGCCCAGCGGGCGCGGGAGATTTCGGGCGGTGCGGAAATGACCATCGATCGTGACCGTGACAAGAACCCCGTTGTCGCCCTGCGCGAGATCGCAGAGCAGACAGTGAAGCCCAAGCATCTGTCCGAATCACTGGTTCAGTCGCTGCAGCGCGTTCTTCCCGATGAGGAGGACGAAGCGGATGAGGTCGGCTCGCTGAGCCAGTCGGCAGAGGCCATGCGCCTGTCTGCCGCGGCGCCCACTCGCTCCACGTCAATCGGTGCAGATTACGACGGCTGACGGCTTTTATCACAGCCAAGATAAAAGGGGCTGCGCTGCGAGGCGCGGCCCCTTTTGCTTTGGAATGCCCGCTTCAGTCTTGTCCGCGACCTGTAGCCGCCTGCAACTCGTCGATACGGATCGACGCGTCTGCCTTGGACATCTGCGGATCGTAAGACTCCGGCTGACCCGCCTCTTCGCAAAGGGTCTTCAGATAGCTGGCTTGTGCGCCCGTCATCCGTTCATCACCGGTAGTCCAGTTCTCGGGCTTTTTCTCGGCGTTGGAAACAGGATCGGCTTTGGGATGGGCATTGGGTGTCTCGGCAGTCATTCGATATTCTCCTTTTCCGACTAACTCTCGGCGATCACCTTTTGTTCCGTCTCGACCTGAGCGCGCGAGCGGGTTACGCTGCACGGCGGGCAGTCGGGCGGGAAAAACATGAGCGATATTTTCGAAGGATTGGGCACGGCCAGCGAGGGCGGTCTTTTTGCCCGCGCGCTCGAACCCGAAACCGGGGCGAAGAAACCGCATCCCGATCAGCCAGAAAAATGTCTCAACTGCGACACGCCCCTTGTCGGCGCATACTGCCATGCCTGCGGACAGCAGGGCCATATCCACCGCACGATCGCCGCCTTCATGCACGATCTGCTGCATGGCGCGCTGCACTTCGAAGGCAAGCTCTGGCGTACCCTGCCTCTGCTCGCATTCAGACCGGGCGGGCTGACGCGGCGGTATATCGAGGGCGAACGGGCGCGCTTCGTTTCCCCGATGGCACTGTTCCTTTTCACCGTTTTTCTGATGTTCGCAGTGTTCCAAATCATGGGCTTCACTGCACCGACCAACTTATCGGGAGACGAGGTCGTCGAACGCGGCGTGGAGGAGGCGCGAGACACCGCGGCGGGTGAACTTGCACGCAGCAGGGAAATGCTCGCCACTGGCGATCTGACGCAGGACGAGCGCGCCGCACTGGAAGATCGTATCTCCGCAATGGAGCGGTTACTGGAAAACGAGCCCGACGCTGAACGAACCATCATGGAAGATTTCGCGGCGGGGTTCGTCGATGGGGCGCAAGGCGACGACGACGTCACAGGTTCGACTGGCGAAGATGTCGAAAGCCCGGTCGATGAAGGTGATGACGAGCCGGAAGTCCGCGTCGATCTGTCCGAAGAAACCCGAGAGGGAACCGGTATCGGGTTCATCGACAAACAAGTCGCCAAGTGGACCGAGAACCCCAGTCTCATGCTCTACAAGCTGCAGGCGAATGCCTACAAGTTTTCCTGGTTACTGATCCCGATATCGATCCCGTTTGTCTGGTTACTGTTCTTCTGGAAAAGGCGCTTCCGTGCCTACGATCACGCGATCTTCGTGACATATTCGCTCAGTTTCATGACCTTGCTGTTTATTCTCGCGTCGGTCGCTGGCCTGATCGGCGTGCCCAGCGCTCTCAGCACCCTGGCGGTCCTGACCATACCGCCTGTCCACATTTACAAGCAGTTGCGCCATACCTACGAAATCAGTCGTTTCTCGGCCCTATGGCGACTGCTTGTCCTGAGCATTTTCATCTGGATCGTCGTCGCGCTTTTCGTGCAGCTTCTGTTGCTGCTCGGTACTTTCTGACAACCGCGGTCCGCAAGGCTCACGACCGCGAGCGTCGCTGCACCGCGGAATTTC
This sequence comes from uncultured Sphingomonadaceae bacterium, assembly GCA_947488625.1. GTDB lineage: Bacteria > Pseudomonadota > Alphaproteobacteria > Sphingomonadales > Sphingomonadaceae > Alteraurantiacibacter. Next base: position 220,521 of record CANKZR010000001.1, on the reverse strand, counting down.
TGCGTCATTTCTGATAGTCATCAGCTCGAACGCACCGCGGCTGTGCGGAACGGCTCTAGTCCGTTCCGTCCAGTTCGCCGTCGCCTTCGTCAGGATCGGCTGCGTCGTCAGCCGCCAGTTCATCGCTGAGTTTCGCTGCGCCTTCGCTGATTTCGTCGGCAGCCACGATAGCACCTTCGCGAAGTTCGTTGCCGACAACCTCGGCGTTGGCTTCGGTATCGGCAGCCGCTCGTTCGGCCATGAGCTGGGCATTGCTTTCGGTCTGCTCGGAACACCCTGCGACCAGAAGCATGGCGGGGATGGCGAAGGTCGCGGCAAGAGACTGTCGATTCATGGTATTGTCCTCCATTGAACCGTCACAACGCCTCAAGCGACGAGTAGCTCCCTCAGGTCAGGCGCCCTGCGGCGCTTCACCACCGCCGAAACGCTTGCCCGCCTTGGGGATCGACGAGCCCTGCGACGGTTGCACGGGGATGGGGCCGGACGGCGCATCGGGACGGTCAATCTTGCCATCTTCCAGCAGGGTCTTGATCTCGTCACCCGTCAGCGTCTCGTATTCCAGCATGGCCTGCGCCAGCAAATGGAGTTGGTCCTCGTGCGTGGACAGCAGATCGGTTGCGCGCTTGTGCGCACCCTCGACAAGATCCTTGATCTCCTGGTCGATCAGCTTGTTGGTTTCGGCGCCCGCCATCGTACGCGTGGTCTGGCCCATGCCGAGGTAGCCTTCCTGGCTCTGCTCGTACTGCAGCGGGCCAAGCTTGTCGCTCATGCCCCACTTGGTCACCATGTTGCGCGCCAGATCGGTGGCATACTGGATGTCCGACGATGCGCCAGACGATACCTTGTCATGACCGAAGATGATTTCTTCAGCCACGCGGCCACCCATGGAAACCGAGAGGTTCGCGTGCATCTTGTCGCGGTGGTAGGAGTAATTGTCCCGCTCCGGCAGGCGCATCACCATGCCCAGCGCACGGCCGCGCGGGATGATGGTGGCCTTGTGGATAGGATCGGACGCTTTCTCATGCACGGCGACGATGGCGTGACCTGCCTCGTGATAGGCGGTCATCTTCTTCTCGTCCTCGGTCATGACCATGGATTTGCGTTCAGAACCCATCATCACCTTGTCCTTGGCGTCCTCGAACTCCTGCATGGCGACAAGGCGCTTGTTACGACGCGCGGCCAGCAGGGCAGCTTCGTTGACGAGGTTGGCAAGGTCGGCACCGGAAAAACCGGGCGTGCCGCGCGCGATGGTGCGTGGGTTCACGTCGGGCGCCAGCGGCACCTTCTTCATGTGCACGGCAAGGATCTTCTCGCGACCATCGATATCGGGAATGGGGACGACCACCTGGCGGTCGAAACGTCCGGGGCGCAGCAGCGCCGGGTCCAGCACATCAGGGCGGTTGGTGGCAGCAATGATGATGATGCCTTCATTGGCCTCAAAACCATCCATTTCCACCAGCAGCTGGTTCAGCGTCTGCTCGCGCTCGTCGTTGGAGTTGCCAACGCCGTTGCCGCGATGGCGACCCACGGCATCGATCTCGTCGATGAAGACGATGCACGGCGCGTTCTTCTTCGCCTGTTCGAACATGTCGCGCACGCGGCTGGCACCGACGCCCACGAACATCTCGACAAAATCGGAGCCCGAAATGGTGAAGAACGGAACGCGCGCCTCACCCGCGATGGCGCGGGCCAGCAGCGTCTTACCCGTACCGGGCGAGCCAACCAGCAACGCGCCCTTGGGAATCTGCCCGCCCAGCTTGGAGAAACGCTGCGGATCTTTCAGGAACTCGACGATTTCCTGCAATTCCTCGCGCGCTTCATCGATACCGGCCACATCGTCGAAGGTGACGCGGCCCTGCTTTTCGGTCAGCAGCTTGGCCTTGGACTTGCCGAAGCCCATCGCCCCGCCAGCACCGCCGCCCTTCTGCACCTGCCGCAGCGCGAAGAAGGCGATACCAAGGATGAGGAGGAAAGGCAGCGCCTGTATCAGCACCACCAGCAGCACGTTCATCTGCTCTGGCTGGGTGCCGGTATATTCAACGCCGGCATCCTCCAGTTGCGTGGTGAGGTTGACATCGCCGGGTACGGGCGTGGTGGTAAAGCGTTCCTCGTTCTTCAGGACGCCGGAGATACGATCGGGCGCGATCTGGACCTCGGCAACCGTTCCTTCGGCAACCTTGTCCTTGAAATCGGAATAGAGAATCGCGGTGCCAGGCGCTTCACGCGGTCCGCCGAAAAGGGATACAGCCAGCAGCAGGGCCAGGAATATCCCGCCCCAGATCATCAGGCTTTTCATCCAGGGGTTGCCGCCGCCGCCATTTTCCGGCTCTTGATTGTCACTCATGTGAGAACGTGTCCTTTCGCAAGGTTCAATGTAGGCGCAGCCGTGTGAATGACAAGATAATGGCGACCATGGTCTTTGGGGCAGCAATAGGCCACCGGACTCATGCCAAAAGCGCGACCAGCGCCAGCACCGCCAGTGCCACACCGGCTGCGATCAGCGTGCTGGGCCGGTTGGCGCGATAGCTGCCGGGCCTGATGCGCGCTTCTGCGATCGATTGCAGCCGCAAGGCACGGGTTTCAGGTGGAATTACTATACGAGCGCTGCTCTCATAGATTGGCTGGCTATCGTAGAATTCCGACAGGTTCTCGCGCAGCCGAATGATGAGGACCCCGACCGTCGCTTCGTCGATGTCGTGCTTGAAAACCTCACGCACAATCTCGCCGGTCGAGGCGCTTTGCGCGTCTGGCCCTCGACTTGCCAGAAAGTCGAACAGTTCGCCCGTGGGGGTTCCACTGCCAACCACCTTCTCCGCGCGCAGGCGCGCAATCTCGGTGTCGAAGAGGGGTGCGTTGTCCATATATGTGGCCGGTTAGCGCAATAGATGGGGCGTGGCGAGAGTACCCCGGGCATCGTCCTGATCCCTTTCGCTCGAACATGCACCGCGTCAAGCTCGCTGTTCGTTTTGTCAATGTCGCTTGACAAGCTGCGAGGTTTTGTCTAGCTTCCTTTACATAGTTTCAAGGGAGCTTGATATGTCAAGAATTACAAAGGCCATCGTCTGGGGCGCGGTCATCATCACCTTTGCCATCGTTTCCGCGATGGGACTGGTGGAGAATGACACTGCGAGAACCATGCTGATAATCTTGCCCGTCCTGGCCTGGGCTACGATCTCCGGCCAGCGGTCCTGCCGCCTGTCGCTGAATGAGCGGAAGGAAAACCGCGCATGACCGGCAAGGCCGGAATCAAGCCCGAAAAGCGCCGGTATCTTGTCCGCATCATACTGGCGATGGCGCTGTATCTTGGATCGCTGTTTGCAGCGGAAGTCCTGATAGAAGATCAGGGAATGACGGGGTGGCCGGCCTATCTGCTTGCTGCCCTGCCCGGACTCGCCTTTGCGTCCATCTTCTGGATTTTTGCCCGCCTCGTTGTCGAGGAGCGCGACGAGTTCTTCCGCCTTCTCTATATCCGCCAGATGATGGTAGCGACCGGCCTTACGCTGACCGCCGCGGCCGTCTGGGGCTTTCTCGAAACCTACCTGCCGGTGGATCACATCAGGGCATTCTGGTGGCCTACGATCTGGTGTTTGGGCCTGGGTATAGGGGCAATTTACAACAAGCTGACCTTGGGCACCTACGGGGAGTGTGCATGATGACACAGGCTGCCATCGCCAAGCCTAAACCGGGCCTTTGGGCGGGACTGTTTCTTGCCAACATGGCCATCATCGCGGCGCTGTTCATTACAGGCGCGATCGAACCGCCGGCACCCTATCTGCTTTTTGCCCTAAATTTCGCTCTCTTGCTGCCGCTGGGCAAGGCCTTGCTACGACGGCAAGTGGAGGCTGGCGCTGTCACGACAGCGGTGCGCCGTTACAATCGGCGTTTCCTGACCGCCAGCCTGCTCTATTCCGCCGCGATGCTGGGGGCAGGCGCAGCTACGAATTATATCGCCCCCCATTCGCCATTGATGTGGGCGCTGGCCATACTGCCGATACTTCCCGCGTTCGGCATGATCTGGGCGATGATGCGTTATCTTGCCGAGGAAACGGACGAATACCAACGGCACCGCGCTATAAACGCCGCCATGGTAGGTCTGGCGCTCGTGCTGGCACTGGGCACGGGGTGGGGTTTTCTTGAGACGTTCGGCCTCGTCCCGCACGTATGGGCGTGGTGGGTCTTTCCGGCATGGGCAGTCGGTTTGGGGGTGAGCATGGCGTGGAGCGAACTGCGTAGCGGAGGCGCAGCGTGAATAACCGCCTGCGCGTGCTGCGCGCCGAACGACGATGGAGCCAGCAGGATCTGGCCGACCGGCTGGATGTAAGCCGCCAGAGCGTAAACGCCATCGAGACCGGCAAATACGATCCCAGCCTGCCGCTGGCGTTCCGTATCGCCGACATTTTCCAGATGACGATCGAGGAAATATTCCTGCGCGAGGAAGAGGTGAAGGCGGCGGAGTAGCAGTGGCTAGAACAGGGTTTGTGCCAGCGGCACTTTCAGCCCCGCCTGCTGCGCCACCGCCCCGATCCATTGATGCATCTGCACTATCTCCTCCTCGACGATGGGCGATGCTGCGTTCTCCCCGCCATCGCCTTCGCCTTTCGTAAAATCCCCGCCCAGCTTGGCGTGGCTGCGAAAGCGCGGGCCGTCCACCACGGCCTCAATGGTTACGGGTTCGACATCCAGGCCCGCCAGATCGTACACAGCCTCCAGCGTGTCCGCCCTGTCCAGGTCGAACCGGTCGCCATCCAGCACGCGCAGTCTTTCGCCATGCGAGCCTTGCAGCAAACTGGCGAACAGGCGCTGTGACAGGAACCAGCCAACCGTCGCTGCCTGCAGGTCGGTCATGCTGAATTGCTCGCGCGCGTCCATCCCGAGGTCGATACCGGCATAACCCATCATCTCGAGGTAGAGCTGCCGCCCCCAGCGCCGCCCCATCAACCCACGCTTCGATACGCTGCGCAGGAAAGGGGCAAGTCCATTGGTCATGAGTACAGCCCTGGCATCGGGCCTGGCTTCCAGCAGGGCCGGGATCAGCATGTTGGCGTGGTTGGTGGGTTTGACGAAAACCGCCTCCCCCTGCCCCCATGGCCGCGACAGCAAGTCGCACACGGGCTTCACCAGGGAGGCCGCCCCCTCCCCTGCTTCTGCCAGGCGAGCGATGATGCCCGGCTCTGCCAGTCCTGCCGAAACACCTTCTGTCTCCAGCGCCCGCACCAGCAGGGTGGAGCGGCAAAAGGCCGAGTGAAAGATGAAATGCAGCGGGCCGGTATGGGGTTGCATCGCCTTTACCTGATCGAAGGAGAGCCACGCCGCGCCCTCTGCGCCAGCCGGTTTAAAATCGGCAAGGAATGGCGGCTGCGAAAACACCTCGCGCGTAATGCGCACGAACTGCATTCGTCTGCCCGGCATATCCACCGTGTGAGGCAGCCAGCGGGGATCTCGCTCTATTTCGGCAATATCGGGCATCGGACTTTGATTACTCGCTCATCCCCGTCATCACGAACCGCTGCACCCGCCGCCCGGTACTGACCTCGGTGGTATAGACATTGCCATCGCTGTCCACATCCACGCTGTGCAGCCAGATGAACTGGCCGGGATAGCGCCCGTTACGCCCGAAGTGGCCAATGATTTCGTGCGTTTCGCGCAGCAATATCCAGACCCGGCCGTTCATCATGTCGGCCACGTAGACATAGGTGCCATCGGGGCTGAAGGCGACGTCCGACGCGCTGCGCGTACCGCCCGTTTCCTCCGCGATCACGATGTCCTGCACAAATTCCACTCCGTCAACGGTTTCGCGGAACAGTTGCAGGCGGTTGTTACGCCGGTCGCAGACGTAGATCGTATCGTCCGGTCCGCGCACCACGCAATGTACGATATCGCCAAAGCTCTCGCTTTCCGGGTTCGCGCCGCCATCGCCGGTGCTGTTGGCTTGCGATTGGTCGAACTCGCCTTCGCGCGTGCCGCCCCCCGGCTCAGTCCCATAGGCTCCCCACAGATGTTCGAAATCGAGGTTTTCGCCGCCGAATTCCACGATGCGCTTGTTGATGTAGCCATCGGCCACCAGCACGCTTTCGCCGTCGAAATGGATATCGGCCGGATTGCCGAGGTATTGCTCGCTCAGGTTGCCGCCTGTTTGCTGGCGCGTACCGATCTGGCGGATGTATTCGCCATCGGCGAAAAAGTTCAGCACGACATGATCGCCGCCGCCGTTGCCACCGATCCACACGTTCATGTCATCATCCACGTAAAGTCCATGGACGTTGGCCGGCCATTGCTCGTCGCCCACCTCTTGCTGATCGTCGCCTTCGCCTTCCATGGTGCTGCTGCCGGGCGCCAGCTCTGTTCCGCCCCAGCTACGCAGCAAATTGCCTTCCCGATCGAATTGCAGGACATGCGGCGGCGCGCTGCAACAGGCGATACTCTGTCCGTTGTCGGCACCGGTATCACTGAAGCCGAGCGAATTGGGCCGGTTGAGCACCCAGATGTTATCGTCCTTGTCCACGGACAGTCCCGGTGCCTGGCCCAGGATCATGTTCTCCGGGAGGCGCGGCCAGCTGGCGTCCACGGCAAAGATGGGCATCGGCGCAGCTTCGCTCACCTGCTCCTGGTCAATCTCCAACAGCGTATCTGCCATTGCGGGAGGGGCGATAAGGGCGATGGCCGCAAGGGCCGATCCTGTCAGCATTGAACGCATGTGAATTTCTCCCATGAAACAGTCACGAATTGGCGATCATCGTAACACCTACGAATACCAGGTATATCCCGAAGACGCGCCGCAGCAATGCAGGCGAGAGTCTGTGTGCCAGAGCCACCCCCAACGGCGTAAACAGAACGCTGGTGACGATTACGGCCAGCGCGGCGGGCAGATTGACGTAGCCCAGCGATCCCCACGGCAGGCCGGTCTTGTCCACGCCGATCACCACAAAGCCGATGCTGGCAGGAACCGCGATGATAGCGCCCATGCCGCTGGCTGTGCCGATGGCGCGGTGGATGCTGGTGCCGCACAGGGTCATGGTCATGGTGGTGATGGTGCCACCCCCGATCCCAAGCAGCGATGAAAGCAGGCCCAACCCTCCGGCAAGGCCCGCGCGCACTGCGCCACCGGGCATGGTTTGCGCCAGTTGCCTGTCCTGCATGCTGGGGCTGAGAAAGTGGACCGCAAAGCCAAGCACGCCCACGCCGAACATCAGCGCCAGCGTGAACGAGCTGACCAGATCGGCCACCCAGGCGCCCAGCACCGTGCCCAGCACCACCCACGGTGCCCAGCTTTTCAACACGCCGGTATCCACTGCATCGCGCCTTGCATGACTGAACACCGAACGCAGCGAAGTGAAGATAATGGTGGCGAGGCTCGTCCCCACGGCGACATGGGTCAGCTGGTCGGGCATTGCGCCCAGCAGCGGCAGAATCAGCATCAGGGCAGGCACCACCACGAAGCCGCCACCGATGCCGAACAGACCTCCTGCGAATCCTGCCCCTGCGCCCGCCAAAAGCAGGGCAAGGAATGGCAAGAGCAAGGCTGTCTCCACGTTCACGCCTAGTATCCTAGGTTGCAGCGCAACACTGGGCGAGCGGAATTTCGGTTGGCACTGGTTTTTACAGCTTTTGACGCTAAGCCTGCGCGAATGCTGCTGCCTACCCGCCTTGTCGAGAAAGTCTGGGGCCGGGATGAACTGCCCGCGCCCTTCGCTGCACCCGAAGACACGCGCATTGGCGAGATATGGTTCGAACCACCTCCCGCGATGTCAGACCTGCTGGTGAAATACCTGTTCACCAGCGAAAAACTCTCGGTGCAGTGTCATCCCGATACCGAACAGGCCAAGGCTGCCGGTCTGGGAGACAGAGGCAAGGATGAATGCTGGTTGGTAATCGCCGCCGAACCCGGCGCCACGCTGGGTATCGGGTTTGACCGGTATCTGGATACAGATGCGATGCGCACTGCCGCTGCCGATGGTTCGATCGAAGACCTGATGACCTGGTTCGAAGTGCAGGCGGGCGACTTTTTCTACATTCCCGCCAACACCGTCCACGCCATCGGGCCGGGATGCTCCATCGTCGAAGTGCAGCAGAACTGCGACATTACCTATCGCCTGTACGACTATGGCCGGCCGCGCGAATTACATCTGGATGTAGGCGCGGAAATAGCCGATGGCTCTCCCTACGATCGCACCCTGCACCAGCGTTTGCCTAACAGCGGCAGTGCATCGCTGGTGGACGGCCCTTCCTTTCGGCTGGACTGGGTGGAGGGCGTGCCGGACGATGGCCTCCTTTACAGCTATTCCCAGCCCCTGCTGGTGCTGCCGTTGGCGGGAGAGATCGTGGTCGGCGGCGATGAGGTGGTGAAACCCGGCGAATGCGCATTTGCACCCGATCTTGCCAGCGTCACTTTCGCGCCCGAAGGCAAGGCGCTGGTGACTGCGCCTACGCGATAGCCAGCGAACGACTGCGTTGCACTTCGTCTTGCATCAGTCAGAGCCGGATTTGTCGCCCCGGCCTCACTCACAGCCCGCCGCAATCACTGCACGCCATCATCAGGGCCGCAGTTCTGCCTTCACCACTTTGCCCGCTGCGTTGCGCGGCAAGTCCTCCACCAGCTCCACTTCCCTCGGCACCTTGTAATTCGCCATTGCCTTGCGCGCCCAGGCGATGATGCTCGCTTCGTCGACATCCCCGCCAGCATCCTTGCGCAGGACGACGAAAGCCTTGCTGACTTCACCGAGGCGCTCGTCAGCGATGCCGATGACCGCACAGGCGGAAATAGCGGGATGTTCTGCCAGACTGCGCTCGACCTCGGCAGGATAGACGTTGAAGCCGCCGCAGATGAACATGTCCTTCTTGCGGTCGGTTATTTTCAGGTAGCCTCGCTCGTCGAGGATACCGATGTCCCCGGTATGGAGCCAGCCCTCGGCATCAATCGTCTCGGCAGTCGCTTCCGGATCGTCGAGATAGCCCTGCATCACGGAGTGGCCACGAACCACGATTTCCCCCGCCTCGCCGGGTGGCAGTTCCCGTCCCGCCTCGTCGATACAACGCACTTCCAGACCGGGCAGCGGACAGCCGCAGGTGTTGGCTATCGTTTCGGCGTCGTCGTCCTTGCAGGTCATCGAGATGGCACCGCATTCCGTCATTCCATACCCGTTGACGACGCCGCGCATGCCAAGTTCGCTGCGCATTCGACGCACGAGTTCGGGTGCAACAGGAGCGGCCCCTGTCACAGCAACGCGCAAACTGGAAAAGTCACGGGGCTTTCCGCCGGCCAGTTCCTGCAGCAGTGATTGATAGATCGTCGGCGGGCCGGGAATGAAGCTGACGCCGTGCTGCTCGATCAGGCGAACGGTTTGAGGCACGTCGAATGTCTGCTGAGGAATGATCGTCGCACCCCGCACGAGCGCGGCCACCCAACCTGCCTTGTATCCGAAAGTGTGAAAGAACGGATTGACGATCAGATAGACATCGCCTTCGCGCAGATCGACCCGTTCCGCCCAGTTGCCGAACGTTGCCACCGCCTGTCGATGAGAGGTCAGCACCCCCTTGGGTTTCCCAGTGGTGCCGGAGGTGAACATGATATCGCTGATGTCGCTACCAGAAAGCGTGTCGATTGCGGCCGACACGGTCGAGGTATCATCTTCGCTGCCACGAGCGACGAATGCGCTCCATTCGCTGTCGATCCGGATCGTCTCGATCAGCGAGGGAAGCTCATTGCCATCGATTTCCTGCGAATAGTCACGACCCAGGAAATCTCCTGCAGCGAACAGAAGCCGTGCGCTCGAGCGCCGCAGGATGTCTTTCGCCTCGGAAGCGGTGAAGCGGGTGTTCAGGGGAATGATTGCCGCACCGACGCATTGTGCGCCGAGTGCCGCAAGTATCCATTCGCGCGTATTCGGGGCCCAGATGCCAACCCGGTCGCCGGATTGCAGGCCGCTGGCCACCATCGCCGCCGCGGCAGATTGCGCCTCGGCCCACACCTGTGCAAAGGTCCAGCTTCGTTTCCCCTCGATCAGGGCGGGAGCATCGGGCCAGCGTTCCGCTGCCCGGCGGGCCGCTGCCGGGATCGTTTGCGGCCAGTTCCCTGTCTCGCCAGTCATGATAAAGGTGCCTCAAGCAATTTCGAACAGACCCGCAGCGCCCATGCCGCCCGCGACACACATGGAAACCACCACGTATCGAGCCCCGCGACGCTTGCCCTCGATAAGTGCGTGACCAACCAGCCGGGAACCCGTCATTGCAAAGGGGTGGCCGATAGCGATGGCGCCGCCATTCACGTTGAGTTTTTCAGGATCGATGCCGAGCTTTCGCTGGCAGTATAGTGCCTGGCTGGCGAAGGCTTCGTTGATCTCGAAAAGGTCGACGTCCTCGATCCGCACTCCCGCCTTGTCGAGCAGTTTCGGAATGGCGAAGACCGGGCCAATGCCCATCTCTTCGGGCTCGCAACCGGCGACCTGGAAGCCGCGATAGACACCCAGTACGGGCAGACCTTCTTTCTGTGCGGTTTCAAGGTCCATCATTACTTGCGCTGCCGCCCCGTCGGACAGCTGGCTGGCATTCCCGGCCGTCACATACTGGCCGTTTTCGACGATCATCCCGTCCTTGTGAACCGGCTTGAGCGTCTGCAGCTTTTCGAAAGTCGTTCCAGCCCGGATGCCCTCGTCCCGATCAAGGTTTACCTCTTGCGACCCGGCAGGCTTACCCTCCTGATCGAAGACCGTCTTGCTGACGGTGATGGGCGCAATCTCCTGCGCGAAACGTCCCTCATCCTGCGCGGTTGCTGCGCGCTGCTGGCTTTGAGCGGCGAAGCGATCCTGATCCTCGCGGCTGATTTCGTAACGCTCGGCCACGATTTCCGCCGTTTCGATCATGGCAATGTAGGCGTTTGGGTCCTGCTCTTTCACGAATTCGGAGCGGTTGCGAAAACTTGGATAGTGCTTGTTCAGGGTGAGCGAGACGTTCTCCGTTCCGCCAGCCATAGACGCTTCGACCTCGCCGGTCATGATCCCACGCGCGGCAAAGGCGATGGCATTCAGACCGGAGGAGCACTTGCGATCCATCGCAAATCCGCTGGTCGTGTTCGGCAGCACGGAACCATGAACCGCCAGCCGCCCTAGATTGTAGCTTTGCGTGTTCCACTGGTTCGCGCAGCCCAGGTAAACATCGTCGATCCGCGCGGGATCGATGCCCGCGCGTTCGATAGCCGCGTTGATGACATGGGCCGCCATGACGGGCGCCTCGGTGTCGTTGAAAGCACCCTTGTAGGCCTTCCCGACGCCGGTGCGGGCGGTAGATACGATGGCTGCTTCACGCATGTTGGTTCATTCCTGTTCAAAACCGTGCATGTTTGCCGGCCCCCAATAGGCCCGCATTTCTACGACTTCGGCTTCTTCGTTGAAACGGAAGGTATCGATTACGTCGATGCGCATATCTGAGCCTTCCAGGGTGAGGTTCACGGAAAACGCGAAAACCGCGTAGTCCTGCGCCAGGCGGACTGGCCCTTCCAGGCTCAGCTTGGGGCCGGTCTTCATCGATTCTCGATAGAACCCCTCGATCGCGGCCTTGCCGACGTGCTTGGGAGTGCCGATCGGATCCTCGACCGTGGCATCCTGCGCAAACAGGTTGGCGATCCGGCCGGCATCGCCTGCGTCGAAAGCGGAGACATATTCATGTACGGCGGCTTCCATACGCTCTGGATCTGGCATGGTCTTGGGGTCGGACATTACGATCTACTCCGGATAATAGCGGCTGATGGTATCAAGGACGCACGCCGGCTTGCCTGCCGGTTCGCCATCGCCCTCGTCGATTTCGATTGAAACGCGCACGGTGCTCTGGACTGCACCCTTGATCTCTTCTGCCGCGATGATTTCACCCACTGCACGGATTCGGCTGCCCACCTTTACAGGTGAAAGAAAGCGCAGCCGATCTGCCCCCACGTTCACGCCGTGGGCAAATCCCCTCACGTCGATGAGCTGGGGCAGAAAGTGGTTCACCAGGCTGAGCACGAGGTATCCGTGCGCGATGGTTCCGCCGAAAGGCCCTTCACGCGCTCGCTCGACATCGACATGAATCCATTGCCGATCTCCGGTCACATCGGCAAACCCGTCGACCCTTTGCTGATCGATAGTCAGCCATTGGGTGGGACCGAGTTTAGTCTCCTCTTGCCCAAGAAGATCCGCCGGGTGGTTAAATATCTTCGGCATGGTCACGCTCGCTGACTGGAGACTGGCACGACTTCGCCAGTCATGTAGCTGGACAAGTCCGAAGCCAGGAAGATCATCACGTTGGCAACTTCCCACACTTCGGCGGGGCGACCATAGGCTTCCTTCTTTACCAGGTCCGCCAGCATCTCCTCTGTCGTAACCTTGGCAAGGAACGGGTGCATCGCAAGGCTTGGTGCAACCGCATTGATGCGTACGCCATGCTCGGCAGCTTCCGCGGCGGAGCAGCGCGTAAAGGCCATCACCCCAGCCTTGGCAGCGGCGTAATGAGCCTGTCCTTTCTGCGCACGCCAGCCGAGAACGGAGGCGTTGTTGACCATCACGCCAGACTTCGCGCCGAACATCACCGGCAGAAACGCGCGCGTCATGCGAAACAGGCTGGTAAGGGTGACTTCCAGCACACGGTCCCACTGCTCGTCGGTCATGTCTACGATATTCGCTTCTCCGCCCAGCCCGGCGTTGTTGATCAGCACGTCGACCTGACCGAACTGCTCCACGGCAGTATCGCGCAACTGGTCGATATGGCCCTGCTGGGTCACATCGCAGACGAAGGTCGCGGGTCTTTCGCAACCCACTTCATCGGCGATCCGGTTGGCCGCCTCGCCCAGGCGCCGTTCGTGGAAATCGCTGATCAGAACGCGCGCGCCCTCTTCTGCCGCGCGTTTCGCGACTGCGTAACCAATCCCGGTTCCTGCTGCGGCAGTTACCACCACGCTCTTTTCTTTCAGAAGGTTGCGTGGTTCGGGATAGGGAGGAACGGGAACGGTCATTTATCACCTCTGGGTTCACGGGGCAGGCCAAGACCCCGCTCCGCGATGATGTTGCGCTGGATCTGGTTCGTTCCGCCGTAGATCGTATCGGCGCGGCTGAAGAGGAACAGGTTGGTCAGCACGTCCCAGTTGTATTCCTCGCCCTCGGTCACCTGGCCGTCCAGTCCCTGCACGTCCATTGCGAGTTCGCCCAGGTCGCGCCGCCACGTAGCCCACTGGATTTTATAGGTCAGCGCGGCCCCTTCGATCGCCGAATGATCCGTATTGGAAAGCATGCGCAAGGCGCTGTAACGCATCAGCCGCAAACCGATCTCGGCCTTGGCGATACGTTGCCGGATCAGCGGGTCGGCGGCGCGGCCCGTGGCCTTGGCCGCCTCGATCACGCAATCCAGCTCGTTGCGGAACCCCATCTGCTGACCAAGCGTCGAAACGCCACGTTCGAAGGCGAGCAGCCCCATGGCGATTTTCCACCCCTCGCCCGGAGCGCCGATGATACTGTCGGACGGACAGGTTGCATCGGTGAAGAAGGTTTCGTTGAATTCCGCATCGCCATTCATTTGCACGATCGGGCGGATTTCGATCCCCTCCTGATCCATCGGCATCATCAGGAACGTCAGGCCACGCGGACCCTTTGTCCCTTCCTCGGTACGGGCGAGCACGAAAATCCAGTCGGAAATATGCGCCAGGCTGGTCCAGATTTTCTGACCCTCCACAACCCAGGCACCGTCTTTCTGACGCGCCTTCGTGCGCACATTGGCAAGGTCGGACCCTGCACCCGGTTCCGAATATCCCTGGCACCATATCGTCTTGCCCGCGGCGATATCCGGCAGGAAGCGGGCCTTTTGCTCCTCGGTCCCGAAGGCCAGGATTGTCGGACCGGCAAGTTCGATACCGATGTGATTGATCCGACCCGGCGCACCGGACCGCGCATACTCCTCCGCAAAGATGACCTGCTGAGCCAAGGTGGCGTCGCGTCCTCCCCACTGCTCTGGCCAGCCGATGCAGGACCAGCGGTGTGCTGCAAGCTGTTGCTCCCACTCCTTGCGTCGGCCCGGCTTGCTGGTAAGCTCGTAGATCCCGCGAATGTCCGCAAATTCGCCGTACATCTGATCGTTCAGCCAGCTGGCGCATTCGTCGCGAAACGCTTCCTCTTCGGGAGAAAAGCCCAGTTTCATGCCGCGTCTCCTAAAACGATTTGTGCAATGCGCTCGCGGTATTCCTCGCCCGTTCCCAGCAGGGACTGCACGGCGCGTGCGCGCTTGAAGAACAGGTGGGCATCGTGCTCCCACGTGAAACCGATGCCGCCATGAAGCTGGATCATGTCGCCAGCGCAGCGGAAATAGGTATCCGCACAAAGCGATTTTGCCGCGTAAAGAGCGAAGTCGGCGGTCGGATCGCTTTCATCCAGTGCACATGCCGCCCAGTAAACCGCAGAGCGCGCCTGTTCGATTTCGACCAGCATATCCGCAAGGCGGTGTTTGTAGGCTTGGAAAGACCCGATCGGGCGTCCGAACTGCACGCGCTCCTGCGAATAGGCCACCGTGCGATCGAGCGTTTCCTGCGCGCCGCCCAGTGCTTCGGCGGACAGTACGATCAAGCCCGCTCTCATCGCCGCATCTTTCGCCGAATGGGTCTCCCCGAGCGGTTTGCAGTGCGCTCTATCCAGCACGATTGTGCTAAGCGGCCGGGTCTGATCCATTGTTACAGGGCGTTCGATCGTCACCCCGCTGCCATCCAGCGGAACGAGCCAGCAGCGGCTTTCCCCTAGCACGACAAGCAGGTCAGCCACAGCGCCATGGGGGACGTGGGTCACCGTCCCGGTCAGCTTGCCATCTGTTTCCGAGGCATCCTCGCTGGACGCAACCGCGCAGATCGTGTCGCCCGACGCGATGCCGCCGAGCCACTTTTGTTTCTGATCGTCATTGGCGCCACCCATCAAGGCGCCGGTAGCCATTGCCTGACCCAGAAGCGGGATCGCGGAAACTCGGCTTCCCGCCGTCTCCGCAATGATCGCAAGTTCCACCATGCCCAGCCCGGCGCCGCCAAATTCTTCGGGGATCACCGCGCCGGCAAGGCCCAGTTCCGTGCAGAACGATGTCCACAAGGGTCGGTCCACGCCATCGTCGACCATCGCCTTGCGAGTGCTGGCACTTGTCGCGTGCTTGCGAAAGAATTCGCGCGCGGTGTCCGCGATCATCTTCTGTTCGTCGGTAAACGCAAAATCCATGGTCAGTTCGCTCCGTATACTGGCTTTGCAGGTTCCCGTTTTTCGAGCAGGTCGCGCACGATCGCATCCACTTCTCCGGCATCCAGGCGCTCGCCCTTGTCGAACGCGGTGCTGTCGGTCCAGCCCTGCGAAAGGAACAGCCTGCCGCCCTTCAGTTCCAGCATCTGGCCCGTCACGCCGCGTGACTGCTCGCTGACCAGATATGCGACGACTGAAGCCATGTTTTCAGGCGCGAATTCATCGAACTCGCCCTCATTTATATCCATGTCGAACGCGCCGGTATCGGTCATCCGGGTGCGGGCGATCGGCACCAGGCCATTTGCCGTCACACCGTACCGCCCCAGTTCCGCCGCTTGGACGAGCGTGAGCGTCGCGATGCCCCCCTTTGCCGTGGAGTAGGCCGATTGACCTACCGATCCCTGCAGACCGGCACCGCTCGACGTGTTGATGATGCGGCTATCGACCGCCTTGCCTGCCTTGCTTTGCGCACGCCAGTATTCAGCCGCATGGCGACTGGTGCAGAAGTGCCCGCGCAGGTGCACGCGGATGACGGCGTCCCACTCCTCCGGCGAGCAGGTGAAGAACATGCGATCGCGCACGAAGCCGGCGTTGTTCACTACGGCGTGAAGTTCGCCAAACGTATCGAGGGCCGCCTCGACCAGCCGCTTGCCCGCGTCCCACTCGGCGACATCGTCGGTATTCGCAATGGCCTCTCCGCCGTTCGCTCGAATTTCCTCGACGACGCGCTCTGCAGCGCCTTTGGTTTCACCTTCTTCGCCGTGGGTTCCAACGCCCAGATCGTTCACCACGACCTTGCACCCCTGTTCCGCCAGTTCGAGGGCATAGGCTTTGCCCAATCCGTTACCGGCGCCGGTGACGATCGCAACGCGTCCTTCACAAATTTTCATAGCCAAATCCTGTTAAGTTGACGCGCGACCCGGAAGGATCGCAGCCTTTTATGGTTTCCATCACAGTGTCGCTTCTTCGGTATCGCGCGCCAGACGCACGTGCTTCGCGTCGCTTTGCGGGCGAGGACGATCCGGTTCTGCGCTCTGCAACGGTTGCACTTCTTCGAGGTCGGTCAGCGCGCGGCGCGCAAGGCGCTGGTATTCGCCGTCGCCGTCATTGCGCCACATGATCGAATCCGAAGGCAGGGACTTCACGATCTCCGCCGGGTTTCCAGCTACCAGACTGCGAGCCGGGACTTTCATCCGGCCCCTGACCAGAGCCAGTGCGGCAACCAGACACTCGTCACCGATCTCTGCCGCATCGAGCACGACCGCGTTCATTCCCACCAGGGCGTTCTCGCCTATCCTGCATCCGTGGATTACACAGCCGTGCCCGATAGTCGCGCCGCGTCCGACAATCACGTCGCGTTCCGCGCTGCCGTGAATACAGCAGTTGTCCTGGACGCTGGTGTCACCCTCGATCACGATCCGTCCGAAATCCCCGCGCAGCGATGCGCCGGGGCCGATATAGCAACCCGGCCCCACGATCACGTCGCCGATCAACGAAGCGGTCGGATGCACGTAGGACGATCGATCAACGACCGGAATCAGGTTCTGGAAGGAATAGCAAGCCACACCCATTCCCCTACAGGCGTTCGATAATCGTGACGTTCGCCTGTCCGCCGCCTTCGCACATGGTCTGCAGGCCATAGCGGCCTCCCGTGCGTTCCAGCGCGTTCAGCAACGTGGTCATCAGCCGTGCCCCGGTGGCCCCAATGGGATGCCCCAGTGCGATGGCGCCGCCCTGCACGTTTACCTTGTCGTGCGGAATGCCCAGTTCCTTCATCCATGCCATGGGGATGCTGGCGAACGCCTCGTTACATTCGAACAGGTCTATCTCATCGAGGGACATGCCCGACTTCTGCATGGCGTAGCGCGTCGCCACTATGGGGCCGGTAAGCATCCAGACGGGGTTCGCCGCCCGCACCGAAAGGTGATGGATACGCGCCCGAGGCTTCAGGTTGTGATCCTTTACCGCCTGCTCGCTGGCGACCAGCATTGCCGCCGATGCATCGCAGTTCTGGCTCGAGATTCCGGCCGTGACGATACCATCGTCGCGCACCGGCCTAAGGCCGGCGAGGCCTTCCAGCGTCGTATTGGGACGGATTGTCTCGTCGCGGTGCAGCCCTTCGATCGGGACGACCTCGTCGTCGAACCAGCCCGCATCCCACGCCGCCTGCGCGCGTTCGTGGCTGGCAAGGGCAAACTCTTCCATTTCTTCACGGCTGATCTGCCATTTTTCCGCGATCATCTCGGCCGAACGGATCTGATTTACCTCTTCGTCGCCGTATCGCGAGTCCCATCCCTTCGCGCCGATGAAGGGTCCGTTTTCAAATCCGAACTGGGCGCCCACTGTCATTGCGGACATGATGGGAATACGGTTCATTGCCTGGCTTCCGCCGGCAACCACCATGTCCTGCGTCCCGCTCATCACGCCCTGGGCAGCAAAGTGAAGCGATTGCTGACTGGATCCGCATTGCCGGTCGATAGTCACTCCGGGCACTTCCTCCGGGAGGCCCGCCACCAGCCAGGCCGTGCGCCCGATATCGCCGGCCTGTCCGCCGATGGTTTCTGTGCAGCCCCAAACGACATCGTCCACGCCCAGCGGATCGATACCCGTGCGATCGACGAGCTGGCGTATCGGATGCGCCGCAAGGTCCGCCGGATGAAGGTGCGCCAGGCTGCCCTTCTTGCGCCCCACCGGCGTGCGGACCGCATCGATCAAATAGGCTTCAGGCATTTTGAGGTTCCCTGTCGAATGTATGTGATGGTCCGATCGGACATGTCGCCATGCGCTTTGCGATACGCTGGCGATGAAAGTACGGCGTTCCCCAGCTGTTGGTGAGGGCGAGCGAACGCTTCAGAAAAAGGTGCACGTCCACCTCCCAACTGTAACCCATTGCACCGTGGACCTGGATAGCGGCGCGCGCCGCGTTGTCTGCCGCCTCGAGGGCAACGATCTTGGCGTGGCTGATCAACGATTGCGCGACCAGGTCACGGTCTCCTATTCGCGCTGCGGCAGCCAGAACCACCGGTCGTACGAATTCGATGGCCGTCTGCGCCGAGGCCAGATGATGCTTTACGGCCTGGTAGGTGCCTATGGGCTTACCGAACTGTTGCCGTTCCTTGGCGTAGGCCACGGCAAGATCCACGCAGCGCTGGGCGATGCCAAGCCCCTGCGCAGCTGCGAACAACGCACCGCGATCCAGCGCCAGATCCCAGTCCGCCCGGCCCAGTTCTGTCGCCTGCTGCTTGTCCCATTCGACATTGAACAGGCGGCGGAAAGGGTCGATGCTTTCACGGCGGGAAAGCCCAACCTGATCAGGACGCGCCAGATATGCAGTTCCCGCGTCATGCAGAATGATTGCTGCACTGATGTCGGCATCGGCGACCGCGGCGTTGGCAGGATGCTGGATAGCGATGCTGGCATCGGGACGGGCAAGCAGATCGTGTCCCGGGGCAAGTTGGGCCAGCATGGGTGCTGCAACACCGGCGCTCTCCACCAGCGGATCGGGAAGTGCAGCGTAGCCGGCCTGCTCCGCCACCAGTGCAAAGTCCAGTTCACTCAGGCCTAGACCGCCCTCGTTTTCGGGCAGAAGCAGCGTGGTGAACCCGTTTTCCGCTATCGCGCTCCAGCGTGCCTCGATGCGGGCTTCACCGCTTCTCATCTGTTCACGCCATTGGTCGGCGCCGCTCTTGTCCGCGAACAGTTGCCGGGCCGTTTCGGCGAACATCTGCTGTTCTTCGCTGAGGGAAAAATCCATTCGTCGCCCCCCTATTTTCTTGGCAGACCGAGCATTCGCTCGGCGATGATGTTGCGCTGGATTTCGTTCGATCCGGCATAGATTGGGCCGGCAAGTGCGAAGATGTAATCGTCGATCCAGTCGTGCGCACCCGGTTCGCTCAGGAACTCCGCCTCCGGACCCAGCAGGGCAAGGGCGGTACGATGCAAATGAATGTCCAGTTCGGACCAGAATATCTTGTTCGTGGAAGCCTCTGGTCCGATGGTCGCTCCGCCGATAAGCATGCTGGCGGTTCGATAGATCGATAGCGCGTAGGCCTCGGCGTTCATGAAGGCACGAACAACGTCGTCCTCCAATGCGGGATCGACAGAAGGATCGCCCTTTCGGCGTTCCCACAACTTCGCCAGTTCCGCTGCCGCCAGCTGGTATCGCGCCGGACTGCGCAGCATCAGGCCTCTCTCGAAACCGGCAGTGGCCATGCAGATCTTCCACCCCTCGCCTTCGCCCCCCAGGCGGTTGAATTCGGGAACCCGAACATTTTCGAGAAGAATTTCGGCAAATCCGACATGGCCGTTAATCTTCTTGATGGGATTCACGGTGACGCCCGGCGCATCGAGCGGGAAGAAGATCAGGCTCATTCCCGCATGGCGCTCAGTTCCGGGCTCACGGAACAGTCCGAACGCCCAGTCGGCGAAGACCGCGCGACTGGACCATATCTTGTGGCCGTTCAGCACGTACTCGTCACCATCGCGCGCGGCCGTAGCTCTTACTCCTGCCAGATCACTCCCCGCCATCGGTTCCGACCACGCCTGCGCCCAGATTTCCTGGCCGCTCGCCATCGGCGGCAGGAACCGCTTCTTCTGTTCGTCCGTCCCGAATTCGATCAGCGTCGGCCCGAGCAGGAAAATGCCGTTCTGACTGACCCGGCCGGGAGCACGGGCACGCGCATATTCTTCTTCGAATATCAGCCACTGGATGAGGTCCAGGCCGCGGCCGCCATATTCGGGCGGCCAGGTCACCATGCCCCAGTTACCGGTTTCCAGAACGCGCTCCCAATCGCGGTGCGCCTCGAAGCCTTCGCGGCTGTTATCGAAGTGCTCCAGTGGCTCGGCGGGGACATGGTCCTCCAGCCAGGAGCGTATCTCGAGACGGAATGCTTCTTGTTCGGGCGTATATTCGAGCTGCATCAGAACTTCGCCGTGCCCTTCTTCTCGACAAAGGCATCGCGCGCCGTCTGGCTGTCTTCATGCATGTACATTTCCAGCGTGAAACCCTGTTCGATCCGATACTTGTCGCTGGGGTTCCAGGGCTCGATCAGGTTCAGAGCCTGCTTTGCTATCACCAGGGCAGCACGGCTTTTCGACGCGATCGTCTCGCAGAATGCGAAAGCTTCGTCCCGCAGCCGGTCTGGCGGGACTACTGCCTCGACCGACCCTGCCCGGTGCAGTTCTTCTACAGGAACCTTGCCGCCTGTGAAAAAGTTGGCCCGCACCTTTTGTACCGGAAGCATCCGCATCATGTAAGCCGCGCCGCCCATCGCCCCACGATCGATCTCTGTCAGCGAGAAATAGGCGCCTTCGGCCGCGATCACGGTATCGCATGCTCCGGCGATGTTCACCCCGCCCCCGATCACGAAATTGTGCACCGCCGCCACGACCGGCACCGGGCAGTTGCGAATGGCTTCGAAGGTCAGGAAGTTGCCCCGGTTGAGCTGCGGTATCCGCTCCGGGTGAGCCTGCATTTCCTTGATGTCCACGCCGCCACAAAAGCCCTTGCCTTCCGCGCGGATGAGCACGCAGCGAATTTCGCTGTCTTGGCCTGCCTGCTCGATCAGGGGCGGTATTGACGCCCACCCCACGGTATCGAAGGCGTTGACCGGCGGATGGTCGAACACGATTTCTGCAATCGCGCCATGCTTGTTGAGATTTATCGGCATTGGCTTCCTTCGGTTATCGGCGCGGTCGCGGTTGCAGGATCGCCGGTCAGGGCAGCGATGCGCGCTTCGGCTTCGGTAACGATACGTTCGACCAGTTCCCTGCAAGTGGGCACTTCGTCGATCCGGCCACCCACCACGCCGGTCGCCATCACGCCGTTTTCAATATCGCCATCGACGACAGCGCGCTGGATCATCATTGGCATCGTTGCCGCCATCATCGCTTCCTTCATGCTGGCGTACTGGCCGGTAGCCTTCATTTTTCGCGCGCTGGAAATCAGTTCCCGCCATGAGGCGCCCGAACGTTTCTTCATTATGCGGCCCGCTTCCAGCGCTCTCAGCCACATCGATAAAGAGCCGGAATTCTCGATCCGGTCCATCATCTGCGTGCGCACCATGCGTTGCGGTATACCGTCGAGCTTGGTGGTCACCAGAATGTCGCCGGTGTCGGCCTGCAGGTAGCCGTCCTTGATGTTCACCGGCACGGGGCTTTCCTGCGTCAACAGGAACCTGGTACCCATCGCGATTCCCACAGCGCCGTAGGCAAGGGCAGCCGCAAGGCCCCGACCGTCGCCGAACCCTCCGGCAGCGATCACCGGAACATCGACCGCGTCGAGCACTTGGGGGAGCAGGACAGTGGTGGGAACCGAACCGGTATGTCCGCCGCCCTCACCCCCTTGCACGGTGACCATGTCGACGCCCAGATCGGCCATTTTCTGCGCATGGCGAACAGCACCGACGGTAGGAATGCACAGGATGCCGGCATCCTTGAATTTGTTGATCATCCCGGCGTTGGGGCCGCGTCCGAAACTCACGGCTCGCACCTGATCGCTGTTTTCCAGTATCAAATCGACGATCTGATCGGCGCCCGGCTGAAAGCTGTGAAAGTTCACGCCGAACGGCCTGTCTGTTCCGCTGCGTACTTCCGCCAGCTTCCTGCGAAGTTCAGCGGGCGTCATCACCGCCGCGCCCAGAAAGCCGAATGCACCTGCATTGCTGCTTGCGATCACCAGTGACGGTTCCGACACCCATCCCATCGCGGTCTGGATGATCGGGTATTTGCAGCCGAGCCGTTCGACCAACTGTGTGTGAAGCGCGTTAGCCATCAATCGTCCGAATTGCCTTTGCCCGCGTTCGATCGGTCGGCATCCTTCCTGTTCGCAGCCGCCATCGCCTTGCCGTCGAGCCCGGAAATCGAATCTCCCGTCATCAGGTCGGCTTGCGCGTGCGCGAAATGGTGCATGTGGAATTGCGCGTCCATTGCCGAACGCTTGCCCATCAGTTCCTCGACCTGGTTGACCGCCTGCTTGGTCAACCAATTGCCCAGGCGGGATTGTTCGGCCAGCTTTTCTGCCCATTCGCTTACGGTATCGCGTAATTCGTCGCGCGGAACGACGCGATTGACCATGCCGAACTGCTCCGCCCGTTGCGCGCTCATCCGCTCGCCGAGCAGGAGGAACTCCTTTGCCACGCGAGGCGGCAGTTCGTAGGCATGAGCGAAATATTCGACGCCCGGAATGCCCATCATCCGGTTCACCGGATCCTGGAAGAAGGCATCATCGGATGCGATGACGAGATCGCAAACCCATGCCAGCATCAGCCCGCCTGCCACGCATGCGCCCTGCACCATCGCGATTGTCGGCTTGGGGCAATCGCGCCAGCGTCGGCACATGCCGACATATTGTTCCTTTTCGCGCGTGTAGAGTAATTCGGCCGCGGGCTTGTTGGTGTGGGAGGGGACCAACAGGCGGTTATCGAAATCCTTGTGCAGATCACGGCCCGGTGTTCCGATGTCGTGCCCTGCGGAAAAATGCTTGCCGTTGCCGCCCAAGACGATGCAGCGCACCTCGTCATCATTCGTCGCACGAACGAATGCGTCATCGAGTGCGTAGGTCATCTGCCCGTTCTGGGCGTTGTTGAACGCAGTGCGATCAAGCATGATCCAGGCGACATTGCCTTTCACCTCATAGGTGACAGGGGCGTCGGTTTCGTACTCGATCTCGACTTTCTTGGGTTCGGCAAGCTTGTTAAGTTCGCTCATCCCGGCGTCCTTACTGGAGGGTTGTCCTTCAAGATCCCATGCCGCACGTTATGCGGATCGAGCCGTGCAATAAGGTCGAGCTCGTCTTCGGTTGGAACGGGTGTCTGAGGAATATCCTTGCCTATCCGGCCCAGCTCAAAACCGGTATTTTCCTGCACTTCGTCGAAGGTGACGCCGGGATGCAACGAGATCACGCGGATCTGATGATCCGGACAGCCGAAATCCATCACGCAAAGGTTCGTGACGATAAGCCGCAAGTCCAGGTCTTTGGGCGGCTTTCCATTCAGATACCTGTCCGGATTGTAGCCAGCCATGCAGACGAAATCGACTTCGCCTTCCACGAACACTCTTGCGTTGTGATCGGGGACGAAGAAGCTGTTGGGATGATAGACCGAATTGCCGGGAAAGCCGCGCGCACCCAGCATGGCAACCTTCGGCCTGTCATGATCGCCGATGACGGAGATGTTGGCCTGTCCGTAGCGATCGATCTGGACCGGCCCCACCATTGCGTGGCGACGCCCGCCCCATAATGCATCGAAGATGCGACGGTAATTGGCATAACCCTCGATCACATCGACCCGGTCGCCCGGTGCGACGGGTTCGTCGCCATAATAACACTCCCCATCCGTGGTTTGCAGCGCGGGGTTCCAGAGTTTCTTGGCAACTGCCGTGCCCAGTCTTGGTATCGGACCAATACCCGTGGCCATGACTTCGCCATCGTCGCGAAAAGCCTGGGCACAGGCCAGAATCACCAGGTCGGAGAGGGTTGCTTGATTATCGGACATGTTCGCCCTGCTCCTTAATAAGTCGGCTTGTTGAGCGCTTCGATGGCGGCTGCACCGCCAACACTATCGACGTACGATTTTTCGCCATCAGCGATGTATTTCGCATGATATGCACCCCAGCCGTCCTCACTCTTGGCGCTGGCCGCGTATTCTTTCAGGTGCGGCAGATCGAGCTGATAGGCCGGATCGGCGCTGGTCGGATGCGCGCCGTAAGGGGCCTCTACTACGCCGGTGATGCGCGCGCGTTCGACGATCGCGTAGCGAGAGTTTTCCC
Source organism: uncultured Sphingomonadaceae bacterium (assembly GCA_947488625.1). Taxonomy (GTDB): domain Bacteria; phylum Pseudomonadota; class Alphaproteobacteria; order Sphingomonadales; family Sphingomonadaceae; genus Alteraurantiacibacter. The sequence continues at coordinate 196,534 of CANKZR010000001.1, read as the reverse complement.
GCATGTTCAGCTCTTCGGTAGAAACGACCTGTTCGACCAGCGCATAGGTCTTGCGTGCCGCCCTTGCGAATATCTCGTCGAACATCGGATCGGGAGAGGTTACGAGCAGATTGCCCTTCTGGTCAGACTTCTGCGCATGGATCAGCGCAGCATCCAGTTCCAGTGCCGGCACCGCCACAAGCTCCTCGGCGTCAGAGTAGGGGCTCTTGACGGTCTTGAAGTCGAACCCCGATTGGTTGAGCAGGTCAGTTCCGATGCCGATGCGGGTCGGCAGGAACGGGATCTGCATCGCCGCAGCACGCAATCCGAGCTGGAACTGACCTTCGTCCAGTTCCAGTACCTCTATCGCGCCCGATTGCCGTGCCTTGCGGAAATATGGCTCGAGCGGAATTTGATCCATCGAGACGAAGGGGAAAATCAGTTTGCGCACCTTCCCGGCTGCGCACAGCATGCCGACATCCGGCCCGCCGAAGGCAGCGATGGTCAGATCCTTCAGATCGGAGCGGATGATTTCACGAACGAGAGCCATGGGCTTGCGGCGTGTCGCCCAGCCCCCGATCCCGATGGTCATGCCATCGCGCAGTTCGGCCACAACGTCTTGCGCGCTCATCCGTTTGTCGAGCGTATCGATCATTTGCTTTCGCCTTCATTTTCCATGGCCTTCTGCCAAGCCCAGACATGACCCCACTCGCTGGGCCTCTCGTGCGCGGTTGGCTCCCAGCTTCCCGGATCGATCACCAGAGGATCGCAGCCGACCTCCAGGTCGTAACCACCAGGCGTCTGCATGTAGAAGCCGAAGGTCTGGTCGTTCACGTGCCTGCCGATCGTGGCGCTTTCCGTTATCTTCGCAGCCCGCATACGGTCATGGCACTGGCCCACGTCGGACATGGTTTTCATCTCCAGCATCAGGTGCACGCAGCGCGGCGGCACCTGGTCCATTTCGCCTATCGCTATCGAATGGTGGCGGCCGTTTTCCGCGTGCATGAATGCGAACCGCATACCCGGATCGTCCGGGTGTTCGGTCATCTTGAACTTGGGCAGGTCAGTGTCCCTGAAGCCGAGCGCATTGTAGAACGCGTGGGTCTGCTCGAATGTCGCGACAGGTGCTGCGAATACGGCATGACCGAGGCCCATGTCCCCGGTGACGAACCCGCTGACATTCGCGGGCGACTTGAATTCAACGTCATCGCGCGTGTCGCCGTAGAAAAATTCAAGGCAGTTACCGGCCGGATCCTTGATCTTGAGGAACCCATCCACTTTGCGCGCTGCAGCATCTTGCGCATTACCATCCTCGACGGCGCAACCTGCATCTTCCGCGATTTTGCGAAAACGTGACAGCTCCTGTTCGCTTTCCACACGATAGCCCGCCGCAGCCAGCAATTCCTCTTCAGCCTGCCTGACCCAGAAGCGGAACGGTCTGTCGTCGATCCTGTAGTACTTCCCGTGCGGAGCACCCTGCCCCGGCATGACACCCACCACTTCCACCAGAAACTTGTCCCAGACAGCAGGTATCGGCGTATCGATAACAACGTATTCAAAAGCCTTCACGCCCACCAGCTCAACTCCCTTTGACCAAATCCAGAAAATACGGACGTTCACCGCCGCCATCGACGTTGATGCGCGCTCCGCTGACCCAGCTGGCCCGATCCGAAGCCAGCCATATGATTGCCTCTGCCAGATCATCTCCGGCGCCCATGCGCCCCAGAGGGATTGATGCACCGACCTTCGCCTGCGCATCTCTGTCGCCGTAGGTCTGCTCGGCGGTTTCCGTGACCATGAGGCCCGCAATGATCGCATTGACGCGAACCGCATCGGGACCCCATTCCTGAGCCAGACTTTGCGTCAGATTGAGAAGGCCAGCCTTTGCCGCACCGTATGCGGCAGTTCCGGGCGACGGACGCGTTCCCGAAACGCTCGTGATATTGACTATTGCACCGCCACCTGCGGCCTTCATGGGCGCGTGCGCGGCCTGCATCATGTACATCGCCGAATTCAGATTAAGCGCCACGACCGAGTCGAAAAAGCGCGGGCTGGCTGTGGCCGCTTCTGCTGCGGGCGACCCGCCGGCATTGTTGACCAGCAGATGAAGCGACCCGAAATTGTCGATCGCTTGCTGGACGACACCCGCCGCCTGATCGGGGTCACGGATATCCGCAGAAACGAAAGCGATTCGCCGATCGAGATCGTCGGGCTGCGAGCGAGCGCAGGCCACCACCTTGTATCCGGCATCAGCGAGGCGGCAGGCGATCACGCGGCCCAGGCCGCGCGTCCCGCCGGTGACGATAGCCACCTTGCCCTCGAAATCGCTTACTTCGTCCATGACGCCGACTGTATGCCCTTATCCATTATGATGCGCGTTTCTCTTGCCGCTGAAAACAACCAATATCGAAAGTCATATCGGTTTTCAATTGACGATTTGCGTATTCGATGCCATTAATTTTTACGAAAGAGGCCGGTTCTCATGTTTTCGAGACTGGCGGCAGATGAGCGAGAACTGAAACATGGCGACTGTTGCAGATATCAAGTCGACGTCGGACGATATTCCGACCGCGGAAGAGCTGGTTGATCGCGCGCGAGCGATGATCCCGACACTCAAGGAACGCGCGAAACGCTGCATCGCCGAGCGTGACATTCCCAAGGAAACCATAGCCGAGATGCAGGAGGCAGGTTTCTTCCGCATCCTTCAGCCCCGCCGGTTCGGCGGCTACGAAATGCACCCGAACGTGTTCTTCGACGTACAAAAGCAACTGGCGCAAGGCTGCATGTCCACCGGGTGGATGTACGGCGTGCTGGGTTGCCATCCCTATGAACTGGCGCTGTTCGAAGAGAAGGCGCAGCAGGAAGTCTGGGGAGAGGACAATTCGACCCTGGTGTCGTCAACCTACCAGCCTGTGGGCAAGGTGACCCCCGTCGAAGGTGGTTTTCGGCTGTCGGGCCATTGGGGATTTTCAACCGGCTCAGTTCACAGCGACTGGGTGCTGCTCGGCGCGATGATACCGCCTCAGGAGGAAGGAGGCCCGCCCGATATGCGCACCTTCCTGCTTCCTCGTTCGGATTACACGATCGATCGCGACAACTGGCACGTATTCGGCCTTCAGGGCACGGGCAGCCACGATATCATCGTCGATGACGTATTTGTTCCGGAATATCGCACGCACAAGGCTTCGGATGGCTTTGCCTGCACCAACCCGGGGCAGGAAGTGAACACTGCTCCACTGTATTCCCTGCCTTGGGCACAGCTGTTCACGCGGTCGGTGTCCACGGCTTGCCTCGGTGGATTGCGCGCTGCCGTGAACGCGGCGATGACAATCATGGAAAGCCGGATATCGACCAATACGGGCAAGGCATCCAAGGCCGATCCGATCCTGCACGCCGCGATTGCCAAAGCGCATGCGCAGGGCCTGGAGATGGAGATGACCTTGCGGGCCACGTTCGACCAGATGATGGAGATCGCGGAGAGCGGCGAAGCCCTGACAATGGAGCAGCGGGCACTGTTTGCATACAATTCCTCGAACGTGGCGAGACGCTGCGCGGCCTTGATCGACGATATGGTCCAGCTTCTGGGTGGACGCGCTATCTACACCAGCAGCGAGATCATCCAGCCCTGGTTGGATGTGTCAGCGGCGCGCGCGCATGTCGCGAATGATCCGAACAATCGCACTGCCGATGTGATCGGGACGCAGCTCGGTCAGGCACCGACCTTCACCTTCGTTTGATAGCGCACCACTAATGACACGTTTCAAAGAGGCTACTTATTCGGTCACGGGTGGGTATTCGATCCACCTTCGCGAAACAGGCTCCGGCCCGCATGTCGTGTTCCTTCACGGCAGCGGCCCCGGCGCGTCCGGTCTTTCGAACTTCCGGCAAAACGTCGATGCATTCGTCGATGCCGGTTTCACCGTAATCCTCCCCGATTTGATCGGTTATGGTCAATCGTCCATGCCAGACGATATCGACTACACGCTGACCCTGTTTGTCGAAACCGTGCGTGACGCGCTTCGCCAGCATGGCGTCCGGCATGCCACGCTGATCGGCAATTCGCTGGGAGGGGGCATCGCGATACAGATGGCTGCGGACGAACCGGACCTGGTGCACAATCTTGTGCTCATGGCACCGGGATGCATCGAAGAGCTCGGCGTCTATTTCGCCATGCCGGGTATCGCCAACATGAAATCGTCATTCGGTAGCGATGACTTCTCTCCCGAAGACCAGCGCCGCCTGATCGAGAGCCTGGTCCACGATCCGGTTCATGTCACCGACGAACTGGTTGCCGAGCGTTACGATGTAGCAAAGCGTCAGCCCAAGGCGGTTCTTGCGCGCATGAAAACCCACAACGTGCGCGACTGCCTACAGAAACTGACTATGCCCATTCTGTTGTTCTGGGGCCGTGAAGAAGAATTCATGCCGCTTTCGGGCATCGATTACTTCTTTGACCATTGCCCCGATATACGCTGCATCACGTTCAGCAAGGTAGGCCATTGGGTTCAGGTGGAGCGCGAGGCGGAATTCAATCGCTACGCAACGGAATTTCTCGATGAAACCCGCTGAGAAGTACGGGCGCGAACTATACCGATGCTTGCGTACAGGGACACCCGTTCCCCCATTAAGTGCACGCGACCCGGATCTTGGCATCGATGACGCCTACGCCATAAGTCTGGACTTCCTTCAGCGCAGGCTCGGCGATGGCGAGAAGGTGGTCGGCAAGAAGATCGGGGTGACCAGCAAGCCTGTGCAGGACATGCTTGGTGTCCGCCAGCCAGATTTCGGCTTTCTCACGGATGCGATGGGTTCTGACGGCGACATCGATATAGCCGCAAGAAAGCTCATTGCGCCGCGAGCCGAAGCGGAAATTGCCTTCATCCTGCGTGACCGGCTTGTCGGGCCTGGCGTTACGGCTGCACAGGTCGTCGCCGCCACGGAATTGATCGCACCGTGTTTCGAGATTGTCGACAGCCGGATCGCCGACTGGAAAATCGGTATTGTCGATACGGTGGCAGACAACGCCAGTTGCGGCGTCTTCGTTATCGGGGATGCGCGAGCCGATCCGCGCGATCACGATCTTCCGGCATTGAAAGTCACGGTCAGCAAGAACGGGCAACCCCTTTCCGAAGGACTGGGATCGGCTGTTCAGGGCGATCCCGCACAGGCGGTAGCCTGGCTGGCCAACACACTGGGCGAATACGGCGTCACACTGGATGCGGGCGACATTATCCTTTCCGGATCGCTCGTACCCCTGGAGGATGCGGTGGCCGGCGACTTGTTCGAAATGAATATTCACGGCGTGGGTGGCTGCACCGCACGCTTCGTCTGAGGATCGTCATGACAAAAGTAAAAGCGGCAATCATCGGTTCGGGAAACATCGGAACCGATCTGATGATGAAAATGATAAAGTACCCGCAGAACATGGAACTGGTCGCTGTTGTGGGCATCGACCCCGAGAGCGAAGGGCTTGCTTTAGCCCGCAAGCATGGCGTCGCCACCACGCATGAAGGCATAGACGGTCTGAAGAAGCTCGATTGCTACGGTCAGATCGCGATTGCGTTTGATGCGACAAGCGCGTCGGCCCACAAGATCCACGACGAGACACTGCGCAAGGATGGAATTCGGGTGATCGATCTCACCCCCGCTGCACTGGGCCCGTTCACCATCCCTCCCGTCAATATGCAGGTCAATCTCGACCAGCCGAACGTCAACATGGTGACGTGCGGCGGGCAGGCTACCATTCCCATGGTTGCCGCCGTCAGCGAAGTTGCGCATGTCCATTATGCCGAGATCGTCGCCTCGGTATCTTCACGATCCGCAGGTCCGGGCACACGGGCGAATATCGACGAATTCACGCGCACCACGGCAAGGGCAATCGAAGCGGTCGGAGGCGCCGATCGCGGCAAGGCGATAATCATCCTGAACCCGGCAGAGCCACCGATGATCATGCGCGATACCGTTTTCACCCTGTCTGAAGGTGCGGACGAGGATGCGATCCGTGCATCAGTCGAAGCGATGGTGGCACGGGTGCAGAAGTACGTGCCGGGCTATCGCCTGAAACAGCAGGTTCAATTTGAACGCTTTGGCGACAACAACCGGTTGCGCATCCCCGGTCAGGGCGATTTCACGGGTATCAAGACTTCCGTATTCCTCGAGGTCGAAGGCGCGGGCGATTACCTGCCCTCCTATTCGGGCAACCTCGACATCATGACAGCGGCAGCCAAGGCGACCGGAGAATTGATCGCGGAAAGGATCGCCTCATGAGCAAGTTCGACGTGGAAGCCGGCAACAGGCTATACATTCAGGACGTGACACTGCGGGATGGCATGCATGCCATCAGGCATATGTATGGCGTCGATAGTGTGCGCGAGATCGCAGCCGCTCTGGACAAGGCCGGCGTGGATGCCATCGAAGTCGCGCATGGCGACGGCCTGTCCGGACAGAGCTTCAATTACGGGTTTGGTGCGCACACCGACTGGGAATGGCTGGAAGCCGTTGCCGAGGTGCTGGACAATGCCGTGCTCACCACGCTTATCTTGCCGGGCGTCGGCACGGAGGAGGAGTTGCGCCGGGCATACGATCTGGGCGTGCGTTCCGTTCGCGTGGCCACTCACTGCACCGAGGCGGATGTCTCCAGACAGCATATCGGGATTGCCCGTGACCTGGGCATGGACGTGTCGGGCTTCCTCATGATGAGCCACATGATCGGCGCCGAGGAACTGGCACAGCAGGCTGTTCTGATGGAAAGTTACGGCGCGCACTGCGTCTACGTGACGGATAGCGGCGGCGCGCTGGACATGGACGGCGTGCGCGACCGGTTGCGCGCCTATGACCGCGCGCTGAAACCTGAAACGCAGCGCGGTATTCACGCTCATCACAACCTTTCGCTGGGTGTCGCCAATTCCATCGTAGCCGCGCAGGAAGGTGCCGTGCGTATCGATGCCAGCCTTGCGGGGATGGGTGCAGGTGCGGGGAACGCCCCGCTCGAGGTTTTCATTGCTGCTGCCAATCGCAAGGGCTGGACCCACGGATGCGATGTGATGGCGCTGATGGACGCGGCCGATGATCTCGTCCGCCCCTTGCAGGATCGTCCGGTCCGGGTTGATCGCGAAACACTCAGCCTGGGCTATGCCGGCGTCTATTCATCCTTCCTGCGCCATGCGGAAAAGGCGGCGCAGGACTACGGACTGGATACGCGGGAAATCCTGGTCGAACTCGGCGCGCGCAAGATGGTGGGCGGGCAGGAAGACATGATCGTCGACGTGGCTCTGGATATGGTCAAGGCGAAGGGCGACTGAAGCGCATGGAACAGGTTTCAATGCATCGACCTTTAGCGGCCCACGACGTCGAGAGATGGGATATGGAAGCCGACGTCGTGGTCATAGGCTTCGGCGCCGCCGGCGCCTGCGCTGCCATCGAGGCCGCGGATGCCGGTGCCGAAGTAAGGATATTCGAGCGAGGTTCCGGAAGCGGCGGCGCATCGGGTCTCTCGGGCGGAGAAATCTATATCGGTGGCCGGGGCGGTACGGATGTTCAGCGCGCCGCGGGCTTCGAGGATTCGACGCAGGATTTCGCGGCCTATCTGAAAGCGGCGGGCGGCCCGTGTGCCGATGACGCCAAATGCGAACTCTACGCTCGCGAAGCGCTCGACCATTTCGCATGGCTCAAGAACGTGGGCGTTCCCTACCGGGGCAATTATCTGCCTGGCAAACATATCGAGCCGTCCGACGATTCAACCCTCATATGGTCGGGCAGTGAAGCTGCTGCCCCATTCTGCGATCTGGCCAAGCCCGCACCGCGCGGCCATGTGATCCAGCACACAGGCTGGGGCGGCGGCAGGCCGCTGGTCGATATTCTGGAGAAGTCGGCGCGCGACAAGGGCGTGCAGGTTTCGGCGGATTCCCGCGCTCTTGGTCTAGTCCAGGATGGCGAGCGGATAGTCGGCGCGATTTTTCGTATCGACAACCAGCTTACCTTCGTCCGCGCTCGCCGGGGAGTGGTTCTGGCGACCGGCGGTTTCGTTATGAACGAGACGATGCGGCGGCAGCACTGTCCGGAAACGTTCGCCATCAGCTCGCCCATCGGCGACCAGGATGATGGAACCGGGATCAACCTAGGGGTGGGCGCGGGCGGTAATGCCATCCACATGGACCAGTTCTTCACGACCTGTCCGTGGACCATGCCCGAACCGCACGCACATGCGGTTTTCGTCAACACCGCTGGACAGCGGTTCATCAACGAGGATTGCTATCACGGAAGGGTCAGCCGCTACGCGGTCGATCAGCCGGGGGGCAAGGTCTATCAATTGCTGGACAATGCGCATTTCAGCCAACCGCTGGATCTTGCCGGGATTACGATTGCAGCGACCGGAGACAGCTGGGCAGAAGTGGAAGCGGAACTCGAAATGGCGGAAGGCACCCTCGCCTCCACTATGGCGTTCTACAATCACCACGCACACGATGGCCGCGACCCGTTGTTCGACAAGAAACCACCGATCCTGACCCCGCTGGACCATGGGCCATTCGTCGCGCTGGAACTGAATTTCGAAACGAGTTACTTCAGTTTTTTCACCCTCGGCGGCTTGCATACTTCTGTTGACGGGGAAGTGCTGGACCGTACCGGGAAGCCGATTAACGGGCTGTTCGCTGCAGGCCGCTGCACAAGCGGATTACCCGCCTGGGGCCATGGCTACAGTTCCGGAATGAGCCTTGCGGATTGCACTTTCTTCGGCAGGCGAGCGGGGCTCCACGCCGCGCAAGCCTGATTGCGACAACGCTGGCAGCACCTGTGCGTGACATGCCCGCCTATGAGGAGACTACCATGCTGCTGGACTGGATGAAGTCACATCCGACGCTGGCGGACGATGAACGGTCCGGGTTCGATCCCGACGCCGTAACCGTCAGCGAAACCGTGAATATCGATGCCCCTGCCAAGGTCGTGTGGGAGGTGTTGACGGATCTGCCACGCTACAACGAGTGGAACCCGTTTTGCGTACGCGCCAAATCCACCCTCGAAATGGAGGCCCCCGTCGAGATGACGCTGGTCAACTACGCGGTGCCCGGCACGCTGGTGGAAAATTGCGAGTTCGTCTGCGCCTTCGAGCCCGAAGCCATGCTGAGCTGGCAACTGCCCTACTATGACTTCTGGCCTTATCCTGCGCGCCGGGATCAGGTCATCGAGAAGACCGGGCCGGAGAGCTGCCGCTATTTCTCGACCGATGCATTTCTCGGCACGAACGGGATCCACGTCTTCCGATTTGCCGGTCCGTGGGTCAAACGCGCCTTCGACGACTCCGCCATGGCGCTGAAAGTCCGCGCAGAGGCAATATACACAGCATCACGGAAGGGTTGATAACCATGGCATATTCTTTGCAGGAACTGTCCGATCTCGAGGATATTCGCACCGTCAAGCATCGATATTTCAGGGCGATCGACACCGGTGACCAGGAACTTCTCGCAACGTTGTTCACCGATGATGTGTCGGTCGATTACAAGGGTGGCACCTATCGCTGCCAGTTTTCGGGGAAGCAGGAGATGCTGCTGTTCCTTGCCAACGCCTTTCCATCGGATGCGCTGGCGATGCACCATGGCCACATGCCGGATATCACCTTGACCGGAGAGGATACCGCAGAGGCTATCTGGTATCTGGAAGATGTCTTCATCAGCCTGGAACGCGATGACCACACCTTCGGAACGGCAATTTACAAGGACAAGTATCGCCGCGAGGACGGGCGCTGGAAAATCGCCAGCACCGCATACGAGCGCGTGATCGAGATCATCTATCCGCGCGACAAGGCCGGTGTGATCACGGCCCACTGGCTGGCGAAAACCGGGCTCAAGCCCGAAGAACGCACCGATATTTCCTACCTGCTCAGCTGGGACGAGTGACGACCGGCTTTCTCACGGGGAAATCGGTTGGGTCTAGGAGGCGCTCAGCCGGGGAGCGTGCTTGGTCCAGCCCTTTTCCTCGACACGTCGTGTAATTCGCCAACCGGCGTCGGTCCGTACGAAGTTGTCGCGATACCAGAGACCGATGAAGAAGGTATCCTCCACTCCGTTATCGTCCTTGTAGACCATCGGGTTGAACAGGATTGTCCGGCTTGTTGCGGTGTCGCCTTCCAGAACAAGCTGTGTCGTCGCGACCATGTGCTGAAACATGGGAAAGCGCTCCATCGCGCCGGGCAGCCATGCCTTGATCTCGCTCAGCGACCCGGAAATGCCGCCGGCGGCAGTGTAGTCGATGAATGCATCAGGCGTGAAAATGCCATCAAGCCCATCCCAGTCGCGGTCGTCGATCGCGAAGCTGTAGTTCGAAAGCAATTGTTCGATCTCCAGCCGATCAGATATTTCCTGAAGGGTCATCATGACCATCAGTCTCCTTGGTTACTTCGGTAAAATCGGCCCACGAGGCAAGGCGGGCTCCCGGTATCAGGAGCCCGCTATTCTCAACCGGCCAATTGCCCACCATCCATCGTGTAGAGCGAACCGGTAACCTTGTGAGCGCGGTCGGATGCGAGGAAGACAAACAGTTCCGCGATATCCGAAGGGGCGCAAATACCGTTCTCAAGCTTGGGCGTGTTGCGCATCACCAGCGACCAGTCGACATCGCCGTCAGGTGGCGGTGTCTGTGTCATCGGCGTATCGACATGGCCCGGGCAAACCGCGTTGATGCGCACGCCCTTCGCGCCGTATTCCACCGCAAGCCCCTTGGTAATGGCAGCCACCGCATGTTTGGACGCCGAATAGGCGATCGAGTAGGCCAGCCCCTGGAGCGCGGCTGTGGACGCTGTATTGACGATATTCCCCTTGGTCTTGATCAGGTGAGGCAATGCTGCCTTGCAGATAGCGAAGACGCTTCCTGCGTTTATCCGCATCAGCCTGTCGAAATCCTCAACGGCGAACTCTTCACTCGGCCCCCATTTCAGCGCGCCGGAAATATTGCAGACGGTGTCCAGCCCGTCGCTCGCCGCGGTCTCTACCATTCTGGCGCAGGAATCGTAATCGAGCGCGTCGAAGGTCTGAATACGGACATCCCCCTCGATCATACCCGCCGTTTCGCGAAGTCCGCCTTCGTTGATATCGGCTATCGTGAGGTTTGCGCCTTCACCGGCGCACTTTATCGCCGTTGCGCGCCCGATACCGGACGCTGCGCCGGTAATGAGCATCTTTTTGCCTTCTAGCAGCACTTATCTCTCCTGTATTTCTTGTTTTGCGTATTATATGAGATATCGAATTACGCAAAAGGAGAATGTGATGGATCTGGAAAAAAGATTGCTGCGGCTTGAGAATGACCGCGCCATTCGGGACCTGAAGGCGCGCTATCTGCGCGCGTGCGACGAGAAGGACCCCGATGCAGTAGCGGAAACACTGCTTCCCGATGCCAAGATCGCATTCGAAGGATTCCCGCCGATCAACAATCGCGATGAGTTCATCCAGATCTACCGCGAATTTGGTTGTGCCCCTGGCATTTTCGATATTCACCACGCCGCCAACGGTATCATTACATTCGATGGCCCGGAGCGCGCCAACGGCGCGTGGTCGCTGACATTTCACAACATCAATCTCTCGCAGCGTACGGTGACACAGTTCGGGATCGAGTATTCCGATGTTTACGTACAGGTGGACGATCGCTGGTGGATCGCCGAAACCACATCGAAGAAGAAGTCCGCGCTCATCCAGTCCGTCTCGGAGACAGGCGAACTTTCCGTTGTTTCAATGGACAATGATGCGAACGCGGAATTCGTGAGCCAGTAAACATCCCCGCGGCGAGCGCACCCTGAGCCAGGGTCAGAACGCGATGGAGGCCGATGCTTTCACCGTGCGCGGCGTGCCCTGCAACAGGGCGGGGTTGAAGGCATCGAAAGCGCTGGCCCAGTATGCCTCGTCCGTCACGTTATCCAGCGACAGGCGTAGCGTGACAGGCGCATCGCCAGCGGCGAAGACGTAACGTGCGCCAAGGTCCAGCACCGTCCAGCTGTCGAGCTGCAGGGTGTTGGCCGCATTCGCTTCCTGCTCGCCGGTGTGGGTCACGCGGCCATTCAGCGTGAGGCCGGGAACGAAGGGCAAGTCCCACTCCACATTCGCGTTGGCGGCAAAGTCCGGGACGCCCGGCGCATCCAGCCCGCTGTCGAACTCTGCGTCGGCGAAGGCAAACCCGGCAATAAGCCGCAGGCCCGGCGCAAGTTCGCCGTTCAGCGTGAGTTCGGCGCCCTGGTTCCGCTGTTCACCGACATAGGCGAAACGCGTTCCGTCCGCGCCGCTGGCCTCGAAACCCTCGCCCGGCCGTTCGATCCGGTAGAATGCCAATGTGACAAAAATCGCGGGATCGAAATAGAATTTCCCGCCGATCTCATATTGCGTGGACATGCGCGGAGCCAGCACTTCCCCCGGATTGGCGATTGCCGGATCCAGCGGTGCGACCGCACCTTCCTGCAGGGCCTCGATGTAATTGGCATAGAGCGAGAGCCCCTCGACCGGTTTCACCACCAGGCCCACGACGGGAGTAATCGCTTCCTCATCGTAGGCCGTGTCCAACCCGCCGCCGAAATAGCTGAAACGCTCGATATCGATGCTTTGCAGACGCGCTCCTGCGGTCAGCAAGACCCGCTCGTCCCACAGGCCGATAGTGTCGGAGAGGAAGGCGCTGGCCAGCTTGCGTTCGGTGATGGGGAATGGATCATCCAGGTCACCGCCCGCAAAGGCTGTCGGCTGCGGTGCAACCTGTTCAGGATCGTAGAGGTTTGTGGCAAAGGGGGAGAAGAAATCATAAGCCGTGCGGTCCTGCTGCCAGATCAGGTTTCCGCCCAGGTTGAGCGTGTGACTGACCGGACCCGTTGCCAGCCCGGCACGAAGGCCCGCTTCAACAGCCTCGTTATTCTGTTCGTACGGTATGAAGGAATGAAAGCCGCTGGAAGCTTCCCCCGTGGCCGCATCGGTGACCTGGATACCGCCGTAAATGCCCTCTTCGTCCCCACGCCGCGCACCTGCCTTGGCGTAGACGAGAACATCGGGGGAAAGGTCGTATTCCAGTGTAAACGTACCAAAGATGTCGGTAAGCTCTGTAAAGGTGTAATCCTGCGCGTAGTTCGCACCGGTCTCCGGCACTTCGGGGATCGCGTTTGCCAATAGCGTCACCTTGGGCCGCAGGCTGTCGACGCGCACTTCCTGGTAGGCAAGATCGAGCGCTGCGCGCAAAGTCCCGCCGTCATAGTCCAGCGCACCGCCGAGAACCTGCGCACGGCGATCTTCGCGATCTATCGACACCTCGCCATCGCGATAGGCGCCGTTGACGCGCACGCCCCATTCGCGACTGTCGCCAAAGCGGCGGGACACGTCGAAACTGCCGCCAAAATGGCTATCGCCGACGAACGTCGCAGTGGCGCGGTTGCGATCCTCGCCCGCGCGTTTCAGCTGCAGGTTCACGCTGCCGCCAATGCCGGAGCCGCCCGGTGCTGCGCCGTTGAGAAAGGCCGACGACCCGTTCAGCACCTGCACCTGTTCGAACAGTTCAGGCGCGATGAGCTGGCGCGGTGCAATGCCATAAAGGCCGTTCACGCCAACATCGTCGCCGAACAGGGAAAAGCCGCGGATCACGAACTGCTCCGCCGCATTGCCAAAGCCATAGGTGGTGCGCACGGTGGGATCGTTTTCCAGCACGTCGCCGATGGTCAGCGGCTGCTGGTTGTAGATCAGCGTCTCGTCGAAGCTGCGGATCGCGAAAGGCAGGTCTTCGGCAGGCTGATTGCCCAGCACTCCGGCCTCGCCACCATTGATGACTTGCGTCGCATTATCCCGCTGGGCGGTGACGATGATGGAACCTTCATCATCCTGCTGGGCCACGGCGGGCGATGCCAGGGCGGCAGCGATGACGAAGGCAGGCAGGTACGCACGGCGGTAATTCATTGATCGGTCCTCGTTTGATGTCAGCGGCGCTTCGCGAAAGCGAAGACGCCAGCAAGAATGGGTACGGAAAGCAGCGCCCATGACAGGGCATCGGGCAGGCCGTTGCCGGTCAGGCCAAGAACGAGGCCGGCGATGCTGGCCAGCAGCAAGACTGCGGGAATGGCGAAGACCCGCGCGATACTGGCGCGCTGCTGGCGGCGGGCACTTCTCTCTACGATCATGCCGGCATGCCTCGTGCAGCGCCGGTGGCAATCTCGTCGATACGCCTTTCGAGTTTCGCAGGCGATCGGCGTAGCCACAGCAAAAATCCGCTCCAGAGCACCCAGATCGTGGCCAGCGTCAGCACCGCCCAGATCAGCTTGAGCGGCAGGCCGCCGTAATCGCCGAAATGAAGCGGCTTGGACATCATCAGCGCCTGGTTGATCGCCGGCATGGCGCGCGCGTCGGTCAACTGCGCGCTCCGGGAGTCGATCAGCGCAGGTGTCAACAGATGCTGGGTAAGCGGGCGATCCCCCTGGAAGAACACCGCATAGTGATGCCCCGTGCTCCAATCACCGCCGGGAAAGCCGATGAACTGCGGCGAACGACCCGGCAGGGCTGCCTTGGCAGAGGCCATAGCTGCATCGAGCGAGCCATAGCTGGCCGGATCCAGCGGTGCATCCCCCGCATATTGTGCGGTCATCTCAGCCAGTTCGCCATTGCGCCAGTTGTCCACCAGCGGATCGGCAAAGGCGTTGATAATGCCAGTCACGCCCACCACCAGCATCCAGCCCAGCGCCACGACGCCAAGCAGGTTATGCTGGTCGAGCGTCCGGACCCTGCGGCTGCGATTGGTCCGCAGCGTGCCGAAGTGCAGGCGTCGCATGAACGGGGCATAGAGCACCACGCCGGAGACGAGCGCGGTCACGAAAAGTGCGCCCATCACTCCGAGAAACAGCATTCCGGGCAGGCCGAGAAACAGGTCCGTGTGCATTTGCAGGACAAATTCCATGAACCCGCCCGTGGGTGCCGGACCGATGATTTCACCGCTGCTGCGATCGAGGAACATGAGAGTCATCTCGCCGCCCGGTGCATCAGGCGCAGGGCCAGTGGTCACGGTCAGGAGGGGGCTGTCCTGGCTGAACGCCATGAACAGCGGCACTTCGCCGGGTCGTTGCGCCAGCGCCACTTGCAACATCTCGTCCAGCGCGACACCGCCTTGGGCGGAAGGCGGTCCGGCCAGCGAGGCCTCGTAATCCTCGCCCGTCAGCGTGTCGATCTCGTCATGGAAGATCAGGGGCAGCCCGGTGACGCAAAGCATCAGCAGGAACAGCGTCGAAACGAGACTGCTCCACTTGTGGATCAGGAACCAGGCCTTGATGGTCGAACGTTTCACCGTAAAACCTGAAACTTGGATCGAGGGTTTGCCGCGTGCTGCATTCCCGCCGCGTACGATTGCGTCACGGTATCGTCAATGATAGTTATTCGCATTAGCGGTAAGAGATTTGACGATGAATGCGTACGCTTACCGTATTCCGGGGATGCTTCGCTCAGATGCGCAAGCGGTGGCCAAGCACCCGCATTTGCGCCTTCGCGATTGACCGAGGGGGGCGGTTGCAGCAAAGGAAGGCATGCCTGTCGATTCGCACGTGTGAATTTGTGTGTGGTCGGCTGGATGCGCGGGAGAGTGCTTTGGCCCTACCCGTCACGGCCGCCGAAGGAGCAACCGCCCCGGAAACTCTCAGGCAAAACGGACCGCGCAACCAGTTCAGGCACTCTGGAAAGCGCTTGCCAGAATGCTGGGGCAAGCCACCGAAGGGGTAAGCACCGGTTCTGTATGGAACCGGTGTCGAGTCTCTCAGGTTTCCCGACAGAGGGGGCATGGTCGAAGGGCCCGGATCTCGGGCCGCTGCCACGCCGCGTCTGGAAACCGTAGATGGATGATCCGCAAGAATTTGAAGAACTGCCGCCGGAAAAGCTGCCTCTTGACCAGTGGCACCGCGATCACGGCGCGCGCATGGTGGCCTTTGCCGGCTACGAGATGCCGATCCAGTATGAAGGCATCGTGGCAGAGCACGAATGGACACGGAGCAAAGCCGGCCTGTTCGACGTCAGCCACATGGGGCAACTGGTTATCAGCGGCGATGGCGCTACTGCTGCGCTGGAAGCTGTGCTTCCCGCCAACCTCTCTACGCTGAAGCCCGGTCGCATTCGTTATTCGCTTCTGCTGAACGAAACCGGCGGTATCCTGGATGACCTTATGGTGACCAACACCAGCCGCGACGGGCAGGAAGAGTTCTACCTCGTAGTGAACGGCGCCATGAAGTGGGACGATATCGCCTGGCTGCGCGAACACCTTCCCGACGACATCACCATGAACCATCTGGACGATAGCGCGCTTCTCGCCTTGCAGGGGCCGGAAGCTGCAGCGGTGCTGGAAGGCGTTTTTCCCGGCTGCACCGACGACCTGTATTTCATGCAGGGCACCGGGCTTGAATGGGAAGGCGCCATGATCGGGATCGGTCGATCCGGCTACACCGGCGAGGACGGCTTCGAAATTAGCGTGCCCGCGACCCATGCGGAAAAGCTGGCGGATGCGTTGCTGGCCGACGCGCGGGTCAAGCCAGCAGGCCTGGGTGCGCGCGACAGCCTGCGTCTTGAAGCCGGACTTCCGCTCTACGGTCACGACCTTACCGAAGATACCGATCCTGTCAGCGCAGGGCTTGGTTTCGCCCTCCCGAAATCCCGCCGCGAGACCGGCGGCTATGTCGGACATGGCGCGTGCATGGCGCGGTTCGAGGATGGCGGATGCGCGCAGAGCCGGGTCGGCCTGGCGCTGGAAGGCCGCCTTCCCGCCCGCGAGGGCGCCCAGGTATTTGCAGGCGATGCCCTGGTCGGCACCGTTACGAGCGGCGGGTTCTCCCCGACACTGGGCCACCCGATCGCAATGGCTTTTGTCGAGGCAGAGCACGCGCACAGCGATGCCGATCTGCATATAGAGGTTCGCGGACGGCGTTTGCCCGCCCGTGTCGTTTCCCTGCCCTTCGTTCCCCACAACTATGCCCGTAAAGGAGCCTGAGATGCCCCGTTATTTCACCGAAGAACATGAATGGATCGACGTCGAAGGCGAAACCGCGACCATTGGCATCACCGATTACGCGCAATCGCAACTGGGCGACATCGTCTTTGTCGAAACGCCGCAATCGGGCACCGATCTTGCCAAGGGCAAGGAAGCCGCCGTGGTCGAAAGCGTGAAGGCCGCCAGCGACGTTTACGCGCCGATTTCCGGCACTGTCACTGAGGGCAACGAAGCGCTGGAGGACGACCCCGAACTGGTCAATTCCAGTCCCGAGGACGAGGGATGGTTCTTCCGTATGAGCGTATCCGATACAGCTGAACTGGAAGGCTTGATGGACGATACTGCCTACAAGACTTTCTGCGAAGGGCTGGACTGAGCGCATGCGTTACCTCCCCCTCACTGATATCGACCGCGGCGCGATGCTGGAGAAGATCGGCGCGCCTTCGGTCGATGCGCTATTCGACGACGTACCATCCGAGCATTACCTCGACGGACCTGTCGAGGGTCTTGCTCTCCACGCCAGCGAGATGGCCGTCGAGAAACATATGCGGCGGTTGTCGAAGCAGAACGTGGCCGCGGCGGACGCAGCGTTCTTCTGCGGTGCGGGGGCCTATCGCCATCACGTGCCTGCCACTGTCGATCATATCATCCAGCGCGGTGAGTTCCTGACTGCCTATACGCCCTACCAGCCGGAAATCGCGCAGGGCACCTTGCAGATGTTGTTCGAATTCCAGACGCAGGTTGCGCGGCTCTATGGGTGTGCGGTGGCCAATGCCTCAATGTACGATGGCTCTACCGCATGCTGGGAGGCCATCGTGATGGCGGCGCGGCTGACTAAGCGGCACCGCATCCTGATGAGCGGCGGGGTGCATCCGCATTACGTTTCCGTGGCCCAGACCATGGCTCGCTTTACGCCGGAACACGTCGATTACGACTTGCCCGCGCTCGATGCCAATCCCGGCGACGAGGCGCTTATCGCGCGAATTGACGATGAGACGAGCTGCGTCGTGGTGCAATATCCCGATATCATGGGACGCATCCCGGATCTTCAGCGGATCGCGGATGCCGTGCACGACAAGGGTGCATTGATGATCGTGGTGAATACAGAACCTGTAGCACTTGGCGCGTTGGAAGCGCCGGGCAACCTTGGTGCGGATATCGTGGTGGGCGAAGGGCAGTCCATCGGTGTTGGCCTGCAATTCGGCGGGCCGTACCTTGGCCTGTTCGCCATCACCAATCCCAAGCACGTTCGGCAAATGCCCGGCAGGCTATGCGGCGAAACCGTGGACGCCGATGGCAAGCGCGGCTTCGTGCTCACCCTGTCGACGCGGGAGCAGCATATCCGGCGCGAGAAGGCGACCAGCAATATCTGCACCAACAGCGGATTGTGCGCCCTCGCCTTTTCCGTGCACATGACACTGCTTGGCGAAAAGGGGCTGACGGCGCTGGCGGCCGAGAACCATCGCCTTGCGATCCTCGCAGCGGACCGGCTTGCCAAGGTTCCCGGCGTCAGTGTGCTGAACGATACATTCTTCAACGAGTTTACCGTCGTGCTGGACAGGGAAACGCGGCCGGTGGTGCGCGATCTGGCCCATAACGGCGTGCTTGCCGGTGTCTCGCTGGGCCGCCTGTTCCCTGGCGGCGACGAACTCGAGAATGGTCTGCTGGTTACCGTTACCGAGACCAATACCGAAGATGATATCGAAGCGCTGGCTACCGCTCTTGAAGAGGGACTAGGTGCGGAGGAAATGGCATGAACAAGATGAACCAGAGCGGATGGAAGCCTGGAACTCCCGTGGCTGCCGATGACGCAGCGCACCACCCCACCGTCACCGGCAATAAGGCGCTGATGCTGGAGGAGCGCCTGATCTTCGAACTTGGCACGCGCGAAACCTGCGGTCTGGACCTGCCCGAACCCGATACCGATGCCCCCAGCAGGCTTGGCAAGTTCGCCCGCAAGCAACCGATCGACCTTCCCGGCCTTTCGGAGCCCGAAACGGTGCGCCACTACACCCGCCTCAGCCGCCAGAACTATGCCATCGACCTTGGCCTGTTCCCGCTGGGCAGTTGCACCATGAAGCACAACCCGCGGCTGAACGAGAAGGTAGCGCGCATGCCCGGCTTCGCCGATGTGCACCCGCTGCAACCTGTCGACACGATCAAGGGTGCGCTCGGCGTGATCGACGAGCTTTCGCACTGGCTGATCGAACTGACCGGCATGAGCGCAGTCGCCATGAGCCCCAAGGCAGGCGCGCATGGCGAATTGTGCGGCATCCTGTGCATTCGCGCCGCGCTGGAAGCGCGCGGCGATGCCCGCAAGGTGGTGCTGGTGCCCGAAAGCGCACACGGCACCAATCCCGCCACCGCAGCATTTGCCGGCTACGAGGTGGAGGATATTCCAGCCGGCAAGGATGGCCGCGTCGATCTGGAAGCGCTGAAGGCGCGGCTTGGCCCCGATGTGGCCGGTGTGATGATCACCAACCCCAACACCTGCGGCCTGTTCGAGCGCGACATGAAAGCGATTTCGGACGCGGTGCATGCAGCAGGCGGTCTGGTCTATTGCGATGGCGCGAACTTCAACGCCATCATGGGCCGTGTGCGTCCCGGCGATCTGGGCGTGGATGCCATGCACATCAACCTGCACAAGACCTTTTCCACCCCGCACGGCGGCGGTGGCCCCGGCTCAGGTCCGGTCGTGCTGTCGGCGGCGCTTGCGCCGTTCGCGCCGCTACCCTTCATCACCAAGGATGCCGACAGCGGCGAGATCCACCTCATCGAGGAGGAGAACGTCGGTGACGAATTCCCCGGCAGCTTTGGCCGCATGACGGCGTTCCACGGCCAGATGGGCATGTTCACCCGCGCCCTGACCTACATCCTCAGCCATGGTGCCGATGGCATCCGCCAGGCGTCGGGCGATGCGGTGCTGAACGCCAACTACCTTCTGCGCAGCCTGGACGACGTGCTGGATGCGCCATTTGGCGACGCCGGTCACTGCATGCACGAGGCGCTGTTCAGCGATCAGGGCTTTGCCGAGGGCACGTCCACACTGGATTTGGCGAAGGGCCTGATCGACGAAGGCTTCCATCCCATGACCATGTACTTCCCGCTGGTGGTGCACGGCGCGATGCTGGTGGAACCGACCGAGACCGAGAGCAAGGCCGCGCTCGACCAGTTCACCACGGCCATGCGATCGTTGGCGGAGCGGGCGAAGGCGGGTGACGAAACGCTGAAAACCGCGCCACACCATGCGCCAAGGGCGCGGCTGGACGAGGCGCAGGCTGCGCGCAAGCCCGTGCTTGCATGGCAGGGCGACAAGGAAGACTGATCGGTTCGATCACAAGGAAAAGGGCGGCAGGTCACATCGACCTGCCGCCCTTTTCCTTTGCGTCAGCTTCAATATCAGGCGGGTCGGCGTGCGAAGATGCCGAAGCCCGCGATGATCGCATAACAGACGATCGGGATCACCATAGCCAGCGCCAGGTTGCCGCCGGTGGCATCGGCCATCACGCCATAAAGCAACGGGACTACGGCACCGCCGAAGATGGCGACATTGATGATACCCGATCCGTCAGCCGCGCGCGGCCCCAGCTTCTCGCAAGCGAGCGAGAAGATCGTGGGGAACATGATTGAATTCATCAGGCCCACGGCAAGCAGTGTGTACGCCGCCAGTTCGCCGGAGGTGTTCGCGGATATGAGGATGAGCAGAATGGCGCCGGTGGCATTGAAAGCAAGGATCTTGCCCGGACTGAACATGCGCAGGAACGCAGAGCCGATGAAGCGGCCAACCATGGCCCCGCCCCAGTACAGGCCGATCATCCAGCCGATCGCACTTTCGGGCTGACCCAGCACCCGCTCTGTCGAGAGATAGTTGATGACGATGGAGCCGATAGCCACTTCGCCGCCGACATACAGGAAGATGCACAGCGCGCCGTAGCTGAAACGTGCACGCTTCAGCAGGTCATTGTCGTACAGCCATAGCGCGGGTGCGAGAAGGATGATCAGCACGCCCAGCCAGCCACTTACCTGCAAGGCGACGAATGCACCGATGGCCGCCAGCGCGAGCCCGATGAAATAGCGACCGGAGGATACAAGCTCCCCCTCGCCCATCGTTTTTACATCGTGCGGCAAGCGATGGCGGAACATCCACACAGCTGCCGCGACCACCGCGATAAGAGCCGCCACGCCGAGATAGCCCTGCCAGATCGCCTCGCTCTCGGCTGCGCGATAGGCCTGTAGCGCGGCACCCTGCAGTTCATCCGCACTCACTTCGGCAAGGGAGCCCAGGATGACCGCCGCGCCCACGATGGGAAATACCGTTGTGCCAAGCGAATTGAATGCCTGCGCGAAGGTCAACCGGCTGTGGGTCGTGGATGGCGGGCCAAGCAGGCTGATAAGCGGATTGGCGACGACCTGTACGATCACCACACCGCTGGCGAGAATGAATAGTGCCCCAAGGAAAATCGCGTAGGTCGCGGTCTGACTGGCCGGGATAAACAGCAGGCAACCCACGATCATCGTGCACAAGCCCGCCACGGCGCCGCGCATGTAACCGATCTTCTTCACCAGTTTCGCGCCGGGAATGCCGATCAGCAGATAAGCGGCAAAAAAGCAGAACTGCACGAGCATCGCCTCGGTGTAGGAGAGCGTGAACAGCTCCTTCAGCTTGGGGATCAGGACATCGTTGAGCGAGGTGATCCCGCCAAAGATGAAGAACAGGCCGAAGACGAAATACTGCAGGCCGGGTGCATCCACCGGGGGCGCATCGTCGGCCATCGGATTGGGATCGGTGCTGCTGGTTACATCGGGCGCAAGGGCCATGTCATTCTCCCTAGTGGCGGCAAGCCTTTTCCGGGCAAGTCCGCAAGGTTCGTTTGTCTAATGTCCTGCTTGGGCCTCGCCAGCAACCGGTGTCAGCCTGGCAGTCGTATAATTCAGAAGGAACACTCGGTCCCCTCGGGCAAATCCTCGCGCACGATACTGGCGATGCGGAACGCGATATCGCCTTCGGTTGCAAAAGTAATCGTCTGACCCAGATCGCCTGCGCAAGCCTGCGTGATCACCATCTCACGCCAGCCCTTTTCGAAGGCATGGGCAAAATGCGGCGTCAGGTCGACGGTGTTCCCATCGCCCGGCATCAGCGTAACCGGCGCGCTGGGGCGAGCCAGCACTTCGTAGGTAATGCGATAGGCGCCGCCACTGTCATCTTCCTGCGTCAGGGCCAGCCGCGATCCGGCGGCCATGCTGATTTCGCGGGAATCCTCCTGCGCCTCGCGGTCGTAGCCGCGTGCGGTGACACCGCCCTCGCTGCCCAGCAGGTTTGGCAAGGCACCGCTCCCCACGCTGGCAACCACGCCATTGCCGAGACGCCCCGATACAAAGACCTCCCGCGAAGGCCCCACGAGAAGCGCGTCGCACTCTTCACTCAGCTGCGCCAGAGGGGACGTATCGTCGAGCGAACGCCCGTAACCGAAGGGGAAAAGAGCGCCTTCCGGACTGTTCAATGGTTCGCCTGCGCAATCTTCGGGCCAGGAGAAGGACAGGCGCCCGGTCGCTTCTCGCGATCCCATCAGGATATCGGCGATGCCCGCGCCTTCACTACCCGGCAGCCAGGAGGCAATGAACGCATCGGAGGCATTGAGTTCGCGGTTCATCCACATGGGGCGCCCAGAGAGAAACACGGCGACGGTGGGGATGTCCTGCTCTGCGAAATCACGCAGCAGATCCAGCCCCTCCTCATCGGCAAGCGCCAGATTGGGACGATCGCCGGCAAATTCCGCGTAGGGCACTTCGCCAAACACCACGACGGCCACGTCGGGACGCTGGGTGAAGGAACCGTCTGGTGAAAGGGTGGCGGTGCCGCCGCTACCCTCGATTGCCTGCTCAAGCCCTTCCCAGATGGAAGTGGCGTTGGGGAACAGGTCACGGTCCAGTTCGCGCCCGCCTTGCCACGTCAGGGTCCAGCCGCCCGCAGCCTGACCGATGTTGTCCGCAGCGGTGCCCGCCACCAGCACGTTTGCTCCTGCGTCCAAGGGCAACACGCCGTCATTCTTGAGGATCACCTGCGAACGGGCCACCGCCTCGCGCGCAATGGCGCGGTGCTCGGGGGATGCCAGCATGTCGAACCGTCCGGCAACACCGCGCTGCGACGGACGTTGGGCATCGTCGCCCAGCAGACCTGCGCGGTATTTCACACGCAACACGCGCTCTGCCGCCTCGTCCACCCGCGACATGGGAATGGTGCCATCGCCAACCTGCGCGATCAACGTGTCCATCAGACCTTTCCAGTCGTCGGGCACCATGTAGATATCGAGGCCCGCCAACAACGATTGGGCACAATCGGTAACGGTGCATCCGGCCACCTGTCCGTGGCCGTTCCAGTCACCCACGACCAGCCCGTCGAAACCCATCTGCTCGCGCAGGACGCCGGTCAGCAATTGTTCGTTGCCATGCATCTTGCGGCCATTGATCGAATTGAAGCTGGCCATGATCGCCTCAACCCCGGCCTCGATCGTGGCGGGATAGGGATAGGCGTGGATTGCCATCAACTCGGCCAGGTCGCCGGTAACCTCACCCTGATCGACGCCGTTATCGGTGCCACCATCGCCAAAGAAATGCTTGGCTGTGGCAATTACCCGGCCCGTGCCGAGGTAATCTGCATTGTCGGGGTCGCCTTGCAATCCTTCGACCAGCGCCGCACCGAGGCGGGCAACCAGTTCCTTGTTCTCGGAATAGCTCTCGTAGGTTCGGCCCCAGCGGTCATCCTGTGCAACGGCGACGGTGGGAGAGAAATTCCAGTCTATGCCGGTAACCTCGATCTCCACGGCGGTCGCATGGCCGATTCGACGAACGAGGTCTGCATCGCCCGCCGCGCCCAGCGCGATATTGTGCGGAAAGATGGTGGCGCCAACCACATTGGTATGACCATGCACGGCATCGGTGCCCCACATTGTCGGAATGGCGGGCTCATTACCCGGAAGGGGCCGAACCGATGCGTCGTACATCTCGTCGGCATAGCGAAGCCATTCCGAAGCAGGCGCATACTCATCACCGTAGGGGCCGCCGTTGCCACCGTTGAGGTAACTGCCGAAGCGGTAGCGCTCCATATCCTGCGGGGTAAAGCTGTTGATCTGCGGTTGGATGAGTTGGGCGATCTTGCGTTCCAGCGACATGCGGGAAAGAAGATCGGCAACCACCGCATCTTCGGTATCCATTGCGGTAGCCGGTTCGCCTTGCGTGACCGGCTCTCCACCGGAAGGACCGGATGGCACTGTGGCACAAGCCCCCAGGCCCAGACCCACGGCGACAATCGCCACACCCGCACGCAATCCCATACCCAGTCGCATCGTCATCCCCGGAACAATTGTTAACGTTCTCAATTCCGGTTCTGACACGCCAATCCCCTTATGGCAAGCGCCTATTGCGGACTGTTAGCGAGGCCGGGGAACGGTGGCGAGGAGCAGCGCCGCCAGCGCCACCAGCAGCGAAAGCAGCGCGAACAGTCCTGCAAATCCGAAAAGCGGCACCATCGCCAGGGTCAACCCCGGCATTACCAGCGACGGCACCGTGTTGGTGAGGTTGAAGAACCCCAGGTCGCGCCCGCGATGCTGCGGCCGCGGCAGCACGCGCAGCGTTTGTGCCGAATGCAGCGCCAGGAAGATGGAGGATGCAAAGCCGAACAATCCGTAACCGACCATCGCCAGCGGCAACGCCGTGGCAGTCGCCATCACCAGCAGGGCGGCGGCAGTGATCGCCGCACAGATTACCAGTGGCATGATCGGCCGATCGTTGCGGTCGGCCCAGCGGCCCACGAACAATGTTGCCGGAACCGCTACGACCAGTACGACGGTGAAGACCTGCGCGGCATCGTCATCGCGGATGTCAGAGGAAATGCTGCGAAGCCAGATGTAGAGATAGGCGAACAATGCAGCCTCCGCAATCTGCACCAGCAATCGGCCAAGCCACATGCGCGCCACCAGATTGCGCGGACCGCGATCGCGCCGACCTGCATCTTTCGCAACCGGCTCAAGCAACTCCGGGAAAGGTCTGGGCCTGCCGAACAGCAGCACCGGCAAGACACACAGGGCCACCAGCGCGGCCACGATGGCCAGTCGCATATCTGCCGCCGCAAATCCCGGAATGGTGACCAAAGCGCCCGATGCCGCACCGATCGCAGGCGAAAAGGCGAGCAATCCGCCCAGAAGACCCTTTTGCCGGTCGGGCACGAAATCACCGGCCAGGGCGGCCAGCGGGGCAAGCATCATGTTGAGCGATATCTGCCATGCGACCAGCAGGGTGAGCAGAAGTCCAAGATTCCCAGCCCGCGACATCGCGACAAGAAAAGTGCAGCTCAGGAAAAGTCCTGCAACTATCCACCCGCCCCGGTTTTGCGTGCGGTCGGAAAGCCAGCCGAACAGTATGTGCGACAAGCTGGCCGCTACCGCCCCGGCAAACGCGCAATAGGCCAGCCAGCTTATATGTTCGCCGTCCGCCATCGCTTCGACGCGAACCGGCAGGAGAATCGTGAGGAAGGGAATATAGGCCATCGCCCCGCCTGCCGCAGCAAGCGCGTAGAGCAGCATGAACCGCGTGCTCTGACGATCGCTGCCGGTTTGCGCGGCAACCGACTTTCTCATTTGGCTTTTCGCGGCGCAGCGACAGATTGCCGCTCCACCAGACTGCCTTCCACGACAAGGGGCAGCGGAGGTAGATCTTCCCCGCGCTGAGACTTGATGAGCAGTTCAACTGCGCGCGATACGGTTTCCGCAATGGGTTGGTCGATGGCAGTCAGCGGCGGCTGTACGAATCGCACCACGGGCGTGTTGTCGAAGCTGATCAGCGACAGGTCGCCCGGCACCTTCAGCCCCAGTTCGTGTGCCACCTTGTTGGTCGCCATCGCCATCTGGTCGTTACCGGCAATGATCGCCGTGGGTCTGTCACGACCCTCCAGCAGCTTGCGCGCCGCTTTCTCCCCGGAAGCGAAGCTGAAATCGCCGCGCTCGCACAGGCCGTCCGTCGCCAGCCCGTTCTCGCGCATGGTTTCCAGCCAGCCATCCTTGCGCCACTGGCTCAGCGCATATTCGCGATCGCCGGCGATAAAGCCGACGCGTTGGTGACCCTTGTCAATCAGGTGCTGCGTCGCCATGCGCGCCAGTCGGTCGTCCCCCATGGTGATCGACAACCCCCCGCCATTCTCGCGCGAGCCGATGCGGACAAAGGGAATCTTGTACTTGTCGAGCAATCCTGTGATCAGCGCGTTGTCGCCATGGGGCGGCGTCAGGACCACGCCGTCGGGCTGCAGCGCGGCAATCGCACCTTTCAGCTCTCGCTCCACATGGTCGCTGTGCGTGTCTACCAGTTCGAAGATCAGGCGGTAGCCGTATTCGGCGCATTTCAGCATGCCGCCCAGCAACATCTGATCGATCCAGTCGCTGCCTTCGCGCGCGCGCCAGTCCGCTATCGTGCGCTCCCGATCGTTGAGAGCGAGGATGAGGTAGGATCGCGAACCGCTCATGCGCTGTGCGGCAATCGAGGGTACATACCCAAGCTTGTCGATCGAGGCCTGCACCCGTGTTTTCATTTCGGGCCGGACGTTGGCCTCGCTGTTGATGACGCGGCTGACCGTTTGCAGCGAAACGCCGGCATCGGCTGCCACATGCTTGATCGTCACGGATTGTCGGCGGCGCGCCATTTCATCAGTCCTCTGTGCAGCGCTGCGTGCTAGCCGCGTCCGCTCCGCATTGCCAGACGCGAACCCAGTCGACTTCCATTCGTTTGGGAAAATTATCCGGCGAAACCCCGCCGAGGCCGCGCTCTTCGGGCAAGCGCCCCCCGATTGCGAGGTTCACGATCAGATGAAAGGGCCGGTCGAACGGGGCGTTCGGATCGCGGCTTGCCGTGGTGAACCAGTCGCTTGCCCGGGCGGTGGCGAAGGGTTCGCCATCGAAGGTCCAGGTAAAACGGCCTTCCTCCCAGATCACGCCGTAGGTGTGGAAGCCGTCGTCCAGCATTTCCGGCAAGGAGACTTCGCTGCCATGATGTTCGTTGTCAGGCCACTCGCCACCGAAGTGCAGTGTGCCTAGCAGCGAGTTCTCGCCGCCTTCCTCGCACGCGTCACATTCCACGCCAAGGTTCACCGCTTCGAGAATATCGATCTCGCCGGACGCGGCCCATCTGCCGTATTCGCTGCCTTCGGGGAGCATCCAGAAGGCAGGCCACACGCCTTGCCCTTGCGGCAATCGTGCGCGCATTTCGAAGCGGCCATAGGTACAGGCGGCATTGCCCTGGGTTGTCAGCTTGCCGGAGGTGAACGGCTTGCTTGCCTGCTCAGCGGAGTTAGCATCCGAGGGGCCGAAGCTTGCAGGCCAGGCCGGACCGGTAAAGTCCTCCTTGCGAGCAGTTATGACGAGCATACCGTTCTCGACGGATACGTTGCTGGGTCTCGCAGTGTAGCACTGACGTTCCTCGTTACCGCCGCCCCAGCAATCATTGGCCAGGGTCCAGCGGCCGGTATCGATTTCGGTGCCGTCGAATTCATCCGCCCAGACCAATTGCCACTCACCCGGCGCGGCATCCGCGTTCGAGGGCCGCACATCGAGGTTGTCCGTTCCGCATGCCGAAAGCGCGGCAACTGCAGCGATGCAGACAAGATGCATGCGCCAGCCTGACATTCTATCGATCATGAAACTTCCTTGTGCAGCAGCCTTGGCTGCAACCCATACCATTTCCACCCGGTGGCCAACCGAAAAATGGGCCCCTGCGCAGGAATACGCAGGAGCCCATCTTGTCCACTCGTCCGGAGGAGCTCCGACTTGCTAGAAGTCGAAACGGACGAGGAAGGTGTAGCGGCGATCGTTACGGAAAGCGGAGCGGGTAACGCGGGTGCCATCGTAATCGATTACCTGGGAGGTTTCGGTCACTTCATCGAGCAGGTTCACGGCCTGCACACCGACCTTGATGCTCTCGGTCAATTCGTAGAAAATCGATGCATCCAGCTGGCCGGTTGCTTCCTGATAGATCGGGGAGAACGGGAAGATGTCGTCTCGCGGCGTGATCAGGAAAGCGGACCGCCAGTTGTAAGCCGTACGCAGCGCCAGCGGACCACGTTCGTAGAACAGTGTCGCGTTGACGGTGTGCTCCGAAATGCCCTGCAGCGGCTGCTGCCCGACGAAGGGGCTGCCGTTGAGCGGCGCGCCCGCGCTTGCCACCGAAGGCGATCCGATGCCGGAAATGAGCGGGTTGGGGAAGTCATCGCCGTTCACATAAGTATAGGTGACCTGGCTGCCTAAACCGCTGAGCAGGCCCGGCAGGAAGTCGTAAACCTGTTGGTAAGCGACTTCGACACCGTACAGCGTACCGTCGATATCGTTGGACGGGCCGTTGATGATCACGTCCTGCGATACACCGGTGGGGCTGGTGTAATTGACGACCCCGGTACCGCGACTGACAATGCCACTGATATCCTTGACAAAACCGGCCGCCGTGAGGGAGCCGACGCTGTCGAAATACCATTCTACCGAGAGATCGTAGTTCCATGCCTCGACGGGCAGCAGATTGCGGTTGCCGGTATCGATGCTGAGCAGCGGGCCGGAGTCCACACGTCCGCTGAAGCCAAGCACACCGCCCGCGTTGAACAACTGCAGGTCGGGGCGCGAAATGCCTTTTGATACAGCACCTCGGAACACCCAGCCGTCGCCGCTGTCAAGACGCACGTTGAAGGACGGCAGCCAATGATCGAAGGTGATATCGCGGTCGTCGGGGATCGCTTCGCCCGTAAACAGCGATGCGAATTCCTCCAGGCGCTGGCCTGAAAGCTGGCAGTAGAGACGCTGCTGGCCCGGAGGCAGTGGGCTTTGGCACAGGTTCTGAATCTCGGCCACCTGCACCACGCCATCGCCGTTGCCGCCGATCGAAGGATCGTCGAACTGGTTGGCCTGCGGGAAGCCGACCAGTGCATCGGAGCTGACGGCGGTTTCCACATAACGAACGCCGAAGTTGCCGCCGAGCGACCAGCCGCTGTCAAAATCATGGCCGAAGTCGATACGGACATACGCAGCCTTGGTGATCTCGCTGACGTTGGAGATATCAGGCGGACAGAACGGGTCGCAGGCAATTGTCTCGCCCGTGACGGGATTGGTATAGTTCCGGCCGTTTACGCCGAGGTTGAACCTTTCGGGCGAGATCGAGAAGTCCGTGATCTCCTGCCACTGCTGGTCAACTTCCCCGGCAAGGTAGTCCGCCAGGAAGTCATCGCCACCGTAGAAATAGGCTGCGCCATTGGGAATCGGCGTTCCCGCTTCACCGCGCTGGAAATTATCGCCGAAAGGTTCGCGAAGCTGCGAATATTCAGGGAAGTCGTCGGTATAGGCGCCGCCAGCGATGGCAAACTCCTGACCCGGCAGGCCGGTGTAGAAGCGGCCCGGGATGAAGCCATTGCCGAACGGGCCGGGCCCCTCGGAGAAACAGCCTGCGCCTTCGCCCCATGGAGCACAGCCGCCACGACCCGTCCACGGTGCCGACAGGTTACCCCATGTGCTGAAGTTGGTGTTGCGCGTCGTGCGGTCACGATCGGCCCAGCGCGCGCCGAATGCAGCCTTGCGGAAGAAGCCATCGCTGATGTCGTATTCCACGTCGCCGCTCAGCGTATACATCTCGCCGTCGTTCTTCTCGCGGCTGTCGAGGCCGAACCAGTAATAGGTGTAGAACCCGCTGGAGAAGTAATCGGCAGGTGCGCCAACGGGCGCAAGGAACTGTACGTTGGGCGTTTCGCCCGACAGGTCCAGATCGATATCAGCCCATGTGCTCAGCGCACCGAACACGGAATCGCGCTGCAGGTCCGACTGCACGATCTGGCCTTCGAAGTTGACGCGAAGGCGATCAGTCAGTTCCATGAAGACATCGATGGAATAGTCTTCGGTTACGGTTTCGGTATCGCGAAGGAAGCGCAGAGAGTCGATCGGAATGCCCCCAAGACCGAAAGGCGTGGCGTAGGCATTGCCAACGTTATCGGTAAGGATGCCGGTTTCGAAAAGGCCGTTTTCGTCGAAAGTGAAATCGGTACCGGGACGCGGATCGGGCGAGGATACGCCATCGTCGATACGGCCGAGCAGCGCAAATTCCTCAGTGAAGAAACTCGCCTTGGAGCGCAGGTATTCCGCAGTCACCAGGAAGCGCCCGTCGCTGCTTTCGAACTGCCCAATGGCCGAGATCGCCTCGCGATCACGGTCGAGATCGGTGGTGCGCACACCGGCATACTGCGGCACGATCACGGAACCGGCGGGCGGGAAATTGTCTTCGGTGAAGTTCTGGGTATCGCCAAAACCGCCGGAATTCACATCGAACACGCGCAGGCAGCCGCCCGAAAGGTCAGCATTGCGATAGCACGGATCGGCAACCTGCGAGGCATCGGTGCGGCTCTGCAGCTCGGAGTGGGAATAGGATAGCTGCAGGCCGAAGGTGCCAATCCCGGTATCGAAGGTGTTGGAGCCCAGGATGTTGAACGTGGGCGACCATTCTTCGCGCAGGTCGCCGTAGTTGGCTTCGATGGAACCGGCGATATTCAGGCCCGGACGATCAAGAGGCTTGCGGGTCACCAGATTGACGAGACCGGCGATCTGGCCTTCGATCATGTCGGCGGTGGTGTTCTTGAACACTTCGACACGGCCCACGAGCTCCGGAGAAACATCTTCGAAGCTCAGGCTGCGACCGCCAGTGGCGGAGAAGATATCGCGACCGTTCAGTTCGCTGCGCACGTAGGGCAGGCCGCGAATGATGACGCCCGTACCCTCTACCGAGAAACGATCGGGGTCGGAAGTTTTCTCAAAGCGACCGATGTTCACACCCGGAACGCGTTGCAAGGCTTCCGTCACGGAACGGTCAGGCAAGGCGCCCACGTCCTCGGCCGTGATCACGTCGACAATGGTGTCGGCATTTTCCTTGAAGTCCTGCGCGGTCTGCAGCGAGGCGCGGAAACCGCTGACGACGATCGTGTTGACGTCAGCCTCGCCCGCCTCTTGTGCGGCCTCTTCCTCGACTGTCTCCTGCGCAAGCGCGACATTGCTGGCGACCATGCAAAGGGCCATGCCGGACACGCCGGCCAATGCACGCGCACGACCGCCGAAGGTGAGATTACGATTCCTGATTCGAACTGACACTGGCTGCCTCCCCATTGATCCGCCTGAATTTTTTCCGGGCGATATCGTCAAAACTTCGCGCCCTCACGTGACGCCACATCCTTGTCATACCAGTCTTGTGAGCGTTCACAACGGCAAAAATGAACGTTCACATTATGCGGCGCATAGTGTAACTTTTCTGCAATAGCGTTCCCCGGGGGACACCGCAGCATGGCCTTTTGTCCTGTTTTGCGCAGCACCCCAAAGCACGCTAGGCAAATGGCAGGGAGGATGCAGCGAGCAACGATATGGCAATCGATAGAATCGTAATCGTCGGTGGCGGAACCGCCGGATGGATGGCGGCAGCCGCGCTTTCCCGTCTGAAGAAGGGGCGCGAGCTTTCCATCACGCTGGTGGAATCCGAAGCAATAGGAACCGTTGGCGTGGGCGAGGCAACCATTCCGCCCTTCGTGGATTTCAACCAGTTGCTTGAGATCGACGAGCGCGAAATGCTGGCCGCCGCGCAGGGCAGTTTCAAGTTGGGCATCCAGTTCGTGAACTGGGGCGCTGTAGGCGACAGTTACATCCACCCGTTCGGCAACTACGGGTATGAAATCGGCGCGATGTCGTTCCACCACGTGTGGCACTTCATGAAAAGCCAGGGCGACAATCGCCCGATTCAGGTCTTCAATGCAGAGACGATGGCCGCCTATTTCGGCAAGTTTGCGCGAACCGCGGATACCAAGCGCGACGACCTGCCGCCGATCAACTATGCCTACCACCTCGATGCCGGACGCTATGCCGCTTTCCTGCGTAAATATGCGGAAGCGCGCGGCGTGGTGAGGCAGGAAGGCAAGGTTCTCGATGTCGTTCAGAACGCGGAGAGCGGTGACATCGCGTCAGTGACGCTGGATAGCGGGGACACCGTCGAAGGCGACCTGTTCATCGATTGCTCCGGATTTCGCGGCCTGCTGATAGAGCAGACGCTGGAAACGGGATACGAGGAATGGACGCACTGGCTGCCGTGCAATCGCGCCGTTGCCCTGCCCTGCAACCGCGACGACGGCAGTCCGCCCGCGCCCTTTACCCGCGCAACGGCGCACAGCGCGGGCTGGCAATGGCAGGTGCCCCTGCAACACCGCAACGGCAACGGCCACGTCTATTGCGATGCCTTCATGGAAGCCGACGAGGCGACCGACATCCTGGTCAGCAACCTGGCAGGAAAGCCGACGGCCGACCCTAACCACCTTCGCTTCGTCACCGGGCGGCGCAAGAGGTTCTGGAACCGCAACGTGGTGGCGCTGGGCCTTTCGGCAGGCTTCATGGAGCCGCTGGAATCCACCTCCATCCACCTGATCAATACCGGCATCACCAAGCTGATCGCGGTGCTATCCCTGGATGGCGTTACCGATGCCCAGCGCGATACATTCAATCGGCTGACCGGCACCGAGTACCGCCGCATCCGCGATTTTCTGATCCTGCATTACAACACCACCACGCGCGACGATTCCGAGTTCTGGAAATATTGCCGCAACATGAGCGTGCCCGACAGCCTGACCGAAAGGGTCGCTCTGTTCCAAGAGACAGGGCAGATCTTCCGTGAGGAGGACGAACTGTTCACCGAGACCAGTTGGGCGGCGGTAATGATGGGCCAGGGGATCGAGATGAAGGGCCACAATGCGATGGCCGAAACGCTGGACAAGGCCGCGACGAAAAGCGAGTTGGACGAGATCGAGAAGTCCATCCGTTTCCTGGTGCAGCACATGCCCGGTCATGACCAGTATCTGAGCCAATACTGCCCTGCTCCCCCCATTGGCTAGCGATTGTGAGGGCAGCGGCGAAATGCCGCCTCATTGTCACAGACCGGTCATGCTGGCTTGCCAATCACCTGCCCGACACAAACCGGGCAGGGGCGCATGGACCGCATCAGCATATTCACGACCAATAGCGAAGCGGCGCGCTATGCGGACTTTGCGCATGGCGAAACGGTGTTCCGTTTTACCCTGTTACTCCCCGAAGGCCCGCTTTCGCTGGTTGACGGGCGCGCATGGATGTTCGTGGACTGGGTGATGGAAGCGCTTTCCGGGCTGGAGATGGTTCGTCGCCTGCGCGCCGACCCGCGGATGGGCGATGCGCATATCACCATGGTGCTGGAAGAGGACGATCCCGAAGATCGCCGTCGCGCATTGAAAGCCGGTGTGGACGATTATGCGATCGGGCCGCTGGACCGTCAGGCCATGCTGGATCGGGTGCTGGCACTTTTCGCACAGGGGAAGTCATGCGGCAAACCGCAGGTGCTGGAATTTGGCGACCTGCAGATCAACGTGGCGGGCGAACAGGCGCGCTGGCATGGCGAGTTGATCGCACTGCGGCCCAACGAGTTTCGCGTCCTGCGGTTCATGGCCGAAAATCCCAACCGTGTCTTGTCGCGGCAGGAACTGATCGACGCGCTGGGCAAGGATGGTGATCCCGAATACCTGCGCACGGTGGATGTGTGGATCAAGCGCCTGCGACAGGGGCTGCGCGATGCAGGCGCAGAGCAATTGCTACGCACGGTTCACGGCAGGGGCTACGTTCTCGACCTGATCTGACACCATCTGCGCAATGAAAAGGCGGCCCATCGCACATCGCGAAGGGCCGCCTTTTCCATTTCAGCGGGGTGGTCAGAATGTCAGCGAGAGCGACGCGGCCAGTTCGGTGCCGCGTTCGTAGCTATTGATCTCTACGCGGTTCACGCCGTCGGTCTGGAATTCCTCGTTCGGCCTGCCGAAAATGTTGCGCGCTTCCAGCTTCAGTTCGAGATCGTTGCCCAGCAGGTCGAACCCCTGCCGCGCGACGATGTCGACTGTAAGGCCCGGTTCCTCGATAATGTCAGGTAGACCGGAGGTGCCACGGCTGGTCACGCGTTCGCTGGCGTAGTTCAACAACACCGTGAATTGCTGCAACCGTTCGGTATCTTCGAAGCTCATCTGGAAGTTCACCAGATGGTCAGACTGGCCCGTTAACGGCACGCCATCCACGAACAGGTTCGAGGCGGGCGTGTCGCCGCCGGGGAACAGGCGCGTTATGTCGCCCGGATCTACCGAAATCTCGGAATTGGTGTAGGTGTAGTTGCTGATTATCAGCAGTTCTTTCGTCTCGAAGAACCCACCGAGGTTATAGAGATCGAACGTATACTGCATGTCCGCCTCCACACCCCACAGCGTGGCGCTGGGTGCGTTGGCGAAGCTAGTAAGCTGCGCGTTGTCGGAGAAGCTCGAGAACGCCTCGATCGGGTTTTCGATTTCCTTGTAGAAACCGGCTAGCGACACCCTGTCGCCTCCGCCGAAATAGTATTCTCCGCGCACTTCGAAATTGGTGAGTTCGCTATCGATCAGAAACGGGTTGCCGTTGAACTGGCGATTGGTTTCAGGATCATAATAGGTCTGGAAGATCAACTCGCGAAACTGCGGACGGGCCAGCGTCATCGAGCCGTTGGCACGCAGTTGCAGGTTCTCCATCGGCTCCACCGTCAAGGTGACGGCAGGCAGCCAGTACTCGTTTTCAAGCGCCGTGCTGCTGGAAGAATTGAGCGGCGTACTGAACACGTCGACCGGATCAACAGTCTGGTCGGCGGTTTCGTAACGGACGCCCGCATCCAGGATCACACCCAGCACCGGCTCCCAGTTGATCTTGCCGTACCCGGCGTGGACTGTAAGCGCGGAATCGAAAGCAGGGTCGTTCTGCGTCGATTCAATCAGCCCGATATCGTAGAAATCAATGATCGCATCGCCCAGCAACAGGTCGGGCCGCAACAGGCCCACGCCATCGGGGAAGCTGGTGGGTGCGTTGAACAGGAATTCGCGGCGTTCGGAATAGCGTTCGGTATCACTGTAGGCATAGCCCACCGTCAGGCCGAAGTTGTCGAAGATAGGATAGCTCAGGTCGATGCCGCCCGCGTAAAGCTCTTCCTGAAGGTCCGAGAAGACGACAGAAGCATCGCCGGTCTGCCGATCCAGCACGTTGATGAACTGATCGCTAAGCGGACCTTGCGCGTTGTCGCGCACGTAGGTGAACGTGTATTCGAACGGTGCCTCGCGGTCGGTCCGGGCATAGCCGCCGCGAAGGTCCACGCCCAGGTCGCCAAACTCCAGCTCAGCCACCAGCTGCGTGTCGATCAGTTGGCGCTCGAACCAAGCCGTCTGTTGCTGCTGGATGCTGTCGTCGTCCTGGAAATCCTCACCCTGCGAAAGGCGAGCCAGCTTCGAGGTGTCGCGGATGAAGAGATTGGTCCAGCGAAACTGGTGGTCGCCAATCTCCAGCCCGAAGCCGAGCAGAGCATTCACCAGCACCGAGTTGTCGGTGACGAGATCGTTAAAGTCGCTGTCGAGTGTGAAATCGGCAAGGATCGACTGCGAGGTAATGTCGCGCGTACGCCAGCTGTTGCTGACAGAGGCGGTGGCAACGATGCCCAGCAGGCCATCGCCGAACACATCGAGCGATGTACCCGCCGTCAGCCCGGCAGACCAGTTGGCGGGAATATCGCCGATCTTCTGCAACAGGATCAGGTTGGGGTTGCCAAGCTGCTTGCCGATGTCGAGCTGGGTGACGGGGGCACCGTTCAGGTTCTGCGACGGATCGAGCGGAATGTCGCTGAGGCGGATGCCGCTGTCGAAGAATGTCTGCAAGGCTGGCGGCACGTCGCGCGTGCCATCGTCGAAACCGAACCAGTCGAAGTCCGACCCGTAATAGGCCAGCCCGTTGTGAAAGGTGGTTTCGGTATTGGCGCTGACTCCGCCGCTGATTTCGAGAAAGCTTTCTTCGGGAATGGCACGGGTGGTGAGGTTGATGACGCCGCCCCCGAATTCGCCGGGGAAGTTGGCCGAATATGTCTTCTGCACCAGGCTGGAAGACACCACGTTGGTGGGGAAGATGTCCAGCGGTACGACGCGGCTAAGCGGTTGCGGCGAAGGCAGTGGTAGGCCGTTGAGCAGAGCCAGCGAATAGCGATCGCCGAGCCCGCGCACGTAGACGAAGCCCTGCCCTTGCACGGAAAGTCCGGTGACGCGGTTCAGGGCGCCGGCGATATCGCCTTCGCCCGTCCGCGCGATCTGCTCGGTTGAAAGAACACTCACGACCTGGGTGGAATTGCGCGTGGGGTCGCGGTTGATGCGCCCTGTAACGATGATGGAGCCACCCGGAACGGAGATATCCGGTTCGTCCAGTTGCTCCTGCCCCTCTTCGGGCAGCTCGTCGTCCAGCAGTTCGTCGCGCTCCACCTGCTCCTGCGAGGGAGAAAGGGCAGCGCCGCCGGCGTCCTGGGCAAAGGCCGCGCCGGGAATGGTGAGCGCGGTGGTGAGCAACAGCAGCCCCGCCAGCCGCTTGCCAGTGGTCATTGGTATGACTCCCTCATGAGTCGATCAGTACAATTATCGCGAGCGCAACGGCTCGCAGCGTTGGACAGGGAGAAGGCGCGATGCCCCCTCCCCGCCATCATTCAGAACGTCGGGATTTCGGTGCAGGCACCGGTGTTGTTCCCGAAGGACACGGCCGAGGAATCGCAGGTCCAGCCCTGCGTCCAGTCGTCGGACGACGACACCGCACCAATGTAGCTGACGGTCACGAAGAAGCTCGACAGTGCCGTGGGATCGAAGATCGGCGTGTAGCCGTCTTCGTTGGCGCCGTTCAGATAACCCCCCGTGATGGTGTGGGTGTAATCCTTATCGTTACCCGCACCGTTGTCGAAAATACCTTCGGCCTGCGCTGCGGTAACGCCGCCGCTGCCGTCGCGGAAGTTGGTGTCGCAATCCAGCGCAACCGAGTTGAAGCGCGGCGGACCGACATCGTCGAGACCGGCATTGGCAGCGCGAATGGCTTCAGGCGTATCGATACGGATACATGGCGTGGAGCCCGTCGCATCGAAGATCACGCCGTTATAAAGGCCGTAGTCGGTGCCACCACGGATACGCACGACCTGGTCACCGGCACGGCGCTGAATGAAGGTGAAGTTGCTAATGGTGGTGTTCTGACGCGGTGTCTGGTCTTCCAGGCCGTTGTTGGAGTCAGCTTCGATGATGGCATCGCCGATGCCGTCACGCTGGGCGGCGAGGACGAACTGCATGTTCGCCTTCACGCCCGTATCCGTATCGAGCGAATCGTCTTCCGCACCAGCCACGATCAGGTTGCTGATGTTCACGATGCCGCCGAAGAACTCGACGCCGTCGTCCGAGGAGTTGACAGACTGGATGTGGTTGAGCGTGGTGCCCGAACCCGTGCCGCCGGTGGTGAGCGACTGCAGTTCGTTATCGCCGGAAAGTACGAAGCCGGAATAACGGATTTGTACGTAGCTTAGCGAACCCGAGGAATCGTCTTCATCGTTGCCGCCGAAGAAACTGGGGTTGCTTGCGCCTTCGACCTGGCGTTCGCAATCCACCGAACCCGGCGTGGCAAGCGCTTCGAAGCAATCGGTGACCGGCGCGCGGCCCGAAAGAACCACACCGCCCCACTGGCCCGAGGAGTTGGCATTGTTCAGCCCGACGACATTGTCGCGGCTGGTGAAGATGATGGGCATGTCTTCGGTGCCGTTTGCATCGATCGAGCTGCCGCGCGTCACGTTCAGGAAGGAAGAACCGGCAGCGTAGATAATGACGCCGGGCTCGATGGTCAGCTCGACATTGGTATCATCGAGGCCGTCACTGTTGTCTGCAGCAGGGCCGCCATCGGTGCCCACGTTGACCTGACCGGGCAGGCGATAGAGCAGGCCGTCGATCTGCGGCAAGGTGGAAGAAGCATTGAACCGCAGCGGCGTGGCGCAGACGCGCCATTCGTCACCGGCGGAATTGCTGATCGTGCCCTCATCGGTCAGGCCCTGCGCATCGGCGATGGTAGGGCAACCGCCCGCCGGGGTGACCAGCGTTCCGCCGGATGTGGGCGTTGGGGTCGGCGTTGGCGCGGGCGTGGGATTGTTGATCACGATATTGCCGCCAGTGCCGGGCGAAGCGATCTCATCGGGGCCGCAAGCGGCAAGCGCCAATACGGAGCAACCAAGGATCATGGAGCGAGAAAGAGTAGTCACAGCGAACGGTCCCCTCATAAAACCGAGAATCAAAAACTAGAAATGCGATGTCGCGAGAGGACAGCTAGGCTTGCCAAATGACACTTTGGCGACCGTGTTACCGTTTCATGTGACCAGTTGTCACATAACGTGCAGGTAATTGATTTCTCGAGGTAAAAACTTTTCCCCGGCGAGAATATTGCGTTTTTATGACATTGTTACGGATTTGTTGCACCTTTGTCTTTTCGGGTGCAGATTGCTCTCAACGAATTTGGGAGAATACGATGTTTACCACTGCTTTTCTGGCGGCTCTCATGCTGGCGCAGGCCGGCCCTTCGGCAGCAACCACCCAGTCCGATATTGAAACCCGCGATGTCGAATACGATACACTGGTTTCCGGCGAAACCCGATCTGCAATCGTCCAGCTCGAACGCGCGCGTGCGGAAAACCCCGGCGACCCGGCGTTGCTGATCAATCTTGGCGCGGCCTATGCAGCGGTCGGCGAATACGAGCTTGCCCAGCAGGCCTATCGCGATGCCATAGCCAGTGATGATCGTTACGAGCTTGAACTGGCCAATGGCGACTGGATCGATTCCCGGCGCGCAGCACAGATGGCCCTGCTCTCGCTGGATTCATCGGCGGAATAATCACAGGTTCATTCGCCTTGTTATAGGAGCGAACAGCTCCCGGACGCGATCAGTCGCGACAAATAGCCCGGAAGGTAGCGCCTTTCGGGCTATTTGCGTTTCTACCGCTCGAGACGGTCAATTTACCAAGACTGTCACGGCTTTGTCATTTGTTGTAAGCATTGGGGCCGCTTCGGAGGGATTGATGATTCTGCGTACTGCTACATCCCTGTTTGCCTTGGCCTGCGCGGGCCTTTTTGCGCCGCCGGCTCAGGCGGACGTTCTGGAAATTTCCACGGACGGCGAAGCGCAATGGATTGCTGGGCCGGTAGAGCGCGTGGACATGAACGCCGTGCTCGCTCCTGCCCCGCTTGCAGAAGTGCCCGAACACGCAATCCTGCTAGTGCCGGAAGGCGCCGTGGCCGATACGCTGGAACATTCTTCGGCGATCCCGGAAGCCTACACCGGCTATGTCGCCGATCTCGCCGATCGCTTCGACCTGTCGCCGGCGCTGATAGAGGCCCTGGTCTGGCAGGAAAGCCGCTGGCGCGAGAATGCCGTATCGCCGACAGGCGCGCGCGGCCTTGCGCAGCTGATGCCCGGCACAGCCCGTGACCTCGGTGTCGATCCCGATGACCCGCTCGCCAACCTGGAAGGCGGCGCACGTTACTTGCGAGAACAGCTGGACCGGTTCGATGGCGACCTGGAAAAGGCACTTGCCGCGTACAACGCAGGGCCGGGACGGGTGATCCGTTCGGGGGGTATCCCTCGTATACGTGAAACACAGCTTTACGTTTCCTCGATCATGGGCCGCCTGTCTGATTATTCTCGGAGTTCCGACTGACAATGAATGTTCTCTACCGTCTTGCCGCTGTTATCGCGGTGCTGATCGCGCCTTCGGCTGCCTATGCGCAGGATCCTGCCGGGTCCGGCCCGATCAACAATGCGCTGGGCTGGATGCAGAACACGCTGCTGGGCAGCGTTGCCACCGCAGTTGCCGTGATGGCCGTTGCCGCAGTCGGCTTCATGATGCTGACGGGCCGGATGAACTGGCGCTTTGGTGCCACGGTGATCCTGGGCTGCTTCATCATCTTCGGCGCTGCCTCCATCGTGGCGGGCATCCAGGGCGCGGCGGGTTAGACGCTGGCCATGCAACTCATCCGCCATCCAGTTCATCGCGCGCTTACGCGGCCGCAGATGTTCGCGGGCGTGACGTTCAACTATTTCATCATCAACGCCCTGGTAACGACAGAGGCGTTCCTGATCCTGAAGAGCCTTTGGATCCTGCCGATCCCCATTATCATGCACGTGATCGGCTATTTCGCCTGCCTTCGCGAACCGCGCATCTTCGACCTGTGGCTGACCAAGGTCAGCAAGTGTCCGCGTGTCAAGAATTACAGCCGCTGGGGCTGCAACAGCTACGCCGCCTGACCCTTCGGCAGGGTCGGCGCGAAAGCGAACCGCTGCCTTTGACAGGCGGCATGGAGTAGAGACATGAAGAGCAAGTGGCCAAAATGGCGACTGGGCGCTGCAGCCTGGAGTGCCAAGGAAGCGCACGCCGGTGAGCGGCTGCCCTATGCGCGGCTTGTCGATCAGAATGTATTGCTGCTGCGGGATGGATCGTTGCTGGGCGCCCTGCAGGTGCCGGGCCTGCTGTTCGAAACCGAGGATACCGATGCCCTGAATGCCCACGCGCAAACGCGCGAAGTGGTGCTGCGAAGCAACCTCGATGCGCGCTTCGTGCTTTACCACCACGTCATTCGCCGTCGGGTGAGCGTGGATCTGGAAGCCACTTTCGAAGATCCCCTGTCCGCCCATATCGATGCGCGTTGGCGCGAAAAGCTGTCCTCCGGTTCCCTGTTCGTGAACGATCAGTTCGTGACACTGGTTCGCCGCCCCGCACGGGGCAAGGCGGGCCTTGCCGAAAAAGCCGGCAAAATGCTGCGGCGCAAGCAGGTGGAGGACGAGGTCGATCCCAAGGATCTGCGCTCCCTGCGCGCGGCATTGCAGGCGCTTTCCGCAAGCCTTGGCGATTATGGCGCGCAACCGCTGGGCGACTATGTCGGCCCATCCGACAGTACCAATAACGAGGTCCTCGAACTGCTGAGCGCGCTCTATAACGGCGAGATGCGCCCCGTGCGCCGACCCGATGCAGAGACCGATATCGGCAGAATGCTGCCCTATCGCCGCGCCAGTTTCGGCCTTGATGCGATGGAGCTGCGCGGCTCGGGCGGCGCGGATTTCGCCTCGATTCTCAGCCTGAAGGACTATCCCGACGCCACCAGCCCGGGTCTGCTGGATGGCATGCTGCGCCTGCCGTGCGAAATGATCGTGACGGAAAGCTTTGCTCCCGAGGAGCGGCAGACCGCGCGCGAGAAGATCGACCTTGCGGTTCGCCGCCTGAAAAGCGCCGATGAAGAAGCCCAGTCCGAGCGTGCCGAGATGTTGGCCGCGCGCGACGAGCTTGGCGCAGGCTCGGTCGCATTCGGAGACCACCACCTCACCGTGCTGGTGCGCGAACGCAATCTGGAGCGGCTGGACGATGCGACCGCTTCTGTCGCCGCCAGCCTCGCAGATACCGGCGCAATCGCCGTGCGCGAGGATACCAACCTGGAGCCTGCCTTCTGGGGCCAGTTCCCCGGCAACGAAAACTACGTCGTGCGCCGCGCCATGATCTCTACGGCCAACATGGCCAGTTTCGGCTCCCTGCACGGGTTTGCACTGGGGCAGGCCGACGGCAACCACTGGGGCGAAGCCGTAACCTTGCTGCAAACCACCAGTTCCACGCCGTTCTTCTTCAATTTCCACCACGGTGACCTGGGCAACTTCTCGGTCATCGGTCCGTCCGGTTCGGGCAAGACCGTGGTGATGAACTTTCTCGCCGCGCAAGCACAGAAGTTCTCACCCCGCACCATCCTGTTCGACAAGGATCGCGGCGCGGAACTGTTCATTCGCGGCATCGGCGGCACTTACGATCGCATCCGCTCGGGCGAGCCAACCGGCTTCAATCCGCTGGCCCTGCCCGATACCACTGCCAACCGCGGCTTCCTGCGCGACTGGCTTTCTGTGCTGCTGAAGGCCGAGGGACCGGAAGAAAGCGCCACGATCGCCGCGGCGGTGGACGCGGCCTATTCGAACGATCCTTCACTGCGCCGCCTGCGCTATTTCAAGGAACTGGTTTCGGGCGCGCGCCGTCCGCAGCCCGGTGACCTTGCAGACCGTCTTTCGGCCTGGATCGAAGATGGCGAGAACGGCTGGCTGTTCGATAACGAGGCCGACAAGCTGGACCTGTCCAACCGCGTGATGGGTTTCGATATGACAGCGCTGCTGGAAAATCCCAAGCTGCGCACGCCAACAATGATGTACCTGTTCCACCGTATCGACGAGCGCCTGGA
The DNA here is from genome assembly GCA_947488625.1 of uncultured Sphingomonadaceae bacterium. Taxonomy (GTDB): domain Bacteria; phylum Pseudomonadota; class Alphaproteobacteria; order Sphingomonadales; family Sphingomonadaceae; genus Alteraurantiacibacter. Next base: position 154,431 of record CANKZR010000001.1, on the reverse strand, counting down.
CGGGCAGCCGACGATGGTGCTGATCGACGAAGGCTGGAAAGCGCTGGATGACGAGGTGTTCGCCGCCCGCATCCGCGATTGGCTGAAGACGCTGCGTAAACGCAATGCGTTGGTCGGATTCGCCACGCAATCGGCGCGCGATGCGCTGGACAGCAAGATCTCTACCGCCCTGGTGGAGCAGACCGCCACGATGGTCTTCATGCCCAATGCCCGTGCCCGCGCAGAGGACTATTGTGACGGCTTCGGACTCACCGAGCACGAACTGGCGCTGATCAGGTCGCTGCCTGCGCACAGTCGCTGCTTCCTCGTGCGCCAGCCCGATGCCAGCGTTGTCGTGCGGCTTGATCTTTCGGGCGCACCCGAAGTGCTGACCATGCTGTCGGGCCGTGAAAGCAGCGTGCGTCGGCTCGACCTTCTGCGCGAGGCTGTGGGCGATGATCCCGCACAATGGTATCCTGCCCTTACCAACCGGCCATGGCCCGGCTCGGGCCAGCCGGAAGAGGTCGACACCTTCAACTGGGAGGCCGCGGAGTGAGCACCGCTTCCGCCCAATGCATGCGCGCGATGGAAGGCGTCGGAGCCGGTATTGGCGCAAGCTTGCGCGGCGTGGACTGTGCTGCGTCGGAGATGGCACAGGCTGCGTTCAACCGTCTTTTCAGCGCGGAAGGCAGCTTCGGCCCCGCCCTGACAATCATCTTGACCCTGTGGATCGCCTTCCTCGGCTTTGGTATGATTACCGGACGCACGCGCCTTGGCCTGTCGTCGCTGACACCGCGCATGGTCACCCTGGTACTGGTCATCACTTTTGCCACCAGCTGGGTCGCGTTCCAGAGCGTGTTCTGGAACCTCGCCGTTGGCGCGCCGGACCAGATTGCCACCGTGCTGATGGGCACCGATGGCAGCGCCACCACCATTTTTGCCGACAAGCTGGATGTGGTGATGCTGTCCTTGATGGAAGCATCGGGCGGTGATGCCATGGCAAACGATACCTCCATCTTCTCCCCACCGGGGCTGTTGTGGTCGGGTGGCACCATGCTGTTGCTGGGCACCGTGGGCGTGCTGGCGACCTGCAAGATCGCGCTCGCCATTTTGATGGGTCTTGGCCCCATCTTCATCCTGTTGGCGCTGTTCGACGGCACGCGGGGCCTGTTCGTAGGCTGGCTGAAAGGCGTGGTGCTGATGGCACTCGCTCCGCTGTTTGCCGTGCTGGGCGGATCTCTGATGCTGGAACTGGCCATTCCCGTCCTATCCAGCCTGATGAGCACACCGGGACAGATCGACGTGCGCCCGGCGATGGCATTCTTCATGATCGGCGCGGTGCATCTGGCGCTGATGTTCATGGTGCTGAAGGTCGCTACCACCATGGTTGCCGGATGGAGCGTGTTCGGCCTGTCGCAAAGCGACCGGTCGGATGAGCGGGGCGGCGCGCGAACAGCTTCCGCTGCGCCGTATGCCGCGCCGGTTTCCGCAACCCTTGCCAGCACCACTGCAAGGGACCGCGCGGCACAGTCCACGCCGCCGCCCGCACGCGATATTCGCGTCACCGCCAACACGCCTGCCGCCGCCAACGATACAGGCGGGTCCACCACCACGCGTGAGACGAAAATCGTGTCGGGCGGGTCTGGCGATCAATCGCGCAGCAGCTCTGCCAGCCCGTCCCGCTCCCGCGGCATTGGCAGCCGCTTCAAATCCGCACCCGTTCGTTCTTCGGAGAAAATGTCATGATCCGCGCCAGCCTCGCTGCGCTCCTCCTCGCCACCACGCTCGTTGCCGCGCCTGCCTCCGCGCAGGATCCGCGCCTCGTGGAGCGTCTCTACGATCCGACCCAGGTAGTGAAGATCGAGGGCAAGGTGAACGTGCAGTCCACCATCCAGTTCGGTGACGACGAGGCGATCGAGAATGTCGCTATCGGCGATTCCACCAGCTGGCAGGTTACGCCAAATCGACGCGCCAACCTGTTGTTCGTAAAGCCACTGGAACCGCGCGCTTCCACCAACATGACGGTGGTAACCAATCGCCACACCTACCTGTTCGATCTAGTCGCCAGCCCCGGCAATCGCACCCCGCTGTATGTGCTGACCTTTACCTACCCGATCGAAGTCGAGCCGGTGGAGGAAGATACCGCCCTGGCCTCTGCCAATCCGGGCGAGCGCCCCAATTCGGTGGAACTGGCAGCGGCGAATGACGATTACGCCGTGCTCGATCCCACATCGCTGAATTTCGACTGGGCCACCAGCGGCGATAGCGCCCTGCTGCCGGAACGGATCTACGATGACGGTACGGCCACATTCCTTGCCTGGCCGTCCGGCCAGCCGATGCCCGCCATCTTGGTGAAAAATCACGAGGGTGCCGAGGGCCCGGTAAATTTCGCGGTACGTGGTGATACGATCGTGCTGGATATCGTGCCCAGCGAGATCATCCTGCGCTCCGGCGATGATGCAGCCATGTTGGTGAACCAGGGTCCCGTAGGCGCGGTAAACGCCGACGGAACCGCCCAGCAGGGCGCCTGAACGGCAAATTGGAGATACGCATATGAAACTTGCGATGCGACTGCCCGAAAAAAGCGCCGGTCACGCCAATGATACAGATCCGCGCGACGACGAGACAACCGAGGTAATCGACCTTGCCAGCCGCACGTCCTACCCGGCCGTCGCCAACCGCAAGGGCAGCCGGGATACGCTGGGTCTGCTGGCGGGCGTTGGTTTCGTTGCGCTGCTGGGGGCAGCCACCCTGTGGGGGTTGAACGCCAGCCGCACCGATAACGATTCTGCTGCAGTCGATGCGGCAGCGGCAGCAGACGCGCCTCCTCCCGCCCCTGTAAATGTCGCACCCATGCCGGCGGAGGGATTGCCCAGCGCCAATGCCGGTGTGCAGCCGCAGGCCGACCCTGGACCAAGCCCGGTCCTGTCACGCGTGCCCGACGGCAATGGCGCCAATGCGTACGCCCCGGCAACCAATCCCTATGCCTCTCCCACGCTGGTTTTCGACGGAGGCGTCGCGCCACGTTCGGCAGCGGCCAACGCCGCAGCGGCGGAGGCTGCAGCGGCATCCACGCCCGACGGCTCGGTCGTCCCCGGCGGCGGCGCGGCGAACGAGTTTGCCGCGCGTATCGGCGGCGTGGGCGGTGGCCCTGCCGTTGCCGTGCAGAATGTAAACCCGGCCACCACGGTAACGCAGGGCACGATGATCCCCGCAATCCTGGAAACCGCCATCAACACCGACGTGCCCGGCTTCGTTCGCGCGGTGGTAAGCCAGGATGTCCGCTCCTTCGACGGCAGCGGCGTGCTGATCCCGCGGTCCAGTCGCCTTGTGGGCCAGTACCAGTCCGGACTGCAGGCAGGCCAGCGGCGGGCCTATGTCATCTGGCAGCGGGTAATCCGTCCCGATGGCGTTACCGTCTCGCTGCAAAGCCCTGCTACCAGTTTCGATGGCACTGCGGGCCTTCCGGGAGAGGTGGACAATCACTTCTTCAGCCGTTTCGGCTCTGCCATGCTGCTATCGGTGATCGGCGGGCTGACCACGGTTGCAAGCGGCGGCGCATCGGTCGTGCTGGGGGGCGGTCAGAGCGCAGCCAACACCGCCCTGCAACAGGATGGCCAGCGCCCGCCTACCGTGCGGGTGCGAATGGGTGAACCGATCCGCGTCTACACCGCGCGCGATCTGGACTTCAGCCAGGCCCCCAAGGTCGGTTGAGCCAGGCATGTCAGCCGAAATTCATCACCTGGGGGAGGAGGCTGCGGGCACGAAAGCCACAGCAACCCCAATGGCGGGGCCACCCGCAGATGCGCCCCAGGTGCCCAGCGGTTCGGTCTATCTCGACGCCTATCTCGCACCATTTCGAGAATGGCTGGAGCGGGACACGGTTACCGAGATTCTCGTCAACAAACCCGGCGAGATGTGGGTCGAGGATGCTGCAATCCCGGGCATGCAGCGAATTGAACTGGATACCATAGACGACAAGCTGGTGCAGCGGCTGGCCGAACAGGTGGCGCGCATCAGCCACCAGGGGATCAATCGCGAACATCCGCTGCTGGGCGCGACCCTGCCCGATGGTGCGCGTATCCAGTTCTGCGGTCCGCCCGCCACGCGCAAGCACTGGGCCATGGCGATCCGTCGTCATCGCCGCCTCGACCTGCCACTGGATGCCTACGATTCCGGCCCGTTGGTGCAGGAAAGCGAGGCCGACATGCCCGACCCGCAGGAACGGCCCATCGATTTCTTGCGTGCTGCAATCCGGGCGAAGAAAACGATCCTCATTTCCGGCGGTACCAGCACTGGCAAGACAACCTTCCTCAACGCCATGCTGGGCGAGATACCGCGCGACGAACGCGTGGTGCTGGTGGAAGATACGCCCGAACTGAAATTCCCCGGCGCCAACGCGGTGGGGCTGGTGGCGGTGAAAGGCGAGCTGGGAGAGGCCAAGGTCACTTCCAACGAACTGCTGCAATCGGCGCTGCGCCTGCGGCCGGACCGCATCGTGCTGGGCGAATTGCGCGGGGCGGAAAGCGTATCTTTCCTGCGTGCCATCAACACCGGCCATCCCGGCAGCTTTTCCACCATCCACGCCAACAGCCTGCGCGGCGCGCTGGAACAGCTTTCGCTGATGGTCATGCAAACCGGCATCGGCCTTTCACGATCCGACACCATATCCTATGCCGCCAGCGTGATCGACGTGATCGTCCAGCTGAAACGCGCCGAGGGCAAGCGCGGGATAGCCGCGATCACCCGCGCACATGACCTGGTAGACACGTGGAACTGACCGTGGGCGTCGGCCGCTGATCCTTTTCACCGTTTCCCCGTTCGGGTAACAGCATCACACCCCTAGCAGGAGCGTTTGAGGCGCCATGAGCATCGCCCCGGAATCTGCAGAGCCTTCTTCCGTGAACAAGACGGACCCCGAACTGCTTTCACCCGAAGATCGCTATTTCAACCGCGAGATGTCGTGGTTGTCGTTCAACGAACGCGTTCTGGCAGAGGCCAGCCGCAGCTCTTATCCGCTGCTGGAACGTCTGCGATTCCTGTCGATCTCGGGCAGCAATCTGGACGAATTCATGATGATCCGCGTTGCCGGGCTGGTGGGGCAGGTGCGCAGCGAGGTTGCAGAGATGTCTCTCGACGGCCGCACGCCGAAGCAGCAGCTTTCCGTCACCAGCAAGAAATATCGCGAACTGGAAAAGCGCCAGCAGACCTTTCTCGACGAATTGCGTCCGCTGCTGGCCGAGCAGGGCATCCATATCAAGGGCGAAGACCGGCTCGATGCGCCATCCGAGAAATGGCTGCGGCAATATTTCCTCGATCACATCATGCCGGTGATTACTCCTCAGGCGATTGACCCCGCTCACCCCTTCCCTTTTGTCGCCAACCGCGGCCTTGGTGCGCTGTTCAACCTTACCCGCAAAGAAGATGGCAGCCAGCTGGTGGAGATGGTGCTGATTCCCAGCGCCCTGCCACGTTTCGTGCGCATTCCCGGAGACGAGGCGATCTACGTGGCCGTGGAAAGCCTCATCTGCCGCTATGCCGAGCTGATGTTTCCCGGCTTCGATATCACCGGGGACGGCGTGTTCCGCATCCTGCGCGACAGCGATATCGAGATAGAAGAAGAAGCCGAAGACCTCGTGCGCTATTTCCGCAGCGCCATTCAGCGCCGCCGCCGCGGCCAGGTGATCATGCTGGAAATCGACGAGAACTTCGATTCCCAGGCCGAGGAATTGCTGCGCGACAAGCTGGAACTGGAACAGGCCTTCATCACCAAGACCAGCGGCATGCTGGGCATCGCCGGGTTGGAGGAAGTCGTAAAGGAGGATCGGCCCGACCTGAAGTTCACGCCATATTCGCCGCGCTATCCCGAACGGGTGATGGAACATGACGGCGACGTCTTCGCCGCCGTGCACGAGAAGGACATCGTCATCCACCACCCTTACGAGAGTTTCGAGGTGGTGGTGGACTTCCTGCGGCAGGCGGCAAGCGATCCCAATGTCATATCGATCAAGCAGGCATTGTATCGCGCTGGCCAGCAGTCGCCGGTCATCAATGCGCTGACCCGGGCAGCGGAGAACGGCAAGTCCGTCACCGCGGTGGTGGAACTCAAAGCCCGCTTTGACGAGGAGCAGAACCTCAAATGGGCGGGCGAACTGGAACGCGCCGGCGTACAGGTAATATACGGCTTCATCGACTGGAAGACCCATGCCAAGATCAGCATGGTCGTGCGGCAGGAGGAAGGCGGTTATCGCACCTATTGCCATTTCGGCACGGGCAATTACCATCCCGTGACGACCAAGATCTATACCGATCTCAGTTACTTCACGGCCGATCCGGCGCTGGCGCGCGATGCGTCCAAGCTATTCAACTTCATCACCGGTTACGTAGAGCCGCAAGAGATGGAGAAACTGGCGATCTCCCCGCTGAACCTCTTGGAAACGCTGCTGGACGACATCGAACGCGAGATTGCGCTGGCCAGGGACGGCAAGCCTGCCACGATCTGGTGGAAGGTGAATCAGATCACAGAAAAACGCATTATCGACAAACTGTACGAGGCAAGCCAGGCCGGCGTTCAAGTGGTGTTGGTGTGCAGGGGTATCTGCTGCCTTCGCCCCGGTGTGCCAGGCCTTTCGGAAAATATCACGGTCAAGTCGATCATCGGTCGTTTCCTGGAGCACAGCCGCGTCTATGCCTTCGGCAATGGAGAAATCCTGCCCAGCGACAAGGCCAAGGTGTATATTTCCAGCGCCGACGTGATGGACCGCAACCTTTACCGTCGGGTGGAGGCTCTGGTGCCCATCACCAACGAAACCGTACATGACCAGATCCTCGAGCAGGTGTTGCTCGCCAACCTCCTCGATACGGAGCAAAGCTGGCTGCTGGATGGCGAAACGGGGGAATACCAGAGGGTCGAAAGCGATCCGGGGGTTGAGGACGACGGTTTCAACTGCCACGACTATTTCATGACCAATCCCTCGCTATCAGGACGTGGCGGCGCGCTGAAGGAAGACCGCGTTCCCAAACTCACCCTGCGCAAGGGAGCGGTATGACCGCAGCATCGGCGAAGCGCGGCAATCCGCATATTGAAGTTCCCGATCGCGGCGTCATCGATATCGGCTCCAACACCGTGCGGCTGGTTGTCTATTCCGGACCCAAGCGCGCACCCAATGTCTGGCTGAACGAGAAAGTTACCGCCCGCCTTGGCCGCGATCTCGCCGCAAACGGCACCATCCCGAAAGAGGCTGAAGAGATGGCGCTAGCCGGGCTTGCACGCTTCGCTGCAATCCTGCGCGATCTTGGTGTCAGCGATGTCTCCACGGTTGCCACCGCAGCAGCCCGTGATGCCAGCAATGGCGCAAAGTTCATCAAGAAGGTCCGGGCGCTGGGGCTTGAACCGCGCGTGCTCAGCGGTGTGGAGGAAGCCACCACTTCCGCTTTCGGCGTAATCGGGGCGTTCCCTGGTGCAAAGGGCGTCGTCGCCGATCTTGGCGGGGGCAGCCTCGAACTGGTCGGCATAGAGGGCGGCGACTTCCACGACGGCGTCAGCCTGCCGCTAGGAACACTGCGCCTGCCCGCGTTGCGCGGTGATGGCCCTGCTACATTTCGCAAGGCGGTGAAGAAGCAATTGCAGGCAGCACGGTTTGCAGTGGAGCAGGACGGCCCGCTGTACCTTGTCGGCGGAACCTGGAGGGCACTTGCCAATTTCGCCATGCACAACGCCAGGTATCCCGTGCACGATCCGCAGGCTTTCTGCCTCCCGGTCGAGGACGCCGACAAGGTCGCCAAAAGGCTCATCAAGGCTGACCCCGACAAACTCTCCTCCATTCCCGGCATATCTTCCAACCGCGCAGCCGGACTTCCCGATGCGGCGGCAATGCTGCGGGTGATGCTGCGCGAACTTGAGCCCGAAGCCCTGGTTATCTCGGCCTGGGGATTGCGGGAGGGCGTGCTGTTCTCCGGCCTCAGCGAAGTTGCGAGAGAGCAGGACCCGCTGCTTTCCGCCGTCACGCATTTCGCCACGCCGCGCGGCGCGGATATTACCGATGCCACGCTTGCGGCGGCCTGGACCGCCGAAGCTGTTGACGGTCGGAACAGGGGCAGTGAGCGTATTCGCCTGGCGGCCACCTTGCTGGCGGCGGCAGCGGCCCGGATCGAACCGAACCTGCGTATCGACCATTCCACCGACTGGGCGCTGGAAAAGCGCTGGGTTGGGCTGGACCATACCGGGCGCGCCATGATCGCACAGAGCCTGCGGGCAAGTTGCGCCCAACCGAAGATCGTACCGCAGTATCTGCGCATGGCGACGGAAGATCAATTGCGCCGCGCGTCAGCCTGGGGCCTCGCCAACAGGCTGTGCCGCAAGATCGGGGCGGGTACGCGCATTTCGCTGCTCGGCAGTGCGCTGCGGCGCGAGGGCAAGATGCTTGTCCTGCGCTTCGATGAAGACCGCGCGCACATGATGGCGGACAGCGTGGAATCCGAACTGGCCAACCTTGCCGACTGGCTTGGCCTCAAGCACACGATGACGGTTGGGCAGGTTAACGGCGCGGCGGGCTAGGCTGACCTCGCGCTGGTAGCGCACCGTTACGTGTTTCAGAACCCGTATCGCAGCCCGATCCAGAATGTTCGCGGTGTGCCGATATCGATAGCCCCGCCGCTGTTGCGGGTAACGATGGTCTCATCCAGCAGGTTCTCCACCCGCGCAACGCCCGATAGCTGACCAAAGAGAGGCGCTTGAGCGAACAGGTCCAGGGTGGTTGCAGCGGGCAGCGGCTCCGTTTCTTGGTCGCTTTCGAATTGCTTGCCGACGTGGCGTAGAGTCGCTGCGAAAAGCGCGCCCTCGACGGGCTCCCAGCTTGCCGTGGCGCTAGCCGCGAAAGTGGGCGTTTGCGGCGGCAGGTTGCCATCCAGCACGCTGGCAGGACCGGTGCCTTCGATCTCGGGGGCGGTGAACACCAGCGTTCCGGCAAAATCGAACCGGCCAAGGTCCAGCGCGGCCGCCAGTTCCAGTCCCTGCGCATCGATCGCATCGAGGTTGCGGCGCTGGCGCAGGTTCGGCTCTAGCGTCACATTGGCGATGGCGTTCTCAACCTTGTTATCAAAGAAAGTGGCTGACAACGCCAGATAGTCGGCAGCCTGGAAGTCCATGCCGAATTCCCAGCCTTCCAGTCGCTCCGGCTCCAGTTCAGCATTGGCCAGCGTAACCACGGGAAAGACCACGAAGGGGCGGTAGAGTTCGTTGATCGTGGGAAGGCGGAAGCCGCTATAGGCCGCCGCACGTAGGGTAAGATTGGGATCCATCTGCAAGCGTGCACCGGCACGCCAGGTGACTTCCCAGTCGGACCGGTCGGCATAGATATCATCGCGCACAACCGCGCCATCGGCAGCAAGCGCGCGGTAGAAGCCATCCTCGATAGTATAGCGGTCCGCGCGCAGCCCACCTGTCAGCGTGATCGGGCCGTAATTCCAGTCATGATCCACGAACAGGCCCAGGTCGGTGTTCCTGCCTCCGGCAAAGCGGTTCTCTGTAAGGTTGCCGGAGAAGGCTGAAAAGCTGTCTTCAAACAGGTCGCCCTCGCTGCGCCGGTAGTCGGCACCGATCCGCAGCGTGTGGTTTTCACCCAGGGGCGGACGCACCTCGATCTTGCCGCCAAGACCGGTGGCAGGCGTGTCCTTCTGGTCCAGCACCTTTACGAAGCGAGAAGAGGAGATCACGACATTGCTGAAATTACGCCACTGGGCATAGGCCAGCGCATCCACCTGCCATTCGCCACGCGATACCACCCGCAATGACACGTCCTCTCCACGAACACGGCTGTCCGCGCCGTCGAAACGCAGCGTGCGGTTGTCCTCGAACGCAAGGCCGCGAAGCTGCACTTCCACATCTTCGCCAAGCTGCTGCACAACGCGCCCGCTGGCGGACCAACTGTCATAAGCGGCGCGAGAACTGGCGGGGTCACGGTCTTCCTCCGGCGTAGTGAAGAAGCCCTTGCCCCGGTCCCAGCGCCCGCTGGCAACGGCATAGCCATTGTCCCAGGAAGGTGCCGCAGTAAGCGATGCCTGGGTCCCACCGCGATCGTTTACCAGCGCCTGTGCTGTCAGCAGGCCCAGTTCCCGTGCGTTTGCGCTATGCACCTCGATCGTTCCTGCCAGCGCGCCCGATCCGAACGGACCGGAACCACCGCCACGCGTTACCCGGACGGACGAAAGGCGTTCGGGTGCGATGGCATTGAAGGGGACATAGCCGAAGAACGGGTCGGTCATCGGCACACCGTCCAACAAGACCAGCGCGCGGCTCGAGGCGTTGCCGCCCAGCGCACGCAGCGTGGCACCTTGCGCAGTGGGGTTGGAACTGCGGCTGTCGGAACGGCGAAACTGCTGGAAACCTGCGACATTGGCCAGCGCATCCTCGAACGTGCCGGAACCGGTGGTGACGATCTGTTCCCGCTCCAGCTCGATCACCGAATAGGCGGGGACGCCGGGCGTATCGGGCAAGCCTTCTCCCAGCACGATGATCGCGTTTTCGTCGTTCTCGTCCTGCGCATGGGCGGCAGGGCTGATGAGGGCAGCTGTAGCACTGGCCAGCAGGAGGTATTTCATGAGCATGTCATCCGGATTGATTTTGTCCGCGCCCTTAGCGACGAATGCCTGACAGGTCACCCCGCCTGTGGCATCACTTCGCCTGGAAGGGGCGGTCGTGCGTATTCAACAGGCCCGGATTGATCGGGGAGCGACTTGAGCAAATGTTTACGCTATGCCTGCGCTCGGGGTCATTTGACGAAGGAGAGAGATTACATGCACAAGATCATTTACGTCGCCGCTGCCGCCGCGCTGCTTGGGGCCTGCACCTCGGAAGCCGAAGAAGAAGTGATCGACGAACCGGTAGCCCAGGAAGAGGTCGCCCTGACGGATGCCAACGGGGAAACGATGGAGGCCTATGTCGGACGCTGGGACGTGACCTATCCAGACGGTACTCCGGGTGTCACCACCAATAATCCGGACGGCACCTATACAGCAGAAATGGCCGACGGCACGTCCGTCGATGGCAACTGGACCTTCGGGGCCGAACAATCATGCTGGCAGGCCGACGAAGCCCAGAATCCGACTTGCTATACGGTCGGTGCACCGGACGAGGACGGAACGCGAACGCTGACGATGGACGATGGTAACACGATCACCGTCACACCTGCAGCCGAGACCGATGAAGACGTAATGTAGCATCGCCGGCGGCGACCCTCTGGGTTGCCGCCACCGCGTTGGCGGAGCCTGCGCTGCCAGACCGCCTCCCGCGCCCGATTTCCTGAGGCGGGCAAGCGTACATCGAAATAGACTCAGTTGAGTTTCTGGCTGGCGAGATGCAGCGATCGTCCCGTCGACTTGGCGTCGACATGGTAATGTCCACCCGCTTGCTGTGCGAATGCAGCAAAAAGGCGCTCTCCAATACCGGAGGAGCCATTTCGCATTGCTGCCGTTCCGATGCCATCGTCCTGAATGGAAAGCGACCATTCGTCGCCCGTACTTTCAAAGTGAACTTTCACCGTACCGTCCCGGCCCTCGGGGAAGGCATACTTGGCACAGTTCGTAAGGGCCTCGTTGGTGAACAGGCCGATGGCAACAGCCACTTCACGCGGCATGATCGCATTGTCGCTGCTCACGTCGACTTCTACTTTCACGTTGTCGAGAAAAGCGCCCCGCGTCACCCGGTCCACCAGATCTACAAGGTAGTCCTGCATGGCCACCATCGCCCCTTCCCCCTGTCGCAAGGCCAGGTTGGAATAGGCAGAAGAAAATGAATGAATGCGGGTAATGGCCTGCTCGAGCGCGCTGGCGACTTCGGGAATTTGCTCGCGACGCTTTTGCATTTCCAGCAGGCTGGCTGCCAGGGCAAAGTTGTTTTTCGTTCGGTGCTCCAGTTCCTGCTGCAGCATCGTGGCGCGCGCGATCTGTTCGTCCCGCTGCGCTATGGCCGTTACCACGGCGCGGCGAAAACTTTCTGCAAACAGCAATACCACCAGCACGGCGGCTGCATTTATGGCCACGCGCGAAGCATCGGTCGCCAATTCGAAGTTGAAACTGCGGGAGGCCGGAAGCACGAAATACCAGGCCCAAGCGAAGCTGGAGACAAAAGTCACGGCACCGGCCTTCCAATGGCCGTAGAGCGTGGCGATCAGGACAGTGGGATACACCAGGGCGAACGGGCCTGCCGTGGCGGCCCATAGGTCGAGGAAAGTGCGCAACCCGATCATCGCCAGCGTGCAGCCAAGACCGAAGGCACATTGCACCAGCACACGGATATACGGCGCGCTAAAGCGCTGGGGGACATCGAAACCAGCCAGTCTGTACATGATATGTCCCAGTCCTCGCCCTGGGACACAGGGCAATCAGACAACGTATACAAACCAGTAGCAGTATTCCCTAATGGTTTCGGGAGTAGCAACCGGGATGTCGGTCTGAAGTGCCGTCGCGGTATCCAGGGATCGCGCCGCTGAAGTGGCCGAAACGCGCGCTGGAATTATAGCCAATGCCAGCAAACCTGTCAGGCTCAGAGCCCGTCGAGAAAATCTTTATCGATACGAGATGGCGCATCCTCGTCTTCCGGCGCGGTTTCGCTTTCGTTGGCGTCCATCACAGCCGGCGATTCCGGCGATTCTTCCTCGCTACCGAACTCCGCCTGTACAATCGCATTGTCGCGATCGTAGATACGCATCGGGTCGAACGGCCCCAGCGGCGTATCGGGCTGTACCCGGATCAGCGGGAACGGTTCGCCTTCGATACCGATATAGTCGAGCCGGGCCTGGTTCTCACCCGTCAGGCGAAATTGCAGAATGTCGCGGCGACCATCGGCCTGCGGCCCTTCGAACGTAAGTTGCACCGCGTCCCGGCGCTGGATCGCCTCCATCGGAACAACGGTCTGCCGGCCGCTCATGTTGCGAAACACCATCCCGTTGCTGGTAACGGTTTCCGGCCGGGTCCAGTTGCCTTCCCAGCCGCCGCCGTCCTGCTCGTCACGTTCATCCAGCGCAAAAACGAAAATCGTCGCTTCGTCTATGCGAAAGGCCCAATGCCCCTCCAGCGTGGCCTCGCCATCATTGGCGAGAAGGGGTGCGTGCAACAACAACGCAGCGAGGCTTAGCAAGAAACGTACAGGCATTTGAAACGCATGGCGCATGTTGCGCCCTCGCCGCAAGCAAAAGGGGGCAACCGGTCGCACGTGTCTTTGCATGATGTGCCGTGTTCTCAAATCGCTTCAGCCAGCTGCAGGCATCGCGAGCCAATCCGATATCGCCGCGTTCACCGCGTCGGGGGCCTCCACCTGGATCATGTGCCCGGCGCCCGGCACGATAACCAGATGCGAATTGGCGGCCTTTGCGGCGATGGCTTCATGCTGCGAGGGCGGTGCCCAGGCATCCAGTTCACCCGTCATTACGAGCGTCGGGCAGGTCAGCCCCGCCAACAGATCGTCGAAGGGCGCACGGTTTAGCAGCGCCTTGATCTGGGCATCGAACACGGCCTGACCATTCGACAGGCACATCTCGCGCATCTCGGTATATGCAGGCGTATCGCGGTTCGCATCTGCCACCATCGGGGGCAACCAGGTGTCCACCAGCGCTTCGAAACCGTCTTCGTAACCGATTTGCTGCAAGGCAGCGCGCTGGGCGGGCTCCTTCCCTCCAGCCGGATGGATGCCGGTAGAAACCAGCGCCAGACGCCTCACGCGATCCGGTGCGAGACGAACGATTTCCATCGCCACCCGCCCGCCCATGGAATGGCCGAACAGGTCGAGCTTGTCCGCCCCTCGCTCATCCGCCTTGGCAAGGACGATCCGTGCCATCTCGGTCAGCGTATCTGCCATGCCGTACCCATCCAGAACCCACCCATCCGGAAAGGCCGACTGCTGCGCTGCAAAGATGCGCGTATCGCAGATGAGACCGGGTAAAAACATCAGCATCTTTGGCATTCCTCTCGAATTTCGTCTTTCTGAAAGTTCCAGCGGTCATTCTCATGCACAATGTTCGGGTGTCACGCCCTATTATCAACTGTGCAGGCGGGGCCTATGAATTGTCGGCATATTGCGCCATCGCCTGGCGTATGGTCTGGACTGCTGGCCAATCATCGCGCAGGGCGTGAAGAAACGCGATCTACGCCGAAGACCGGGGTGCCTTGTCTCAGAACCGTACGTGCGCATCTAGGACGCAGGATATTCCTGAATTTGCAACCCCACGGTTGCGTTCGATCTATAGAAGACAGGAGTTTTGCCGGAACATGGCAGAGATTATCGATGGCCGCGCGATCGCACGCCAGCTGGACGAGAAAACCAGGTCCGAGGTCGATGCGCTGGTGAGGGACGGTTATCCCGCACCCGGTCTGACTGTCATACTGGTGGGCAATGACCCGGCCAGCGAAGTCTATGTCCGGCGCAAGATCAAGGCCTGCGAACTGGTGGGTATCGCGTCGACCGAACACCGGCTGCCGGCCGACACTTCGCAGGAAGACCTGCTGGCCCTGATCGACAAGCTGAACAACGATAACTCGGTGCACGGTATCCTGTGTCAGGTCCCCCTGCCCGATCACATCGATACGCGGCGGGTGCTGCGCTCCATCGCGCCGGAAAAGGATGTCGACGGTTTCCATCCGGTCAATGTGGGTCGTCTTTCCACCGGATCGGGGGGGATCGTGCCGTGCACACCGCTGGGGGTGATGAAGCTCATCAATTCCGTGATCCCTGATCTTACAGGCAAGAACGTGGTGGTGATCGGCAAGTCCAACATCGTCGGCAAGCCGGTGGCGAATCTGCTGCTGGATGCCGAAGCCACCGTTACCGTCACCCATATCTACACCGCCGGTTTGCCCGAAATCTGTCGTCAGGCCGACGTGATCGTAGCGGCCGCTGGCGCACCCGAACTCGTGAGAGGCCACTGGGTGAAGGATGGCGCGGTCCTGATCGATGTCGGCATCACCCGGCAGGAAACGCAAGAAGGCAAGACGAAGCTGGTGGGCGACATCAAGTTCGACGAAGTCCAGCACGCCGCCGCCGTCACGCCCGTACCCGGCGGTGTCGGCCCGATGACCATCGCTTGCCTGCTGGCCAACACCGTGCAGGCAGCGCGCACCTCGATGGTTGGCAACGGTTCGTCAGACAGTGACTATGCCGATGCGCGTTCACGCTCTATGTTCATCGGTCTTGGCCCAAACCCGAAGTAGGAATTCTGCCGTATGACCCAACCCGATACCGACGTCTGCATCATCGGAGCGGGTATTTCAGGAATTTCCATGGCTGCGCACATGGGCATGATCTGTCCCGATCGCAGCTACACGGTCCTGGAACGGCGCGAACAGATCGGCGGGACGTGGGATCTGTTCCGCTATCCCGGTGTGCGTTCGGATTCCGACATGCACACGCTGGGCTTCGTGTTCGAGCCGTGGAAACACGAAGATGCCATCGCCGATGGGCCGAACATCCTGGAATATCTGAATCGCACGGCGGACGAACGAGGGATCAGCCAGCACATCCGTTTCGGGCAGGAAGTGCTTTCCGCCGACTGGGATTCAATGACGGCACGATGGACGATCACCGCACGCGGGTCCGATGGCAGCCACAATATCACCACTGCGCGGTGGCTCTATTTCGCCAGCGGCTACTACGATTACGACAATCCGCACGATGCGCAGATACCCGGTCTCGACCAGTTTGCAGGCGAGGTGATCCATCCGCAGTTCTGGCCGGAAGATTTCGATCATGCGGGCAAGCAGGTGGTGGTAATCGGTTCGGGCGCCACGGCGGTGACCTTGGTGCCAGCCATGGCCGATGAAGCGAAAAGCGTTACCATGCTCCAGCGTACACCCACATGGATGGGAGCAGGCCCCCGGCAGGACAAGTGGAACAAGCGTTTCCAGCGCTGGTTTCCGGAGAATCTGGCCTATCGTCTAACCCGCTGGAAAAATATCGGACTGCGCAGCTATTTCTTCGGACTGTCGCGACGCAAGCCCGAAAAATTGTCTGAAATGCTGCGCAACATGCTGCGAGAGCATCTGGGCGAGAAATACGACCCGAAACATTTCGAGCCGCCCTACACGCCGTGGAAGCAGCGCCTTTGCCTGGTCCCTGACGGCGACCTGTTCGAGGCCGTGCGGGCCGAGAAGGCGCAGATCGTCACCGATCACATTGCCGGTTTCGATGCGGACGGTGTAAAGCTGCAATCGGGTGACTACCTGCCCGCCGACGTGGTCGTGACAGCCACTGGACTGCGTCTTGCGCTGGCGGGAAAGGTGGAAGTTTCTAAAGACGGCGATCCTGTCGATTGGTCAAATCACTTCTTCTATCGCGGCACCATGTTCTCCAACCTGCCCAACCTCAGTTTCGTGTTCGGCTATCTCAATGCCAGTTGGACGCTGCGGGCCGATTGCAATGCGCGCTATGCCTGCGAAGTGCTGAATACCATGGCAGAGCGCGGCGCAGACATTGCCGAACCCGTGCTGGCACCGAAGGACGAGCCGGAAGCCGTGGAGCCCTGGGACTACACATCGGGCTATCTCAACCGCGCAAAGAGCCTGATGCCCAAAGTGGGGCCGGATCGGCCGTGGACGCTAGCGCACAACTACCTGGAGGATCGGCGCGATTTCCGGCAGCGCCCCGTAGCCGACGGCGTTCTCCAACTGCGCGAAGCGCCCGAGGCATCGCAGGATGACCGTTTCACCAACCATGACAAGATTGCTGCCGAATGAGCACTGATAAGAACAGGATCTGGACTGCCGGCCTTGTGGTTATCGGCGACGAGATACTCTCTGGCCGCACCGCCGACAGGAATATCGCGCAGGTCGCCGGCTGGTTGCAGGTGCAGGGCATTCGCCTGACCGAAGTGCGCGTGGTGGCGGACGATATGGATGCCATTGCCGCGGCGGTGAATGCCATGCGCGAGGCTTATGACTATCTCTTCACCACTGGCGGCATTGGCCCCACGCACGATGATATCACTGTTGATGCCATTGCCGCCGCACTCGGCGTGGAGGTGATTGTTCACCCGCAAGCGCGGGCGATGCTGGAGGATTATTACGCAGGCAAGCCCGGTGGTCTGAACGAGGCGCGGCTGCGCATGGCGCGGGTGCCCGAGGGCGCAGAGCTTATTCCCAACCGCGTTTCAGGCGCGCCTGGGATTCGCCATGGCAACATCTTCCTAATGGCTGGCGTGCCCGCCATTACCGCGCAGATGCTGGACGGACTGACCGGCCAACTGGAAGGCGGCGCACCGCTGATTACCGAGACCGTGGGTTGCTGGACCGCAGAAAGCGAGGTGGCCGATATCCTACGCGAAGTGGAAAAGGCGCACGTGGGCTGCCAGATCGGCAGCTACCCCTTCTTCCGCGAAGGTCGCACCGGTGCCAATTTCGTCATTCGGTCGACCAGCCGCGACGTGCTCGACAGCGCCGTCGATACCTTATGCGAGGCGCTGGCCGAGGCGGGCCGGGATTTCACGCCGGGCGGAATCTAGCCGACAAGCAATTAGCTTCCTGAAAAGACTAGCGCGTTCCGCGACGCGCCTCGTCTTCCGCCAGCTCGTCACGCAATTCGCGCGCGCCGCGTTCGCCGCGGGCATCTTCCCGCGCCGTAGTGCGTTTTGACTGCAATGTGCCGTAACCGATACCAAGCAGCAGCAAGAGCGCGCCTGCGCCTGCGGCCAGCCTTGTATCCACGAGAACGCCAAGGGCGATTACCACCATCACGGCGAGACCGATCAGGATCATAGACTTGGACATGAAAAGTTCCTTTCATCTGTCCAATGCGCGAAAACTGGGCTGGCTCCGAGAAATGCGCAGAGAATCAAAGAGCCGGAGAATCGCTTCCCCGGCCCTTCGCAATTTCAGTTGTGTAGGACAGGCTACAATCGCCTGTGCTCTAAGGCTCTAGATCAAGCGCCTTCGACCTCGGCAAGGTCGATCTTGAGGCCGGGGCCCATGGTCGAGGTCAGCGAGACCTTCTTCACGTACTTGCCCTTGGCACCCGTCGGCTTCGCTTTCACGATTGCCTGGGTCATGGCCTCGAAGTTCTCCTTCAGCTTGTCGTCGGAGAACGACAGCTTGCCGATGCCGGAGTGGATGATGCCCATCTTCTCGACGCGGAATTCGATCTGGCCGCCCTTGGCGTCCTTCACGGCCTGTTCCACATTCGGGGTGACGGTGCCCAGCTTGGGGTTCGGCATCAGGCCCTTGGGGCCCAGAACCTTACCCAGACGGCCGACAACGCCCATCATGTCCGGCGTGGCGATCACGCGGTCATAATCCAGGTTGCCGTTCTGCATGTCTTCCATCAGGTCTTCGGCACCAACCTTGTCGGCACCGGCGGCGGTGGCCTTCTCGGCATTGTCGCCGCGTGCGAACACGGCAACCTTCACGTCCTTGCCCGTGCCGCCCGGCAGCGACACCATGCCGCGCACCATCTGGTCTGCGTGGCGGGGATCGACGCCCAGGTTCATGGCGACTTCAACGGTCTCGTCGAAACCGGCCTTGTGTTCGCGCAGAGTGGCGATGGCTTCATCGACGGTGTACAGCTTCTCGCTGTCGAGCTTTGCAACTTGCTGCTGCTTCTTGGTCTGCTTTGCCATTATCTTAGCCCTCCACCACTTCGAGGCCCATCGAACGGGCGGAACCGGCAATGATCTTCACGGCCTGGTCGATGTCGTTGGCGTTGAGATCGGCCATCTTCGTTTCGGCGATTTCGGTCAGCTGCGAAGTCTTGATCGTGCCGATGATATCCTTGCCCGGTTCCTTGGAACCGGATTTGATCTTCATCGCCTTCTTGATCAGAAAGCTGGCAGGCGGGGTCTTCGTCACGAAAGTGAACGAACGGTCCGCATAGACGGTGATCTTGGTGGGGATCGGGGCGTTCTTTTCCATGTCCTGCGTGGCGGCGTTGAAAGCCTTGCAGAATTCCATGATGTTCACGCCGCGCTGACCCAGTGCAGGGCCGATCGGGGGGGACGGGTTGGCAGCGCCCGCAGGCACCTGAAGGTTGATGTAACCTTCGATTTTCTTGGCCATGATGGCCTCCTTTTTCTCACTCTTGCGCCGGCGCGTGCACCGGCACTCATGTTAAGCGGTAAAGCGCCGATCCGAAGACCGGCTCCCGCGCGGGTTTCCCTATCTGTCGATGAGGAAGGCGGGCACATAGCCGCTTTGCTGCAAAAAGCAAGTCTGCAAGCCGCCGTTCGCGCTGCGAATGCGGAACACGTACAGGCAGCGGGGCCATAACTCGATAACGCCATTTCTCCGTTTCCTGTCAATGCTTTGCACATAATATCCCGATCACAGGTGTAACCTTTCGCAAATAGCCCCTGTCGGCTTAGCCCGGCGGACTGCTCGCTGTCGTGATAGCAAATGGGTGTCATCGCATCGGCATGGGCGCCTGCGCCGCTGTAGGAAACTGCCACGCGCCGCTTGCATCCCGCACCGGCGCGATACACTGGTTTGGCAATGCAGCGTAAATCGAGGTTGGGGTAACAAGAATGGACAATCCGGCCAGCGTGTTCAGCGACGAGCCTGCCCCGCCCCATACCGGGGTCAAGGCACCGATCAGCTGGTTCCGCTTTGTCATGCAGTTCCTGTCGGTGGCGGGAGCCTACCTTGTTGCCAGCATCCTGCCGGCGATCCCCGCCATCGTGGACATGGTGCTGACCGCGGCACAGAATCCAGACGCGCCCCCGGCAGATCCGGACCCTGGGTCGGCGCTCGTGGCATCCACCGTGATCGCCAGTGCGATAGCGGGCATGGCGGTGGCATGGTTGTGGCTGCGCAAGGAAGGCCGCGTACGCGAAGCTATCCGGCTGGAGGTACCCGGCAACCTTCGCTCCACGCTGGGCTGGGCCGCGCTGGGCACAGGCGGTACGATTGCCATCTTCACTCTCGGCGCATGGGCGACAGAGGCGGTGGGCCTTGGCGCGCCGGACCCCAGTTTTGTCCTCGATCTCGTCACCGAAAGCCCTGCCATGTTCGCGCTATGGGTGGTGGGCGTTGCCATCTTTGCCGCAGGGTTTGGCGAGGAAGTGCTCTATCGCGGCTTCCTGATGGACCGGCTGGAGCGCCTGCCCGGCCTGCGCGGGCGCAGCGGTGCAGTGCTGGTGATACAGGCGCTGCTGTTCGGCCTGCCGCACGCCTACCAGGGGCTTGGCGGCATGGCGGTAACGGCCTGCGTGGGCCTGCTGTTCGGCTATATCCGCAACCGCTGTGGCGGCAACCTGTGGGCCGTCATCATCGCCCATGCCGCGGTCGACACGATCATGATGAGCCTCGCCTACGCCAATGCGCTGGGGTGATGTGAAGGGCGGTGGCCTGTTTGTGCGGTGGTGATCGGTTATCCGACCCAGCTCAGATTAATCGTTCCGCATTCGCCAGGGCAATCCAACCCGCCACAGCAAAGGCAATCAATGCCAAGATGAGGGCTTTAACTTTTGAGAGATTAGGCGGCTGCCTGATTATCGACCTCCAACGAAAGGGACGAAAAAAGGCAAAGTAGCCTACGCTCAAAAAGAGCAACCAATTACCAAAAAGAAATGGAGCGAGCGGCGCGCGAGGAATAACCCAATGAACCAAAAGCAGGATCAATGACGCCCCGCAGGACGCGGCTGCTGCTTTCACATAACTTGGCTTCGCCGTTACACGCACCACGCGGTAGATGCCTCGTCTCGTCAAAGTCTGCAACGGAGTTGTGAGCAGACATGCCCTATTGCCCCCGCCAATGCGGAAGACAATGCTTCTGCAAATTTTGCGCGAGTGAAGACGAGCCGAGCCCGCGAGCGCCTTACTTGACCAGTTCGACCTGCTCGAAGTCCAGTTCCACCGGCGTTGCGCGGCCGAAGATGGAGACGGAAACCTTGACCTTGGCCTTGTCGAAATCCAGTTCCTCGACAACACCGTTGAAGCTGGCGAACGGGCCTTCCAGCACCTTGACCTGGTCGCCGATTTCGTAATCGACCTGGATATCCTTCTTGGGTGCGGACTTGGCTTCTTCCACGCCGCCGAAATAGCGCGCGGCCTCTTTCTCGGAAATGGCCTGCGGCTTGTTGTTGTTGCCCAGGAATCCGGTCACCTTCGGGGTGTTTTTCACGAGGTGATAGACATCGTCGGTCATGTTCAGCTTGGCCAGCACGTAGCCGGGCATGAACTTGCGTTCGGTCTGCACCTTCTTGCCGCGCTTGATCTCGGTCACGGTTTCGGTGGGCACTTCCACCTCTTCCACGCCTTCGGACAGGCCGAGGCGTTCGGCTTCGGAAAGGATCGCGTCGCGCACCTTGTTCTCGAAACCGGAATAAGCGTGGATGATGTACCAGCGGGCTGCCATGAAACTTCTCTTTTCTAACCTGAACCTTGGGGCGGGCGGCGTGCTGTTACAGCAGCGCCAGCAGCTGGCGAACGACCCAGCCGAACAGCGAATCGACTGCGAGGAAGAAAAGCGACAGGATCACCACCAGGATGAACACGAAGATGGCGGTGCGCACCGTCTCCTCGCGGCTGGGCCACACCACCTTGGATGTTTCCGAGCGCACCTGGCGAATGAATTCGCCCGGCGAAGTCCTGGACTTCGTTGCTTTGGCTTCCTTGGGTGTCTGTTCGGCCATGGTGGTCCGTCGCTCTTGCTGCAATGAAACTCGTGTCGTCTCTTCCGGGTAGGGCTCCTCGCCGCCCCGGCCGTCGTGTCCAGGAGGGGCTGCGAAGTTTCCATGTGTCGGAAGACGGGTGGCTATTTAGGGCGCAGCTTCTGGCTTGGCAAGACTTTGCGGCCAAGACTTGGCCGTAGCCCTGGTCGCAGCCGTTTTTGCGCAATCGGTTACAAATGCAACATAAGGGCTATGCAGCGGGCCGCGCCGCCGATAGCACTGTGCGCTTGTTCAAGGGACGCATGAGGGCTGGGCACATATATGGCAGTTGAATCCGAACTACCGCTGGGCGAACGACTGGTCGCGCCGATTACCAATATTTCCGATCTGTTGTGGGGCGGCACCTGGGAAGGCGCGACGATCATCCCCTTCCCGCCGCTGGCGCTGATCCTGCTGGGGGCCGGCGTGTGGTTCATGGTCGGTCTGCGCTTCTACCCAATCGTCAAGCTGGGCAGCGCGATCAAGGGATTGTTCGCCGGTCGCAAGGGATCGGGTAGTGGCGAAATTTCGCCGTTCGCCGCGCTTTCCACCGCGCTATCGGGCCAGGTGGGCACCGGTAATCTGGCAGGCGTGGCAACAGCCATCGCGCTGGGCGGACCCGGCGCGATCTTCTGGATGTGGATTACCGCCCTGTTCGGCATGGCGCTGGCCTTCGCGGAAGGCTCCCTGGCGATCCGTTATCGCGAAAAGACCAGCGATGGTGTCTATCGCGGCGGCCCGATGACCTACATCATGATGGGCCTCGGACCGAAATGGACCTGGCTTGCCGTCGTTTTCTGCATCGGCACGCTGTTCTCCGCACTGGTGACGGGCAATTCCATCCAGGCCAACGCCGTGGCCGACGGCCTGCAGGAACTGTTCGGGCTGGAAGAATGGCTGGGCGGGCTGATCGTGGCCATCCTGGTGTTCATCGTCATCATCGGCGGCATCAAGTCCATCGGCCGCGTGGCAGAGAGCGTGGTGCCCTTCATGGCGCTGGCCTACATCGTCATGGCCGTGATCGCGCTGATCCTGAACTTCGACGATCTGGGCGAAACCTTCGGCCTGATCTTCGACGGCGCGTTCAACCCGCAAAGCGCGGTGGGCGGCTTTACCGGGGCAGCGATCATCATGGCGATCCGCGCAGGCGTGGCGCGCGGCCTGTTCTCGAACGAGGCGGGCCAGGGTTCCACCCCTATCGCGCACGCAGTGGCGCAGACCAACGATCCCGAGCAGCAGGGCCGCATGGCCATGCTGGGCACCTTCATCGACACCATCGTGATCTGCACCATGACCGCGCTGGTAATTCTGACGGTGCGCGGCGAATTCTATGCGGGCGGAGAAGCCGTGCTGCACGCCTGGCAATCGGATCGCGTCGGTTTCGAGATGACGAGCGGCGCGTTCGCTGCGGCGTTCCCGGTGCTCATCGGATCGATCCCCATCGGCACGCTCATAGCGTCCATCGTGCTGATCCTGTTCGTTTTCACCACCTTGCTGACGTGGAGCTATTACGGCGAGCGGGCGATCACGTTCATCTATGACCGTGTGAAAGGCTCCAACCGCGAAGGCGAGCGCAAGCTGCACATGGCATGGCGCGTGCTGTGGTGCGTGGTGATCTTCATCGGGGCAGCACAGCCCAGCGAGCTGGTCTGGCGTCTGGGTGACATCTCCAACGCCACCATGCTGCTGCCCAATATCCTGGCGCTGGCCCTGCTGTCGGGCGTGGTGTTCAAGCTGGCGCGCGGCCAGAAGGATGCCGGCAAGACGCACACTGCCCAGACGCCGGAAGAGCCGGAGGAATACTGACAGGATACCTGATCCGCACTGCACTCATGGTGCGGCGCGGATCAGACAATAAAAAAGGGGCCGGGAAGCACACGCTTCCCGGCCCCTTCTTTGTTTTGATGCAGCGGCGCTCTAGGAGCGGCCGAACAGTTTGGCGAAGAAACCTTCTTCTTCCATCGGCAAGATCTTGCCGTGCGACATCGCACGATAGGTCGCATCCGAATAGGAACGCGGACTGCTCCAGCTATCGGGCCGGCTGCTGCGGAAAATTCTGGCCATGACCAATTCCTCAAAAATGCTTCGTTGAACAGCTAAACTGCCCAAGCGGCAAAGCGGTTCCCACATCAGATCAGTAGAAACGACGATTGAAAGGGGAGCGTGTCGTTTTGGTGCGGAATGTCTGTTTTTTTAGTCTGCTTGTTTTGCGCTCCCACCTCCGTGGGAGCGTCCTCGCTAAATGCGCAGCAAGCTGCGCCCGCTGCGGGCGGGCGTTCGCCCTAGCGGTCCGTAAAGTGGTTTGTTTTTCGAAGCCGCCTCCGCGGCTTCGTCCTCGGTGCTGATCCCTTCGCTTCGCTGCGGGGCACCTGCGGGCGGCCGTTCGGCCTTGCGGTCCGCTAGGCGCGGACCGTTCCCGGTATATGCCACTTTGGCCGGCTATGGTTCGGTCGCGATAGCGACCGCAAGCGCGAACGCGCGCCCGAGCTTATGCGAGGAAAGCCAAGCAGGCCGGACGGCCTGCGCCCGGCGCTTGAGGGAACCATCGAACGAATGGCAGGGGTGACAGGATTCGAACCCGTGGCCCTCGGTTTTGGAGACCGATGCTCTACCAGCTGAGCTACACCCCTGCAGGTTCGGAACGCGCCTCTATAGCGAAGCCGATACGATGGCAAGCGACCTGACGCATTCGATTTGCTATACTGCCCTTGATGCACGCGCCTACGCCCGAACTGATTCCGCCCGATGTGTTGTTGCTGGCCTATCGCAGCGGAATTTTTCCGATGGCCGATTCGCGCGAGGATGACGAAGTGTTCTGGGTGGAACCACGGCGCAGGGCCATCCTGCCGCTCGACGGATTCCATTGCTCACGCTCGCTTGCCAAGCTGCTGAAGCAGGATCGTTACCGGGTGACGATCGACGCCGATTTTGCGGCGGTGGTGGAAAGTTGCGCCAAGCCGCGACCCGATCCCCACGAAGGCGAAAGCGGTACGTGGATCAGCCATGCAATCGCGGCAAGCTATCGCAATCTTCACGCCCATGGTCATGCCCATTCGGTGGAGTGCTGGCTGGACGACAGGCTTGTCGGCGGTCTTTACGGCGTTTCGTTCGAGCGCGTCTTCTGCGGCGAAAGCATGTTCAGCCGGGCCGACAACGCCAGCAAGGTGGCGCTCGCGTGGCTGGTGGCGATCATGCGGCGCGCAGGCTTCGTGCTACTGGATTGCCAGTTCATGACGGGGCATCTCGCCTCTCTGGGCGCGGTGGAAATCACGCGCGACGATTATCAGGACAGGCTGGCGAAGGCCTGCGATGCCCAGCCGGCATGCAGCCTGCCGCAAGCGCACGCTGCATTGGTTCAGGCGTCGGCGTCGACTTCGGCTTCCTCGCCAGGAAAGCTCATCGCGCAATCCTTGACCCAGACGTCGTAGATTGGGTGCTCCACCACGTTCAGGCTGGGCGAGTTCTTGAACAGCCAGCCGGAAAAAATGAGACCGAACTCGGCATCATCGTCCGGATCGCGCACTTCATTGACGAACACCTGCACGAACGCGCCGGTTTCCGCCGGGCTTTCCCAAGGCGCGGTGCGTTCGCAGGCGGAAAGGCGCACGATCACGTCGTCCACGCGCCGCGATTCGCCGGGACTGAGTTCGATATCGCGCGAGATGTTGTTGCGCTTGTTGATCAGGCCCAGCGTTGCCACACGCTCTTCCATGGGTGTGCCGATCGCCTCGATATCGCCGAGGTCGGGCATCGGCTCGCTCGCCAGTTCTTCGGGCACTTCGGTCGACTGCGCTTCAGGCTCGGGCGCGGATTTGTCGCAAGCCGCCAGCGCGCCCGCCAGCACCACAGCCGTCAGGGCGGCCACGGCCTGCCTCACGCGTCGGGCGTCCAGGCTTCGTAGTCGCCCGTGGCTGCGGCGCGCTTGCCGCCGCGTTCCAGCGCACCTGCGGGCAGGTATCGTGCATCGCTACCGGTGGCGTTGGGAGTGTAATCCACTTCCCAGATCTTGGAGGGTTGCAGGTGGCTTTCGGGCAGCGCATCGTAGGAACCGTGCAGCCAGCCATGCCATTCGCTCGGCACCCGGCTGGCATCGTTCGGCCCGTCATAGATGACCCAGCGGCGTTCGCGCTGGCCATCCTTCACATTCTTGGAGCGGTAATATTTGTTGCCCTGTGCATCGGTGCCTACATGCTCGCCATTGCGCGCAGACCATAGCGACGTGCCGATGGTGGCACCGTCCCACCAGGTGAATATCTTGCCAAGAAAGCTCATGCGCCGGCCATTAGCGCGTCGCGCGCAGATCGCCAATAGGTTTGGGGTGTTTCGGGCGCGAAGCTCTTACCACTCCACCAGGTCGCCAGGTTCGATACCCAGTTCGGCCGCCCTGCCCCGGTTCAGTTCCAGCACTGCGATGGCAAGGCCATCGGACACAACGCTGGTTTCATTGTAGGGCACCCCTTCGGCGATGTTGAGGATGCGATTGTCGGGACCGATGAAGATTATATCCAGCGGCAGCACGGTGTTGCGCATCCAGAAACCCAGGTTGTCGGGCCGATCATAGGGGAAGATCATCCCCTCGTTCTCGCCCATTTCGGTGCGGAACATCAGGCCGCGGCGCTGCGCGTCCACGCTGTCGGCCAGTTCCGACATGAAAGTGAAGGTTTCCTCACCGCTGGTAACGGTTACCGGGATCACTTCCAGCCCGGATTCGGGATGGGTGGAAGGCGCTGCGCTGGTCGGCTCGGGCACCTGCTCCGCCGCCTGCGGCGAACAGGCCGCCAACGCGCCTGCCGCGATCGTTAGCAACACGCCCATGAATTTGGCCGACATTTCGCGCGAATAGATCATGCGTCCCATTTTCCGTTTTCTTCGCGGGCCTCTTCGACCCATTGTGTAACACTGTCCTCGTCAACCGCATCCAGCACGGCGCGGACATGATCGAACGTGTGGCCTGCCCGCAGCATGGCGGCAATCTGTTTCTCGCGCTTTTCGCGGTCGGCTGGCGCGGCTGCGAATGGTCCAAAACCGCGCTTGCGGGCAAGGTGGGCTGCG
The DNA here is from genome assembly GCA_947488625.1 of uncultured Sphingomonadaceae bacterium. Lineage (GTDB taxonomy): Bacteria > Pseudomonadota > Alphaproteobacteria > Sphingomonadales > Sphingomonadaceae > Alteraurantiacibacter. Next base: position 127,777 of record CANKZR010000001.1, on the reverse strand, counting down.
GCCGTGCGGGCCGTGTATTCGGCGGGAGCAACCTCGTCCGCCACGCTTTCGCCGATTCCCGCCTGTCCCAGCGCCTGCCGCACGCGTCGCCCGCCATAGCCGCGGCGCAGCAGATCGCCGGCCTTGGCGCGGGCATAGACGGCATCGTCCACGTAACCGCGTTCTACATAGCGACTGACCATGGCAGGAATGTCGGGCTCGTCCTCCCCGTCCCAGCCGCGTTCGCGCAATTTGCGTCGCAGGTATCGTTCCAGCTTGGCCGCGCTGGTGGCGAAACGCGCGACATAGGCAAGCGCCATTTCCTCGAAACGGGCCGCGTCGAGAGGAGTTTTCCGCCGGTCGGGACGTTTTCGCTCTTGTGAATTGCGGTCCATCGGCCTTATTCGTGCCACACTTCCTGTCAAATGGGAAAGACTGGCGCGGTGTCGATGGTTAAGTCGGCGCCGCGATTGCTATTCGGGAGGCGCCACAAGCGCGCGCGATAAGGGGTAACCCAAAGCACTTATGACTGACCTCAAACCTACGCCCAACGACTGTCCACTGCCACGCCGCCGATCAGATTTCGCCACCTTCAACGAGGCGATCGATTATGCAGCGCGCAGCGAAAAGGGCTTGAATTTCCACGATATGCGCGGCGCGTTGCAGCGTGTCTATCCCTATTCGGAAATGCGCAAGGATGCCCTTGCAGATGCGCATCGGCTGGTTGCCATGGGCATCGGCAAGGATGATCGCGTGGCACTGGTGGCGGAAACCGGGGCCGAATTTGCCGCCCTGTTCTGTGCCTGCGTCTATGTCGGCGCATGGCCCGTTCCGCTGCCCTTGCCCACCACTTTCGGCGGCAAGGAGAGCTATATCGATCAGCTTTCGGTGCAGTTGCAGAGTTCCGATCCCAAGATTCTGCTTTATCCCGCGGAAATCAGCGAGATGGCATTTGCCGCCGCGCAGCGCCAGGGTTGCGAGGGCATGGACTGGGAGACATTCAGCCAGCAGGATGCGCCCGAGGTTGCCCTGCCCGAGGCCAGCCCCGAAGATATCTGTTACCTGCAGTATTCCAGCGGCTCCACCCGCTTCCCCACCGGGGTGGCGGTGACGCACAAGGCCTTGCTGCACAACCTTTTCGGCCATGCCGACAGTATGGATATCGGCTATAACGACCGCGTCGTCAGCTGGCTGCCGTGGTATCACGACATGGGTCTCGTCGGCTGCTTCCTGTCGCTCATCGCCAATCAGGTGAGCGTGGATTACCTGCGCACGGAACATTTCGCCCGCCGCCCGCTGGCGTGGCTCGATCTCGTCAGCCGCAACGAAGGTTCGACGCTCAGCTATTCGCCCACTTTCGGTTATGACATCTGCGCACGGCGCGTTTCCAGTCAGACCAACGTCGCCGAACGGTTCGACCTTTCGCGCTGGCGTCTTGCAGGCAATGGCGCGGACATGATCCGGCCCGACGTGATGCAGAACTTCGTCAACGCCTTTGCCGACGCGGGTTTCAAGGCGAGCGCCTTCACCCCCAGCTACGGCCTGGCCGAGGCGACACTGGCTGTTACCGTGATGCCGCCGGGCGAAGGCATACGCGTCGAACTGGTGGAGGAGGAGCGTCTTTCGGGCACCCGCCGCGACCTTTCGCGCCCCGCTCGCTACCGCGCCATCGTGAATTGCGGAAAGCCGCTTCAGGACATGGAAGTGGAGATACGCGGAGAGAACAACGCTGCGAAGGGCGATCACCAGATCGGCAAGGTCTGGTGCCGTGGCCCCAGCGTCATGCATTCCTATTTCCGTAACGAGGAGGCGACGAACGAATGTCTCGTCCCCGGTGATGATGGCAAGGGCGACTGGCTGGATACGGGCGACATGGGCTACATGGCCGATGGCTACCTGTTCATCGTGGGCCGCGCGAAGGACATGATCATCATCAACGGCAAGAACCACTGGCCGCAGGATATCGAATGGGCGGTGGAACAGCTGGCGGGCTTCAACCATGGCGATATCGCCGCATTCTCCATCGAGACGGAGAATGGCGAGGAAGCGCCCGCCGTGCTGGTGCATTGCCGTGTGTCCGACCCGGACGAGCGGGTGAAGCTGCGTGACCAGATCGCCGACAAGGTACGCTCCGTCACCGGCATGAACTGCGTTGTGGAACTGGTGCCCCCGCGCACCCTGCCGCGCACGTCCTCGGGCAAGCTCAGCCGCGCCAAGGCAAAGAAGCTTTACCTGTCAGGCGAGATCGAACCTATCGAGGTCGCGGCCTGAGAGATCAACCCAGCAGCAGCACGCCCAGCACGAACAGCAGCGCGAGCAGGCTGACTGCCCAGACATAGGTCCGCACCTTTGGCACGCCTGCCCAATAGAGCGGCAGGTAGACGACCCGCGCGGCCAGCCAGACCCATGCGGCAATGGTCGTAAGGTCGCTGGCCTTGCCCGCGACGACAATGCCGCCCAGCGCGATGATGGCGAGCGGCAGGGTTTCGAGGAAATTGCCGCGGGCGCGGTCCAGTCGCCCGGCGATATCGTTCAGCGGCTTCGTATCCTCGTCTCGCGCGCCCATGTTCCAGTCGAGGCCATATTGCTTCGTCTTGTAATGGGTGGCGGAAAAGATGTGCACCAGCAGCAATATGCCGGCCAGCGCAAGGACAGTAAGTTCGGCGGGCATGTCTCAATCGCTCCCTGTTGATGACCAGCTAACCGTTACCGGAGCATAGCCGTTCCCGCGCTCCTGCGCCGTAATGGCGATATCATGGTGCGAGAAGGCATTGCGCACGGCGGCCACCGCTTCGGCAGACCCGCCGACGGTGATCGGCAAGCCAAGGCGTCTGTGTGCCCAGGCGGCCAGTGCGACCGCTCGCGTTCCTTGCGCGGTCAGCGCCCATTCCCCCGGTTCGCCATCTTCGTTCTGGGCCTGTTCGAAAGTAATTTGCGGCAGGGGGCGCAACGGCGGGGTGAGGCGGATATCCCACTCGGGTTCCGTCGCATCGATACGCCGCTCCAGTTCCTCGTAGGCGGCGAGCGAAGCGCCATCCAGCGGGCGCGCGGTGACAAGCGCGCGGCGGCGATCGCGATCCACCGTCACCTCGTCCACCGGCACGCCAGCCAACAGCGACAGTCGATCGGCGATATCCTCCGCCTGTTCCAGCGCCGCACGCTCCTGCGCGCGGGCCTGTGACAGCTGCGCCTCTTCCGCCGCCTGCGCGCTGGTGCCCACGCGAAGCTGGGTCAGCGAAACCTCGACCCGGCGGTTCAATTCCCGGCTCAGCAAGGCTTCCGCACGGCTTTCCGCATCACCGATGATCTCGGGCGTCAACACGGTGGCGGTCACCTGCATGGGTTCCGAATTGAAGTTCGGTTCCATCTGCGAGACCGTGGCGCGCCCGTCGAACACTTCCACCACCACGTTGCTGGCCTGCCGCGTGGCCTGCGTTTCCCACACGATCTGTCGCAGCGACAGGAACAGCGGGATGGCCAGCGCCACGAAGGCGGCGAAGATAAGGATCGCCTGCCAGCGCGTCTGCTTTTCGGAAAGGCTGGTGGAAAATCCATAGAGGCGCGCCATGGCCGTTGCCGTCAGCGCAATGGCGGTAAGGTTGGTGACGAACAGGAACAGCGACCCCCAGAACACCGTGCCGTTCATGGTGGCAAGGCCAAAGCCCACCACCGCCAGCGGCGGCATCAGGGCGGTCGCGATCGCCACGCCGACGATCGTACCCTCTCGCCCGCGGATCATCGCGTAGGCGCCCGCCACGGCGGAAAAGAAGGCCACGGCAAGGTCGAACAGGTTGGGCCGGGTGCGCGCGGCAATTTCGCTGGTGACGGTCTGCAGCGGGGAGATCATCACGATAAGCGCGCAGAACACGATGGCAAACAGCGTGCCCACCGCCAGCGACTTTCCCGACTGGCGCAGCCATTTGAAATCGCCCGTCGCCAGGGCGAAGCCCACGCCCATGATCGGGTCCATCAATGGCGACAGCAGCATGGCACCGATAACGACCGCCGGAGACGACAGCAGCAGGCCAAGTATGGCGATGCCTGCCGACATCGACACCATCAGCAGATAACGCGCGGAAAGCTTGCATTCGCTACGCCGCTTCTCGATCACCGCAATCTGGTCGACCGTGCCGGTAACGTCATGCCCCCACCAGCCGCGAAACGTATTGAGCACCTCGGCAAAACCCGTGCGGGGACTTTCAGTGGCCTGCGTAGCACCTGCCGGCCGGTTCACTGTGGTAATTGCCGGGTCGGCCGAAGTGGGTTCTGATTGCATTGCGCGTCAATATCGCGGAAACTCGCCAAGGCAAAACGAGATCATTGGCAAAACTTGAAACGCGTGTCTTGCGTGCCTAATACAGTAACAGGTGCCCAGGATGGCAAAGAGGGAAATGAAGGCGCATGGCCAGCACGAACGAGACCACGACGAAGACAGCGAATGATTTCGACCTGACACCGCCCGATCCGGTGCCCAATGTCACGCCCACCCAGGCTGCGGGCCTTGTCCCCGTCAGCGAGGAGAAGAAAAGCGCGCTGCAGGAAAAGGTCGACGGCTTCGTGAACGAGCTGGTGGCGCTGGATGCCAAGTCGCCCGATTTTGGCAAGAAGGTGGACCAGATCACCAACATGGGCCGCAAGGAGATCATGGCCGCCAGCCAGATGTCCAACCGCTTTCTGGATCGCCCGGTTCGCGCGATGGATCAGGACAGCGGCGTCGGCGCCGACCTGACAGAGCTTCGCCGCACGGTTGAAGAGCTGGACCCGGGCCGCAAGGGCAAGATGACCGGGCGCAAGTTTCTGGGCATCATTCCCTTCGGCAGCAAGCTGAAGAACTATTTCGACAGCTACACCAGCTCGCAGGGGCACATCCAGTCCATCCTGGCGCGCCTTTCCAGCGGCAAGGACGAACTGCTGATGGACAACGCCGCCATCGATGTGGAGCGGCAGAAGCTGTGGGAAGCGATGGGCAACCTGGAACAGATGATCCACATCGCCAAAACGCTGGACGGCGATCTGGAAGCAAAGGCCAACGAGCTGGATGCCACCGATCCCGAAAAGGCCAAGGCGATCCGCGAAACGGCACTGTTCTATGTGCGCCAGCGCACGCAGGACCTGCTGACCCAGATGGCCGTCAGCGTGCAGGGTTACCTCGCGCTGGACCTGGTGAAAAAGAACAACGTGGAACTGGTGAAGGGCGTGGACCGTGCCAGCACCACCACCGTCGGCGCGCTGCGCACGGCCGTTACCGTGGCCCAGGCGATGACCAACCAGAAGCTGGTGCTGGGCCAGATCACCGCGCTGAACCAGACGACGGCGGGCATCATCGATTCCACCGGCCAGATGCTGCGCGACAACACCGCGCAGATCCATGAGCAGGCCGCCAGCAGCACGATCCCCATGGAAACGCTGCAACGCGCCTTCCAGAATATCTACGATACCATGGACGAGGTGGACAGCTTCAAGCTGCGCGCGCTCGATTCCATGAAGCAGACCGTGGAAACACTTTCCACCGAGGTGGAGAAATCGCGCGGTTATATCGCCCGTGCCGAAGGACAGGCGCAGGCGTCGAAGCTGGGGAATGACAGCAGCCTCCTGAGTCTGGAGGGCTGATGGCCGAAGACCTGACACGGCAGAGCGACCGTATCCTGTCCGAAAGCCGCGCTGTACTGCGCGACAATCAGAATGGCGGACGGCATCGCATTTCGGGCCCCGCCATCGGGCAGGGATCGAAGGCGCTGCGCTCGAAGAACTTGAAGACCCGGATAAAGCTGGTTTTCGGCGGGATCCTCGCCGTGCTGGTCGCATCTGGCGTGCTGGGCCTGGCGTTGAACGGGATCGGCTTTACGGGTGTGATGATCGCGTTTCTTGCCATTATCGCCGTCACGTTCATCTTTGCCAATTACCCGAAAGTGAAGATCCCGCAGCGGGCCGACCTGACCCGCACGCAGGATGCAAAGCAGTTGGTGGCCCGCACCGAACTGTGGCTGGAGGGCCAGCGCCCTGCCCTGCCGCCACCCGCCGTACGGCTGGTGGACGATCTGGGCGTGCAGCTGGATGCCCTTGGCAAGCAGCTGGAGCATGTCGACCCGGCCCATCCTGCCGCGGCTGAAACGCGCAAGCTGGTGGGCGAGTACCTGCCTGAAACCATCGATTCCTATCGCAGGATACCCGACAAGCTCCGCCGGGAGGAACGCGCAGGGTCCAGTCCCGATGCGCAGCTGGTGGATAGCCTGGGCAAGATCAGCAAGGAAATCGACCATGTAACCCGGCAACTGGCGGAAGGATCGCTGGACGATCTGGCGATCAAGAATCGTTATCTCGATTACAAGTATGGCGGAGAGGACGCATCGCTTCCTCCGCCCGACAAGGACAACTGATGGATATTGAAATTCCGCACGATCTTGGCCGCGAAGAAGTGCGCCGACGTCTGGCCGACAACAGCCACAAGATCGCCGACAATATTCCTGGCGGCATGGCCGATGTGCAAACGAGCTGGCCCAGCGAAGATCGTATGACCATGTCGATCAACGCGATGGGACAGATGATTACTGGACATATCGATGTGGAGGACGACAAGGTTATCTTCCACATGGTGCTGCCGCCCGCGCTCGGCTTCCTGCAGCCGATGATCGACGCGGCGATCCGCGATCAGGGTCAGCGCATGCTGGCACCGCCCGAAAGCTAGAGCTGCCGCTCTTTCTCCAGGTACATTTCAGGAATACGCAGCGTTTTCGTGGCCTCGCGCGTTTCGCGAAGAAATGTCAGCAGCGCCCACATCAACAGGGCCACAGCTATGATGAAAGCGACGGCTGCCACGCCGGTTAATCCGATACCGGCTAATTCTTCCAGGAACAGCAACACCACCGTCAGACCGATAAACAGGCCCGATACCACCAGCACCAGGATGGCGCGCCCGATCAGATCGATCCGCAAGTCCAGTGAACGGGCCTCGCGCACGATATTGTCGTGCTCCTCCCCTTCGGTTTGCGAATAGAGGCGCTGCAACTCGCGGCTGCGGTCCACCACGCGGCCCAGCCTCGATGTCAGCGGGTTCATGATGCTGGCAATCGCTACCAGCACGAAAACCGGTGCCAGCGCCAGCTGGATGGTTTGTACGATCATGCCATCCGTCAAAGCCTGGCCGCTATTGCTTCACAGCGCCGGTCAGCTTGCCAACCTTTTGCGCCCCTTCCATCGAGGTGACGAGAACATCGTCACCGTCGACGACGATAGCGACATCCTCCAGACCGATGGCCCAGATGCGCGGACCGTCGCTGTCGGCCAGGACATTCCTGCAGTCCACCAGTTCGGCGTTGTCGCTTGCGCGGTTGCCAGCATCGTCGCCGGCACGAGCATCGCGAAGGGCGTGCCAGTTGCCGATATCGGACCAGCCCATCGATACCGGCACCATGGCGGCGCGCGCGGTTTCCTCCATCACGGCGTAGTCCACCGATTCGGGCTGGATGGCAGCGAAAGCCGCTCCATCGGGATGGAAGCGCGGGCCATCGGTTCGCCCTTCGCCAATGGCGCGGGTCACGGCGTCCGCCAGCGCAGGGCGGTGCTGCGCCAGCTCAGCCAGGAAAGCTCCTGCACGAAAGGCAAAGATCCCGCCGTTCCAGCTGTATTCGCCGGCGGCCAGAAACTGGATTGCACGCTCGAGTTCCGGTTTTTCAACGAATTGCGCGACCGCAAAGCCGCCTTCGATCGCCGCTCCGCGCCGGATGTAGCCGAAGCCGGTTTCCGGCGCGGTGGGTGTTATGCCGAAGGTGACCATATAGTCCTGGCTCGCCAACCTTGCCGCGTCGGCGATGGCCGCATGAAAGGCGGCGACGTCGGCGATGTAATGGTCGCTGGGACACACCAGCATGATCGCATCTTCGGGCAGACGTGCGGCGGCAAGGGCGATGGCGGCGGCGGTGTTCTTCGCCTCCGGTTCCACGATGATCGCGGCTTTACCGGGTAGCTGCGCCTCGACATGCGGCAGATGCGCAGATCCTGTCACGACGGTGGGCGAGGCGAACATCTCGCGATCGGCAACTCGGGCCAGTGTCGCCTCGAACAGCGTCTGCTTCCCCACCAGCGGCAGGAAAGGCTTGGGTTTGGCCTTGCGACTGCGGGGCCAGAGGCGCGTTCCGCTGCCGCCGCAAAGGATTACCGGGTGGATCATGCTCATGGTTCCGCAGTGTGAAATTCAGCCACACAGTGCAAGCCCGATATCAATTGCGCGCCCGAAAATCGACGCGATAGCCATAGGGCGCCTCTACCGGCGACCCGTCCCGCGCGGTGGCGGGGTTGAACCGGATGCGCTCCTCCACCAGCGGGCATACCCGTGCGGTGGTGGCGGCATCCACGCCCGTGCTGGCGACGGTGCAATTGCGCGCCCGCCCATCGGTGGTGACAGTGAAGTGCACGATGACAGACTTGCCAAACCGCGCCGCCCGTCCGCCTTCGGGCACAGGAAAATCGCGCGCCTCGTTCAATTCGCCTGAAAGCACCGAAGGGCCTACCGTCACGGCTCCGCCCTGCCCCGATCCGCTGCGCCCGCTGCCGGTACCGTTGCCCTGGCCGCCAGCGCCGGTGCCTTCTCCGCTGTCGGTCGCGCCGGAGGCATTGGCCGTTCCGGTGGAGGATGCGCGCGGTGCAGGGCTAGGCCGGGGCAAGGGCTGCGGGGGTGCAACGACTTCGCGCGCCACGGCTTCGCGGCCTGCTTCTGCGGCTGCCCCCTCGTCAGGTTGCGGTGGGGCGATGCTCGGCTCCGCCTCCGGCGGCTCTTCCTCATAGGTAGCGACGGTTACCGTCACGAATGAACTCGCCTGCTCCATCACGCTGGCGGTGAATTCGGGCGCCAGCGCACGGGCCAGCGCGAAAAGCCCGGCCAGGTGCAGCAGCACGATCAGCACGATCAGCTTCCAGTTCAGACGTTTGGGACTGCCGTATCCGGTTCCGGCCATCGATCTTCTCTTTCGTGTTTATCCTAGTGCAGCAAGCCGTTTGCGCCAGTCCACCATGACCCGTTTACGCGCCGGGACGAGGCGAGGAACGAGCGCATCATCCCAACCGTTATTCTCGTGTAACCTGATAAGAATGAGAGGAAATTTCATGTTCGAGAAGCTACGTATCAAAGAACATATGGAAGTCACCAGCTTCGAAGGCCAGCACCTTGGCACAGTCGATGACGTCGAGGACGATCGCATCAAGCTGACCCGTACCGACAGCGAAGACAATATGCACCACTATATGCCTCTGGAATCGGTAGACCGTATCGATGACAATCGCGTCTATCTGAAGAAGGACGCTACAATTCCCGCAGGACTCGCTTCCTAAGCAAAGTCGCTGACGATCAAAAAGGCCCCGCTTGCCCAATGGCTGGCGGGGCCTTTTGCATGGGCCAACCCGGACTGAAGGCTACGCCATTTGGAGAGGTGTTTGCTTGCTGCCCTTGCGCGCCTAGATAGGATGGCATGACCGGATCCTATCGCTTCGCCATCGATCGCGGCGGCACATTCACCGATGTGGTGGCGCAAACGCCCTCAGGTGAAATTGTCACGGCAAAGCTGCTTTCCAGCAATCCGGAGCAATATCCCGATGCCGCGAGCGAGGCCGTGCGACGCCTGATCGCCGAACATGGCGATGCGCCAATCGGCGAATTGCGCATCGGAACCACGATTGCCACCAATGCTCTGCTGGAACGCGAGGGGCCGCGCGTTGCACTGGCAATCACGCAAGGCCATGCCGACGCGCTGAAAATCGGCAATCAGGCGCGGCCCGATATCTTTGCGCGCCACATCGTGAAGCCCGAGAGATTGGAAAGCCGCACCGTCGAGATTGGGGAGCGCATGGGTGCGGATGGCGCGGTGCTGGTACCGCTGGACGAGGGCGCAATACGTCGGAAACTCGCAGCCCTGCGTGAGGAAGGTTTCGAAGCGCTCGCCATCGTTCTGATGCACGGCTGGAAATATCAGGACCACGAGGCGAAACTGGCGCAGATCGCTCGTGAGCTTGGCTTCACACAGGTGAGTGCCAGCCACGAGGTGTCCCCGCTTATCAAGCTGGTGCCCCGAGGCGACACCTCGGTGGCTGACGCCTACCTTTCGCCCGTTATCCGCGACTACGTGGAACAATTGGCTGCGCGCTTGCCCGATCACGGCTCGCTCCGCTTCATGCAATCGAACGGTGGCCTCGCCGATGCGCGCGTGTTTCGCGGCAAGGATGCCGTGCTGTCAGGCCCAGCGGGCGGCGTTGTGGGCATGGCGGAAACCGCGCGGGCGCTGGGTTACGACAGACTAATCGGGTTCGACATGGGCGGCACCAGCACCGATGTGTGCCACTACTCCGGCGAATACGAGCGTACCGGCGACAGCGTGGTGGCGGGCATTCGTATCGCCGCGCCCATGATGCAGGTGCACACGGTCGCAGCCGGTGGCGGCTCCGTCTGCCGCTTCGATGGCCAGTCTCTGCGCGTCGGCCCGCAAAGCGCGGGCGCCGATCCCGGCCCTGCCTGCTATCGCAAGGGTGGACCGCTGACGGTAACCGATTGCAACCTGGTGCTGGGCCGGATCGATCCGGACGAGTTCCCGCGCGTATTCGGCCCGGATGGCGACCAGCCGCTGGACCCCGGCGCCAGTCGCGCCCGCATCGAGGAAATTGCACGGCAGCTTCCCGAACCAATGGAAATCGCAGCGCTGGCGGAGGGTTTTCTCACCCTTGCCGTGGACGAAATGGCCAACGCCATCCGCACCATTTCCACCGCGCGCGGACATGACGTGACAACCCATGCGCTGGCCTGTTTCGGCGGGGCGGGCGGACAGTTCGCCTGCCGCGTTGCGGACGAGTTGGGGATAGAAACCGTACTGGTTCACCCCCTGGCGGGCATGCTGTCCGCCTATGGCATCGGCTTGGCCCAGGTCGTTTCCATGCGAGAGGCAGGCGTTGTGCGCCCATTGACCGATGATTTTGCCGAGCCGCTGGCGCGGCTCGAGACGACGGTGACCGAAGACCTTGTAGCGCAAGGCATTGCCGCAGACCGTATCGACCTCATCCCCCGCATGCGCCTGCGGTTCGAGGGGAGCGACACCACGCTGGACCTGCCGTTGGGCGACGATGCCGACGCGCGCTTTCGCGAGGAACATCGTCGCCGTTTTGGCTGGTCTGACGATGATGCGCCGATCGTGCTGGAGGCGCTGAGCGTGGAGGGGCGCGGCAGCAGCGGGGGGCTTGCCACGCAGGGTGTGGTGGAGGAGCGCGGCCCGCTCACTCCCGGCCAATCGCTGGACGGCCCGGCAATGATTCCCGATACCGGCTCCACCACCATCGTCGAGGGAGGCTGGCGCGCCACGCTGGCGCAGGACGGTTCGCTGATCCTTACCCGCACCGAGCCGCGTGAACACGCGCCAGCGATGGGTACGCCGAATAGCGTGGAGGTGGACCCGATCCGCCTTGCCGTGTTCAACAACATGTTCATGGCCATCGCCGAGGAAATGGGCGTGGTGCTGGAAAGCACGGCCAGCAGCGTCAACATCAAGGAACGGCTGGATTTTTCCTGCGCCCTGTTCGATGGCGAGGGATCGCTGATCGCCAATGCGCCGCATATTCCCGTGCACCTTGGTTCCATGTCGGCCAGCATCCGCCGCATCGTGGACAACCGCGCAGGTTCGCAGCGCGGAATCCGTCGAGGCGACGCCTATTGCCTGAATGATCCCTATGCAGGCGGCACGCATCTGCCCGATGTGACGGTGATCGTGCCCGTATTTCTATCGAGCCAAAGCACCCGGCCCGACGCCTTCGTCGCGGCGCGCGGTCACCATGCCGATATCGGCGGCACGGCGCCCGGCTCCATGCCGCCCGGCAGCACCAGCATAGACGAAGAGGGCATTCGCCTCGATGACGTACTGCTGGTGGACGAAGGGCGGTTCTGTGAAGTGGAACTTCGCGCGCTGCTGACTAAGGGCGCGTATCCGGCGCGCAACCCTTCGCGCAATATCTCCGACCTCAAGGCGCAGCTTGCCGCCTGCGCCCGCGGGGCGGACCTGCTGGGCGATGCTGCAGGCGAACACGGCCGCGATGTCCTCAACGCCTATATGGGCCATGCGCTGAACCATGGCGAAGCCGCCGTGCGCGCGCTGGTGCAACGGCTGAAGCCGGGCAGCTTCACCTACGCTATGGACAACGGCGCGCAGGTTTGCGTGGGAGTCGATATCGACGCGAAGGCCCAAACCGCCCGTTTCGATTTTACCGGCACCAGCGAGCAACTGCCGAACAACTTCAACGCTCCTGCCTCCATCACGCGCGCCGCCGTGCTCTATTGCCTGCGATGCCTGATCGACGACGATATTCCGCTGAACGATGGCTGCCTGCGCCCGGTGGAGATCGTCGTGCCCGAAGGCTCCATGCTGTCACCTCGCCCGCCCGCTGCCGTGGTGGCGGGCAATGTGGAGACGAGCCAGGTCGTGACAGATACGATCTTCGCTGCCCTCGGCGCGCTGGCTCCGGCGCAGGGCACCATGAACAACTTCACCTTCGGTGACGACAATCGGCAATATTATGAAACCATCGCAGGAGGCTCGGGCGCAGGCGATGGCCACGATGGCACGGATGCCGTGCAGACCAACATGACCAATTCGCGCCTGACCGATCCCGAGGTGCTGGAGACGCGCCTGCCTGTGCGGGTCGAGCGTTTTGCCATCCGCTGCGGGTCGGGCGGCGCGGGCCAGTGGCAAGGCGGCGAAGGGGTTGAGCGGATCATCCGTTTCCTGGAGCCGATGCAGGCGCAGATCCTCGCCAACCGGCGCAAGGTTGCCCCGCGCGGTATCGCGGGCGGCGGCGATGCGGCGGCCGGGGAGACCTTCGTGGAACGCAAGGACGGCTCGACCCTCGATCTGGGTGCTACAGGCGCTGCCGACATGGCGCCCGGCGATGCCATCGTGATCCGCACGCCGGGTGGCGGGGGATACGGGTCGAGAAAGCCATGAGGCGGCTGGACGAGACACTGGCGCGCCGGTTTGCCCGCACCGCGCTGGGCCACGTGGGGCAGGAATATCCCAACTCCATTGGCCACGTGCTGACCGGTCCACAGGATGCGCTGACCCCGCGCGAAATGCACCCGGCTTTCTTCGGCAGTTTCGACTGGCATTCCTGCGTGCACAGCTGGTGGACCCTACTGACGCTGCGCCGCCTTTTTCCCGAGATGCCGCAATCGCCGCAGATCACGGCGCTTGCGACGGACACCCTTACAATAGAAAAGCTCGCCGCCGAGCTCGCCTATGCGCAAAGGCCGGCTTCCCGCGGGTTCGAGCGGCCCTATGGCTGGGCGTGGCTGCTCTATCTGCACCTCGAAGCCAGCCGCCATGAAAACGAGGACTGGGCCGTGCTGCTCGAGCCACTGGCGCGCCATTTCGCAGCAGGCTTTCGCGACTACCTGCCCAAGCTCGCGCATCCGATCACCACCGGCACCCACGCCAACACCGCGTTCGCGCTGACGCTGGCGCATGAATGGGCGGAAGGGTTCGACCTTGATCTGCGCGCGGTGATCGCTGACTATGCTCGCGCCCAGTTCGGCGAACTGCCCGAATATCACGGGTGGGATATCGGCGGCGATTCGTTCCTGTCGCCGGTGCTCTCGGTAAGTCTGCTAATGCGCCGCGTCTTGCCGCTGGAGGATTTCCGGCAATGGTTCGCCCGCGTGCTGCCCGAAGGGGGATGGCTGGAACGCGCCTGCCATCCGGTCACGGTGACCGATCCGACAGACGGGAAGATGGCACATCTCGACGGATTGAACCTCAGCCGCGCATGGGCCTTGCGCGAAATTGCCGCACATCTTGGCAATGACGCGCGCGCGTCCCAGCTACGCGAAAGCGCCAGGGCGCATCTCGATGCCTCGATGGACGTGGTGGACGGTGATTACATGGGGTCCCACTGGCTCGCCAGCTTTGCTCTGCTGGCTCTCGAACCGACCGCGTAACGGCGCCTCCGCTACGGCCCTGGCCCTGGGTTCAGGCCGGTAGTTCTTTCACGAACTTGGCGGGATTACCGGCCACCAGCACCGCACCTGCCACATCCTTCACCACCACGGCCCGCGCGCCGACGATGGCACCGCGTCCGATAGTGACACCCGGCCCGACGAAGGCATCGGCGCAGACCCATGCCTCATCCCCAATGGTGATCGGCGGTTTGATCAGGTCGAAGCCCTTCGCCGCGTAATCGTGCGATCCGGCGCAAAGGTGGGCATATTGCGATACGGTAACGCGCTGCCCGATGGTGATCGGGCCAAGGTTGTAAACAATCGCCCCGTCTCCCAGCGATGAGAACGCGTCCATCGTGAGGTGCCACGGGACGGCAATCCGCACGCTCGGGAAGATATGGACGCCCTTGCCGATCTTTGCGCCGAACAATCGCAGGATCGTTCGCCTCACGCCCCAGAGCGGGCGGGGAGTAAGCGCAAAGACGATGCTCCCCAGCCATTCCCATGCAAGGCGGCCCAGCAGTTCCTTCGTGGACCATTTGCGCGCAGCGCGGTTGGCCGCGATATCGCGCGCCGATGCGCCCTCATCCGGTTCGGGTCCGCGAGTCATGATTCAGGCAGCCTCGCCCGATGCTCGGTCAGAAAGTCCCAGGAGTGCGCGATCATGTCGTCGAGCGAAGGATAGCGCGGGTGCCAGCCCAACGCAGCCCTGGCCGCCGTGGCATCGGCCACCAGCGAAGGCGGGTCTCCCTCGCGCCGCGGCGAGGCTTCCCAGGCGATGGGCTTGCCGGTGATCGCTTCTGCTCTGTCTATGACCTGGCGAACGGAGAAACCGTTGCCGTTGCCAAGATTGAAAGCCTTGAAGGTGCCAGCTTCGAGAACGCCGAGAGCGGCGGCGTGGGCATCGGCCAGATCGCACACATGGATGTAATCGCGCACGCAGGTGCCGTCGGGGGTGTCGTAGTCCGTGCCGAAGACGTTCAGCTTGTCGCGCATACCGCCCGCTACGAACAGGGTAATCGGAATGAGGTGCGTTTCGGGATCGTGGATTTCGCCCAGCTCGCCATCGGGATCGGACCCTGCTGCGTTGAAATAGCGAAGCGCCACCGACGCGATGCCAAAGGCCGACGCGTAATCGCGCAGGATGCGTTCGACCATCAGCTTCGACGCGCCATAGGGGTTGATGGGATTTTGCGGATCGGCCTCCGAAATGTGATGGTCCACGTTGCCGAAGGTGGCGCAGGTGGAAGAGAAGATGAACCTGTTCACGCCCGCCAACCGCATGGCATCGAGCAGCGACAGCGTGCCGACAACGTTGGTCTGGTAATAGGCGTCCGGCTGGCTGATCGATTCCCCGACATAGGCCAGCGCGGCGAAATGCATTACCGCTTCGATTTCGTGCTTGCGCATTAGCGCGGCAATGCGACTGGTCTCGAGGATGTCGCCATGCTCGAACGGGCCGTATCGTACCGCCCAGCGGTGCCCGGTACGCAAATTGTCCAGCACGACGGGTTCATGCCCCGCAGCCTTCAGCGCCTTGCAGGCATGGGAACCGATGAAACCCGCGCCGCCCGTGACCAGTATCTTCATTTTGTATCATTCCTCCGGTCGCGGGCGGCAGGCATGGCATTGCCTCCCAACTTGTCCTCGATCACGAATATCGCAGTCATGCCTTCATAGACGGCCAGCATGAAAGCATAGGCAAAGCCTGCCCTGCCGTCACGAAACCCCTGTTTCAGCAGGTAGATGTAGATAAAACGCAGGAAGGGTCGAAGCACAACCGGCAGCGCCGCCGCCCTTGCCTTGGCAGCCCGCCTTCCCCCGGAAGCGCCGCCGCCAGCGGAGGCCGCACCCTCCCCGTTGCGAATGGCACCGATCAATGCCGCTTCGTCGCGTGCATAGCGCACATGCTTGGTCAGCCAGCCGTACATTCCGTGAGAGAAGGAATAGTGCAGGTACGGCTCGTCAAACGTGCCGACGCGGCTTGCGGGCAGGTCCTCGCGCTGGCCATGGCCTACCTGAACGAACCGCAGGCGATCACGATGGCCCAGCCGCACCTGATAGGTGGGATACATGCCCGCGTGCCTTATCCACTTCCCGTACAATACGGTTTTCGATGGCACGTTGTAGGCATCGATCCCAGTCTCCGCCTGCAAGCCTTCCAGCGCGGCGACGAATTGCGGCGTGGCAATCTCGTCCGCATCCAGATGCAGCACCCAGTCGTGGCGCAGGTCGCCATTCTGGAGGCCCCAGTTGCGCTGGTTGGCGAAATTGTCGAACGGGCGGCTGAGAACGCGCGCGCCCTGACGCCGCGCGATGGCAACCGTATCGTCCGTACTGCCGGAATCGACGATCACGATATCGTCGCACCACGAGAGCGCCTCGAGGCAGGGACCGATATTCGCCTCTTCGTTGTAGGTGAGCAGCAGGCAGGAAACTTTCATGCCGGTGCCCCACCGACATCGACGCAGGCAGGCCGTGCACTGCCTTCCACCAGCCAGCGGTAAACGTCAGCCAGTTCCCCCACCACGCTGGGCCAGCTGTACACCTTCTCCACCAGCCGCCGACCGGACAGGCCGATCTGTGGCAAGTCGGTATCGCCACAAAGATGCGCTGCCAGCGTCCTTGCCAGTTCCGGCGGGTCGTTGCCGATCTCGATTGCCGCCCCTGCTGCAAAGCCATCTGTTATATTGCATTCGCGGGTCATGAACACGGGCAGCCGGTAGGACCAGGCCTCCAGCACGGCCATCGGAAATCCTTCCGAATAGGACGGCAGAATGAAGGCGTCGGCGCTGGAAAGCAGCCGCGTCTTGTCCTCGCCGAATTGCGGACCCGGGAACGCGATATCGTCATGTTCCAGGCCAGACGCGCGGGCCAGCGCCTTGTAGCGTGCCTCGTGACCGCCATCGTCCCAGCCTGCCACAACGAGTTTCCAGCGCGAGGAGGCAGCCTCACCACGCTCCTTCAGAATGGCCCATGCCTCGATCAGTTCGGCCACGCCTTTCTTGGGGTGGAGGCGACCGAAGAACAGCAGGTTCTTCTTCCCGCCATCGCTGGATCGCTCGATGGCGTCGGGCAACACCGTGCCGTTCGGAATGACTGCGACCGTGCTATGGCGCGCATAGGCGCGAACGCCCGCCATCTCTGCCTGCGAACAGTGGATCGTGGATGCCCCTTGCACATTGCGCTTTTCATAAAGCCAGCCTGCCAGCGCCTTTTTCCAGGCGGAGTTGGAGAGCGCCCACGGCTCCAGCATGCCTTGCGTCGAGATGATCACCGGCCTGCCGGTGCGCGCGCGCCACTTCGATACGGCGATCGAAAGGTACATCCACAAGCCAAGCTGGTGCAGAAGGTCATGATCGCTGGCCAGCAGGTCTGTCACCAGTCCCGGTGCATGGCCTGCTGGCCCCGCCTCATACAGGCGCATGGGCACGCCGTCCCATTCATGCCGGTCCAGCTTGGCCGGATCGTCGTCCAGCCCGTAGACCATGACCGTATGGCCCTGCGCCACCAGTTCGCGCGCATGCGCCAGCACGATGGGAAAAATGCCGCCGCCCGCGCGCGAAACGGTCGGTGTCACGATACCTATGGAAAGCGTAGAAGGCATCGACGTCAGGATACCTTCTCAATCCGCATACGGGCCAGCTTTCTGAACACGAAACGGTCAATAACGGAAAGCCTGCCGCGCCGCGCTTCAGTCGCCAGCAGTGCCGCATCGCGCAGACCGTGGGCAAAACGCTCCGGCCCCCAATCGCTGACGATACGTGCGCTCGCTTGCCCCATCTCGTCCCGTTCTGCCGGTGCCAGTTGCATCATTGCGGCAAGGGCCGCGGTGATAGTGGACGTGTCGACCGGATCGATCAACCACCCATTCTGACCTGGATGGACCAGCGTGGCTGCTGCGCCGCAAGGGCGCGAGACGAGCAGCGGAAGGCCCGATGCCGCCGCCTCGTTGATCACAAGGCCCCATTGCTCTGCCAACGAAACATGCACGAAACCCTCGGCCAGCGCGTAATAGGTCGGCAGCACGGCATAGTCGCGAAAGCCGGGACAGTGTATGCGGCCTTCCAGCCCGTGGCGGCGAATGGCCTTCTCGATGGCCTCTCGCTCCGGACCGTCGCCCAGGATCACGAGGTCGTGGCCGGTATCCCGTGAAGCCAGCGCATCGGCAAAGGCGGCGACCAGGCGGGGATAGTTCTTCTTCGGAATGAACCTGCCGGAAGCGAGCAGGTATCTTTCGGGCAGCCCTTCGGCGGCGCGGCGATCATCGGCATCCTGCCGTGCCGCCGCCGCTCCACGCCGGAAGTGGGCGTTGTCCACCGCGTCGTAGCCCAGGAACACCGCATTGCGGGGCATGCCCAGGCGGGTCAGGTAGTCGCGGTGCCCCTCTGCCGCCACAAGCCCCGCGCCGCAGCTTTGCACCACGCGCGACTTGACCCATTCGCGTATGCCCGATCGTTTCCCGTCGTGTTCCTGGCTAGCCGACATCATCACTACGCCCTTGCCGTTGTCTCTAGCCCAGGCAATGGCAGCGAGACTTTCCGGGAAAGACCAGCCCGCGACGGCGACGGCATCGGGGCATACTCTCGCCAGCGCAGCGTAGACGCGGTCCCACAGCGAGCCATCGGCCACGGAAGCACGGTAATCGTCCTCGCCTTCGCAAATGCGTCGACCCATGCCGTCTTGAGCCAGGAATTCGGAAAAGTCGGCGGAGTTGCGCACACTGATCGGGATCACGTCCCTGAACTGCGCCTCTGCAGCGCGGTAGCGCGCGGCGTGGTAATTGGATATCTGCTGCGTCAGTATCGCAAGGCGCAATGGCGCAGGCGCGCGCGCCGGGATCGGGGCAGCAACTTGGTATCGGGCCATCATCCCTGCCACTTCGCGTCCAGCTCTGCATGGCGCGCCCGCATTTCCGCCTTGGCACGACGCTTGCGCGCGCGCCGCCGCTGCAGCTTATCGCGGTATTCGATAGCCAGAACGGCGATGTAACCGAAAACGAAGGGGAACAGCGTCAGCAGCGTAATATCGCGGCCAAGATTGATCGTCAGCGCCAGACCCAGGGCAAACAGCAGCAGGCGCGGCAAGGTGGCCTGCACCCGCAGGCGCCATAGAAAGCTGGCCCAAAGTGCCATCAGCAAGCCAGCACAGGCAGAGCCGAACAGCGGTCCGAAATTGGCGATGCCCTGCCCGATCAACCCGGTGGAGATAGTGGCGTTCACGCCGATATCCGTGCCGGTTCCGCCAAACCCGCGCAGGATCGAGTAGTCGATGCCGATAAGCGGCTTGCCGGGCCACAAGGCACGCGGCACGAAATTTAGCGCTTCCGCTAGATAGCGGCCACCCCAGCTCGGTTGCATCAACTCGTTCTGGTGGAAATACAGCATCCAGCACAGTTCCGAGGCCATGTTCAGGCCGTAGTGGGTAATATCCTCTCCGAACGAGATTTCCGTCAGGGCCAGTTGATCCTCGCGCATCTGGATGACGATGCCGAACCACACGAAGATTAGTGCGCAAGCGCTCAGGACGGTAAGCACCTTGAGCCAGCGCGATGCCCGGCCGAAGATGAAGAAGGAGGCGATGAAGGGCAGCACGGCGATCAGCGTCTGGTTGCGCGATCCCTGCAGAAACAGGTAGGGCCACGACAGGCAGATCAGCGCGACCAGAAGGAGCCGCGTTGACCGCCGGCGGGCAAGCGGCAGGAGCGCGCCGAAGGTGGCCGATACCAGCAGGTAGAGGTAACTTGCCGTAGAAACCACGAAACCGCTGGCCCCGGCACCCGAGCCTGCCGACCGCTGCCACATGCGCAGGCCCGAACGCCCTTCCAGCGGAAACAGGGCCTGCAACAAATCTCCGCCTACGCGGTATGTCCCGTAGGCCACCAGCACCAGCCACAGCGCGGCCACAGGGATAACCAGCCCCTGCGCCGTGCGCGCCAGCTCCTTGCGATCTATCCTGCCGCCCGCGCCATGCCGCACCTTTCCGGGCCGGAAAAGCGGCGCGCATGCGATGAACAGCAGGGCAAAGGACAGCAGGAATACGATGCCGTAGAAATACGCGTCCCGGATGATCGCGCGGGAGAAGGGCACGAACTCCTGCGGCACGTAGAGCGGTTCGATCATGTACCAGAACCCGAATGTAACGAGCACGGCGAGGAATGGTGGCGCCCACGTCTTGCGCAGGTTGACCGCGGCCCAGACCGTGAGGCCGCCCAGCAGCGCAAGCGCGACGTAATATGTGTCTGGCAAGTCGAGGGGCATTTTACGCTGCTTGGATCGTTCCGGTGGTTCTGTCGTCGAAAAAGGTTTCGACCATCATGTTCTCGGTAGGCGTGTTTTCGGTGGGAGTATGTTCGGCTCTCGTGATCATCATTGCCCGCTCTGGACTGCTTCGCAAACTCTTACGATGCTGTTGCGAAAGTTATGCCAGCCAAAGTGGCCCGCAACCTGTCTTGCCCTGTCCCTGATGGCCGTGTCTCTCGGCAAGCGGCGCGAGAGTTTCTCCAGGTCGCGGGCTAGCGCGGTTGCATCGCCTGCGGGCGATATGAACACACCGTCTTCCTCGCCACCGATATCGGGCAGACAGGTGTTGGGCGTACCGAGAACGGGCAATCCGGCGGCCAACGCCTCCAGATAGACCTGGCCGAAACCTTCGATCAGCGAGGGCATGCAGAACAAGGTGCTGGATGCGTAAAGCTGCGCCAGCCGCGCCCGGTCAACGCCCGCGTGGAAGACGCATCCCGCCGGTAGCCGCGCAGGGTCGAAATAGTCGCGGTCGTGACTGCGGGCGACAACCGTAAGCTGCGCGCCGGCGGGAAGGTCGGCCATCTCCCATGCCTTCAGCAAGTGGTGGATTCCCTTGCGCTGGATGGCGGAGCCGACGAACAGGACGCTAAAGCCAGTCTCGGGCAGTGGCGCGGCAGGCTGTCCGTCGGAGAAGCCAGATGGCGCAATGCCGTAGCTGGCAATCGCCATTTTGTCGGGCGATGCGCCAGCGCGTATCAGCGAACGGGCGGTGAAGCTGCTGGCACAAATGATCCGGTCGGCAAGTCGCCACGCATTGTCGGATCGTTGGCGCTGCTCGCGTGTCACGTTCTCGAAGTCCGCGCAACCGCGCGCAGCGCCCATGTGGAAGCGCGCGTCCTCGGCCAGAATATCGCGCTCTACCTCGAAATGCGGATGGTACTGGAACAGGATTTTCGCAGGCCTGTGGGTATATTCGGTCTTGAACGCGTCGGCGGCATAGGCGGAATAGAGCAACAGGTTCGCGCCGTTGCGCGCCGCCTGCTGCGCGGCGGCCTGGGACAGACGTACGTCATGCGCATCGCGAATGCGCGCCGCTTTCGCCGGATCGGACCCCGCCATTGCTTCCTTCAGGGCCATCGCCGGAAATTGCCGCACGCGGGTGGACGGCAAGCCATCCTTGCGGCGCATTTGCAGCGGTGCGCGCAGGCGGGCGGGCAAAGAGCGCGATGCCGCGGAAAGCCCTTGTCCGGTGTAGAAATCCGTCACGAAACTGTCGAGCAGACCGGCTTCGTGCAGCGCCAGCGGCACCTGATAATCGTCCCGCCGCCCACGAAAGGCGCATACGAACGCGCCATTCTGTGTGGCGCTACTCATGCCCGTTCCTCGCCTAGCAGGCTGCGGAACTGAACAGCCCGCTGCCTCCAGTCGTTGGCGCGGGCATAGGCGATGCGCGGGCCTGCTTGTGGGGGATGGTCCAGCGCGTCGCGAATAAGGGTAGCTAGGCCGCCCGCATCATCCGCTATGGCAATCCATTCGGGCGACAGGCGCACTTCGGGCGTGGGCGTGGAAACGAACGGGCGGCCGCTGGCGATGGCGTCCATTATCTTGGTGGGACAAGCGGCAAGGTTGAACGGATGGCGCACGTCATAGGGCATCCAGTTGACGCCGTATCGCCAGTAATGCTGCCGGACATCGGCCTGCGGCACGCCGCCCTCGTATATGACGTTGGGACGGGCGAAGACGGCATGCCGCGCGCGCTGCCATTCATTCATCGCCGAAGGATCGTCCGGCCCTTGGGCGAAACCGACGAAGTGGAAGGTGACATTCGGCATCAGACCGGCAACCGCGTCCACCAGCGGCCAGTCCACCCTGTCCCCCAGATTGCCGACGTAGCCCACGCTGTTGGCGAGCGGCGGCGTATCCGGATGGGGATTGAGGAATTCTTCCGACACGCCCAGCGGGAAATGCCGGATGCGCGCGGCATGGTCCGGATTGCGCCGCGATAACTGTTCCACCTGAAAGGCAGAGAGGCACACGGTCAATCCGGCGTGCGCGACCAGTTCATCCTCCCGCTGGCGAATGGTGGCCGCACGGGGCGGATTGTAGAGCGCATAATCATCGAGGTTGTAATATACCAGCTGCTGATCCGGCACGAAACGCACCCAGGGCGCAAGGTAGGGATAGGGCGCCACGACGATGGGCTCGACCCCTGCTGCACTTCGCAAGCGGCGGTATTCCGACCGGAACAGGGCTTGCATGATCGGACGATACAAGCGCTCCAGCGTGCCGGCGTATCCGGGCGGCATCACGATCCGCCTTCGCCTCACCGCGCTCTCCTCTTCCGGCCATTGGGGTCTGATCCGCCGGTAATTGGACCAGTCGTACAACTGGATGGCGGTGACGAGCACATCGCGCGACAGTTCGCGGGCCAGAGCATAAACCCACGGCGTGTTAGCGGAAAGGAACAGGAACGGCGCCATCGTGCTACCGGCCCCGAAGATCGCGCAAGATGTACCCCAGCCGCGCGGAACGTCCCACGGCTTCGCGGATCGGGCCACGGATCCACTCGGGCAGATTCTGGAACAGTCGCTGCGGCGGCACATAGTCGGGCGGCACGGATCCAGGGGCTGCGCGGTGCGCGCGACTGCCGGCCATCACCTGCATCAGCATCGCCTCGTACCGCGCCCACATGGCTTCGGCACTGAACCGCTCCCGCACGCGCATCGCCATGTCCTGCCGCTCTGTACTGCCGATCTCCAGCGTGGACATCGCCGCCGTGGCAAGTGCCCTATAGTCCCCCAGCGGTGCGACACGACCCTCTTCCGGTCTGCGTACGATTTCCTTCGTGCCGGTATCGATATCCCAGCCCGCAACGCCGCACCCCATGCCCATGCATTCCACCGTCACCATGCCGAACGGCTCCACGCGGCTTAGCATCAGGAGGGCACTCGAATTGTTCGCAATCTCGAAGATCCTGCGCCGCGCGACCCTGCCGTGCAGCACGATCCTGTCTGCCTGTGGTAATGCGGCAATTCGCCTTTTGATGGACGGGCCCACCGATCCGAACCAGTGCAACCGCCCCTCGAAACCCTGATCGAGCAGATGCGGCCACAGCGCGAGGACATCGCCTGCACCCTTGATATGCTTGTCACCGCCAAGAAACAGCAGGTCACTGCTGCGGACTGCATTCGCGTATTCAATAGGGAACACGGTTCCATTGTGGATGACGAACAGCTTTTCGGGCTGCTGCAATTTGTCGCGAAAGCGTGCCGCCACGCTTTCCGAAACGGCGACAATCGCATCCATCGCGGCTTCGTGCCGGATGGCCGCTTCGAAATAGCGCGGCGCGGTATCGTGGACGACATAGATCGCGCGCGTTTCCTGCGGGATGAATGGCGGGGTCTCGTCCACCTGTTCGCAGCCGTTGAGGAAGACCACGTCCTGCGGATTATCCTCCAGCCATTTTATGAACCGTCGCGGGGAATCTGCATCTGCAGGCGCGGCATCCAGGCTCTCCACGCGCACCCCGCCGAATTCCGCGGCGTGGCCGCTGGGAGGTAGCAGCGTCAGCAATGTTGCGTCGTGGCCGTTCGCAGCCGCTTCGCGGCAGCACGCCTGCGCCACGGAAATGACCCCGCCACCGTAATCGTCGGGAGCCAGCCAGCACGCCCTCATCCTGCAACATCCTCAAGTCCCAACGCTTCGAGGAACTGCGCATGTGCGTGGTCGCCGGTAAACTCTGCCAGGTAACGCTGGCGAATGCGGTGCACGTCGATCGCGCCTTCCTCGATCCGGCATGCCGCCTCCTCCAGCGCCTCGGCAATGGCGGCGGGGCTTTGAAAATTTACCAGTGCGCCTGCCTCCGGGTGACCGTCGTAGAGATCGGGAATTCCGCCCACGGGAGAGGCGACGACATACCGGCCTGCCTGCATCAACTCCAGCAGCGAGAAGCACGGCCCGCCCTCGAAACGGGAGGCATAGGTGAAGACGTGGCTGCGCTCGACTATGCCCGCCATGTCCTGCGCAAGGTCATATCGGCCATGAATGCGGATTTTGTCGGCCGCGGGCGATGCCGCGACCATGGTTTGCAGCCTGTCCTCGTCCGGTCCGCCGCCGTGCAGGTTCAGCACGCTGTCGGGTCGTTTGTCGCACAGCAGGGCAAAGGCTTCGATCAGCGTGTCCAGGTTCTTCTGGTGAATGTCGATCCGGCCTGCATAGCCAACTTGAAACGGTGGCAAAGGCGGCATGGGCACGGCGTCATCGAACAGCGGACGGTTGTGATAGCGCACGACATTCACCTTGCCGGAATGGCCGTAAACCTGCGCAAATTCGCCCTTCCCGCATTCGGAAACGGAGATAACCGCATCGGTCTGCCGCACCGCCCGGCAGAACGCATTTCCTACACGCCCCGCCGGCGGCGGGATATATCGGGGCGAGAATATCCAGCTGGCCGCGATCTTTGCCCCACGCGCATGCACGGCGCGCACCAGCGACAGGTAGATTTCGGGCATGGGCTGGCGAATGCAATAGACCCAGTCGCCCGGTTTCAGCCGGTTGGCGACATGGCGCACCAGCAGCCGCTGGCGAATGTAAAACCGATCTCCCGGAACTCTCGGCTGGCGATGAACGGGAATGCCCAGCGCCTCGAGATCATCGAGAATGGGTGTTGGCCCGTTGAGCGAAACGGCGATCTGGAAAGGTCGTCCCTCGGCATGCAGCTTTCGCGCCAGGGCGTCGAGATAGGTCTCGATGCCGCCAAGTCCGGCAAGAATATCGCTGAACAGCCAGATCGTCGGCGTGTCTGTATGGTCTGTGTTGGACGTCATGCGAAATCGATCACCGCATCGCTGCGAGACGTTATGTCGACGCTGGGCGATGGCACCCATTGCCCGTCCCGCCAGATCCGCAAGGCAGCCACGCTTTTGCCCCAATCGCGCAGGATGGCGTCGATCTCCGCCGCCTGGCTGCCGGGGCTCACCTCGATAATGGCATGCCGGATTTCGCCGCGCTTCACGCTTCGTGCCATGCCTCGCAGCACACCGGGTTCGTGCCCCTCCACGTCTACCTTGATCAGCCGCACAGGCCCGGCAATGCCCAGCCGTTCGATCTCCTCGTCCACGCTGACAGCCGCGATGGCTTCGGGATCGCCGTCCTCGGCCTTTATCGTGGTGTGCAGCGTGCTTTCGGAACCCCGTACCAGCTTTCGCCTTCCCGTCCGATCCGAAACCGCGGCCTGTACCGCATCGGCGTGGTGACCCGCAGCCTGCGCCAGGTCGATATTGCGTTGCAACCAGCCGAAGTTCGATCCGTCCGGCTCGTAAGCCATGACCCGCCCGTCGCTGCCGCAAAGCGCGGCAAGCTGCGCGGTAAAATAGCCGATGTTCGCGCCGATATCGAAGCAGGTGTCGCCGGGGCGCACTAGTTGCGCGATCAACTGGCTGATATGGCTTTCGTGGCCATGCAGGTAGCCGAAGAAATGCGGGTCCGGCGGAAGGAAAAACCAGTTGCCGGTAGGCAGGCGGAAATGCTGGCCTTGCGGAAAAGCGCGCGCGTTCATCCGTCCCAGCGTCAATGCCCCGCGCCGCCGCGTCAGCTTCAAGGCGGAGCGGTAGAGGCCGGGCAGCACGGTTTCGGTAAAGCTAGGCATCGCGCAACTTTCGATAACGCAGGCCGCGGCTGAGGCGAAGGGACGGTTTTTCGAAAGCGGCGTAGAACGCCCATGAAGCCGCCAGCACCAGCGCGACACTGGCTGCATAGGCCCATACCTCGATACCCGGGATGTCCAGCCTGCCGAACAATCGTACCGCACGCACGCCGATGGGGTAGTGGATAAGGTATAGCGAATAGGAGATTGCGCCCAGCCATAGCATCACCGGGCCGGGCCGCCACCTCAGCAGTATTACGCAAACGGTGATGGCTACCGGTATCAACTCCAGCAACTGGCCCGACCATACCATCGCGGCGATGGCAATGGCGCCAACCAGCAGCAGCGGCGCAGGCGCTCGCTCCTCCACCATGTAGGCGTAGAGCAGATAGCCGATGACGAACAGCGGCGCCCAGCTGACGACCGAATGCAGATAGGTGGGCGTCAACGCCGAAATCACGCAGGCTGCCACGCACAGACCAAGCGCGATGGGCAATCGCTGTTCCCGCACCCGTGGGCGAAGCGCGAACAGCGCGGCGATGACGCAATAATACTGCACTTCCACCACCAGCGACCAGAACACCGGATTGGCCCAGAGCTCGCCGAAAAAAGGCGCCGTAAGGGTGAAGTTCTGCGCCACCCAGGCGGCGCCGATATCAGGGGTCTCTCCGCGAAAGCCGGGAACAAGCGGAGCAAGTATCCAGACGCCAAAGGTCAACGCCGCCGCTGCGGCGAACGGCGGGTAGAGGCGCAAGCCCCGCTTCGCCAGGAATCGGCCCGCATTCGGCCATCCGCCCGCATGCGTTCCCGCGCGGATCGAATAGGGGATCACGAAGCCTGTGATCACGAAGAAAGCCTGCACACCCAGCCAGCCATATTGCGATGTAAAGTCCATCACGTCTGCCATCATGCCGCCTGGCCGGATCAACTCGTTGCGCTGGTAGATATGGAACCACGCCACGAACAGCGCCGCCAGACCGCGCAGCCCATCCAGCGATTCCAGTCGCATTTCCCGTGGCCTGATATCGGCGCGTGAGGACAGTGTGGCGGTGGTCATCGCGGGTCCAGCCGCAGCCAGTGCATACGTTCGGGCCGCCCTTCCGAGCAGAGCAGCCAGCGATCGGTGTCGCTGTAGCAGTCGAGTTCGGAAAAGCCGGACAGGTCGCGCGCACCTGTGGTGAGTTGCGTAATGGTGAAATGCGCAGCCGCGGCTTGCTTCAGCGTGTCCACCTTCGCCTGTCCATCGGCAACGGCGAAAGGGTGGAGTTCGATTAGTATCACCGCGCCGCGCATCGTCTCGAACATGGCAGGCGAAAACACGTCGAATTCCGCGCCTTCGATATCGCAAAGAATGACGCAGTTCGACAGATCCACACCGTGCCCGGCCAGTTTGTGTGCAAGCGATGCGTCCGCTTCACCGTGGATATGCAATCGATCTGTCACGCCGTTGCGGCGTGCGTTTTCGGCAATCAGCTGACGACCCGCTTCCAGTATCTCGAAGCAGTGCGCGGTTTCGAACATGCCGGCGCGCACGGCCCCTATCGCGTAATACCCATCCTGCGCGCCGATCTCGATGAAGGTGTCGTGCCCCGCTGGAGTGTCGCACAGGGAATCCAGCACCTCCTTCTCGAAGATACCCAGCAACTGGTGCGAATAGACGCCGCTGCCCCAGTGTGCCTGGGGCGCCAGTTCCAACCCCTTGAACGGGCCGTGCGCCACAACGCCGCCAAACCGTTCATGCAGTTCGCGAGAAAGCGCCAGCCGACGCGCCTTTACGGGGTCCGATTGCGGAATGCGAAGTGCGGATTTGAGCGATTGTGGAAGCAAGCCCCCGATCATCCTGCGCACGAAATGTCTCCCGCAGGCCGCAGGCACGTGAAATCACACGCAAAAACCCCCCGCCCGCCTGTTTCAACCTGCATGCCGCCTCCGCATGAGATCCGCAACCGTTTCCGCCATGCCGAAACCCAGCAGCGCAGCGCATGCAAGGTACGTACGGGGCAACCCCTCCTGCGGTGGCAAGGCAGCAATCCGGGTGCGGGGCACCTTGGCGGCAAGGTCGCGCGCGGCCTGCTTGTTGCAGCGCGTCAGTTTGCGCGCCAGCTGCAGCCGCTTTCCTGCCAGCGCCAGGCGTCGCGGCCCCGAATGCGCGCCTTCCCCAATTAGATAGGCCTCCACCCTGTCCAGAAAGGCCGCTTCCAGCAGCATGGTACGCGCCGGATCGCGCTTTGGCGGGGCATTGCGCGGCGGCATGCGATAGCGCGTTTTTGCAAGGCCCAGATGGGCAATTTCGATCCCTGCCTTCAGGAAACGGAAGTAGAGATCGTACTCCTGCCCGGACGGCAGACTTTCGTCCCACTCCCCCACCGCTTCGATCGAATCGCGTCGCCACAGCGCGGATGACGTGAAAGGTATGCGGTGGCGGATCAGGGATACCCACCAGTCGCTGCCGTGCGGGGCGAACAGTTCGCCCTCTTCGCGAGGGTCTTCGTAGAACAGGCGCAGTGTGTCGGTCACCACGCCGATTTGCGGATGCCGCACCAGGAATTCGCGCTGCTGTTCGTTTCTGCCGGGATCGACGATGTCATCGGCATCGAGAAAGTGGACGAACGGTGCGCTCGACATTTCCAGCAGACGGTTGCGCGTCGCACAGCCGCCGCTGTTCTCCTGCCGGGACACTTGCACCTTGTCTGCGTAATCTTGCAGCACTTGCCATGAATTGTCGCGCGATCCATCGTCCAGCGCCAGTATTTCGGTATCGGGCCCAGCCAGCGCAAGCGCGCTGTCCAGCGTGGCGCGAAGCGTGTCTTGCGCATTGTGTACCGGTATCAGGATACTGATTTGCATGGCGATGGTACGCGATCTCAACCTTTGCCATGCGCGATGTCGCGCGGCCTATCGGACAGCAGGAACACCGCGTTAACGCGTCGCAGGTGCGGCTGGCCCGTCGTCCATTCGGGCTGTTGCTCGTAAATTCCGAACAGGCGGAAACCGATCGGTTCAAGAAAATCGGCGATCTGGCCGAGCGGCACATGGAAATCGTTGTCCGGATCGACGCCGCATTCGCATTCCACCAGCCGCACCTTGCCCTTGCCAAGCGTGTCTCGCGCGCCTGCCAGCACCTTCAGATCGGCGCCTTCGGTATCGATCTTGAGAATGTCGATGGCGTCTATCCCATTGTCCCTGCAATAGGTATCGAGAGTCGTCGCGCGAACCGTCACGGTCCTCTTCGGCTCAACCCCTGCATGGGTGCGCGCGCCGTCCTGCACATAGCCGATCGTCGGCTCGTCGGTCAGCACAAAGGATACATCCCCCTCGAAATCGCCGAGCGCGTGCTGCGATATCGCATGATTGCTGCCCGGTGGCAGGTTTGCGGCCAGCACGTCATGCAATTCGGGGTTCGGCTCGAAACAGCGTACGCGCGCATCGGGAAACGCCTTCAGAAACTCGGCGCTCCACAGCCCGACATTCGCGCCCACGTCGAACGCCGTGATCGCACCTTTCATGCCAAGGGCGGTGCGCAAGTCGTGAAACAGGTCCAGTCCGCGCGGAACACGGTCCAGCACGGTGAAGCCGCACCGCCGGGCCCAATGCCAGCTCATGCGCCTGAAAATGCCGCTCTGCGTCAAACCCGGTAATCCCCGCTATCCCTCATCGCCGCCCGTCGGAACCAGTCGTTGCCAGCCGCGCGACCATGGTGCCGATCATGGCAAACACCCGCGCCTTCGCCGGTTCGACATCCTTCCGCCACTCTGGGAAGAATAGCCAGCAGGTAAGCAGCAGGCCAGCATAGATCGCGCAGAAGGCAAGCCCTTCCACAATTCCTGACGCGAACCCGTCACGATTGAGCGGGGATAGCCCCACCACGGCCAGCGCCGCGCTTGCTGCGAATATCGGCGGAGCGACGGCACCGAACACACGCAGGGCATTGACGCTGGTATCCCGCGCGGACCACCACACCCATGGCGGCACGATCACGAACACCGCCACGGTATAGCTGGCAGCGACGCCGATAGCCCCCCAGTTGATGCCGATCACGAACGCGATGGTGTAGACCGCTGTCGAGACGAAGGAGGCATGGAGCATGTGGCGACTGCGCCCCAGGGTGAAGGACAGCAGGCCCGCCGCAGTATAGACCGGATGCACCATCATCGAGATCGACAGCACCCGGAATATATCGATCGATGGCCCCCACTGGTCGCCAAACAAGAGCGGGATGATCACATCGGCCAGCAACACCAGCAAGCCGGTGAGCGGGGCCGTCAGACAGGTGATGGTGGCAACCGAGGACAGGAACATCCGCTTCCAGCGCTCCGGCTCCGCCTGGAGACGGCTCATCGCGGGATAGACGGCCGAATTGAACGGGCGCACCACGGCCGTCAGCGGCAGCATCAGCAAGCCGTAGGCGCGCGAATAGTACCCGAGCTGCTGCGGACCGGCCACTGCGCCGATCAGGAGGTTGTCGAACTGGCGGTGCCAGCCATTGAGGATATTGAAACCGGTGAGGTTCAGACCGAACTTCACGACCGGGCCGGCGCTCGACCAGTCGCTCACCCGTCCGGGGCGCCAGAGCGAGAACGCCCAGGCCATGGCGCACGTCATCACCGCTGCAATCCAGGTCTGAGCGACCAGCGCCCAATAGCCGATGTCGCTCGACAGTGTGAGGACGATGGCAACGACGCTGCCACAAGCCTGCGCGATAATCGGCACGCCTTGCATCTTCACCCACATCATTCGCCGTTGCAGCAAGGCGAGATGCTGCGCCGCACCAGCTTGAAGCAACAGGGTGGGCGCCAGCGCGATGACCAGCAGGACAATCCGCTCGTCATCGAAGAAGTGCGCAAACACAGGCGATGCCGCCATGATTCCCACGGTCAACACGGAACCTATACCAAGCTGGATGTAGAACAGCGCGCTCAGTATGTTGTGATCCAGTTCCTTGCGCTGCACGGTCGCGGCGGAAAGGCCAAAGTCGGCGAACAGGTTGGAGAAAGCCAGGACCACGGCAGCCATCGCGACAAGACCGAAATCCTCCGGCGTAAGCAACCTCGCCAGCACCATCGTGGTGACGAGTTGCAGACCCATGCGAATGCCTTGCCCGGATATGGCGGCGATGCTGCCGTGCATCGTCTGCGAACCGATGTTGCCGGAAAGCGGGCCGAAATCAGCCGTCGTTCTTGGACGCCCCGGTGATGATTTGGTCATGATGAAGAACATCTCATGCAGCGGCGTCGGCGGATCGGCTTCTTGTGCACCTGTTTCGACGGTGTGCACCCCTTGCGTAAAACGAGAGCGTGTTTCCCCTGGGGCACCTCGCCCTGCCCGCTCAAGCACATAGTGCCCGTCTGCGCAAATAGCCCGCAGCAGTATCGCTGCATTAAACGCGCGCGTGGTCACATATCTTGCTCGCGGGGCGAGATAGATGGCCGCATTCTTCTGGATGGCTTGATCGTCCCATCATCATCTGCTTGTGTTTTTCACCAGAGTGTCCCCGCTCGGTGCCAATCAGGCGGCACCGCTCGGGGAACCGGGGTCGCCCACTGCAGCGGCGCTTCAACTGCGACGGGACAAGCGATGGAATTGAAAGCGCTGCTGACCTACGCGCGGCCCTACACGGCATCGCTGGTGACGGTCGTCATCCTGTCGCTGACTTGCGCGCTGGGCTTGCTGGCTCTGCCCTGGATTGCAGGGCGCCTGCTGGGCAGCCTGCTGGGCAATGACAATATCAGCGCCCTGTCCATGGCGATGTTGCTGGCGGGGGTTCTGGCGGCGCTCGCAATCATGCAGGTCGCCAGCGCCATTGCCTCGGCCAACGCGAGCACGAAGATCGAGGCGGATTTCAAGGGGGATATCTTCGCCCATGTCCAGCGCCTGCCCATGGAGTATTTCGATCG
The DNA here is from genome assembly GCA_947488625.1 of uncultured Sphingomonadaceae bacterium. Classification (GTDB taxonomy): domain Bacteria; phylum Pseudomonadota; class Alphaproteobacteria; order Sphingomonadales; family Sphingomonadaceae; genus Alteraurantiacibacter. The sequence goes on along the minus strand of CANKZR010000001.1, from coordinate 96,058 downwards.
CAAGCGGCAGGGCGATCTGCTGGCCCTGCTGACCTGGGAAGTCTCCCGGCTTGGAACCTTCGTAGCCGGAACGCTGGCTGCCGCCCCCGCTGCCCTGCTGACTGCCGTCGGCGCCAGTGTCGCGCTGTTCATGATCGAGCCTTCGCTGGCCTCGTTGGCCCTCTTGCTGGTGCCGTTCTGCTACCTTGTGCAAAGGATGATCGGTCGTGAATTGCGCGGCCTCTCCACAAAGATCCAGAAGGCCGAAGCCAGCATTTTCGCGTCAGCGCAAAGCAATCTGGAAATGCTTCCGGCCACCAAGGCCTTCGCCCGCGAAGAGATCGGGCTGCGCGGCTATCGGCAAGTAATCGAAAAGCTGCGCCGGCTGAAAGTACGGCGGCAAAAAATTCTCGCTACCGTGGGGCCCGCCTTGTTGCTTGTGACGGGGCTTGGCGGTCTGCTCCTGATCTTGCTGACACACCAGACGTTGGGCGGAGCACAGACGGATCCCGCCGCGTTCGTCACCTTCCTGCTGTACCTCGCCCTACTGATCTGTGCGATCTTCTCGCTAGCCGGTTTCCAGAACCGGTTCAGCACCGCCAGGGGCACGCTGGAAAGGCTGAACCACGTGCTGGGCAAGGCAGCCGAGCCCGGATATGCAAAACCTCCCCTTGAAAGCGCCGGGCGCGGCTGGATAAGCTTCAATGATGTCTGGTTCGGCTATCCCCGGCGCCACGACACCCTCCGCGGGGTCGATTTCGACATCGAGGCGGGCGAGATCGTTGCGCTGACGGGAGAGAGCGGGGCAGGCAAGAGCACAATTCTTGCGCTGCTGCTGGCGTTTTACACTCCTCGCCGGGGCACCATCAAGATCGACGGGTGCGATATAGCGCAGATGAGCCTGCAACAGGCGCGAGGGCAGATCGGCTATGTTCCGCAACACCCCCTGCTGCAGAATGGCTCCATTCGCGAGAACCTGACGCTGGGACAGGGCGACTTTTCGCTGATCGAAATAAAGCGCGCCTGCAAGCTGGCCCAAGCCCATGATTTCATCATGCAGCTGCCCGATGGCTATCGCACGCAAATCGGTGATCACGGCGACAACCTGTCGGCGAGCCAGCGCCAGCGCCTCGCACTTGCCCGCGCCTTGCTGACGGAGCCTCCCATTCTGGTATTGGACGAGGCAACATCGCATCTGGATGCCGAGGACGAGGCGGCTTTGGTCGAATTGTTCAGGAATGGCGAGATCGGCAGCACGACGATCATCGTCTCGCACAGGCCGGCCATGCTCGCACTGGCCGACAGGATTCTGACGATCAAGGATGGCAAGGTCAGCGAAACCGGGCGCCGCGCTATCGTGCGCGGGGTGCCACCGTCGGGCAGCACGGTGACGATAGATCAGCCGGGATAACGCATTGAGATACATTTTCATCAACCGGTTCTTTTACCCCGATCAATCCGCCACTGCCGCCATGCTGACCGATCTGCTGGGAGAGCTGGACACTACCGCGCGCGAATTCGTGGTTATCGCCAGTGCCAGCATGCATACGCCGGGCGACGGCCAGCAAAACCCTGACCTTGAAGGAGTGCGGGTCATCCGCATACCGGGCCTGAAGAAGGCCAGCAGTTCGGTCATTCCTCGCCTCGTCGACTTCGCACTGTTCTATGTCGGCCTGCTTTTCGTCGGCGGCTTTACAATAAAGCGCGGCGACACGGTGGTATGCCTCACCGATCCGCCGATGGTGAGCGTGCTGGTGCAGGCCTTGACGCAGGCGAAAGGTGCGCGGCTCATCAACTGGTTGCAGGATATCTATCCCGAAACTGCCACCGCGCTGGGCTTCGGTCATCCGCGCAACCCGCTTGTCCGTTTGATGAAGGCCCTGCGCGATCGTTCGTGGAAGCGCGCCGATATGAATGTCTGCATTGGCGAGGTGATGAAAAGCCGGGTGGCCAGTCACGGTGTTCCTGGCTCCCGCATTCGCGTGGTGCCGAACTGGGCGGATGAGGTGGCACTTGCGCCATTGCCCGTTGCCCACAACCCGCTGCGGCAGGAATGGGGCCTGCCCGAAAACCGCGTGATCGTGGGCTATTCGGGCAATCTTGGCCGTGCGCACGATGCGGACACCATGCTGGATGCCGCACGCCAGCTTGTCACCGCTGGTGAGGACCGGCTGCATTTCCTGTTCGTGGGCGGCGGAGTAAAGCTAGGTCTGTTGCCGGATGCGGATACCCAAGCTGGCGTTGCATCCCGCATCCACACCCGTGGGTACCGCCCCCGTAGCGAGCTTCGAGAGAGCCTGTCCGTGGCCGATATCCAATGGCTCTCGCTCGAACCGGAGCTTGAGGGTCTGATCGTACCCAGCAAGTTCTACGGCGCCATTGCGGCAGGTCGACCCGTCATCTTTATCGGGGATACCCAGGGCGAGATTGCCCGATTAATCGCTCAGGCAGAATGCGGGCGCAGTTTCGCGAAAGGCGACGTCCAGGGTTTGGCGGACTATCTGCTGACGCTCGCAGGCGACGCGTCCTTACGCGAACGGCTGGGCGCGAACGGCAGGCGTTTTAGCGAAACGCACCTCTCGCGGCTGGTGAGAATTGCAGAATGGGATACCCTGCTTCGCGAAATTGCACATGGCGACGCGTCTGGCATGCATAGCCAGGCTGCGGTCTAGTCGGCCACCCGCGCAGTGGCAGTCGCGCGCGATAGAATAGCGCAGCAAACCGCCAGTAACGTGGAAATTGCGGCAGTGCGCAGCGGATAGTCCCATGCCGAATGCAACAGGATCACACCGCTCGCCATGATGGCCGCTTCGATAAAGGGCCCGCCGCCGCCAGCCAACCAGATCGCCCGCAGTCTCGAAAGCCACCAGGCAAGAAAGGCGACGATGCCGATCAGGCCGAAAATCCCCATTTCCAGCACGAGTTCGAGATAGTCGTTATGCGCGTGGTGAACAAAAAATTCACCCGCCGCATCGCCATCTTCGAAATCATCGTAGACTTCGCGAAATGTTCCGAGCCCGGTGCCCGTGGGCCAGTAATGCGCCGTTGCGGTCAGGGTAGTTGCCATCATGCGTTCGCGGCTGCGCTCCGACACCTCCCGATCGCTGGAAAGCAGCTTTTGCCCCTCTTCGGTCATGCCGATGGCTGCGACGCCAAGGACAAGCGCGGGCAGCAGCGCCAGCTTGAACGGTCGCCGCAGCCAGGGAAACATGATCAGGCATGACAGGGCCAGCATCGGTCCGGCCAGCGCATATCCCGTCAGTGCGCCTGCCAGGACAATACCCAACAGGATAATCGCGACCAGCAGGCCCCAGAGCACCGTCAGTTCACGCATGTAACGCGGCTGCTGCATGATCAGCGAGACGAAAATCGCCGCAAGAAACGGGAGGCTCGCCAACAATAGGGTTGCCATGTGGTTGGCATTGGCGAAAAATCCCACGAGCGCCCCGCGCGTGGTGTACTCGTAAAGATAGGCAGCCGATTCCTGCCCGCCGAAATACTGCAACGCCCCCACCATTACCCCCAGCATCGCCGCACCCACTATCGCCAGAGCTAATGGTCTGGCGGGTATCTCGCGCATGGTCAGCAGGGCCAGAAACATCCCCGCAGCCGGAAGCATCCAGACAAGCGATGCGATGCTTTCATGATAGCTGAGCGTCAGCAGCGCGGGACGAGGCACTACGCCCAGCAGGGCGAGTTCTTCGGCAATCTGCTCCCGGCCCGGCAAGGCTGTCCACACCATCAGCGGCAGGGGCAGGAATTGCAGGCAAATGACGATGCCGAACAGAGCGGCGAGCCATGGAAGGTAACGATCGGTTCGCGCACCGTTCGGCGGCGGTGCAGCGATCAGGGCGGCCACACCGATCGCCAGTCCGAGAAGCTGAAGGCCGAGATTGGCTGCAAACCCGGCAGCGCTCGCCCCGCCCATTATCAGGCAAAGCGCCAGCAAGACGGGCACCGCGCGCGGCAGAACGCCTGTCATGGTACGATCCGTTCCATCTGGATGCCGGTAATCCGGAAATCCTGCGTGGACTGCGAGCCCGTGGGGCGCGCAGCAATCGTCACATTCAACGCCGGGCAATCGCTGCCTACGGTAAATTCGACGGTCTGAATTTCCTCGCCCAGTTGTTGCTGTGCAAAAGCCGGAGAACTGCCGCAAGCCATCTCGATCCACAGGCCGCTGCCGGGGTCGACGCTTTGTACAAGGATGCGGTATCGCCCTGGCTCTGCCAGCACCAGTTGCCGGGCAAGCTCGGCCTGTTCGAGGACGCTGTAGCGGCCCCGCAAGCCCTTATCGCCCGTTCTTGCCCAGCCATCACGGCCATCTTGCGTAGCCCATCCGAAAGGCGGGCCGTATTCACCCGTAAAGGCCGGATCGACCAAGGGCATATCGCCATCGAATGCACCGGGATAGAACACGGACCATACCCGCCGGGCCCCGCGCCAGTCTTCGGCGGCAAGAAGCGGATTGACCAGAGAGCGGACGTATCCCCTGCGGTCCGGTCCAAGGTCGAATTCGCCAAGTTCCTCGATGGCCGAAAGCAGCATCGAGGGGCTTGCACCCCACCGCGCCAGCCCTTGCAACACGTCGCGCTTGTGCCGGGCCTCATTGATCGCCGCCAGCGCGGCCCGCTGCGTGGTCGGCACGCTGGCGAGGTAGATCAACGCCTCGCTCAACGCGGGCCTTAGCTCCGGTTCCAGCCGATGAAGCACCTCGATCTGCGCAACCGCGTCGCGCGCATCGGCGTTGGCAACTGCATGCTGGAGCAACAGGGCGCGCGCCTCTCGCGATCTGGGGTTACGTTCTTCAGCGATGCGAAGCAGTCGGTGGGCATCGACCACCCTGCCTGCGTTTGCCAGGCCAGCGGCGGCATAGACGAACGGTTCTTCCTCCAGCGGAGCCATTGCGAGCGCATCACGAAGGGGCGCCATCGCAATGCCATCCAGCTCTCCGCGCGAATGGCGGAAAGTGAGCGTGGCTGTGTCCATCGCGCGGCCGGGATGGGCGGACAGTCCGCCAAGATCCGCCACCCCGGAAGCGGTCCGCCCGGTGTTCCAGATAAAGGACAGTGCGCTGGCGAGGACCAGTGCCGCTGCGGCCAGCCCTAAGAGGATTGCTGCTACAAGTCGGCCTTGTGCCATGTGCCGCCCGGTTCATCCTGATCGGAAAGCGCCTCGATCAGGCCACGGCGCGGATTGTTGTCGGCCACGGCCTCCCGGTAATAGCGATAGCTGTAGCTGTATTCCTCTGCCGACAGCGGAGCCTTGGTGAGCACCGCGCCCAGCATGCGGACGCCTGCCATCTGCAACTGGTTGAGCGCGGTAAGCGCGGCGCGCGTGCGCGTCTTGCCGCTTTCCACGGTGAATAGCGTGCCCTGGCAGACTGACCCCAGCAGCAATGCATCGGCAAAGCCCAGCGTCGGGGGCGCGTCCAGTACGATCACGTCGAAATGCGGACTGAGCTCGGCGAGGATTTGTTCGAGCCGGGTGGGCACGATAATGTTCGCCGGGTTGGGCGGCGTGGGGCCGCTGGGCATGAGGAACATGCCCTCCTGCGAAGTTTGCAGAATATGTTCGCGCGCTATTCCCTTAGTTGTCAGCAGGCTGGCAAGGCCGATCTCCGAATGCTGGTCCACCGAGAAGGTGGGCTTGCGCATGTCCGCGTCGATCAACAGCACGCGCTTGCCCACCGTCGCCAGTTGCACGGCCAGGCTGTAGCTGGTGGTGGACTTGCCTTCTTCCGGGTTCGCGCTGGTCACCAGCAAGGTCTGCGGGAATCCGCCGACGGTAGAGAGTTGCAGGGTCGTGCGCAGATTGGCGTAGGCTTCGTAGATTTCCGAGTGTGGATCGGCCAGCTCGTCGCTCAGTTCCGCGCCTCTGTCCTTCTTCGGGATGGCACCGAACGGGGCGAGGTTCAGCTTCTGCTTCACATCTTCCTTGGTCTTGATGGTGTTGGTGAACCGGTCCCACAGGATTGCGAGAATGGCCCCCAACACAAGACCCAGCAAAAGGCCGAGGATACCGTTGCGAATGGTGTCCGGCGAGAAAGGCAAGGCCGGAACCTGCCCACTGTCGATTACAGCGGCCTGCGCCGCGCCGATACCGGCGGCCACGCTTACCTCGTTGTACCGCCCCAGCAGCGCATCGTACAAGGCACGGTTGGTATCGAGTTCGCGTTGCAAGATGTTGTACTGGATCGAATCTTCGCGCTCGTTCAGTGCAGCAGAACTGAGCTGACTGACGCGCGACCGCAGCGAATTTTCCTCGGCTAGCGCTGCCTGGTATTCCGCGCGAAGGGCGGCGACCGAGCGACCGGCCTCGGAAGAAATCTGCCGGTTCAGCTCGTCGATACGAGAGCGCAAACGCACCATTTCCGGAAAGCTATCCTGCAGATAGGTCGATTTCTCTTCGTATTCGGCCTGCAGGCTGGCTAGTTCCTGCCGCAGCGCCGCAGTGCTGGAATTGGTTTCGTTGATGGAGCTGGCCTGGCGATAGCGCTGCTCTGCCGTGATGCGCTTCTGCTGCGCCTCGGCCAGGGCCTCGTTCAGGGTGGAGAGCGTGGTGCCGGTCAGGCTGACGGAACTACCGTCGCCATTGCTGCCTTCGCCGCCAAGCAGAATGATGCCATTCGCCTGCGCATATTGCACCAGTTCCCGCTCGGCCTCGTTCACATCTTCGCGAACGGTGGCGATCCGTTCCTCGAGGAAATCGCGCGCGGCGATCGTGGCGTCGTATTTCCGGTCAAGCGTCAACTGGATGTAGGATGCAGCAAATCCATTGACGAGGCGCGCGGCCCGCCCAGGGTCGGGCGAGACGTAGCTCAGTTCGATGATCCTGCTGTTGGCCGTGGGCTGGACCGACAGGCCCTTGGCCAGGTCGCCTGCCATCGCTTCCACGCTTACCCGCGGGCGACTGTCGGCATCGGGAACGAGTTCGAGATCCTCGACCACGCGTTCAGCCAGCGCGCGGCTGCGCAGGATGCCGACCTGGGTTTCACGAAATTCCCAGTCCGTGGCGGGCACAGCCATCTCTTCGGCGGAACCTGACCCATTCGAAAGTATGGGCACGGTCGGGGGATTGAGTTCTATCGTCGCGGTGGATCGGTACAGAGGTGTCTGACTGAAGGAGTAGGCCAGCGCCAGAAGCAGCCCGAGAATCGCAGCCCCGAGCAGCCACAGCTTTCGCGCCCACAGGATCGACAGGATCTCGCCGATCGAAATGACCGGAAGATCGTCCTCCTGATCGCGCGGGTCATCGCCCCTGTCACGCCGCGGTTCCGAAACCTCGTAGTGATCCCGGCGCGCCGGGAGATTGCCGGAACGGCCATCCTCGAGTGCATGGTGTTCGGTCAATTGTACAGTTACCTTAGATTGGCCGGTACGGGCAGTAAGGGGGAGCTCTTCTGTATTGTGGCCTGCAAATTCTCACGATTTTGCGGATCCCCCAGTACCAGAACTTGCACGGAAATGTCCCCGCCGCGCCCGACCATTGAATGCCCTTAGTTGCTGATCGGAGCCTTCGCGCAGATAAGCGCTTGCCGCAAGAGCAAAATCGCGTGAATCGACTATGGCCCGGCTGCGATATCTTCCTTTATTCTGATCACGCCGCTGCCCGCAGCTTGGGTTGGTTCTGCCTCGGGAAGCACGCTGTCCAGCGACACAAGTCCACCGGCTTGCAAGGTCATCGCCTCGCCGGGTGGGGGCACTTCCATGAGATGCGCATCGGGGCAGGCCCGCGCGCCGACGACTTGTGCGACCCTTTGTTCGGCCGCGCCGCCCTGCCCTGTGCCGCCGGTGTGAAGCACGCAGTTGCATCCACCATCTGGCAACACCTGGCGCGTGATATCGATGATACCGTCGGGCTGGTTTCGTTGCACGAAGACCGAGCAGAGAGGAGCAACCGATACCTCACCTTGTGCCCTGGCCGCCGCCATCGCGCCCCCCGCCGAAGCCAGCGCGACCGCAAGCGGCAGGAGGGTTCTGGCAGGATTCATCGTTCGTACCTCGTGTCGCATCCGCGCGCTCTTGCGCCGACTCCCCATAGACCGTCCGACCATCTGTGCGCAAAACGAAAGCTGCGACGGCGGCAGCGCGATCCCGGGTAATTGCCTTGGGCCAAGCGCTGAAGAATGGGCTGGCGCTCAACCTCTCTGAAGTGCGATCACGGCAGTCACGATGGCCCCGATCGCTATGGCTGCGCCGTAGGGGATTTGCGCCTGCCAGCCCGGTTTTTTAAGAGCCTTCGAAACAAGGCCAGTCACGATGACCACGATCCCGCCCGCCAATGCCGTGGTCACCAGAAAGGCCAAAGCCTGACCGAGGTCGAACCACAGGGCCGTGGCGGCATAGAATTTCGCATCTCCCCCTCCCCAGAACCTGAAGCCGAAAAGAAGCATTGCGCCTGCGAGCGCCAGGCCGAAGTGGATCAGGTGCGACAAGGGATCCACGCTGGACCAGCCGATCGCCAGCATGGCAATTCCGCCGGCAAGGATACAGAGATTGAGCCAGTTCGGTATCGTGCGGCTTCGTATGTCCCAGCTTGCCGCCAGACACGCGAGCGCTGCCAGCACCAGGGTCGCGGCAAGGTTCATTTGCGCCTAGCCGCGAGGCGATGAAAAACGAACGGCGGTGGAACGGCCGTTTGGCGGGCCCCTCCTCACCTGCAGGCGCGCGTCGGGTGAATCGGTTGCTCCGCCGATCCTTACCCTGACGGGGTACTGGGTTGACGCTTCGGCGATTTGGACCCTGATCGGGTATTTATCGCCATTTTCTACTGTCGCATCACCGGCATCCCCGGCACTGGCAACCGATTGCCGATCTGGCCGACCGACATGAACGACCGCAGGCCTTTCGCGTACCTCGGACGTGGCGCGCGATGGCCGATCGTCACGCGCGCGGAGCAGAAGTGCACCATCGCTTGTACGAACGAGACCATGCACCGGCGCAGGGGTTTGCAATTGAACCTGCGGTTCCTGCAAGTCCGTGGTTACACCCGCCGGTGCATCGTGCCGAGCCAGGGCTTCGGTCCGTTCCGGTCCCGCATGGCGCGCTTCGAAGCGTGCCAGGTTGCGCGCGATCGCCGCGTTCTGCGGCGCCAGGGCAAGGGCGGCATCGAAGTAATGTTCGGCAAGGTCACGCCGACCCAGCCGATCGAATGCGATTGCCAGACCGTTGTATGCATCGGCCGTGTGATCCGCACTATAGGATGCCTGCCGGTACGCGGTAATGGCGGACGACAGGCGATTGGCCTGTAGATGACGCCGACCGTCGGCGAGCCGCTGATCGAAGTAACTGGCCATGTCCGGTGCAGCCTGGGCCGACTGGATTGCGCTGCCGTGGCCCGGCGAAAACAATTGGCAACCGCTGAGCGATACCATCGCCGTCGCCAGGGCGAGGATGATTGGTCCTTTGTGCATTTACATGGTCCTCCTGTCGTCTTCAGCCGGTCATCATCGGGAAAATATCTCGCATCATGCGGATCGCGGCTGGCAGCATCACGACCCCGATCATCGTCGGCAGCATGAACACCACGAGTGGTATGGAGATAAGCACCGGCAGCCTGTGCGCTTTCTCTTCGGCACGCATGCGCCGTTTCTCGCGCATTTCTTCCGCATAGACTCGCAAGGTCGATGATAGCGAGGTGCCCAGCTTGTCCGACTGGATTAGCAGAGTGGTAAAGCTACGAATTTCGTCGACGCTGGCGGCATCGGCCATGCGCCGGAATGCTTCCTGCCGCGTCGCGCCGGCGCGCAATTGCAGGACTGCCGTGCCCAGCAAGGTTGCGACCAGGGGATGGGACGCCGCCATTTCGCGCGCGACCCGGTCGATCGCAGCCTCGACGCCCAACCCGGCCTCCATGCAAACCAGCATCAGATCCAGGGCATCGGGAAAGCCGTTCACGATCATTTCTCGCCGGCGGTCTGCCTTCGCCTGGATATACAGCGATGGAAGGAACAGGCCCATCAGGCCAAGCAACGATCCGATTATGTAGAGGGCCAGAAAACCGGGTGGCTCCGGCCGTGTGAGGGCGATTAGAAGATAAAGGCCTGGCAGAGCGAATATGAGGGCCAGCCGCACAAGCGTATAGACGCGCGGCGCGGCAGGCGAACCATAGCCCGCCGCAATAAGCCTCTCGCGCAGGCGTGCATCCTTGGTATCGCCAAGATGGAGACCGGCCTGCTCCACCGCATCGACGATGGCCGACCATGCCGTGTTCGTTTCGTTCGTGTGAGAAGGGGGCTTTTGCTCTTCGAAAACCGCCTCTTCGCGGATCTTCATCAGTCCGCCGCGAATGGCGCTGCGACGGTTGTAATAGGCCATCGCCGAGAAACTGGCGACCACCACCAGCAGGAAAACCCCGATCAGCAGGGCAGAGCGCAAGACATCGCTGGCTAGGATCTGTTCCAGCATATCAGACCTTTATATCGATCATTTTGCGGATCATGATGAAGCCCAGAAGGTACATCAGCATGAGTGACAGGAAGCCGATCATGAACGAGCTTTCGTCTGCGACGCTCAGGTAAAATTCCGGATTCACGGCAAACATCCCTACGAACGCGAAAATCGGCAGCGCAGTCAGCAGCCAGCCCGTCATCCGACCTTCCGAACTCAAGGCTCGCACCTTGAGAAAAAGTGAAGCGCGCGCCCGGATCACGGTCGACAGGTTTTCCAGGATTTCGGCGAGGTTGCCGCCGGTTTCGTTCTGTACGGTCAGCGAAACGACGAACATGCGTATGTCATCAAGATCCCAGCGGTTGGCCATCTCGGTCAGCGCGTCTGTCAATTCAGCGCCATAGGAAATCTCATCCGCGACGAGACCGAATTCGCTGCCGATCGGGTCTTCCATTTCCTGCGTCAGGATGGCGAGCGCAGAGGCAATGGGGTGCCCCGCCTTCAGCGCACGCACGAAAACATCCAGCGCAATGGGAAACTGCTGCTCGACCCGCCGCCTGCGGCGCGTGGCCAGCATCGATAAGATCATTAGCGGCAACAGGATGCCCACGCAGCCCGACAGGACAACCGCCATCAGCAGCACACCGGCAGAGGCGGTGACATCGCTTGTCGCAATCAGCAGCAGCAGCAGCGCGAAAATTCCCAGCGTGGCAGCGGCCATGGCCATTTGCACCTGCATGATGGAGAAAGGCACGCCGGAGCCTGCAATCGTGCGCTGCAGGGCGAGGATGGGCCGGCGTATGATTGCGGGCACGCCCTCCATTTCCTTTGGCTGGTTCTTGCGCAGCATGGCGACCACCTGCCCGCGATTCATTCCTGTCTTGATGAGCGACAAACGCTTGTTCACCGCGCGCTTGTGGGCGTTCTGTTTCCAGAAGAAATTCAAGGCAAACTGGCTGACGAGAAAGATCGAGGCGAAGATCGCCAGAAGCAGTCCAATCCTGATGAAAGTGTCGACCATCGTTACGAAAGCCTCACGTCGGTACGAAAGAGTTCGGACGGCAGATTGATGCCGGCAGCTTTCGCATGTTCGAGGAACTTGGGCCTGATGCCGGTCGCTTCATGCTCCCCCACGACCTGGCCATCCTCCGTACGGTCTCGAATGCGGAACTGGAAGATGTCCTGCATGGTAACGACATCGCCTTCCATTCCGGTGATTTCCGACAGGCTGAGAACCTTGCGCCGTCCGTCGGACAAACGCCCCACCTGCAGCACGACATTGATGGCCGAGGCAATCTGCGCGCGGCTGGACTTTGACGTGATGTCGATCCCGCTCATGCCGATCATCTGTTCCAGACGAGACAGTGAATCGCGGGCGGTATTGGCGTGGATCGTGGTCATCGAACCATCGTGGCCCGTGTTCATGGCCTGCAGCATGTCGAATGCTTCTCCGGCGCGCACCTCCCCTACGATGATGCGGTCTGGACGCATGCGCAGCGCGTTTTTCACGAGATCGCGCTGAGTGACTTCCCCGCGTCCCTCAATATTGGGGGGGCGCGTCTCCAGCCGGGCAACGTGATCCTGCTGCAACTGCAACTCGGCGCTGTCCTCGATCGTCACGATGCGGTGCTTCTGATCGATAAAGGACGACAGGGCATTGAGCATGGTCGTCTTGCCCGATCCGGTACCGCCGGAAATCAGGACATTGCGACGCGACTTCACCACTGCCGACAGCACTTCGGCCATCGGTTCCGGCATGGAGCCGAGTTCGACGAGGCGATCGATGCCGATCTTCTTCTTCGCGAATTTACGGATGGAGAGCAGCGATCCGTCGATGGCGAGCGGGGCCACGATGGCATTGACGCGCGAACCGTCCGCAAGACGCGCATCGACGAAGGGCGAGCTTTCGTCCACCCGGCGGCCTACGGCGCTGACGATCTTCTGGATGATCCGCATGAGATGGCGCTCATCCTTGAACTCGGTCCGGACCTTTTCGAGAATACCGAAGCGCTCGACAAAGACGCTGCTGGGGCCGTTTACCAGAATATCGGTAACGTCCTCGTCCTGCAGCAAGGGTTCGAGCGGTCCCAGGCCGAACAGTTCGTCCAGGATATCACTGACCAGCTCTTCGCGCTCGGTGCGATTGAGGATCTCGTCCTTCTCGATCAGGAGTTCGGCGACGATTTCGCCGATACCCTTGCGCAGCTCCTCACGGGAAATCTTGTCGAGCGAACTCAGGTTGATGCGGTCGAGCAAGGCATGATGAATGCCGACCTTGAGCTCCAGCATGCGATTTGAGCTTCTGCCCGTCGCCACTTCGGCAGGCACGGTGTCCGTCACCTTCGTCGGCGTGGCAATGTGGCCGGATGCCTCTGGTGCGAGGTCTTCCGTGACTTCGGCTTGCGCGGAAGTTGATTGCTTCAACGACCATTTCATCGCCCATCCCCCCTGAATGACTTGTCGAAGCCCGCAGCGATGGCATCGATATCCTGCGCAAATACGTTACGCCGGGAAACCGACGATACGAGCATACCCTCGTCGATCGCCTGCGAAAGCTCGCCGCGATCCTTCCGGATTGCCGCGATAACTTCGCACCCTACGGTATCGGCCACGTCTTGCAGGGAAATACTCTTGAACAGGCCCTTGGTCGCGCGGTTCACGACGACTTTCGTTTTCTTCGCCGAAATGCCGACTTCGCGAAACAGGCCTACGCACCGTTTCGCCTGCCGCAGGTGATCGAGGTTCTGCTGGACGACCAGCACCGTGCTGTCCGATTCCGCCGCCACTGAAAGCGACCAACTCGTCCAGACCGAAGGAAGATCGATGAAAACGAGGTCGAATTCCGCCCTCGCCAGCGAAATTATTCGCAAGAGCTGATCCGTATCGACCTGTTCGATTGGCAGTATTTCGGACGGCGAGGGAATGACATAGATGCCGATGCTGCTCTTGGTCGCGGTGTTGCGGACCATATCCTGATCGACTCTTTCCTCTGCGTCGAGAAGGCCGAGGATCGAACGGGTGTTGTCGATATTGGTATGGCCGGCCAGATGTCCCGACTGCAGATCGAGATCGATGAGGCAGCAGCGGATCGGATGCTCGCTGCGCGCCACCAGCGCGTTGGCAAGATGCACCATGATCGCGGTGGTGCCCGTACGACCAAGGGCGCCCACGAAGGAAACCGAGGGTGCCAGCGGAACCTTGGTGCTTTCGGCCAGCCGCGCCCCGATGTTGATGATTTCGGAAGTCAGTTCCTCCATATCGAAAGGCAAGGCCACCACGTCCGAAACACCGTGCCGCATCAGGGTGCGCATGACCTGCATGTCAGCGTTTTTTACCGCCGCCATGATCGCCAGATCGGGCCGCATGCGCTTGATGGAGGATAGCCTTTCCAGGGTTCCGCGGTGATCGGCATCGATTTCAAGTATCAGCAATTCGCAATCGCGAAGCTGATCGCGGGTGATGAATTCATCAGGGCCACAAGCGTGAATTTTCAAATCGCGAACCAGTACGGAAAGGTCTGACGGAATGTCCCCGACCCACGACTCACTCGCGATGATTGTGGTTTTCGGCGCTTTGCCGACAGCCTTGGTGGCAGAAAGGTTCAAAATATCTTTCATCACTTTTGCCGCACCTAGTTTCCCTTTGTTCCCTGGCCATCTTCCATGGTCAACGAATGGCTGGTTCCTGGCAGCCCCAAATTCCGGAGTGTGCCAAGAGAGAGCGGTTTGAACGGTTGGTTGCTGACGGCGACGGTGACGATCGGGTTGACATCCGAACCGGCAGGATCCCCGGCGTAGCCCAGGCCCGACCAGGCATAGTCGATCGTCACATCGCCGGGGGTGATCCCGCGGTAGAGCATGTTCATGCGGCTCACGATGTTGTTGAAGGCCGTGGAATTGGCCGTCATGCCGAAGGCGCAGTTGCCGCCGCTGTAACATGTGCAGCTCGCCGTCGTGCCGTCGGATGTGCAGGTGACGCCCGGAAAGCTCGATTGCGGCACAACGTTGCCCTGCGGAATGCCGCCTGCCGTGGCGAAGCTGTAGTTGTACAGATCTGTTGGCACCATGTCCGTCACCACGGCATAGCGCGCGCCCATCTGTGTTGCTTTTTCCAGCTGGCCGACGTTCCACATGTATCGACCGACATCGATAGTGCCGAGCAGGAGCAGGAGAAGTAACGGCAGCACCAGGGCGAATTCGGCTGCAGAGCCGGCGCGCTGGTTGCGCAGGAAGAGCTTCAGCGCGCTCACAGTCCTGACACCGCCGCCTCTGCCTGGGCAACAACATCGATATTGCTTACGTCGAAGCCGAGGAGGCCAAGGATCGAGGTGTAATCGAACCGCGTGGAGACAAGCACCACCGGCGCCTTCTTGTCGTCGGTCCCCGCATAAAGCCCGGTGCCGTAGCTCGCGTCGCATGTAACCGTGATGTTCACGTCACTTGTCTGCCAGTCCGCGATGCGCGGGCTGGGGGCCGTTTCGTTGGGCCCAAGCGGGCGACCATAGACAGTCACTTCGCGGATCGAGTCCTGCACATCCGAAAGAGGCGTCATGCCTGTACCTCCGGCCTGCATCGCGCCGGACCCAGCGCAGTCGAAGTAGGCAAAGTTCTGCCGCGCGGCGTAGCGTGCCCCCTCGCGGACATATTTGACCGCCTTGTGCTCTGTCTGGAAGTAGTATCCGCCCTCCATCGTGGTGAAGACCAGTGCAAAGGCCATGGGCAGGATCAGTGCCATCTCGGCAGCGGCAGCAGCGCGCGTATCGCGAAGGAGGATATGGGCGGACTTGTGCATCATTCGATCAGGTGCGGCAGATCGCGGCGCACTGTTTGCAGGTTGGTGCCGTTGTCACCGCCGATATTGGTTTCGCCGATAATCTCGACATAGACTTCGAACTGGTTCGTGAACTTGTCATTGCAGCCGCCGCCGCCGCCCTGACAACGGGTGCGCGCCACTGCTGGCTCGACCAGGAAAATGTCGATCCAGTTCGCCACTTCCAGCACCCTGTTGTTGAGGCTGTTCCCGTATTTTGCCTGCAGCGCGCCGCAGTTGAGCACTGCAACGCTCATTCTGCGGCGATCAAGGTCCGATCCGGGGACGAGACCATAGGGCGAACTGGCCGTGGCCGCTTCCTTGCCGGCCTGCGGCTGCGCGTAGGCAAACTTGTTGCCCCCTACGGATTTCGTAACGCCCGGTAGAGATCCTGCCGCGATCTGGTCGGCTTCCCAGCGATAGACCTGATAGCGCGTAGGATAGCTATAGCGCGACTGCACGCCATAAGCATTGAGCGCGATGGTGCCGGCAGTGTAATTCGCCCCGAAATTGGAGCGCCAGTAAGCGTTGATATCCCATGCCCCATCACCCACCAGCGGTGTCGTGAAACCGGTGGACGCGGCGCAACTGCCATCTTCGCTCCAGGCGTGACACATGTCGCGCGGATGGCCCATGACCAGCGGAGTAACCCCGGTCCCCCAGATCGCTTCGTAGGTGGCTGCGGATGTCGGGCGGTAGGCGCCCAGATGCGCATTGGCCGCGCCCGTGCCGAGATGCGTTTCCCAACTGCTGTTGCCGGTGGCGGCGCGCACCTGATCCTTGCGCACGTTGACCGATGGCGAGCAGGTGCCCGATATACCGTTAATGGAAGGACAATACTGGCCATTGCCTGGCATGTCGAAGCGCACGTTGATGCCGTCGCGCGCGCTGTTGACGACGCCGTTCTGGATCTCGACCCCATCCACGGACACGCAATCACCGCCACGCACATCCCAGCCGAGAGCCGCCAGCAATCCGTTGGCGCCGCTGCCGAACTCGGTCTGCAGAAACCCGAAGGCACCAGGTACATCTGTCTCGTTGCCAAGCAGCCTGATGCCCGCACCGATATTGGCTGAAACGGGAAAGTCCAGAAACACATCGGTATTGCCCGAAGGCTCTGTCGGGCTGCAAATTTTGAGCGGGGGCACGCGGCAGATGGCAGCACCGATGCCGGCCATCGCGCGTCCGCTGGTGTCGCTGCCCGCCAGACTGCCTATCGCGGTGAAGGCGTAGCGCGCTGCCCGGGTATCGACGGCTACCTCGATATAGCGCGCTTCCTCGTCGGTCGCGGCAACGGTTGTCTTGTCACGATCCTTGTAGAACGTGATCCCCGTGAAGCCACCGCACTGGTCGTTTGCAACACTGATAGTGCTGCCACCGTTGGCGGTGATTGCATTGCCGGATTCGACATTGGAGAGCAGGGTGACGTTGCGCAACAGATCGACCGCGGCATTGCCGGCCCTTGCACAGGCACCATCCTGCTTGTCGAGCTGGGTGGCGCCGGCAAGCGCCGCATGGTCGGCCGCCGTCTGCATCTCCGAATCCAGCGCCATGACCCGGTTATAATCGAATGCCGCGCCTGCAACGATGATGAGCCCGGTTACGGCAATCGCATAGGTCGCTGCAACAGCACCGCGATCATCACACAGAAACGCAAATCGTCGAGGCATGGTTCAATCTCGCTCAGCTTCCTCCGCCGCCGCCGCCGCTTACCGATGTCGTGTCTTCGGCATCGGTCACGATCACGTTGCGTTCGCGCACACGTTCGACCGCGTCTGCGGCAGCTTCGGCGCTGGTTTCCATCGGTTCGGTGTAAACCGGATCGGGATTCACGATCATCGCGGCATAGGTCTGCCGGTTGGCCTCGCCAAAATCCTCGGGATCGATGATACCGGACTGGGCGCTGTAGGTGCTGGCGCATCCGGCCAGCAGGCTGGCGCCGAGGGCGAGCGAAGCGACTGGCTTAATATTCATAATCCGCGCCTTCCGTTGTATAGCTTTCAGGGGCCGGTGTGGCCGGCGGCAGATCGCGCGGCTGGTAGACATCGCCATTCAGCAGCACATCGACCACGTCGGGCGCAGGTACGCGATCGGTCGGCAGGCGCACCTGGTCCGGCCGGATCGGCTGAACCAGTCGCGGCGTGACCACGATCAGCAATTCCGTTTCACCGCGCTGGTAGCTGGTGGAGCGGAACAGCGATCCGATGATCGGGAGCGAGCCCAGCAGCGGCAGCTGGTTCGTCGTCGCCTGGGTCTCGTCGCGCAGCAGACCGGCGATGGCAAAGCTCTCCCCGTCGCGAACCTCCAGCGTGGTGCGCGCACGGCGCGTCTGCAGGCCCGGAACGGTAAGCCCGTTGATGGTGACGGACGCACTGGGGTCGATTGAGCTGACTTCCGGCTCGACCACCAGGTTTATCACCCCGTTGCCAAGAACGGTGGGCGTGAAAGCCAGGCTGACGCCGAATGGCTTGAACAATACGGTAATGGCATTGCCGCCATCGCCGGTGCCGTTGCTTTGCGATACCGGCACGGGAAACTCGCCGCCCGCGAGGAAGGATGCGCTTTCACCCGAAAGTGCCACCAGCGTGGGTTCGGCAAGCGTGCGCGACATGCCGTTGCGCTCCAGCGTATCGAGATAGGCTTCCACGCTGACATCGCCCAGGTCGAAGAGCGCGCCGAACACGCCGAACGCGTCGGTTATCGTGTCGAGACGTAGCGCAGAACCGTTGCCGGTGCCGCTTGGAAAAACGCCCGCCCCGTTGCCAACAGCGGCACGAAAGTCGCCGTCGTCGCTGAAGCCGAAGCCGCTGACTCCTAAGCTCTCGCCGACGTTGCGGTTAACCTCGGCAAAGCGGACTTCCAGCATGATCTGCTGGCTGCTGCCCATGCCCAGCAGGTTGATGACATTCTCGCCAGCAAAGGCGCTGGCCAGGCGCATCGCGCGATCGGCAGCGCCCGCATCGTTGACCGATCCCGACAGAACCAGCGAGCCGTTGGAAAGGCCGACGTCGATTGACTGGCCCGGCATGAGTTCGCCCAACTGCCGCCGCATTCCCTCGACATCAGGCCCGACGGAGATATCCATCACCGCGATTACCCGGTTGTTGCGGTCGTAAAGCGTAAGGCTGGTGGTTCCCAGCGACTTGCCCAGCACGTAGATCGACCGTTCCGAGATCGGCAGGACATCGGCGATATCCGCATTGCCGATCATCGCCCGCTCTATGCGGTCGGACGCGGTGACGACCTGGCTCTTATTCACGGGCACGATCAACTCGCCCGCATGCAGGCTATAATCGTCGGTATTTTGCGCCAGAGCCGGAGTGGCAGCGAAGGACGCTGCGGTCAGGGCAAAGGCGATCAGTGCTTTCAGATGACGCATCTCACAGCCCTCCCAGGCGGCCAACGGGATAGTCGGTCGAATCGGTTCCGCGAATGACGGACATGCTCGGCCCGGTCGGGCGTGGCGGTGCCGCTGGCTGGGCAGCCTGAGCCGGCGCTGCGACCGGAGCGGGCGCATAAACGATTTGCGGCGCGGGGCGGCTTTCCGCCGGTGGCGGTGTCTGCCTTCCGGCGAGGTAGATGCTGGGATCGCCCAGATCGCGCGACGTTACCGTCAGCATCGGACCGGGTTCCTGGTTCTCCACATTGCGCAGGGCCAGGCTCAACTGTCCGACGCGATTGGCCAGCACCAGCTTCTGGGCCCCGAACTGGTCCACCTGTACGACAGCGGTGCTGCCGACCTGCGGGCTTTCCGCGCCTTCGGCCTGAGTCGCCACCTGGTCGATGGCGAGGACCTGCACGCCCTCCATGATGATATCCACCATCTGGTCTTGCGCTGTTGCGCCAAGGCCGGGGATCTGGCGTGTGAGAAGGATATCGACGATATCGCCGGGCCGCACGAAACCCGAAACGCCGCTGACGGCGGTTACGGGAATGGAAACGGCACGCATGCCATCGGGCAGCAGGGTCGACAGAACCGCACGGCCGCCTGCGCCGCTCACCTTGTCGGCGAGAATCGGTTCTCCGGGCACGATCGGGCGAAGCGCCACGCGCCCGCCCTGCATGGCTTGTTCAAGCGAATTGAAGGCCCCCACGGGAACCGACCCGGCGGGGAAATTCTGCATTCGCAAGTTTTCAGGTGTAAGCGCCGATCCGAATTCAAGTGGTTGTGTTGCAACAACTATTCGTGACAGCTCTTGTTCTTCAGCAATACGTTCCTGGCGTTCTTCGACGCCGGAAAACCAGGCATTGGCCATAACAACGGCAAAGATGCCAAGTACTACTGCAATCGCCAGAATAGCGAGATTACGCGCCCCCATGACTTTCCCCCCAGAAAGTGGATAGTCTTTTAACTGTACCAAATAAAACGGCCCCCGCGAGTCTTATTTTCGCGAGGGCCGTATTTATCTCTGCATTAGCAGGTAGAAGTGCCTGAGGTATAAGTGCCAGCAGTTCCGCTTGCATTGTTGCACTTGTACACGTCGTTTGCAGCGTTACCGACTGCTTCCTGCACGTTTGCGCCCAGGATCAGGGCAGCAGCACCGATACCAACGCCGACAACGGCGATGATCAGGGCGTACTCGGCAGCCGAAGCACCGGTTTCGTCTGCAACGAAGTTCTTCAGAAAAGTTTTCATATCACATCTCTCTTTTCAGTAGTTCTATCCTACGGCCCGGCATCTATTTCCGGTAACCGCCCACGTCCGAGGTAGAACCCCTAAAGCCAGCCCCCTGCTTCTTGTGACTGCGAAGCAAATCACTTAACCAGTTCTGACCTGAGGTGCCTGCCCCCTCTGACCACACGATTGTTCCCAGATTCATTACTGAATTCCAGAAAAATTAATACTGGCGCAAAATATCTCTATTTCACGTGTACTTGAAAAGGCAGAATGTTAATGCGGACAGTTAACGCCCCATCAACCATGATGATTTGTGTTCCAACATGGCTCGGTTCTTGGCTTCGCCTATCGCCAATCGCGCGACGCGAGTCGCCACATCGAAGAGATGCGCGAATCGATTGATGTCGTTTTATGAATTACCCGGCTTCTTGGGTATTGCCCGAAGTATCCCGATGGACGGGTCGCCGAATGTGTCCGCAACTGCGGCAAGCAACTAGACGGAACTTGGTTTCAGCTTCGACTCGATCTTCTTGAGCGCAAACATCGGGATTATGACCGAGAGCGCGATCCCAAGTAGAGAGGAAATGCCAAGCCAGATCGCCATCAGCGATCCGCCGGCTTCATACATTGCGTAGAACACCGGCGCCGCCAGGATTAGCCCACGAATTTCGTTCAACGCCAGCAGAACTGCTGCGGATCGAAGGATCAGGCGAACAATGTTCAATCGCTTTGAAGTCATGCCGTTCTTATCGGCAGTATTGGTAAACATCACGTTAGCTGGCACGTGTTATTGAAACGGGGTCGCATGAAACCTGCTTTCTTTGTCCCCTCTTGTTTATCTAAACGAGTCGCCCGCCGGTTGTTTCCAGCAATCTACCGACCTTGTCCTTCAACACCTCGCACGCCTGCGTGTCGACCGTTACGAATATCCGGCCCCGACGCAGTTGTTCCTCGAGATGATTGGCGGCCACATCGTCGACATCCTTGTCGCTGAGCATGGTTGCCATGGCGGCCCCTGTCGCACCGATAATGCCGCTGGCCGTGGCAACCGATGAAAAGGCCGATGCCGCCACTGCTCCCGCCACGGCCACGGGACCGATGCCGGGGAGTATGAGAATGGCGGTGCCAAGCGCAGCCGCTGCCAGGCCCCCGGCAGATACGCTGCCGATCACGCGGCCCCGGCTATGCCCTTCCGTCCTGAGCAGATCGGGATCGATATAGCGGTTCGCCTTCCAGAGCATGGCTATGGCATCGCGGTCCACGCCGCCGTCCACCATCGCTTCCACGGCCTGCTCCGCATCCGCGAGGACGGGATAGATCGCAGTCATGAAGCGCTGCCTGTCGGCCTCTTCCTCCTCGCACGCATTGGCGAAGGTGCGCGCAAACAGGTTTCGCTCATGTTCGCTTCCGAAATGGGCGCGAATACCCGCATTTTCACGCAGCTTGACCACGCCCGGAGACGCATCCTTTCGGTGATAGGTGCGAAGCAATTGTTCGATACGCGAAGGAGACAGATGCCGATCCGTACCGCGGTCGATCCATTCCACCGACACAGGCACCGGGCATGTGCCGGGCAGATAGTTGAGCGCAATAAGTTCGTCAGACTTGATCACATAGAACGAAGCTGAAGACATTGCGCTTGATCTATCCTTCCCGCGTTCCGCCAAGTGCCTACTTTTGCTACCGCATTGCATCTATCAAGTCTGTATATTTCAACAATGTTCCATCATTTCAGCGACTATCCGGAATCGTCATTCGGTTGATCGAACAGTAGCTGTGCGTAAATCCATTATTTTCAGATTATTAGATCATTATGCCCTCTTTGACTACGGCGCAACTCCGGTCCATCAAGACTGTTCAACGTCGGCACTGCAGCGGGCGTGAATAATCACTTTCCACCTTCGGTAGATTTCCGGTGCGACCGCTTCGCGCCTCTCTTCGCAATGGGCCCGCGCATACTCCTCGATCATTTCCCAGGCCTGGGCGTTGGCAGGTTGGCTTCGAGGTTGAGGGATGGTCAGAACCACCGAGGGATATTGTTGCAGGATACGCTCCAGTTCTTCAGTTGTATCGAGGTGGCTGACATTCCGCTCGTTCAGCCAGTTCAGGTGGGTTGGGAATACAAGCGGGGAGAGAAAACGCCTGCCTGTCTTTTCGTAGAAGGCCGGAGGACCATCGAACACCAAAAGCGTTTCGTTCTCGTCCATGTCGTTGATCAATTGCGCTGTCGCGGCAAATTCCTGTTTCGAGTGCTCGGTCCATGCCCTGTTGAACGGGTTCGCGACCAGAGCGCTGTACGAAATACAACCGACAATCAGCGCTGGGCCCAGCACGCGCCGGTCAAGGCTTCTGCACGACAGTACGGCAATCGGCACCCAGAGGGGCAGCAGGTAGTGCAGATAGAAGTTGGGCACCGCCAGAAAGCCGAAGAGCGCGGCGAGTGTCCAAGTGAGAAGGAAAGGACGAAATTGGCGCATCGGCCCGGAAAGCGCGACGAAGCTTAGAATTGCGGGCACCAGCAGCGGCGTGATCTGCAAGATACGCAGCAAGGCCCGCGCCCCCATTACCTGAAGGTCGGGATAGGCCTTCGCCGCATTCGACAATATCATTGCGTGCCAGAAGACATCGAAGTGTCCTGTTGCGGCAAAGAACGCGAAACATGCCAGCGTCGGCGCTATACCGATTGAAATGGCGGTCACTCCGGTCGCTATCACCTGCTTCCAGCCCGCCCCCCTATTCCATAGGTGCCAGAGTGCAAACAGACCCATGGCCGCAGCCTCGAACATCACGGTTTGCTTGATGGTCAGCGCAACCCCGAGGCTCGCCATCGCCCCCCACACCCTTCGATCCGCCCGTTCGGGATTGTCTGCCAGCCAGCGCAGCAGCAGCAAGGCGGCAATTGCGACGAACAGATTGTAGAAGACGGGCGCCTGGCCACCCTCGCCGCCGGAAATATGCAGAGCAGCGATATACAAAAGCGCGGCAAACACCGAACCGCGTGCAGACGCCCAGGTCCGTCCGCACAGGTAGATCACGAAGCCGGTGGCGCTGGCGAACAGCCATGCCGCAATCTGATAGGCGGTCGGTTCGAACGAGACTGCCGCAATCACATAGTAAATCAGGAACAGGCCGAACGGCTTGCGATCCC
This sequence comes from uncultured Sphingomonadaceae bacterium, assembly GCA_947488625.1. Taxonomy (GTDB): domain Bacteria; phylum Pseudomonadota; class Alphaproteobacteria; order Sphingomonadales; family Sphingomonadaceae; genus Alteraurantiacibacter. The sequence goes on along the minus strand of CANKZR010000001.1, from coordinate 73,113 downwards.
AGATGTCGACATAGGGCAGCAATCCACGATGCATGTTCTGGCCGACGAGCTGGTAGAACTGATCATCGACATGAAGCGTGGGATTACCGAAGGTGGAGTAGCGCCACGTGAGCGCGAACAGCGCGATAGTCGCCACGGCCAGCCATCGGCTGTCCCGCCAGCCTCCACGTCCTGAAATCATATCGCTGCCCCCAGCCCCGATGCCGCCTGTCGTTCGCCAGAAAAACGACAATACGAAAAAACGTTTCAGCCTGATACCGAAGAGTATCTCGCTTTGTCATCCAATAAGGTGTAATGTTCGTTTAACTTTGAAAGAAGGTTGAAGGCATTCATTAGAAAGTTTGCGCGCTTGACCTTACCTAGTTCAAATTTTGAAAGGCGGGGGCAGCGTCTTGGGTTGGTTATTCAAGCAGGGGGCAGCAAAGATGAAGGCGATATTTATCAGTATCTTGGTCGGCGCAGGAATTGCGTTGCCACAACCCGCTGCTGCGCAGGATGCAGCGGAATCTGCCATTATTCTTTCTGGAACGGGAGAGCGGACCGGTGCCTCGGCCCGGTCCATGGGTGAATCCGCAGCAGGCGCCATCAGCAGGGCCAACGATGCCATTGCCGCAACGCGCAGGGGCGCACGAAGCACATCGAATGCAAGGCCCCGCCCCAGGTCCATGGCGCGAAGCGCTTCGACCGGACAATCCGGGGTCTATCGTATTGCGGGCAATATCGACGCCCTCGAATATTTCGATGTCCCGACCTACAGGCTCGGCAATGGCCGCACGCTGCGGGTAAGCGGGGAGCTTGTTCCCGCACTTGGCACGACCTGCCTGCGGCGTTGTGCACAAGGGGTGTGAGAATTGCCGATCCCCCCTTGGCCATACGATAGGATAATCGCGGCAAGTATGGGCGCCTTCGTGTGCGCCGCTTTTCCTGTATTCTCGATGGCGCAGGAAGCCTTGCCCGAAGCCGAAACCGAACTGGCGCAGCCTTCGGCTCGTTTGGCACTTGCCGCTCCGCGACCGGAGAATGGCGCGGATGATGGCGCACGCACTCGCCCGACCCTGAGGGTGGGTTTCGATACCATCGAGGGCGCACCGCGATACGCCGAGCGATCCACCTCCGAAAGCGGCGCGGCAACAGTAAGATTTTCAGCGATACGACCGAGAGCCCACGGTGCAATCGGCGCTGTCCCTGACAGGTTGCCCGTCTCCGGCGCACGGCTGACAAGCCGCTATGGTTACAGAGTGCACCCGATCTCTGGGCAGCGGTCTTCCCATGCAGGCATCGACCTCGCGGTGGCGACCGGCACCCCTGTGGTCGCAACCGAAGGCGGTGTTGTCGTCCGGGCGGGTTGGGCCGGAGGGTATGGCCTGCTGGTGACCATCGACCACGGGAGCAGGGTCACATCCTACTACGGCCATTTGTCCGGAATCTCCGTGCGGCCCGGAGATACTGTCGAGGAAGGGCAGATTATCGGTAGGTCAGGCTCGACCGGGCGCTCCACCGGCCCCCATTTCCACTACGAGGTCCGCGTGGACGGATCCTCGGTGAACCCTCTGCCCGAAGGCTGAACGCGAAGCGCTGACGACGAGCGCGGCGCAAGACAGAATGCATAGGTGATACCACTAGAGCATCACGGATTCTCGGTGGGACAAAAACCTATGGTGAGCCCTGCTGGGTTCGAACCAGCGACCTACTGATTAAAAGTCAGTTGCTCTACCGACTGAGCTAAGGGCCCCCAAAGGGTGGCAGCGCTAAAGGCTGCGCGCGCTCACCTAGGGGCGGGGCGGTTGCGGGTCAAGCGGGCATGAAGCTGTTTCAACGTCAGGCCGGTCACCGGGTCGCGCCAATCGGGGGCGATAGCCGCCGCGGGGCCGAGTACGAAGTCACGGTGCCGGAACAGCGGATGGGGTATTTCCAGACCAGGCTGATTGCACACACCGCCGCTCCACAACACGATGTCCAGGTCGAGGGGACGCGAGCGCCAGCGTTGTCCGCGCCGCCTTCTGCCGCAATCGCGCTCGATCTGCTGGAGCGCTGCCAGCGCCGCGACAGGCGCGAGATCGGTGTTCGCCGTCAGCGCTCCATTGGCATACGACCTGAGCGATGGGCCTACAGGCCTGCTTTCGATAAACGGCGAGAGCGCCTCGACATGAAACCCCGCTGCTTCCAGCAGACCAACCGCCCGGCGCAGCACGGCGCGCGGGGCCCCGACGTTCGGCACCCGCTGGTTACTGCCCAGCGCAATCAGGTAATGGTGCGCGGCGCTCAAATGTCCTCGGCAATACGGCCGTAAAGCTGCGGGCGGCGATCACGGAAGAAACCCCAACTGGCGCGGTGGCGACGCGCGGTTTCAAGGTCCAACTCGGCCACCAATGCGCCTGTCTCCTCGCGCCCGAACTGCGCCAGCATATCGCCCCATTCGTCGGCGATGAAGCTGTGGCCGTAGAAGGTGTTGCCTGCATCCTGGCTGCCTTCGTGACCGATGCGGTTGGCAGCGACCACGGGCATGCAGTTGGATACCGCGTGGCCGATCATGGCGCGCCGCCACATGCGGCTGGTGTCCATGTCCGCGTCCTTCGGCTCGCTGCCGATGGCGGTGGGGTAGAACAGGACCTGCGCACCTTTCAGCGCCAGGCAGCGCGCGGTTTCGGGATACCACTGGTCCCAGCAAATGCCGATACCGATACGCGCGCCGAAAACATCCCACACCTTGAAGCCGTCATTGCCGGGGCGGAAATAGAATTTCTCCTCGTAGCCCGGCCCGTCGGGAATGTGGCTCTTGCGATAGGTGCCCATGATCTCGCCATCGGCGCCAATCATGGCGAGAGTGTTGTAGTAGTGATGCTCATCCCGCTCGAAGAAACTGGTGGGTATTGCAACGCCAAGCTGCTTGGCCAGCGCCTGCATGGCGATCACCGAGGGGTGCTGCGCAGTAGGGCGAGCCAGCGCGAAGAATTCGTCCTTCTCCTCGCGGCAGAAATAGGGGCCGGAGAACAGTTCCGGCGGCAGGATCACCTGCGCGCCCTGCCCGGCAGCTTCTGCCACGAGTTCGGAAACAGCGGCGATGTTGGCGGCTTCGTCCTCGGCCGCGAGGGCGAGTTGGAGGGCGGCGACTTTCAGCGTGGTCATGGCGCCTGCAATTACTGCGGCGTTTGTTGCTCCACAAGAGCGCTGTTCGTGCGATCGCTATTCGGGCAGCAATGCAAAATCGATCTGCACAGTCACGCTAATGGTAGTCTGGCCGGGCGTAATGCTGGAACGGGCCGCGCCCGGTCAACCATGACATCATGAACTGTGGTCAGCCACGATCTTCCAGCTATCCACTTCGGTGCCATCGCGGGTGAACACCAGCGAAGTGAAACCCTCCGCCGGTTCGCGATCGTCTGCATAGGTTAGGACGTAGCGACCGATATAAAGCGCATGATCCGATCCCAGCGGACGAAAATCGACGGTTTCGAAGGACAGCGTACCGCGCTCGCCCGGATCAGCCTGTGACCAGTCATAGGCTTCGCGGTAGCGCTCCTCCATCGCCGGTTTGCCGCGCACCAGTCCGCCAGAACCCACGAAGCTGGTGTCCGGCGCATCGGAATAGATGGCGAGGAAGCGATCCATGTCGCCTTCGTTCCAGCCAGCCGCGCTGTCCTCCATCGCTGCTTCTATGTCGGCCTGCTGCGGCGTGGCAGTTCTTTCCTGCGTAGCCGCCTCGACCGGTGTAGGCTCCGGCGTACATGCGGCGAGGGAAAGACCGGCAGCGAGGAGGACTGTGCGCCGCATCAGTCCGCCTTCTTGAACAACAGCGTCATCCGGTCGCTTTCGCCGATGGCTTCATAGCGGGCCCGATCTTCATCACCGTAACGCAGCACCGGAGGCAGCGTCCAAACGCCGCCTTCCCAGTTGGCCGGATCGTCCGGATTGGCATTCACTTCGGAACTGTCGACCAGTTCGAAGCCGTTGAGGGTGAACAGGGCGACGACATCGTCCTGCCTCAGATAGCCGTTGGCACCGTTGGCGTAGGACCACGGTGCATCGGCATCGGCGCGATGCTGCACCACGCCCACCATGCCATCATCGGCCAGCAGCGCGCGCAGGTTGCGCAGTTCACTGTCGGCGCGAGCGCCATTCAGCAGGCCGTGAATGGAGCGGAAGATCAGGACGCGGTCCACCGTGCCCGCCACGCCTTCGGGCGCTTCGTCGCTTTCGAAGGCTACGATGCTGTCGGCATCCATGCCCGTCCATTCTGCTGCCATCGCAGGGAAGGTTTCGGGCCAGCTCTTGGCGCGGCCTTCCTGGGTGCGGCTGGAAAAGCTGCGCTGGTCGGTATCGCCATCCACCGCGATATAGGTGCCCTGCGGCGCGACCCACGGAGCCAGCACGCGGGTGTACCAGCCGCTGCCCGGACCATATTCCACCACCGTCATATCCGGCTCCACCTGGAAGAAGGCCAAAGTCTCCGCCGGATTGCGATATTCGTCGCGCGGAGCATCGTCCGCGCGCATGTCCATGGCCAGCACGTCCTCCAGCGAGGGGCCGGTGTGATCGTCGGCCATGGCGGGTGCGGAAACTGCTAGGGCGGTTGCGGCGAACAGGGGGGTAAGGCGCACTGATAATTCTCCCGGATTGATGTTGCGCAGCACTTTAGGACGCATGCGGGAGATGACAAGCGGACTTAGGGCCCCCATGTCACGGGCCAACAAGGAGTTTTAGTATGAGCGAGACGGTAATTGTCGCAGGCGGGTGCTTCTGGTGCACTGAAGCGGTCTTCAATGACGTGATCGGCGTTGAAAGCGTCGAAAGCGGATATATCGGCGGCACGGTGGAGAACCCCACCTACAAGGAGGTCTGCACCGGCAGCACCGGCCATGCCGAGGGCGTAAAGGTGACCTTCGACCCCGACACGGTGAGCCTGCCCGAAATACTGGACATGTTCATGGGCACGCACGATCCCAGCCAGTTGAACCGGCAGGGCAACGACGTGGGAACCCAGTACCGCAGCGCTATCTTCCCGGCAGACGATGGGCAAAAGGCCGAGGCTGAAAAGGCCATCGCCCGCTGGAACGAAATCCACGATGGCAAGGCTGTGACCACCATCGAAAGCGGCAAATGGTATCCGGCAGAGGACTACCACCAGGAATACTGGGACGGCGAAGGCCAGCGAAACCCCTACTGCATGGCCGTGATTCCGCCCAAGCTGATGAAGCTGAGGAAGAGCTTTGCCGACAAGGTGAAGAGCTAGCGGACGTCGGAAAGCCGAAGGGCGACGGATGTGAAAGGGAGGGCTGACCGTGAGGTTGGCTCTCCCTTTTTTCGTTTCTGTATCCCGAGGGGGGGCGGGCGTCGGCTTTGCGGCGCTGTAATCTCATGCGTTACCGTCGGGAATTAGGGTGGAAAGCGGCCTCTATTTGTCCGCTACTCATCGCCTTCCTCAAGCGGGAAAATACCCGCCTCCATGAGCAATGCATCTGTTGCAAGATACGCGTCGTCGAACCGATGAAAGAACCGAGCCTCGAAATCATCCGCGACCGGGCATGACTCGACACTTCGGTCGAAAAATCCTTGAACAGCGTTCCGCACCTCTAACAGTCGCTCCTCGGCAGTCGGACCAAACGCCATGATCGCCTGAGTGCTATGCATTTCGACCGGCTGCGCCGCATCACAAGCTGGTGCCAGAGTTTCCATGAGCAAAGGGGACGCATAGATTGACGGCTCCTTTGCGACATAAACCGCCACAAAAACCCCATCGAGATCTCTAACCATCGCGGCGTGGTAGTCAGGATGAGAACCGACGAACCACTCGTCCGATTGGGCATTAGCAGCGTTAGGAACCGCTAAAAGCCCACAAACGGCGATCATTGCGCGTAACAGCCTCATCGGCCAATTCCCTTCTCGTCAGAAAAATGAAGCTCTTGCAGCATTGCTATGCGCAATGCTTAGTGTCCGCAATGGGGTCGCTGGCTGACATTCAGCTTTCGAGACAATTAAGCCCAATGGCTGCCAATCCGATAATGGCGAAATCAAAGATAGGTCGGAACGTCTGAAAAGATGGCGGGAAGCGGCACGGCTCGGCGCTAGACCCCGCCCGATCTTGAACTTGCTGCAGATCACACGATATTTCAGATTACTGACCTATGACATTATTGCCGATCCTTCTCTTTGGCCTGCTGATTGTCGCGGTCTTGATCTATCGCCATATTTCAAAGCGGCGAAAACGCGAGCGTCTCCTGGCGACACCGCTGGATTCAGAACAACGCAAAGTCGTCGCTAAGCTGGTCCCGATCGTGCGGAGAATGCCCGCATCATTGCTTCCCAAACTCGAGGGGAAGATAAACCTGTTCCTCGATCAGGTCACTTTTCACGGCAACCATGGCCTCGAGGTGACGGATCAGATGAAACTGTCCATCGCCTCGCAAGCCTGCTTGCCGATCGTCAATAGCCCGGTCTGGTATGACACGCTCAGAACAATACTGGTCTACCCGTCCGCTTTCAGCACCAACCGCAATACCCATGACGGGTTTGTCGTGCATGAGAGCGCAAGCGGCGCACTTGGAGAAAGCTGGCAACGCGGGCCCGTGGTCCTGTCCTGGGATCATGCGCTCCAGGGCGGACTAGACCCGACAGATGGTCACAACGTCGTCCTCCACGAGTTCGCGCACCAGCTGGACAGTTTGACCGGCCACACCAATGGCGTACCAATCCTGCGCAAGGGGCAGGCTTTTGCGGGATGGGAAAAAGCCATGCTGGACGCTTATGATGACCATGTAAAAAGGGTCGAGAGCGGGCGCCCTACGCCGGTTGACGCCTACGGTGCGACAAACCACCAAGAGTTCTTTGCGGAAGCCATCGTCACCTTCTTCGAGAAACCGCAGTCCTTGAGGCGCGAGGAGCCAGCGCTCTATGACCAATTGGCCGAGCTACTGGCGCTGGACCCCGAGCGATGGACCGACCCCATCGGCTAGAAAGGACCGGCGCTCTGCGGAACTTGTGCGATGGGACCGTTGGCCGACAGTTCGCTCTTACCGAATCCGAGGGCCGGAGAGGCCGTCACGCTGATCGCCAATTTTGCGAACTGGAAGGCGCGTTGGATGGATGAAAGCGAGAAAACCTAATTTACTCAAGCACGCTTGAGTTAACCGGTGTTTCCTGGGCCAGCAGCAGCGTTGCAAGGGGCGCGGGCCGTATCGCACGTGCGACCGTTAACCAGCCTTGCGAACCGTTTTCAGCGACCAGGTATCAACTTCGCCCAGCGTCAGGCGGTGAAGCGGGCGATGAAGAATCCATCCAGCCCGCCTTCCTCCGGCAGCATTCCGGGATCGGTGCGTAGCCAGCCATCACCAGTGGGCTGCAATCCGGCGGGCAGTTCGTCGGCGCGGATCGGATCGGGCGTCAGTGTGCAGGCGGCGACGATATCCTCGCCCTCCTCCCGCTCCAGAGAGCAGGTGGCGTATACCAACGTGCTGCCGGGGTTCAGCCAGCCGGAGGCGCGAGCCAGCAACTTTGCCTGCAGTTCGGCCATCTCGGCAATCTGGCGCGGGCCGATACGGTGGATCACCTCGGGATGGCGGCGACAGGTGCCCGTCGCCGTGCAGGGCGCGTCCAGAAGGACAGCGTCGAATTTCTCCTCCGGATCCCACTCCAGCGCATCGGCGATCACCGTGTGTGCGTCCAGCCCGACGCGCGCCAGGTTTTCGCGCAGGCGCATCATCCGCTTGGGGTGGACGTCCAGCGCGGTAACGTCCCATCCGGCAGCGGCCAGTTGCATGGTCTTGCCTCCCGGCGCGGCGGCGAGATCGAGCACGCGGCGTCCTTCGCCCGAACCCAACAGGCTTGCGGGCAAGGTTGCCGCCAGATCCTGCACCCACCAGCTACCCTCATCGTATCCGGGGAGATCCGAAACCGACGCCCCGCGCGGCAGGCGCAGGTGGCCGCGCGCAAGGCTGGTGGCCTGCAGGCGAGCGGCGATTTCCCCGGTCAGGTCCGGCGCTTTCAGCCGCAGGTCCAGCGGCGGCGGTGTGGCGATCCCGGCGGCGATGGCGCCAAGATCGTATCCGACCCACTCGCCCCAGCGCTCGGCCACCGCTTCGGGCAGGCTCGGCACTTCGGGCAGTTTCGCCTCGCCGCGTGTCAGTGTTGCGAACACGCCATGCGCCAGCCGTTTGGGCCCACCCACCAACAGCGGCAACGCGGTGGCGACGACGGCGTGCGGCGGGGTTTCCAGCCGCAACCAGCCCGCCAGCATGATGCGCAGCACCATGCGCGCCTTGGCATCCTCGGGCAGCACCTGCTTCGTGGCACTGTCGATCAGCGCATCGAGGTCTACCAGCCAGCGCAGCACCTCGCCCGCCAGCGCCTTTGCCAGCGCGCGGTCGGAGAAGCTGGAGAGGCCGTTGGCCGCCCCGCCCGCCTGTTCCAGCGTCTCGCCACGACGCAACACGGCATCGAGCATCTTGAGCGCAGCGCGGCGGGGGAGCAATCCGGGGGTCTTGGCCATGACATGCCCCTAGGGCCAGTTGCACGCGCGCGCCAGAGCGCCCATCTTGGAGGTCATGAAAAAAGCGAACAAACGACCCGAAGGTTTTCAGAAACCCGCGCACTGGACCAATGACCCACCGCCCAAGCCGGAGGCGAACGAGGTGGACGAGAAACTCAGCCCGACGCGCTATGGCGACTGGGTGAAGGATGGCATCGCCATCGATTTCTAACATTATTACGGATCAAAATATCCGCGCTTGATCGTCGATCTCAAGCGCACGATCATCACAAAGAATATTGCGCTTGCAAAGATACTGGACAGGGAGATCTCCATCATGAGCTCACCTGCGAACACCACGGAACCAAGCCCGATAACTATCGCAGGACCGACCAGACAGAACATACCGGGGTGCCGACTTACTCTGTTCGCCAGGATGCCACCGAAGATCGCAGCCGGTATGAAAAGCGGCAGAGAGAAGAAAAACCCTATTAAAGTAACGGGCAAGGTATCAGCAATCCTGCCATATCCGATCGACAAAGATAGCGACATCAGAAGAAGGCCGGCAAGATGAGCTAAGGCAAATCGACTAACGACCTCACCGGGTGTCAAATCCAGCCGCCCAGTTCGCGGCGGATGATCGTCTCCAGCATGGCCATTCCGGCGTCACTGGTGTTGAGGCAGGATAGCGTTGCATATTGCTCGCCGCCGGCTTCTGTGAACTGCTCCTTGCCACGGATCGCCAGTTCTTCCAGCGTCTCCAGGCAATCGGCGGAAAAGCCAGGCGCTGCGATAGCCAGCCGTTTCGTGCCTTTCGCCGCCTCTTCCTCCAGCGTCGTGTCGGTGGCGGGGGTCAACCACTTGGCGGGGCCGAAGCGGCTCTGGAACGTCGTTACCATGCGAATGTCGCTACGCGCCATCTTCGCTTCCAGCAGACGCGCTGTCTTGCGGCAGTGACAGTGGTAGGGATCGCCCAGTTCAAGCGTTCGCTGCGGCATTCCGTGGAACGACAGGAGCAGAACCTCGGGCGTGAAGTCCAGCGCATCCAGCTGACGGCCAAGGTCGGCGGCCAGCGCATCGATATAGGCAGGATCGTCGTGGTAGGGCGGCAAGGTGCGCAAGGATGATTGCCAGCGCCGCTCTCGCAGCCAGTCCGCCGCCTTGTCCACCACGGTCGCCGTCGTTGCAGCGCAATATTGCGGGTAGAGCGGTGCCAGCAGAATACGATCACAGCCCGCGTCCATCAGCTTTTCGAGCTGGTGGGGAATCGAAGGTTCGCCATAACGCATGGCCCATTCCACATTTACTGTGTCTCCCAGGCGGGACTGCAATCCCTCGGCCTGATCGGCGGTGATGGCTGCCAACGGAGAGCCCTTGTCGGTCCAAACCTCGCGGTAGGCCGCCGCGCTTTTCTTCGGGCGGGTGTTGAGGATGATGCCGCGCAGGATCGGCTGCCAGGCGATCGGAGGTATCTCGATCACGCGCCGGTCGGAGAGAAATTCGGCCAGATAGCGTCGTACAGGCCCGGTTTCAGGCGCGTCAGGCGTGCCGAGGTTGACGACCAGAACGCCAACCTTGCCACTGTTGACAGGTGCATGATCGGCGGGAAGCTGCTGGGTCTGCCAGGTCATGGCTGGTTCCTTGTCATGGGAGGGCCGATAGCAGCGGAAGGCGCCGCAGGCGAACCCCTGTTGCACTGGTAAAGGCATTCGCCAGAGCGGGGGCTACCGGCGGCACGCCGATCTCGCCGGGATCGAAAGGCTCGGCATCGCTCTCGACCAGTTCGATGGTAATCTCCGGACAATCGACCATTGTCGGCATACCCAGCGCGGAAAGGCGCTGGTGCGTCGGCAGCCCCTCGGAATATTCGGTGGAACATCCCAGCGCCATGCCCAGACCGAAGATCAACCCGCCCTCGATCTGTTGCAGGGCGAGATCGCGGTTGACCACGCGGCCGATATCGACACAGGCGAACAGTCGTCGCGCACGCACACCGCCCTCGCCCGCATTGGCTTCTGCCACCAATGCAATTCGCCCGGCGGCATCGCCCAGGTTCATGCGATGGCAGGCCATGCCCTGTCCGCTTCCGGGCCTGCCGCCATCCCACGATGCCAGCCGCGCAGCGCGCTGCAGGCAGTCGGCCATTGCGGGATCCTGACCCAGCATGGCGATGCGATAGCTCATCGGTTCGCGGTCGTGTTTCTCGGCCAGCTCGTCAATGAAGCTCTCGCGCATGAAGCAGGTGTATCCGTCCGCCTGTCCGCGCATCGGTGCCGTGGGAAGCATCACGGTGACGGGCACATGTTCGACCGACAGGTTGGGCACTAAGTAGGGACCGGCAAGGCCGGAGACGGCGAAACGATCCGTTTCGCCTTCAAGCGCGTCGATTGCGGCCCAGCTGACCTCGTTCTCGAACAGGCGCCGCCCGAATTCGCGCATCGTCGGCGGGCTGGCGACGCGGGCGCGCAGGGTGCGAATGTTGCCCTCGTCATCGGTTTGCGCGGCCATGAGACCGGCCGCAGGGGGACGCGGATAGCTGGCGACATGCTCCTGCCAGCGCGACCAGGTTAGCTGCACGGGGCGTCCGGCTTCGCGTGCCAGGAGTGCAACCTCGACCGCGATGGCGCTATCCAACCGCCGATCGAAACTGCCGCCTGCCGATACGGGATAAAGGACCACTTTCCCCGTGCTCATCCCCAGCGCTTTTGCCGCGGCCTTGCGCGCGAATTCCGGCGCCTGCGTGGGAAGCCAAAGTTCCAGCGTATCGTCCATCAGTCGCGCCGTGGCGCTGGCCGTCTCGATGGTGGCATGGAGGCCGGGAGAGACATGGTATTTGCGGGACATGGTCGGCGTATAGCCGTCGATACCGATCCCACGTGTTTCGAACACAGCGCCCGGCCCGTTAGCAAGCGAACGCTCCAGCGCTTCGGAGATCGACGCGCTGTTTACGGGTCTTTCAACGCCGAAGCGTGGGGCGATCGACTGCAACGCCTGCTCGGCGGCCCACCAGTTGTCGGCAATCGCGGCGAGCCAGCGTTTTCCACGCACCAGCTGGATCAGTCCGCGATGTCCGCGGGCGAGGCTCTCATCGAAATCGAGCAATTCGGCCTTGTTATGCGGACCATGGCGAATGGCGGCGAACACCATGCCCGGCAGTCGCACATCCGCTGCAAATACATGGCTGCCATCCACTTTCGACGGCAGGTCAAGACGCGGAAATGCAGGCGCGATGTCACCGGTGTCGATACCTGCAAGCGGAGCGGGTTCAGCGGGAGCCGCAGTCTTCAGCGGCGGGGGATCGGGCGGATCGAACGCCGCCGCTTCCATTGCCAGCTCGGCGAAACTGGCGGCGTGTTCATCGTGATAGATTACGCCGTTCTCGGCGCGGCACTGGTCCCACGGTACGTTCCACCGCTCTGCCGCAGCCATGGCCAGCATGGCCCGCGCCGCGGCCCCTGCATCGCGGCAGGACTGTTCGTAGGCTGCCAGCGTGGTGCCGCCTGCCGTAACGGTAAAACGTTCATCCTGCGCCCAGTTTCGCAGCAACAGGTCGTCCGCATCGTCTGCAAGGGGAGGGATAATGGGCTTCCACAAGGGCGCCCAGTGCGCGGCGAGCGGGGCGTTGGCGTAGGCCCCGCTGACAGGCGCAGGCTCCACCGCCACCTGACGCCAGTCCGCACCCATTTCGATCGCCACGATCTGCGGCAATAGGGTGGTGACGCCCTGCCCCATTTCCAGCTGCGGCACGGCGACGGTGATCACCCCGTCGCTGGCGATCTTCAGCCAGGCATCGACGGCGATCTCTCCTTCGCCAGCCGCAAGCGGGTTGCCGAAACTGCGCGGAGCCAGGTTCCAGGCGACCAGCAGCCCGCCGCCAATCGCGGCCCCTGCCAGCAATCCGCGCCGCGAAACCTGCATAAGGGTCAGCCCTTCACCGTACCAAGGAACTGGGCCAGCTGCTCGGCGATTCCAGTGAAATAAGGGCCGTGTTGCGTATCGTTGGCAGCAGGCGGTTGTCCGGAATCGCTGGCCACGCGGATCTCCATGGCCAGGGGCACCCGGCCCAGAAACGGCACGCCCAGCGCCTGCGCCGCTGCTTCTGTGCCGCCCTGGCCGAACGGATTGCTGAGCGCGCCGCATTCGGGACACAGATATCCCGCCATGTTTTCCACCAGCCCCACGAGCGGCACCTGCGCCTGCTTGAACAGGTCCATCGCGCGGGTCGCATCGATCAGCGCGAGGTCTTGCGGCGTGGAGACGACGACGGCCCCTGCAGGCTTGAACTTCTGCAACATGGTAAGCTGGACGTCCCCGGTGCCCGGCGGCAGGTCCACGATCAGGATTTCGGTGTCACTCCAGTCGGCTTCCATCAGCTGTGACAGCGCCTGCCCGACCATGGGCCCGCGCCAGGCAATGGCCTTGCCCGGTTCGATCAACTGGCCCATCGACAGAACTTTCACGCCGAATTTCGTCTGTGTCGGGATTAGCACCTTGTCTTCGGCGCGGACTTTCTCGTTGGCCGTACCCAGCAGAAGGGGCTGCGAAGGGCCGTAGATGTCGGCATCGACCACGCCGACCTTCCTGCCCTGTTTGGCCAGCGCGACCGCGATGTTGGTGGCAAGCGTGGATTTGCCCACCCCGCCCTTGCCAGAGCCGACAACGATAACTTTGCGCGACACCTTGTCTGCCATCAGCGCCACGCGAACCTCGTTCACGCCGTCCACCGCGCTCACCGCCTGCTCCAGCTCGTCCTGCAGTTGCACGGCGGCGCTTCGGCCAAGATCGCCGGCGTCGGCAACGATGGTGGCGATCCCGTCCACAAATTTGACGGAGCGAACCATGCCGGAAAGTTCGGGCGGAATGGCGGATTTTACTGCTGCTTCGCTGCTCATGGATGCGACTGCTAGCGGCTCTTGTGCGCAAGGTCAGCAATATTGGCCCTAAGACCCCCTGTTTTTTGCGCAAACCCTACCTATAGATAATGGCATGACATTTATGGGTGGGTTTTTCGAAAGGTTCGGCCTCGCAATGGCTGGTAAGCGCAATCCCTGGGGCTCGTCCCCGAGCGGCTCCGGTGGCGGAGATGATGGCGGCTCGGGTTCGGGCGGCGATACACCCGGCGGAAACAGTGATGGCAATGGCGGCGATGCACCGCCGCCGCGGGGTCCGCGCAATCCGTGGTTGCCCGGTGGCGGTTCCGGCGGCGGTTCGGATCGCCCGCGCCGCAGCGGAAATATCGAAGACATTTTCAAGAATCGCGGCCCCGAAGGCCCTCGCAGGCGCGGCGGCGGTGGCCCGGGTGGGCCGAATTTCCGCATTCCGCAGCGCCCGGGCGGCGGAAGCTGGTTTCCCATTGCGCTGGTCGCCATCCTAGCGGTGTGGCTTTTCGCCACTTCAATCCATTTCGTGCAACCTCGCGAACAAGGCGTAGTCACGTGGCTGGGCGGCAAATACGCGCGCACGCTCAACCCCGGTACTGAATGGACTGCGCCATGGCCATTGCAGACGGTCGATATCGAGAACGTCAGCCAGATTCGCCGCGAGACAATCGGTGACGGAGCGGAAAACCTGATCCTGACCGGCGATCAGAGCCTGGTCGATCTGTCCTACCTCGTGCGCTGGAACATCAAGGACCTGGTGCAGTACAAGTTCGAACTGGAAGATCCCAACGAAACCCTGCGCGAAGTGGCCGAAGCCGCGATGCGTGCGGCAGTGGCCGAGAACGAGCTCGACACCGTGCTTTCGGGTGCGGGACGCGAGCAGGTGCAGACCCGCGTACGCGCCCGCATGCAGACGATTCTCGATGCCTACGAAGCGGGCATCAACGTACAGGGCGTGGATATCGCGCGGACAGAAGCGCCCCAGCAGGTTATCGATGCCTTCAACGATGTGCTGGCCGCGCGTCAGGACCGGGAACGCAGCCTTAACGAAGCGCGCCGTTATGAGCAGCAGTTGCTGGCCTCTGCCCAGGGTAGTGCCGCCGAATTCAACGAAATCTACTCGCAATACCGCCTCGCGCCCGAAGTTACCCGGCGCCGGCTTTATTACGAGACAATGGAGGGCGTCCTGCGCGACACCGACAAGACCATCATCGAAACCGATGGCGTGACACCGTACCTGCCATTGCCCGAAGTGCAGCGCCGTTCGCGCGCCAGCCAGGGACCGACCCTGACCGTCGGCCCCGAACAGCAGGAGGGCCAGTAATATGTGGGAGCGCTACAAAGCCGTTTTCATCGCGCTGATCGTTCTGCTGATCGTGATCGTCAGTTCGGTCGTGATCGTTCCGGAAACCCAGCAGGCCGTGGTGGTACGAACGGGTGAACCGGTGCGGGTAATCAACCGCTTCGATCCCGCAGCCGATTTCGAAGATACCGGGGCCGGCGTAAGCTGGCGGATCCCGATCATCGAACGGGTGCAGATGGTCGATCGCCGTATCCTGTCGCTGGACATGGAGGACGAAACCGTCCTCTCGAACGATCAGCAGCGTCTGCAGGTGAATGCCTATGCACGCTACCGCATTTTCGATCCGGTGTTGTTCGTGCAGCGCGCGGGTAGTGAAGATCAGCTTCGCAACCAGCTCGAGCCGATCCTGACTTCCGAGCTGCGGCAGGAGCTTGGCCGGCGGACCTTCGCCAGCCTGCTGACGCCCGAACGCGGCAACGCGATGACCAACATCCGCGATACGCTGGATGACGAAGCGCGCAATTACGGTGCTCAGGTGCTGGACGTGCGGATCAAGCAGGCCGATCTTCCCGTGGGTACTCCGCTGCAGGCGGCGTTTAACCGCATGCGCTCGGACCGTGAGGAAGAGGCCGAAACCATCCGTGCAGGTGGCCGTCGCGATGCCCAGATCATCCGCGCCGAATCCGAGGCCGAAGCCGCGCAGATCTATGCCGAGGCCTATAACCAGGACCCCGACTTCTACGATTTCTTCCGGGCCATGCAGTCCTATCGCACCACATTCTCTTCCGGCGACGGTGAGAGCGCGATCATCATGAGCCCTGATAACGAATACCTGCGGCAGTTCCGCGGGGGTGGCAATTGATCCGGCTACGGCCGGTCGATTACACTTGTCGTTAAAGGCGTGTTCAGCCGCTGTGCGCTCGATACGCCCAAACGAAACGGAACCATTCGCGCCCCATGCGTAAAAGCATGAGAGGGACGCGGAATGACAGAGGACAAAAGGACGTGAAGCCAGTGCGCTATTCATACGGTATCACTTCGGCCCTGCTAGTCGGCGGAGCAGCCATCTCATTGATGACCGGCTATCCCGCCGGCGCGCAGGTTGCGCAGAACGATCGCATCCAGATGCAGAACACCGTCCCGGTTGCCGGGGCCCCTGCCAGTTTCGCCGACCTGACCGAGGCGCTGCAACCGGCGGTGGTGAACATCTCTACCCGCCAGTCCATCACCATTCCGCAGGCGCAAAACCCTTTCGAGGGAACGCCGTTCGGCCAGTTCTTCAACCAGCGCCGCGGCGGGGGCGGCCCGCAGACGCGCGAGGCAACCTCCCTGGGGTCGGGCTTCATCGTCTCGGCAGACGGCTATGTCGTTACCAACAACCACGTCGTCTCGCCGGACCAGCGCGCGCAACTGGAGGAGGTGACGGTAACGTTGCCCAACGGCACCGAGTATCAGGCAGAGGTGGTGGGCACCGATCCAAGCTCCGACCTTGCCGTGCTGAAAATCCAGCGCGCTGATCCTTTTCCGTTCGTGAATTTCGGGGACAGCGCGCAGGCCCGTGTGGGTGACTGGGTGATCGCCATCGGCAACCCCTTTGGCCTTGGCGGCACCGTTACCAGCGGCATCGTTTCAGCCGTTTCACGCTCCACTGGCGCCGGCGGCGCGTTCGACCGCTATATCCAGACCGATGCCGCTATCAATCGCGGCAACTCTGGTGGTCCCTTGTTCGACATGCAGGGCAACGTCATTGGTATCAACAACGCCATCCTCTCGCCTTCGGGCGGCAGTGTAGGTATTGGTCTCGCCATTCCGGCAGAAGATGCAGCTCCGATCGTGCGGGCGCTGATTTCCGGCGAGGAAATCATGCGCGGCTATCTCGGCGTGCAGATCCAGCCGGTTGACGAAGATATTGCCGAGGCCCTTGGCATTGAGGAAGGCATCGGCGAACTGGTGCAGGGCGTTCAGCCCGGCGAAGCTGCCGAGGATGCAGGATTGCAGGCCGGCGACGTTGTTATCGCGGTGAACGGCGAGGACGTCACGCCCGACAACACGCTGTCGCGCATCGTTGCCAACATCGAACCCGGCACCACCGTGCCACTCACCTTCATCCGTAATGGTGAGCGTAACCGCGTAAACCTGACCGTTGGCCGCCGCCCCAGTGACGAAGAACTGATGCGGCAGAACATGTTCCAGAACGACGATGATACGACGCCTGCACCTACCGTTCCCGAGAACGGCGGCGGTCTGATGGAAGAACTGCTGGGCATTCGGGCGGTGGAAATCACTCCGCAGATCGCCCGTCAGCTTGGTCAGCCAGCCGATACCACGGGCCTGGCGATCACGGCTGTCGCGCCGACTTCCGACGCCGCACGTCGCGGCCTTGCACGCGGGGTGATGATCCTGTCTGCCAATGGTCGCTCCGTCGCCAGCGTGGACGATCTGGAAAGCGTCCTCAGCGATGTGCAGGACGACGGTCGCGAGGCCGTCTTGTTGCGGGTCCGCTCGCGTCAGGGCGTTACGCAGTCGCTGCCCGTCCGCTTCATGGATAACTAGGGTTGAGGCTTGTTGCGCGGTTGCACCTCGGCGCAACCGTCCTCGCTAGACACGAACTATAGCTTCGCCCGCTGTGGGCGGTCGTTCGCCCCTGCGGTTCGGCAAACGCGGACCGTGCGTGCTCACAGGTTCCCGGTTGCGCGCTCACAAGTTTCTGGTTGAGCGATAGTCTCCGTCGCGACCAGCGACCGACAGCGCGCGAACGCGCAGCCCGCAGGTGCCGCGCAGTCCGAAGGACGTAGCGAATAGCACCGAGGACGGACCCGCGGATGCGGGTCCGAAAAACAAACGATCACTCTGAACCTTGGCCCGCAGCCTGTCGGCGATGTCCGGCTAACCTACACTAGAAGCGCTGCTCGTTAAGGATGCCGGGTGCCGGGCGGTTGTTCTGTCGCCTGTCCTCGCGCGGCAGATCCCTGCCCGTCGCCTGCTCGAGAAAATCGTCGCTGGCCGCTTGCGGTGCTTCGCTTCTGCGGGGTGCAGGCGAAGGCCGGGGGGCGGGTGACGATCGCGGCACGGGTTGCTGATCCATTCCTCGCGGATCGAGTGGGTCGCGCACCACGTTCTCGCCCTCGCCTTCTACATCGAAGCCTTCGCCATAGCGCCCCTGATCGCCGCTGGGATCGACCAGGTTGCCCTGCTCGTCGATGTAGAAGTAGTAATCGTCTTCCTCGCCGTAATAGAATTCGTCATCCGGCTCCAGCTGCCATTCGGGCAATTGCAGGTCGGTATCGAATTCCTCCACGGGCCTGTCCCGCACGGCATAGCGCATATAGGCAGCGAAAGCCTGGGCCGGCGCGCGCCCGCCCTGCAAGGCGGAAACACGAGCATTGTCGTCGCGGCCCATCCACACGCCGGTGGTGATTCCGCTGGAAAAGCCGACGAAATAGCCGTCCCGGTTGGAACTGGTGGTGCCCGTCTTGCCCGCCACGGGCCGCCCGATCTGCGCTGCGCGCCCGGTGCCCGTGGCGACGGCGCTTTGCAAAAGGTCCGTAATGCCAGCCGCAACGTAGTCCGGCACCAGTGTATAGGCGCGTCCTTCCCTATGACGGTAGAGTTCTTCGCCATCGGCAGTGGTCACGCGCAAGATGCCATAGGGTTCGACAGATCGCCCACCGGCGGACACCGCCGCAAAGGCGCGCACCATGTCGATCAGCCGGACTTCGGAAGAGCCAAGCACCATTGCTGGATAGGTGCTGATCGGAGTGGTAATACCGAAGCGGCGCGCCATGCTGGCCACGTTGGAAAAGCCCACTTCGTTGCCAAGCTGCGCGGCGACCGTGTTCTTGGAATAGGCAAAGGCCGAACGCACGTCGATCTCGCCGGCATAGGTACCGCCGGAGTTTCGCGGGCTCCAGTCGTTGATGGTAACAGGCACGTCCTGCACGCGGTCGTCCGGCGTGTAACCAGCCTCCAGCGCGGCGAGGTAGACGAACAACTTCCATGACGATCCGGGTTGCCGCATGGCGTCCGTCGCGCGGTTGTAGTTGGACGTGACGTAATCGGTGCCGCCTACCAGCGCCAGGATGGCCCCGTCGCGATCAAGGCTTACAAGCGCGCCCTGTGCTTCGCCCGGCACGTTGGACTGAATGGCCGTGGTGGCAGCGCGCTGCATGCCCACGTCCAGCGTGGTCCACACCTCGATCGGCTCGAACGTGCCGTTGGGCAGCAACAGGTCCAGTTGCGGCAAGGCCCAGTCGGTGAAGTAGCGGATGGAGTTCTGCCCCTCGGTCGTGGAGAGCTTCACCGCATCCACGTTCACCTGCCGCGCTACCGCCGGGTCCAGCCCGCCATAGCGCACCATCTGGCCCACGACCACATTCGCGCGGCCCACGGCCGCTTCGACGTCAGCCGTGGGGGAATATCGGCTGGGCGCCTTGACCAGGCCAGCGATAATAGCCGCTTCTTCGAGGCTGAGTTCGCGCGCCGAATGGCTGAAGAACTTCCGGCTGGCGGAATCGATACCGTAGGCACCGCCGCCGAAATACACCTTGTTGAGGTATAGTTCGAGTATCTGCTCTTTCGAGAAACGCCATTCCATCGCCATTGCCAGCACCGCTTCGCGCAGCTTCCTGTCCAGCGTGCGGTTGGAATTGAGGAAGATGTTACGGGCAAGCTGCTGCGTAATCGTGGAAGTCGCACTGACTTGCCGATCTTCGGAAAGCGCATTGTACACGGCGCGGGCAAGGCCCATGGGGTCAACGCCGAAATGCGAGTCAAAGCGGTGATCCTCGACCGAGATCATCGCCTGCTTCATTACATCGGGGATTTCCTCGGCATCCAGCCACTGTCCGTAACTGGGGCCGAGTTCGACGATCTGCGTGCCATCACGAGCGCGCACAAGGATGGTCTGGCCGGTCTGGCTTTCCCGCAGGCTGGCGTAGGATGGCAGGCTGCGCGATGCGAAGAACACCGCAGTCGCCAGTCCGATTACGGCCAACAGCGCGACGAGCGTTCCGGTGATGGCCAGGCGGCGGGTCCAGCGCCAGAAGCCTGCCTTAAACCCGCGCGATGCAGCGTCACGATCCCGCGCCCTGGATGCGGCGCGGGCCGAACGGTGCCCTCTTTTGTTGGAGCCATTGCCCCGGCGTCCTGCCATCTGCCTTCAGATTCCTGCGTTTGCGCACCAGTCCATGCGCGCCATTGCGTTTGGAACGGGCATGCATAGGGCATTCATAATCCAGCGTGAACGGGCAAGGTGCTCAATCTTCCGCTTTATCCTCCGGTTCGAACTGCAGCGCGGCAGAATTGATGCAATACCGCAGCCCTTCCGGCCCGGGACCGTCGGGGAAAACGTGGCCCAGGTGGCCGGCGCAATTGCTGCACACCACTTCGGTGCGAACCATGCCATGGGTCTGGTCCTGGTTCATCTCTACGGCTTGCTGGTCAGCGGGTGCGGTAAAGCTGGGCCAGCCCGAGCCGCTATCGTACTTGGCATCGCTTTCGAACAAGGGCTGCCCGCAGCCGGCGCACCTGTACTCGCCCTCGGCCTTGTTCTTGTCGTACTTGCCGGTGAAGGCGCGCTCCGTGCCCGCTTCGCGCAGCACGCGATATTGCTCGGGCGTCAGCTTTTCGCGCCATTCGGCTTCGGTGAGGTTGGTCTTGTCTGACATAATTTTCCTTTCGCTCGCGCCTCCGCGCCAGCGTCCTCGGTGCTATTCGCTCCGCTTCGCTGCGCGGCACCTGCGGGCGGGCGGTTGCCCTTGCGATCACTAAGTGACCGATTTTCGCACAGGATTGGCTTTCCAGAACTATATCGGTTCGCGACCAGCGAACCGCAAGGTTGAACGCAGGGCCATCGATAGTCTGTTTTACGAACCTGCCTCTGCGGGTTCGTCCTCGCTAGACGCGCAGCAAGCTGCGCCCGCTGCGGGCGGCCGTTCGGCCTTGCGGACCGCCAGGCGCGGACCGACTTCAGGTTACGCTTCGCGGTGGGCCTGGCCTTCGGGCACGAAGCGGCCGCAAGCGCGAACGCGCGCCCGAGCTTATGCGAGGAAAGCCAAGCAGCGCGGACTCGCTGCGCCAGGCGCTTGGGGACCAAAACAAGTCACGCATTCACATCGGAATAGTGGCGCGGCGCAGGCAAGCCTTCCATCTTCTGGCTGAGCAGTGGCGCGAAGCTGGGGCGGCTTTTCATGACGCGGTACCAGCCATGCGACTGCTCGTGACCCGACCAGTCTATGCCGCCGAGATAGTCGATCACCGAGAGCTGCGCTGCAGCGGTGAAGTCGGCAAGGCTTAATTGCGCCCCGGCCAACCAGCGGCGGTTGTCGATCAACCAGTCGAGGTAATCGAGATGTTCGTGGGTCAACCGCATGGCCGCACGCAATATGCCGCTGTCGGGCGATTGCCGTAGGATCAGGCGCTTCTTCATCTTCTCGTAGATCAGCGGTTCGGTGACATCGCCATACAGGCCATCGTCGAACAGCGCGGTCAGGCGGCGTATCTCGGCGCGGGCCGCGGCAGAGCCGGGGATCATCGGGCTCTTGCTCTCGGTTTCCTCGAAATATTCGCAGATCGCCTGGCTGTCCATCAGCACCAGTCGCCTTTCTGCGTGATGCAGCACGGGCGTCTTGCCGGCGGGATTCAACGAATGGAACTGCTCGTTGTCTTCCCACGGATAGGCCAGCTGCAGGGTGAAGGGTACTTTCTTTTCGGAAAGCACCAGCTGCACCTTGCGGCTGAAAGGGCACAGGGGAAAGTGAAAAAGTTGCCACATGTTTGTCTGTTGCTAATGCCGCAACAGGCCCGCCGGGTCCAGCATCCGCAAGAATGGTGGCAAATTATTCTGCGGGCAAAAGGTTCAGACAGACGGGCATGATCTCTTCGATCGTGCCATTCTCGCTTATGTCGCGCGCCTCGGCAGACAGGGCCGCTTCGATCTGGGTGCGGTCCAACCCGGCCTCTTCCATGACCTGTGCTGAACCGCGCACGAAGAATTCGCGTCCCCGCTGGCTCATGTCGGGATAGCGCAAGGCCGCAGCATCACCGGTCTCCTGCCCGTGAGCGACGAGAGCGAAGGCCGCCGAACAGCGCAGCAGCATGCGGTGATCCATGCTTAGCTGCGGGGCTGGGGATTGTGCAGCGGCGATAGTGGATGCAGCTAGCAGGGCGAAAGCGATAGCGGTGCGGATCATGCACTCGGCCCTAGCGGCCCGTTTCTTAACCTCGCACTTCTGCCCGCAGGGCGGTGAGGCATTTGCCCAGCCATCAATGTTTCCTATAGCGCAGCGCAATGAAGCACAGGTCGGCCCTTCGACAGGCTATTGGACAAGTCTGGCTGGCGTCGCGCAGGAGAGAACAATGACCGAGTATCCCGCTCTTCACATGGTGATCGATGGCGAAAAGGTGTCAGGCGGTGGCCGGCGTACCTTCGATGTCGTCAATCCCGTAACCGGGGAAACGCTGGCGGAACTGCCGCTTGCAGACGCCAGCGATCTCGACAGGGCGCTGGATACGGCGCAGCGCGGGTTCAAGATCTGGCGCCATACACCCGCCCCCAAGCGCGCTGCCGTCCTGCACAAGGCCGCTGCGCTGATCCGCGAACGGTCGGACGACCTCGCCCGCATCGCCACGATGGAAGAAGGCAAGCCGATTGGCGAAACGAAGATCGAAAGCATGGCATGTGCTGGCTGGTTCGATTTCGCCGCAGGCGAGTGCCAGCGCCTGTACGGCCGCGAACTGGTGCGCCCGGTCGGCCAGCGCAGCGTGGTACGTTGGGAGCCTGTCGGCCCTGTCGCCGGTTTCGCGCCGTGGAACTTCCCGCTGGTCAATCCGGGGCGCAAGCTGGGCGCGGCCGTGGCGGCGGGCTGTTCGATCATCCTCAAGAGCGCCGAGGAAACGCCTGGCTCGGCGCTCGGCATACTGCAATGCCTCTACGATGCCGGACTTCCGAAAGAAGTGGCGCAGGCGGTGTTCGGCGTGCCGGACGAAGTGAGCCGTCATCTGCTCGCCAGTCCGATTATCCGCAAATTGTCCTTCACCGGTTCCACCACGGTGGGCAAGCACCTAGCGAAGCTGGCAGCGGACAACATGATCCGCACCACGATGGAGCTGGGCGGGCACGGGCCGGTACTGGTGTTCGACGATGCCGACATGGAAAAGGCACTGGCAGCGGCATCTTCCGGCAAGACGCGCAATGCCGGACAGGTCTGCGTGTCACCGACACGTTTCATCGTGCAGGAAAGCGTGTTCGAGGAATTCCGCGATGGCATGGCCAAGAGGCTGGCCGCCACCGTGGTGGGCGACGGGCTGAAAGACGGCACGCAGATGGGTCCGATGGCCAATGCCCGCCGCCCCGACGCGATGGAGAAATTCGTCGCCGATGCAAAGGCAAAGGGCGCGACGCTCGATACCGGTGGTGAGCGTATCGGCAACCAGGGCTATTTCTTCCAGCCCACCGTGCTTTCGCAAGTACCGCTGGATGCCGAAGTGATGAACGAAGAGCCCTTCGGTCCGCTGGCCCTGATCAATCCCTACAAGTCCGAAGATGACATGATCGCGGAAGCCAATCGCCTACCCTACGGCCTGGCGGGCTATGCGTGGACCAACAACGTGAAGCGCCAGCGCCGCCTCGCGCACGAAATGGAAGTGGGCATGATGGGCATCAACAGCCATATGATCGCCGGTCCGGATACGCCATTCCAGGGCGTACAGTGGTCGGGCCACGGCAGCGAGGACGGGCCGGAAGGCGTGAAGGCGTGCATGGTTGTGAAAACCGTCCACGAGGGGTGATCGATAAACGGTCTGTGATGCCTTTGACCGGGTCTTTGGGTGAGTTAGGCAAGTATCCACCCCTGTGCCAGGGCACAAGAATACAACCGCAAAACTGATCGAAGCGGGCGCTACAGCCTTGATTCGTTTCGTGAACGCCGACCGACCTCGATATCAATTGATAATGTTCACCCGATGCTAACCAGTGTCGACTGCCGTTAACCGGGTAATTTATCTCTCGTATTCCTCCCTATTCCACACTTTTTCGGTGTTTTTCTGCATTTTTGGCATGCAAAATTCTAAAAATGCCCTAGCAATGCACTTGCCCAGAATCGGGCAACCGCTGCGATCGGGGGATCGTGACGTGCAACATGGGGGTGCTGTCCAAATGACATTCAAGTTCTTCCGTGGCGTCGCGACTTTCGGTTTCGGCCCGGTTCTACCATACAGGAGGAATTAATGCGTAATTCGCGAACCCAGGGTTCAGATCAACAAACATTCGGCAAGGCGACCATGATGGCCATTGGCGCCTCGGGCCTTGCTATCGCCACCGTGGCAATGGTTGGCGCAACGCCGAACACTGCTTCGGCAGAAGAGTGCCTACTCGACACCAATGGTAGCGGCTTCGCCAGCGACGGGACGGACACAGCCGGCGGTGCGAACGGCTCCGGCACCGATTCGCTCGCTTGTGGCGAAAACGCCGTCGCCTCTGCCGCTGGCACCACCGCAGTCGGCAGCGATGCCGAAGCGACCGCCGAGAATGCAACGGCCGTAGGCTTTGGCGCAAATGCCACCAACACTGCCGCAGTTGCCGTAGGCGAAAGTGCCAACGCGTTCGGCGTGTTCAGCTCCGCGCTGGGAAGCAACGCGCAGGCAGTGGGCAACTTCTCCACGGCCGTTGGCCAGGATGCCAATGCCATCGGTTCCAACACCACCGCTGTTGGCCGGAACTCCAACGCCAACTTCGACGGTTCTACCGCCATCGGCGTGGATGCGATTACTCTCGGCACCGACGCCGTAGCAGTCGGTATCAATGCTCAGGCGCTCGACGAGGACGCCGTGGCAATCGGCCAGACCGCTGTCGCTTCGGGCTTCCACTCCACCGCAGTGGGTGCAGAATCCGTAGCTTCCGGCACGGGCGCACAGGCATTCGGCTGGCAGGCTTCTGCGACGGGTGACCAGTCGACCGCAACGGGCCGTCAGGCTTCCGCCAGCGGCTTCCAGTCCAGCGCCTATGGCCAGTCGGCCACTGCCAGTGCGCAGGGTGCAACCGCAACGGGCTTCGGCTCCAACGCCAGCCTCGCCGGTGCGACCGCAAACGGCAACCTTGCCAATGCGTCGGGTTTCGTAAGCACTTCGATTGGTGCTTTCAGCGAAGCGTCGGGTAGCGCAAGCACTGCTATCGGTGCCGGCTCGGTGGCTTCGGGCGATCAGTCCTTTGCTGGTGCAACTGGTGCTGTTGCTTCGGGTCTCGACTCCGTTGCTGTTGGCCGCGATGCCCAGGCAACCGATGAAGATGCCGTAGCGCTTGGCCAGTCGGCGAACGCTTCCGGCTTCCACTCTACCTCGATCGGTGCTGAATCCGAAGCGACCGGCGTAGGAGCACAGGCATTCGGCTGGCAGGCTTCCGCCACCGGTGACCAGTCGACCGCGACGGGCCGTCAGGCTTCCGCCAGCGGCTTCCAGTCCAGCGCCTATGGCCAGTCGGCCACTGCTGCGGGCCAGGGTGCCGTTGCAACGGGCTACTCGGCCAACGCCGCTTTCGCCGGTTCGACCGCAGTCGGTAACCTTGCCAATGCTGCGGCCTTCGTGAGCACGTCCGTCGGTGGCTTCAGCAGTGCATCGGGCGACCTGAGCACCGCTATCGGTGCAGTCGCAAATGCATCGGGTGCCAACTCCTTTGCAGGCGGTGCCTTCTCCAATGCATCGGGCTTCGATTCGATCGCGATCGGCAACAGCGCCGTCGCTTCTGACGAAGACACCGTGGCTATCGGCCAGACGGCCAATGCCACGGGCTTCCACTCCACGTCGGTGGGTGCGGAATCCAATGCATCGGGTCTCGGTGCGCAGGCTTTCGGTTGGCAGTCCGACGCTTCGGCCGACTTCTCGACCGCTCTGGGCCGCGTATCCGAAGCTTCGGGTCTCGGCTCGGTCGCCGTGGGTGACGGTGCGGTTGCCAACAACGAGTTCACCTCTGCCCTTGGCCGTAACGCAGAAGCCACGGCTGCTGCAGCAACCGCGATCGGTTACGAATCGAGTGCAACCGGTACCCGTTCGACCGCTCTGGGTTACTTCGCCGTAGCTTCGGGCGAGCGCTCCACCGGCCTCGGCGAAAACGTCGATGCAACCGGCGAAGGTTCGCTGGCTGCAGGTAACGATGCACAGGCAACCGGTCGCTTCTCCAGCTCGCTGGGTGCAGGTTCGGAAGC
Source organism: uncultured Sphingomonadaceae bacterium (assembly GCA_947488625.1). GTDB lineage: Bacteria > Pseudomonadota > Alphaproteobacteria > Sphingomonadales > Sphingomonadaceae > Alteraurantiacibacter. The sequence goes on along the minus strand of CANKZR010000001.1, from coordinate 47,274 downwards.
CACTGCTTCTGCTGCAACCGCAGTCGGTTACGAATCGAGCGCAACCGGTACCCGTTCGACCGCTCTGGGCTACTTCGCCGTAGCTTCGGGCGAGCGTTCCACCGGCCTCGGCGAAAATGTCGATGCAACCGGCGAAGGTTCGCTGGCCGCCGGTAACGACGCACAGGCAACCGGCCGCTTCTCCAGCGCGCTGGGTGCAGGTTCGGAAGCCACCTCGGCTGCCAGCACGGCAATCGGTTACGAATCGAGTGCAACGGGCACCCGTTCGACGGCTCTGGGCTACTTCGCGGTAGCTTCGGGCGAAGAGTCGACTGCACTTGGTGAGAACACCGATGCATCGGGCTCCAGCTCGGTCGCCATCGGTAACGATGCACAGGCTTCGGGCACGCGTTCCAGTGCACTTGGCGCGCAGTCGATCGCTTCGGCGGCAGCTGCTTCGGCCTATGGTTATGGCGCAACCGCTTCGGAAGAACGTGCTTCGGCCTTCGGTCACTTCGCAGTGGCAACGGCGGCTGGCGCAACGGCCATCGGCGAGAACACCGATGCAACCGGCGTCGCTTCCACGGCACTGGGTCAGGGCGCAGTGGCAAACTTTGACGGTTCGACCGCCATCGGTGCCGGCGCAATGACGACGGCTGCCAACCAGGTCAGTCTGGGTGGCATGGGCAGCGCGGTGCGCATCGGCGATATCGCCGCAAGCACAGTTGCCCAGGTGGATCCGGGCGAAGTGGTCACCATCGATGCCAACGGCGTCCTCGGTGTCGACAACACGATCCGTTCGGATATCGCAGCGAACGCGGCAGGCGTCGCGGCCAATACTGCGAACATTGGTGCCATGAACACCAACTTCGCACTGCAGGCTGGCCAGATCGCCACTTTGCAGGGCCAGACGGCTACTCTCTTCGACCTCACTTCACAGAACTCCCAAGGCGTTCGTGAGGCGAACGAAGGTGTTGCCATGGCACTGTCGATGGAATCGCCGGTTCTCATGCCGACCGATAGCTTCGGCCTTGCCGGTGGCTTCGGCTACTACAACGACCGCGTTGCCGGTTCGGCCAGCTTCGCTGCCCGCATCAGCGACAACGCAGCCTTCACCGGCGGTGTCGGCATCGGCTTCGACGAAGGCGAAGTCGGCGCCCGTGCCGGTTTCCAGGTTACCTGGTAAAAAGTTCCGGCCTCGCGCCGGACTTCCCGAACGGGAAAGAAGGGGGCGGCTCGAAAGGGCCGCCCTTTTTTTATGGGCAGTCGGCATTTTCGATATCGTATTGGTCAGGTCGGCCCTGCCCTATCGCCTTGAACCTGCTATGGGAGAGCCAAGACTTCATTACCGCCCGAGCAATGCGTCAGCGTGCGATTGCCGGAGAATTCAGGAGAACCAGAAAGATGAAAACCCGCGCCGCCGTAGCCTTCGAAGCCAAAAAGCCGCTGGAGATTGTCGAGCTTGATCTCGAAGGCCCCAAGGAGGGCGAGGTACTGGTAGAAATCATGGCGACGGGCATTTGCCACACCGATGCCTACACGCTGGACGGACTTGATTCAGAAGGGATCTTCCCCTCGATCCTGGGCCATGAAGGCGCGGGCATCGTGCGCGAAGTCGGCCCCGGCGTCACCAGCGTAAAGCCCGACGATCACGTCATTCCGCTCTACACGCCCGAATGCCGCCAGTGCAAAATGTGTCTCAGCGGCAAGACGAACCTGTGCAGCGCCATCCGCGAAACGCAGGGCAAGGGTCTGATGCCCGATGGTACCAGCCGGTTCAGCTACAAGGGCGAGACGATCTACCACTACATGGGTTGCTCGACCTTCTCGAACTTCACCGTTCTGCCAGAAATCGCCGTTGCCAAGATCCGCACCGACGCACCGTTCGAAACCAGCTGCTACATCGGCTGCGGCGTCACCACGGGCGTCGGCGCCGTCACCAACACCGCCAAGGTGCAGGCAGGCGACAATGTGGTTGTGTTCGGCCTGGGCGGCATCGGCCTCAACGTGATCCAGGGCGCGAAAATGGCGGGGGCGGACCGGATCGTTGGCGTCGATCTCAACAACGCCAAGAAGGAATGGGGCGAAAAGTTCGGGATGACCGATTTCGTTAACCCGAAGGATGTCGGCGACGTCGTGGCGCACCTGGTGGAAATGCTGGACGGCGGCGCGGATTACAGCTTCGACTGCACCGGCAACACGGATGTCATGCGTCAGGCTTTGGAATGTTGTCACAAGGGCTGGGGCACTTCCATCATCATCGGCGTGGCCGAGGCCGGCAAGACGATCGAAACGCGGCCATTCCAGCTGGTAACGGGCCGCAACTGGCGCGGCACGGCCTTCGGCGGTGCCAAGGGCCGCACCGACGTGCCCAAGATCGTGGATTGGTACATGAACGGCAAGATCGCCATCGATCCGATGATCACCCACACGCTATCCCTTGAGGAGATCAACAAGGGTTTCGACCTGATGCATTCGGGCGAGAGCATCAGATCCGTGGTGGTATACTAGACCGCGCAGGTTCCGCGTCTTCTTCTCGCCTAGGGGATGAAGGCCACGAACCAGTGATCGACGCGTTTCCCGTTGCCGGAAGTTTTCGGCCATGTGATAAAAGCGCTATACGCGCAAAGTCGATTACGAGCCACATGTCGAAGGTGCGGTCAGGCCGATGGCTGGCGTGATGCGGTTACCTTCAGGACGAATGCAAAGGATTGAACACTATGTACAGCCACGTGATGGTCGGCTCGAACGACCTCGAGAAATCGAAGACCTTTTACGACGCCCTATTCGATGCACTCGGGGCAAAAGAAGGCGTCTTCGATGGGAAGGGTCGCCTCATCTATATGCACAACAACGCGGTTTTTCTGGTTACCAGCCCGATTGACGGCAATCCGGCAAGCTGCGGCAACGGCGCGACCGTCGGTTTTGCCGCGGACGATACGGCGCAAGCGGACGCCTGGCACGCTGCAGGAGAGGCCGCTGGCGGCACCACCATCGAAGACCCGCCGGGCTGGCGCGAGAACGATTTTGGTCGCCTTTACCTTGCCTATCTGCGCGATCCCGATGGCAACAAGCTGTGCGCCATGCATCGCAAGGCAACCGCATGAGCATGGAAACCGTCAGCGAAACGAAGTGCTTTGGCGGCAACCAGGGCGTTTATTCGCACGATAGCGAGGCCACCGGCACACCCATGACCTTCGCGGTCTATGTGCCGGAGCATCGCGAGGGCGAGAAACTGCCCGTGCTATGGTGGCTTTCCGGCCTTACCTGCACGCATGAAAACGCGATGATCAAGTGCCACTATCACAAGGCATGCGCAGAACACGGCGTGATCTTCGTGTGCCCGGATACATCGCCGCGCGGTGAAGGTGTTCCCGACGACGAGGCCTATGATTTTGGTCAGGGCGCTGGCTTCTACGTCAATGCCACGCAAGAGCCGTGGGCCGAGCATTTCCATATGCGCCGCTATGTCGAGGAAGAACTGCCTGCGCTCGTGGCGAAGAACTTTCCTGTCGACATGGAACGGCAGGCAATCTCGGGTCATTCGATGGGCGGGCACGGCGCGCTCACCGTGTCGTTACGCAATCCCGGTCGGTTCCGCTCCACCAGCGCATTCTCGCCAATTGTCAGCCCGCTCAACTGCCCATGGGGAGAGAAGGCGCTCTCGAACTACATCGGTGATGATCGTGCAGCATGGCGTGAATACGATGCGTGCGCTCTCATCGAAGACGGCGCGCGTATCGACAGCCTGCTTGTCGAACAGGGTCGCGCCGACAATTTCCTCGATGAGCAACTGAAGACCTGGCTATTGGAGGATGCCGTGCGGAATGCCGGAATGGATGCCACCATCCGCATGCGGGAAGGGTACGATCACTCTTACTTCTTCGTCTCCACCTTCATTGCCGATCACATCGCCTGGCACGCCGAAAGGCTCAAGGAATGAGCGACAGGAGCGACATCCTTGGCGAGATAATTGCCCGCCATCATCATCGCGAAGGACCGTTGCTCCCGATACTGAATGACGTGCAGGCCGAACTGGGCTGCGTAGATGCGGCAAGCGAAGCGATGATCGCCAGGGGTTTGAACATCAGCCGCGCCGATGTGCATGGCGTGGTCAGCTTCTATCACGACTACTTATCATCACCAGATGCGCGGCCGCATGTGCAGATCTGCCGGGCGGAGGCGTGCAAGGCGCGCGGCGTGGAAAAGCTGATCGACAGCGCTAGCGCTGCAGCCGGAGAGCGCGTGCGTATCTCCACTGTCTATTGCCTTGGCCTGTGCAGCGCCGGCCCCGCCGCGCGCATTGGTGACGAGCTTCATATTCGCCTGGATGAAGACGCGATCACCAATCTGGTAGAAAGCGCATGACGCTGGTCCGCATTTCAGATGACGCGCTTGCCCGCGCAGGCGGCGCGGACAAGCTGGCCGAGGCTTTCGAGAAGAAGGGCTGCCAGGTCCTTCGCACGTCCAGCTGGGGTATGCACTGGCTGGAACCGTTGGTGGAGATCGACGGCTTGGGCTTTGGTCCCGCCACGCTGAATGACATCGACGCCATTCTGGCAGGCACGTCCGACAAGTCTATCGGCAAGATCGAGGATCATCCCTTCATCGCCACGCAGACGCGCATTACCTTCAAGCGCGCTGGCAAGACCCGCCCTCTCAGCCTGCAGGACTACGAAGCGAACGGCGGCTGGGCGGGCTTGGCGCGTGCGCGCCAGATCGGTCCCGAAGCGATCGTTGAACAGGTCAAGCTGTCGGGCCTTCGCGGACGCGGCGGCGCGGGCTTCCCCACCGGTATCAAGTGGGACACGGTGATGAGGGCGGCTGGCCCTCAGAAATACATTGTTTGCAATGCCGACGAAGGCGACAGCGGGACCTTTGCCGATCGCATGGCGATGGAAGGCGACCCCTTCGCGCTAATCGAGGGCATGGCGATTGCTGGTGAAGCCGTGGGCGCAGACCGGGGTTATATCTACCTGCGAAGCGAATACCCTGACGCCCTTCGCAAGCTGAATGCCGCGCTGGACCTGTGCGCAGACATCATCGCGCCGTTCAAATGCGAAGTGCGCGTGGGCGCTGGCGCTTACGTTTGCGGGGAGGAAACCTCGCTGCTCAACAGCCTGGAAGGCAAGCGCGGCGAAGTGCGTGCAAAACCGCCGCTGCCTGCGCTCGAAGGCTTTCTTGGCCGCCCGACGGTGGTGAACAACGTGCTCAGCCTGCAAGCCGTGCCGCACATCCTGACCGAAGGCGGGGCGGAGGAATACAAGAACGCAGGCTTTGGCCGCTCACGCGGGACCATGCCACTCCAGCTAGCGGGGAACATCAAGCATGGCGGGCTGTACGAAGTCGGTTTCGGGGTGACCCTGGACGAACTCGTCAACAAGATCGGCGGCGGCACTGCATCTGGCCGCCCGGTGAAGGCCGTGCAGGTTGGTGGACCCCTGGGCGCCTACATCCACCCCGACCAGTTCGACATCAGGTTCGATTACGAGGAATATACCGCCGCAGATGCGCTGATTGGCCACGGCGGCCTGACCGTGTTCGACGATACGGCAGACATGCTGGACATGGCGCGGTTCGCGATGGAGTTCTGCTCTGTCGAAAGCTGTGGCAAGTGTACACCATGCCGCATTGGCGCGGTGCGCGGCGTGGAAATTCTCGACAGTATTCGCGAAGGTGGCCGCAAGCGCGACCGGATCGAGCTGGCGCCGCAGATGCACAATGCCCCCAAGGACAAGGGCCGCGATGCAGGCGACGAGATAGCTCTGCTGACCGATTTTTGCGAGACGATGAAATTCGGCTCGCTGTGCGCGCTGGGCGGCTTCACCCCCTACCCGGTGCTGAGCGCCCTGCGCCAGTGGCCCGAAGACTTCACCGACAATCCCGAACTGGTCAAACAGGCTCTCCCCGAGGCGACCGGATGATTTTGGGCGCGGTTCTGGCGGGCGGCAAGTCCTCGCGCTTTGGCTGCGACAAGGCGCTGGCCGAACTTGATGGCCGCACGCTGATGGCACGCGCGGTGGATGGCCTTTCAGGCTTTTGCGACCATGTCATCGTAGTGGGACGCGATATTGCCCCTGCCCCGGCCATTCCAGATTGGCCGCGCCCGGACATGGGCCCTCTGGGCGGCATCGCCGCGGCTCTTCGCTACGCGCAAGACAAGGGTTACGACACCGTGCTGACATGCGGGGTCGATTCTGTCGCATTACCGCCCACGCTCTTGTCGGATCTTTCGCCAGCACCGGCCTATCTTGAAACACAGCCTGTAATCGGGCATTGGGAAAGCAACAACGCATCTGTCGTTTCGGCCATCCTCCAGAGCGAAGGACGCCATTCGATGATAGCTTTCGCCAAGGCCGCCGAGGCACGGGCCGTAAAGAGCGAAGATGCGCCTGCAAACATCAACACACCCGCAGATCTTGCGGCGATGGAGCGATAGTATGGGATACGAAGCCCCCAATGATCTCGGCACCCCGGCAGTAAAGTCGGGTCAGAAGATCACGCTGACGATCGACGGTCGCAAGACCACGGTACCTGCAGGCACCAGTGTCATGCGCGCGGCCGCCGAAACCGGCGGTCATATTCCCAAGCTGTGCGCCACGGACAACGTGGAAGCCTTCGGTTCGTGCCGCCTATGCCTGGTCGAGATCGAAGGCGCGCGCGGCACGCCTGCCAGCTGCACCACGCCGGTGAGCGAAGGCATGGTGGTGAAAACGCAGACCCCGCGGCTGGAAAAGCTGCGCAAGGGCGTGATGGAGCTATACATCTCCGATCACCCGCTCGATTGCCTCACCTGTTCCGCCAACGGCGATTGCGAATTGCAGGACGAAGCCGCCGCCGTGGGTCTGCGCGATGTGCGCTATGGCTACGAGGGGGCAAACCACCTGGGTCTGGAGACAGATACATCAAACCCCTATTTCCAGTTCGATCCCAGCAAGTGCATCGTGTGTTCGCGTTGCGTACGCGCCTGTAACGAGGTGCAGGGCACCTTCGCTCTCACCATCGATGGGCGCGGCTTCGCCAGCATGGTTTCCGCCGGGCAGGATGACGACAACTTCCTTTCCAGCGAGTGCGTGAGTTGCGGCGCCTGCGTGCAGGCCTGCCCCACCGCGACCCTGCAGGAAAAGAGCGTCAAGGAAATTGGCCTGCCCGAGCGTAGCGTCGTTACCACCTGCGCCTATTGCGGCGTGGGCTGCACCTTCCGCGCCGAAATGCGCGGGGAACAGCTGGTGCGCATGGTGCCTTACAAGGACGGCAAGGCCAATCGCGGCCATAGCTGTGTGAAGGGTCGTTTTGCCTATGGCTATGCCAACCACAAGGATCGCATCACTTCGCCCATGGTGCGCGACAGCATCGACCAGCCCTGGCGCGAGGTAACCTGGGAAGAGGCGCTGGAGTTCACCAGCAACAAGATCAAGGGCATCAAGGAAAAGTACGGCGCGGCCGCGCTGGGCGGCATAACCTCCAGCCGTTGCACAAACGAGGAAACCTTCCTCGTGCAAAAGCTGATCCGCAGCGTGTTCGGTGCCAACAACGTCGATACCTGCGCGCGCGTGTGCCATTCGCCCACCGGCTATGGCCTGAAGACGACTTTTGGCACCAGCGCGGGCACGCAGGATTTCGACAGCGTGCAGTACACCGATGTGGCTCTGGTGATAGGGGCCAACCCGACGGACGGACACCCCGTCTTCGCCAGCCGCCTGAAGAAGCGCTTGCGCGAAGGCGCGAAGCTGATCGTGATCGACCCGCGCCGAATTGACCTTGTGCGCACGCCGCATGTCGAAGCCGCCTATCACCTGCCCTTGCAGCCCGGCACAAATGTCGCCGTGCTCACAGCTATGGCGCATGTCATCGTTACCGAGGGGCTGGAGAACCGCAAATTCATCGAAGATCGCTGCGAAGTGGACGCGTTCGAGGAATGGGCGCGCTTCGTCTCCGACGAACGCCACAGCCCCGAGACGCTGGAGCCCGTCACCCGCGTTCCTGCCGATGACCTGCGCGAGGCCGCGCGACTCTATGCCACCGGCGGCAATGCGGCGATCTATTACGGCTTGGGCGTTACGGAGCATTCGCAAGGCTCCTCCACCGTGATGGCAATCGCCAACCTGGCAATGGTCACCGGCAACATCGGCCGCAATGGCGTGGGGGTGAACCCGCTGCGGGGCCAGAACAATGTGCAGGGTGCCTGCGACATGGGCAGCTTCCCGCACGAACTGCCCGGCTATCGCCACCTGTCGGACGGCGAGACGCGCGCCATGTTCGAGAAGGACTGGGGCGTCACCCTCGATCCCAATCCGGGCCTGCGCATCAACAATATGCTCGATGCCGCCGTCGATGGCAGTTTCAAGGCGATCTACATCCAGGGCGAGGACATTCTCCAGTCCGATCCGAACACCCAGCACGTGGCCGACGGCCTGTCTGCCATGGAATGCGTGATCGTGCACGATCTCTTCCTGAACGAGACCGCCAATTACGCCCACGTCTTCCTGCCCGGCTCCACCTTCCTGGAAAAGAACGGCACCTTCACCAATGCAGAGCGCCGCATCCAGCCTGTCCGCAAGGTGATGGAGCCTGCCAACGGCTACGAGGATTGGGAAGTCACGCAGTTGCTCGCCAATGCCCTGGGCGCACAGTGGACCTACAGCCACCCCAGCGAAATTCTCGACGAGGTTGCTCGCCTGACCGGAAGCTTCGCCGGTGTAAGCTGGGACATGCTGAACGAACGTGGCAGCGTGCAGTGGCCGGTCAACGAGAAACACCCTGACGGTTCACCCGTCATGCACATCGAAGGCTTCGTTCGCGGCAAGGGCCTGTTCGTGGTGACGGACTATGTCCCCACCGACGAGAAAACGGGCCCGCGCTTCCCGCTGCTGCTAACCACTGGCCGCATCCTCAGCCAGTACAACGTTGGCGCGCAGACGCGGCGCACGGCCAACACCGTCTGGCACGAGGAAGACCTGCTGGAAATCCATCCCGTCGACGCGGAAAACCGCGGCCTGAACGATGGCGACTGGACGAAGCTTGCCAGCCGCACGGGCGAAACCACCTTGCGGGTGAAGGTTACCGATCGCGTGGCGCCGGGCGTGGTCTATACCACATTCCACCACCCCGCGACGCAGGCCAACGTCGTCACCACCGACTATTCCGACTGGGCCACCAACTGTCCCGAATACAAGGTGACGGCCGTACAGGTAACGCCCAGCAACGGGCCGACCGACTGGCAGGAGGACTATCAGGAACTGTCCGAACGCAGTCGCCGCATTGCCGGTGAAGAATCGATGGAGCCCGCAGAATGAGCAGGAGCCAGCTCGAGACGCTCACACGCTTTGCCAACCAGATCGCGAAGAATTTCGTCGCCATCGGGCATGACAAGGCGGTGCTGGCGACGGCTGACCATATCGAGAGCTTCTGGGACCCCCGGATGAAGCGATGCATCTTTTCGGGCGACCGCAGCGGGCTGGATCCGATTGCCGCAGAAGCAATCGAGCATCTGGCGAAGGGCGCGCACCCCGGCTCGCAGACCCGCGCCACGAATTTTTCCAAGGCAGGCGGGCTGCACAATTCGGATGCCGGATAAACTGGTTCAGTTCGGAGCGGACGGAACCACGCGTCCGCAGGAACGCACCTGGGTTCCCGAAGTGCCCGTGGCGCTGGAATACAACGGCCTGTCCTACGCCGTCATGATGGCGACCCCTTCTGACCTCGAAGATTTTGCCCGCGGCTTTGCATTGACCGAGGGTCTTGCAAGAACACCTGACGACATTTCCGATCTGGCAGTGGCGCAAGTCGAGCACGGCTGGATCGCGCGTGCGCAGTTGAGCGGGCTTGGTGTCGAAAAGCTGACCGAGCGAGTGCGCGCGCGCGTGGCGGAATCGAGTTGTGGCTTGTGCGGGATCGAGAACCTGGAAGCTATCGGCAAACCCCTGCCCCCCGTCGAACCACATGATCCGCTCGACCCTAAGGCGATCTTCGCCGCGCTGGGTGCCCTTCGCGATCACCAGCCCCTGACAGGGCAGACCGGGGCTGCCCATGCCGCCGCTTTCTGCACGTCCCAAGGAACCATCCTCCACGCCCGCGAGGACGTGGGCCGTCACAACGCAATGGACAAGCTGGTGGGTGCCCTTGCCAAGGTTACACAGGATGCGGGAGACGGTTTCATTCTGTCGAGCGCGCGATGCTCATACGAGATCGTGGAGAAAGCCGTGCGCGCTGGTGCGACGCGGCTCGTCACCATCTCCCTGCCCACCAGTATGGCGGTCGAGCGCGCGCGAAACGCCGGCCTCAGCCTGTGGTGCCTGGCCCGCGACGACAGCGTGCTTCGCGTTCATCAAGGGACTTCCAGACCCTAGCCTTTGTTGCATCGGCGCAACGTTTTTTCGATACTCCTGGTCGTAACGGGAACCCGATCCCATGAGTAGCGTCAGTTGTATGTGGACGCGCTGATTTCCTCTCTCCTTCCCATGACCATGCTGGACGGCCTGGCCGCCATGCCGTTCGGCCCCTTCGCGCTCCCTGCCCTGTTGGCAGCGTTGACGGCATCGCTCGTTGCGATGTCCGTGCCGGGTGCTGTGAACACCATGTCCTTCGTCAGCGGTCTGATCCTGGGCATCGGCGGGATACTGGTCGTCGCACTTGGTGTGACCATTGGGACCCACCTGCTGTTCCTTGCATCGCGCCGCTGGCTGGGGGAACGCCTTCGCCGCCGCTTCGGCAAGCGGATGGAAGGCATTCAGGAGCATCTTGGCCGCCGTGGTCCGCTTTATGTGGTAGGCGCAAGGATCGGTGGAATTCCAAGCGTGATCGTTACCGCCGGGTGCGCCGCCACGCCGATTAGCGCACGCGCTTTCCTTGCCGCCAGTCTGCTGGGCATGTTGCCGGCAATTTCGCTTTCCGCACTGGCGGGATCGGGGCTTGCAGCCTTCTAGGCGCTTGGCTGATTTCAAACGGAAAATTTAAGGAGAGTCTTTACCCTCCTTCCCTAGGTTCGCCGGCGATGCTTCGATTCCGCCGCCATCAGCCATGACAGTCAGCGCCATTCTCGCGATGACGGCCCTTGTGGGTGGGCTGTGCGTGTTCTGCGCTATCATCTGTGTCGCGCTGCAAAGGCCCGCTGCCATCGTCTGGATGGGCGCGGCACTTGCCATAGGCGTCGTAGAAAGTCTGGCGTTAAAAGACGGGACCATCACTCGGGTCGATCTCTGGCTGACGGCAGCGACTGTGCCGATGTCATATGTCTGCGTAGGGGAATCCGTACGCGCCGCCTACGGGCGCAAGCGTTCGACCATGCTTTACTTCGTTGTCTGCACTGCGACGATACTGTCATCCTTGGCCTTGCTGCAATCCGCGACACCTCCGGTATTGCAATTTCTCCCCGCACAGCTGGTGGGCGCCGCAGCGATGGCGAGGGCTGTTCTGACGGTAAGCCGGACTGGCAGGCGCAGCGATTTGATCGACATGAGTTTACTGGGCGCGCTGGTTCTGGTGACTGCGATCTACATACTTCGCATCCCGGTGTTTCCGGTGCTGGTGGGGATGGAGGTGCCTTTTGCCGCGATAGACCGCCAGGGTTTGCAAGACCTTCTCGTCATCGTCTTTGCGGTGCTGGTGCCCGCCGTCGTGTTTCTGACCGTGGCCCGGGTCGTGGCGACTTCCCTGCAGCTTTACCGCATGCGGGCAGAGCTGGATTTTCTTACCAACCTGCCCAACCGTCGCGCGTTCGAGGCGATTGCGGACCGGCCAAAGCGCGGCAGCGGGGCACTGGTGGTGTGCGACATCGACAAGTTCAAACATATAAACGATCGATACGGCCACGCCGCCGGCGACGCGGTGATCCGTGCCGTGGCCAGTCTGCTTTATGCCGAAGGCGTACCAGCCCGCATCGGCGGTGAGGAGTTCGCGATCTGGCTGCCACTCACGGATGTGGAGGACGCACGCCTGCATGCGGAGCGATTGCGCCGGGAGTTGATGACTTTACGCCTCGTCGAACTTGCCGATGATCAGCAGATCACCGCCAGTTTCGGCGTGGCCGCGTGCACGCGTCGCATGTCGCTGGGCGAAGCCATGCGCGCCGCCGATCAGGCTCTTTATCTGGCGAAAAATTCGGGTCGCAACCGTGTGTGCGTCCATGTCGAGACGACCGAGGAACGCCGTCACATTCCCTATCGCGAACGCGTGGCTGCCTAGCGGCTCAGCTGGAACACCGCGTGTTCCGCCCGCCAGTTGGCGTTGCCGCCGCCGATTTCCTTGCCATTGGCGAAAAACCAGCTTCCGCTGACATTGACGCCGCGCTGCGCCAGGAACTCTCGAAAATCGGCGATGGTCAGGTGATGGATGTTGGCCGTTTGGTACCAGCTTCCCGGCAGGTGCCGCGAGATTGGCATGCGTCCTTGGTGCAGCAGGGCAAGGCGCATGCGCCAGTAGGCAAAATTGGGAAAGCTGACGAAAGCCTCTCTCCCCACGCGAAGAAGCTGCTCCAGTAGCCAGTCGGGCCGCTGGGCGGTCTGCAGGGTCTGGCTGAGAATGGCCACGTCGAAGGCGCCATCGGGGTAGTCGGCAAGATCGCGATTGGCATCGCCCTGCACCACGGAAAGCCCCCGCGAAACGGCCATGGCGACCTGATCGGGATCGATTTCCATGCCACGCGCATCGCACTGCTTGCCCCCCTGCAATTCGGCCATCAATGTGCCATCGCCGCAGCCGACATCCAGCACGCGCGCGCCGCCTGGCACGTGTTCGGCGATCTTGGCGAGATCGGGACGCAGGCCGATCATCCCAGGAAACCTTCCACCACACGGTCCAGCGCGGGCACGTCCAGCAGGAAACTGTCGTGGCCATAAGGCGCGCTGAGTTCGACGAAACTGACAGGCGCGGCGACGGCGTTCAGCGCGTGGACCACTTCGCGCATGTCGGCGGTGGTGTAGAGCCAGTCGGTATCGAAGCTGACGAGGCAGAAGCGCGTGTCCTTCGCGCGCCTGAAGGCATCGGCCAGCAAACCGCCTGCTTCTTCCGCAAGATCGAAGTAGTCCATCGCGCGGGTGATGTAGAGATAGCTGTTGGCATCGAAGCGGTCGGTAAAGCTGAGGCCCTGATAGCGCAAATAGCTTTCCACCTGGAAATCGGCATCGAAGCCGAAGCTCTTGGCCCCTTGCGTACCATCCGGGCGATCCTGCAGGCGGCGGCCGAACTTCTCGGTCAGCCCCTCCTCGGAAAGGTAGGTGATATGGGCAGCCATGCGCGCCACGGCCAATCCCTTGGCGGGCGCTACGCCATCGTAATAACTGCCACCCTGCCAGTTGGGGTCCGCCATGATGGCCTGCCGCCCCATTTCATGAAACGCGATGTTCTGCGCGGAATGGCGCGCGGTGGTGGCGATTGCCAGGACGCGGTCGGTGCGCTCCGGAAAATTCGCGGCGCAGGACAGAGCCTGCATCCCGCCCATCGATCCGCCCACCACGGCGTGCAGCCGCGCGATACCCAGCGCATCCAGCATGGCCATTTGCGCGCGCACCATGTCGCGAATGGTGATGACCGGGAATTCCATCGCATAGGGCTGACCGCTTGGACCGGGGCTCGCAGGTCCGGTGGAGCCGAGGCAGCTGCCGATAACATTGGCGCAAATCACGTGGAAGCGATTGGTATCGATGGGTTTGCCGGGGCCGACCATACGCTCCCACCAGCCGGGCCTGCCAGTTACGGGGTTGGTGCCCGCCACGAACTGGTCGCCAGTCAGCGCATGGAAAATCAGCACGGCGTTGGACTTGTCCGCTGCCAGCTCGCCATAGCTTTCGTAAGCCATTTCCACGCCCGCAAGGTCGCGTCCGCTGTCCAGTTGCAGCGGCGCATCCAGCTTTACGGTGGTGAAGTCGATTGCGGTTGTGGTGGCCATGATCTCGGCCTGCGGACTTGGGCGAGGCCCGCGCGCGTGTCAATCGCAGGCTGTCATTCGGCGCAAAGGGCGGCTATGCGCGCTTTCGAAACTGACGAGACCTTCGACATGCCTCTACGCTCCCGCCCGCAGATGAAGCCTTATATCGAGGCGATCCACGCCTATGTTCCGGGCAAGAGCGCGGGCGACGACGGCAAGCAGCTGGTGAAACTGTCCGCAAACGAGAACCCGCTGGGCTGTTCTCCTGCGGCGATGGAAGTGCTGGCTGCCCCGCACTCCCCTGCTGCCTACCCCGATCCTGGTGCCAGCGCGCTGCGCGAGGCCATAGGCACGCTTCACGATATTGCGCTCGATCGCATCGTTTGCGGGACTGGCTCGGACGAATTGCTCAACCTTGCAGCCCAGGCGTTCGCCGGTGCGGGTGACGAAGTGATGTTCAGCCGTTTCAGCTTTTCCGTCTACGATATCGCCGCGCGCCGGTGCGGTGCGACGCCGGTGGAAGTGGATGACCGCGATTTCGCCGCCGATGTCGATGCCCTTCTGGCTGCCGTGACGCAGCGCACGCGGGTGGTGTTCATCGCCAATCCCAACAACCCCACGGGCACCTTTCTGCCCCGCGGAGAAATTGTCCGTCTGCATGCCGGCCTCCCTTCCGACGTTTTGCTGGTGATCGATCAGGCCTATGGTGAGTACGTGCCCGAGCAGATGAATGATGGGGGGATGGAACTTGCCGCGAGCCATGACAACGTATTGGTCACGCGTACCTTTTCCAAGATCTATGGGCTTGCGGGCGAACGCATTGGCTGGGCGACAGGCGCACCGCACCTGATCGACGCGCTCAACCGTATCCGCGGCCCGTTCAACGTCACCACCGGCGGCCAGCGCGCCGCATTGGCAGCGATCGGCGATCAGGACTTCGTGGAACGCAGCCGAACCCACAACGCCGCCGCCCGCGCCCGCTTTACCGAGGCGATTGAGGCACTGGGCAATCACGGCCTGCGCTCCGTGCCGAGCGAGGCCAACTTCCTGCTGGTGCTGTTCGAAGGTGCCCTCAGTGCCGAAGCTGCCCTGCACGGCATTGCCAAGGCTGGCTACGCCGTGCGGCACCTGCCGGGCCAGGGCCTGCCCCATGCGCTGCGCATCACCATAGGCACGGATGAGCAGATGGCTGAGATCGCCGAAACGCTGCGGCAAATGTGCGAGAGGACACAATGAGCTTCGAGCACGTTGCCATCATCGGCCTCGGCCTGCTGGGCGGCTCCATCGGGCTGGCGGTGCGGGAACACCTGCCTGACGTGAAGACCACCGGCTACGACGCCGACCCCGCCGTGCGGGAACGTGCGCGCGAGCGTGGACTTTGCGGCGCGATTGCCGACGATCCGGCAGAAGCCGTACGCGACGCCGACCTCGTTATCCTGTGTGTGCCCGTGGGCGCGATGGACGCTGCCGCCAGAGCAATCTCTTCCGGTCTTCTGGCCGATGCGGTGATAAGCGATGTCGGTTCTTCCAAGCTCAGCGTCTCACAGAGCCTGGCGAAGGTGCTGCCCGATCAGACGATCATCCCCGCTCACCCAGTTGCCGGGACGGAGCAGTCGGGGCCCGACGCCGGGTTCTCCAGCCTGTTCCACCATCGGTGGTGCATCATCACCCCGCCCGAAGACGCGCCGGACGCTAAGGTCGCCGCGCTCAAGGCATTCTGGCAGGGGCTCGGGTCGACCGTCGAGATCATGGATGCCGAGCATCACGACCTCGTGCTGGCAGTCACCAGCCATATCCCCCATCTCATCGCCTACACCATCGTGGGTACGGCCAGCGACCTGGAAGAGGTGACGCGCGGCGAGGTGATCAAGTATTCGGCAGGCGGCTTTCGCGACTTTACCCGCATCGCCGCCAGCGATCCCGTCATGTGGCGCGACGTGTTCCTCAATAACCGCGAGGCGGTGCTCGACATGCTGGACCGCTTCCTGGGTGATCTTGCGCTGATGCGGGAAGCGATCAGGGCCGGCGACGGCGAAATGATGTTCGACCAGTTTTCCAAGACCCGCGCCATCCGGCGGCGGATCGTGGAGCAGGGTCAGGACGATGCACGGCCCGATTTCGGCCGCCACGATCACGAATAGGAGATGGGCATGAACGGCACGGTAGATATCACGCAGGATGGCGGCGTCCTGACATTGCGGATGAACCGTCCGGACAAGAAGAACGCGCTGACAAACGCCATGTATGGCACCATGGCCGACACGCTGGAAAACGCCGACCGGGATGACAGCGTGCGCGTGGCGGTGATCCGCGGCGCTGGAGAGCTGTTCTGCGCTGGCAACGATATCGGCGATTTCCTGAAGGCATCGGACAATATCGCCGAGGGGAATGTCTTTCGTTTCATCCGCCTGCTGGGCGCCTTCACGAAGCCGCTTGTGGCAGGGGTGCAGGGCCATGCCGTGGGTATCGGCACCACCATGCTGCTCCACTGCGACTATGTTGTGCTGGCTGAGGATGCGAAACTGAGCACGCCCTTCACCGGGCTGGGCCTCGTGCCTGAGGCTGCCTCCAGCATGATTCTGCCAGCGACCATCGGCCATAGCCGCGCCTTTGCAATGTTGGCCATGGGCGAACCGATGGGCGCAGCCGAAGCCGTTGCTGCGGGTCTCGCCAATCAGCTTGTTGCAAACACCGAGCTGGACGATGCGGTCGACAAGGCTGCCCAGCGCATCGCCGCGCTTCCGCCCGGCGCCATGCAGGCGACCAAGGCGCTGATGCGCGAACCCGGCGTCACTGGTGCCAGGATGGAAGCCGAGATCGAGATATTTGCGCAGCGCCTGCAAAGCGCCGAAGCGAAGGAAGCCTTCACCGCCTTCATGGAAAAGCGCAAACCCGATTTTTCCAGCTTCTAAGCCCTATTCAGGCGCAGCACCTCGCTTCCATGCGATCAGGCGCGGGCGAAATTCCTGTCGGATGTCGCCATACTGGTTGCAGGTTACGCAAACCGCATCGACTGCGGCCCGTCCGGGACGGGAGCGCGACGGCGTAATGGTCTTGATAGTTGTCTTCACCCGCAACACGTCGCCAGCGCGCGTGGCAGTTGGCCATCGCACCTCGCCACCGGCACCGATCACGCCATCGGCTATGGGTAGCGAAACCACGATAAGCCGCATGGTAATGGCTGCCGTGTGCCAGCCGCTGGCGGCCAGACCGCCGAAGAAGGTGTGCTCAGCCGCGTCCGGATCGATGTGAAACGGCTGCGGGTCGTACTGCTTCGCAAAGCCGATGATCTCTTCGGCTTCGAGAACATGCTCTCCGCTCTCGAAGACCCGGCCGACATGAAGATCATCGAGGTAGAGCTTTTCCACGATGGGCCTATTCCGCTGCTTCGGCTTCTTTCTCCGCGAATTCAAGCGTGGCGAGGAAGCGTTCGGCATCGAGCGCGGCCATGCAGCCCGTGCCGGCCGCCGTTACGGCCTGGCGATAGGTGTGGTCCATCACGTCCCCGCAGGCGAACACGCCGGGGATTGCCGTCTTGGGGGTGCCCGCTTCCACCAGCAGGTAGCCGCCATCGTCCATCGGCAACTTGCCCTTGAACAGCTCGGTCGAGGGCGCGTGGCCGATAGCGACGAAGGCTCCGTCCACCTCGAGTTCGCTTTTTTCGCCGGTAACGGTGTCCACCAGTTCCAGCTTGGCGAGCGCGCCGCTCTCACCCGCCGTGAAGCGTTCCACCGTCTTGTTCCAGAGGGTGGAAATCTTGTCGGACTTGAACAAACGCTCCTGCAGGATCTTTTCGCTGCGCAATTCGTCGCGGCGGTGGATCAGCGTCACATCGTCGGAATGGTTGGTGAGATATAGCGCTTCCTCCACTGCAGTGTTGCCGCCGCCGATCACGGCCACCTTCTTGCCGCGGTAGAAGAACCCGTCGCAGGTGGCGCAGGCCGACACGCCCTTGCCGCCCAGTTCCTGCTCTCCCGGAACGCCCAGCCATTTTGCCTGGGCACCCGTGGCGATCACCAGAACATCGCCGATATATTCATCACCGCTGTCACCGATGGCCCTGAACGGCGATCCGCCTTCCATATCCACGTCGACGATCGTGTCCCACAGCATCCGCGTGCCGACATGTTCTGCCTGCTTCTGCATCTGCTCCATCAGCCATGGACCCTGAATCACGTCGGCAAAACCGGGGTAGTTCTCTACATCGGTGGTGATGGTAAGCTGGCCGCCCGGTTGCAGGCCCTGAACGACAATCGGCTCCATCCCGGCGCGCGCGCCATAGATGGCGGCAGAATAGCCAGCCGGGCCGGAGCCGATGATGAGCATGCGGGTGCGATGGGTGGTCATGTAAGATTCTCGATTCGCTGGTTGAGCGACCGAGGTAGGAACAGGCGGCTTACCGTGCAAGCGAGCATCCGCGCTTCTCAACGGACGAAGTCGCTGGTCAGTTTGGTACTCGAGCTAGGTGATGAACGATCAGCTTCGGCATTGGTTGATGCCAGCTTTATACAAAAAGGGCGGCCACGAGGACCGCCCTTTGTTTTTATGCCGACAAGATCAGGATGTGGGGGTTGTCGTCGTGTTCGTCGTCGTGTTCGGCGTGGTCGGCTCGTTTGTCTTGTCTGCCAGTCGCTTGGCCAGATAGCCGCCACCTGCCAGTGCCAGCAGTGCCGGGATGCGAAGACGCGTTACGAAGGGAACGGCAACCGCCCCCAAGATCGCGCCGGTCGGACCGCCGATCTTGCGAGTTTCCTTGCCGAGTGCTGCGCCGACGCCGGCGCCGATAAGCTTACCAATCATGAATATCTCCTTTGCCCAATCAACGGCCCAGCCAGCGTCTTGGTTCCGCACGCATCCCCACCATTTTGGCATGAGCAGCGAAACGAAAACGCGTTACGAACGCTGTTTGTGGGAACGGAGGTTTGCATATGGCGGCGCGTGCATATTGGCAGGGACAGATCAGGCTGGCGCTGGTGTCCATTCCGGTTGAGATCTATTCGGCATCCAAATCGGCTGCCAAGATCAGGTTCAACCAAATCCACGAACCCAGCGGAAAGCGGGTATCGTACGAAAAGGTCGTAGAAGGCATCGGCCCCATCGATCGTGACGAGATCATCAAGGGCTACGAAATCTCGAAGGGCGAATACGTCTTACTGGACGAGGAAGAAATCGAGGCCGTGAAGATCGAGAGCAAGAAGACGCTCGAACTGGTCCAGTTCGTCGACTCTTGCGAGATCGATCCTCTTTACTTCGAAAAGCCTTATTACGTCGCGCCGAAAGACGACCTGGCCGAAGAAGCCTTCATCGTCCTGCGCGAAGCCTTGCGCAAGTCGAAGAAGGTCGCTTTGGGGCAACTTTCCATTCGCGGCAGCGAGAAGCTGGTTGCCATAAAGCCGTGCGGCAAGGGCCTGCTGCTGGAAACGCTGCGCTACGCTGACGAAGTGCGTAAGGGCCAGGAATTCTTCTCCGAGATCGACGAAGGCAAGCCAAGGAAGGAACTGCTCGATCTGGCCACCACGCTGATCGAGGAAAAGAGCGCGCCCTTCGATGCGAGCGAGTTCGAGGACCGCTACGCCGATGCGCTGCGCAAGCTGATCGACAAGAAAGCCAAATCCAAGAGCAAGAAGGCGATCATCGAGGATGTCGATGATCCCGATACGACATCGGGCGGCAACGTGATTGACCTGATGGCGGCGCTGAAGAAGTCGGTAAGTGAGAAGAAGCCCGCCAAGAAAGCCGCTACGAAGCGCAAGAAGTCCGCCTGACATGGCGCGCGGACGCAAATCCGCCGATCCGCTGGCGACCTACAACGCCAAGCGCGATTTTGGAAAGACGCCCGAACCATCGGGGAAGGCGCAAGGCAGCAAGGGCGGCGACCTTTTCATTGTCCAGAAGCACGACGCGACGCGGCTGCACTGGGACCTCAGGCTGGAGATCGACGGAGTTCTGAAGAGCTGGGCCGTGACCAAGGGCCCATCTCCTGATCCGGATATCAAGCGGCTGGCCGTACGCACCGAAGACCACCCGATGTCCTACGCCGAGTTCGAGGGCACCATTCCCAAGGGCGAATACGGCGGGGGCACGGTGATGCTGTGGGATCGCGGCAAGTGGGCCCCGATCAAAGGCAAGAGTGCAAGCGATATCGACAAGGGCCACCTGCATTTCACTCTTGAGGGTGAGCGGATGAAAGGCGAGTGGCTGTTGATCCGCCTGAAGAAAAAACCCGGCGAGAAGCGCGAAAACTGGTTGCTGCGCAAATTGCAGGACGGACACGCCGAAGAAGGCGATGCGCTGGTGGAACGCGAATTGACGAGTGTGCTGACAGGCCGTTCCATGGCGGAAATCGCCGCAGACAAGAACGGTGAGTACGCGCTTCAAGGCAAGGGGGACGATGCCTTCCTGGCGCAGATGGAGAAAGCATCTGCCAACAATACTGCAAAGGCAAAACCGCGAAGGGAAGGCAAGTCTGCAGCCCTGCCGAAATTTCGCAAGCCACAACTGGCGACACTGGTGGACGACGTGCCCAGTGGCAACGGCTGGATGCACGAGATCAAGTTCGACGGTTATCGCGCCATGATAGCTGCCAGCGGCGCAAAGGTGCGCGTCTACACCCGCAGCGGCAAGGACTGGACGGACAAGTTCGCACCCCTCGTCGAAGCCCTCGCCGCGCTGGACCTGCCCTCCTGCCTGATCGACGGAGAGATCATCGCACACGATGCGAAGGGCAACCCTGATTTTTCCACCCTGCAACAGGTGCTGAAAAGAGGGCACGGCAGCCAGTCGAAAACCGACAGGCTGGCCTTCCACGCATTCGACTTGCTGGAACTGGCCGGAGAGGGTCTGGCCGGCATTTCCAATATCGAGCGCAAGGAACGACTGGAGGCGTTGATGGCCGGGGCGCAGCCGCCGCTCCACGTTGCCGACCACGTGATTGGCGCAGGCGAGAAGCTGCTTTCGACGATGTGCAGCGCCGGGCAGGAAGGTATCATCGCCAAGAAGATGGACGCGCCCTATCGCCATTCCCGCTCGAAGGCGTGGGTGAAGGTAAAATGCACGCGGCGACAGGAATTCGTGATCGTCGGCTGGAAGGAAAGCGCCGCCAGGGGTCGTGCCTTCTCCTCGCTGCTGATGGCACAGTACGAAGGTGGCCAGCTCATTTACAAGGGAAAGGTCGGCACTGGCTTCACGCAGGACGAGATGGACACCCTTGCAGCCAAGATGCGCCGCCTGGAACGCAAGACCGCCCCTGTGGAAGTGTCGAAACCCGATGCGCGCGGCGTGACCTGGCTTACCCCGAAACTGGTGGCCGAGGTGGGTTTTGCCGAGTTCACCGCCGACGGAAATATTCGTCATGGAAGCTATCTGGGGCTGCGCAGCGACAAACCGGCCAAGTCGGTCAAGCCGGAAAGGCCGTCCAGCACCCCCAAGGAAGAAGCTGGCGTAAAGATATCCAGCCGCGACCGCGTGGTCTTTCCCGATAGCGGGCAAACTAAGGGCCAGCTTGCCGATTACTACGAAGCCGTCGCGCCGATCATGCTGCCATTTGCCGCGCGCCGTCCCGCCAGTCTTGTCCGCTGTCCGCAGGGAAGAGCGAAGGAATGCTTCTTCCAGAAGCACGACAGCGGCGGATTTGGCGATGCGGTGCACAGCGTTCCCACTCAGGAAAAGGACGGCGGCACCGAGGATTATCTGTATATCGACGATGCGCGCGGCATCCTGCAATGCGTGCAGATGGGCACGATCGAATTTCACGGCTGGGGTACGCGCACGGATGACGTGGAACATCCCGACCGGATGGTGTTCGATCTGGACCCGGACGAAGGTCTTGATTTCAATGACGTGAAGCAGGCGGCGCGCGATATCAGGGCGCGGTTATCGGATATCGGGCTGGTGAGCTTCGCCATGCTTTCCGGCGGCAAGGGCGTGCACGTCGTGGTGCCCCTAACGCCCGGTCATTCGTGGGACGTGCACAAGGATTTCTCACGCCGCTTTGCCGAGGCGCTGAGCCTTGCCGAACCGGATCGCTTCACCGCCACCATGAGCAAGGCAAAGCGCAAGGGAAAGATCTTCATCGATTGGCTGCGCAACCAGCGCGGCAGCACCGCCGTGCTCCCCTACTCCGCTCGCGCTCGCTCAGGGGCGCCAGTGGCGGTGCCAATCGGCTGGAACGAGCTGAAGACGATGGACGACGCAAAACCGTTTTCGATAGACGATGCAAAGCGCGTGGTGACGCGCGCCGGCAGCAAGACGCTGGCAGGCTGGGGCTTTGCAGAGCAATCGCTGCCGGACCTGTAATCGCCATGGTTAGCAAGCTCATCGATCGATACAGGTTCCTCAAAGTTGGCGGATACATGCGCGATGAAACGCGCATTTGCATTACCAATGCTGGAGGCCCGCCAGGCATGCGTAGCCCCCTACCACCTGCCCCGGCTCCGCCATTTTTGCGCCGCAAAGGGAATCGATTGACATTCGACCGGCGAGCCACCATTTGCGGCGCTAAGAATAGAACGATACCGTTTCGTTTAGGATTTACGCGATGTCAGATGCAATTTTCCCGGCGCGCTCCGATGACCTCGGGCGCACCGACCCAGACCTCGGGAACGACGTTTTGGAAACGGAGGATGAGCCCAGCGTGGGGGCGAATGCTTCCTCGCCCGCGAACCGACCCGACGAAGCGCGACCGGCGGGCAATCGGTCCTGGCTTCGCCCCCTGATTGTCATCGTCGTACTGATCGCACTGGCTTTCGGAGCCTATCAGTTCTGGCAGTACCAGACGGTCGGGCAATACCAGCAATCGACCAACGATGCTTACGTCAGCGCCGACGATGTGGCTATTTCGTCCAGACTTCCAGGTTTTGTCGAGAGCGTCGAAGTCGTGGAAAACGCCACGGTCGACGAAGGTACGCTGCTCCTTCAGGTCAGGGGCTCCGACTATGCCAACCAAATAGATGCCGCCGAAAGCCAGATTGCGCTTGCGCAGGCCAACGAGGCGGTGACGCGCTCCAACATCGGTGAGGCGCAGGCGGCAATCGCGGCTGCGCAGGCTGAAGTCGCCTCGGTTCAGGCACGGCTCCGGTATCTCGATCAACAGATCGCCCGCTACCGCCCGCTCGTCGCATCGGGTGCTGAGCCTGCGGTCCGTCTTGACGAGCTTGTCAGCGAACGCGCCCAGGCGTCGGCCGCCTTGCGTGGCAGTGAAGCTGCGGTTCTGCAGGCGCGGCAGCGCGTCGGCTCGTTGCAGGCGCAAACCGGCGCCGCGCAGGCCCAGATCCGCGCGGCCCGGGTGGATCGCAACCGAGCGAGCGATGACCTGACAGATACACGCCTGATCGCGCCTATCGCCGGGCGTGTCGGAAGTCTTGAGGCGCGTCCCGGACAATTCGTCCAACCTGGCCAGAGGCTGATGACGATCGTCCCGACCGGCGACATTTACGTTACCGCCAACTTCAAGGAAACGCAGATTGGCCTGATGCGTCCGGGACAGCCCGCGACGATCGAGGTCGATGCTCTTCCAGGTGTGGAATTTCGCGGCGTCGTGGAAAGCATCACTCCGGGGACCGGGGCGAACTTTTCGCTGATCCCCCCGCAGAATGCAACCGGCAACTTTACCAAGATCGTGCAGCGCGTACCTGTGCGGATCAGGATCGAAGCCGGACCGGAATCACGCCGGCTCCTGGTCCCCGGCCTTTCGCTCGAAGTGTCGGTGGATACGCGTTCGGGACGTTCCACGCTTGAGACAATCGAACGCGAGCAGGCGGGCGAGTAATGAGCGGCGCCGCAGCATTGGGAGCGGGCGGGATCCCCGCGACCGCCGTCCCCAGGGGTGAGCAGAAAGCCGACCTGGGCGCATGGCTCGGCGTGGCCGCCGGTTCGCTTGGCTCGCTCATGGCGACGCTCGATATCTCGATCGTCAATGCGTCGCTGCCCACCATCCAGGGTGAGATCGGTGCATCGGCTTCGGAAGGGACGTGGGTTGCCACGGCCTATCTCGTTGCCGAGATTGTCATCATCCCGCTGACTGGTTGGCTCGAACGCGTGTTCGGGTTGCGACGTTTCCTGCTTATCGCGGCGGTTCTGTTTACCGGCTTTTCTGTCATGTGCGGCATGGCCGGCGACCTTACCACAATGATTATCGGACGCATCGGACAGGGCTTTACCGGCGGGGCAATGATACCCACGGCAATGACGATCATTGCAACCCGCCTGCCTCCTTCCCAGCAGCCGATCGGTACCGCGTTGTTTGGCGCAACCGTAATTCTGGGTCCGGTATTCGGACCTTTGCTGGGCGGCTGGCTTACCGAGAACCTGAGCTGGCATTATGCCTTCTTTATCAACGTACCGGTCTCCGCCGTGCTGATCGCGCTGCTCGTTTTCGGCCTGCCCGATCAGAAGATGAACCTCGACGAATTGAAATCGGCAGATTGGCTGGGGATCGTCGGCATGTCGCTGGGCCTCGGCGGACTGACCGTGGTACTGGAAGACGGCCACAAGGAAGCCTGGTTCGAGTCCACCCTGATCTGGCAGCTCAGCATCGTGGCGCTGGCCGGGTTCATTCTACTGGCGATCGGACAGTTCACCGCGAAGAAGCCGGTCATCAAGCTCGCGTTGCTCAGGAACCGGGAATTTGCAGCGGTATCGATGATGGCCCTCATCCTGGGTGGCGTGCTCTACGGCACGTCCTACATCATCCCGCAGTTTCTTGCCGCAATCGCCGACTACAACGCGCTTCAGGCGGGGCAGGTAGTATTCCTTTCCGGGATTCCGGCCCTGCTTCTGATGCCAGTAGTACCCTTGCTGATCCGGAAGATCGACTTGCGCCTGGCAGTGGCGCTGGGATTTGGCCTGATGGCTTTCTCTTGCTTGCTGGATACTGCGCTCACCGCACAGTCCTCTGGCGGCGCATTCACCGAAAGTCAGCTGCTGCGCGGCGTTGGCCAGATACTTGCGTTCATGTTCCTCAACCAGGCCGCGATCAGCGCGGTGGACCTGGACGATGCAGGCGATGCCGCAGGCGTGTTCAACGCCGCGCGCAACCTTGGCGGCTCCATCACCCTTGCGCTGCTCGCAACCGTACAGGACACGCGGTGGCAATTCCATCGCTGGAACCTGCATTCCAATCTTCAAGCCAACGACCCGGCTGCGCAAGGATGGCTTTCCTCGCTTGCCGAACAGTTCGGCGGCGGAGCGGAAGGGCTGACTGCCGCCTACCGCATGATCGACGCCACCATCACGCGCGAGGCGCTGGTGATGGCTTTCAATGACGAGTTCTGGCTGATGACCGTCGGCACGCTGCTGGTGATCCCGCTGGTCCTATTTCTGAAACCTCTGCCCAAGGGGCAGGTCAACTTGGCGATGCACTGATGACACGCTTCAACACAACCATGCGTCCGGTGAGGACAATATTTCTTTCTGCATCCCTGCTGGCTGTGACGGCCTGCGCCACGGTAGGCCCTGACTACGGCGGTGCCCCCGATGTCGCAGCGCGCAGCGCAGAGCGTGGAAGTTATCTGCGCGCCCCAGAACAGGCTGTCCTTGCCTCGCCTGCGGCAGCCTGGTGGGAGCAACTCAACGATCCGGTGCTCGATGGCATTGTCGAAGATGCGCTGGCGAATGCACCCTCCATCGATGCAGCAATAGCGCGGGTGGACCAGGCGCGCGCCAACTTGCGTTCCTCGCGCACCGCTGCGTTGCCTACCGTCGGCACTTCGGCTGCCGCGCCATACATCAACATTCCTGCCGACCTGGTGGATTCGGAAAGCACCCGCGATCGCTATTCCGCCGAAAGTCTCAGCCTAGGGTTCGATGCGAGCTGGGAAATCGATCTGTTCGGTCAGAACCGACGCCGGGTCGAGGCGGGATCTGCCCGCGTCGAGGCGAGCGAAGCAAGTCTGGCCGACGCACAGGTCTCGCTCTCGGCGGAAATTGCGCGCGTCTATGTCGGGTTGCGCGCCCGGCAGGAAATGGCTTCGATAATGGAAGAGCAGCTTGCCATCGATCGTCAGTTACTCGCCCTAGCCCGGCAGCGGCATGATGAGGGCACGGGGACGCTCCATCCGGTCGAGCAAATGCGTACCCGCGTGGCACAGACGCTTGCAGATATTGCGCAGAACAACGTCGAAATCGTGGTCGCACGCGATCAACTGGCTGTCCTTGCAGGCAGAGAGCCGGGCGCACTCGATACCCTGTTGTCTGCAGAAATGGGAATTCCGCTCCCGCCCGAACAGGTTGCCATCGGATCGCCCGCAGATATGCTGCGCCTGCGTCCGGACATTCGTCAGGCAGAGCGCAATCTCGCGGCGGCCAGTGCCGATATCGGCGTAAACGTCGCGGACCGTTTTCCCAAGGTCAGCTTTCTTGGTCTGCTCGGTCTGGGCGGAGGATCCATCGACGATACTCTGGATCCTTCCCGACTGATTGGCCTTGCCCTGCCACGCATCAGCTGGACTGCTTTTGACGGCGGACGGACCGAGGCCCGTATCGATGCCAGCCGCAGCGCCTATGAAGAAGCGGAAGCGAATTACCGGTCGGCAGTGCTCGGCGCACTTGGAGATACGGAAAACGCCCTCGCCCGTTTCGGCGGTGCGAGGATTGCTTTGGGGCAAACGGTTGCGGCTCATACAAGCGCCGCGCGTAGTGCGCAGCTTGATGCCATGCGAGCCGACGCAGGCACGACCTCCCGTTCAACCGCGCTGGAGGCCGAGCGCGCTGCATTGCAGCTTGAACTTTCCGGTGCGGCCGCTCGTGCGGATCTTGCCGAAGCCTTCGTGAGCCTGAACAAGGCATTGGGCCTTGGTTGGCAGCAAGATTGAACATGCTATGCAGGCAGAACTCCCGCATAACCGCAGATTGACACCCCAATTGTTTAAGTCGATACCTGATCTCGCATCCGCAAAAGCGGAGAGGATGAGAGGATATGGTTCGACCCGTTACATTCATGGGAAGGCTGTGGGCGTCGTACCTTCGGGGACTGACCCTTTCGTGCGGTGCCAATCGGAAAAACGGTTGCGACCATGCGCGCCCGAGCGGTGCGGGGTCGCGCGACGGGGCCTATCGCCTGGATGTCAAAACCAACGGAGATTGATCGGGTGAGCGCAGATACAGTGATCCGTGCCGGTCGCCCCAGCGCGGAAGACGGCGAGGCGTTGACCGATCGGATACTGCAGAAAAGCTGGGCACTGCTGCTCGATATCGGGTTCGAGAACTTTTCTTTCGACAAGCTCGCCCGGTTCGGCAGGTTCGGCAAGCCCACCATCTATGCACGCTTTGCGAACAAGGCCGAACTTTTGCGGGCCGTACTTCTGCAAAGCATCGAGGAGCATACGCAGGGCCTGTTCGATGCGGTAGCCGGGCAGTCCATCGACGAGGCAATTCCCGCGTTATGCGCCAATGCCGTCGAGTACTTTCACTCCCCCGAAGGACGCCTTACGGACCGGCTTATCGACTGGCTCGATATCGAGGCGGGCGATAACGGCCCATCTCTGCGCGGCTGGACCGCCACGGAAGCCACTTTCAAAATACGCCAACGGATCGAAAGTTCTATCGCGCATGGCGAGATCGAGGTCTTGGATATCGACGCGATATCGCTCTTCCTCCTCGAAGGAGTTACGGGACACGCGAGGCTGACGAAAGTCGATGATCATTTCGACCGCGAACATCACCTTGAATGGGCGCAGCGCTATTGGGCGATGATCAAACGGGCCTTCCATATCCAGCGACCAGGAATATCGCTTTAGCTGTCCCCGTGCCTGACTACACAATGTCGAACCGTTCCCGACCGGACTTGTCCAAGGGTATAACCTAAGCCGCGTCGTCCAGTGCTGTGGCCAGCGCTTTCGAGAAAATGGCGAGTCCCTCGTCTATCTCCTCGTCCGAGATGGTGAGGGCCGGAAGAAAGCGAATGACGTTACCGTGCATCCCGCAGGCAAGAACGATCAGGCCAAGTTTGTGGCAATGCGCAAGCACGCTCTTGAGCAGCGCCGGGTTGGGCCTCCCCATCGAGCCGTCGTCGACAAGTTCCATCGCTATCATGGCTCCGCGCTCGCAGCGCAAATCCCCGATGTAATCTGGATACTCGCCCTGCAAGGTCGATAGAGCCTTCTTGAACCTTTCTCCTATTACCTGCGCTCTTTCGATCAGGCGCTCTTCTTCGATGATGTCGAGCACGGCGAGCGCGGCAGCGCATCCGATCGGTGATCCGGCATAGGTTCCACCCAGTCCGCCGGGATCGACCGCGTCCATGATGTCCGACTTACCGACCACGCCCGCCAGCGGAAAACCGCCGGCCATGCCCTTTGCCATGGTGAGCAGATCGGGCTCGACACCCGAATGCTCGCAAGCGAACATCCTGCCGGTTCGCGCAAAACCCGTTTGCACTTCGTCCGCGATAAGCACGATGCCATGCTCGTCACATATCTCGCGCAAACGCGCAAACCAGGTGCTGGGCGCTGGATAAAAGCCGCCTTCACCTTGCACGGGCTCGAGTATCATGGCCGCGCAGTCTGAAGGGTCGATATCAGTCCTGAACAATGTATCGAGAGCCTCGAGAGCCATTTCTTCAGAAATGCCATGACCCGGGATAGGATAGGGCGCACGATATATTTCGCCCGGGAAAGGGCCGAACCGCGTCTTGTAAGGTGCGACCTTGCCGGTAAGCCCGAGCGTCATCATGGTACGGCCGTGATACCCGCCGTCGAACGCGATTACGCCCCGCCGCCGCGTGTGCGACCTCGCGATCTTGATGGCGTTTTCCACGGCCTCCGCACCGGTGGTGACAAACATGGTCTTCTTCGGCGTGTCGCCCGGAGCCAGGGCATTCAGCCTTTCGGCAAGCTCTACAGCGTCCGGATATGGCGTGATCATGATGCAGCTGTGACTAAGGTGGTCGAGCTGCCCGGCAACTGCCGCCTTCACCTTCGGGTGCAGATGGCCTGTATTGACCACTGCAATACCGGTGCCGAAGTCCAGATAGCGTTTGCCCTCCACGTCCCACATCTGGGATCCCTCGGCCCTATCGATGAAGATCGGCGCCAGATTGCCTTCTCCTCGTGCCATCGCGGCGTCCTTGCGATCCTGCCACGCAGCATTGCCGACAATTTCCGAATGGATCCTGCTGCCACCCAATGTCGCGCTCATGCGGAAAGTCCTCCCATCCTGATGTATTTCATTTCGAGGTAGTCATCGATCCCGTGGCGCGATCCTTCGCGGCCCATACCCGATTGCTTGATACCGCCGAAAGGCGCGGAAACGGCCGAGATAATACCGTCGTTCATGCCTACCATTCCGTATTCGAGCGCATCGCTCATTCGCCAGGCGCGACCCAGGTCGCGGGTGTAGCAATAGGCTGCAAGGCCAAACGGCGTCGCGTTGGCAGCGGAGATCACCTCCTTCTCGGTGTCGAATGGGATGACGGGCGCTACGGGCCCGAAAATCTCTTCTTCGAGAATGGCTGAGCCAAGCGGGACATCGACGATCACGGTCGGCTCGAAGAAACGATCGTCGATCGGCGCTCCGCCAGTGAGAATGCGCGCGCCCCGGCGGGTCGCATCGTCAAGCAGGCGGATAACCTTGTCCAGCGCCGCGCGGTTGATAAGCGGCCCCACCTCGCCGCCCGAAGCGCCATCCCCTACTTTCAGCGCGCCGACGCGCTTAGCAAAGCGTTCGCAGAACTGATCATGGACTGCGCGATGGACATAGAACCGGTTGGCACATACGCAGGTTTGCCCCGCGTTGCGATATTTGGAAGCCATGGCACCCTCAAGTGCCGCATCAATGTCTGCGTCATCGAAAATGATGAAAGGCGCATTGCCGCCAAGCTCCATCGACACGCGCTTTACCGTGGGTGCGCAATCGGCGAGCAGCCTGCGCCCGACCTGCGTCGATCCTGTGAAAGACAACTTTCGCACCAGGTCGCTTTCGGTCAGCTCCGCCCCTACTGCGGCGGGCTGGCTACAAGGAAGCACGCTGAACACGCCCGGCGGGACACCGGCCTTGAGGGCAAGCTGTGCTGCGGCGATGGCGGAAAGCGGCGTATCCTCGGCTGGCTTGGCGACCATGGTGCAACCCGCTGCCAGGGCAGGCGCCACCTTGCGCATCAGCATTGCACTGGGAAAATTCCAAGGTGTGATAGCCGCGCAGACGCCCACCGGCTCTCGGGAGACGAAGATTTTGGTGTCCCCGGCGGATGCAGGAATGATTTCGCCGTAAATGCGCTCCGCCTCTTCGGCGAACCACTTGAGATAGCCCGCTCCGTAGCGGACTTCTCCTGTCGCTTCGGTCAGCGGTTTGCCCATCTCGGCAGTAATAAGGCGCGCAAGGCGATCCTCGTCTGCAATCATCAGATCATACCAGGTGCGTAATATCGCACCGCGATCCGCCGCGCTTCGTGTTCGCCAGTCAGGCAGTGCCTCATGTGCGGCCTTTATTGCAGTTTCGGCATCGTCGCGCGAACAATCCGCAACATTCGCGATTTCTTCACCGGTCGCGGGATTGGTTACCGCAAACCGGCGATTATCCTGTGCGGGACGATCCTCACCGTCGATGACGGCATTCCAGATCGCGGTAGAGGAAGTGATCGCTTCGGCAATGTCGTTCAAAATACGTCCCCTTGCATATGCGACCGTTTTTTCATCCGGCCCCCGGAGGCGTTAGGTCCAGCTATAGCCGAAATTTGGGTCCAGTTTAGTTGGCTCTGCGGAGGTCGATCAATCGCGCAGGCACCAGCATCACGAGCATGCTTGCCAGCAACGTCACGAGGGCTGCATTAATCAGCATGCCGTAATCGCCGGTATCGCCGAGAAGTTGGCCTGCCACGAGCGGGCCAGAGGCAAGACCGATCTTCGATACGAAACCCGCAGCTGCCGCGGTGCGTCCTGCGCTATCGAACTGGGATGCCATTCCGAGCAGATAGGCCATCACCATGCCCCACGTGATCCCGGTTCCGCAGTTCGCAATAAGGTAGGCCAGCGGGTCCGCGCTGAGATGGAAGATCGCGGTTCCTCCAAGCGTTAGTAGCATGACCAGTGCCAGGGGTAGGAACCGTCCGTATTTCGTGCCGATCAGGATCACGCACAAAGGCCCCAAAAGGGCTACCCAGGTTGCAAGACCAAGCGCATAACTGGTGTAGGTCCGCTCCAGGCCATAACCGATTCCGAGACGGAAGATATAAGCGAGCAAACCCATGTTTGCAGCCTGGAACAGGAAGATCGCACCCAGGGTCAGCAGCAGTGGGCTCCACTGTACCTTGCCCCCTTCGCTCACGGTCCGGGGACGGGGCGGATAGGCGGGCAGGAAAGGCACCATCAAGAGACTGGCTAAGCTGAACAGCGCCAGAGCAATGAACAGCGCCTGCGTGCCATAAATGGGAACGAGCTGGGGCAGCGTCATCACGCCCAGCCCGCCAAGCCCGAACTGTACGAACAGAAGTATGCCGAAAGTCCGGTCCGCCTGCGCCGTGCGCGCAATCACCCCGAAGGCGATGCCCACTAGCATTCCGCCGACAAGGCCGTGAATGGAGCGCGCTGCAAGCAGGACATCGGGGTTGCTGATCGGCATCGAGACCAGGTCCAGGGCAATGAGCGACACCAGCAGCGCATAGGCAGCCGGGCGCCATGGTACCTTCTTGATCAGCACCACGGCCACCAGCGCTCCGATCGATGCTCCATATATATTCGCCGAACCGATCAGGCCTGCCTGTGCTTCGGTCAAACCGAGACCCGTGATGAGGCCATCGACGATCGCGGCCATAATATTGACGTAGAACAGCCCGGCCGTGGCAAGAAAGCTGAGCATGATACCGGCAGGAATGCCCGCCGGATCGACCTTCACAGGTTTTAGAACGGCCGTAGTCATGGAGAAACCTCGCAAAGGGGATGATATTCGTGGATTGCGCGCGCCGAATTCGCCCATCGGTGGGTGCCTGCATCACTGGCATGGTAATAGAGCCGATCACCCGGAAGTAATGCTGCCACCAGCCCTCCGTACCCAGACATCAGCGGAACCCAAAGGTCTTCATCGCAGCCGAGAAACGGGCCTGCGTCCCACGCCCAAAAGCCGTAGCGATAGCGCTGGTCATCCGTTGCTGCACGCAGACCGTGTGGCGGGTTGGCGCGTTGCAGGGCCTGCGAAAGCATCTCGGAATCGAGATAGCTCTCGCCGTCGATCGCCCCATCCTGATGAAGGAACTGAGCGATACGCGCGAGGTCAGCGCGAGTAAGGTACATGCCCCAACCCGAAAACGGCATCGCGTCTTCGTCGTAGGTCCGGCGCGGGGAAAACATCAGAGCGGACAGATCAAGCGCGTCCCACATCGGCTGAAGGATATGGCGCTGCACATCTGCCTGCGCGTCCCCCCTTTCGCTACGCAAGATCCCGGTCATGGCGATCCCGGCGATATAGCTGTCGGCCGTGCGATAGACGAAGCGGCTACCCGGTTCGGCACGCTTTTCGAAACCGCGGCAGGCGATCTGTATTTTCTGGCCATGGCTTTCAGAAAGGAAGAACCGGCTCATCAGTTCGGAGCCTTCATCCAGTTCGTGACGAGGATCGTTATAATGACCCGTTGCCATGTTCAGTGCATCAGCCACGCTGACATCGCCCCATCCCCATTCTTCGCAACCGCCGACGTAATCCGCGATGCTGCGGTCCATGGATCCGGGGTGGAGACGCTCCAGCCGCATCGCGGCTACCCCCGCGAAGATCGACTTGGCCCAGCTGTATGATGGAATTACGAGTTCCGAACAGAAGGGATATGGCCCCGCCCTCGTCGGGCATCGGGACACGTAGTGAAGCCCATCCTGCACCACTCCCCTCAAGGATAGCGCGCCTGCCGGAACCTGATCCTTCGCACCCAAGCGGGCGGCATAGTCCAGATCGGCGATCGGTCGTTCGGGAAGTCGCGCGGCGCGTTCGCGGCGATCGAATTCGATTATCGTTGCGCTATCGTCCACCACGCGCGCCGTGAATGCTACATCCAGCGCAGCGCGCATATCAAACTGGAAATAGGCACAGGTCTCGCTCGCAATTTGCAGATCGGCCCGCGCGCCTTCGGCAAAAACCTCAAGCTTGAGCAAACCATTGTGAACGCAGTTCGCATTACGCTCTGCCAGCGCGACCGGCAGCGACAACCATGTGCGGCCATCGCCGTCGCGCCAGGTAGCGCCCGGCTGGACGATCCATTCCCAGTGCGGATGCAATCCGCGGATCGGGCCACGCCGCACAGGTATTACTCGAGTGCCATCCTGCACGATGTCGATTGTCAGCGGCGGCACTTCGGCAATCCGAAGCGCCTCGATATCCATGTCGAAGGCGTTGGTGTGCACTTCGAAAAAGCGTGCAGGACCCGCAAACAGGTGCAGCGTCCCGGATACCTCTTCGTCCGGCACAAGCGGAACGCCTGGCGGGGCAAAGTCCGAGGTTGGTAACAGTCGGTCGAACACCGGCTGCGCCTGCGCCGCCAAGGACCAGACCATGCATGCGAGCATGGCAAGAAAACGAATGGTCATCGCTCCAGCCCGGCAGCGCGCAGCTTGCTCGCAACGTCGGCCATCTTGTCCTCGTGCTTGCGCCACGCGCCGATCGACCGCGTATGGACAGGCTGCCGCACTTGCGCAGCGCTGGCCGTGGCGCTGGGAGAAGTGGCGGAATGGAAATCAAGCACGCGGTCTTCCCAATCGAGACCTGCTGCCCCAAGCAAACGGCGACTCTCGTTTTCCTGATCGCTTACCAGGGCCTCGTAATCGATATGAAAAATCCGGTCTCCGAGCTCTGACTGCCAATGCGCCATGAGCCGATGCTTGCCGATGATGTAGTCGGCAATATCGTCGAGCGAGTATGCGAAGGGATATCCCATGCGGAACAGGGTCTTGTAGACTGCGAAGACTATATCCAGCGGGTTGCGCCGAACATGGATGATCCGCGCTTCGGGAAGTGCTTTCGCGATCAATCCTAGGTAGAGGAAATTCAGCGGAGTCTTGTCCACCGTGCGATTTTTCGAAAGCACACGCCAGCCCATGCGTCGGGCATAATTCGCGCCGATTTCGCATGGTGGAGTTTGCGCCGAGGCAGTGACAAGCTCTTCCTTTGAGCCGACGGGCCGCGTTTCTTCCATGATGGCAAGCGCCAGATCGTTCACCTCGCCCACGCTCTCCACCTGCGGATGACTGGAAAGAATCCGGTCGACGAGGGTGGTGCCGGAACGCGGCATTCCCACGACGAAGATCGGCGCCAAGTCTTCATGACCTGCTGCGCCGTTTACCCACTCTCCCCTGAAGGTCTTGGCGATCTGTTGCATCGTCCGCACATCGTCCGCGACCCGGTAGCGCAGCGCGGCGCGGCGCAGCGCGTTTCCCGTGGCGAGCGCAGCGAAGCTTTCTTCGTGACGCTCCAGGTCCTCCAGTTCCTTCGCCATTGCAAAGTGCAGGGCGAATTCATCGCGGCGTCCGGCAGCCGCCGGGACAGCCTTCGCAAGTTCGGAAAGGTTGTTGTCTTGCTCTGACTGCGTACGCAATGTTGACAGATTGTACCGCGCTTCCGCGTCGAGGCCTTCGAGCCGGATCGCGGCGCGCAGGTTTTTTTCCGCAGCATCGAACTCGCCAAGCGCAACCTGGGCCGCTGCCATGTTGAAATGCAAACGTGCATCTATCGGTTGTTCGGCCATCGTGCGGTGGAGCAGGTCCTGGGCGAGTTCGTAATCGCCGATCTGCGTTGCGGACTGGGCCAGTTCATCCAGCCGCGCCGCGGTCACACCGTCGGCTTTCGCGAACCGATTGATGAGCCGCTTTGCCGCGGGAAGATCGCCTTTCAGGATCAGCGCCTCGAGAGCGGCCTTCATTACTGCCGGATCATGTGGCGCAAGCTTTCTCGCTTCTTCGGCGCTTTCCGCCATGCCGGCAAAGTCGCTCAAACGTTGCTGGGCCCGTGCCAGAACCGTCAGGGCCGCAGCATCCCCTTTCGACCCGCGCAACGCGGCGCGAAGCTCCTGAACGGCAACTAACGGGTTTCCTTCCCCGAGCAGGCGCACGGCTTTTCGCGTTGTCGCGGCCAGCCTGCCTTCCTGCTCGGGTGAAGTCATCATGCGTGGTTCAATCTGCCATCAGAACTGCATCGAGGCTGTAACGCCCACGGTGCGCGGCAGCGAAATGAATTCCTTGCTTCCGTTTCCGAAATATCCTTCGCCAGGCGCTGTGCCCATATAGGCTTCGGTGAACAGGCCAGTCACGCCCTCCTCGTCGAAGATGTTCTTGATCCAGGCGGACAGGGTCAGCGGTCCGTTGCTGACGCTGGCCGTGGCATTGAACAGGGCGAATCCGTCGATCGGCACGTTGAAACGCGTTCCCGTGCCAATCGCATTGCGAGTATCGGACTGGTAGTTGCCATCGGTACGCAGGAACAGCGACCATTCCCTGCTGATGTCCGTATCATAGCTTAACGCCCAGTTGATCATGTGCTCCGGCGAACCGGGCAGGCGGTCACCATCGACGCCCAGGATTGCGCCATTGGGGGCAAGCACATCACCAGTCAGTTCGGCGTCCACATAGGCATAGCCAACCTGGTAACGCACTTCATCGGTAAGATACCCGTCAAGCGCCACTTCCAGGCCGTAGGTCCGCGCAGATTCGCCATTGCGAACGGCGAAGAAACCCCAGTTGGACGTCGCGGTGTTGAGCTGCGGATCTTCCCAATCGACATAGAACAGGCTGACATCATAGGTAAGGTCGCCCGTGCGTCCCTTGATCCCGGCCTCGTAATTGATGACAGTATCTGCCGAGTAGATCTGCCAGGCCGGATCTTCGGCGAAGGTGCCCGTCAGCGGGACCGCGTTCGAACCGCCGCGGCGATAGCCTTCCGAAACCGTCACGTACGCCAACTGGTCGGGCGCGAAGCTCCAGGCGAGGTTGCCCTTGAACAGGACATCGTCCTCGCTCGTCTCGAAAGTTGGGGTGGTGGGCGTGAACAGCCCGGCATAAAGCGGCAGATCGATCAACGTCTCGTTGCGCGAGGTGTTGTCGAAATACCGCGCACCCAGTGTCAGGTCGAGGGTCTGGGTCGCATGCCAGGTTGCCTCTCCGAAGATCGAGATTTCCTCGAAGCTTTCGTCGCGCCGGTAGATGAAATCCCGGTCGCCCGTTACCGCCCCCGCGAATGCCGGGAGGAACTCGTCCCACCAGCGCTTGAAGCCGCGCAGGTAGCTGTCCTGCGTCGATTTGATATCCTGGTCGCGATAGAAACCGCCGACAACGTAGTCGAATGTTTCGTTGCCGTTGGAAACCAGTCGCACTTCCTGCACGAAAGCCGAATCCTCGTAACTGCGAACTGCGGCCGCCGCGGGGCGCGGGTAATTGTAATAGAAGCCCAGGAATCCAGCCTGTGCGTAGAAGCCGGTGTTCTCGCTCGTGCTGCTGCCCTCGGTGTCGTAGTACGATGTGGAGGATGTCAGCGTGGCGAAGCCCATATCGATATTCGCTTCGAGCGATGCGAGATCGACCTCCCGCTCTGACGGCTCAAGCTGGATGGAGCCGATTTCGTTGTCTTCGTACTCGCGGCCGAAACCATCGGCACCAACCGTTTGCGCACGGCGGCCCCCGATATCGTCCTCTTGGTGCGCATACACCAGCTTGGCCTGGAAGCGGTCGCTCGGCTCGAACATCAGCGTTCCGCGGACCATCCATTGTTCAACGGTATCGGCATCCTCGACCGTACGGTAAGAAGCTGCCGGATCAAGCACGCCCTCTGGCGCGGCTGGCAGGCCTTCGCTGTCCAGTTCGTAGACGTTCACGTAATCGGTGATGCCCGGATAATCGACATAGGAACCGACCACGCGCAAGGCGAGGTTGTTACCCAACGGCACGTTGACCACGCCGTCAAGCGTATAGCCGATGCCATCAGACCCGTTGGTATGCGACAGCGAGCCGGTGGCATATCCGCCAAATTCACCCAGTTCCGGATCGCGCGTGATATATCGCACAGTGCCGCCCAGCGAGCCCGAACCGTAGAGCGTACCCTGCGGGCCACGCAGCACTTCCACCCGCTCGATATCGCGCAGCAGGAAGTTGGCAAAAACCGGCGTTTCGTTGACGTAGGTGGATACAGTTGCAACCGAGGATGTCGCATAGTCCCCCAGCGCGTTACTGTCCACGTTCAGGCCACGAATGCGGACCTGGTTCACCGTGCCTGCATTGCGAGACCCCTGGTCGACCACGGCAACACCGGGAATGGAGCGCAGCAGTTCGGCATTATCGAAGATTTGCGCCGCCTCGATCTCGTCACCGCCCACCGACGTGATATTGTAAGGAATGTCGACCACGCGCTCTTCGCGTCGGGTCGCGGTCACCACGATGAAGGGTCGATCCTCCCGCTCCTCTGCGGTCGATTGCGGGTCCGCTTCCTGTGCGTGCAGCGGTGTTGCCAGCGTGGTTGTCGCCAGCAGCAGGCCTGCAAGTGTCGATGTGCGCGGATGTTTGGCGTGGATCATGATCTGGTCCCCCCTTTGCCTTGGTTGAATCGGGATAAGGTTTCTGCGTCGGATTCTGCCCGCTGTTCGCTGGCGGGCATGGTGAGCTTTCCCAGATCGGACATTGCCGAGCTGCGCACCTGGGCATTGGCGTGAAGCGGATATTCCAGGGGCGTGTCGCGAAAGGATTTGAGCACCTGCCCAAGGCCGTGCCAGCCGTGCGCACGGGCATCGCGCACTTGCTGCAGATCAAGGCGCAGTGCGGCCACATCGCGGCCTTCGCCGCACTCGTAGATCGTCTCCCCGCCCGGCCCGTAGAATGCCGAGCGGCCATTGCCGAGCGTACCAGCGCAGTTGATGTCGATGAAATAGCACTGGTTGATCGCAGCGTTCGCACGCGCAATCGCAAGTTCCACGTCCCGGTCTATGGTGTTGGTCAGGGTCGGCAGGATAATCGCTTCTGCACCCATCGCGGCCAGCGTGCGCATCGCCTCGGGAAACCACATGTCATAGCATATGGCAAGACCAAGCCTGCCGATGCCCGGCACGTCGAACACGCAATACTGATTTCCGCAGGCGACGTCCTTTTCGTAGGGCAAAAAGGGAAAGAACTTGTCGTGCCGGGCCACGATCTCGCCATCAGGACCGAACACCGACGAGACATTGTAAACCGCTCCGCCGCGTTCCTGATAGTAGGACCCGGGGATCAGGAACACGCCAGTCTCGCGGGCTAGGTCGGCCATGCGTTGTTCCAGCAGGCCACCCGCAGGTTCGGCTCTTGCGGGAGAAGTCCCGTATGCTGCAAGTTCACCGAAAACCACAAGATCGACCCACGGGAACCTCCGCGTGACGGCGCGCGTTTCTTCCTCGATCAACACGATATTATCAGCGCCATCGGCGTCTATCTGTATCGCGGCGATACCAAGCTTCGTCATTCAATTCCCTCCGAACGCCTGCAGGTTCGGACAGGATGGCGATTGCTATTAGGACCAGATGAGGCTGTTTGATGGGGCCAGTTCAGCTTGCCCTACAAGGCGGAGGCAATCGATGCGCTGTCGATCCGTCGTCCACTCTCGTCGAGCCAGAAGATCTGGTTAGCTTCCTTTTCAACGCGGTAGCGCCCCGCCTCGCCATAGGCCCACCGGTTCCATTGGCGACACCACCGATCACCTTCGATCCACCAGCGCCCTTCATCCCGGTCTTCCCCCGCGTAACCCGCGCGGCCCAGCATGGCCCCGTCCGCGTGCAGTTCGATCACGCAGGGCTCTCCGTAGACTGTCTCGTAATTGATCTGCACACCGGACAGGAATTGATCGAGCTCGGCCTCCGAGAGCACTCGGGTTTCGCCCGGAAGCGTCGGCGTCGCTGGCCAGCCCTGACTGCCTGCTCTCTTGCGCATCTCCAGCGAGAGCGCCTCGATACCGGGCCTGATCTGCGCCTCGTCAAGACTCGTGACACCCAGGCGAAACATGTTCGATCGTCCCTGCCTGTTCGCGAAATAGGGTGTGGCCGGCTCGATCAGCACTCCCGCGTTCTTTGCCACGGTTTGCAACTGCTCGGCGTCCAGATTGTCGGGGCCACGCACCCAGTAGCAGGTGCCACCCGTCACAGGAGGAATGGCGATCGAGAGCGGCCGATAGTGGTTCAAGGCATCACGCAACGCGATGAGCCGTTGTTCGTAGGTACGGAAAAGGCGACGAAGCATTGTGTCGTAATGCCCCAACGACAAGAATATGCCCGCGGTTCGCTGCATGATCGGAGAGGGCTTGCGGGTGGTCAAGTTGCGAAGCCTGCGCGCCGCCCGAATGAAATCAGCAGGTCCGACAAGGAAGCCGAGACGCAAGCCGGGAGACAGCACCTTGGAAAGCGCCGCGACATAAACAACACGTCCATCCCTGTCTGCGCTTTTCAACGCAGGCGGAGCGTCGACCAGAAAGCTCAATTCGCATTCAAAATCGTCCTCGATGATCAAGGCATCGTGACGCTTTGCTTCGGCAATCAAGGCTTCCCGCTGACTTTGCGGCATCGTGACGCCGGTCGGCCGCTGGCGACTTGGCGAGACGTAGAACACATCGATGCCCTGAAGTCCGTTATCGAACTCTACGCCGGCATCACCCACGGGAAAATGGCTTACGTCTGCACCGCGCGCATGGGCCAGCGCTCTGACGTCCGGGTCTCCGGGGTCCTCCAGACCAACTGCCGTGCCGTGCTCGCACAGAAGTTCGAACGCGAGATGAAGCGCTTGCTGTTCTCCCACGGTCACCAGTATTTCGTCCGGTGCTGCGGCGATACCGCGGCGGGTCAGGATTTTCTGGCGCAACTGCTCGACCAGCAATTCGTCATCGGCCTCGCCCCTATCGGTGGACCAGCTTTCGACCTCATGGATCCCGAGCGCCATGCGACTGGCTTCACGCCATTCACCGATCGGGAAAAGCGTTCGATCATACAGACCCTCGATGAAGGGAAAGGGGAATCTCCTCCAGTCGGATGGATATCGCAACTGGCCTCCGGGTATGACATTTGCCGGCGCGCGGCGCATGACGGCCGAACTTTCCTTTCGAGACTGTGAGCCCGCTATGGTGGTGACCGACGAGGGTTTCCTTCCCTCAGCGACGAAGACCCCGCTCCGCTCTCGCGATACGAGATGGCCGGAGGCGATCAACTCCTCATAGGCTAGCGAGACCGTGTTTCGCGCCACACCAAGTTGCGCGCTCAGCTTGCGCGACGAAGGCAGCTTCAGCCCGGGTGGAAGCACACCCGAGTCAATCGTCTCCACGACCCGCGCTCGCAATTGGGCCTGAAGCGACGTTGTCGCTTCTCGATCGAGACGAAAAAGATGCGCGAGTGATTGCTTTGGCACTGCTGCTGCACGTGGCTCAATTGCCAGCATGGCTCAAGCTTTCGAACGACAAAAGTAGTGGGCAGCAAACTCCGGTTACCAACGATTAAGGTAAGCGATAGGTACGAAACGAGAGCCAGGCTTTGCAGAAGACTGCGTAGCCTGCCTGTTGGAAAACGTACGGCCCGTATGAAATCTCATGCGCTTGATCGTTCCACGTGCACCGGGCCATCCTTCCGGTCTGCGCCAGTCCTGCTCGATCTCGATCGCAGCAAGGACAGGCCTACACAGCCAGCAACGCCGATCCAGAATACGGCTTCGAACGGAACGGCATTGCCCAGCGACAGCCTCAACGCGAGTGTCGCTGCCAGCATCACCGGCGTGCCGATAACCAATCCGTCCCATGCCGCTTTGGCGCTGGCCCTTGGTCGCCCTCTGCGGCGTTCCTTGGCGAACCAGATGTAGAGGCCTGTAGCAACGATGACGCTGATCAGACCGCCAAAAGCGATATAGACCAGCTTGACCGGCAGACCGCCATAGTTTCCGAAGTGCAGGTTGTAGGACGAGGCAGCAATTTGCTGCCCGGCGGTCCCGTCGGACATTCCGACAGTGGACAGGAACCTGCCCTCGCCATCGAAATTGTAATATTCGCCGAAAATTAGTCTTTGCGGGTGCTCGGCGATGATCTGAACATGCTGCCCTGCGGTGCCGGGATCGTGCAGGACCACGTAATAGGGTTCTACCGCCGGATAGTTCGCATCCATGTATCCAAGAACCCTCGCAACGCTCGGCAGGTTTGCCACGTCGCTTGCCACCTCCGGCTCGGCGCCGAAGATGGCGGTCGTCACGGCCTCGGTATCGCCGGCATAGGTGCTGGTCGCCATGCCGTATCCCGACACGTAATAAAGACCAATCATCGATCCGGTCAACGCGATCGCGATACCAAATGGCAGCGTCCATACGGCAAGGCGATTGTGCCAATCTGCCAGCGCGGTCTGATCGCCGCGCCGCGCACGCAGTCGGAAGGCATCACGAAATATGCGAGGATGTGCCAGCACCCCGGACAGGGAGAGTGAGAGCATCATTGCACCCATCAACCCCACGATTGTCATGCCCACGATGGCCGGCAAATTGAGCCGGTAATGGAGGGCCAGCAGGAACTCTGCCCAGGCATTCTCCTCCGGAGCGACGATGCTCCCTTCCTCGTCAATGTGAACAGCCTGCGTGTCGGTGGTGATAGTCGTGCGCGGCAGTGCGTCAGTTGGAAGGTGGACGTAAAGATGGGTCGTCGGCATTTGCCCCACCTCCGACGCCATCACGTTCTCGACCGCGCGCTGGACTGCCTCCGGTTCGATGCTGCTGGTTTCCGGTATGCCGGGCTGCTCTAACCGCTGCCATTCCTCGTAAAGCACGAGCGCGGTCCCGGTAGCGCAGATCAGGTAGAGAAGACCCGCGCAGACTAGCCCGACCCAGGAATGGGCTGCGAGAGCCCTTTTGACCGTTGCCTTGTTGATCGTCATGCTCATCGCGTTATCTTGCGAGAATTGTGATCGGAATTGCGGCGACCGCCGCTACCGCCAACGTCGCCAACTGCATGCGGCGATGCTCCATCAAGAGAAGCGCGGTGGCGAGGATACTCCAGAATACAGGCACACAGGCGAGGACCAGCACATTTGCATCTGCTTCCACGCCGCCCACTCCGGCGAAAATGGAGCGCAAGGCGAGCGCCAGCAACAGCGCAGCGAGCAAGGCGGCAGGCCCCGCGATCGCGAAGGTTGCCACCCGCCGGCCAAGTGCCAGGTTCTGCCTTTGGCGGGGATCTGCACGCGCGCCGCTATCCAGCGGTCTGCGCTTCCACGAAGGCCGACGGACAATCGACGGTGCAAGCAACAGGAGCGCCGTCCCCATCACGAACAGCGCGGAGACCGCGAGGCCCCATGCCCCATATGCTCCAATTGCCAGCACAGCCGCAGCGAGGATGTTTCCCCACCCCAATATGTTCAGGGTGACGGATCTGGAGGGCCGCGCCCACGAAACCCGCAAGACGAATACACCCGCAACGCCAAGAAGAACGGCCAACCAGAACTGGGAAATCAGCGCCATCAGAAGTTGTACGCCACGGTGCCAGTTACGCTGCCGCTCTCACCGGGATAGCAATCTCCACGCACGAGACACACGGTGAGATAATCCTCGTCGGTGACGTTGCGCGCGGTCACCCGGAACTCCCACGGGCCGGTCTCGTAGGCGGCAGACAAATCGCCTACGGTATAGCTATCGGTGCTGTAGGTCAGAACGTTTCCGGTCAGTGCGGAAATACCACTGCTTTCGCTGCCGCCGACATGGCGGATGCCCCCGCCAAAGCTGAGCCCACGGAGCGGACCGGACTGGAACCCGTAGAGAGCGAAGAGGGAAGCCTGCCAATCCGGGATGGCGGTCAACCGGAAGCCGTCCGGGTCTTCCGTATCGAGATAGCTGATATTACCGTCGAGCCGGAGACCGCCAAGAACGGCATTTGCCTCGAGTTCGACTCCTTTGATCTTTGCCACACCTTCCTGTTGCGAATTCCCGCCGACAAGCGCGTTGGGATTCGACAGATTGGACTGTTCAATATCGAAGGCAGCCAGAGTGACGAGCGCGTTCATCCCGGTTGGTTGCCACTTGATCCCGGCTTCCCATTGCTTGCCCTCTTGGGGAAGCAGTTGCTCTCCAGTCACGGTATCGACACCGACAACCGGCTCGAAGCTCTCGGCATAGCTGACATAGGGCGAAATGCCGCCCGGACCACGCCAGAGCAGACCTGCGCTGAAGCTGGTGGCATCGTCTTCCTGAGAGGTGCCGTCCTGCACGGCGTTGTCCACCTGATCGAAGCGCACACCCACAGTGCCCACCAGGTCGCCAAGCGTCATCTGGTTGGAGACGTAGAAGCCAAGCTCCTCGACATAGTTCTCCGGTCCGTCCGTCTGCTGCGCCCGTATATCGGCAACGCTGGGGACGTTCTGGTATTGCGGATCGAACACGTTGATCGTGCCGAGAGCGAAGATGTAGGCGTTGTCGGCGTCGGTTGTCACATCCTGGTATTGTACGCCCGCCAGCAATTCATGCTCGATCGGACCGGTGACCAGTTCGCCGCGTAGCCGCATGTCGAAGGCGTATTGTTCGGACATGCGGTCGGAGAGGTAGAAGGTCCAGGCGGCATCGCCATCCGCATCGATGCGAGGG
The DNA here is from genome assembly GCA_947488625.1 of uncultured Sphingomonadaceae bacterium. Classification (GTDB taxonomy): domain Bacteria; phylum Pseudomonadota; class Alphaproteobacteria; order Sphingomonadales; family Sphingomonadaceae; genus Alteraurantiacibacter. The sequence goes on along the minus strand of CANKZR010000001.1, from coordinate 3,927 downwards.
ACCCCGTTGCCCAGGAATGCCGGCCACGCCTGGCGATAATCGGCGCTGGAATCGACGTAGCGGGCGACGCCTTCCAGCGACCACGCAGCCGTCAATTGCTGGCTGGCCAGCAGGGTGATCGCAAGGCTCTCGGAATCGTAGGCGTTGAAGCCGGGCGCCCCGAAATACTCCGTAATGTCGATTTCCCGACCGTCCTGCGATGGCAGGTAAGTGCCAGTCACAGGATAGAACTGGTGAGCGGTGTCGGTATCCTGATCGGTATAATTGGCGAGAACGGTGATCTCCGTATCGCTGGAGGGGCGCACGGTGAAAGCGGGCGCGATTACCAGCTTGTTGTCTTCCACTTCGTCGATCTGTGTCCCGGAATCGCGATAGAGGCCGACAAAACGAAACATGGCGACGTCTTCTGCACCGGGCACGGCGAGGTTGAAGTCGCCGGCGATCTGCATCCGGTCGAAGGAACCGTATTCGGCACGGATTTCGCCAGCCGTTTCATTGGAGGGACGTTTTGTCACCACGTTGATGATACCGCCGGGGGATGCTGCCCCGTAGAGCACCGAAGCCGGTCCTTTCAGAACCTCGACCTGTTCGAGCGTGTATAGATCAGGGCGCGGATTGTTGTAAAAGCCGAACAGGAATTGCAGGTTGTCGCGGTATTCCGGGGCATCGAGCCCGCGCACCTGGCTGAAATCCCCGCGCGTGGAGAAGCCGAACGGCTCGGCAGTTACGCCCGCCATGTAGGTCAGCGCGTCGTCCAGCGACTGGAAGCCTTTGTTTTCGAAGTCCTCTTGCGTCTCGATAGAGATCGAGCGGGCGACTTCGACAATAGGAGTGTCGGATTTGGTGGCGCCGAAATCGGACAATGCACCGGTAACGACAATCGTATCATTCGCATCGACGACAGTCTCGACATCCTCCTCCTGTGCGAGAACAGGTGTGGCCGCGAGCACGGAAGCCACGGCGAGCGAACTTGTAAGAGCGACTTTCAATTGATTCCCCATCAGTCTGATTGGCTGCACGACACCCGCTAACGCGAGTCATTCGCATTTGCAATAAGAGTGATAAATATTGTCATCACGCTTTCAGCTTGCTTGGAGGGATGCCCTTCGGGGATGAGCGGGACCGTTTTCGGCGGGCTCGGGAAAGAGGGCGGCGCCCTTCGGGGCCATCTCGCCAAGGCGAAACCGACCGCCGCCAGTCTGGCCTATAATAAACAGCGCCAGAGCATCATCGAAAAACTGATCGCTGCGACGCAGATGCGGCATGACGGGATCGAAATTCCGCTAAATGTCCATGCGCTGGGTCGTAACGAAGGTAATGGCTGGGACACGAGCGTTCCGCTTCCCGCGCGCGAGTCATTGCCGAAAGCTAGGCTGCTTGCCCAAAGACGCTCGATGGCCACAGGAGGCGAGGAAAACCCAGACAGAGACATTTGCCGAAATGGGCGCGGAGACACAGCCAATTTGAGGGTCTCTACCCCATCCTCCAGAACCACTTCTCCGAAACCGCGCAGAACCGCGCTTGCTGGCACGAGATGCGCCAGTCATGAGCTCTTCGGTTCGCTTAGAGACTGTTTGGTGCCCCATTGGAGACAAAGATGGGCACTCAAATCACTGGAGAATTCAGGCCGATCTACCTCAGTGATGATCGCTTTGCGCCCTAATTTCGGTCTTAGCGGATCGCCCGCCGCAAGGAGGAAAACTCAAGACCCGCGTGGTCCGAGGTTGGGTAGCAGTGCAAACGAGGTCCGGCGCTAATCCCATCTGTGGGAAAGCTGGGGGTCCCGACAGCGGATCTCGACATCCTTCGATCCGTCTTCCGGCTGCTTCCCAAGCTCCCACAATCGACGGTTTTCTACAACTCTCGCCGAAAACTAGTCAAAAATCGGCTCGTTACATTTCAACAACTTTCAAAAAGACTTTAAACTGGAATTTGCTAATTCATTGCAAACGGTTGCAGTGCTCCCGACGTATGGATTGATCCATCAAACTGGCAGTCACGCGCCAGAATGAGCCGTGAGCTAGACCCCCAGTTTTTCGTGGACACTTCCGCAAACGCAGTTCGCCCTCGTGCAATCCTGCGCCATATCTGTTCTGACTTGCCAACAGTCCATTCTTTGGTAGGAACGTTTAGAGAACAAAAGGGACGACAATGAAGTCTATCGAACTGTGTGCAGGCGCTGGAGGTCAGGCTCTTGGATTGGAGCAGGCGGGTTTCGAGCATGTGGCATTGGTCGAGAATGATGGCCATTGTTGCAACACATTGCGCGAAAATCGGCCATCTTGGAATGTCATCGAAGATGACCTCGGAGAGTTCAAAAAAACCGCTGCCCAGTTTTCGGATATAGATTTGGTGGCTGGCGGCTTACCCTGTCCTCCCTTTTCCAAGGCCGGAAAGCAACTGGGCGCAAACGATGAGCGAAACCTGTTCCCGGATGCTTTGGAAATTATCGATGCGATCAGGCCGAAAGCTGTAATGATCGAGAATGTGCGCGGTTTCCTTGACGCTGCGTTTGCTGACTATCGACGGGACCTCAAGACGCAGCTTGAGGGTATGGGCTATAAGGTTGACTGGCATCTTCTGAATGCGTCCGACTATGGTGTTCCGCAGTTGCGACCCAGAGTGGTCATAGTTGCGCTCGAGAAACGGCTTTGGCCCTTTTTTAAGTGGCCGAAACCACACGATAAGCCTCCGAAAACGGTAGGCGATACTCTCTTCAAAATGATGTCGGCAAGTGGTTGGCGTGGAGCGGACGCTTGGAGAAAGCGTGCGGACGACATAGCCCCAACCGTCGTTGGCGGATCTAAAAAGCATGGCGGTCCTGACCTCGGGCCTACTCGTGCAAAGGCTGCTTGGGCCTCTCTTGGAGTAAATGGGAAGACAATCGCAGAAGAAGCGCCGGAGCCAGACTATGTTGGTATGCCGCGGCTCACTGTTGAAATGGTCGCCCAGATACAAGGCTTTCCAAAACGTTGGAAATTCTCCGGGCGGAAAACTGCTGCGTATCGGCAGGTTGGAAACGCGTTTCCCCCACCAGTAGCATTCGCCGTCGCAAACGCCATAAAGGTGGCCATTCTCGCGAGCGCCGAAGAAGAAGAAATGTCGGATATGTCTCGGGTAGCTTAACCACTTCCATCTGACGGAAAAGAATTGCATACCGCGCCTCAAGTTGGAGGCGTGGTTGCGAGCATCAATACCCCAAAGCCAAGTTTCTGCCGGCCACCCACGGTTCGCAGAACTTGCTGCGATCCGGGATGACCTGTGCCAGCGCGCAAACGGCATCCAAGCGATTAAATCAGACATTCCCCCGCTCTTACGGGAAGCGATCGATATCGTAATCGATACGCCTCGAACGGGTCGACGGTCGTATGATGAACTTGAGAAAACCGAGAAAACATATATCGGAACTCGCGTTGAAATTCTGGTGCGTTCCTATTTCCAGCTTTCAAAAGGCGCCCTCGACCTAGTGATCCTCGGCAATGATGCCGACGTCAAATTCACTACGGCCAACAACTGGATGATCCCGAGAGAGGCAGTTGGCGCACCTTGCCTTCTGCTTGCAGCGGACGAGCAGCGCGCCCTTAGCTATTTTGGGCTCTTCTTTGCCGATCCGGCTTACCTCACCGCGGGGGCTAACCAGGACAAGAAGCGTCAGGTTTCGGCATCCGGCTTCGCAAACATCATGTGGCTTTTCTGCCAGCATCCGTTGAAGAGAAATTTTTGGCAAACCATCTCGTCGGATGCAGCGTCCCGGATCAGCGCGCAGCGCACCGGAAACGATCGTGTGGTGACGCTATTTCGGGAAGTGCAGGACACAGTTATTTCGCGCGACGTGATTGAAGCTACCGCCTGACGTGACCCCCTGATTTTCCTCCAAGTATGATTAGAGTCCGGCCCTGACAGAAGGACGGACGATGAAGCACAAGA